>NZ_CP081301.1:3365000-7323761 GCF_025809195.1 Paenibacillus sp. PSB04
ACCGTGTGATCTACCCCTGTCCAGGGTGAAGGTGCGGTAACACGCACTGGAGGCCCGAACCCACGAATGTTGAAAAATTCGGGGATGAGGTGGGGGTAGCGGAGAAATTCCAATCGAACTCGGAGATAGCTGGTTCTCCCCGAAATAGCTTTAGGGCTAGCCTCGGTTTTGCAGTCGTGGAGGTAGAGCACTGATTGGGTGCGGGGCCCGCAAGGGTTACCAAGCTCAGTCAAACTCCGAATGCCATCGACTGATCGACCGGGAGTCAGACAGTGAGTGCTAAGATCCATTGTCAAAAGGGAAACAGCCCAGACCATCAGCTAAGGTCCCCAAGTGTGTGTTAAGTGGGAAAGGATGTGGAGTTGCACAGACAACCAGGATGTTGGCTTAGAAGCAGCCACCATTGAAAGAGTGCGTAATAGCTCACTGGTCGAGTGACTCTGCGCCGAAAATGTAACGGGGCTAAACACACCACCGAAGCTATGGCTTGATGCTTTGCATCAGGGGTAGGGGAGCGTTGTATACAGCGTTGAAGGTATACCGTAAGGAGTGCTGGAGTGTATACAAGTGAGAATGCCGGTATGAGTAACGAAAAGATCAGTGAGAATCTGATCCGCCGAAAGCCCAAGGTTTCCTGAGGAAGGCTCGTCCGCTCAGGGTAAGTCGGGACCTAAGGTGAGGCCGACAGGCGTAATCGAAGGACAACAGGTTGAAATTCCTGTACCACCGTAAACCGTTATGAGTGATGGGGTGACGCAGGAGGGTAGTGACGCGAGCTGATGGATGCTCGTCCAAGCAGTGAGGCTGGTGTGTAGGCAAATCCGCACACTTTAAGGCTGGGCTGTGACGGGGAGGGAAAATTATAGTACCGAAGGTCATGATCTCACACTGCCAAGAAAAGCCTCTAACCAGGTGAAGGTGCCCGTACCGCAAACCGACACAGGTAGGCGAGAAGAGAATTCTAAGGCGCGCGGAAGAACTCTCGTTAAGGAACTCGGCAAAATGACCCCGTAACTTCGGGAGAAGGGGTGCCCCGGTAGTGTGAATAGCACGAGGGGGCCGCAGTGAAAAGGCCCAAGCGACTGTTTAGCAAAAACACAGGTCTGTGCGAAGCCGCAAGGCGAAGTATACGGGCTGACGCCTGCCCGGTGCTGGAAGGTTAAGGGGAGCGGTTAGGGGTTAAACCCGAAGCTGTGAACCGAAGCCCCAGTAAACGGCGGCCGTAACTATAACGGTCCTAAGGTAGCGAAATTCCTTGTCAGGTAAATTCTGACCCGCACGAATGGCGTAACGACTTGGGCGCTGTCTCAACGAGAGATCCGGTGAAATTTTAATACCTGTGAAGATGCAGGTTACCCGCGACAAGACGGAAAGACCCCATGGAGCTTTACTGCAGCTTGATATTGGATTTGGGTACGATCTGTACAGGATAGGTGGGAGCCTTTGAAACCTGAGCGCCAGCTTGGGTGGAGGCGCCGTTGGGATACCACCCTGATCGTATCTAGGTTCTAACCTGGTACCGTGATCCGGTATGGGGACAGTGTCAGGTGGGCAGTTTGACTGGGGCGGTCGCCTCCTAAAGAGTAACGGAGGCGCCCCAAGGTTCCCTCAGAATGGTTGGAAATCATTCGAAGAGTGCAAAGGCAGAAGGGAGCTTGACTGCGAGACCTACAAGTCGAGCAGGGACGAAAGTCGGGCTTAGTGATCCGGTGGTACCGCATGGAAGGGCCATCGCTCAACGGATAAAAGCTACCCTGGGGATAACAGGCTTATCTCCCCCAAGAGTCCACATCGACGGGGAGGTTTGGCACCTCGATGTCGGCTCATCGCATCCTGGGGCTGAAGTAGGTCCCAAGGGTTGGGCTGTTCGCCCATTAAAGCGGTACGCGAGCTGGGTTCAGAACGTCGTGAGACAGTTCGGTCCCTATCTGTCGTGGGCGTAGGAAATTTGAGAGGAGCTGTCCTTAGTACGAGAGGACCGGGATGGACGTACCGCTGGTGCACCAGTTGTTCCGCCAGGAGCATGGCTGGGTAGCTACGTACGGACGGGATAAGCGCTGAAAGCATCTAAGCGTGAAGCCCCCCTCAAGATGAGATTTCCCAGTATGTAAGACCCCTTGTAGACGACGAGGTAGATAGGTTGGAGGTGGAAGTGCAGCAATGCATGGAGCTGACCAATACTAATCGGTCGAGGGCTTATCCAAAAAATACCCACCAAAGTGAAGAGCAGCGTTGAAGCTGATTCCGAGTACTTTGGCGGGGACCCGATAATTCTTAAAGCGCAGATTCGTTTCGTATCTAGTTTTCAGGGAGTCAAAAATGCTGATTTCACTTCAAGTGGGTGAGAGAAGCGTGCATGACTTTCAGCATTTGGCGATGCTGAAACCTGAATTATGCATTTGGTTATTAACCAATGCTCCGTTTGGTGGCGATAGCGGAGGGGTTCCACGCGTACCCATCCCGAACACGACCGTTAAGCCCTCCAGCGCCGATGGTACTTGGACCGAAGGGTCCTGGGAGAGTAGGACGTTGCCAAGCGATACATATTCCCTGATAGCTCAGTTGGTAGAGCACTCGACTGTTAATCGAGTTGTCACAGGTTCGAGTCCTGTTCGGGGAGCCACTTGTGGAGAGGTGTCCGAGTTGGCCGAAGGAGCACGATTGGAAATCGTGTAGGCGCCAAAAGCGTCTCGAGGGTTCGAATCCCTCTCTCTCCGCCAGCTTGGATTTTAATAGCGCGGCCCGTTGGTCAAGGGGTTAAGACACCTCCCTTTCACGGAGGTAACATGGGTTCGAATCCCATACGGGTCACTTTCTTTATTAGCATCAGGGATGAGAATCCAAAAAAGGGTTCGTCGGAGCATTACTCCGTTAGCATCTGCATCGCAGTCTCGAACGAAGTGAGAGTATCCCATACGGGTCACTTATTATGGAGGCTTAGCTCAGCTGGGAGAGCATCTGCCTTACAAGCAGAGGGTCGGGGGTTCGATCCCCTCAGCCTCCACCATGATTTTTAAAAGAAAATAAGTGATTTTTTAATGACGCGGGGTGGAGCAGTCCGGTAGCTCGTCGGGCTCATAACCCGAAGGTCGTAGGTTCAAATCCTGCCCCCGCAATTATCTCCTTAAGATGGAGATCCCAAAGGCCGTGGAACCGTGGTGTAGAGGCCTAACATGCCTGCCTGTCACGCAGGAGATCGCGGGTTCGAATCCCGTCGGTTCCGCCATTATAAATTGCTTCAGGGATGAGAATCCGGATACGGGTTCGTCGATGCATTCACTTCGTTAGCACTGCATCGCAGTCTCGAACGAAGAGAGAGTATCCCGTAGGTTCCACCATGATCTTTACTTCAGGGATGAGAATCCTCTTGAATTAAGAGCCATTAGCTCAGTTGGTAGAGCACCTGACTTTTAATCAGGGTGTCGAAGGTTCGAGTCCTTCATGGCTCACCAGTTTTATTTTTGATTTTGCGGACGTGGCTCAGCGGTAGAGCATCGCCTTGCCAAGGCGAGGGTCGCGGGTTCGATTCCCGTCGTCCGCTCCATTTTTTTTGCCTTTACCGGCGCCCTTAGCTCAGCTGGATAGAGCGTTTGACTACGAATCAAAAGGTCAGGAGTTCGAATCTCTTAGGGCGCGTACTTATGTTTTACCGAGCCGGTGTGGCGGAATTGGCAGACGCGCGCGACTCAAAATCGTGAGGGAAACCGTGGGGGTTCGAGTCCCTTCACCGGCATTTTAACATTTTCAGATGAATAACGGGACGTAGCTCAGCTTGGTAGAGCACCTGGTTTGGGACCAGGGGGTCGCATGTTCAAATCGTGTCGTCCCGATCAGATCAACCACCGAATGAATTTCGGTGGTTTTTTGCTGTATAATTTGGTATTTCCCCGGTCACAATAAAGGAAAAAGATAGAGAATAGAAGGGGATTATCGTGAATGCAGCGCGAATCAAAAAGAAAATACAAAAGCAATGGAGACGTTGGAGACGCAGAGCGTTGACGCTGGGGATCTCTTCGTTAATGCTTGCCTTGGTCTGGCTCGGATCCTATCTTCCGGATCAGGTACAGAGCCTGCTCAGCACGAAACCGCCGGTTGCCATTGAAACGCTTCAGCATTATGAGCAGACGGAGGGTTCCGATGACACCGTGGATAATTCGGAATTCTGGAAGACGTTGAATCAAACGAAGGGTACAAACGAAGTAACCGTTCGCCAAGTTTATATATGCGGTGAGGAGGAACAGGTGCTCGGACAACTGAGCAGCGATGACATCTACTCCCTGATGAATGAGCATCCAACCTGGAAAGGCGAGTTTACCGGGAAGGGGCAAATCCGGTTTGAGGAAACCATTTCGGATCTATCCCCGACCTGTAAGGAACAGGCTTACATCAGCCTCGACAAAGATGGGAATCTGACCTTGTTCGAGGGACCGCCGACACACGAAAAGGTCATTAAAACCTTTTTCCAACTGGATATCAACTCGATGGAATCCTCCCTGCCGGACGGAGCCGTACAGCAGCTTTATGACGGCATCCGGGTTCAGGATATTGACGAATACAACAGCGTGCTGTCCACATTCAGCGATTATGCCCGAAAAGGGTAAAGCCCGGGATGTTCGATGTCCTTTGCTTTAAACGGATTTTCGATAAAAGGAATAGAACGCAAGTGAAAAAAGCTTTCCTGCCAGCGATGAGGCGAACAGGAAAGCTTTTTGCATTCATCCTATGGGGACTTAAACGGGCATCGTCCATTTCAATGGATCTGGAAGCCGCCCGGTCTGGATACCCGTTAGGGTGTCATACAGCTTTTGCGAGTATGGGCCGATTTGGCCGTTGTTAATGAGGACTTGCCGGTCATCCCAATATAATTCGCCGACAGGGGAAATGACAGCCGCCGTCCCCGTGCCGAACACTTCCTCCAATTCGCCCTTGGCATTGGCCTCAAAAATCTCTTCAATCGATATTTTCCGCTCTTCCACCGGGATGTTCCAGCTGCCGAGCAGCTCCAGAACCGAAGCCCGGGTCACACCTTCCAGTATGCTGCCGTTAATGGCCGGGGTGATCACTTTACCGCCGATTTTGAAAAAGATGTTCATGCTGCCGACCTCTTCAATGTACTTCTTTTCCAGCGCATCGAGCCACAGCACCTGGGAGTAGCCGCCTTTCTTGGCGTTGCTTTGGGCCTTGATGCTTGCGGCATAGTTGCCAGCTGCCTTCGCATGCCCGATTCCACCCTGCACGGCTCGGGTATAGGAGCTCTCCACATTAATTTTTACCGGGGCAAGCCCGCCCGAGTAGTAAGCGCCTACAGGAGACAGAATGACGATCAGCTGGTAGGTGTGGGATTCTCTCACGCCGAGGCAAGCTTCCGTAGCAATGATAAAAGGCCGGATATACAGCGATGTTCCTGGAGCCGTCGGAACCCAAGCACGATCGATGTTAATGAGGGTGCGGATCGCTTCAATGACAAAGTCGCCCGACACTTCAGGAATGCCCAAGCGTTCGTTGGAGCGGTTCAGCCGCGTCATGTTTTTGTCAGGGCGGAACAGAAGGAGGTCGCCGGAAGAAGTTTGGTATGCCTTCAGACCTTCGAACACTGCCTGCCCATAATGAAATACCATCGAAGCCGGATCCATCTGCAGCGGGGCGTAAGGAACGATCCGCGGATCATGCCATCCCTTCTCCAGCGTATAATCCATCATAAACATGTGATCTGTAAAATACTTGCCGAAGCCAAGCTTCTCGCTGTCCGGACGTGTTCGCGGCTCGGTGGTTAACTGAATGCTGATCTCTTGTGTCATTGCAACGCTCACCTCATCTATAGAAATTTATTATTCTCACTATAGGGAATAAAAAATGATTGGTCAATTCAATGTTATCAATTAAAATAATAGTTATTAACTATGGTTAGGGTGAAGGGGGAGGCTTATGGATTTCCGCCTGCTGGAATACTTTCTTGCCGTATGCGAAGAGCTTCATTTTACGAAAGCAGCCGTTCAATTGGGCATCAGCCAACCGACGCTCAGCCAGCAAATCCGCCTGCTCGAGGAGAGGGTGGGCATGCCCCTCTTTCAAAGGATCGGAAAGCGGAACTATTTGACGGAAGCGGGGCAAACGTTGAAGGAGCATGCGCTGAACATTTTTCATGAGCTGGAGCAGGCGCAGTCCGAAATCAATGAACTGAAAGGGATGCAGCGGGGGAGGCTGACGATCGGCTGCTCAGGCAACCATCTGCTGACGAGGACGCTGATTTCTTTTCACCAGAAGCAGCCGGGCATCTCGATTTCGGTCGTGGAGCTGGCGACGGAGGAAACGAGGGCCGGTCTGCTGGCTAACAAGCTGGATCTTGGAGTCGTTTTTCTCCCGCTGGAGGACGAGCAGCTGGTCAGCAAAGAGCTCTACACCGAAGAGCTGTGCCTGGCTGTGGCGAAGCAGCATCCCCTTGCAGCCGCAGAGGCTGTGAAATTGGACCAACTGACAGAGGTGCCGCTGATTCTTTTTCCTGAAAAGTTTCTGGTACGTCAAATGGTGGACAGCTACAGCGCTCAAGCAGGGGTGCAGCTTCAACCGGCGTTTGAGCTGTCGACGATGGACTCCATGCTGCAGATGGTCCGGCTCGGGGTCGGCGCGACCATACTACCCAGGTCCTACCTTTTACAAGGCTCCGATCCTTCGATCCGCACTGTACCGATCGTTGAGCCCGTCCCCCAGAAAAAGGTCGGCATCGTTTACCGGAAGCAGACGTTTCTGAGCACAGCGATGCTTGCTTTTATCAACGAGCTCATCCGGACGTTCACTCCTTCCGGGACGGAGTCTATGTAGGCTTGTCCCGGATGCAGGCATACCTCTTTTAGTAGAATCATAGACTTGGTATGAAGTTTTACATTATAATGAAGAGAACGAATACATATGTTCGCTTTATACCAAGGGAGAGAAATGACTTGCGAATTTTAGGAATTGACCCGGGGATTGCGATCGTCGGATTCGGATTTATCGATAAAAACGGAAGTAAGGTCACTCCGGTTCAGTATGGATGTATTCAGACGGAAGCCCATACACCTGATGAAGAACGGCTGTTGCACGTCTATGAGGCGATGCTCCAGCTTATTGATAAGTATCAGCCGGAAGCGGTAGCTTTCGAGAAATTGTTTTTTAATAGAAACGTCACGACGGCTATGTCCGTCAGTCAGGCGCGCGGCGTTCTGATTCTGGCGGCAACGCAGCGCGGGCTGCCGATCGCCGAGTACACCCCGATGCAGGTGAAGCAGGCCATCGTCGGATACGGCAAAGCAGAGAAGAAGCAGGTGCAGGAAATGGTTCGCATGTTCCTGAAGCTGCAGGCGGTGCCCAAGCCGGATGATGTGGCCGACGCGCTGGCCGTGGCGATCTGCCACGCCCATTCGTACACGTTAAATTCCAGAATAAATGAGGTATTAAGAAAATGATCGATTTTTTGAGAGGACCCGTGGTCCATCTGGAGAATGAGTACATTGTGCTTGACGTGCAGGGAGTAGGCTACCGGGTATTTTGCCCGAACCCTTTCGTGTTTGCCAAGACGGATGGTCCGGTCACCGTATATACCCACCACCACGTCAGGGAAGACGCCATTCTGCTGTTCGGCTTTCCAACGCGCGAGGAGCAGCAGCTGTTCCGCAAGCTGATCGATGTGTCGGGGATCGGCCCTAAGGTAGCCTTGGGCATTCTCGGCGGGGGCTCGCCGGATCATGTCGTGACGGCCATCTATCAGGAGAACATTACGTTCCTGACCAAGCTGCCGGGGATCGGCAAGAAGACCGCACAGCGCATGATTCTGGACCTGAGGGACAAGCTCGACGGTTTTGGTACGGCGGCTATGGCGACAGGTCTGTTTGCGGTTCCTGAACCGATGGAAGGCGACGGATCGGCTTGGTCCGAAGCGCGCGAAGGCCTTAAGGCGCTCGGTTATACCGACGTCGAGCTGGACCGGGTATGGCACAAGATCAAGGATGACACGGCGTTTGGGGATTCGGTGGACATTTTAATGAAACGGGCGCTCAAGCAGCTCTATGCGGGATAGTTATGGTAAGCGGGCGTTACAAGAGGAGCGATAGCAATGGATGACCGTATCATATCGGCAAACCTGATGATGGAGGACCAGGCGGTAGAGCTTAGCCTGCGTCCTCGTTATCTTGCGGAATATATCGGACAGAACCAGGTGAAGGAAAACCTGAAAATTTATATTGAGGCGGCTAAAATGCGCAATGAAGCGCTGGATCACGTGCTGTTGTACGGGCCTCCGGGCCTCGGGAAGACGACATTGGCCAATATCATTGCCAACGAGCTGGGCGTGAACCTGCGGACGACGTCGGGGCCGGCCATTGAGCGGCCGGGAGACCTGGCGGCACTGCTGACAAATCTCCAGGAAGGGGACGTGCTGTTCATTGACGAAATCCACCGGCTGCACCGGACGGTCGAGGAAGTGCTCTACCCGGCGATGGAGGATTTTGCGCTGGACATCATGATCGGTAAAGGGCCCAGTGCACGGTCGGTGCGGCTGGACTTGCCCCCGTTCACTTTGATCGGAGCGACGACACGGGCCGGGCTGCTGTCTGCACCGCTGCGGGACCGCTTTGGCGTCGTCAGCCGCCTCGAGTTTTATACGGTGGACGAGCTCAGCTACATCGTCTCCAGAGGTGCCGACATTCTCGGCATCGAAATTATCGGGGATGCGGCCGACGAGATCGCCCTGCGCTCCAGGGGGACGCCGCGGATCGCGAACCGGCTGCTGCGCCGGGTCCGGGATTTTGCCCAGGTCCGGGGGGACGGCATGATTACGCCGGCCATCGCAGAGGAGTCGCTGAAGATGCTGCAGGTCGATCCGAAAGGACTGGATCAGATCGATTATAAAATGCTTCACGCGATGATCACGAGCTTCCGTGGCGGTCCGGTCGGCCTCGATACGATCGCGGCCACCATCGGCGAAGAGAGCCAGACGATCGAAGACGTATACGAGCCTTACCTGCTGCAGATCGGATTTCTCCAGCGGACGCCGCGGGGAAGAATGGTGACGGCTGCGGGCTATCAGCATTTAGGTCTGCCGATGCCGACTGACCAGTAAAGCGTAATTGTTACGAGGCTGCCGGACGTGAAATGGTTCGAACACATTTTCAGACAGAAGCGGGAGGAGAATGACGAGTGGGAAATTGGTGGAGAACGAAAGCGGGCCAGTGGGGAAGCAAGGGGATTTTGGCTGCCGTGCTCGCAACGGGAGTCCTACATTTGCCGGCTGAGACCGCAGAAGCCGCGGGAACGAGCATGGATCAAATCCGCGTAGGCTTGTTCCTCGACTTGGGAAGTACCTATAAATCAACGACGCCTGTCGTCACACTGTCATCGGGACAGTCATGGTCTGCAGGAGTATCGGCTTCCTCGGGGGCCCCGGCTCTTGTGTCCTTTGGGGCTAACGAGACGGCTAAATTCAGCGTGGATGGATTCCGCGTGAAAGTACTCGCCACTTCCGATGCCAAAACGGCGGCGGATGCCTATAAAAAATTGAACGCGACGGCCGACAAGCCGGTCATCTTTGCCGCATCGACGGGTGCCGGAACGGTGTATCAGGTGTATACCGGCATGTATGCGAGCCTGCAGGCGGCTAACGATGCCGCGGCGCGGACAGCCAAGACAGCCGCGGGACAGCTGAATGGACAGACTCCGGTCGTGACCGGCGGCAATCATTTGTCGGCAGGGACCTATGCATCGGAGGCTGAAGCGGCAGCTGCGGCCCAGCAAATCCAGGCAGTCGGCGCCGATGCGTTTGTGGCGGTTCAGCCGGGCGGAGACGGCGGCGGCCGTTATGCGGTATGGGTCGGCGAAGCGGCAGATGTATCCGGCCTTGCGGCGGTGCGCAGCGCGGTAAGCGCGAAGCTTCCAGCGGCCACGCTGTCGGAGGTGGATGCATCGCAGCCGGCGCTGATCATCCGCAGTGATGCCGGGAGCAGCCCGGGAAGCACCGCCGCGGTGAAACATATCGTGGTCAGCGGGACCAATGCCAAAGGCTGGATTACCAGCAGCGGTGACCAACTTAAAGTGGCGGAAAGATCGGGGCGTACATACCGGGGCGGCATGGAGATCAGCATGGTGAACGGCCAGCTGGCGCTCGTGAACGAACTGCCTTTTGAGCAATACCTCTATGCGGTCGTCGGCGGCGAAGTGCCGTCGTCCTGGCCGGAGGAGTCGCTCAAAGCCCAAGCCGTTGCTGCGCGCAGCTATGCTGCTTTCCAGATCAGCAGCAGCAATAATAAGTTCAAGGTGGCGGATGTCGTGGATACGACGCTCAGCCAAGTTTATAACGGAGTTGCCTCCGAAGCGCCGAGCGTCATCGGTGCTGTAGACGCCACAGAGGGCGAAGTGCTGCTGCAAAACGGCAATGTTGTCGAGGCCGTTTTCTCTTCCAATGCCGGGGGCGCATCGGCCGACCCGACCGAAGTATGGAACAGCGGTGGAGCTGCGTTCGGCACCGTCGAGAGCAAGGAAGACGTAGCCGCGCAAAACGGGGCTAAAACCTGGTACCACGTTCTTCTCAGCAACGGGATTACCGGTTATGTCAGAGAGGACAACGTCAAGGAACTGGGCACGGCGACGGCTGCCGGACTTGCAAAAGTCACGGTGACGGCCAAGAACACCAACGTGCGTCCGCTTCCGCTCATTCAATCGAACGTCGAGCCTGCCGCGCAGATGAACCCCGGCGATACCGCCGTCGTTCTGGAGCAGGTGAAGGAATCGGGAACCTACGACTGGGTTCGGGGACCTTATACTTCGGCCGAGCTGGTCGCAACGCTGAAGGGCAAAACCTCAACGGCTGCACCTTCCACGATCAGCACGCTGGAGGTTACCAAGCGTGGACCGTCCGGACGGGCGATCCAAATTAAGGCCAACGGGCAGATTTTAGATGTGAAATATCCGGATATGTTCCGTTCAGCCTTGAACGGTTTGCCTAGCACATTGTTTGATATTGTACCTACAGGAAGCTATACTGTATTAAGCGCAAACGGGACAACGACGAAGGTTTCCGGCACGTCCGACACGTCGGTCATTTCCGCTTCAGGGACTTCTTCCATCGCTGGAAAAGGCACGATCGTCATGAACGGGGATTCGAAGGCGCGCCGGATCGAAGCCGGGGAAGCGTTTCTGTTTGTGGGCCGCGGCAACGGCCATGGCCTCGGACTCTCCCAGTGGGGAGCCAAAGGAATGGCGGACGCCGGGTATGGGTACCAGGACATTTTGAAACACTATTATCAGAATGTAACTATTGTTAAGGAATGACGAACAGATGAATGTAGACTTATACGATTTTGAGTTGCCAGAAGAATTAATCGCACAGACTCCTTTGCCGGAGCGGACGGCATCCCGCCTGTTAACATTGAACAAGCAGGACGGATCGATCGCCCACCGCACCTTCAAAGATATCGCAGACGAGCTTCAGCCCGGCGACACGCTGGTTCTCAACGATACCCGGGTCATTCCGGCGAGACTGTTCGGCGTGAAAGAAGAGACGGGGGCCAAAGCCGAGGTGCTTCTCCTGAAAAATTTGCAGGGGGACACCTGGGAAGCGCTCGTGAAGCCTGGGAAAAAGCTGAAAAAGGGCAGCGTGATCCGTTTCGGCGACGAGCTGCAGGCGGTCATAGAGGATGAAGGGGAAATGGGTGAGCGGAAGCTGACCTTTACCTATCAAGGGATTTTCCAGGAGATTCTCGACCGGCTGGGTCAAATGCCGCTCCCGCCTTATATCAAGGAGAAGCTGGATGACAAGGAGCGTTACCAAACGGTCTATTCCAAGCATGAAGGTTCCGCTGCGGCTCCGACCGCCGGCCTTCATTTTACCGAAGAGCTGCTGGATCAAATCCGTGCCAAAGGCGTGACGGTCGCTTTCATTACGCTTCATGTCGGTCTTGGCACGTTCCGGCCGATGTCGGTTGAACGTGTCGAGGATCATGTCATGCATGCGGAGTATTACTCGGTGAACCAGGAGACAGCGGATATCCTGAACGAGGCCAGAGCCCGCGGAGGAAGAATCGTTGCCGTAGGGACCACCTCCTGCCGGACGCTTGAGACGATCGGGACGCGCTTTGAAGGCGGCCTGCTCGAAGCCTGCAGCGGCTGGACCGATATTTTCATCTATCCGGGGTATACGTTCAAAGTCGTAAACGCCCTGATCACTAATTTCCACCTGCCGAAATCGACGCTGGTCATGCTGGTCAGCGCGCTGGCGGGACGCGAGCATATTTTGAACGCATATGCGGAGGCTGTGAAGGAAAGATACCGCTTCTTCAGCTTCGGCGATGCGATGTTTATCTATTAAGACCGGTTGATCGGCATATAAGAGGATGGTATTTAATCATGGCAGCAGCAATTACTTATGAGCATATTAAAACGTGCAAGCAATCCGGAGCCCGGCTGGGGCGTGTGCATACGCCCCACGGCGTGATCGAGACGCCGATCTTTATGCCGGTTGGAACGCTGGCCACGGTCAAGACAATGAGCCCGGAAGAACTGAAGGAAATGAATGCGCAGATCATTTTGAGCAACACGTACCATCTGTTCCTGCGCCCGGGCCATGACATCATCCGCGAAGCCGGGGGACTGCACCGCTTCATGAACTGGGACCGTCCGATTCTGACGGACAGCGGCGGATTTCAGGTATTCAGCTTGAGCGAGATGCGCAAAATTACCGAAGAGGGTGTGCATTTCCGGTCTCACTTGAACGGAGACAAGCTGTTTCTGTCACCGGAAGTGGCCATGGAAATTCAGAACGCGCTTGGTTCGGACATCATGATGGCTTTTGACGAATGTCCGCCGTATCCGGCCGAGTACGACTACGTTAAGAAATCCTTGGAACGCACGACCCGCTGGGCAGAGCGCTGCCTGAACAGCCATGCCAGACCGCATGATCAGGGGCTCTTTGCCATCGTTCAGGGCGGCATGTATGAAGACTTGCGGAAACAGAGCGCACGTGATTTGACTTCCATGGATTTCCCGGGGTATGCTATTGGTGGACTCAGCGTAGGAGAGTCCAAGCAGCTGATGTACGAAGTGCTGGATTACACCGTTCCGCTGCTTCCGGACAACAAGCCCCGCTATTTGATGGGCGTTGGGTCGCCGGACGCGCTGATCGAAGGCTCCATCCGTGGCGTGGACATGTTTGACTGCGTCCTGCCGACACGGATCGCCCGGAACGGAACGACCATGACCAGCCAGGGACGGCTAGTCGTTCGCAATGCGCAATACGCCAGAGATTTTGGCCCGCTTGACCCAGCATGTGACTGCTATACTTGCCGGAACTATTCAAGAGCCTATCTGCGGCATTTGATCAAAGCGGATGAGACCTTCGGACTCCGTTTGACCACTTACCACAACCTGCATTTCCTCATCAATCTGATGAAGCAGGTGCGCCAGGCCATTATGGAGGACAGGCTGCTTGATTTTCGCGATGAGTTTTTTGAACAATATGGGCTTTATGACAATGATAAAGGGTTTTAAGCTTCAACAGCAGTAATGTATTTGAAAGGGGGGAAAAGTATATGTTCAACCAAACTCAAACCTTTGAATTAGCAGCTGGTGCTAGCGGCTCCGGAGGAGGCGGCCTTGTCGGCTTAATTTTGCCGCTCGTCCTGATGTTCGCGATTTTCTACTTCCTGTTGATCCGTCCGCAGCAGAAGAAACAGAAGACCCGGACTTCCATGCTGAGCGCATTGAAGAAGGGGGATAAGGTCGTCACGATCGGCGGCCTTCACGGAACGATTATGGAAATTACGGACGATATCGTCGTCCTGCGGGTGAACGACGTGACGAAGCTGACCTTCGATCGCGGATCCATCAGCCACGCGGTTAGCTCGAGCTCCGGCGAATCCGAGAAATCGTCCTAAGACGATCCGGGTACTACACGGGGAGAGCGTTCATAAGCAACATTTCCAGTAAGACCAGGCACATCACATAACGATAGCGGCAGAGGGAGCTCTGCTGCTGTCGCCGATGTTCATACTTACGGATGATAAAAGGCTGCACAGCTTGTCTAAGGACAAGGGTGCAGCCTTTTTGTATTAGAGATCGGATACGATGGGCTTTACTTGTTGCTGCTTCGGGTGCGCAAGCCTCCGTCCCCAGTAGATCCCGGCGGAAGCGGCAAGCAGACCGAGCAGGGTACCGGCGACCGAATCCGTCAGCCAATGGATGCCGAGGTAGAAGATGCTGAAAATGATGATGACGGCGCTGACCAGCGTCATGAGGGCCAGTCGTGGATTCCCCGAACGGATTCCGAGCACCAGCATGGTGATGGAAATCGAAGTGTGGAGGCTTGGAAAGCAGTTGTTAATACCGGATAGCGGCCGGTACGCCTGTTCGAATTTCGGAAAAACCTCCAGCATGTAGAACGACGCGCCGGATGGCGGAAAGGACCAAACCTCGTTCACGGGAAAGAAGAGGTAAAACGGGATAGCCACCGCATAATTGATGAAGACGGCTATGCAGGCAGCCATGAGAAAGGCTTTGTTCCCGTCGGCCGCAAAGATTCCAAGCATAGCGATCAGTAAGGATTGGAACACCACTACGTAAAAAAATACCGATACGGGCGTAATGTAAGGGCTGTGAAAAAACTGCTGCAGGTGCTGTACGAAATGCCCCTCAATCCCGAATACCCACGGGGTGAAGTCTTGCTTCACATGCATGGCTGCTTCGATTTGCAGTTCATACCTGTTGAACAGGAGGATCGCAGCCATCAAAGCGAATAGACCCAAAAATTTGCGGTTGGTCCCAAACTCCCGGATCAGCAGCCATCCGGCCCTCAGAGGGTTGCGCAGGGTGCCCAGCCAGATCAGCCCGATCGCCATAACAAGCGTTGCTGCCGAAATATAATTCATAGAGTCATACAACACGTCGGGGACGTCCTCCTCTTGCTTTAAGTGCACTTAGTGTAGCACATGCGAGGAGTTTAATGGTTACGATTTGTTTTTTAAATTCACCCCGAACATGCCCCCGATGGCTCCTGAAGCAATAACGGCTGCGATCAACAACAAATCTCCAAGCCGAAGGCTGCTGTCAAGGGCCAGAAATCCGATTATGATGATCATGAGACCGTACAAAATGCCGGTTAATCCGCCCTGGTACCACCCCCGTCTGCCTGAACGCTTCCCGGATACAAGACCTCCAAATGCCGCGGCGACAGCATGAACCACGTAAATGTAGCGGGACAGGCTTTGTTCTTTCATGCCGCTGGACCACAACAGGAAAGAAAGAATAAGCGCCCCGACCATCATCCAGAAAAAGGAATAATACAGTCCCGACAAAGTGGGATTGGAGATCCGAAAAGAGAACAGGCGACGGATCAAATGCATAAGAGAACCCCCTTCATAGTTCCACAATTTAATGTAAATTTATGTGACGGCTTGCCCCAGTAGTACAAGTAATTTTCCAATAATTTATCGGTCCGGCTTCTGAATGTCCGTGCTCCCGAAAGGTCAAAATATCCTTAATTGGCATGATGAATGGCGCAGAAAGGAGCAGGTGGCCGTGATATCCGATATACTGATTCCTATTTTCCGAACCGTCCTGATGTACTTTGTCATCTACCTGACCCTCCGGATCATGGGCAAGCGGGAGATCGGGAAGCTGTCCATTTTTGACCTGGTCATCTCGATCATGATCGCTGAAATCGGCGTTTTTGTGCTGGAGGATACGGCGCGTCCGATCACGGACGGCCTCTTTCCGATGGCTACGCTTGTCTTGATTCAGATCACGATTGCTTTCATCAGCTTGAAGAGCCGGAAAATCCGCCTGTTATTCGAAGGAAAACCGGCCATCCTCGTATCGGGAGGCAAGCTCAACCGTGAAGAAATGAGGAAGCATCGGTATAATCTGGACGATTTGCTTCTTCAATTGCGCGGGCGAAGTATCGAAAACGTGGCGGATGTGGAATTTGCGATTCTGGAAAACTCCGGGCAGTTGACGGTTATTCCTAAATCCAAACGGAATGAGAAAAGAGATAAGTACGACATGCCCGTTCCCCAGGAGAAGGCAAATCGAAACGGCAAACCACAAGGCCCCGCCGGCAATGCGTTAGCTATTTCACGTTCAGAGGAGACCGCCGGCAAGCCGAAAAAGACTTATAGAACCCCATATGCCGATCCGTCCCGGGTCCCGGCGAGAAACCGCAGTAAAAAAATTTTGGTTCCCAGCGGAAAATTTACCTATGGCATACTGCCGATCCCGCTCATCATGGACGGAAAAGTACAGGACGACAATTTGGAGCGGCTGAACAAAAATCGCTTCTGGCTGAAAAATCAGATCCGACAGCAGGGAATCAAAGAGTTTAAAGACGTGTTTCTCTGCTCCATCGACCATAAAGGCCGGCTTTACATCGACCGCAAATAAGACGGAAATTTCCGTGCTGCGGATCAGGCGGCAGGCGTCTTGGGGTTTCTTGGATTTCTAGGTTTGAACCATTTTTCAAGGTAGGGCATGCGGGACAGATCCCGCAGGGACACCAGCTTTAAAGCAAATACGGCGGCCAGAAAAGCGATCATGCCTATAGACATGGCTGCCAAAAAGCGGATCCAAACGATTCCTCCCAGTGGCAGATGGAGATAGCCGTATTGGGTAATGCCCGTCATGATAATCATGGCTCCCGCCAGCTTCAGCAGATCGAACATCCGGAATCGGTAGGCGAGCAGCCGGCTGACGCTGAACCCGTGCAGGAACGTGACCACGATGCTGTTGATGATTATCGCAATAACGGCCCCGTAAATGCCGTACTCCGGCTGGGAGGACAGGTACCAGATCAGGAACAGCTTGAGGACGGCTCCGATCAAGGTGTTGAACAGGGCGCGGCTTGGCCGGTCCAGCGCCTGCAGGGTGGCCTGAAGCGGTGCCTGAACGTACAGAAACAGCGCAAATGGCGCCATCGTGCGCAGCATGTTGGAGATGTCCGCATTGTTGTACAGCAGCAGGCACAGCGGCTCTGCAAGGACATACATAATGACGGCAAAGGGGGCGCCGGTGACGAGCGCGAGCCGGATCGTCTGGTTTAACCGTTTGTGAATCGTAAGCTTGTCTTTGCGGGCGGCGGCTTCGGACAGCGAAGGCACAAGCGAGACCGCGAGGGACGAGGTCAGTACGCCCGGAAGCAGCAGCAGCGGGATGACCATGCCTTGCAGCGCGCCATACTGGGCAGTTGCTACAGCAGTGACGACACCGGCGAGCGCTAGGCTCTGGGCTGTAATAATCGATTCAAGCAGGTAAGAAAAGGAGCCGACCAAACGCCCGGCGGTGACCGGTACGGTGATGCCAAGCAGACGTGGAAACAATCCGCGGCTGACCTGGCTGCCGGAACTGTCTTCAAGGCCGGCTTTTTTGTGCTGCTTTGCTTTCTCTCTCCGGGCTTGCCTGGACGACAGCCAGTTCTCGTCCCGGTGGTACTGCCACAGCAGGGCGAGCAGCCCGAAAAATTCCCCGGCCATCACGCCAAGCATGGCTCCGGCAGCCGCATAAGCTATTCCTTTTGGCAGCAGCAGGTAGGCGAACCACAGCGTGCACACGATCCGAAAAACGGTCTCGATAATCGAAGAGGTCGCGGACGGAATCATGTTCTGCCTTCCCTGGAAATAGCCGCGGTAGACGGACGAGATGGCCACGATAACGAGCATGGGCGTCATGCTGACAAAGGTGTAGTACACGCGGGAATCCGTTATAATCGTTGTCGTGATCCAAGGGGCCAGCCACAGGCATAAAGCCATAAACAGTACGCTGAGACCCACCGTCAACCCGAGGCTGACCCGCAGGACATACTTTGAATTTTGCGGTTTGCCTTCGGTTTCCGCTTCCGACACCAGCTTGGCGATCGCCAGCGGGACACCCCCTGTGATCAGCGTCATAATCACCAGGAAAAAAGGATAACCCAGCTGATAAATCCCCACCCCTTCGGCGCCGATGATCCGGGGCAGGGCGATGCGTGGTATAAACCCGAGAATGCGGTTCACGATGCCGGCGGCAAGCAAAATCATCGTGCCTTGGATAAAGGTTTGCTTTTTGATGCCTGGATTTTTAGGATGCTTGTTCAATTGTCCACTCCCTCTTCCCGTGTCGAAGCTGTGCTGCCACTTTTGGTAATGTCAGACCTTGTTTAATGGATATGCTGAACCTGTCCCAACTCATTCATCCTTTCCGGTAACATTTGGACAAAAGAAGGAATCGAAGGCGATGGGGTCGAATACAGAACAAATCAGTGCTACAATGGACTGTAGGACATCCATAACAGATCGTGCGTGGAAAGAGGCAATCGAGAGGAGGCCGTAGAGTGAGCTCTGAGGAAATGAACGACAGGCAGCTGGAGGAAGCGATTGAATCGCTCTGCCGCAGCAAGGCGGAGGAATTCAGACTCGTCGGCTACGAGCATGTAACCAGCAAGGATATTTGGAACTGCGTCAGCGTCAAATACGAGAAGGAAGGGATTCCGCCGCTCTACATGCTGGTCAACGATATACTCTCTTTGAAAGTGATGACATTTATGAATTTTATGACCATATCCGCATATAAAGGATCCACTTTCGATTGAAAGGGATCTTTTTTTCTGTTTGTGTTAAAAGAGATGAGGGATACAGTAAAATCGGAAAACGACAAATATTGATAAATTGACTGCCTTTTGGCGCATGGCTATAATAGGAATATTGAGAACGAAAGGGGAACTAGGAACGGCATGAAAAGAATTGTCACTTTCATCATCGTCGTGCTCGTATCGATTGCGGTCATGGCTGGGACAAGCCCTGCGCTGCTCGACAACGTACGACTCGGTCTCGATCTTAAAGGGGGCTTTGAGATTCTGTATGAGGCCCAGCCGCTGGAGCAGGGGCAGAAGATTACGAGAGAGTCCCTCATACGGACGGCGGAAAGCTTGGAGAAACGCGCCAACGCACTCGGAACGAGCGAGCCTGAAGTTACCATTGAGGGCACAAACCGGATCCGTCTGAAAATCGCAGGCGTGACGAACGAAGCCGAGGTCCGCAAGAAAATGAAGGAGCCGGCGTCGCTGACTTTCCGCAGTGCGGATGGTTGTAAGACTCCCGAAGCGGGGAAAGACGGCACGGTAGATCCGAAGGATCTCTATTGTAAAATCGAACTCATCGGAAGCGATTTCGTGGAAAACGGCGCACAGGTGGGTTATAACCAGCTGAACCAGCCGCAAATCGATATCAAAGTCAAAGATAAAAAGAAATTTGCCGACGTGACCAAACGTTTGCTTGGCAAAGAGCTTGCCATTTTCCTGGATGATACCCTTTTATCCGCTCCGACCGTACAGCAGGAGCTGACGGACGGCAAAGCATCGATTACGGGCAATTATACGATTGACGAAGCGAACCAGATCCGCGATACGATCAACCTCGGGGCGCTGCCTTTGAAGCTGACGGAGAAGTACTCTCAGAGCGTGGGCGCTACGCTGGGCATGCAGTCTTTGCATAAAACGATCGAAGCGGGTATCATCGCTTCCATCCTGATTCTGATCTTCATGATCGGCATGTACCGCCTGCCGGGTGTCATCGCCAGCTTCGGACTGATTGCCCACACCTGGCTGCTCATTCTCGTCTTCGTCTGGGCCGACTTTACGCTGACCCTGCCGGGGATCGCGGCGTTTATTCTCGGTATCGGGATGGCGGTTGACGCCAACATCATTACGAATGAACGGATCAGGGAAGAAATGCGGAACGGCAAGAGCGTCATGTCTGCGGTCAAAGCAGGGAACAAGTCGTCCTTCCGTACGATTCTCGATTCCAACATTACAACCATTATCGTCGGAGCGGTTATGTTTGCCTTCGGTACAGGCGCCGTCAAAGGCTTTGCGCTGGTACTGATCGTGGAAATCGTACTCAGTATTCTCACGAATGTGTACTTCACCCATTACCTGCTCAACCTCTTGGTTAAAGCCGGCGTGCTGAAGAAGCCGAAGCAGTTCGGGGTAAAGGAGAGTGATATTCGTGCACTTTAAAAAAGATTACGATTTTATGAAGATGAGCAAGTATGCGTTCATCTTCTCCATCGTCCTGACGATTGCGGGAATCATTACCCTTTCCGCTTTTGGATTAAACTACGGCGTTGATTTCCAAGCAGGCTCCAATGTGGACGTCAAGCTGTCGAAGAACGTGACGAAGGCTGAAGTTGAGCCGCTGCTGGACAAGATCCAGCTCAGCGACGGCGCAACGGTTGCTCCTGGGGACAAGCGGGTCAACATCCGTTTTACCAAGGAGCTTAACGAAGACCAGAGTGAACAGCTCAAGTCCGCGATCCAGGAGCTGGATAAAACAGCATCGTTCGAAATCAACACGGTCGATACGGAAATGGCCAAGGAGCTCGGACGGAATGCCATTTACTCGGTTCTGATTTCCTGTATCGGGATTATCATTTATGTAAGTATCCGGTTTGAATGGCGGTTCGCCCTGGCGGCCATCGTGGCCCTGCTGCATGACGCCTTCATGGTCGTGGCCGTCTTCTCGATCTTCCGATTGGAAGTCAGCCTGACGTTTATCGTGGCGGTATTGACGATCATCGGTTACTCCATTAACGATACGATCGTTATTTTCGACCGGATCCGCGAAAATCTGCGGTTCGGCAAGCAGAAGACCAAAGACGATTTGAAAGCTATTATGAACAAGAGCGTGAGCCAGATGCTCATGCGCTCCTTGTATACGGCGCTGACGGTGTTTATTGCGGCCTTCTTCCTGTTCCTGTTTGGCGGGGAATCGATCAAGATGTTCTCGTTGGCGATGGTTATCGGGCTGTTGTTCGGAGCGTATTCTTCGATCTTTATCGCCAGTCCGCTGTGGCTCGTATTCAAAAGCAAACAAAAGACCAGTGCCAAGCCAGCCAAACCTTCCAAGGCGTAACCTTGTGAAGCGAATGTTATGAAGGAAAGCCGCGTCTGATTGGGCGCGGCTTTTCCGCTGGAACTTATCTGACTTTATCTAAACTTATTGTCGTGAATGTCATATCTTTTTCAAACAACAGATCAGAATCGGTATTCAGATTGCCGGGGGGAGGCTTTCATGAGTATAGAGCGTTCAAATCCATCGGGTACCGTCGCCTGGACGGGAATTGCCGGTGAACTGTTACTTGCCTTGTTCAAAGGCGTGGTCGGATATTTTACAGGGAGCAAGGCACTGCTGGGAGATGCGCTGTATTCCGCATCGGACGCAGCCGGCGCACTGGCCCGGCGCATTCCATGGCGGACGTCATCAAAGCTCCGGAGTGCGCAGCAGGCTGATCTGCGGGCCGGAAGAACAGAGCCGATTCTGGCGATTTTGTTTTCGGTTCTTGTGCTGATGGGCGGATTGCAAATTGCCGTAGCGGCGGTCCGGGACCTGGCTTCAGGCCGTGTGCAGACACCCGGGCAGTTTACGCTGATTGCGATACTCGTCTCGCTTGCGGTCAAAGAAGCGCTCTTTCAGTTCCAGTACCGCCAATCCAAGAAGCAGGGTGACGGCATGCATACGGTGTACGCCGACAACCACCGCTTCAGCTTGTATTCGTCCATCACGGTATTGATCGGTGTCATTTTGGCGATGACCGGCAGCGCCTTTCATTGGTCCGTGCTGCAGTATATGGATTCCATCTCGGCTCTAATCGTCGCGGCGCTGCTGCTGCGCAGAGGCTACCGCCTCATCGTCAGCTCCGTGTACGGACAGCTGGTGCAGGAGACCGAGCAGGAGGACGCGATTAATTTTATCGATACGGTGCAGCGGGTTCACGGCGTCATTACGGTGGATGACCTGAAAGCATCGGAGCAGGGACATTACATTACGATCGATTTGAAGATCAGCGTCAATCCGCGGATTACCGTCCAGGAAGGCGCCGAGATCGCCGACCGGGTCAAGAAGCTTCTGATGCACCGTTTTTTGCATGTCAGCATCGTAAATATCCAGGTCGTCCCTTATGATCCCGGTTATCCGTACAAGTCGAACCATCATCTGACGGATAATGAGCAGCCGACACTGCTCCAATAGCTTGCTCATGACGTATACGAACAGAAGACGGGGCGGGGAAAGAAAGGTGAAGACGATTGTTTGATTCAAAATATGAATGGCTGACTTCCGAAGCGGATCCGGAGAAGGCGGGACGGCTGGCACAGGAGCTGTCGGTTTCTCCTCTGGTAGGTTCGCTGTTGGCGGCCAGAGGAATTAACAGTGCAGAGGAAGCCGCCTTGTTTTTAAACGGAAGTTTGGACGCATTGCATGATCCGTTCCTGCTGCTCGGCATGAAGGAGGCTGTTCCACGGATTCAGAAAGCGGTCGAGACCGGCGAACATATATTAATCTACGGGGATTACGACGCTGACGGCGTGTCCAGTACTTCGCTCATGATTCATTTCATGCGCTATCTTGGAGCGTCCTACGATATCTATATTCCGCACCGCTCCAATGAGGGGTACGGACTGCACAACCATGCGCTGGATTGGGCGCATCAGCAGGGGGTCAGCCTGATTATCACAGTTGATACCGGCATCAGCGCCGTCGAGCAGATCGCGTATGCCAACTCGCTCGGGATGGATGTGATCGTCACCGACCACCACGAGCCTCCGGAAGTGCTGCCCGACGCCTATGCGCTGATCAATCCGAAGCAGCCGAACTGCCCATACCCGTTTAAAGGCCTGGCCGGGGTCGGGGTGGCTTACAAGCTGACCCAGGCGATGCTCGGCCAGCCGCCAGTGGAATGGACGGAAATTGTGGCCATCGGTACCATTGCGGACTTGATGCCGCTCAGCGGCGAGAACCGCATCCTGGTCAGCCGCGGCTTAGAGCAGATGCGCAGCTCTGCGTTTCCGGGGATCCGCGCCCTCATGGAAGTCGGGGGCATTACGATGCGGAATGTTACATCGACCAATGTCGCCTTCGGCATGGCCCCGCGCATTAATGCCAGCGGGAGGCTGGATCATGCAGGATCGGCCGTAGCCTTGCTGACGACGGAAGACGAGGATGAGGCATTAAGATTGTCCCACGGGCTGGATGAACTCAATAAGGAGCGGCAGCAGGTGGTCGACGATATCGTCCAGGAGGCGACCAGCCAGCTGCTTGCCAAGACCGATGGAAGTCGGGTGCCCGACGTGATCGTGCTGGCCGGAGAGGGCTGGAATGTGGGCGTCGTCGGCATTGTCGCTTCCAAAATTTTGGAACGGTATTACCGCCCGGTCATCATATTGGGTATAGATCCGGATACCGGCATGTGCAAGGGTTCAGCCCGCTCCATTCCGGGGCTGGACATCTATGAGGCGCTGACCTCCTGCAAATCGCTGATGGACCATTATGGCGGCCATCCGTCCGCTGCGGGCATGAGCCTGCACAGGGATCAGCTGGATGCCTTCGAACAGGCGCTGAACGAGTATGCCGCCGGGGTTCTGACCGAATCCGATTTTATTCCCGTCGCAGCATCAGACGGAGAGTGGCGGCTGTCGGACGTTCCCTTGACGGTCATCGATGAGATGGAAATGCTGTCGCCCTTCGGTATGGCCAATCCTGTGCCCAAATTTATTTTTCGAAATTGCAGGCTGCTCGAGACCCGGAAGATGGGACGTGACAGCAAGCACCTCAAGCTGGTCGTTCAGCAGGACGGCATCCGCCTGGAAGTGGTCGCGTTCGGCAAAGGCGAGCTGGCCGAAGTGCTGACGGAAGGCGCGGAGCTCGATCTGCTCGGCGAAATGAGCGTCAATGAATGGAACGGTTCGCGCAGACCGCAGCTGATGCTGCAGGATCTGAAGCTTACGCAGCCGCAGGTGTTCGACCTGCGCGGATCCAAGGATCCTTGGCAGGAGATCGACCGGGTCAGCCAGCTGATCGGATCGCATTTCAGACTGGGGCCGACGCAGGTGGCGGCGGTGCTGGAACGGGAGATTCTGGATCCGGCAAAAATCCGTTTGAATGAATCCACCCTTTGGGTATATGATAAGAATGCTGGAATTTTGGCGTATCATCCGAACGAGGAGCGGTCCGGCCAGGACGACGTGACGACGCTGTTCATGCTGAACGCGCCGGAGACGCCGGAGCAGCTGGATGCGGTTCTGTTTTCTTTTCCGAAACTGTCCAACGTATTTCTGCTTCATCAGGTACATAAGAGGGAGAGACTCGCTGTGCCGGACAGGGATCAGTTTAAGAAGCTCTATATATTGTTGTCAAAAATCGCAGCCGAGCCCGTCCAAGAAGAAACCGCCTTATCGAGGCTCAGTCAGCAGGCATCGTGCAGCATCCGCATGGTGACGAAGATGATGGATGTGTTCGAGGAGCTCTCTTTTATAGACAGGCAGGAAGGCCTTATCCGTTTTATTCCTAAACCGCCCAAGCGTGATTTGGCTTCATCCCGCCATTTCCTTGCGCTAGGGAACTTGGCGGAAATGGAACAGCATCTGCTGTATGCCAGTACGCCGCAGGTCACGAGCTGGTTCATTTCCCGCATGCAGGGAGCTTCGTGACCGGAGACGATCGGTCGAAATGAATGCTTACGAGGGTCCGTATCATTTCGTGACCTCAAGCAATGCTTACGGAGTCCGTTTCTTCGTAAAACCAAGTAACGCTTACGAAGTCAGTTTTACTTCGTAAAACCAAGTAACGCTTACGGAGTTAGTTTTACTTCGTAAAACTCTAGAAGGAGAGATTATGTTGAATTACAAAGATTATATCCGGGTGATTCCGGACTTCCCGGTGGCTGGAATCAGTTTTAAAGATATTACGACCCTGCTTCAAAACGGGGAAATGTACAAAAAGGCCATCGATGACATCAAGGCCATGGTGTCTCATCTGCAGATCGATGTCATTGCCGGTCCGGAAGCCCGGGGCTTCGTCGTCGGGGCGCCGCTTGCATACGCGCTGGGCGTCGGATTCGCGCCGATCCGCAAGAGCGGCAAGCTGCCTTACGAAACGATTGAAGTCGGTTATGATCTCGAATATGGCAAGGATAAGCTGGCCATGCACACCGACGCGATCAAGAAAGGCCAAAACGTTCTGATCGCTGACGATCTGCTTGCCACGGGCGGAACCATTTCCACATCCGTAAATCTGGTTAACCAACTGGGCGGCAACGTGGTTGGGGCGGCGTTCATGATTGAGCTTGAAGCTTTGAAGGGACGCGACAAGCTGCCTGGCGTGGAAGTATTCTCCCTCATGTCCTACGAAGATTAAAAACCGGGAGTTCGTTTCCCGGGAAATAAACGAAGAGCTGTCTGAAGTCGAAATGACTTTCAGGCGGCTCTTTTTTTGTTCTTGTGATAGGATGCCGGCGCCCCTGTGCACTCAGTATATAGTTGCGTCTGAGTCTACTTACAATAAGATCCGGGGAATTATGAGCACATAAAGGAGCAGCGCTGATTTCGTCTCATCAGGCTTGAACGCAGGTTCGCTGTGGAGCGGCAGAGTTTGCCGCTGCCATATATTGAGCTTTTGTTGAAAAGTGGCTGCATTAGAAACGGAGCTTGATAAATCTATTTGGGAAAATAACTCCACTTTTTTTAATAAATATGAAAAATATCTTTTTTATTTTTATGCGGTTTGCTATAATCTGCCTAAAGCAGGAAACACATGCTTGGAATCATCTTTTATGATCAAAGGGGAGGCCATTGCTAATGAGGAAACAGGGAAGAGGTAGA
This sequence comes from Paenibacillus sp. PSB04, assembly GCF_025809195.1. Lineage (NCBI taxonomy): Bacteria > Bacillati > Bacillota > Bacilli > Caryophanales > Paenibacillaceae > Paenibacillus > Paenibacillus sp. PSB04. Next base: position 3,390,640 of record NZ_CP081301.1, read on the forward strand.
AGTAGAGGATTTGTTCTGACTTTGCTGTCTGTCATGCTGTTGTCGGTCGTACTCAGCGCTTGTGGGGGAGGGAATAAGGCGGATGCTCCGCCATCGCAATCCTCCGAACCCCAGCCGTCCACCGAGACGAAGAGCAGCGATCCGGTCAAGCTGGAGTTTTGGACCATTGCGCTGCAGCCTACATTCACGGACTACTTCAATAAGCTCATTGCCGATTACCAGAGCAGTCATCCAGGCGTCACGATCGATTGGAAAGACTATCCTTATGACGCGGTGACCAACAAGCTGCTGACCAGCATCGCCAGCGGCAACAGCCCGGACGTCGTGAACCTGAACACCGAATTTGCCAGCCAGATGGGCTCCAAAGGAGCCGTGCTCGATTTGAACGGGTTCCTGACGGATGAAGAGAAGGGAGCTTATTTCGACGGCATCTTCAACTCCACCGTTATCGACGGCAAGGCTTATGCCCTACCTTGGTATACAGGCACCGAGGTGCTCTTTATGAACACGAAAATCGTGAAGGAAGCCGGCCTGGACCCGGCGAATCCGCCGAAAACGATGGAGGAGCTGGCCGATTGGGCGCGCCAAGTGAAGGCGAAAACCGGTAAGCTCGGATATTCGCAGCAGTTCGCCTCGAAGCTGCTTCCGGTCAACGGTATTCCGATTCTGAATGATGACAAAACGGCCGCAGCCTTTAACACACCTGAGATGACCAGCATGATCGAAACGATTCAGAAAAACATCGCCGACGGCGTCATCATGAAAGAAGACGTTCCGTTCACGAAGCAGATCCAATATTACTCGGGGGAGCAGGTGGCCTTTGAGCTGGCCGGTCCGACCTTTATCAACTTCCTGAAGACTTCGGCTCCGGACGTGTATAAGAACACGGTTGCCGTACCGCTGCCGACCGGAAAAGCCGACGTCCGCTTGTCCAACTCCATGAACCTGGTCGTTCCGGCCAAGTCGAAGCATCAGAAGGAAGCGGTCGAGTTTGCGGTCTTCGTAACGAATGCCGAAAATCAGACGTCATTCTCCAAAGCGGCGAACACGCTGCCGTCCACCAAGGAATCGATCAAGGATCCGTTCTTTACGGAAACCGACAAGTCTCTGGAGGCGGAAGCTAAGATCGCTTCGGCCAACAGCTTGGATAAGGCGGTCGACTACATGGTCGGCGTGCCGAACGCAGGGGATATCAACTCCGCCATCGCCCGCGGCCTGCAGAAAATTTTCCTGAACGGGGCTGATGTCAAAGCGACGGTGGATGCAATGGAACAGGAAGTTAACGGGGTGCTTAAGAAGTAAGGGACCCTTTGACCGAAGGCGTGCGGGGGGACTGGGTTCCCCCGTACATTCTAGTTAGGTGGTGATCACAGAGTGTACAAATGGATGCGGTCGGAGTCATTCACGGCATGGGCTTTTATGGCCCCGGGACTTCTGGTTGTCGCTGTATTCGTATTTTGGCCTATTATTTACGGTATCCCGCTGTCCTTCACGGACTACTCGGTTATTTCCGAAACGCATTATGTCGGTGTCGATAACTTTGTGAACGCGTTTAAAGACCACAATTTCATCATTTCGCTGTGGAATTCGCTGCTGTACGTGATCGTCGTGCCGATCATCCAGATTTTGTCCATCCTGATGGCGATTCTGGTCAACGGGAAAATCCCGGGCGTGAAGTTCTTCCGAACCGCTTATTATATTCCGGTCGTGACCTCCATGGTCGCCGTGGCGCTGATCTGGAGCTGGCTCCTGAGCAACAACGGGGTCGTCAATTTTCTTTTGATTAAAGTAGGAATTATCAGCGACCAGGTATCCTGGCTCGCCACCAGCAGTACAGCACTGTTCGTGCTTATGTTCATTACGATGTGGAAGGGCCTGGGCTATTACATGATGCTGTACCTGGCCGGACTCCAGGGCATTCCTTCGGATCTGTACGAAGCGGCACGGGTGGACGGAGCGAGCAGGCTGCGGTTGATTCTGAACATCACGATTCCGCTGCTGAGACCCCACATTTTATTCTGTACCCTGATCTCTTTGATGGGGGCGATCCGCGTCTTTGACGAGGTTTATATTTTGACCAAAGGCGGACCGGGTACATCAACGCTGACATCGAGCGTCTATATTTTCCAAAAAGGTCTGGAACAGTTCAACTTCGGGTACGCGTCGGCGCTGGGGCTCATCGTCAGCGTCATTATCGCCGTATTCAGCGTGCTCGTGTTCCGATTTAACCGGAAAGGCGGTGTCAATCCATACTGATGATAGCGAATCGTGGGATGAAGCAAGTGAAGACAGGGGTTCGGCTGACGATCGTCTATATTTTGCTGGTCGCGCTGGCTCTGTTTATGATGGGACCGTTTCTCTGGCTGCTCAGCGTGTCTTTGATGCCAGGGAAAAACGTGTTCGCCAACCCGCCGGCCATCCTGCCGACGTTCATTGACTTCGACAATTACGTGAAGGTTTGGCAGTTCATGAACTTTCCGAAGTATATCTATAATACGGTCGTGATCACGGTGCTCGGGGTTGTGACGAACGTGGTTCTCTCCAGCCTGACCGCGTATCCGCTGGCGACCTTTCGCTTCAAAGGAAGGGATCTCGTGTTTACCTTACTGGTGGCCACGATGATTATCCCGTCTTCGACAGCGATGATCGTGCATTATCTGACGATTCAGTCTCTGCATTTAACCGGGTCCTTTCTGGGGGTCGTACTGCCTTCGGCCGTGTCGGTGTTCAACATCTTTTTGATGCGCCAGACCTTTCTCGGGATTCCTTCGGACGTTCGTGATTCGGGAAAAATGGACGGTGCCTCCGAGTTCCGGATTTGGCTGCAGCTGATCCTGCCCTTGGTAAAACCGGCGATTGCGGTCATTTCGCTGCTGGAAATGATGGCGTTCTGGAACAACTTCCTGTGGCCGATCGTTGTGCTGGACGATCCGCAGAAGTATCCGCTTGCTGCGGCGCTGACGTTCCTGAACGGCCAATTCTCCTACAATTTCGGATGGATCGCGGCGGGAACGATGATCTCGGTGCTGCCGATTATTATCGTGTTCCTGTTTACCCAGCGTTACTACATGGAAGGCATGGCGGGCGCGATCAAGGGGTAAGATGGGCTAATTTACGCTAGGAAAGGAAGCTTGCAGACATGGAGAAGAGTCACAAACTGGTGTTCGTCCCTCTAGACGAACGTCCCTGCAACTATGAATTCCCGTATATGCTGGCGCAGGGAACCGAGTTTGAGATGGTCCGGCCGCCGATGGACATGATGGGTCTCAAAAAGCGCCCGGGCGATACCGAAAGGTTGTGGGCCTGGCTGGAACAGGAGGCCGCTGACGCCGACGGGGCCATCGTCGCCATAGACACGCTGCTGTACGGCGGTATCATCCCGTCGCGCCTGCATTACCTGAAGCCGGGGGAGCTTGCGAACCGGGTGGACCGGCTGCGACGGCTGAAGGCACGGAATCCGAACTTGCGGCTCTTTGCTTTTCAGTTGATCATGCGCTGTCCGCAGTATTCGATCGCCGATGAGGAGCCGGATTACTACGGCGACTGGGGCCGGGAAATCTTCCGGAAAGGCTTTATCAGCCACCGGCAGGAGCTGGGGCTGGCCACGGCGGAAGAAAGCATGGAACTGGCCGAGATCGATACCCGGCTGCCCGTTGATGTGCTGCAGGATTACCTGGACCGCAGGTCGGTGAACATCGAGGCGATCGGCCGCGTGCTGGATGTGATTGCAGACGGCGGCATTGATTTTATGATTTTCCCTCAAGACGATTCGGCGCCATACGGTTATACGGCCAAGGATCAGCAGAAGGTCAGAGCGCAAATCTCTGAGCTCGACGTGGAGCTGCGGGCGTACATGTATCCCGGCGCCGATGAGGTCGGATGCACCCTGCTGGCTCGCATGGTCAACGAAATCAAGGGAAGCACGCCGCTCATTTATCCGCGCCTTGCTGCGGTTCAGGGCAGCTTTGTCACACCACTGTACGAGGACCGTTACTTCTATGAGACGCTGAAGTATCAAATCATGGCGGCGGGCGGCTTAATCGGGTCCGGCTGCAGCGAGTCGGACTTGGTGCTGCTCGTGAATACGCCAGGTGAAACGATGGTCGAAGCCGTGTCCCAGGAGCACCCGTTCTTTGGTTACGACATCAACCGGAACATTATCGAACTGGTGGAATACGGGGATTATGTGATGCGGGTTCAGGGCAAGCCGGCGGCAGTCGCGGACGTCGGCTATGCGAACGGTGGCGATTTGAAGCTGGTGAAGCTGCTGCGGCAAAAAGGAATGCTGTTTAACCTGGCGGGTTATGCCGGATGGAACACGAGCTCTAATTCGCTGGGAACGGTCATTTCACAATCCATGCTGTACCTGCATTATGGCAGGACGCAGGAGCATCTTGACTTTCTGGCGCTGCGGTATGCCGAGGATGTCTGCTATTGCGCGGGTGTCCGGATGGAGCTGAACGCTGGTCTGGTTGAGCAGCTGGGGCTTAGCGTGTTCGAACTGGACGGACAGCGCGGCGAAGTGTCCAGGCTGGTCAAGGAACGCCTTGGGGAAATGCTGGATCAGCGCATTAACAGCGATCAAGGGGTGGTGGAGATCACGGATTGCTTCATGCCCTGGAACCGTACTTTCGAAGTTGGATTACAAGCGCGCTTTCATGTAAAGCCGCCGATATATAGATAATAGTGGCTTGGATAAGCCACATAAAAAGATGAGAGAGGGTGGACATACTGGAGCCAATACTGCAATCTCTGCGATACTGCCTGATCGCATCCTGCCAGGCGCTGCCGGATGAGCCGCTGCACGGTGCGCACATTATGGCCCGCATGGCCAAGGCCGCCGAAGAAGGCGGAGCGTCGGCGATCCGGGCCAACGGGGCGGACGACGTCCGGGCGATCAAGGCCGCGGTTTCGATCCCGGTCATCGGGATCATCAAGCGGGAGTATGCGGGATCGGACGTTTATATTACGCCTACGCTCAAGGAGGTGGAGGAGCTGCTTGAGGCTGGTGCGGACATGATTGCTTTTGACGCGACGGGACGTAGTCGGCCCGGCGGGGCCCGGCTGGAGGATCTGATCCGGCGGATGAAGCAGGCGGGCGTTGCCAGCATGGCGGATGTTTCGACGCTGGATGAAGCTGTTCATGCCGCTTCCCTCGGCGTCAGCTGCGTATCGACGACGCTGTCGGGATATACGGATTATTCGCCGCAGCTCGAAGGTCCCGACCTGAAGCTGGTTGAAGAAGCGGCGGCCCGGCTGAGCATTCCGCTCATTGCCGAAGGCCGGATCCACGAACCCTACCAGGTTGAGGAGGCGCTCAAGCTCGGCGCGCACGCCGTCGTGGTGGGCGGGGCCATTTCCAGACCGCAGCAGATCACGCGGCGCTTCTCGAACGCGGCCCGGAAGGCGGCCCAGTCGCTGAGAGCATGAGAAGGACGGGCGTCCACTGAATATGACTGGCTAATAAGGAAAGGAGCGTGGATAACGTTGATTCAAGAGCTGGTGGCTGATGTCATTATCATCGGCGGAGGACTCGGCGGAACGTCAGCCGCCCTGGCGGCGGCCAAAGCCGGGATGAAGGTGGTCGTGACCGAGGAGACCGATTGGATCGGAGGGCAGCTGACCTCGCAGGCGGTTCCTCCCGATGAGCACCGCTGGATCGAAAGCTTTGGCTGCACGGCATCCTACCGGGAGTTCCGAAACCGGGTCAGGGATTATTACAAACGCAACTACCCGCTCAACGAGCAGGCGTTAAACGATCCGGAGCTCAATCCGGGGAACGCCTGGGTCAGTAGGGTGGCGCATGAGCCGAAGGTTGCCCTGCAGGTGCTGGAGGATATTCTGGCCCCGTACGTCAACACTCGCCGGATCCAGGTGCTGCTTAACACGCGCCCTGTTCACTGCGAGACGGCAGGTGATCAGGTGGCGTCGGTAACGGTGGAGAAGACAGATGGGCAGACCAGGTATAAGCTGAGAGGCGCGTATTTTCTGGACGCGACCGAAACCGGAGAGCTTCTTCCCCTGGCCGGTGCGGAATATGTGAGCGGAGCTGAGGCGCGCAGCGAAACGAACGAACCGCACGCGCTGGAGCAGGCCGATCCGCTTGATATGCAGTCCATCACCCATGTGGCGGCTGTGGAATACATCCCAGACGGAAACTTTACGATCCCGAAGCCGGACAACTATGACTTTTGGCATGAATACAAGCCCTCATTTTCCACGTATCCGATCTTAAGCTGGTATGCGAACGAAGCCGAGGATACGTCCAAATTGCGGCGGTTTACGATGTTTCCGAACGACCAGGGGATCATGTCGCTGTGGGATTACCGGCGGATCGTGGACCCCTCCCTGTGGCGCGTGCCGCTGAGCGACGGCGAGGTGACGCTGCTTAACTGGCCGATGAACGATTATTATCTGGGGCCTGTGATCGGTGTATCGGAGCAGGAGCGCAAGCGTCATCTGGAGGCGGCCCGCGGGCTTACTCTGTCGCTTGTGTACTGGCTGCAGACCGAAGCTCCCCGGCTTGACGGGGGATACGGGTATCCAGGCATCCGGCTGCGAGGCGATGTACTCGGCACGGAAGACGGCTTGGCGAAATCCCCTTATATCCGGGAGTCGCGGCGGATCCGCGCGCAGTACACGATCACCGAGCATGATGTCAGTCAGGAGCTTCGCGGCGCTAATGGAATCAAGCGGTATGAGGACAGCGTCGGTGTCGGAAGCTATTATTTGGACCTGCATCCGACGACGGTGAACCAGCGGGCTTTCTTTATTCCGAACTATCCTTATGAAATTCCGCTCGGATCGCTGATTCCGGTACGGATGACCAACCTGCTTCCGGCATGCAAAAATATCGGCATGACGCAGATCGCCAATGGCTGCTACCGGCTGCATCCGACGGAATGGAACATCGGCGAATCCGCGGGACTATTAGCCGCTTATGCGGTGATGCACGGCATTCCTCCGCGTGAAGTAAGGGCCTCGGCAGCGCATTTATGCGATTACCAGGCGATGCTGGAGCGATATGGGGTTCAGCTTCACTGGCCGGAAGGGACATTGGAAATGTAGATGCCCTGATTTACGCCATAAATATACGAAAAAGCCGGACGGCATCTTTCGGATGCTTGTCCGGCTTTCTTGCGTTACGTCTGCTTTTTATTTGTGGTTGGCGGTTCAACTGTTGTTCCGATCCCTTGTCACTCAATCCGGAATTTTCTCCACCAGTTCCTGCTCTTTGCCGCCCGGTTCATTGGACAGCCCGGTGACCTCAATCAGCTTGAAGAACAGGCTGAGCACGATGCCCACGACCGTGGCGAGCGCCATGCCTTTAAATTGAACGGGGCCAATGTTGAGCTGAACGCCGCTGATGCCGACGACCAGAACCAGCGTCGCCAGGATCATGTTGGTCGGCTTGGAGAAATCGACCTTTTGCTCGACGAAGATCCGCAGACCGGAAGCGGCGATGACGCCGAACAGCAGCAGGGATACACCGCCCATGACCGGCGTCGGAATGTTCTCGATAACCGAAGAGACCGTGCCCGAGAAGGACAGCAGGATCGCGATGACGGCCGCGCCGCCGATGACGAAGACCGAATATACTTTGGTCAGCGCCATGACGCCGATATTTTCCCCGTACGTCGTGTTCGGCGTGGAGCCGACAAAGCCGGAAAGGATGGTCGAAATGCCGTTGCCCAGCAGCGAGCGGTTCAGTCCCGGATCCTTCGACAAGTCTTTGCCGACGATGTTGCTTGTTACTAGCAGGTGGCCGATGTGCTCGACGATAACAACCAGGGATACCGGGATGATGGTCATGATGGCGGCCCAGTCCCAGCTTGGCGTGGAAACCGTCGGCATCGTGAGGAAGTGGGCGCTGGCGATCGCGTCCTTATTAACCATGCCTGGCATAAAGAAGGACAGGACGTATCCGACGACGATACCGATCAGAATGTGGATGATCTTCGGAAATCCGCGGAACAGAACCGCGCCGATGACGGTTACGCCGAGCGTCGTCATGGATAAAATGATGCTGTTCATGTCATAGGTCATCGCGCCGGAAGCCGCGTCTGCCTTCGGAAGCAGTCCGGCCATGCCTGCCGCAGTCGGCACCAGCTCCAGTCCGATCGTGGCGACGATCGCGCCCATGGCGGCCGGCGGGAACACGACGTCGATCCAGCCCGTTCCCGCGAACTGGACGATCAGGCCCACGATGACGAAGATGATACCCGTAATGATGAAGGCGCCCAGGGCCAGCGGGTAATTTTCCTTCGGATTGTTGCCGAGCACGGCCAGCACCGGAGAAATGAAAGCAAAGCTGGAGCCCAGATACGCCGGAATCTTGGCCCGGCAGATCAGGATGTACAGCAGGGTGCCGATCCCGTTCATCAGCAGGATCATGCCCGGATCGACGCCGAACAGGTTCGGCACGAGCACCGTGCTTCCGAACATGGCGAAGAGGTGCTGCAGGCTGAGCAGCAGCCCCGGTCCAAACGGAAGCTTCTCATTGACTTGAATTTCGCGTTGCAATTCGTTCACTCCCATACGTGATTTCGTCCATATCAATAAATTCATTCAATCTAATTTATCTGGAATTATGACATTTTTCAATCTTTTTTTTCACTCCCGGGGCGCAATTTGGCCAAAAAACTTGTTTGTTGTTCCCAGGCTTCCTGTTCCTGGCAGGAAATGTTGACGTAACGCCGTTCAAGCGTCATAATTATATAAAATCATTACATGACAGAACCTGCAAAGATGGATTATGACGCGGGTTCTATTTTATATAGAAGGGAAACGGAAACGACTAGAATGGGCATAGAGCGATTACTTGAAAAGGCTGGAGCCTATATAAAAGAGCCGGATTTGGACCGCATCAGGGAAGCCTATGAATTTGCGGAACAGGCCCATCACGGTCAGGTGCGCAAATCAGGCGAGCCTTATATCCTGCATCCGCTTGCGGTTGCAGATATTGTCGTGAACTTGATGATGGATACGACCTCCATCGTCGCCGCGCTTCTTCATGACGTGGTCGAGGACACGACCGTATCGCTCGAGGATATCCGTACCCGATTTGGCGCCACCTGTGCCATGCTTGTCGATGGACTGACCAAGCTGGAGCGAATCCAGTTCCGTTCCAAGGAAGAACAGCAGAACGAGAATTACCGTAAAATGTTTATCGCGATGGCGCAGGATATTCGTGTCATCGTCATCAAGCTGGCCGACCGCCTGCACAACATGCGGACACTGAAATACCAGTCCGAGGAGAGTCAGCGGCGGATCGCTTATGAGACGCTCGAAATCTTTTGTCCGATCGCCGACCGTCTCGGTATTTCAGCGATCAAGAGCGAAATGGAGGATTTGTCGCTCCGTTACCTCAATCCGCAGCAGTATTACCGCATCGCCAACCTGATCCACAAGAAGAAGGCTGAGCGTGAGCAGTTCGTCGAAAACGTCATCGTCCGGATCCGCGAAAAGCTGGAGGAAATGGGCATTGAGGGCGATTTGTCGGGCCGACCGAAGCATATCTACAGCGTCTTTAATAAAATGACGACCAAAAACAAGCAGTTCAACGAAATCTACGATTTGCTCGCGATCCGTATTATTGTGGATAACATTAAGGACTGTTATGCCACCTTGGGAATTATTCATACCCTGTGGAAGCCGATGCCGGGCCGGTTCAAGGACTATATCGCCATGCCGAAGGCCAACATGTACCAGTCGCTGCATACGACCGTAGTCGGGCCTAACGGTGAGCCGACCGAGGTTCAGATCCGGACCTGGGAAATGCACCGGACCGCCGAGTACGGGATCGCTGCCCACTGGGCTTATAAAGAAGGCACAACCGCCGTCGGCGGCAACTTTGAGAATAAAATGACCTTTTTCCGCGAGATTCTGGAGCTGCAGCATGAAGCCAAGGACGCTTCGGAATTTGTGGAATCGCTCAAAATGGACTTTTTCTCGGATCTTGTTTTTGTGTTTACGCCAAAAGGGGAAGTCATTGAGCTGCCTTCCGGCTCGGTGCCGCTGGATTTTGCTTACCGGATTCATACGGAGGTCGGAAACCGGACTATCGGTGCCAAGGTGAACGGGCGGATCGTACCGCTGGATCACCGTCTCAAAACCGGGGATATCGTTGAGATTTTGACGTCCAAGCATTCTTACGGACCGAGCGGCGACTGGCTGAAGATTGCCCAATCCTCGCATGCGCGAAGCAAGATCAAGCAGTGGTTCAAGAAGGAAAAACGGGAAGAGAACGTGGAGAAGGGCCGCGAAATGGTCGAGCGCGAGCTGAAGGGCCGCGGCCTGGACATCTCTGAATGGATGACGGACGAGAAGCTGCTGGAAGTGGCGAAAAAGTTTTCGTTTAACGATATCGAAGACATGCTGTCGGGCGTCGGCTTTGGCGGCATCACCGCCGCGCAGATTTGTACCCGCCTGACGGAACGGCTCCGCAAGGAGCAGGAGGAAGCCAGCCTGCTGGAGCTCACGACCGAGAAGAAGGAAATCAAGCCGGCCGAGAAGAGATCGCGCCCGACCAACGGCGTCCGGGTCAAGGGGATCGACAACCTGCTCGTGCGGTTCGCCCGCTGCTGCAATCCGGTGCCCGGCGACGACATCGTCGGTTATGTCACCCGCGGCCGCGGCGTATCGGTGCACCGCTCGGACTGTCCGAACATTCCGGCGTCGGGCGACGGTGAAGAAGCCGCACGCGTGATCGAAGTCGAGTGGGAAACCGAGATCGAGGCGAATTACAGCGTCGATATCGAAATTACGGGACATGACCGGAATGGGCTCCTGAACGAGGTGCTTCAGGCGGTATCGGAGAGCAAAACGAACATTTCCGCGGTGACCGGGCGCTCGGACAAAAACAAAATGGCGCTCATCCACATGACGATCCTGATCCGCAACACCGATCATTTGCAGTCGGTCGTGGAACGGATCAAGCGCGTGAAGGATGTGTACACCGTACACCGGATCATTCAGTAAGGATATTCAGTAAGGGCCTGGGGAATGCATACTGCCCACCGGAGCAACGTTGACAACTCAGGTGTCCAAGGGAGCGGAACAAGCGAAGGAGCGTAGAGAGACAGCATGAAAGTGGTTGTACAGCGCTGTAAGGAAGCGCAGGTTACGGTAGATGGGGAGGTCACGGGGGCGATCGGCCAGGGGCTGATGGTGCTCGTCGGCGTGACCCATGAGGATACGGAGAAAGACGCGAAATATTTGGCTGATAAGGTTGCCGGGCTGCGCATTTTTGAAGATGATGAGGGGAAAATGAACTACAGCGTCATGGAAGTTGGCGGGGGCATACTGTCCGTGTCGCAGTTCACCCTGTACGGCGACTGCCGCAAAGGCAAACGTCCGAACTTCATGGCCGCGGCCAAACCGGATATCGCGGAGGGGCTGTACGAACAATTCAACCGCGAGCTCAGAGACAAAGGGCTTGAGGTCGCCACCGGCCGGTTCGGGGCGATGATGGACGTCACCTTTACCAACTGGGGGCCGGTCACGCTGATTATCGACAGCAAAGGGGCATAGAAACGGTAAATATCGGGCAAAATAGGGATGAGCATCCGCCATTTATATACACATAAGGAGTTCATCCAATATGCGCCAATCCGTTCAGACCCAGACGCTGCAGTCGCTGCCGCTTGCGCCGGTCGCCTCGCTGCACGAGGCCGCCAAGACGATGCAGGCTGTACGGGAAATCCCTTTTCCCTTATGGACCTTGTACACGAAGGGAATTGGCCGGCAGCAGACCATCCGGTAGTCGGCCCATGATTGTTTCAAGTAAATAGAACCGAGCAGAACCCTCTTTTGTTGCGAAAGAGGGTTCTTTTCTGTGAAGAAGAGCTTTTTCAGTTATTTGAGATGATCCGCCCCAGGTTTATTACGAAAATCATCCCCCCCATTTTGACTTGCCTGGCTCGCAATCCGAAATTCCGCCTCTTCTCCTTTCTTTCCTCACGATTGGATCCGCGAGCATGTTATAAACGTGCGCGATTCGGGTAATAACAAGGCGTGGACCACTTATCCATGAAAGGAGAACGATATTCCATGAGCAAGGTTGCATTTTTACTAGCGAACGCATTTGAAGATTCGGAAATGAAAGTCCCATATGATGAAGTCAACAAAGCGGGCCATGACACGGATATTATCGGCCTCCAGCAGGGTGAGAAGCTGACCGGTAAAAACGGTGAAGCCTCGTATACGGCGGATAAAGCTATCGCGGACGCGAAGGCGGCCGATTATGATGCCGTCGTCATTCCGGGAGGCTCTTCTCCGGAGAACCTGCGGCTGAACAAGGATGTGCTGAACTTCGTGAAGGAGATCAACAGCGCCGGCAAGCCGATCGCCGCGATTTGCCACGGCCCGCAAATTTTAATCAGCGCCGGTCTGCTGAAAGGCAGAACGATCACCTCGTACCCGCCGCTTCAGGATGACATGGTGAACGCCGGCGCGGAATTTAAGGATGAGGAAGTCGTCCTGGACGGCAACTTCATCACTTCACGGACTCCCAAAGACGAACCGGCCTTTGTCCGGGAACTGCTGAACGTGCTGTAAGGCTCCGGGAGTGCCTTGGAAGCTTTCGTTTTGTGATTCATGATTTTAAATAGAGATGGAGGTAATGTATCATGACGAAGCAAATTCAAGCGTACTTCAAAACCGAGGATGACGCGGAAAGCGCAAAAACGAAGCTGATTGGCTTCCAAACGGAGCACCTGGAGGTAAGCCGGCTTGGAGAGGGCATCGGCAGTGACCGCCGCATCCTGCTTCCAATCGCCCCCGTCAATTTTAGCGGCAGCTCCAATGCTGCAGGAACGTCAGGTGCGGTAGGCGTGCCTACCGCTTACCCGGCCGCAGGCATCCCTGTGGTGGACGACCGGGATCCGGACGAGCTGTCCGAGGAGGACCGCGAACGCCGTGCGGACGAGGGAGGCGACCTGCTCTCGGGAGCGGTGGACGTGTCGCCGGACGATGAGGACTACCGGGACCTGGAGTACGTCCTTGCTGCCAAAGTGCCTGACGATTCTTATCAGGACGTTGTCAATAAACTGCGGGCAAGCGGCGGTTATGTGGAAATTTTCGACTGATTTCCTCACAAACCGATGCAAAGAAAGCGCTGGATAAAGCGCTTTCTTTTATGTAATATAACTGTAATATTAGTTTCATATTTCCTTAATATTGGCTGTCTATAATAACAGCATGACCCCCTTTTTTAATATATTACCTTATTGAACCTACAATATGGATTGTAGGTTTTTTCTTTGCTGAAATGTCTGTAAATTGACAGCTGCATCCAATTTGTGACAGAGACTCTTGACTTTAGTGCAGCGGTTCATTACAATCTAAAAATAATCTAAAATCGATTTGATGACGGGACCAAGTAGTCCGTGCCCCACCATGCAGAGAGGAATCCCTTAGGCTGAGAGGATTCTATGGATGACCGGATGAATGACTTCCCCGAGAACAGGCGGCGAAAGTGGCTTGCGGCGCAGGATGTGCGCTGTTCCAGATCATGAGTAGACGTGCTGCGCTGAACGGGCGTTAATCGTTTGGAGCGGATACATAAGTATCCGGAATGTGGGTGGTACCACGGGAATCAATGAATAACGATCTCTCGTCCCTGTTGGCTTGTTCAAGCGCAGGGGTGAGGGATTTTTTTGTCTAGCCACAAATGATCTATGAAAAGAGGGGTTGCTATGGCTTACCAAAAACCGACGGGCACGCAGGATTTGCTGCCGGGCACGGTGGAGAAATGGCAGTTTGTCGAAGAAAAAGCCAGAGATTTGTGCCGGCGGTTCAATTACCGCGAAATCCGCACGCCGATGTTTGAGCAGACCGAACTGTTTGAACGCGGCGTTGGCGAAACGACGGATATCGTCGAAAAAGAGATGTACACGTTCAAGGACAAGGGCGACCGCAGCATGACGCTGCGCCCGGAAGGCACTGCCGGCGTGGTCCGCTCCTACGTCGAAAACAAGCTGTACGGTGAACCCGATGTCACCAAGCTTTACTACATTGGCCCGATGTTCCGCTACGAGCGTCCTCAGGCGGGACGTTACCGTCAGTTCCACCAGTTTGGGATCGAGGCGTTCGGTGCAGTGGATCCGGCCATCGATGCGGAAGTCGTCTCGCTCGGATACCAGTTCTGCAAAGACCTCGGCCTGCAGGGAGTGACCGTGGAAATCAACTCCGTGGGCAATCCCGCCAGCCGGGCGGCGTACCGGGAGAAGCTGCTCGCGTTTCTGACGCCGATGAAAGACACGCTGTGCAAGGACTGCCAGTCGCGGATGGAGCGCAACCCGATGCGGGTGCTGGACTGCAAGATCGACCAGGACAAATTCGTCGATGCGCCATCGATTCTGGACAGTCTGGACGAGGAGTGCACCACGCACTTCGAGCAGGTGAAAGCATACCTCACCGCGATGGAGGTCGACTTCAAGGTCAACCACCGACTGGTGCGCGGCCTGGACTATTACACCCACACCGCCTTCGAATACAAGGCGCAGGGCATCGGCGCGATCGATACGATCGGCGGCGGCGGGCGCTATAACGGCCTCGTCGGCGAAATCGGCGGTCCGGACCAGCCGGGCATCGGATTCGGCATTGGCCTCGAGCGAATCCTGCTGATCCTCGACAAGCAGGAGATCGATCTTCAAGCGGTGAAGCCGCTGGACGTGTACCTGGTGGCCCTAGGCGAAGCAGCCGACCGCGAAATCACCAAGCAGCTGTACCTGCTGCGCAAAGAAGGCTTTGCCGCAGAGCGTGACTACCTGGGCCGCAAGATGAAAGCGCAGATGAAGTCCGCTGACCGCCTGAAGGCGCGTTATACCGCGATTCTCGGGGACGACGAGCTGTCGCGCGGGGAAATCGCACTGAAGTCGATGGAAACCGGCGAGCAGCAGACGGTGAAGCTCAGCGAACTGCATTTGGCATTACGTAAATCCGCCAATAAGGCTGAATAAATATACCAATTAAAAGGGGAATGACAAAACATGCATAGGACCCATCAATGCGGTAGCCTGACCACCGCGAACATTGGAGAAACGGTAACATTAAACGGCTGGGTGCAAACCCGCCGTGACCTCGGGGGCGTCTTGTTTATCGACCTGCGCGACCGCAGCGGCATCGTGCAGATCGTATTCAATCCGGCATACTCCGGCGAAGCCCTCGCCATCGCCGACCGAGTGCGCAGCGAATACGTGCTGTCCGTCACAGGTAAAGTTGTGCAGCGCGACGCAGAAACGGTCAACCCGAACCTGCCGACCGGCCAAATCGAAGTGCAGATTACCGAGATCGAAGTGCTGAACGGCGCCAAAACGCCTCCGTTCTTCATCGAAGACGGTGTGGAAGTCGACGAGTCGCTTCGCCTCAAATACCGTTACCTGGACCTTCGCCGTCCGGAAATGCAAAAAACGCTGCTGCTCCGCTCCAAAGCATCGAAGATCTTCCGTGACTTCCTGGACGGAGAAGGCTTTATTGAAGTCGAAACGCCGATCCTGACAAAAAGCTCCCCGGAAGGCGCACGCGACTATCTCGTACCGAGCCGGGTGCATGAAGGCGAGTTCTTCGCTTTGCCGCAGTCCCCTCAGCAGTATAAACAGCTTCTGATGGTAGGCGGCATCGAGCGTTATTTCCAAATCGCCCGCTGCTTCCGTGACGAAGACCTGCGCGCCGACCGTCAGCCGGAGTTCACGCAGGTGGACATCGAAACGTCCTTTATGAACCAGGACGAGCTTCTGGGCATGATGGAGCAGCTGATGGCCCGCCTGTTCAAAGAAACGATTAACGTAGACATTCCTTTGCCATTCCAACGCCTGACTTATGCCGAAGCGATGGACAAATACGGCTCTGACAAACCGGACCTCCGGTTTGGGCTGGAATTGATCCAAGTCAGCGACCTGGTAGCTTCGAGCGGCGTCAAGGTGTTTGCTTCCGTCGTCGAAAAAGGCGGAGAAGTCAAAGTGCTGAACGCCAAAGGCTGCGGCACGTGGAGCCGTAAGGAAATCGACGATCTGGGTCCGTTCGCGGCCCGTTACGGTGCCAAAGGCTTAGCCTGGATCCAAGTCAAGGAAGGCGAGTTCAAAGGGCCGATCGTGAAGTTCTTTACGCCTGAAGAGATCGAAGCGCTGAGAGAGCGCACCGGGGCCGAAGAAGGCGACCTGCTGCTCTTCTCCGCTGACAATAAAAAAGTCGTAGCTGACGTGCTTGGCGCGCTTCGCCTGAAAATCGGCAAACAGCTCGGCCTGATCAACGAAAATGAGTTCAAATTTGCCTGGGTGGTCGACTTCCCGCTGCTCGAGTGGGATGAAGAAGAGAAACGTTACGTTGCTCTGCACCATCCGTTCACCCGTCCGCGCGACGAAGACCAGCATCTGTTTGAAACCGATCCGGGCAGCATTCTGGCCCAGGCTTACGACATCGTGTTGAACGGTTACGAAGTCGGCGGCGGTTCCATGCGGATCTACAAGCGCGACATGCAGGAGAAAATGTTCGCGGCCCTCGGCTTGTCGCCTGAGGATGCCAAAGACAAATTCGGCCACCTGCTGGATGCCTTTGAATACGGCACGCCACCTCACGGCGGCATCGCATTTGGCCTGGACCGGCTCGTCATGCTGCTCTCCGGACGCAGCAACCTGCGCGAAACGATCGCCTTCCCGAAAACAGCCAGCGCGACCGATCTGCTCATGGATGCACCGTCGCCGGTCGACCAAGGGCAGCTTGAACAGCTTCACATCAAGCTCGTGAAAAAGCCGGGGGAAGAGAAGAAAGTTCATTCTTAAGTTAAGGGAGGCCACCTGACGATATGCTTAATCAATTTTCACGTACGGAGCTGGCCATCGGGCCGGAAGGCCTGGAAGTCATGAAAAACAGCACGGTGGCGGTCCTCGGCATCGGCGGGGTGGGGTCCATTGCGGTGGAAGCCCTGGCCCGCACCGGGGTCGGCCGCATTATTTTGATTGATAAAGACGTGGTTGACATTACCAATATCAACCGCCAGATCCATGCATTGACGACGACCATCGGCCAGAAGAAGGCGGATCTGATGGTAGAGCGCGTCAAACTGATCAACCCGGACATCGATGCGATCGCATTGAACATGTTTTATACGGAAGAAACCTATCAGGAGCTGTTTAAGTATGAGCTGGATTACGTGCTGGACGCATCGGATACCGTGTCCTACAAAATCCATCTCATCAAAGAGTGCCTGAACCGTAAAATCCCGATCATTTCCAGCATGGGCGCGGCCAATAAAATGGACCCGACCAAATTCCAGGTTGCGGATATTTCCAAGACGACGATGGATCCGATCGCCCGGGTCATCCGCACAAAGCTGCGCAAAGACGGCATCAAAAAAGGCGTCAAGGTCGTGTTCTCGACCGAAGAGCCGATCAAGCCGCGCGTGGACGTGACGGAAAAAATCGTTCCGGAGAACGCGCCGGAGATCCGTAAGGCAAAGCAGCCGCCGGCCAGCAACGCCTACGTACCTCCTGTCGTCGGCCTCATCATGGTGAGCGTTGCCGTGAAGGACCTGCTCGCCAAAGCAGGGATTCAGGTATAACGAACATTCCGGAGCCGACCGGGAAGACGCTCGCGAAATAACGGGCATAACTGAAGCAAGTGATGGCGCGCGAGGCCGTATAACGGCGCTCGCGCCTTTTATTTTACAAATATGGTATAAATAAAATAGGTTGGACACCGTTTGTCGAACAGGAGGACTATTGTTGAAATCTAGTTTTTGGCACCGCAGCCTGGGGCTGCTGCCGGGGGACAGCTGGAAGAAAGAATGGATTGCGGGTGCTGTTTCGTATTTTTCCGTCGTATATATTGTGATGGTTAACGCGAATATTTTGCACGATGCGGGGATGCCGCTGAAGGCCGCCATGGTGGGAACACTGCTGACGTCGGTTGTGGGCTGCCTCCTGATGGCCTTTGGCGGCAAGTCGCCGATTGTGGTCGTACCGGGCATGGGCATCAACGCCTTCTTCACGTACACCCTGGTGCATTCCATGAAGCTGTCCTGGCAGGAAGCGCTGATGGTCGTCGCGGTCACGGGCGTATTATTTTCGATCGTTTCCTTTACGTCCTTGTACCGGATCGTGAGCGAGGCCATCCCGCACAACCTGAAGCACGGCATTACGGTAGGGATCGGGCTGTTTCTGACGTTTATCGGGCTGCAAAAAAGCCAAATCGTGATCGCCCACCAGACGACTTTTGTCACCATCGGGCATTTCAGCGATCCGGCCGTCATCGTGTCCTGCTTTACGCTGCTGCTTGCCCTGATTTTGTTTATCCGGGGCGTGCAGGGAGGACTGCTCATCAGCATTCTGCTGGGAACGGGACTGGCTTATCTGCTCGGTGCCGTCAAGCCGGTACAGCTCGAATCCGGACATACCTTCCGCCAGTACGGGGAACTGTTCGGCCATCTGTCAGCGGCAGGGATCGGCAGCCTGGTGTTCTGGATCGCCGTCTTTCTGCTGCTTCTGATCGTCGTCTTCGAAAATATCGGCCTCATCGCGGCGCAAACCCAGATGATCGGCCGGCCGGAACATTTTAAAGGCAGCCTCCGAGCGCTGTCGATATCGAACATCTTCGCCGGAATATTCGGGAGCAGTCCCGTGGTGGCGGCTGCAGAAACCTCCGCCGGGATTGCCGCCGGGGGGAGAACCGGGCTGTCGGCGCTCGTATCCGGCCTGCTGTTCGGAGCGACCTTTTTCTTCATTCCGCTTCTGAGCTACATACCGGACAGTGCCATCGCGCCAGTGCTGATCGTGATCGGCGGGCTGATGGTCCAGAACGTTAAAGAGATGGAGTTTACGGATTTGACCGAAGCGTTTCCGGCATTTCTCATTATGGTCATGATCCCTTTTACGTACAGCATTGTGGACGGCATGGCTTTCGGCTTTATCGCTTACCCGGTGGTAAAGCTGGCCCAGGGCAGAGGCCGGGAGGTTTCGCCTGTGCTGTACGGCATTGCCGTACTGTTTGTGGCGAACTTCGTGCTGCATGCGTTCCTCTAAGGCATAAATCGCGGAAGTGGAATCCCTTGAAAGGGGACCCGTTTAAGGGCGGGTGGATCTTTCCGGTTTGGGGTAATGGATAGGGACAGCTAAGCAGCTGTCCTGAGCCGTTTTTTCAGTGAATTATTTAGGAGGATTTCAAGAGATGACACTTATTCAATCGTTTACCGAAGGGCAGGAAATTACGGGCTTCTATCTGCTGAAATCGCTGCAGGTCAAACAGACGAACGCCACGCCGCCCAAGGATTATTTGGATATGATCTTATCGGATACGAGCGGGGAAATCCCGGCGAAACTGTGGGATACCTCCTCGACGGACAAGGAGACGTTCTTCGCGCCGATGCTCGTCAAAGTGCGGGGTATCGTCCAGCTGTACCGGGAGCGGCTGCAATTTAAAGTAACGCAGATCCGGCCGGCCAAGGATGAAGACGGGTACAGCATTACCGATTTCGTACGGTCAGCTCCCGTGCAGCCGGCGGACCTGGTCTATACGATCAAGGCGGCGGCGGCAAGCGTTCAGGATCCCGAGCTCCGCAAAATTATCGAGCACTGCTACGGCAAGGTTGGGGATAAGCTCATGCATTATCCGGCTGCCAAAGGCATGCATCATGCTTTTTACGCAGGCCTGGCCTACCATGTCGTGCGGATGCTGGAGCTGGCCGAGTTCGTGTGCATGCAGCGGCCGTTTTTGAATCGGGATCTGCTCGTGGCGGGTATTATTTTGCATGATATCGCAAAGACGGAAGAACTGACGGCGGAGCTGGGCATCGTCAGCGAGTACAGCTTCACCGGTAAGCTGATCGGCCACATTCCGCTTGCGGTCAGCTGGATCACGGAGGCGGCGGTGCTTCACGGCATGGACCTGAACGCGGAGAAAATCGTGCTGCTGCAGCACGTTATTCTGGCCCATCATAATTTGGCCGAGTGGGGCAGTCCGGTGCAGCCGCAAATCCCGGAGGCGCTTGCCCTGCATCTCATCGACCAGATGGATGCCAAGCTGCAAGCCGCCGAGGACGCCATCGATACGATGTCCATGACGGATGAATGGACCACGCCGGTACGGGCGCTGGAGAACAAGGCGTTCTACCGTTCGAAATACGGCAAGGCTTAACGTTGTGAGCTTTTTCGTCTGATTTCCGGACTTTATACGATATACGATCCTGAATTCATAAATAATGGGGAATGTTAAAACAGTCAGTGTGCGGTGACCCGCCCTGGCTGTTTTTTGATCTTCAGCGGCAACTAACGCATGGGGCAGCCGGATCTTACATCGCGTAAGAAGCGGCTGGAGCGGAGGGACGATGGCTGCACAGGAATCCGATTGCGAATTTTCCGGTTTATGGTAAAATCTTCGCCAATACAAATGGCTATTGAGATCCATGATGAAATAAAGGAGCATGCCCTTGAGAAATGTAACAGTGGGAATGATGATACGAAGGCTGCTTATTTTTGTTTTTGCCGCGCTGCTGCTGTTCCAGTTGGTCGACTGGCTCCCATGGAGAGACGGCAACCGGCTTATGATCGCGGACTTGAAAAACGACGGCCGGGTTACGGCGTATCCGGTGAACCGGAAACTGAACATGGATGACGATACATTTACTTTAAAGGAGCTGTACACCACGTCCAAACGGACCGCGATCCGCTACGCTTTCCGCAAAAAGGTGCGGGACGGCTGGTCCTTCCCGACGGCTTCCGTCAAGCTGCTGGACGCGTCAGGCAACGAACTGATCCAGCACGGGGCGAGCAGCACCGGAGTGCCATGGGGAGAGAACGGATGGATCTATTTTGACCCTCTGCCTGCAGGGACGAAGAAGCTGACCCTCCGCTATGATTGGTATGACCGGCAGAGTGAGCTGCCGATTCTCCTGGAGAAGGAGGAGAGCACCCAATGAAGATCAGCAGGCTGGGTGGAGTGCTGGAATGGTGCGCGGTCCTGATTTTGTTCATCATCCTGCTGTGGGTATCCGGATTGGATCGCGGCAGCTTTACGGCGCAGGGCGCCCATGAGCTTTCCGAGCGAAGCTATCATTACGGGCCGTCCAAGGTCGTGAGGAAGGTTCAGGTGGATCAGGATACGGTGGTGTTCCTGGGCACCTACAAGCAGTGGTTTTCTGCCGATACGGTTACCTGGAGCCATTTTAAATGGCATCCCAGCGGAGGTGTCGCCGGTGTGCCCAAAAACCCGGAAAAACCGCTGGCCTACAGCTGGGATATGAAGAGCACCGGATCGGATGGCGGGCTGGCCAAATTTTACGGTTATGTCAACGATCCCGACATCGTTACCGTGGAACTGGATGTGGTGATAGAGGACCGCGGCAGCAATACGGCGACGTCGGGAACGGAGCGGCAGCGCATATCGGATGACCGCATGTTCCTGTTCGTGTGGAAAACGGAGGGACGGGATTTCTCATGGCAATCCATCAAAGGACTGGACCGGGAGGGAAAGGTCAGGTACGAGCATAAGCTGCAGTAACGCCGCAAAAGTCGCAGCACGGGGGACATAGGCCGTCTTTATTCCTTTCCCCGGTCCCCGGGAATCTGAAATCCCTATGGTAAAATGCCTCCGGATTATGATATACTGAATATCCTTTTTAAGCGCGGCTTATGGATAAACCTTAAGCATTGGCTTACAAGAGCAGGAGCGGTTAACCCGCTCCTTAATACTTTTAGGAGGTAACTGAAAGTGGAGACCGATTTTCAAAGTGCCTATCAAGAGGAAGAGAGTAGGCTGAATGCGACGATCGCTGAGATCGACCGCCAGCTTGAGAGGCTGGGCGGCATTCCGGTATACACCGGGCATGATTTTACGGAACAGGTGCTGGAAGCGGGCCGGGAGGAGAAACGCCAGGCCCTGGCTAAAAGCCTGCAGGAGCCTTATTTCGGCAGGCTGGACTTCCAGGAAGGAAGCGGGGAGCGCAAGCCGCTCTACATCGGAAAAATCGGCGTAGACCAAGCGGAGGTCGGCGACCACCCGATGGTCATTGACTGGCGGGCGCCGGTGGCCAGCCTGTTCTATTCGTTTACGGGCGGGGAAGAAACGGCTTCGTACGAAGCGCCTGAGGGCATCATTGAAGGGCTGGTGTATTTGAAGCGGAACGTGGTGATCCGCAAGCAGATTTTGGAGAGGGTGGCCGATACATACAACCGCGAGAGCGACCAGCCCGCCGTGTCCGACGAGTTTCTCGTGTACCGGCTGGGCGAGAACAAGGACAATCGCCTGCGGGACATCGTGTCGACGATCCAGGCGGAGCAGGACCGGATCATCCGGGCCGCGCGGAACACGGCGCTCATCATCCAGGGGGTGGCGGGAAGCGGTAAAACAACCGTGGCGCTGCACCGCCTGGCTTTTCTGCTGTACCAGTACAAGGACCAGGTGTCGGCGGACAAAATGATCATTTTTGCCCCGAACCACATGTTTCTGGATTACATCTCCGACGTGCTGCCTGAGCTCGGGGTCGGGGATATTCAGCAGAGCACGTTTGCGGACTGGGCACTCCAGCTGCTGGGACTTGACCTTTCGCTGGCCGATAACGAAGAAACGCTGCGGTATTGGTTCGAGACGCCGGGGGGCATGCCGGAAATCACCGATAACGTGCCGGGACGGTTCAAAGGGTCGATTGTGTTCATGCAGATGATCCGTGACTGCTTGTCGTCTATGGAATTGAGTTCGGTGCCACCTGGCGATTTTATGCCGTGGGAAGGGGCAACCTTGGCTAGAGAGACGATTCTGCATTGGTTCAATGAGGAATATAAGCCGTACCCGCTGGCGAAGCGAAAAGAAAGGGTCATGGCCAGAATCCACCGCTGGATCGAAATGGAGCTGAAAAAGTCGCCTTCGGCGGCAGCGCTCAAGGACCGGAAGAAGAAGGCGGCGCAGCGTGAAAAGTCGTATGCGAACAAATGGCCGAAATACGAGCCGCTGCTGCTGTACAAGCAGATGTTCAAAGCCGTCAAAACGACCGGCGGCTGGCCGGAGGAAGCGCTGAGCGGCATCCCTGCCGCAGTGCTGAAATCTACCCAGTCCGACTTGAAAAAGGACGTCATCCGGGAAGAGGATCTTCCGGCTCTCCTTTATATGCACTACCTGCTGAATGACATTACGGGGGAACAGCGTTTTGACCATATCGTCATCGACGAAGCGCAGGATTTCTCCCCGTTTCAGGTGGCGGTGCTGGACTTGTTTGTGCGGGGACACTCCTTCACGATTTTGGGCGACTTGTCGCAAGGGATCCACGCCTACCGCGGCGTCCACAGCTGGGAGGAGATGAGCTCGCTGTTTGCTCCGGAGAACACTGCCTACTTTGCCCTGACGCGAAGCTACCGCTCGACGATGGAAATTATCGAATTCGCCAACGGCATCCTGGAAAATGGCGTGAAGAGCGATCTGCTTGCCGTACCCGTTTTCCGCAGCGGCAATCCGGTGCGCATTCTTCCGTATCATACGGGAGAAGCGGGGAGGGTCCGCTCCCTTCAGGAAGGGCTGCAGCAGCTGGCCGGCGGCGATTACCGGACGGTAGCCATTCTCACGCGGACGCTGGCCGACGCCGCCCGGCTGCATGAGCAGCTGGCCCCTGGAATACCCGACCTCCATTTGATAGACGGCGGCAAAAAGGCGTATGAAGGCGGTTTATCGGTTCTACCCGTGTATTTGTCCAAAGGTCTGGAATTCGACGCCGTCATCGTGGCTGATGCGGATCTTGCCCATTACGGCGATCAGGCCTGGGATGCCAAGCTGATGTACGTCGGCTGTACGCGCGCGCTGCACGAGCTCTGGATCATGCATGAGGATGCGGTGCCGCAATATTTGAACAACCCGCAGGAGGATATCGTCACAAGCGGGTGGAAATAGCATCGAACTTAAGACCGTTCCTTTTTCAAGGGACGGTCCTTTTTTTGTGATAACCGTTGCAGCCCAACTTTAAAATACGATTGACAGTACCTGGGAGGGGAGATATACTGAAGACTAATGAATGAATGATTCATTCATAAAAAATAGGCAAAGGCGGTCGATCGAATATGAACAATACGGTACGGTTCAACAATAGCCGGACGCTTGAAGGCAAATATATCGTGATCACGGGAGCGACCAGCGGCATTGGTTACGCGGCGGCAAAGGCATTGGTCCTGAGAGGGGCGAAGCTGGGCATCGTGGCCCGCAGCCGCAGTAAAGCCGCGGAATTGTCGGCAGAGCTGGGTAAGATGACAAACGGGGAAGCACAGATAGACTGCTTCATTGCGGATATGTCATCCCAGCAGGATATCCGCCGTGCAGCGGCAGAAATATTGAACCGCGTACCCCGGATCGACCGCCTGATCAACAACGCGGGAACGATGTTTGTTAAGAAGAAGCTGTCCGAGGACGGCCTGGAAATGACCTGGGCGGTGAACCATCTGGGCCCGTTTCTCCTGACCAGCCTGCTGCTGGATCGGCTGAAAGCGAGCGGCGATGCCCGGATTATTACGACCTCCTCCCACGGCCACAAAATGGCGAAAAGAGGCATAGATTTCACCGATATGAACGGTGACCGCCTGTACAGCGGACCAAAGGCGCTTCTCGGAGGCGCGAATCTCCGCTATGGCCAGAGCAAGCTGGCGAACATTTTGTTCACCGCCGAGCTGGCCAGACGGCTCAAAGGTACGGGAGTTACGGCTCACTGTTTTGATCCCGGTCTGGTGGCGACCAACTTCAACCAGGATAACGGAGGGCTGGCCCGGCTGACGATGGCCTGCATGAAGCCTTTTTCCCGAACGCCTGAACAAGGGGCGCAGACGCTCGTATGGCTCGCAGAATCACCGGAGCTTCTGCTGAAGAGCGGCGGTTATTACGCGGACATGAAGCTGCAGACGCCTTCCGATGCTGCGCGGGATGAAGCCGGCGCGAGCCGTCTATGGCAGGTGAGTGAAGAGCAGACCGGACTCCTTGCCGGACCGGGCTTACGACGGATACAATAAAAGCAGGGATGACGACTGATAAAAAGGAGGTCGCCGACGTGGCACCGCTGAACGAGCAGCAGTTGGAACAAATTCATGACGAACGCAGGGAACAGATCAAGAAGGCGGCGCTGAAGGTGTTCGCCCGGCACGGAATCAACGGAACGAAAATGAGCATGATTGCCGCCGAAGCTGGAATCAGCCAAGGGCTGTCTTACCGCTACTTCAGCTCCAAGGAAGAGCTGTTTACCGAACTCGTGCAGGAGGCGATGGAGGAGGCGCAGCACTCGATGAAGGAGCTGGGGCGTATGCCGGGAAGCCCTGCCGAGCAAATCCGCGTCCTGACGGAGGCTATGCTGGAGGGCGACAATAAGGATGCCTTTCTGCTGATCCACCAGGCTCAAACCTCGAGCGATGTTCCGGAGCGGGCGAAGGAAATGATCGGGCGGTATTCGCCGGAGGATACGATTGAGCAGCTGGTCCCGATTCTGGTCAAAGGCCAGGAAGCAGGCGAATTTCGCGAAGGAGACCCCCGCCGGCTGCTGTTTCTCTATCTGTCTGCGCTGACGGGCTTAATGCTGCAGGAGGTACCGGGACAGCCGGATTATTGGCGGAATGAGAGCGGCCTTCTGATGGGAATTCTCCTCCGGTAGCCCGGTACAGCAGCGGTGGTGAGGAATATCCTATCATCATTGAAGAGGTAAAGAATATTTATATCCGTTCTTTCACTTGCTGGAATTCCCAAAATATGAGTTAATAAAGGTGTCGGACGGCCGACGATTCTGTACGAAAGGAGGCTGATGCAATTTGATCACACAATACGAGGTGGTCTTCGCGTAAGCGAAGCCCCGCAGTATCGGGGGGCCGATCGGCTCCCCTTATACCGTTTTATTAAAATATATGGGTACATAATTCGAAAGGAGGCGAAAACAGCATGATCCAAGCATTTAGCGGGTTTGAAACAACCGTCGGAACTGGACATCTGTTGAAGTTTAAGGAGGACGTTTATCGTGAATTACAAAAACGGGAGGGATGTGCTTCCCCCTAGTTTGCTGAAGGAACTTCAGAAACATATTGAGGGCGAGCTGATTTACATCCCGAAGAGAAGCAACGAACGCGTCGGATGGGGTGTAAACAGCGGGACACGGCAAATGATCGAACGCAGAAACGAGGAGATCTTTGCTCTTCATTGCCAAGGTCATTCAATCGAATACTTGAAACAGGCTTTCCACCTGTCTCAGGAGAGCATCCGTAAGGTGATTTTTAAGAAACGGTCGGAACACGCCGAGGATGCCTCGAAACAAAAAGTGTCGGCACGCCAGTAGGCGAACACCTCCCCATCTATGCGTAATATAGATCGGAGGAGAAAAAATATGATGGAACACCACTATGTACAAGAGAAATTGATGGAATACAAGCACGCGGATCTGCACAGACGAAGGAGCCGGTTGCTGCGTGCAACGGAAAAACCTGTGGAAAGCACAGTACAGCTGTATGCCGGTTGGAACAGTCCATGGCCAGGTATGCTCTCGCGTTTGTTCCGCTCCAAAATGCGGCAGCAGTAAAGAGTGCGCGCAGCGTTAAACCTCTTTTTCATATGCTCGAAATGGCTCAGCAGGCGGGCCGTTTCTAAAGAAACCGTTCGGATGCTGAACGGTTTTTTGCTGTTTAAGATTATAGAATTTATAAAATTCAGCGAAGCTGAACCATTCTATAATCGCAAGAAAAACTTCAGCTAAACGCGGTTTGTCTTCTTTGGAAGTACGTCGATAGACGTTTTTCTTAAGATTATAGAATTTATAAAATTCAGCGAAGCTGAACCATTCTATAATCGCAAGAAAAACTTCAGCTAAACGCGGTCTGTTTTCTTTGGAAGTACGTCGATAGACGTTTTTCTTAAGATTATAGAATTTTATAAATTTCAGCGAAGCTGAACCATTCTATAATCGCAAGAAAAACTTCAGCTAAACGCGGTCTGTCTTCTTTGGAAGTACGTCGATAGACGTTTTTCTTATGCACGGAAGTCCGCCTCCTTCCTTCTTTTGGCTGCGGTTACAAAGCAATAGCATCGGGGCTAAGCAGTAAGGTACAATGAAGAGGGGGCATATTCAAGCGGTTACGAAAGCAAAAGGACATGCTGCACCCAGATATCCGTGAACCGCGAGGTGATGCAATGAGTCCGAAAGGTTTGACGGTCAGGGAGATGCTGAAGCTGCCGGTGATGGAGCATGCGCAGTTGATCAGCGGGGAACGCGGTCTTGACCGTATCGTACAATATATAGATATTTGGGAGGTTCCCGATATCGGAAATTGGCTGCGGGAAGGCGAGATGGTGCTGACGACAGGCTATTCGACCCGGAACGACCCGTCGCTGCTGGTCGAAATGATCGAACAGCTCGCCAAAGTGAACGGGGCGGGGGTGGCCATTAAGCCGGAACGCTTTATTCCCCATATCCCGCAGGAAATGATCGATAAAAGCAACCAATACGATATTCCGATCATTCAGCTTCCTATCGGGATGGCTTACATTGACATAACATATCATGTTATGGATCAAATTTTAAACCGACAGGCTGTGCTGCTGAGGCGGGCCGAAGAGGTCAATAAGGCGCTGACCCGGCTGGTATTGAACAATAAAGGCATTCAAGTCGTCGCTGACAACGTCTCGGAGTTGATTGATTCGCCGATATGGATTATCGGTAAGGCCGGAGAGGTGCTGGCGTCGTCGCCGGAAGGGTACCCTTACCGGTCTTCGGGGAAGCATCACCAGTGGGAGGTTAGCGTCGACAACAAAATGCTGGGTAAATTCGTGGTGGAGAAGCGGGAGCTGAATGAGCTGGATCTCATGCTGATTGAGCAGGCAAGGCTCGTTTTCTCGCTTGAGCTGATGAGGAACAAAATCGCCAAGGACACGGAAAACCGGCTGAGGGGCACGTTTTTCGAGGAGCTGATTTTGAACACGGTGTCCGATGAGCGGGTGACGGCCTCCAGGGGCCGGCAGCTCGGTCTTTCGCCCGAGTGGCTGTGGGAAGTGGCTGTCGTCGAGGCGGACGAGCCTTTTTACAATGAGGACAGTACGGTCGTCACGAATATTCAGGCGTTCATACGTAAGGAGTCTGCCTCGCGGAAAGTCCGGTCCCAGCTCCAAATCCATGGGGGAAGGATCGTGCTGTTTCTGCCCTCCGCCAAGCCTGCGGGACAGGACCGCCGGATCGTGGACAAGGATGTGACGCTTCCATGGTGCGATGCCCTTTCCGGGCAGCTGAGCTCTTGGGAAGGAGTGCGGATGGGCATCGGCCGTCCGGGCTCCCTGGTCGAGGCACACCGAAGCTATGGCGAAGCCCGAACGGCGGTGTCAATCGGATACCGGCTGAACCAGGAGCGCCGGATGTTCACCTACACGGAAGTGGAGATGATCCACCTGCTGCAGGAATCGACCGACCCTGCCCGCCTGAACCGGTTCGTTGAGGAAAAGGTAGGCGTGCTCGCTGAACATGACAGGACCCACGGCACAAATTACGTCAGGACGCTATATCATTATATGGCGACAGGCGGCAGCCTGAACGAAACGTCGTTGCGGATGTTTATTCACCGCAATTCGGTAAATTACCGGATGGACCGGATTAAATCGATTATCGGCCTAGATTTGAACAATCCAAGGTGCCGTTTCGAATTGTACTTATGTACGACATTTTATTTATTAAATCATTAGCGGATCAAAGCGACCCTTTGTGCCATGAGCACAAAGGGTCGCTTTCAGTTTTGGTGGATGAGTACATTGTTCCATCGGGGTGAAAGGCATAAAATCTAATGTAATATATTTTAACATCAATAGTTTAAAGGAACGAAGGGGTGATCGACTTGATAGGATTAATTCGTGTATTTACGGCGAAAGATAATGAAGTGCTGCAAGCGCACGGAAACATGATTCAAGAGCAATTTGAAGTCCCTGTCATGAGCAGAAGCATACCTGATCAACCGCTGGGCATTTACGATGATGCGTCGGAGGAAGCAGCCCTTCCGAAAATCGTAGAGCTTGGCATCCAGATGGAGCAGGAAGGCTGCCGCCTGCTGATTGTCAGCTGCGCCGCCGATCCGGGTGTCCGGGAATTGCGCAGCCGTGTGTCGATCCCCGTCATCGGGGCCGGAAGCTCGGCTGCTTTGGTCGCTCTCTCGCTCGGCGAGCCCGTCGGATTAATGGGGATCACCGAAGGGATTCCGCCGGTCATGAAAGTACTGCTGGATGAGCTGATCGTAGGATACTCCCGGCCTGAAGGCGTGACCAATACGACGGATCTGATGACGGAAGCGGGACGGCAGAAAGCGCTGGAAGGAGCACGGTCCCTGGTGGAGAAGGGAGCAAAAGCGATTGTATTCGCTTGCACCGGTTTCTCTACTATTCATTTTGCCGATGTGATCCGGAAAGAGCTGCAGGTTCCCGTCGTTGATATCGTCGAAGCGGAAGGCTTGATGGCCGCCAACTATTATAAGCAGATTATTTCCGCTTCCTGATCGCTCGAATTTGCCAGTACTGTATTACCTTGATGCGAGGCGGTGGAATCTCCCTTCTCATAAGGATTGGGAAGAAGATACTTTTCCTTAACCTCTGAGTGGGCATCCGGGCCCAGCAACACCGCTTGTGGCGTGGCATAAAACATATCCTTCAAATGCGGCCTGCAATATAGATTGAACTATAGAAATGAATGTTAAAGTGCCAAGTGAAATTCATATATATTGGAGGCGTTATCATGAGCGAAGTAAAACACGAAGCAGAACAAGCAGGCGGCAAAGAGAAGCACCCCAGCATTTTTGAGCCCTTTGGCTTGATACTCAACATCGTTACCGCCATCCTGGGTGCCATCGTCGGGATACAAATCGTTACCACGCTTGGTGTTACGCCGAATACGGCTATTATCGGAGCGCTCGTGGCGATGCTGATCGCGAGGATTCCGATTGCGGTCTTTAAGAAATACAAGTCGGTACACCGGCAAAATATGGTGCAGACTTCGATATCCTCGGCCACGTTCGGGGCGGCCAACAGTTTGTTTATTCCGATCGGCATTCCGTTCGTGATGGGAGAGACGAAGCTGATCGTTCCGATGCTGATCGGCGCAGCGATGGCCATGTTCGTGGATGCGGCGCTGCTGTACAAGCTGTTCGACTCGAAGTTGTTCCCCGCGTCAGGGACATGGGCTCCGGGCGTAGCGACAGCCGAATCGATCATAGCCGGCGATAAGGGCGGCAAGCGCGCCGGACTGCTCGGCGTCGGTACGGTACTCGGACTCATCGGTTCCTATTTCCACATTTCGATGTCGGCCTTCGGCGTCGCCTTTATCGGCAACATCTGGGCGCTCAGCATGTTCGGCATCGGCCTTCTGATCCGGCAGTATTCCATTCCGTGGTTCAACATTAACGTGGAGGCTCTCTATATCGCCCATGGCGTCATGATCGGCGCAGGGATCGTCGCCCTCGTTCAAGCCGCGATTCTGATTTTCAAACGGCCGAAAAAATCGGAACGGGAAGTTGACGATTCGAAGTATACCCGTACGGAGGGTGAAGCGAGACGCTCCCTGGGACTGGGTTTTGTCGCTTACCTGATCATCGCACTTATTATCGCCATCATCGGCGGCCTGATGACGAAGATGTCGCTCGGCATGCTGATCGGCTTCCTGTTCTTTGCGGCCTTTGCCGCGTTTGTGCACGAAATTATCGTCGGCATCGCGGCGATGCATTCCGGCTGGTTCCCGGCGTTTGCCGTCGCGTTCATTACGCTTTTGTTCGGTATGCTGATCGGCTTTCCACCGGTGGCGCTGGCCCTTTTGGCCGGATTCAGTGCCGCTACCGGCCCGGCGTTTGCGGACATGGGATACGACCTGAAGACAGGCTACATTCTGCGCGGCAACGGGGAAGACCCCGAATTTGAAAAGCGGGGCAGAAAGCAGCAGTACATGACAGGCATGATCGCCTTCGGCGTAGCCGTTATCGTTGTTGCCCTGACGTATAACTCCTACTTCTCGCAAAAGCTCGTTCCGCCGATCGATACGGTTTACGTATCGACGATTCAAGCGGGAACCTCGGGCGACGTGGCAATGAAGCTGCTGCTGTGGGCCATTCCTGGCGCCATTCTGCAGCTCATCGGCGGCGCCAAGCGCCAGATCGGCGTCATGTTCGCGACAGGCCTCCTCATTGCGACACCGAACGCCTGCTGGGCGGTTCTTGCGGGTCTCTTGATCCGGATCGTTGTCCTGAAAGTGAAGGGGAAGGAAGCCGAAACGCCAATGAGTATCCTGGCGGCCGGTTTTATCGCAGGAGACGCGCTGTACAGCTTCTTTAACTCGATATTCAAAATCAGAAAGTAGGTGCATACACCAATGGCACGTATACCTTTGGATGAAAGCATGATGGAGAGCGCCGTTTATGGCGGCGCAGTATTGGGCGGCGGCGGTGGCGGCTGGATCGAGGAAGGCCTTCAGATCGGCCGGCTCGCGCTTGAGCTGGGGCAGCCGGAGCTGCGCACCATCGACGAATTCGCGGATAACGACACGCTCGTGACCGTATCGCTGGTCGGTGCACCGGGGGCAAAGGATAAGTACCTGAAGCCCATTCACTACTCCAAAGCGCTGGACATGCTGACCGGCTTGCTCGGCAAGCCGATCTCGGCCATTCACACCAACGAGAACGGGGCTGGCACAACGGTCAACGGATGGCTGCAGTCGGTCATTACCGGAATTCCGCTGGTCGACTTCGCCTGCAACGGCAGAGCGCATCCGACAGGCACGATGGGTGCCCTGAATCTGACGGAGGTTGAAGATTACGTGTCCCACCAAACGGCCATCGGCGGTAAAGGTGACAACTATCTGGAGTTCAGCGTCTCCGGTTCCCTTGGCAAAGCGGCGTCGATGATCCGCAAGGCGTCGGTTGAAGCGGGCGGCCTGGTCGCAGTGGCGAGAAATCCGGTGACCGCAGCTTATGCGAAGCAAAACGGCGCTCCGGGAGCCATCTCGCAGGCGATCGAAGTCGGCCGGGCGCTGCTCGGCGCCAAAGGCGAAGCAGCTATCGAAGCAGTTGTGGCCAAGCTCGGCGGCCGGATCGTGGCGGCCGGAGAGGTGACGGATTTTCAGATCGAGACGACCGGCGGATTCGATGTCGGGACCGTGCAGATCGACGGGTTCGAAATGACGTTCTGGAATGAATACATGACGCTGGAAAAGGACGGGGAACGCTTCGCGACATTCCCGGACCTGATCATGACCCTGGACGCCAAAACGGCCAGACCGGTCGTGACCGCCGCTTTGGAGAAGGGGCAGCAGCTCGCCGTGATCGTCGTGCCGAAGGAGAAGCTGCTCCTCAGCACCACGATGCGCAACAAGAAGCTGATGCTGCCGGTGGAAGACATTATCAAGAAGCCGGTTCTGGATTATTTGTTCTAAATCGTTACGGATGGTTCGAAAGTTACAGAGAGAACACCCGCACAACAGACAGAAGATGGAGGTATCGGTCATATGACACTCAAGCAAACGATGATTTCGCTGGATGCGATGGATGATGGCTATGTAACGGGAGAGAAGGTCAAAGCGCTGTTCGCCGACTATGCGGAGATTTCCGTCGAAGTGCAAACAGTAACCGGCGAAAAGGGAAGCACCGATTTTATTAAAATCGTCATTCCGGGCACCGAGGGCAAGTCCAAGGGCGGTTCGGTTCCGACCCTCGGCATCGTTGGACGCCTTGGCGGCATTGGCGCCCGTCCAAGCCGGATCGGACTCGTCTCCGACGCTGACGGGGCAGTAGCGGCGGTTGCTTCCGCGCTTAAGCTTGCGGATATGCAGGTCAAGGGAGACCGCCTCAAAGGCGACGTCATCGTGACGACGCATATTTGTCCGGACGCCCCGACCCGTCCGCATGAGCCGGTAGATTTTATGGATTCGCCGGTCGATATCGGTGCGATGAACGCCCACGAGGTGCTGCCGGAAATGGACGCGGTCCTCTCGATCGACACGACGAAGGGCAACCGGGTCATCAACCATAAAGGCTTCGCCATTTCGCCGACCGTCAAGGAAGGTTACATTTTGCGGGTGAGCGAGGACCTGCTGCGCATTATGGAAATGACGACGGGACTGCTGCCGGTGACGTTCCCGATCACGATGCAGGACATTACACCTTACGGCAACGACTTGTACCACATCAACTCGATCCTGCAGCCTGCCGTGGCCACTTCGGCACCGGTCGTCGGGGTAGCCGTAACGGCCCAGTCGGTCGTGCCGGGATGCGGCACGGGGGCGAGCCACGAGATCGACATCGCCGCCGCGGTCCGCTTTGCGGTGGAAGTCGCCAAAGAGGTCACGAACGGAACCTGCGCGTTTTATAATCCGGATGAATATGACCGGATCGTCAAGCTGTACGGTTCGATGAAGGTGCTGCAGACGGCGGGGAATGCCTGAGACAGCCACGGAAGAGGGAAGAGGCCATACGGCTGTCTTCCCTTTTTCAGCAGGGAGATCCCCGTTTGGGTACGATTCAATCATGATGTAACCAGGGGATACGAACAATGTGTAGTGGGGAAGCTTCATTCGATATCGATCATGGTGAAGGAGGATCAGCGGTATGACGAAACTGGGAGTAATTACGATCGGGCAGGCGCCGCGGAAGGACGTTACGCCGATTCTGGAGGAGCATCTGCCAAGCCGGGTGGATATCGTTCAGGCCGGCGTGCTGGACGGAATGACCAAGGAGGAAATCGACGCAAAGCTGAAGCCGGAGGAAGGCGACCATACGCTCACCTCGCGGTTAACGACAGGGCAGTCGGTCGTCATGGGAAGAAGCAAGATGCAGCCGCTCCTTCAGCAGAAAATTTATGACATGGAAGAGCAGGGCATCCGGCAGATTTTGCTGCTGTGCACAGGCGTATTTCCGGGACTCGCCACCCAATCTTCCTATTTGATCGAGCCGGATCATATCATTCCCCCGGCGGTGAAAGCGATGGTCGGCCCAAGACGTTTGGGCGTCATCGTTCCGCTGGAGGAGCAGAAGGACAGCATGAACTCAAAGTTTGAGCTTCATGGACTGCATCCGGTGTTTGCCGTTGCTTCGCCGTACATTGTTGAGGAAGGGAATTTCGAAGCAGCCGCACGCGCGCTGAAGGGCCAGACGGATCTGATTCTGTTGGACTGTATGGGATACACCGAGGAAGCGCGCCGTATCGTGGCCGAAGCCTCCGGCTTGCCGGTCATTCTGTCGAATGCTATTATGGCTAAAATCGTATCGGAAATGATTTGAGCCGGTCGAACCCTATTTTTTATAAGGAAGGAAGCTGTTTCGCAATGAATGAAAAGATCGTTGAAATCAGTATGAACACGTTGGCCGATTGCCTTGGCTTGAAATCCGGAGAGACTTTTCTGGTCGTTACCGATGAGAGCCGGAAGGAGCTTGCCGAAGCGCTGCATGAAGCCGGAAAGCGTCTCGGAGCCGAGTCGATGCTGGCTGTCATGACAGAACGTGCGAAGTCGGGGGAGGAGCCGCCTGAGGCGATTGCGGCCGCAATGACCAAAGCGCAGGTCGTGGTGTGCATTACGAAGCACTCGCTGACGCATACGCAGGCCCGCAAGCAGGCGGTAGCCGCCGGAGCGCGTCTGGCTACCATGCCGGGCATCACCGAGGACATGTTCCTGGAAGGAGCTATTGCCGCCGATTATACGCAGGTCAAAGCGTTGACAGAAAAAGTGACGGATATGCTGACAGGCGCCCAAACGGTGCGCATCGAGAAGGACGGCCGTTCGCTGGAGTTTTCCATCCAGGGGCGGGACGGGGTGCCCAGCACGGGCATGTACCTGGAGCCGGGACAATCCGGAAACCTGCCTTCGGGAGAAGCCTATATCGCTCCGGTCGAAGGAACGGCCGAAGGTCAAATCGTCGTTGACGGCTCCATTGCCGGCATCGGCAAGCTGTCGGGCCCGATCGTGCTGACCGTGGAAAAGGGACGCCTGACCGCGGCCGAAGGGGGACCGGAGGGAGAGAAGCTGCTGCAGATGCTCGGCGATGGGGACGGCCGGCTGCTTGGCGAGTTCGGCATCGGCACGAACGAGAAGGCCCGGATCACCGGCGTCGTGCTGGAAGACGAGAAGGTGTACGGCACCATCCACGTGGCCTTCGGCAGCAACAACACGTTCGGCGGAATCGTCGCCGCAGGCGTGCATATCGATTGCGTCGTCGGCAAGCCGGATGTGTATCTGGACGGCCGTCAAATTATGAACAATGGGGAATTGAACGGCTGAACGCTGTAGCGTTCTAGCGGAATGCGATTGCTTGAGGGGGAGAGACATGGGACGGAACATGATACGAAACCGCTTCGAGCTGGAGGGAAGCGTGCCGGACGAAACGCATCTGAACGGGACGATCCAGGTTCTGACCAGCCATGAGTCCGTCCGGGGCTTTACGCCGGAGGAAGTGCCGCCGGCCGCGCTCGAAGCGATCCTGACGTCCGCCAGAAGCGCGCCAACTTCCTCCAACCTGCAGGCTTACAGCATCATCGTTGTCCGGGACGCGGACCGGAAATCGCGAATTTCGGCACTGTCCGGCCACCAGGGCTTTATCCAGGAAGCGCCGGTGATGCTGGTTTTCTGCGCGGACATTCATCGACTGAAATATGTAACGCAGCGGCAGGGCTACGACTTTAAGGCGGACACGCTTGAAATGTTCCTGCTGTCTTCCGTCGATGCCGCACTGGCGATGCAGAATGCCCTGGTCGCTGCCGAAGCGCTCGGTTATGGCGCCGTCCCGGTCGGGTCTGTCCGCAACCATCCGGAGGAGCTGGCGCTTGAGCTTGGCCTTCCCGAGGGGATGTTTGCCGTCGTCGGCCTTGCGGTCGGTCGGGAGCGTGAAGGGGTGCGCAGAGGGGTGAAGCCCCGTCTGCCGCGGAGCGTTACGGTTCATGAAGAACGGTATTCGGCCGCCGCATTGGACAAAGGGCTGAATGCGTACGATGAGCTAATGATATCACGCCGATCGTATGACGGCCGCCGGGTCTCGATTGCCGGCGAACCGGAGAAGGAAGGATCGGATTATGGCTGGTGTGAGCACACGGCCAGACGCTGCACGCGACCGGAGACGATCGCGGCATCGTCAAGCTTAAGAGAGCATTTACGGGAAGTTTTGATGCGGAGAGGATTTTCCTTGCGTTAGGCGAGAGGGGGATAACACCATGGATGTACTGGAAACCATCAAGGCAAGGCGCAGCGCTCGTTCTTTTACCGACCAGCAGCTTGAGCCGCATATCGTGGAGGCGATCGAGGAAGCCATTCTTCACAGCCCGTCGGCAAGCAATGCGCAGGAATCGCATTTTGTGATCGTTCAGGACGAGGTGCGGATCCGGCATATCAAGCGGTTTGCGCAGGGGCTGTCGGGGCAGCCGGCAGCGGTGGTCGTCCTCTGCAGCAATCATCAGGAGGCGCTGGCACGGGGCGGAGCAGACAGTGCCGACACGCTGCGGTTCATTAATTTGGGGGTCGCCGCTTCCGCGATCATGCTCACCGCTCAATCGCTCGGTGTGTCCAGCTGTCCGGTCCGGTCGTTTCACGCACCGTCCATTGCGGCCATTACCGGTTTGCCGGAGGAAGTGAAGCCCGAGCTGCTGATCAGCCTCGGCTACGCCGACAAGCCGCCGCGTCCGAAAACGTCCAAGCCG
The DNA here is from genome assembly GCF_025809195.1 of Paenibacillus sp. PSB04. Classification (NCBI taxonomy): domain Bacteria; kingdom Bacillati; phylum Bacillota; class Bacilli; order Caryophanales; family Paenibacillaceae; genus Paenibacillus; species Paenibacillus sp. PSB04. The sequence continues at coordinate 3,427,267 of NZ_CP081301.1, forward strand.
CCGAAGGAGATGATTTCATATGAACGCTACGGAAACTAACCTCGGGGCCGGGGACATGCGGGAGCGAATGCTGGATTTTGCGGCCTATGTGCTGACCAGCGCCCGCGCCCTCTATCGTGAGCCCCAGTCCTACGGCCCGATGCGGCTCGCGGATACGCTGGAGAAGGGGCTGGAGCTGCTGCAAGCCGCCGGAATCCGGGACGAGACGGTGGAGCAGGCCATGGCTGCTGTCCGCGAATCCCGGCCGGTGGCGATGACGGACCCTGAGGGCTTTGCCGAAGCCTTGGACCGGGCGATCGACGTGCTGGTCCAAGCGACGCTTGAGGGGAAGCCCGAAACTTAGCAGCTCGCCGCAACGCCGAGAGCCGTTGTTAATAGTACACCGCAGTCCGGCTGGCCGGCTCTGCGGTGTTTTTCGTCATGAGGGCCATTATAATAAAGGCATGACCATCCATTTTCTACAAAAAAGGAGAACAGCGAACGATGCAGCATCAGGTGACGGAACATTGGGACGAAGCGATGTGGCAGCAGGCGGAGCCGATTTATGAGGAGGCTTTTCCGGAGCATGGGCGGAAAACGAAAGCGATCATCATGCGCATGTTTGAAAGGGGACTGTGTGCACTGCACGTCTGGAGCGAAGGCCAAACCGCAGCGGCCATGGCCCTGACGGGAACGGATGCCAAGGAAAACCTGCTGGTCATCGATTATATTGCGGTACGGGGAAGTTTAAGGGGACAAGGGGCCGGACTTGCCTGCCTACGGGATTTGCGTGAATGGGCCGGCAGAAGAGGCTTCAGAGGCATCGTCATCGAAGCGGAAGCCGATCCGTCGGAAGAAAACGCCGGCAGAATCGCCTTTTGGAAAAAGGCCGGTTTTACGCCGACGGCCTACGTGCATTCGTACATTTGGGTGCCTGAAACGTACCGGGCGATGTACCTCAGCCTTGATCCCGAGCATCCCGTCGAATCGCATGACGGCGGCGAGGAGCTGTTTCAGTCGATCCTGCGCTTTCACGAAAAGGCCTACCGCCGTCCGAGCAAATCATGAGCGCACCTCCTGTTCGCCCGGAAACAGAAGGGAATGAACTCTCCCGGCCGGGTATGGTATGATAGAAGAACAGCTTTGGTCCGCAGGGACAAGCATTTTAGACTTTCAAGGACGTGAATCGAATGGACTTATTCTCTTTCCAGCAGGACGCGAATCCGGGCGCACGGCTCTTGGCCGACCGGATGCGGCCGACCACGCTGGATGAATATATCGGGCAGGAGCATATCGTGGGTCCAGGCAAGCTGCTTCGCAGGGCGATCGAAGCCGACCAGGTATCCTCCATCCTCCTGTACGGGCCTCCGGGATGCGGCAAGACGACGCTCGCCCATATTATTTCGCAGCATACGCGGGCGGACTTCGTCCGGCTGAACGCGGTAGACGCTTCCGTCAAGGATGTCCGCGAGGTGATTGACCAGGCCCAGACCAATAAATCGATGTACGGAACGAAAACGATCCTCTTTCTGGACGAGGTGCACCGTTTTAACAGCTCGCGCCAGGACGCGCTGCTGCCTGCGGTGGAGAAGGGGACGATTATTTTTATCGGAGCGACGACGGAGAACCCGTTCCATTATGTGAACGGCGCCTTGATGAGCCGCTCGACGTTGTTCCAGCTTCATCCGCTTACTAAGGAGCATTCCATGCTGGCGATGAAGCGGGCGCTGCAGGATCCGGACAAAGGGCTCGGCTTTATGAAGCTGAAGGTCGATGAGGAAGCTCTCGATCATATTGCGACGATGGCGAACGGGGATATCCGGCGCGCGCTGAATGCGCTGGAATTGGCGGCATTGACGACGCCTCCTGAGGCGGACGGATCCGTCCATATCACGCTCGAAGTGGCGGAGGAGTCCATCCGCCGGCCGATCGTGCGTGCGGACGAGTCGACCCAGTATGACGTGCTTTCGGCGTTTCATAAGAGCATCCGCGGCTCAAGCGATGCCGCGCTGTTCTGGTTCCTCTACGCGGTGGAGAAGCTGGGCATGGACCCGATGGTGTTCATCCGCCGGCTGATTGCCGCCAGCAGCGAGGATATCGGACTGGCCAACCCACAGGCGATGGTTCAGGCCGTCAGCGCGCTGGACGCTTACCGGAACAACGGCTGGCCGGAGGCGAAGCTGAACATTGCGCAGGCGATCCTGTTTGCAGTGGAGAGCCCGAAATCCAACAGGGTCTATACGGCGATTTCGAATGCGATGTCCGCCATGGACGAGATCAAATCCGCGGAAGTGCCGCTTCACTTGCGGGATACGCACTATAAGGGCGCCGTCAAGCTGGGCCATGAAGGGTACAAGTACCCGCATAATTATCCCGGCCATTATGTGAAGCAGGACTACCTGCCGAAGGAAATCGCCGGCCGGGTATTCTATGAAGCGTCGGAGCAGGGCAACGAGGCAAAAATCCGGCATAACCAGCAGCTTCGGAAGGATTAGTCTTAGACTGCAGGTGCCTGGGAACATCCTTCGATTGGGGATTAGTTTTGCAATGACAGCAGGATAATAATGCTGGCGGGGAGAATCTTTAAGGACGGCATGCAAAAAAAACGCCGGCCCTCGAAAGAGCCGGCGGTTTGCACATATGCTTTGCGTTTAGATGGCAGCTTCGTATTGAACTTTTTCCACCTTGTCGATCGTTCCACCGCCCAGGCACACATCGTCCTGGTAGAACACGACGGCTTGGCCGGGTGTAATGGCCTTTTGCTTCTCGGCAAACGCAACGTGGACGCTGCCGTCCGGCAGCCAGTCCAGTGTAACCTTCTGGTCGGGCTGACGGTAGCGGAACTTGGCGGTACATTGGAAGGGCTCTTTGGGCACGGCCCCTTGTCCAGCGATCCAGTTCACGCCTGAAGCGATGAGTCCGGTGGAGTACAGGCTGGGATGCTGATCCCCCTGCACGACGTACAAAATGTTCTTCTCCAAATCCTTGTCGGCGACGAACCATGGTTCGCCCGAGCCGGAACCGCCGATGCCAAGGCCTTGGCGCTGTCCGAGCGTGTAGTACATGAGGCCGTCATGGCGGCCTTTGACTTCGCCGGTGGCGATATCGACCATTTGGCCGGATTGGGCAGGCAGGTATTGGCTCAGGAACTCTTTGAAATTGCGTTCTCCGATAAAGCATACCCCGGTGCTGTCCTTTTTCTTGGCGGTGTAGAGCCCGGCTTCCTCCGCAATTCGGCGGACCTCCGGCTTAGGCAGATGTCCGATCGGGAACATCGCCTTCGACAGCTGCTGCTGATTGAGCGCGTTCAGGAAGTAGGTCTGATCCTTGTTGCTGTCCACGCCGCGCAGCAGCGTATAGACGCCGTCCTGCTCGACAACGCGGGCATAATGGCCGGTGGCTACATATTGGGCGCCCAGATTCAGCGCTTTCGTCAGAAATTCGCCGAATTTAATCTCGCGGTTGCACATGACATCGGGATTTGGTGTGCGGCCCAACTTATATTCATCGAGAAAATAGGAAAATACTTTATCGTAATATTCCTTTTCGAAGTTCACCGTGTAATAAGGAATGCCGATCTGCTCGCAGACGCGGCGGACGTCCTCGGCGTCGTCTTCCGCGGTGCAGTTGCCGAATTCATCGGTGTCATCCCAGTTTTTCATAAAAATGCCGATGACGTCGTAGCCCTGCTGCTTCAGAAGCAGCGCGGTGACGGATGAGTCGACACCGCCGGACATTCCGACGACGACACGTATATTTTGATTATCTGTAGACAAAAGTCATCACCATTTTCATATGAGATTGTGCCCATAGCCTCTATTTTAACACATTTGTCCACAGATCACACCACATAGGTTGTCCACCGGTCGCGAACATTTCTTTGTTTTGTCATTGTTTTTTAAACCAAAACGGAGCCGGATATGTTAACATAGGCTAGGGAAATGATCGGAATACGCAGATATGGAAAAGCTTACATAAGCTGTATTCTCTTGGATTAACTCACCGACATGCTGAACCAAAACCATTGATAACGATACATGAGTAAGAGCTAGATAGATGCAACTCAAGTTTCGAAATTTGAACCCCCTGTTGTAATAGGCTTATCCAAGCCCATCAACATGAAGTTTTTGAGTTCATTCTATATAGATACCATGAATTTTACTTGAGAGAGGTGCCACCTTTGAAAATATCGACAAAAGGCCGTTACGGCTTGACAATCATGATGGAGCTTGCCGCCAAATACGGCGAAGGGCCGACATCCCTGAAGAGCATTGCCGAGAAAAACCAACTTTCCGAGCACTATCTGGAGCAGCTGATCGCTCCGCTCCGGAACGCCGGACTCGTTAAGAGCATCCGCGGCGCTTACGGCGGTTACATCTTATCGCGTGAAGCTTCCGAGATTACAGCCGGTGATGTCATTCGCGTGCTCGAGGGGCCGATTTCGCCGGTCGATTTTACAGAAGAGGATGATCCGGCCAAACGTAATCTTTGGCTGCGGATCCGTGACGGAATTGCCAACGTGCTGGATTCGACGACGCTTGCCGACCTGATCTCCTACCAGGAGAAAGAGACGTCCGAGAACTATATGTTCTACATCTAGACTACAAGCTGCAGCCACTCGCCCCTTGCGAGTGGCATTCGGCTTTGCAAACGGCGTACCTTCCGGGTGTACCTTCTATAAGGATAGTCAACTTCCAAAGTTTTGTAAGTAAATGTTTTCCAAATTAAAAACAGACCCGCTTCGGCGAGTCTGTTTCCGGTTGTTACTGTTGACGGAACTGGTTGTTAAACCCCGTTTGGAAGCCTTGCGGCTGCTGCGTTTCCATATATCCCGATACCGGCTGGGAAACGGAGCTCACCATTTGCTGGGCCAGGCTGGAGATTTGCTGCAGCTGTTGAATGGCGCGCTGGTGGCCTTGAAGGGCGGATTGAATCATTTGCGACGTTTGCTGCTCACGCTGAGCGAGCTGCTCCAGCTGCATCGCATTTTGCTGCTCCTGCTTCAGCATTTGCTGGTAAGCCATAGAAGCTTGTTGGGTTTGCTGCGTCAGCTGATGAATGATTTGGTTGATTTGCTGGGATTGGGAATACGGGTTCATGTCATGACCTCCATATCGGGATTGGATTACCGACATATTATGACTACCCGGAAACCGTTCTATCCGAGCCAAACCCTGTATGAACAGGCTCCAAATTCCTGACTTGAATACAACAATTTCACTGGACATCATAAGCGAAATACTACACAAGACCAAGGTGGTGTAATCATGAAATCAATCTATTTGGACCATGCGGCCTCCACTCCGGTACATCCGGAAGTGGCGGAAGAAATGATGCGCGTCATGACCGGACAATACGGTAACGCCTCCAGCGTTCACGCATTCGGCCGTGCGGCCAAGCGCACCGTCAGCGGGGCAAGGGACCGGATCGCCAAGTTTCTCGGCTGCCTGCCCGATGAGATCGTCTTTACCGCCGGGGGAACGGAAAGCGACAACCTCGCTTTATTCGGCGCAGCTTCCATGCGCAGGTCTAAGGGGAACCACATCATTACGTCGTCCATCGAGCATCATGCTGTGCTTCACGCCTGCGAAGAGCTGGAAAAGGAAGGATTCCGTGTCACTTACCTGCCGGTAGACCACACCGGACGGGTTCGGCCCGAGGATCTGGAGGCGGCATTGTCGGAGGATACGATTCTGATCAGCATCATGTATGCGAACAACGAGGTAGGAACGATTCAGCCGATTGAAGAAATCGGGAGAATCGCCCGAAGCAGAGACATTCTTTTTCATGTGGACGCCGTTCAGGCTCTTGGAGCGCTGCCCATCAACTGCCATGAGCTTCCGGTCGACATGATGAGCTTTTCCGCGCACAAAATCAACGGACCTCAAGGTGTAGGTGCGCTGTACGTCCGCAAAGGACTGGTCATCGCACCGCGCCTTCACGGCGGACTCCAAGAGAAAAAGCGGCGCGCCGGAACGGAAAACATGGCCGGAATCGCCGGCTTCGGCAAAGCCGTGGAGATTGCTTCCCGCCAGATGGAGCAGCGAAGAGAGCATGATCTTCGTTTGCGCCAGGCCTTGATCAGCACGCTGGAGCAGAAGATCGGCAGGGACGCTTTTGTAATCAACGGCCACCAAGAGGAATGCCTTCCCCACATCGTGAACATCAGCTTCCCGCAGACAGATACGGAGACGCTTCTGATGAACCTCGACATGGAGGGCATCGCCGCGGCCAGCGGTTCGGCATGCACTTCAGGCTCGCTGGAGCTGTCCCATGTGCTGGAGGCCATGCAGCTGCCTCAAAATGTTTTGCGTTCGGCGATTCGATTCAGCTTTGGTTTGGGTAATACTACTGAAGATATGGAGTACACAGCCCAAAAAATTGAAACCATTCTGCGTCGTCTTACGTAAGAAAGGTAGGGATTCTCCATGGATGGAGAGGGAGGGATGAGTGCTCCATACCGTTCGCGAGACAAATCGACCTGCGCGTGCCGCATTGGATTGGCTGACTTCGGTGGTAACGTGAAGGGGTTCGTTTCAATTTTGAAGAGGGTAAGGTGGGATCCTGGCCATGAAATTCCAAGAGATGATCGGACTTGCCGTATTTGATGTGGAAGAAGGCAAGGAGATCGGCAAAATATACGATATTATCATCACCGAAGATTGGAAAATTCAAGGTCTTGAGCTGGAAGGCAAAGGGTTGTTCTCCAACACAGCGAAGACGGTGTCCTGGGAGGACGTCGTTGCTTATGGCGAAGATGCTGTGATGATTCGTAATAAACAGGCTGTTCGCAAGACGGATGCCGACGACATACAATACACCTATCTTTTGGGTAAAAATAAATTAAAGGATCTGGAAGTGCTTACTGAGGACGGTACGATGCTCGGTAAAGTGACGGACGTTTATTTTGACCAGGAAATGGGAAATACAATATTAGGTCTCGAAATAAGCGACGGATTTGTTTCGGATTTGATTGAAGGGCGGAAATGGCTGCCTTGCACCACGGAAATGTCCATAGGGGAGAATGCGGTCATGGTTCCGCCTATGAGCGAACAGCGTTTGGAAAAAGCCATTAATTCTGTTAACGGATAGGTGATCAATGAATATGAGATGTCCTAACTGCAATTCCAAAGATATAGGAAAAATCGGTTCCCACCAATTTTACTGCTGGGGCTGCTTTATCGAACTGACGGTGAACGGGGAGAAAATGTCCGTATACCAGGTAGAAGAGGACGGTACGCTCAGCTCGCTGGACGATTTGTTCTTTGAGGAGATTCCTCAGGATTTTCCTCATCTGCACGCTTCCTCTTAAACAATATGCATGTACCAGTCAGAACATTTCCGCAGACCTTCGGGTCCTAACGAATATTTTTCTGATTTATGCTGCGTAATGGAGCCGCCCCTTCCGCTAATTGTGGTTTGTCTTCACTTTGCCACGGCCCGCAAGGGGGATTCACCCGGCAGCTTCAATCCCTATTATTGGTTACATAGCACCCACAGCGGAAAGAACCATACACGGTCTTATTGCCGTCATCTTTGAAACCCGTACCCGTTTTTGCCTGCATGGCAGAATCAGGTATCCGGGTTTCTTTGCGTTACCCATAGTTCTCCTCCCGTGGCCGCCAATAGGTTAAATTCGAATTTCGGGACATATACTAACTTGACAGCACGTCCGGAAGGAGGAGACAAGGTGGATAAACTGACGGCCAATAAATGGTTCCGGGGGATGATTTGGGTCCTGCTTGGTCTGATTATTCTGTATTTCGTTTGGCTGCTGCGGCCGATGTTCATGAATATCTATCAATTTCTGAAAGCGATCCTGGCCCCCTTTGTCGTGGCGATGATCATTTCCTATGTGCTCAATCCGGTCGTATGTATGCTGGCAGCGCGGAAAATGCCGAGGGGAATCGCCGTGCTGCTCATTTACGCCGTCTTTCTGACCTGCCTTGCGGTGATTCTGATCAATCTGATCCCGATGCTGATCGAGCAGATGGAGGAACTGAATGAGCATTTGCCGGAGATGACGATGCATGCCCAGAACATCATGAACAACCTGGATAATCGGGGGGTTCCGGTGGGAATCAAGGAGGGCGTGGATCAGTGGCTGCTGCAGTGGGAGGACCGGTTGGCCAAAGGCATCTCCAATTTCATGGACCATATCGGCAGTACGATTAACATCGTGCTGAACATTTTCATCATCCCGTTTTTGATTTTCTACATATTAAAGGACTTCGACGTTTTTGAGCGGGCGGTCGTATCGCTGCTGCCGCGCACCCGGCGCAAGGCTTCCGTCAGATTGCTGAAGGAGATCGATGAGGCGCTCGGGAATTATGTCCGCGGGCAGTTCCTGGTGTGTCTCATCGTCGGCATTCTGGCCTATATCGGATATATGATCGTCGGCATGCCGTATGCCCTGCTGATGGCGAGCATCGTTGCGGTATTCAACATCGTGCCCTACCTGGGCCCGTTCCTGGGCGCGGCGCCTGCGGTGGTCATGGCTTCGACGATATCCTGGAAAATGGTGCTGATGGTCATCATCGTGAACTGGCTGTGCCAGCTCCTGGAGAGCAATATCGTATCGCCCCAGGTCGTGGGGAAGAAGCTGCATCTTCACCCGATGCTCATTATTTTTGCCCTTCTGGTCGGCGGGGAGATCGCAGGGATCGTCGGACTCATTCTGGCGGTGCCTTTATTCGCGGTGCTCAAGGTCATCATCCAGCACTTCTTTGCCTATTACGTCAAGCGGAAGACGACGTAGAGCGGTTTGACAAGCGTCCGCGCTATCAGATATAATTCAGACAATACTATGCAAAAATGGACAAAACGGCGATGAAATGAAGTACGGCAGTTCCTCCTTGTTCAGAGAAGGGCTCCTTCACGGTAAGCGTGACGGCTGCAAGAGCCCCCAAGCGATACTGTCCGGAAAGCTGATTTCGGAGTGTGACAAATTCACCGGCTGGCCCCGTTAACGGCCTTAACAAGGCGATCGCCTGATCATTCAAGCTGGCAGCCGGCGTATGGCGCCCGGCAGTCGTTCAGGCGGTAACCAGGGTGGTACCGCGAATTCATTCGTCCCTGATCTGATCAGGGGCGTTTTTTACGTTTATCCGTCCATTTGCATGCAATTTACGAGAGAGCTGGAGGCTGTTTACTATGAAAGCAAGTGAAATTCGTTCCAAATGGCTTGAATTTTTCGCAAGCAAGGGACACCAGATCGAGCCGAGCGCTTCGCTCGTGCCGCATAACGATCCTTCCCTGCTGTGGATCAACGCGGGTATGGCCCCGCTGAAGCCGTATTTTGACGGACGCATCAGTCCCGAAAATCCCCGGCTCACGAACTCGCAGAAGTGTATTCGTACCAACGATATCGAAAATGTAGGCAAGACCCGCCGGCACCACACCTTCTTTGAAATGCTCGGCAACTTCTCCATCGGCGACTATTTCAAGGAAGAGGCCATTACATGGGCATGGGAATTTCTGACCAGCAAGGAATGGATCGGATTCGATCCGGAGCGCCTGTCGGTCACGGTATATCCGGAGGACGAAGAAGCCTTTAAGCTCTGGAACGAAAAGATAGGCCTGCCGGCCGAGCGGATCGTGAAGCTGGAGGATAACTTCTGGGACATCGGCGAAGGCCCTTGCGGTCCTTGTACGGAAATTTTCTATGACCGCGGCGAAGCCTATGGCGACCTGTCCGATCCGGAAATGTACCCGGGCGGGGAGAACGAACGCTTCCTGGAAGTGTGGAACCTCGTTTTCTCGCAGTTCAACCACAACAAGGACGGCTCCTACACGCCGCTTCCAAACAAGAACATCGATACCGGAGCGGGCCTGGAACGCTTTGCATCCATTTTGCAAAACGTCGACTCCAACTTCGACACCGACCTGTTCCAGCCGATCATTCAAAAAACAGCAGAGCTGGCCGGCGTTAAATACAATGCCAGCGTAGAGGGCGACGTCGCGCTGAAGGTCATTGCCGACCATGTGCGTACCGTTACGTTTGCGGTGGCCGACGGCGTGCTTCCGTCAAATGAAGGACGCGGCTACATCATCCGCCGTTTGCTGCGCCGCGCCGTACGTTACGGCAAAGTGCTGGGGCTTGACCGTCCGTTCCTGTACAGCCTGGTGGAAACCGTCGGCGACATTATGGGCGTATACTACCCGAACGTAGTGGAGAAACGCGAATTCATCGAGAAGGTGATCTCCACGGAGGAAGAACGTTTCCATGAGACGCTGTCCGACGGCCTGGCGATCCTCGAGGAAATCAGCAAGCAGGCGCTGGAGCAGGGCACGAAGCAGATCGGCGGCAGCGACGCGTTCAAGCTGTACGATACGTACGGTTTTCCGTTCGACCTGACGGAAGACTATGCGGCTGAGCACGGACTGACCGTTGACCGCGAAGGCTTTGACGCAGCGATGCAGGAGCAGCGCGACCGCGCGCGTGCAGCCCGTCAGGAGAGCGGCGGCATGAAGGTTCAGGGCGGCGTCCTGTCCGATTATACGGTTAAAAGTGAATTTGTTGGATATAATGACACCGTAACCGAGTCGAAAATTGTGGCAATCATTGTCGATGACGCCATGGTAGACATCGCCGGGGAAGGACAGAGCGCCCAGGTGGTGCTTGACGTCACTCCGTTCTATGCGGAGAGCGGCGGCCAGGTCAGCGACCAGGGTCTGCTGCGCGGCGGATCGGTGACGGCCAGAGTGGAAGGCCTCTTCAAGGCGCCGCACGGACAGCATGTGCACCAGGTGACGGTGGAAGCCGGGGAGCTCAAGGTCGGCGAGACCGTCAAGGCAGAGGTCGATCATGACAAACGCAGAGACATCGAGAAGAACCATACAGCGACCCACCTCCTTCATAAAGCGCTGAAGGAAGTACTCGGCACCCACGTCAATCAGGCCGGATCGCTCGTTGAGCCGCAGCGCCTGCGCTTCGACTTCTCGCATTTCGGCAGCATTACGCCGGAAGAACTGGCGGATATCGAACGCCGCGTGAATGAACAAATTTGGAAGGGCACTAATGTAACAATTGAATATAAATCGCTCGACGAAGCCAAAGCAATGGGCGCCATGGCGCTGTTTGGCGAGAAGTACGGCAGCATCGTCCGCGTCGTGCAGGTCGGCGATTACAGCTTGGAGCTGTGCGGCGGATGCCACGTGAACAACACGTCCGAGATCGGAATCTTCAAGCTGGTCAGCGAAAGCGGCATCGGCTCGGGGGTACGCCGGATCGAGGCGGTAACCGGCCGCTTGGCATACGAATTCCTGGAAGGCCAGCTGTCGCTGCTGAAGCAGTCCGCAGAGCTTCTTAAATCCAATCTGCACGACGTGCCGAGACGGATTGAAGCGCTGCACGGCCAACTGAAAGAGCTGGGACGCGAGAACGAGTCGCTTCAGAGCAAGCTGAGCACGATCGAGGCCGGCCAGCTCACCGAACAGGTGAAGCAGGTAAACGGAAGAGAGCTGCTCGCTGTCCGCGTCAATGCGGGAAGTATGGACGCCCTGCGCTCGATTGCCGACGAACTGAAGGGCAAACTTCCGAATGCCGTGCTGGTTCTCGGCGCAGCGATGGACGAGAAGGTGAACTTCGTCGTTTCCGTTCCGCAGGAGCTCGTGAAGTCGGGGCTTCATGCAGGCAAGCTGGTGAAGGAGATCGCGGCAGTCTGCGGCGGCGGAGGCGGCGGACGTCCCGATATGGCCCAGGCTGGCGGCAAGGACGCCAGCAAGCTGGAAGACGCTTTGAAGCTGGCTGAGCAATTGGTTGGATCTGGAATTTAGGCATATCATCTTTGCCTTCAGCATCCAATACATTGTAAAGACTCCGGCGGCTACCCGGAACTTTGTAAAATTTTTGTTTTTTATTTCCGTGGAATTTCCTTCGGCGCGGCCCGGTATGGTATGATAGAAAAAGTAGGAAACCTTAAAGATTCAATTCGTCAAAACATGCATGGACATGTTTTTGAAGAAGCGAGGTGTCACAAATGGATTCCATGGATAAGACAGTCAAGTTTAACGTGAAGGGTGATGAGAAGGAGGCCTCCGCGAAGGATATCCTTCTGACGGTATACGACGCGCTGGTGGAGAAGGATTATAACCCGATCAACCAGATCGTCGGCTACCTGATATCCGGAGACCCCGCTTATATACCGCGCCAGAACAACGCGAGAAGCCTGGTTCGAAAAAAAGAGCGTGATGAGTTGATTGAAGAGCTGGTCCGGTTCTATCTAGCCAATCACCGATAGGAGAGCTTTATGAGAATTATGGGACTCGATTACGGGGACCGCAAAATCGGGGTGGCCGTGAGCGATATGTTCGGCTGGACCGCCCAGGGGCTTGAAGTGGTCGAACGCCGCCGCGACGGGGCGGAAATGCAGCGAATTGCGGATCTGGTCCGCGAGCAGGAAGTGGAAGAAATCGTGGTTGGCCTCCCGAAGAACATGAACGGCAGCATTGGTCCGCGCGGCGAAATCTGCATTGCGTTTGCAGATCAGCTGAGAGACATGCTGAACTTGCCGGTTCATCTGTGGGATGAGCGGTTGACGACGGTATCCGCCGAAAGGACGCTGCTTGAAGCGGATGTCAGCCGGAAGAAACGCAGGCAGGTCGTGGATAAAATGGCTGCCAGCTTGATTTTGCAAAACTATTTGGACTCTAAGAGTAAAAGGTGAGGGTGATACAAATGGCTAATGACCGTAATCGTATGGAAGAAGAAGAACCGGAAATTATTTATATTCCCGATGACGAAGGCAATGAAGAGGAGTTTGAAGTCATCATGAAATTCGAGGTCGACGGCTCGGACTCCAAGTATATGATGGTCGTTCCGCTTGACTCCGAGGATGATGACTCCGATGAGGTCTATGCCTTCCGCTATGAGGAGGACGGAGACGATCTGAAGCTGTATATGATCGAGGACGACGAAGAGTGGGAAATCGTCGAGGAAACGTTCAATACGCTGGTTGCCGAACTTGATGGAGGGAATGAACATGAATGATTTCTCTGCAGATCAGGCCGTATGGACTTCCAAGCTGAAGGAAGCCTTTGGTCCAACTGTGGAACTGGAAGATGAGGACGGAGTCACTTCCGTCTACGATCTTACAGCTGAGTTTGAAATCAACGGTCAGAGCTATGCTGTGCTCCAAAAGCCAGGAGATCAAAGCGGAGAATTCGATATCCTGAAAGTGGTCTCCTCGCCTGAAGGAACTCTTGGGCTTGTCACCATAGATGATGACGATGAATGGGAAAATATCAGCGAGCTGTACGATGAAATGACCTTTCCTGAGGACAGCGAAGATTAATCGGGCACAAGGTTTGATCAAGTACTAAAATTGATAACTCCGGAGTCCCCGCAAAGACAGCGGAATGCGTGAAACGGAGCATTGCGCTGCTTTGTGGGGATTTTTTTGGTTATGGAGGGTTGGATCGGTTTGAAAGCTGCCAAAAAGGCTCTGGTAGTGCTGGTGATCGTCTTGGTGATCATTGCCGGCGGGGCCTATTACGTCTGGAACGGCATGCAGCCGGTGAAGGCTTCGCAGAATGCCGTCAAGTTCACCATTGAGCAGGGAATGGGAACTTCGCAAATTGCCGGGGTTCTTAAGCAAAGTGGACTCATTAAAAACGATATGTTCTTTAAAATCTACTTGAAATGGAAAAACCAGGGCTCCCGTTTTCAGGCGGGAACCTATGAGGCGAAGCCGGGGGTAACTTACGACCAGCTGATTGCCAAGCTGAACAGCGGCGAAGTGGTGAAGGCGGAAATGATCCGCATTACGATTCCGGAAGGCTATACGCTGGAGCAGATCGCAAAGACGGTGGGAGAAGCAAGCCAGAGTGATCCGGTTGCGTTCGTAAAGCTGGCGGATACCGGCGGTCAGACGGACGTACCGGCCTTTAAGGAGATCCCCGCGGATACTTCGTTAAAGCATAAGGCGGAGGGGTACCTTTTCCCGGACACGTACGAATTTAAAAAAGGGACCGGGCAGGAAGAGATCCTGTCCCGAATGCTGGAGCAAATGCAGAGCAAGCTGGATCAGATCCCTGATCTGGAGCAGAAGTTGAAGGCTCATGGCCTTACTTTGCACGAGATGCTGACGGTTGCTTCGCTCGTCGAACGTGAGGTCGTCGTCGACAAGGAGCGTCCGCTTGTTGCGGGTGTCATCTACAACCGCCTGCACAAGGAGATGAAGCTGGAAATCGACGCTACGGTGCAGTACGCTTTGAAGGAGCCGAAGGAACGGCTGCTGTATAAGGACCTGAAGGTGGACAGTCCATATAACACTTATTTGCATCCGGGGCTCCCGCCAGGACCAATCTGCAGTCCGAGCATCGCTTCGATCGAAGCCGCATTATCACCGAAAGCCTCCGATTACTTGTATTACGTGACCAAGAAGGACGGCTCGCATGAGCATTTATTTGCGAAGACGTACCAGGAGCATCTGAACAACATCAAGAAAAGCAACAGCAATGTAAAGCAGTAGCTGCAGGGCAATGATCGACTAAAGTCCGTTTGCCGCTGCGAGCACCAAAGCACCTCAGACTCTGCCGGAGACACGCGCTTCCGCCGGGTCCGGGGTGCTTTTTAAGTACTGTGGATTCGTCATGGAAATCGTTCAAAATGGTAAAATTCGTTTGGGGAGAGGGTGGCATGAAGATGACTAGACAAGTGATACCGTGGACTAGCGGCCGTTGGTCGACGGAACCGGCTGCTTGTGAAGAGAAGGACGGGGAGCTGATCGTTGAAGCGTGCCAGGGAAGTGATTATTGGCAAACGACCATGTACGGTTTTGAACGGGACAACGGCCACTCGCTTCTGCTGCCATGGGAAGGGGAAGAAGCGGTAGAGGTAACCTTTCGTTTGACCGCCTTCGATCATTTGTATGATCAGGCAGGGCTGATGTTATGGAGCCATGGGCAGCAGTGGATCAAAGCCGGAATCGAGATGAATGACGGCGTCCCTCATCTCGGAGCGGTTGTGACCAACGGCTATTCGGATTGGTCGCTTGCGCCCGTCCCGGAGTGGATGGAGAAGATCGTGACGATCCGGGCGTCCCGTCTGAAAGATGCGGTTATTATCAGAGCCCGGACGGAAGGGGAAGACTGGAGAACCGTCCGCGTATGCCGGCTTACTCCGGATGAATGGCAAGCGGGACCTTATTTGTGCGCGCCGACGAGTGCTGGGCTCAAAGTGGCTTTTACCCGATGGGCAACGGCCAAGCCGGATGCGGATGTGCATGAACAGCCGCCGGAGTTGTAAGGACGGCTATGCCTGACGGCTGAGCATGCCCTTCGATGGAACAGGTCGACTTCATCGACGAAAAAGGCTGCAGACTCTTGTCCGAACCCGGACGGAGGCTGCAGCCTTTTGATGGTTGATTACAAATCGGTTGTATCTTGAAGCCGGGCCGTACCAACAGCCGCCAGCGTTATGCCTGCAAATCCAAAGGGACTGGAGCGAGCGGTTCGATGGACAGCATGTCCCGGATCGCTTCCATTTCAAGGTAGCTGGTGATGACATGGTCCGCCTGGGACAAATCCTGCCGGCCGGATCCGGGGTTAAGGTATCCGATGCAGCGCATGCCTGCGCTCTTTGCAGCCTTGACCCCATTGCGAGAGTCCTCGATGACCAGGCATGATGAGGGCTCGGCTCCCAGCAGCTTGGCGGCCTGCAGAAAAATATCGGGTGCCGGTTTGCCGGACTTCACTTCTTCCCCGGAAAGCCGCACGCTGAAAAAGGCTCCAAGTCCGGTACGTTCCATGATGAGCCGGATCAGGGACGGAGGCGAGGAAGAAGCTACCGCAAGCGGCACCTGACGGCTGCGCAGCCAATCCAGCCAAGTCGTTACGTGGGGAATCGGCTGCAGTTCGGGGTGTGCTGCCATGATGTCCAGCACGTTGTTCTGATGATAGGCGAGCACTTCTTCCAGCGGGAAGGAGAGCTTATGCTTCTCCAGCACCTGCCTCCACATGGACTCCAGCGTTACTCCCACGTAGCCGTGATGCTCCTCTTCCGTTACGGGAGCGCCGAAGTGGGCGAAAGAGCTGCGCTCAATCTCAAAATAGATCGGTTCGCTGTTTACGAGCACGCCGTCCATATCAAAAATAACGGCCTTTACCGGCGGGCCCTGCCATTCCTGCTTCTGCAATGTCATAAGCTTAACGCTCCTTTGTCGTTATTTTTCGCGCCTAAACGGCTTCAGACCGATTGCAGAATGACCTTGATCGCCTGGGACGAAGGGCTCAGCGAACGCCCGTCCAGATCACAGCCCAGGGCTTGGAAGGCTTCCCGGTATCGGGCCAAGGGATAGGTGTGGGTAATGATTTTTTGCGCGGGAATAATTTGGCGCTCGATCATGTAATGGGCGGTGGAAAAGGTGCCCAGGGAATCGATCGAGCCGATGATTTTGAGGCTCCGGTCGACGACCTCTTTGGGATTAAAGGTGCTAACGCCGTCTCTTAAGCCGACAAGCATGAGGTAACCGCCGTTTGCCAGGCTTGGAAGCACCTGCGTTCCGACCACGCCGGTCGTATCGACGATAAGATCCACTTGGCCGCCGCCGGATGAAGCCTCTGCTACGGCCGTTTCGAACGAATCGTAAGTTCTCCAGCGTTCTGGGGCGATACTCCCGGCGATGGCGAGCCTTTCTTTAGAGATGTCCACAATGCTTCCCGTTACGCCTTTGGAGGCCAGGGCATAGCTGTACAGAATGCCGATGGGCCCGGCGCCGAGGACGACCGTACGAAAATTCGGCAGGAGCCGGATTTGGTTGATTCCTGTCAGGATGCAGCTTAGCGGCTCCGTTAAGGTGGCCTCCTCGTAGCTGACATGATCTTTTAATGGATATAAAAAGCGGTCTTCGGTGACGTAATAATCGGTAAAGGTTCCGTTGGCACTGACTCCGGTTTCCGTCACAGACTTATGGATGCAGTGATTTTGTCGGCCGGTTCGGCACATCTCACAGTGCCCGCAGTAATAAGTCGGGTCGATCACGACCCGGTCGCCTGGCTTCAGCGTGGTGACTCCTCTGCCGACGCTAACGACATCTCCTGCCGATTCGTGGCCCAGGATGACGGAAGATACCGCATGATATTTGCCGCTCACAATGCCCAGATCGGTCCCGCACACGCCGGTGGCGCGAATGCGGACGAGAACCTGATGTTCCTCTGTAATGGACGGCTCCGGCCGTTCCTCAAGCGTTACGTCCCATGCCGATTTGTATACCAATGCCTGCATCACGTATTACCTCCTTGGATATGGATATTTGACTTTTGCGAACATTAGCAGACCTGTTAACCGACGCTGGCCAGAACCGCATCCAGTCTTTCCACGATCGTTACGATCTCATCCGTCGTTACGGTCAGGGACGGTCTAACCTTGACCACGTTTCCGAATCCGTATCTGGACCCGCGGAGGATCAGATGCTGATCGGCAAAGGCGCGATCGATGACCGCGTTGGTCTTGGCGACATCCGGTGCCCCGTCCTCGTCCACGATTTCCAAACCCCACATCAGCCCGACTCCGCGTGCTTCGCCGATGCAGTCGTATTTGGTCTCAAGCTCATGCAGCAGGTCGCCGAGTATTTCGCCTTTCAGTTTGACTTCATCCAAAAATCCAGGCTCGGATACGACCTCCAGGGTAGACTTGGCCGCCGTAACGGATATCAGATTGCTGCCCGAGGTGAAGGAGTGCTCGTGCTTCTCCAGCACGTCCAGGCGGGATTGCATCAGCACGGCCGCCACCGGAACGCCGATACCGCCCAGGCCCTTGGCAAGGGTGATCATGTCCGGCTGAATGTCGAACCGTTCGCTGGCGAACATGTAACCGGTCCGCCCGATTCCGGTCTGAACCTCGTCGGCGATCAGAAGCAGCCCGTGTTCGTCGCAAAGCTTGCGCAGCAGCTTGAAATATCCTTCGGGTGGAACGATATTCCCTCCGTTGCCGAGGATCGGCTCGATGATGATGCAGGCGACCGACCCGGAGCTTGCATATTCGAGGTGGTCATGGATCGACTCGATGCATTGAAAACCGCAGTTCGGGCGGGAGGCGTTAAAGGGACAGCGGTAGCAGTAAGGAGCGGGAACGTGTACGCTGTTCGCGGCGGTCGAGTTGGGGAAGTGCTTGCGCCGGAAGGCGTTGCCGGAGATGGCGGTGGCAAACTGGGTTTGGCCGTGATGGGACAGAAACAAGCTGACGATGTCGGTGGCCTGCGTATATTTTTGCGCAATCTTGGTCGCGCATTCGTTGGCCGTAGAGCCGGTAATATCCCGCATCCAGCCGGTATCGATCCCATTCGGGGCGTGCTCGGTCAATTGGTCCAGCACTTCGTTCACATACGGCTCGGTAAAAGTGGAGGACATGTGAGTCAGGCGTCCCACCTGCTCCTGAACCTTTTCGACGACATGCGGATGGTTGTAGCCGAGCGAAAGATTGAACGTTCCGGACACGCCGTCCAAATACTCCGTGCCTGCATCATCGACCAACGTAATCCCTTTTCCAAACTTGAAACGGTTTGTGGTTAAGGTTTGCATCCGTCTTCCCTCCAAAGGTTAATTTTCATTTCGGTAATACGTTGTTATAAGAATATTACTTTTCTTTATGGACATCGGATTTCCCAAAAAGGGGACCATCATCCTTCATTGCCGTGCCCCAGAAGGCTGCCTCCCAGCTTATGTTTCTTGGACTGCTGCTGCTTGGTCAGGATCAGGGATGCCAGCAGGATCAAGCTGAATCCGGCAAGGATCCAGACAGCCATTCCGGCCGACCATTGATCCATCGACCAGCCGATCAGATACTGCAGCACCGCGCCGCCGATCCCGCCGGATGCGATCAGGATGCTGGTGGTTGTCTCCGTCATTCCCGGAATGAGCACGTTAGCATACACGAGGGCGATGGAAAACAGCCCGGACATCGAGACGCCGACTCCAAAGATGAGCAGGTAGGCCGTCCATTCGTTCGCCCATAGAGCGAACCCGATGGTGAAGGCGAGGGTAGCCGCCGTGCTCCAGACCAAAAACGGGATATACCTTACCGTTTCCGCGATTCTACCCACGAACAGCCGCCCGATGACCATAGCAATCCACAGGATGGTGACGCCAAGGGAAGCGAGTGAATCTTTAACGTGCACCTTCTCGATCAGAATGGAGGGCAGAAAATTCATCAGCCCCAGTTCAAGACCCATATATACAAAGAAAAAGACGATGAATATACCCAGCAGCCCGGCGTATCTACCCCGGTAGCGGATTTTCTCCGGAGAACCAGCGGATACCGCCTTGTCCAGCCGTGCGGAGCTCTCTGCCGGCATGGCCAGCCACAAGATCAACAGCATCAGCGATACAAGGGCAACCGTAAAAAAGGTGAGGAACCAGGCGTCCATCGTAAGAAACAGGCTGACTGCCGCGGGAATAAGGAGCGCGCCCAGACCGAAGTAAACGTCGAGCTTGGTCATGGCGACCGCTTTTTGTTCTTCGGCAAATTCAATCGTAAACGCGCCGATCGAAGACTCAATGATGCCGGAACCGAAACCGACGAGCAAGGTCATCAGAATGATCCAGGTCCAGGACGGAAGGCTTCCCATGACAATGCAGGCTGCGGTGACGCAAGCCAAGGAAACAGCAAGCATCCGCTTTCGGCCGAGCTGGGCCGACATGAAAGGCGAGGCAGTAACTCCGGCGAGAAAACCGAGAAACTGCAGGAAGAGCAGCGTTCCGCCGTCACCGTAATCCTTATGGTAATGGGCCAGGAGGACGGGAAGCATAGCGCCAAGCACCACGCTGGTGATTCCGATCAGCAGGTAAAATCCGCAGCTTAAGGCAAATAACCTCCGCAAGAATTCACGCTCCTTTGTCGATATTTTGGGAGATCTCCAAATCTATCAGCTGATGTAATACAATTTATACCATATTAGCCATAAAATAAATATGTTATTTTGTAAAATAATATTTTTAATGTAAAAAATATGTAATTAGAAGGAGAACGCAGCATCCGCATGGTTCCTTTCTCATACGAAAGAGAAAGAAGTGGCTTGACTGTTTTCGTCGAATAATAAGGTCTTCCGCCTCTGGCAGCCTTTGTCTCACCATCTTTAATGGGCATTCCAATGCATAGTTCAATAGAATTATGAGGTTTAGGAAAAAAGTTATAAAAAAATTGCCCAAAAAGCAAAGGTTCGAGATGGAAAATGTCGAAGAATAAAGTAGGCATTCGTTTTTTAAACTTACATACGACGTAATGCAAGAAATTGAAACGGCGGTGAGTGAGAGTGGGATGGATTCGAAAGAAAGATATGGGGGAAGAAAAACAGAAACAGAATAGCTCCAGCTCAAAGGAGCGAAGCGGCAGCAAGCGGAAGGCTTCAGCAGCATCAGGAGGGCCAGGAGATCCGAAAAAGCCGTCACGGTTCGCCAGCCTGCCGGGCATCAGCGGGGCACAGCTGCAAAATTTAAACCCGTTCAAGTCGGTGGGCGTGAAGCTGTTCCTGATTTTTTTCGTGGCGATAGCGGCGATCGTGCTGACCCTGGGTCTAACATCCTATAGCAAAGCCAAAAGCACCATCAAGAACAATACGGCGCTGGCGAACAGCCAGACGATCCAGCAAACTCAGGAAAAATTGGATATCATTCTGAAGCAGTATGAAGATATGGCGATGCAGATGTTTTTTGATCCGGAAATGCAGAGCGTCATCGACGAGCTGGCACGGAATCGGCAGGATGAATACCAGAACTTCGTGCTTACGGATCAGATCAATAAAAAATTATCAAACCAGCTGAACAGCAACTCTTCGATCAAAGCGATTTATCTGGTTCCGCCCGAAGAGTCGCAGCGGATCATCTCTTCCGGTTCAGGCGGCCTGGACATCAATACGATCCGCGAAGCCGACTGGTTTAAAAATGCGAAGAAAACAAATCAGACATCATGGGTTCCTTCTTCAAAGGGTAAGGATGGAAGCGTTTCCTTCGAGCTGGTCCGCTCGCTGCAGAGCTTGTCCCGCGGCGGAGCCTACGTCATTATCGTGGAGCTTAAAACCGACGTCATTGAAAACCAGCTCAACGGAATCAGCCTGGGTGACGGCAGCAAGCTGCAGGTGGGCGACGCGAACGGTCAAGTCGTTGCCTCTACCGTGAACAGTGAAACAGGAACCAAATCCACACTTTCGTTCATGCAGGGCCAGACAGAACCGGCCAAGACTCTGGAAACGCAGGATAACGAAGGGAATGAAATCCTTGCCGTATACAACACCCTCGAGACGACAGGTTGGAAGCTGGTAGGAACCGTTCCGGTCGAAATGCTGGTCAAGGACGCAAAGGGAATTCTGGTTTTGACCATGGGAATGGCCGTTGGAGCGATCGTGGTCGCCATCCTGATCGGGTTCTGGATGGCCCGCATGATCGCAACCCCGCTCAGCAAGCTGAAGGATCTGATGCTGGAGGGAGCCAAGGGCAACCTGAACGTGCGGACGCAGCATAAGTCCAAGGATGAAATCGGTCAGCTGGGACAGGCTTTCAATCTGATGGTGGATCAAATTACGAAGCTCGTTCAGCAGACGAATACGACGGCCCAGCTCGTGCTTGAAACGGCGGGCGAGCTGACTGATGCTTCCAAGAAGACGGCGATCTCGGCCAAAGAAATTGCCATTGCGACCGAGGAAATCGCCAACGGGGCAAGCAGTCTGGCTACCGAGGCGGAGCGCGGAAACGAGATGACCGAGCATATGGCCAAGCAGATGGGATTGGTGATCACGGCCAATGAGGAAATGGGCAGCGCCGCGCGGCATGTTGAACAATCCAGCCAGTACGGAACCAAACAGCTGAACGAGCTGCTGGACAAAACGCATCAAACGGAAGAAATGACGCGTGAGCTGATGCACAAGGTGGATGCCTTGAAGCAGACGGCAAGCTCTGTCAACAAAGTGCTGGTCGTGCTGCAAAATATTACGAAGCAGACGAATATTCTGTCCCTGAATGCAACGATCGAAGCGGCGCGGGCCGGGGCGGCCGGACGGGGCTTCATGGTCGTGGCAGACGAAATTCGCCAGCTTGCGGACCAGTCCAGACAATCGATTGACATGGTAGGGCAGATCACCGGTCAAATCATGTCCGAGATGAATGAAACGGTCGAAGCGTTGTCGGACGCTTATCCGCTGTTCCAGCACCAAATGACTGCGGTGAAGGAAACGAACGAAATTTTCGTATCGGTTCAGGAACAGATGGGCGATTTCACGCAGCGGCTGCAATCCGTAACCGAGTCGATATCGGCGCTGCATGATTCGCACAGCGTTCTTTCGGAAGGCATGAGCAACGTCAGCGCGGTCGCAGAAGAATCCTCGGCGACCTCCGAGGAAGTCGCCTCGCTCAGCAATGAGCAGCAAAGCGTGGGCGATCATCTCGTTGAGCTCTCCGCCAAGCTGGAAAATGTATCGATTCAGCTGAAGGAATCGCTGTCCCGGTTTACGCTGAACTAGAGGAAGCATAAGGAAGCATAAGGAAGCATAAGGAAGCATAAGGAAGCATGTTCAAAACTTAGCTTTATTCGATGCAGCAACGTTGGCAGTGTAGTGCCAACCCAATAAACAGTTTTCACAGTGAGCTAACGTGTCCTCCGCTCGGGGATGCGTTGGCTTTTTGGTTCTCTGAGAACGGATCTGCCTGAGCTGGCCGGGTTGGACATGCCTGCTGAAGGATATACTGAGTGGAAAAGGCATAAAGAGGGGTTCTTCTTGAGCATAAAACATAAGCAGCGCATTTTCTATGTGCTGGTCATCCTTTCGTTTATGATGACGGTACTCATATTGAGGTTAGCCTACATACAGCTCGTTATGAGGGTGTCGGAGCTGCCTGGAAGCCGGATTACGATGCAGGAAATGTCGGTGCTGCAGCGGGAGCGCGGCGTGGTTTTGGACTCCGGGAGGGGCAAGTTTTATGACAGAAACGGCGAGCCCTTAACAGGGAAGACGGTTTCCGCCGCCGTGCTGTTTCCGGTTTCCGGCTCCATCCGGCAAGAGGCGAAGGACAAGCTGAATGCGGTCACCCGGGTCCTGAAGACGGATCAGGCCGCCTTCCTGAAGGTGTGGGACCACTTGAGCGTCCCTCTAGTGTGGCCGGACTCCCGCAAGAGCGATCCGCTGGCGTTGAAGGACAGTGAGGCAAAACAGGTAACGACGGCCGGAATCAGCGGCATCGAAGTGCTGCCGTATACTAAGCGGTATGAGGATGCTTCCAGCGGGATGCAGTGGCTCGGCTATTTAACGGAGCAGCCTGGGCAGAAGCATCTGATCCACACGGGATATGCCTTCCAGGAAGGGGCGGCCGGGCTGGAAAAGACGCTGGAGCCGCTCCTGCGCGGGATGGGTCCTACGACCGCCTATTATACCGTCGATGGAAGCGATCAGCCCATTCCGGGTACGGGCATCCGGATTAAAGGACCGGGTAACGCCTATTATCCGCTCAAATTCCGCACCACGGTGGATCTGGAGCTGCAGCGGCAGATCGAGCAGCTGGCTAAGGAGTCGGGGATGAAGGAGGGAGCCGTTGTCCTACTTGATGCACAGACGGCCGATGTGGTGGCCATGGTATCGCTGCCGTTCTACAATCCCTTGAACGTCAATCCGCAGCAAAGGGCATGGAATAACCGCGCTTTGCAGGCATCCGTGCCTGGTTCCATATTCAAAACGGTCATCGCGGCAGCGGCGCTGGAGGCAGGCGTCACTACTCCGGGTGAAACCTTTACGTGCACCGGCGCATACGGTAAATATGGACTTTCCTGCCCCAAAGAGCATGGCGTCATTACGCTCGCGGAGGCTTATGCCGAATCGTGCAACGCCGTGTTTGCCGAACTGGCGGAGCGGCTGTCAGCGGGCGAAATCGAAGCGGCCGCTCATAAGCTGGGCCTGGCGAGAACGGTGGGGTGGGAGGAAAAGGACATTCTTGGCCTGCCTCTTCTGCGCCCGTTCGATCATGAGGACAGCGGAAAAATCTTTGCCGATCCGGATAAGGCCGATCGGGACGGGGGGATCCGCGCACAGACCGGCATCGGTCAGCGCGATGTACAGGTGACCCCGCTGCAGGCCGCCAACATGATCGTGACGCTTCTTCAGCAGGGACAAGTCCACGCGCCACGAATTCTGGAGAGCGTTTCGTATGCGAACGGCCAGCTGATGAAAGAGCTAAAGCCCCATTTGGCCCCGTCGTCCCTTGGTACCGTCCAGCCGGCAACCGCGGATTTGATTACCGGCTGGATGGAGAAGGTGGTCACCGAAGGAACTGGGCAGTCGATCCGCGGCGCGGCATGGCCGCTGGCCGGCAAATCGGGAACGGCCCAGGTGACCATAAACGGGCAGCCGCGTAATCATCAGTGGTTCATCGGGTACGGACCCGTGAACCAACCGAAATACGCGGCTGCGGTACTGTATCAAAATATGTCGCCGTCCTCCCGGAACCAGGCGACGGTGCTGTTCGGACGCATTATGAACCTGCTTGCGGCTCATCCGGCGGCGTAGCATCCGGCGTGCGGGTGGTCATATCAAACGGCGAGACGTCGAACTCTTCTTTCGGAAGGCGGATCCAGCTCTGCAAATATCCCTGCTGGAGCAGTTCCTTGATCAGGATCAGCAGTACGGGAGAGAGGATCAGTCCGGCGATGCCAAAGATCGACAGGGAGATGATCATGAACGAGAGCATCAGGAATGCCGACGACACGCCGATCGAATTGCCTGTAATCCGCGGTTCGAGCAGCTGGCGGGTCAGCAGCACGACGACGAGCAGGACGGAAAGGCCGATCGCCAGACTGAGATTGCCGACAATAAACAAATAAATGATCCATGGGATCAGGATAACCGGAACCCCGACGAGTGGCAGAATATCAAATACGGCGCAAACCAAGGCTAGTGCAAGCTCGTTGCCTGTGCGCAGAATCAACAGCCCGGCATATACGAGCACGAGGGTGATGAGAACCATGATCAGCTGGGCCTTGATGTAGGAGCCGATGGCTCTCAGGACATATGTCTTCAGAAATGTGTAGGCGTTCTTCAGCGTCTTCGGCGACTTGTCCCGCATCACTTTTCTCCAGCTGCCGATTTCGGTGCTGAGGAAAAACGCCAGGATGATGGCGATGCCGAAGTTGCCCATAAAGGACGAGAACGAACTGAACAGTCCGACCATATATTTAAAGAAAGCGGTGGCCCACCCGCTGGCATAATCGGTCAACGTTGTAAAATACTCGTTCATTTTTGCGGTGACATTTGGCGGCAGGGCTGCGATTTTTTCCTGAAGAAATTGCGTCAGCTTGGTAAATTCCGTTTGAATCATATGCGTGTATTTGGGCAAATTATCTTGGACCTGGGCGAACTGGGAAACGACGATCAGGCCGACCCCGAACAGGATCCCCAGGATCACCAAAATAAACACGAGTACGGAAATGGCGGAAGCGAACGGTTTGGGCATGCCCCTCTTGTGCAAAAACTTGGCCAGCGGTTCGATCATAAAGAAGACGACGAACGATAAAAATACGGGCGCGGCGATTTGGTACAGCTTGCTGAATATGTACATGACGAGGAAAACGGTAAGTACGATGAACCCGATATCCACAAAGGTTCGCCAGTATTTTTTGTACAGTGGAAGCATCGCGGGCGGATCTCTCCTTTTCACAACAGATTATTTTTCATTGTACACGATTTATAAAAAAACGCCTATTTCTTCAGTCACTGTGATAAAATAAGAGGTAGCGATTTTTATAGGGTGCCTATGAAAATCAAAGTTATCAAATAACACATGCCTTTCGGCAAGTCAAAGTCAATACAGAGAAAAGTGGGGATATGACATGCAGACTTTGCTGCTTTGGTTATTTTACATCTCATCGTTTTACGCGTTTATTCCCGGCTTGATCACCCGGATATTCGGTTTCCGCGTATTTCGCAGAGGGATCACGGAGCATGAATACGCGCTGACCTTCGATGACGGTCCCGATTCGGTGTACACTCCGAAATTGCTGGACCTGCTGAAAAGATACAACGCCAAGGCCACCTTCTTCGTCGTCGGCTCGCACGCGGAGCAGCATCCCGAAATCGTCAAGCGAATCTATGACGAAGGCCATCTGATCGGCATTCATAATTACGTCCATAAATCGAACTGGCTGATGCGGCCGGGAACGGTCAAGAAACAGATTATGAAGACCGACAAGGTTATTCATACGATTACCGGGGAGCGCAGTTCTTATTACCGTCCGCCTTGGGGAATCGTGAACCTGTTCGATTTTGCCAAGCGGAGCCAGTTCAAGATCGTCCTGTGGTCGTCCATGTTCGGCGACTGGCGGGAACGCATCGGCGCGGACCGGCTGACCGAGCGGATGCTGAACAAGCTTCAGCCCGGAGAAGTGATGCTTCTGCATGATTGCGGCCTCACGGCCGGGGCCAACCCGGACGCGCCGCAGCAGATGCTGATCGCTTTGGAGCGGGTGCTGGAGGAAGCGGAGCGCCGCGGAATGAAAGCCATCCGGATCGACGAGATGATCGAAGCGAAGGAGAAAGCGCCCGAGCGAAAGCTGCCGCGGCTGAAGCGGGCTTCGGTCAAAGTTTGGCTGCTGTGGGAAACACTGTTTCATGCGATGTTCCGCTTGAAATCAATCCGGCCTTATGATCCTTTCATCCATTACCGGCTGCGCACTTATAAGGGACAAACGGTGGAGATGAATGACGGCGCAACGCTGTCCAAGGGAGATAAAGTGATCGAGCTGCACTTCGATAACGAGAAGCTGTTCCGGCTCGGTGTCCGGTCCAGATCGATGGTGCACCTGGCTATCCAGATGATCCGCGCCACCGAAGATCAGTTCCCGGAACTGGCCCGGATCATCCTGAGCGACCCTGAGCTGCAGCAGGCGAAGGCCATATACGGAGTCACGATGATTAACCGGGGGCCAAAGAACTTCGGCTTCAAAATCGTCGATTTGAAAGACGGCTTATTCGCTAGATCGACGAAGATGTATTTGAAGTTCCTGCTGCGAATCATTAATCCGTCCGGACAGGAACGGCTGAAGGACCATGCGGAACAGATGGTTCCGAAACTGCTGGTCATGTCTGTTGCTCAGCTAATCGAGCGGTTTTCCGAGAGCGGATCTCACCGCCGGCAGCAAGTGAAGGAGCCGACCGATCCGCAAGAGGAGAAGAAGGGCGAGCTGCTTGACCTGAATCTGGTTGCTTCGTCACAGGGTATCGGCAGCACGCCGCCTGCTATGTAAATCAAACAGCACTTATACGAAAATATGGATCGGGGCTGTCCCGGCTGTGGTAAAGACCGCAGCTGGAGACAGCCCTTTTGATGTTGAACCGGAAACCGAATGAAGCAGCCTTACTATTTAAAGCTTTATGCTTGATGTAAAAAAGGTGCTTCATAAGTCGGAGTGACTTATGAAGCACCTCGGATGCATCTCACTTCGATGCAGAGTGGATTAGATTTTCATGACGCCGCCTTGGCTGGCGTTGGTGACGAGCTTGGAGTAACGGGCGAGATAGCCTGTTTTCACCTTCGGCTCGAAGCCTTTCCAATGGGTGCGGCGCTCGGCCAGCACTTCGTCGCTGACAAGAAGCTCGATTTTACGGTTGTTCAGGTCGAGCTCGATGATGTCTCCGTCTTCGACGAAGGCGATCGGACCGCCTTCAGCCGCTTCCGGAGAGATGTGGCCGATACTGATCCCGCGGGATGCGCCGGAGAAACGTCCGTCCGTGATCAGGCCGACTTTGGCTCCAAGGCCCATGCCGACGATTTGGGACGTAGGCGCCAGCATTTCCGGCATGCCCGGACCGCCTTTAGGTCCTTCGTAGCGAATAACGACGACGTGGCCTTCTTTAACCTTGCCGTTCGCGATGCCTTCCAGCGCCTCTTCTTGGGAGTCAAAGCAGATGGCAGGGCCTTTATGATAGCCGCCGACGGATGGATCCACGGCGCCAACTTTGATGATGGATCCTTCCGGAGCCAGGTTGCCGTAGAGCACCGCCAGGCCTCCACGCTCGGAGTATGGCTGGTCGATCGGATGGATGACGTTCTTGTCCTGGATTTCGCAGCCGGCCACGTTCTCGGCCAGCGTCTTGCCGGTAACCGTCATGCAGTCGCCGTACAATGCGCCCGGCTTCTTGAGCAGCTCGTTCAGTACGGCGCTAACGCCGCCTGCGGTATGAACGTCTTCGATGAAGTAATCCGAAGCCGGTGCGAGCTTGGAGATATGCGGCACGCGGTTGGCGACTTCATTGATCCGCTCCAGCGGATAATCGATGCCGGCTTCCTGAGCGAGAGCCAGGGTGTGAAGCACGGTGTTCGTGGAGCCGCCCATGGCCATGTCGAGCGCAAAGGCGTTGTCGATGGATTCCTTGGTCACGATGTCACGCGGTTTCAGGTCCATCTTCACGAGTTCCATCAGCTGGCGTGCGGATTGCTTGACGAACTCTCTGCGTTCTTCGGCTACCGCCAGAATCGTGCCGTTGCCCGGCATTGCCAGTCCAAGGGCTTCCGCCAGACAGTTCATGGAGTTCGCGGTGAACATGCCCGAACAGGAACCGCAGGTAGGACAGCCGTATTGTTCGAGCTCCAGCAGATCGTCGTCGCTGATTTTGCCGACTTGGTGGGCACCGACGCCTTCGAATACGGATGTCAGGGACAGGCGGCGTCCTTTGCTGTCTACGCCGGCCTTCATCGGACCGCCGCTGACGAAGATCGTAGGGATGTTGACGCGCAGCGCGCCCATCAGCATGCCCGGTGTAATTTTGTCACAGTTCGGAATGCAGACCATGCCGTCGAACCAGTGTGCAGAGACGACGGTTTCGAGCGAGTCGGCGATGATTTCGCGGCTCGGCAGGGAATAGCGCATGCCGATGTGCCCCATGGCAATGCCGTCATCGACGCCGATCGTGTTGAATTCAAACGGAACGCCTCCGGCTTCGCGGATGGCCTCCTTGACCAATTTGCCGAATTCCTGAAGGTGGACGTGGCCGGGAACGATATCGATGTATGAGTTGCACACGGCGATAAACGGCTTGCCGAAATCCTCCTCTTTCACGCCCGCCGCGCGGAGCAAGCTGCGGTGAGGCGCGCGGTCAAAGCCCTTCTTGATCATGTCAGAGCGCATTTTATTAGCTGCCATGATGTCTTTTTCCCCCTAACTGTAAGTATCGCGCTTTAGCGCGGTTAACTATGAAAGTGCCCGTATAAAACGAAACGGTTTTAAATGAGTCTATCACAAAATGAAAGCTTTTTCTAGCAATGGTTCGAAAGATTCGGGGAACTTTAGGCCCAGGCAGGCGAACAGGAAAAGGCACCTTCCATTCACTGGGAATGAAGGTGCCTTTTGGCTTATGTCAATCAATCACTCGTTGTTGGCTGATGGTCAGGCAGGGATTAGTTTTTGCCGCCCTTGCGGCCGATTTCTTTGTAGAAGTCCTTATCGTGAGACTCGGAAGTGGCTTCGCCGCCTTTTTGGCCGATCTCTTGATAGAATTCACGGTCATGGTTTTTGGAAGTGGCTTCGCCGCCTTTGCGGCCGATTTCCTGATAAAATTCCTTGTCATGATTTTTGGCCGTTGCTTCCCCGCCCATACGACCTGCTTCTTCTCTGCTCATTTTACCGTTATTATCGTTGTTACGTGCCATTTCAAATCACTCCTTGGAAAGTATTTTTGATGGATATAGATTGAACTAAAGTGTACCTCCGGACCCGAAGTCCGTACCCGCCTTCCGAAGAAAGCGCGGATGACGTTAGCCTTAGTTCACTCTATATTAGTTGCGCGCATCCTTTACTTACCACAGCCCTATTGGAGTGAAACAATTAAATTATGAAATCATTGGTAAATAACTTGCTTGGATACTGCCCCGTCGGAAGGAGGCATATCAGATCAACCCTAGCGGATAAGCCCGTGGAGAGGAGGAGACAAATACGGCTCCGCTTCTATTGTTACATATTGACAACCCTTCTTCCTCCGCTGACAATAGGGACAGACCAAGTAACGGAAAGGGGAAGAAAACATGCAGGATAGTAACCTACCTGGATCACCCGAGCTTGTCACGTTCGGAGAAAGCATGGGGCTGTTCACGGCGCAGGATTCCCGCGGCCTGGAGTATGCTTCCACCTTACATAAATCCTTTGGCGGAGCGGAGAGCAATGTGGCCATCGGCGTCGCCCGTCTGGGTCACACCTCAGGCTGGTTCGGGGCGCTGGGAAAGGATCCTCTCGGGGATATGATTTACAAGTCGATCCGCGGCGAAGGCGTAGACGTGTCGCAAACGGTCCGCGGCATTGACGCGCCAACAGGCATGATGATCCGTGAAAATACGGCGGGCCGCACATCGGTGTACTATTACCGGAAAGGCTCCGCGGCAAGCCGGATGCAGCCGGATCAGCTGAATGTTTCCTATATTGCCGGGGCCAAAATGTTGCACGTGACCGGCATTACGGCGGCGATCAGCCCGTCCGGACTGGCCTGCGTCGAAGCGGCTATAGACATCGCCGCGGCAGCAGGCGTCAAAATCAGCTTTGACCCCAATCTCCGCCTGAAGCTGTGGAGCCTGGAAGAGGCGCGGGGCGTGCTGCTGCGTCTGGCCGAAAAGGCGGATTACTTTTTACCGGGCCTCGACGAGCTGAAGCTGCTGTACGATACGGACGATGACGCAGCGATTTTTGCAAGCCTTTCCAAACTGAAAGCCGTATCGATCGTCAAAGGCGGTCCCGACCTGACTTATGTGCTGGAGCAGGGGAACGTAACGGAGGTTCCGTACTTCAAAGCCGACAATGTACTGGATACCGTCGGAGCGGGTGATGGATTCTGTGCCGGCTTTATCGCCGGGCTATTGAAGGGCGAAAGCGCCGTGGAAGCGACCCGTCTGGGGAATCTAACCGGATCCATGGTTATTCAGGCCGTGGGTGATTGGGAAGCGCTTCCGACTTGGGAGCAGGTCGAGGCGAAGCTCGGCAACAAGGCGCATATCGAGAGATAAGGCGAATGTTTGCAGGGTACTCTGGAAATAGACATCTTTCAGGCTTTTCCATATAATGAACACAAAGGAGCGGTCATTGTGAAAAAAATCCAGCTTTTGCAAAAAATTATCGATAACGGCGTCGTTGCCGTTCTGCGCGGAGATTCGGCCGATCAGGTGTTTGACATGGCGGAGGCGGCGATTGCCGGCGGGATCAAGGTCATCGAGGTTACGCTGACCGTGCCGGGAGCGCTGCATGCGATCGAGAAGCTCAGCCGGATGTACAGCTGGGAGACGAGCGACCCGGACAAATTCGCCATCATCGGAGCGGGAACGGTGTTGGAGCCTCAGACGGCGCGCGCTTCCATCATGGCCGGAGCCCAGTTTGTCGTCGGTCCTTCGCTGAATCCCGACACGGTTAAGCTGTGCAATTTGTACCGGGTGCCGATTCTGCCGGGCGTCATGACGATCGCCGAAGTGCAGCAGGCACTCGAGCTCGGGGTCGACATCGTGAAGCTGTTCCCTGGCAGCCTGTACGATCCGTCCATCATCAAGACGATGAAGGGGCCTCTGCCTCAAGCGGACTTTATGCCGACAGGCGGCGTATCGCTGTCCAATCTCGGCGACTGGATCAAAGGCGGGGCGGTGGCTGTGGGCATCGGCTCGGACCTGACCAACGAGGCTGTGAAGACTGGGGATTTAAGCCATGTCCGCACGAAAGCGGAGCAGTACATGGAGGCTTACCGCAAGGCAAAGTCGGAGCTGTAAGCCGGCCGGAATGTTATGAGCGGAATCATTGTATCATAAGTAAAACCTAAGCATTGTGAATCAAACCCGATCGTAACGGGTACTACACCATACAGCCTGCCGTCCCGCATGTGGAGGCGGGCTGGTCCCTTATTCCATATGAAGCGAGAAGCCGCGGATCGGATCAAAAGGACCAACACTTGTGGAGGTGCACCATATCGTGCAGAACATAGATACGCTTGCCTCTTGGATTGAACAAAGCGGCAATATCGTTTTTTTTGGTGGAGCGGGAACGTCGACGGAAAGCGGCATTCCCGACTTCCGTTCCGCCGCCGGGCTGTATCAGACCGAACAGCATCTGCCATACCCGCCGGAGCAAATGCTGAGCCGGTCCTTTTTTATGAAGCTTCCCGAGGTGTTCTTTGATTTTTACCGCAGCAAAATGCTGCATCCCGATGCGGTTCCGAACGGCTGCCATCGGATGCTGGCCAAACTGGAGCAAGCCGGCAAGCTGAAGGCTGTCGTGACCCAGAACATCGACGGATTGCATCAGAAGGCGGGAAGCAAAGAGGTGCTGGAGCTGCACGGTTCGGTTCACCGCAACTACTGCATGGGCTGCGGGGGGTTTTACGACCTGGAGCACATCATGGCGACGAACAAGCTCGTTCCGCGCTGCCCAAGCTGCAGCGGGATCATCAAGCCCGATGTCGTCCTGTACGAGGAGCCGCTGGACCAGCAGGTGCTCTTTGGTGGGGTGGAGGCGATCTCCCAGGCGGATCTGCTCATCATCGGCGGCACCTCCCTGACGGTTCAGCCGGCAGCGGACCTGGTGTCCTATTTTCAAGGAAGCCGCACCGTCCTCCTGAATATGGACCCTACTCCATATGACCGCAAAGCGGATCTGCTGATCGCTGATAAAATCGGCGAAGTGATGGAGCAAGTGGAGCGGAAACTGGGTATTTAATGGGTGGCAGATGTTCATAGCGCGGTAAGCGTGGTAACAGCTTAGTCCATCCCTTTTTTAACAGGAAGGATATCAGCCGGGACCTCCAGCCCGTGTAATCGGTTTCTTGTCAAATGCCTTGCCGAGGATTTATGATGGTTCTAGTAGTCTATTAACCGTGAGAGAGAAGGGCGGATATCAATGGCATATACACCAAGCGAATCACGTTATGAAGAGATGACTTATAACCGCTGTGGCCGTTCGGGACTGAAGCTCCCGGCCATATCGCTGGGACTCTGGCATAATTTTGGCGGAATCAATACGTACGAAAATGCGCGGAACATGGTCACCCGTTCGTTTGATTTAGGAATTACCCACTTCGATCTGGCGAACAACTACGGTCCTCCACCAGGCTCGGCGGAAGAAACGTTTGGCCGGATTCTGGCCCAAGACCTGAAGAGCCACCGGGATGAATTGATTATCTCGTCCAAAGCCGGGTATTACATGTGGCCCGGTCCTTACGGGGAGTGGGGATCACGCAAGTATCTCGTCTCCAGCCTGGATCAAAGCTTAAAGCGGATGGGTCTCGATTATGTCGACATTTTTTATTCGCACCGCTTTGACCCGGATACTCCACTGGAAGAAACAATGATGGCGCTTGACCATATTGTGCGTTCCGGTAAAGCGCTGTACGTCGGCATTTCGAATTATTCGGCGGAGCAGACGGCGGAAGCCGCCGCAATCCTGAAGCAGCTGGGAACGCCGCTCTTGATCCACCAGCCAAGCTATTCCATGCTGAACCGCTGGATCGAGAACGGCCTGCAGGACGTGCTGGATGATCAGGGGATCGGCACGATTGCCTTTACCCCGCTGGCTCAAGGGCTGCTGACGAACAAATACCTGAACGGCATTCCGGAAGATTCGCGTGCCGCGAGCCCGTCGGTCTTCCTGAACGAGAGCAACATTACGCCGGATGTGCTTCGCAAAATTCGGGCGCTGAACCAGCTTGCGGCCGCTCGCGGCCAAAGCCTGGCCCAGCTGGCGCTGGCCTGGGTGCTGCGCGGAGGGCGCGTGACTTCAGCCCTGATCGGAGCCAGCCGCGTCAGCCAGATCGAAGACAACGTGGCTGCACTGAAGAATCAGGAATTCAGCAAGGAAGAGCTTGACCGGATCGAGGCGATTTTGAAAACGGAAAGCGAATCCTGATCCTGTGTATATATCCTGTGATTCGATGAGAGGCAAATTCCGGTGACGGAAACTTAAGTCCATATTAGCGACCATCCTCGATTAACCCGTTAACACGGATAACTCGATTGCGGTTGACCTTGGGCGTATATCAGGTGTATGACCGGCCTGGACTAAACTTACGCACATCTTAGGTGCAATAACTCTCTTGTCTGGCCCTTAGGCGGAATAACCCGCTTGTCATGGGCCTAACACACAATAACCCGCTTGTCTGCCAGAGGGCAGGGCATGCGGGTTATTGTGTGCCTGGCGCTTAGGATCCGCGCTGCGAGTCCGGCCGGGCGGAAGCGACGAGGTCCGGAGCCGTTACGACGGCGCGGTACGCCGTCGGGGACTGCCCGCACAGCCGCTTGAACTGGCGGGAAAAATACAGAGCGTCCGTCAGCCCGACGGAGGCGGCCACCTGCTCGATCGACAGCTCCGGCCGTTCGCGCAGCAGCTGGCGCGACTTATCGATGCGGAGCTTAAGCAAATAGGTCACCGGCGAGCATCCGGTTTCTTTCTTGAAAATCCGCGAAAGATAAGCCCGGTTATAGCCGAGGCTGTCGCACATTTGCTCAATGGAGACCGGATGGGCGTACTGTGCCGACATGTAGTGGATCATCTGCTTGACGGTCCGCTGCACCTGCGATTCCGTTCCCGTCAGCCGGGAATGGCTGGACAGGATATTCTGCGCTTCCGAGAAGATCAGGTACAGATAGCCGAGCGACGCCAGATCGGCGCTTTCCTGCTTCGTATAGAACGCTTCCTGCATCCGTTCAATAGAGCCGGGGATCATGGTGTCCCCGTCGGTAAAAAGCACCGGATGCAGCGGGTCGAAGCCGGCGTTCGCCAGGAGACCCTGCGCCTCTCTGCCGGAGAAGGCGGTCCAGCGGTAGCGCCAAGGCTCGCCGGCGTCGGAGGCGTAGCTGACCAGCTGGCCGGGATGAATGAGAAAGCAGCTCCCTTGTCCGAGCTCGTAGGTGCGCTGCTCGGTTCGGAACGTCCCTTTTCCCTCTTCTACATAATGAAGCAGATAGTAATCATAAATTTTTGGCCCGACGGCATGCACAGGCCTGGTCTGGCTCTCTCCCGCAAACAGCACGTGCAGCGGGCCGTCGTCATGATAGACGGGGTTTGAAGCAACGGAGTAGGTCTCCTGCGGAATCATGGATTCATCGATCCTTTCACAACCATCAAAATAAATGCGGTCCTTCTTACACCATTATATGCTCCAAGGTCACATAAATCCATATCCAGTCAACATAATTGCATTAACGCGGACAGGAAGTCCTTTTATAATGAAAGAGCAGAACCATAAGGAAAGGATGGGTGCATATCCCTATGACATCGGAAACTTTATTACAGCAATTCATGACGAAATACGGTGACAGCAGCGAGGGAGTACGTGTGTTTCATGCTCCGGGCCGGGTTAACCTGATCGGGGAGCATATCGATTATAACGGAGGTTACGTCCTTCCCGCAGCGCTGGAGTTCGGCACGACGCTGCTCATTCGGGAGCGCGGGGACGATGTGATTCAGCTGGCCTCCACAAATTTGCCTTATGAATACAAACTAGCCGTCAAGGAAATCGGCAGCCACAAAACGGGCGAGTGGGTGGACTATGCCGTCGGCGTCATGGTCGAGAACGCCAATATCGGCTGTCCGGTTACGAAAGGTTATGACATCCTCTATCACGGCGATATTCCGAACGGCGCCGGATTGTCTTCTTCCGCCTCGATCGAAGTGGTCACTTCGTATGCGCTGCAGTCGATGGAAGGGTGCAGTACGGATACGGTGCAGATTGCGCTCCTGTCGCAAAAGGCCGAAAACCAGTACGTCGGCGTCAACTGCGGTATCATGGACCAGTTTGCCGTCGCGAACGGAAAGAAGGACCACGCGATCCTGCTCATGTGCGACACGCTGGAATACAAGCATGTTCCGTTCCAGACCGGGGTCTACAAGTTGGTTATCAGCAATACGAACAAGCGCAGAGGCCTGGTGGATTCGGCTTACAACGAACGCCGCTCGCAGTGCGAAACCGCCTTGGCCCAGCTTCAGGCAAAGATGCCTTCGCTTCAGTATTTGGCCGGCCTGACGCCCGATCAGTTCGAATCGCTGAAGGATGCTATCGCCGATGAGACGGTCGTAAGACGTGCCCGGCACGTGGTCGAAGAAAACCAGCGCGTGCTGGATTCCGTGGAAGCGTTGAAGCAGAACGATTTGCATACCTTCGGACAGCTGATGAACGCTTCGCACGCATCGCTGCGTGACCTGTACGAGGTCAGCTGCGATGAGCTGGACGTTATGGTCGAAGAAGCGCAGCGGATCGAAGGCACGCTGGGCTCGCGGATGACCGGAGCTGGCTTTGGCGGCTGCACCGTGTCGCTCGTGCATGAAGATGCGGTGGAACGGTTCATTCAGCAGGTCGGCGAAGCGTATCAGGCGAGAACGGGCCTCAAGGCCGATTTCTATGTGTGCAGCGCAGGCGACGGAGTCAAAGAACTGAAGGGGGATCACTAACATGGCTATTCTCGTAACGGGTGGAGCAGGATATATCGGGTCGCATACGGTAGCGGCTCTTCTGGAGCGCGGCGAGGAAGTAGTCGTGCTGGACAATTTGCAAACGGGGCACCGCGGGGCGCTGCTCGGCGGCAAGCTGTACGAAGGAGATTTGCGGGACAAGGAGCTGCTGGCGAAGCTGTTCGCCGAGAACGAGATCGACGCGGTGATCCATTTCGCGGCGAATTCCCTCGTGGGCGAAAGTATGCAGAAGCCGGTGAAGTACTATGATAACAACGTCTACGGCACGCTCTGCCTGCTGGAAGCGATGGACGCGGCGAACGTGCGCCGGATCGTCTTTTCCTCCACAGCAGCGACTTACGGTGAACCTGAACGGGTGCCGATTGTCGAGAGCGACCGTACGCAGCCTACGAACGTGTACGGGGAGACCAAATTGATGATGGAGCGTATGATGTCCTGGTTCGACCAGGTGCTCGGCATCAAATACGTAGCCTTGCGTTATTTCAATGCGGCAGGGGCCCATGACAGCGGCAAAATCGGCGAGGACCACCGTCCCGAAAGCCATCTCATTCCGCTGGTGCTGCAAACCGCGCTGAAGCAGCGCGAGAGCATTGCCGTATTCGGCGACGACTATCCGACGGCGGACGGATCCTGCGTCAGAGACTACATCCACGTGAGCGACCTGGCGGACGCGCACTTGCGGGCGGTCGATTATTTGCGCAAGGGCGAGGCCAGCAACGTGTTTAACCTGGGGATCGGGGAAGGCTTCTCCGTGAAGGAAGTCATTGAGACGGCCAAGAAAGTCACTGGGCTGGACATTCCGGTCGTCGTGCAGGCCCGCCGAGCCGGCGATCCCGCTGTGCTTGTTGCATCTTCTGAAAAAGCCCGAACCGTGCTCGGATGGAACCCTTCGCGCACCAAGCTGGAGGACATTATCGAGAGCGCCTGGAGCTGGCATCAAAGCCATCCTGACGGATACGGCAAAGAATAAGGGGGAAGCGCATTGAATTCACAAACCGACACCACGAATCCCTTGAAAGAGCAAGCCTTGCAGGCGATCGACCGCCTCGTGCGTTTCGCCTTGGATCACCGGCTCATTCAGGCTGAAGACGCCGACTACAGCCGCAACCTGCTGCTGGATATGTTCGGCGCAAGCGAGCCTTCGCTGAGCGAAGCTGTGCCGGAGGCCGCGGACAGCCCGCAGCCGATGATCGATACGCTGCTGGATTACGCATTTGAGATCGGACTGATGCCGGAAAACACCGACACCTACCGCGACCTGCTCGACGCCAAAATTATGGGCCTGCTCATGGCGCGGCCTTCGGAAGTGATTGCGGAGTTTGAGCGCACGGCACGAGAACAGGGAATCGAAGCGGCAACCGACCGGTTTTACCGGCTGTCGATCGACTCGAACTACATCCGGATGGACCGGGTCAGCAAAAACGTATACTGGACGTATCCTTCGGAATACGGCGATATCGAAATGACCATCAACTTGTCCAAGCCGGAGAAAAGTCCGAAGGAAATCGCTATGGCAAAGCTGCTGCCGCCGCCGGTCTACCCCAAATGCCAGCTGTGCCGTGAGAACGTCGGTTATGCCGGCCGGGTCAACCATCCCGCACGCCAAAACCTGCGGATCATTCCGCTTGAGATGAACAACGAAAACTGGTTCTTCCAGTATTCGCCTTACGTGTACTACAACGAGCACTGTATCGTGTTCCACCATGATCACGTGCCGATGAAGCTGACGAAGGACAGCCTGCGTCGCCTGCTCGCTTTTGTAGACGTCTTCCCGCATTATTTTATCGGCTCGAATGCCGATCTGCCGATCGTGGGCGGGTCCATTCTAACCCACGACCACTTCCAGGGCGGGCGCCATACGTTCCCGATCCAGAACGCGCCGAAGGAAGCATCCTTCGCTCACCCGCAGTTCCCGGGCGTGACGGCCAGCATCGTCAAATGGCCGATGTCTGTGCTGCGGCTTGCGTCGGCGGACAGTGCCGTCCTGCTGGAATGCGCCGATTCCATCTACGAAGCCTGGAAGCAGTACAGCGATCCGGAAGCCGAGATTTATGCTTTTACAGAAGAAGGCGGGCAGCGGGTGCCGCATAACACGGTGACCCCGATCGTCCATCGGACGCCGGACGGGGCTTACGAAATGGACTTGGTTCTGCGCAACAACCGGACCAGCGAGGAGCATCCGGCGGGGATTTACCACCCGCATGCCGAAATGCACCATATCAAGAAGGAAAACATCGGCCTCATTGAGGTGATGGGCCTGGCGATTCTGCCGGGACGGCTGAAGGAAGAGCTGGATCAGGTCGCGGATATTCTGTCCGGAAACCGCGGGCTGTATGAAGCGCTGCTTCAGGACGACAACCATCCGCTCCAAGTCCACAAACCGTGGATCACCCGCCTGGTGGAAGAACAGGGCATGGAGCGGGACAAAGCTGCCGCCGAAGAATGGGTCCGCGAGGAGGTTGGACGCATTTTCGTGGAGATTTTGGGCCACGCCGGCGTCTACAAACGGACGGAGGCCGGGCAGCAGGCGTTCCGCCTCTTCCTTACTGCGATGGGTTATACCGAGGCGTAATTTCTTATATGAGGGGGATGCGCCCCCTTCCTTACAAAACCGCTTATTCCCTGCACGGGAAGGGCGGTTTGTTTCTTCTGCGGCCGGAGGGTTATAATATTTAGGGCAACTCATTACATCATGGAGGCGAATCCGACAATGAAAGCATTTGAATTTCATAACCCGACCAAGCTGATTTTCGGCCAAGGTCAGCTGGATAAATTAAAAACCGAAGTTCCGAAATACGGGAAAAAGGTGCTGCTGGTATACGGCGGCGGAAGCATCAAGCGCTCCGGCCTGTACGACAACGTGCTTGCGCTGCTCAAGGAAATCGGCGCCGAGGTGACCGAACTGGCAGGCGTAGAGCCGAATCCGCGCTTATCAACTGTACATAAAGGGGTGGACCTGTGCCGGACAAAAGGCATTGAGCTGATTCTTGCGGTAGGCGGCGGCAGCGTCCTGGACTGCTCCAAGGCGATTGCGGTCGGCGCCAAATACGACGGCGATATGTGGGACTTTGTGGAACGCAAAGCCGCTCCGCAGGCTGCCCTTCCGCTCGGCACGGTGCTGACGATGGCGGCGACAGGCTCGGAAATGAACGGAGGCTCGGTCATTACGAACGAGCAAACGAAAGAAAAGATGGGCTGGGGCAGCCCGTTTGCCTTCCCGGCATTTTCCATCCTAGATCCGGTGAACACGTATTCCCTGCCGAAAGACCAAACCGTTTACGGCATGGTAGACATGATGTCCCACGTGCTGGAGCATTACTTCCACCAGGAGACCAACACGCCGGTTCAGGACGGATTCTGCGAAACGGTCCTTCGTACCGTCATCGAAACCGCGCCGAAGCTGATTAACGATCTGGAAAACTACGAGTACCGTTCTACGATCATGTACTGCGGCACGATGGCGCTGAACGGTGTACTGAACATGGGCATGTCCGGCGACTGGGCGACCCACAACATCGAACACGCCGTATCGGCCGTGTATGACATTCCGCACGGCGGGGGTTTGGCCATCCTGTTCCCGAACTGGATGAAATATAACCTGAGCGTGGATCCAGGCCGCTTCAAGCGCCTTGCCGTCAACGTGTTTAACGTGGATCCGGCCGGCAAGAGCGACGAGCAGGTCGGGGAAGAGGGCATCCAGGCGCTTCGCGATTTCTGGAGCTCTATCGGTGCGCCGGCCCGCCTGGCCGATTACGACATCGACGACAGCCAGATCGAAGTGATGGCTGAGAAGTCGGTCCGCTTCGGTCCGTTTGGCAACTTCCGCAAGTTGAACAAGGAAGACGTCATCGAAATTTACAAAATGTCGCTGTAAGCCGATAAGCGTTCTGTCAGCGACCGGAGAGCTGGAACATCCTTCCCTTCTCCGCCAATATAGCCAAGGGGCTTCCCATAAGGTCGATCCGACCCGGGATAGCCCCTTTTTTGCCGTTCCACATCTTTCCCGTGTCGAGGGTTCGGGTTGATGCTGCCCACCCCTAGGTCGCTGAATTCATGGCTTACTTTATGCCTCCTGAGCCGGCTTGGATCTCTCGGCCTTCCATAGGGTCGGCCTCATGATGGCCCAGTCTCTTTCGGGAGCGTGCCAGCATTACTAAGCCCAGGAGGGCTGTCAGAACGGCAATCATGACCATAGGGCTGTATCGGTTGACCTGATAGAGAGTAGTGCTTGCAATAGGGGCGATAATGGCGGAAATCCCCTGCATGGCTGCAACCATGCCGGCAACGCCTCCTTGCTGTTCATGACTTACCGACAGAGAAGCGCCTGCCATAAATCCGGTCATCATAAGCCCAGCTCCTAAACCAAACACCAAAAACGCCAAATAGAAAAAGGGAAGCTGAATGGCAAAAAGGAATAGGAGCATGCTTGCGACGAGAATCAAAGATCCGAGCAGGATCATCGCCCGTGGTCCCCATTTCAGCCATTTGGACTGAACGACTTGTGAGATGAGCATAGCCAGGCCCGTAAACATGAGCCCGAAGGAAACGACCCCTGCCAACCGGTCAGACGGGAGACCGAGCTGATCCTGCAAATAAAAACCACCGACGACTTGAACCGTGACGAGCCCGATCATTGTCACCAACGCTGCAAGTAAATAGAGCCGTAAACCGGGTTGGAACGGACTGACTTTGACGGCCCCACCCCGAAGCGCCGGTTTCGTTGCAGGCATTAGCAGCAGAGTGACGACACAGGCGACAGCTGCCATCGTAATGCCAAAATATAAAGGCCACAATAAACCAATGATGGTGAAGATGCCGGCAACGGCCGGCCCCAGAACAAGCCCAAGCCCATTCGCAGCGCTGATGATCGCCATACCGCTTCCTCTATTTTTCCCCTCAGTCACATCGCCGATATAAGCCTGTGAGGAGGACAGGATGGCCGGAATGAAGAAACCGACCAAGCTGCGGGCACCAATCATAAGAGACAGCAGCAGCCCGCCGCTAAGCCAGTGTTGGAGACCGGCATAAAACACGGCCGTCAACAATAAAGTACTGATGCACATGCCGATAAACCCGATCAGTATAACCGGTTTCCGTCCTTTCGCGTCACTGATATTCCCCCATACCGGAGCCATGACGGCCATCATGACCGATCCGCTGGAAATCAGGATTCCGGAGTAAATTTCCTTGAGCCCTAATTCCCGTATTAGTGAGGGTGTGATTGGAGCAAGAAGCATAAGCCCTAACATCGCTACAAAAACGCTGAAAAAGACACTTCCCTTTATTTTATTCATTCGCTGCACTCCTTTTCTCAAATGGATCATTTGAGTAGGAGTATAAGCAAAGCGGGCTGTGTGTTCTCCCTCGTTACGGATGGAACTGCGGTCAAACGGATTAAAATTGTTTTTTTACCTCGGAAGGCTTCATGCCGTATCTCCGAAAAAACTGCTCGGAAAATGCGCTAACGTTGCTGTACCCTACGGTCATCGCAGCCTTGGTCACATTGGCGGCCCGGTTTCGCAAAAGGCTCATCGCATGGTCGAGGCGGATCTGTCTTACATATTCGAACACGGTCAAGCCGAAGCATGCCTTGAATCCCATCTTCAGTTTAAAGTCGTTTAACTCGACCATCTTTGCCAATGCCAACAGCGAAGGAGGGTCTGCCATACACGATT
Organism: Paenibacillus sp. PSB04; assembly: GCF_025809195.1. Classification (NCBI taxonomy): domain Bacteria; kingdom Bacillati; phylum Bacillota; class Bacilli; order Caryophanales; family Paenibacillaceae; genus Paenibacillus; species Paenibacillus sp. PSB04. The sequence goes on from NZ_CP081301.1 coordinate 3,469,318, forward strand.
CAAGGATTTGCTTTGCCTGGTGCAATTTTTGGACATCCCCTTTAGACAAACCGCTCGGAATAGGCGTCACAACAAATAGTTGATGCATATGCCGGTTCAGCAGCTCCAGTGCAACTGCTTCCATCATTAGCGGGGATCTGTCGGCATTTTTTAAATCCGAGATTAATTGCTCTATCAATATCATGCTTCTCGCATCGGGTTCAACATCAAAAGACCGGAATGTTTGCCCTTGCAGGAGCCGGTTAAAATCCAAATGGTTGTTTGGCGACGCTGCCGAGGGACTAGCCGCATAATCGAATAGAGCTACCGGGATAGCCAGTGATAATGAAGTATACGGCTCTTCAGCCGATGGATAAAACTGGGCTTGAAAGTCCTGAACGAAGGCAAGTGTACCCCGCCCGACCGGAGTTTCGTGTTCCCGGCCCGATACCACCACCTGCCGTTGACCGGACAGAGTGAACTGAAGTTCAACCATACGCCCTTTTGAGGCAAAACGAAAAGGATACGGCTTGTGATAGTGAACCTCATGGTATACGATTTCGAACCCGCTGTAAGTCGTGACCTTGTATGCTATGCCGGTGCCGACTTCGGGTCGAAGCTTATAAGAGATTCCGTTGTTTTGGCCGAATAAGGTTTCACCGAAATATCGCTGACAAATGGAAGTCAACGGTTCCACAATCATCACCTCTGACGACGATTATACCGGACGTTTGATTGCGTTTCGAGGGGATCATTCGAATCATGCAATCAGACAGGAATGAACGAGAGCTCTCAATGGTTCACCGGGCGGCTTCGCCGCACCCAATAATGAAGCCGAACCAACCAAATCGTCTTCATCATTCCCTTCAGTGCCAGAAGAACGGCCATCATCTTCAGCCAAAGGATGACGTCCGGCTGATAAATTTCTGCAATATGCCATACCGGCACGACCTGAGTCATGCTCAATATGAGCACAATAAATAACCCTGTGAACTCCAGAACGATGATGTTGGCTATCACTTTGAAAGATTTTGCGGACGAGGCGGAAGGGTCAGGTCTCCATGGCCCAAGGCAGCGCCTGGCGGTTCGAGCGAATGTGTATAATAACCACGCGCTGAGTATGATTATAATTCCGTTAACAAGCAGATATTTCTGCATAATGCTTAGAAATGATCCACCTATCGGCTGCCCATTCAGGATGCTGATGACCCCGGTTGCGATGTGGGTCGTCGTGATGATGTGCGATTTGAATAATGTGGAATCGATCGCGTCAAGCACGTTAGCGAACACGATCACGCCCAATTGTTGTTCCGGCACAATGTAAGCCTGGGCTTGGAAGCCGATCGAGCCGCCCGGCTGGCCGATCACCGGCAAACCGTTAATTCGCGCCGTCATCCAACCCATGGCGTACGTTCCAGGAGCAGGCTCGGTCTGCATTAGCCGAATTCCCTCCGGAGAGAGCACGGACTTATTTTCAAATAGGCCGCCGTTGATTTGGGCTATCAAATAATGGCTCATATCCTCCGCGCTCGCATAAAGGTAACCCGCCGGCGCATCCCCTGGAATATAAACATAAGGGCCATCGTAGGCAGCGTTGTATCCGAATATCCGCCGGTAGGGCACAGCTAGTCCGTGCTTAGCTGCTTCATCAAGGGTTGCGTAGCTGTTATCCATCGATAGCGGGCTGAAAATATGCTCCTTTACGTAGTCGCCATACGACTGGCCGGACACCTGCTGAACAATAAAACCGAGCAGCACATAATTTGCGTTCGAATACCTGTAGGGCTGTTCGGTTGGCTTGGCTTTCTTTAGAAACTATTCTGCATAAGACATGGCGTTTTTCTTCAGAGCGTCTTGATAGGAGTCGTTAATGCTGGACAGCGTGTTGCTAAAAGTGGAGATTTGAGAGAACCCGCTTGTTTGGTTAAGCAGCTGACGTACGGTAATGAAATCTGCACCATTATACTTGGCAGGGATATAGTGCTGTATAGGCGCATCCAAGTCGATTTTACCGGATTCGGCAAGCTGCAGAACGGCCATAGCCGTCATCGATTTGCCGATCGAGCCTATTCCAAAAGGTGTGGAAGGAGTTACAGGACGGCCGGATGGATCAGCCTGACCATATCCTTTGACGTAAAGGATCCGATCCCCCTGTACAATGCCGAGAGCCAGCCCCGGAAGACGCTGCCGCTTCATTTCACGGGCAATGTACGCATCCACTTTGGAAAAGACGGCGTTTCCTGGTTGCTGTACTTTCGAGCTTTCGCCATCACACGCTGAAGCGAGCAGGAGGAAGATGGACAGACCGCACAAAATTATGGCTGCCAATCTCGTTTTCAACCTTATTTTCATCATATTCCATCCTCTTTTCATCAGGTTCTCTTGTGAATGAATATTTTTTAATTCATTCACATTAAGTAAAAAAAAAAGACTAACATCAATCATTTGTGATCTTTTGTTAGTCCTTGCATAATAAATTCCGCTAAATACTGTGTGATTTTTGGGAAATACTGAATTCCGATTTCTTCTTTATGCATATCGATGTAAACCAGCGAATCCAGGAAACCGGGTAACAGCTCCTCGTCGATATCTTCCCTGATCTTACCCTGGGCCTTCCAGGTTTTAAATAAATCCATGTAAAACGCACGGAAGGAATCGATATTTTTACTGCCTTCAGCTCTATAGTATTGTTCAAGTTCTTTATAAAAGTCCTTGCTGTACCATTCCTGCAAAATGGGGTTGGTATGAACTGCCTCAATATTCCGCATAATCAGCTGGTTAATGATGTTCAGCGGCTCCTGATCTACATCGATCGATTCCAAAAGCTGTTTCTTGAGGCTCTCATTTTCCTGGATGTAGATTTCCAGGAACAGCTGCTCTTTAGACGGATAGTAGTTATAGAACGTTCCAACGGCGATGCCGGCGGATTGGGCAATTTCTTTAATATTCGTTTTTTTGAATCCCTTTGTGCTGAACAGAGCCTTTCCGTGTTTAAAAATGTCCGATTTGATATCCATGAGCTCTCAACCTTTAGAATGAATATTTTTAAATTCATTCACATTAAAACATACCGTTTCCCGGACTGTCAAACACACCCATTTTGTTGATGGCCTTATTGCCGTAGGGGTGGATGGTTACAAATCATAATTCAGCTTCACCGTACAAGTATATTCCCGTCTCATAATCATTGTGCCCGTGCGGCATACTCGTTTTTGTAAATGCCCTGAACAAGTTCCAGCACTGGTCTGCCGGCTTCGGCATACTTCAACTCCGTGGGCTCGTTGTTCGACAGATATACCCCATTCAGCATCTTGTGCTTGCCGAAAGCCGCTTCATATAGAAGCGAAGCGCCCTTTGAAGGAGGACTCATGACCAGCTTCATCGCTATTTTTATATACCAGGGCAGCCCGGAATTTTTTCCTTTCCGCATCGTATTGTTACCCCCGGGGTCGGCGCTGCGGATCGTCAAGCCTTCGGCGGCTGCCAAGGGGGCGATTTCGCGGGTCCACAGTGACAACGCCAGCTTCGTAGAGGCGTAAGGGCCGAACAGCTTCTTGAACGTCCGTGGAGATGCGAGCTCTGCAGGCTCGAAGCGGCGGACCATTTTCATCGTCGAGGACGAGGTGTTAATGATCGTTTTGAAGGAACCTTGCTTTAGCAAATCTTTCAGCTCCATGAAGATGATATAGGGAACTACGGTTTGCAGTTCGAAGTGCATCTCCCGTCCCTGCTTGGAATACGCAAGCTCAGGGAAGCTGCCTCCGGCGTTGTTAAACAGCACGTCGATTTTGTCTTCCTTGCTCTTGATCTCGTCCAGCGCCCGTTGTAAGGCGGAGAAATTGGCGAGATCGGCCTTATATTGTCGAAGCTGCCGGTTGGCGAGAGCTTTCTGAATCAAGGCGTCGTCGCTGGGGAAAGCGGAACGGACCAAGGCAAGAACGGTCCAGCCTTCATCCAGCAGTCTGCGGGTCAGCTCCAGGCCGATGCCGTTGTTTGCCCCGGTAATCAGTGCAAGCGAGTTGGTTTTCATTTGTGCCTCCTAGCAGATGAATAGGTTTTTGTATTGGCGGTAAAGCCACTCTACAACTTGTAGTCGGCTACAAGTCAATCCCTATTTTCGAAAAACCTACCGGACTTGACCTGGAGTCAGCTCCAAGTTGTATGATGGTATGAACAGACCAGAAACGAAAGGGAAGAAAGCCATGACTGATGCATATACGATCAAAGAAGCCGCGGAGCACACCGGCATCCCCGAAGAAACGATTCGCTATTACGAACGGATCGGGATTCTGCCGCGCGCAGAGCGCAAACCTAACCGCCACCGGGTGTACCGGCCAAAGGATTTGGAGACGATGAAGCTGGTCACCTGCCTGAAGAAGACGGGTATGCCGCTGGAGGAGATGAAGCCGTTTTTGAAACTGTCGGTCGGCGATGACATCAGCGAGTATCCGGAGCTGCACGGTTTGATTTTGGAGCACCGGGCAAAAATCAGGGAACAGATGGACTCTCTTCAGCAGATCCTGGATTTCATTGATTCTCAGGTGATTGGAACAGCGCCTGAAGCGGAGTGTGGTTTGGCTGACCAGCCGAAACGATTCGGCTTCCTGAGCTTGAAACCGTGAGCCAGCCGGAAGGAAAAGGAGGATTTTGGCGGAAAATTCCCGGAATCTTAACGAAAAAGGAAAATTTTGAAACAATTTAGGCACTTCTAACGTATACCCTTATATAGACAGTCAGGAATACGCGCAGGGGGGAACGGTGGATGGAAACGCTTTATTGGAGCTGCCTGGCAGGCGGAGTTATTTTTGCGGTGGTCAGCGTGGTGCTCGGCGATATTTTGAGCCATGCGCTGGATGGGTTTCTCGATTTTTTGTCCGTTGACGTGCTGAAGCCGATGGTGATTGCGACGGCGGTGACTGTATTCGGTGGCGCAGGGATTCTGCTGCTGCGTTACACCAATTTGCACCAGGGCTTAAGCGCACTCATTGCTGGAATCGGCGCCGTTGCTATGGCGGGTGTCGTCTATGTGGCGTATGTCAGGCCGATGGAGAACAGCGAAAATTCCACGGGATATTCCATCCGCGAGCTCGAAGGCCGCATCGGTGAAGTGACGATTCCCATTCCGCCGGAAGGGTTCGGTGAGGTGATGGTGAGGCTGGGGGCAGGCAACACGCTGCACATCGCCTCCAGTCTGGAGCGCCTTCCGCTGCCCGCCGGAACCCGCGTCGTCGTCGTGGATGTGCTGGACGGCGTCCTGCGCGTGACCGGACTTGAAGAGAGAAAAGGAGATGTGGTTTGATGACAGTGCCTGAATACCTGGTAATACCGCTGATCGTCATAGGGGTAATCGTCGTGCTAGGCTTGGCTTTCTGGGCCCGTTACAAAACGGTGGGACCGGATGAAGCCATGATCGTGACGGGATCGTTTCTGGGAAGTAAAAACATATCGGAGGATGAATCCGGACGGAAAATCAAAATCGTTCGGGGCGGAGGCGCTTTTATCCTGCCCGTCTTCCAGCAATCGGAATTCATATCACTGCTCTCCCACAAGCTGGATGTGTCTACGCCGGAGGTATACACGGAGCAGGGCGTGCCCGTCATCGCTGACGGCGTGGCCATCATCAAAGTAGGCGGCTCGATTGAGGACGTCGCGACCGCAGCCGAGCAGTTCATTGGCAAGCCGATCGAAGCACTGAAGGGCGAGGCGCAGGAAGTGCTGGAAGGGCATCTGCGGGCTATTCTCGGTTCGATGACCGTGGAAGAGGTGTACCGGAACCGCGATAAGTTTGCCCAGGAGGTTCAGGGTGTAGCGGCGAGAGATTTGAAAAAAATGGGCCTGCAGATCGTCTCCTTTACGATCAAGGACGTACGCGACAAGCAGGGGTACCTCGATGCGCTCGGCAAGCCGCGGATCGCAGCGGTGAAACGGGACGCGGAGATCGCCGAGGCGGAAGCGATGCGCGATGCGCGGATCCAGAAGGCGAACGCCGAGGAACAGGGGCAGAAGGCCGAGCTGCTGCGCGATACGAATATCGCCGAAGCGACGAAGGCGAAGGAATTGAAGGTAGCTTCCTTTAAGAAGGAACAGGACACTGCCAAGGCGGAAGCCGACCAGGCGTACCACATACAGGAAGCCCGCGCCAAGCAGACGATGGTGGAAGAGCAGATGAAGGTAGAGCTCGTTCGCAAGGAGCGGGAGATCGACCTGCAGGAGAAGGAAATTCTGGTGCGGCAGAAGCAGTATGATGCCGAAGTGAAGAAAAAAGCGGACGCCGACCGGTATGCAGTCGAAGTCGCGGCCGAAGCAGACAAGGCGAGAAAAATGCTGGAGGCCGAGGCGCTGCAGTACTCCATCGAAACCCAGGCGAAGGCATCGGCCGAGCAAAAGCGGCTGGACGGCCAGGCCATTGCCGATGCAGAACGTGCCAAAGGTACCGCCGAGGCGGAAGTCATCCGCCTGCGTGGTCTTGCGGAAGCCGATGCGAAAGAGAAGCTGGCTGAAGCCTTCCAGAAGTTCGGCGAAGCGGCCATCCTCGATATTATCGTGAAAATGCTGCCGGACCTGGCGGGCAAAATCGCCGAGCCGATCGCTTCCATCGACAAGCTGACGGTGGTGGACACCGGCAAGGGAGAGGGCGCGGCACGCGTGAGCAATTACGTTACGGAGTTGATGTCGACGGCTCCGGAAATGCTCAAGAACGTGTCCGGCATCGACGTGGAGAGCCTCATCCAAGGCTTGACCGGACGGAAAACGCCTCCGGCTGCATCCGCGACGCCTGCGGCCGCGCAGCAGGATTTGGTTACCCTGGAAGCGGGGGCAACGAAGGAATCATAGAACTCTACGCGGGATAACCGGCGCTTTGCAAGCCGAGTGATCGGCATGCGAAGCAGACGACGGGGGATCACGATCCTCGATCAAACAGTAACAGAATTATAGCTTAAACGGCGGCTCGCTTTGGGTGTTTTTCCAAAGAAAAGCCGCCGTTTTTGTTTGAGGGATTTACCATTAGCATGGATTCACATTACAGCAGCAGTATCGCCGCACCCATCATCGGGGTGATGACCATGCATGTTTTCAGCCACCGGGCGGGAACACGCTTCGTAAATTTCGCCCCGACGTAAGAGCCGACCATCGTTCCGCACACCACCGCAATGAGCAGCCGGAAATCCAGGTACCCGATCGTAAAATAGCCTGCTCCGCCAGCCAGCGCGATCGGAATGATGACCATCATCGTCGTTCCTGCCGCATAGCGCATCGGCATGCCAAGCAGCAGCATGAGCCCCAGCTGGATGAACGGCGTGGAACCAATGCCGAACAGGCCGGACAGCATGCCGGTAACGACGCCGATCAGCAGCGCGAATGACCAATACCGCAGTCCCTTGGCGGCAGGCGGAGCCTGGTTCACGGACGCACCCGGCCGACGCGAAACGACGGCCATCCGCAGCCACAGGGCGAGCCCCGAGGCGAACAGCATGCCGGAAGTCATCCAGCCCAGTTTATCCTCCGGAATGAGCGTTGACCAGCTGGAGCTGACCCACGCCCCCGCCGCTCCGGCCAACCCGACGACCGCGCCCGACTTCAGCAGCATATTTCCTTCGCGGTAATGGCTGACCGAACCGGAAAGGGACGAGAAGAACATCGCCGCCAGCGCGGTCCCCAGCGCGATATGAATCGGATATCCGAACACAACGGTCAAGATCGAGATGATAAAACCGGAGCCGCCCGCGCCCACGAAGCCCAAGAGCAGACCGAGCAGAATCATAACGGCAGAGATATCGATCAGCTTCATCGGTCCACCCTCCACACCTGATGGGGAACGCCGATTCCAGCCGGTTCCGGCAGGTCATCAGCAACGCGGCTGGCTGTGTCCAGCACCATGATGGCTGGTTTTGTCCCATAGACCGGCCATGCAGGCAGCGCATCGACATTGGGATCCCCGCTTCGTATGAACGTGACCCAGGCTTCCCGCATACTTCTTGCGAGCGGGTATTGCTCAGCAGGTACTGCGTACGGGTCGCCGGCTGCAAGGGCAGCTGGAGGCTGCGCTTCCGGATCCCAATGAATTAGGCTGCCCTCATAGCCGTGCGTCGCTCCGAGAGCGCCGCCAGCGCGAAGCCGGTACATCCATACCGGCGTTCCTGAGGAAGCGAGGGCCTGTGCAAACTGCACAGCTCCAATCGTGTACAGATGCTCGGTTAACGTTGTACACCATGCGTCGGCTGGGGACATCCCCTCGGCATAATGCTGATAGGCATCCCATACGGCGGGAGCATGGCTTCCAAAAAATCTGTCGAGCGGTTCCATGCCAGGGGAGTGGAGCATGGAATCGTCCCGGATGAAGATCGACGCTTCGTTTTCGTTCGTGCCGATCAGGAGCGGCGGCAGGCCGGAACTTGCGGCAATGCCGGCCAAAGGGTCCAAGGGAATGACCCGGCCGTCTGCCACCGGGCCGAACATGTGCAGGCTGCGCGACGTATCCGATCCGACGGCGGACTGCGCTGCGATGAGCTGCTCGAACGGAAGCTCCAGCAGTTGGCTTGGATCTGCACCGGACAAGCCCAGCTCCTCGAGAATCCGGAGGGTGGTGACGTTGGCGGTGCGCCGATCCCGGATTGCTTGGGTGGCGCCGCTCTGTGCCACGGCCCGGTGGAATAACCCGCGTGCCGCTTCCATGGCATAAAGCGAAGCGGTGCACTTGGCACCGGCGGAATTCCCGATCACAGTCACGCGGGCCGGATCACCGCCAAAAGCGGAAATGTTACGCTGAACCCACTGCAGCGCGGCCGCAATATCGAGCAGACCGTTGTTTCCCGAGGCTGCATATTCCTCGCCCAGCACCTCGCCCAAGTAGAGGAAGCCTAACGCGCCAAGGCGGTAATTGACCGATACGTAGACGATGCCATCCTCCGCCGCATGCCGCAAACCGTCGCAGTCCGCGCCGGTGCCCGATACGAATCCGCCGCCATGAATATACACCAATACGGGCATCGATTCTTTTTCGCATCCCCGGGTCCACACGTTCAAATACAAACAATCTTCGGACTGTATACGCGCAGCCCCTACTGAAGGATCGGTTTGCTGGGGGGCGAGCGGACCGAAGTGATCGCATTTTCTTACGCCGGGCCATGGTTGCGGAGGCGCCGGGGGCTGGAATCTCCGTTTGCCCGTCGGCGGCGCTGCATAGGGAATGCCCCGAAATACATAGGCCCCTTGTAAAGGTACTCCTGAAACTTTGCCTGATGCGGTTTGTACGTTCAAGGTGCTCGACTCCTATTCCTGTTGATTTGTGAACTATTATAACTTGTTTATGCCATGAACTATAATATATATTGAATTATATTTATCATAACTTAAAGGTTATTATCGAGATCGAAAGAGGGATATGGAATGGAACTGCTGCAGCTAAAATATTTTCAGGTTGCCGCCCGGATGCAGCATATGACCCAGGCGGCCCGCAGCCTGCATATTTCGCAGCCGGCGCTCAGCAAAATGATCGCCTCGCTGGAAGCCGAGCTGGGTACGAAGCTGTTTGAGCGGGAGCCCAAAAGCATACGGCTGAACGAGCACGGCAAGTTATTTTTGCGCCAGGTGGATATCGCCCTGCAGGCCCTTGAGGACGGCAAGCTGCAGCTGCAGGACCTTGGCGGCACTGCTTCTCCCGCCGTCTCGCTCGACGTCCGTGTTTCCTCGCATCTACTGCCGGATCTGCTGGCCGATTTCCGCAAAGAATGCCCGGCCGCCGAGTTCCATTTGCTGCAGCATTCGACGTTCGAAGGGGCGGCGAGCTTCGATCTTTGCCTTTCCGACGGGGCCGAACTGCCGCCGGGAACAACGTCATTTTCTTTGCTGGAAGAGGAAATTTTCGTTGCGGTTCCCGCGGACCATCCGCTCGCTGACCGTACGCAAATCGGCTTGAAGGAGCTGAGGGAGGAGAGCTTCATCTCGCTGCCCCCGGGCAAACCGCTGCGCGAAACGACGGATGCTTTTTGCCGCCTAGCCGGTTTTACTCCGCGTATCCGGTTTGAGAGCGACGACCCGGCCATGGTTCGCGGTTTGATCCGCGCGGGTCAAGGCGTCGCGTTTCTGCCGGCTATTACTTGGGGCGGCTCAACCGGGCCGGACGTCGTTCTGCTGCGGCTCGAAGAAAGCTGGTGCAGACGCTCGATTGCCTTGTCCTGGCCGCAGGAACGGTATTTGACGCATACCGCTGCGCTATTTCGCGATTTTGCCGTAAACTATTTTGCCAGGCTGGCTGCATCGCATCATCAAGATGGTGGCCGAGGCGATTAAAACAGGGAATGCACGGTTTCATGTCCGCCCGGTTTGACGAATCGGCCGATTTCTGATATTTTTTCTGTCTGTCAGAGATGATAAACTTATCAGGCGTCAGCAAACGAGGTGCATAGTGTGAGCAGTCTGCAAGTGAGCAAGGTGTTAAACAACAATGTCATCATTGCCGAGCATCCCCAGCACGGCGAGGTGGTGGTCATCGGCAAAGGGATCGGCTTTAATCGGAAGTCCGGGCAGGCCATTCCGCTGGCTGAGGTAGAGAAGATGTTTATTTTGACCAAGCCGGAGGAGCAGGAGCAGTACAAGCAGCTGCTGCCCCAGGTCGACGAGAAACTGATTGAAGCGGTCAACGAAATATTGCTGCATGCCGACCAGACAAGCTCAGGGGCATTGAACGAGCATGTCCATATCGCCCTGACGGATCACATCGCATTTGCGATCAAGCGCATGCAGCAGGGCATTCATATCCATAATCCCTTTTTGTACGAGACCAAAGAAATGTACCCCGAGGAGTTTCGAATGGCGGAGTTCGCCGTCCGGCTGATTCATCAGAAGCTTGGCGTGGATCTGGGTGAAGAGGAAGCCGGATTCATCGCGCTGCACATCCACGGCGCGCTGACCAACCAGCATATTTCCGAAGTGCGCAAGCATTCCGAGCTGATCAGCGATCTTGTCCACATCGTGGAGACGGAGATGGAGTTCCGGGTCCCGCGGGATTCGCTGGACTACTCGCGCCTGATTACGCACCTCCGCTTTGCTTTGGAGCGAATCCGCAGAGGCGAGGCCGTAGAGGAAACAGACACGCTCGACGCCTTGATGCAGCGGGAATATCCGGATACGTACCGGCTCGCTCAAAAGCTGACCGGAGTGATGGAGGAGCGCCTCGGCCGGCCCGTATATCCGGCGGAAGTGGGATATCTGACGATCCATCTCCAGCGTCTGGTTCACAAAAAGCAGGGGCGCGTGGATTGATCGCGTGCGGGTGTGGCGCCTTTGATTGTGTATGGTCCCGCCGCTTTCACTTTGGAAGAAGCGCAGGCGCCTTTTTCGAATATCAAGCGCTTGCAACTTGGCGGGATGGGTGCTACAATACTGACTGTAATGAACCCAATTGAACATGCATACGTGTTACTGATACGATCAGGCATGAGTAAACCTGTAGATCTTGGTTGTTTTGCCCATTACTGGGGCAATCTAACGCTTAGCGGTAGAGACCAGGATCCCGAGCGGATACTCATGCCTTTTTGGTATTTACAAAATCTCAGCAGAAAGCAGGATGATCCTCATGCAGCAAACGTTTAAAATTATCGATGAAGACGGAATTCATGCGCGTCCGGCGACAGCGCTTGTCAATACAGCTACCAAATTCAAGGATACGGAGTGCTTTGCCGAGTCCGGCGGGAAGAAGGTTACTTTAAAATCGATTTTGGGCGTTCTGTCTCTGGATCTGGAGCAGGGCGACATCATTTCGCTGATCGCGGAAGGCGGCGATGAGCGCGCAGCGCTGGAAGCGCTTGAGCAGGTTATGGTTGGCGAGGGGCTGGGCGAGATTCATGAATAAGATCAAGGGAATCGCGGCATCGGCGGGAATTGCGATCGCCCGCGCATTCATCTTGGAGCATCCGGATTACGCGGTAAGCCGCAAGCAGGCGGATGACGTTCAGTCCGAGCTTGCGAAGCTGGATGATGCGCTGGCCAAGTCGCGGGTGGAGCTTGAGGCCATCAAGGCGCGGACGCTGGCGGAATTGGGCGAGAAAAAAGCGGAAATTTTCGAGTCGCATCTGCTTATTTTAAGCGATCCGGAGCTCATTGACCCGGTGAAGGACAAGATCCGGAGCGAATCGGTCAATGCGGAATATGCCCTGGATGAGACGGCAGCGCAGTTCATCCGGATGTTCGAAAATATGAAAAGCGCTTATCTTCAGGAACGCGCCGCGGATATGCGGGACGTGACCAAACGCATTCTGAAGCATCTGCTCGGTCTTCAATACGTGAGCCCGTCGGAGATCGATGAGGAAGTGATCGTGATCGCCGAGGACCTGACTCCATCGGACACAGCCGGCTTAAACCGCAAGTTCGTGAAAGGCTTTACGACGAATATCGGCGGTCGAACGTCGCACTCGGCCATCATGGCCCGTTCGCTCGAAATTCCGGCGGTGGTCGGCACGAAAAGCGTTCTAAGCTCCGTGCAGAGCGGTGAGCTGGTGATCGTGGACGGGATGGAAGGTGATGTCATCATCCATCCGACCGAAGAGGTGATCGCCGAGTACACGGCAAAGCAGCAGGCCTATGCGAAGCAGATGGAGGAATGGAAGCAGCTCCGTACGGAACCGACCGTCTCGAAGGACGGGATTCATGTGGAGCTGGCGGCCAACATCGGTACGCCAAACGACGTGGCGGGCGTTCTTGACAACGGCGGCGAAGCGGTCGGATTGTACCGGACCGAATTCCTCTACATGGGCCGCGACAAGCTGCCTTCGGAGAATGTGCAGTACAACGCCTACAAGACCGTGCTGGAGCAGATGGAAGGCAAGCCGGTGGTCGTGCGCACGCTGGACATCGGCGGCGACAAGGAGCTGCCTTACTTGGACTTGCCGAAGGAGATGAATCCGTTTCTCGGATTCCGCGCGATTCGCCTCTGCCTGGATCGGCAGGACATTTTCCGGATCCAGCTGCGGGCTCTGCTGCGGGCCAGCGTGCACGGCAACCTTCGCATCATGTTCCCGATGATCGCCACGCTTGCCGAGTTCCGGGCAGCCAAGGCCGTTCTTCTGGAAGAGAAGGACAAGCTGGCGGCGGAAGGCATCGCCGTCGCAGACGACATCCAGATCGGAATCATGGTCGAAATTCCGTCGACAGCCGTCCTGGCGGACGTATTCGCCAAGGAAGTGGATTTCTTCAGCATCGGCACCAATGACCTGATCCAGTACACGATGGCGGCCGACCGGATGAACGAACAGGTATCGTACCTGTATCAGCCCTATAATCCGGCGATCCTTCGTCTGGTCAAAATGGTCATCGATGCCGCGCACCGTGAGGGCAAATGGGTCGGCATGTGCGGTGAAATGGCAGGGGACGCCGTGGCCATCCCGATTCTGCTCGGCCTCGGGCTTGACGAGTTCAGCATGAGCGCCTCGTCCATTCTTCCGGCGCGCAGTCAGATCTCCAAGCTGTCCCGGGCGGACATGGAGCGGCTCGCCGAACAGGCGCTGCAGCTCGGCACGGCGGAGGAAGTGACGCAGCTGGTGCAGAGCCTTCAGTAGTGGATGGTTCTGCTGTTGACCCGCGGGATTTAGAAAGGCATCACGATTGATAACCCTTAGTTATCAACCTGAGCTTAGCTAAGTTTTGTTACGCATAACGCATATCTTTATCCGAGCTTGGCCGGTATTCTACGGAATGCCGGCCTTTTTTTATGTAGGTATGTCTCCGGTTTACAGAAAAATATATAAAAAAAGAACACCCTGAAAAGGGTGCTCCTGGGTATTCTCTCCAATATCTGAATTCGCATTAAGTCCGAATTGTATCGAATCCAAATCCGAAAATCAGCTGCAGGCGCAGTTCAGCACAGGCTTGCGTGCCGCGGTCGTTTCATCCAGCCGCGTCACCGGTGTGTCGTACGGCGCGTTCAGCAGCAACTCCGGCTGCTCCTCCGCTTCCTTCGCGATGCGGATCATCGTATCGATAAAGGCGTCGAGCGTGTCCTTGCTCTCCGTTTCGGTCGGCTCGATCATGATGCACTCCTCCACGTTCAGCGGGAAGTAAATGGTCGGCGGGTGATAGCCGAAATCCAGCAGGCGTTTCGCCACGTCCAGCGTCCGGATGCCGTACTGCTTGAGCGGGGAGCCTGACATGACGAATTCGTGCTTGCAGACGCCCGGATACGGAATGTCGAAGTATGGCGCGAGCCGGCTCATCATATAGTTAGCGTTCAGCACGGCGCACTCCGATACGCGGCGCAGACCTTCCGGGCCGTAGCTGCGGATGTAGGTGTAAGCGCGGACGAGAATGCCGAAGTTGCCGTAGTACGCCTTGACCCGCCCGATGGACTGGTCGCTGCCGCCTTCGAGCGTATATTTACCGTCAGCCGTTTTCGACACAAGCGGGCGGGGCAGGAACGGAATCAGGCGGCTCTTTACGCCGACCGGACCGGCTCCCGGACCGCCGCCGCCGTGCGGCGTGCTCATCGTTTTATGCAAATTCAGGTGCACGACGTCAAAGCCCATGTCTCCCGGGCGGGTGATGCCCATGATCGCGTTGGAGTTGGCTCCGTCGTAGTACAGCAGGCCCCCTGCCTCGTGGACGATGGCGGCAATTTCCTGGATCTGCTCCTCGAACAGGCCGAGCGTGTTCGGATTGGTGAGCATCAGCGCCGCGGTGTCGCTGCCGACGGCGGCACGCAGGGCGTCAAGGTCGACGAGGCCCTTGTCGGTCGACGGGATCGTGATCGTCTTCAGCCCCGCGACGGTGGCGCTGGCCGGATTGGTGCCGTGCGAGGAATCCGGCACGATGACCTTGTCGCGGTGCTCGCCGCGGCTTTCATGGTAGGCGCGGATCATCATGAGACCGGTCCATTCGCCATGCGCGCCGGCTGCCGGCTGCAGGGTCACGGCGTCCATGCCGGTCAGACCGGCCAAATCGTCCTGCAGGCGGTATAGCAGCTCAAGCGCGCCCTGAATGCTGTCCTCCGGCTGATACGGATGGATTTTGGCAAAGCCCGGATAACGGGCGACATCTTCGTTCACTTTCGGATTATATTTCATCGTGCAGGAGCCGAGCGGATAGAAGCCGTTGTCCACCCCGAAATTGCGGCGGGACAGCTCGGTATAGTGACGGATGACGTCCACTTCATACACTTCAGGCAGCGCGGCTGGCTCCGACCGCAGCATCGAGCTTGGGATCAGCTCTTCTGTTTCCTCAACAGGGACGTCAAACTCCGGTAAAGAGTAGGCAATCCGTCCGGGATGGCTCAACTCAAAAATCAACGCTTTTTCCTGAATCATATGCAGCCCTCCAGCGCTTGAGCGAATTGGTCGATCTGTTCTTTGGTGCGGCGTTCCGTGACAGCAATCAGCATATGTCCTTCCAGTTCGGAATAAGCTCTGCCGAGGTCGTAGCCGCCGAGGATGCCTTTTTGCAGCAGCTTCGCATTGACTTCGGCCACGCGGGTTCCTTCCGGCAGTTTAATGACAAACTCGTTAAAATACGGGGACGTGAACGGCATGCTTATCCCTGAAATGCTGCCCAGCCGGCGTGCGGCGTAATGGCTCTTCTGCAGATTCAACTGGCCGACCTCGATCATGCCTTGCTTGCCCATGACCGACAGGTACACGGATGCGCAGAGGGCGAGCAGCGCCTGGTTGGAGCAGATGTTGGACGTCGCTTTCTCGCGGCGGATATGCTGCTCGCGGGCCTGCAGCGTCAGAACGAAGCCGCGCTTGCCGTTCCGGTCGACCGTCTGGCCTACGATCCGTCCGGGCATGCGGCGCATATGGTCCTGCGACACGGCAAAGAATCCGCAGGTTGGCCCGCCCAAGGAAGATGAGATGCCGAGCGGCTGCGCGTCGCCGACGACGATGTCGGCTCCGAGCTTGCCCGGCGCTTCGAGAATGCCGAGGGAGATCGGGTTGGTGCTGACGACCATCAGCCCTTTGCTGGCATGGATGAGGTCACCGATGGAGGCCAAATCCTCGATCGCTCCGAAGAAGTTCGGGCTCTGCACGAGTACGGCGGCCGTTTGGTCGGACACGGCTTCAGCCAGCTCGGCCAGGTTGGTGACGCCGTTTGCGGAAGGGACCTCCACGACGTCGAGACCGAGCCCTTTGGCATACGTGCGGACAACCTGACGGGCTTCCGGATGCACCGTGCTGGACACGAGCAGCTGCTTGCGCTTTGTGGCGGCGCTGGCCAGGGAGCCGGCTTCAGCGAGGGCGGTGGCCCCGTCATACATACTCGCATTGGCGACGGCCATGCCGGTCAGCTCGCAAATGTAAGACTGAAACTCGAAGATCGCCTGCAGCTCGCCTTGGCTGATTTCCGGTTGATACGGCGTGTAGGCCGTGTAAAATTCGGAACGGGACACGACATGGTTGATGACCGAAGGGATGTGGTGATCATAAATTCCCGCGCCCAGAAAGCTGGCATATTGGTCCGTATTGGCATTTTTCGCGGCAAGCTCCGACAGGTGCGTCGTCAGCGCGTATTCATTCAGTCCCGGGGATACGGGCAGGTCCCCTTTGAAACGGATTTCTTCAGGAATGTCCTTGAACAGGTCCTCCAGAGAGGAGACGCCGATCGTATCCAGCATTTCCTGCTGGTCCTGTTCGGTCATAGGCAGATAACGGTGTTTCAAGTGGAGTCAGCTCCTTTAGATTAGGTTGAAAATCGTATCATGCTGTTAGCCTGCTATTTATTTGCGTTCGCGTTTGTAGAAAGGGGTGCTTACGACCTTGGCTTTGAGCCGCTTGCCCCGGACGTCGACTTCCACTTCGGTTCCAAGGGCGGAATAGCCGCTTTGCACGAGCGCGAGACCGAGATTACGCTTCAGCGTCGGGGACTGGGTTCCCGTCGTCACTTCGCCGATCTGCTCATCTCCCGCATATACGGGATAATGGGAGCGGGGGATGCCCCGGTCGATCATTTCGATGCCGACCAGTTTGCGCGGCACGCCGGCGTCTTTCTGCTGCTGCAGGGCCGCCTTGCCGATAAAATCGGCCGCTTTGCCCAGCTTGACGAAGAAGCCGATGCCGCCTTCGAGCGGGGAGATGTCCTTGGACAGCTCCTGTCCGTACAGCGGCAGCTTCGCTTCAAAGCGAAGCGTGTCGCGGGCGCCGAGCCCTGCCGGAATCAGGCCTGAGCTTTCGCCTTGCTCGAGCAATCCGCTCCAGACCGCAGGAGCATCCTGTGCGGCAAGGTAGATCTCAAAGCCGTCTTCCCCCGTATAACCGGTGCGGGAAATCAACGTACTAGCGCCGAACAGCTTCACATTTTGGATAAAATGAAACGGGGAAAGTTGCCCCAAATCGGCATCGACGAGCGCCCGCAGCACCGCTTCAGCCTTCGGCCCCTGAAGAGCCAGCAGCGCAGTTCCTTCGGACTCGTTCACCATGTTCACGCCGTCCGGCCGGTGCTCCTGAAGCCAGGCCCAATCCTTGTCAATGTTGGAGGCGTTCACAACGAGCATGTAGGACTCCACGCCCAGCTTGTAGACGAGCAGGTCGTCGACAACGCCCCCGTCCGGATAGCACAAAGCGCTGTACTGCGCCTGACCCGGCTCGAGAACCGATACGTCATTGACGGTCACGAGCTGGAGAAAATCTTCCGATCCCGGGCCGTCCACCTTGAATTCGCCCATGTGGGAAACGTCGAAGAGCCCGGCGGCCTCGCGGACCGCCTCATGCTCTTTGTGGATGCCGCTGAACTGGACGGGAAGCTCCCAGCCGCCAAAATCGATGCAGCGGACGCCGGGAACCTGTGCATAGAGAGGAAAAAGCGGTGTTCTTTTCAATTCGGACATGAGTCACCTCGGTTTTCACGTGTTACCACGGATTGTTTAGGCTTTTCATCATAAAAGTTCTTCCAAGCAGCACAAAAAGGACAGGGCGAAAGAATAAGCATGCGTGCTCGCATACTTTCTTTCAAGCTCTGTCCTTGGTACCTGAGAGTTACCTTACGGATGCCGGTGAATGGAGCGGCCCGGGGACTTCACAGGCGAAATTCGGGCTCCACATCAACCCCGGGCAACAAGCAAGTTTCCCCTTGGGTGATTCTTACGTTCAGAATTCTCTCCAGAGATGCGTCCGGTAATCGTCCTTTTGCCTGAGAGATTCACCCGGGTCCGGGCTTACTCCTTCGGCGTTACTGCTCGGCAGTAATCTCTCCCATTACCATCATCCGCTATACGATTGTTTGTTCACGACATCATAAAGCTCGAATCAAATGTTCGAGTTCGTTCTATATATTATTAATACTCAAAGTACAAACCGGTGTCAACAACATTATCATAATGCCTAATTACGAATATTACAATGAATTTATGTTCATAATGTTCGATTTTGGGTATTTTGGTCCAAGCGGCATTCCGGGGGGACTGTATCATCCCAGAGCTGTCCGCCGAAGGTGAAGCGAATTAGAATATTTGGGAGGAGCCGTGATGATGAAGAACGTAGTAGGCGTCGATATGGGATGTACGAAAATGCTGATGGTTGCCGAGGTAGATGGACAGCTTGTCGAGCACAAGGTCCCTACCGGGCTGGATTGTTCGCTGGAATATCTGGCGGGGGAGATTGACCGTTTTATAGCAGGGCTCCCGTATGAGCCGGAGGGGCTGGGAATCGCGCTTCCGGGACTCGTAGAGGGAGACCGCCGCCTGCAGTTTTCCGATATCCGCGCGCTGTGCGGGGTGACGGCTGACGATTTTGCCAAAGGGCGCTTTCGCTGCCGTCTGATCAATGACGTGAAAGCGGCAACAGTTGCCGAGGCGGCCAATTATCCGGAAAAGGATACGGTCGCGGTGATGATGGCCGGCTCGGGGCTGGCGCTCGGGGTCTACTCCAAACAGCGGATGTATACCGGTGCAGGCGGGTTTGCCGGGGAGCTGGGCTACACCGTTATTGCGACTGAAGCCGGGCCGCGCAAGGTGGACGAATTGGCAGGCGGCATCGGAATTCTCGCTAGGGCGGGCTGCGATATCGACGCCTTCCTCGCCAAGATCCGGGATGGAGACGGCGATTCGTTGGCCTTGCTGGAACGTGCCGGCTTTTACTGTGGGCTGGCCATCACCAACGTGCTGCACCTGTTTAACCCGGACGTTCTGGTGATTGGCGGCAGCACCTCCACTTACCCGGGATACATGGACACCGCTTTGCGGACGGCCGAGAAGCATACGCTGCCGGACATGTTCCATGCTTGCTCCTTCGCATCCCCGAAAGACGGCAAGCGGATCGCGGCGCTCGGAGCGATGCAATTTTTGCGCACGGGAATGGAGTTTTAGACGAGGCCGCATATGTTATATTGACACCCGTATTCGCTCTGCTTTATTCTTAGTTCAGAGTTTAGAAAAGTAGAGCGGATGCTTGCAAAGTAATTGAATATTCAGCGGATGAACGCGCGCGGGAGAGACCGCCCATCGTTTAAGGGCGGCACCGAAGGAGCAAGCTGCAGGTAGGCACATGCAGGCAGCTAATCTCTCAGGTACAAGGAACCGCCGCGGGACGCGGCTCTGGAGAGAGCTATTCGGCCACCCAAGGGGAACGCGGCGCACGATGCCGCACAAACTCTCAGGTACAAGGGACAGAGAAAAGGTGCTGACGCCTTTTTTGCTGTCCTTTTTTTCTGTCTAATTCATCGCAAAGCGCGTCGAAAATAGCTAACGGGGAGCGTAGAACGAAGTGAGATTTAAAAATGTGTTTTCCATCATCGGTCCCTCCATGGTGGGGCCTTCCAGCTCGCACACCGCTGGAGCGGTACGCATCGGCAGAGTGGCGCGTCAGCTGCTGGGCAGCCAGCCGGAGACGGCCAAGATGACGCTGTTCGGTTCTTTTGCAGAGACGTATTGGGGACATGGAACCGATTTGGCGCTGACCGCCGGGCTGATGGATTATGAAACGGATGATCAGCGGATTCCGCAGGCGGACGTGCTGGCTGAAGAAGCCGGCATGACCCTGGAATGGGTTCAGGGCCGGGGCAACGGACCGCATCCGAACTCGGTCAAAATCCAGCTGACCGGGGGCGGCCGGACCGCTGAAATCGTAGCCGCCTCGATTGGCGGCGGGACGATCGCGGTATATTCGCTGAACGGTTTTGACGTCCAGATCACGGGCGAATACCCGACCCTGGCGGTGAAGCATTCCGACAGCCAGGGCGTTCTGGCCAACATGACCGCGCTGCTCAGCCGGGACGGATATAATATCGGATATATGGATGTGGACCGCAAGGGACGCAGCGGGGATGCGATGACCGTGTTCGAGCTGGATTCCGCTCCGGAGGAGACCACGATTCAGGCCATCCGCAAGCTTCCCCACATCAAGGAAGTAACGATGATCGATTTGACCAAAAGGAGCTAACCATCATATGAGATTCGAGACCCTCGAACAGCTGGCGGACATTTGCAGCCAGGAGAACAAGACGATTGCCGAGGTTATGCTTGAGGATCAGGCGCGCGAAACGGGCGTCTCCCGCGAGGAAGTATTCCGGCAAATGGCCGAATATTACGGTGTGATGAAGGAAGCGGTGCGCCAGGGGCTCACCGGCAATACCAAGTCGCGGAGCGGACTCACCGGCGGCGATGCCAAAAAGGTGTCCGATTATATGCAGCAGGGCGAAACATCGCTTGGCGGCCCTGCGGCCGAGGCGATGGCCTACGCGCTGGCGGTGTCGGAAGTGAACGCCTCGATGGGACGCATTATCGCGACGCCGACAGCGGGCTCATGCGGAATCATCCCCGGCGTATTCGTCAGCGCCCAGGAACGCTTCGGCTGGGAAGACGAACATTTGGTCAAGGGCTTGTTCTGTGCCGGCGCCATAGGTTATGTTATAGCCAACAACGCCTCGATCTCGGGGGCGGAAGGCGGCTGCCAGGCAGAAGTCGGTTCGGCGATCGGCATGGCCGCGGGTGCGATGGTCGAGCTGCGCGGCGGCACGCCCCAGCAGGCCGTTCATGCTGTTGGCCTGGCGCTGAAGAACTGCCTCGGCCTGATCTGCGATCCGGTCGCCGGGCTGGTGGAGATTCCCTGCATCGTCCGGAACGGGCTGGGGGCCGTCACCGCCCTGGCGGCTTCGGACATGGCTCTTGCCGGCGTTGGCAGCGTTATCCCGGCCGATGAAGTGATCGGCGTCATGCTGGAGGTCGGAAGCGCCATGCCGGCCAAGCACCGCGAGACCGGGAAGGGCGGACTCGCCCAGACGCCAACTGGCCGCAAGCTGACCAAGGAACTGGTGGAACAGCGGCGCAGAAAGGCCAAAGAAGCTAAAGCGCCTGCCAAGGAAGATTAACCTATTAACGGCAGCCCCAAAATTGAAATCAAAGGAGACGCGAAATCGATGAGCAATGTGAAGGAGAACCGTTGGTACAGCAAGGATCATGAATGGGTGGAAAAGGCAGGCGGATCTGTGGTCCGCATCGGGATCAGCGACTTCGCCCAGCACCAGCTGGGGGACATCGTGTTTGTGGAGCTGCCGGAAGCCGGCGCCGACGTCGCGGCCGAAGAGAGCATCGGAACGATCGAGTCGGTCAAAACCGTGTCGGATCTGTTCAGTCCGGTGAGCGGCAAAGTGACCAAAATCAACGATGCGCTGGAAAGCGAGCCGGAGCTCGTCAACAGCGAGCCGTACGACGGAGGCTGGATGATCGAGGTAGAGGTTGAAGGAGATTTGGAAGAGCAGCTGCAATCGCTGCTGACGGCAGAGCAGTATGAGCAATTTTTGAACGAATAATAACGATATCGAGACAGGGGCTGGGGCACATCGTGCCGCAGCCTTTTTGATTTTATACCACGATTTTATACGAGGGCCCATTATCCCGGCACAGCTTATTGCACCTGCAGCGCGGGTTATTTATGACCAGGGTTCGGTTTGTCGATAACAAGAACAAGAGGAGGGTACATACGCCGCTAAATGGAAGCTGCCCTGGATCTATTATTCTATGATTTGAAAGAACCGTGCAACTATGGGGTAAATGCTAGCGTACAAGCATATAATGATTTAACCATGCAGTCACAGCTGTCCCGTAAATTTGGGCAGGGAAAAGCTTATAGAACCCCTTACAAATGGCAAGAAAGTAACATAGGATGTAGTGAAAGCGATTTTTTGAGGCATTTATTCAGGTAAACCATGGTGGTGAGATGAATGATGATGAATAACGTGGAAATATATGAAGGCGGCGACCTGGGATGTCATTATACGCATCTTGAAAGTATATTCAAAGTTTGGGCGCCGACGGCGGCGAAGGTAACCCTCGCCTTGTATGACGATGCCGGAACTTATGACGGCGGAGCGCTTACCGATCACGCCGGAGGGTTCGAAATCGGCATGAGACGCGGGGAAGGCGGCGTATGGTCACTTCATTTCAGAGGCGATTTGGCCGGAAAATATTATATGTACAAGGTGGAGCACCCGGACGGACGGGAAGTTTATGCGGCCGATCCTTACGCCCGGGCGGTCAGTGCCAACGGGCAGCGGACGGCGATCGTCGACGTGAAGGCCGCAAGCCCGGAGGGCTGGGAAGAGGAAGAAACTCCCGGTCTTCTGGGGGTGGAAGACTCGGTACTCTATGAACTGCATGTCAGGGATTTTTCGATCAGCCCGGATTCCGGGCTCCAGTATAAAGGCAAGTTCAAAGCGTTTACGGAGACAGGCGTGCGGGACGCAGCCGGCAGCCGGCTCGGCATCGATCATTTGGCCGAACTCGGCGTGACACATGTCCATCTGCTGCCGATTTTTGATTATGCGACGGTGAACGAGCTGACGGTCGATGATCCGGACTCGGCAGAACCGAAATTCAACTGGGGTTATGATCCCCAGCATTACAACGTGCCGGAAGGCTCCTACGCGACCGACCCGTCAAGCCCCGAAGTCCGGATCCGGGAATGCAAGGAGATGATTATGGCGCTGCACCGCAAAGGAATCCGGGTCGTGATGGATGTGGTGTACAATCATACCTACTCTGCGGGGGAAGGCCTGTTTGAGAAGGTTGTGCCGGGTTATTTTTACCGGACCGATGCGTCAGGGCGGTTCAGCAACGGCTCCGGCGTTGGGAACGAGCTGGCAACCGAGCGCCCGATGGTCCGCAAATACATCAAGGATTCCCTGCACTATTGGGCGGAAGAATACCATATCGACGGTTTCCGTTTTGACCTGATGGGTCTGATCGACACGGACACGATCGCGCAGATCACTGAGGAGCTCCGCCGCGAGCATCCGGGACTGCTGATTTACGGGGAGCCTTGGACAGGCGGTGAAACGCCGCTGAAGCAGCAAACCTTGAAAGGATCCCAAAGGGGTAAAGGCTTTGCCGTTTTCAACGACAATTTCCGGGGGGCCATCAAGGGAGACAGCGACGGTGCGGGAAAGGGCTTTGCCACGGGGCAGCCCGGCAAGGAAGCGGCGGTATTGGCCGGCATTCAGGGGGCAATCGACGATTTTACCGGATCACCTACGGAGACGATCAACTATGTGACGGTTCACGACAACCTTAACCTGTGGGATAAAGTACTGATTACGCAGGGACTGGGAGGTGATCTGATCCGGGGTATCGATAACGGCCAACTTGCCGGAGGGGGAAGCCTCGAAGAAGCTGTCGCAGCCACCGATCCTTACCGGAGCATCGACCAGGACCGGCTGCTGGAGAACGAAAGCGTCCGGAGAGCACTGCTGGCCAACGGCATCGTGCTGACTTCTCAGGGCATTCCGCTCATTCATGCGGGTGACGAGATGCTCCGCAGCAAATTCGGCGACCACAACAGCTACCGGAGCGGGGATGCGATTAACGCCATCCGCTGGAGCAACAAGTCCCGGTTCCTGCCGGTATTCGAGTATTACCAGGGACTGATCGCGCTGCGCCGCGCCCACCGGGCGTTCCGTATGACGGACAAGGAGCAGATCAAACGGAGCATGGAGGTCATGCGCTGCGACGGCAATGTCGTCGCTTACCGGCTGAAGGATCATGCCAACGGCGATACGTGGAAAAATATCATCGTCATCTACAACGCAAACGTTCGGGAGGCGCAGGTCGACATTCCGTTTTCCATTACCGGCTGGAAGGTGGCCGTCAAAAACCTTCAGGCCCGGAACGGGGCGCTGGAGATGATCGTCGACGAAACGGTGAGCGTCCCAGGCCTGTCGGTCATGGTTCTGTATGAGGAAGAAGGCGGCCGTCCGCGCCCGCTCAAGACGGTGGAGCTGCATTATGAGCGCCAGGACCGCAAATATGACGGCTGGAACTTATGGGTATGGGGCAGCGGCATGCGGGAACGCCGGGTCGATTTTGACCGGATGGAGGACGGACGCGCTGTGGCGACGATATATGTCCCGCTGAACGTGCAGGAAATCGGATATATCGTGCGGCTGAACGAGTGGGAGGCGAAGGACTGCGACCAGGACCGGTTTATCAAGCTCGGATGGCATCACAGCAAGCTGAAGGTGCTTGTCCGGAGCGGATCGGACGACTGGAAGAAGATCAGCTGACGCCCGGGTGCCGGGAGGAGTGCGGCCGGCTGTGTAAGGGGGCTGGCTGGAGCGTACGGCAACCTGGGGATGGAGCAGCTTAACAGGTTGGAAGGTTTGGCCGCATTAGAAGCTTGCAAGCTGAGAAGTTTAGAAGCCTAGAAGCCTAGAAGCTTGGGGCGACGGTATGACGGAAATATGGAGCTTTCTTTTCTGTAACCGGAATAGGGATGCATGCATTTTACAAAAACGGGTGATTCCTATAAAGTAAAGTGAGATTCCCTTGGATAGGGTGATATATAACAGAGAAAGAAGGCTTACGATGACCGAGAAACTGCTGTCGCCTCTGGTGAAAACCTTTGACATGCTGCCCCATCCCGAGGGCGGGTGGTACAAGGAGTTATGGAAGGCGTCCTTTGAAATCCCGAAAGACGTGCTGGATCCCAAGTATTCGGGTTCGCGCCCTTCGGCGACTTCGATTTATTTCCTGCTGCATCCGGAGGAATCCTCCGCGTGGCACCGCGTTTATTCCGATGAATTGTGGCTGTGGCATTCCGGCAGTCCGCTCGAGCTGCTGCTCGGAGGCGATGGGGAACAGCCGGGCGGGGAGACCAAAATCATTTTGGGAATGGACGTTGATAAAGGTCAGGTGCCGCAGGCGCTCGTTCCGGCCAATGTCTGGCAGGCGGCCAAGCCGCTGGGCGACGAGCCGGTGTTCGTCTCCTGCGTCGTTTCCCCAGGCTTTCATTTTGACGATTTTACGATGATATCCGGAAAATAAAACCTTCGGCAGCGGCATGTGCCGTTCGCCGGGCCAGCCTAAATCCCGCACGGTTGCAATGACCGATGCGGGATTTTTTGTGATATTGGAAAGGACCGCTTTAAGACGTTTTTGTTTAGATATACTGCTCCTTCCTTCGGTGTACTCCGGGCTAAGCAGCGTACAGATGCAGCTGGCTGTTTTGCGCTGCAAGGTTTTGATTTCGCCAAAAATGGGTAATACATAGATATGCCTGTGTACTGCAGGGGACAGATTAAATATCAGAGGAGGTTGTAAAAGATGACATCTCATTCTCTTACAGCAGAACGAAGAACCGACACGAAGCATTCGAGCCTGCGCAGCTTGAGACAAAGCGGACGCATTCCGGCGGTGGTCTACGGGACACAGACCGAGAGCATGCCGGTCAGCGTCGATGCGAAGGAGCTGGCGAAAGTTGCCAGAACAGGCCGGTCCGAAGTGTTCAAGCTGAAGGTGGAAGGCTCGTCGGATCTGGACGTGATCATCAAGGATTACCAGCGCAAAGCCGGTGAGTGGATGCATGTGGACTTCATGCACATCTCCGCCAACAAGCCGATCAAGGTTCGCGTTCCGATCGACTTCCAAGGTACGGCTGCCGGCACCAAGGTGGGCGGCGTGCTTCAGCATCAGGAGACCGAGCTTGAAGTCGAGGCGCTTCCTGCAAATCTGCCATCCGCGATCACCGTGGACGTATCGCATATGGAAATCGGCGACAAGCTGGTAGCCGGAGACATCCAGCTGCCATCCGGCGTAACGCTCGTAGCCTCACCGGAAGAGCTGGTTGCTTCCGTAACGGCATCCCGCATGGCGACGGAGGCCCAGGCTGCGGACGAATCCGTGGCAGCGGAGGGAGAAGAAGCGGCGGAAACGGCTGCAGAAGACAACAACGAATAAAACGTCTTATCATATACATGCTTGTACAGGAAAACCCCTGGTCGTTCACGACCAGGGGTTTCTTTGCATGAGACATGTGTGAGATGCACTGCGAATCGCCTGTGTACGTTTCGCCCGCATAAGCATCACCTGCTTACGCGTCCTGCTGCTCCAGCCACTGCCCATACGCCGCATCCAGCTGTGCCTGCAGCTGCTCCCGCTCTGCATGAAGCTGCTGCAGGCGCCCCAGATCTGAGGCGGCGCCTTCCTCCAGCATGTCGGCGTCGATCTGCCCCAGACGGGCCTCAAGCTCCTTGATCGACTGCTCGAGTGAAATGGAAGCAGAGGCATCGCTTTTCCGGGAACGCCGCTCGCCGGTATCGGGGCGCGCAGCAGCCGGCTTGGATACCGGCTCCTTGCCCTGGCTGCCGGCTTCCGCGCCCTTTGAGCCAGCCGCCTCAGCCTTCCGTGCCTGCGCCGCCGTTTCGGCTTCGCTCAGCTTGCGGATTTCCTGTTTGTAATCCTCGAAGTTACCGATGAAGGAACGGACCTGCCCGTGATCCAGGCTCCAAATTCTGGCCGCCAGCCTGTTGATAAAATACCGGTCGTGGGATACGCCGAAGATGGTGCCGGGGAACTCCTCGAGCGCCTCTTCCAGCGCTTCCCTCGCGTCAATGTCCAAATGGTTGGTCGGTTCGTCCAGAATCAGCAGATTCGGCTTCTGCTCCATCAGGATGGCGAAGCGCAGCCGCGTCCATTCCCCGCCGGAGAGGCTGCGGATGTCTTTGAATACATCGGCGCCGTAGAACAGGAATCGCGCCAGCCGGCCGCGGGCTTCACCTTCCTCGATGCCGGCCTGTTCCCGGTAGTACTGAAGCACGTTCTGCTTGACGGATTCCGGCGTTTCCTCCTGCGCGAGGTAACCGATGCTGACGCGCGAGCCGACGGCCACGCTCCCCTCCGTCGGTTCGAGCTCGCCCAGGGCCAGCTTGATCAGCGTACTCTTGCCGCTTCCGTTGCCGCCGAGCAGCATGACGGTTTCCCCGTACCGGAGCGTTTCGTTGACGCCTTTGAACAAGGTGCGTGTGCCGTACGATTTGCCCAGCTCCTCGAACACGAGCACCTGCTTGCCGGAGCGGTCTTCCTGCTGCAGCGACAAATCCATCGTCTTTCGTTCAAGCACCGGCCGCTTCAGCTTCACCATACGGTCGAGGGCCTTCTGCATGGAGGCGGCACGGCGGTGGAACCCGGCGTTCGGCGGGTTGGACCGGTTGCCCCACTCGATCAGCTGTTTGATGCTTTCCTGCATCTTTTTGATTTTTTTCTGCTGCTCCTGGTAATCGGCAAACTGCTGCAGGAGCCGCGCTTCCTTTTCCTTTTGATAACCGCTGTAGTCGGTGTGGTAGGTAAAAGCTTCTCCGTCTTCAATCTCGACCACCTTGGTCACGAGCTTGTCGAGAAAGTAACGGTCATGCGATATCGTAAGCACGGTGCCGCGGTATTCCTTCAGGAACTGCTCCAGCCATTCGATCGCCGCCATGTCCAAGTGGTTGGTCGGTTCGTCCAGCAGCAGCACATCAGGCTGCTCAAGGAGCAGGGAGGCGAGCCCGATTTTGGTCTTCTCTCCCCCGGAGAGGGAGGCGAAGGGGCGGGTGTACTGGCCCGCGGGGATGCCAAGGCCGCCGGCGATGCGGTCAATGGTCGCTTCCATTTCATAACCGCCGGCTGCTTCAAAGCGTTCCTGCAGCCTGCCGTATTCGGCGAGCCACTGCTCTGGCTCTTTGCCGCCGGAAGCGGAGGAGCCGGACATCAGCGCCTCCAGCTCGCGCATCCGCCGCTGCCATTCAAGCGGCGCCGTAAAAGCGCGCAGCAGGATGTCATACACCGTTTCGCCGTCTCCGGCTTGGGGAATTTGGGCGAGGAAGCCAAGCTTGGCGCCCCGCGAAATGGAGATTTCGCCTTGATCCGGCTTGTCTCCGCCGTTCAGCAAGTGGAGCATCGTCGTTTTTCCGCAGCCGTTGCGGCCGATCAGGGCCGCTTTTTCCCCTTCGCGGATTTCAAAGGATACATCAGACAGAACGAGCTGGGCACCATGGTATTTTTGTATGTTTTTGCATTGAATCATCATTGTATTTTCCTCCATAGAAGCCGCATCTACAGAAAAAAACCGCAGGGAAATGTCCCTGCGGCTTGAACGTTCAACGCTTATCCGTTGAAGTTAAGGTAGGAGCGGCATTTCGCAATTTTGTAAAACAACCGGATTGTTAAAAATGGACAGACGGATCCCGTTAACGGGAACTCTGTAAAAAATGCCGGACAAAATCATCGGCAGTTGATTGATCCGGTCGTTTCCAAAATTGCGTACCACTTCTACCTCACCTCCCTGTTAAAAAAAGTTAGCTTTATTGTATCCACAACGAGTGCTAAAAGCAAGCAATGGATGAAACATTTTATGAAAATGGCCATATCACCCGGATCAGAACCCTCAGCAGGCTTTGGATGTGTGGTCCCAATTCGGCTTCGGGCTGTCGAAGGGGTGTCGGTGTGTACGGCTGATTTGTAATAGCGGGACGGGCATTTATCTCCAGACCGGCATTATAATACAATAAGATGCAGTGGTTGAAACGAGTGGAGGGCCTCATGAAGAAAAAAATAATGTTTACCGGCGGAGGGTCCGCCGGACATGTCACGGTCAACCTGGCGCTGATCCCGCTGTTCCGGCAGGAAGGCTGGGCGGTGGAATACATAGGCTCGGTCAATGGGATCGAGCGGGAGCTGTTGTCGCCGCTGCCGGACGTGGCGTATTTTCCGATATCGACAGGGAAGCTGCGCCGGTATTTAGACTGGCAAAACGCCAAGGATCCGTTCCGGATCGCCAAGGGCGTCTATCAGGCGTACCGTCTCATCCGCCGCCGGAAACCCGATATTGTATTTTCCAAAGGCGGGTTCGTATCTGTGCCCGTCGTCATCGGTGCCTGGCTGAACCGGGTGCCAGTTATCATTCACGAGTCGGACATCACGCCGGGGCTGGCCAACCGGATTGCCATCCCGATGGCTGAAGCGGTGTGCACGACGTTTCCGGAAGCGACTGCGCATATCGGCAAGGGCAAGGGCCGCCATGTCGGCGCAGTCATCCGGAATGAGCTGAAACAGGGCAGCGCTGCCGCCGGACGGAAGCTGTGCGGGTTCACCCCGCGGAGGCCCGTTCTGCTGGTAATGGGCGGCAGTCTTGGCTCGCAGAGCATTAACGGGGCGGTACGCCAGGCGCTGCCTGAGCTGACGGAAGCTTTTCAAGTCGTGCACTTATGCGGGAAAGGGCAGCTCGATCCGGCGCTGACGGTTCCCGGCTATTGTCAATTCGAATACATTCGCGATGAACTGCCGGATGTGCTGGCGATGTCGGATCTGGTGATCACCCGTGCCGGCTCCAATTCGATCTTTGAGTTCCTTTCCTTGCGCAAGCCGATGCTTCTCATCCCATTGACCCGGCAGCAAAGCCGGGGCGATCAAATTCTTAATGCGCATTCGTTCGAAAAAGCGGGTTATGCCGAAGTGCTGGAAGAGGAAGGTCTGACTCCGCAAACGCTGCTCGAGCGGATCCGGGTTTTGCATGCCCATCGGGATGCCTATGTATCGGCCATGGCGAGCGGCCAAAAGACGGACGCGCTTGCGGAAGTATTCAAGCTGATCAAAGAAACCGCAAAAAGCCGTTAAAGATCGTCTGCGCCAAGAAAAGGAACCTTATTTTACCTGAACGGATAGAGAACAAGAGTTCCTAATTTTTCGCTTTCCTGAGCCGAACTATGGTATATTGAGTACACGAGATTTTAGGACAGGAGACCGGAAAGGACGGAAGACATGCTGGCTTTTACTTCGCAAAGAATCAGATCATTATGCGGCGCATCCGCCTTTAAACGGGGTGAGGAATACTGCGCCTACGGTCAGGTCATGATCGTGGAACGCGATGACGATAACCGTTACATTGAAGCGGTAGTGCAGGACGAGGATATATACCGGGTGGAGGTCGATATCGACGGAGCGGATTTCAGCGCAACCTGCCAC
The DNA here is from genome assembly GCF_025809195.1 of Paenibacillus sp. PSB04. Lineage (NCBI taxonomy): Bacteria > Bacillati > Bacillota > Bacilli > Caryophanales > Paenibacillaceae > Paenibacillus > Paenibacillus sp. PSB04. The sequence goes on from NZ_CP081301.1 coordinate 3,499,481, forward strand.
TGTGCGGGCTTCGGCGGATATTATCCTTACTGCAAGCATATCGCCGGCGTCTTGATCTATCTGCTGGAAGAAGAAAAGGGCGGGGCGGACCGGCTGCAGCCGCGGGGGGAGGTCGTCCCGATTCCGACGCCCGCGGTTTCCTCCAGGGACGTGCGGCTCACCAGCGGACTGATCGAGCTGTTTGAGCAGATGGCGGACAGCGAACGGCTGAAGACCGGCCAGAAAGCGGCGAGCGTGCTTAAGGAAACGCTGGCTGTGGAATGGACCTGCAAAGTGACGGACGAGTATCAGCCGGAACCGAAGTTCCGGATCGAGATGAAGGTCGGACCGAACCGGCTGTACGTCGTGCAAAATATCAGGCAGTTTCTGCTTCACATCGAGGAAGGAAGAAGCCTGCCCTTTACCAAGCTGTTCACTTACAGCCCGAAGCAGCACACGTTCCGGCCCGAGGACTGGGCGGTCATCGACATGCTGATCCGGATTTGCGGCAGCGAGTTCGCGTATGATGAAGCAGGACGATCCATTCCTGGCTTCGCTGCCTCGGGCAGCCAGCGGATGCTGACGATCCCGCCGTTGGGCTGGAACGAGCTGCTGCCTTTGCTGGTCAAGGCCGGGGCTGCGATGGAGCGCGAGTATGCTTCACCTCAGCCGATTCAGCTGGGTGAAGGCCAGATACCGCTGTCTTTCCATGTGGGCAGCATCGATAGCGGCGACGCCTATCATCTGGAAATCAACGGGCTGAAGCGGGTCGTTGTGATGACCGCGTACGGCTGCGCAGCTGTTGACGGCACGATATACCGGCTGCCGGTGCGCGACCTGCTCCTGCTGTCAGAGATGAAAACCTTGATATACCGCTATGACCATAAGCGGATTAACATATCACCGCACCAGATGGACGCACTGATGGAGAAGGTGGTTCCCGGCTTGCGGCGCATCGGGAAGGTCGGCATGGACGCCAGCGTCCGGGATCAGCTGGTGCAGCCGGACCTCGTGGCCAAGCTGTATTTGGACCGGGACGAAACCGAGCTGACCGCAAGGCTGGAATTCGTGTACGACGGGATTGTGATCGACGCATTTGCCGATACGGATGCCCGGAAAGACGGCGACTTTATTCTGGTCCGGGACACGGACAAGGAGCGGCGGATGATCGAGGCGTTGAAAGGAACGGACTTTGTGCAGAACGGACGCGAAATGGTGCTGGACCTGTCGGAAGAAGACAGCGTATACGACGTCCTGTTTCATTTGCTGCCCAAGCTGGAGAAATGGGTCCAAGTATACGCCACTCCCGCCGTCAAGCAGCTGATGCACAATCCGAACAAGCCTCCGAAAATCAAGGCGGACACGGACCATACGACCAACTGGCTCGAGATCAACTTTGAGCTGGACCATGTGAGCGACAAAGAAATCCGCAAGCTGCTGCTGAGCGTGATTGAGAAGCGGAAGTATTACCGTCTTCCCGGCGGTGCGTATGTGTCCCTGGAAAAGGAAGCCTTCCAAACCTTCGGCGAGCTGTATGACGAGCTCGGGATGAAAAAAGGCGATATTACCGGCAGCCATATCCATCTTCCTCTGGTCAAGGGTCTGCAGCTCCGTGACAAGGAAGGCCGGGCTTATGGGGTCCAGATGGGGAAATCGCTGCGGCAGCTGATTGATCATATGACGCATCCCGAGCAGATGGACTTCGATGTTCCTGAGGAGCTTGCCGACGTGCTCAGGGATTATCAGCGCGACGGCTTCCAGTGGCTGAAGACGCTTGGCCATTACCGGTTCGGCGGGATTCTGGCCGACGACATGGGGCTGGGCAAAACGCTGCAAAGCATTGCCTACATTGTGTCCGAACGCAGGGAGAAGGAAGGCGGGCACCTTCCGGTCCTGATCGTATCCCCCGCATCGCTCGTATATAACTGGGAGAGCGAGTTCCAGAAATTCGCTCCGTCCGTTCAGGTTCATGTGGCCCTAGGCGCGCGGAAGGAGCGCAGCGATTCCCTGCTTCGCATAGCGGCTGCGGGCGCAGAAACCGAATCTCCTGACAGCCTTGCTGCGCAGCAGGCGGACGTCATTATCACCTCTTATCCGTCCCTGCGCAAGGATATCCGGCTGTACCGGGAGATGGGCTTCAGCACCCTGTTTCTTGACGAAGCCCAGATGATCAAAAATTACGCGACGCAGACCGCCCAAGCGGTGCGGGAAATCCATGCGGAGCGGCGGTTTGCGCTGACGGGCACGCCGATCGAAAACGCGGTGGATGAGCTGTGGTCGATTTTCGAGGCGGTATTCCCGGGTCTTTTTACGGGTCAGAAAGCTTTCCGCGGCCTGACCCGCGGCCAGATCTCTCGGATTGTGCAGCCGTTCATTTTACGCCGGTTAAGGGCTGATGTGCTGGACGAGCTGCCGGAACGGATCGAGACGGTTCAGCGCTCGGAGCTCAGCCTTGAGCAGAAGAAGCTATACGCCACTTACCTCGAGGAATTCAAAGAAGAGACGATCCGTGACCTGGAGATGGAGGGGTTCCAGAAGAGCCGGATGAAAATATTGGCCGGCATCACGAGGCTTCGTCAGCTGTGCTGCCATCCCTCGCTGTTTGTGGACGGGTACGAAGGTCCGGCCGGCAAGCTCTCCCAGCTGCTGGACGTGGTCGACGAATGCCTCAGCAGCGGGCGGCGGATCCTGATCTTTTCCCAGTTTACGAGCATGCTCCGGATCATCCGCAGCGAGCTGGGTCAGCGGGGGATTCCGGTCTTTTATCTGGACGGGCAGACTCCGGCCAAGGAGAGGGTAGACACGTGCTCGCGGTTTAACCAGGGAGAGAACGACGTATTCCTGATCTCGCTCAAAGCGGGCGGGACAGGGCTGAACTTGACCGGAGCGGACACGGTCATCCTGTACGATTTGTGGTGGAATCCGGCGGTGGAAGAGCAGGCCGCGGGACGCGCCCACCGGATGGGGCAGAAAAACGTGGTCCAGGTGATTCGCCTGGTGACGAAGGGCACCGTGGAGGAAAAGATGCTGGAGCTGCAGCAACGGAAGAAGGATTTGATCCGCGAAGTGATGGAGTCGGCGGATGACGCGGTCACGACCTTGACTGAGCAGGAAATCCGCGAGCTGCTTGCCTTATAGAGAGTCATTTTTATTCATGGAAGTACCATGAACCGGACCTGGGAGGGGCCGGTTTTTTTCTTGTCCAGCTGCATGAACCGGCTGAGCTCCTTTTGGTCCCGATAAATTTTCATGAAAAAGATGCAGGAATATGAACGGCAATGGCGAAATTTACCTCTATGCTTTAGTATAAATGACCTATTACTTGTGATCCATTCACGGACTTGGGAATGAGGAGAAGAATGTATGCGAAATCGATACAATTACGGTATCCTAACCAATTCAGGGCCTCATCTGTACAGCATGGATACAGGGGGAAGCCGCGAACAGGGCGCAGATTCGCCGCCTGTCAGCGGATATATGCCTCGTGACGAACATGCGGCTGCGTCAGCGGCAGCTGGCTCTATAGCCTCTCTTTTTTCGACCACACCGACATACAGCAGCGCTTATCTTAAGCGCCGTGAACTCATAAACCGGCAGCAGGGGCAGACCGCCTGGAACGAGGCGGAAAAGTTAGCGTTTGAGGCCGATTGGTATGACAATCAGCTGGAGTGGATCGCGACGATCGATCAAACTTACGGGGAGCCGGTATTCTGGGATGTTCTTGCCGCCATGGCTCCTCCGTTCCCGAGAGGGGAACAGGGACCGAAAGAGAAGCTGGCTGAGGGGAATTTGGCTGCGTTCCAGCCGACCCGTATCCAGAAGCTCCTCAAGCAGGACGCCATGATCCGGGAGGAGCTCGAAAGGCAGGTTCAGCTGGCCCGGGAAGAGGATCGTAAAGACTATCTGGCATGGAAAGCAGCCAACGATTTTGCACACGACATCCTGGACGGCAACCGTACCGCCTATTTGCGGGTTCTGGAAGAGATGGCCCCGCTGCAGGAATTGACGATGCTTGGGAGCGGCCTCGAGTTCAGCGTCCGAAGCAGCTCCGAGGTGGAAGTGGAACTGGATGTCAATTCCCAGCAGGTGATCCCGCGCGAGGCGAAAGTCCGCACCGAAGCAGGGGTAGCTTCGCCTGAACTGACCGTTCCCGAACGCAATGAACTGGAGCTGAAATACATCTGCGGCTCCGTCCTCCGGATTGCAGGCGAGCTGTTTGCCCTGCTCCCGCTGGAGTCGGTCGTCGTGCAGGCGAGGGACACCAAACTGAACGGAAAGACCGGGCAGGAGGAATACATTACGGTGCTGTCGATCCGCATCGAGCGGAAATTTTTTGCCGGCTATCATGCAGGACGTGAACGCTGCCTGGAAGCACTGATGCACTGCTCTCACCGGATGGAGTACGATCCCGGTACCGGTTTTGAAGCGGTTGACGACCTTCTGTAATCAGCATGTTCATTTACTGTAGGCTGCCTTTGGGTGACTGACCTTTTGTGTCGGTTGATCATCCGGGGCAGTTTTTTTTAGGTTATAACGCATAAAATGAGCAATCTGTCCTCCAATGAACACATACCGAAAGACGCTGACAGTATGCGACGGAAGACGTATATTCCAACAATAAATGGCGAAAAAACTCATATTTTGGTACCATATGCACTTGTTTTCCACTAGGGGGCATTTGTTAATATAATAGCAAACGTCTATGGCAGCCGCTGTAACCCGGAGAATACAGCTCTTTGAATGACAGGGAAGCGGGCATTTTGAATCTGTGCATAGTCAGTAGAGAGAGCAAGAAGTATGGAGATGGGAGTGAGCGCATGAGGAGATGGTGGCTACTGCTGGGCAGCCTAGTCCTGGTCCTTGGGATAACCGGCTGCGGAGACAAGAAGAGCTACTCAATGGACCGCGTGGAATCCAGGGCTTACCTCGGGCCGGATGGAGACTTGTATGTCGAAGAACTGTTTACGTATACCTTTAAGGGCAGCTTTAACGGAATGACGCGTGCGATTGATCGGGCGGATCAGAAGGGGGTTGAATTTTTTGAAGCCTATGTACCCCCGGAACATCCGAAGCTAGGCAGTTTCTCCTACGAAAACTTGCAGCGGCTGGATGTCCAATGGGACGACGACGATGATACGTATTACATATACGATGCCGCGCAGAACGAAACGAAACAGGTTTATTACCGCTACCGGATTGACCATGCGGCAGTCAGGTATGGCGAAACGGGCAAGCTGGAATGGAGCTTCTTCAAAAATAACCAAGAGGATCTTCACCAGGTGTCCGTCGACTTGTTTATGCCCGGCGATTATAAGGACGGAGACGTTCATGCCTTTTTGCATGACCGTTCGGGCGGGAAGATTACAAGCGAAGGCCCGCCGGCGGTTCACTATGAAACCGATGATTTGAAGAGTGACGGCACGGCGCATATGGTGGTCTATTTTCCACCAGATCAGCTATCCCAAATGACGGCTTCCGAGGAACACGTTTCTTTGCAAAAGCAGCTGTCTGCCGAGCAGAAATACCAGGAACGGCTTGCCGCCCGTGACGATCGAATGAACGCCATCCGTCCGGTTGTGCAAGCCGGCATGGCTGTTTTCATTGTAGGTGCGCTGCTGTACGCTTTGTCGTGGAGAAAAATTTCGGCCTGGCTGCGGCGCGGGGATGTCACCCGGCAGGACATCGATGAAGCGGATCCGCTGCTTCTCATGTATATGCTGCGCAAAGGCCGGTTAAAAAGGGAAGACTTCATGGCCGGATTGTTATCGCTGCGCCAGAAGGGTTACGTGACCGTGAAGCAGGTCCCGGCTTCCAAACGCTTCCAGGAAGAGCCGACGGCTCCCGAATTCACGCTGCAGTTCACCTTTACGGGCAGGATGGACCAGCTCAACCCGGCGGAGAAGCATCTTGTCGGCTGGCTGTTCGAAGAAATCAACGGCAGTCTGATCTTCAAGCTGGATTCCTTGGCGGGACCAACGTTTAAGGAGCGGCAGAGCGCAAGGATCGTCAAGCAGTACCGGGAAAAGTCGGTTAAGCATGCCGACCGGCTGATGAAGTGGATCAGGCTGCTGTCGCGTACCCAGCCTTATTCGGGGCAGGTCCGGCCTAATCCGCTGCTCAAGCTGTTCATTCCGCTGACGGCTGCGGTGAATTACGGCCTGCTGCTGTATCTGCTGTTCACCGACGCGGCGTCCACGCTCATGATCGTGCTAACCGCCGTGCTGCTTGGTGCCGGAGGGGTATGGGCGTCCATCCGTTTCCGGAATAAGCTGTGGATCTTCCTGTTTCTGCTCGCATGCTTTATTATGGGCTCCCAGATCGTGCATGATATTTCGGGCGACTACCTGATCCTGACGGTATGTTCCGCTCTGTTTGTATGGAGCATTCCCGTTCATGTGCTGTCCTGGGAGACGCATCGCTATCGTTATGCACTCAAGGCACTTCGGAGTACGCTCGGAAAAGGAGAGATGTCCTACGCAGGCGAACCGCTGGAAACAGAACAGGCCGCGGAATATGCCGCCCTGCTTGGGACCGTTCCGCGGTATATTAAACACCGTAAGCAGACCGGAATGTCAGGCGCCGCCTTGGCCGCAGCCGTGCCCGCACTATTCAGCGTGGAAATTATGGAATCCTTGAATTATACGCAAAATCACCTGCTCCTGAAGCCGATGGGCGTCGGAGGAAGCAGCAGCAGTTCCTCGTCCAGCTTCAGTGACGGCGGGGGAGGAGGCGGAGGCGGGGGAACCGGCGCGTTCTAGCATACGCCAAATCGTCAACTGCACCGCCCAAGGAATAACGATAACGAATGAGATGACCACGTAAATCCGCAGCAGCCCGTTCCCTGGCATTCGAGGGACGGGCTGTTTTTATGCCTGGAGGATGGAAGAAAGCGGCTTTCCGCCCGCCACGTATTAACAAAAAAACGGCAAGCTCCTCTCAGAGAGAGAAACTGCCGTTTATTTGGATAGGTGGACCCGATCAGTTGGTCTTGGCCGCCATGATGACGTCCCGGCACTCGTCGGAGCAGAAGGACTGATGGATCTCTTCGCACTCTTCGCAGCAAACATGCTGTTTGTTGCAGGTCGGGTTGGCGCAGTTGATATAGCGGTCATGCGTTTTGCCGCAGTGGATGCACTTGGCGATCACGACGTCCTCTTCCGTACGGTTGATCGGCACCGAAATGCGCTCGTCAAAGACGTAGCATTTGCCGTCCCACAAATGTCCTTTGACTTTAGGGTCCTTGCCGTATGTTACGATGCCGCCCTCAAGCTGGGCAACATCCTGAAAGCCTTCTTTGATCATGAAGCCGGTCAGCTTCTCGCAGCGGATGCCGCCAGTGCAGTAGGTCAGAATTTTCTTGTCCTTGAACTGGCTCATATTGTTGCGAATCCATTCCGGAAATTCGCGGAACGACTCGACATCCGGACGGATGGCGCCGCGGAAATGTCCGATTTCGTATTCATAGCTGTTGCGTCCGTCCAGGACGATGACGTCATCCTGCTGAAGCAGCTCATGGAACTCTTCCGGAGACAGACGCTTCCCGCCGATGACGTTGGGATCAAGCGGCTCCTCGTAACGGAACGTGACGAGCTCTTTCTTGTGGCGGACAAACATTTTCTTGAACGCATGGCCTTCCGACTCATCGATCTTGAAGACGATATCAGAGAACAGCGGATTCGCTTTCAGGTCGTTCATATACTTCTCGGTCTGTTCCACGGTGCCGGATAGCGTGCCGTTGATGCCTTCAGAGGCGATCAGGATGCGGCCTTTGACGCCCAGATCTTTGCAGTACTGCAGATGCTCCGCAGTGAACTGCTCAGGATCAGGGATGTTGACGAATTTATAATATAACAAAATACGGTATTCTTGCTTCGTTGTCATTGCTTCTTCACCTGTTCTTGTAAATTTACCTTATATATTGTAGATGAACAGGGCATACATAGTCAACTTGAAAGTATAGTAAGTAACCGGAGGATTCCTATTAGCTTAGCTGTAAGACGCCATTTCGACGCGGCCTATAGATGAGAATGAATCCGAGAAATACTGGAGAATGCTCCGTCTGCTTGCGCAAATTTAGGGGGGGGCTTTCCTTCTCGTTGGAGGAATAAAAAAACCAAATATTATATTGCGTATCGTAACGGTATATGATATTATGGGTTCACGGATCCGAATCAGCCGAAGATGGAAGGTGCCTCCCCTTAAAGAACGACGCGGCAGCGTCGGATATCCGGAAGTCCGATGCAGCTGTCCATGGAGTAAGCTTTCCTTCGGCATGATAAGCCATCTTGAGTTTAACCGTATTCAGCAGCGCCGCGTAATACGACAAATCAAGCATGCAAAGGAGATGTTCTCTTATGAAAAAAGTGCTTTATGTGCCGCTGGACGACCGTCCTGCCAATTTGGATGATGTAATCGTGCAGGGGAGATCCGCAGGGATCCAGCTGATAGTCCCTGACCGGGAGGATATTGCCAATCGCCTCGATTCCAAGGCCGTGGCCGAAGGCGGCCAGCTGGTGAGCACCTCATCGCCGACGTACGGAAAGACGCGGAATATCCGCCGTTTTATCAGGGAACATGCCGCTCAGGCAGACGGATTTATCATTTCGACGGATATGCTGGCCTACGGCGGGTTAATCGGCAGCAGACGGCTTCGTTCAAGCGCGGGTGGCGCCTACCCTGATTACGACCCCGAGACTACCAAACTGCTGGACGTCGTTCGGGAAGTGAAGCGGGCCTACCCGCGTAAGCCGGTCTATGTGCTGGATACGATTATGCGGCTGGCGACCACGGTGTTTGTGGAAGGCCTGACCCAGGCTGCATACGATGAAGCCAGAGCCTTTGCCCAGCAGCCGCGGGCGGTCGCAACCACGTTCGAGGGCATTTTGGAAGGGTATGACACGAAGCCCGACGGCACTTCGTTTGGAGAGCCAACCCTTTTTGACAAAGAGCAGTACTATAATGCCAGAAGGCATAAATTCAAGACCAACCGATATATCATTGAAAGGCTCGTCCGTGAGGGATACGTGGATTTTCTCGCAGTGGGGGTGGATGACTCCTACACCCAAGGGGTACAGGCTAACGAGATTGCTTACCTGGAAGCCTTTGTGAATGAGCATTTGGGCGGCACCGGCGGCCAGAATCCGGACAAAGCGATTATTCTCCCCGATGCCGATGCATTGGGATATTCTCTGCTGGGCCGGATGGCGAAGGAGCTTCACCAGTACAGCTCCCGTCCGAAATACGGCGTCAAATATTTTGGGCCGGACGGATCGACCATCGTCAATCCTTACGAGTATATGAGCGTGCACGACAATATCCGGCATCATGTGGACATCGTCGGCGGGGAGTTCGTTGACACGGCAGCCTATGATATCGAAATCGTGGCGGTGACCGGCGCCAGCGAGATCGGCGCCGCCGTGAGCCGGATGGAAGCGAACAGCGCCGGCCGGATCCCGACGCTGGTGATTGATTTTGTCGGGGGAGGCGCCGCTGATGCGACCGTAACCGAAGCGCTGCTCGACAGCGTGTCCACCGGACAGCTTCTGGGATACAGCGCGTGGAACACGGCCGGCAACAAAATCGGTATGGCCCTCGGCATGGCCCAGGCCCGATTCGTATACCTTGGCACGGAGAAGCGGCCGCCGGCGCTGCAGGAGGCAGTGAATGCACACGGATCGCTGCTGTTCAAGCGATTCCTCAAGGACTATTACTATAAGAAGATCACGATTGCCGAAATTCGGACGTACTCGCGGGCACACACCCTATACTCCAACGTACCGTATGCGGATCAAAACATTCGCCTGTTTAACTCGCCGGAAGACTATAAGGTTCTGGTCGAGATGCTTCGCGAACGCATGCAGGCGAACACGGAGGCGCTGGCTGCCAGAAAGGCCTTCGAGCTCGGCGTGTCGCAGAACGTGTGGCGGATCAAACCGTCCGGATGGTCATATGCGACGTATGCTTGCGCGACTCTGGACTACGACAATCCGGCATTCATTTGGGAGCGGGCGTTTGAGATTACGCTGGGGCCGGAAGTGACGCTGAAAGAGTGCTAGGGCGGGAAACGACTGGCGGCTCGTGGGGGCTGCAGGCATCCGGTGCCAGAGCGAGCACGGATACAACCGCATAGCTTGCTGACGTGCAGAACAAAAACAAAGCCCGGGGATTCCGGGCTTTTTTCTGTACGGCTGTGAGCGATGTAACCGGCAATCCGGGATCACTTGATGGCCCCGGCCGTTATTCCGCTGGCGATCTGCCGCTGGAAGAACATGTACATCATCAGGACGGGGACGATGGTGATGAGCAGACCGGCGAAAAGGGGGCCCCATTCGGTACGGTACTGCATCTGGGCCTGCATCATTGCGATGCCGACGGGCAGGGTATAGTGCTTCGGATCGTTGACCAGAATCGTGCCGATAATGTATTCGTTCCAGATGTTCAGGACGTTGACGATGCCCACGGTAATAAGCCCCGGCTGCGAGAGCGGCAGCATGACCCGGAAGAAGATGCCGAAGTAGGACGCTCCGTCCATGGCGGCAGCTTCTTCCAGCTCTTTGGGCAGGCTTTTGAAAAATCCGACGAGCACGAAAATGCCAAACGCAATCAGCGTAGAGGCATACACCAGGATCAGCCCTAAAGAAGAATTCGTCAGATGCATGGAGTTCATCAGGAAAAAGAGCGGGATGAGCGCCAGGCTGAACGGGATCATCATGGAGGCAATGTAGAGCAGGAACAGCGCCGTGCTTCCCCGGAACGGGTAGCGGGCCAGAACGTAGGCGGTGGTGGCCGACAGCAGCAGCCCGAGCAGCGTGGAACCGATCGTCACCACGACGGAGTTCAGGAAGTAATCACCGAAGCTGAACTCCCGCCACACGTAGCTGAAGTTGCTCCACAGCAGCGGAAAGTCCGGCAGGGACCAGGGCATTTTGCGGAAAAATTGGTCGTTGTTTTTCAGCGAGTCCAGCAGGGTCCACAGCAGCGGATAAATCACCGATATGCCCCACAGGATCAGGATGGCGTAAAACACGATTTTGACCATCGGATTGGAAAGGCCTGATTTCATTATTTGTTCCTCCTGTGCCTAGAAAAATCAGCTGATTTCGATCGTTTCCTGGCGCATGAGCCGCTGCAGGATGATCGTCGTGATCATCGATAAGACCAGAATCAGCACGCCAATGGCCGCACCATAGCCAAAGTGGTACTGCGTGAAGGCCATTTGATACAAGTAGGACCCCATGACCTGGGTGGTGTTGTCCGGCCCGCCGTTCGTCATAATCATCACGATGACAAAAGAGCCGTTGAGCGTGGTCATCATAATGTTGAGGATGGACACCTTCATCTGTTCCCAGATCAGCGGCAGCGTGATATGGCGGAATTGGTGCCACTGGCCAGCGCCTTCAAGGCTTGAGGCCTCGTAGTAGGATTCCGGTATCCCCTGGATCGCGGCGATCAGGAGAATCATATAAAAGCCGATGCCGGCCCAGATGGCGGGCGGAAGCAGCATCCAGATCGTGTGGCTGGTGAAGCCGAGCCACGTAATGTCCACTTTGTCTTTGGTGAACAAGGACAGGAAGGAGTTCAGAAAGCCGATTTGCGGATTATAGATAAAATTCCAGAGGACGCCGATGACGACGACGGAAATGACGTTCGGAATGAAAAAAATCGAGCGAAAAAAATTGGCGAGCCGAAATTTGAAGCGGGTCAGAGCGACCGCAAAAAACGTCGCCAGAATCATGATGCCGATAATTTTGCCCGCGACGAGAAAATAGTCGTTGCCCATCCCGATCCAGATGATGGGGTCGCGAAGCATCTCCTTGAAATTGTCCAGGCCGATAAACGTTTTATTGTCCGAGGAGCCGGACCAGTCATACAGCGAGTAATACATCGCCTGCAGTACGGGGTATACCGTAAACACGCAGAAGAACAGGAACGTGGGAATGATGAAGGTTGCGATAAACAGGTTGCGCTGCCAGGCGTTCGTCCCCAATTTCATCTTCGTTCTCCCTGCCTTTCACCTAAAATGTACGGAGGATAACAGAGAGCGTTCATCCCCGTCATCCTCCGCGTTTCCTGCCGGTCTATCGCATTATTTCTTCACTTTCTTGGCGACGTCCACGACGCGCTGTACCCACTCTTCCGGCGTAATTTTGCCGATGGTCAGGGCATCCGTGGCATCCTGCATCGCCTTATCCACGTCCGCGTTAAAGGTAATGGACGGAACGACGACGGTGTTGGAATCGGTTAAATACCGCGCTGCATCTTTAACATGGCTTGGCGCGCTGGAGCTGCTGATGTCGCCCTTGATGTTGGACGGAGCGCCGCTCAGCTCGGCCCACTGCGAAGCCTGGGCTTCGGAGAAGATGAACTGCAGGAATGCTTTGGCCGCTTCCTTGTTTTTGGCGTTCTTGGCGATCGCCACGTTGGCGGTGGAAGTGTTGGCGACGACTTTGCCGCCTGAATCCTGCGTCACCGATGGAATGAAGCCGAAGGAGAATCCGCCCGGGACGTCCTTGGCCATTTCGTTCGGCAGCCAGAGGCCGTTCGGGATGAAGGCGTCTTTGTGCTGCAGGAACAGCATTTGCGAATCCGTGTGGTTGATCTGGATGGAGGCTTTGTCGATAAAGCCTTTGTCGCGAAGCTCGACGATTTTGTTCAGTGCGGTCAGCACGGCGGGCTGCTGGAAGGCTTCCACTTTGGAATCGGCCATGTCCTGCAGAATGGAAATATCGTTGTTGTTGGCGGATACGATCGCCGGGTACAAAATCGCACCGTTGATGTAGTACGGATATTTGCCGGTATGGATAAACGGAGTCACGCCCGCCGCTTTGATTTTGTCGCTGACGGCCAAGAAGGACTGCCAGTCTTTGGGCTCTTCCCAGCCTTTTTCCTGGAAGAGGGCTTTGTCCCAGAACACGCCCCAGGAGTTCAAAACGAGCGGGATGTCGTAGACCTTGCCGTCAAACAGCTGCGGCGGCTGCGCCAGAATGTCGCTGATTTTGGTGCCGTCGATGTTCGTGGCGTCCTTCATCCAATCCGTCAGGTCCTCCAGCTGGCCGTCCTCCACCATTTGGCGGTCGTTCAGGTTCGGTCCGTCAATATACACGAAGTCCGGCGGATTGCCGCCGACCCAGCGGGGCTTCATCTGGTCGTTGATTTTTGGCCCGCCGCTTTCTTTAACGTTCAAATCGGGGTTGGCCGCTTTAAAGTCGGCGATGACCTTTTTCCACCACTTGTCGCCGTAGCCGCCGACGAAGTACTGGATTTCAAAGTCTCCGGTCAGTTTTTTGGTGCTGTCATCGGTCGTCGTGTTCGAGCTGGAATCGGTGTTGGTCGTTGTGGCGGTGGTTGAGGAGGACGCGTCTTCGGTTTTCGTCGAAGTAGACGAGTCCTTGGAGCCGCATCCGGCCAGCGGGGCGACGATCATCAAAGCCGCAAGGCTGAGTGCCGCCAAATGTCTCTTGAACATCATAAAAGCTAACCCTCCTTAAGTGATTGTGCAACGCCATAGTGGTTGTCTAACTTGGATTACAGCGCCTAAAACCATCATAAGGATTCGGGGGGAGAGGCTCTATCGAATATCTTCCATGAATTCTTTGTTATTTTCTGTTCGTGGGGAAAAAAGGAGGATAATCTTCTACTTGGGATGAGGCAGGAAAATGTGAGGTTGTGGAGCGGCCCCGTCGCAGTGCTGCTGCGCCGCTGCGCCGCTGCCGCTTTCCCCTTACTCCGTTCCATGGACCTCCTTCTGCACCTTCTCGGCGTAACGCTGCAGCTCGTCCAGCGCCTCCTTCGGCGAGACGTGGTCGTGCAGGACCGCGTCGCCCATTTTCCGTGCGGTATCCATGATCGACTGCCATTCCGGCTGCTGGATCGGATAAAAGCTGGATTTCCGCAGCTCCGCCAGGCGCTGCTTCACCATGGGATCCGCTGCCGACAGCTTGGCTCCGGCCTCCTCCGTCACGGGCAGGAAGCCTTCCTGCGCGATGATTTCCTCATACACCGGGCTGGAATACAGATAATCCAGGAACGCGGAGAGCGCCTCCTTGTTGGTATGGTCTGTTTTGAACGAGACCAGGTTATCATGCACGCCGAACAGGAGCGGCTTGCGGCCGTCCTTGACGGGAATAGGGCCAGTGCCCCACTTCAGATTCGGGAACTCCCTCGGCATGACGGTGCCGAAATAATTGCCCGAAATCATCATCCCCAGCTTCCCGTCCCCGACGATGCGCTGCTTCTCGTCCCGGGTGGTGACGGTCGGCTCGGGATCGGTTAATCCTTCGTCGTACAGGTCCTTCAGAAAGGCCAGGCCCTCGACGTTTTCCGGCGAATTGATCGTCCATTTCCCGTCACGGAACCACCCGCCGCCCGCCCCAAGGAAGAAATAAGAGAGATAGGCCTGGATTTCGTTATCGCTCAAATCGACGCCGAAGCCGTGGGCCTTGCCGGTGTTTTTGATTTTGAGGGCATCCTTTTTCAGCTCCGACCAGGTGGCCGGTGCTTCAGATATGCCAGCCGCCTCGAAAAGGTCCCGATTGTAATACATATTCCGGGTGGACGAAACGTACGGAATGGCATACTGCTTGCCGTCCCACCGGTCGAGCTTCATCAGGTCCGGATAAAATTTCCGCTTCAGCTCCGGCGAAATGATCTCGTCCATGTCGTTCAGGAGGCCGTCCTTCGCAAAATGTGTGTACACGTTCGTGTTCAGCAGGTCCGGCGGCTGATTTTTACTGATCATCGTAGTATAGATGCCGTCGAGGATGTCCCAGTTGGCCACCTGCAAATTGATGACGATCGACGGGTTCTTCAGCATGAAGTCCTGCACCAGGCTTTCGAGCAGGGGACGCGTCTCCGAGCTGTACTCGGAGGCGACAAAATTGATGAGCGCAGTCTGCTCCTCCGGCGGCTTCATCACCGGTTTGGCATCTTGCGGGCCGGAGCAGGAGAGAAGGAGCGCCGGAATGCCCAGCAGGCAGAGGGAGATCCCGGCAAGCCGGGTCAGAAAACGGGAAGTCATCGGCTCTCGCACCTTTCGATGGTTATTGTTTATTTATCGATAAATGGAAAGAGGAGTTTCTGATTTTCCGGGGAATACATGTTGGCCTTGGTGACGACGATCGAATTGGTGTAGGTTTCCGGCTTGACCTTTTTTCCGTTGATGAGGTCGAGCACGGTTTGTACGCCCAAATATCCGATGTTAAAAGGCTGCTGCACGACGGTCGCGTTCAGGGTGCCTTCCTCGAGCAGCCGGATTTCGCTGGCGGACGTGTCGAAGCCGATCAGCTGGACAAGCCCGGTCCGATGGGCTTCCTTGACCGCTTTGGCGGCGCCGAGGGCTGCGGATTCGTTCAGCGCGATGATGGCGTTCATGTCGCGGTGGTCCCGGATCAGCGTCTTGGCGATCAGGTACGAACGCTCCTCGGAATCGGAGCAGTAAAACGTGCCATAGATCGCCGAGGACGAGGCCTCAAGCGCTTGGCGGATGCCCTTTTCCCGCTCGGCCGATACGCCGGACGTCACGAAATCGCTGATGATCACTGCCCTTAGCGAACCGCCGGTCTGCTCCAGCGCCACTTTGCCGGCCTGGACGCCGGCAGTGACATGATCGTTCGACACGAAGGCCGGCGGCGATTTCAGGCTGAGGGGCGTATCGATAATGACGAGCGGGATGTCCTCATCCTGGATGTTCTTGAGCTCATCCATGATGCGGTCGTCGTTGATCGGGGCGACGACGACGGCCTGCGGCTTCTGCTTGAGGACGCCCTTCAGCAGCTGAAGCTGCGACTCGGCGTCCGTCTCCTGCAGCGGGCCGGTGATGCTGATGCTGGCCCCGGCCTCCTTGGCGGCCGCTTCGGCCCCGGCGCTCACCGTCTGCCAGAATTCGGAGCGGATGTTGTGCTCCTTGAGAATCACCGTCACGCTTCGCTCCTGAGGGGGCGTCGGAATAAACAGCTTGAAGTACAGGATGATGTAGACGCAGGATATGACAAAAATGATGGCCAACAGCAGCGTGGCACGTTGTATGCGCATGGGTGTTACTCCTTCATTTTGGGGATGGTGATGGTGACGCAGGTCCCTTCTTCCAGCTCGCTGCGGATTTGGATCCCGTACGTATCGCCGAAGTACAGCTTCACGCGCTCGTTGACGTTGGCAATCCCGATGCCGCTGGATTTCGTCCGGCCGGACGTCCTGTCCTCCGGCGGGTTCCAGATGCGCCCGATTTGCTCCTCCGTCATGCCCAGCCCATCGTCCTCCACTTCAAATTGGATCATCTGGCCCAGGTCGCGGGCCCGGATGACGATTTTCCCCGGTTCGGGCTTGTTGCGGATGCCGTGATAAATGGCGTTTTCCACAAAGGGCTGCAGCAAAATTTTGAGCGTCATGAAACCTCTGATTTCCTCCGGCACGTCGATGTCGTATTCCAGCTGCTCGTTGTACCTCATCTTCTGTATAAGCAGATAGTTGGTGATATGCTCGACTTCCACCTTGATCGGCACCAATTCTTTGTCTTTCGTAATGCTGGCGCGGAACAGCTTGGCCAAAGCCGAGGTCATCAGGACGACTTCCTCGTGCTTCTTTTGCTCGCCCATCCATACGATCGAATCGAGCGTGTTGTACAGGAAGTGCGGATTGATCTGCGATTGGAGCAGCATCAGCTCGCTTTTTCGTTTGTTCTCCTGGTTGTGGATGATTTCCTGCATCAGGTTCTTGATCTGGGCAAGCATCAAATTAAACGACCGTCCGAGCTGGCCGATTTCGTTCGGCTGGTCGATCTTCGTGCGGATATTGAAGTTGCCGCGCTCGACCTTTTTCATATCCCGCTGCAGAATGCGGATCGGCTTGGACATGCGGTATGACAGCACGAGCGACAGCAGCAGGGAGAAGAGGATGCCCATGATGGCGTACAGCAGGATAGACCTGCGGATCGTGCCTTCGTTCGCGATCAGGTCGTCCGCATAGGCCACCCCGACGATTTTCCAGCCGAAGTTCGTGTCATGCACCGAGTAGATGCGCTTGCCCTTGTCGTCGTTGATCGTGAAGGAGGTACCGCTCTTGGCACCGGTGACCTTGGCGATCTGCTCCGTGCGCAGGTTGCTGTATATCAGCTGCTGCTGCGGGTGGTAAATGATGTTCCCGTTCTGGTCGACGATGAATACGTAGCCCTTTTTGCCCAGGTTAATTTTGCTGCAAATATCGTTGATGATGCTCAGGTTCAGGTCCACGAGAAAAATACCCTCACCCCGGATCCCGTCCGTGCTCTTCAATTCGCGGCTGAGGGAGACGACCCACCGGTATTCGTTCTGGATGACGTTCTGCACGTGAGGTGGCGAAATGACGGATTGTCCGCCCTTGCTCTTCGCTTCCTTGTACCAGGACTGGTCCTCCAGCTTGGTGTTCGGGTTGAGCAGGGTAATCCGGCGGTCGGACACGTAATGGCCGTTGTATCCGAACACCATGATGGCTGAGATATCTTTGCGCGAGTACAGGATGGCCTGGAACAGGTCGGAGATGCGCTTTTCGTACGGCCGCCGGTCGCTTGTGCTGATAAACGTGTTGTTGGAGATGTAATACTTGACGTCTTTGTTGGTCATGGCCAAGAGGCTGATATTTTCCATGTTGTCGATGTAAGACTGGATGTTGGAGTTGACCTGCGTGATGATTTCCTGGACGTAGCTCTCCGAATTGGTCTCCATCGCGGCGACCGACAGGTTGTAGCTGTTCAGGCTGATGACCAGGACGGTAATCAGGATGAGGCAGGAGAAGGTGAAAAAGATGCTCGACTGAATGCTTTTAAACGGCAAAAAAGGAAGGAGGGAGGCGCGCTGTCTGGTCATGGCTGCGAGCTCTCCTTGGCTTGCCTGTCGCGGAATTCCCGCGGCGTCATGCCCGCATGCTTCTTGAACAGGATGCTGAAATAGTTCGGGTCGTTGTAGCCGACCTGACCGGCGATTTCGTAAAATTTGAGTCCGGTGTGTGCCAGCAGCTCCTTGGCTTTGTCCATTCGGGTCCGGGTCAGGTACTCGACGAAGGTTTCGCCTGTATGCTGCTTGAAGACGAGGCTGAAGTAGCTGGTGCTCATCAGGACGTGGCGGCACAGGTGCTGCAGCGAGATATCTTCATCGGCATAATGCGTCTCGATGTAGTCGACGGCCTTGCGGATCTGCATACGGGTCAAATGATGGCGGTTTTCGGCAACGGCGTTCATGATGGAGGTGACCGTCTCCGTGAGCCAGGCTTCGATCTCGTCGAGCGTTTTGTATTTGTAGACGTCGGTCAGCAGGATCGAGCGCGATTCGTGCAAGCCCAGCTCCTGAATGGTGTTCATGAGGGAAAGGATGACCTTTTGGATGTGAAAAATGCACGAATCCATCGGTTCCATGCCCTGTTTCAGGTCGCAGACGAATTCCCGGATCAGCTGGCGGATTTCCTCCAGGGAGCCGGTCTTGACGGCGGAAGCCAATTGGCGGTCCCAATTCGCACGGAGCGTCCCGGCGAGGGCGGGCCGGCCCTCCATGTCCAGCAGGCTGATCACCCGGTTTTTGCCGAGCAGAAAGCGGTAATCCAGCGCGGAAAGGGCGCTTGTGTACGATGCGGGAAGCTGCTGCGCTGCCTGTACTGCTTGTCCGACGCCGATGGTAACGGTGAATTTTAAATATTTATGAATGTAGAAGCGTGCTTCTTCGGCCACCCGGAACGCCTTTTCGTACACATCGGTATCCTCGGCGCCGTCCGAGACGACCAGCGCGATGCGCTCCTCGCGTGTGCGGAACAGCAGCAGGTCCTCGCGGAGGGCGATTTCCTCGAACACGTTGTAAGCGGCATAGCGTAGAATTTCCGTGTCCTGCCCGCTCTCGCTCTGCAGGGAACGGGAGCCGAAATCGTCGATATCAGCCACCATGGCCAGGCACGGCGAAGCCAGCGGTGTCAGGCCGAAATAGCGGAAGCGCTCCTGTGCTTCCTCGGCTTTCATCCCGGTAACGACGAGACGCTCCAGGAAGCGCTCCTTTAGAAGCGGCAGGCTCTGCTTTAGCTGGCTGTAGAGCCGGCTGAAATCCTCGCGCCTGCGGGTCTCTTCGTCCATCTCGGCCTTGACCTTCAGAAGCAGCTCGCGGATTTCCTGGGCAGTAATCGGTTTCAAAATAAAATCGGAAACCTTGAGGCGAATGGCCTGCTGCGCGTATTCGAACTCGTCGTAACCGGTCAGGATGATCATTTTGATATGCGGATATTTGGAGCCAGCGGCGGCCGTCAGCGCAAGACCGTCCATAAACGGCATGGAGATGTCCGAAATGATAAGATCCGGCATGTTTAGATCGATCGCCTCCAGCGCCTCGCGGCCGTTGGCGTAATCGCCGATCAGCTCGAAGCCGAGCTCCTGCCAGCCGATCGTTCGCTTCAGCCCGTCGCGGACAACCGCTTCATCGTCGACGATGAATACTTTGTACATGGTATGCCCCCTGTCTTTTGTTCGATGCCGTAAGGCTTCCGGACCCAGGGTCCTTGTTCATAAAAACGTAATAATGCTGGAATAATTATACTGTAAAAGCGGATTTGTGGATATGGGGAATGTGCGAGTCAAAGATGGAACGTCCGGAAGAACTGCCTATAACGCTGACTCGGAAAGCGATTGAGAAAGGAACATATGTTTGATAGGATAGAAAATAAGCTGTCTAAACAAACTTAAGGGTTATCGAATAAAACGTGGGAGATGAGCGGATGTATCAGTACATAGATGAGGAATACGTAAAGGTGGATTTTGGCCAAGCCGATCTGAAGGAAGGGGAACTGAAGGGATGCACCTTCCATCAGTGCAGCTTTCGCGGAGCCGCGCTGGATGAGGTCTGGACGACCGGCTGCCGGTTTATCGAATGCGACTTTGGGGGAGCAACGCTGAACGCTTCTGTCCATGCTCGGTCAGCGTTTACAAACTGCCGCTTTGCGGGAGCCAATCTGTTCGTAAGCAAGTTTGAGGATTGCAAAATGACGGGCAGCGACTTCTCCGGCGCATCGCTGGACGGCATCACAATCCAGGGCGGGGACTGGTCGTACACGAACCTGCGGCACGCCAATCTCGTCAAGCAGCAGCTGCGGGGCATCCGTTTCGTGGAGGCGGACTTGTCCGAATGCAACTTGCAAAAGGCGGATCTCCGCGAGGCGGATTTGAGCGGCGTCCGGCTGGCGAAGGCCGCGTTGAACGGTGCGGATCTCCGGGGCGCGAAGCTGGACCGCTTTGATTTCCGGTCGATCGACCTCACCGGGGTGCGGATCGACCTGGAGCAGGCGGTCGGCGTAGCCCGGGCCTACGGCGCCAAGGTGGACTGAGGACTTCACCGAGACTGCCGCCGATGGCCGCTCCGCCTTAGAACCGCCTGTACATGCCGACCGATGCCGGCGCCGTCTCCTCGAAGCCGAACTGCCGGTACAGCCGGTCGGCCGGCACATCGGCGATCAGGCTGACATAGGCGGTGGGCGGAGCGTTATGGTCCAGGTAGCCGGTGATTTCGGCCATGATCCGCTTGCCCAGGCCCTGGCCTTGATGATCGGGATCAACGGCGATGTCCACGACGTGGTACATGCAGCCGCCGTCCCCGATGACTCGGCCCATGCCGATCAGTTTCCCTTCCAGGCGGAGGGTCGCGATGAAGAGGGAGCCCTGAAGTCCCCTGCGGGAAGCTTCGATGTCCTTGGGGCTGAGGCCGGCATTTACCCGCAGCTTGTTGTACTCCTCTGCTTCCGGGACATCGTGTCCTAGCTGAATGTGTGAATTCATGATCTCACTCCTTTGCTCCCAAGTATATCTGAAGCTATGGAAGGCGTCACGGCTCAACGGGCAAGCAGGCGACCTGCTTAACAAGGCCGTGCTCGCAGCCGCCAAGCCACGCTGCGGGATGCTGCTTCCCCATCAAGCTTGAACGCTACCGCAGCATCATGGTGCCGCCGTCAACCATGATGGTCTGCCCGGTAATAAATTTGGCGTCCCTGCTTAGCAGGAAGCAGACGACCCGGCCGACGTCGTGCTCACAGTCCCCAAGCCGCCGCAAAGGGATGTTGTTGACCATTTTCTCGTAAGCTTCGGGCATCTTCTCTTTCCATTCCAGCACGCCTTCGGAGGCTGCGATCGGGCAGACGATGTTGACATTGATCTGATCCGGCCCCCATTCCTTGGCCGCCACGCGGGAAATGCCGCGCATGGCTTCCTTGGCGGCTGCGTAGGAGGTTTGCGTGGGCATGCCTTCGAGCGCCGCTCCCGACGCAAAGTTCACGATCGAGCCCTGCGTTTCTTTTAAATAGGGGTAGCTCCATTTCATCAGATGAAAAGCGGGCAGAAAGCCTGTATGCAGCGCCAGTCTGAGCTCTTCTTCAGTCGTATCCAGAAAGGGCACGTTCCTGGAAGCCTGCGCGCAGTTCACCAATCCGTGGAGCGTTTTGAACCTTCCGATAACCTGCTTGAAGCCTTGAGCGACCTCATCTTTATCGAGCAGGTTGACTTTCACAAACATGCATTCGGCTCTTTCGCTAACCTCCTTCTCCGTGATGCGTCCCTTTTCTTCGCTGCTGTCGAAAAAGGCTACCTTGGCACCCTCTTTGGCGAGAGCCATAACGACCCCCCTGCCGATGCCCGCCGCGCCCCCATTGACGAGAATCGTATGATCCGCTAATTTCATAGGTTTGATCAGCCTCCTGATGTTGGGTTTGTTTGCGTTCGATCGCTCTATCCGAAGCGCCGTAATGATTTTTACATCCGGCTGTGATCCCAGATATTCCTTATGTTTAAGGATGATGTCGCCCGTACCATAATGACTGTAAGACGATTGAACAGATCCGCCAGTGATGCAGCAATTCCCGTTACACGCATCCGCCAATAACACCGACCGTATTACTATGTTCCTTCCCGAGGATAATTACACCATGGACCCGATGATCCGTCCCTTTCCCTTATGGATGGGTGAAAAAGAAGGCTGAGCCCCTTTTGCCGTATTCCACTAACAATGATACAATCATTTATACAAACACAAAGAGAGAGGCGAAGTGATCATGACAGCAAACGATCGCATGCTGGTGTTCGTCGGTTCATATGCCGAAGCGGCATCCGACGGAATCTACGTATACGAATTGAATGAAGGGAAAGGCGAGCTGACGCTGCTCGACAAGGTGGACGGCAACAAAAATCCGACGTTCCTGAACGTGGATCAGGCGGGAAACCTGCTGTACGCGATCAGCGAAACGGCAGACGAAGACGGAACGAAGACGAGCGACGCCGCAGCTTATACGATCGATCCGGAAACAGGCAAGCTGACCGAAGCCAGCCGGGCGTACGCACTGAACGGTCCGGCATGCCACATTCAGCGGAGCGCAAACAACAAATATTTGACGCTGACCAGCTATCATAAAGGCACGATCAGCCTGGTGGAGCTTGCCGCCGGCGGCAAGGTGGGAAGCGTGCTGGATATCCAGCAGCATGTCGGACAAGGCGACTACAGCGGAGTGGCTCCGCATCTGCATTCCTCGTTCTACAGCCCGGATCAGCGCTTTTTGCTCGCGTGCGACCTTGGTCTGGATCTTATCCGTACATACCGGATCGACGAAGCCGAAGGCAAGCTCGTGCCCGTGAGCGACGCCCGGGTGGAGAAAGGCGCCGGACCGCGCCATCTGACTTTCCATCCGAACGGAAAATTCGCGTATGTCATCAATGAATTGAATTCGACGGTTACAGCCTTTCAATACGATGCGGAACACGGAACGCTCGAGACGTTGGAAACCGTGCCGACGCTGCCTGCCGAGTGGACGGGGGCTAACGGCTGCGCGGAAATTACGATTTCTGCCGACGGCCGGTTCCTGTACGGCTCCAACCGCGGTCACGACAGCATTGTCGTCTATGCGGTCGATCCGGAATCCGGCAAGCTGACAACGGTGCAGCACGTGTCGACGGAAGGCGAGCACCCGCGCCATTTTTCCATCGTTCCCGGCGGTAAGCATGTGATCGCGGCCAATCGGGATACGAATAACCTGACGCTCTTCACCGTAGACCAGGATACCGGCAAATTAACGTATACAGGCCATTCGGTCGAAGTGTCCAAACCGGTCTGCGTGTGGGCTGTCCGCTTCTAAATCGATATTCCCCTGAAGATCCGGCGGGCTTTCGATGCCCGGCTGATCAAAGATCTTTACGAAACCGGACACCGGATGCACGATCCGGACTCATCAATCGGGGAAACGGATGGTACAATAGAGATAGCCAGTAAGAAAGGATGGATGCGTGTGGAAGAGACCATGGAAGAATCCGTCAAGCACGAGTCTTGCGGAACAGGCGAACGGAAAAGCCACCATTCCCCCAAAACGAAAAACAACCTGATCAGCCGCTTGAACCGGATCGAGGGGCAGATCCGCGGCATTAAAGGCTTAATCGAAAAGGATACGTACTGCGACGACGTGCTGAACCAGATTTCGTCGGTCCAATCCGCTTTGAACGGGGTCAGCAAGCTTCTGCTCGAGCATCATATGAAGAGCTGCCTGATCGAACGCATTCAGGACGGGGAGAATGAAGTAATCGACGAGCTGCTCATAACGATTAATAAATTGATGAAATAATCGAATACGGCTCGGATAATCAAAGGATTCGAAAGAATCCTTTTTTTGTAGGCAAAAATATAGATTAGGGGGGTATAGTAAAATAATGGTTGACTAATTATAGGGTAGGGGGGTATACTTCATTACAAGGAGATGGTGATCGATGATTCGGGCTCATGCCAATACCATCTTCCATCTAAAACGATCCGAGGAGAGATGATATATGAACCAAGTTACATTACAGGTTAACGGCATGTCCTGCATGCACTGCGTCAATTCCATCGAAGGCGCGATGAAGGCGCTGGGTGCGGACGCCAAGGTCAACTTGGCCGACGGGACAGTCACGGTAGCGTATGACAGCGGCAAGCTGTCGCTTCAATCCATTAAGGAAGCCATTGAAGATCAAGGCTATGAGGTCGCCTAACGAATAAATGAAACGGGGTGTCGTTGCAATGGAAACTTACGGTAGGGAGCAGGAGCAAGCGTCTTTGCAGATCACAGGCATGACTTGTGCCGCATGTGCCAACCGGATTGAGAAGGGGCTGAAAAAGCTGGATGGCGTGTCTGAGGCCAACGTGAATTTTGCGATGGAGCGCGCCACGGTTACGTATGACCCGGACCGGACCAGCATGGATCATATGGAGGAAGCCGTCAAGAAGCTGGGGTACGATACGGCCAAAGAAGTGGTCGATCTGGATATTACCGGGATGTACTGCGCGGCCTGTGCGGTCAAAATTGAAAAAACGCTCAACAAGATGCCTGGGGTAAAGAGCGCCAACGTCAATTTTGCGATGGAGACGGCCAGAGTGGAATTTAACCCGCTGGAAGTCAACGCGGGCGACATGGAGAAGCGGATCGACAAGCTGGGATACAAGGCGACTCCCAAGCGGGAACAGACCGCTGATCCGGCAGAGCAGCGCAGCCGGGTAATCACGCAGCAGAAGCGCAAGCTGCTGATCTCCGCTCTCCTGTCTCTGCCGCTGCTGTGGTCCATGGTCAGCCACTTCTCCTTCCTGTCCTGGATCTGGATGCCGGAGTTGTTCATGAACCCGTGGTTCCAGCTCGCACTCGCCACCCCGGTACAGTTTTATATCGGAAGGCAGTTCTATAAAGGGGCGTTCAACGCCCTCCGCAACAAAAGTGCCAATATGGACGTTCTGGTCAGCCTGGGCACATCGGCCGCTTACTTTTACAGCCTGTATCTAACCATCGAGTGGGCCGCCGGAGGCGGAAGCCTTCATCACGGCCCGGAAATGTATTATGAAACAAGCGCCGTGCTGATTACGCTGGTCATTATGGGTAAGCTGTTTGAGCTGCTCGCGAAAGGACGGACGTCCGAAGCGATCAAAACGCTGATGGGGCTGCAGGCGAAGAATGCCGTCGTTATCAGAAACGGCGAAGAGCTCACCGTTCCGGTCGAAGAGGTTCTGGCCGGGGACATCGTCCTTGTAAAGCCGGGCGAAAAAATTCCGGTGGACGGACTCGTGCTCGAAGGGGCGTCGGCCGTCAACGAATCGATGCTGACCGGCGAGAGCATACCGGTTGAGAAAAAGGCCGGGGATTCCGTATTCGGAGCGACCGTCAACAAAAACGGGCGGCTGAAAATTCAGGCGACGAAGGTCGGCCGGGAAACGGCCCTTGCGCAAATTATCAAAGTGGTGGAGGAAGCGCAGGGCTCGAAGGCGCCGATCCAGCGGGTAGCCGACGTCATCTCCGGCATCTTCGTCCCGATCGTGGTCGGCATTGCCCTCCTGTCGTTCGTCGTCTGGTACTTCTGGGTTGCCCCGTACGACTTTGCCAGTGCGCTGGAGAAGGCGATTGCGGTTCTGGTTATCGCCTGCCCGTGTGCCCTCGGACTCGCGACACCGACGTCGATCATGGCCGGGTCGGGTCGCGCCGCCGAGCTGGGCGTCCTGTTTAAGGGCGGCGAGTATCTGGAGTCGACGCACCGCATCAATACGGTCATCCTGGACAAAACGGGCACAGTCACGAAAGGGAAGCCGGAGCTGACCGATGTGCTGACCGCATCGATGGATGAGCGCGAGTTTCTGCGGTTGGCCGGCTCGGCGGAGAAGCCTTCGGAGCATCCGCTCGCAGAGGCCATCGTAGACGGCATCAAGGCCCGCGGTATTGCGCTTACCGAAGCCGGGGAATTTGAGGCGATCCCGGGTTACGGCATCCGGGCCGTCGTGGACGGCCGTGAGGTGCTCGCCGGGACCCGCAAGCTGATGGAGAAGCATGGCATCCTTGCACGGGATGCCGAGAGCAGCATGACGAAGCTGGAGGAAGAGGGCAAAACGGCGATGCTCGTCGCAGTAGACGGCCGGTACGCCGGACTGATCGCCGTTGCGGATACGATCAAGGAAAGCTCCAAGGCGGCGGTCGGCCGGTTGAAGGGCTTAGCCATTCAAGTGGTCATGATCACCGGGGACAATGAACGCACCGCCCAAGCGATCGCCCGGCAGGCGGGCATTGACGAGGTGCTTGCGGAGGTTCTGCCGGAAGGGAAAGCTGCCGAAGTCAAAAAGCTGCAGTCGCTTGGCAAAAAAGTGGCGATGGTCGGCGACGGTATCAACGATGCACCGGCCTTGGCGCAAGCCGATATCGGCATGGCCATCGGAACAGGGACGGACGTCGCCATGGAAGCGGCGGATGTGACGCTGATGCGCGGTGATTTGAACAGCATTGCCGATTCCATCGAAATGAGCCGGAAAACGATGCGCAATATCCGCCAAAACCTGTTCTGGGCGCTTGGCTACAACACGCTGGGCATTCCGGTCGCGGCCCTCGGGCTGCTCGCTCCCTGGATTGCAGGGGCAGCGATGGCGCTGAGCTCAGTCTCGGTTGTCCTGAACGCACTTAGACTGCAGCGGATGAAACTGCAGATGAACCCGAAAGGAGAGCGGGCTGCATGAAACGTTCATTGGGACTCGCCGCACTGCTCGGACTCGCGGTGCTGACCGCCTGCGAGTCCGAAACAAAAGCGATAAAAGGAGATGGAGAACAAATGAACATGTCGCATGATCATCACTCGGCCCATGGGCCGGCAAAGACGAACGGCGCAGAGGCCAGTACGCATAACCACGGCGGCGGCCAAACAGGAGGGCTTCAGGAAAAGGACGTGAACGTAAGTTGGACGTACGCAGATGGCCAAGCGCCGGAAGCCGGCGTGGATACGAAGATCACCATGGCATTTACGCATGACGGCAAGGCGATTGAATCCTTCGAAACGACGCATGAACAAAAAGAGCATCTCATTATCGTCAGCAAAGATCTGTCATACTTTCACCATATTCATCCGGAGTACCTGGGCGGCGGCGTGTTTGAAGTGAACAACCGCTTCCCCGCAGGCGGAGATTACAAGCTGATCGCCGACTTTGTTCCGGAAGGCGGAAGCGCGATGAATAAATCGACGTGGCTTGAGGTGAAGGGTGCACCGCTGCCGGCTGCTCCCGTGAAGCCGGACGGAGAGCGGGTCAAAACGGTGGACGGACTGCGGGTGACCCTGGATTTTGACCGGCTTGCGGCAGGGCAGGAGCTGATGCTCACGTACACGATCGAGGATGCCGAGACCGGCGCACCGGTCACCGACCTGCAGCCGTACCTGGGCGCCGTCGGACACGTGGTCATTCTGTCCGAGGATGCGGAGCAGTACCTGCACGTCCACCCGATGGATGAAAAAGGCTCGGGGCCAAAAGCCGAGTTTATGACAACCTTTCCGCACGCCGGCATCTATAAAATATGGGGGCAGTTCCAGCGTGACGGACGCGTCATTACCGTTCCCTTCGTCGTGAACGTGCCGTAATCTGCTGCCGGCTGTCACCAGGTACCAGGTATATTCATCGAAGCGATAAGGAGTGAGGAAGGTTGGGTCAGCGCAAATTTGCGGTTACCCCCGGCTTCGGGGTCGGGGGAACCGTGTTCTCCCCGAAACAGCTTGCAGCGATCGGCGGCATGGCCGACAGAGTCGTCAATGTGGAAATGACCGGCTTCAAACAGCTGTACGTGACGGCAGAAGAAGAACGTCTCGCAGAGGTTCAGGAGGAACTCAGGGCCGCCGGGCTTCAAATTCACCCGGCGGGCTTTGTGACTAAGAGCCTGATCGCCTGCCAATTTTGCCGCGGAGCGGAAGAGGCCGGTTTGGATGTGGCGAGAGCTCTGGATCTGGCGATCGCGGGCATAGCGGTACCGAGTCCGCTGAGGATCGGGTACGCCGGCTGCGCACTCGGAACGAGCGAACCGCTGCTGAAGGATATCGCCGTTGTCAAGATGAAAGACAGCTACGATCTCTATGTCGGAGGTGAGCCGAAAGGGATCAAGGCCGAATTGGCCAAGCTGCTCTTGACGGGGCTTCAGGCGGAACAGCTGATTCCGGCCGTCACCAGGCTCATTGCCCAGTTTCAGGAGCATGGAAAAAGGAAGGAGTCCTACCGCCGTTTTGTCCAGCGGTTTACCCTCGAGAAGCTGCGCGAAGCCGCAGAGGGCGCCGCCGGGGACACATCCTCGCAAGCAATGCAGGCCTAAAACGGCAGGATTTTCTTTTATACGTACAGGCACAGATGGGCCTTCGCCCACATAGAATGAACAGACCGCAGCCTAACAGCAGGAAGCAGCAGCCATGTTTTCGCGGTGCCCAGTCATTCAGCAGGAGGTGTCATCTTTGCCCGGACTTTTCAGCTTTATCGCCCTTTTCATTAAAGAATTAACGCTGCTGGTATCGTACGTCAAAAACAACGCCTTTCCGCAGCCGCTGACAGAGAAAGAGGAAAGTAAGTACCTTCAATTGATGGCGGAAGGAGACGCCCACGCCCGCAATATGCTGATCGAGCATAATCTGCGGCTGGTGGCGCACATTGTGAAAAAATTCGATAATACCGGCGAGGATCTGGAGGATCTGATCTCGATCGGTACCATCGGGCTCATCAAAGCTATTGAGAGCTTTCAGGCAAATAAAGGCACGAAGCTGGCCACGTTCGCAGCCCGTTGCATCGAAAATGAGATCCTGATGCATTTGCGTTCCTTGAAGAAAACGAGGAAGGACGTTTCCCTGCACGATCCGATCGGAACGGATAAAGAGGGAAATGAAATCACGTTGATTGATATTTTGGGCAGTGAGGCGGACGACGTGGCCGACATGGTCCAGCTCAAGATCGAGAAGAGCAAAATTTACCGGAACCTGGACATTCTCGATGAGCGCGAGCAGGAGGTCATCAAAGGCCGCTTCGGCCTGGAGCACGGCGGAGAAGAGCGGACACAGCGCGAAATCGCCAGGGAGCTCGGCATCAGCCGCAGCTACGTGTCGCGGATCGAGAAGCGTGCCCTGATGAAGCTGTACCATGAATTTTATAAATCCAAGCAATAGCTTGCAGCGCAGGAAACACCGATGCTTTTGTCTAATTGACATAGGAAGCAGTGAGTTTGAGTAGATAAAGTAATGATTGATAGTCCGAAGGTTCGTGGCGTTTAACGTCACGGGCCTTTTTCTTTTTCTCGCCGATGGTCTTTGATGACTCCCATAATCCAGTATCAAAAAGTATCCTACCTTACAAAAATGATCGGACCATACAAAAAAGTGCGTACTATTCAGGCGTGGAGGAACTTGATAATCTTACATATAGAACGATCGATCCAGATTTCGCCGAGCGGTACGGTCGTTTAAATCACAGGTGAGGTGCGAAGGTATGCAGAAATATTAGCTTACTTTGAAAGATAAGAACGGCACTGTCCATAGAGATAGAGTAGGAGGGGATTTATATTGACTAGACAACATAAGCTTCTGACTTTGAATTTATTTTTATTGACTTTTGTCCTGGGAACCAGTGAATTTGTGATGGTCGGGTTGTTAACCGAAGTGGCCACGGACATGAAGATCGCCATATCGATCGCAGGCTCCTTGGTGTCGGCCTTTGCCCTGTCTTTTGCCATCGGTACCCCGGTCTTCACGGCGTTATTCAGCCGATTCTCCAAGCGCCCGCTCATCCTTGCTCTGATCGGCGTATTTACTATCGGGAATATGATCACGGCGATATCCGGATCCTATGGTTTGCTTCTGTTTTCCAGAGTGATCACCGCCGTGGTTACTGGCGTCCTGATTGCACTTGCGATGGCTGTTGCCAGGGAAACGCTGCCACCGGAAAAGAGAGGGCCTGTGATCTCTATCATCTTTACGGGTTTCACTGTGGCCAGCGTTCTTGGCGTCCCCCTTGGCACATTCATCGGGCAATGGGGCGGGTGGCATATGTCTTATTGGTTTACGACGCTATTGGGGATTGTTTCACTGATAGCAAGCTCTGCAACGATCCCGAGGGGACTGAAGGGGGCGCGGAGTTCACTCAAAAACCAACTTCGATTATTTACCTATCCCAGAATTGTGCTTGCCTTCTTTATTCCAGCATTTAGCATAGCGGCAACCTATAGCGTCTATACGTATTTAGCCCCTATGCTTCAGGATGTGCTTTTTGTGCCGGCACGGTATATTAGCCTAGTCTTTTTGCTTTATGGTATCGTGTCCATCTTTAGCACTTTAATCGGGGGGAAGCTGGCTGCCGGTGGCGGGATGGGAAAAATTCGCTATATCTTCCTGGCGCAGGCTGTCATTCTCGCGTCGCTTTATGTATCTTCCGGCTCGCTTGCCGGGGGGCTCGTCAGCATCTCATTGATCGCCCTCGCTGTGTACCTTATGAACTCGACGATGCAGCTGTATTTCATGGATTGGGCCGATCGGCACGTTCCCGAGGCCAAAGACTTGGCTTCCTCCTTAACTTCCGTATCCATCAATGTCGGGATCGCGATGGGATCCGCTTTGGGAGGTTTCGTCACGAAGTATATGGAGCTCGTTGATCTTTCCTGGTCCGGGGGGATGATGGCTGTTTTAGCATCCTTATTGGCTTGGATCACCTATCGTTTAGATCGGGGAGCCCGCAGCGTATCCAGAGAGAAGAATGGGCTGCGCACCAATACGAAGGAAGTTCGTGATCACGGAATTTAAGAAGAAGAGGTACCCGCCCAGGGTACCTCTGTTTTCCACATTCGAAGCGGCTGTTTAGGCATGCTTTGGGCTGGTATAGGATACTTCATCGGGATAACTTTCGATATAGGCAGTGCCAAAATCGCATAACATCGTGAGCATGGGAGCAAATTGTTCGCCCAGCTTGGACAAGCCGTATTCCACTTTTGGTGGCGAAACCGGGTAAACCTTGCGAATAATGAGTCCGTCGTTTTCCAGCATCCGCAGCTGCATCGTGAGCATGCGTTGGGTCGCTTCGGGAAGCAGCCGCTGCAGCTGATTAAACCGTACCGGACCATTGGCTAATTCGTTTAATATGGATATCTTCCATTTACCGCTAACTAAGCTTAGTATAATTTCCGAGGTACAGCGATATGTTTTGTCTCTAAAGGTTATCATCTGTCGACACATCCCCTACAGAAGAATAGAAAAACCATGGGTTTTCCAGTTCAGTCAAATTATAGATCAGTCATTCCATATATTATGTTGAACCATGCCCCTTGTCAAGAACTTCTGGATCGACTAGTACATAATTAATGAAGGAGGCCCCAGCATTCGAAAAAAGGCCTCTCTTACCGTTTGAAGTTCATTCTTCAGAGCGGAAAGAGGGGCCTTTTGTTCTGCGACTACACCTGCCAAATGCTGGACTGGCGGAAGATCGGTTCATACGGCAGCACGATTTTGACCGGCAGCGGAAAGGGATCCCCGGTGATCTGCAGGATCGTTCGCGCGGCCATGACGCCGATCTCAAACGTCGGAATATGAATGGTGGAGAGCGGAGGAACGGTATAGCGTGACGGTTCGTTGTCGTCGAAGCCGACGACGGCGAAGTCCTGGGGCATGCGGTAGCCTTTCTCGGAAATGGCCCGCATGGCGGCCATCGCCATGATGTCACTGGCCGCGAAGACCGCCGTCGGGAGCTTACCCTGATGCTCCTCCAAAAAGGTCAGCATGAGTCGGTAGGCCCGATCGGGCTCCCATTCGGCATTCAGCACATACTCCGGCTGAACCGGCAAGCCGGCCTGCTCCAGAGCCTGCTTGTACCCCCGGTACCTTTTCTCCCGGTCGAATTGGCCGGACAAGCCCGTACCTCCGATAAACATAATCTCGCGGTGGCCCTGTCCGGTCAAATGCTTGACGGCAATCGACGCCGCTTCGACGCGGTCGTACGAAATGGTCGGGATGCTCGGGTCGGAAACGTCGATTCCGACGACATGCGGAACGTGTTTTTTGAGATAGCTGTATAATTTGGGCTCAATGCCCTCGATCACGATTAAACCGTCGATTGAATCTTTGCCGGAGATTTGCTGCAAAATTTCATTTTTTTGCAAATCTTCTTGCGTGTAGGTAAAAGCGATCTGGTATCCGTGACGGGCCAGTTCCTTCTCAATCCCTTCAAAAATAACCGAAAAATAGGGATGGTAGCGCCGTCCCTGCATGGTGGATACGACGCATCCGATTTTTTTGACTGCGGCCTGGTCCTGGGGCGGCACCTTCGCCATGTATCCGAGCTCCTGCGCCGCGTCCCAGATCTTCCTCTTGGTCCCGCTGCTTGAGGAGCGATTCGAATCGTCGGCCAGTACGCGGGAAACGGTCGATATGGAGACGCCGACGCGTTCGGCAATATCTTTTAATGTGGGCATGTCATGACCTGCCTTTAATGTCAGATGAGGATTCTGCAAAACCTGTCGTTTGGATTGCTTACTCTATATGTTAAGTAAAATAAAATCACAGGTCAACTGAAAAACGGTGATAATGTTTTGCAAATTATAATAAAATTATTGCAAAATAGTTGCAAAAACTGATTGACTAACTTTTTCATCAGAGGTATGATTTTCATGAGATTGAGGTGATATAAGCAAAAAAGTAAAGGGAAAGGGGTTATGTCATTGCGATATTTCAAAAGTTTCTCTGTTTTTGCTCTAATTTGCATGTTATTTTTGCTGATTGGTTGCGCAAAGAATGATGGCTCTGATGCTTCCGCTACCTCTGCCGGTTCAACAGGCAAAACCAAACTTGTGTTTTGGAGTCATCAGGAAGATGCCATTATGAACGCTTATAAAGCGCTGATCGCCAAGTATCAATCTTTGCATCCCGACATTGAGATCGACTACCAGACTTTCCCTTACGACGTGTACAATCAGAAGCTCAAGGCATCCTTCTCCGCCAAAAATCCGCCCGATATCGCAGAAATGTTCGGTACCTGGGTACCGGAATATTCGAAAAACGGGGCGCTTGTGGAGATCCCGGAGGCCGAGCAGCTGCGGCAGGAGTATTACGAAGCCCCGCTCGGAGGGTACACGTTGAACGACAAGCTGTATGGACTGCCGCTCGAATTTAACATCGAGAACGGCGGAATGCTGATTCACCCGCAAATGCTGAAGGATCAGGGCATCGCGAGCCCTCCGGCCACATGGGACGAACTGGTTGAAGACGCCAAGAAACTGACGGTGCGGGACGCAAACGGCATCAAGGTGAAGGGATTCGATTTCGTCTCCAGCGACAATATTACCTTCACGTTCCTTTCCTTGATTCTGCAGCAAAACGGCAAGTATTGGGGCGATAACGACCATGTGGACTTTCATACCCCTGAAGCACAAAAGGCGATGACCGCCTTAACCTCTTTGATCGCCACCGATAAAGTGGCGGACCTCACCACGTTTGGCGGTGAACTTGACACCTCAGACTACTTCTTTCAAGGCAGCTCGGCAATGACCTACCGGGGTCCATGGACGATTGCTGCAGGGCTGAATACATACAAGGTGAAAGACTTTGAGTATGTGCCCGTTCCTTCCTTTACGGCAAGTCCGCCTTCATATGCGGCCGAATCAGGCTGGGGGCTCGTAGCTTCCCAGAAGGGCAAGCATCAGGATGCGGCCGTCGATTTTATCAAATTCATGTCATCCGACGATAATCTGCTCGAGTGGAACCAGGGAACGTTTACGGTTCCGGCCAAAAAAGCGGTGGCGCAAAATCCCGATTACGTCAAAGCGAATCCTTATATGAAAACATCGCTGGATATTTTGGAGCTGGGTCAGTGGATCGGGCCCATTGCCGACCGGGACTTTTTCTTTAAAACGATCAATGATCATTTCCAATTGATGGCGACCGGCCAGGAATCGGTGGAAAGCGGTCTGCAGCAGATTGAAAAAACCATCAACGACAGTCAGGATCAACATAAATGATCGGAGTGGTGTTTCCATGAAGCATGATGCTGCAGCAAGCAGCAGTCCAGGGATCGTCCCCGGTACCCCGAACCGCAGAGGGGAGAAAGGAAGGGGCCGCTGGTTCATCTATTTATCGCTGGCGCCGATCCTGCTGCTATTTGGTGTATTCGCTTTCATTCCTATTGGATGGAGCTTGGGACTTTCGGTATTTAAGTATAATCCGCTCAGCGCAAGCGCGCTGTTCGTCGGGGCGGACAATTATATCCGCATGCTGGGCGATTCCATTTTTATCAAGTCGCTTTGGGTCACCTTTAAGTTCGTCGTCATTGCCGTTGCGGTCAACATCCTTATCACCTTGATGTTTGCCGTCGCGATCCAGCGGATCCGTACGGGGTGGCTGCGGAACCTGATGCGAACCGTCTTTTTTCTGCCGACGATCGCGCCGCTGGCGGGAACGGCGATCGTATGGAGCACGATGTTCAATTACAATCACGGATTGTTTAATATCGTGCTGACCCAGCTCCACATGGCTCCCGTGCAGTGGCTGAGCGATCCTCATTATGCGCTGTACTCGGTAATTCTGATGACGCTGTGGGCTGATATCGGGTATAACATCGTGCTCTTTATCGCCGGTCTGGATTCCATTCCGGATATGTATTATGAAGCGGCCATTCTGGACGGGGCGAGCCGCTGGCATTCGTTCTGGCATGTGACGCTGCCGCTGCTCCGGCGCACGATGCTGTTTGTTTCGGTGACGACGGTCGTCTCCTATTTCCAGGCTTTCGCCCAGTTCCAGATCATGACCAAGGGTGAGCCGTTTAACGAGACCCGGGTGCTGGCGCTCCATATTTATGAGCAGGCGTTCTCCAATTCCAACATGGGATATGCGTCCGCGATGGCCACGGTGTTTCTGATCATTATTTTAGTGGTGACCCTGCTGCAGCTGAAGTTGGGGCGCACCGAGTGGGAGTACTGACAAGGGGGACTTTCGATGCACCGGAGGAATAGATGGTTCGACGGCATCGTCATGCTCGTGCTGATCGCAGCCGGATGCCTGATGCTGCTGCCGTATTTGTGGATGGTTTTGTCTTCTTTAAAAAGCAACATGGAAATCGTGTCCGGCTCGCATGCGCTTCTGCCGCAGCATCCCAGCCTGGAGGGGTACCGGACCGTCCTTGAAGACGCACCGTTCGGAAGGTGGTTTTTGAACAGCGCGATGACGTCGGTTGTCATTACGGCCGCGACGTTATTTACGAGCGCCCTGGCGGGATACATTTTCGCCAAGCATCAATTCAAGGGGCAGAAGCTGCTGTTCATCCTGATCTTGGCTACGATGATGATTCCGTTTCAGGTGGTCATGATTCCGACGTATTTAATTACGGCCAAACTGGGGCTGGTCAATCATTTGCTGGCGATTATCCTCCCCAATCTGGTCAGCTCCTACGGAGTGTTTCTGGCAAAGCAGTTTATCGAGGACATTCCCCAGGATCTGCTCGATGCCGCAAGGATCGACGGGGCGGGCGAGCTGCGGCTGATGGTCCGGATCATTGCGCCTCTGATTCTGCCGATGCTGTCGGCGCTTGGTATTTTTACGTTCATGAATGCCTGGAACAACTATTTATGGCCGCTCATTATTTTGAACGACGAGAGCAAAATGACCGTGCCGCTCGCCCTTGTTTATTTTAACGGAACCCATATGGTCAACTATAACGTCGTCATGTCGGCGGCTGTGCTCATCACCCTGCCGGTGATTGTGGTGTTCCTGATTTTCCAGAAGCAGTTTATTAAAGGACTTACGATGACAGGCATGAAATAAAAAGAGAAGAGACCATGAGGAGGAGAAACTGCATGACTAAAATATCGATTATCGGCGCAGGCAGCGCCTTTACGCAGGACATCGCTACGGACATTTTACTGATTGAAGGCATTGAGGGCGGTACGATCGCTTTGGTGGATATCGACGCGGAGCGGCTGGAGATCGCCCGCAAGCTGGTCGAGAAAATCATTGAGCTGTCCGGCAAGCGCTGGAACGTTATCGCTTCGACCGATCGCAGGGAGGTCATCGGGGGCTCGCAGTTCGTCATCAACCAAATCGAAGTGGGCGGGCTGCAAACGGTCCGCTATGAGTACGAGATTCCTCTGAAATACGGGGTCAATCAATGCATCGGCGATACGCTGGGGCCGGGCGGACTGTTTAAAACGCTGCGCACGCTTCCGAGCTGGATGGACATCATCCGCGATGTGGAGGATTTGTGCCCGGATTCGACCATTCTGAACTATACGAATCCGATGTCGGCGGTGACCCTGCTGACGTCGCGGGTGACCTCCATTCCGGTCGTCGGCCTGTGCCATTCCATCCAGAATACGTCCCGGCAGTTAGCCAAATACGCCGGCGTACCTTACGAAGACATGCAGTGGAGGGCCGGAGGAATCAACCATATGTCCTGGTTTGTGGAGCTGACCCACGAGGGAAAAGATCTGTATCCTGTGCTTCGGGACAAGATCCAGAATCCCGACCTGCTGAAAAAGGACCCTGTGCGCTTTGACGCCATGAAGTACTTGGGCGCTTTTGTCTCGGAGTCCAGCGGGCACTTTTCAGAGTACATTCCGTACTACCGCAAACGGCAGTCCTTAATCGACAAGCACTGCAGCACCGGGTATAATGGCGCGACAGGCTACTATGCGGATAACTGGCCGATCTGGCGCAAGGAAAACGACGAAAGAATCGTCAAGCAGCTGGAAGGCTCCCTCCCGATCGAGCTTGCGCCAAGCAATGAATACGCGGCTATCATTATTGAAGCGATGCTGAAAAATGAACCGAAGGTGATTTACGGAAACGTGCCGAACGAAGGGCTGATTCACAATCTTCCCGGGGACGGGATCGTCGAAGTAGCCTGCATGGTCGACCGTAATGGCGTCAATCCATGCCGTTTCGGCAGCCTGCCTGAGCATCTGGCCGCGCTGTGCCGGTCCAACATGGCGTTCTTTGACCTGGCCGTCGGCGCTGTGCTGAATAACGACAAGGAAATGGCCCGCCATGCTCTGATGGTCGACCCGCTGTCCGCCGCTGTCTGTTCGCTGGATGAGATCAGCGACATGTTCGAGGAGCTGTATGAAGCGGAGCGCGACTTCATACCGGTGCTGAAATGATGAGAGGGGACAAGAATAAACCGATTGTCGTAGTGGCCGGCGAGCTGAACGTGGATATCATTATTTCAGGAACGGACGTGATCCCGGAATGGAACCGGGAGAAAATCGTCGACGGTTTTGACGTCGTTCTCGGCTCCTCATCGGCGATTACCGCGAGCGCGCTGTCCAGCCTCGGCCTGGACGTGCGGTTCGTCAGCGTGGTGGGGGCGGATGACTTCGGCCGCTTCTGCCTGGGCGAGCTGCAGCGGCTGGGGGTGAACACCGATCATGTAGCGGTGCTGCCGGAGATCACAACGGGGGTTACCCTCTCGTTTACGACGCCTTCCGACCGCGGTTTGATCACGTATCCCGGAAGTATTCCGCTGTTGACGCCCGGCCATATTCCCGATGCTGTGATTCAGGAGGCGGATCATTTGCATTTTGGCTCCTACTATTTGCAGGACGGCATGCGGCCGCATTGGAAAGAGCTGTTCGGGAAGGCGCAGGACTTAGGGGTGAGCACATCTTTTGATACCGGATGGGATGTCCGTGGCCGGTGGGATGCTGCCGGGATCCGCGCACTGCTGGCCGTTACAGATTTGTTTATCCCCAGCGAGGAGGAGGCGCTGCATATTTTTGAGCAGGACAGCGTAGAAACGGTATTCGGCCAATTGGCGGCCGTTCCCGGTCTGATCGCCGTCAAACAAGGCTCAAAGGGTGCATCGCTCCGGTCTCCTGATGGTTCTGTCGTGTCGGCGCCCCCTTATCCGGTTACCCCCGCAGACACGACAGGAGCGGGGGATTGCTTCAATGCCGGCTTGATTTGCGGTTTCCTCCAAGGCTTGACCGGCAGAGAGCTGCTTGAGTACGCCAATGCCTGCGGCGCGTTATCCACGCTGGGCGTGGGGGGGACCGGCCATTTGCCGACAGCAGCGGCGGTATCGGCCCTGCAGGGAAGGCGGCCGCTCCAGTAAGCGCCTCGGCGGTGGAAGCTCAGGCAAAGGTTCATGAGAGTCCGGGCAAAGGGGGTGATCGACAAATTACATAGCAAGTCTAAATCGGATTTTTTCATTTCAGTTCAAACTTTAATCATGGGAGTTGATATTTCGTGAAATTCGGTAAAACACTGATTGCAGGTATCAGTCTGGCTGTATTGGGGCTTGGCATCGGGTATGCGGCGTCGCAGACCGTCGAGGCTTCGGGCGCCGAGTACTACGTTGCTGTTAACGGAAGCGATTCGAATGCGGGTACGAGCGCCGCACCGTGGGCAACGCTGCAGCATGCAGCCGACACGGCCGGGCCGGGGAGCACGGTCTATGTCCGGGGCGGGGTGTATAACCAAAAGCTGAAGGTCACCAAGTCCGGTTCCGCGGATCAAGGGCCGATCACCTTTGCCAATTACAGCGGCGAGACGCCGGTTATTGACGGTACGGGACTTTCCGTAAGCGGAACGGAAGGCATCGTTGACCTTGCCGACGTCAACTATGTGACCATTCAAGGTTTCGAAATTTGCAATTATACGACGACTGCTAACAACGTCATGCCCGTTGGGATTTATGTTCACGGCGCAGGAGGCAACATTACGCTGTCCAAAAACAAGATCCATGATATCAAAAACACGTCGACTCCTGCCGGCACCGACCTGCTGGGCCGGGATGCGCACGGCATCGCCGTGTACGGAACCAAGGCGCCGGAATCCATTCATGACGTGACAATCGACGGCAATGAGCTGTACAATCTGGTGCTGGGGTCCAGCGAAACGCTCGTTCTTAACGGAAATGTGGATACTTTTGCCGTGACGAACAATATCATTCACGACAACGACAACATCGGTATCGACGTGATCGGATTCGAAGGGAAGTCGCCGAACTCCGCCTACGACCAGGCACGAAACGGAATCATCAGCGGCAATAAAGTGTACAATATCACCTCCAATAACAATCCTTCCTACGGCAAAAAGCTTCCGAACAACAGCAATTCGGCGGACGGCATTTATGTCGATGGAGGCAAGGACAGCATTATCGAGCGAAACTACAGCTATAACAACGATATCGGGGTGGAAATCGCCTCCGAGCATGCCGGCAAGGCGACCAGCAACATTACGATCCGCAGCAACTTCATTTACAACAACCGTTTGACGGGCATCGCCATGGGCGGATACGACACAGATCGCGGCTCGACGGTAGGCTGCCACATCGTCAACAATACGCTGTATAAAAATGACACCATTGGCGACGGCAGCGGTCAGCTCTACGTGCAGTATGACACCCAGAACAACGTCATCCGTAACAACATTTTTGTGGCCAGTTCTACCGATGTGCTCATTTATAATGAATACACGAAAAATTCCGGCAACGTCGTGGATTACAATCTGTACTTCGCTCCCGGCGGAAGTTCGGATGCCAGCTGGACCTGGAAAAACAAAGAATACACCGGCTTTGCCGCTTATAAAAATGGAACGGGCAATGATGCCCATTCCGTCTTCGCCGATCCACTCCTTGTGAACGCCGCTGCCGGCGATTTACATCTGAAGGCAGGGTCTCCTGCCATTGATAAGGGCTTGACGAATTCGGACATCGGGTCGCTCGATATCGACGGGCAGCCCCGCGTTCAAGGGGCAGGCGTCAATATTGGCGCGGACGAATAACGTTCCTTCATCGTCACCGCTTGCCTAATTAGCAGCCTCCTTTCGCGGGGGCTGCTTTTATTTTATGAGGAAAAGTCTAGTTCTCAGCAAAGGTTTCGCATCCAGATCTTAAAATGATTTCCCGCTTGGCGGGACTGTTGTCGAAACGGACTTGTTCACCCGGTACTGCCTGAATGGTATAGTAGATGTAACTATCCTGCTGCTAGCTGAAGAGGAGGGAATCTATTACACTTTCAGGAACAGGAGTTGACTGTAATGAACATCGTCGTGCTGGACGGACATACGCTGAACCCTGGGGATTTAAGCTGGGACGAGCTGGGAAAGCTCGGTTCTGTGACGGTCTATAACCGTACTCCTGCCGGGCTGATTCAGGAGCGGATCGGGCTCGCCGAGATCGTGCTGACGAATAAAACCCCGCTGACGCGGGAGGTGCTGGAGGCGGCAGAGAACCTCCGCTACGTCGGCGTGCTTGCGACCGGCTACAATGTAGTTGACATTGAAGCCGCTGCTGCGCGCGGGATTACGGTGACGAATGTGCCGACATACGGAACCGAGTCTGTCGCGCAGTTTGTGTTCGCGCTGCTGCTTGAGCTCTGCCACCAGATCGGGCGGCATGGAGACAGCGTACGCTCGGGAGATTGGGCGAAGGCGGTGGATTTCTCCTATGCGCTGACTCCGCAAATCGAGCTCTGGGGGAAGACGATGGGGATCGTCGGTTATGGCCGGATCGGCCGCCAGGTCGCGCGGCTGGCGGAGGCTTTCGGCATGCGCGT
Source organism: Paenibacillus sp. PSB04 (assembly GCF_025809195.1). Lineage (NCBI taxonomy): Bacteria > Bacillati > Bacillota > Bacilli > Caryophanales > Paenibacillaceae > Paenibacillus > Paenibacillus sp. PSB04. The sequence goes on from NZ_CP081301.1 coordinate 3,539,750, forward strand.
ACTGGTATCCGGCAGACCGGGGAAGGCGGACGGGAACGAAGACAGCGGCGTCCGGCATGTCCCTCTCGAGCAGCTGCTGGCCGAGTCGGACGTGGTGAGCCTGCATTGTCCGCTGACGGCGGAAACCGACGGGCTCATCAACCGCGAACGCCTGGCGCTGATGAAGTCTTCGGCCTTCCTGATCAATACCGCCCGCGGCGGGCTGCTGCAGGAGCAGGATGTGGCTGATGCGCTGAACGAAGGCCGGCTTGCGGGCGCGGCACTTGACGTGCTTGCGGCGGAGCCTCCCGCCGCAGACCATCCGCTTGTGCATGCCCCGCGCTGCATCATCACCCCGCATATGGCATGGGCGGCGGTGGAAGCGCGGGAGCGGCTGATGAGAATCGCTGTGGGCAACGTCGCCGCGTTCCTGGAAGGCCGGCCGGTGAACACGGTTGGGCCGCATTCCCGCTGAGACTGACGTACTGCCGGAAGGCGTGAAGGCTCTTTTGATTGTGGGGAGAATCCGTGCATGGGAGGCATAAACATAATGCAAGGGAAGAGTGTAAAAGGAGGGTTTAGCCGAATGAAAATCGTGATCGCTCCGGATTCGTTCAAAGGCAGCATCCGTGCCGCCGACGCGGCGGCGGCCATTGACAAGGGCATAAGACGCGCACTGCCTGGTGCGGAAACGGTGCTTGTCCCCATGGCGGACGGCGGAGAAGGGACGCTGGACAGCTTGACCCGCTTTGGCGGTACCAAGGCCAACGTGCAGGTGTCCGATCCGCTGGGAAGGCCGGTCGACGCCGAGTACGGCCTCATCCACGGAGGGTCCACCTGCGTGGTGGAGCTGGCCAGCGCGTCCGGGCTTGAGCTGATCGCCGCTGAGGAGCGGGACCCGCTGCATACGACGACGTACGGAACCGGCGAGGTGATCCGCCGAGCGCTCGATGCGGGCTGCCGCCAATTTATTATGGCAATCGGCGGCAGCGCCACGAACGACGGAGGCGCCGGCATCCTGCAGGCGCTGGGCATGCGGCTGCTGGATGAGGACGGGCAGCCGGTCGGACGCGGGGGCTTGGAGCTGCAGCGCGTGGCGGCGATCGACATGGGCGGAATGGATGCACGGCTTGCCGAATCCACCTTCGTGATCGCTTCCGACGTGCAGAACCCGCTGCTCGGCCCAAACGGCGCGTCCCATGTGTATGGCCCGCAGAAGGGCGCAACGCCGGAGATGGTCGCGGTGCTGGAGCAGGGGATGCGCGTCTGGGCGGACCGCATCCTGGAGGCGACGGGCCTGCGCGTGCATGACCTGCCAGGAGCGGGCGCAGCCGGCGGCGTTGGAGCGGCGCTGCTCGCTTTTTTCAAAGCCGGGATGAGGAGCGGCATCGATCTCGTGATCGAGCATTCGGGATTCATGGCGCACCTGGAAGGCGCGGACCTCGTCATCACCGGCGAAGGCCGGATGGATGCGCAGACCGCATCCGGCAAGACGCCGATGGGCGTCGCCCGGGAAGCGCGGCGGCACGGGGTTCCGGTCATCGCCCTGGCCGGATCGGTGGGGCCGGGGATCGATCCGCTGTATGATGCGGGAATCCTCAGCGTGCACAGCATCGTGAACGGACCGATGGCACTGGAGGAAGCGATGGCCCAGGCCGGAGAGCTGCTGGAGATGTCGGCCGAGCAGGTGATCCGGACTTTTGCCGGAATGGTCCGCGGGTAGAAATATGCCGTCAACGAATCGTCTTTTTAAAGGGCAATCTCATAAAGACTATCGAAGTACATGCCAAGAAGTCAGACCGCGTTTAGCGGAAAATGATTTGCGAGATCAGGATGTTTAGCCTAGGAAGTTTATATTTTCGGATATAAAAAAAGCGGCAGTGTCCGGAAAGCCCGGCCAACTGCTGCTTTTTCTGTGATGACCCCTTGATTCTGGTTTGTGTTATTTCTTCAGCGTCATATCCGTCAGCGGGCTGGACATCCGTTTCTTAATCTGCTCCAAAATGCGTTTGGAAACGGAAATGGTGCGGGGGTAAGCAAAATCATCGCGGAAGTGAAGGACGTTGCCTTCAAAGGAAGTAATTTTATTCACGTTGACATGGATGTTGGATGCGGCTCGGACAAAATTGGGCTGCGAGATCAAAGCGGAGATTTCCTGGCTGGTTAACCGTTTCTTGATAATATAGTTTCTGCCGTGGAAAATAACCTGTCCCTGACCGCCGACTTTAAAGAAAAACGCGTCCGTCACCGGATCAAATTGATGATATTCCTGCAGCACCTTGTCGGATGAAGTCATCTTACCAAAGCCCCCTTTTAGAAGATGATAAAGTGTTAGCGCTTTCATTCTACCACACTTTTTCGTCCTGCATAAGAGTAAATTTGTGAATTTTATGATTTTTTTTGTGAACTTGGACAAAAGCGCTCGCGGTATTGACCAAATTTTCCATTACGGCCACAATGGTCATAGACGGCTGCGATAAGCGCGGCCGCCCGCCAATGTCAAACCGAGAAAGGACGAATGCCTTTGAATTCAAGTCCTATAAAGATCACGGCGATTTCCGGAAGCCTCCGGAGACAATCGTCCAATACGAGCCTGATTCACGCCCTCTATCCGCTGGCGCCGGAAACGATGGAGATTTCGATATTTGAAGGCATCGGAGACCTGCCCCATTTTAACCCGGATATGGATGGAGACGACCCGGCCCCTTCGGTGGCACGGCTTCGTGACACGATCCGTCAGGCGGACGGCGTGATCATCAGCACCCCCGAATATGCCCATGGCGTGCCCGGCGTGCTGAAGAATGCGCTCGACTGGCTGGTATCGTCCGGAGAATTCGTCTACAAGCCCGTCGCTGTCGTCAGCGGATCGCCGATGGAAACCGGTGGAGAGAAGGCGCATGAATCCCTTCAGATGACCCTTAGGATGATGACGGCTGACCTGGTGGAGGGCGGGTCTTTCACGATACCTTTCCTCAATCAGAAGCTTCGGGGCGGAGAGATTAAGGATGAGGAGCTGAACGAGAGGCTGAAGGGCATGCTCGGGAAGCTGGAAGAGGCTGTACGAGAGGCAGCTGCAAATGGTATGAACGGGTTCAGGTAAGTTAGATAACCGCATTTCGAAATACAAAAGCCTGCAACGCTCCAACTCTGAGATTTGGAGCGCGCAGGCTTCTTTGTGTTGCCGTGTCGGAACTTCGGACGGGGAAGCATGCTGTTTAGCAAGCAATGAGCTTTCGCCGCCGGAGGGAGAGCCGTGCTTCAGGCATTTTCGATAATGGTGTTCAGCGTCGTGCGGTCGAGGCCTTTGACCAGTTTGGTCAGCAGCTCCTTGGCTGCATCGTAATCGTCGGTATGGATAATCGACGAAGACGTATGAATGTAGCGGGCACAAATGCCGATGACGGTAGACGGCACACCGATTCCGCTTAAATGCACCTGCCCGGCGTCCGTGCCGCCAGGGGATACGAAATACTGATACTTAATGTTGTGGGTATCGGCCGTATCCTGCACATATTCCACGAGTCCGCGGTGGGTGATCATCGTCGGGTCGAATATGCGCAGCAGCGCTCCCTGTCCGATATGGCCGAAGGCACTCTTGTCGCCGGTCATATCGTTGGCTGCGCTCGCATCCAGCGCGAAGAAAATATCCGGCTGGATGAGGTTGGCCGACGTGCGCGCGCCGCGCAGTCCCAGCTCTTCCTGAACCGTTGCGCCGCAGTACAGCGTATTCGGCAGCTTCTCCTGGTGGAGCGCCTCCAGCAGTTCGATCGCAAGGCCGACCCCGTAGCGGTTGTCCCAGGCTTTGGCCATGATTTTCTTCGGGTTGGCCAGCGGCGTAAATTCGCAGACCGGCAGCACCTGAAGCCCTGGACGGATGCCGAAGGATTCGGCTTCCTCGCGGTTATCCGCACCGATGTCGATGTACATGGCTTTGATGTCCACCGGTTTGCTGCGCTGCGATTCGTCCAGCAGGTGGGTCGGCGTCGATCCGACGACCCCGAATACCGGACCGTTTGGCGTGATGATCTGCAGCCGCTGGGAGAGCACGGCTTGGCTCCACCAGCCGCCGAGCGGCTGAAAGCGCACCATTCCGGCTTCGGTAATGCCGGTGACCAGGAAACCGACCTCGTCAAAATGGCCGGCCACCATGACTTTCGGGCCGTTCTCATCCCCGCGGAGGACGCCGAACAGACTGCCGAGGCGATCCTGTACGAACTCGTTCGTGAACGGGTTCACCGCCTCCTTGAAATATGCGCGCAGGTCTTTTTCAAATCCGGAAGCCGCGGGGAATTCCGTCAGCTTGCGGAACATATCTTTCGTTTTTTGATCCATCGAACTTTATCTCCTTTATCATGAATGTGGTTATGTATATAGATTGAACCAAAGTTTTGCACCGAACTTCCTGTGATTACGGCCTTAAGAGGCCTATAATATTCATTTCTTTAGTTCATTCTATGCAGTTGGATACACTCCTTAGTATGAACCCACTTGATCCGAATGTCCACGTCCGGCGGGCAGAAGCACAAATGGCGAACCAGATGAATAGGATATTCTGGACGGATGCCCTGAAGTCAGCCGGAAGGAGCCTGATTATGGAACCGATATACATGGATCGCCGCCAAGAAAACATCCTGATCCTCGTATTGTTGATTTTGCTGGTCATTGTGCTTCTCTTCTTATTATAATCCGCCTACCATGGATAGCCCTCATTAAACAGCCGCCAGGTTTCAAATATTAGCGCCCGGCTGCCTGGCGCTGTTTGCTGCCCGCCTCCGCATAACATACATAACTCTCCTGCAAATGACAAATAATGAAAAGGAATGATGAATAGGAGGTGCCTGTAATGCCTGCCAATACGAAGAACAGGGGAACCGGATTCAAGATCGATTCCTTGACGCCCGAGGAATATAAATCCATCAGCAAAAAGCATTCTCCTTCGCGCAGCACATTCAAAAACTGCGTAAGTGCTTTTGTGGTCGGCGGCTTGATCTGTCTGATCGGACAAGCGATTCAGCGGGCGTTCATGAGCTGGTTTGACATGACGGTCAAAGAAGCGGGCAATCCGACCGTTGCGGTGCTCATTATTATATCGGTCATCCTGACCAGCTTTGGCGTGTACGATAAAATCGCCCAATGGGCCGGAGCGGGAACGGCGGTACCGGTTACGGGCTTCGCCAACTCCATGTGCTCGGCGGCGCTTGAGCATAAAGCGGAAGGCTATGTCCTTGGCGTCGGGGCCAACATGTTCAAGCTCGCCGGCTCCGTGATCGTGTTCGGAACCGTCGCCGCCTTCGTCGTGGGACTCGTCTACGCCATCTTTGGCATCCAGGGAGTGCATCAGCCATGAAGCTGACCGGCCAGACCTGGGAGTTTGACACCAGGCCCGTTCTGATCGGAAGCGCCGCCGTCGTCGGTCCTGATGAGGGACAAGGTCCGCTGTCTCCCGATTTCGATTATGTGTACGACAATCTCGAAATCAATGAGAAAACATGGGAGAAAGCGGAGCGGAGGCTGCTGGAGCAGGCCGCCCAGCTTGCCGTCATCAAGTCGGGACTGGACAAGGAACAGATCCAGTTCTATGTAGGCGGGGATCTGATGAACCAGATCATCAGCAGCACGTTCTCCGCCCGCAAGCTTGGCGTGCCATACCTGGGCGTGTTCGGGGCCTGCTCGACGTCCATGGAAAGTCTGGCGATTTCCGCCCTGATGGTCGACACAGGGGCCGCGGAACGGGTGATGGCCGGAACGGGCAGCCATAACTGCACGGCCGAAAAGCAGTTCCGGTATCCGACCGAATACGGCTCGCAGAAGCCGCCGACCGCCCAATACACGGTCACCGGGGCGGGCTGCGGCGTTATCGCCAAAGGCGGGCAGGGCCAAACCGGCCCGAGAATCGCCCGGGCGACCATCGGCAGGATCATGGACCTTGGGGTCAAAGATCCGTTCAATATGGGTGCCGCGATGGCGCCGGCCGCTGCCGATACGATCGCCGCGCATTTCCGGGATACGGGGCTGTCTCCCGATTATTATGACTTGATTGTGACCGGCGATCTGGCTTCGGTCGGTCTGCCGATTGCGAAGGAGCTGCTGGAGAAGGAAGGCTACCAGATGGACGAGACGAAATTCGGCGATTGCGGGCTTATGATTTATAACCGTGAGAAGCAGAAGGCCGTCCTGGCCGGAGGAAGCGGCTGCGGCTGCTCGGCGGCGGTGACCTACGGCCATTTGGTCAAACGGATGTTACAACGCGAATTACATAAAGTGCTGGTCGTGGCGACCGGCTCGCTGCACTCCCCCTTGTCGGTTCAGCAGGGAGAGAGCATTCCGTGCATCGCCCACGCCGTAGCGCTGGAAATGGAGGATTAACCAATGCAGTTTTTATGGGCGTTTATTATCGGCGGTCTGATTTGTGTCATCGGCCAGCTCATGATGGACTTGTTCAAGATGACGCCGGCGCATACGATGAGCACGCTGGTGGTGGCGGGAGCGGTGGCTGACGGTCTCGGCTGGTACGATCCCCTCGTCAAATTTGCCGGTGCCGGCGCTTCCGTTCCCATCACCAGCTTCGGCAGCTCGCTTGTTCACGGAGCGCTGTCGGAGCTACAGAGGGACGGCTGGATCGGGGTTGTGACAGGCATCTTTGAGGTCACCAGCGCGGGGATATCGGCGGCGATTATCTTTTCGTTTATCGCCGCGCTGTTCGTCCGTCCCCGCGGGTAATTCCACCAATCCGCCGTTTGCATTTCCTTGCTTGAACTGAAAATGGGTTGCCTGAATAAACACCCCGGAATTGTGTATTCCGGGGTGTTTTGCCGTTCATTTCGGCGGGTATGTGGGGGTATACGACGATTTTAGGAAATGTGCCCAATATACTTTCTGTTCTTCCTTCATGTACAATGTAAAATATATACTTATATGTATCCAGCTATTTTACGATGTTATCGATTTACCAGTGAACGCATCTGCGAGCATGTTCATTGATTACGAATTCTAGGAGGAACTGATATGCCCGTACGCAGCGAATTTCTTCACATTATTGCCGCAGTAAGATCCAATCTCGAATCTTGCATATTGGGAAAATCATTTGAAATACAGCTCCTTCTAACTGCTCTGCTGGCCGAAGGGCATGTTTTGATCGAAGATGTACCCGGAACGGGGAAGACGCAGCTCATCAAGGCGCTCGCCCGGTCCATGAGCGGCGATTACCGGCGTGTCCAGTGCAACCCGGACATTCTGCCGAGCGATATTACCGGCGTTTCCGTATTTCATCCGCGCGAGGAGCGGTTCTACTTCCGTCCGGGTCCGGTGATGACCAACATTCTGCTGGCTGACGAAATAAACCGGGCCACGACGAAGACCCAGTCGGCCCTGCTTGAGGTCATGGAAGAGCGCAACGTGACGGTGGACGGCGAAACGTATGAGCTTCCCCGTCCGTTCATGCTGTGCGCCACCCAGAACCCGATCGACTTTGAAGGCACTTACATGCTGCCCGAAGCGCAGCTTGACCGTTTTATGATGAAGATCAGCCTCGGCTACCCCGACGCGGCCACGGAAAAAAGCCTGCTGTACCAGCACAAGCAGGGCCAGCCGGTCGACCGGCTGACTCCGGTGACCAACATGGAACAGATCGCGGAGATGCAGCATGAAATCCGCAGCATTTATATCGACGAGGCGGTGACGGACTATCTGCTGAGCATCGTCCGCCGTACCCGGGAGCATGCCTCCGTGCTGCTCGGAGCCAGCCCGCGCGCTTCCCTGTCGTTTCTGAACGCGGTCAAGGCGTTTGCATTCCTGCAGCAGCGGGAGTACGTCCTTCCGGACGATATTAAGACGCTCGCTCCTTATGTTCTCGCCCACCGCATCATCCTTCGCCCGGAGTCCCGGCTGGACAACGTCAGTCCGGAATCCGTGCTGAAAAACATCCTTCAGCAGGTGCATGTGCCTGTAGCGATGGAGCGATAAATGATGACAAGGCTGTTAACCGGTATCCGATCCGGACTCAAAACCCCGAGGTATTGGGCCGTACTGCTCGTATGGGTCGCCAGCCTGTTCTATGTTCTGTTTCAGGGGGGCAAGACGTCCCTGATGCTGTTTGTCATGATCAGCGTCATCGTGCTGTATTTGATCGTGCTTGGCATCAGCGGCGTCCGGCTGACGCGGGGAACGCGCCAGCTGTCCACCGAAAGGGGACAAGGCACCGTGCTTCACGCCGGCGAGCAGATCAAGGTCAGGCTCCATTTTTCGATTCCGGGATTTCTGCCGATGCCCTACATCATCATCCGTGAAGTCATGAAGCGGCATAACGGAGATTCCTGGTCGTTTGAGGAAAGCGTCATTCCCAATTACAGAGGCAGCGGTACCCTGATGTTCCAGACGCCGCCGCTGGAGCGGGGAAGATACTATTTTACCGAAACGGAATGTGTCAGCGAGGATATTTTCGGTTTTATCGAGCATAAAGGCCGTTTTCATGTGCCCGGCCAGTTTCGCGTGATGCCCCGGACCGTGTTTATCCCCACCTGGAAGCTGTTCGACCGGAATTCCCCGCTTGCGGGGCCGCAAACCGCCTCGGCAGCTTCACGCAAAGAAACGACCCAGATTAACGGCGTCCGCGATTATGTGTACGGGGACCGGATTTCCCGGATTCACTGGAACGCTACGGCGAAGACCGGACAGTGGAAATCCAAGGAATTCGAGTACGATTCCGTTCCGAAAACGATGCTTCTGCTGGACGCCACGAAGGCTCACTACGGCTCTGACGCGCAGTTTGAGCTGGCTGTTTCCACAGCGGCTTCCCTGCTCGAGTATGGCGGGCGCGGGAGAATGAACATGGGCCTCGCTACCCTCGGCGACACATTCAAATTGTTTCCGCCAAGCAGCGTGCAGGGAGACCGCCAGCGGATGATGCATCATCTGGTGGACCTGTCTGCCGACGGTTACGGTAAGCTGCTCCCGAAGCTGGAGCAGAACGCACGGTTTCTTCCGGCGGGGGCCTTCCTCGTTTTCATTTCACCGGCCAGCGGCCAGCAAGTGCTCGACATTCTGCGCTGGGCTGAAACCCGGGGTATGAGCTCTTCGCACATTCGGATCAGCTCCGGGCGAGAAAAAGGCGTAGAAGGCTGGGGAGCGATGCTCGCTTCCCGCGGAACTTTTGCGTGCAGCATTCAATCGCTGAGTGAGTTGCCGGCCGCATTAGGGGGTGGAAGGGTTTGATCAACTGGCTGTATTCGCTGCGCACTTCGTTTTTCCGCACCTTATCCCTGGTGTGGTTGTGGATTATGGCGCTGCAGTGGATTTACTTTATGAACAACATTTGGTACAGCGAGACGACGGCCATCGTCATCATCAGCGTGACGGTCATCACGGCGATCGAAATTTTGCTGCCAATCAAAAGCATTTACCGGTACGCGCTGGAAGGCATCGCCGTGCTGTACATCATTCACCGGGAGATGATCGCGTACTGGATTTACTTTCCGGCAGGAAGCCTGCCGAACCGGATTCAGCAGTTTACGGGCAACGCGCTGCCGTACCTCGGTTTTGCCGTAGGCGCTTGGATTCTGCTGCTGCTCAGCGCCAAGCTGGTTAACAATCAGCGCAGAATCCTCGTGTTCACAGGCATGCTGATCGTGGCGTTCTCCATACTGGATTCCTTCACCGTGTACGATTTATGGAAGGAAGTCGCCTGGACGGTGTTTGCGGCGCTCGGCTGGCTGGTCAGCGAGCATTTCCGCCGCTTCCAGCAGAAATACCCGCATGGCTGGCGCTATCTTCGGCAGTACCCGCTAAAAATGCTGCTGAACGTGGCGGTCATTTTTTCGCTTGTGTTTGCCGTCGGTGTCAACATGCCGGAAGTGCCGCCGTCCTTGACCGATCCCTATACGGCTTGGGTCGTCCAAGGCGAGACGGCTGCCACGGCCGGCGTTGACGGGGATCCGGCCGAATCAGTGCTGCGGACTTCCTCGGGATACAGCCGCAACGACACCAAGCTCGGCGGCGGGTTCAACTTTGACTACACGCCGGTGATGGAAATCAGCTCCGACCAGCGAAGCTATTGGCGCGGGGAGACCCGCAGGCTGTATACCGGCAGCGGCTGGGGGGACGAGCGCAATTCCGGCAGGGAGACCGATGAGGTGACGGCGGATACGAAGCTTTCCGGAGATGGACCAACCGCCGGCGATTCGATGACGGTAAAACAGACGGTTACGATGCTGAGCGACAATCAGTACCCCGTTTTGTTCGGTGCGTATAACCTGTCCAAAGTAGAGCTTATCGATGACGGGAAAAATACAGGCAGCCTCCGCTGGAACAGTTCCCAGTCGGAGCTTCGCTGGACCGCCGAGTCAAAGCGGGACCGTTATCCGAAAACCTACACGGTGGTGTCCGAGGTTCCGGTCGTTTCGGAGGATGAAATCCGCCAGAAGTCGTTCGCCGACCTGTACAGCTCCCAAGGGACCGAGGATGCCTATCTGCAGGTGCCGAACAATTTTCCTAAGCGGGCCCGCGACCTTGCGGAAGAAGTGACGGCTTCCGGAGCAACGCCGTATGAAAAGATCGGTCTGCTTCAAAACTATTTAACAACGAATTACACATATACAAACGAGCCCGACTTATCCAAAAAGGTCAGCGACGATTTCGTGGACAGCTTCCTGTTTGAAATCAAGGAAGGATACTGCGATTATTTCTCGACTTCGATGGTGATGATGGCCCGTTCCCTCGGCATCCCGGCGCGGTGGGTCAAAGGGTACGCTCCCGGCCAGGTGCAGGGAAGCAGCGCCGACGTGCAGGTCCAAGGCGTACAGGGCACCTCGGACTCCGGCGTGTATACGGTGACCAATGCCGATGCGCATTCGTGGGCCGAGGTCTATTTCGGGCCGTACGGCTGGATTCCGGTGGAAGCGACCCCCGGCTTCAGCATGCCGCTGCTCACGCATGACGCCCAGGCGCAAGATCCGGCCGAGCCGGAGAAACAGCCGGAAGTGGAGGAGGACCAGCCTGAACAGGCGCCGCAACAGGCAGCGCAAGGCCAGGATCGCGGACCCGTGGTGCAAATCGTATACGGCGCTTCCCTCCTCATCCTTGCAGCATTTGCAGTGTATGTGCTGTGGCGGAATCGGCTCCAGCTCCGGTTCGGATGGCTCCGGCTTCGTACGGGACAGAAGCTGTCTCCCGACCAGAAGGTCATTGTCATGACCGAACGGTGGATCAAGGAGCTGCGCCGAAGAGGACTCAAACGCGGCGCGGACGAAACGCTCCGGGAGTCGGTCAGCCGCTGGGAAGGACGGTCCCCGGCGCTCGGATCCTTCCTGGAGCCCCTGCTGCAGCTGTTCGAGAAGGCGCGCTACAGCCCTTCATCGGTGTCGGAATCGGAATGGAGAAGCGTCCATGCCCATGCGAAGGAATTGAAAGCTGCGATGAAAAAGATACCGAAGAATGCAGCGTGATGGACTTTTTAGAAGGCGCCCTCCGGGCGTTTTCTTTTTTGTTTCGCCCGAACATAAGTTTTTTACTAACTACGCAGATTATGGTATAGTTTGTCCTATGAAACTGAGGTGACATCAATTTGTTTGAAATGCTTATCCCGAAAATGAAGGTAAAAACGGTGTTTGATCTGGATTTGGAGCGGCTGTACTCGCAGGGATTCCGTGGAATCATCACGGATCTGGACAATACGCTGGTCGGTGCCAAGGCTCCCTTGGCCACCCCCGAGCTGATCGCCTGGTTCGAAAAGGTGAAAAAGGCAGGGTTTCAGCTTGTCATCGTGTCCAATAACCAAATGGCGAGGGTATCGACTTTTGCCACCCCGCTGGATATCCGGTTTGTCCATGAAGCCCGCAAGCCGTCGAACGCGCCTTTCCGGAAAGCCATGCAGATGATGGGCCTGAAGAGCGAGGAGACGATCGTGGTCGGCGACCAGATGCTGACCGATGTGTACGGCGGCAACCGGCTCGGCCTGTTTACCGTGCTGGTGCTCCCGATATCCATTCAGGATGAAGGCTGGGGTACGCGCATGAACCGGCGTCTGGAGAAAATTGCGCTCGCACGATTGCGGAAAAAGGGATTATGGCTGGAGGAGGAACACCAACAATGAAAGACCCGATAGACGGCAGTCAAGCCGTAAAATGCAGCGGCTGCGGGATTGCCATCCAAACGGAACAGCCCGAGCTACCGGGGTATACCCCGGAGAAAGCGATGGACCGGGATCCGGTCATCTGCCAGCGCTGCTTCCGGATTAAAAACTACAACGAGGCTTCTTCCGTTGCCGTCGACCAGGATGAATTCCTGCGTCTGCTCAGCCAAATCGGCGGGAAGAACGCGCTCGTTATTCATATTGTAGATCTGTTCGATTTTGAAGGAAGCCTCATTTCAGGCTTGCAGCGGTTTGTCGGTAACAATCCGGTCATTCTCGCCGTGAACAAAATCGACCTTCTGCCTAAAGTGACGAACTGGAATAAGGTGCTTAACTGGGTGCAGAAACAATGCAAGGAGCACGGCCTCAAGACAGAAGAAATCGTCCTTTGCAGCGCCAAGAAAAATCAGGGCTTCGACCGCCTGCTGGACACGGTTGCCTCATATCGCGGAGACCGCGACGTTTATGTGGTAGGGGCGACCAATGTCGGCAAATCGACGCTGATCAACCGGCTGATCCGGGATTACAGCGATTTGGAGCAGGAGCTGACCGTATCGCGTTATCCGGGAACGACCCTGGATATGGTCAACATTCCGCTCGACGACGGCCGCTTTATTATCGACACGCCGGGGATCGTATACCCTTGGCGCTACAGTGAGCTCGTCACTCGTGAGGACCTGGGCGCCGTCATGCCGGACAACCCGTTGAAGCCGGCCGTGTACCAGCTGAACGAAGGACAGACGCTGTTTTTCGGAGCCATGGCACGGTTTGACTTTATTCAGGGCGAGCGCCAGTCGTTTACCTGCTTTGTCGGCAGCCGCGTAGGCATACACCGCACCAAGCTGGAGCGTGCCGATGAGCTTTACGCGGAGCATGCCGGAGAATTGCTGTCCCCGCCGAACCGGGAGAACATCGGGAAGCTGCCGGAATGGACAAGGCATGAATTCCGCATCAAGCGCGGTATGCGCATGGATCTGTTCGTCTCCGGATTGGGCTGGGTTAAAGTGAACAGCGATCAGGGAGCCCTGTGCGCTATTCATGCGCCGCGGGGAGTCAAGGTGCTGGCAAGACCTTCTTTAATCTGACGCTGCCTTTGAACGTTGCAAGAGCTGACAGGTGAGAGCAGGGAAAGGGGAAACCATGAATTTGGCTAAACCGGAGTTACTGAAACATACAGGGGAGCTGCTGCTGGGCGTCATCGGGGATCCGATCGCCCATTCCAAATCGCCCGTGATGCATAAGGCGGCGCTGGCCGCACTCGGCATCCCGGGCGCCTATGTTCCGATGCGCGTATCGCGGGAGCAGGTCGGAAAGGCGCTGGAAGGCATCAAGGCGCTTGGCTTTCGGGGAATCAACGTCACGATTCCGCACAAGCTGGAGGTTATTCCGTTCCTGAACGAGCTGGACGAAACGGCCTTGAAGATCGGAGCCGTCAACACGATCGTGAATGACGGAGGCTACCTCACGGGGTATAATACAGACGGTATAGGTTATGTCCGTTCCCTGAAGGAAGAAGCGATTGCCGAGCTGAAAGGCAAAAGCATTCTGGTGCTCGGAGCCGGAGGTGCCGCTCGCGGTATCGTATACGCCCTGACGCTGGAGCATCCGGACCGGATTTATGTCGCCAACCGGACGGCCGATAAAGCCGAGGCGCTGGCGGCTGAATGGAAAGCGCTGGCGGACATTCGCGGGATGGCCATGGACGGCATTCCGGCCATTCTAGGCGAAGTAGATGTAATCATTAATACGACATCGGTCGGCATGCATCCGCATATGGACGGAACACCGCTAGATTCCGAGCGGATTCCTCCGGGAATCGTGGTTAGCGACCTGATCTATAATCCGCTGAAGACCCGGCTGCTCGCTGACAGCGAGAAGAAGGGCTGCGTCATTCACGGCGGTCTCGGGATGTTTGTGAATCAGGGAGCCTTTGCCCTGGAGTATTGGACCGGACTGCCCGCCCCGGTAGAGGCGATGCGCAGCGCGGTTCTGGCCAGTATGAAGGAATCATGATTATTGAATTGTACATTGAAGATTAAGGAGTTTTGACATTTTATGTTAACAGGTAAGCAAAAACGCTATCTCCGGTCCCAGGCGCATCATTTGGACCCGATTTTTCAAGTCGGCAAGGGCGGAACGAACGACCAGTTAATCCGTCATATCGTCGAGGCCATTGAGAAGAGGGAGCTGATGAAGGTCAGCATTCTCAACAACTGCTTGGAAGACAAGCACGAAATCGCCGAGGAATTGGCCGAAAAATCGGGCTCTGAACTGGTGCAGGTGATCGGCAGCACGATTATTTTATATAAAGAATCCAAAGATCATAAGCAGATTGAATTGCCATAAGCGGGAGGGATCAGCATGAAGGTAGGTATCATGGGAGGTACCTTTGATCCGATCCACATCGGACATCTGCTCGCTGCCGAGGCGGCCCGGGACACGTTCGGACTGGACGAGGTTTGGTTTATGCCCAGTCATATTCCGCCCCATAAGGAACAGGCGGGAGCTACTGGCGAACAGCGTCTCGGCATGGTCGCTGAAGCGATTGCGGACCATCCCTGCTTTCGGACCCTCGATATTGAAATCAGAAGAGGCGGGGTTTCTTATACGATCGACACGGTCAAGGAAATCCGCAGCTCGTTTGACAACATCGAATTTCATTTCATTATCGGGGCCGATATGGTCAATTATTTGCCGAAGTGGGAGGGCATTGAGGAACTGGTTGAGCTGATGAGCTTTATCGGTGTCGGGCGTCCGGGCTCCACGCTGAACTTGGACGCGCTCCCCGCTTATTTGAAGGGAAAAATTCTACTGGCCGACATGCCCCAGGTGGACATCTCGTCGACCGAAATCCGGGAAAGACTGGCCACCGGACACTCCATTCGTTATATGGTGACAGACAGTGTCTACGACTATATCAGAAGGAGGGGAATGTATGGCATTCAGCCGCGAAGAACTGATTAAAGCCGTGTCCGGACAAATGCCGGCCATGCGCTGGAAGCACACAGAAGGCGTGATGCAATCCGCAGTCATGCTTGCGGAGCGTTACGGAGCGGACCCTGTTAAGGCCGAAACGGCGGCGATTCTGCACGACGTGGCCAAATACTGGCCCGTGAAGCAAATGGAAGCGATCATTAAGGAAAACGATCTGTCCAAGGATCTGCTGTTTTACGATAAACCGCTCTGGCATGCCGAAGTAGGTGCGTTTGTAGCGGAACGGGATTACGGGATTACCGATCCTGAAATTTTGGATGCGATCCGGTATCATACCTCTGGCCGCATCGGCATGACCCTGCTGGACAAGGTCGTGTGCCTGGCGGATTACATCGAACCGGGAAGGGATTTTCCGGGCGTGAATAATATCCGGGAACTGGCCAACCATAGCCTTGAAGAGGGATTGATCGCCGGGCTGGACTCCACGATCAGTCTGCTCATCTCCCGCCGTCAGATCATTTACCCGCTGACCGTATTTGCCCGCAATGATCTTATTAAACAGTTGGAGGCGAATGTATGACCTTGAAACCTGAAGAATTGTTAAACCTGGCCGTGGCTGCCGCTGAAGATAAAAAGGCCATGAACGTCGTGGCGCTCGACCTGCGGGGGATTTCCCTCATTTCCGATTATTTCGTCATCTGTCACGGGAATTCGGATACCCAGGTCCAATCCATCGCGACCGAAATCCGCAAGCGCGTGCATGAAGCAGGCCTCGAAATCCGCGGCGTGGAAGGAATGGATTCCGCACGCTGGGTGCTGATGGACCTGGGCGACGTGATCGTGCACATTTTCCACCGGGATGAACGGGATTATTACAACATCGAACGCCTGTGGTCGGATGCCAAGGTCGTGGAAACGGTATGAGTCCGATTGCAGGAACGATTCAAACCTATGAGGTGATGCGCGAAGTATCGCCTTACGGCTATTTTCTCGATGCTGGCGGACAAGATGTTCTGCTCCATTACACGGAGCTGACCCGGAAGATCGAGCCGGGAGATCGCGTGGAAGTGTTTATTTTTTACGATACGGAAGACCGGCTGGCGGCTACGATGAAAAAGCCGTATTTGACCTTGGGCGAGATGGCGAAGCTGGTTGTGGCGGACGTGCATCCGAGACTGGGATGCTTTCTCGAGATGGGGCTAGGCCGTCAGCTGCTGCTGCCGATCCGCGAGCTGCCCGAATTGAGAGAGCTTCATCCACGGGTCGGGGACTCGGTGTTCGTCATTATGGAGCATGACAAGCAGGGACGGCTGCGGGCGAAGCTGGCCGGCGAACAGGAGCTGTCGCAGCATACGTTCCAGGCGCCGCAGTCCTGGGTAAACCAGTGGTTCACCGCCACGGTGTACCGCCCGCTGCAGATGGGAACGTTTGTAATCGTGGACGGGGGAGTGCTCGGCTTCGGTGCCATCGGCATGATCCACTCCTCGGAGCGAACCCGCATGCTGCGTCTGGGCGAAGAGCTGCAGGTGCGGGTCAGCCACATTCGTGAAGACGGACGCGTCAACCTGTCCATGGCGCAGCGCAAGGAAGTTGGCCGGGATTTGGATGCCGACCGCCTGCTGGAGTTCCTGAAGGAACGTCCGAACGGAGGCATGCCGTATTCGGATGCGACGCCTCCGGACATTATCAAGCAGCGCTTCGGCATCAGCAAGTCGGCATTCAAGCGCGCACTCGGCAAATTGATGAAGGAAGGTCTTATCACGCAGAAGGAGAACTGGACTTATCTGGTTCAGCCGGAAAGTTCCAAACCGGAAACGGGCGGGAACGCCGATCCGTCCTAACAGGGCTGGGAGGATTTTCGGAACGTTAACAGAAAGTGCGGTGTCATCATGTCCTCTTACAGAAAATTTGCATATGTTTACGATGAATTGATGGAAGATATGCCGTATCCCGATTGGCTCAGGTTTGCACGACAGGCCTGGGAAAAATACGGCATGCCGAAAAGTGTGGTAGAACTGGGATGCGGCACAGGCAGCATCACGATTCCGCTTGTGAACTCGGGGTTCGAAGTGACAGGGATCGACCTGTCGGCGGACATGCTGTCCGTAGCAAGGCGGAAGATGGAGAAGACGCCGCAGGGCAGCCGGCTGTTCCGGGAGGGCTCCATCCGCTGGGTGCAGCAGGATATGCGCGCTTGGGAGCTGCCCGAGCCCGTTGATGCGGTCATTTCATTTTGCGACTGCATCAGTTACCTGCTGGAAGAAGCCGATATCGTCGCGACCTTTAGACAGACCTATAACGGGCTGAAGGAAAAGGGGATCTTCGTGTTTGACGTGCATCATCCGAATACGATCATCCGCTATGACGAGGAGCAGCCGTTCGTATGGGACGACAAGTCGGTTTCGTACATCTGGACCTGCGACCTGGACGCGCCGCGGTGCGAAATCGAGCATCATTTGAGCATCTTTGCGAAGGAAGAAGACAGCGATTTGTACCGCCGCTTTGAAGAAGTGCACGTGCAGCGGGGCTATGATCCGAAATGGATGAAGAGCGAGCTGCTCAAAGCCGGATTCCGGGACGTGCAGACGTATGCCGACTTTGAGTGGGTGGAAGCGGACGACGAGGCGCAGCGGCTGTTTTTCGTCGCGGTCAAATAGGCTAAGGATATCATGTCCTTGCAGAGCATCTGGTCTATATTGGAGAGGATGCTTTGCGGGATTTTGCCTCGGAACGAAGGTTCCGGGGCTATTTGCGGCTAATAGTATAATGGGAGATGCCTACATTGAGGCATCGTCTTCAACAAATTCAAACAGAAACGGAGAGAACATGATGAGTTTGATGGATCTACAAGGAAAAACGGCGGTCATTACCGGAGCGGGCAAAGGAATCGGCTTGGCGATTGCTGAGCTGCTGGCCAAAGAAGGCGTAAATCTGGGCCTCATTTCCCGCACCGCCTCCGATTTGGATGCGCTGAAGGCTTCGCTGGCCGGCGAACACGGCATCCGTGTTGCGACCGCAGCGGCGGATGTATCAAAGCGGGAGGAAGCGGAAAGCGCGGTGAGTGCGCTGAAGGCAGAGCTCGGCACGATCGATATTCTGATCAATAACGCGGGCATCGCTTCGTTCGGGACCGTACTCGAAATGGATCCGGCCCAGTGGGAACAAATCATTCAGGTAAACCTGATGGGTACATATTACATGTCCCGGGCCGTCCTGCCGGATATGGTGGGGCAAAACAGCGGCAGCATCATTAACATCTCCTCCACAGCCGGGGAAAAAGGCTTTGCCACGGGCTCCGCATACTGCGCGTCCAAATTTGCGGTCATGGGGCTGACAGAATCGCTGCTTCAGGAAGTGCGCAAGAACAACATCCGCGTCGTTGCGCTGACGCCATCCACCGTCAATACGGCGCTGGCCCGCGACAACAACCTGAAGATCGGCGATGAGGACCGCATGATGCAGCCGGAAGACGTGGCCGAGCTGGCGCTCGCCACGCTGAAGCTGCCGCAGCGCGTATTTGTGAAATCGGCCGGCATCTGGACGACCAACCCGCAATAACAACATTGTACGGACTGTAAGCCTGTCTCTTATGGATCGGAAGCCGATCTGCTAAGAGGCAGGCTTTTTTTGGCAGGAACCGATTTCGATGTACCGCAAATTACCTGAATATTAATATTGCAGCATAGTCCCACCAATGTGGGGCTTTTTTTGTGCGAAAAAGCTAGAGACGAGGCAAAATTTACGGTTACGGCGTTTATTTTTACAGAAGCTTTACCGTGCCTTAACCCTTGCAACTTGGCACCAAGTTAGACTGTCACTACAGACAGCCGAAGCGATGCAGCGGGCGTGAATCATCGGTTGTGGCGTCGGTTGTCTGCTTATCCAAGATAAGGTGGTGCTGAGCGATCAAGACGGAACTGCATTGTCATACGACCATTTCGGACGGTTCGTATTCATTTGAGGAATTGGCCGAGGCGGCATTGAATGAGAACATTGGTGTGCTGGCGGTCACAAACCACGATACGACAAAGGCCCTTGTCGCCATGCTGGAACGGGGAAGAGACCTTGGCTTTGAAATGATCCCGGGGATCGAAATATCCGCCTATGACATGGAAAGAGGCAGGAGGGTACATATCCTGGGCTATTTCATCGAGCCGGGGCATCCGGCTCTGGAGCAGCTATGTAGCCCGATGATCGCTAAGCGGCATGAAGCTTCCCGTGTGATGGTTGAACGGCTGATTGAGGCGGGGTACGGCATCACCTGGGACCAGGTTCTGCGGTATGCGGATGGGGGAACCGGCGTATACAAGCAGCACATTATGCACGCACTGATTGACAATGGCTATGCCAAATCTATATACGGTGAGCTGTACAAAAAATTGTTTTCCCGCGGAGGAAACGGAGAAGAGCCCGGTATGGCTTACGTCAAGCTGGACTACCTTCACGCCCGTGACGCCATTGAGGCCGTCATTCAGGCTGGCGGGGTGCCCGTTCTGGCCCATCCTGGCCAATACGGCAACTTTGAATATGTCCGCGAGCTGGTGGGCATGGGACTTCAGGGTATTGAAGTGTGGCATTCGCTGCATGGTGCCGATGATGAGGAGCGGGCCATGGAGTTTGCGCGCCGTTACGATCTCGTCATGACCGGAGGATCCGACTTTCACGGGTTCTATGGGGAGAAGGAGGTTCGGCTGGGAAGCAAAGATCCGGGCATTTCCTGTGTCGAAGAGCTCAAGAAGCGCAGACCGAAGTAAAGGGGGAACATTCATGGAAAAGCATTCGATTCATCGCCCTGCGGAAAATAAACGGCTGAGCCCGGATCCTGATATTCACGAAAGCGCGCATATTCTTCACAGCACGTTCGGATCCTGGACCTCCGTCGGTCCAGGCAATCAAATTATCGAATCCGATATCGGGGATTACACCTACACCATGGACGACGTGACGATCAACTACACGGAAGTCGGCAAATATACTTCGATTGCCTCGCATGTATGCATCAACCCGGTGGATCATCCCATGGAGCGGGTTACGCAGCATCATATGACTTACCGGAGAAGGGATTATGGTTTTGCCGGCACCGATGACGAGGCGATTTTCAACCGGAGGCGGGGCAACCGGGTAACGATCGGGCACGATGTCTGGATCGGTCACGGCGCGATCATCATGAAGGGGGTTCATATCGGCACCGGAGCGGTGATCGGATCCGGAGCAATCGTCACCAAAGATGTCGAACCGTATGCCATCGTCGTCGGCGTTACCGCCAAACCGGTCCGAAAGAGATTTTCGGAGGATGTCATCGTGAAGCTTCTGCAGATCGCGTGGTGGGATTGGCCGCGGGAGGTCATCCAGGAGCGGTTCGAAGAGTTAAACGATACGGATTCTTTTATCCGGAAGTACGGGGTTTAAAAGAGGAGGGTGAGCATAAGGGATGCATGACGAAATGGAGATCATGGATAAGCTCATAGCCGATATGGAGGCAGGCATCTATGAGCCGGATGACAAGCTGCCGTCGGAGAACGATTTGGCCAGGCTGTTCAAAGTGCCCCGCATGACGGCTCGAAAAGCTTACGAGAAGCTGCAGGACCTGGGGTATGTGTACTCCAGGCAGGGCAAGGGCAGCTTTGTCCGCGACCAGCATCAGCGCATTCCGCTCCTCTTTTCGGGTAACGAAAGCTTCAGCCGGAAAATGATCCACATGGGGTATGACTATCAGTCGCGCAACATTTTTTGCGATCCCATCGAGTATAACCACAAAGTGTATAAAGCGCTTGAAGCACAGCCGGAAGAGAAGGTATACCGCATCGGCAGGCTCCGTCTCATCGACAACCGTCCGATTGCGATTCACACGTCGTATGTGGCGGAGTCGATGTTTCCGGACATCGGACGGACAGGCAGGGACATTACCTCGATGTTCGATTTCTACCGGGGAAAAGGGTATACGGGGTTCGAGTCGATGAAGACGCTGCTCAGCGTGACCTATCCCGGCAGGAAAGAAAGGGAGCTGCTCGCCTGCACCAGCCTCATTCCACTGCTCGTCGTGGAGACCGGCTGTCTGGACAGCCAGACGAACAAGCCGCTGGAATATACGAGAATTATGTACCGGAGCGACTACTTTACGTACGAGCTCTAAAAGTGCGTGTTCAAAGCGGATTTTTTGAATAACCTCAAACAGGGAGGCCGGGAATGGATGAAACGAAGACAACGGACTGAAATTCTGGTTGAAGGCTCCAGGGAACTCGCCGCCCGTATGGCGCAGGCTATTGCTGACCGTTATGAAGTGAAGCTGGTCGAGCAGCCAAGCCAGGGACTGGTCATGGTCAAAGTGAGAGAGACCGCCAAGCGTAGCTTGTTCTATCTGGGGGAAGTGCTGGTGAGCGAATGCAAGGTGCAGGTCGAAGGCAGCATGGGCATCGGCGTGGTCAAAGGGCATGACCATGAGCTGGCCTATCAGCTCGCCCTCATCGACGCGGCGTATCAGGCCGGACTGCAGGAGACCAGGGCATGGGATCAGACGCTGCTGGACGAAGAAGCCCGGATCGCTGCTACGCGCAGCAAGGCTTTCGCCGAGATCGCCAAAACGAAGGTCGATTTTGAAACGATGGATGTGGATTAGGGGGAGAGAGTGATGAACTTCGACGCAGTTCATGATATACAGCGCGCCTACCGCAAAGTGGTAGATTCCATGTCGAGACCCGGCTTGATTTCGGATCTGACGGCTGAAGCGGCCAAGGCCGATGCACAGTGGGGAGGGCTACCCGTCACCTGGGTGCTCGCATTGATGCTGCTGGACACGGAGGTTACATTCTGCATCTGCTCGCAGCGGGAAGCGGAGCTTACGCGGCTCCTGAACCAGCTGACCTTCGCCGTCCGGACGGAGCCGGAGAAAGCGGATTACATTTTTGTCCTGCACGACGCGAAGGAAGGGGATTTGCTGAAGGCACTGCAGGGCGCCAAAGTCGGTACGCTGGCCGATCCGCATGCCTCTGCCACTGTGATCGTGGAGTCGGGGGAGCTGTCCGGAGACTTTGAGCTAAGCCTCAAAGGGCCGGGCATCGAGGATGAAAGCTTTGCGCGGATTCCGCTGGCTCCCGGATGGCTGGAGGCGCGGGCGGAGAAAAACGCGGAGTATCCTCTGGGAATTGACATGCTGGTCGCCGACAAAAACAACAAGCTGCTGTGCCTGCCCCGGACGACGCAAATCGAGGAGAGGGAGGTGCTTCTATGGGATATGTAGCGGTAAAAGGCGGAACGCTTGCGATCGAGGAATCCTTGAAGCGGATCAAATTCGAACGGATCAAGCAGGGAAAGGTACTGGACGTCACCCGCATTGAAGGCGGGATGAGAGGGCTGATCGATCAGATCATGTCGGAGAGCAGTCTGTACGACGAAACGCTGGCGGCGCTGGCAATCAAGCAGGCGGAAGGAAGCCCGGAGGAAGCGGTGTTTCTGCTGAGGGCCTACCGCTCTACGCTTCCCCGGAAGCATTATTCTCGAGCGGTGCACACCCGCGAGATGAGGGTTGAGCGGCGGATCTCCGCCAGCTTCAAGGACATCCCGGGCGGGCAAATTCTCGGCGCTTCGGTCGATTACAGCCACCGGCTCCTGGACTTTGACCTGATGCATGAAACGGATGGGGATGCCGCCCGGTGGCTGGAGGCGTTTGCGGGTGAGCTCGGAAGCTTGCCGGAGGCCGGCCGCCCGCCAGAGCTGATGAAGGTCATGGACTATTTGATCGAGCAGGGACTCATGGCCTGTCCCGTGGACGATCATACCGAACCGGATGACGTGACGCGCCGAAGCATCACGTTTCCGGCAAGCCGCAGCCAAAAGCTGCAGGTGCTGACCCGGGGCCAGACCGGGACGGTTACCTCGCTCGCTTACGCGGTCATCCGCGGATACGGCGTATCACATCCCACCGTCGGCGAGCTGCGGGTCGGGCGCGTGCCGGTATGCATCGACGATCCGCTCGGAACCGATGCAGATGCTGAGGACAGTTATTACATCGGCGAAATCAAGGTAACGGAGGCGGAAATGCTCATGTCTGCCGCGGTGGTGAAGGAGCAGGGCGGGAAGGAATTGTCCTTTGAGATTGGCTACGGGCTCTGCTACGGGCAAAACGAGACGAAGGCGATTGCCATGGGCATTCTGGATCACAGCCTGGAGCAGGGAGACAGCCGTTTTCCGACCCAGGATCAGGAGTTTGTGCTGTACCATATCGATTCCGTGGAATCCACCGGTTTCATGTCCCACTTGAAGCTGCCGCATTACGTCACGTTCCAGTCCAAAATGAACGACGTGCGGAAAACGAAGACGACTGCGACGACGCCTGAGGCGGACGAAACAGAGGAGGTGGAGGAGCTGTGCAAATAAACTACAATTTCGCGTTTTTTGACGAAGGCTCCAAAAGGGAAATCCGCCGAGCGACGCTAAAGGCGATCGCCATTCCGGGGTATCAGGTTCCTTTTGCCTCCCGGGAAATGCCGATTGCCAGGGGATGGGGAACCGGCGGGCTGCAGCTCACCCTGTCATTGGTTGGTCGAGACGATATAGTCAAGGTAATTGACCAGGGCTCCGATGAGTCCGTCAATGCTGTCAGCATCAAGAAGCTGGTCCGGAACACGACGGATATCCGCACGACGGATGAGACGGCGCAGGCGACGCTGATTCAATCCAGGCACCGCGTTCCGGAGATTCCGCTTCGGGCGGGTCAAATTTTGGTGCTGCAGGTGCCCATGCCGGAACCGCTGCGGATGTATGAACCGCGGGAAGCCGAGACGAAGAAGCTGCACGCCGAAAAAGAATACAGCGGTGCCTGGCTCATGCTGTTCGAGCAAATTATGAATTACGGCAGCATGACGACCGGCGCTGACCACCCGGTGATGGTCCATGACCGGTATGTGATGGCACCAAGCCCGATCCCCAAATTCGACAATGCGAAGCTGAATGCTTCCGAAGCGCTCATTCTGCTCGGGGCCGGACGGGAAAAGAAAATCTACGCAGTGCCGCCTTACACCAAGGTCGTATCTCTTGATTTTGAGGACTACCCTTTTGAAACGGAGTCTTTTAAAGACCGGTCCTGCAGGCTATGCGGAGCTACCGGCGTGTTTATGGATGAACTGTACGATGATGCCAGCGGCACAGCTTATTTTCAGTGTAATGATACGAGCTACTGTTTGGAGCGGATGAATGAACAATCGTGGCGGGAAGGTGCTGAGAGCCGATGATCCAGACGGAACAACCGATGATTTCCGTAAAACATTTAAACAAGCAGTTCGGGCTTGGCTGCCCGCACTGCATGAATCCGGGCAGCCGGAAGCTCTACAAAAACTTTTGCACCGTCTGCCATACCGTGTACTCCTGCCAAGACGTGTCCTTTGACCTGTATCCGGGAGAAATCATCGGGGTGGTGGGAGAAAGCGGCAGCGGAAAATCCACCATGATGAGATGCCTCTATTTTGACCAGAAGGCGACGAGCGGCGAAGTCTATCTCCAGGCTTACAAAGACGGTTCTCGAAACCTGTTTGCGGAATCGACGCAGCAGAAGCGTTATATCCGGAATCACCTTATGGGAAAAGTGTACCAGAACCCGATGCTTGGTCTGCGGATGGATTTCACCTCCATCGGCAACATCGCGGAGAAAATGATCGCGGCGGGCAGCCGCCGCGTCTCCGAGATGGAAGATCGGGGCATGGAGCTGCTCGAAAAGGTCCATATTCCGATTCACCGGATCAAGGAAGCGCCTAAGCATTTTTCCGGGGGGATGCAGCAGCGGGTCCAGATTGCCAAAGCGTTGTCGAACCGTCCTCCGGTGCTGCTGCTCGATGAAGTGACCACCGGCCTCGACCTGTCTGTTCAGGCCAGCGTTCTGGATCTGATCAAGGCGCTGCAAAGGGAGCTTGGCATCAGCATCGTGCTTGTCTCCCATGACCTCGGCGTGGTCCGCATGCTCGCCGACCGGACGCTGGTCATGCTTGACGGGAAAGTCGTGGAGGAGGGCTTGACCGATCAAATTTTGGAGGACCCGCAGGAAGCTTATACCCAGCAGCTGGTTCACTCCCTGTTATAGCTTATTTTCGAAGGAGGAGTCGCCTTTGTATCTCATTACGAACGCACGCATTATAACGGAGGAAGGGGTTCTGAGCGGATACGACCTGCTTATTCAGGGAGACCGCATCGGCAGAATCGCCCCGCATGGCGTCATTGCTGTGGATACGCAAACGGAGGTCTTGGACGCCGCAGGCGGGTATCTGTCCCCGGGGTTCATCGACATTCATTCCGATTACATTGAGCATATGGCTGCCCCGAGGCCGACATCGCTGATGGATTTTCGACTGAGCCTCAGGGAAACGGAAAAAGAGCTGATCACGCACGGCATTACGACGATGTTTCATTCCTTGTCCATTTTCAGGGGGTCGGAGTACAAATACCGCCCGATCCGCGAGCCGGAAAACGTGCGCAAGCTGCTGGAGCTGATCGAGGAATCGCATACGAGCCAGCACTTGGTGCGCCACCGTTTCCACGCGAGGTTTGAAATCGATAACCTGCTGGAGGTAGACAATCTCAGAAACTACATTGCCGAAAAGAAGGTTCACCTCGTTTCGTTTATGGATCATACTCCCGGCCAAGGACAATACAGGGATCTGGAGATTTACAAGGCCACGGTGAAAGGCTATGACGATATGACCGATGAGGGTATCGACGAATTGATCCGGAAGCACCAGAGCAAGGAGAAAATGACCATCGAAAGCATCCGCGAAATTGCCGGACTGGCGCGGGAAGCCGGAATCGCGGTCGCTTCGCATGATGACGACTCTCTCGATAAGCTGGAGCTCGTCCAGGGCTTCGGCGCAACGATCAGCGAGTTTCCGATTACGCTGGAGATTGCCCGGCGGGCTAAACAGCAGGGCATGTACACCGTGGCCGGTGCGCCGAACGTCATCCTTGGCGGCTCGCACAGCGGGAACTTGTCCGCAGCTGAGGCGATTCAGGAGAAGAGCATCGACATTTTGTGCAGCGATTATTATCCGGCGGCACTGCTTCACGCGGTATTTTACCTCGTGGACCGCTGCGGGCAGGAACTGGCCGACATGTTCCGCCTGGTGACGCTTCATCCCGCGCGGGCCGTCAATCTGGATCATGAAATCGGCTCGGTGCGCGAGGGGAAAAAAGCGGATCTGATCCTGATCGAGAAGATCGACGGGGATTTCCCGGTCATTACGGCCGTATTTGTGGACGGGAAGCTCATTCAGAGAACCCATTACAGGGATCATGAAGGGGGTAAAGGGATTGAACAGTCTGCTCACGATCGAACACTTGTCCAAAACGTTCACTCTGTATAACCTGGATCAGCAGATCGAGGCCGCCGCAGACGTCAGCCTGCATGTGAACGAAGGCGAATTTATCGGCATTACGGGCAAAAGCGGAAGCGGGAAGTCGACCGTCCTCCGCTGTATTTACCGGACCTATCTCCCCCAGAAAGGGACCATCCGGTACCAATCGGCAGCGTACGGTGAAATCGATCTGGCCACCGCGCCGGACCGGGTCATGATCGACCTGCGGAAGCGGGAGATTGGCTACGTCTCGCAGTTTCTGAACGTCATGCCGCGGACGACGGCCCGGGAGCTGGTCACGCAGGCTCTGCTGGAAATGGGCAAGGATCCCCATCAGGCTGCCCGGGAGACAGAGCGCATGCTCGATCATTTTGAGCTGGATGCCAAGCTCCGCGACAGCTATCCCGCCACGTTCTCCGGGGGGGAGAAGCTGCGCCTCAACATCGCCAGAGCAATGGTGAAGCGGCCCCGACTGCTCCTTCTAGACGAGCCTACCGCCAGTCTGGACCATGCCTCCAAGGTCAAGGTGAAAACGCTGATCGAGCAGCTGATGCACGAAGGAACGACGATGCTCGGGATCTTTCACGACCTGGAATTTATGGAGGGCCTGTGCAGCCGCCAATACCATATGCAGGACGGCCGGTTTCATGAAGGCGGCAGGCCGGAAGCCGCAGGTCGTTTCTTAAGAGATCAGAAAGTATAAGTTTCGGAGCCATGGCTTCCTGATATTGCAAGAAAAACTTCCTTTAAACGCGGTCTGTCTACTTTGAAGGTTACTGCGATGGACGTTTTTCTTACACAAACATGTCCCCCCGTTAATCTTCTGCTGACCGTTCATCTTCATCATGAAATTGTATCCCATTATCCAAGGAAAAAGGGGCGCTGAAACCATGAAAAGATCGATTTCACTTCTCTTGATGCTGATACTGGCTGTGACCGTTGCCGGATGTTCTTCAGGGGCGGCTTCATTAGGCCTGAACGTTGGCGGTTCGAAGGACAAAAATACCCTGACAATCGTGTGGTATCCGAACGAATCCGCAGCGGATTTGAAGGATGCGCGCGACGAGGTCGGAAAGATCGTGGAGCAGGCTACAGGCAAAAAAGTGGAGCATAAGATGACGACCGATTACAACATCGCCATCGAGGCGATTGCAAGCGGAAGCGCAGACCTGGCCTATATGGGCCCTCAGGGTTATGTGGAAGCAAGAAACAAGACCGAGGACGTGAAGCCGCTGTTCACCAACAGCGGGGAATCGGGCGCGCTGGACGACGCCGTATATTATTCCTGGCTGAACGTTCGGAAAGGCGACGAAGGCGAGTTTAAAAGCGGGGACGGGTTTACCCTGGACTCTCTTCCCGGGAAAAAGTTCTCCTTTGTATCGAACAGCTCGACTTCGGGATTCAAGGTGCCGTCTGCAGGCATCATCAGCTATTTTGGAAAGATGGACAAGTACAAGGATTTGAAGGAAGACGATTTGATGCAGGGCGGCAAAGATAAATTTTTTAGCGACGTTCTGTTTGGCGGCTCCCACCAGGGTTCCGCGGTGAATCTGCTGACCGGCAAGGCGGACGTAGCCGCGTTTTGCGATACGTGCGTATCCAATTACGTGGAGCTGGCGGACGGAACGGCCAACAAACCCGGGGCTGTCTATAAAGTAAAGGATGGCGCTGCTGAACCTTTCAATACGCTCTCCGGAAAAGAGTTTGTGGTGATTTCCGTGACACCGGTCCTCAATTCCCCGTTTGTGGCGAACACGAAAACGGTGAGCGAGGATGAGCAGAAGAAGATTACCGAGGCGTTTACATCCGATGACGTGACGCATAATCCGAAAATTTTCCTTCCCAAAGATTCCAAAGACAGCGGGCTGTTCAAGCAAAAAAGCGGGAATGAACGGTTCCTGCCGGTCGACGACGCCTGGTTCGAACCGATCCGCGAGCTGTCCAAATAACCGGCAGCCGGCATATGAACTCCATACCAAACCGCCTGGAGGTGTACGATGACTGCGTTATTGGAATTCAAGCATGTGTCCAAGCAGTATGGATCTGAAACACGGGCATTAACGGATGTAAGCTTCTCGGTGAGGAGTGGGGAATTCGTATCGATCATCGGCCCCTCGGGGGCCGGGAAATCAACGCTGCTCCGGTGCATCAACCGCATGATCGATGCCAGCAGCGGAGAAATATGCATCGAAGGTAAAAATGTGCTGGAATTTCGCAAGAAAGAGCTGAAGCGGATGCGGACGAGTATCGGCATGATTTTTCAGCACTACAACCTGGTAGACCGGCTGAGCGTGATGGAAAATGTCCTGCACGGCAGGCTCGGCTACAAATCCACGCTTGCCGGCATGCTGGGGCTGTACCGTGAAGAGGAGAAGCAGCAGGCGTACCAAATTCTCGGCATTCTCGGCCTGGAAGAGCAGGTCTACAAGCGCTGCGACCAGCTCAGCGGGGGACAGAAGCAGCGGGTCGGTATCGCCAGGGCGCTGATTCAGGGGCCCAAAATGCTCCTCTGCGATGAGCCGATCGCTTCCCTGGACCCGAATGCATCCAAGGTGATCATGGATCATTTAAGGCACATCTCCACGAATTTGGGCATCACCGTGATCGTCAATCTGCATCAGGTGGAGACCGCTCTGAAATATTCCGACCGGATCATCGGGGTCAATCAAGGGAAAATCGTCTACAACGGAACACCGGGACAAATGACATCCGAAGAGCTCCAGCGAATTTACGGAAGCGAGAGGAGAGAGCAGCGTGCTGATCAAGGCGAGACGCAAGCAGGTTGATTACTTCACGGCCAAACGAAGGCATGCGTATTTGTTTTGGGGGCTTCTTCTGCTTGTAACCTATGCTGCAGCCGTACTGACCCAGTATGATTTCGTCCAGGGGCTGAGCTCCATCCCGGGCGCATTGGTATGGGGCGTCACCCATTTTTATCCCAATGCCGAATCTCTGGCCAAGTTTCCCGACGTTCTCCGCACGCTCGTCGAAACGCTGCTGATGTCCATCGCCGCTTCAACCGTCGCTTCGGTGTTTGCGCTCGTGTTCGCCCTTCTGGGCTCCCAGACGATCGGCGTTCACGCGGGGATTAAGCTGGTCAGCCGTTCGATCGCGACCGTATTCCGGAATATTGATGTCACGGCGTGGTCGATGATCCTTCTGTTTTCATTCGGGCAGAACGTGATGACCGGCTATTTCGCCTTGTTCTTTGGATCCTTCGGGTTTTTGACCCGCGCCTTCCTGGAGTCCATCGATGAGACGGGAGGCCATTCGGCGGAAGCGCTGCGGGCAACCGGGGCCGGTTATGTCTCCGTCATTTGCCAATCCGTCATCCCGGCGGCGCTGCCCCAGCTCATCAGCTGGATCCTGTTCATGATCGAAACGAACATCCGCAACGCGACGCTGATCGGCATTCTGACCGGCACCGGCGTTGGGTTCCTGTTCAATCTGTACTATAAAAATCTCGATTACAACGCAGCCAGCCTGATTGTACTCGTCATCGTGATCTCCATATTGGTCATCGAATTCACCTCGAATTATATCCGAAAGGTGATGATCGGATGAGCACCGAGGCCGTCGACAAGATGATTGCCGCCGAACTCCATCTCCGTCCGGACCGAAGACTTCCGGGCATCCCGCTTAAGAAGCCTTTTAGCAAGACCAACTTAACGATCAGGCTGACCTTAATTGGGCTAAGCCTGCTGACCGTGCTCG
This sequence comes from Paenibacillus sp. PSB04, assembly GCF_025809195.1. Classification (NCBI taxonomy): domain Bacteria; kingdom Bacillati; phylum Bacillota; class Bacilli; order Caryophanales; family Paenibacillaceae; genus Paenibacillus; species Paenibacillus sp. PSB04. Next base: position 3,569,834 of record NZ_CP081301.1, read on the forward strand.
CCTTCGTGAGCTTTGATTACAAAGGGATCCAGGTCTTTCAAGGCATCTACGCCACGCTGCTGAACCTGAAGACGATGTTTCTGCAGCCCCGTTTACACCATTTCACCTTTGCCGCGGCTTTGTTCGAAGTGCTGATTACGCTGGGGCTTGCTTTTCTTGCTACCTTGTTCGGAGCGGTTATTGCGCTGTTTCTCGGCCTGTTCTCGGCCCGCAATTTGTCATCGCCGCTCGCGTCCGCCGTCATTAAAGGCCTGGTCGCGTTCATCCGCGCGGTGCCTACGGTCATGTGGGTGCTGATTTTTGCCGTCGCAGCAGGACTTGGCAGCGTCGCCGCCGTCATCGGCATGACCTTTCACTCCATCGGTTATTTGATCAAAGCCTACTCGGAAGCCTTTGAGGAGATGGACAAGGGCACGATCGAAGCGCTGAAGGCCAGCGGTGCGAACTGGTGGCAAATCGTGTTCCAAGCTGTCATTCCGTCCTCCTTATCCTATTTGATGTCCTGGACGCTGCTCCGGTTCGAAATCAACTTCTCCGTGGCGGTTGCCATGGGAGCGGCCGCGGGGGCAGGGGGGATCGGATACGATATGTTTATGGCCAGCGGCTTTTATTTTGATCTGCAGGAAATCGGAGCGATCACCTACTTTATTCTGGGCTTTGCCATCCTGCTGGAAATCGCCGCAAACCGTGCAAAGCGGAAGCTCAAGCAGGGAAAATAACAGGCAGCCGCAGGGTGTGCGTCTCCATTGGGATCGGCCGCCTGCACAAATAAAGAACCTTGGACAGGGAATGTCCAAGGTTCTTTGTGTCCGAAGCGCGTAACGCTTGCGGACGGTCCTCCAAACGGATTACCGGTGTTCGATCAGATCGATCGCACCCAGTACGATGTGGGCCAGACCGAATCCGACAATCCCCGTGGCGGCAAGCTTATACTTGCTGCCCAGCAGTGCGGCGCCGGAAGCGGTAACTACAGTTCCAAGAACGGCAGGAATCATTCCTTCACGCATGACGACACTCCTTTGGCTGTTGGTTTGGATAGACAAAGGTTATTTTTGTTTACCGTCCGGCGAATTATTCACCGCCAGCTAACATGGTGGGGGCAGAATTCAGGCCGATATGTAGATTTTCCCAATGGCATATTTGACATACTTGCTATACAATGGCTTAGCACTGCTATTTTCCGCATCCCTGTTAAACATTGGAGTTTGTATACATATTCAACATATCAAAAATAACATATTTACGTGAAACCGGCCTGTTACTACACTTTTTGTAAACGCTAACAAACAAAGCGCAGCAGCAGCCGATACCATCCTTCACCCAGAGCTGCGGAGAAAAAGCGTGGAGTAGGCTTTAGTCCGAATTCAAGGGGGGAAACTCCGAAGGGCCAACGTAAAGCCGCGCACAACAATGAACAGGAGGAATCATCTGATGAGAAAACGTTTAAAGCCTTGGGCCATCGTATTGTGCCTGTCCATGGTCGTCTCGCTGCTGGCCGCATGCGGTTCCGGCTCGAAAGATAGCGGGGACGGCGGTCAAGCCTCCGGCTCGGCGGATAGTGTACACAAGGAGGGCTTCCCGATCGTCGACAAGCCGATTACGCTGTCGGTATTTGCGCCTGACGTGGGCAGCGCCAAGTGGGATACGATGCAGGTATTTAAAGACATGGAGAAAATGACGAACATCAAGCTCACATTCCAGACGGTTCCGGTCGACAGCTTCGAGACCAAGAAAAATCTGATTTTTGCGAGCGGCGACCTGCCGGATATTTTCTACGCTTCGGCTTTGACGCCGGCTGAGCAGGTGACGTACGGAAGTCAGGGAACGCTGATTCCGCTGGAAAAGCTGATTGATGAATATGCGCCGAACATCAAGAAGCTGCTGGACGAAAATCCGGACGTGCGGAAGTCGATCACGACCCCCGACGGTCATATTTACGCCCTGCCTTACGTAGATAAAGGCGCGGTATGGTACAAGAGCCCGCTGTACTATAACGGCAGCTTCCTCAAGAAGCTTGGCGTAACCAAGCTTCCGGAAACGCCGGACGAGCTGTACGATTACCTGAAACGGGTCAAGACCGAGGATCCGAACGGCAACGGCAAAGCGGATGAAATTCCGCTCACGTCGACCAAGCTGAAGGATATCCGTGTGCAGATGCTGGGCTTCTGGGGCATCTATGACGAGGTGTATTATGCCGACAAGCAGGGGAAAGTTCACTACACACCGCAGGAGGAAGGGTTCAAAGAGTATCTGACCTTCTTGAACCGGCTGTGGAAGGACGATCTGCTTGACCATGAAACGTTCTCCCAGACCGACGACCAGAAGAAGGCCAAGGGCAAAAACAATCAGGTGGCCTTGTTCAACGACTGGCTGCCGTACTTTATGCTGGGCGGTGAGCCGAACACCGACAACCCGTTTATGGAGCCGCTGAAAACGGGCTTCCCGGACTCGCCGGTGGTGGCCAAGAATTCGGGAATTTCGAAGAACGGAACGTTTGCCATTTCGAGCACCAACCCTGCTCCGGAGGCAACGATGCGCTGGGTGGACTACCAGTACAGCTATGAAGGTTCTACGCTGTTCAACCAAGGGCCGGAAGGCGTGCTGTGGAAATACAAAGACGAGGCAAACCACGTCAAAGAATGGCTTCCGGTACCGGATGGAGGCGACCGCGAAAACTACCGCGGCAAGCTGACTCCGAACTACGGCATCACGACGCCGGGCGTCAGCCTTCCGGAAGTGAGCAAGGGACTGCGTTCTGACATCGACGAATGGGTCGAAAAGGAGAACCAGGAGAAAATTTTGCCATATGCCAAAGTGCCGTATCCGAACGTATTCCTGACGGAAGAGGAACAAACCGAGGTGACTTCGCTGCTGTCGGACCTGAACAACTACGTCGAGCAGATGGAAGCCAAGTTTGTGACCGGGCAGGAGCCGCTGTCGAACTGGGACAAGTATAAAGCCCAGGTGAAGAAAATGGGCGGAGACCGCATCGTGGAAATCTATCAGGCAGCCTACGACCGTTGGGACGGTCAGGAATCCAAGTAGATCAGCCAGTGAACTATGCAACGCATAAAAAAGAAAGGTCGCCGATATGGCGGCCTTTCTTTGATAAATGGGGACTGATCTATATTGCACCTGCATCCCTTGCCGAATAGAACGACGGGTAAATTGGTCGATAGTGTAATTCATCTCTTATACGCGTTGTATCGACGACCATGTCCCATGGATCAAAATCCTGCTGCAGCGCTTCGGACGATATTTCGCTATGATAAAGCTGAAGCAGCTCCGAAACCGAGATCGGGGCATCGTCGCCAACATTGTAGATTCGCCCATCAATACCTGGTGTGGAAGCTGCTAGCATCAGGGCTTGACTTACATCCGCATGGTGCGCCATAGAGAATCGTTTGGCTGGATTCCAATTACGCAATATCGGCAGAAATTCTGCGATATGGGGGTCGCCATCACCATAGACAAATGGAAGCCGTAGAATTCGTACGCCTAATCCCTGTTCGCGATGAAGCCGCAGCAGTGCCGCTTCGGCTTCAACTTTGGATTGAGGATAAGGAAAGGCAGGCCTAGGCTCGTCATCTTCACGGTTGGGTCTCGAATGCTGCCCGGAACCGTACACATGATTCGTGCTGGAAAAAACAAACCTTGGCACTTCCGCCATGAGTGCAGCGCGAGCTAGAGCTATGCTGCCATCGATGTTTGATATTCTGGTGGTATGTTCGTCTACACCACGGAACTGTGCTGCCAAATGAACCACTGCATCCGTGCCCCGGAGAGCGTCAACATAACTGTCCGGCTGCAAAAGATCGCCTTCTACAACGTCAGCCCCTTGCCGCTGAAGCCAATCCGCCTTGGCAGCGTCCCTAACCAGCAATTTAACGTGATGACCGCGCTGTAACATACGCGGAACAAAACGGCTTCCAACTTTACCTGTGGCTCCTGTTACGAAAAGGTTCATTTTCATATCCTCCTAAGTTTTTTAAACGGTATATCGGCAGTATAATAGAATAAGCCAACAGCTACCTTCCTGCGTTTATCGTACGATTGAAAGTGTCAGGATAAGGAGGAGTTAATCATGGAAGAGACTTCTTCCGGAATGTCATTAGGCGAATTTTTGCGTTCGCGGCGAGAACGTCTTACACCAGAAGATGTTGGGTTAATATCCTATGGAAGACGACGGACCTCGGGCCTTCGAAGGGAAGAAGTTGCCCAGCTTGCCCATATTGGAACGTCGTGGTATACCTCATTGGAACAAGGCAGAAGTGTCAATCCATCAGAGGACGTACTTAATAACATCGCCAAAGCGCTGCGTTTGACGGAGGATGAACGCCACCATCTCCATCTTCTTGCAAGACCGGTGCAACAGGAAAAGGTAGAAGATCAGCAATTAAATATTGGATTGGAAAGGGTAATAACGGCTCTTGAACCTAATCCGGCATTCGTAATCGGAAGATACTGGGATTTATTGCTGTGGAACAAAGCAGCTGAGATCGTTTTTCTAATCCCGCCGCTTTCAAATCATATGCAGCTGAGACCCAATTGGATGAGACATCTCTTAATGGATGCCAAGCTCGGATCGGACATACAGGACTGGGAATCCAGAGTACAGGTCTTGATTGCACACTTTCGTGCAGATTACGCGCATTTTCCTAATGATACGAGGTTTAAAGAGCTTATTGAGGAATTCATGCAGAACAGCCCGTTGTTTCGCGAGCTCTGGCCGCTGCATGACGTTCAGGCCGTAACGGATCGCCACAAACAAAGGTACGACCCTCGAATCGGAGAGATGGAGTTTGAACATGTGACCTTGCAATCGTCAGCCAATCCGGACGTGAAAATTATGATTTATACAGCTTCAACGGATACGGCTGCGCGTTTAAAACGCATAATTAGCAATCTGGAGAATGGATAAGTCTATTGGCGTTTTATTCCCAACATGGCGTACCTGTAAATAAAAAACCTTCCCCATTTACATACCTGCCAAATTCGCGAGAAGCACACTTTTTCGCATGCGTCGGCAATCCCTGCTTCGATTCAGGCATACCAAGAGCGTTCCTCATCCCGATTAGCCCTAGCGAAATAAATAATGCTTCGATCTGGGCCACATACTCATTGGGCAGCGGAAAGTGCTTTCCGTACCAATCGATGTACTGCTGTCTGGCAGTGGGATGAATAAAGGTACAAGTGATGGCCAGGTCAGTGAGAAAAGGACCGATTCCGCACGCTCCAAAGTCAATGGGATGGGCAGCCCTGTCTGCAAACACGATATTGGGAGGAACGATATCGCCGTGCAATACACCCCAAGTCAACTTGTTTTTAGGGAGTGTGTCCAGCAAAGCCATCGCTTTTTCCCCGGCGGCTTCAAGAATCTGAACATCATGTGCCTCTAATAACCCTTCCCGCACCTGCTGCTTGAGCAGATCCAGCGCATGCTGTATGCGTTCACGATGAACCGTTGGCCGGATAAAAGACGAAGGGGGCTGCCACATACTGGCATGCTGATGCAAAGCTGCCGTCATTTCAGCGGTGGACTTCAATTCCTGATCGCTGGTAAAATATTGTTTTTGCTCGCCTTCCACCCAACTGAGCATCGTACAACTTATATCGTTCACTTGTGTAACATAAGAACCCAGCCGATTGCGTTTTGGCATAGGGAGGGTGAGATGGGTGTCACGGTTAAGCGCATCCAGCCATACCAGCTCAGATTCCAGTACATCCCGGCGCGTCCACATGGTTTCAAGCGTACTGATTTTAGATTTGTGAACACGCAGGCTGTACACCAGCCCATGATGATCTTCAATTTTGAAAACCGCGGCACCGCTTTGTGCTACGGGCGAAACGGATACAGCATTTATATCGTACTGGGCAAGCGCATGCTGCGCGATGATTGCAAGATCCATTCGATTCACACCTTCTAAAGGAAATAGCCCCTCACACCGGGGATTGATATAATACTGCGCTCTAGAGCCGAACTACAGCTTAACGACAGGAATCCAAACCTCCATTTCGTACAGGTTGTTACCGCGATCGTAAGTCATTTCAAATTCGGGATCGTTTGCAGCTTCGTAATGAGAGCTTGGAAACCACTCGCCCCAGATCCGCCTCCACAATCCATGAATGTCATTCTGTCCACTCGGATTGATTCCGGTTGAAAAAATCGCATAAGACTGAGGGGGAATTTGAAGCTTTTCAAATCCTTCAGGCAAGCCGCTTTGGGGTAAAAAGTAACCGATCATGTACGAAAGTTGTCCTCCTTGCTTGTTGTATAAAACCGCATGGAGCTGGCCGTGTTCGCCTAAACCTGCGGCAGCGCGGATTCGTTTGACGGTTCCATCGGAAATACACTTTTGCCAAAACGCGGGTATTTCGATAAACGGATTCTCGCCGTCGGCATGGATCACAGTCGAAACACCGAACATTTCAAAGGCAGGTTTTCCTTCCATTCTGTAGTTCATCTCGACATCTCCGCGAATTGAAATGTGAAAGGATAAGCGAGGATAAGCCTTAAGGGATACACCGTTGTCGCGAGCAGCCTTTGGCATGACTCCGTGCATTTTTTTGAACGCCCTGGAAAACGCCTCGGGTGATTCGTAACCATACTTCAGTGCAATATCGATCACCTTTACGCCACCGGATTGCAGTTCAAAAGCGGCAAGGGTAAGCCGTCTGCGCCGAATATACTCGGACAGCGAAACGTTTGTGATGAACGAAAACATGCGTTGAAAATGGTAAGCCGAGCAGCAGGCCGTTCCGGCCACTTGGTCATAGTCGATCTCTTCCGACAGATGCGTTTCGATGTATTCCAACGCATGATTCATGCGTTTCAGCCAATCCATACAGATCATCCCTTCAACATTAATTATACGGAGTACCGAAAATAAAGCCTTGCATTCCATGCACAGAAATATCAGGTATTCCGCCTTGCTTTACCCCATACGCTGCACTTCCTAAAAGAAAAAACGAACAGCTGAACAAATCAGCTGTTCGTTGTCAGTCCTGGAGCATTTCGCCGAGCAACACGCCGTCCGGATGGTTCAGCTTGCGGAATTGTCCCGGCGTGTAGCCGGTTTCCTTTTTAAACTTGCGGATAAAATTCGGGGTGTCGGCATACCCGACCCTGCCGATGATTTCCTTGAGCGGTTCCTGGGTCGTCATGAGCAGCCGCTTGACCTCCTCCATCCTTTTCTGCCAGATATACTGGGTAAAGTTCAGCCCCACATTTTCCTTAAACGTCCGGCTGAAATGCGAAGGAGAAATTTCAAACAGATCCGCAAGGCTCTCCAGGCTCAGGCTGTGATCCATAAAGTGCTGGTCAATATAGCCGAGCATCTGGTCCTTGAGCGAACTCTCCTTATGCTTCGTCTCCTGCTGTACCTGCGTGCAAATATGGGAGGCCAGCTTCCTGAGCTGCCCCTCGAATTCATCCAGGGACTGAAAGGCGCTGCTGGTCGGAATCTCCTGCGTAATATGATGGATGCCAAGCTCCGATGCGGTCTTGAGCATCGTATTGAGAATGTCAAAGCAGATGCAGCGGGAGAGCAGCGGTGACGGGCTGCCCTCTTTCAGGCTCGTCATCGCTTCGCCGATCATGTGGGCGGAGACGTCATGGCTGCCCTGTTTCAAGCTTTGGGACAGCTTCAGCAGCACGTTTTTCGGAATCCAGAAGGCTTCCTCGCTCGCCGGCGCCAGTTTTTCAAAAAACGTAATACCGCCCTTCTCCGACGGAGTATGGAATTCCAGCGCCGAGCAGGCTTCGATAAACGACTGATTAAGCTGCCCCGCCTGTGAATATCCGGTGCCGACCCCCATGATGGGGTTAAGGTCGAACGCCTCCAGGATATTGCTGCGGACGGCATCGACGATCCGGCTCATATGGATGAAGCTCTCCATCGCTGGGTGCGGGTCAAAGCAGACGATGAGGGCCATCTGGTCCCGGCGCGGGAGCTCCACGCTGTAAGCCGATGCCCGGAGCCCGGGGATGTCCACTTCGGCTAGGAGGGAAGCGAGCGTCTGCCAATCCTGGTAATCCTGGGAAGGGTCAGCAAGCTCGCCTCGTTCCATGGCGATGACAAAAAACTGCGAACGGTCAAACCGGATATTAAAGGCTTCCAGCAGATCCGGCTCGAGCTCCCGGTCTTCTCCCTGCTGGAGCAGTCTCAGCAGAAGATGGTTCCGTGCGTACGGTTCCTGCAGATCGGCACGGGAGCTGTATTCCTGCAGCGCGGAGCGGATATGCTCCAGTTCATTGCCCGGAAGGAGCGCATCTCCCGTTCCCCGGTCGTTTCTGGACTTGGAATTGGCGAAATCGACCAGGGCCGAAATCGGGTGATATTGTCTGCGGGCCAGAAGCAGGGCGATGCCGATGCCTGCCAGCACCACGATGCTGAACAGCATGATGATAAAGCTGCGGATGTGCAGCACGCTGCTGAAAAACTGATCGCTCGGCATCAGCGTCACATACGTCCAGCCGTTCATGTCCGATTTGGTGGACACGACGGAATGCGCTTTTCCGCCCAGCTCCACGCTGTGAATGCCCGGATCGAGGGAAAACAGATGTCCCGTGTCCAGGCCGTTGATCGTTTCACCGTGATTGTTGGCGGCCAGCACCTGTCCGTGATTGTCAAAAATGTACGCCAGCCCCTTGTAGCTGCCCAGAATGGAATCGATCAGACCCGTGAGCTCCGACTCATCGATCAAATACATGACCGTTGCATGGGGATTCGGGCTGTTCGGCGTAATCGGCACCAGGTAGGCAAGCAGCGACTGCTGCCTGTAAGTGCCCCGGATCACCCGGTCCGCCGGACGCATGGTGGGAAAAGACACGTCGTTCAAATCGCCCATCAGGCTGTCTTTGGACCAATTCTGGAATATGTACTTCTCGCTGAACACGTCCAGGCTGCTAAGCCCCTGCGAGGAGTAAATCCGGTCGTCATGATGAAAATATAAAAATACATCTCCGATGATGGAACTGGTTGACTTATATTGATCCAGAGCGTCGATCGCCTCCCGCGAATAGAACGGATCATGAACCCGGTAAGAGATCAGGCGGTCGTCATAGGCGATCCTTGAGGCGATGTCGCCGAGCTCCTTCATCCGGCCGTCGACGATGCTTTCCGCCTGCGTCAGCTGGTTCAGATGGCTTTGTTCGATTTCCTCCCGGAGGTTGCCCGCGGCGCTTTGGTAGATGAAGACGGTTACAAAAACGAGAGGAAGCAGCAAAATAAACAGATAAGACCATATATATTTTAAAAACAGCTTCGATTTCAAGTACCTTCTGAGGTTACGCTTCAAACTTTCCGCCTCCCTTTGGTTTAATCATAACAAAAAATTCCCTGTCGGACATGGAATAATTCCGGCTGGCGGGGTTTTCGGCGGGAAAAGCGGGGCTTGTCCGCCAGGCTGGATACGTTGACTCGATGGATTTTTTTATATATAATATGTTTCAATGTTTCAACCATGAAAAACTGTAAATGAAGCGATGATAAGGGGTATTAGTTCCAGGGATGTCATACAGAGAGCCGGCGGTGGGTGCAAGCCGGTTGACGATTTGGGATGAACTCGCCTTTGAGCTATGATGTGAAGCGCGTGCGAAAGCGCGTCAAGGATCATCGATTCACCCGCGTTAAGGGTGCAAAGGGAGCGGGGATAAAGCATGTCCTCCGCTAACTAGGGTGGTACCACGGGAATCAAACCTCTCGTCCCTAGCGATGATACGCTATGGATGAGAGGTTTTTTTGTTGCAAACATGAAAGACGAGCGCCGTGCCGTACCGTAATAACGGGCGGGTAGCGGGCGCATTTTAGGAGGCAAATGAGCATGAGTAACCAAGAGCAGGTTCAAGGCCAGGGCTACCAGCACAAGGTGATTGAACCGAAATGGCAGAAGTATTGGGATGAGCATCACACATTCAAGACGACAGAGGATCCTGAAAAGCCGAAATTTTACGCGCTGGATATGTTTCCTTACCCGTCCGGAGCAGGACTTCATGTCGGCCACCCGGAAGGGTACACGGCGACGGACATCGTCTCCCGCTTCAAACGGATGAAGGGCTATAACGTGCTGCATCCGATGGGTTGGGACGCATTCGGCCTGCCGGCGGAGCAGCATGCGATGGATAAGGGCGAGCACCCTCGGGAAATCACGATCAAGAACATTAACACGTTCCGGCGTCAGATCAAGTCGCTCGGCTTCTCTTATGACTGGGACCGCGAGATCAGCACGACCGATCCGGAATATTATAAATGGACGCAGTGGATTTTCATCCAACTGTACAACCGCGGCCTCGCCTATGTTGCCGAAGTGCCCGTGAACTGGTGTGAAGCCCTCGGGACCGTACTGGCCAACGAGGAAGTCATCGACGGGAAGAGCGAGCGCGGCGGCCATCCGGTCGTCCGCAAGCCGATGCGCCAATGGATTCTGAAGATTACCGAGTATGCCGACCGGCTGCTGGAAGATCTGGATGACCTGGATTGGAGCGAAAGCCTGAAGGATATGCAGCGCAACTGGATCGGAAGATCGAAGGGCGCTGAAGTGCAGTTCGAAATCGAAGGGCATGACGCCAAGCTGACGGTATTTACGACCCGTCCCGACACGCTGTTTGGCGCTACTTATTGCGTGCTCGCTCCGGAACAGGAGCTGGTAGAGCGCATTACGACGCCTGAACAGAAGGATGCGGTGAAGGCCTACCAGGAGCAGGCAGCCCGCAAGAGCGATCTGGAGCGCACCGATTTGGCTAAAGACAAAACCGGTGTGTTTACCGGAGCCTATGCCGTCAATCCGGTGAGCGGCGAGAAGCTGCCGATCTGGATTGCGGATTACGTGCTGGCAGGTTACGGAACCGGAGCCATTATGGCGGTGCCGGGGCATGATTCCCGCGACTGGGAATTCGCCAAGAAATTCGGCCTGAACATCGTGGAAGTGGTCAAAGGCGGAAACGTGCAGGAGGAAGCTTATACCGGGGACGGAGAGCATGTGAACTCAGGCCCGCTGAACGGACTGCACACCGAAGAAGCCATCGCTGCAATGATCGCGTGGCTTGAGGAGAACGGCAAAGGCCAGGGCAAGGTAACCTACCGCCTGCGTGACTGGCTGTTCAGCCGCCAGCGCTATTGGGGCGAGCCGATTCCGATTCTGCATCTGGAGGACGGCACGATGAAGACTGTTCCGGAGGACCAGCTTCCGCTGCTGCTGCCGGATGTGGATCAAATCAAGCCGTCGGGTACAGGGGAGTCGCCGCTGGCCAACGTCACCGACTGGGTGGAGACGATCGATCCCGAGACGGGCATGAAAGCCCGCCGCGAGACCAATACGATGCCGCAATGGGCCGGCAGCTGCTGGTATTACCTGCGCTACATCGATCCGCATAATGCGGATGAGCTGTGCTCGATGGAGAAGCAGGAGGCATGGCTGCCTGTCGATCTGTACATCGGCGGAGCCGAGCATGCGGTGCTTCACCTGCTGTATGCCCGTTTCTGGCATAAATTCCTGTACGACCTCGGTGTCGTCACGACCAAAGAACCGTTCCAGAAGCTGATCAACCAAGGCATGATTCTGGGAACGAACAATGAGAAAATGAGCAAATCGCGCGGCAACGTCATTAATCCGGACGAAATCGTCGAGCAGTTCGGTGCCGACACGCTGCGCGTGTACGAAATGTTTATGGGGCCTCTGGAAGCGACCAAGCCTTGGAACGAGAACGGCGTGGAAGGCGCGCACCGCTTCCTCTCCCGCGTGTGGCGCCTGATCGTCAGCGAGGACGGCAGCCTCAGCAGCAAAATTACGGACGGCGATGGCAGCGATGAATTCAAGCGGACATGGCATAAAACGATTAAGAAAGTGACCGACGACCTGGAGAATCTGCGCTTCAACACCGCGATCAGCCAGCTGATGATTTTTATCAACGAAGCCTACAAAGCGGATGCGCTGCCGCGTCTGGCGATCGAGAACTTCGTGCAGATGCTGTCGCCGCTCGCTCCGCACATCGCGGAAGAGCTTTGGGAGCGTCTGGGCCATCAGGAGAGCATTACTTACGTACCGTGGCCGTCCTATGACGAATCCTGGACTGTGGAATCGGAAGTCGAAATCGTCATTCAGGTCAATGGCAAAATCGTTCAGCGGGCGATGATCGCCAAAGATATGAGCCAGGAAGCCATGCAGGAACACGCCATGTCGCTGCAGAACGTGCAGCAGGCCATTGACGGGAAAACCGTACGTAAGGTCATTGCGGTACCCGGCAAGCTTGTGAACATCGTCGCGAACTAATCGGCACCGGGGCCGCCGAACTGGGCGTCACACTTTTCCAGATCTTCTTTGTATTTGCCGTGGGTTGTGGCGATCAGACGGTGAAAGACGCCGGTTAAGCTGCTGTCCAGCAGGGCAAGCGCCTCGGCGGTAATGCCGCCGGGAACGGTTACCCGCTTCTGCAGCTCAAGGGGCGTAAAGCCTCCCTGCGTCAGCAGTTTACCCGTACCGAGCAGCATTTCCCCGGCGATCCACGTCAGTTCGCCGCGGTCCATGCCGGTCGTTTCTACGGCGGCGTTGATCCACTGATCCAGAAAAAAGCTTAAAAAGGCAGGCCCGCAGCTGGATAAATCCGATGTGATCCTGACAAAGGATTCATCGATGAGGATGGGCTTGCTGATGGGAGACAGGAGATGCTCGATGAGCTGCCTGTCTTCCTCTTTTATCCGGCTGCCATACATACATAGACAGACGCCGCTTTGAACGCGGTGGGCCACGCTCGGAATGATCTTGGCCACCTTACAGCACAAAGCCGACTCCAGGTGATGGATCTGCACCGGACTCGTGATGGATACCACCATTTGATCGGGCCGAAGCGTGCTTCCGATTTCATCCAGAATTGCTTTAAATTGAAGCGGCTTCACGCACAAAAAGATCAGATCGCTGTTGTGCGCAGTTTCCGCGTTGCTGGTGCATACATGCAGTCCGGGGTGTCGCTGCTGGAGCCGGATAACCTTCTCGGGGGTACGGTTGCTGGCATAGACCTGGTTTGGAGCGAGCGAACCCGAATCAATCAGGGCCTCAAGCAGCAGGCTGCCCATGCTGCCGGTTCCGATAAATCCTACCTTCATATAGGTTCCCTCCTTTCGTGCTTCGCAGTAACGACATGATCGTTCCCATTAGTGTATGCGCTATAACTTGGCCACCATGACGGCTAATTCCACATTATAGAGTTATAAATTTTCAGTGTATGTGATTCTGTACTTCATCTATGGACCGACAGCGAGTGATTTCAAGTCATTTCATAGAATTGGGGTGTCATGTTGTGAAAAGAATATCGGCAGTCGTCAGCATCGTTTGTGCCGTGCTGGGAAGCGGGGCCATTCTGCTGTCAGGAGTTCATACAAGCAGCGGGATGGAGCAGTGGCAGCCGCTCAACGGCAGGGTTGAAAGCGTGCTGAACGAAAAAGCGGGCGGTTCGGCAGGCGATTTGCCTAAAGGCGCCGCGGCAGCGGATGACAAACAAAAGCAGGAGCAAGGTTCTAAGCAGGACGCCAACCCGGCTGCCAAACAGGACGCGGTACCCTCGGGACCCGCGCAGGCGAATGAAAGCCGAAATACGGCAGATAAAGCGCAGAGTTCGGGGGATGAAGTGGCGGCGGGCCAAGCTGCAAACGGAAGCACTCATTCTGACGCTGGACTTGCGGCGAATGCCGCTTCGGGGCCGTCAGGAACTTCGTCCGAGCAGCCACCGGCTGGAGGTTCGGCAGACGCGGTGTCCGGTTCGCAGACAGATGCCGGTGCGCAGGGCAAAAAGGTCAACGTAAATACCGCAGGACTAACGGAGTTGACCGATCTTCCGGGGATCGGTGAGGCCAAGGCCAAAGCCATTCTGGAATACCGCAATCAGCACGGACCGTTCAAATCGGTTGCGGATTTGGATAAGGTCAAAGGCATCGGACCCAAAATGCTGGAAAAAATGAAGCCATACATCCAGCTGTAGGTTATCCGTTAGGCGCTAAATGCGTTGTCTCCCATGCAGGTATATCGGTAAACGTTTTTCTTGTGATACAATATGTACACATTCTACGGAAATCAGGTGATGGATTCATGACGGTTGATACCCGAAAAGACTGGGACACTTACTTTATGGATATTGCATACATGGTATCGACGCGTTCCCGCTGTTCCCGGCGCCATGTCGGAGCCGTGCTCGTTCAGGGGAAGAAGCTGCTGGGCACCGCGTATAACGGAGCGCCGATGGGCGTGCCGGACTGCTCGGAAGCGGGTTGCATGATCGCTGAGGAGTACGAGCTTGTGGACGTGGACGGAAAGCAGGAAATGGTGAAAAAGCAGCGCTGCGTCCGGACGATTCATGCCGAGCAAAACCTACTGCTGTTCACCGACCGTATCGACCGGGAAGGCAGCTCCGTCTATGTTACGGACGAGCCCTGCTGGACCTGCGCCAACATGCTGGCGAACAGCGGCGTGACCGAGATCGTGTATCACCGTCCGTATCCAAAGGATACGGAGAAGGTGACGGAAATGATGCGGCAGAAGGGCATTACCTTCCGCCGGCTGCCCGTCTATGAGCCGCCACGGGAAACGGTGATGACGGTGGCGGATTAAAAATTGGCGGTAAGACTGAACATACGGTTACACAGGAATATTCGGAAATATGGAATAAATCATCAATAGGGGAAGGACCTCTGTCCGCAGCACGGCTGCCGGCAGGGGTCCTTTTTTGGTTTTTGTAAAAGAAGGCGCAGGCGAAGTGCGCATGAGAAACCGTCGGAAGCCTATATGCAAAGAAGGGAAGTGTGTGATATGAAACAAAGACCGCTGATCGTATTCACGGTAAGCTGGATCGCCGGCAGCAGCGCAGCGTATGCCTGCTCGGGTTCAAGGCTGCTTCTTCTGATCGCAGGCGCATCGCTGCTGCTGGCAGCGCTCGGTATGTACCGGAGAGACTTCCTCCGGACCGTGATCATCATCTGGTGTGCCTTAGCCGCGTCGGGAGCGTATTGGGAGCTGCAGGAAGCCGCAAATGTATCCAAGCTTCCCGAAGCCCTTCAGGCGGCTGATGCTGCCCAAATGGACGGAGCCAGTGCCCGAATGACAGGCATGATCGTCTCGGCCGTCGAAGTCGACGGGGACCGTGCCGATTTCGTCATGAGCGTTCGGCAAGCGGTACCCATCGACGGGACCGCAGCCAGCGGTAAACCCAACTCACGGGATGCCGGAACGAGTACGGGCAGCGAGCGTACGGTGTCCGAAAAGGTCATGGTGCAGGTCAAGCTAAAAAGCCAGCAGGAGCAGGAAGCAGCCCGACAATGGCAGCGAGGGGACCGGGTCCGGATTTCCGGCAGCCTCGCGCAGCCGCAGAGCGCACGGAACTTCGGCGGCTTCGATTACCGTCAGTACCTGGTGACCCAGAAAATTCACTGGTTGTTTAAAGCGGCCGGTGCCTCCAATGTTCAGGCTTCAGCTCCGTCCGGCTTTGGCATGACCCTTCTTCTGCGCTGGAACGATCAGGCGAGGAACGGCCTGAGCGGAATGATCGACCGGATTTTCCAGGAACCCCATGCCGGTTATATGAAGGGGCTGATCATCGGGTTTCAAGACGACCTGGATCCCGAAACCTACGCAGAATTCTCCCAACTGGGCCTGACCCATATTTTGGCGATCTCGGGTATGCACGTCGCCGTGTACGTGGGCTGTTTGCTCTATATCTTTTCCCTGCTGCGGCTCTCCCGTGAAAAATCGCTGTTGCTTGTCATGCTGCTCGTACCCCTGTACGTTCTGCTGTCCGGTGTCAGTCCGTCCGTCGTGCGGGCGGGGATTATGAGTATGATCGGGCTGTATGCTGCCAGAAAGGGGATGCTGAAGGACGGATTGAACATCCTCAGCGCGGCGGCGCTGCTCATGCTGCTCTGGAATCCATATTATCTGCTGAGCGTAAGCTTCCAGTTGTCATTTCTCGTGACGGCAGGCCTGATGGTCTATGTTCCCTTGATACATCCGCAGCTGTCCTTTCTGCCGTCCAAAATCGCCGGTGCGGTCGGCGTTACCCTCATTGCCCAACTCGTGTCTTTTCCGCTGACGATCTATTACTTCAATCAGTTCTCTTTACTATCGTTTGCAGCCAATTTTGCGCTCGTTCCCTTCATTACCTTTCTCGTTCTCCCTGTGGGGACGGCAGCGCTGCTCATCGGCTCGCTATGGCTGCCCGGGGGCAAGATGCTGGCGGCGGCAGCCGAGTGGCTGGACGATCTGTCTTTCTGGCTGGTGAAATGGATGAACGGGTATCCGCAATTCGTGACGATCTGGAAGTCACCTTCGCCAGTTTGGATCGCTTCCTATTTTATAGCGCTGTATGGGCTGCTCTATTTCGGAAAAGGGTGGTCGCTGAGCCGGCGGCAGATGGCAGTAGAGCCGGACGCGACCGTGCCGCTGGGTGTGCCCCCTGCAGCCCGCCGCCCTGAAGCGGCTTTGCCGTCCCGGACGAAAACCCGGCTTGCCGCCGGAGCGCTTGGGGGACTATGCATACTCATCGTTCTTCTGTACGCGGGATACCAGCCGGAGCACTTCCGCGGTAATGGAGCGGTACAGGTGCTGGACGTGGGGCAGGGTGACAGCATTTTGATCACGACTCCGCAAGGAAAGCACCTTCTGGTCGACGGGGGCGGAACCGTCAGCTTCCGCAAGGCGGAGGACGGGTGGAAGGAGCGGAAGCAGCCGTTTGAGGTCGGCGCCAAGGTTCTCGTTCCATTATTAAAGAAACGGGGAATCCATAGGCTGGACGCGGTCATCGTAACGCACGGAGACCAGGATCACGCCGGAGGCATGCAGGCGGTGCTGGAACAGATTCCGGTCGGGGCGTTTTTATTCAATGGGACGATGGCCGGTACGGCTGCCTTTGATCGGCTGATGGCTGCCGCCGTAGACAAGGATATTCCGATTTATGCCATTCACCAAGGAATGAACTATGCCCCGGACGGCCGGACGCAGCTTGTTTTTCTCGGCCCGGTCCTGTCGCAGACCGATCAGGAGGCGCTGCCGGTCGTCAAGGACCAGAACCATGACTCGGTTGTGTTCCTGCTCGAAATGAACGGGGGACGCTTCCTGTTCACCGGAGATATGGACAAGGCGTCCGAGCAGCAGATTCTTGAGACACTGGGCTCTGGCCGGTTTGGTGACGCGGTGGCGGATAATGGGCAAGCCGTCGATGAGCCGGCGCTGCAAACCGCAGGCGAGCTGCTGGAAGCACCCGTGGATGTGATCAAAATCGCGCACCACGGCAGCAAGACAGCCAGTTCGGCGGAATGGCTGATCCGGTGGAAGCCCGCAGCAGCCGTTATTTCGGCCGGCGTGAACAATCTGTACGGGCATCCGCATGCCGATGTGCTGCAGCGGATTTCCGAGGAAGGAGCGGCCGTTTACAGGACCGATCTGCAGGGGGAAATCCAATTTTCGGTAAAATCCGGGAAAATCCGTGTCAGAACCAAGCTGATAACAAAATCGTAATGATTTGTCTATGAAAAACGCTTAGAATGATGAAGTTGGCCGCAGAATCTTCAGGTGACTCCGCCTCTGGAATTTGGTATTCTTAATTGTGGTTTTCATCAGCAGAGATGAAGTAAAACGGTGGTGTCACCCTTGACGTACATACCTTCCGGATTTTTACGGGAAGCAGATTTAACAAAACGATTACGGGTGGATCGAAGCAGAAAAAAAACCGCTTTCGGTTGAAGGTTATACCCGGTTTTATTAGGAATGGCAAGCACTCCCGGGGCCTGCCTTTTCAGCAGCTTTAAAAATGTGGTTACAAATTGCAACAATTTGCTGGTCTTACACGTCTGTAAGATTGCAGGGAGAGGGGGATCCTTTGTGGTAGAGCAGGGACTCATCAGAGCCGCTCAATCGGGCGATCGCGACGCTCTAATCACCCTATTAAGAGAAATTGAACAACATGTTTACAGGACAGCTTTTTATATTCTGAATAATGAGCAGGATGCGCTCGACGCTTCCCAGGAAGCATTGATTCGGATTTATACCAAAATCGATTCCTATGAAGAGAAGGCACAGTTTAAAACGTGGATACAGCGGATCGTCACGAACATTTGTATCGACAAGTTCCGGCGGACGAAGCCTACGGTTTCGATCGACGAACATGAGCTCGTTTTTCAGGACAAACAGAATGTTGAGAAAGAGGTTTTATCCTCTTATTTGGCCCAGGACATCCAGGAGGCCATCAATCAACTGCCGGATCATCACCGGACTGTGATCGTCCTTAGATATTTGCAGGATTTCTCCTACAATGAAATCGCTGACTGTCTCAACCTGCCGCTGAATACGGTGAAATCCTATTTATTCAGGGCCAGACAGCAGCTGCAGAACATGCTCCAAGAGCATCAGAAAGGTGGTGTATCAGGATGAAGTGTCCAGAGGTGGTGGAGTGGATGCACCGTTACTTGGATTACGACTTGGACGAAGAGGAAACCGTCAAACTCTATGAACATTTGAAGACATGTCCTGAGTGTGCGGATACCTTTCGGCTGCTGAAATCGTTGTCCAGAGACCTCGAAGATTTGCCAAAAGTAACGCCTAAGTTCAGTCTCGTCGATGCCATCATGCCTCAGCTGGATGCGATCGATCAGGCGCGCCACGAGAAGAGCGCATCGCTCGAAGAAATGCCGGCACCTGCCGAAATGGTACCTGTTCCGTCCCGTCCGGCCCGCAAGGGCAAGTTCTGGAATACGGTAGCTGGACGTACAGCGCTCGGAGGCGCTGCGGCTGTAGTCATTCTTGGGGTGGCGGTGCTGAATTATAATCCGAAGCAACTATCTACGGCGGAAGAGCCGCCTGTTAATACGGCAGCCTCCAAGGAGGCAAGCGGCATGGACGCGGCGGCGACCTCAGGCGCAGAACAATCCAAGAGCAATGTTGTCGAACAAAATACGGGTTCTTCCGAGCCCGCACAGGATCCTTCAGAAGAGAAAACGCCGGCATCATCGGATCCTTCGCAGCTCAGCGAGAGCCAAGAGGCCGGCAGCGACACAGCGTCTAGCGACAAGGCCACCGGCCAGGAGGCCCAGACCTATGCGCAGCATCAGGACTCGTCCAACACTCCGTCTCAGGATCAGGAGGCTAGCCGGAAAGCGGACGCTGGCAGCCAAGACAATGCCAGCAAAGCCGGGTCCACCGAGTCGGCTGACAACAGCACCGGCAACCAGGAAGGGGATGGAGGCCAGGCGACGCTTAGCGCTCCAACCGACACGGAGAGCCCGCCTCCGAAAGGGGATGGGGTTCAGAAGGATATCGTTCCTCCGAATGGAGACGGTGGTCAAGCGGCCGATAGCACCGCCCCTGAGGTTAACGGATCTCAAGAAGGCGACACGTCGGGACAAATGGGCATTATGGCCATCAAACCTAAGGAAGATTCGAACAAGTTCTATTCTCCTGACGGTCAGTATGCGGCCTCTGTCGAAAACAAAAAGCTGGTCATCTACAGCGTAACTTCGGACGGAAGCTCCAAGCAGGTAAGTTCCCTTGATCTGCCGGGAACGTGGGTATCGGGCGTGTGGTCTGCCGACAGCACCGTGTTTACGTACCAGACCACGGATGCCAGCGGCTCGACGGTAAGCCAGACGTATCAGGTGGGCAAACAGGACGGCTCCACACCGTAAGCCGCCTGATGACAAAGCATAAAAAAATGTGCTGCTCATGATGCACACATGATAGAGATACGGAATAGGTTATATTACGCAGGATCCAAAACGTCGTATGACCACCGGCGGTTAAGTTTCTAGAGCTTTTCACGCCGGTGTTTATAATAGATGTGCTGGAACAAAGGGACCTTATGCGAACAGCAGGGGTCCTTTTGTTGTTGCGCGTTCACCGTAATTCGGCCTGACGGGGGAGGCCTGTTTTTCTTCCCCGCCGTTTTTGGTAAAATGGATGTAGCGCTTTTTTTGGCCGGATGGACGGGGCATCGGAATGATGTACCTTGCGGAACGGGATTAGCAGATATCAATGGGCATGGATAGAGAGAAGGGGGAGCAACAATGGATGTAAAGGCGGCGGTGAAAGCGATCAGACAGGGTGATGTATCGCCGGTCTACCTCCTGTACGGAACCGAGAAATACCAGATGAATGAATTTACCTCACTGATGGAGGACCAGCTGCTGCAGAAGGAGGAGCGGGATTTTGCGATCGTACACTATGATCTGGCCGACACCCCGATCCAGGAAGTCGTGGAAGAGGCGGAGATGATTCCTTTTATGGTGCAGCGAAAGCTTATTTTCGTTCGGGATGCAGCCGTATTTACCGCAGGAAAGGATTCAGGCAAAGTCGAACACCGCATGGAATCGCTGCTTGAGTACATAGGTAATCCGGCGGAATACAGCGTGCTGATCTTCCTGGTGAACAACGAGAAGCTGGACGAGCGCAAAAAGGTCGTTAAGGCCGTTAAAAGCGCCGGCACGGTGCTTTCCTTTATGCCGATGGGCAGCGACGAGCTGCTGCGCTGGATCGAGAAGAAGGCCAAGCAGCGCGAATGCAGCTTCGCCCCGGGGGCGGCGGAGATGCTGGTCCGCAACGCGGGCACACAGCTGCAGACGCTTGCAGCCGAAGTGGACAAGCTGTGCCTGTATGCCGGCAGCGGCGGCACCGTGACGACGGACATCGTGGACCGGCTGGTGGCGCGGAGCACGGAGCAGAACGTATTTGCCCTCGTTGAGGAGATCGCCAATCTGCGGCTGGATCAGGCGCTGGGCATCTTCTATGAGCTGCTGAAGCAGAAGGAGGAGCCGATCAAAATCGCCGCGCTGATCGCCCGCCAATTCCGCATTATTTTGCAGGTGAAGGACCTCGGCGGCCAAAGCTTTTCGCAGCAGCAAATTGCTTCCCAGCTGGGGCTGCATCCTTATGCGGTCAAGATTGCCGGGGAGCAGGCGCGCAAGTTTCAGCCGAACCAGCTGAAGGCGATCCTCAGCAGGCTCGGAGATCTCGATTACCAGATGAAGACCGGGGCTATTGATAAAGTGCTCGGTTTGGAGCTGTTCCTGCTCAGACTGGCGGGGTAGCGGAACAATTGAATCGATGTGAAGGAGGCACCGTTTTTGCGCTTTGGAGCGTAAGGGCGGTGTTTTTTATTCTATCATTGATTCCATCAGGTCAGAGGGAAAGGAGGCATGTTGCTGTGCCTTAACCGGGGTGCGAGGCTATTTCTCTAATTCAGATTGTCCTCCGGCAAGTGTGCAGCATATTCTACCTTATGATTGTTCCAGACCAAAAACTATATAGAAATGGTGGAGTTCGCATGCGCTGGTTAGAAGTGAAGCAGAGAGGCCCGCTCGACGGGAGCGTGATCATTCCAGGGTCCAAGAATAGTTCCCTCGCCCTCATCGCCGCTGCCGTTCTTGGAGACACACCGACAATACTGGAGGGCATACCGGATATTAACGATATCCGCGCCATTGGAGAAATTGGTAGCCGCATCGGCCTGCAGGTGAGCAAAAATGATGACGGCCATTTTGTTGTGGATTCAACCCGGATTCATTCATCCGTCCTCGATCAGGCGCTGACGTCTTCGTTCCGCGCTTCCTATTATCTGATCGGGGGGCTTCTTAGTAAGTACAAGCGGGTGACGCTCGGTTATCCGGGGGGTGATAATTTCGTGGAGCGGCCCATTGACCAGCATATGAAAATATTCAAGGCGTTCGGGGCGGACGTGACCCTGGAAGAGAAACAGTACACGGTATCGGCGGAAAAGCTCACGGGCACCGACTTTTGCTTCGATCTGCTGACATCCGGCGCAACGATCAATGCGGTGCTGCTCGCTTCGCTGGCGGCCGGAATCACCCATCTGCACAACTGCGCGACGGATCCGGAAGTGGTGGACGTCTGCCAGCTGCTGAACCGGATGGGAGCCGACATCACCGGAGCCGGTACGGACACGATCCGTATACGCGGCGTAAAGTCTCTGACAGGATGCCGGTATCGGGTGATCCCCGATCGTCTCATTGCGGGGGCGTTTATGATGACGGTGGGCATTACGGGCGGCACGCTGACCCTGAAGCAGGTCATTCCCGAGCATGTGCGGTCCATCATGGCCAAGCTGAGCGAAATCGGCATTGAATTTGAAAGCGGAGACGATTACATTATCGCCAGCAGCCAGGGGAATATCAAACCGACGCTGGTACGGACGGGCATGTATCCCGTGTTCAACTCCGACATGCAGCAGCCGATTACGAGCCTGCTCCTGAAGGCGCCGGGCTACAGTGCCGTTAGGGAAAAGGTGTACCCGTACCGTTTCAGTCATGTTGCCCAATTAAACCGGCTTGGCGCCGATATCCAGGCGAAGAACGGCTATGCCATCATTAAAGGCGGCAGACCGCTGCACGGCGGCTACGCCCATGCGACCGATGTCCGGGCGGGAACCTGCCTGATCATGGCCGGCCTGCAGTCGGAGCAGGCAACGCGAATCACGGGCATCGAGCATATTGAGCGCGGCTATGAAGACGCGGTGCATTTGTTCGGCCAGGCGGGGATCGGGCTGGTGATCCACGAAGGCGAACCCGCTCCGGACGGCACGGAATATACGACAACGGCGTGAGCGCCGGCCGGCTGCTTAGGGCTGTTTTAGCTTACGTGTTCTTGACGGCAAACAGCCCCCAAACCGGAAGAACGGCAGAGGGGGCTATTTCGATTAGTTTATGACTCGGATCAATCTTATACGAGACACAAAACGGTTCTAGCCGTCAATCGCTTTAGTCGAGGCCTGCTGAGCGGACAAGCTCCCGAAACGCTGGGACCAGTAGGCGAGGCCCATCGTCAGCAGCAGGAATAACCCTGTAATGAGGAACACGGTATGAATGCTGAACACGCCGCTGATCGCGCCGCCCGCAAGCGGTCCCAGCATGCCGCCGAGCTGGTTCGCGGTCTGGTTGAGGCTGAAGGCCCTTCCGCGGAAATCGCTCGGCGTAGACCGGACGACAAGCCCGTTCAGCGCCGGGAATACGGCGCAGAAGAAGCAGCCGTACAGGAAGCGGACGACCGAGAACGCCCAAATGTTATGAAACGGGATCTGAAGCAGCGAACCTATGCCCCCGGCGAACAAGCCGATCATCAGTATTTTCTGGAACCCGACCTTGTCGGCCAGCTTGCCCCAGCGCGGGGCGAAGATGATGCTGGCGATTCCGACGAGCGAGAAGATGAAGCCCGCCAGGATGGACGCATCCGATGCCGAGTGGCCGATCTCCACAATATAGAGGGAGAGCACCGGCTCGATGGTCATGACCGAGAACTGTGTCACCATGGTGAGCACCAGGACAATCATCAACATTTTGTTGACGGCTGCCTGCTTCAGCGTGTTAAACACCGAAAGTTTGCCTTTGCTCGGAACGAATTTTTCCTCTTTGACATAAAAGATAACGAGCAGCGTGGCCAGAAAGCACAGCACGCCCGCACTGCCGAAGGCCAGCCGGTTGTCGAACACCTTGGAGAGCACGCCGCCGAGGAGGGGCCCCATGATGCTTCCCGTAGCCGTGGCCGTGGACATGGTGGACAGCGCGTAACCCACCCTTTTCTCCGGGGTGTTGGTACCGACAATTGCAATGGCCCCGGGAATAAACCCGGAGAGAAGCCCCTGCAAAATACGCAGGATGAGCAGCTGCACCGGATGCGTGACAAACGCCGTCAGCAAATAAATGATGCACAGCACAAAACCTGCGCGGATGATCATCGGCTTGCGGCCGTATTTGTCGCCGACGGATCCCCAGAACGGAGATGAAAGCGCTCCCGCAAAAAACGCTGCGCTGAACAGCAGACCGGACCACATCTCAATGTTTTTGGTGACACCGATTTCAATCAGAAACAAGGGAAGAAAGGGTACCACCATCGAGAAGCTTGAGGACACGATCAGCGAGCCGAACCATAAAACCCATAGATTTTTCTTCCAGCTTTCCATAGACGTCATCTCCTGTTAAACCTAGTATACAGCACATGGGTTGTCCACTTGCTTCATGAGGCTGCTTCGAACATGGCTGTCCGTGCTATATAAAAGAGCAAAAGGCGCGCCGCTATGGCGTTGTCAGCTCTGTACGCGTTTCGAAAGAAAATTTAAAAGTCCTGATCAGCTTGGGAGCTGCTCAGGACTTTTCCATTTCATCGTATGGATAGCGCTCCCTTAGGCTTGTGCACTGAGAGCGTTAAGTTTTTTCGCCAGGCGGGACTTCTTGCGGCTGGCTGCGTTCTTGTGGATCAGGCCTTTAGTTACGGCTTTGTCCAGTTTTTGGGATGCAGCTTGAACAGCAGCTTTAGCAGCTTCGACTTCATTATTCGTCAGCGCAGAATCGGCAGCCTTCACAGCTGTACGAAGCGCGGATTTTTGGGAAGCATTAAGCGCACGGCGTTTGTCGCTTGTTTTCACGCGTTTAACGGCGGATTTAATGTTTGGCATTGCATTCACCTCCTGTAAGGCATTCGAATAGCTCGAAATGATTCACAACTTAAAATAGTTTAGCATGGGGTACTCTAAAAAGCAATACTATCATCGCGTTCCAAAGGTTTGGATTTTAAGAGGCACATGGATCGGCGTCGTATGAACGGTGTCCGGTGTAAAAAGGTTGTGCATAAACTGGCCGCCGCTCCCGCAAACTATCCATAACAAGCCAAAGGAGGCAGATGTATATGGAGTTGGATTTGCAGCGCTATTCCGTGCGGACCGACCTGGCGGTCGACGCCAGGGAAATGGCGGGCCATGCCGGACCGATCCCGGGGGTCGATGAAGAGATTACGGAGAAGGACGGCATCAAGATTACCCGCCTTAACGTGCTGAATGAGGCCGGTTCCCAGGCCATCGGCCGCGTCAAAGGGCATTATATTACCTTGGAGGTTCCCGGACTCCGCAACGGGGACACGAAGCTGCAGGAGCAGGTAGCTGAGGCCTTCGCGCGCGAGTTTGAGGATTTCCTGGCGCTGATCGGGATTCAGAAGAAACAGACGGTTCTGATCGTCGGGCTTGGCAACTGGAATGTGACGCCCGATTCGCTGGGACCGCTTGTGGTGGAGAACGTTCTCGTCACCCGGCAGTATTTTCAGCTGATGCCGGACCAGGTGGCCCCGGGATACCGGGAAATCAGCGCCATCGCTCCGGGGGTGCTTGGACTGACGGGGATCGAGTCCAGTGAGATCGTGCAGGGGATCGTGGAACGGACGAAGCCGGACCTGATCATCGCGATCGACGCGCTGGCATCCAAATCGCTGGAGCGCGTCAACACGACGATCCAGATCGCCGACATCGGCATCCATCCCGGCTCTGGCATCGGCAACAAGCGCCGCGGCCTCACCAAGGAAGTGCTTGGCGTTCCGGTCGTTGCCATCGGCGTGCCGACTGTATGCTACGCTTCGACGATTGTGAACAATGTCATGGAAATGATGAAGAATCATTTCGGCCAGGAGACGAACCAGACCCGGCAAATTATGGGGATGCTGGACGATATCAACGAGCAGGAGCGCCTCGCTCTGGTCAAGGAAGTGCTCGAACCGCTCGGCCACGATCTGATCGTCACGCCGAAAGAGATTGACGAATTTATCGAAGATATCGCCAATATTGTCGCGAGCGGTTTGAACGCCGCCCTGCATGACGCGGTAGACCCCGGAAACACGGGAGCCTACACGCACTAGGAGGTGCAGCTCCTCCTCTCTCTCTTCTATCATAAATGAGGGAGCCCGAATCTATCGGGCTTTCTTTTTTTGGTTCTATCGAATCTCTCCGGCTCATAGAGTTGAAGTATAAGAGATTTCAGGAGGACAACAGAATGAAGAGGAATGGTTTTCAGCTTTGGAATATCGGCAAATGGAGAGCCAGACTGCTGTATTTTCTGTCTATGGGACGTACCTTTGTGCTGCTGGTGGTCGGATCGCTGCTGTTTTTCTTACTTCTGGGATTGGGAGGGATGGCCGAGCAGAAAATCAACGATTCTCCGGTTTCTTCTATGAAAGGATTCGCCGGCTCCGTATCAAGCAATTTCTTCATTGATATGTTAGGCATGGAACTGCCCCACCTGAATAAAGAAAAAGGGAACTCGACTTTCTCCGGGGAAAACATGACGACATTCGTATTCCAGATGCTGACCAGCGTCAACCCTAAGGATCCGAAAAGCCTGCTGGCCCGGGAAATGCCGGGCATGGGGGCGAACGATCCGGTGCTGCTGAGGCATTCGGCAGGCAATGACAACGTCGTTCCTCCCGAAGATTATAATCCGCCTGCGGAAACGGCGGGACAAACGGATACGGCCGGACAAAGCGATAACGCTTCAGCCGATCCTCAGAAGAACGGTGCGGGTCAGGCCGGAACCGATCCCGGAAAGATCACCGACTCCGGCAAGGGCACAGACAAGCAGCAGGATGCGCCGTCCGGTCAGGTACCGGACGCCGGCGGCAAGAAAGGTGCCGGAGAAGGAACGCCTTCCAAGGACAATGGAGGTACGGGACAATCTTCGGCGGTGAACTCCAAAAACAAATCGATCCTGATCTATCACTCTCATCCGAGAGAAGCATACAACCCGCTGCTGGGTAAAACCAGCGACAACCCCAGCTCTACGTCTCCGTCGCAAAACGTTATGCTGGTCGGAAGCTATGTGGCGAAGAAGCTGGAGCAGCTCGGCATCGGCACCGCCCATTCGGAGCAGGATTACATGACGACGGTGGCCGACTATAACTATAACTTTTCCTATAAATATTCCCGTGAGACGGTGAAGGCTGCGATGAGCCAGAACAGCGGCATGAAATACCTGATCGACATTCACCGGGATTCTCAAGGGCACAGCCGGACGACGAAAGACATTAACGGCAAAAGCTACGCACAGGTCTTCTTCATCATCGGGCACGGCAACAAAAACTGGCGCAAAAACGAAGCCTTCGCCAATTCCATCCATGAACGGCTGGAAAAAGCCTATCCCGGATTGTCCCGCGGCATTTGGGGGAAAGATTCCTCCATGGGCAACGGGGAATATAACCAATCGCTGTCGGAGAACAGCATTTTGATCGAGGTCGGCGGGATCGACAGCACCGATGCGGAGCTGAAGCGGACGTCGGAAGTATTGGCACAGACGATCGCGGACGTCTATTACGCGGATCAAAAGGCGGAAAAGGCAAGCACCGATCAAACGGTTCCCGCCAAGAAAGATAATAAAAGCTGAGAAAGCAGTGAGCCAAGGGAGGTATGATCATGTCAAAATGGGCTAAAAAAGTGTGCGTGCTTGGAATTTGGGCAGGCATCGGCGTACTGGTCGGCATGCAGCTGGCCAGTCCGGATGCTCCGGCGCCCGCGCCGCAGGCGCAGACGGCGGCTGCCGCCGTGCAGGCCGGGCCGCAGCAGGGAGCTTCTTCGCAGCAGCAACAACATCCGTCCCAGCCGCGCCAAAGCTCGAACCGGTTCAAGGCGGCGGACGAGCAGCCGCAGCAGGAACAGGTCGAGGTCCAGGACTGGCATGAGAAGACTCCCGAGCAGCTGCTGGTGGACCAGGGCGGCACGCCGACGGTCGACGTGCTGGCGGATAAGACGGCAGGCCTGCTGCAGGAGCTGTCCCAAAAGGGAATCCGCCTCGTCGTCTCCCTCTTCAGCAACGTGACGGAATAATGCGGCAGGTGGGATTGCTGGCCTTTCCTCCAACTGTTATAATGAATTGATTACACATCAGGCTGTTTTTGGGGGTAAGGCATGACAGACGTACAAGCAAGGCAAAAGAACATTCGAAATTTCTCCATTATCGCCCATATAGACCATGGCAAGTCGACGCTTGCGGACCGTATTCTTGAATATACGGGCGCCCTCACCTCGCGCGAGATGCAGGATCAGGTGCTGGACCAGATGGATCTCGAACGCGAGCGCGGGATTACCATCAAGCTTCAGGCCGTTCACCTGACTTATCGCGCCGATGACGGCGAGGAATATTTGCTGAACCTGATCGATACTCCCGGACACGTCGACTTTACGTATGAAGTTTCCCGAAGCCTGGCCGCCTGCGAAGGCGCGCTGCTGGTGGTGGACGCCGCCCAGGGAATCGAAGCGCAGACGCTGGCCAACGTCTATTTGGCACTGGATAACAACCTGGAGATTCTTCCGGTCATTAACAAAATCGACCTGCCGAGCGCCGATCCGGACCGCGTGAAGCAGGAAATTGAAGATGTTATCGGTCTGGACGCAAGCGATGCCGTTCTCGCCTCGGCGAAGGCCGGCATCGGTATCAAGGAAATTTTGGAGCAGATCGTCCAGCAGGTACCGCCGCCAAACGGTGATCCGGATCAGCCGCTGAAGGCGCTCATTTTTGACTCGCATTATGATCCTTACAAAGGCGTTATCGTGTATGTGCGCGTCATTGACGGCAGCATCAAAGCGGGCTCGAAAATCAAGATGATGGCTACGAACAAGACGTTCGAGGTCATCGAAGTCGGCGCGTTTAAACCGCGGATGACGATCGTGGACGAGCTTAGGGTCGGCGATGTCGGCTTTATCGTAGCGGGCATTAAGCACGTGGGAGATACCCGGGTCGGCGATACGGTCACTGATGCCAAAAATCCGACACCCGAGGCGCTGCCCGGCTACCGCAAAATCAACCCGATGGTATACTGCGGTTTGTACCCGATCGAGACGTCCGATTACAATGACCTGCGCGAGGCGCTGGAGAAGCTGCAGCTGAACGACGCTTCGCTGAGCTTCGAGCCGGAGACGTCGAGCGCGCTCGGCTTCGGCTTCCGCTGCGGCTTCCTCGGGCTGCTTCATATGGAGATTATCCAGGAGCGGATCGAACGCGAATTCAATATCCCGCTCATTACGACGGCGCCGAGCGTTATTTACCGCATTACGCTGACGAACGGCGACACGATCGAAATCGACAACCCGTCCAACTATCCGGAAATCGGGAAAATCGAATACGTCGAGGAGCCGTACGTCAAGGCGGCGATCATCGTGCCTAACGATTATGTGGGCACCATCATGGAGCTGTGCCAGAGCAAACGCGGCGAATTCGTCAATATGGAATACCTGGATACGACCCGGGTTACGATCACGTACGAAATCCCGCTGTCCGAAATCGTGTACGACTTCTTCGATCAGCTGAAGTCCGGCACGAAGGGCTATGCTTCCTTTGATTACGAGCTGTCCGGCTACCGCCGCTCCAACCTCGTGAAGATGGACATCCTGCTGAACGGGGAGCAGGTCGACGCACTCTCCTTCATCGTGCACCGCGACCGCGCATACCACCGTGGACGCGGCATCTGCGAGAAGCTGCGCGAGCTCATTCCGCGGCAAATGTTCGAGGTGCCGATCCAGGCTTCGGTCGGGACGAAGGTCGTCGCCCGCGAGACGGTCAAGGCGATGCGCAAGAACGTCCTCGCCAAGTGTTACGGCGGCGATATTTCGCGGAAGCGGAAGCTTCTCGAGAAGCAGAAGGAAGGCAAGAAGCGCATGAAGCAGGTCGGCAGCGTCGAAGTGCCGCAGGAAGCCTTTATGGCTGTCCTGAAAATCGACGACAACTAGTCAGTTTTTACCAAGCTTATAGAGTACATTGGACCATTCCACGGGAGAGCCGCTGCGGCTTTCCCTTTCTAAATATAAGGAGGGAATTTGCGATGGCGATGTTGAATCCGCAAGGGACGCCAAGAGTTAAGTATCAGGGGAACCGTAAACCCCAAGCGGTTTATCTGCACATTCCCTTTTGCACGAATAAATGCTTTTACTGCGATTTCAATTCCTATGTGCTGAAGAACCAGCCGGTGATGGAATATTTGCAGGGGCTGGAGCGGGAAATGGAACGAACCGTCAAAGAGGTTCCTCCCGGTAAAATAACGAGCATTTTCGTCGGCGGGGGAACCCCGACCGTGCTGAAGCCGGACGAAATGGAGTATTTCCTGAAGACGGTCAAGACGTATTTTCCGGACTGGTCGGAAGATATTGAATTTTCGATGGAGGCCAATCCGGGGACAACTGACCTCGAGAAGCTGGCTGTGATGAGAGCGGGCGGCGTTAACCGCGTAAGCTTCGGCGTACAGGCGTTTCAGAACGAGCTGCTGAGCGGCATCGGGCGTATCCATGATACGGATGATGTGTACCAGAGCCTGGAGAATGCGCGCAAAGCCGGCTTTGACAATATGTCGATCGACCTGATGTTCGGCCTGCCGAACCAGACGGTGGACATGCTGGCAGAGAGCGTGAGCAAGGCGCTTGCGCTGAATCTGCCGCACTATTCGATCTACAGCCTGAAGGTTGAGGAGAACACCCTCTTCCATACGATGTACCAGAAGAATCAACTGCCGCTGCCCAATGAGGACGACGAGCTGAAGATGTATTTGCTGCTGATGGAGAAAATGAAGGAAGCGGGTTACGAGCAGTACGAAATCAGCAACTTTGCGAAGCCCGGATTCCACAGCCGCCACAATATGGCCTACTGGCTGAACGAAGATTATTACGGCCTTGGCGCGGGTGCCCACGGGTATGTCGGCGGCATGCGCCATATGAATATCAAAGGGGTTAATCCGTATACGGAAGCGACCAAAGAGGGACTGCCGAGAATGGAGAGCTTCGAGGTGCCCCGGGAAGAGGCGATGGAGGATTTCCTCATGGTCGGCCTGCGTGTCTTGAAAGGAGTGTCCCGGACGCATTTCGAAGAGCAGTTCGGCGTATCGATGGAAGACATGTTTGCCAAACCGCTGCATAAAATGCTGAATGCGGGGCTGCTCGAGGAGACGGGCGACGGGTACCGCCTCAGCGAACGGGGAATCCTGTTCGGCAACGACGTTTTCGGCGAATTTATAGGCTCGCTCACCGCAAAATAACCGCTTGAACTTCTATGCGTGTTGTTGTATATTTATTCATATCATTGACAGCACGTGTGAGGGGGAATGGCGATGCCGGCGGTAGTTATTTGCCGTAAAGCGGTGCCAGAGGACGTAGAGCCGCTTTTCGAAATGATCGATGGTTATGCACAGAAGGGGATCATGCTGCCGCGCTCTCGCAAAGTGCTTGAGAAGCAGCTGGACCAGTTTGTCGTGGCCGAGGCGGACGGGAAAGTGATCGGCTGCGGCTCACTCTGCCAGCTGGGCGCAGACCTGGTGGAGATCCGCTCCCTGGGAATTGCGGAAGGGCACAAGGGGATGGGAATCGGCTCCAAACTGGTGAGCAAGCTCACGGAAGAGGCGAGAAGACAAGGCATTCCTAAAATTATGGCCCTGACGTACGAAGTATCGTTTTTTCTGAAAAACGGATTTTCGGTTGTGGAAAAAGAGATTTTTCCCGAGAAGGTTTGGACCGATTGCGTGAACTGCGCCAAGCAGCATGCATGCGATGAAATAGCTGTTCTTAAGATGCTGAACTGACTTGACAATGCTCATGTCAGTTTGGTATTTTTGTATTAACGGTTAGCACTCATCTCTTTAGAGTGCTAACGATGCTCGAAATAAAGGTCACCAAAGGGGGGAATGGTATGCTTACCGAACGTCAAAGAATGATACTGAATGCCATTGTGGACGACTATATTCGCTCCGCTGAACCCGTAGGCTCCCGCAGCATTTCGAAACGAGGCGATGTCGGCTACAGTCCGGCGACAATCCGCAACGAAATGGCTGATCTGGAAGAGCTGGGCTTTTTGGAACAGCCCCATACTTCGGCCGGCCGCATTCCATCTCATAAAGGTTACCGGTATTATGTCGATCATCTGGATCCGGCCTATTCGGCGCCTCCGGGGGAAATCCGGCTGCTCCGCAAGTTTTTTGCCGAGAAGCTCAGCGCGATGGAGCAGGTGATCCAGCATGCAGCCATGATACTATCCCATATGACGAATTACACTTCCATCCTGCTTGGACCGGAAGTTTTTCATACTTCACTGCGGCATTTTCAGCTGCTTCCGCTTAACGAGGAAACCGCCGTCGCGATTATCGTGACGAGCACGGGACAGGTGGAGAACAAGACGGTTCAGCTTCCGCTGGATGTGCCGGTCTCCGAGATCGAGAAAGTCGTCAACCTGCTGAACAGCAAGCTGATGAATGTACCTATATATAAGCTGAAGACAAGATTATATACAGAACTCGGCCAGGAGATGGAGCGCCATATTTCCAACTATGAAGAAATCATGAAGGTGCTGGACAACATATTCCTGGACGGTGAGGCCGACCATCAGCGCCTGTATTTGAGCGGAACGACAAACATGCTGACCCAGCCGGAGTTCAAGGATGTCGATAAAGTGAAGACGATCCTGGACCTGCTCGAAGAGACGCCGACGCTTACGAAGATGATGGCGCCCCAGGATGGGGGCGGCATTCAGGTGCGGATCGGCACGGAGAACGACCATGAGGCGTTTGCCAACTGCAGCCTGATCACGGCGACTTACTCGCTTGAAGGGGAAGCGCTTGGCACCATCGGCATTTTGGGCCCGACGCGGATGGAATACGCAAGGGTCATGAGCATTTTGAACATATTGTCCAAGGATCTGACGGCCATGCTGTCACACTGGTATAAATAAGGGGGAGAGGACGGATGAGTCAAGGCCAGCAGCCGGTTCGCGAGGGTGAAGAACGCTACGCAGCCCTGCTTAACAACAGCAATGCGGTCCGTGCCATCACCTCTGCGGTGGAAGGGACGCTCGGCCCCAAGGGGCTGGACGTCATGCTGGTCGGCTCCCGCGGGGAAGTCATTATTACCAATGACGGCGTGACGATCCTCGACAAAATGGACGTAACGCATCCCGCCGCCAGATTGCTGATCCAGGTGGCCCGCAGCCAGCAGAAGCAGGTCGGCGACGGAACGACGACGGCAACGGTGCTCGCGGGAGCGCTGGTGCAGGAAGGCGTTGCGCAAATCGTCAGAGGTGTCCCTGCTTCCAAAGTGGTCGCCGGCATGCAGCAGGGCATTCGCATGGCGGTGGAAGCGCTGCGGCGCCGGACCCGCGTTATCGAAGGGCTGGACGATCCGCTGCTTGCCAAGGCGGCTTATGTCGCCGGACGCGAGCGCGAGGATATCGTCCGCCTTGTCATGGAAGCCGCTTCGAAGGTGGGGACCCGGAAGCTGAGGGAACCCGGCTATTTGCTAGCCGATGCGGTTACCGCCCATGAGAAAGGCGATAATGAAGTATATGAAGGCATTCTTTTGAAGCAGAAGCCGCTTCATTCGCATGATAGACCCGTGCTGAAGAGCACGAAGATTCTCGTCCTGCACGACGCGCTCGAGCCGGAGACGCTGGATGAAGAGGTTTTGACGACGGAAGCCGGCTTTGCCCGGTACATGGAGCTGCGCGACCGCTTCAGCAGCGAGCTTCACGTGCTGGCCGACCTCGGGGTGGGGCTTGTTCTGCTGGAACGGGGAATCCATCCCGATGCCGAGCAGTTCTGCATGGACCACGGCATCATGGTGGTGCCGCGCGTGAGCCGCAGCGACCTGCTGCGCGTCAGCGAGATGACAGGGGCGGTGCCCATGCGGCGCACCGCCTTACATAAGGAGCGCGATTCGCTTGCCAAGCTTCTGGGGAATTCCCCCTATGTGGCTTATGACGAAAGGCTGGAACGCGTGCGGGTCAGCAGCGGGGGGCAGGGGCGCGAGCCGTTTGTCACGCTGATCGTCGGGGCGAGCACCGCGGAAGTCGTCGGGGAATCCGCCCGGATTGCCGCGGATGCGGCCTCGGCTGTACAAGCCGCCGTTTCCGGCGGGGTGCTTCCGGGCGGAGGTACGGCCGAGCTGGCCGTCTCCTACGAGCTGGAGCATCAGCGGGAGGCGGTGAAGGGCATGGAAGCCTTCGGCATTGCCGCCGTGGCAGCGGCACTGCGCAAGCCCATGGCACAGATTTTGCTGAACGCCGGCTACAACCCGCTGGAGAAGATGGAAGAGGCGCGTGCCGCCCAGCTTGCGGAAGACTCCGACTCCATGGGCATCGACTGCGATACCGGGCTCGTCATTCGCTATGAGGAGCGGGGGATCGTCGATCCGGCCCTGGTGAAGATTCATGGGCTGGAGGCCGCGGGTGAGGTGGCGGCTGCCGTGCTCCGCATTCATAATGTCATCAAAATGAGAGGCTATGGCGGTCAGGATGAAGATTGAGTTCTTCGGACCGCATGAACCGATGAACAAAAGCATGATCAGTTTACCAAGGAGGTGAAGACATCTTGAACGAAAATCAACCATTTCAAGACAGTGAAAACGAATTGAACCAACAAACCAATGAAGAAGTGAATGAACATACAGCCGAGGCGGAGACTAGCCAAGCTGGTGAGACAGCTTCGGAGGATGCTTCTGAAGGGACGGCTGCGGAGAATGAAGCATTGGACGCTGCTGCTCTGAAGAGCGAAGTGGAGCGTCTGCAGGGGCTGGCTGACGATTATCAGCAGCGTGCCATCCGTACGCAGGCCGACTTCGACAATTTCCGCAAACGGACCCAGAAGGAAAAAGAGGACCTGGCCAAGTATGCATCCACTAAACTCGTGACCGAGCTGCTGCCTGTCGTGGATAATTTCGAACGGGCTCTCGCCGCTGCCGGCGAAGGCAGCGAAATAGAGTCCTTTACGAAAGGCGTAAGCATGATTTTCCGCCAATTGGAAGGCGTGCTTCAAGCGGAAGGGCTGCAGGCTATGGTTACCGTCGGCGAGCCGTTTAATCCGGAATATCATCAAGCCATCATGCAGGTGGAAAGCGATGAATACGAGGAAGGCATCGTCGTTGAGGAAGTGCAAAAAGGCTATATGCTGAAAGACAAAGTGCTTCGTCCAGCCATGGTTAAAGTCAGCATGTAAATCCCTGCTGTTTAACATATAAGTATTGATCCACCATTTCTTATATCCCAGAGGAGGAAACCATACATGAGTAAAGTTATCGGTATTGACCTTGGTACGACTAACTCCTGCGTAGCCGTCATGGAAGGCGGCGAGGCTGTCGTTATCCCGAATCCGGAAGGTGCGCGTACGACCCCTTCGGTTGTCGGCTTCAAGAAAGACGGCGAGCGCATCGTCGGCGAAACGGCAAAGCGCCAGTCCATTACGAACCCTGACCGTACAATTATTTCGATCAAACGCCACATGGGTACAAACCATAAGGAAACGATTGACGGCAAAGAGTTTACGCCTCAAGAAATTTCCGCAATGATTCTGCAAAAGCTGAAATCCGATGCCGAGGCTTATTTGGGCCAACCGGTAACCCAAGCGGTTATTACGGTTCCGGCATACTTTAATGACAGCCAGCGCCAAGCGACCAAAGACGCCGGTAAAATCGCCGGTCTGGAAGTGCTGCGGATCGTCAACGAGCCGACGGCTGCCGCACTCGCTTACGGTCTGGAAAAAGCGGAAGATCAAACGATCCTCGTATACGACCTTGGCGGCGGTACGTTTGACGTTTCGATCCTGGAGCTGGGCGACGGCTTCTTCGAAGTTAAAGCGACGAGCGGGGACAACCACCTCGGCGGCGACGACTTCGACCAAGTGATCATCGATTACCTCGTAAGCGAATTTAAGAAAGACCAAGGCATCGACCTGAGCAAGGACAAAGCGGCAGTTCAACGTCTGAAAGACGCTGCGGAAAAAGCGAAAAAGGAATTGTCCGGCGTTCTGACGACGACGATCTCCCTGCCGTTTATTACGGTGGCGGACGGCGTACCTCAGCACTTGGAGGTTAACCTGACCCGTGCCAAATTCGAAGAGCTGTCTGCCGACCTGGTGGAACGTACTCTTGGACCAACCCGTCAAGCGCTCAGCGATGCGGGCATGAGCTCCAGCGACATCGACAAGATCGTCCTTGTCGGCGGTTCCACGCGGATTCCGGCCGTACAGGAAGCGATCAAGCGTCTGACTGGCAAAGAGCCTCATAAAGGCGTTAACCCGGACGAAGTGGTTGCCCTCGGTGCTGCGGTGCAAGCCGGCGTGCTGACAGGCGACGTGAAAGACGTCGTGCTTCTCGACGTCACTCCGCTCTCCCTCGGTATCGAAACCGCAGGCGGCGTATTTACGAAAATGATCGAGCGCAACACGACGATTCCAACCAGCAAATCGCAAATTTTCTCGACGTATGCGGATAACCAGCCAAGCGTTGAAATCCACGTACTGCAGGGCGAACGCCAAATGGCGGCGGGCAACAAAACGCTCGGACGCTTTATCCTGGGCGACATTCCGCCAGCACCTCGCGGCGTACCGCAAATCGAAGTTACATTCGACATCGACGCCAACGGTATCGTGAACGTATCGGCTACC
This sequence comes from Paenibacillus sp. PSB04, assembly GCF_025809195.1. Classification (NCBI taxonomy): domain Bacteria; kingdom Bacillati; phylum Bacillota; class Bacilli; order Caryophanales; family Paenibacillaceae; genus Paenibacillus; species Paenibacillus sp. PSB04. Next base: position 3,606,029 of record NZ_CP081301.1, read on the forward strand.
GATAAAGGAACGAACAAAACGCAGAAGATTACGATTACGTCTTCGAGCGGTCTCAGCGACGACGAAGTGGAACGCATGATGAAGGACGCCGAGGCGCATGCCGAGGAAGACCGTCAGCGTAAAGAACTGATCGAAGCGAAGAACAACGCCGACCAGCTCGTGTACTCCACCGAAAAAACGATTAAGGACCTTGGCGACAAAGTCGACGCTTCCGAAGTCGAAAAAGCCAATGCTGCGAAGGACAAAGTCAAAGCGGCCATCGACTCCGACGACCTGGAGCAGATCAAATCCGCTACCGAAGAGCTGACCGAAATCGTGCAGCAGCTGTCCGTGAAGCTGTATGAGCAGGCTGCTCAAGCACAGCAGGCTCAAGGCGGCGAAGGCAATGCCGACGGCGCAGCAGGCTCCGCGAAGAAGGACAATGTCGTTGACGCGGACTACGAGGTTGTTGACGAGGACAAAAATCAAGGTTAACCTATAGAAAGTTATGTTCAGGAATAGGGAAGTCAAAGCCGGGGCATCCCGCTGCTTTGGCTTTCCTTTTGTCCATGAACCGGAGCATGACTGAAATATTGGGGGTGGAAGAGTGGCTGAAAAGCGTGACTATTATGAAGTCCTGGGCGTCGGCAAGGACGCTTCGGATGATGATATCAAAAAAGCTTACCGGAAGCTGGCCAGGCAGTATCACCCGGACGTGAACAAGGCGGATGACGCCGAGGCCAAGTTCAAAGAGGTCAAGGAAGCCTATGATGTGCTCAGCGACGGGCAGAAGCGCGCGACCTACGACCAGTACGGCCATATCGATCCGAACCAGGGCATGGGCGGAGGATTCTCGGGTGCGGACTTCGGCGGCATCGGCGATATTTTCGACATGTTCTTCGGAGGCGGGGGACGCCGTGACCCGAATGCGCCGCAGCGGGGGAACGACCTGCAGTATACGATGACGATCGAGTTCAAGGAAGCGGTATTCGGCAAGGAATCGGATATTACCATTCCTAGAACCGAAAACTGTGACACTTGCCACGGCTCGGGAGCCAAACCGGGAACGAAACCGCAAACCTGTTCCGTCTGCCACGGCAGCGGGCAGCAGGAAGTCGTTCAGAACACCCCGTTCGGCCGGATGGTCAACCGTCGTACTTGCTCCAACTGTAACGGTACGGGTCAAATCATCAAGGACAAATGTACGACCTGCCACGGCAGCGGCAAAGTGAAAAAGCAGCGCAAAATTCACGTGCGCATTCCTGCGGGCGTGGACGACGGCGCCCAGCTGCGCATGACCGGCGAAGGGGAAGGCGGTCTGCGGGGCGGCCCGTCGGGCGACTTGTACATCGTCATCCGCGTGAAGCCTCACGACTTCTTTGAGCGGGAAGGTGACGATATTTACTGCGAGGTTCCGCTCACGTTTGCCCAGGCGGCGCTTGGCGACGAGATCGAGATCCCGACGCTGACCGAGAAGGTCAAGCTGAAAATTCCGGCCGGTACACAAACGGGTACGTTCTTCCGGCTCAAAGGCAAAGGCGTTCCGCGTTTGCGCGGCATCGGACAGGGCGACCAGCACGTGAAGGTCGTCGTCGTTACGCCTAGCAAGCTCAGTGACGAGCAGAAGGACCTGCTGCGCCAGTTTGCCTCCCTGGACGGCGAGCAGACGCATGAGCAGGAGCAGTCTTTTTTTGACCGCATGAAAAAAGCGTTCCGCGGGGAGTAACCGCGCAATTGCAATATATAGGTAAGACGTCTTCCGACAACCTTCTGGAAGATGGATCGTTTTTAGAAAGTCCGGCCGTGGCGGCCGGGCTTTTTTGCATGCAAACTCCTAGACGTTTCCAGTTCCCGGCCCGGTTGTTTCCTGCGCATAAAAGGGACCGCGCTTGCACAGCCTAAAACCGCACGTGATAAGCCGTAAACGCTTAATCCATATAAAAAGCAGGTGATGCAAGTGTCTGAAAAGAGCATTCTGGCCTATTTTAAAAGTCCGGAAGAAGCCGAGGGTGTAGCCAAAAAGCTGCGCGCCCTGCGGGTGGTAGACCTGTCCATCGACCGCTTTAGCCGGTTTCCGGGGGCTTCGATGTACAGCACCGGCCCATTTACGGGTGGGATGCCCAGCCTGACGTCTGTGACTTATGGCACAACATACAGCGATAAGGATGTCTCCATTCTGGCCGCAGCCGATCCGTCCGCAAGCGGGATGAGCGACGGCGGACAGGGAGGGCCGACCGGCCGGGATATCATTCTGAGCGTTGTGGTCGAGGAAGAATCGTTCGAGAAGGCAAGGAGAATCGTCGAGGAAGCCGGCGGCTTCGTCTAGGCGCGAAAGTGGGACCGTAACATTTTCTAAAGGTGAATAGTTCGTTCAAGGAAAGGATGGGAGCTTGATGGCTAGCCGCGATAAAAAAGGCAAAATCATGACCAAGACGGAAAAAATCAAGGAACTGATGTCGATGAAAAACGAGGATGTCGAGTTCTCAGGCGTTCTGGCCGATGCGGACGATGTGGAAGCGCTCCGCCGCAGCGAGGAGGCTGACGAGCGTCAGCTCCGCAAAATGGATACCGGCTGGACGGATGAAGATTAAGAATGCATAAAACCGTGGGGAAGCGCGATGCGGACCTGCGGTTTTTTTGTTAGCGGGGAGCCCTAAATTTTGTACTCGGCCGCCGATGTATAGTACAATGGTACTTATGCATAGGTCGAGGAGGAATTTAACGAATTATGTTATGGCATGAATTTACAATACATACCACGGAAGAAGCCGTGGAAATGATTTCAAATTTTTTGCATGAGGCCGGCGCCGGAGGTGTATCCATCGAAGAGTCGGGAACCCTGAACAAGAAACGGGATACGTCGTTCGGGCAATGGTACGAGATGCCTCTCAACGATATTCCGGAAGGAGAGGCGGAAATCAAAGGGTATTTTTCCGAGGAGTCCCCTGTGGAGCAGATCATTGCCGAGGTTAAGGAACGGATCGGGCAGCTGCATGAGTACGGAATCGACACGGGAGAGCTGCGCTACGAGCTCAAGACAGTGAATGAGGACGACTGGGCTACCGCCTGGAAAGCTTACTTTAAACCGCTGAAGGTATCGGAGCGGCTGACGATCAAGCCGACCTGGGAGGACTACACGCCGGTGAGCGAGGCGGAGAAAATCATCGAGCTCGATCCCGGAATGGCGTTCGGCACAGGAACCCATCCGACGACGGCGCTCTGCCTGCGCACGCTGGAGAAGGTCATCCGGGGCGGGGAGGAAGTCATCGACGTCGGAACGGGCTCCGGCATTTTGGCCATTGGGGCCGTCCTGCTCGGCGCGAAGCATGTGCTTGCACTGGACCTGGATCCGGTGGCGGTGTCGAGCGCCAAGGAAAACAGCCAATTGAACGGCATGCTGGATCATCAGATTACGGTCAAGGAAAGCGATCTGCTGTCCCTGTTAAGCGGTGATCAGCGCGAAGATCTGGGCGTTACCCTGCCGGTCCAAGTGATCGTCGCCAACATTTTGGCCGAAATCATTCTGCTCTTTATCGACGACGTGTACCGTGCACTCGAGCCGGGAGGCGTCTACATCGCCTCAGGCATTTACAAAAATAAGGAAGACGTCGTTCAGCAGGCGCTGAAGGACTCCGGGTTTGAGATCGAGGACGTTTGCCGTGACGAAGACTGGGTAGCCTTTGTCGCGAGAAAGAGGTCGTAATGGATTTTCTGAACAATATTCTCAGGTTTCCGCTGGAAGAGCTTCCGTTCGTCCTGATCGTGCTGGTGATTGCCTTTACGGTGCATGAATTTTCGCATGCGTATTTTGCCTATAAATTTGGAGATCCTACAGCCAAACTGCTGGGCAGGGTGACGCTGAATCCGGCGGTTCACTTCGATTTTCTCGGTGTCCTGCTGCTGGTGATCGCAGGGTTTGGCTGGGCCAGACCGGTCCCGGTCAACCGCGACAACTTCAAAAACCCCCGCCTCATGGGCGTGGTCGTGTCTGCGGCGGGGCCGCTGAGCAACTTTGTTCTGGGTATCATCGGGGCATTCATTTACGCCCTCCTGATCGCCACGGGGGTGCTGGACGGGATTACGAACGAAAGGCTGCTGTTCGCGATCACGACGTTTTTGCGCTATTTCTGCTTCATGAACTTTTTCCTGTTCTTATTCAACCTTATCCCGCTTCCGCCGCTGGACGGATACCGCATCGTCGAAGATATCGTTCCGCCGCGGGTACGGATGAAGCTGCAGCAGTTTGAGCAGTGGTCCATCTTTATTTTCCTGCTGATTCTGTTCATTCCGGTGCTGCAGATGTATACAATCAGTCCGCTGTATATGTGGGCTAACAGCATCAACTACCAGTTCGTGTTCTCCTTCCTGAAATTGTTCGGCGTGTCGATATAATCGGAGCGGGAACGCGAACGTTCGAGGCCGTATTCGCTTGTTGAATAGGGTCTGGTCATGCGAACCTAAAAGTTGTATGATGAAGTTTGTGATTTTGGAAATAGGATGTTGATAAAGGTGCAGAGATATTTTGTATCACAGGAGCAGTTTAAAGGCGATACCGTCGAGATTACCGGTGAGGATGCACGGCATATCGCCAAGGTTATGCGCAGCAAAGAAGGGGACACCTTTATCGTCAGTGACGGCCGCGAGCGGGAAGCGCTGGTGGAAATCCGGTCGATCGACCAGGGGGTTGTCACCACCGCTGTCGTCGAGATGCTGGCGATGACCCAGGAGCCGCGGGTTAAAGTCACTATTGCCCAGAGCCTCCCTAAAGGAGACAAGATGGAGACGGTGATCCAGAAATGCACCGAGATCGGTGCGGCGGCATTTGTTCCTTTTTTGTCGGAGCGAACCATCGTGCAGTACGATGCCAAGAAGGAAGAGAAGCGCATCGTCCGCTGGAGTAAAATCGCCAAAGAGGCGGCTGAACAGAGCCACCGCAACAGGGTGCCCGAGGTCGGTTATCCGATCCATTGGAAAAACCTGCTGGCTTCGTTTTCGGCGTATGATGCGGTATATTTCTGCTATGAGAAAGAACACGGTCTTCAGCTGCGGGATGCAGTGAAGCCTTGGATAGAGAAGACCGGCGCTGCCGCAGGCCTGCAGGTGCTTCTGATCGTGGGGCCGGAAGGCGGCTTCAGCGAAGAGGAGTGCCGGGCGGCGGAGGAAGCCGGCGCGGTCAGCATCGGCCTGGGACGGAGAATCCTGCGCTGCGAGACGGCGGGTATGGTTGCCCTGGCCTGCATACTTTATGAATCCGGAGAAATGGGGGGAGCTTGAACATGCCATCCGTTGCATTTTATACGTTGGGCTGTAAAGTGAATTTTTACGATACAGAGGCCATTTGGCAGCTGTTTAAAAATGAAGGCTACGAGCAGGTGGATTTCGAACAAAACGCAGACGTTTATTTAATTAATACCTGTACCGTAACCAATACAGGCGATAAGAAGAGCCGGCAGATCATCCGCCGCGCCGTGCGCCAAAATCCGGAAGCGATCGTCGCCGTGACGGGCTGTTATGCGCAGACCTCACCGGCCGAAATTTTGGACATTCCCGGGGTTGACCTCGTCATCGGGAACCAGGATCGGGATAAAATCATTCCGTACGTGAATCAAATCCGCCAGTCCCGCGAGCCGATCAATGCGGTACGCAACATTATGAAGACGCGCGTATTTGAAGAAATGGACGTTCCTGATTTTGCTGACAGAACCCGGGCGTTTCTGAAAATCCAGGACGGCTGCAACAACTTCTGCACGTTCTGCATCATTCCATGGTCGCGCGGGCTTTCACGCAGCCGGGATCCGAAGAGCATCGTGACTCAGGCGCATCAGCTGGTGGAAGCGGGATACAAGGAAATCGTCCTGACCGGCATCCATACCGGCGGCTACGGCGACGACCTGGACAGCTACCGCCTGTCGGACCTGCTGTGGGATCTCGACAAGGTGGACGGGCTGGAACGCGTACGCATCAGCTCCATCGAGGCTAGCCAAATCGACGAGCGGATGCTCGACGTGCTGAACCGTTCCTCGAAAATGTGCCGCCACCTGCACATTCCGCTGCAAGCGGGGGATGACACGGTGCTCAAGCGGATGCGCCGCAAGTATACGACAGAAGAGTTTTACAACAAAATGCAGCTGATCCGCCAGGCGATGCCGGATGTCGGCATTACGACGGACGTTATCGTCGGGTTCCCGGGCGAAACGGACGAAATGTACCGGAACGGCTATGAGCTGATGAAGGCGATCGGGTTCTCGGAAATGCACGTCTTCCCGTATTCCCAGCGGAACGGCACGCCGGCCGCGCGGATGACCGACCAGGTGAGCGAGGAAGTGAAGCATGCGCGGGTGCGCGAATTAATCGCGCTGTCCGAGCAGATGCAGCTGGCGTATGCCCAAAAATTCGTCGGCCAGGTGCTGGACGTCATTCCGGAAGGCACTTCCAAAGGAACCCATGGTCCGGGCAAAATGCACGGCTTCAGCGATAACTATCTTCAGTTGATCTTTGACGGTCCGGAAGACCTGCAAGGCAAGCTGTGCCGCGTCAAGCTGACCAAAGCCGGCGTTCACGAGTGCGAAGGCCAGCTGGTGCGTGTGCTGGACGAAAGACCGGGACAAGCGGTTTAATTTGTATATAGCAAGGTCCCTGTGCATTGCGGGATCTTGGGCGAATGGCAAGGATTTCATTTCCGGCAGCACCGGAGGTGAAATCCTTGTTTGTACTAGGGCATGAGGAGGAGGAGCGGGTGATGAGGAAGGAAATATCGGCAGGAGGCGTCGTGTTCCGCCGCGTCGGCGGCCGGCTGGAGATTCAGCTGATTCTGGACCGCTACGGCAAAATTTCGATGGCCAAAGGCAAAATGGAGCCGGGCGAAACCGTTGAGCAGACCGCGCTGCGCGAAATCGAGGAAGAGACGGGCATTATCGGCAGCATCATTTCCCCCGTGGACATCATTAAATATATGTACAACCATCCGATTCATGGCCAGGTTCAAAAAGAAGTTCATTATTACCTGGTGGAGGCGGTCGGCGGATCGCATCGGCCTCAGGTGGAGGAGATCAGCGGTGTGGCCTGGTATGAGCCGCGGGAGGCATGGCTCCGGCAGGATCAGAACGGGTATGATAATAATGACCGGATCGTGCGGAAAGGGCTGTCCCTGCTCGGCATCGAGGTTTAAGACTTATCTTAGGTCGGCCTGAGGAACTGTCCTCCTACGAAGCGCTTAAGGGTGAGCTATACACTCAGGCGTGTGCGGCTTTTTTCCAGATGGGCAGGTAGCATAGAGGCAGAGCAGCCAGGGAGCTGATCACATTAAACAGCGTCTGCGCGTGGGCGATTTGCGCGCCTTCACTGCCGGTGATGGCCGCTACAGCCCAGTGCAGCTGCGGAATCAAGGGCATGAAGACGAGGGCTCCGCCGACGTTCAGAACCACATGGGTCCAGGCGACGAATCGGCCAGAGGCAGAGCTGCCGATGGAGGCGAGAACTGCGGTCACGCAGGTGCCGACGTTCGCGCCGAGCACGATGGCGATGCCGACGTCGACTGGCAGCGTTCCCGAGGAGGCCAGCGCGATCGCCAGGCCGATGACGGCGGCGCTGCTGTGCATCAGGGCGGTTAGTACCGCGCCGGCGGCAATGCCCCACCATACGCTGTCGGCTGCGCGGTCCAGGAACCAGCCGAACAGACCGGACTGCTCCAGGGCCGGACCGATTTTCTGCATGACGCGGATGCCCAGCATGACCAGGGCAAAGCCGGCGATGGCCAGCGACAGAAACTGGACGGGCATCATCAGGTGCTGAATGCGGCGGATTCCCGGTGGGGAGCTCTCGCTGAAAATGACGGCGGCCGCCCACACGACCAGGGAGACGGTCAAGAGAGGCAGGGCGATCCGTCCGATCTGCAGGCCGATCAGCTCGGTGGTCAGGCAGGTGCCGATGTTGCTGCCGAGTATAATGCCGAGGGTGCGTTCGTACGTCAGCAGCCCGGCGTTGACCAGGCCCATCGTAATGACGGTGACGGCGGTGCTGCTCTGCAGGACGGCCGTGATGCCGGTGCTGAAGAGGAGCCCCTTCAGCGGCGAAGCGGTAGCCTTTTGCAGGAAGGCGGACAGGAGGGGCCCTGCCCATTTGCCGAGGGCCGCCTCCATCACCTTCATGCCGGCCATAAAAATAACAAACCCGTACACGACGGGAAACACAACAGTTTGAAACACGCTGCAAGTCCTCCTTGGGGTTGTTTATGGAGTCAACCATAGTTACGTATATGTCCAGCCCTGGACAACCATGACTCCAAGAGGGGCTTCAGCCGGGGACTTGCCGGAATCCATATATCATTTTTGAAACGTTGAAGGAGTGAATCGATTGGCATCCGTCGTATTGGAGCGCAGCCGGAAGAAGCGGCTGGAACAGGGGCATCCCTGGATTTACAACAATGAAATTGCCTCGGTGGAGGGCAGCCCGGAGCCGGGCGACCTCGTGAATGTGGTCAATCATCAAGGGCGGTACCTGGCCACAGGCTATTACAATCCGGCCTCGCAAATTACGGTCAGGGTCATCTCGTACCATCCCGTCGAGACGATGGATCATGCCTTCTTTGCCGAACGCTTCCGCGGCTGCCTGGAGCACCGTGAGCGATTTCTGAAAGGAGACAATGCTTACCGCCTCGTGTATGGGGAAGCGGATTTTCTTCCCGGGCTGATCGTGGACCGCTTCGGCGATGTGCTGGTCGTACAGCTGCTGACGCTGGGCATGGACGTGCATCGTACGGACATCGTCGACGCGCTGGTCGAGGTGCTGAGCCCGCAGGGAATCTATGAACGCAGCGACGTTCCCGTGCGCGAGCTGGAAGGGCTTGAGCAGACCAAGGGACCGCTGTACGGGGAATGCCCGCGCCACGTGACCGTGACGGAGAACGGTCTGTTCGTGAAGGTCGACATAGAAGAAGGCCAGAAAACGGGCTATTTCTTCGACCAGCGGGAAAACCGGGCTTCGATCGCTCCGCTGATGACCGGCTGGGGAGGTCGCAGCGGGATTACGCTGCAGGAAGTAGAACAGGACGGAGAGCGCGTCAGCCTTCCGGTGAACAAAAGCGGCAAAGTCGTCACCTTCCCTTATTGGGACGGGGCCACAGTGCTGGAATGCTTTTCGCATACGGGCAGCTTCACGCTGAACGCCTGCAAATATGGAGCCAAAAAGGTCACCTGCCTCGATATTTCCCAGCACGCGATTGAGAGCGCCAGGGAAAACGTCGTGCTGAACGGCTTTGAGGACCGGGTGGAATTTGTTGTGGCCGACGCCTTCCAATATTTGCGTGATCAGGTCAAAGGTGTGGAAGAACGGCGGCAGCGGGCCGCAGGGAACGAGGAGAAGGTCGATACCTCGAAGAAAATGACCGCAGGGGGCGGCCGGACGTGGGACGTCGTTATTTTGGACCCGCCGGCTTTTGCCAAGACGAAAAGCGCCGTGAAGGGCGCCTGCCGCGGCTATAAGGATATCAACCTGCACGGCATGAAGCTGGTGAACGAGGGAGGATATCTCGTCACGGCCAGCTGCTCGTACCATATGCGCCCGGACCTGTTCCTGGCCACGATCCAGGAAGCGGCGGCCGATGCCGGCAAAATTTTGCGCCTGATCGAATGGCGTGCGGCCGGCAAGGATCACCCGCAAATTCTCGGCGTCGATGAAGGCCATTACCTCAAGTTTGCTGTATTTGAAGTTCGCAGCAGGGCTTAACTTTGATCTTGAAAAACCAAACCTTTCCGTGATGGACGGAAAGGTTTTTTGTGTTCGCAGCGGCAAGCTCATCTGAAAAAGAAGCAAGCGTAACCTTCGGGGGATTGTTAGCGTCTAGGAAGTAAGACGTTCCAAAAAAAGGGATTCAGCATACGACGGGGTGACGCAATGAAAAAAGCAATCATCGCATTAACCTTACTGATGATGTTAACAATAACAGCCTCAGGCTGCACCTCACCAGCTGCCAACCATTCGGAAGGGTGCTGTACAAACCCGGTTAGCCAAACGGCGCCGGGGCAATATCGTTACGCTGCAGGCTTTTCGAATTTAGAACAGAAAGCCATCGGTCCGATCGGGGTGCGGGAGCCGTTCTATGGCGTGCGCCTTCTGAACGGGGACGGAACGACCGTTCAGGAGTGGCCGCTAGATTCCTTAACATCGTATCAACCCGTTTGGGACGATGAGGAGGAGCATGGGCCCGGGATGCTGGTGTACAGCTTGAATGGCAGGCTGCCTTCGATTTTGCAGCAGAACGGTTCGATAAGCGTGCTATCCCAGCCGAAATGGGCGCCGCCTCAGGTGGAGTTTACGAACGATTTTGGGCTGAATGTTCAATATGCGGACCGGCTTGGTGAGCATGAGATCTATGCCGTCAATGGCCATTTGAAGCTGTACCGGGTAAATACCCGATCCGGAGTGTCCCAGGAGCTGTACGAGTCCGCCCGCCCGGTCTACGGTATAGCCGCATCACCTGACAACGACCGTGTGGCGCTGCTGGTTGCTTCGGACGACACGTTTGGCCCGGATGCCGACTTGATTGTGCTGGACCGGGACGGGAACAAGCTGCTCCACCGGCCGAGAGTGAGCTATTTGTCACACAGCGACGGATTCCTATTTATTTATCCTTTAGCCTGGAACGATAACGAGACCGTTACGGTCCCTGTTGACGGATATAAGGAGGGCCGAACCCGTGGCGTTCTTCATATCCGTCTGAACCGGGAGGGGGCGTCCTACGAAGCCGATCCTAAGCTGCCGGCCGCGGCCAGGCGAATATTAGCTCAGCACGCAAGGGTTGCAAAGGAAACGGACATCACCAGCTTTACCGCCGCATCCGGGAATCCCTCCGGTTTGTATGCGGTCCAACTGGCCAATAGTGACGTATGGATTGTCGATATTCTGAAAGGGAAGGCGCTCAAAGCCGGCGTCGGCTATCCGCTGCGCTGGACGAAGGATAACCGGCTGTGGCTGGCGGCCAACCGCTCGGAGCTGCCGGCCTATTACAGCGGTATGTAATATGCCATGCGAGGCAAAATGATGATGCATTCGATATCTCACGTATGATTTGGGCAACCGCCGCAGACTAAAGCAAAAATCCCTTCTCGCCGGATGCGAAAAGGGATTTTGAATTTTTTACCCAGGCTATATAAACAGCGTGCTTTTTCAATTCCAAGGCTAAAGCTCTCGCTTTGTCCGGGTTACCATCATTCCTGCTTATATCGATGGACCAGCTTGTCCCGGTGGGAAGCAAAAATGTCCTCCAGTCCGATGTCGTATTTGTTCGCGATCACAATCAGATTCCCCAGCACGTCGCCAAGTTCTTCCACAAGCTCCTGCTTATGCTCGTCATACGTACCCGCGGCCTCATCCGGCCGGTCCCGGCCGATTTCAAGCGCCCGAATCGCCCGGGCCACTTCGCCGGTCTCCTCCGCCAAAAAGCCGATCCGGATAAAGATATCGAGCTCCGACCAGCCCCGCTGTTCGTAATACTCCTTGACCCACTGCTGAAATGCGTTCACATCCACAGTTTCCGCCTCCTCGTGCAATTCATGTTCTAGTGATAGGCACTTCTATAAGTATAAGGGATGGAGGCAAGAGGTTGGTGCGTTATTCAAAGGCTGGATTTTTGAGGGCAAAAACCATTATTTACATTTTGGTACACATTAATTAGACTGAAAAATCATTGAAAGGAAGGGAAATCCGAATAGGCTGCTAGGAGATCACGTGGAACGGCCGGTAATTTCAGGGTTGGACGCCATGATCGTTTCCGCCGCGCGCCATACCTCCGGCAAAAAGTCGATGACCGCAGCGGCACGCGTGCTGAAGTCCTGGACGGAGTGAAAGCCGAGATCGGCCAGAAATGCTTCCAGACCGGGGGCAAGCTCCTTTTGCACTTTCGGATCGCTGTCTGCGGCGAGAATTTTATGGCAGCGCGCGAAGGTGGCGCCCATCCAAAACACCGCCTCGCGGTGGAGTCCTTGTTCAATTAACGTTATGCTCCCGTCGATGGCGATCGGGCGGGAAACCGGGGAAATATCGCTGCTGAAGAAAAAGGGCGTTTTGGCGGCCGCGGCCGCGGTGTCGAAGGTCCGCTCGAGCGACCTGACATGCTGCATCGCACGCTCCGGCTCCAAATCGGCACAGCCGAGGTGGCGAAGCAGCTCGGGGTACAGCGAGTTTAGGCCGTAATCTTCCAATACGCCGCGGACGGCTGCATAACGGAGCCGCACCGTCGGGTTTTTCAGGGCGGCGAGCAGCAGCACATGCGTGGTGATGCCCGTAGGGAAGAGCCAGGATGTGAACAAGTCATGCAGCGGCAAGGACAAGTCGAGACCGAGCAGAGACCGCTTGATTTGCTGCAGGACGTTTTCGCACCGCTGCCGCACCCAGACCTCATCGGCAAAATGCCGGGATACTTCTGAATACACGCGATGCAAATGGCCATGGGGATCGGAGATGATCGTATTCACCCGGAACGGGCCTGCCAGATGGTGTGAGACGAGCACCTTTTGCACCGAGGACAGCTCGGATAGGGAGATGTAAGAGCCTTCGATCAGGGTATTCTGATATATGAACTTACCCGGTTTTAACGGCGGCTCCGCCAGTTCGGACACGACCATCACGTCGATATCGGAGCTTGGAGACATCGGGGCATCTTCCGGCATTCCGATCGTGGAACCCGTGAAATAAGCGCCCATAAATCCTTTTTCCTTTGAGGCTTGGTGCATCACCCAGTCCGCTGCAGCGGCTCTTGCTGAACCGACCGTCCCGGGCTGATTTTCAGACGAGCTTGAAGAATCCTTGATATCCACCGTATTTCCTCCCTTTGCCTTAAAGTGAGAACGTCCTCATTATAGAATGTCAGGTGAAAAATGGTAGACTGTTTGTTTTTGGAAATATGAGCTATAATAGCAATATAAGGAGCCGAAAGGCTCCTTTTTTCGTTGGATTCCGGCTTACGGGCCGCAGAAGGACAAGGGGTTGACATGAAACCAAAAGGTTTCGTATAATTCATATGAAACCAAATGGTTTCGCATTCGAATGTAAACCGGGTTGATTGACTGCATATGGAGGTACTTATACATGGAAAACTCAACAAACAATGCTTTGCCTGATATCCGCCACACCGGCGTATTCCAGGCTCCGATCCAGAAAGTGTGGGAAGCGGTGGCGACTCCCGAAGGGCTGTCCGCCTGGTTCATGCCCAATGACATGCAGCCCGTCGTAGGCCACGAATTTCACATTAATGCCGGTCCGTACGGCATGTCGCCGTGCAAGGTGACCGAAGTGGATCCGCCGCACCGGCTGGCGTTCCGCTGGGGCAAGGACTGGACGCTTGTTTTCGAGCTGAAGGAGCTGGACGGCAAAACGGAAGTGACGCTCATCCACTCCGGCTGGAGCGCGGACCAAGTGACCGAGTTCAACCAGCCGCATACGATTGTGCGCGAGACGATGGACCAAGGCTGGGCCGGACTCCACCAGAAGCTGGGCAGATACGTCGAGGCGTAAGCATGACGGGGACTGCGTCCAAGCACGACGTGTTTCAGGCCGTGGCCGATCCGACCCGGCGCCAGCTGCTCAAGCTGCTGTCCGATCAGGAGATGCCCGTAACGGTGCTCAGCAGCCATTTTCCGATGAGCCGGACGGCGGTTTCCAAGCATCTGCGGATTCTGTCGGAGGCAGGGCTGGTGAAGGAAAGAAAGGTCGGCCGCGAGACGAGGTACCGGCTGGACCCGGGGCCTTTGCAGGAGCTCAAGGATTGGTACTCCTATTTTGAACGCTTCTGGGAGAACAAGATGGCAGCCCTGCAGCACTTCGTGGAGTCGGATGGTTCCGAACGCTTCCCTGCCCCGCTGACCCTTGTGGATAAGGAGAAGGAACAAGATTAGCCGGTGATTCAATCGCTTTATACTGAATCATGATCCCGCATGATGGCCGGAAGGCTGGAAACTAGCATTCGTAAAAATCAAGCGAAACAAGAGACAGCGGTACAAGAGGATCACCTCCTCCTGTACCGCTGTTTGGCATGCCGGGACACGGCGTTCCTTCGGGTTGAGCGTATCGGATAATTGCATAAAACGGTAAGTGCCTCCTTTTTACAGTTCCGCAAACATACGTTCTTTTCAAAAAAGGTTGTGTTATACTTATATTTAATAGTTTTCGAGGTTTACATACGAAGGAGGCAACACCATGTCGGTTCATTTTCTGATCGGACGATCCGGTAGCGGCAAGACGACGGCGATCCTAAGCGAGATTACGTCCCGGCTGCAAACAGAGCCTAAGGGCAGCCCGCTGATCCTGCTCGTTCCCGAGCAGGGCTCATTCCAGGCGGAGCACAGCCTGGTATCGTCGGGCGCTGTCAAAGGCAGCGTCCGTGCGCAGGTTCTCAGCTTCCGGCGCCTGGCGTACCGGGTGATGCAGGAGACCGGCGGGTCGGCGAGAGTCGGCATCAGCGAAGAAGGCAAAAAAATGCTGCTGTACAAAATCATTCAGCGCCGCAAAGAGGAGCTGAAGCTGTTCGGTGCCTCCGGTGACCAGCTGGGTTTCATAGGCAAGCTGAACGAGCTGTATACCGAGCTCAAGCGGTACTGCGTAGATTCCGCCGTGCTGGAAGAGCATTTGACCCAGCTGACGGAGCAGAAGGCGGCCGCGCCGATCCTGCGCTATAAGCTGGAGGATTTATGGACGGTGTACCGCGACTTTGAACAGGAAATATCACCGCTTTATATAGATGATGAAGATACGCTCGTCACTTTGGCCGAAGGGATTCGCAGCTCGTCGTATGTCAAAGGTGCGGACGTATGGATCGACGGCTTCCACGGGATGACTCCGCAGGAATACGGGGTTATTCGCGAGCTGATGGCCCATGCGTCATCGGTTACCATTGCGCTCACGCTGGACAAGCCGTACCACGGCAGCATGCAGCCGCATGAGCTGGACCTGTTTCACCCGACCGCCACGACTTACATCAAGCTGAGAGGAATGGCCGATGAGCTGGGCATCGAAACGAACGATTCGATACTGCCGGCATCGGACCTGCCCAAATTCCGCCTCAGCCCGCGGCTTGCTCATTTAGAGCGCGGTTATGACCGGCGGATTCCCTGGAAGGGGCAGGAGAAAGAGCAGGTTCAGGAAACCGAAGGGATTTCCCTCTATGCCGCCGAGAATCGGCGCACCGAAGTGGAAGGGGCTTTGAGGGAGATGCTGCGCCTGGCTAGGGAGGAAGGGGCGAGATACCGCGAAATGGCCGTGTTCGTCCGTAATTTGGGCGATTACGAGCATTTGGTGGAGCCCCTGTTCCGGGACTACGGCATTCCGTTCTTTCTCGACCAGAAGCGAAGCGAGCTGCACCATCCGCTGGTGGAGTTTATTCGTTCCGCACTGGATGTCGTGCGCCGGAACTGGCGGCATGAGGACGTATTCCGCTGCATCAAGAGCGACCTGCTGCTTCCGCTGGACGGGTCGCTGGGGCGGGAGGATATGGACGTGCTCGAGAACTACGCCCTCGCCTGCGGAATTCAGGGATACCGCTGGACGGACGGCCGCCCATGGAAAGCCGTTCCGAGCCTGTCCCTGGAGGAAAACGGCGGAGAGCGACGCAGATCCGGAGAGCAGCTTCTCAGCCTGATGGAGCACTGCCGGAGGGTGGTCAGCGAGCCGCTATTGGCATTTGGCAAGCGGGTGAAGAAGGCGGGCAGCGCCGAGGAGCTCAGTACAGCGGTCTTCCGTCTGCTTGAGGAAGCCGACATTCCCGAGAAGCTGGACCTGTGGAGCCGCGAAGCGCTGGAGTCCGGGCGTCCGGAGGCGGCGAGGGAACACCGCCAGCTGTGGGATGTGGTCCTGGAGCTGCTGGATCAGATTGTGGAAATGATGGGTACGGAGAAGATGGCCTTCGAGCTGTTTGCCGGCATTCTGGAAACGGGACTGAGCGAACTGAAGCTGGGTCTCGTTCCGCCTGCGCTTGATCAGGTGCTGGTCGGCAATATGGACCGGACGCGGACGGGTGGCGTAAAGTACGCGTTTCTGCTCGGTGTCAACGACGGAGTCATCCCGGCCGTGTTTCAGGATGACGGGGTGCTGACCGAACAGGAGCGCTCCCTTCTGTCGCAAACCGGAATGGAGCTGGCGCCTGGCATTTCGCGCAAGCTGCTCGACGAACGGTTCCTGATTTACAACGCCTTGACCTCGGCCAGCCGGCATGTATGGGTCAGCTATCCGGCCGCAGACGATGAGGGCAAGGAGCTGCTGCCGTCTGAAGTAGTGAGGCATGTCCGTAAAATGTTCCCGGGTCTGCCGGTTCGCCGCCTGTCGGCGCAGCCATCGGCAGAGCAGCGGGAAGAAGAGCTGCTTGCGTATTTGTCCCACCCCCGCCAGAGCCTCAGCCATTTGATCATTCAGCTGCGCAAATGGAAGCAGGGCGCGGAAATTCCGCAGCTGTGGTGGGATGTGTACAACTGGTATATCCGGGAACGGGAATGGAAGGGGCCGCTGGATATGCTGCTGTGGTCGCTGTTTTACCGCAACGATACCCGCCAGCTGGAGCCGCAGACCAGCCGCAGGCTGTACGGTGCCAAAATCCGGACGAGCGTATCCCGCATGGAGCGGTTCGTGGCCTGCCCGTTTTCGCACTTCGCTTCACACGGGCTGAAGCTGCGCGAACGGCAGCTGTACCGCCTGCAGGCGCCGGATATCGGCCAGCTGTTCCACGCGGCGCTGA
Organism: Paenibacillus sp. PSB04; assembly: GCF_025809195.1. Classification (NCBI taxonomy): domain Bacteria; kingdom Bacillati; phylum Bacillota; class Bacilli; order Caryophanales; family Paenibacillaceae; genus Paenibacillus; species Paenibacillus sp. PSB04. Next base: position 3,622,725 of record NZ_CP081301.1, read on the forward strand.
CCCAAATGGCGCTGCGGCTGCAGGAACAGAAACGGAGCTGGGGAAGCCTGACGGCCGAAGAGTGCCGGCGCGAAGCGGAAACAACGGTAGAGCGCCTCGCTCCGATGCTGCAGGGAGAAATTTTGATGAGCAGCAAGCGCTACGGCTACATTTCACGCAAGCTCAAAAACATCGTCAGCCGCGCCTCTGTCATTCTGGGCGAGCAGGCACGGCGGGGTAGCTTTGAGCCGGTCGGCCTGGAGCTGGATTTTGGCCCCGGTAAACCGCTGCCTCCGCTGACCTTCTCCCTTGAGAACGGAACGGTGATGGAGGTCATCGGGCGAATCGACCGGGTGGATATGGCCCAAGGCGAAAACGGACTGCTGCTGCGCGTAATCGATTATAAGTCCGGACAGAAGGACCTGCGGCTTCATGAGGTGTACTACGGCTTGTCCCTGCAGATGCTGACCTATCTGGACGTGCTGTTGACCTATGCGGAGCACTGGCTGGGCAGCAAGGCGCTGCCGGCGGGAACGCTGTATTTTCACGTGCATGATCCGATCCTGCAGTCGAGCAACGGGCTGACGATGGAGCAGGCGGCGGAAGAGCTGCTCAAACGGTTTAAAATGAAGGGGCTGCTGCTGGCCGACCGCGACGTCATATCCAAAATGGACGCATCTCTGGACAAAGGCCATTCATCCATCCTTCCGGTTGCCGTTAAATCGGACGGAAGCTTCTACAGCTCCGCATCGGTCGCTACGCCGGATCAGTGGGATACGCTGCTGTCTTCCGTCAGGGACAATATCACCCGGATTGGAACGAGAATTACTGAAGGGGACGTGGACATCGAGCCTTACCGCATCCAGCAGGAGACGGCATGCACGTTCTGTCCGTTCAAGCCAGTGTGCCAGTTTGACGAAAATGTCGAGGGCAACCATTACCATATGCTCGGCAAGCCAAATAAATCGCAGGTATGGGAAATGATGTCCAGCCGCCAAGGAGGAGATGCGCATGATCGAAATTGAAAAGCCGGCAGGCAGCATGTGGAGCGACGATCAGTGGAAGGCGATTTCGCTTCACGGCGATCACATTCTGGTCGCGGCGGCGGCAGGCTCAGGGAAAACGGCCGTTCTGGTCGAACGGATCATCCGGAAAATTTTGAATGAGGAGCAGGGCTTCAGCGTGGACCGGCTGCTTGTCGCTACGTTCACTAAGGCGGCTGCGGCCGAGATGCGTGAGCGCATCCGCGACGCGCTGGACCGGCAGCTGGAGAAGGATCCGGAGAATACCCACCTCCGGCGGCAGCTGTCCCTGCTCGGGCGTGCTTCCATCACGACGCTTCACTCCTTCTGTCTTGAAGTGATTCGCAGGTACTATCAGATGATTCCGATTGATCCGGGGTTCCGGATCCTGAACGAGAATGAAGCCGAGCTGATGCGCCAGGAAATCCTGGAGGAGCTGTTCGAGGAGAAATACGGGGAGCAGCCGGAGGACAGCGATTTTATCGCGCTGGTGGATTGGTTCAGCGGTGAGCGTACGGACGATGCCGTCCACCATTTGGTGCAGAGGCTCTATGATTTCTCACGCAGCCACTCCTGGCCCGATCAGTGGCTGCGGGATATGGCCGAGTCCTTTTTGCTGCCGGATACGGCTAGTCTGGGCGAAAGCCAGTGGGTCAAGAGCATCCTTCAGGATGCGAGGCTGGCGCTTGCCGGGGCCGAAGGACTGCTGGATCAGGCACGGCGTCTGACATTGCTGCCCGGAGGACCGGGGCCCTATCTGGATAACCTGAACGCCGATCTGGAGGTAGTTCAGTCGCTCAGGGATGCGCTGGACAACCGTCCGTGGGACGAGCTGTTCGAACGCTTTCAGACGGTTTCGTTCAGCAAGCTGAAGAGCTGCCGCAAGGAGGAGACCGACCCGGCACTGCAGGAAAGGGTCAAGGAGCTGCGGGAAGCGGTCAAGAAAACGGTGCAGGATCTGAAGGGGGCGCTGTTTGGCCGGCCGGCCGATGCCTTTCTGGCCGAGCTGCACCGGGCGGCGCCGCTCATGAAGGAGCTGGCGGAGCTCGTCATTGAGTTCGGTGACCGCTATCTTCATGAAAAGCAGAGAAGAAACGCGGTGGATTTCAGCGATCTGGAGCACTACTGCCTGCAAATTTTGCGCCACCCGGATTCGGTGCCGGGTCAGCCGCTCCCTTCGGACGCAGCCATGGAATATCAGGAACAGTTCGACGAGGTGCTGCTGGACGAGTATCAGGACACCAACAGTGTGCAGGAAGATATCGTCAAGCTGATTTCGCGCGAGCTGCCGGGGAACCGGTTCATGGTCGGCGACGTCAAGCAGAGCATCTACCGCTTCCGCCTGGCGGAGCCTAGCCTGTTCTTGGACAAGTACCGCAGGTATGCTTCCGCCGAGGGCGGCGGCATCCGTATCGACCTTGCCCGTAACTTCCGCAGCCGGCTGGAAGTGGTGCATGCCGTGAACATGGTGTTCCGCCAGCTGATGAATGAGACGGTGGCGGAGATCAGCTACGATGAGCGGGCGGAGCTCGTTTACGGAGCTTCTTATCCGGAAGCCCAGCCTGAAGGGGCTTCAGGGCCGTCTCCGTACGTGCCGGAGCTGGTGCTGATTGACAAGGCCAGAGGCGGGGAGGCGTCTGAGGAAGAGCCTCAGGACAGCGACAACGGAGGTCTGATCCAGGAGAGCGAGGCCGCCGAAATGGAGACGGCTCAGCTTGAGGCCAGAGCGATTGCCAAAAAAATACGCGCTATCTTGGGTGACACATCGCCTAGGCCGATGCAGGTGTTCGACAAGGAGACCAAAGCGATGCGGCCTGTCCGTTACGGCGACATGGTCATCCTGCTTCGGTCCGCCTATATTTGGGGGCCGCTGATCATGGAGGAGCTGCGCCAGCTCGGCATCCCTGCCGACGGGGAGCAGAATCAGGGGTATTTCCAGGCGACCGAAGTGGAAATTATGCTGTCCCTGCTCCAGATTATCGATAACCCCCGGCAGGACATTCCGCTTGCAGGCGTGCTGCGCTCGCCGATCGTCGGCCTGACCGAAGAAGATCTGGCACAGGTCCGGTTATGCGGGAAGGGGACGTTCTATGAGGCCGTCATGGCGGCTGCAGGAGGGACGGTTCCCGCGTCTGCGGAGCCTGGAGATTCAATTTCGATTCCGGACGAGGAAGGGATGCTCCCTGCATACGCTGAAAGTGCCGCCGCCCTGGAGTGGGCGGAACAAACGGAAGCAGTGGATGAGGAATTCAGCCTCTCTCCAGAACTGCAGCGGAAGCTGGCAGGGTTCCTGGCTTCGCTGGAACGCTGGCGAAATATTGCCCGTCAAGGCGGCCTGGGGGATCTGATCTGGCTGCTGTACCGGGAAACGGGATATTTGGATTGGGTAGGCGGCCTTCCCGGAGGAATGCAGCGGCAGGACAATCTGAAGGCGCTGCACGACCGGGCGGTCCAGTTTGAACAGACGACATCTTCCCGCGGACTGTTCCGCTTTTTGACGTTTATTTCCAGACTGCGTGACAACGGATCAGATTTGGGCGGACCAGGCACGGCTGAAAGCCGGGACAACGCAGTGCGGATTATGACAATCCATAAGAGTAAGGGCCTCGAATTTCCGGTCGTGTTTTTGGCAGGCATGTCCAAAATGTTCAACCAGCAGGATTTGAACGCATCGTTCCTGATGCATAAAGAGCTTGGCTTCGGACCGAAATTTGTGGATACCGAGAAGAGGGTCAGCTATCCGACACTCCCGAACCTGGCCATCCGCCGCCGATCCCAGCTTGAGCTGCTTGCCGAGGAAATGCGTGTGCTCTACGTCGGCCTGACCCGGCCGAAAGAAAAGATGATCTTGATCGGGACGGTGAAGGATCTGGAGAAAAAGGTGTCCTCCTGGGCCCAGGTGCAGAGCCGGCCGGAGCTGATGCTCCCCGATTACCTCTTGGCCAGGGGCAGAAGCTACCTCGACTGGGTCGGGCCTGCGCTGATCCGCCACCCGGCGGCCGCCAAGCTGCGCGAGCTCGGCGGTTTGGAAGGCGAGACGGCCTCCGCGCTGGAGAGCGATCCGGCGGATTGGCGCATTTCGATCCTCTCCACAGAGGATCTCACGCTGGCGGCGCTTGGGGGCTGGGAGGAAGCGGAAGAATCGACGCCGGAGCGCCGGCGCAAGCTGAATTCGCTTCTTCGCAGAGAGACGGTACTCCCGGGCAGCGATGCGCCGGATGGAGGTTCTTTTTTGTCACCTGACCAAATATCCGCCCGGCTGAACTGGCAGTATCCGCATGCTGCCGCCAGCCGGCTCTCGGCCAAAACGTCCGTGACCGAAATGAAAAAGCTGCTTGCCCTGCAGGACGGGCCCACCCTGGACTGGGTCGAGGAGACCCGGGTCCGGCGGGAGCACAGTTTGCCTGCCTCCCAGCAGACGGGTACGCTTGCCCTGCGCCGGCCCAAATTTATGGAGCAGAGCCGGATGAGTCCTACGGAACGGGGAACGGTGTACCATACCGTCATGCAGCACATCCCTCTGGATGCGGGATTGGTAGATTTGCGGGTCGTGGAAGCGACGCTGCAGCGATTGGTCGAACTGGCGATCCTTACAAGCTCGCAGGCGGAGATCGTGGAGCCGGAGCAAATCGCCTCCTTTTTTGACAGCGACATCGGAAAGAGACTGCAGTCGGCGGAGTGGGTGTCGAGGGAAATGCCTTTCAGCTACGGTCTTCCGGCTCATGAGGCGCATCAAGCGCTGCTTGCGACCGAGCGTTTTAACGAAGGGAACATCATACCGATGAAGGCATCGGATGCAGGAACCCGGACTTCGGACGAAGTGGTGCTCATTCAAGGGATCGTCGACTGCCTGTTCCGTCAGGACGGTAAATATGTCATCGTCGACTATAAAACCGACCGGGTGCTGGAACACCGCGGCGGAATAGCCGCTCTGGCGGAGAGCTATCGGTTCCAGCTGGAACTGTATGCCCGGGCGCTGGAAGATATATTAGGTGAGGCGGTCCAGGAGAAATGGCTGTACTTTGTGGATGCCAAGCAGTCCGTGTTGCTGTAGTGGGGTGTTCAGTGCTTTTTGATTTGGTAGTATTTTCGATTGGACAGGTTCTTCGGTTGATAGATTTCTTGATCTGATTGTTTTTTAAATGGCAGTTTGATCGTTTTTTGAATCGATAATTTATAGAGTCGATAGTTTAATAGAATCGATTGTTTAGTAGAATTTGAATGTATTCTTAGACGCGATCGGGTTTAGGAATGGATCGTTGGCTGAGTGTTTTCATTTTTAGGTGTGACCCATACACGGCATGAATCCGTCTGGGTTCACGGCTTGCGCGAAAGCAAGTTCAGGAGGGAGAAGCAGGATGCGCATACTTCACACGGGTGACTGGCACTTTGGACGGACGCTCGAGGGCCGGAGCCGGATGAAAGAGCAGGAAGATTTCGTTGAGGAACTGGTCCGGATCGTACACGATCAGAAGATTGATGTGGTCATGATGGCCGGGGATGTCTATGATTCGGTCAATCCGCCGGCGGCAGCGGAACAGCTGTTTTATGAGGCGGCGGCCCGGCTGACGGAAGGAGGGACGCCGCTCGTGGTCATTGCGGGCAATCATGATCAGCCCGAGCGGGTTTCGTCGGTAACGCCGCTGGTCGCCCGGCAGGGAATCACGTTGGTCGGGCTTCCCGTGACCGAAGCCGTCACGGTTCAAGCGGTCCGGACCGGGGAGATCGCCAAGATTGCGGCGCTCCCTTATCCGTCCGAAGCCCGCTTAAATGAGCTGCTCGCCGCCGAAGGCGACGAAGAGGAGCTCCGCCGGGCATACAGCGCCCGCGTAGGCATGCTGATGCGGAAATTGGCGTCAAGCTTTACGCCCGAGACCGTCAATTTGGCCATGAGCCACATTTACGTGCTTGGCGGCGTGGAAAGCGACTCGGAACGGCCGATACAGGTCGGAGGCGCGTATACGGTGGACCCATCGGCGCTTGCGGTTGGAGCCCAGTATACGGCGCTTGGCCACCTGCACCGGCCTCAGGCGGTCAAGGGTGATGGAATGATCCGCTACAGCGGGTCCCCGCTCGCCTACAGCTTTTCCGAGGCCGGTCAAGCGAAGTCCGTTTCCATCATCGATGTGGCCCCGGGGCAGCAGCCCGTAATGGAGGAGGTTTATTTGTCCTGCGGCCGGCCGTTAATCCGGTGGAAAGCAAAGGGTGGACTGGAGGAAGTTCATCGCTGGCTGGATGAAGGCAGGGATGCGAACGGTTTTATCGATCTGGAGATTTCGCTGACCGAAGCGATGTCTCTTGGGGATATTCACAGGCTGCGCAAAAGTCACGAAGGGTTCGTACATATCCGTCCCGTGTATCCCGAGATGGAACAGGTCGAGGTGGAGTACAGCCGGTCGAGCCTGCCGGTGCCGGAGCTCTTCCGGAAGTTCTACCAGCGCCAGACCGGAGGAGCCGAGCCGGATGATGCGCTCGTTGAATTGTTCCTTGCGCTCACTTCGGAAGACGCAGAGGTAAAGGAGGAAGCGTAACATGAAGCCGATCACACTGAAGTTGTCGGGTCTGCAGAGCTATCGCGAAATGCAGCAGATCGATTTTGACGAGCTGTGCCAGATGGGGCTGTTCGGTATTTTTGGACCGACAGGCAGCGGCAAATCGACGCTTCTGGACGCAATGACCCTGGCTCTGTACGGCAAAGTCGAACGTGCGGTGAACGGCACGCAGGGCATCATGAACCATTCGGAAGATGCACTGTACGTCTCCTTTACCTTTGAACTCAGTTCCGCGGACGGACCGAAGCGGTACAGAGTGGAGCGCCGTTTTAAAAGAACCAACGAGCTGTCAGTCAGCAATACGGTTAGCCGGTTTATCGAGGTCACCGCGGAAGGTGAAACGGTTATGGCAGACAAGCTGGCTGAAGTCACCCGCTGCGTGGAAGACAAAATCGGTCTGAAAATGGAAGACTTTACGCGGGCCGTCGTCCTTCCCCAGGGGAAGTTCGCCGAGTTTCTGTCGCTGAAGGGCAGTGAGCGCAGGCAGATGCTGCAGCGCCTGTTCCATTTGGAAAAATACGGCGACCTGCTCGCGCAGAAGCTCAGCCGGCGGGTGAAGGACAACGATGCTGCGCTGAAGGAAGTGGAGGCGGAGCAGCAAGGCCTCGGCAGCGCAGGCGCGGAAGCGGTGGACGAAGCGAGGAACAGACTCAAGGAAGCCGCCTTGGAGGCGGAGGCTTCGCGGCTGAAGCTGCGGAAAATGACCGAGGAGGCCGAGAAGGCCGGCAAATTCAGGGAGATGCAGCTGGAGAAGGAGCGGCGTGAACAGGAGCTCCACCGGCTTTCCGCCGAAGAAGAAGCGATTGTCCGGCTGGAGCGCCGGCTGGGACAGTCCGCTGCGGCCCGGGCAATCATGCCTTTGTATACGCAGTGGACGGACAGCAGGCAGGAATGGGACAAACGCACCCGGGAGGCGGAGCAGCTTCAGACGAAGGCTGAGGCCGCGGATACGGCGGCCCGGGAGGCCGCTGCCGCCGACGATGCGTCGCACCGGGAGCTTGCCGCTGAGGAGCCGAAGCTGCTGCAGCGCCAGGAGCAGCTGGAGCAGGCGGTACTGCTGCAGCGGGAGCGGGACGAGCTGAAGACTGTGCTGCAGCAGCTGGCTGAGCAGCGGTCAAAGACGGCCCATGAAAGCAAGGAACGGACTGAAGCTCTGGCCAAGGAGCAGGAGCTGCTCGCCAAAGGGCTCAAGCGGCAGTCTGAGCTGCAGGAAAGCCTGAAGGGGCTGGAAGTGAAAGCGAAAGACCGTGAACGGCTGCATAAGGCGATGCGGCACGTTCAGCAGCTGGGAGCAAGCGAGCAGCGGCTGCGGAGCGCTGAGGCTGAATTTAAAGAGCATGGCGAGAAGCAAAGCAGAGCCGAAGCGCTGTTGCAGCAGGCTGCGCAGGAGCGGGAGCAGCATCTGCAGGAGCAGAAGCGGTTCGCGCTCGCGGTTTCGGCCCATATGGAGCAGGTTCTGGGCCATGACAGCCGGATGGAGGCGGCGTTGTCCCGCCTCGACCAGGAAGAGGCGCTGGTCCGTTCTTCCTCCAAAGAGCGGGAGCTCCACGCGCTTTCGCTGGCGCTGGCCGCCGAGCTGCGCCCGGGAGAACCGTGTCCGGTATGCGGTTCATCCCATCATCCGGCACCGGTATCTCCGGATCAGGATGCGCCTGTTGCGGATGACGGTCTGCTGGAACTGCTGCGGCTTCTCCGCCAGCAGCTGCAGGAGCTGCGGCTGAGCGGGCGCCAGCTTGTACATGAGACCCGGAGCTTGCTGGAATCGTACGAGCCCGGGGTCCAGGTGGGGGCAGGGGCTCCCTTCAAGGCCGGTTCTGGCCCGCTGGAAGGCGCAGGCGAAGCGGCCGCTGCTCTCGAACTGGTCTCGGATCCGGAGCAAGTGGAGTCATTTTCCAGGCCCGCGTGGGAATCCCGGATCCGGAAAATGGAGGAGGACGCCGAAGCGTTGGCATCCTCCACGAGACAGCTTCAGCGCGAGCATGCCGCGCTGAAGGAGCGGGGGGAAGCGCTGAGCGCGCTGCAGGTGAAGCGGACGGCTGAAATCGAGTCGCTTCGGGAAACGTTCACCAAGCTGGGCGACCGATTTGAAACGGAGAAGCGGGAATACCTAAGGCTTCAGGAGGAGTGGCGCCGGGAGCTTCCGGACCTTCAGCCGGAGCAGGCGGACCGTTTGTCCGCGGAAATCCAGCAGAAGGATGCGCAGGCCGAAGAGATCCGCGAGCGGCTGCAGATCAGCATCCCTTTTATCGAGGAGAAAACGGCCTCGGTCCAATCGCTGGAGCGGCAGATCAACGATCTCGACAAGTCGCTCATTCAATGGGATGCCCAGCTGCAGGGCAAGCAGGATTTGCTGGCCGAGAAGGAGCGGCGCCTTCAGGCCTGGGTCGGCAGCGAGTCCGCCGACCGGCTGCTGGAAGGCTGCAAGCAGCGCCTGCTCTCCCTTCGGGAAGCTGCGGCGCGCTCCAAAGAGAAGCGTCAGGCAGCCGAGCAGCTTAAGCATGAAGCAGCCAAAGCGGCGGCGATGGCAGCCCAGGCGGCGGAATCCGCGGAGGAGCACTGCCGAAAAGCGCAGGCCCGCTGGGACGAGCAGTTGGCGGCTTCTCCGTTCGCCACGTCGGAGGAAGTGGCAGACGCCTGCATGCCGCCTGACGAAGAAGTGCACAGCGCGGAGCGGGTCCGGCTGCACCGCGAACGGGAGCAGGAGATTAAGGTGCAGCTCCGCCATTTGGCAGAGCAGCTGGACGGCCGCGGCGTGACCGAAGAAGAGTGGCAGCGGATCTCCGCGGAGCTGGCTGCCTGCCGGGAGCGCGATGAGACGGCGCTTCAGCAGCGGGCAAGGGCGGAGCGAGACCTGGACGACGTGGAGAAGCGTCATGTCCGCTGGTCGCAGCTGGAGCTAGTACGCAAGCAGCGGCAGCAGGAAGCCGAGAAGCTCTCCAAGCTGCAGTCCTGTCTCCGGGGCAATGCCTTCGTCGAATACATTGCCGAGGAGCAGCTGATGCAGGTCAGCCAGGCTGCTTCGCAGCGTCTGCGCTTCTTGACCAAGCAGCGCTATGCGCTGGAGGTCGATTCCGGGGGAGGCTTCCTGATTCGGGATGACGCCAACGGCGGGGTGCGCCGTCCGGTGTCTACCCTGTCCGGAGGCGAGACCTTCTTGACCTCCCTGTCCCTTGCGCTGGCCCTGTCTGCGCAAATTCAGCTCCGGGGCCAATATCCTTTGCAGTTTTTCTTCCTTGACGAAGGTTTCGGGACGCTGGATCCCGAGCTGCTCGATACGGTAATCACTTCTTTGGAGAAGCTGCATAACGATCATTTGTCGGTCGGCATCATCAGCCATGTGCCCGAGCTGCGGGCCCGTCTTCCGCGCAAGCTGATCGTGATGCCTGCCGAGCAGGCCGGAGGCGGCTCGCGGATCGTTCCTGAAACGCTGTAGGCCATCATCCATAATTTTTTGAAAAAGACAGTAGCCATTCGCCCAGCCTTGAATACGATGTTGATGTAAATCTTCTGAAATTGGGAGGCTGTGAAGGGCAATGGAAAAGTTTGAGGCCATAGAGTTATGCAAAAAACATATGTACCGCTATGTCCGCGCGACAATGGCGGACGGAAGCGTACATGACGGATTTGTGGAAAGTGTTGATGAGGAGAAGCTGTATCTGGCAGTACCGGTCGGCCATGAAAACGTGTCGCCTGCACATGTGTCGCCGAATGCGAACGTAGCTCCGACGTATGTGTCACCTGCACATGTGTCGCCGAACGCGAACGTAGCTCCGACGTATGTGTCACCTGCACATGTGTCGCCGAACGCGAACGTAGCTCCGACGTATGTGTCGCCTGCAAACGTGTCACCGAACGCAAACGTAGCTCCGACGTATGTGTCGCCTGCTAACGTGTCACCAAACGTGGCTCCGGCTCATGTAGCTCCGGCCAACGTGGCGCCAGCGGTGATGCCGGTCCATCATGGCTGCTACCACCCTTGCGGAGGTTTCCCGGGATATGACTACCGAGCATTTTTCCCAGGCTTCTATCCTCCGTTTGGATACGGCTACGGCTTTGGGTACCCGTTCTACGGACGCCGCTTTAACCGTTTGATTCTGCCTCTGGCCGGATTGACGGCGCTGTCGCTGCTGCCATTTTTTTAATATCTGATATAACGTACGAATCTGAAGAGGGATACCGGGAGAACCGGTGTCCCTCTTCTTTTGGTTTCGTTGCGCGCCAGCTGAACTATTTCTTAGCCGGATACATCGGGGACATTGGACGGGTCATTTTATATCCGGTATGATAAGAAAAGAAAATCTCTTACATATTAAAGGAGGCAACAATCCGATGGATTGCCTGTTTTGCAAAATCGTTGAAGGGAGCATCCCTTCCCAGAAAGTCTTTGAAAACGAACGGATCCTGGTATTTCGTGACATTCAGCCGGCCGCGCCGGTTCACGTGCTGATCATCCCGAAAAAACATATCGCCTCAATGAACGAGGTTCAGGAGGAGGATCTCCCGCTGATCGCCGAAATGCATCAGGTGGCCCAGCAGGTCGCCAAGGATCTGGGCGTCAATGAGTCGGGATACCGGCTCATCAACAATTGCGGACCGGATAGCGGACAAGCGGTCCATCATATCCACTATCACCTGCTCGGAGGGGCCAAACTGGGCGCCCTGACCGGAATTTCCGACTCTCACGCATAAGCTTGTACCCCGGCAAATCCGGCCTTTGGTGAAAAAATAGGCCCTGAGGTTGACACCCTATTTCTCTTTCACCTATAATTAAGTTTGATGAACCGTGTTATTGCTCTTGGACGGTCTGGTCGGAGGGAGGGAAAACTGGTGTCTGAAACTAAAGTTCGCAAAAACGAGACTATTGATGCTGCACTTCGCCGCTTTAAGCGCTCCATCGCTAAGGATGGCGTATTGGCTGAGGTGAAGAAACGTAAGCATTATGAAAAGCCAAGCGTAAAGCGCAAGAAAAAGTCCGAGGCTGCTCGTAAGAGAAAGTTTTAGGAGGATTTGAACTAGCATGAATCTTAGCGAACGATTGAACGAAGATATGAAGCAGGCGATGAAGAGTAAAGACAAGTTCAAACTCTCCACGATTCGAATGGTTCGTTCGACGATCAAGAATCTTGAAATAGATTTGAAAAGAACTTTGGATGACAACGAAGTGCTTGATATCCTCAGTCGTGAAATCAAACAGCGCAAAGATGCCCTCCAAGAATTTCAAAAAGCAGACCGCGAGGACCTTGCGGAACATGCAAAAGCAGAAATCGAGATTATCGGTCAGTATCTTCCCGCACAGCTTTCCGAAGAAGAAATTAAAGTTATTGTACAGCAGACCATCCAGGAAACCGGTGCTTCTTCGAAAGCCGACATGGGGAAAGTGATGAGCGCGCTCATGCCGAAGGTAAAGGGACGCTCAGACGGCAAACTTGTGAACCAAGTGGTTCAACAATTTCTGCAATAAACATAAGTGAAACACCCCTGATTTCAGGGGTGTTTTTTCATTTTCTGAAACGATTCCCTTCTATGATGCGTAATAACTACCATATGATGGACAATATAACGGGAATGTGGAAAGGAGGGGTAAGGTGAATTTGGCCAAAAAGGGGCTTAAGTCTCTCGTAATGATGCTGATGCTCATATTTTTGGTTGCCGGCAGCTGGCTTCCCGGGCGGGCATCCGCCGAAACCGGTGAGAAGAGCGGCCCGGTCTATATTATACCGGTAGACCAGGAAATTGAGACGGGGCTTGAGAAGTTCATGCGCCGCGGTTTTAACGAAGCGGCCAAGATGAATGCCGGGCTCGTTGTGCTCGAGATCAACACGCCGGGCGGGCTTGTCGATACCGCCGACAAAATCGGGCAGATGATCCGTGACAGCAAGATCCCTACGCTTGCTTACATTCAAGGCAATGCCGCTTCGGCCGGCAGCTATATCGCGCTGAATGCGGATAAAATCGCCATGAAGCCAGGCAGCATGATCGGTGCCGCCGCCATGGTGGACCGTACGGGAAAACGCGTGGATGATGCCAAGCTGGTCGCGTACTGGAAGTCGAAAATGAGCGCAGCGGCTGAGTCCAGCGGACGGGACAGCAAAATCGCCGAGGGTATGGCGGATATCAACATGGTCGTCGACATGCCGGCGATCGGTGAGAAGAAAGAGAAAGGCGATATTATCGCCTTGTCGAGCGAACAGGCTTTGAAAGTCGGATATGCCGATCATATCGCATCAACGCCTGAAGAAGCGATTCAATGGATGGGGTACTCGGCGGATGACGTTTTCCGGGTCGAGCATACCGGTGCGGAGAAGGTGGCAGCCTTTCTGACACATCCAACCGTAATGATCATTTTGCTGTTCCTGGGGATAGCCGGTGTCGTCATCGAGCTGATGATTCCTGGCTTTGGCGTTCCGGGGATCGTGGGCGTAGTGGCCTTTGTACTGTATTTCTTCGGTAACTATGTGGCGGGCTTCGCAGGATCCGAGACGTGGCTGCTCTTTATTATCGGGCTCATTCTTATGATTCTAGAAATGTTTGTCCCGAGCTTCGGCATCCTAGGTATTCTGGGTGCAGTCAGCCTGATTGCGGGCGTTGTCCGGGCAGCTTACGATACGACGCACGCCTTGTTCTCGCTCGGGATCGCATTTGCGGCGGCCGTCGTGGTCGTGGTGATCGTCGCGATCATATTTAAGGAGAAGGGCATCTGGAACCGCTTCATCCTGAAAGAATCGCTGACCAAGGAGCAGGGCTTCGTTCCGACTGATGCGAAGGAGGATTTGCTTGGAAAATCAGGCGTTAGCGTGACTCCGCTCCGTCCGGCCGGTACCGTGGACGTGGAAGGCGAGCGGATCGACGTCGTAACGGACGGAGAGTTTGTCGCGGCAGGCACACCGGTCAAGGTCGTTCGCGTCGAAGGTGCGAGAATTGTCGTAAAGCCGGAATAATACTGGCTTTTTAGCGAGATTCGTGTAACATGTTGTAAAGAACCTGGAAAGAATGTCACATGAAACCAATTGATTACCTGGAGGTTGATAGGCAGTATGGATGGAACTTCTCTTATCACGGTATTACTGATTGCGGTTGTCATCATTATTGTGCTCAGCGTATTTTTCAGCTTTTTCCCGGTCATGCTCTGGATCTCGGCTTTGGCGTCCGGCGTCCGGATCGGAATTATTACGCTGGTGGCCATGAGACTGCGGCGCGTCACGCCGAGCCGGATCGTCAATCCGCTCATCAAGGCGACGAAGGCGGGGCTGGGTCTTAACATCAATCAGCTGGAAAGTCACTATTTGGCCGGTGGTAACGTGGACCGGGTAGTTAACGCCCTCATTGCGGCCCAGCGCGCCAACATTCCGCTCGAATTTACGCGCGCCGCCGCCATCGACCTGGCTGGCCGCGACGTACTGCAGGCCGTTCAGATGAGCGTCAACCCGAGAGTCATTGAGACTCCGGTCGTAGCCGCCGTTGCGAAGAACGGGATTGAAGTGAAGGTTAAGGCCCGGGTTACGGTCCGTGCCAATATCGACCGTCTCGTCGGCGGTGCGGGTGAAGAAACGATTATTGCCCGCGTAGGCGAAGGGATCGTAACGACCGTCGGTTCCAGTGACATGCACAAGGACGTACTGGAGAACCCGGACTCCATTTCCCGGACCGTATTGGCCAAGGGGCTGGATGCGGGAACCGCTTTTGAAATTCTGTCGATCGATATCGCCGACGTGGATGTAGGCAAGAACATCGGGGCTTACCTGCAGACCGAGCAGGCCGAAGCCGATAAGCGGATCGCCCAGGCGAAAGCCGAGGAACGCCGCGCGATGGCTGTAGCTCAAGAACAGGAAATGAAGGCTCGCGTCGTCGAGATGAGAGCGCGGGTTGTGGAATCCGAATCCGAAGTGCCGCTCGCCATGGCGGAAGCCCTTCGCTCAGGAAAGATTGGCGTCATGGATTACATGAACCTGAAGAACATTGAAGCCGATACCCAAATGCGCGGCTCGCTGGGCAAAATGGGGGATAGCGGAGATGGCGGCGGCAGTCCGAAAAATAACAAGTAGGGAATGAGCATCCATGTGGATCATTGAACACTTTTACTGGATCCTGATCATTGGATTTGCGGTCATCTCTGCGCTGAGCAAAAGAGGAAATAAATCGAAGCAGAGGCAGCAGCCCCGGGGCATGCCCACGTTCGGGGGAGAAGGCCGCCCGTATCAGCGACGGGACGAAGCGGACGATTACGATGAGGACGAGGATGAGGAATACGATGAGGGCCGTCCAGATCCGGCATACGGCTCCCGGCCACGGCCCCAGGAACCTGCCGGCAGAAGGAGCTCTCCGTTCGGATCGTATGATTCGTCAGCCCCTGAACCGCCAGTATATTCCCAAGACTACCGTCCGGCTCCGGACTATGATACCGGCGAAGGAGTATCCTCGATGTGGGCGGAGGAGAAGCCGTCCCCGGTACAGGCTACGCTGGAGGATCGAACCCGTACCATGCAGCAGGAGATCAACAGGGTGAACGCTTCTCTGGACAAAATATCGACGCAAATGGATATGGGGGCTGACAGGGCGGCTGACCGTGAGGCAGCTGTCCCGGTATCCCCTTTGGCCGAGCAGGCCAGACAAGGGATCATCTGGGCTGAAATTCTCGGCCCGCCCCGCTCCAAACGCCCGTTGAATCCGCGAAAATAACGATAATTTAGAAGTGAGGCCTCTTTCGGCCCGGGAAGATCATGATATCTTTTCGGGCAGCGGAAGAGGCTTTTCATTTTGGATCGCACAGCCTGTCCGCTGTGATCTAACGCCGAGAGGCGTTTTTTTCGTGCTGCGCAAGGCGTGTGATCTTATGGCTTGAACTTCCCTGAAAAGCTTCATAAACCGGGCTTTGCGCGCATAAGGTGTAGAGTACAGGAAGGGGGAAGACCTTCGTATGGCCGGGATCAGCCGCAGGCTGCGGAAGTGGACGAACGAAATGCTGGATGTTCCGCAGGACGTTTTGTTCGATCTGCCGCGCATCACTATGGTGGGAAACAAAGAACTCTATATCGAAAATCATCGGGGCGTCCGGCATTTTTCACCCGATAAAATGGTCCTTTCCCTGTCCCAGGGACTGCTCGAGATCGAAGGCTCCGGGCTTATGATCCGGTCGATTCTGCCGGAAGAAGTGATGATCGAAGGATCGGTAACGAACATTAAATATACAGGAACGGAGGAGAGTCCATGAAAATCCCGACGTTAACCCGGGTTCGCGGCTGCGTGCGGATTGCTGTCCGGGGGGAGCATGTGGAGTATTTCATCAATGCATTGGCGGAGAACGGTGTACCGGTATGGGACATCGAGCCCAAAAACGGAAATTTGGCAGAGATGAAGGTGCTGCTGAGGGATTTTCATGCTCTTCGTCCCTTGTTGAAACGGACAGGCTGCCGGGTGCATGTACAGGGCCGGATCGGTTTGCCCTTTACGCTGGTCAAGCTGTATAAGCGCAAGTTTTTTATGGTGGGCATCGTGCTGTTTTTCGTTCTGCTCTTTCTGCTGTCGTCGATGGTGTGGAACGTCAGGGTAACTGGCAACGAAAAGATCGCGACCGAAGACGTGCTCGAAGCGGCGAAGAAGGAGGGGGTCCGCCCGTTCCAGTGGATTTTTCGCTTAGATTCGCCGGACAAGCTGTCGCGTGAGCTGAGCATCCGGCTTCCGGGCACGTCCTGGATCGGGGTGGAGCGCAAGGGCACCACCATTACGATCCAGATCGTGGAGGCGGCCGAACCGCCGAAGCAGCCGCTGACCGACCCGCGCCATCTGGTCAGCCGGACGGACGCGGTCGTCACGAGCATCTATGCGGAGCAGGGTCGGCCGCTCGTCGAGAAGAACTCCCGTGTGAAAAAGGGACAGGTGCTCATATCGGGCATTCTTGGCGTTGATGGCGGAAACACCGAGGTCGTCGTGGCCAAAGGGGAGGTCAAAGGGCTGGTTTGGCACGAATACAGCCTTACGGTTCCGCTGGTCCAGAAGCATAAAGTGTATACCGGGGAACGAAAGACCAAGTCTTATTTTGTGATCGGTGACCGCGCGGTGCAGCTGTGGGGCTACGGAAAGGATCCGTACAAGGCTTCCGAAACGCTAACGGAGCATGATCCTCTAACCTGGCGCTCCTTCAAGCTCCCCGTCGGATGGATGACGGAAAAAGTCATGGAAGTGCGGGAAAGCCAAGAAACACTGACCGTCGAAGAGGCCAAAAAACAGGGATTGGACGGAGCCGTGCGGGATATTTTGGCGAAATATGGGACGGATTCGCAGATCATCAGCCAAAAAATTTTGCATGAGAAGAAAGAGAATGGTAAAGTTTATATGAAAGTGCTTTTCGAGGTGGAAGAGAAGATTGCCGAAGAGCTTCCCATAGTTCACAACCAAGGAGAATGAGGCTATTTGTCAGAAAAAAATCACAGCGCACAAATCTTACTTCAAAGTGCAAGCGAAGGGATGTCCATTTTCGGACCGCAAGACACCTTTCTGAAGATGATCGAAGCGGAGATTCCCGCCCAGATCGTGTCGAGGGAAGCGGAAATTACCGTCCGCGGCAGCGACCGCGACGTACAGGTGCTGACCGAGCTGTTTGAGGTGCTTCTCCAGCTTGTCCGCAACGGTTACATTCTGACCGAACGCGACGTATCCTATGCGATCGACTTGGCGAAGGACTTCCGGGCGGATCAGCTGCTCGACCTGTTCAAGGGTGAAATCACGACCACGTTCCGGGGCAAACCGATCCGGGTCAAGACGATCGGCCAGAAGCACTACGTCACCACGATCCGCAAGCGTGACATTGTATTCGGCATCGGGCCTGCGGGAACAGGCAAGACCTATCTAGCGGTTGTTTTGGCGGTTGCGGCCTTGAAGGAGGGCTCCGTCAAGCGGATCGTGCTGACGCGTCCGGCTGTCGAAGCGGGGGAAAGCCTGGGCTTTCTGCCGGGTGACCTTCAGGAGAAGGTAGACCCGTATTTGCGTCCGCTGTACGATGCGCTCTATGACGTTATGGGACCTGAACAGACTGCAAAGTCGCTGGAACGGGGATTGATTGAGATCGCTCCGCTCGCCTATATGCGGGGACGGACGCTGGATGATTCTTTTATCATATTGGACGAGGCCCAGAACACGACACCTGAACAAATGAAAATGTTTCTTACCCGTCTTGGGTTCGGCTCGAAGATGGTCATCACGGGCGACGTAACCCAGATTGACCTGCCGAGAGGCAAGAAGTCCGGGCTGGTTGAAGCCAAGTCGATCTTGAGCGGCATTGAAGAGATCGGGTTTGTGCAGTTCGCCGAGCAGGATGTCGTGCGTCACTCCCTAGTGCAGAAAATCATTGTTGCTTACGACAAAGCTGCAGAAAACCAAGATTAGAGGGGATTATCTTTATGACTTCGAAAGAAGCGTCATCAGGCAAATCTTTCTCAACTAAAAATATCGGATGGAAACATAGCGCGGCAACCCGCTATGTTCTCTTTTTATGTCTGGCCATTCTGTTCTACGTGAGCCTGGCGCCGGATCTGCTTCCGGAAAAATACAATATTCAGGTCGGCACGCACAGCGAGAAGGAAATTACGGCGCCGATGCAGATTCCGAACAACAAAGCGACCCTGAAGGCGCAGGAGGAAGCTGCTGAACGCGTGCAGCCGATTTATACCATCGTTCCGATCCGGAACGACAGCCTGATCGCCTCGCTGCTTGACCGGATCGACAAGCTCAATCAGGACGACCAGGTTTCCCGGGAGGACAAGGTGGCGATCTACCGTCAGGAGATTCCGCAGCGCGCCCAGGACTTTGTGCAGAACTACGTTAATAATACGCGGAGTTCGGGTACCTATTCCGAAGCGCTGCTGAACGAAATGCTGAGGGTGACCAACCAGCAGGTCTATAAAATTCCGGAAGAGACCTTCATCAAAATCCCGCGTCTGACCTCTGCCGATATTACCGAGATGAAGCCGGTGGCGCGTGAAATCGTATCGCGGCTGACCAACGACCAGATCGTGGACGCCCAGACCGCAAGGGCCAAGGTGGCCGAGCTGGTCAGCACGAGCTCTCTGAGCCAGCGCACCGCGCGCGAGGTAGTGCAGGAGCTGTCGAAGATCGCGATTACGGCCAACAAGTTCTATGACGAAGAGGCGACGAAGGAAGCCAAAGTTCAGGCCCGGGAAAATACCCCTACGGTATATATCAAGCAGGGCGGCGTGCTTGTCGCCAAAGGCGAGCTGATTACGGAAGAGCTGTACAACCTGCTGGATGATAACGGCCTGCTCAAAAATGACGTCAACTATTGGCCGCAGTTTGGGCTGCTGCTTTTGTCTCTTCTGCTGGCCTTAGGACTCATGATGTTTATCCGGCAGCTTAACGGGGGCAAGTTTGGGTATAACAATTCCCAGCTGCTGATGCTTGTTCTTATTTTTATTATTACGATCGTTTCCATGCATGTCGCCGGCATTTTGCAGAGCAGCGAGCGCCCCTATCTGGGCTATTTGGCGCCGGTTGCCATCGGTTCGATGCTGGTCACGCTGCTGCTGGACATGTCGCTCGCGTTTTTCTGCGCCATGATCTTCAGTATTCTATCCAGCGTCATCCTGAATGTGCATCAGGGGCAAATGTTTGATTTTAAGTTCGGCTTGTTCTCGCTGATCGTATCCTACGTGGCGATTTTTACGATCCATAAGGCAAGCCAGCGGTCGACCCTGCTGAAGGGCGGGATCATGGTTTGCTTGTTCGGCTCGTTGACTGTATTTTTGATTAATTTGATCGACAATGATGACTGGCAGCAAATGTCGACGCTGTACGCGCTGGGGTTTGCCTTTGCAGGCGGACTGCTGACTGCGATTCTGGTCATCGGCCTCATGCCGTTTTTTGAGGTCACGTTCGGCATTCTGTCAGCCCTGAAGTTGGTGGAGCTGTCGAATCCGAATCACCCGCTCCTGCGTAAGCTGCTTACCGAAACGCCGGGAACGTACCACCACAGCGTCATGGTTGGCAATTTGTCGGAGGCGGCGGCCGAAGCGATCGGCGCCAACGGGCTGCTGTGCCGGGTCGGATCGTATTACCATGATATTGGGAAGACGAAACGGCCAAGCTATTTTATAGAAAACCAGAACAATATGGAGAACCCCCACGACTCGATCGATCCGAAGCTGAGCAAGTCGATCATTATTGCGCATGCGAGGGACGGGGTCGAAATGCTCAAGGATTATAAGCTGCCGAAGCCGATTCGTGATATCGCCGAGCAGCACCATGGCACCACCTTCCTGCATTTCTTCTACCACAAGGCGCTTCGTCTGGCGGAGGAGCAGGGCAAAGAGCCGGATTTCACGGAAGAGGATTTCCGTTACCCCGGTCCGAAGGCTCAGTCCAAAGAGTCGGCCGTCATCGGTATCGCGGACAGCGTCGAAGCTGCCGTGCGGTCCCTCCGTAATCCGACCGTCACTCAGGTGGAATCGGTGATCGAGAAAATCATCAAGAGCCGGCTGGACGATCACCAGTTTAACGAGTGCGATCTGACGATGAAGGAATTGGATATTATCGCAAAGACGCTGAAAGAAAGCGTCATGGGGATTTTCCACTCCCGGATCGAGTATCCGGAAGAGATTAAGAAAACGAAGATGGATGAAGAGAATAGAAGGAGCGGTTGAAAGATGGGTCTGCATCTGGCTTGGAACAATGAACAAAATGAGCATCCGGTCAGCGATGAGCTGATTGCCACGCTGGAGGTCATCCTGCAGAAGGCGGGAGAAGCGGAAGGCGTGGAGGACGGCGAAGTGGCGCTCACATTCGTCGACGATAAGCAGATTCATGAGCTGAACCTCGAGTACCGAGGCATCGACCGTCCGACGGACGTCTTGTCCTTCGCAATGAACGAGAGCCTGGACGAAGAGCTGGACATCGTGTATGAGCTGGAAGAGGACGAGGAGCTGCACGATATGCCGGAGGTGCTCGGCGACATCATTATCTCCCTCGACCGGGCCAAGGCGCAAAGTGAAGAATACGGGCACTCCGTGGAGCGTGAAATCGGCTTCCTGTTCGTTCACGGATTTCTGCACTTGCTCGGGTACGACCATCAGGATGCGGAAAGCGAAGCGGAGATGATGGGCAAACAGGAGGCTGTCCTGGCCCAGGTGGGGTTGACCCGGTAATGGCCAAGCGCTCCTTCCTTGCTTCATTCAGTTATGCCGCGGAAGGAATCGGATACGCATTGAAAACCCAGCGGAACATGCGGTTTCATGCCGTGGCGGCGGTTGTGGTCATTGCCGCTGCCGCCCTGCTGCAGCTGACGTGGCAGAGGTGGCTGTTCCTGCTCGTCGCGATCACGTTGGTGATGGCCGCCGAGCTGCTGAACACCGCCGTCGAGGTCGTTGTGGATATGGTTTCACCGGAGCCGCATCCTATGGCGAAGGCGGCGAAAGATACCGCGGCCGGCGCAGTGCTACTGACGGCCATCTTTGCCGTCGTCGTCGCCATAATTGTGTTCTATCAGCCTGTCGCAGCATGGCTGGGAAGTCAACATTAGAAGTTACAGGAGGAATCATACTATGGACACAGCTCAATTAATGCAAGAAGCGATCAAGGCACGGACCAAGGCCTACACCCCTTATTCCCACTTCGGCGTAGGAGCGGCCCTGCTTGACGCCGAGGGCCATATCCATCACGGCTGCAACGTGGAGAACGCGGCATACGGGCCGACCAACTGCGCGGAACGGACCGCGCTGTTTCGCGCTGTCGCAGACGGACATCAGCCGGGCAGCTTCCAGGCGATTGCCGTTGTTGGAGATACCGAAGGTCCGATCTCGCCGTGCGGCGTGTGCCGCCAGGTCCTGGTGGAGCTGTGTGCTCCCGACATGAAAGTCATCATGGGCAATTTGAAGGGGGACATCCAGGAAACCACGGTGCGGGATCTGCTGCCGGGTGCGTTTGGACCTTCCGACTTGAAACACAGTGACAACGAATAAGCTGCACGATCTATTGGAATACACACATATAAAACCTGGGGCCCCATCTTTGGCAGCCGGTGAGCATCAATGCTTCGCCGCGGTACGAAGAATGCGGGCCCTGATGGTCTTCCTGCTTAAGGAAGCATTATAGGAGGGTAATGACTTACATGGCGAAACCGTCATTCAAATCAGGCTTTGTAGCCATTATTGGCAGACCGAACGTGGGGAAATCGACGCTGATGAATCAAGTCATCGGCCAGAAAATCGCCATCATGTCGGATAAACCGCAAACGACGCGCAACAAAATTCACGGCGTATATACGACGGATCACTCCCAAATCGTGTTTCTTGATACGCCGGGTATTCACAAGCGCCAATCCAAGCTTGGCGATTTCATGAACAATACCGCACTGAATACACTGCAGGAGGTGGAGGCCGTACTGTTCCTGGCCGATACGTCCGAAGGATTCGGGGGCGGCGACCGCTATATCATCGAGCAGCTGAAGAAGGTGAAGACGCCGGTCATTCTCGTGCTCAACAAGATTGACAAAATCGAACCTCCGGCGCTGCTTCCGATTATCGAGGAGTACCGCAAGCTGCATGATTTCGCCGAAATCGTGCCGATTTCGGCCATGCTGGGCAATAACGTGAACACCTTGCTCGAGCAGGTGGAGAAGTATTTGCCCGAAGGGCCGCAGTACTATCCGGAAGATCAGGTCACGGACCATCCCGAGCAGTTCGTCTGCGCGGAGCTGATCCGGGAGAAAATTTTGCATATGACCCGCGAAGAGGTTCCGCATTCCATCGCGGTCACGATCGAAGATATGCGCGTGCAGGACAACGGCGTCGTGTATATTTCGGCGGTGATTTTCGTGGAACGGGATTCGCAGAAGGGTATCATTATCGGTAAGCAGGGCTCGCTGCTGAAGGAAGTCGGCAAGCAGGCGCGGCAGGATATCCAAAACCTGCTTGGCTCGAAAATTTTCCTCGAGCTGTGGGTAAAAGTGAAAAAAGACTGGCGCAACCAAGAGCGGATTCTTCGCGATCTGGGCTTTAACCGCGACTAGTGAGCATCCGATGCCAGGCGGGGGAATCCCGGCTTGGCAGGAATTGCAACACATAGTTTCACGGCTTTCGTAACATCCTATTTTTTGAAGATGCAGACTCCATTTCCGAAGAAAGGATGAATACGAATGCGAGATTTTTCGTGGAAGTATTTTGCGATGACTGGAGATGTGGATGCTTACTTGCTCTATAAACAGGCCGCCGGCATGACGGCGGATGAAGCGGAGACGGCGGCTGCGACGCAGCTGCTGGATGAGACGGATACCTATGAAGAGAACGAATGATCTTTGGCTGCTCCGGGAATGGCTGGGGGAAGAAGCATGCTATACAGGGTGGAAGGGATCGTCATCCGCAGCATGGACTACGGCGAAGGGAACAAAATCATTACGATTTGCACCGAAAACGCGGGTAAAGTAGGCGTACTTGTCCGTGGCGCCAAAAAGGTGAAAAGCCGCCATGCTGCACTGACACAGCTGTTTACGACAGCGGAATACGTATTTTTCAGAAACGGCACGGGACTCGGCACGCTGAATGCAGGGGAAATTATGCAGTCCCATCATGTGCTGCGCGAGGACATCGTTCTTGCCGCTTATGCCTCCTACGCCTGCGAGCTGCTTGACCGCGTGCTGCAGGATGAGGAGACGGGGAGCTTCTGGTTCCAGCAGCTTAAGGCGTGTCTAGACGCGCTGGAAGATGGCAAAGACCCCGCCGTCATTATCAACTTGTATGAGATGAAAATATTGCAGACTGCAGGATACGGTCCCGAACTGTCATCCTGCATTTCTTGTGGAAGGGATATTTCACCACAGGAGGAACGGTATTGGGTAAGTCCGCGGCTCGGAGGCGTACTGTGCCGGGCGTGCAAGCACCTGGATTCTCAGGCCATGGGGATTTCGCCCCGGACGATGAAGCTGCTGCGTCTGTTTGCCCAGCTGGATTTGCGGCGCCTCGGCCACGTCGATGTGAAGGAAGAGACCAAGGCGGAGCTGAAAGCCGTCATGCGGGCATTTATGGATATGCAGCTGGGGCTGAATTTGAAGTCGCGGGGTTTCCTCGATCAGATGGAGAAGTACGGGCTGTAGGATCTGTTGCAGGAGATCTTGACTATCGGAATCATTTCCTGTAGTATATATTAAGTTTCTAATTAAATTGTCTGACACGCAATGATCGAAGAAGTAGTGGGTCTTCCATTCCTGTTAGCGAGCCGGGGAGGGTGCAAGCCTGGCGGAAGGAATCCATGAACCGGCACTTCGGGAGTGTGAAATGAAATCGGAAAAGTGGGTTGTTCCTGGCTCAAGCGAGGGGCAGCCAAGTAGGGTGGAACCGCGGGATCAGCTCTCGTCCCTATGTCTGTACAACAGGCATAGGGCGGGAGCTTTTTGTTGTACAGAAATGTGATCATTATTGACGGGTATCCGTCCATTCCCCCCAATTTTCAATGAAGGAGAGTCGTATATGAACTTTCAGCAGATGATTCTGACGCTGCAGCAGTTCTGGGCCAATCAGAATTGCATTATCGTGAATCCCTATGATACGGAAAAAGGGGCCGGCACGATGAACCCGATGACGTTTTTGCGTTCTCTCGGACCGGAACCCTGGAAGGTAGCCTATGTAGAACCTTCCCGCCGGCCATCGGACGGCCGTTACGGGGAGAACCCGAACCGGCTCTATCAGCACCACCAGTTCCAGGTGATCATCAAGCCGAGCCCGGACAACATTCAGGAGCTGTATCTCGACAGCCTGAAGGCGCTCGGAGTGGATGCGCTCGACCACGATATCCGTTTTGTCGAGGACAACTGGGAGAACCCTTCGCTAGGATGCGCGGGTCTCGGCTGGGAAGTATGGCTGGACGGTATGGAAATTACCCAGTTCACATACTTCCAGCAGGTGGGCGGTATCGAAACGAACCCGGTCGCCGTGGAAATTACCTACGGGATGGAGCGCCTGGCTTCCTACATTCAGGAGAAGGAAAACGTATTTGACCTGGAGTGGGTTGACGGCATTTCTTACGGTGATGTGTTCCATCAAGCGGAAGTGGAGCATTCCACGTATACGTTTGAAGTGTCCGACGTGAAAATGCTGTTTACGCTGTTCAACATGTACGAGCAGGAAGCAGGCAAGGCGATGGAGCGGAATCTCGTATTTCCGGCATACGACTACGTCCTGAAATGCTCGCACACGTTCAACCTTCTCGACGCAAGGGGAGCCATCAGCGTTACGGAGCGTACCGGCTATATTACGCGGGTGCGCAATCTGGCCCGCCAGGTGGCGGCAACCTACATGGAGGAGCGCGAGAAGCTCGGCTTCCCGCTGCTGAAGAAAGGAGGCGACCTGAATGTCTAAGGACCTGTTGTTTGAAATCGGCCTGGAGGAAGTGCCGGCACGGTTTTTACGCGCAGCGATGGAGCAATTGGAAGAACGCATGGTGAAATGGCTGGAGCAGTCCCGGATCGCCTACGGCGAAGTTCACTCCTACGCAACCCCCCGCCGCTTGGCCGTGCTTGTTAAATCGGTAGCGGAGAAGCAGGAGGACGTGCAGGAGGAAGTGAAGGGCCCGTCCCGCAAAATCGCCCTCGACGAGAACGGCAACTGGAGCAAAGCCGCGCTTGGCTTCGCCCGCGGACAAGGCGTAGATCCCGAGCAGTTTACGTTCAAAGAGCTGAACGGCGTGGAATACATTTACGTCACGAAGAGCAGCAACGGTGTTGAAACTTCTGCGCTGCTGTCTGAGGCACTGCTCGGCATTCTCTCTTCGATGACATTCCCTAAGCATATGCGCTGGGGCAGCTATGAATATAAATTTATCCGTCCGATCCGCTGGATTACAGCCCTGTTCGGCACAGACGTCATTGATTTGGAAGTGACCGGCGTGAAGTCGGGCAACGTGACCCGCGGCCACCGTTTCCTCGGAACGGAAGCCGTCGTGCCGGAAGCCGGCGCTTACCAGGAAGTATTGCGCGGCCAGCACGTCATCGTAGACGTGAAGGAACGCGAAGGCATGATTCTGGAGCAGATCGAGTCGCTTGCTGCAGAGAAAAACTGGACCATTGCGGTCAAGGACGATCTGCTGGAGGAAGTGCTGTTTCTGGTGGAAACCCCGACGGTGCTCTTCGGAACATTCGATCCGTCCTTCCTGAACATTCCACAGGAAGTACTGATCACGTCGATGCGGGAGCATCAGCGTTACTTCCCTGTTCTGGACGGCCAGGGGCAGCTGCTGCCGTTCTTCGTAACGGTGCGCAACGGCGACAAGCGGTCGCTTGACGTGATCGCCAAAGGGAACGAAAAGGTGCTTCGCGCCCGCCTGTCGGACGCCAAGTTCTTCTATGAGGAAGACCAAAAGCTGGAGATCAAGGACGCGCTCTCCAAGCTGGAAAGCATCGTCTTCCACGAGGAAATCGGCACGGTTGGCGATAAGGTCCGCCGGATCCGCCGTATCGCCGACCAGATCGGA
This sequence comes from Paenibacillus sp. PSB04, assembly GCF_025809195.1. Taxonomy (NCBI): domain Bacteria; kingdom Bacillati; phylum Bacillota; class Bacilli; order Caryophanales; family Paenibacillaceae; genus Paenibacillus; species Paenibacillus sp. PSB04. The sequence continues at coordinate 3,648,742 of NZ_CP081301.1, forward strand.
GAAGCGCTGCAAATTTCCGGCACGGACAGCGAATCGGTAAGCCGCGCTGCGGACATCTGCAAGTTCGACCTCGTTACGCAAATGGTGTATGAATTCCCTGAACTGCAAGGGGTCATGGGCGAAGACTATGCCCGCAAAGCCGGCGAAAGGGAAGACGTGGCCAAGGCGGTATTCGAGCATTACCAGCCGCGTTCGGCATCGGACGACGTTCCGTCCAGCCTGGTGGGTTCCATCGTCAGTATTGCGGACAAAATCGACACGATCGTCGGCTGCTTCTCGATCGGCATCATCCCGACCGGCTCCCAGGACCCTTATGCGCTGAGACGCCAGTCCCAGGGCATCGTGCAGATTTTGCTGGCTAAGCAGATGCCGCTCACGCTGTCCCAGCTGTTCGACATCGCGCTCGGCGTGCATGCAGAGCTTCGCAGCTTGGACCGCCAGCCGGACGACATCCGCAAGGATCTGGCCGAGTTCTTCAGCCTCCGCGTGAAGAAACTGCTCTCCGAGACGCTCCGCTACGACGTGGTGGACGCGGTCATTTCCGCCGGATTCGACGATGTCATCTCCGTTGTATCCCGCGGGGAAGCGCTGATGCAGGCGGTTAACAGCGGAGACGACTTCAAGACGACGGTTGAATCCTTCAACCGGGTCAGCAATCTGGCAGCCAAAGCGGAAAAGGCAGAAGTTCAGGAGCCGCTCTTCGTGGAAGAGGCCGAGTCTAATCTGTTCCGCGCATGGCAGTCCATCACCGCCGATTACCATGCAGCGCTGTCGGAGCGGGATGGCGCCAAAGCCCTTGCGCTTCTTGCCGACATTAAGGAAGCCGTTACGAAGTTTTTCGATTCCGTCATGGTCATGGCCGAGGATGAGCGGGTCCGGGCTAACCGTCTGGGTCTATTGGCATCGATCGACCGCGATTTGAAGCAGTTTGCCGATTTTAACAAGCTGGTATGGTAAACCTGTAAAGGTTTCGGGTAAAAGAATACGGAAGCGGGACGAAACAAATCGGTCCCGTTTTCGTATCTTTTTCATGTATATAGATTGAACTGAAGTTTTTCATTCAGCTTCCTGTTTTATTTTTCTTTAGTTCATTCTATGCACCCAAAAGTTTCCTGCACCACTGTCAGAAGTTGTAATGTCCGTCCCGGAAGGATTTTTATAGGACAGGCTCGTATATAATAGTACGGAATACCAAGAATGACAGGTGGGCTCGAATCGGCTATGGATGACAGACAAATCGTTGTGGACGGCGATGCCTGTCCGGTGAAACAGGAGATTGCCGCAGCAGCTAAGGCTTTGGGCGTTCCCGTGCTGATGGTCTCTTCGTTCGATCACTTGATCCAGGCCGGGGAGGGTGTGCGGACCGTTCAGGTGGACCGGAGCGATCAGAGCGCCGACCTATACATCGCCAATCATATCCGCCGGGGGGACGTTGTGATTACCCAGGACTACGGACTGGCCGCCTTGGCCTTGTCGAAACATTGCTATGTGCTCTCCTTTCGGGGCATGCAGTTTCATAACGAGGACATCGAGTTTATGCTCGACCGCAGGCACCATCAGGCCAAAGCGCGTAGGAGCGGCAAGCATTCCAAAGGTCCGAAACCGATCACGGCGGAGGATAAAAGAATTTTTCAACAGAAACTGACAAAACTTTTGCGGGATTTGCAGGAGAACGTATAACGATAGCGAATTATATTTTACGTGCAAAAAGAGATGAAGGTGGTTATGATGAGTGCCGGACATGGAAGCATTCCGGAGAAGGTCATCGACGCGGTGCTGGAGCAGCATGATATCGTCGATACGGTAAGCAGGTACGTTCATCTGACCAAGCAGGGGAAATACATGAAAGGCCTCTGCCCGTTTCATTCGGAGAAAACACCGTCTTTCACGGTCACGCCTGAGCGGCAAATCTTTTACTGCTACGGCTGCGGCAAGGGTGGAAATGCCATCAAATTCAGGATGGAAATCGAAGGATTATCTTTTCCCGAAGCCGTTAAAGTCATGGCGGAAGAGAGCCACATCGCGGTACCGGAAGGGCTGGGGGGACCGGCGCATCAGCCGAATCCCGAGAGAGACCGCCTGCTTCAGGCCTACGAATGGACAGCGAAGTTTTATCACTATTTACTGAAAAATACGGAGCATGGCAAGGCAGCCATGGATTATTTGCGGCAGCGGGGCTTCACTGACAAGATGATCGATTTGTTCCAGATCGGATACGCTCCGGATACGTGGAATACGCTGGTCCAGTTTCTGTCCAGGCGCTCCTTTGATCTCGAAGAGGCGGAGAAGGGCGGATTGCTGACCAAGCGCAGTGACGGCGGGGATTACTTGGACCGTTTCCGGGACCGGATCATGTTTCCGATCCATGACCGCAGCGGCAAGGTGATCGCTTTCGCCGGCAGGATTCTCGGCGAAGGGCAGCCGAAGTATTTGAATTCGCCTGAAAGCAAGCTCTTTAACAAAAGCCGGACGCTGTACAACCTGCATCAGGCCAGACCGTCCATTCGCAAATCGCGGCAGATCGTTCTTTTTGAAGGATACGGGGACGTGATCTCGGCATGGGAGGCAGGGGTTCAGAACGGCGTAGCCACGATGGGGACGTCCTTAACGGAGAATCACGCCTCTCTGATGAAGACGATGGCGGACGAAGTGCTGGTGTGTTACGACGGAGACCGGGCCGGACAAGCTGCGGCAATGAAGGTGATTCCGCTGCTTGAAAACGTAGGGCTGAACATCAGGATCGCGGTGCTCAGCGATGGGCTGGATCCTGACGAATTCATCCGTAAATACGGGGCGGAACGGTTCATGCGGCAGATTATCGAGGGCGCCGTTTCAACTACAAAATTTAAGCTTATATATCTGAAAAAAAACCATATACTCCTAGAAGAAGATGGAAAAATCGCCTACACGAAGGAAGTCCTGCCCATCATCGCGGTGCTGCCTTCTTCCACCGAACGGGAAGTATATTTAAGGGAATTATCTTCAGAATTGCAGCTTTCCTTTGACAGCTTGAAGCAGGATTGCAACGAGATCCGCCAGTCGATGCAAAAAAACATGCCGGATGGGGATAATAACGACAAAAGGTGGAATAATGGTAGGCATAAAAAAGGGCATGTTCCCGCCCCGACATTACTGCCGGCTTATCATACCGGAGAACGTCGCCTTTTAGCCATGATGCTGCAGGATGCCGAGGCCGCCCGCTACGTGGAAGAACGGCTTGGGGACGCGTTTAACATTGATGATCATGCAGCGATTGCTGCTTATCTATATGCCTATTATGCACAGGGCAAATCACCGGATATCAGCCGGTTTATGTCGTCGCTCCACGACGATCGCCTCGAGAAAACCGTCAGCTCCATCTCCATGATGGATATGCCGCGGGAGTGGAGCGTGCAAGAGCTGGATGATTGCATTCGGGAGGTACAAAAGGTCCCGCAACAACGGAAAATAGAGCAGAAGAAAGAAGAAATGATATCTGCCGAACGGTCCGGAGACTTTTTGCGTGCTGCACAAATTGCAAGTGAGATTATAGCCCTAGAGAGACAGTAATCGTTGGCTTCGATGGTTTCTAGGGAGGAGGGAGTCGAAATATGGCGAATGATCAGCATACTGAACTAGAGACAGAATTTACGCTTGATCAGGTAAAGGATCAGCTGATTGAGCAGGGTAAAAAGAGATCGTCACTGAATTACAAAGATATTATGGAAAAACTATCGCCGTTCGACCAAGACCCTGAACAGATGGATGAGTTCTATGAGCATCTGGGCGATTTGGGTATTGAAGTGGTCAATGAGAATGACGAGGAAGTCAGCAATTTGCGTCAAGGCGACGACCATGAAGGTAGCGACAACGACGACTTTAATTTTGACGATGACCTGTCTTTGCCGCCAGGCATTAAGATCAACGATCCCGTACGGATGTATCTCAAGGAAATCGGCCGGGTGCCTCTCTTGTCCGCTGACGATGAGGTGGAACTGGCTAAGCGGATTATGAACGGGGACGAGGAAGCGAAGCGCCGGCTGGCTGAAGCGAACCTGCGTCTCGTTGTCAGTATCGCCAAACGCTACGTCGGCCGCGGGATGCTCTTCCTTGATTTGATTCAGGAAGGCAACATGGGCCTGATCAAGGCCGTTGAGAAATTTGACCATAATAAAGGGTTCAAATTCAGTACGTATGCCACTTGGTGGATTCGCCAGGCCATTACGCGCGCGATCGCGGACCAAGCGAGAACGATCCGGATTCCGGTTCATATGGTGGAAACGATCAACAAGCTGATCCGGGTATCCCGTCAGCTGCTGCAGGAATTGGGGCGCGAACCAACGCCGGAGGAAATCGCGGCCGAGATGGAACTCAGTGTGGAGAAGGTTCGGGAAATCATGAAGATTGCCCAAGAGCCGGTGTCGCTTGAGACGCCGATCGGGGAAGAGGATGATTCCCACCTGGGGGATTTTATCGAGGATCAGGAGGCGCTTGCTCCTGCGGATGCGGCGGCCTACGAGCTGCTGAAGGAACAGCTGGAAGACGTGCTCGATACGCTGACTGAACGTGAGGAGAATGTGCTCCGGCTTCGTTTCGGTCTGGATGACGGCCGGACCCGGACGCTTGAGGAAGTGGGCAAAGTGTTTGGCGTTACCCGTGAACGGATTCGCCAAATCGAAGCCAAAGCGCTCCGGAAGCTTCGCCATCCAAGCCGCAGCAAACGGCTTAAGGATTTTCTCGAATAGCGAAACCAACTTGGACCTTCTGCGGCGTGCCGCCAGCAAGGTCCTTTTTTTAGATATAAGATTGGATATAAGCATTGGAGGTTGGGCTTTCTTATATCGCAGCGAGCAGGCTATGTATTTCTTAGGCTTCGGCCGGACAGCCTGCTTGTAAGTTCTGTTTTCTTTTAGAATTATTTCCTTAATTTGTTTTTATTTTAGCGCTTTTAACGAGCCAATGCAAATGATCTGGACATTTATCCAAAGATTGGAAGTGTGTTTTTCAGGGGGCCGCTTCCGCTTCTGCCGCTGCCGATTTGCAGAAAGGACCTGCCGTTTGGTAGGGTAAAGGAAGGGATAAAAATAACTGATGGTGACGGTGGACATATGAAATTATCAAGAAGATTACAGCTTATTATGGAGCAGATTCCCGATGGAAGCCGCCTCGCGGATATTGGCTCGGACCACGCGCTTCTGCCGGTAGCAGCCGTTGAGGCGGGGCGAGCTATAAAGGCTGTGGCGGGAGAAGTCAATCAAGGCCCGCTACAGGCGGCGGCCAAGCAGGTAGCCGAAGCTGGACGGGGCGAGGACATTTCGGTGCGGCTCGGAGACGGTCTGGCGGTCATTTCGCCGGGGGAAGTGGATGTGATTACGATCGCCGGCATGGGCGGGAGCCTGATCGCGAGCATTTTAAACGAGGGGCAGGACAAACTGTCCGGGGTGAAGCGGCTCATCCTGCAGCCGAACGTCGGCGAAGATTTGCTGCGCCGGTGGCTGCTCGATCATGCCTGGGTGCTGGTGTCCGAGATGATTATCGAGGAAGACGGCAAAATATATGAGATTTTGACAGCTGTACCGGAGCATTCATCACCCCTACGGTCGAATGAGGAGTTGTACCGGGAGCGCTCATGGAAAGCCGGGGAAGCCAGCGGGGACGTAATCCTTTCGAGGGAGCTGTTGATCCGCATGGGTCCTTGGCTGCTGGAGCAGCCAAATGAAGTGTTTGTGGCCAAATGGCAGGGCGAACTGGTAAAGATGGAAGGCATCCTGAAGTCCGTGTCGTCCTCCAAGCTACCTTCTGCTGCAGCCAAGGCCAGAGAACTGACCGAGGAAATGAAACAAATCAGGGAGGTGCTTGCATGTTTGCAAAAGGACAAACGGTAATTCAATATATGGAGCAGCTGGCCCCCAAGCACTTGGCGGTGCCGGACGACCGGATCGGGCTGCAGCTGGGCAGCCTGCAGAAGGAGATCCGGAGCGTGCTGGTGGCGCTGGATGTCAATGACGAGGTGGTCGAGGAGGCTATTGCGATGGGCGCGGATTTGATCGTAGCGCATCACGCCATCATTTTCCGTCCGCTCAAACAGCTTCAGACCGACACCCCGATGGGAAAAATGTATGAGAAGCTGATCAAGCATGACATCGCCGTCTATATCAGCCACACCAATCTCGATATTGCCGAGGGAGGCATGAACGACTGGATGGCTGAAGCGCTTGGCATTGCCGACGGCGTACCGCTGGATGAGGTGCATGCTGAGAAGCTGTACAAGCTCGTCGCGTTTGTTCCGGCCGCCAATGCAGAGAAGGTCCGGACCGCCATGCTGGACGCAGGAGCGGGTGCTATCGGTAATTACAGCCACTGCAGCTTTAACGTGCAGGGCACGGGCACCTTTTTGCCACAGGAAGGAACGGAACCTTATATCGGCAAGCCAGGGAAGCTGGAGCAGGTGGAAGAGGTTCGGATCGAGACCATTGTCCCCCAGGGGATCCGAAACAAGATCGTTCAGGCGATGATCAAGGCGCATCCTTATGAAGAGGTGGCTTACGATCTGTATCCGGTTGACTTGAAAGGGCGCAGTTACGGGCTTGGCCGGGTAGGGAAGCTTCGGGAACCGGTGACGCTGGCCGAATTCGTCGACGTGGTCAAGGAAAAGCTGGATGTGCCGCATGTCCGGGTCGTTGGCGACTTGAACCGTAAGATCGGCAAGGCCGCCGTTCTTGGCGGATCTGGCAGCCGCTACGTGAATTCCGCGATATTCCGGGGGGCTGACGTGCTCGTGACCGGAGACATCGATTATCACACCGCGCAGGATGCGCTGATGGCCGGGATTGCCCTGATCGATCCGGGGCACAATGCCGAGAAAATCATGAAGGCCAAAACAGCCGAATGGCTGCAGGCCAAGCTGTCGGACGGCCGCTATGATACGCAAGTTGCCGCGTCCCAAATCGACACCGAGCCGTTCCGCTTTATGTAAAAACGGTAATTTTCGTTAAATTAATAGGCATTTGCCATTGTGTCCGACGGCAATTCCTAGTATAATATTTTTTGTTGTCCGGAAAGTTTGACAGACAATCGCTGGCGGCGCGTAAGGCGCCGCGAGAGGAAAGTCCGGGCTCCGTAGGGCAGGGTGCTGGATAACGTCCAGTCAGCGCGAGTTGAAGGATAGTGCCACAGAAATGGACCGCCGATGGCTGCTGCTTGCAGCAGCACAGGCAAGGATGGAACCGAGGTGTAAGAGACCCCGAGGAGCGTTGGTGACTTCGTTCCTGGTAAACCCCACCTGGAGCAAGACCTAATGGAACGCAGCTTCTTCGAGAAGCAGCCTTTGCCCGAGGCGCGTTCGGGTTGGTCGCTGGAGCCAATCAGTAATGGTTGGCCTAGATAGATGATTGTCGCTTATCCGTGGGAGGGTAGTTCCCGAATGCACCACGACGAGCACAGAACCCGGCTTACGTAAAACTTTCCTAACTGCCAACAGTTCTTATTAGGATGACGTAATCAAGGCGGTATCCCGTAATTTTACGGGATACCGCCTTTTTGCCGTCCGATCACCGGGCCAAGCCTGTTTTAGACGGATACCTTTCAGCTAAGGACAAACGTACAATCCCGATTAGGATCTCCATAATAGACTATATTAAATTTATGAAGGGAGATGCTTATCGAATGAGCCACTGCTTTAATTGTCCTCCTGCAGATCCGGTTTATACCGATCCGACTGTGGTTTATCAAGATTATTACTATCCGCAGGTCGTTCCGATTGTCCACACGGTTGAAATTGTAAAAAGACATCACTGTGTCCCCGTCCCTAAACACTGCTATAACTATGTCGTTCGCGACGAAAACATTATAGGTACCGTTTCCGCTTACAGAGGTCCGAAACGCGCAGCCCGCAAGTCGAGAGCCAAACGTACACGGTAACTCGTGCTCTAAAAAAGGCAACCCGCTCCTGATAGGGGCGGATTACCTTTTTTTGCCGGAATTTATTTGGTTTTCATGCTCTCACTGCCCATGATCGAATTCATCTGGTTCTGTACATGCTGAGGCCACAACTGAAGCGGAGAATTGCCGCCACCTGCTGCCTGCAGCGCTCTATAGATATCAATTTGACCGTTGCCGTAATATTTGTCATGTCCTTTCGGCCCAAGATCAATGGTGCTTTGGCACATAATGTCCATCACTTGTTTATTGGTCAAGTCCGGGTTCCGCGAGCGGATCAGCGCGGCCATGGCAGCGACATGCGGACTGGCCATCGACGTACCGGACAGGGCGGCGTACTGGTTACCCGGATAGGTGCTGGCAATGCTCGTCCCTGGCGCGGCTACGTCGATATAATCCCCGTAATTGGAATAGGAGGCTTTCTTCATGTTCGCATCGGTCGCAGCAACGGCGAGTACTTCGGGATAGGCCGCAGGGAAGCCCGGCCGCTCGGTGTTGTCGTTCCCTGCCGCGGAAACGAGCACGACGTCCTTGTCGTAGGCGTATCTCACCGCATCGTGCAGGAACTGGGAATCGGCGTAGTTGCCCAAGCTCAGATTAATGACTTTGGCTCCATGATCCGCCGCCCAGATGATGCCTTCCGACACCGAATAGGTCGTGCCCGATCCGGATTTATCGAGCGCCTTCACCGGCAATATTTTGTTATACCAGCTGATGCCGGCCACGCCTTCATTATTGTTGACGACGGCCCCGATGATGCCGGCCACATGCGTGCCGTGACCTACATCGTCCAGCGGGTCGCTGCCGGGATCCACGACGTTGTAGCCGGACAGCAGCTGGCCTTGAAGATCCGGATGGTTAATGTCTGCACCGGTGTCCACGATACCGACAATAACATCGTTGCTTCCTTTGGATAAATCCCAGCCCTGGTTCGTTTCGATCGCTGGGAGGTTCCACTGGTACTTCGCAAACAGCAGGTCATTCGGCACGTTCGGAAGGCTGCCTGTTTCCGGCACGGTATCGTTGGTTAAATATAAATAATGCGGTTCTACATAATGCGGATTCCAGTGGTTTAAGAAATATACCTTCAACTGGCTGTAATCCATCGTACTGGAACGGAAGACGTAAGCATATCCGAGTTTTCGGGCGGATTCCGCTTTGACGTCACCTTTGATCCGGTTCATCTCGTCCGGAGACGGGTCCTGGCGGAAGCGGACGACGATTTCGTTCTCGTAGAAGTGGCTTGCGTTTTCGTTATCATGTCCCGTCTTGACGGTCAAATCGCGCAGCGTGTCGGCGTGAACCGATTCGACTTTAAATTTGCCCTCTCTCGGGTAAGGGATCAGCCGCAGGTTTTTCTTCTGATGATTTTCCACGTCGAGCAGTATTTTTTGATTCATTAAGGCGATGACGCTCTGATTGCTTTTGGCCGACGGTTCTGCGATGACGAAGTACTGCTTGCCCGCCATTTTGAAGGAGGGGGACTGGTACGACTGGTGATTCTTTACCTGCTGCTTGGCTATACTTAAATAATGATCCAGCCTTTTCCTGTCCTGGGAGGTCCAAGAGTCTTCTTTTTTGGCAAATTTAAGCGGTTGATTCAGCTTAGGATCCTGCCACACCAGCATGGAAAAATGGTCATGAGTTTTCTGCAAATTCCGTACATAATCGGTAATCTGCTTTGGCTTTGCGCTGCCCAGATTGTTCATCATCGCCGTCAGATGCTGTCTCGCATCCAGCCGGGTCAAATGGTCGGTTGAAGCGATATCCTGCGCCATCATGCTGTTCTTTAAACGATGCTCCTGATGCGGAGCCGGAACCGGAGGGGATTCGGCGGCCTGCTGCCGGCTGTCCGAGCGCGGGAGCAGCAAAAATAACGCGAGCGCGCCGCAAACGGTTGCCGTTCCGATGCCCACCCATTTTCCTTTCGACATAAAAAGTACCTCCTTGAGAATGATAAGTACCTTTAGCGTGAGAAATGGGAAGCTATTTTATACCCCGGCGGCCGACTCAGGCAAAAACCTGCTCAATTCGTCCAAATCGTGACCAGAAAGGGATACCGTTCCAGTTTGTTTTATGTTAGGATAGTACATGAAAATTGATCCTTGTTTCAAACGATGGTGATGAAATTTCGGATCCTCTCCAGGACCGAAAGGAACAAATTAAGGGGGAGCTAATTAGCTATGTCAGCAGGTAATGTTCAAAAATTGTGTGAGACCACGAAAGAGAAGCTGAAATCCGCGATCGAGAAACTGGAACAATTCCTCAATGAGAATTCGATTCCGCAGCTTGCGCCAGACAATAATGAGGAAACGCTGCAATTTTACAAAGGATTTTTGTCTGACCTGCGGCATCTTCTGGTTTTCTCCGAAGTATCAGCCGAGAAACTGGGAATTGCGTTGCGCCGTGCCAATTTTGACACTGATTTTGCTGAAAAAGCTCTCTATAATGTGTATCATCATTGCGTTAACAACTTCTTTTATCCGAAAAGCGAAAGCTATTCCGAAGATGGGCGTTATGCATACACGGGACAGGACGCTATCCGTTTCCGGGTAAAACCGGTTCGGCCGGTAAGAGACATCATTCTCGATATCACCAAAGTATATGAAGAGCTTCGGGACGATCTGACTTATTACGAAAGCGATTATTTAACGGAGCGCCGGATGCACAACCAGCGTTCGCACGCTTAAACCTTATACGATTACACCAAAGATGCCTGATGATGGCATCTTTTTTTATTTTCCTCATGACGACCATCAACTGACAAGATGCAGCAGGGATACGCCGATATGGAGCAGGGGACAATGAAGCTTGAGGTGATAAATAATGAAGGATCCAAGAACCTACGTAAAATGCAGCGTCAGCAACTGCAGCTACTGGGGTGAAGAGAACGTCTGCAAAGCCGAGCAAATCCTGATCGAAATCGACAAGCACGCCTCCGCCAAGTACAGCGAGGAGTACGGCAGCGAGCTTGGAGAGCACAAAGACCGGGCTGTAAATTCTTCGGCTACCTGCTGTCTGACCTTCAAGCCCAAAACTTCTTAATTCAAGCGCCCGACTTCATTTATGCACTTATCCATTTGTCGTGAGGAGGCTTCTAATCATGGATGAATTCAACAAACGAGAGCAGGAACACAAGACGGACAGCCCATTCGCAGGACAAGGAATCACTCCCGTTTCAACGAATAACGTTTCCCGCACGAATCACCGAGAAGAATATGCAGCTGAAGCGGGTACTACTCCCTCTGCAACCCGGGATAACGAGTTCCGGCAGGCGATCGCCACACGGATCCGTACCGATTACCCGCGCAGGGACGCCCATAAAGAGGAGTATGCCTCAGAGGTAACATCCCCTGAAGTCACAAGCCGTGAGGCCGGATATTCGGTCCGGGACGACCGGAAGGCGGATGCCGCTGTGAAGAGAACGGATTTGTACAAAAAAGACCGCGAGGAGTACGCGGCAGAAGTAGCTCCAGCACCATCGGTCCGCAGGGACGAGGTCCGTACCTCGGATGATGCCGAAAACCGGAACGCCGTTCAAAACTATGGACGTACAGCCGGTTATGTCGGTGTAGGCTTCGGCGTCCTGTCCTTGTTTATGTGGTCCATTATCCTGGGCCCGCTGGCTGCGGTCATCGGCTTTTATGCGTACAGCCAAGGCAGCAAGGTATGGGGCGGATGGGCGATGGGACTCGGCATTTTGGCGACGATCAGCTACTTTGTGCTGGTTCCATTCGCACGGTAAATCAAACGGGCATAAAGCGTCTTTGGCCGCTGATGAAGCGGCTGAGGGCGCTTTTTTCATGTCAGCGTTTTTTGGAACAGGTCTGGCGCAAGACGGCGGAATCATGGTAAAATAAATCCAATCCGCATGGACGAGATTATGAGGGAAAATGAGGTTTGAGATGATGCAAATCGATCCGGCTGCAGCGCAGCAGTTGATGGCAATGCAGGACAACAGCCGTATTCAAAATAGAGACGAGCTTCTCCAGGACATTATCGAGAATGGCAGCACCTCTGATTTTGGTGTTATTCTGAACCAGCTGCTGGATGACTCCTGCGCGGCAGCTGCAGAAATCGATGCTTCCGTACAACCGACGGTGCCCGGCGTATCGTGGAGTGACGGTCTGCTGTGGCAGCAGCTGGGAGAGGCGAATACCTCGCCGGTGGAACACGTTGACGAAGTGTCCAAGCCGGCGCATTCCGATTCCGGCTCCGGCAAATCGACTGCTTACAACGACTTGATTGAACAGGCAAGCCGTAAGTACGGAGTGTCCGAATCGCTAATCAAGGCCGTCATCGAGACGGAGTCCACTTTTAATCCGAATGTCGTATCTTCTGCGGGGGCCAAAGGCCTGATGCAGCTGATGGACGGCACGGCTCAGGGACTCGGGGTCAGCGATCCGTTCGACCCGGCGCAGAACATCGATGCCGGCACGAAATACCTTTCGTATCAGCTGAGCCGTTTCGGTGGGCAGGAAAATATGGCGCTGGCGGCATACAATGCGGGGCCTAACCGGGTGCTCAAACTCGGAGTATCGACCGATGCCGAATTGATGCAGCAATTGGACCGGCTTCCTGCAGAAACAAGGAACTATATCCGTAAAATTGCGGATGCCAGGGCAAAATATGAAGGTTAATACCAATCTCATAGCGTTTTAAGTTACGGGATCAAACTCGGGAGAACGGGAAGCGGCTCGATATGAAGCGCTTCTTCCGATGTTTGATCTCTTTATATTGCTTCGGGTGATCCGTGTAAAGGAGGAAACGTGATGATTTATTGGGACCATGCGGCAAGTACGCCACCCTACGAAGAAGTGATCCAGACGATGGCGGAAGTGATGAGACAGCATTACGGCAATCCTTCATCCATTCACCGGATGGGCGAGGACGCTGCCAAGCTAATCAAGCGTTCCCGGGAAGTATGCGCCGCCGCCCTTGGTGTTAAACCGGCCGAGATCATCTTGACCTCAGGCGCAACGGAAGGCAACAATATGGCCATTAAAGGCACAGCCTTTCAATATGCCGGCAGGGGCAAGCACATCATAACAACTGCAACGGAGCATCCGTCCGTCTACGACAGCTGTTTATATCTTCGGGAACACGGATTCGAGGTAACCTTTCTTGATGTGGACCAGAAAGGCCGGATCAATCCTGACCAGCTGCGCAGCCTCATTAGAAAGGACACCATCCTGGTCAGCATCATGCATGTCAACAATGAGACCGGAGCCGTGCAGCCGCTGGAGGCGGCGGGGCGTATCATTAAACAGTGCAACCCGCTGACGCTGTTCCATGTGGACGGTGTTCAGGGCTTCGGCAAGCTGCCTGTCGACCTGCAGGTGTGGCAGGCAGACTTATATACGTTATCCGCACACAAACTCCGCGGACCCAAAGGAGCCGGCGTATTATTTCGCAGGGAAGGCGTTCAGCTTCATCCGCTGCTGTCGGGAGGCAAGCAGGAGTCCGGCATGCGCTCGGGGACGGAAAATTATCCGGGGATCGTCGCCATGGCCAAAGCCATGCGGATGGCTAAAGAGCAGTTAGGGACTTTCAGTGAGCAGGTCGGGGCGCTGCGGGACGAATTGCTCGCATTTATCCGAACGATACCGGCCCTTGCGCTGAACAGCGACGAAGACGGGGCGCCGCATATCGTTAACGTGTCCTTTTCCGGAATGAAAGCCGAGGTCCTTCTGCATTCGCTTGAGGAGCACGGCATGCTCGTGTCCACCAAATCGGCCTGCTCTTCCAAGACGGCGGAGCCAAGCCGTGTCCTGCTTGCCATGGGACGGAGCGAGGATGAGGCCTCCAGCGCAATCCGGATCAGCATGGGGCTTACCAACACCAAGAATGATGTAGAGCGGTTGAAGAACGCGCTTCAGGATGCGGTCGAACGGCTGACGCCTTTAATGACAGGAAGGAATGAAATCCATTGAAATATGATATGCTTCTGCTCCGTTATGGAGAAATTACACTCAAGGGAAAAAACCGGGGGCGCTTCGAAAATGCGGTGATCTCGCATATCCGGTCCGTTCTTAAGGATTTTCCCAAAGCGAAAATTCGCAAGGAATACGGAAGACTGTACGTTGAACTGAACGGGGAAGAGGCGGAACCACTGATCGCCTCGCTCCAAAAAATATTCGGGCTGACGTCGATCAGCCCGGTAGTTGTCAGCTCTACGGAGCTGGATTCTATTTTGGAAGCTTCATCAGCATTTATCGGGCAGATGGACATGGATGAAGAGGTCACCTTTAAGGTTCATGCCCGCAGAGTGTGGAAGGCTTTCCCGCACTCGTCCCATGAGATGAACCATCTGGTGGGTGCGCCGCTGCTGAAGAAGTATCCCCTGTTAAAAGTGAGCATGAAGGATCCCGAGCTCACTTTGCAAGTGGAGATCCGCGAGCAGGGAACCTATATATTCTGTCAGACGATTCCCGCCGTCGGCGGATTTCCGCGGGGAAGCAACGGCAAGGCCATGCTGCTCCTCTCCGGCGGAATCGACAGCCCGGTTGCAGGGTGGTCCTCCATGCGCAGAGGGCTGGAAGTGGAGTGCGTTCACTTCTACAGCTACCCGTTTACAAGCCGGCTCGCCAAAGAGAAGGTCATCGAGCTGGCGAAGGTACTCTCAGGATATGCAGGGGAGATCAAGATTCATCTGGTGCCGTTTACCGAAGTGCAGACGTCCTTTACGGGCATTGGACAGGACAATTTGATCATTACCCTGATGCGGCGTTCGATGCTCAGAATTGCCGAACTGCTGGCCAAGCGTGAAGGGGCACTTGCGATCGTTACCGGAGACAGCCTCGGGCAGGTCGCCAGCCAAACCCTGCCAAGCATGAACGTGATCGGCCGGGCGACCGAGCTGCCGCTTCTGCGGCCGCTGATCATGATGGACAAAAACGAGATCATCCGGATTTCCAAAGAGATCGGCACATACGAAACCTCGATTCTTCCTTATGAAGACTGCTGCACGCTGTTCGTGCCCAAGTCACCGACGACGAATCCGAATTTGCGGGTTGTCGAGAACGTAGAGGCGTCGATCGAGAAGCTCCCTGAGCTGATCCAAGACGCCTTTGAGCGGACCGAAACTTTGGTGCTCACCAAGGATTATGTGATTGGAGAGGAAGAAGAAGCAGGCGGCGTTAACGAGGATTGGTTCTAAAACTCAGAGGATTAGGAAACAAAAAAAGGAGGCTCTTCATTGAAGAGCCTCCTTTTGTATGACAACAAGGCGGATATGTGTGTTCTAACTATACGAATGTTCGTCTTTCCGTTTCTTCATCGACGCGCGTTTCAGGTATCCGAGGGCAAGAATGGCTATGACGATGATCACGATAAACAGCACCCGGAGAACCGGATATTGTTCAAAAAACGGAGCAAACCGCTTTTCTTCCGTAATCATGTTGGATGCCGTGTAACCAAGTACCGCCGAACCAAGGTAAATAATCCATGGAAACTTGTTAATCAGCTTAATAAACAGGGTGCTTCCCCAAACGACAATCGGAACGCTGATAAGCAGTCCGAGAATGACGAGGATGATATTTTGCTCGGCTGCGCCGGCCACGGCGATCACATTGTCCAGGCCCATCGCGGCATCCGCTACAATGATAGTCCTTACAGCTCCCCATAAGGTTTGGCCTGCCTTGATGTCCGTATGATCGTCGTTATCGGCCAGCAGCTTGTAGGCGATCCATACGAGCATGATACCGCCCGCGGCAAGCAGCCACGGCACTTTCAGCAGCCAGACGACGACGATCGTCGCAATGATCCGAAGCAGGACTGCGCCTCCGGTTCCATAAAAAATAGCCTTTTTCTGAGTCGAGGGGGCAAGATTCCTCGCAGCAAGGCCAATTACGATGGCGTTATCGCCAGCCAATATTAAATCCAAAAAGACGATTTTGATCAAATTAACTAAAAATTCTGTTACACTGTCCAAGTCAGGTCACTCCTTATTATGACTGTATACGGAGTTCAATAGCAAATCGATTCATTATAGGCTAATTTTTCATGTGAAGTCAAGCATAGCCTGGCCAACTCCCACATAGACGTAGAGTGGGGGTGTTGACCTTTGGAATCGATTTGGCTGCTCATTCAGATCCTGATGATCAATTTGGTCCTAAGCGGCGACAATGCCGTCGTGATTGCTCTGGCGAGCAAGGACCTGCCGGAGAAGCAGCGTAAACAGGCGGTATGGTGGGGAGCGCTCGGCGCTGTTATCCTGAGGTGCTTGTTGACTTTTATTGCGGTCATTCTGCTGAAAATCCCTTATGTTCAGGCGGTCGGCGGGTTCATGCTCATCTGGATCGCCTTAAATCTGCTGATCGAAAACAAGGATGAGCTCCGGCTGCAGGAATCCTCCACCATCTGGAAAGCGGTCAGGACTATTCTTGCGGCGGATTTCATTATGAGCCTCGACAACGTACTGGCCATTGCCGGACTCGCCAACGGCGATCTCGCACTGATCGTGATCGGCATTGCGATCAGCATACCGATCGTCGTCTGGGGCAGCAATTTGATCGTCACCTGGCTTCACCGTTTCCCGGTGCTCGTGTACATCGGGGCGGGCATTTTAGCTTATACAGCCGGTGAGATGCTCCTCCAGGACCACAGGCTTGGGGCTCTCCTCTCCGCATCTCTGCCGGAACTCCACCATCTCATTCCCGGCGTATTGGCCGGCTTGGTGATCGTCTCCGGCGGTATCAAGCAGCTGCTGCTGCGGCCGCGCTCATAAGCAAGACAATCTCGTTAAAAACCGGGCTGAACCCGGTTTTTTTCTTGTTATGGACATAAAAATCGCAAAGTATTGGAACCATTCGGGCTTGCGGCAGAACCTTTCCTTTGTGGGGTTATTTTGGCCTGCAGTGCCTAAAAAATTACAGGCGCAATCTGGTTTTTTTCACAGGTTTCAGATAAACTAAATATGAAAATATGTCGTTTTTTGCGTATGTCGTAAGGGACGGCTATAGAGAAGAGGGTGGGAGAATGTCCTCAAGGAACGACTTGAAGCTGGGCCTGTTCATTGTCATTGCTGGGATCGTCATTTTGCTTGGCAAGCTTGGAGTTTTCGGTTTTTTGGGCCGCACGCTGTGGCCGCTGGTCCTTTTGATTCCCGGACTGGTTCTGCATATGCTGTTTTTCGGCAACCGGGCGCGTGCAACGGTGCTTGTACTCGGCGGTGTTTTGACGGTGTACGGGCTGCTCTTTTTACTGTGCAGCACGATCAGCTGGGGGCTGATGTCCTACTTGTGGCCCGCCCTTCTGCTCGGGATCGCGGTCGGGATGTACGAGTACTACCTGTTTGAAAAGCCGCGTCCGTCCTCCTTGCTTCCTGCCTCTGTCATTTTGGGACTGGCTTCGCTGGTACTGTTTTTCATCAGCCTTCTTCATACCGCGGTGATCTATATCCTCGCCGTGCTTCTGATTGCCTTGGGCATTTGGCTGATTGCCGGAAGGGGGAAATCCAGAAACCGGAAGTGGAAGAGCGGCTGGTAAATCTGGCCTTCTATTTTCTGTAAAACACTTGTTTTTTTCTGAAACTTCATTATAATATAAGGGATGTAGAAGCGTCGGCGCTACCGCCTGACGCTTCATTTGTTGAAAGACTTCGTTACGATTTGAAAGGGAAAGGATCTGGATAAAAGCCATGCATTCAAGAGATAAAATTCGCAACATTGCGATTATTGCGCACGTTGACCACGGCAAGACGACCCTGGTTGACCAGTTGCTGCAGCAATCGGGGATATTCGCCAAGCACGAACACCTGCAGGAACGCGCCATGGACTCCAACGATTTGGAGCGCGAACGCGGCATTACCATCCTGGCCAAGAACACGGCCATTACGTATAAAGATTTTCTGATTAACATTGTGGACACCCCGGGACACGCCGACTTCGGCGGCGAGGTGGAACGGATTATGAAGATGGTCGACGGCGTACTGCTCGTCGTTGACGCATATGAAGGCTGCATGCCTCAGACCAAATTCGTGCTCCGCAAAGCGCTTGAGGCGAATCTGACGCCGATCGTCGTCGTCAACAAGATCGACCGTCCGGCAGCACGTCCGGCCGAAGTTATTGACGAAGTGCTCGACCTCTTTATCGAGCTTGAAGCAAACGACGACCAGCTGAACTTCCCGGTCGTTTACGCTTCGGCGCTGAACGGAACCTCGAGCCTGGATCCGGACAAGCAGGACGACAACATGCTTGCCCTGTATGAAACGATTACCGAGCACATTCCTTCTCCGACAGAGAAGGTTGATGAGCCGCTCCAGTTCCTCGTTACACTGATGGACTACAATGAGTACCTTGGCCGGATTGCGATCGGACGGGTTAACCGCGGCGTGATCAAGCAAGGCCAAGCCGTTACGGTCATCATGCGCGACGGCAAGAGCAAATCCGCCCGGATCGAGAAGCTGTTCGGCTTCCAAGGACTGAAGCGTGTGGAGCAGGAAGAAGCCGGAGCAGGCGACATCATCGCGATCGCCGGGATCAAGGACATCAATATCGGGGAGACGATCGCCGATCCGAACCATCCTGAAGCACTGCCGGTTCTTAAGATTGACGAGCCGACCCTGCAAATGACCTTCCTGGTCAACAACAGTCCGTTTGCCGGACGCGAGGGCAAGTGGGTTACGTCCCGCAAGCTGCGTGAGCGTCTGATGAAGGAACTGGAGACAGACGTCAGCCTGCGCGTTGAAGAGACGGACAGTCCGGATGCGTTTATCGTGTCGGGACGCGGTGAGCTTCACCTCGGCATCCTGATCGAGAACATGCGCCGCGAAGGGTACGAAATGCAGGTTTCCAAGCCTGAAGTTATCGTCAAGGAAATCGACGGAGCCAAGATGGAGCCGATCGAGCGTCTTCTGATCGATGTCCCTGAAGAGAGTATGGGCGCGGTTATGGAAAGCCTCGGTTCCCGTAAGGCCGAAATGGTGAACATGGTCAACACCGGCAACGGTCAGGTACGTCTGGAGTTCCTGATTCCGGCACGTGGTCTGATCGGTTATCGTACGCACTTCCTGACGCTGACCCGTGGTTATGGCGTCATGAACCATGCGTTTGACAGCTACGGTCCGCTGCACAGCGGCCAAGTCGGCGGACGCCATCAGGGCGTGCTGGTTTCCAGCGAGACCGGAACGAGCACCTTCTACGGCATGATGGGCGTCGAAGACCGGGGTATCCTGTTCCTGGAGCCCGGAACTGAAATTTATGAAGGCATGATCGTTGGCGAGCATACGCGCGATAACGACATCGTCGTAAATATCTGCAAAGAGAAGCAGCTGACAAACGTGCGTTCCGCCACAAAAGATGATACAGTAAAAATGAAGACGCCTCGTCTATTCTCACTTGAACAGGCGCTTGAATATTTGAATGACGACGAGTACTGTGAAATCACGCCGAAATCAGTCCGTCTGCGCAAGAAGATTCTGAACAAGAGTGAGCGCGAACGTGCCGAGAAGCACCGCAAGATGGCCGAAGCCAACATGTAATCCGGGTAAGGTCCTCACCTCATTTCTGGAAGGAGTGAACTGTCCGTGCAAGCTTGGTTAGCAGCGCATCCGATTATCTCCTACATCATCATCTTTGTGCTGATCACCTATGTATACAACAAGGTGTTTCGGGTCAAACAGAAGCTTCCGCTTCTCAAAGAGATTCTGCTGTATATTCTGATGGCCATCGGCTCCGGGATGCTGCTGATTTTTCAGCACGACAAGCTTCCGATCATCCAATGTCTGCTTGTCGCGGTAGCTCTGATGTTCACGGTGCGCATCCGCTATTTCGTGGAAGCGCGGCAGAAGAAGAAAGCCGAAGCGGCTGCCAAGCGGGTGTAACGCGCCCGCTGTGGCCCGGCTCTTTGCAACATTACGAAGGTCGTCATCGTTTATAGAGAGATTACCTCAAAATAAATGAAAAAGGTGTTTGAGATGAGTCCCAGCAATACGAGTCTACCTCCAAGATCTCATGGCGGCACCCCGAAAGGGAAAGTGCCTCCAAAGAAGAAAAAGAAGAAAAGCGGGTTCAAAACGTTTTTGAAATTCGTATTGATTCTGATTATATTAGCTGTACTCGCCGTAGCGGGATACGCGGGATATTTGTACTATAAAGCGGATCATGGCGTTCTGGACACAGGTGTAGATGCACCGGTCGCTCCTTCCCAATCCGCCAAGGTCAAACCGATCACAATGCTGCTGCTTGGAACGGACTATCGTCCGGAGACGAAGACACACCTGTCTGACGTCATCATGATCGCCGCCTTTAATCCGGATACGAAATCGGCAACGTTAGTGTCGGTTCCGCGCGATACCAAGATCGAGCTGAAGGGCTACCGGGAGAACAAGGCCAATGCCTATTATCCGAATTTCCTGGCCGATGAGAAGCAATCCGGGATCAAGGCGACCGATGAGATGAAGACGATGTTCTCCAAGTATTTGGACATCGATATCGATTACGTGACGGTGCTGAATTTCCAGGCCTTCCGTGATGCGGTAGATGCACTGGGCGGCGTTGACGTGACAGTCGACAAGAACATGTGCTACCGGGATAAAGCTGACGGAACGGACATCAACCTGAAGAAGGGTGAGCAGGAACTGAACGGGAAGCAGGCGCTCGATTTTGTGCGCTACCGGAAGTCCAACTGCCGTCCGAGAACGGACGCTTCCGACGATTTTGACCGCAACCGCAGACAGAACGAAGTTCTTCACTCCCTGATCGACAAGATGCAGACGTTCAAGGGCGTTACGAGCCTGGGCGGAGTGCTGGATGCCATGAATAACAACATGGAAACCGACATCGAGAAGGATCAATTGAAGAACATGATTGCAACCTATTGGAAAATTAAAAAAGAAGACGTCAAATTCATGCCGATTACCGGCAACTGGAAAAGTCCTTATGTGTATGTAGACGATGACGAGCTGGATAAAGCAAAGCAGGCATTGAAGGACGAGCTTGCCGGCAAGGCTGCCGTGGAAGCCGGTACTTCAGCGGATGAAAGCTCGAATCCGTAAAGTTGGGTGCAAGTTTTGGGACGACATATAATATACTAGAGTACAATGGAAACTGTACAGGAGGTCAGTGCGATGTCCGAGACGGTTACGAAGTGGACTCCAATATATGAAATACAACGTCAACCAGCTGTTCATCTCTCTGTGCCGACTTCTGCTGAATCCGGTGTATGTTTTGACGCGCCATGCAAAAAAGCCTAGTGATCTGATCACTGGGCTTTTTTCTTTTTTTGCAAAATTTGTTGATTCGGCTGGTATTTCGCCTGTCCTATACTTTAGCGGGTTGGGCTTGGCGAAGAAGGGCTGTTCTGACGCGATTTGACATCGCGCGGGAGCTGCGGCACAATCCGGCCGACAATATCCGCCAGTTCGGAAGCGAATCCCGATACGGGTTCCCCTTTTTGAATATGCTGACCGATTTCGGCAATCCGGCTGGATAAATCCATATCGGCCGTCACGAGGGCGTTTTTGCCCCGAGGATCCTTTTTGAGTGCTTCGGCAACGGTATATTTGATGGTTCCGACTCGGGAACGCGTCAAATTGCCGTCTACGTCGATGCCCACTACGGCAGTATTGCCTAACACGACTGCATGCGCTTTTTTCACACCGTTCACCTTTTCGGCGATGTTTTCCAAATGGTCTTTTAAAGCCAGGTCCGTTGTATCTTCTGCGGAACGCACGGCTGTGTTTCCTGCAGACCGGAGTGAAAGGCGGTGATGGTCGCCGGTTGATGCGGCTGTCGGCCCCTGTTGACTTTGAGGAGAGGGTGATGCAGTGTTCTGATGATTACAACCGCTCAGTAGAGCCATAGTTAACACAACGAGCAAAAACATTCTCATATGTGATCGTCCTTTCCAGGTCATAAATTGGCATGACGGGTTGTAACTTAGGATGTCCATGACGAAATAATTTATGTGTTTATTATGAGTTCAGTGGAGGGAGAAAGTATGAGAAAGATATTTGTACTGGATACCAATGTGCTGCTGCATGATCCCCGGGCAATATTTGCGTTTGATGAACATGAAGTCGTGATTCCGGCCGTCGTACTGGAAGAAATAGACTCCAAGAAACGGAATGCCGACGAAATCGGGAGAAATGCGCGGACGGTGTCCCGCCTGCTGGACGGATTGAGGGAAAACGGCGGCCATTTGCACAGCGGGGTGCTTCTGGAAAACAAAGGCAGCCTGAAAGTGGAGCTGAATCACCGCAGTTTTGTGAAAGTACAAGAAATGTTCGGCGAAATGTCCAATGATAACCGCATTTTGGCAGTCGCCTTAAATTATCATCTGGAGGAGCAGGGCAAGGAGGACCCGACGTCGGTAGTGCTGGTAAGCAAGGACGTGCTCGTTCGCATCAAGGCGGACGTGCTTGGTCTGGTGACCCAGGATTACTTATCCGACCGCACCGTAGGTCCCGGAGATCTGTATACCGGATATTCTACGCTTAAGGTGCATCCTTCCATCATCGACGAGTTTTATTCGTACCGTTTTTTGTCCATCAAGCCGCTGCAGCTGCCATATCCGCTGTATCCGCATGAATTCGTCATCCTAAAGGACGAGATGGGGAGCACGAAATCGGCCTTGCTGAAGGTGAATACGGATGCGCTCCGGCTGGAACCGCTCTTTTTGAGCAATGAGTCCGTATGGGGAATCAGCGCACGCAATGCACAACAGCGCATGGCGCTGGAGCTGCTGCTGAACGACGATATTCCGATCGTAACGATTACCGGAAAGGCCGGTACGGGCAAAACGCTGCTTGCCTTGGCAGCCGGGCTGATGAAGGTCGAAGATGAGCATAAGTACAAAAAGCTGCTGATCGCAAGGCCGGTCGTTCCGATGGGCAAGGATATCGGTTATCTGCCCGGTGAGAAAGAAGAGAAGCTCCGTCCGTGGATGCAGCCGATTTACGACAACCTGGAGTTTTTGTTTGATACGAAAAAGTCGGGCGATATCGATAAAATTTTAATGGGTCTGGGCAGCATTCAGGTCGAGGCGCTTACGTATATCCGCGGACGCTCCATCCCCGGCCAGTTTATCATCGTGGACGAAGCCCAGAACCTGTCCCGCCACGAAGTAAAAACGATCGTCTCCAGGGTAGGGGAGGGAAGCAAGATTATTCTGATGGGGGACCCCGAGCAAATCGATCACCCGTATCTGGATGCATCGAGCAACGGCCTGTCATATATCGTGGAGAAATTCAAGCAGGAAGGGATCAGCGGGCACATTACCTTGGAAAAGGGCGAGCGCTCCAAGCTGGCCCAGCTCGCAGCCGATCTGCTGTGATTTCATAAGCGGGTACTATTTCCCGAGAAATGATGCCACCACCTGCCAGCACATAAAAAAGAACCCCCCTTGTCCGGTTCATTGGAACCGGCTGGGGGCTTTTTTAGAGGGGATCAGAACGTATCAGTTTCAGAGCCTCCACTTCTTGATCTCGCAAGGAAATTTCCACTTAAAGCGGTCAGTCTTCTTAGAAGATATGTCGATAGACGTCTTTCTTTAGTTTTAACAATTTCAGGCACCGGATCAAATATACTCGAATTACAATAAGGACATTCGCAGGCGTAGATTCGTAGTTAGCCTCATGGTGTGGCTCATCGGCTTATTTCTTGCCCGTCCGTTAAACATTTCCAGAAAAAAATAGGACAAGCGCCCTATGAATTTGCTAAAATATTGTATAAGTATTGTGAAGGGAGGCCTAGAGACTTGAGGCGGAAAAATTACTGGCTTCTGTTTGCCATTTTGCTGCTCTCTTTAACCGCTTTATCCCAGGGGCAGGATTTATCGCAGACCCCATCGGGTCATGAAGAGGAAGATGACGCGTCTCTGTTTCCGCAGCCTTCCACACAAGAGCGAACGTCCCAATCCCCCATCCGGGTCACCGTGCACCTGAGCGATGAGGATTTTAAGCAGCTCGAGGAGCTGAATCATACATATGTCACCGATACCGGGGCCACGGTGGAATTGAACAACATCCCGGATGCCGATGCGTACCTTCAGCTGACGTCCGCTTTGGCCGTAGGGGAAGGCCCCGATGTCATGCTCATCAACAGCTCGTGGGTCCGCCCGATGGCTTCCCGAGGCTACCTGCTGCCAGTCGAATTCTATACAAGCAATCGTGCGGATAGTGATACCATCAACCCGCTGCTGCAAGAGGTGGAATGGAACGGCTACCAGTGGGGAACGCCCGCCGACATGGATCCTTATGTGCTGGCATGGAATATGAAAGCGCTGAATTCGCTTGGAGTGACGGATATTCCAGGCGGTATAAGCAGTTGGAAAGAGCTGCTGAGCAAAGCGAAGAACCGAGGACATCAGCAGCTGCTTGAGATTTCGTCCGGGGACGGCTATGATGCTGCAGCTTTGATGGGAGCACTGGGCACCGATCCGTTAAGCCCGAGCCAGGCATCCCTGGAATGGATCGACAAGGCCCGCGTATTCATGCAAATCGATCAGACCGAGCAAGGCACTGACGGAGCCCAGCTTCCGCTAACCATTTCCGCCGTTTCGGAAGCGGCAAAGTCTCAGACAGTAAATACGGAACTGCGGATGCCCGAGCAGCTGTACGCCATCTATCCGTCGCTCCTGCGCAGCCGAAGCTACGCCGTATCGGCGGGATCGCAGCATGCCAAAGAAGCGGCCGAATGGATCGCGTATATGAGCTCGGCAGTCGTTCAACAGGAATGGTATCAGGCTACAGGTAAACTTCCGGCGCTGAAGAGCCTGTACGACGATACGGTATTCAATCCGGCCGGGCTGCCGTTCCATCTCAACTCCCTGCTTCAGACGGCAGGTACCGATAAGGACACAGGCAGGCTGCAGGCGAAATGGGATGTGTTTGTCAAAGCATCAGGCGATTATATTACAGGCAAATCTGCGGCCGCAGATTACGTTGAGGCTGTAAGAGGGGAAGCCGGAGGAAGCTGATCCGATACTCGCGGGCAGTTCGTCTCCGGCTTTTTTGTGTTACATGGACAGCTTAAGGGTGACATGGAGGTTTTTATCCGTACTTTTCACCTCGGTCGCCTTCACGAAGGAGACGATTTGCTGCGGATAAAATCCCAAATCGAACTCTTCCTCCATTTGGCGGCATGTCGTATCGGGCAGTTCATAGCCGTTAAATACGAGCTTATCCACATGGAACATGATGGAGTTCTGCGGCTGCTCCTCGACGCTGTAGTGGCCCTGAACTTCGAGGGACAGCGTGCCGCTTTGGCCGGAGGCCGTAATCTCGTCTTCGCCAAAGTGGAAGGCAAACTGTTTGAACAGATCGTTTTTGGAGCGGAGGAAAGCGTTCAGATCGTCCTCCTTGATGTCGATATTATAGGTCGTTCCGTTGGTGCGGATCGCTCCGTCCTGATTCTGGATAAACTCCGGGAGGTCGTTCATGGCTGAGGCGAGCGCGTTAAAATAGGTTTTTACCTCGTTAAGCCCGACATTTTCCCAATAAAGCGTAAATTCCTCAATCATGTTCTTGAGCGCTTCCGGATCGCTGCTGGAGGCGATTCCCTGATCGACCTTTTGCTGCAGGGCCGATACCCGTGCCCGCTGCTCAATGAGATTGGACTTCATTTCTTCCAAATCGGCCGTCTTTTTCTCCATGGCCAGCTTCGTGTTTTTAATCTCCTTGTACTCCGATTGATACGCATCAAGAACCGTGCGGTCATGCTCCATAATCATATCGTAGACATCATACATATGAATGAGGCTGCCCAGATCTTTAGCGGACAGCACGGCAACGAGCAGGCCTTCCCTTTCCCCCATGTAATAAGAACGAATGACGGCTCCCGCGCGGCTCTGCTGATCCTGGATCTGAAGCAGCTTGTCTTCCAGCTGCCCGGACAGCTTGTTCAGCTCCTGCTGGATGGTCTCCTGCTGCGCAGTAATCCGCTCAATCTCTCGGTCGATTTCCACAACAGACAGGCTGTTCTGCAATATTTCTCGGTCGTCTGTGCTGGCGCCGGCGGACGGGTCGGCCCGAAGTTCAGGTATGGGGCGGAGCAGCGACAGGCAGAGCATCGGCAGAAGCAGGCAGAGGATTCGCAGGCGTCGATTGTAAGGCTTCAATGGATTTGATCCCTCCCCCATGGTTGTCCATTGTAAATATATGATTCAACGGTAAAAAATATCATCTCTCTTGGAGCCTGTCAGATTTGGCAAGCCAAATAACCCCAGCAGGCAGATACAGATTTATGCAAGTGCCCCCGATAAAAGTCGGCAAAAGCGAAAAAAGCGACCCGGCATTGGATGTCGGATCGCTTTCCTTTGGGTTCTCTAATGATCGGATTAAAGCGGTAAGCCCATTTTGAATACTGTCCAATAGCTGAAACCGGTAAACGTCACGATCATATAGCCCCAGAAGAGAAGAATGTAAGTTCTCTCCGTAAATTTCAGATACCCCAAGATGACGAAAAATGCGGTCTGTACGAAGAACAACAGAGCCATCTCGACCATGTTGCCGGCATATGCCATAAGCCCGATTGCGAGCGTAAAGAACCCGAGTACTCGAAACATGCGTGCCACGTTATATCCCCCTCTCCTTATGTACGGTCATAGCTAAGCTACGTATCATTATATCGTTAACCCAAAATTGTGTAAACGAAAAAGTTGCTTTTTATTATTGTGGTCCCATGATGACAAAGTATACATCGCCATGCATCGGCAAATTTCCAATATGAGGGTATGAGCACTTTGCAAATTGGCAATACAATTTAGTATCAAATAGATTCTATGAACTCTATGAGAAGCATAGAAATGAAAATAAGCAGCTGTTATACCTTATTCAGTACCCGGTGAACAATCCGGTTATGGAGACGGGTTATTTTAGGATGTTGTTAGGAGGGTTTTGTTGCATGACAGCAGTTAGACAAGATGCATGGAGCAGCGAGGATGACCTTATTTTGGCGGAAGTAACCTTAAGGCATATCCGTGAAGGAAGCACTCAGCTGGCCGCTTTTGAGGAAGTAGGCGAAAAAATCGGAAGGACGGCGGCAGCCTGCGGATTCCGATGGAACAGCTGTGTCCGTAAAAAGTATGAGGAAGCAATCAGCCTGGCCAAGACGCAGCGCCAGAAACGGAGCTACTATAAGAAGCAGCCGGCAAATTCGGGGATCCAGGTGGCCGGTTTAGGTCTGTCCGAAGCTGAGGCGGGTTATTACAAAATGGAGGGAGCCAGTGAAGAGACACTCTCCATCGATGCGGTCATCCGCTTTTTGAAGCAGTGGAAAGGAAGCCTCCAGGAAAACGGACGCCAGCTGAAAATGCTGGAGAAGGAGCTCCGTGAAAAGGAAGAAGAGCTGAACAATTTGAGAAGGATCAACGAGCGGCTCTCCAGGGAAGTCAGTGAAGTCCAAACCGATTACAGGGTCGTTAATGACGACTACAAAGCGCTTATTCAAATTATGGACCGGGCACGGAGGCTTGCCTTTTTGAACGAAGAGGACGAGGAACTGAAGTCGCGGTTCAAGATGGATGCCAACGGCAATCTGGAGCGGATTGAGTAAAAGTCATACGCAACGATGCAATACAGATCCCGTGCGGATGCGTGAAGTTTGCGCAGACCGAACGGGTTTTTTCGTGCGTGTAAGCCTTATGTGATGCCGGATGCGCTATAATAGGGGCACGGATAGTAACCATTAGACACGGAGGGCAGGCTAATGCTGATCGATATTGTGGGCGCGGGATCGCTCGGACTGCTGTTTGGGGGAAAATTGGCCGGGTCCGGCAGCCGGGTGCGGATCTGGAGCCGCAGCGCTGGGCAGGCGGAGGAGCTCCGTCATTCCGGTATTCATATCGCCAAAGACGGTGAGAGCGGATTAAAGGTGGACCCCGCGCATTTTCAATCCGGTACGGTCGAACAGCTCGGACAAGCTTGGGAGACGAAGCCGGGAGATTATGTGCTTGTGATGACCAAACAAAAGGATACGGAGGCGGTATGCCGCTATTTATCACAAGTCAGGCTTCCGCAAGGATCCAGCCGGCCGGTCGTCGTTTGTTTTCAAAACGGCTACGGGCATATGGACAGGCTGAAGGCGATACTGCCCGGATGGACTATGCTGGCTGCGGTGACGACTGAAGGTGCAAAGAGAACATCGTATACAGAAGTGTTTCATGCGGGATCCGGGGATACGGTGATCGGCGAGAGCGGTATAGGGCATGTCTCCAACAAGATTGGCGGCCGATGGTTAAATCTTGTTCAGGCCCTAAAACAAGCAGGATTTTACCCGGTATTGTCGAATGACATCGATAACATGATGTTTCGTAAATTGCTGATCAACGCGGTGATCAATCCGCTGACCGCACTCTGGAGGATTCCGAACGGAGAGCTGTTGAAAAGTCCGGCGAGGTTGAAGCTGATGAAGGAATTGTATGAAGAGACGCTGACCGTTTACGACGCATGCGGAATCCGGTATGAAGAAGACATGTGGGATCAAATATTGAATGTGTGCAGAGCGACTTCCGGGAATACCTCGTCCATGCTGAAGGATGTGCTTGCCGGTTCGCCGACGGAAATCGGCTGGATTAATGGAAGCATCGCGGACATGGCGCTGAAGGCGGGGGTTCAGGCTCCTGTCAACGAGCTGGTGACCCGGCTCATCGAAGGATTAATCGCAGAGGAGGAGTGAGGAATCTTGGATTTCTTGAGAAATTCATTTATTTTTTTGAGCATCCTTCCGTTTTTCCCGTTTTTGCTCGTGTATTTAGGAGGATATTACTGGCGGAAAAACAGCAGAAACCGCGCGCTGCTGCTGGCCATGGACGTCACTACATTGTTTTTGATCTTTTCCGTTGCGGCGCTGTTCAACAATACGTTCCATACCCGGTTCGGCTTTTATTTGATCCTCTTGTTCATGCTCATCGCGGTGGGGTTGATCGGCGGGGCGCAGAACCGGCTCAAAGGCAGGATTGATGCCAGGAAAATCGCCAAAGTCGTATGGAGAATGTCCTTTATGCTCATGAGTGCAAGCTACATCATCTTTACATTAATCGGTATTTTTAAATACATAATACAGACTGGGGCCTAATATTTTACAATTTTAATCAACAAAATGACTGGAAAAACCCTTGTTTTTGGCCGTTTGTCACAAGAAAGTAAAATTTTCATGTTTTTCTGTGTAGATTTTTTTGACCACTGGTTGTATAATTTCTTACCATACACATAATTAATTTACCTTTAGGGGGAACAGTTAATGAAAAGGAAAAGCCTGCTCATGCTTCTGACGCTGATCCTCGTTGTTGGCACTGTACTTGCTGGGTGCGGTTCCAAGAATGACAATGGCGGAAGCACGGCTAGCGGCGGCGACAAAGGAAGTTCGTCGGCTGCTAAAGAACAAGTACTTCACATTAACCTGAGCGCTGAGCCGCCAACGTTTGACCCGGCGCAAGCCCAGGACACTCAAGCTAACACCGTACTGAAAATGATGTACGAAGGCCTTGTGCGTATTGACAAGGATAACAACCCGATTCCGGGTGTTGCCGAGAAGTGGGATGTTTCCTCCGACGGTCTGAAGTACGTGTTCCATCTGCGTAAAGACGCGAAGTGGAGCAACGGCGACCCTGTAACGGCAAAAGACTTCGTCTTCGCTTGGGAGCGGGTTTTGAATCCGGCTACAAGCCCAGCACCGCCTTATGCATATCAGCTTTATTACATTAAAGGCGCAGAAGACTATAACAGCAAAAAAATTACCGACTTTAACCAAGTTGGCGTAAAAGCGACAGATGACAACACACTGGAAGTAACCCTGAACAATCCGACTCCTTATTTCCTGGGTCTGACTTCGTTCTACACGTTCTATCCGGTGCATCAATCGGTGAAAGACAACGCCAAATGGGCAACCGATCCGAAGCTGATGGTAACGAACGGACCATTCACGCTCACAACTTGGACAACCGGTCAGAAGATCGAAGTGACCAAAAACGCAAACTACTGGGATAACCAGAACATCAAGCTGACCAAGGTTACGATGTCGCTGTCCAACAGCAGCGCAACGGAACTGTCCAGCTATAAGGCAGGCCAGCTTGACTACGCAGGTAACCCGAACGGAACGATTCCTACGGACCAAATGCCTGCAGTGAAGAACGAGCTGAAGGACGAGCTCGATTTGAAACCGATCGGCAGCATTTACTACTACGTGTTCAACACAACAGCGAAACCGTTTGACAACGTAAAAATCCGTAAGGCGTTCTCGATGGCCATCAGCCGTCAGGATATCGTCGATAAAGTAACGATGAGTGAAGAAACCCCTGCGTTCGGATTCGTGCCGCCAGGCATTTCCGGTGACAAGGGTGAATACCGTACCGAGTTCAAGGACGATTTCTTCACCGAAGATATGGAAGAAGCCAAGAAGCTGCTTGCTGAAGGCATGCAGGAAGAAGGATACACGACGCTTCCTCCGATCACTTTGATCTACAACTCCGATGACAAGCATAAGAAAATTGCGCTTGCCATTGCAGATATGTGGAAGAAAAATCTTGGCGTTGAAGTGAAAACCGAAAACCAAGAATGGGGCGTGTTCCTCAAGAACCGTCAAAACCTGAACTACCAAATCGCACGTGCCGGCTGGAGCCCGGACTACAACGATCCGATGACTTTCTTCGATCTGTGGACTTCGACCAGCGGCAACAACGATTCCGGCTTCAAAAACAAAGAGTATGATGCTTTGATCAAAGACGCATTCTCTACACCTGACACAGCAAAACGTATGGAAGATTTTAAAAAGGCTGAAACGATGATTATTAAAGATCAGCAGGTCGTGCTGCCAATTTACTACTATACAAACGTTGCCTTGATCAAACCGAATCTTAAAGGCGTTGTTATTGACTATGCCGGTCAAGTAGACTTTACAAGAGCTTATTTCGAATAAATTTCGAATGGTCTAACAAAAGCAGCTTAGCTTGATAAATACTGTTCGGGATATATGTGTGGAGCTTCCATATATATCCCGTTTTTTTTGCTTAGTATATATCTTTACCAAGGATTTCTTCAATTTGAAATATATAGCATGGACAAATAGATTCGGCATTCTTTAAAATTAAAATATGGTCCGCGATGGTTGGTGCCATGTTATATGAAGTTTAGCGGGGAGGGTAAATCGGACATGGTACGTTACGTACTGAGCAAGTTTTTCTATATGCTGGTATCGCTCTTTATTTTGATATCGGCTACATTTTTTCTGATGAAGGCCATTCCTGGTAACCCTTTTATGTCCGAGAAAAATGTACCGCCTGAAATCCAAGCCCGGCTGATGGAACAGTATGGATTGGACAAGCCGGTATATCAGCAATACTTCAAATACTTGGGGGATATTGCAACAGGTGACCTTGGGATTTCCATGAAGCATCAGAACCAGGAGGTAGGGGGCATTATTCTGCAGACCTTCTCTGCATCCCTGAAACTGGGTATCTTCGCCATCGTTATTTCCGTAATTGTCGGTGTGCTCCTCGGCATGCTCGCCGCGCTGTACCACCGAAAGCTAATTGATAATATCGCCATGGTGCTGGCGGTGCTGGGCATCGCCGTTCCGAGCTTCGTGCTGGCATCGCTGATCCAGTATCTGTTTGCGCAGAAGCTGGGCTGGTTCAACGTCATGGGCTTTGACGGCCCGCTTGACTACGTTCTGCCGGTCGCCGCGTTGTCGGCGCAGCCGATTGCCTTTATCGCCCGCTTGACGCGCTCGAGCATGCTCGAAGTGCTGCATGCGGATTATATCAAGACAGCCAAGGCCAAAGGCCTCAACTGGATGACCATTATGTTCAAGCACGTGATCCGTAACGGCATTTTGCCGGTGGTCACTTATATCGGACCGATGACCGCCAACGTCATTACGGGTTCCGTCGTTATCGAGCAGATTTTCGGCATCGGCGGGATTGGTAAAGTGTTCGTCGAATGTATTACCAACCGGGATTACACGATGATTATGGGTGTGACGATTTTCTACGGCGTACTGCTGATGCTGGCCCGTTTCATCACCGATATCGTATACGTGCTGGTTGATCCGCGCATTAAATTAACCGGCGGGAAGGAGGGCTAACGATGGCTGTACAGGATCCAACCTTGATGAATAACAACGTAGAGCTGACGCCTGAAGACTTCCGGAAAATCGGTACCGATGAGAAAGAGGCTGAAATTATTCAGCGGGAAAGTATTTCGGCGTGGAGAGACGCGTGGCAGCGTCTACGTAAAAATAAACTCGCCATGGCGAGCTTGGTCGTTCTCATCTTGATCATTCTGGCTGCGATTATCGGGCCAATCATTTCAAAATTCGATTCGGCAACCAACGATTTGCTGGCCACGAATCAGCCTCCTTCCAAGGAGCACTGGTTCGGCACCGACGACTTGGGCCGCGATATGTTCGTCCGGACGTGGATGGGCGCCCGTATTTCCTTGGTCGTCGGCCTGGCTGCCGCACTCATTGACCTCTTGATCGGTGTCATTTACGGCGGCATCATGGGGTATTTTGGTGGACGCGTCGACGCCATCATGAACAAGTTTTCCGAAATTTTGTATTCCATTCCTTATATGCTGGTTACGATTCTGCTGCTCGTCGTCTTTGAGCCGAGTATCGGAACGATTATTCTGGCGCTGACCATTACCGGCTGGATTAACATGTCGTGGATCGTCCGCGGTGAAATCATGCAGCTGAAGAACAGGGAATACGTTCTGGCATCCCGCTCCATGGGAGCAGGCTCCGGCCGGCTGCTGTTCCGCCACCTGCTGCCGAATGCGGTTGGTCCGATCATCGTCACCTTGACGCTGTCGGTACCGAACGCGATTTTCTCGGAAGCCTTCCTTAGCTTCCTCGGTCTCGGTGTCCGGGCACCGATCGCTTCGCTCGGTTCGATGGTCAACGACGCACTGACTGGCTGGATGTACTATCCTTGGCGGATGCTGTTCCCGGCCATTCTGATCAGTTTGACAATGCTCGCATTTAACATTTTCGGTGATGGCCTCCGCGATGCGCTCGATCCGAAATTGAAATAACAGGAGGTGAGATCATGGAGCCGATTTTACAAGTAAAAGACCTGCATGTATCCTTTCACGTCAAAGGCGGCGAAGTCAAAGCCGTCCGCGGCATGAATTTTGAAATAGGCAGAGGAGAAACGGTGGCGATCGTCGGTGAGTCCGGCAGTGGTAAGAGTGTGACCGCGCAGACGATCATGCGCTTGATCCCGTCTCCTCCTTCTGACATCAAGAGCGGTCAGATTATTTTCCAGGGCGAAGATATTCTGAAGAAAACCAATAAAGAAATGGAAGCGATCCGCGGGAAAGACATCGGCATGATTTTCCAGGATCCGATGACTTCCCTGAATCCGACGATTAAGGTCGGCAAGCAAATTACCGAGGTTCTGATCAAGCATCAAAAGCTGTCCTCCGCGGAAGCGAAAGAGCGCGGTTTGGAAATGCTGAGACTTGTCGGCATCAAGAACCCAGAAGAACGCTTCAATCAATACCCTCACGAATTCTCCGGCGGGATGCGCCAGCGCGTCATGATTGCAATCGCTTTGGCGTGCCGCCCGGCGCTCCTGATCGCCGACGAACCGACAACAGCGCTGGATGTGACGATCCAGGCGCAAATCATGGACGTCATGAAGGAAATGCAGCAGAAGCTCGGAACTTCCATTATCCTGATTACGCATGACCTCGGCGTCGTTGCCGGCATGTGTGACCGTGTTATCGTCATGTACGCCGGTGAAGTGGTAGAGACGGGGACGAAGTGGGAGATTTTCAAAAACCCGCAGCACCCGTATACGAAAGGCCTGCTGCGTTCGATGCCGCGTCTTGACCAGAAGAAGGGCGAGCCGCTGATTCCGATTATCGGTACGCCGCCGGACCTGATTAAACCGCCGGTCGGCTGCGCGTTCTGCGCCCGCTGCGATGAAGCGATGAAAGTATGCGAACGGATCAATCCGGGAGCGACGGTATTCAGCGACACCCAAATGGCGCGCTGCTGGAATCTTCATCCGATGGCCAAGGAGGTTCAATCGTCATGAAAGAGAACCATTTGATCGAAGTCGAAGGCCTCAAGAAATACTTTAACGTCGGCGGCGGCAAGATCGTCAAAGCCGTGGACAACATTAACTTTTTCATCCGCGAAGGCGAAACGCTCGGCATGGTGGGCGAATCGGGCTGCGGCAAGTCGACCGCGGGCCGTACGATTCTCCGCCTGTACGAGCCGACTGCCGGCAGCGTCAAGTTTAACGGAACGGATATTTACAAGCTGTCGCCTTCCAAGATGAAAGCGATGCGCCGCGACATGCAGATGATTTTCCAGGATCCATACGCTTCCTTGAACCCGCGGTTTACCGTGTCGGACATTATCGGCGAAGCGCTGGATATCCACAACCTGGCCGGCAGCCGCAAAGAGCGGAAGAAGCGCGTGGAGGAATTGCTGGATATGGTCGGTCTGAATCCGGACCATGCCACCCGTTATCCACATGAGTTCTCCGGCGGTCAGCGGCAGCGGATCGGGATTGCCCGTGCGCTTGCCGTCAATCCGAAGTTCATTATTTGCGACGAGCCGATCTCGGCGCTGGACGTGTCCATTCAGGCACAGGTCGTCAACCTGCTGAAGGATTTGCAGGACCGGCTTGGGCTGACCTATCTGTTCATTGCCCATGACCTGTCGATGGTCAAGCATATCAGTGACCGCGTAGCGGTGATGTACCTGGGCAAAATGGTAGAGCTGGCCGACAGTGAGGAACTGTACGCCAATCCGATTCACCCGTATACAA
The DNA here is from genome assembly GCF_025809195.1 of Paenibacillus sp. PSB04. NCBI lineage: Bacteria > Bacillati > Bacillota > Bacilli > Caryophanales > Paenibacillaceae > Paenibacillus > Paenibacillus sp. PSB04. The sequence continues at coordinate 3,683,383 of NZ_CP081301.1, forward strand.
AAACGCTCCTCTCGGCGATTCCGATCCCGGATCCCGAAGTGGAGGAGAACAAGAAGCGGATCTTGATGAATGACGAAAAGTCGGGTCCGATTCACTCCGCTAAAGGCGGAGATGCAGCGGATCAGGAAGACACGAGACTTGTGGAAGTTTCCAAAGGCCATTGGGTCGCTGCTCCATATGCCTAAGCTATGACAGCTTTACCGCCGGGTGATCCCGGCGGTTTTTTGTTTGCTTTGACGGATACAACAACATTGGTTACAATCAAGAAAGATTGCGGTAGTATAAAGTAAGCACGGAAGTGATTGGGCACAGAATAGGAGGCATACCCATGAATGTGGTTTCCGACTCACTCAAGAGCGGTTCGGCTCTTGCAGATGATTATATAAACCGTTTTAGCGAAGTACAGCCTTTATACGGTGAAGATTTTCGCGATGAAGCAAGCTGGCTGAAACGTGTGGAATGGCTTGACCAATCGGAGTCCGTCCGGGTAAACCGGGGCGAATTGGCAGAAGTTTTACGGCGGTATAACAGCCGGCACAATAACCATCAGGCGGTACATAATGCACTGGATTTGCTGGCGAAGGAAGGAACGCTGGCCGTGGTGGGGGGCAGCAGAGCGGATTGTTTACCGGTTCGCTGCTGGTGATCTATAAAGCCATGACCATAATCCAGTCGGCGCAAGAAGCGGCCAAGAAATTCAACCGGCCGGTGGTGCCCGTCTTCTGGATCGCGGGTGAGGACCATGACTTCGATGAAGTGAACCATACGTACGTCATGACACCGGAGCTGAAGGTCGCCAAAATCAAGATGGAAGCGAAGCCGGGACCCCGCTCGTCGGTGAGTGCGATTCCGATCGGTCCAAACGAATGGAAGCAGTCCTTCGACCAGTTGGGCAGATGGCTTCCGGATAGTGAAAACAAGCCGGAGATTTTGAAATGGATCCATGAGGCGTCGGAGCAGTCGGATAATCTCAGCGACGCTTTTGCCAAGCTGCTGGGCCGGTTGTTTGGCGAGTACGGCTTGATTCTGCTCGATTCGGCGGATCCTGAACTGCGCAAGCTGGAAGTTCCGGTGTTTGAAAAAATGATCGAGCGCAACGACGGGCTGGAACAGGCTTATCAGCAGGCGGCGGCGTGTATTACCGGCAAAGGCTACTCGCTTCAGGCGGAAGTTGCGGCCGGCGGGGCCAATTTGTTCTATATATATGAAGGAAACCGTCTGCTGCTATATAAACAGGATGGCAAGTTCACTGATCGCAAAGGGATCGTCAGCTTAAGCCAGAGTGAGCTGCTGGAGCAGCTTCGCACTCATCCGGAGCGGTTCAGCAACAATGTGCTGACGCGCCCGATGATGCAGGAATCGCTGTTCCCGGTACTCTGTACCGTGCTTGGGCAAGGAGAAATTTCCTATTGGGCTATTACGAAGCAGGCTTTCGAAATCCTTGGGCTCCGGATGCCGATCCTGCTGCCGCGAATGTCCTTTACCTTGATCGAAGGCGCCTTGCAGAAATACATGGATAAGTTCGGCGTGACCTTCCAGGATGTTCAGCACCGGTTTGCAGAAGCCCGCCAGCAGTGGCTTTCCAGCCAGGAGGAATTCCATATCGAGCCGAAATTCGCCGAGACGCGCCGGGCTTTTGAGCAGCTGTACGAACCGCTGATCCGCGAGCTGGGTACGATTCAGTCCGGTTTGATCCCGCTCAGCGAGAAAAACAAGGGCAAAATTTTGGAGCAAATTTCTTATCTGGAACGCAAAACACGCGAAGCGGTGGAGAAGAAGCATGAAGCCGAGCTGCGGCAGTGGGACCGGATCGGTGTCTCCCTGTTTCCGCTGGGCAAGCCGCAGGAACGGGTGTTTAATATTTTCTACTATTTAAACCGCTACGGCCTCGAATGGATTCATGATTTGATCCGCACCTCGGATCATTTTACGGCGGAGCACCGCATTATCGAATGTTAATCAATAAGAGGATAGGGAGGCAATGAGATGAGTTCATCTTCACTGCAAAACAGCGTGGTCAAGGATATGGCGCTGGCACCGGAAGGCCATTTGAAAATCGATTGGGTGGAGGCCCATATGCCGGTGTTAAACGAAATCCGCAAGCAGTTTGAAGCGGAGCAGCCGTTTAAGGGGCTGAAGGTCACCATTTCGCTGCATTTGGAGGCCAAGACGGCATACCTGGCTAAAGTGGTAAAGGCCGGCGGTGCGGAAGTAACGATCACAGGCAGCAACCCGTTGTCCACACAGGATGATGTTTGTGCGGCGCTCGTGGAAGAAGGTGTGACCGTGCTGGCCAAATACAATCCGGATCCGGTGGAGTACAAGGAATTTCTGATCCGGGCGCTGGAGACCAAACCCGACCTCATTATCGATGACGGTGGAGACCTGGTGACGATCCTTCACTCGGAACGGCCGGACCTGCTGGAGACGATCCGCGGGGGCGCGGAAGAGACGACGACCGGTATTATTCGCTTGAAGGCCTTGGAAAAAGACGGGCTGCTGAAGTTTCCGATGGTGGCCGTTAATGACGCTTACTGCAAGTATTTATTCGATAACCGTTACGGTACGGGACAATCGGTATTCGATGCGATCAACCGTACGACAAACCTCGTCGTAGCCGGCAAAACCGTTGTCGTTGTAGGCTACGGATGGTGCGGCAAAGGCGTAGCGATGCGGGCCAAAGGACTCGGCGCCAAAGTTATCGTGACGGAAGTCAATGCAATCCGCGCGGTGGAAGCACATATGGACGGCTTTGAAGTCATGCCGATGCTGGAAGCCGCGAAGCACGGCGATTTCTTCGTGACCGTGACGGGCAACCGGGACGTCATCACCGGTGAGCATTACGACGTGATGAAGGACGGGGCGATCCTGTCGAATGCCGGCCACTTCGATGTCGAAGTCAACAAACCGGAGCTGGCGGCACGAGCCGAGTCGGTACGCACCGTGCGCCGTAACATCGAAGAATACAAGCTGACGGACGGCCGCAAAATTTACCTTCTGGCCGAAGGCCGCCTTGTCAATCTTGGGGCGGGAGACGGGCATCCGGCGGAAATTATGGATATGACGTTCGCCCTCCAGGCGATGTCTCTGAAATACGTGAATGACAACTATCAAAACCTGGGTGCTCAGGTGCTGAATGTGCCGCTCGAAATCGACGAGCAGGTCGCACGCCATAAATTGGCAAGCCTGGGGATTCAGATCGACCGGCTGAGCCAGGAGCAGATCCGGTATTTGGAAAGCTGGTCCACCCACGAATAATCGGTAAATTGTGGTTATCCACATGTGGAAAACCCCCTTGATTCTTCGCGAATCAGGGGGTTTTTGCTGTTTTTCCGCGCAGGACGGTAATGGAATTATCCACAAAAAAACATGTGGATAAGGCAGGATTTTGATTTTATCCGGCGAATCTAGTATCCTTAAGTGGTGGAAAGTGGTGCAAAGTGGGGATTTGGGGTTAAAGGGGTGAGTGAACGGTGTTTATGGGGGAATATCAACACAGCTTAGACGATAAAGGCCGCGTCACCATCCCTGCCAAATTCCGCGAGCTGCTTGGCTCCTCCTTTGTGGTCACCCGGGGCTTGGACCAATGCCTATTTGTATATCCTATGAACGAATGGCAAATTTTGGAACAAAAGCTGAAGTCACTGTCCCTGATGAAATCCGACGCGCGTGCGTTTACCCGGTTTTTTTTCTCGGGTGCAACGGAATGCGAATGGGATAAACAGGGAAGGGTAAATTTACCGGGGAATCTCCGCCAATACGCAAAGCTGGAGAAAGAATGCGTGGTGCTCGGCGTATCGAACCGGGTGGAGATTTGGAGCAAGGATACTTGGGAGGAATACTTCCAGCAATCCGAAGAGACGTTTAACGATATTGCTGAGAAGCTGGTTGATTTGAATTTTGATTTGTAGAGAGTTTGGAGGGCTGCAGCTTGTTTCATCACATCACGGTGCTTAAAGAAGAAGCGACAGAAGGGCTGCGCGTGAAGAGAGACGGCATATATGTCGATTGCACGCTTGGGGGGGCGGGGCACAGTTCCCTGATCGCGTCCAAGCTGGGGGAATACGGCAGGCTGATCGCGTTGGACCAGGATGACTGGGCGCTCGATAACGCAAAGGAAAGGCTGGCCCCGTACGCAGACCGCGTATCCCTGGTCAAGACGAATTTCCGGCATCTGGAGGAAACCCTCCGGGAGCTGGCTGTTCCGAGCAAGGACGGCATTCCGCAGGTGGACGGCATTTTGTTCGATCTGGGCGTGTCCTCTCCCCAGTTTGACGAAGGGGACCGGGGATTCAGCTACAATTACGATGCGCCGCTCGATATGCGGATGGATCAGTCGGCGTCCTTGACGGCTGCCGAAATTGTAAACGAATGGCCTGAGCAGGAAATTGCCCGGATTTTGTTCCAATACGGGGAGGAAAAGTTCTCAAGACGGATTGCCAGAGTGATCAGCGAGCGCAGAGCGCAGAAAGCCATTCAAACAACGGGCGAGTTGGTCGATATTATTAAAGAAGGCATTCCGGCGGCAGCGCGGAGAACAGGCGGTCATCCGGCCAAACGAAGCTTCCAGGCCCTTCGGATCGCGGTGAACGACGAGCTTGGCGCTTTTGAAGAAGCGCTGCATCAAGCGGTGCGCTGTCTTGCTCCCGGCGGAAGGGTATCGGTGATTACGTTCCATTCGCTGGAGGACCGGATATGCAAGCAAATTTTGAACAGCTACGTAGGCAAATGCACCTGCCCGCCGGACTTTCCGATGTGCGTGTGCGGCGGGAAGGGTGAAATGAAACTGGTCAACCGCAAGCCGATCGTGCCGGGTGAAGATGAACTTGCACAGAACCCGCGTGCGCGTTCAGCCAAGCTGAGAGTTGCTGAGAAAATATAACCTAACGCATCTGACACACGATTCATATTTTTGAAGGCAAGGACTCATGTTCAGGGCGTAGAGACTAAGACAAAGGGGAATCAGACATGGCCTATACGCGTGGTAACCTGGCAGTTAAGGAGAAGGTCGCTGAACGAACTTCTCCCGGGTACCGGGAGAAGACGAAAGTCGTTACTCACCGTACATATCTGCCGATCAAGGAAAAGCTGCTCTATTTGCTGACGGTTGGAATATGCGTCATGGTGGCGAGCCTGATCATCTGGCAGAACGCCAACATTTACGACCTGAACAAGCAGGGGCAGAAGGTCGACAAGAACATTAAGAACATGAACGTGACTATTAAAGAGCTTAAGGCAGAGAAGCAGCGCCTTGAGGTCGGAATCCGTGAGAAAGCGATCCAGCTTGGTTACCAAGAACCGGGCAAGGAGGCGCTTACCGTTCCGCGTTCCAATACGACAAGTACGGATAACGCCGGAACAGGGTCGGAAACGGCAAAAAAATAGAGCTTGTGAGGGTTGAGCATGGTAAAAAGAATAAAACTTCGCACACTGCTCCTAGGAGGATTCATCACCCTCCTTTTTGTTGTTCTGTTAATTCGGGTATTTGCACTGCAGGTGGTTAACGGGGATGACTGGCATGATCGGGCGGTCGCCCAGTGGACGAAAAAAGTCCCGATTCCGGCATCCCGCGGCACGATTACGGACCGCAATGGCGATATTCTCGCATCCGACGTCCCGGCCTATACCGTTATCGTCAATCCGGCCGTTATCCACGAGAACGGGCTGGAGAACGAAATCATCGAAGGGCTGCACAAGATTTTAGGCAAGGATGAAAGCGAGCTTAAGGAACTTGTAAACGCCAAAGACAAGGACGGGGAGTACCTTACCAACCGGGAGGTCCGGAACGAAGGGTGGAAAATTGACGAAACGAAGAAGGCCCAGATCGAAGATCTCAACAAAGAGTTGAAGGCACAGCTTAAAAAAGAAAAAAAGGTGCTTGAAACCGGGCTGGACATGATCAAGGAGCAGAAGCGCTATTATCCGAAGGGGACGCTTGCGGCTCATATTTTGGGTTACACGAACCGGGATGGTGAGGCTGTCGCCGGACTTGAGGCAAGTCTAGATGATTACCTCAAAGGCACCTCAGGACTCATGAAATACGAAAGCGACCGGCAAGGGGACCAGCTTCCCGAAGCGAATATGGTGTACAAGCCGGCTGTCAATGGTAAAAATTTAAAGCTGACGATCGACGACACGATCCAGTATTATATCGAAGACGCGATGAAAGAGACGTACGAAAAGTACCAACCGATCAGCATGACGGTCATTGCGGCCGATCCGAAGACGATGGAAATACTCGGGATGGCCAACCTGCCGACATTCAACCCGAATACGTACTGGAACACGAAGGACCAGAAGGACTTCTTCAACTATGCCGTAAAAGCTACGTACGAGCCGGGTTCCACGTTCAAAATCGTAACGCTGGCAGGGGCGGTGCAGGAAAAGCTGTTTAATCCAAATGCGATTTACCAGTCAGGGCAGATCCAGGTTAAAGGGACTCATACGTACCTTCATGATATCAACCGTTCCGGATGGGGACCGATCACGTTTCTGGAAGGTGTCAAGCGTTCCAGTAACGTTGCCTTCGTCAAGCTGGGCTCGGAAATGCTCGGGAAAGAGCGCCTGCTGAAATATATCAACGACTTCGGTTTCGGTAAGAAGACGGGCATCGAGCTTCCCGGCGAAGTTACCACGACGATCAATCTGCCAGGTCCGGTCGAAGTGGCGACCGCTTCCTACGGACACGGTGTGTCCGTGACGCCGATCCAGCAGCTGGCGGCGATCAGCGCGGTGGCGAACGGCGGCAAATTGAAAACACCGCATATCATCAAAGAGATTACCGATCCGGATACAGGCAAAGTTGTATTAGCTCCGGATACGAGCAAGGTCGTCCGTCAGGTTATCTCACCGGAAGCCGCCAAGGAAACGAGCAGCTACCTGGAACAGGTCGTCGCGGACCAGGTAAAAGGTACCGGACGCAACGCCTACATCGACGGGTACCGCGTTGCCGGTAAAACCGGAACCGCGGTCAAATACGGCGCCGACGGCAAACCGGATTATTCGAAATCCGTCGTCTCCTTTATCGGCTTTGCTCCGGTGAACGATCCGAAGATCGCCCTTATTGTCATTGTGGACCAGCCGAATGACCCTGATGTCGGCGGGGGAACGGTGGCGGCGCCGATCTTTAAGAAAATCGTGTCCCAGGCTTTGCCGTACATGGGCGTGCCGAAGGCCACCACGAAGAAGACGTCGGACGGCAAAACGACAGTGGATCGCCCAGCCGCTCCGACGCTCACGAAGCTGGCCGTGAAGGACGCGAAGCAAAAGCTGCTGAACGCAGGCATTGACTTCGAGACGATCGGCAAGGGTACCTCGGTCATCCGGCAGTATCCGGCAGCGGGAACGCCGATGAGCCCGGGGCAGCGTATCTATCTGCTCACCGAGGAGACCGACAAGATGACCGTGCCGGACCTAAAAGGCGAATCGCTGCGTGATGCGCTGGATATTTTGACCTTGCTGAAATGCTCGGTTACCGTCGAAGGCCAAGGATACGTCAGCGAGCAGCTGGTCACGGACAAGAACGGCAAGCGTTCCGTCCAGCTGACGCTGAAGCCGGTCAAGGATGAAGAGGCATCGCAGGATACCTCATCCTCCTCCACGGAGGACGATTCCGGTTCGAAGGATACGTCGGCCGGCGATTCGGGCGACGGCAAGTCCGGCGAAGAAGCCAGCGATAACTGATAAGCGGCAACAGCTTGTTCTATCCCCTGGTTGTCCCGAATATTCATGATATGAACAGTCATGAAGCTGTAGGGAAGCGGGGAGGGATAACAAATGAAGGTTTCAAACGTCACCATGAGGCGGAGGCTGCTGTGGAGCTTGCTGATCCTGTGCCTGTTGTTCGCTGCTCTGATCGTTAGGCTAGCCTATGTGCAGCTAGGAAAGAGCAGCGAATTATCCGCCAAGGCCGAGGAGAACTGGCGCCGGGAAATTCCGTCAACGGCCAAGAGGGGCGAGATTCAGGACCGCAATGGGACGCCCTTGGCTTATAATATAAGCACGCCGACGATCATGGCGATCCCTGTTCAGATCAAGGAGCCCGAGAAAACGGCGAAGACGCTGGCTCCTCTGCTGGGTATGAGCGAAGACAAGATTATGAAGTCTATTACGAAGAAATCAAGGATTGAACGACTGCAACCCGGTGGACGCAAAATTACGATGGAGCTTGCTCAGAAAATTCGTGATTTAGAGCTGCCGGGTATCGTCGTTGCTGAGGACAATAAGCGATTTTACCCCTACGGCGACCTGGCCGGGCACATTCTGGGCTTTACGGGCATCGACAACCAGGGCTTGACCGGAATCGAGCAGAGATATGACACCAAGCTGCAGGGGATTAACGGCAGCGTCTCCTACTTGTCCGATGCGGGGGGCAGGCTCATGCCGGGATCTTCCGAGAAATACGAGGAGCCCAGAGACGGCCTTAACCTCCAGCTGACGATCGACAAATCGATTCAGTCGATTATGGAGAGGGAGCTAGATCAGGCTATGGTTCAGTATCAGGCCCGCGGCGCCTGGTCGATCGCCATGAACCCGAAAACCGGAGAGATTCTGGGAATGGCCAGCCGTCCGGGATTTGAGCCGGCGAACTATCAGGAATACCCATCCGAAGTGTACAACCGGAACCTGCCGATCTGGATGACGTACGAGCCCGGTTCGACCTTCAAGATTATTACGCTGGCGGCCGCCCTTCAGGAGAAGAAGGTGGACCTCAAGAATGAGCAGTTTTTTGATCCGGGATATATCAAGGTCGGGGGAGCCAGCCTGAGGTGCTGGAAGCGGGGCGGCCACGGCAGCGAAACGTTCCTGCAGGTCGTTGAAAACTCCTGTAACCCGGGTTTTGTCGTTCTGGGCCAGCGGTTGGGCAAAGATTCGCTGTTTAACTATATCCGCAATTTCGGATTCGGCTCCAAAACGGGCATCGATCTGAACGGGGAAGAAAACGGCATCCTGTTCAAGCCGTCCCAGGTGGGCCCGGTCGAACTGGCCACGACGGCTTTCGGACAAGGGGTGTCCGTGACGCCGATCCAGCAGGTGGCCGCCGTGTCGGCTGCCGTCAACGGGGGCAAGCTGTTTAAGCCTTACGTTGCCAAAGCCTGGATTAATCCGGAGACCGGCGAAACGGTGAGCGAAACGAAGCCGACGCTGGTCAGACAAGTTATATCGGAGGATACGTCCAAGCAGGTGCGCGAAGCGCTGGAGAGCGTAGTGGCCAAAGGGACGGGCAGACCCGCTTTTATCGACGGATACCGAGTCGGCGGCAAGACGGGTACCGCCCAGATCGTCGTCAACGGCCGCTACTCCTCCACGGAGCATATCGTTTCGTTCATCGGCTTTGCACCTGCGGACGACCCGCAAATCGTTGTTTACACCGCGGTGGATAATCCGGCCGGTATTCAATTCGGCGGCGTCGTGGCGGCGCCGATTGTCCAGCACATTCTCGAGGATTCGCTGCATGTGCTGAAGGTGCCGGAGCGCAAGGATCAGCTGCCGAAAACTTATAAATACGGGGATACGCCGATCGACACCGTTCCTGACCTGGTAGGGGCAACGGTTCAAGATTTATATGAGGATCTGAACATGAATTTTACGCTGGCTAAGTCCGGTACCGGGAACACGGTCATCAGCCAGGCGCCCAAACCGGGCAGCCGGGTCGAGCGGGGGTCGACGATCCGGATTTATATGGGAACGAACGCGGACGTGAAGGATCATAGCGATGCGGACGAAGCGCAGGATGATCCGGAAGCGCCTCAGGACGGAACCGGCACACAGCAGAATGATGCCTCAACCCATAATTGATTGCGGCGATATTCGAGACTAATAGAACTAGAGTGAGGGATCAAGAGATGAAACTAAATGAACTGGCATCAGCATTAACGACGGCACAAATTATCGGAGACGGCGACATTACGATTACGAACATCCAGGTGGATTCGCGTAAAGTGGCGCCGGGAGACCTGTTTATCTGCCTCCCGGGCCACACGGTCGACGGTCATGACTATGCCGGCCAGGCTGCGGAACAAGGGGCGGTGGCGCTCGTTGTCGAGCGGAAGCTGGACATTGACCTCCCGCAGATCGTGGTCAAGGACTGCCGGTTTGCCATGGCCGTTCTGGCCGATGCGTTTTTCGGGTCGCCGAGCTCCCATATGAAAATGATTGGCGTGACGGGAACCAACGGCAAGACGACCACAACCTACCTCATCGAAAAATTGATGAGCGACCAAGGGGTCAACACCGGTCTGATCGGCACGATCCAGATGCGCTACGGCGGACGGACCTTCCCGATGTCGGGCACGACGCCGGAAGCGCTGGAGCTTCAGCGTTCCCTGGATGACATGACGGCGAACGGCGTAGAGTGCTGCGTGATGGAGGTTTCCTCCCATGCGCTGGAGCAGGGACGGGTAAAGGGCACCGACTTCCGTACCGCCATTTTCACCAACCTGACTCAGGACCACCTCGATTATCATAAAACGATGGAGGAATACCGCGCGGCCAAAGGCTTGTTTTTCGCCCGCCTGGGCAACAAATTCGCCCATCAGCCGGAGCAGCGCAAGTTTGCCGTGCTGAATGCGGATGATGAAGCATCCTCCTACTTCGCCAAAATTACGGCAGCCGAAGTCATTACATACGGTGTTGAGAACAGCGCGGACGTCCGGGCAACCGGCGTCAAGGTAACGGCGCAGGGAACTTCCTTCCATGTGGACACCTTCCGGGGCAGTGCCGATATCCAGCTGAGAATGGTCGGCAAGTTCAACGTCTACAATGCGCTGGCCGCCATCACCGCCGGCTTGCTGGAAGGCATTGAACTGGACAATATCAAGCGCAGCCTTGAATCGGTACCGGGCGTGGACGGACGGGTCGAATCGGTGGATGCCGGACAGCCTTTTGCCGTTATCGTCGATTACGCGCATACGCCTGACGGTCTGGAGAACGTGCTGAAGACGGTCAACGAATTCGCTGAAGGCCGGGTCATCACCGTGTTTGGCTGCGGCGGAGACCGGGACCGGACCAAACGTCCGATCATGGGCAAAATCGCGGCCAAGTACAGCGACTTCATTTTTGTCACATCCGACAACCCGAGAACGGAAGATCCGGAGCTGATTCTGAAGGACATCGAGCAGGGTCTGAAGGATGACAGCGTTCCGCAGGAGCGCTACGAGATGATCGTGGACCGGCGGACGGCTATACAAAAGGCTATTGAAATGGCAAGCCCTCAGGATGTAGTATTGATTGCGGGGAAAGGTCATGAGACCTATCAAACCATTGGTACGACGAATTATGACTTCGACGACCGTGAAGTTGCCAAGGAAGCGATAAGGGGATTGGATAAGTGATTACGACGACTTTAGGCCAAATGGCCGCCATGTGCGGAGGAACACTCTCGCAGGAACAACACCGGGAGCTGCCGATTCAAGGCGTGTTTACGGACTCCCGACAAATAAAGCAAGGAAGCCTGTTCGTCCCGCTCGTCGGGGAACGTTTTGACGGACACGCTTATGCCGAATCCGTACTGAAGGACGGAGCGGGCGCGACGCTGTGGCAGCGCGACCGGGGCGAGGCGCCGGCGGGAGCTGTCATTCTTGTCGATGATACGCTTGCGGCGCTGCAGACCCTGGCTGAGGCCTATTTGGCGGAAGTAGGCTGCCGCGTAGTCGGCATTACGGGCAGCAACGGCAAAACGACGACGAAGGATATGGTGTATACCCTTCTGTCTACGACCTATAAAGTTCATAAAACCGGGGGCAATTTCAATAATCATATTGGACTGCCCTTAACCATTTTAGAGATGCCGGCGGATACGGAAATCGCCGTATTGGAGATGGGAATGAGCGGCCGGCATGAGATCGAGCGTCTCTCCCAAATCGCCCGTCCTGATGTGGCGGTCATTACAAATATCGGGGAAGCGCATCTGCTTCAGCTCGGTTCAAGACATGAAATCGCCCGGGCCAAGGTGGAAATTATCAGCGGCATGAAGCCCGGCGGCCTGCTGATCTACCATGGCGACGAGCCGCTGATTCCTACGGTGCTCGGCGAAGCCGAGACGGTGAAACCCGAAGGGCTCCGGACCTTTACGTTCGGGTTGGATCAGAGCAACGATGATTACCCCACAGGGATGATGTTCCACAGCAAGGGGATTATTTTTACGTCACTGCTGCATCCGGAGGAAGGGCTGGATCTGCCGCTCCTCGGCCAGCATAACGTCATTAACTGCCTTGCAGCTCTCGCGGTGGCCCGCCATTTCGGCATTACCGAGGAGAACATCCGCACGGGACTGACCGGACTGCATTTGACCGGGATGCGAATCGAGCAAATCGTGGCGCCGAGCGGGCTGACCATTCTGAACGACGCCTACAACGCCAGCCCGACCTCCATGAAGGCTGCGATCGACGCGCTTCATAGTCTCAAAGGCTATCATCACAAGGTAGCCGTGCTGGGGGACATGCTGGAGCTTGGGCCGCAGGAGAAGGAGTTCCATGCCGAGATCGGGCAGTATGCCGCGGCGGACCGGGTGGATGTGCTGTACACATACGGACCGTTGTCGGAGGAGACCGCTGAAGCGGCCCGGAAGATTCGTCCGGACCTGAGCGTATTTTCTTTTACGGATAAAGCTGAGCTGATCCCTCATCTCATCAAGCGCGTTCATGCCAAAGATGTGGTGCTTGTCAAGGCGTCGCGGGGTATGAAGCTCGAGGAAATTGTGGATGCTCTAGTTAAGGAAAACTTGCAGAAATAGCGCACGAGGGGGTGAATCCATGGACTATCAACTATTGCTGTTAACGATCGGTGTATCTTTTATTCTCGCGGTGATTGCCGCTCCGCTGCTTATTCCGCTGCTCAGGCGTATGAAGTTCGGCCAGCAGGTCCGCGACGACGGGCCGCAAACCCATTTGAAGAAGGCGGGAACGCCGACAATGGGCGGAATCGTCATTATTTTGGCTTTTACGCTTGCTTTTCTGAAATTTTCCGTCATTAATACGGATTTTTACGTGCTGCTCGTAGCCACACTTGGCTTCGGCCTGATCGGATTTCTTGATGATTATATTAAAATCGTGTTCAAGCGTTCGCTCGGACTGACGGCGAAACAGAAGCTTATCCTGCAGCTGCTCTTCGCCGCGATCATGTGTTACCTGCTCATCAAGAACGGCCACAGTACGGCGATCAGCGTGCCGGGAACGTCGTGGTCGTTTGACTGGGGCGGATGGTTCTATTATCCGTTCATCGTCATTATGATGATGGCCGTGACCAACGCGGTCAATTTCACGGACGGGGTCGACGGACTGCTGTCCGGCGTCAGCGCCATCGCTTTTGCCGCATTCGCCATCGTCGCCATGCAGGCGACCTCGCTGTCGGCCGCCGTTTGTGCCGCTGCCATGATCGGGGCGGTGCTCGGGTTTCTTGTATTTAACGCCCACCCGGCCAAAGTATTCATGGGGGATACAGGTTCGCTCGGCATTGGCGGAGCCATCGGCGGCATCGCCATCGTCACCAAAACCGAGCTGCTGTTTATCGTGATCGGCGGCGTGTTCGTCATCGAAATGCTGTCCGTCGTTCTTCAGGTCGCATCATTCAAGACCCGGGGCAAACGCATCTTTAAAATGAGTCCGATTCACCATCACTTCGAGCTGACCGGATGGTCCGAATGGCGGGTTGTCATGACCTTCTGGGCGGTAGGCATCGTGCTCGCGGGACTTGGACTTTACTTGAACAAGGGGTTGTAGAAGATGAAGCATCCAGATTCGTACAGGGGTAAAGAAATCGTAGTGCTCGGGCTTGCCCGAAGCGGCGTGCAGGTCGCCAAAGTACTGCACCAGGCCGGAGCGATTGTTACTGTGAATGATCGAAAGGAAAAGGATCAATGTCCCGAAGCCGGGGAACTGGAGCCCTTGGGAATCACCGTTATTTGCGGTGGTCATCCCGAGGGGCTGGTTCATCCCGGTATTTCTCTGCTCGTCAAAAATCCGGGGATTCCGTACACAGCTCCGCCGGTGCAGGAGGCGCTGAAGCTCGGGATCGAAGTGGTGACCGAGGTGGAAGTCGCCTATCACATCTGCGAGGCGCCGATTATCGGGATCACCGGCTCCAACGGCAAAACGACCACCACGACGTGGGTGGGCAACATGCTGGAAGCGGCCGGTATGCGTCCGATCGTCGCCGGCAACATCGGCACGCCGCTGTGTGAAGCGGCGCAGCATGCCGATGCGGGTAACTGGATGGTGACCGAGCTCAGCAGCTTCCAGCTGAAAGGGACGACGGATTTCCGTCCGCGTATCGGCTGCCTGCTGAACCTGACGGAAACCCATCTTGATTATCATGGCAGCATGGAAGACTATGCTTCTTCCAAAGCGAAAATGTTTGCCAACCAGAAAGAGGATGATACCGCGGTCCTCAATTGGGATGATTCTTACTGCCGCAGCCTGGTACCTTATATAAAGGCCAAGCTGCTTCCGTTCTCGGTGACGGAAGAACTGCAAGTCGGCGTGTATGTGAGCCCGCCTTATATTCCGGACACGGAAGACGACCTAGAGCGCAGCATCGTATACCGCGATTCGGACGGGCGGTCCCAGGTAATCATCCCCGTGAAGGAAATTGGTATTCCCGGCCGGTTTAATGTCGCAAATGCCGCAGCGGCCTGCGCGATCGCGATTGCAGCCGGCGCCGCACCTGACCGGTTGGCCGAACCTCTGGCTTCGTTCCACGGGGTGGAGCACCGCTTGGAGTATGTCAGAGACGTCGGCGGTGCTGCCTATTACAACAATTCCAAAGCGACGAACGCCAAAGCGACAGGAATGGCGCTCGCCTCGTTCCATCAGCCGGTCGTGCTGATTGCCGGCGGTCTGGACCGCGGCTCGGATTACATGGAACTGATGCCGCTGCTGAGCGAGCACGTCAAGGCGGTTGTAGTGCTCGGCGAAACGGCGGATAAAATCGCGAAAGTTGCCGAAATGGCCGGATTAAAGCATATCCGCAAGGCCGATACTGGTGAGGACGCCGCCGCTGTGCTGCGTTCCGCGGTACAAGAGGCCGCAGCTCTCGCCGAAGCCGGGGATGTCGTTTTGCTCTCGCCGGCCTGCGCGAGCTGGGACATGTTTACCTCATATGAGGAGCGCGGACGCATTTTTAAAGAGGCGGTGCATAATCTTTAAGTAGGGGGGTGGATAAGCCCCTACTTCCTGGCAAAAGGTGGCCTCCTCATGAACAAGACACGACCGGCGCCGGATCTGTGGCTCCTTCTTTGTATTTTGGGCCTGCTGACGATCGGCATGATCATGGTATACAGTGCAGGCTCCGTATTGGGCTTTCACGATTACGGCGACTCATTCTATTTCGTCAAGCGACAGATGCTGTTTGCCGGACTCGGACTGGTCGCGATGTTTTTTACCGCAAATTTGGACTACCATGTATGGAAAAAATACGCCAAGGCGGGACTGATCATCTGCTTCGGGCTGCTCGTCATCGTCCTGATTCCGGGCATCGGCGTTGTGCGCGGGGGTGCACGGAGCTGGCTCGGGATCAGCTCCTTCGGCATTCAGCCCTCGGAATTTATGAAGCTCGGGATGATTCTGTTCCTGTCCAAGTGGCTGAGCAGCGAGAACTTCAACATTACGGCGTTTGGCAAAGGCCTGCTCCCGCCTCTCGGTCTGATTGGACTGGCCTTCGGGCTGATCATGATGCAGCCGGATTTGGGAACCGGTACGGTGATGCTTGGCGCGGCGATGATGATCGTTTTTACGGCAGGGGCCAAGCTGAGCCATCTGGGCTTTCTCGGGCTCGGCGGGGTAGCCGGCTTTGCGGGCCTGATCATTGCCGCACCCTACCGGCTGAAGCGTATTACCGCTTTTCTTGACCCATGGTCGGATCCGCTCGGCGCCGGCTACCAGATCATCCAGTCGCTGTATGCGATCGGCCCCGGCGGACTCGGGGGGCTCGGACTCGGGATGAGCCGGCAGAAATACAGCTACGTGCCGGAGCCCCAGACCGACTTTATTTTCTCCATCCTGGCGGAGGAGCTCGGATTTATCGGCGGTCTGATCGTACTGCTGCTGTTCCTCGTGCTCGTATGGCGGGGGATGCGGGTGGCCATGACGATCCCCGACCGGTTCGGAAGCCTGTTGGCCGTGGGCATCATCGGCATGGTTGCCGTCCAGGTCGTCATTAACATCGGCGTGGTTATCGGCATGATGCCGGTCACCGGAATTACGCTCCCGCTGATCAGTTACGGAGGCTCGTCGTTAACTCTGATGCTGACCGCGCTCGGCATTTTACTTAATCTATCACGTTATGCGAGGTGAATACATTGCGCGTCGTATTATCCGGCGGCGGAACGGGAGGACATATTTACCCGGCCGTCGCTGTCGCGAGACAATGTGAAGCGGAAGATCCTGATTCCGAATTTTTATATATTGGCGGTACCCGGGGGCTGGAGAGCAAGCTCGTCCCCCAAGAAAATCTCCCTTTCAAAGCCATTGACATTACGGGGTTTCGCCGTAAGCTATCGATGGACAATGTGAAAACGGTTATGCGTTTTCTAAAAGGAGTCCAAACATCCAAGAAGCTGCTGAAGGAATTTAAGCCGGACGTTGTCATCGGCACCGGCGGCTATGTCTGCGGTCCTGTGGTGTACGCGGCTGCGAAGCTCGGCATTCCGAGCATCATTCATGAACAGAACGCCATCCCCGGGCTGACGAATCAGTTTCTGAGCCGGTACGTCAGCACGGTCGCCGTAAGCTTTGAAGGTTCCGAAGGCGCCTTTCCCAAAGCCAAACGGGTGATTTACACCGGGAATCCGCGGGCGACGACGGTTCAGACGGCGAACCGGGAAAGAGGTTTTGCCACCCTGGGCATTCCGATGAACAGCTCCGTCGTTCTGATTGTGGGCGGCAGCAGAGGTGCCAAGGCGATTAACGACGCCATGATCGAAATGGCGCCGCGGCTTGAGAAGCTGAAGCATATCCATTTCGTTTACGTGACCGGAGAAACTTATTTTGACCAAACGCGTGAGGATATCAGGAGCCGGCTTGGAAGCCTTCCTAATCATCTTCACGTTTTGCCGTATATTCATAACATGCCGGAAGTGCTTGCGGCGACTTCCCTGATTGTCAACCGTGCAGGGGCTTCATTCCTGGCGGAGATCACATCGCTCGGGATTCCATCCGTTCTCATTCCTTCCCCGAATGTGACCAACAACCATCAGGTGGCCAACGCAAGACAGCTGGAGAAGGCCGGCGCGGCCAAAGTCATCCTGGAGAAAGAACTGACGGGCAAGCGGCTCTATGAGTCCATTGAAGATATCATGATGAATTACAATCTGCAGCAGGAAATGTCCGCAAGCTCCCGGAGCTTGGGCAAACCGGATTCGGCCAAAGTGATCGTGGAAGAAATGCGCCGCCTGTCGCGGAGCCGCTGAAAGCCGTGGGCGATTGTCACACACGCGGTATGTACTACATAAGATACTCTATAATCGTGACAATCACCCATGGAATACCGGCACGGTTCTACGATCGGCCGCAGTATACCGGTCCATACCGCTTCTTTCCCGCTTAACGATAAAGGAGGATGCTTTGCGATGCAGCAGTGGAAGTCCCTACTGTCCGAAGCCCATGTCGGAACGATTCGCTGGAATGAACCTCTGGAGAGCTATACCACCTGGAAAATCGGCGGTCCTGCCGACGCGCTTGTCATCCCGGGCAGCGTGGAGCAGCTGGTAAGCCTGATTTCCCTGCTGCATGCGAATCAAATCCCCTGGCTGCAGATCGGCCGCGGCTCCAACCTGCTCGTTGCCGACAAAGGCTTTCGCGGCGTCGTGATTAAACTGGGCGGGGAGCTCGATCATGCCCATTTTCAGGGAAACCGGGTTACCGCCGGAGGAGGCTTCTCCCTCGTAAAGCTTAGTGTCCTGGCCGGAAAAGAAGGTTTAACAGGCCTCGAGTTTGCGGGAGGGATACCCGGAAGCGCAGGCGGTGCTGTGTATATGAACGCCGGAGCCCACGGGTCTGATGTGTCACGCATATTCAAGTCCGCTGAGATTGTACTGGATACAGGAGAATTGGTGACTTACACTGCAGAAGAGATGGCCTTTGCCTATCGTCACTCCATCCTTCATGAGCGCAAAGGGATCGTGGCAAGAGCCGTGTTTGAGCTGCGGCCTGGAGACCGCAAGCAAATTGCGGATGCGATGGCCCGCTTCAAAGAATACCGGCGCTGCACCCAGCCGCTGCAGATGGCCTGCGCGGGGAGCGTGTTCCGCAATCCTCCAGGCGATCATGCCGCCAGGCTGGTGGAGCATGCCGGTTTGAAGGGCAAACGGATCGGAGGGGCAGAAGTGTCCATGCAGCACGCCAATTTCATTGTAAACACCGGTCAAGCGACAGCAGAGGACGTGCTCACATTAATGCATCACATTCAGGAGACGATTCAAACTGAATACGGCATCGAACTGATGCCGGAAGTGTATGCGGTTGGTGAGCGGTAAACTCGGAGGTGATACATTGGACAAATTGGTGATTGAGGGTGGCAAAGCCCTATCAGGAACCATACGTATCCATGGAGCAAAAAATGCCGCATTGCCGATTTTGGCAGCAAGCTTGCTGGCCGCAGGCGAAGTTCGGCTGAATAATGTCCCCCGGCTGCTGGACATTGATGTGATGCTGGGCATTCTCGAAAGGATCGGCTGCAAGACGCTGCATGAGCAGGAGACGGTCACCGTGGATACATCGTCCGCCAATTCGTTTCATGTGCCGGAAGACTTAATGGGGCAAATGCGTTCCTCCATATTTCTGATGGGTCCCCTTCTGGCCAGGTTCGGCGAGGTTGCCGTTTATCAGCCGGGCGGATGTGCGATTGGCGAACGGAAAATCGACCTTCATCTGCGGGGGCTTCAGGAGCTTGGTGCGGAAATTGAGGAGAGAGATCAGCAAATTATTTGCAGGGCGCGCAAATTAACCGGTGCCGACATCCATTTGGATTTTCCCAGCGTAGGGGCTACCGAAAACATTATGATGGCGGCGGCCACCGCCAGCGGAACGACGACGATTTCGAACGCTGCGCGCGAACCGGAAATCCAGGACTTGGCCAACTTCTTGAACAGGATGGGAGCCAGCATTATCGGCGCGGGTACCGATACGATCACGATCCAAGGGGTTCAGCAGCTGACCCCGTGCACTTATGAAATTATTCCTGACCGGATCGTAGCCGGAACCGTCATGATTGCCGCGGCGGCGACGCGGGGGAACGTCACTTTGACGCACTGCAATCCCGCGCACTTGTCTTCGCTTATCCACGTGCTGAAGCGCGCTGGTGTTCAAATCAGTATTCTCAATGATATAATGAGCGTAAGCTGCATGAGCCGCCCCAAAGCGGTGGAACGGATCGTAACATCACCGTATCCGTCGTTTCCCACCGACTTGCAGTCCCAGGTCATGGTGCTGCTGTCGTTAGCCGACGGTTTCAGCGTCATGAAGGAGACGGTATTTGAAGGCCGGTTCAAGCATGTCGACGAGCTGACCCGTATGGGCGCGGATATTACAATCGACCTGAACAGCGCTTTTATCCGCGGGGTGCAGCGCCTATACGGGGCCACGGTTGAAGCCACGGACTTGCGGGCCGGCGCGGCGCTGGTCATTGCCGGTCTGGCTGCGCAGGGCAAAACGGTTGTGGAGCAGGTGCATCATATCGACCGCGGTTATGATCATATCGAAATGCTGTTCCAAAAACTCGGAGCGGATATACATCGGTTTACGCCGGTACCCAAACCGCTTGATTTAGCTAATTAACGCCACGCTTATCCCCTTCGTCAGTTGAAGGGGATAAGAGGCATTTTATGGAGAGTATCCTATGCCTAACGCCCAAATTCCTGTTTTAAAAGAAGACAAGCCTAAAAGAAAAGCCAGCAAACGTATTATTTGGATCCTGCTGCTGCTATTTATCGTGATCCTATCCGTTCTGTTCTTTCGTTCGACGATGAGCCAGGTCACGGAGGTTCATTTCAAAGGCAATACATTTACGACAAGGGACGAGCTGCTGAAGGCCAGCGGTATTCAGGTTGGCAGCCAGTTCTTCGGCGTATCTCCGTCCAAGGTGGAGAGCAGCCTGCTTAAGGTGAAATCGATCCAAAAGGCGACGGTGGACAAGCAGTTTCCGGGCGTCATTAACGTCACGATCGAGGAGTATCCTACCGTTGCGTACGAGCTTGCCGCGGAGGGGGATCTGCAGGCGATCCTTTCCAGCGGTGCGACGGTGTCGGTGAACAACACCGGAATCGCGGTAGAGAAGCCGATCCTGACGAAATGGAATGCCTCCGATCCGAACAAAGCCGCGCTCTGCAAAGTGCTGGGGCAAATTCCGAATGAACTGACCTCCGACATCTCGGAGATCATCCCGTCGCCGACGGAGTCCTTCCCGGACCGGATCAAGCTGTACACCCGCTCGCGGTTTGAGGTCATTACGGCCATCTCGCTATTAAAAGACAAGGTTGAATATCTTAACCAAGTCATAGAGACGGAAGAGCCGGGTATCATCACAATGCTGGAGGCTGATTCCTACGTTCCTTTCGAGCCTTCCGGCGAGGAAAACGGCGACCAAAATGCCACTACTCATGAATAGTAAAAAATGCTACAATTAAAATTACGGACAAGTATGAAATCTCCCTCTTTTTTCTTCTGATTTTGAAGAGATTCGTAACAAAGATTGGCAATTGAAAAATTTGTAGAAAAAAGAGGGAAAGAATCATGTATGTTGAATATGTAAAGTTGAGTGTCTTTTTACGCAGTTATTTTATAAAAACAGGAGGTGCCACGGTTGAGCAACAATGACATCATTGTTAGTTTGGACATCGGTACATCCAAAGTTCGTGCTATTATTGGGGAAGTTAATAATGGAACCTTTAATATTATTGGAGTTGGATCTGCCGACTCGGAAGGAATTCGCAAGGGTGCAATCGTAGATATTGACCAGACTGTACAATCCATCCGCAGTGCCGTTGACCACGCGGAGCGTATGGTCGGTATTCAAATATCGGAGGTCTATGTCGGCATTTCGGGGAATACTATCGGACTTCAATCAAGCCACGGCGTTGTGGCGGTATCGAATGAGGATCGGGAAATCGGCGAAGAAGACATCGAACGCGTGCTTAAGGCCGCTGAAGTTGTCGCTCTACCGCCGGACCGGGAAATTATTGATGTAGTTGCCAAACAATATGTTGTAGACGGGCTGGAGGGAATTCATGACCCGCGCGGCATGATCGGTGTCCGCTTGGAAGTGGAGGCCATCATTATTACCGGCGCTAAGACAGCCATACATAATCTTTTGCGCTGTGTGGAGAAGGCAGGACTCAAGATCAAGGATTTGGTCCTGATGTCTTTGGGAGCGGGCCAGCTGGCTTTGTCCAAGGATGAGAAGACGATGGGATCCGTTCTGGTCGACATCGGAGCGGGCTCAACGACGATTGCCGTGTTTGAAGCGGGAACGATCGCAGCGACATCCTCTTTGCCGATCGGCGGGGAATTCGTAACCAACGATATTGCTTACGGGTTGCGGACGCTGACCGACCAGGCCGAGAAAGTGAAACTGAAATACGGCTGTGCGTTAATGGCCGATGCCGCTCCGGACGTCACCTTCAAGGTGGTCCGCATCGGAAGCAATGTGGAGAAGGAGTTTACCCAGGAGGACTTGGCGGCTATCGTTGAGCCCCGGGTACAGGAAATTTTCCACCTGATCCGCGAAGAAGTGAAGCGGCTTGGTTACAGCGAGCTGCCTGGAGGTTATATTCTTACAGGCGGAACTGTTTCCATGCCTGGTGTGCTTCAGGTGGCACAGGGCGAGCTGGCGGCTTCGGTCCGAATCGCCGTGCCTGATTATATCGGGGTCAGAGATCCCGGCTATACGAGCGGTGTGGGGGTCCTGCACAACGTGATCCGCAACATTCGCGTGCGCAGCACCAACAACACGGCGAGTGCCAATACCAGCAATGTGAAGAAAACAGTGAACCGACCGAAAGCGAATCCTGCTACCAACTCGGAGTCAGCCCAGAATCCGGGTATTATCGAACGGTTGAAGAAAATGTTCAGCGAATTCATCTAAGCAGGTTTTCCATATAACGTGGACGGGCCATCCATGCACAATGAGGGGGAGATGGGGAAATATGTTGGAATTTGATTTTGAAATGGAGAGCTTGGCTCAAATTAAAGTGATCGGTGTGGGCGGCGGCGGCAGCAACGCTGTAAACCGGATGATCGAGAATGGCGTGCAAGGCGTAGAATTCATTACGGTGAACACAGACGCCCAAGCATTGCATATGGCCAAATCGGAACACAAACTGCAAATCGGGGACAAACTGACCCGCGGATTGGGCGCAGGCGCAAATCCGGAGGTCGGCAAGAAAGCAGCCGAAGAATCCCGCGATTTGATTATGAATACGCTGAAGGGTGCAGATATGGTCTTCGTTACTGCGGGGATGGGCGGAGGTACCGGAACGGGTGCCGCTCCTGTCATCGCGGAAATCGCCAAGGAATGCGGCGCACTGACGGTCGGTGTGGTAACACGGCCGTTTACATTTGAAGGACGCAAGCGTTCCACCCAGGCTGTGCTCGGTATCGAAGCCTTAAAGGAAAAAGTCGATACACTTATCGTTATTCCGAATGATCGCCTATTAGAAATCGTTGATAAAAAAACACCGATGATGGAGGCATTCCGCGAGGCGGACAACGTGCTGCGTCAAGCGGTACAGGGCATTTCGGACTTGATCAAAGTGCCCGGCCTGATCAACCTTGACTTCGCCGACGTCAAAACGATCATGACCGAACGCGGTTCGGCTTTGATGGGGATCGGCATAGCGACAGGCGAAAACCGTGCAGCCGAAGCTGCACGTAAAGCGATTATGAGCCCGCTGCTCGAAACTTCGATCGAAGGCGCACTCGGCGTCATCATGAACATTACGGGAGGCGCGAATTTGTCGCTGTATGAAGTCAATGAAGCAGCGGAAATCGTTACCTCGGCATCGGATCCGGAGGTCAATATGATCTTCGGTGCTATTATTGAAGAGAGCATGAAGGATGAAATCAAAGTAACGGTCATCGCGACCGGGTTTGAGAACCGTCCTGTGCAGCAGCCTCAGGTGCGCAAGCAGGGAACACCGGCGCCGTCGGAACCTGCGGAATCGCGCAGCAACAACACGAACAATCTGCGTCCGTTCGGGAACCAGACAAGCAGCGATCAATTGGACATTCCAACGTTCCTGCGGAATCGTTCCCGTCAGAACAATAACGACTAAGGATGTCATTCCATCCGTCAAACACCCGCATTTCTTCGGAAATGCGGGTGTTTTTTTGTGGAAACGGGAATCCGTAGGAAACGAAACAACGCTGCTCAAAAAACTTTTGTGTGAGCGGGCTCGGTCATTTCTGTCATCCGTGCCAGTGCCTGAAGGCGTTCCTCTTTACAGAGTTCATCATATGTCATTAAAGCCGGATGTAATACTTATAACAATTTGATGATAGATATGGGAGTGTCGAATCCCATTACAAC
The DNA here is from genome assembly GCF_025809195.1 of Paenibacillus sp. PSB04. Lineage (NCBI taxonomy): Bacteria > Bacillati > Bacillota > Bacilli > Caryophanales > Paenibacillaceae > Paenibacillus > Paenibacillus sp. PSB04. The sequence continues at coordinate 3,706,900 of NZ_CP081301.1, forward strand.
GGCGGCTTACGCTTCTTTTTCCCCGAAACTTCCTCTATAAAAGAACGGAACTCGACAAAAAAAGTTCAGGAGTCCCTTCCAATTTTAGACAGACTTTGAACCGTATTGTTTTTATACTAATCACATCTCCCAAAAATGCTTAAGAGAATATCGGCGGTACCGTGTATGCGTTATGGATCCAATCATTCCATAAACATGAAAGGCGTCAGGCAGGTGATAAGCACTGGTTGTGTATATTGATTTGATATTCATCACGAATCTGCTGATCGACGGTGCACTGCTCTGGCTTACAGCCTGGATGCGGAAGCTGAAGCCCCCGTGGTGGAGATTGATTGTGGCGGCTGTGGTGGGTGCCCTGTATGTCGTCATGATGTTTGTGCCGCAGCTCTCGTTTATGTATACCTTTTTAGTCAAGCTGGGTTTATCCCTGCTGATGTTATGGATAACCTTCGGTTTTGGAAGTCTTCAAAACTATATCCGGAATATGGGGGCCTTTTATATTATCAATTTTGCGGTGGCCGGGGGGATTATCGGGATACATTATTTGCTGCAAAATTCGGGAGAAATTTTTAACGGGATTTGGTTCACGGCTTCCGGCGGCATGTCGTTTGAGCTGAAGATCGGGTTCTGGTTTACCTTCATCGGGGTGTTTGGCATGCTGCTGTGGTTCAAAATGGTTCACTCGACCCGGAAGCAGCTGGAAAGCCGTTCCGTATTTATGGGCGAGGTCGCCGTCGAGATCGGCGGTCACCGGGTGACCTGCAGAGGGCTGCTGGATACGGGCAATCAGCTGAGCGATCCGCTGACGAGAACGCCGGTGATGGTCATGGAAGCATCGCTGTGGGCGGATCGCCTGCCTTCGGGATGGTGCGAAAGGCTGGCCGACGGAGAGCCGGACAAACTGGTAATGGAGCTGGAACATATGGATTTTGCGTGGCAGGACCGGCTTCGTCTCGTTCCCTATCGGGGGGTGAACCGCAGCGCCTCATTCATGCTGGCTATCAAGCCGGACACCGTTGAGGTTCGGATCGGCGACGGCGTTCATCGTTCCAGCAAGGTGCTAATCGGCCTGGACGGCGGGCAGCTGTCGGGCGACCGGTCGTATCAGGCCATTATCCATCCGAAGTTGGTTGAGGATGATGTCCAGAGTCCAGCAGCGGAGCCATTGGAAACGGCGGGTAACCTGTGATCGCAGGGAAAGGTCGAAGACCTGTTTGCCTGCGGAAGACGAAACAGACGCTTACGAAGATCGTTTTCCTATGGAAAACTAATGCTTATGCTAACGATAAGAGTTTTCCTGCGGAAAACTAATGGCTATGCTTACGAAGATCGTTTTCCTGCGGAAAACGTATAGGAGGATCAATTATGCGTGTGAAATGGAGATTGGTGGCGCAGCTGCAGTACTACAGATTCCTGTTTCTCTTAGGACTCAAAAGCGAAGAAATCTATTACATAGGCGGCAGCGAGGCTCTCCCTCCTCCCCTGACACGCGAAGAGGAAGAATATTTGCTTCAGCGGCTGTCCACCGGGGATGCGGCCATCCGGGCGATGCTGATCGAGCGCAACCTGCGGCTCGTCGTATACATCGCGCGCAAGTTCGAGAATACGGGCATCAACATCGAGGACCTGGTGTCCATCGGAGCGATCGGTCTGATTAAGGCGGTCAACACGTTTGACCCGGAGAAAAAAATCAAACTGGCCACGTATGCCTCCCGCTGCATCGAAAACGAAATTTTGATGTATCTGCGGCGGAACAGCAAAATCCGGAGCGAGGTATCCTTCGATGAGCCGCTCAATATCGACTGGGATGGAAACGAGCTGCTGCTTTCCGATGTGCTCGGAACCGAAAATGATACGATTTACCGGAACATTGAAGAGCAGGTCGACCGTAAGCTTTTGCACAAGGCGCTCGACAAGCTGACCGACCGGGAGCGAACCATTATGGAGCTGCGTTTTGGCCTTCAGGACGGGGAGGAGAAGACGCAAAAGGACGTGGCGGATATGCTCGGCATTTCCCAATCCTACATTTCCCGACTTGAAAAACGCATCATCAAGCGGCTGCGCAAGGAGTTCAACAAAATGGTCTAGGCAAAATTTTTATCAGGAATAAAATGACCCTCCAGGGAGATAATGTACATTAGTTTCTCCTTGGGAGGTATATCATCATGACCCGAAACAAAGTCGAGATCTGCGGTGTGGATACTTCGAAGCTGCCCGTCCTGACCAATGTGGAAATGCGGGAGCTGTTCCATGACTTACAGCAAAACAACGAACGTACAGCCAGAGAAAAGCTGGTGAACGGCAACCTGAGACTGGTGCTCAGCGTCATCCAGCGGTTCAACAATCGGGGGGAGTTTGTCGACGATTTGTTTCAGGTGGGCTGTATCGGACTAATGAAAGCCATTGATAATTTTGATTTGTCTCAAAATGTGAAATTCTCAACCTATGCGGTGCCGATGATCATCGGGGAAATTCGCAGGTATTTGCGGGACAACAACCCGATCCGGGTATCCCGATCGCTGCGGGATATTGCGTACAAAGCGCTGCAGGTTCGTGATTCCTTAACGAATCAAAACTCAAGGGAACCGACGATTTTCGAAATTTCGGAAGTGCTGAACGTCCCCAAAGAGGACGTCGTCTTCGCACTGGATGCCATCCAGGACCCGGTGTCGCTGTTCGAACCGATCTACCATGACGGCGGCGACCCGATCTACGTGATGGACCAGATCAGCGACGACAAAAACAAGGACGTCTCCTGGATTGAGGAGATCGCGCTGCGTGAAGCGATGCAGAGACTGGGACAGCGGGAAAAAATGATTTTGTCCATGCGCTTCTTCGAAGGTAAAACCCAGATGGAGGTCGCCGACGAAATCGGCATTTCCCAAGCTCAGGTATCACGTCTTGAAAAATCGGCCATCCAGCAAATGCAAAAGCACGTGAAATCGTGAATAGATGAAGTAAAGCAAGGCGGTCCGCGCTACGGGCCGTCTTTTTTTTATGGATGAGATGCTGACTGCTGCTCGGCTTCTATCATGGGTCGTCAACTTAAAGTTCCGAGAAACCGTACACAAAGACCCTTCAAACCAACACGGAGAGGCTGAGTATTGCGGAGCATTTCGCTTCAAAACATGGGCATTTTGCCCGGCGCCGGCATATATTAATCATATATATTGAACGAGTCTGATGAATAGACTGCTAAAGGAGAGGAACATGTGAATCCAGAACGTTGGGCGGTGGACAGAAACATGAAAATATCCGATTTTCAAACGAAGGATGTCATCAACATCGTGGACGGCAAAAGGCTGGGGCAGATCAGCGATCTGGAGCTCGACCTCCGCCAGGGGCGGATCGAAGCGATCGTTGTCCCAAGCTACAGCAAGTTCAGGGGGCTGTTCGGAGGCGGCAGCGACCTGATCATTCCTTGGAGCAATATCGTCAAAATCGGATCGGATGTCGTCCTCGTCAAGATGGAGGAACTGCGGACGCTCCAGGACGAGAAGGAAGCCGCCTCCTACAGAGAGAGAACGGAGCAGGCGGACCGCCGCGGCTACCGGGATGTGTAAGGAAAGGACCGCCTTGTCAAACCAACCATTTTGGTTTTATGCAAGCCGTGTCCATGTGGTACACTGGAGGTTGAGGTGATTGAAATTGGAACCGTTCAAGTTAAAAGAGGGCGATTCGCGCCCTTCGTTATTTATGCTGGAGCCGTGGGTTCATGAATGGAACGGCATCAGCGCCGGATTTACCGGACGGCATGGCGGCGCGGGAAGCGCGCCTTACGATACGCTTAACACCGCCTTTCATGTGGGAGACCAGCCGGAGACGGTGGTAGCCAACCGCTTGAAGGTTGCGGAAGAGCTGGGCTTTACGTTGGATGACTGGACGTGCGGGGAACAGGTTCACCGGGCGGACATCGCGGTGGTGACGAATGAAGGCCGTGGACGCGGCAGCCGGAACAGAGAGTCGGGATTTCAGGATACAGACGGGCTTCTGACGAACGTGCCCGGGGTGCTGCTGACGTCGTTTTATGCGGACTGCGTACCGCTATATTTTTACGATCCCGTTCACCAGGCTGTCGGACTGGCCCATGCCGGCTGGAAAGGGACTGTGGCCCGGATCGCTGCGGCTATGGTGGAGAAGCTGGGGAAGGCTTATGGGAGCCGGCCTGAGGAGATACGCGCCGCAATCGGTCCGTCCATCGGCTCCTGCTGTTACGAGGTAGATGACAAAGTGATGAGTCATGTGCACGATTTGGCAAGTCATTTCCTGGGTAATGAACAGTACTCCCCTGCCGATTTTTACGTTGCCAAACCCGACGACAAAAGCATGCTGAACTTGAAAGAATTAAATCGACAGATTATGATGAAAGCAGGAATATTGCCGACTCATATCGAATGTACATCATGGTGTACGAGCTGTCGCAACGATTTGTTCTTTTCCTACAGAAAAGACGGTGGAACGACAGGGCGTATGGCGAGTTGGATCGGGCTTAGAGAAGGGGTGAATCTTCCTTGACATTGGAAGAACGGATAAGAGAAGTCAACGCGCGCATCGAGGAAGCCTGCCTTCGCAGCGGAAGATCCAGGGAAGACGTCAATGTGATCGCTGTAACCAAGTACGTGTCGACATCCATGACAGAACGAGTGCTGGATAGCGGTTTGACGCATATCGGCGAGAATCGCTGGCAGAACGCCGAGGAGAAATGGAATACGCTTGGTTCCCGCGGGATCTGGCATTTTATTGGACATCTGCAGACCAACAAAGTCAAAGACGTGGCAGGCAAATTCGAATATATACATTCGCTGGACCGGCTTTCATTAGCCAAAGAGCTGGAGAAGGTGGCGTCAGCCCGAAATCTGGAAATTAAAACCTTTGTTCAGGTTAACATTTCTGGAGAAGATACCAAATACGGTTTGGAGCCGGAGCAGGCCGTCCCTTTTTTGAAAGAACTTCATCAATTTCCTCATATCAAGGTCGCCGGCTTGATGACCATGGCCCCCTTTGAAGGGGAGGCGGAGGATACCCGGCCCGTTTTTCGCGGGCTGCGGGAGCTAAGAGACGACATAAACCGGCAGGCAATTACGCGGGAGCCATTAATCGATCTTTCCATGGGAATGTCCAACGATTTCGAAGTGGCCATTGAAGAGGGAGCCACCTGGATCCGTTTGGGCTCGATTCTAGTAGGTAAACAGGAAGGGGAATGATGAGCGTGATGAACAAGTTTATGTCTTTTTTGGGATTACAAGAGCAGGAGGAAGTCGTAGAACGGGAGCAGCTGCCGGTGGAGGAAGAAGAAGTTGAAACCCCGAGCATTGAGACACGTAGAAATACTAGAACCAACAATGTGGTCAGCATTCACTCCCAGAAAAATGTAAAGGTCATTTTGCATGAGCCGCATTCGTATGACGAAGCACAGGCCATTGCCGACCATCTGCGTGCGCACCGCACGGTGGTTGTCAATCTGCAGCGGGTCCGTTCGGATCAGGCGCTCCGCATTATCGATTTTCTCAGTGGGACGGTTTATGCCCTGAACGGCGGTATTTCCAAGATCGGCCATAACATCTTTTTGTGCACACCGGATACGGTCGAGATTCAGGGTGCCATTTCGGAATTATTATCCGAGGAACATGATTACAACAGAATGAGGTGAGCCAAGTTTGGCCCAAAACATTGATACGATTTTAACGCTGCTCTTTAATATCTACTTCTACATGATCATCATCTATGTTCTCATGTCATGGCTTCCGAACATTCGCGAGAGCTTTATCGGTGAGCTGCTCGGCAAGCTCGTGGAGCCATACCTGTCCCCTTTCCGCAAAATTATCCCGCCAATCTTCGGCATGCTGGATATTTCCCCGATCGTCGCTCTGTTCGTGCTCCAGTTCGCTATGCAGGGATTGCGGTTCATTATTTTTTCACTATTGTTTTAGGTGACTGAGATGAAATTAGACATCTATGATCACTTTCACCCGGATGAACGCGAGTTTGTGGATCGGGCATGGGAATGGGTCGTTCACGCCGGGGAATATCACGAAGTCAAGCTTACCGATTTTTTGGACCCGCGGCAGGCTTTTATTTTGCAGTCGCTGGTGAACCGACACCCCGACGTTCAGGTGCGCCTGGACGGCGGATATGAGGGAGCGGAGCGCTGCCGGGCGCTGGTGGCTCCCGATTACCGGGATTTAAGCCAAGAGGATATGGGACTGAAGGTGCTTAGCATCTACTCCGGGGATCAGAAATTTTTATCGCTGGAGCACGGCGATTATATGGGCTCCATTCTGGGACTCGGCGTAAAACGAAGCAAAATCGGGGATATCCATGTCCTTGAGGATGGATGCCACACCGTGGTTTGCGAAGAGATCAGTACGTTTCTCGACATGAACTTAACACAGGTGCACCGGATTCACGTGCTGCGCGAAATTTTGCCGATCGAACAACTGCGGACAAGCCAGGTTGAGCTGGAGCTGCAGGATATTACGGTCGCTTCTTTGCGTTTAGATGGAATTGCTTCTGATGCTTACCGCATCAGCCGGACCAAAGTGGTCGTTCCCATCCGCGCCGGCCGCTGCCGCGTCAATTGGAAAGTCGTCGAGGATCCTTCCTATCTGCTGAAAGAAGGGGATCTCGTTTCAATGCAGGGGTTTGGGCGGTTTAAAGTGATCGAAGCGGGCGGCATGACGAAAAAAGGACGCCAGCGCGTAAAAATAGGGAAATTTGTGTAGACCTACAGCAGGAATTGTCTTTTTGCTGTCGAAATGAATTATCCAAGAATATTAAAGATATCGTAACTTTTGACCGATACATTTGGGTGAGGCCCATCAGGACCGCTCGTCGACAGGGAAACCTGAACATTTTAGGAGGTGCGCATCAATGCCATTAACACCACTGGATATACATAACAAGGAGTTTGCCCGCCGAATCCGGGGTTATGACGAAGATGAAGTGAACGAGTTTCTCGACCAAGTCATTAAGGATTATGAGAGCGTGATCCGCGAGAACAAGGAACTTCAAGGTCAGCTGGCCTCATTGCAGGAAAGACTTGACCATTTCGTGAACATCGAGGAGACGCTGTCCAAGACCATCATCGTTGCGCAGGAAGCTGCGGATGAAGTGAAGAACAACGCGAAGAAGGAAGCGCAGCTCATCATCAAGGAATCGGAGAAGAATGCTGACCGCATCATTAACGAATCCTTGTCGAAGGCCCGCAAGATCGCGATGGAAGTCGAAGAGCTGAAGAAGCAAGCATCGATTTACCGTACCCGTTTCCGGACGCTGGTGGAAGCCCAGCTCGAGCTGCTCAGCCAGGATGGATGGGAAGCGCTGGAAACCCGGGAGACGCGTGAAGCGAACGAAGTATACTAGGCTTCTGCTTGGTTGACTTTTGCGGGAAAAAGGAATATAAATATATTCATATCGGTTTTTTTGCAAGTAATTGGGTTAGACTTGAAACGTAATATGAATTCGATGACGGGATAAGTAAGCTTGGGATTTGTTCCCCAGAGAGTTGGCGTATGCTGAAAGCCAATGTTCAAACCGAAGCCGAAGATCCTCCCTGAGAAGTGAAGCTGAAACGCAGGTTTGCGTGCGTAAGCCGAACCGGGCCGCCGAACGTTATATCGGCTCCATGCCGGAAGCTTGGCATGGACTGAGGAGTCATTCTTTGATCAATGTGCTTGACCTTGCGGTTCAAGGACGATTGTTGAAAGAATGGAATTAGGGTGGTCACGCGAGCAGAAGCCTCGTCCCTTAGGGGATGAGGCTTATTTGTTTTGTTTCGGATCCCCCTAAATCCCCCTTATCCTAAGGGGGACCCCAGAGGGTTCTACCCTCTGGACACCCGAAAGTCTCCGAGGACGGAGCTGGTTTGGAGTATTGATGCCGGTTCCGATCCCCCTAAATCCCCCTTATCCTAAGGGGGACTCCAGAGGGTTCTACCCTCTGGACACCCGAAAGCCTCTGAGGACGGATCTAGTTTGGAGTTTTGATGCGACGGTTGGTGAGGTGCCCGGTTCTTCTCAGGCCGCCCCCTTTGGGGGACCGCCTTCGGAACCTCTCATACGAGATGGGTCTTACGCGGCTCCGCACCCGCTCGACCTGGGGCACATGCGCAGACTGTGTGCCGGGCTTGTGAGAACCATTTGGCGTACTGAGTGGTGATCAGGCTGGAAATTGGAGGAGCGTTTCTTAATTAGTAACAAGGTAACACCAACGTCAAGCGTGCCCATCTTCACTTTGCGGGGCAAAGGAAGATGGGCGGCAAGCGGGGATACGCTCAAAGACAAATAAGTCCGCTCTAAATGATGCGCCACGGAGGTTTCCGGGTGTCCAGAGGGCAGCGCCCTCGGGGTCCCTCTTACGAAGAGGGATTTAGGGAGATGGGAAGGCTTTTGATTTAGGGAGATGGGAAATCTTTTAAAGATTACGAAAGGTTGGATAATCATGCATAAGGTCGATGTCAAAGAAAAAGCGCGCACGAGAGATCAGCGCATCCTGAAAAAATGGAACGAAGAAGGCACCTTCAAAAAATCCATCGAAAACCGTTCGGGCAAGCCGAACTTCGTATTTTTCGAAGGCCCGCCGACAGCCAACGGGGCTCCGCATATCGGGCACGTGCTGGGGCGCGTGATCAAGGATTTTGTGCCGCGTTACAAAACGATGAAGGGCTACCGCGTCGTGCGTAAAGCCGGCTGGGACACCCACGGTCTGCCGGTGGAGCTCGGCGTAGAGAAGCAGCTCGGCATCTCCGGTAAGCAGGATATCGAGAAATACGGCGTGGAAGAGTTTGTGAAGAAATGTAAGGACAGCGTGTTTGAGTACGAGAAGCAGTGGAGAGAGCTGACCGAAGCGATCGGGTACTGGACGGATCTCGACCATCCGTACATCACGCTGGAGAACAATTACATCGAGAGCGTATGGAACATCCTGTCCACGATTCACGGCAAAGGGCTGCTGTACCGCGGACACCGCGTCAGCCCGTACTGCCCTTGCTGCCAGACGACGCTCAGCTCCCACGAAGTGGCGCAGGGCTACGAAGACGTCAAGGATTTGAGTGCTACGGCCAAATTCAAGCTGCATGACAGCGGCGATTATGTGCTGGCCTGGACGACCACGCCTTGGACGCTGCCGTCCCACGTGGCGCTGGCCATGAACCCGGATATGGAATATGCCCGCGTCCAGCAGGAAGACGGCGTCTACATCGTCGCCAAAAACCTGGTTGAAGACGTGATGAAAGGCGACTATACGGTTTTGTCCACACACAAAGGCTCCGAATTTGTCGGACAGAGCTATACTCCGCCGTTTACTTACTTCAAGCCGGAAAAAGGCAACATCATCGTCGGCGCATCCTTTGTTACGGATTCGAGTGGTACGGGGATCGTGCATATGGCGCCGGCCCACGGGGAAGACGACTACAAAACCTGCCGGGAAAACGGCATCAGCTTCGTGAGCGTAGTGAACGCCCAAGGGCGCTATACCGATGAGGTTACCGACTTCGCCGGACGCTTTGTAAAAGATTGCGATCTGGACATCGTGAAGATGATGTCGGAAAAAGGAACGTTGTACAGCAAGGAAAAATATGAGCACAGCTATCCGTTCTGCTGGCGCTGTAAGTCTCCGCTTCTCTATTATGCGATGGAGAGCTGGTTTATCGAAACGACGGCCGTCAAGGATCAGCTGATCGCCAACAACAATGGCGTTACCTGGTATCCGGGCCATGTCCGTGAAGGACGCTTCGGCAAGTTCCTGGAAGAGCTGGTGGATTGGAATATCAGCCGTAACCGCTATTGGGGCACGCCGCTGAACGTTTGGGTCTGCGAATCGTGTAAAGGCGAATTTTCGCCGCACAGCTTTGCGGAGCTGAAGGCGCAGGCGGTCGGCGAAATCAGCGACGATCTGGAGCTGCATAAGCCTTACGTCGATGAGGTCAAAGTGCGCTGTCCGCACTGCGAAGGCGGCGTGATGGAGCGGACGTCCGAAGTGATCGACGTTTGGTTCGACAGCGGCTCGATGCCGTTCGCGCAGCACCATTATCCGTTTGAGAACGTGGACACGTTCGAGGAGCAGTTCCCGGCGGATATGATCTGCGAAGGGATCGACCAGACCCGCGGCTGGTTCTACAGCCTGCTGGCCGTCTCCACCCTGTTCAAAGGCGTTGCGCCTTACAAATCGGTCATCGCTACGGGGCATATCCTGGACGAAAACGGCCAAAAAATGTCCAAATCGAAGGGCAACGTCATCGACCCTTGGGACATCATCAACGAATACGGCACGGACGCGTTCCGCTGGGCGCTCCTTTCGGACAGTGCGCCTTGGAACAGCAAACGCTTCTCCAAAGGCATCGTCGGTGAAGCCAAATCCAAAGTGATCGACACGCTGGTCAACACGCACGCGTTCCTGACGCTGTATGCGAACATCGACGGCTACAACCCGGCGGAGCATCCGTACCAACCGTCGGAAAACAAACTCGACCGCTGGATCCTGTCCCGTCTGAACAGCCTGATCCTGTTGGTGGACAAAGCGCTGGAAAGCAACGACTTCCTCAACTCGGCCAAGGCCATCGAAGGATTCGTCGACGAGCTGAGCAACTGGTATATCCGCCGTTCGCGCGACCGCTTCTGGGGCAGCGGACTCGGAGAAGACAAACTGGCCGCATACGGCACGCTGACGCATGTGCTGGTCACGCTGGCCCAGCTGATGGCGCCGTACACACCGCTGCTGTCGGAAGATATCTACACGAACCTGACCGGCGGGGAAAGCGTTCATCTGACCGATTATCCGGTTGCCGATGAGGCTCGGATCGACAAGGAGCTCGAGGAAGATATGGAAACCGCCCGCCAGGTCGTCGAGCTCGCCCGCAACGTGCGGAACGAAACGGGAATCAAGACCCGCCAGCCGTTGTCCGAGCTGATTGTGTCGCTGGACCGCGATTTTGATGTGGCCGGATACGAGGAGATCATCAAGGAAGAAATCAACGTGAAGAAGATCGTCGTGGAGACGAGCGACAGCGGATTCGTCGACTTTACGCTGAAGATGAACCTGAAGGTGGCCGGCAAGAAATACGGTAAAAACATCGGGTTCCTCCAGGGCTTCCTGAAAGCGATGAGTCCGGAGGATACGCGGAACGTCGTCAATACCGGCAGCCTGAACGTCACTTCGCCGGATGGTGATGAGCTTCAGATTACAGCCGACGAGCTGCTCGTCGAGAAGCAGGCGAAAGCCGGATTTGCATCGGCCTCGGGCTATGGCATCACCGTTGCCCTCAATACGGAAATCACGCCTGAACTGGAACAGGAAGGCTGGGTCCGCGAAGTGGTGCGTGCCGTACAGGACTACCGCAAAAAACTCGACCTGCCGATCGAAAAACGTGTCACCCTGGTTCTTGATGCGGATGAAGAATTGACGGCTGCCATCCAGGCATTTGAGCATGTGCTCCGGGAAAACGTGCTGGTGAACGAGCTTGCGTTCGGGCAAGAAGCCGAAATGGAGCGCGTTGATCTCGCCGGCAAAACGCTGGGTATCCGCATTGCCGGATAATCTGCCTTTTCACCGCCATTGAATGGCAATCGCCGCTTTGGCGCATAATAGCACAACAAACGAACAAACGAGCCTTCTGGCCCGTGCGGAAATGAAAAACCATTTTCGCGCCGGCTTCGGCTCGTTTGTTGTTCATCGGAACGATGGATACCGCGCTGATCCGAGAGGAGAATGCAGAGATGGCGAATAAGAAGAGCATCATTCCCGAATCGGAAGAGGAGAAGTTGAACGTTGTGTACCGCTTGACCGTGCGGATTGCCGAAGAATTGGAGCAGGCCCGGATTGCGGAATATACCCAGCTTTTGCACAGACCTTTCCGGTTGATTATGTTAAACCTGCTGTCCGGTGCGGCGCGCGGCGTCGGGGTCGCCATCGGGTTCACCTTTTTTGCCGCTACAATTATATATTTGCTGCAGGTGCTGGGAGCGCTCAATCTTCCGATTATCGGAGACTATATTGCCGATATCGTCCGGATCGTCCAGCGGCAGCTTGAGCTGAAAACGTATTAAATGAACCCTTCATCCTCTTCGCCGAGCTGGTCCATACTGACCCCTTCGCCTTGGTCCATATATTTTCGGTACTCTTGGTTACGGACAAATTCGATCTGATTCCCGTAAATATCGGTGGCGACAAAAGCTTCATACGGCTCTACGCAGCCTTCCAGCTCGTCGGAGGCTTCGATTTCGAGCTCGTTGTAGCTGTGGACCTCACGGTCTTCAGCATAAGCCGGGCTGGTGGAGCTGCCGAAGTTTTCTACGATTTGCCACGCGTCTTCGCCGTCGAAACCGTTCTGGTCATCGCGTTCGTCCAGGCTCGTCCGGCCAAAAGGAGGCATCAGAAATTCCTCTTCAACCGGGCGGTAATTCTCGACATGCACTTTAGGCGAATGCTCTTTGCAAAAAGACGTCGTCGGAACGGCTTCCAACCGCTCGTACGGGATTGGCTTTCCGCATTCCTCGCAGACGCCATAGGTTCCCTGCTGGAATCGGTCCAGCGCCATTTCAATGCGGTCCATGTGATGGTCATCATGGTCCTGCAGCGTTAAATCGACTTCCCTGGAGTAAAGCTCGGTAGCCACATCGCCGGGATGGTTGTCGATGTTCGACAGCTCGCCGGTCTGGTCGCGCATGGAGTCTTCCAGGCCGTAATGCTCGTTGCTGTCATCCTTTTGGCGGATGGATTCCTGCTGTTCCTTAAGCATGCTGTGCAAATGATCCAGCTGTGATTGTGTGAGATGCTGCATGACAAAGCCCCTTTCCGCTTCGGATCAACAAAACGATAAAGACGATTTCTTTTCATATCTAGAATGTGCGGATGAAGCCTGTTTTACAGAAGGAAATTGTTTTCGCCATTCCCCGTTTATGGACGGTTTCCGGCGCCCTATGCTACAATAAACAAGTCTTTACATGACGTGAAAGGCTGTGTCCGAGCGGACGGGCCTAATGAATAAGAACGGAGTGACAAATGGCTGTGGTGTACTACTTAATCGCTTTAATCGTGTTTTTGGTGGATCAGGGCGCCAAGTATTTAATTGCCACCAGATTGGAATTAGCAGAGGAAATTCCGGTGATTGGCAACTTTTTTCTGATTACCTCCCACCGGAACACGGGTGCAGCCTTCGGTATTCTTCCCAACCAGCGCTGGTTTTTTATCGTGATTACCATCGTCGTGGTGGTGGCGATTATCTGGTATATGAACCGGGTGAGAAAATCGTCTTCGCGCAAGCTGCTTCCGGTAGCGCTTAGCCTCGTCCTGGGAGGGGCGATCGGCAACTTTCTCGACCGTGCGCTGAACGGCGAAGTGGTGGACTTTTTACAATTCAATTTCGGCAGCTATACGTTTCCGATTTTTAATGTGGCCGACTCCTGCATCGTGATCGGGGTGGCGCTCATTATACTGGATTCGCTGATGGACATGAACCGAACCGAATCGAACAACAAGAGCAATGAAGGGAATGAACCGGTTTGATCGAAGAACAAACATCCGGAGCGGGGGAAAACCCGGAGAGTGCGGATATCAGGGAGTGGGTCGTTGACCCTGTCCATGCCAAAGAACGCATCGATAAATATATTACGGAATCCTGGGAGGAGGACATTTCCCGGTCCCAGGTCCAGCTCTGGATCAGCGCAGGCCATGTGCTTGTGAACGGTCAGCCGGTCAAAGCCAATTATAAGCTGGCGGCGGGCGACCGCTTGGAAGTGACCGTCCCGGAGCCGGCCGCCGTCGAGATCGTACCGGAGGACATTCCACTGAATGTCGCTTTCGAGGACAAGGATGTCATCGTGGTCAACAAGCCGCGGGGGATGGTCGTTCATCCTGCGCCCGGGCATGCCTCGGGGACTCTGGTGAATGCGCTGATGTACCACTGTAAGGATTTGTCCGGCATTAACGGGGAGCTGCGTCCAGGCATCGTTCACCGGATCGATAAGGACACTTCCGGCTTGATCATGGCCGCAAAGAACGATATGGCCCACGCCTCTTTGGCCGCCCAGCTCAAAGACCACAGCGTGACCCGGCGCTATTATGCCCTGGTCCACGGCAATGTCAGCCATGATCAAGGAACGATAGACGCTCCGATCGGGCGCGATCCAATCGACCGCAAAATGTATACCGTGACGGAGAAGAACAGCAAGCACGCCGTCACCCATTTTACGGTCAAGGAGCGCTTTGGCGACTACACCCTGCTGGAGCTTCAGCTCGAAACCGGGCGGACTCACCAGATCCGGGTGCACATGAAGTTCATCGGCCATCCGCTCGTCGGAGATCCGGTGTACGGACGGAGCAAAGGCATCAAAATGAACGGACAAGCGCTGCACGCCGGCGTGCTTGGGTTCATCCATCCGGCAAGCGGCGAATATATGGAGTTCTCAGCGCCGATTCCCGGCGATATGGAGGATCTGCTGACATCGCTGCGCAGCCGTTGAAAGTACAAATCATACGATAATTAGTCCATGGCATTCCGCCATGGATTCCTTCATATTTAGGGGTGTAGAAATTGAAGTAGGAGATGAAAGAATACATGAGCATCGAACAGTACCAACAAACGTACATTCAGAACAGCTTTGCGGACCGGATCGGCGGTTCCAATTATGGTAAAGACACAGCCATCTATAAATTTGAAAAAATCAAGCGGGCCAAAGCCCAGGCTAAAAAGGACTTCCCGGACGTAGAACTGATCGACCTTGGCGTAGGCGAACCGGATGAAATGGCTGACGCCGGCATCGTGGCCAAGCTTGCGGAAGAAGCGGCCAAGCCGGAGAACCGCGGCTATGCAGATAACGGAATTCCTGAATTCAAGGAAGCGGCGGCCACATACTTGAAGGAAGTCTTCAACGTGGACGGCATCGATCCGCAGACGGAAGTGCTCCACTCCATCGGCTCCAAGCCGGCCCTGGCGATGCTTCCATCGGTGTTCATCAACCCTGGTGACGTGACCATCATCACCGTGCCGGGTTATCCGGTTCTAGGAACCCACACGAAATACCTCGGCGGGGAAGTATACACCGTTGAGCTGAAGAAGGAAAACAACTTCCTGCCGGATCTGAAGAGCATTCCGGAAGACATCGCTCAGCGCGCCAAGCTGATCTACCTGAACTATCCGAACAACCCGACGGGCGCAAGCGCCACGGTCGAGTTCTTCACCGAAGTGGTGGAATGGGCGAAGAAGTACGACATCGTCGTCGTTCATGACGCTCCTTACGCAGCCCTGACTTATGACGGGCTGAAGCCGCTGAGCTTCCTGTCGATTCCAGGTGCGAAGGACGTAGGTGTCGAGCTGCACTCGCTGTCCAAATCCTACAACATGACCGGCTGGCGGATCGGCTTTATCGCCGGTAACCCGCTCGTCGTGAAAGCCTTCGGCGACGTGAAGGACAACAACGACTCCGGCCAGTTTATTGCCATTCAGAAAGCGGCCGCTTACGGTCTCGCCCATCCGGAAATTACGGAGAAAATTGCGGAGAAATATTCCCGCCGCCACGATATGCTGGTAGCCGTGCTGAACGAGCTGGGCTTCCAGGCCGAGAAACCGAAAGGCTCCTTCTTCCTCTATGTGGAAGCGCCTAAAGGCATTAAAGGCGGAGTCCGCTTCAATTCCGGCGAGGACTTCTCCCAGTTCTTGATCCGCGAGAAGCTGATCTCCACCGTGCCTTGGGATGATGCCGGCAGCTTTGTCCGTTTCTCCGTCACTTTCGAAGCGAAGGGCCAAGAAGACGAGAAGCGCGTCATTGCCGAAATTAAACGCCGCCTGAGCGACGTGGAATTCGAGTTTTAATTCAATGTGCAGCAAGATCCGTCCCTGACATGCAGGGCGGATCTTTTTTTTGGCCGCAGCGTTATACAGCCTGCTGGAGCGGCTGAAGGAACTGGAAACAAGCCCATGATTTTTGCGGCCAAACATGGTAAAGTGGACATAGCAATACGGGCGCTTGTTTTTGAGAACAAGGCCTGAAGTGGGAGTTGAGCAGCTCTGTTTAAACATTGGAAATGGGATTTGTATGTCGAACATTTGGGCGAATTGCGGAAGCGCCTGTTCTGGATTTTGGGAGCGTTTTTGGTGTCAATGATCGCGGCGCTGTTCGTGGTGGGCGACGTGCTTCACTTCTTGAGGGGCAGGCCGCCGGCCTCACTGGTCGAATGGAACGCGTTCAGCCCGTGGGAGGGCGTTCGCATGTATATGTACATTGCCGCAGCCTTGTCGCTGGTCGTAGCGGTACCTTTTACGATGCTGCAAATTTGGGCTTTTGCCAAAAAGGGACTGCGCAAGAGCGAGCAGAAAGCGGCGCTAAAGTATGTGCCAGCTGCGTTCGTACTGCTGCTTGTCGGGTTTGCTTTTGCCTATTTTGTCGTGTTCCCGATGGCGTTTCGCTTTACGACGAGTATGACCAAAAACTTGGGATTGGTGGAGACGTACGGTATTGCGCAGTACTTTACGTTTCTGACCAATATCGTGGTTCCGGTGTCGCTTGCCTTTGAGCTGCCGGTGCTGGTAATGCTGCTGACAAGGCTGCGTGTCATCAACCCGGGACTGCTGGGGAAAATGCGTAAAGTCTCGTACATGGTGCTGGTCTTCATCGCGTGTATGATTTCTCCGCCGGAGTTTTTTTCGCATATTTCGGTGTCGGTACCGTTTATTCTGCTGTACGAAATCAGCGTTTTGATGTCCAAGCTGGTATACCGCAAGCAAATGCAGATGGATGCGGGAACCAAGGACCGGATGAATTATGGATCTGCTTAATGCAGGTTCGACCGTGGGCATTGAAAGTGTACTGAAATCAAGTGGAGAAGATGGTTTATAAATTGGGTTTTAAGGGAGGACGATTTACGTTATGCTAAGCGATATCGGTTTGCCGGGTTTCATATTGCTGGCCGTGCTTGCGCTGCTATTATTCGGACCAAACAAGCTGCCCGGACTGGGCCGCTCGGCCGGACGCATGCTGCGGGAATTTAAAAACGAAATGAGCGACATTATGGGCGACTCGCCGCGCCAGAAGCGCAGCTCCGCCCAGGAGCCCGTAACGGAACAGGGGCAGCAGCCTCAGGCGGCTCGGACGGAATCCGCCGCATCCCCGCGTCTGCCGGAATAAAATTCCACGGATCGGGAAGGCTAAGCTCGGTTGACAGCAGACGTTCAGTCTGTCATAATCATCTTTAGTTGAATAGCACCTTTAAATCAGTCCCGTGAGACTGGCAAGGTAACGTGAACCGAGGTTCACTTCGCGGCAGCATACTGTCTGCTTTAAGCCGCCCAGCGAATCTCTATGTCTATCAGCGCATGCTGATGGCTTCTAACTCCTTGCCTACGGGCAGGGAGTTTTTTGTTATCTGGGTCCCCTCCAAGCATCTGAAGAGGCATCAAAGCCTCGCTTTGTGGGGAACCTTCACGGGTCAGCTATTTAAATCCCTTTTAGACGGAAGAAGGAGTGTGGAGCATGAGCAACGAGGTGCATGTCATTATGGATGAAACGGCAATCCGCCGTGCACTGACAAGGATTGCACACGAAATACTGGAGAGGAACAAGGGGATTGAAAATTGCGTGTTCATCGGCATCAAAACCCGGGGAGAATTTCTGGCCCAGCGCATCGCCGGCAAAATTCTCGAAATCGAAGGCACACCGGTTCCATGGGGCGCTGTTGACGTCACCCGGTACCGGGACGACCAGAAAGACAGCGCAGCTTCCTTGACTGAAGCAAACATAGCCCTGGAAAAGCTCGATATTCATGAAAAAAAAGTGATTTTGTTCGACGACGTGCTGTACACGGGACGGACGATCCGCGCCGCAATGGACGCCCTGATGGACTGCGGCCGGCCGCAGATGATCCAGCTGGCGGTGCTGGCGGACCGGGGACACCGGGAGCTGCCGATCCGGCCGGATTACATCGGCAAGAACGTACCGACGGCAAGATCCGAGCAAATTGAAGTAGCCCTCACGGAAACGGACGGCAAGGACGAAGTGACGATTATGCAAAACCGGGAGGAGAAATAACATGCTAACGATGACGCAGCTGAAGGACCGGAGCCTGCTCGGACTGAAGGATCTGGGCCGCGACGAAATCGAATCGATCCTGAACCGGGCCGCATACTGGGAAGCACAGCACGAAAAGCTGGTGCTGGTGCTGGCCTCCAAATTCGTAGCCAACATGTTTTTTGAGAACAGCACGCGGACGCGCTTTTCCTTCGAAATGGCAGAGAAACGCCTTGGCGCCCAGGTGCTGAACTTTACGGCGGCTGCTTCGAGCGTAGAGAAAGGCGAATCGATCTACGACACGGTAAGAACGCTCGAATCGATGGGGATTGACGCAGGCGTCATTCGGCTGAAGCCGGCCGGGGTACTGGAGGAGTTGTCCAGCAAAATCTCGGTTCCGCTCATCAATGCAGGGGACGGAAACAATGAGCATCCGACGCAGGCGCTGCTCGACCTGTACACGATGAAGAAACGGTTCGGCAGCCTTCAAGGCCTGACAGTGTCGATCATCGGCGACATTAAGCACAGCCGGGTGGCCCGATCGGACCTGTGGGCGCTGCGCAAGTTCGGGGCCGAAGTCAAATTCTGCGCGCCGAATAATATGACGGCACCGGAGCTGGAGCCGTTTGCCAGATACGTAACGATGGAAGAGGCGCTCCGCTCGGATGTGGTCATGATGCTGCGGGTTCAGCTTGAGCGTCATGCGACCGGCATGCTGAAATCGGCGGAGGAATACAGAGCGCAGTACGGATTGACGGAGGAGCGGGCTTCCAAATTGTCCAAGCATACACTAATTATGCATCCTGCTCCGGTGAACCGGAACGTGGAGATCGACGATGCGGTTGTCGAGAGTGAACAGTCGGCGATCTTCCCGCAAATGAGCAACGGCGTTCCGATCCGTATGGCTGTCATGGAACGGGCGATGAAATAATCAGGGATATATAGGCATACACAAATTTTATTAATAAATATACACAAAAATGAATTATTATTATACAATAGATTGGAAGCCACAGTGCCAATCAACGACCGGAGGTACTCATGATACAGATCATAACGAACGCCAGCGTACTGAACGAACAAGGGGAGCAGGTAAGCAAGCATATCGTCATCGAGGACGGCATCATCAAAACATTGGTGGAACCCGATGCCGGCTGGAGTGCTCCCGAAGGGGCCGAAGTGACGGACGCTGCCGGCAAGCTGGTTACGCCCGGCTTGATCGATATGCATGTCCATCTGCGCGAACCTGGATTTGAACATAAGGAAACGATCGAGACCGGGAGCCGCTCGGCTGCCAAAGGCGGCTTCACGACCATCGCCTGCATGCCGAACACGAAACCGGTGACCGACAACCCGGAAACGGTCCAGCTGGTGCTGGAGAAGGCCCGCGAGGCGGGAATCGTGAAGGTGCTCCCTTATGCTGCGATAACGGTACGGGAGCTCGGACGGGAGCTGACGGATTTTGAAGCGCTCAAAGCAGCGGGGGCGGTCGGCTTCACCGACGACGGCGTTGGCGTACAGAACGCCAAGATGATGAAAGACGCCATGCGCCGGGCGAAAGAGCTGAACATGCCGGTGATTGCGCACTGTGAAGAGAACTCCCTGGTCGAAG
The DNA here is from genome assembly GCF_025809195.1 of Paenibacillus sp. PSB04. Lineage (NCBI taxonomy): Bacteria > Bacillati > Bacillota > Bacilli > Caryophanales > Paenibacillaceae > Paenibacillus > Paenibacillus sp. PSB04. The sequence continues at coordinate 3,726,508 of NZ_CP081301.1, forward strand.
GGGGTAGCGTGACGGAAGGCAAGTTTGCCGAGCAGCACGGACTGATCGGTATTCCGAACGAGTCGGAAGCGATTCATGTGGGGCGGGACATCCTGCTGGCAGAAGCGACGGGCGTGCACTACCATGTATGCCACGTCAGCACGGAACAATCAGTCCGGCTGATCCGCCAGGCCAAGGAAGTCGGCATTCACGTCACCGCCGAGGTGTGTCCGCACCATCTGCTGCTGTCGGATGAAGACATTCCGGGGCTGGACGCCAACTGGAAAATGAATCCTCCGCTGCGCTCGCCGCGGGACGTGGAAGCCTGCATCGAAGGGCTGCTGGACGGAACGCTCGACATCGTCGTGACGGATCATGCGCCGCATGCGGCGGAAGAGAAAGCGAAAGGCATGGAAATGGCGCCTTTTGGCATCGTTGGCTTCGAGACGGCCTTCCCGCTCTTGTACACCAAGTTTGTGGCGACTGGCAAATGGGATCTGGCCATGCTGGTTCAGCGGATGACTTCCGATCCGGCGCGGGTGTTCGGTTTGAACACCGGGCGGCTTGAGGAAGGCGCTCCTGCTGACCTGACGATGATTGACCTGGAAACCGAAAAAGCGGTGAATCCGGAAGAGTTTGCCTCAAAGGGACGGAACACGCCGTTTACCGGGTGGAAGCTGAAGGGCTGGCCGGTTAAAACCTGGATGGACGGCAAAGTCGTGTTTGAAGCCTAAAACCGGATATAACCGGGCCGGATCGGTTGATAAAAAAGAAACAGATATAGATACTACTAGATACTAACTTAACGTAATTTGACAGAGGAGTGAGTGGGATGCAGGCAAGATTGCTGCTGGAGGACGGAACACTGTTTACGGGCAGTGCTTTCGGAGCAGAAGGTGAAACGACGGGCGAAGTCGTGTTTAATACAGGGATTACGGGATATCAAGAGGTGCTGTCAGACCCGTCGTACTGCGGGCAAATCGTCACGATGACGTTCCCGCTGATCGGCAACTACGGCATTACGCGCGACGATTTTGAGTCGGTTGCGCCATATGTGCACGGATTTGTCGTACGCCGCCATGAAACGGTGCCGAGCAACTGGCGCGCCGAGTACAGCGTGGATACGCTGCTGAAGGAATACGGGATCGTCGGCATCAGCGACATTGATACGCGCATGCTGACCCGCCTTATCCGCAGCCACGGCACGATGAAGGGGATTCTGACGACATCCGCTCAGTCCGTCGAGGAGCTGAGAGAGCGTCTTGCTGCGAGCACCCTGATGACCGATCAGGTGTCGCGCGTGTCCACGAAGCATACTTACAGCAGCCCGGGCGCTAGAGAGCGGATCGTACTTATCGACTACGGCGCCAAGAGCGGTATTTTGCGCGAACTGACTTCCCGCGGCTGCGACGTGGTGGTTGTTCCGCATGATACGACGGCCGAGGAAATCCGCCGCCTGAATCCGGATGGCATTCAGCTGTCCAACGGCCCTGGGGATCCTAAAGATGTGCCGCATGCGATCCAGACGATCAAGGAACTGCTCGGCGAATATCCGATCTTCGGCATCTGCCTGGGTCACCAGCTGTTCGCCCTGGCTTGCGGCGCCGACACCGAGAAGCTGAAATTCGGCCATCGCGGCGGCAACCATCCGGTGAAGGATTTGGCGACGAACCGCTGCTATATCACATCGCAGAACCATGGCTACACGGTTAAGGATGACTCCATTGCCGGCACAGAGCTCGAGGTTACGCATATCAACAACAACGACAAGACGGTGGAAGGGCTCAAACATAAGAAATACCCGGCCTTTACCGTGCAATACCACCCGGAAGCGGCCCCTGGCCCTTACGACAACAGCTATCTGTTTGACGAGTTCTTGAAAATGATTGCCGATCATAAACAGCAAAAACCTGCAAAACCGCGCCAGGCTGAACTGGCTGCAGCCGTGAAAGGAGCACGATAATATGCCTATCAATAAACAGCTTAAGAAAATCCTCGTTATCGGTTCTGGACCGATCGTCATCGGCCAGGCGGCTGAGTTCGACTATGCGGGCACGCAGGCATGCGAAGCGCTGAAAGAGGAAGGCGTCGAGGTTGTCCTGATCAACAGCAACCCGGCGACCATCATGACCGACACGAACACGGCGGATAAAGTATACATCGAGCCGATCACCCTGGACTTTGTAACCCAGGTCATCCGTCAGGAACGCCCGGACGGACTGCTGCCGACGCTCGGCGGCCAGACCGGCCTTAACATGGCGGTGGAACTGGCGAGAGCAGGCGTGCTGGAGCAGGAAAACGTTAAACTGCTGGGCACCCAGCTGCATTCGATCGAAAAAGCCGAAGACCGCGACCTGTTCCGCGAACTGATGCGCGAGCTGGAACAGCCGGTACCGGAAAGCACGATCGTCACTACCCTGGAAGAAGCGCTCGACTTCGCCGAAGAGATCGGCTACCCGCTGATCGTCCGTCCGGCGTACACGCTCGGCGGAACCGGCGGCGGCATCTGCGCGAATGAAGAAGAACTGCGTGAGACGGTAAGTTCCGGTATCCGTTACAGCCCGATCGGCCAGTGCCTGATCGAGAAGAGCATCGCGGGTATGAAGGAAGTCGAATACGAAGTCATGCGCGATGCCAACGACAACTGCATCGTCGTATGTAACATGGAGAACTTTGATCCGGTTGGCGTTCACACCGGTGACAGTATCGTCGTAGCCCCGTCCCAAACGCTCTCGGATCGTGAATACCAAATGCTGAGATCGGCGTCGCTGAAAATTATCCGCGCGCTGAACATCGAAGGCGGATGTAACGTGCAGTTCGCCCTGGATCCGCACAGCTACCAATACTATGTCATCGAGGTTAACCCTCGCGTCAGCCGCTCTTCGGCGCTCGCTTCCAAAGCGACCGGGTACCCGATCGCCAAGATGGCGGCAAAGATCGCCCTCGGCTACACCCTGGACGAAATCGTCAACCCGGTAACCGGGCAGACTTACGCTTGCTTCGAGCCAACGCTGGACTACATCGTCAGCAAAATTCCGCGCTGGCCGTTCGATAAATTCGTACAGGCGAACCGCAAGCTGGGCACGCAAATGAAAGCGACCGGCGAAGTTATGGCTATCGGCCGCACGTTCGAGGAATCGATCCATAAAGCGATCCGCTCCCTGGAAATCGGAGTGCACCGCTTCTATCTGAAAGGTACGGAAGAGCTGAGCGAGGAAGTGCTCCGCGAGCGCCTCATCAAAGCCGACGACGAGCGGATCTTCCTGATCGCGGAAGCGTTCCGCCGCGGCTATGGCTTGCAGGAAGTTCAGGACCTGACCAAGATCGACTGGTGGTTCCTCGATAAAATCCAGGGGCTGATCGCGTTCGAAGAGCAGCTTCAGGAAGACACGCTTTCTTATGAAACGCTGTACCTGGCGAAACGCCGCGGTTTCACCGACCGGGCGATTGCCGAGATCCGCAGCCAGAGCCAGGCTGGAAGCCTGACGACGGAGACGGAAGTTCGCGAGTTCCGCCTCTCGAACGGTCTGCGTCCGGTCTACAAAATGGTTGACACCTGCGCGGCAGAATTCGAAGCGACAACGCCTTACTACTACTCGACCTACGAGACGGAGAACGAAGTAACGCCGTCCAACAAGGAGAAAGTGGTCGTGCTGGGCTCCGGACCGATCCGGATCGGCCAAGGCATCGAGTTCGACTACTCGACCGTACACGCCGTGTGGGCAATTCAGAAGGCCGGATACGAAGCGGTTATCATCAACAATAACCCGGAAACGGTATCCACGGACTTCAACACGTCAGACCGCCTGTACTTCGAGCCGCTGTTCTTCGAGGACGTCATGAACGTTATCGAGCAGGAGAAGCCGATCGGCGTCATCGTGCAGTTCGGCGGCCAAACGGCCATCAACCTGGCCGGACCGCTGAGCAGAGCGGGCGTGAACATTCTCGGCACCAGCCTCGAAAGTATCGACGAGGCGGAGGACCGCAAGAAGTTTGAGGCGCTGCTCTCGAGACTGCAAATCGCCCAGCCGAAAGGCAGCACGGTTACATCGGTCGACGAAGCCGTAGACACGGCCCAATCGCTCGGCTATCCGGTGCTGGTCCGTCCATCCTACGTCCTTGGCGGACGCGCGATGGAAATCGTCTACTCCGATGACGAGCTGCTGAGCTATATGGAGCAGGCTGTTAAGATCAATCCGGAGCATCCGGTCTTGATCGACCGCTACATGCTGGGTAAAGAGGTGGAAGTCGACGCGATCTGCGACGGCGAAACCGTGGTCATCCCGGGCATCATGGAGCATATCGAGCGCGCAGGCGTGCACTCCGGCGACTCGATCGCGGTATATCCGCCGCAGCACCTGGAGGAGCATCTCAAGGAGAAGATCGTGTCCATCACGACACGGATTGCGAAGGAACTGAAAACGATCGGCCTGGTCAACATCCAGTTCGTCATTTACAACGACGAAGTGTATGTCATCGAGGTAAACCCGCGCTCTTCCCGGACGGTACCGTTCCTGAGCAAAGTGACGACGATTCCGATGGCGAACCTGGCCACGCAGGCCATTCTCGGCCGCAAGCTGAAGGACGCAGGCTACAAAGAAGGCCTCTGGCCGGAAAGCGACTACGTTTCCGTCAAAGTACCGGTGTTCTCCTTCGCGAAGCTGCGCAGAGTCGAGCCGACACTCGGACCGGAAATGAAGTCGACCGGCGAAGTTATGGGACGCGACCTGCAATATGCAAAAGCGCTGTACAAAGGCTTGATCGGCGCAGGCATGAAAATTCCGGCATCGGGTGCAATCATCGTCACCGTGGCCGACAAGGATAAGGAAGAAGCTGTGGAGCTCATGAAGGGCTACAAGCGCCTTGGTTACAAGATCTATGCAACGGAAGGTACGGCTCAAGCTCTGAACGATGCCGGACTCAACGTAACGACCGTGCAGAAGCTCAGCGACGGCACACCGAACATCCTGGATCTGATCCGCAATGGTGAAGCGCAGTTCGTGTTCAACACCCTGACCAAAGGGAAAACGCCGCAACGCGACGGATTCCGTATCCGCCGGGAAGCGGTAGAGAACGGCGTAGTCTGCATGACCTCGCTGGACACGGTCAGAGCATTGATGAATATGCTGGATACCCTCAACTTCTCTTCGCAGGCCATGCCGGCTTTTGCGAACTGAGAAGGGGGAAATACTAGAAGTATGAATGATAAGTATACAGAAATGGCGGGCCGCTTGATCGTGGCCCTGGACTACCCGGATGCCGAAGCGGCATCCGCGCTGGTCCGCGAACTTGAAGGGATTCCCTGCTACTTGAAGGTGGGCATGCAGCTGTACTATGCTGCAGGGCCTGCTTTTGTGCGGGAATTGAAGTCAAAAGGCTACAGCGTATTTCTTGATCTGAAAATGCATGACATACCCAACACCGTAAGGGGTGGCGCAGAGAGCATCACCCGTCTTGGTGTGGACATGTTTAACGTCCATGCTGCCGGAGGTACGGTGATGATGAAAGCCGCGCTTGATGGAGCTGAATCCGCGCTTGTGGCCGATCCCGGCCTGAGCAGGCCGGTCATTATCGCGGTCACCCAGCTGACCAGCACCAGCCAGGAGACGCTCAACAGCGAGATCGGCATTCAAGGCAGCGTGCAGGACGCAGTGGTACACTACGCCAAGCTGACGCAGTCGGCCGGACTGGACGGCGTCGTCGCCTCGGCCCAGGAATCGGCGCTGATCCGCGAGGCTTGCGGCCAGCAATTTATCACGGTCACGCCGGGTATCCGGCCTGCGGGCTCCGCAGCAGGCGACCAGGCGCGCGTCCTGACGCCGGGCGAAGCCATTCGCCAAGGCAGCCATTACATCGTCGTCGGGCGTCCGATTACGGCGGCGGAAAACCCGCGTGAAGCTGCCGAACACATTATCAAGGAGATGATCGAAGCTTGACTACCCTAGCAGAAATTCCAGCCCGTATCGCATCCCATTTGCTTGAGATCGGAGCGGTGGCGCTCCGGCCAAAACAGCCGTTCACTTGGACCTCGGGCATCAAGTCGCCTATCTACTGCGATAACCGTCTGACGATGTCTTACCCTGAACTCCGCGAGCTTATCGCCGAATCGTTCGCTGCGATCATCCGGGCGCAGTATCCGGACGCGGAAGTCATTGCGGGAACGGCGACGGCCGGTATCCCTCATGCGGCGTGGGTTGCCCAGAAGCTGAATCTGCCGATGGCCTATATCCGCGACAAAGCGAAGGGGCACGGCAAGGAGAACCTGATCGAGGGCATCATCAAGCCAGGGCAAAAAGTCGTCGTCATCGAAGACTTGATCTCGACCGGCGGCAGCTCGCTCAAAGCGGCGGTAGCCGTGAAGGAAGCCGGTGCCGAGCCGCTTGCCGTGCTCGCCATCTTCAGCTATCAGCTCGATAAAGGGGTACAAGCCTTTGCCGAAGCGGGGATTCCGCTGCAGACGTTGTCCAACTATGCGGCGCTGATGGAAGTGGCCCTGGAAAAGGGAGCCATTCAGCAGGAGGACGTCAAAGCGCTCAAAGCGTGGAGAGAAGATCCGTCATCGTTCGGAAACTAAGAGGACGACGCTTGTGTGAATTTCCTCAAATGGATTTATAAAATGATACAGCAAAGGCAGCCCCTGAGGGCTGCCTTTTTAAGTTGTTTACACGGATGATCGATCTTGCTGTTACCTTAAGCTTGAGGTTGCAAATGATTTAGTGGATGGCATTTTTCTCAAAATTGCCGCCGAGCACATCGGACACATGCTCAATGGCAATAAAGGCTTTGGGATCGATCTCCTGCACGAGCGCCTTCAGTTTGGCCAGCTCAAGCCGGGTGACGACGCAATAGATGACTTGTGTATCTTCCTTCGAGTAGCCGCCTCTGGCGTACATGAAGGTCGTGCTGCGTCCCAGCCGATCCTGAATCGTTTGGGAAATTTCCTCGTATTCGTTCGAGATGATGGTGACCGACTTGGACTCGTTCAAGCCCTCGACCACGATATCCATCACTTTGGAGGCCATATAGTATGTAAATATGGAGTACATCGCGGAATCCCAACCGAAAACGAATCCGGCAACAATGAAAATGAAGACGTTCATGATCATGATGATTTGGCCGACCGGCATGCGGAGCTTTTTAGACAGCAGAATCGCGACAATTTCGGTTCCGTCGAGCGAGCCGCCGAAACGGATGACGAGTCCGACGCCAAGGCCGAGAATAAGGCCGCCGAACAGGACCGCTAATATTTTCTCATTGGTAAAAGGACTGACATGATGCAGCAGCTGCGTCGTTACAGACATGACGGCGATGCCGTAAAGGGTAGAAAAGGCGAACGTTTTTCCGATCTGCTTGTATCCCAGAAATAAAAAGGGGAGGTTGATAATAAACAGAAAAATACCGAGCGGAAAGGTCGTTACTTTGGATAAGACGATCGAAATCCCGGTGATGCCGCCATCGATGATTTCATTGGGAACCAGAAATACCTCGAGCGCTACGGCCATAAGCACGGCCCCTACCGTAATAAATACAAATTTTTTGACCAGATCCGCAAAAGACAGCTTTTTATGTGTTTTTGCCATGGACATTCCCCGCTTTCCTGAAAATTAAAATGTTAAACAACTTAGTTATCAGTATAAACGATTTTTCCGCTCAGCACAAAGCAATCTCGCTTTTTTTCGAACGTTTTCGACATTTTACTAGCCGAGATTTCTGCTGCTATGAATGAACCATGGCGTTTGCGGCAACAATAGGCATCAAAACAGCTCATCTATGAAAGGAGGGTTAGCAGTAATGCGGTGGGTGTATTTCGGCAAGCTCTACCGGACGAAATTCCAGGCAGGGTGCCTGGCGAAGAGGCTGGAGCAGGACAGCTGGATTTACGGTTATGAAGAGCCGCGGCTCGTTGAAATTTTCCGTTCAAGGAGAGGCAGGTACGGTGTCCGCTTCTTGCCATGACATGGTAGGCTCCAGTGTCCTAACACCAATTCCATAAATAAATACTTGACGCAGTGGGTACATATGCTGTATATTAATTCTTGTCGCTATTTGATATGGTTAATGACGCGGGGTGGAGCAGTCCGGTAGCTCGTCGGGCTCATAACCCGAAGGCCGCAGGTTCAAATCCTGCCCCCGCAACCAATTTAACAGCCATTATCTGTACGGTATATACTTGATCAGGGCCCTTAGCTCAGTTGGTTAGAGCGGTCGGCTCATAACCGACTGGTCGGGGGTTCGAGTCCCTCAGGGCCCACCATATAGCAATATGTAAGAAACAGCATGCCGGGGTGGCGGAATTGGCAGACGCACAGGACTTAAAATCCTGCGGTAGGTGACTACCGTACCGGTTCGAGCCCGGTCCTCGGCATACAGGTAAACCATTCGAAGGAAGCCGGTTCAGTCTTTGACTGAGCCGGTTTTTTTGTGCTCATGGGCGGTAAAAGGAATGGCAATTAAAGGATTGCCGGTATAGGCAAAACATGTTATATTAAATTTTGTCGTCACAAAAGTGATAGACAAGCCGGGATGGCGGAATTGGCAGACGCACAGGACTTAAAATCCTGCGGTAGGTGACTACCGTACCGGTTCGAGCCCGGTTCTCGGCATTGGATTGGAACAAGATGAACAGGGTAAGCTGGTCCGGATCGGGGCCGGCTTATTTTTTTAGCTGCCGTTCAATGCGGTCTGACTTTCATTGATTGTGCGTCGGAAGACGTTTTTCTATAAAAATAGGTTTATATATTTACGAGAGAGGAGAAATGCTTCATGATATTTAATAACGATTGGGACGAGCAGCTGAAGGAAGAAACCGAAAAGGACTATTTTCAGGAACTCCGTTATAAGCTGGCCAAGGAATACAAGGTTCACAAAGTGTACCCGCCGAAAGAGGACCTCTTTAAAGCGCTCAAGCTGACCCCATACGAGGATACCAAAGTGGTCATTTTGGGGCAGGATCCTTATCATGGACCCGGACAGGCCCACGGCCTTAGCTTTTCGGTCAAACCCGGTGTGCGGATTCCACCTTCCCTCGTGAACATTTACAAAGAGCTGCACAGCGATTTGGGCGTACCGATTCCAAACCATGGAACGCTGGTGCATTGGGCCGAGCAAGGGGTGCTGCTGCTCAATACGGTGCTGACCGTCCGGGATGGCGAGGCAAATTCGCATAAAGGATTAGGATGGGAGCGATTTACCGATGCTGTCATTGAGAAGCTGAATGAGCGGGATAAGCCGGTCGTGTTCATTCTATGGGGAAGCCATGCCCTGAAAAAAGGAGCTTTTATCGATCGGAAAAAGCATCTGGTGATCCAGTCGGTTCACCCGAGTCCGCTGTCGGTGCACCGCGGTTTTTTTGGAAGCAGGCCGTTTTCCAAAGCCAACGCGTTTTTAGCAGCCCATGGGATCAAGCCGGTCGATTGGGCGATTCCTGACAGGTAACTCATTTTAATGCGAAAGGAGGCGAAAGGGCCATGAAGAACTGGATCGGCAGGCGGGTAACCATCCTGTGCAACGACAAGCTGCATTCCCGGGTCAAGGGGACGCTTCGCAAATGGGATGAACATAACGAATGGCTCGTGCTCGGGCCGCACGACCTGAAGCTGCCGTTTGGCGAGGTTTGTACGATCCGGCTTCTTCCCGAAGGGAAAAATGCCCCTGACGCCGCGCCTCATTCGGTCGGATATATCATGAAGGACAAACGGCAGTTCGATAACGCCGTGTTGTTCGGGTCCGAGGTCATGATCTGGCGGAAGGACCGTCTGGAAGCATACAGGGCCACCCTGAGTTCGCATAATGCGGAGACGGTGACCCTGTCGGACGGCCGGACTTTTCGGAAAGCGGAGTGCACTTGCGTTGTCCGGTCATTGCGGGGCATGCTGTGAGACATTGGTCTTGCGGCATGCTTTTTTTCTCACTCTTTCATGTCATCTACCTTTTCCGCCAAAAACAGCCCATACCCCCGGACGATAATAATCTTGGCGATCATGTAGACGGGAATGGCCAAAATGACGCCGACGATCCCGGATACGTCTCCGCCGATCAGCAGCAGGACGATCGCCGTCATCGGATGAATGTCCAGCTGCTTGCCGTAAATAATCGGCGTCAGCAGATTATCCTGGATCTGCTGGGAGATGATGATCACGACGAGCGACCATACGGCAACGGAAGGCGAATCGATAAAACCTATGATAACGACCGGAATGGCAGCGATGATCGCACCTACGTATGGAATCAGGTTCAGGACGATCGAGATCAGCGCGAGCAGCAGAGAGTATGGAAGCCCGATAATGAGGAAGCCGATGTACATCAGCACGCCTAGAATGAGATTCAGCACGACCCTGCCGACGATAAAGTTGCTGAGCGCCGTATCGATTTCCCGCAGCGCTTCTTTCCCTTCCTTCCGATATTTCCGTGGAAGGATGTGCAAAATTTTAGGGGGAAGCTTGCTGCTTTCTTTCAGCATGTAATACAGCACGATCGGAACGGTAGCAATAATGACCACGACATTGGATACGACGGATATAAAATTGGAGATCGAATCCGTTACGGCCATAATCAGACCGTTGAGATATTCACTCACGCGGGCATAAATTTCAGACTCGCTTGGCAGCGCCCTGGCGAAAAAGCTGTTTTTCTGAAGCGCCTCAAACTGCTTCTGCAAATCTTCCACGAAATAGGGCGCGTTTTCGGCAAAAGTGATCACCTGCTCGCGCAGCGTTGGCCATACCAGCACCGAAAACAGGGCGATCAGACCAACGAACACGAGGTAGATCGACAGAATCGAAAGCGACCTTTTCCAGTGGTGCTTTTCCAAGTAATTTACGATGGGCCTCAGCAAGTAGTACATGAAACCGGCCAGCATCACAGGGACCAGCAGCAGCTTGAACAGCAGCACGATCGGATTGAAAATAAACTTTACTTTGGCACCCAAATAAATAATTAAAAGTGCCGCGATGATACCCAGACATGTACGAAAATATTTGCTCTGCAGCAATCAAATCCCCCCAGCCTTCATGGACCAGCCTATGTAACGGTCTGTTTCCTCTTTTACAACCCATTAACCAAATGTCATAAGGATGATTCAGGGAGCTCCTGCCATCGCTTCTGGAAGCGGTAGCCGTTTGAGGCAATCCGGGTATTCGTACAGTCAAACCGCAGGTGAACTACATAATATAGGTTGACCCCATGAAAAAGGAGGTTCAAACCTATGAGCGGAGTCGTAGGCGGCGTTGGTTATCCAGGCGGAGTTTTCAAATCGACGGGAGCGATCTTGGTCCTTTTCATCCTTTTGGTCATTATTTTGAGCTCCTGTTTTTGTTAAGGCGTAACACAACACATCCTGGCGGTATTCGGCCGGGATGTTTTTTTATGCCCGCGTTAGTTTACCTAATTACATACAGTCATTTAACCTGGGAGGGATTGAGGATGAACCAACTCGTGATCGCATTGTTCCGGACGAGACAGGATACGGCGCTGGCGGTCAGCGCGCTTTGGGAGCGTCATTTTGACAAAAAGGACGTGTCGCTGCTTGCCCTTGACAAGAGACAGTTATCTATCGTATGCCGGGATACCGGCTTGAAAGAACCCGTGTCCAGGCATGGTACCAGCGGGTTGTTCGGCGAAATCCGGGATTTAACCTCCAGCCTGACGCTGCGGGATCAAGTCACCTGGGCATCGGGACCGGCAGCGGCCAAACTTGGGGGGGCGGAAGTTGGCGGGAAGAACGACGGGCTGATTGTCAGTCTGGTGGGGATTGGCGTCCCCGAAGGGGATGCAGAAAACTATGAGAAGCTGCTGATTCAGGGGCATTTTATGGTCATAGTGGAGTGCAGTAAGGAGCGAAGCATCGAGGCGCAGCATGTTCTTGAGGCCCATCCGTGCGTAGAGACGAGAAAAGAAAAGCGTGTATCGACATAAAAAAAAGGCGATCGAGTACCGATCCCCTTCCGGTCAATAAATGATTCTCCGGCTTAAGTTAACGGCCGTTCCGTATTTTTTGCTGAGGATCTTGGCCTCTTCGGTGACGTAGGCGAGGATATGCTGCAGCCGCTGGGTGGCCGGCCGGATGGTTTCTTTGACTTCTCCGTGGACGATGACGTCAAACACGATCATGATCGAATACCTCCTTATATGCGGGATAAATCCATGATAAAATACAACCATCAGAGAGGAATCAATTTGGATGGAGCGGTTTGTAAACTCTACGGTTTATACTCGCATTACATATGACGGGTACGATAAGTTGGTAAGGTTTGCGAGAATACCAGTCGGGAGGTTGAGAGAAATTGGATTCGATTATTAATTTTGCCCACCGGGGCGCATCTGCCGTATGTCCGGAAAATACGATGGCCGCTTTTGCCCGCAGTTTGGAGCTTGGTGCCACAGGGATTGAAACCGATGTTCAGTTAACCCGGGACGGCCGGCTTGTCCTGATTCACGACGAAACGTTGTCCCGTACGACAAACGGGAGCGGGTGGGTCAAAGACCATGACCTGGAAGAGCTGCGCAAGCTGGACGCCGGCAGCTGGTTCCATCCCGATTTTGCGGAGGAGCGCCTTCCGCTGCTGGAAGAGCTGCTGGAGCTGGTTCAGGACACCGGGACCGTCGTCAACATCGAGTTGAAAAATACGAAGGTACCTTATGCAGGGCTTGAGGAGAAGGTCATCGACATGGTAAGAAGCTATAACCTGAGTGAGCGAATCGTCATCTCAAGCTTCAATCACTATTCCCTGCGGCTCTGCAAGCAGCTCGCGCCAGAAATCCGCACCGGCATTTTGTACATGGAGGGACTGTATGAGCCGTGGGAATATGCCCGCAGCGTTGAAGCCGACGCCCTGCACGCCTACCATTTTGCGGTGCTGTCTGAATTTGTGGCGGGAGCGAAGGCGGCCGGTAAGGTATACCACCCATGGACGGTCAACGAAGAAGAGGAAATGCGGCGTCTTATCGACGCAGGGGCAGCGGGGATCATCACCGACTACCCGGATAAGCTGGCTGCGCTGCTGAGCGCTTCAGTGCGCTCTTAAACACCGATAACCCGATGCCACGGCGGCATCGGGTTATTTTGTGCCCGTAAACGTCTCCAGAACAGTGAGGGAACGCGTCACCCTTGATGATCCGGTGAATCCCCGTTCGACGGATGTTTACCTTTCTTCAATTCCCGCGCCCCTTCTTCCAGCACGTCTTCAATCATGTCCGTGGATGACGGCGTTTCATGATCGGGATCCGGAATGGGATCGACCCCGGGGAAACGATCCTCTTCATTCGGTGTATTCATCGCCACACGTCCTTCCTATAGAATCGTTGGTACTTCCATAGTGTGTTCCTTATATGTAAGGATAAACCGTTCCAAGTGCTGCTGAACCACATTTTCCTGCACCTTCCGAGACGAAAGGTTAATCGTTATATAAAAAAATAAAGCCGCCCAGGCAGGGCAGCGAATATTAACGAATATGAATGAGGCGTGACAGATGGCCGACTTCATCCAGCGGAATCCACATGGAGCCGTACACCGTCCGCATCTTTAAAGTGCCCGGATCATCGGATTTCTCGGGGATGCCGGTAATGGATTCACCATCCAAATTTTGAACGAATAATTGATGGCCGCGGCGGATCGCCATTTCAATTTCCTTTTCCATGAGACTATTCTCCCGTATCCACATACTGGTAAGACTTTTGTATCAATAACTATCTTTATCATAAGATAATTTTCGTCTGTTGGATAGAGAACGAATGTTTGATTGGTGGGGATATGGACCTAAAATATGAATTTAATTTGAACGGTTGTGCTGAAAAATAAAAAAACCCTCCGTCTGGAGGGGCAGAAAAGAATGCCGAGCAGTTAAATCCGGATGTCTAGACGGTTTCCCAAATGGGGTGCGGCGCTGCTATCCAGCATTTTGACCAGGGATTGACCGTCCTGCGAGGCTTGATCCTTAGCGATTTTAAGCACCTGGATGCTCACATTTTGAGCCAGCCGGGACTGGCTCATGGCCATCGATAAAGCAGGGATATCCATCATAAGCCTCCTCTATGTAAAATGGGTAACATCTATGTTATCGGATTTTCGGTGTGATTTATAAAATAGATGCCGCCCGGGAACCAAGTTCCCGGGCGTGCGATCAGGGAGGTGTCATGCTGATTTCATCCGAAAAATCCGGAATTAATACATGTCTCCACCGAAGTGATCGCGACAGTGGCATCTTTTATGGTGGCGTTTTTTGAAGTGGTGGTGCTGTTTGTGAATTTTATGGCAGGAAACATGCTTTTCTTTGTGAACCTTTTTGATTACAGGTTCCCAGTCCACTTTGACGAATATCGTTTTCTTGATTTCTTTTTTGAGGACGACTGGTTTTGGTTTGCGGACATGGCAGCGATGGCCGTGATCATGTTCGTGGAAAAAGAATTTACTCATTTGGTTACCCCACCTTTGTTGGAAAATGTGAAACCTGAGATATCGTATGTAACGCTTTCCTTTGCAAACACGGCGGAGGTCCATATGGGATCAAAATAGATGATTATCTTAACGGGACAGGGTTAAAACTCTGCGGCTAATTGTGAACAAAAAAACTCTTGAAGCCTTAAGCTTCAAGAGTTTCTATAGATGATCTGCAGTGGGCTCGAACCACTGACCCCCACCCTGTCAAGATGGTGCTCTCCCAGCTGAGCTAGCAGATCGTATAAGTCAGATACATTTAATATAATAACAGCGCCATAGTTAGCTGTCAATCATTTTATTTTGCTCACGGTGAATGGCATGCACAATTTGTTTGCCGCTCATGATTAGAAGCTATCCAAACGGGCGAAAACTAAAGTATATTTCGAAACAGAAGGAGTGGCACGGTATGCCGAACAAAGGCGGGCTGCTCGCGGCAGGGATGTGCCTGCTGCTTGCCGGATGCTCCCCCGCGGGTGAGTTTTCGGATGCGCAGGAGCCGATCAAGCCCGGTTCAACCATGGCCGATTCACCGATTATGCTGGACGTTTACGGCAAATCGGTCAGCGAGGATGTGTATTCCAAGGGCCCTATTACGCCGCCCTGATTCTTTGGACAAGACAAGGGCCCGTGCTCCGACTGCACCGGCCCTCTTTTTTTAAGATATAAGAAAGTATTTGCATCGGAGATTCGGTTTCCTTATAACTGAAGAAAAACTTCCGCAAAACGCGGTCTATCTTCCGTGAGTGTTCGTCGATAAACGTTTTTCTTATTCCTCATCCCATTTGCGCGAATACCCTTTTTGGATGACATAAATGAAAGAATAGATTAAGATGGCTGATAAAATGACGATCAGCGCAATGGTCATGCCCATAACGATCCATGGTCTCCCTTCCATAGAGCTCTCATGAGTCAACTATACAGGAAAATCATTTTTTTGTATAATGATTCAATCGTGTTTTTTATATTGATTGCATGAAAGAGAGGGTAACCGATGCCTGCAGAAATAGTATACGTGACGACCCCCGAGCAGCTGGAACATGCGCTGGACATCCGCCAGGAGGTGTTCGTCAAGGAACAAAACGTGCCCGCCGACCTGGAGATCGACGAATACGATGTGATCAGCGACAATGTTCATCATATCCTCCTTCAGGACAAGGATCAGTATGTGGCCACCGGCCGGATCATTTATTATAACAGCGATACCGCCAAGATGCAGCGAATCGCGGTTCGCCGCGAGTTCCGCACCCACGGGTTCGGCCGCATTTTGCTGATGGCGATGGAAGAGCGGGCGAGGGAACTGGGGCTGGCCTATTCCATCCTGGATGCACAGTGCCAAGCTGAACAGTTCTATGCAAAACAAGGCTACGAGGTCATTTCCAAGGAGCCGTTCGATGACGCGGGCATTCCGCATGTCCGTATGAAGAAAACACTGTAGGCTTCGTTTCTTCGTATAAATCCATGTTCTCAGGGAACGATATCCATATGTCACCTTGATATATCATGACAACTTAAGGAGTGGATATCGATGGGAAACCCGGGAAGAGAACAATTTATCGCAGTACAGAAGAACGGTGACGGCGACTTGACGGCCTTTCAAACGTCGTCGGGCCGGGTGCTCGATTACGAGCAGGCGCTGCAGGAAGTAAAAGCGGGTGCCATTGCCGGAGTAAACGTCTTTAAAGGCCGTGACGGCGAGATGTACATCCGCGGGGACGCCGACGGCGATCCGTCGAATAATCTCGATAACTTGCCTACTTTTGAATAAAAGACGAGCGTCATGTTTCCAAAAATAACAGCCGGCTGCAGAGAAGGTTCATCTTTCTGCAGCCGGCTGTGTTTTTTCACCCGTAATCCACATCGACCAGCAAGGGTTACAGCGTATATACGTGCCCTTGCTCAAGGAAGGTCATTTCTCCGGTTTTTCCTACAAACTCGTCTTTATTATCCGCATAATGCATCAATCGGATCATACGCTGAACCGGCTCCGCCAGCGATAGCAGCTCACTGAGCGTCGTATGAACCTCGCCCGGTCCTTCCAGCTGGACCTCGTGCAGGATCGTATCACAGCCGCGTTCCCCTACGAGCTTGTCCAGCAGCCCGGGGTCGAAGGTCATGTCCGCGCTGTAGAAAATCCGGCCGTTAATATAGAGGGAGAAGCTGTCTTTGCCCGGAATGTGGCGGTTCGGGATGAGCTCCAGCTCGATTTGCTCCGACAGGCGGCAGGGAACTCCCGGTTGAAGCGTATGTACATCGAAGGCGTCCTCGAGGCAGGTGATTTGGCCGGGTTGGGACAGACCGCCCTTCAGCGTGTGCTCCCACAGCACATCACGCAAAGCTTCCGCGATATAAAGCTTCATTTTGCGATGGTACGCGTATTTCATCTGGAAGGCAAGCTCCTCCAGGCCGCCGACATGATCGCCATGAATATGGGTGATCAGCACGGCATCCAAGTCATTAAACGTTTTGCCCAGTTGGTGAAGGGCGAGGGGGGCCGTAATTCCGCAATCGATCAGCAAAGTGAACGACCCGTCCCCGAGCAGGGCATTATTGTTGAAATACTTTTTGGCAAAAGCGCTGCCTGTCCCCAGCATCTGAAGCTGCAAGCTCATCGGTTGATCCTCCTGTGAATGAGCGGCATGCCGAGCATGCCGTTCGTATTTTTTTCTTTCATTATACACCACAGTTCCCAATTTCCATCTACCCCCATAATATGCTGTAAACGCGCGAAATGGGGTTTTGTCATGGCGAAGGGAAAAAGCAAAAAACCGGCACAAGCCAAAGGGGAAAAGGTCATCCGAGGCATGAGGCTCGTGACCTCCGACGTATGCGAGGCCTGTAAAACGCCCTGTGCCCGGGGAATGGCGTACGCGGCACGGATGAGAGTTCCGGGTGCGATCGGCAAAGGGGTGCCCTGTATTTTAACCAAGAAATAAGGAGAGAAATTAGGAACTGAACCAAAATTTGGAGCTATAGTCCCACAAGGTGGGGCTTTTTTTGTATTCCTGGAACAAAATTCCTTCACTTTTGAGAAAAAATGTGAGTTTTGCCCGTATGGACAGCGCAACTTGCGTTTGTACTTTTCGTATATACATACAACATCACGATGGAAATGGAGGGAAACGAACAAGATGAATTGGAAGAAAGTTATGGTATGCGTATTCGCCTTTTCCCTGATGGGGGGTTCTGTGTTTGCAGATTCAATTACCCAAAAAGTCAGGGTGTGGATGAACGGCAAGGAAATCCAGGACGGCGGTTATATCATCGACGGCAAAACCTATGTCCCGATTCGGGAGTTTGACGGGGTCGTAAAGTTTAATTCAGATACGAACAAGGTTGAATTCATTAAGCCTAACGTACATATATTTCTGTTTAATGGAGATACCGTCTTCGGTAACGTCAATAAAGGGAAGCTCAAGTTTAACGTATTCTGCCAGGTGGACAGCCTATCGGACGATGTGGCGAGCGTAAAGGTGGCTATTACAGATCCTTCGGGAAAGGTCAAGGATATCCAGTCTCAGGACGTGAGCGGCAGCCAGAAGGATAATTTCTGGTTCCGGACTTACGATTTTACGTATGATTTCAGCAGCGCGGGCAAATATAAAGTGGGGTTCTACATTAAAGCCACCAAGACCAGCGATTACGTCCTCGTATCGCAAAAAGTGATCACTGCGCTGAACTGACAACCCCCGAGGAGGATAAATTGACCAGATCATGCGGACGTGATACGATACGGTGGTATGATCCATTCCAACCATAAGTGAGGTTTTTGTTAAAATGAGCGATCACAAGCATGAACACGGCGAAGCCTGCAATCATGATCATGACCATGATCACGAGCATGAGGAATTTGTTCTGACGCTGACAGATGAGAACGGCAAAGACGTGGAAATGGTTCTTGTCGAAACATTCGATGTAGGCGAGAACGTTTATGCACTGCTGCTGGAACGTGAGAATCCTGAAGCGGACGGCATCATCCTTCGCGTCGAGGAAGAGGACGAGGAAATGATGCTTTACAATATTGAAGACGAAGAAGAATGGAACAAGGTGGAAGCCGCTTATAACGAGCTGGTTGCCCAGTTGGACCAGGAGTAATCCTTTTCGCCACAAGCCCTACACCAAGAAACCCCCGAACCGCAGCGAAAGCGGGACAGGGGTTTTCTTTTTTTGGTGCAGGCGGTAAACAGCCGCGCGTATTAAAAAATCGGATCGGTTTCCACAATGACCTTGACGTTTTGGATATACCGGTCTTCCGGTCCTTTTACCGGCAGCCCGACGTCCACATGGTCGACAATGTAGTCGATATTGTCCTGGGAGATAACCTCTCCCGGAAGAAGGATCGGAATGCCCGGCGGATACACATAAATAAACTCGGCGATAATGCGTCCGGCCGATTCCTTGAACGGAATGACTTCCGTATCCCCGTAGAAGGCATCCCTTGGAATGAGGGACAGCTGCGGAATTTCCGGAATTTTAACAACCAGCTCGTTGGCTGTGTTTACATTATAGTAGGTCTGTGCCAGCTCGCGGAGTGCATTCACCAGGATGGAGATGGTCTCCTCGTTATCCCCTGGCGTAATCAGGCACAGGATGTTGTACATGTCGCTCAGCTCGACTTCGATATTATACTTTTCGCGAAGCCAGTTTTCGGTCTCATAACCGGTGATGCCCAAATGGCGGACATGGATGGTCAGCTTGGTCGGATCATAATCGTAAGTCGCTTCCCCGCCGAGAATTTCCTTGCCGAAGCAGTAGAGACCTTCAATTTCATTGATTTGCTTGCGGGCGGACTGCGCCATGTCGATGGCACTTTGGGCCATGGCATATCCGTTCAGCGCCAGGTTCCGTCTGGAGGTATCCAGCGAAGCGAGCAAAATGTAGGAAGTCGACGTCGTGGTCAGCATACTGATAATCGTTTGCACGCGCTGCGGATTGACATAGCCGTTCTTCGTGTTCAGATTCAGCACGGAGCTCTGCGTCATGGAGCCGCCCAGCTTATGCACGCTCGTCGCGGCCATATCCGCTCCGGCATCCATAGCGGACATCGGCAGTTCCGGATGGAAATGGGTCAGCACGCCGTGGGCTTCGTCCACGAGGACGGGTACATGCCGGCTGTGGGCGAGGTCCACGATCTCCTTCAGATTGGCGGAGACGCCGAAGTACGTCGGATTAATGACGAGAACCGCCTTGGTGTCCGGATGACGGTCCAGGGCCCGCTGCACGGAGCGGACGGTAATGCCGTGGTCGATCCCTAAATTTTCGTCGCGGGCCGGCGAAACGAAGACGGGCTTGGCACCGGAGAAAATAATCGCGGACATGACCGACTTATGGACATTCCGGGGAACGATGATTTTGTCGCCGGGAGAGCACATCGTCAGAATCATGGTCATGATCGCGCCGCTGGTCCCCTGTACGCTGAAATACGTGTAATCGGCGCCGAAGGCGTCAGCAGCCAGAATCTGGGCTTCCTCGATGACGCCCGTCGGCTGGTGAAGGTCGTCCAGCGGGGCAATATTGATCAGATCTATAGAGAGGGCGTTATCGCCGATAAATTCTCTGAATTCGGTATCGGTCCCCATTCCCTTCTTGTGGCCGGGAATATGGAACTGAACGGGATTTTTTGCCGCGTGCTGTGTGAGTGCTGTAAATAAAGGGGTACGGCTATGGTCCATGTATGCTGTCACAACCTTTCATCTGTTAAAATTACAAAGCTCAGTATAGCAAATCGGGGGGCGAATGCAAGCGGCTTTTTGACCCTGTGAAAATCTCGTCCCCATATGGGGTACACTATTAGTATAGACCATACTGCCGGGAGGATTCGCACAAACCAAAATAGGGAAGTGGTGAAACGCGTGTCGCAAATAACGGAAGCGGCGGCAGCCCGCCGGCTGATTTCGCCCTTTTTCATCGGGCTGCTGACGATTCTATTTCTCGTGGAATTTATGAAAGGGTCGCTTTTGGTGGCCATTTTGCCGGTTTATATGAAAAACTCGCTCGGTCTCGGCGCCCATACGATCGGTCTCGCCTTTTCCCTTCAATATATCGGAGACAACCTGTTCCGCAGCCCGTCGGGCTGGATCGCCGAGCGGCTGGGATACCGCAGAACGCTGACAGGGGCGCTGGTGCTGACCATCGTCGCGGTTGGCATGATCGCCTTCTTATCCGGCGCAGGCTGGCTGTCGCTTGCCTGTTTTATTCTTGGGGTAGGCACTTCGCCGCTGTGGCCATGCGCCATGACCGGGACGACGGCCATTTCGGGTCCGAGAGGCAACAGCGGACAAATGATCGGCATGCTTGAGATCGCTTCGCTGGGCGGAACAGGCGCAGGACCCATCGTCATGAATTTTTTGATGGACCGTACGAACAAAAACTATCAGACGCTATTTTTTATCCTTATCGGCTGCTGCATCATCGTAGTTCTGGTTGCATTGCTCCTCCCGGGAAGAGTCAAGGTCAATGGGCAGGGGATGGAAAGAAGGACGGAATCTGCGAGGGGGGTCCTTCCCCAACTGCTCGGGAAGGTGAATCATCTTTTTGCCAGCATCCGCAAGACGCTGTACGAAATCAGGCACAACCTGAAGGTCAGCTGGCTGGTATTTCCGGCGCTGTTTCTCCAATCCTTCGTCATCGGGCTGCTCAGCCCGGTGATCACGCTGTACGTTCAAAATGAGCTGCACCTGTCTCCAAATATGTACAGCCTGCTGCTGATCGCGGGCGGAGGCATTACGGTGCTGGCGATCATTCCATGCGGGAAGCTGGTCGACCGGTTCGGAACCGCCCCCTTCCTGAATGCCGGGTTTCTGCTGGCGGCTATTTCCCTCATCATGTTCTCGGCGGTGCGCTCGCTGCCGGTTGTGTTCGCCACCGTAGGCGTGGTGGGCATCAGCTATGCCATGATCCTGCCTGCCTGGAATACCTTTGTATCGACACATGTGCCCAAAGGCGAGCGGGGAGCGGTCTGGGGATTTTTCCTCACCCTCCAGGGCTCGGGCATGGTTGTCGGGCCGATCGTTTCAGGTCAGCTCTGGGACCGTATCGGGCATTCGGTGCCTTTTGTCGCCAGCAGCATCGTCATGGCCGTGCTGTTTGTGATCCACCTCGTTTTGTCGCGCAAGAAGCGGGCAGAGGCGCAGTAACAAACAAAAAAAAGGATAGGGTGCCAGCGCGCTTATGCGTACCGGCTGCTCTATCCTTTAATATTTGGCTGCACCGTAAGCGGCGGTTAGAACGCCATTTTATACAGCGGCAGCAGCTGTTCAAAGGTGGAATGAATGACGGACATCAATTGGTCTCTGTCCTCCAACACGGGGTCCCCTTTTTCAATCCGGAGTCCGCACAGCACCTCGGATTTTTTGACGTTCTTCAGCTTGTCCGCCATTTTGGCGAAGTCTGCGGCCGTCATTTCAGACTGCGGGGTAAAGCCGGGATCCATATGGTCCATTGACCAATAGAACGTTTTTGGGAGCTTTTTGACAGCCGCGATTCCTTTCTTCCCTTCCAGATGATCGGCGAATACCGACTTGTTCGTGCTCTCGTAAATGATCGCAAAGATGATGAACAGATGCGTGCCGAACATGCCCACCTGAAAATGGGGGAGGGCTTTGTAGCCGCGTTTGTTGGCCGCCCAAGCCACCCAGGTATCGTTCGGCGGGTTTACCGTCCGGCGGGCATGCTTGGCCACGTGAACGAACATTTCCACTCCGCAGAGCGCGGACAGGAAGGGTACGATTTCGCTGCCTAATATTTCAAGTTTGGGGCGAACCCGCTCAATGAGCACTTCCATCCGGGGCTCCAGTCCCTCCACATTAAACACTTCAAAATCCTGCGCGTTAAATCCTGCAAACGGCATTCTTGCTGCCTCCTCCATCCAAATGCGTGTTGAATTTTTGTCCCATTATACCACAATCCGCGGCGGATCTTTAATTGGCAGGGCTTCCGGCCGGTCTTTTCCGTTTGATGCTGCGCCCTGTCGGGTAAAAATAGTCAATAAACCAAGTTACCGTTACATAGGATAAAGTATAAAATATAGCAAAGCTGTTTAGCCATCAGCTTGATAACGAAGCTGAAGAATCACCGGCCGATTCCAGCCCGCCGGTCTTAAGAAGCGGGAGAAGGAAATAGCCAAAGGCGGTCCAATTTTGAAGGAGGGAGTGCCGTGAATAAGAGCTATGAAGTGGAATACTGCAATTTGGAGCTTCGGTTTAACCGGCGGCATATTCAGGACCTGATCAAGGATTTGATTCAAGACGGCTATTCGTTGTACTGGAGCGAAAACGAAACCCTGTTCATCATCTCCGTCCGAACGGGGCGCAAACTCGTCAAGCTGCGGTTTAACCGGACGAAAAACGGTTATAAGATGGTTGGAGATTACACGATCCGGGACGCCAAGCTGGCGGAATGGATGGAGAAGCTGATCGAGGATACTCGCGGTCATGCGATCGTCAAACGTTTCAAGGACCGCCAAATTCTGATCGAGAGCATTCTATTCGGCGAGGTGATCCGGCTTGTCGAAATTTCAGGCTATCAGCAAAAAGTATTGTATCAGAAGGGTCCTTTTATGACGGAGCAGGAGATTTCCAAAATGTATTTCTCCAAAGAGGGCGACCTGCGCCTGCAGCTCCTGAGGCTTGAGCTGGATGACGAGCTGGAGCGCCTGTACGAGGCGATGCAGGCTGGAGATGCCGAAAAAGCGGAGAAAAGCAAGGAGAAGCTCGCCGCCTTGTCCAAGGATTTAATGATGCTTGAATGGTAACTTACCTTTTGTACGACAATAGAATGGAAGATCGTTCATAAACACCTCGGATGCGCTGCGGGGTGTTTTATCACGGGCAGCTGACTGCCGAACCCGGACTTCACTTTCACGCGTAAACACGTTAAAATAGGCTTGTTCTAAAATTTTCATCAAAAAATCGCAAAGAATGGAGAAAAAACATATGTCGAAACAACAAATTGGTGTCATCGGCCTTGCTGTCATGGGCAAAAATCTGGCACTCAACATTGAGAGCAGAGGCTTCACCGTTTCCGTGTTTAACCGCTCTCCAGAAAAAACGCATGATCTTTTGAAGGAAGCCGAAGGAAAAAATCTGACGGGGACTTTCTCGATTGAGGAATTTGTGAACTCGCTGGAAACACCGCGAAAAATTTTAATTATGGTACAAGCCGGCAAGGCGACCGACGCCACGATCGAGCAGCTGGTGCCTCACTTGGACGAAGGGGACATCATCATCGACGGAGGCAACGCGTACTTCCCGGATACACAGCGCCGCAGCGCGGAGCTGGAAGCAAAAGGACTGCGCTTTATCGGGACAGGCGTATCCGGCGGGGAAGAGGGAGCTCTGAAGGGACCTTCCATTATGCCTGGGGGACAAAGAAGCGCCTACGAACTGGTGGAACCGATTCTGACGGCGATTTCCGCCAAAGTGAACGGGGAGCCTTGCTGTACATATATCGGACCGGACGGTGCCGGACATTACGTAAAAATGGTGCATAACGGCATCGAATACGGCGACATGCAGCTGATCTGTGAAGCTTACCAGCTTCTGAAGGATACGCTGGATTTGAGCGCCGAAGAACTGCATGAAATTTTCTCCGACTGGAACAAGGGCGAGCTCGACAGCTACCTGATCGAAATTACGGCCGATATTTTCGCGCAAAAGGATCCGGAGACGGGCAAACCGATGGTGGACGTTATTTTGGACTCAGCCGGCCAAAAAGGCACGGGCAAGTGGACAAGCCAAAGCTCCCTGGATTTGGGCGTGCCGCTGTCCATGATTACGGAATCCGTATTCTCCCGCTTCCTGTCGGCCATGAAGGAAGAACGCGTAGAAGCGAGCAAAATTTTGAACGGCCCGAAAAAAGCACCGTTCCAAGGAGACAAAGCCGAGTTTATCGAGAACGTCCGCAAGGCGCTGTTTGCAAGTAAAATCGTATCCTACGCCCAAGGCTTCGCGCAGCTGCGCGTCGCTTCCGACGAGTACGGCTGGGATCTGCAGTACGGCAACCTGGCGAAAATCTGGCGCGGCGGCTGCATTATCCGCTCCCGCTTCCTGCAGAACATCACCGACGCCTACGAGAAAGATCCAGGCCTGAAAAACCTGCTTCTGGATCCGTTCTTCAAGGACATCATCGAGAACTACCAGGAAGCATGGCGTACGACGGTAGCGACGGCCGTGGCTCAAGGCGTTCCGGTTCCCGGCTTTGCCAGCGCCCTGGCCTATTTCGACAGCTACCGCACGGAGCGGCTGCCGGCGAACCTGCTTCAGGCGCAGCGCGATTACTTCGGGGCCCACACGTTCAAGCGCGTGGACAAGGAAGGCGTCTTCCATCACAACTGGATTCAGGAGTAATCGTTACTTGGGGGAGCCGCTTCGTTTTCTCCGTTCTGGAAAAGACCGTGCATCGCCTCCAGCAGGCAGACGCGGATTCTTTCGTTGTCGAGCCCCTGGGCAGATGACCGGCTGAGCAGGAGGACGGCGGCCTCGCCGAAATATTGAAAATTGCGCATTAGACGTGGCTTGGGAAGCTCCAGCAGGGCTGGATCTTTCTGGGCCACTTTTTTTTGGACGTAATGAAGCACCCAGAGCAGATCGTCCCGGCACAAAATGTGCTGGGGATCGAAAATTTGCTCTATCCGTTTGGGGCCTCCTAGTAAAGGGCTATGGGAATCATGCATGGCTCCTCTCGACCACTCCTCATATTCTACTGGTTATCAAGTTGATGTATGTATATGATAGAGTTCCTGCAAATAGACTTGCAGGTGAAGGACGGCATTGTCGAAAGTTTTTGGCCTGTGTTATGATATGTAGCAAGTAACGGCATGGGCAGCAGCAAGTGCAAAAAGGGGTGTTCTATTGAACCGGACTAAACAAAATATTATCTTGATCGGTATGATGGGCACGGGCAAGTCAACCGTCGGCGATCTGCTGGCTATGGAGCTCGGATACCGGCTGATCGATCTGGATGCCGCCGTCGTGGAAAAGGCCGGCATGACGATCCCGGAGATCTTCGAGCGGCATGGCGAGCCGCATTTCCGCGAGCTCGAGAACGAGACGCTGCGGCAGGTGCTCGACTCCGGAGAAGGAGTGATCGTCGCGACGGGAGGCGGCGCGGTGCTGCGCCCGGACAACTGCGAGCTGATGCTGCAGGGCGGTCTTGTCGTGGCGCTTACCGCGAATGCGGAGCATATTATTGCCAGGGTCCAGGGGGACCGGAACCGGCCGCTGCTTGCGGGCAATGCGGAGGAGCGGGTGAGAGCGCTGCTTGAGGAGCGGAGAGACGCATATCGCTTTGCCCACTGCACGGTGGACACATCGGGCCTTGCGGCGGAAGAAGTCATGCGTGCAATTTTAGCGCATTACCGCGTCTAAGCTTATCTCTGTGAAAAAGCAGCAGCCTGACCGGGGTCAAGCTGCTGCTTCAGTAGCTTAGGTTGCGGAAGGGCATCCAAGCCATAACTTCCCTTTGTGGGGATGAGGTTTCCGGGTGCTCCCCGCAAAGTACCTGAATAGGCATCGAAGCAAAAGCTTCACTTTGTGGGGATTATTCTTCTTCTTCCTCGTTCCATTGAAGCATGCCGCCGACCATGTTGACGCAGTCGATGCCGTGCTGCGACAGGTACTGGCAGGCGCGCATGCTGCGGCCGCCGCTGCGGCAGATCATGATGACTTCGCCGTCTCTCGGGATTTCGTCCAGACGGGCGGGGATTTCACCCAGCGGGATATGCTTGGCGCCGCTGATCATGCCCTGGGCCACTTCATCGTCCTCACGGACGTCGATCATCTGCAGGGACTCGCCGGCAAGCAGGCGGCGTCTCACCTCAGAAGGCTCTATTTCACGAAACATTGACAATGTTAAAACCTCTTTTCGACTGTAATCATACTGTTCATCACCTATGATAACCAAGCAGTAAATCGGCTGTCAATCCGGACAGACCCGCGGGAAGAGCCATACTACCGACTAGTGCAAAGGAGATTACACATGGACATGATCGTACATCCGACTCCCCGGCTGAGCGGGGAAATCGGAGCTCTCTCATCCAAAAACTATACGACCCGCTACCTGCTGGTGGCGGCGCTGGCCGAAGGGACAAGCACGGTATACTTCCCGGCTCACAGCGAGGATAGCGACGCCATGCGCCGCTGTATCCAGGACCTCGGCGCCAGGCTCGTCGAAGACGACGAGAAGGCCGTCATTACCGGCTTCGGTAGGCATCCGCGTGACGTCAAGGAGCTGAACGTCGGCAATGCCGGCGCGGTGCTGCGCTTCCTGATGGGGACCGCCGCCCTCTGCCCGGAGGTGACGTTCGTCAATACGTATCCGGACTCGCTGGGCAAGCGCCCGCACGACGACCTGATCACCGCGCTTGAGCAAATCGGCGTGCAGGTGGAGCACAACAACGGGCGCCTGCCGATCACGATTCGAGGCGGGCAGGCGAAAGGCGGCCGAATTACGGTATCGGGCGAAGTAAGCTCGCAGTACTTGAGCTCTCTGCTGTTCCTGACGCCGCTGCTGGCGGAGGACAGCGAGATTGAGGTGACGGGCGACCTGAAATCGAAAGTCGTCATCGGTCAGACGCTGGAAGTGCTGGAGCAGGCAGGGATCGTCATTCATGCCAGCGACGACTACACGCATTTCCGCGTTCCCGGCAACCAGTCCTATCAGGCGAAAACCTATACCGTTCAGGGCGACTACCCCGGATCGGCGGCGGTGCTGGCCGCGGCAGCGGTCACGGAATCGGACGTGCTGATCAAGCGCCTGCCTGTGCAGAGCAAGCAGGGAGAGCGCGCGGTTGTCGACGTGCTTCAGATGATGCAGACTCCCCTGACGCATGAGAACGACGAAGTTCATGTTCGCGGCAACGGGAAGCTCAAAGCCGTCGAGTTTGACGGGGACGCAGCCACGGATGCCGTGCTGGCCATGGTGGCGGCTGCCGTGTTTGCGGAAGGAACCTCCCGCTTCTATAACGTGGAAAATTTGCGCTACAAGGAATGCGACCGCATCACCGATTACCTGGCTGAGCTGCGCAAAGCCGGGGCCAACGTGGAGGAGCGCCAGGCGGAGATCATCGTCCACGGGCGGCCGGAAGGGGTCGAGGGGGGCGTCGAGATCAACGCCCATTACGACCACCGGGTCATTATGGCGCTGACCATCGTCGGCCTGCGCTCCAAGCAGCCGCTGCGGATCAAGGACGCGCACCACGTCGCCAAATCGTATCCGCAGTTCTTCGACCATATGAAGGCGCTTGGCGCCCAGGTGGAATGGGTAAAGTAACTCATAAGTTATATAAGTTCAGGTAAATCCGATTCTTGAAGAAAATAGAGCAAAGGCGGGATGAACGATGTCATTTGAAAATCCGACCCGGGAAGAAATCAAGGAAATTCTGGAGCAGGCCGGCAACATTGCGGTCGTCGGCCTGTCCGACAAGCCGGACCGCACTTCTTATATGATTGCGGAAGCGATGCAGCAGCGCGGCTACCGAATCATTCCCGTGAACCCGACCGTTCAGGGAACCATCCTTGGCGAAACGGTCTACGCCTCGCTGAAAGACATTCCCGAACCCGTTGATATTGTCGATGTGTTCCGGCGCAGCGAATACTGCGCGGACGTGGCCAGGGAGGCTGCCGACATCGGCGCGCGGGTACTGTGGCTGCAGCTCGGCGTTGTCAGCGATGAAGCCGCCAGCATCGGCGAAGAAAACGGCATGCGGGTCATTATGGACCGCTGCATCAAGGTGGAGGACTCCGTAACCCGGCCGAACCGTCCCGGCCAAAAGAACGGATAATACCTTCACTGAATACGAGGCAAGACAGGGCCGTGCAGAGCAATCTGCAGGTCCTTTTTTCTTTTTGACAAAAAGTTGAACAACGCGTACCATTTTAAATATGTGTGTGTGTTGAGAGGAGAGTGCATGTCTTGAACTGGCTTGGATCGCTGCAGCAGCTCGGCAGAGCAGTGATGCTGCCTACGATGGTTCTGCCGTCGGCCGCCATACTGCTGTGTGTCGGCAGTCTGCCATGGGCAGCCTGGGGGCTGCCGGGCGTCGCAGAGGTGTGCACTTGGGCAGGACAGGGTATTTTTTATTTCCTCCCGTATCTGTTTGCGGTAGGAGTGGCCTGGGGACTGGCGAACCAGGCGGGACCGGCTGGCCTTGGGGCTCTGGCCGGGATGTTTATCTATGATCAAATTACGAGGCATCTGGGTAATGGTGGCATTCAGCCTTCCACGCTGATCGGCATCATTTTCGGCATGATCGCCGGCTCTGCCTATAACCGGTATAAACATATCAAGCTGCCTGAGATTGTCCAGTTTTTTGGCGGCTCGCGCTTCGTGCTTTTGTTTATGGGGCTGTTCTCCGCCTTGTTTTCGTGGGTAATGGTCTTCATCGCTCCGCTGCTGCAGAAGGCGCTGAACGAGCTGACCATGCTCATGGCGCATATGGGCGGATTCGGTCTGTTTTTATACGGCATTTTGTACCGGATCCTGACGGCGTTCGGCCTTCATCATCTGCTCAACAATGTTTTCTGGTTCCAGCTGGGAACTTACAAAACCCCGTCGGGCAGCATCGTGCAGGGGGATTTGCCGCGTTATTTTGCGGGGGATCCGACCGCCGGTACATTCATGGCCGGACTTTTCCCAATTATGATGTTCGCACTGCCGGGCATCGCCTTGGCGATCATCCAGGAAGCGCGGGAAGACCTGAAGCCGAAGGTCAAGAAGACGTTTTTGACGGCGGCCTTGGTCTGCTTTTTGACCGGGGTGTCCGAACAGATCGAGTTTGCCTTCTTGTTCGCAGCGCCTTATTTGTTCATCCTGCATTCGATCCTGTCGGGGATCGCGATGTGGATTACGTATGCGCTCGATATTCATCACGGGTTTTCCTATTCCGCAGGGGCGATCGATTATCTGCTGAACTTCCATCTGTCGCATAACGCGCTTCTGATAATTCCGATCGGGCTCGGATACGGCCTTATGTACTATTTTCTGTTCCGCTGGGCCATTCGGCGGTTTCAGATTCCGACTCCCGGACGCGAGGAAGGCTCCACGCTGGAGGACTGGGCAGGCAACATCCCTTATCAGGCGCCGCTCATTCTGGAAGCGCTCGGGGGCAAGGACAACATCGTTCAGGTGGAATCCTGCATCACCCGGCTGCGGCTGACGGTCAAGAACGACCGCATGATCGACAGCAATGCGCTGAAGCTGCTCGGCTCCGCGGGGCTGATCAAGCTCGGCGGCGGCAATGTGCAGGTCGTATTCGGCACCTATTCGGAGCTGATCCGCGAGGAAGTGAACAAGCTGCTGCACCGGGATTTGCCGCAGGTGCTGTTCAGCGCGCCGGTCCAAGGGAAAATGATCCCGATCGAAGAAGTGCCCGATCATATTTTCGCCGCGAAGCTGGTGGGAGACGGGGTGGCGTTCATGCCGGAGAAAGGAGAGCTCGTGTCTCCGGTATACGGGACGATCATGCACCTGTACCCGACGATGCATGCCATCGGGATCTCGACACCGGAAGGGCTCGAGGTGCTGCTTCACATCGGCATCGATACGTCCCAGCTCAAGGGCGGGCATTTTACTGCGGTCGTACAAGAAGGAGACGCGGTGGAGCCCGGCCAGCTGCTGGTTAAATTTGATATCAACTATATCCGAAGTCATGCTTCATCGCTTGCCACGCCGATGGTGATCACCAACCCGGACCGCGTTAAGTCATGGAGCTTCGCTCCGTTCAAAGCCGTCAAGAAGGGGCAGACGTCGGTTATGTCCGTAGTATTACACGACAGAAATGTTGGAGGTTTGGAATCATGATACAAGGCATCGGTGCATCTGCCGGGGTAGCGATTGGAAAAGCATTTGTACTGCCGAACTGGGAATGGGACCTGCCCGAGACCGGGATCGACGCAGTAGATCTGGCCAACGAATTTGAACGGCTGTATGAGGGGATACGCACCTCCAAAAATGAGATTGAGTTTATTAAAAACGAGTTCAGGGATATGGTCGGGGAAGAGGAGTCGAGCATTTTTGACGCCCATTTGGCCATCCTGGACGATCCGGTGTTCATGAATGAAATCCAGGGCGTTATTGAGCGCCAGTATAAAGCGGCCGAGGTCGCGGTAAAAGAGGCGATCGATCATTTCGTCACGATGTTCGACCTGCTGGATGACGAATACATGAAGGAGCGGGCGATGGACATCAAGGATGTCGGCAACCGCCTGCTCAAGCATCTGCTCGGCGCACCGGAGATTACGCTGCCTGCGGATACCCAGCCGTATATCCTCGTGGCCAAGGAGCTGTCCCCGTCCCAGCTGGCGCATTTGAATCCTTCCCACGTACTCGGCATCGTGACGATGGTCGGCGGGAAGACGTCCCATTCGGCCATTATGGCACGGGCTCTCGGTATCCCGCTCGTTGCGGGGCTGGAGAACAAGCTGAAGGATCCGATCCAGACCGGGGATTTGCTGGTCATTGACGGGGACACCGGGGCGCTGTATCTCAATCCGGACGATACGCTCGTGGAAGAATATGTGCGGATCCGGGAGCGCCAGCTGGCGAAGAAGGAGCAGCTGGAGCTGCTGGCTGCCGTCGAAGCGATCACGAAGGACGGCTGCGAGCTTCACCTGGCCGCGAACATCAGCTCCGCCAAAGAAGTGGAATCGGCCTTGAAATACGGCGCCAATGGCGTAGGGCTGTTCCGGACGGAATTTTTGTACATGGACCGCAGCACGTTTCCGAGCGAAGAAGAACAGTTTGAGGTGTACCGCCAGGTAGCCCAGCAAGTGGGTGAGCTTGGGGCGGTGATCCGCACGCTCGACATCGGCGGCGATAAGCAGCTGGATTATTTTGCGCTGCCGGATGAGGATAACCCGGTTCTAGGCTACCGGGCGATCCGGATCAGCCTTGACCGCCAGGAGCTTTTTCAGACGCAGCTGACCGCTATTCTTCGGGCGAGCGCGTTCGGCAGGGTGAAAATTATGTACCCGATGATTTCATCGGTCGACGAAATCAGACAAGCCAATGAAGTGCTGCATCGGGCCATGGCCGATCTTGACGCAAGGGGCATCGCTTACGATAAGGACATCCCGGTCGGTATCATGATCGAGATTCCCGCCGCGGTCATCATCGCCGATCTGCTCGCGGAAGAATGCGACTTTTTCAGCATCGGCACGAACGATCTGGTGCAGTACGTATTGGCTGTTGACCGGATGAACGAGCAGATCGCCCATATGTATCATCCGTTCCATCCGGCGATTCTGCGGATGCTGCGCACGACGGTGGAAGCCGCGCACCGGGCGGGCATTCCCGTCAGCGTGTGCGGCGAAATGGCCGGCGATGAACGCTCGGTACCGATCTGGCTGGAGCTGGGCGTGGACCATCTGAGCATGTCGATCCAGTCCCTGCTGAAGCTGAAGCATCGGATACTTAACACGACGGCTTCCGATGCGAAGCGGACGGCGCAGACATGCTACCAGTTGAAGAGCAGCGTCGAAATCGAACGCCTGCTGACCGAATTTGCCGAGCCTGCCTGCGCAAATAACGAAAGCGTAAATCAGCCTCGGGGCGAAAAGGGCAGCAACGCTTCCTGACCGCCTGCCTGCCCCTGCCGTCTAAATACAGAAAAGAGCCCGCCGATCCACCAAGTGGACGGTCAGGCTCTTTTTTTTGACCCGGCTGACTGCCTTTGGCCTGCTGCTTATTGCCCCGCAAGCGCATCGCAAAAGGCTTTGCCGTAAGGCGGAAGATCCGGCGGACGGCGAGCGGACACGATATGTCCGTCAGTGACAACCGCCTCGTCCTTCCAGATCGCGCCGGCGTTCTCCATGTCGTCCCGGATGCCCGGAGTGGAGGTCACGGTAACGCCCTGCAAAATTTTAGCCGAGACCAGCACCCAGCCTGCATGGCAGATTTGCCCAATAGGCTTGCGGTCCTCGTGCATTTCCTGCACCAGCTGCAGCACCTTTCCGTAACGGCGCAGCTTGTCCGGCGCCCAGCCCCCGGGCACCAAAATGCCGTCGTAATCCCGGCTGTCCACTTCTTCAAACGAATAGTCCGATACGGCAGGAACGCCATATTTGCCGATGTAGGAATGTCCCTTCTTGTCCCCGACCAGGTGCACCTCGGCGCCTTCCTCCCTCACCCGGTATACGGGATACCACAGCTCCAAGTCTTCAAACTGGT
Organism: Paenibacillus sp. PSB04; assembly: GCF_025809195.1. NCBI lineage: Bacteria > Bacillati > Bacillota > Bacilli > Caryophanales > Paenibacillaceae > Paenibacillus > Paenibacillus sp. PSB04. Next base: position 3,759,083 of record NZ_CP081301.1, read on the forward strand.
CATCGACGAGCGCAATGACCTTCTTTCCGGCTAATCTCATGTTCAGCATGCTCCCTCCTGAGTAAATGTCCTTATGTTTCCAGTGTAACAAAAATGAATAGAACAATCATGCTTTACAAGAAAGGGATGGGCCGTTTGGTAAATAAAACAGGTGGGCTGGAGAGGAAGGAATCCAGCGCGGGCAGGGCGAATACGAAGGGGAACGATGATTTTTACAATGACTATATAAAGATGTAAAAAGATATATGGGGTGGAAATATGGGATCAAAATGTAAATGTGGGGAAGTCCTTAGACTTGACCTCCGCACGGTGATGTATACCCGTAATGTAATCATACGGCATGTTCCGGTGCTTGCTTGTGACGATTGTTCGAATTATGAGCTGCTGCCATGCATGAGACCGGTGCTGAAGAAATGCGTCGAGACGCTCGGGGAGCGTCCTTCCCGTCGAAGCTTTTCTTTGGCAGACCACCATGAGCTGGCAGGAATGGTTCGCGAGGTGTTCCTACGTCCCGACAGCTTGTCCCGCGAAGATTTGGAGCTGCAGATTGAAACCGAGGTCAGGGACCGTATCAACCTGCTTCTGGACTTATACAGCTTTGCCGAACAGACTGAGGACCACGAGTGGGTGGAAAATATCCGGGAGCGGCTGTCCCAGCTGTCGGCGATGCTGCCTGAATTGAACCAATTTTACGCCTGATTTACGTTTTACTGCATTTTTTCGGGTTTTTCGCTAGGTATGTTGGATTTTTCACGAGCTTTTTGATACGATAGATTCAGGATTTGAATCGAAAAAAGGGGATGTATATCAAATGGCGACAATGACTAAACTGACTACTAGCGATCAGCTGCAATCCGCATTGGAAGCCTCCACAGATAAGCCTCTGCTGCTGTTTAAGCACAGTACACGCTGCCCGATCAGCGCCGGTGCGTATCGGGAAATGATGTCTTACTTGGAAGATCAGCCGAATGAAGCCGTACAGTATGGTCTGATCCATGTTGTCGAAGACCGTCCGGTATCGATGGAAGCGGCGGATCGTCTTGGGGTGCAGCATGAATCGCCTCAGGTTATTCTGGTTCAAAATCAGGCGCCCATCTGGCATACGTCTCATTCTCATATTACTTCTGAAGTGATTAAAGAGCATTTGCAACAGCTGTAAGTGTAATCATTGCACAATGCAAAATTTTGTCGTATCATTGAGTTTAATGGGTTGACGAATGAAAATTTATTTGCAATGGAGAGAAGGAATTTGACGGTAACCATTTACGATGTGGCGCGTGAAGCAGGCGTATCGATGGCCACGGTATCGCGGGTTGTCAACAACAATCCGAACGTGAAGCCTCAGACCCGGAAGAAAGTATATGAAGCAATTGAACGTTTAGGATATCGTCCGAACGCGGTGGCAAGAGGACTTGCCAGCAAGAAAACGACAACCGTGGGTGTCGTGATTCCGGACATATCCAACTCCATTTTTGCGGAGATCGCCCGGGGTATCGAAGATATCGCCAATATGTACCACTACAATATCATTTTGTGTAACGCTGACAAGAGAAAAGACAAGGAAATTCGCGTCATCAACACGCTGCTTGAGAAGCAGGTGGACGGGCTGCTCTTCATGGGCGGAACCGTAACGGACGAGCATATTCAGGCCTTCCAGACTTCGGCTGTGCCGATCGTGCTCTGTGCGACGCGCGACGAGAACGGCATTTATCCTTCCGTGGATATCGATCATGAGGCGGCCGCCTTTGACGCGGTAAATACGCTGATTCGTCACGGTCACCGGGACATCGCCATGATCAGCGGAACGCTCCAGGACCCGGCGAACGGCTATGCCCGTTTCCAAGGCTACAAGAGAGCGCTGGAAGCTGCCGGCATCGAGTATCAGGAAGACCTGGTTCGCATCGGCAACTACCGGTACGAGTCCGGTGTGGAAGCGATGAAGTATTTCCTCGGGCTGAAGAAGAAGCCTACGGCGATCTTTGCGGCCACCGACGAGATGGCGATCGGCGCCATTCACAGCATTCAAGACGAAGGTCTGAAGGTCCCCGATGACTTCTCGATCATCAGTGTGGATAACATCCGCATGGCTTCGATGGTTCGTCCGCAACTGACGACTGTAGCGCAGCCGATGTACGATTTGGGTGCGGTAGCGATGCGTCTCTTGACCAAGCTGATGAAGAAAGAAAATGTGGACAACCCTCGGGTCATTCTTCCTCACGAAACGATTTTGCGGCTCTCCGTAAGTCATGTGAACGAGGAATAAATAGACATATCCAAATATGAAAAAGGTTGAATACTCGTGAAAAAAGCTCCTTCAGGGAGCTTTTTTTGGGATGTGCGGCTATTAACAGGTACGATGCGGCCATGTGCTTGTCTTCATAGCCATTTAAGTCCTAATCGTCTGAAATCATATTTTTGCACAAAAATAGCATCATCGAGAACTGACCGCTTGAAAGGATTGGAGATGACATGCCAGAAATGATAGGAATCATCGGAGCCATGGATGAGGAAGTGGAACTGCTCCTTGCCGGGATGGAAGGGGCGGAGACGGTTACGAAAGCGGGCGTCAAATATGCCCGGGGTACATACAGAGGCAAGCCGGTTATCGTTTGCAAATCCGGCGTGGGCAAAGTCAATGCGGCGGTAACGACGCAAATTTTGATCGACCAGTTTGGCGTCGGCAAAGTGCTGTTTACCGGTGTGGCCGGAGCCGTTCATCCGGAACTGAACATCGGCGATATCGTCATTTCGTCGGACTGCGTGCAGCATGATATGGATGTCAGCCCGCTCGGATATGCACGTGGCGTAATCCCTTACCAGGAAGTATCGGAGTTCAAGGCGGACGCAAGTCTCATCGCTTTGGCGCAGGAAGCTTGCCAGGCTCTCGGAGAGGTCAACTGCAAGGTGGGACGTGTTCTCTCGGGGGACCAGTTTATCGCGAACGTCGATCAGGTATCCTGGTTTTATGAGCATATGGAAGGAGCCTGCGTCGAAATGGAAGGCTCTGCCGTAGCCCAAGTCTGCTATATGAACGGCGTGCCGTTTGTTGTGATCCGGTCGATGTCCGACAAGGCCGACGGTTCGGCACATGCCAATTTTGCTGAATTTACGGTGGCGTCGTCACGCCGCTCCCATGCGATTTTGGATTACATGGTGCAGCGGTTGTAGTCGGCGGCTCGACAAGCATCGAAACGATTGGAATCTAACTAAAAATCCCCAGTCCCTTGAAGAGAGGATGGAGCCTCACGATGATCGGCTCGCTTCGTCTCTCTTCCGGGAGACCGGGGATTTTTTCGGCTTGTCCGGCATATGGCAAAGGCCATCTCCGAAACATTGTGTATATGGTTAATACATAAATCGCTGCTGGAAACGGATCCGGTCAAACTGTTCCTTTGAGGATAGCGGAACGTCCCGACCGATGCGGACCATAAGGCAGTTGGCCGGATGGGAACAGATCTCCGGATCGTCGGTGGCGTACCATACCATGTCCACGACTTTCATCAGCCGTTCCATCATTTTGCGATAGTCCCATACGCTGAGGCCGCTGGTTTTGAGGTCCCAATGCCAATAATACTCGGTCGTAAAGACAATATAGGGTTCCATTTGGCCGCCTTCAAAAGCGGTTGTGATCATTTTCTGCCCGAGTCCCAGCGAACGGTAGCTGTTGGCCACCTCAATCGCTCCCAGCTCGATCAGGTCGGCCATATGGCCCTGCGACCAGCGTTCCTGCTCGTCCGGGTAATGGAAGGTGACATAGCCGACGATCACGTTTTCATCCCGGGTAATGATGATTCTCCCTTCCGGAAGGCCGGCGATTTCGATCAACGCCTTGTGCTGCTCGGCCGGCCTGCGGAAAGCGTCGAGATCCGGATGCATCGTAAGCTCCGCGAGTCTTCCCGGCGGTACGGGACCTTCGACAATCAGGCAGCGGTCCTCGCGGGACAGCGGATGGACATGATACAGTTTGTGGTGTTCCATCTGGACGCTCCTTTCTGCTTCTAACCTACTTATAGCAAAAAAACAAATAAATGAAAAGGGAATGGCAGGGGCATACATCCTGTGCTATAATATCTCTGACATAAATTAGTCACATTTTTTGCTGTTTCCGTAAGTGCTTAACCTGTATGCTATACCCTTTCAGCAATCATTCAAAACTCTCGTAAATCAAGTCATGATGTGTATGGTGTCAATCTATTGGCATGAACTCATACAAGATTGTAAGCGCTGCCCTAGCATGGGAGAACAGAGGGAGGATGAAAGTATGGATCAAATTCACAATGAAATCTTGCCGAGCGTGGTTTCATCATCCAATATGGGCGATTATGAACAGGCTCGTTCCGAGTTTCAATGGGAAGATGTGGAGAAACATTTCACCTGGTATGACACAGGCAAGGTAAATATGGCTTACGAGGCAATTGACCGCCATGTGGCGGAAGGACGCGGATCGAAGACGGCGCTCCTGTACAGCGATGCTTCCCGTGACGAGTCATATACCTTTGCGGAGATGAAGGAGCAGTCCGACAAATTTGGTAACGTGCTGCGCAAATACGGTATCGGTAAGGGAGACCGGGTGTTTATTTTTATGCCGCGGAGTCCGGAGCTTTATTTCTCCCTCATGGGTATTTTGAAAGTGGGAGCCGTCGTTGGACCGCTCTTCGAAGCGTTTATGGAGACGGCCGTCAAGGATCGGCTCGAAGACAGCGGGGCCGTCGCCCTGATTACGACGCCACAGCTGCTTGGGCGCGTCAAGAAGGATGAGCTTCCCGACTTGAAGCATATTTTCGTCGTTGGCGACAATGTACAGACGGACGACAGCATTATTGATTATAAGCAGGAAATGAACGAAGCGCCTGCGGACCTGCAGATCGAATGGCTGGACCGCAGCGACGGATTGATTATTCATTATACTTCCGGTTCCACCGGCAAGCCGAAGGGCGTATACCACGTTCAGAATGCGATGATTCAGCATTACTATACGGGGCGGATCGTCCTTGATCTTCGGGAAGACGATACCTATTGGTGTACGGCTGACCCGGGCTGGGTAACAGGGACATCGTACGGCATTTTTGCCCCATGGCTGAACGGGGTAACCAATGTCATCCGCGGCGGACGCTTCAGTCCGCAGGATTGGTACGGCACGATTGATAAATACAAAGTCACGGTGTGGTACAGCGCTCCGACCGCTTTCCGGATGCTGATGGGGGCCGGGGCCGATGTGATCTCCCAGTTTGACCTCAGCAGCCTCCGCCACGTTCTGTCCGTTGGCGAGCCGCTGAACCCTGAAGTCGTCCGCTGGGGCGAGAAGGTATACGGGCAGCGCATTCACGATACATGGTGGATGACCGAAACGGGCGGGCAGCTGATCTGTAACTATCCTTCCATGGCCATCAAGCCTGGCTCGATGGGACGCCCGCTTCCAGGGATCGAGGCCGCTATCCTGGACGATAATGGCAAGGAAGTGGCGCCATATACGATGGGCAATCTGGCCATTAAGGCCCCTTGGCCGTCGATGATGAACCAGATTTGGAAAAACCCGGCCAAGTATCAGGAGTATTTCAGAATTCCCGGCTGGTATATTTCCGGGGACTCGGCATACATGGACGAAGAAGGTTATTTCTGGTTCCAAGGCCGGATCGACGATGTCATCAACTCGTCCGGCGAGCGGATCGGACCGTTCGAAGTCGAGAGCAAGCTTGTCGAGCACCCGGCGGTTGCAGAAGCCGGCGTCATCGGCAAGCCGGATGCGACGAGAGGCGAAATCATCAAGGCGTTTATCTCGCTTCGCGAAGGTTACACCGAGTCGCAGGAGCTTAAGGACGAGATCTACCGCTTCGTCAAAGAGGGATTATCGGCCCATGCTGCACCGCGCGAAATTGAGTTCAAGGATAAACTGCCGAAGACGCGTTCCGGTAAAATTATGCGGCGCGTGCTGAAGGCGTGGGAGTTAAACCTTCCGACAGGCGATTTGTCCACAATTGAAGACTAAGCACTGAATCTAGCGTTACCTTTGCTAACGGTAAGGGATAACGCCGTAAACAGAATAAAGAACAGCCGGTTGCTCAGGGTTATACCCTGACAGCCGGCTGTTTTCGTTATCCCGATTTTTCGGATAAACCGCTCTATACAATACAAGAGGCAATCCCATACCGGGATTGCCTCTTGTGATGCTATATCTGCTTGCCAGGTCCATTACTTTTTCTCAAAGTAGGCGCCCGGCGATTTTGGCGATTCGCCTGCGCTATTTACCGCAGATACGAAGAAGTAACCTTTGATTGGAGTCGATGTGGTGTACGATAAGCCAGGCTCCGTGCTGGTGCCTAATTTAACATACGGACCGTTCGGATTCGTACTGTAATAAACATCGTACTCTGTGACCATTTCCTGGGCTCCTGCGGCGGTCCACTGGAATTGGATTCCGGTCTCCGTAGCAGCCATTTGAAGCCCGCTAGGAGCGGCTGGAGCCGTCTGAGGCGCCTGTTCCGTTCCCGGTGTCTCTCCGGATGCCACACCGCCGTCCGGATTGTCCTGCCCGTCGTTTTGTCCTTGTTCCCCGTCCGGATTGTCCGTGCCTCCGATAATGTTGGTCAATCCGCCGCCCAGGCCGACGGTCATGCTTGGTGCGGACTCCTTGCCGGCCACGTCGACGGCCGTGACATAGAAGCTGGATCCGCCGCTCGCAGCGCTGGTGAAGGATGACCCTTCTCCGACGAGGAGGCTGGCCTGTCTCCGGTAGGAGCCGCTGTTATCCGAGCGGTACAGCCGGTAGCCGACGACATCGGATTGTCCGGTAGGACTGAAGGAGATGACGGCCTTGCTGCCGTTCCACGAGATCGAAGCGTTCGATGGGGCAGCCGGTGCGGCGCCGTCGTCTACGCGCGGATCGATCTTGGTCGGCATGTCGCTGTTGGCATCCCTCGGGATATAGTAAGACAGCGCATTGTGGCCGCCCTTCATTTTGGCAAACGCGTTCTCCAGCTCTTTGATCAGCTCGGATATCGGTTTTTCCCGTTTGACGACGACCTTCTCCTTGAGCATGTCATCCGGCGTACCATCCTGCGGGATATAGTTTACGCCGTTGTAGGTAATGTACTTCTCCTTGGCGATGCCGTCGTCGCTTTCCGTCGGAACGTATTTGCTGTTGAAAATGTCGGTCACGAACCGGTCCGTGAGCGATGTCGGCAATTTGCCGCTGTAGGCGGACACCGTCTTGGTTACGATGCCGTCCGGTTTATCGAACTTCGAAGTCTTGAACAGCTCCGGTTCTCTGTCGATCACCTCGTTCATCACGAGGGTCCAGATGGACTGGGCGCGTTTCTTCGCCGCCTTGGTGGTCAAGGTGTTCTTTTGTTCCTTATAGCCAGCCCAGACCCCGAGCGTCACGTCAGGGGAATAGCCCAAAAACCAGACGTCTCCGTAATTCTGGGTCGTACCCGTTTTGCCGACGATCGGCACGGTTTTAAAATGCTTGTAATTTTTGCGGACGACATCGCCGGTTCCTTCGGTGATGACGGTCCGCAGCATGTCGGTCATCAGATAGGCCGTCTGCTTGGAAAAAGCCTGCACTGGCTTGGCTTCGTGCTGATACACGATGTTGCCTTTGGAGTCGGTGATTTTCTCGATCATGTAGGCGTCGTTAAACTGGCCGTTGTTCGCAATGGCGCTGTAAGCATTGGTCAGCTCTTCAACCGTCACACCGTAAACGAGGCCGCCCAGCACGCCGGTCTTTGCACCATAATCATCCGGTTGCAGGGTCGTGATCCCGAGCTTCTTGGCAAAGCTCCAGGCGTTCTGGATTCCGACAACGTTATTGTATAGTTTAAGCGCGACCGTATTCACGGAATTGTTGAGTGCGGAGCGCGCCGTCATCAATCCTTTATATCCCGAAGTTGAGTTTTTGGGAATATGATACCCTTTTTGCCAGTCCGGCAAAATGATCGGCGAATCGTCAACCACGCTTGCCGGCTGAATGGCCCCTGATTCAATCGCCGGCAGATAAGCGGCAATCGGCTTCATCGTCGATCCCGGCTGGCGGATCATCTGGGTCGCATAGTTCATCTGTTCTTTGTTAAAATCGCGGCCCTCGATCATGCCTAGAATGGCGCCGGTCTTGTTGTTGATCATCATGGCCGCCGTTTGCTCGGCCCCCTTGGTTTTGCTGTCAGGGGAGAAGTTGCTGTCATCCTCGGCGATTTTATGCATCGTATTGTACACCTTTTTATCAATGGTGGTATAGATCCGATACCCGCCCGTGCTGAGCTGCTGTCGGGCTTCTTCAAGCAGGTCGCCGTCCTGCTTCGCATCGTCCCCGGGAACCTTGCCTTCCGCCTGCTCATTCAGCTGCATGATGATTTGGGCGCCTTGGCGCTCCGTTTCCATCATCAGATAAGGGAAGGTGGCGTATGCCTTCTCCACATGGGGAGCCAGCTGCTTACGGATGTCGAAAGCGAGCGCTTCCTGGTACTGCGCCTCCGTGATTTTGTTCTCCTCAAGCATCCGCCGGAGCACCAGATGCTGCCGGTCGATGGCGCGTTTAAAGTTGGCTTCGTTAAACTCGCCTTTGCCGTTGAAGGCCGAATATCTTGAAGGCAGCTGAGGAAGACCGGCCAAATAAGCCGCCTCGGCGACGTTCAATTTACTGAGATCACTAATATTAAAAATGCCTTTGGCTGCGGCCTGAATACCGTACAGATTGTAGCCGCTGGATCCGTTGCCGAACGGAACCTTGTTTAAGTATGCCGTTAAAATTTCTTCTTTCGTCATAAACCGCTCCAGCCGGAGCGCGAGCAAAATTTCCTTGAATTTCCGGTCTTCCGTTTTGTCCAGGTTCAGGAAAACGCGTCTGGCCAGCTGCTGGGTGAGCGTGCTTCCTCCGGTCTGCACGGATTCATGCAGAAGCTTCTGTTTGACGGCACGGAGCGTGCCCTTGATGTCAACACCCTTATGTGTAAAAAAGTTATTGTCTTCAATCGATACGACGGCGTCGATGACGATGGGCGGTATCTGCTTATACTCCACGGGGCGTCTGTCCTCATCGGTCCGAAGCTGTCCGATGGGGGTGCCGTCACGGAAGTAGGCGAATCCCGTAATGGAGTTCTCGCTCATCTTCTGGTCAATCAATGCCCTGGAACGGACCGGATCATCCTTCACGATGGAAGTGAGGTACCCGGCTGCCGTACCGCCGGCGAACAGCGCTCCCATAACGATAACGACCAGCGTCCACATCGCGGTAAGGCCGATGATGCGGCCGTAGGACCGTTTTTTCGGAGCGGTCTGCTCTTCCGGCTTTTGTTTGTTATCTTCAACCATTCGTGGCTATCCTCCTTTTGACGGAACTATTATAGCATAAATTGCGTATTTTGAATGCAGAGATCGAATCGTGGCCAAATGGATGGCAATCATTGACTTTTTTCGGGTGTGTGGTATAAATAGGGTTAATCCAAAAAGAACATATCGTCAAAAGGCAAAGAAAGACTCCAGTAGAAGGGAGCCTGGGCTGATCAGAGAGCCGGTGGGTGGTGCAAACCGGCAGCCTCTCCCTTTGAATTACCGTCTTGAGCCGTCCGGAGGAACGCGCGTCACCTGGAGCGTAAGTAGTCTGGCACCGGACCTGGCAGTCCGTTATCGTAATGAAGTGAAAGCAGTGGGTGGAAGGGGATCGTCCCCGAAACGGCTGCTTTAATTAGGGTGGTAACGCGAGCAGGCTCCTTCTCGTCCCTTGGGACGAGAAGGAGCCTTTTTGCTGTACATTCTAACGGATCAGAGAGAGGTTGATGACGATGAACTGGGAACAACTCATGCCGGCCCAGAAGGAAGAGGTTGAACGCCAACTGGCTGTCATCAGGAGGGGGACGGTCGAAATCCTGCCGAACGAAGAGCTGGAACGCAAGGTGATCCGGTCGGTTGTGCAAGGACGGCCGCTCAAGGTAAAGCTGGGTCTTGATCCATCCGCTCCGGACATTCATATGGGGCACACGGTAGTGCTGCACAAGCTGCGGCAGTTTCAGGAGCTGGGCCATGAGGTGCAGCTGATCATTGGGGATTTCACGGGCCGGATCGGCGACCCGACCGGGAAATCGGAAACCCGCAGGCAGCTGACGGAAGAAGACGTGAAGCGGAATGCGGAAACGTATCAGGCTCAGGCGTTCAAAATATTAAGTCCGGACAAAGCGAAGGTATACTACAACTCCGAATGGCTCGGACCGATGACCTTTGCCGACGTGATCGGGCTCGGTTCCAAAGTGACGGTGGCCCGGATGCTGGAGCGAGACGATTTTTCCAAACGGTATGCCGGCGGTCTCCCGATCAGCATTCACGAGTTTTTCTACCCGCTGATGCAGGGCATGGATTCGGTGGCGCTGGAGACGGATATCGAGATCGGCGGTACGGATCAGACGTTTAATCTCATGATGGGCCGCACCTTGCAGAAGGAATACGGGGCAGAGCCGCAGGTGGCGGTCACGCTGCCGCTGCTGGAAGGGCTGGATGGCGTGCAGAAGATGAGCAAAAGCCTCGGCAATTACATCGGAATCGATGACGCACCGAACGAAATGTTCGGCAAAACGATGTCGGTGCCGGATGGGCTGATGGTGAAATACTTCGAGCTGGCCACGGATATAACGAATGAAGACCTTCAGATTCTGCGAGAAGGATTGGAAGGCGGCCGTATCCACCCAAGGGATGCCAAAATGAGCCTGGCGGCAGCCTTTGTCCGGATGTACCACGGGCAGGAGGCGGCCGAAGCGGCCAGGCAGCATTTCGTCACGGTCTTTCAGCAGCGTGCGCTTCCTGAGGATATCGAGCTGCGCGATATCCCCGAAAACGAGCTGCAGGGAGGGGCCATCCGGCTGGTCCGGCTGCTGACCCTTATCGGATTTGCTTCTTCCAACAGCGAGGCCAGAAGGAGCATTCAGCAAGGATCGGTCAAGCTGAATGAAGTGAAAATCGAGGATCCCCATGCGGAGATCGGGGTCCGGGACGGCGATATCGTTCAAGCGGGAAGACGCAAATTTGCCAAGCTCCGGCTGCTATAGAAGATGTAAGAAGCCGTGAGAAGGCTGGGAGAGGCCGGGGGGATACTACCACGATACACAGGGCTGCCGGTCGGCCCTGTTTTTCATCCAGAACAAACAAAAAAGCCCGGAACATAAAGTTCCAGGCTTGGTTGCAGCAAATATTAACGGTTGTAGAATTCGACGATTTGTCTTTCGTCGATGTCTTGGGAAAGCTCGGCGCGCTCTGGGAAACGGATGTATTTACCTTCCAAAGCTCCATCGTTGTACTCCAGGTAGCCTGGCAGATGCGTACGGTTTTCCAGCGCTTCTTTAATAGAAGAGAGGCTGCGGCTTCTTTCGCGAAGACCGATCACGTCGCCTGTGCTTACTTGGTAGGAAGCAACGTTTACTTTCTTGCCGTTAACAGTCACGTGACCGTGAGCGACCAATTGGCGCGCTCCTGCACGGGAGTTAGCGAAACCAAGACGGTAAACAAGGTTGTCCAAACGGCTTTCCAGCAAGAACATGAAGTTTTCGCCGGCAATACCTTGCATTTTTTGCGCTCTGTCGAACAGCGTGCGGAATTGCTTTTCACCCAAACCGTACATGTGGCGCAATTTTTGTTTTTCTTGAAGCTGCATACCGTAGTTGCTCATTTTTCTCCGTTGGTTAGGACCGTGTTGTCCCGGAGGAAAAGGGCGTTTCAATTCTTTACCAGTACCGCTCAGGGAAATTCCCAGACGACGGCTCAATTTGAACTTTGGACCTGTGTAACGTGCCATGTTATAGTAGACTCCTTTATTTTTCGAATAATTTACAGTAGGGCTCTATTTGCGCCGTATTTGTTTACCTGTGCGTCCTAGTACGAACTGCACAACTGACGGGAAAGTTCAGCCGCTGTCCTGTCAGCAACAAATGACGTGAGGGTGACACAACGTTACGCCCAAATCAAGACTATATTGCAGTCTTTTTCAACAATAGATTTTATATTATAGAGTAGGCAAAAGTCAAGGCCTGACATTGTGCTGGAAAAGTCTAATTTTGTCGATAGGGCTATAGTCCTAAAAAAGTAGGACGAATATCTGAAATATGAGTGCAAAATTGCTTGGAACAGAGTAGAATATGATTATTATAACACATCCGACATAACCCGACTTTGTCAGGGGATTTTCATATTGCAAGGATGACAATGATTGATTGTGATTCTATGGTGCCTTGAAAGACACCCTCTGGGCACGGTGTAAAGGAGCGCCTGTCTATGTCAGAACACCAACGAGAAACAACCAAGCATCAAAGCCTGTTCCAGACGAATACCGAGCTGGCGTTTCCCTCAGAGTCGGCTACTTCCTGGCTGCAGGAGATCGACTTGTCCATTCATGATTTGCCCTATGTGGATCACGTGATTCAGGAAGCCTTTCTCCAATGGCGCACCGAAGGGCAGGCGCTTACGTTAAGCGGACAAGCCCTGTGGGCCGTGACGGATTACGAGGGGCGGTGGATCGAAGGCGATGAAGCTCTCCTTGCGGAACCTTTCTGCGGTTTGACGGGAGAGATCGGGCGCTGCCTGGAGTCCGGGGAACAAGTCTGGGTCCATCCTGATGACCCGGCGGATCGCGGAAGCTCCTGGGTCACGACGGTTATTCCGGTCTTTACGCGCCGGGACCATGCGCTGGTGTGCCTTCTGGTCTGCGGAATCCCCGCACGCTTATATGATGAAGGAATCCGGGACACCGTTGCCGCGATGGCGCTTCACTATCGTTCCTGCCTGTACAAAAGCTTTAAGTTCGCCCTCGTATCGGACATTCTGAAGGTACAGGAAAGCACGGAACGGGAAGCCAACCGCCGGTCCATCCTGTTCCAAATCATGCAGCGGATGCATGATCAGATCGACGTCGAAACCGTGCTGACGGAAGTTCTGGACAGCCTTGAAGTACTGTACCCCACCATCCGGGCGAGGCTGCTCATGTCCCAGGACCATCAAAGCCGCAATCCGCGGGTAGAACCGCTCGTGTTTCACCCCTGGGGCGAGGATATCTGCGTCAGGTCTTTTATGGATGGAAGGCTCATGATGCAGGATGGCAGCGGCGAAGGAATGGAAGGCCAGACCGAAATCGCCATACCGCTCGGCGGCAAGCAGGGCGTCTACGGGGTGCTGCATCTGGTGATGTCCCGGGAGCTCAGGGAAGATTTAGATCTGCAGCTGATCAGCATGGTGGTCGACACGGCGGGGAACGCGTTCGAGAATGCGAAGCTCTACGAGCAGTCGAACCTGCTGATTCATGAGCTGCGCCTCATTAACGAATTGACCCAGCGGCTGAATCAGAGCCTCAAGCTCGGTGATATCTACAAGTTTGCCAGCGAGGAGATGCTGGATATTTTTCAGGCGGATTACTGCTGCTTCCTGCAGTACAATGAGGAGCGGGACGTTCTGGAGGTCATGGCATCCAACGTTCCCGGTCTTGCCCCGTCTTTTGACGCAGAGTACGGCTTCGGCGGACTTGTCTTTCATAAAAAGGAACCTGTAATTCTGTCAGACTATTCGCTGAACGGCAAAGTCCCCTCAAAGCTGATGGAAATCACGCATTCGCAATCCCTCATCGCTTCACCGCTGACCGTAAACGGCAAGGTGATGGGGGCGATTCTGCTGACGCATCGCAGCCCTCATTATTTTTCCTATGACAACTACCGGCTTCTGCAGACCTTGTCCAGCCATATCGGCCTGTCGGTGAGCAACGCGCTGCTCCACGCCGAGCTGAGACGGATGGCCAACCGGGACATGCTGACCGACATGTACGCCCGCCATTACCTTGATAAGATGATCCAGCAGTATCAAGTGAGCGATTTTTGCGGGTCTCTGATCGTGGTAGACATTGATGAATTCAAACAGGTTAACGATACATACGGCCACCAGAAAGGGGACGACATCCTCAGGCAGGTCAGCGATATCGTGAAATCCTCCATCCGAGAGGAAGACGTGCCTGCACGCTGGGGCGGGGAAGAGCTGGCTGTGTATATGCCGCAGCTAGGGGTGCACCAGGCGGTCAAAGTCGCTGAAGTGATCCGAAGCCGTGTCGCCCGGGAGACAAGCCCGTCCGTAACGATTTCAAGCGGAATCGCGGAATGGTGCTGGACGGACCCGCAGGTGAGTGTAGACAGCTTGTTCTACAGAGCGGATATGGCCCTCTACAGGGCAAAGAACAGCGGACGCAACCAAATCCAAATGGAAAACATGAACGATATGTAGCAGGCGGCCTCACTCTCGGGTGGGGGCGCCTTATTTTTGCATGAACTGGCCGGGCGGGGGACAGCCTATAAAGCAAAAAGGACCTATGATCGAAAAATGAACCTTGGTTCATTTTGTCCGGAAAGGCAGTTTTCCCATGATGAAAAAAATGGTACTTCCCGCCTTGCTGCTGCTCGGCCTTTGCGGCGGTTTGACAGGCTGCGGCATGTTTCAGGACTCGAAATCGCCGGAGGAGTGGTTTTCCCAGACGATTACCGGACTTGCCGGCATCGATTCGTTTTCATTTAGCGGCCTGGCTTCGGTTCGTGCCCAGGATCAGGGGCAGGTGCAGAACTTTGCTTACACCGGCAGGCTCACGGGGCACGACCAGCTGACCATGGAGAGCGTGATCCCTACTGGGGAGGCGGTTCAGACCACGGGACTCCAGGCACGGGGAATCACCGGGAAGACCGTGAAGGTGACGAATTTCCGCAGGCAGGACGGGGGATGGGTGAGGCTGTCGAGCGAAGCGAACCCTGAGGATAACTCTCCTTCATTAACCCGGTTAAACCCTCTGCAGCAGCTCGACGGCATTCATGGGCTTCCCAAAAGCATCAAAGTGGAGTCCAGCGCGGGCCGCGGCACCAAAGTGCTGCGGATCGAACTGGAAGGCTCCAGCGCAAAGGACTTTTTGGCGAAGCAGCTTGAATCGGAAATGGAGGGTCTCCGCAAGCAGCCGGGATACACCCATGCACAGTCCGGGCAAAAGCAAAAGCTGCAGACGCTCTGGAATCAGGGGGACAAGCAGCTGCGGCAGATGCTGAACGACGCTCAGGTCAGCACGGTCTATCATTTGACGATTAACCGCAAGTCCGGATTTCCGGTTCGTCTGACCTCCGAGAGCGCGATCGACTATATCAATCTGGACGGTGCGCAGACGCGGGAGACGATGGTCAATGATGTATCATTCCAGCCTTAGGCTCGCCCGGTGACGACAAGTTCCATACCGGACGATCGGGCGGCTGCTCATTTGGTCATCATCCGACAGGCAGACTTGGGGCTTTCCGCCTGCATCCGGAGGGCTCATGCTGACGGGACTTGCCATGCGTGCTACAATAAGTCTGAATGAATTAACCTTTGTTCAAATAAATAGCTTACAGGTTATGTCAAGGGGAGGAAATAAGTAATGCGTGATCCTAGAATTCAAAAACTGGCGGAAAACCTCGTCGGTTATTCCGTGAACGTACAGCCGGGGGAGAACGTCCTTGTCGAGATGATCGGCTCGGAGCGCGACCTGCTGAAGGCCGTCATTGATGAAGTTGGCAAACGGGGAGGACGTCCGTTCGTACAAATTACCGACAAATCGGTGCAGCGTACGATGCTGATGAACGCGAGCGAAGAGATGCTCAAGACATGGGCGGACATCGACCTGAACCGGATGAAGCAGATGGACTGCTATATCGGCATCCGCGCCGGAGAGAACGTCAACGATCTGGCCGACGTTCCTGACGAAAAGGTAAAACTGTTCAATTCGCTCTATAATCATCCGGTACATAGCGGGCAGCGCGTCAACCACACCAAATGGGTGGTGCTGCGTTATCCGAACCCAAGCATGGCGCAGTTGGCCAATATGAGCACGGAAGCCTTTGAGGACTTCTATTTTGACGTATGCAACCTCGATTACGCCAAGATGGACAAAGCGCAGGATCCGCTTGCCGAGCTGATGAGAAAGACGGACAAGGTCCGTATCGTCGGCCCGGGCACCGATCTCAGCTTTTCCATTAAGGGAATCGGCGCCGAAAAATGCGCAGGCGAGAAGAACATTCCGGACGGCGAGGTATACAGCGCACCGGTACGTGATTCGGTCAACGGCACGATCAGCTACAACACCAGCACGGTATACAACGGCATTTCGTTCGAAAATATCAAGTTTACTTTCAAGGACGGAAAGATCGTGGAAGCGACCAGCAACGATACCGAGCGCCTGAACAACATTTTGGACTCGGATGAAGGGGCACGTTATATCGGCGAATTCGCGATCGGGTTTAATCCGTACATTTTGCACCCGATGAAGGACATTCTGTTCGACGAAAAAATTGCCGGCAGCATCCACTTCACCCCGGGTCAAGCCTATGAAGTAACGGATAACGGCAACCGCTCCTCCATCCACTGGGATATCGTGCTGATTCAGCGTGAAGACTACGGCGGCGGGGAGATCTACTTCGACGACGTGCTGATCCGCAAAGACGGCATCTTCGTCATTCCGGAACTGCAGGGGCTGAATCCTGAAAACTTGAAATAAGAATAGCTGAAGAAGGGAACCCGGCCCGTGAGGCCCACGGTTCAGCGCTTTTCAGAAATTCCTTGCGCGAGAAAGCGGATTCAATGTATCATAAAAGTGGTAAAATCATAGTATACTTGATATCAAAAGCTACGGAGGGATCCTATGTCCAGTAACAACGCAGCTGTTGTAGAAATCGCTCAAACGGCAAGCCAATTTACCTCTTCGATCGTACTTCAAGCGGAAAACAAGTACATCGATGTCAAAAGTATCCTCGGTCTGTTTACGACACTCGTAAGCAGCCAAAGCTATGAGCTTCATGTTCATGGACCGGATGCGGACGAGGCTAAAACGGCGATGAAGGAAGTGTTTGCCAAACACGGCCTGAACGTCAACGTGGTCTCTGAGTAAGCGATGAAGAAGAGCGCACCTGCTGGCAACAGTAAGGGCGCTTTTTTTAAAGTCATAACCTTGATATGTACCGGGGTTATTCTAGAACCTTGCACCGCCGCCAGCCTTCCCCTTAGAGTCCCTTTGCGCCGCGCTTGGCATTGAAACCCGGGGTCTTTGCGGACGATGGGCCAGATTTTCCTGTTCCTTCGGCTTCCCGGGGACGTTTTTCTGGGCCAGGTTCTTGTATTGGTGTTCAATTTCGTCTAATATTAAGAATAGAATACAAGGGTGTAATTGTAGGATTTTGGACATAGGGGGGAAGATGCATGACTTCATCTGAGCTGCAGGAGCAGTTGAATATTAAGGCGATTAATCTGCTGAAAGATGATGCAGAGAAAATAGAGAAGCTTATTGAAGTACAAATGGAGAATCTGGCCACACGCTATTGCCCTCTCTATGAGGAAGTGCTGGACACCCAGATGTACGGATTTTCACGTGAGGTTGATTTTGCCGTACGTGCCGGTCTTGTGCCCGAACTTACAGGCAAACAGCTGGTCAGTGAGCTGGAGAAGAATCTGGCCAACCTCTATGAAGCCCTGAACAACAGGGAAGCCTAAATCATCAGCCTGTCGCAAGCAGGCTTACATAAGATGCAGAGTACAGACCACCTGTGTTTCTGTATCACACGATGATGAGTAGTTGCAGCTTGGCCTTCACATTGGAGGTCCCGAGATTTATAAATTTATACGTATAAAAAGGCATGCGCTCCAGCGGAGTGCATGCCTTTTTTGCGTTCCCCTGCTATGCAGGGTTAAGAGCTTAAGCTGCCTTGCTACACCAAGAAAAACGATACGCCCAAAATAACGTATACGACCAGCAGCAGCAGACCTTCATACCAGTTCGTTTTGCCATCCTGGATAATAGACTTGGCGATAAATACCGACACGCCAATCGCAAGCAGCTCAATAGTTGTAAACACCAGGTCCATCGTGGTAGGCCCGAAGAAGTAGCTGACCAGCACCAGCACGGGGGCGACGAACAAAGCGATCTGCAGGCTGCTGCCTACGGCGATTTCGACCGCTGCGCCGATTTTGTTCTTCATAGCCAGCATGACGGCCGCACTGTGCTCTGCCGCATTGCCGATGATGGCCACGAGGAACGCACCTACGAACAGCTCACTAAGCCCAAATCGCGTCGTAAAGGTCTCCAGCGTATCTACCAGCCATTCACTCACGAAAGCGACCATAACGGTCGCCAGAAGGAGATACAGGATCGATTTGCCCTTGGACCATTCCGGCTCGCGTTCATGAGGCAGCTCTTCATCTTCTTCGTCGGTGACATCCGCCAAGTATTTCTTGTGCGTAATCATCGAGAAGACCAGCCAGGCAAGGTAAGCCACGATTAAGATACAAGCTACGATAAGGCTCAGCAGCTGGGTATCGCTTCCGGTAATGGAATGGCTGCGCAGGAAGACCGCAGGCACGATCAGAGCGATCACGGCGACGAGCATCAGCGAGCCGTTCATACCCGCCAATGATACGTTGAAGCTCTGAACTTTAAACTTCAGTCCCCCGGCAAAAATGCTGAGTCCCAGTACCAGCAGCAAGTTTCCGATTACCGAGCCGGTCAGACTGGCTTTGACCATGTCGAACAAGCCTTCCTTCACGAGGAAGATGGCGATAATCAGCTCCGCTGCGTTACCGAAGGTGGCGTTCAGGAATCCACCGAGCCGCTGTCCGGCATAATGCGATACGTTCTCCGTCGCTTTGCCCAAAAATCCGGCCACAAAAATGACAGAAATCGCGGACAGAATAAACTGCAGCGTTGCGTCCCAGCCTGCGAAATGTCCCACAGCACTAAGGATAAAGAAGGCGATGAGCAGGGTGGGGCTGATCCATTTTTTCAATTTTTGACACCTCTTGCCTTATGTAAGTTCGATTCTTATTCAATATACCCAAATTGCATAAGGTTGTAAACAAATCGGCAGGGCTTGGGATTTGCTTTTTGGGCCTGTTAGGATTTACAATAACGGATAATGGATGTAAAGGAGGATGGAGCATGTCGGAACAACTCCAACTAGAGAATGGAACCATACGGATTGCAGATGATGTCGTAGCGAAAATCGCCGGACTGGCCGCACTCGAAACACCAGGGATCGCAGCTATGTCGGGTGGTTTGTCGGAAGGATGGGCCAAGCGCCTGAGCGGAAAAAACGTGCAGAAGGGTGTCACGGTGGAGGTAGGCCAGCTGGAAGCGGCCATTGACCTGCGAATCATCGTGCTGTACGAAACCCCGATTCACGAAGTATCCCGCATGCTTCAGCAAAACGTGCGTGAAGCTGTCGAAAGCATGACCGGTCTGCGTGTGGTCGAAGTGAACGTGAAAGTGGAAGGCGTCGCTTTTAAAGATGACATGATTGAAGAGGTACCTACGCGCACCAAATAAGCACACGAACACACGAATAAGACGAAAAAAAGACTAGGGGACTTAGGCGTCCTCTAGTCTTTTTGGTATGAGTCGCTTCAGGGTATCCCCTGAAGGTTCAGTTAAAGCGGCGCGTCTGATTGCGGGCGGAGACGGCGACCGACGGTTTCTTGACGGTCACCGACTTCACCTGTTCCTGCTTCGACGGCAGCGTACTGATCCGCGAGATGCTGAGCATGATCCCCATGCTCGCCATCATGATCAGCAGGGAAGTTCCGCCGTAACTGATGAACGGCAGGGTTACCCCGGTCAGCGGGATCGTTTGGGTGACGCCTCCGATGTTGATGAACGCCTGGATGGCAATCAAGCCCATAATCCCGATACCGACAAGCGTTCCGAACGGATCGGGGCACCTCAGCGCGATGATGATTCCGCGCCAGATGAAGTAAATATAGACGATCAGGAAGATCGACGTTCCGATAAACCCGAACTCTTCGCCGATGACGGAGAAGATAAAGTCGTTATAGGGGTTAGGTAAATAATGAAGCTTCTGGACGCTTTTGCCGAATCCGGCTCCGGTCAACTGCCCTTCACCGATAGCGGTCAGCGACTGCAGCAGGTTGTAGCCCTCTCCCTGTGGATCCTTAAACGGGTCCAAGAAGGCGTTGATCCGGCCGAGCTTATAGTTGCTCGATTGCACCGCCTGCTCCCCGCTATGGGACACCGACTTGATCAGGGCGTTAGCTCCGAGCACGAGGCTTGCACCGAGGATCAGCAGCAGGGCTGACCCTATCATATGCTTGAGGCTCGCGCCGCCGGCATAGATGATCAGGGCGCTCGTGGCTACCAGAATGAGGCAGGAGCCGAGGTCCGGCTGCATCATGATGAGCCCGGCGACGAAGCCGACAATAACCATGACCGGGATATAGCCTGTCCGCAGGTCACGGAAGCGCTCCCCTTTTTTGCTGATCAAAGCGGAAAGGTACAGGATGATCGCGATCTTCGCGATTTCCGTCGGCTGGATGCCAAGAGATCCGACACCGAACCAGCTCCGGGCGCCGTTTCTGACGGTGCCCACCAGGAGAACCAGCACTAGCATGATGACTGTCACGATAAACAGCGGGGCAAACAGCTTCTTGTACCTGGTGTAAGGGATGTTCATCGCGACGAACATGGCGATGGTTCCCAGTGCGGCCCACATGAACTGTCTTTTCGTAAAGTATAGCGAGTCATAGTGAAAATCCTTGCTAGCAATGGCCAAGCTCGAACTGGCGCTGAATACCATGACCAGCCCAAAACCAACCAACAGCAAGGTGAGGATGAGCAGTTGGAAATCCGGCGTCCCTCTCTTGGTTTGTTGGGGTTTTTCTTCTCTCATAAGAGACCTGCTTAGGCTTCCAGAGCGGCTTTAAACTGCTGAAGCTTCTTGGTTGCAATCCCCATGATGGACGACGGAATCGGAGATTCGTATTCCAGCCCGTGAGGGAAGGTCGCTTTGCCCATATACACAGCTTCAATTTGCAGCACAGCGCTTGGGTGTTCCAGCTTGCCCTCCACCGCACGGGTGTTGATCCGTACGAAATACTCCGAATTGGTGTTTTTATCTTCGATCTTATAGTCATATGTAGCGCGGTAGTATTCCCACTGCCAGCGGACAAAGCCTACTTTCTCGGCTACTTCGTCCATAAACGCCAGGTCGGCTTTGATGCCGTCCAGTCCCGTATTTTCAAAAATCATGGTTACTAAATCCTCCTCTATTGGTTGCCTGTAAAGTTCTTTACTCATGATATTATGTTTTAAACACTTGTGCAAGCCTTGGCAGTATTGGGGCGATACCCCATCTTAAGCGTTTCTGCTACAATAGAAAAAAGGGTTCACAACCGCGATGTGGGATGACATATCGGCAACTTAACATCCATTCTATGGCGAGAGGACGGATACATATGAAAGAAGAAGTATTGCTGAGCAAGCTGCAGCCGCAAATGGTGGAGTGGAGGCGGTATCTGCACCGGCATCCGGAGCTGTCTTACCACGAGGAGAAGACGTCGGCGTTCGTGGCGGACAGGCTGCGGGAGCTGGGGATCGACGTCCGGACGCGGTTTGGCGGCGGATACGGGGTAGTCGGCGTATTAAAAGGAAGCAAGCCGGGGAAAACGGTCGTGCTGCGGGCGGACATGGACGCGCTTCCGATCCAGGATGAAAAGTCGTGCGATTATTCGTCCGAAGTTCCGGGCGTCATGCATGCTTGCGGTCACGACGGGCATACGTCGATCCTGCTGGCGGTGGCGACATACTTCAGCGCCCGGAAGGAAGATCTTCCCGGAGAGATCCGTTTCGTATTTCAACCGGCGGAGGAGGTATGTCCGGGCGGAGCCAAGGGGATGATCGAGGCCGGCGTTCTGGAGGGGGCCGACGCGGTGTACGGCGTGCACTTATGGACGCCGTTCCCGGCAGGAACCGCGGCCAGCACGCCGGGGCCGATGATGGCGGCAGCGGATGAGTTCTTTATCGATATCATCGGTAAAGGCGGCCACGGTGGCATGCCGCACGTGACGGTGGACAGCGTGGTGGCCGGATCGGCGCTGGTCATGCAGCTGCAGAGCATCGTCAGCCGTTCGGTCAACCCGCTTCGGCCGGCGGTCGTTACGATCGGAACGATCCAGGGCGGAAGCGCACAGAACGTC
Source organism: Paenibacillus sp. PSB04 (assembly GCF_025809195.1). Lineage (NCBI taxonomy): Bacteria > Bacillati > Bacillota > Bacilli > Caryophanales > Paenibacillaceae > Paenibacillus > Paenibacillus sp. PSB04. The sequence continues at coordinate 3,781,079 of NZ_CP081301.1, forward strand.
ATCGCCGAATCGTGCCGGATTACCGGGACCGTACGGACTTTTGATGAGGAGACGCGCCAATTTATCCGCGAACGGATCGAAGAAATAACCCGACTTACGGCGCAGACTTATGGAGCGGAGTCGAAAATTCAATATTTGATGGGTTACCCGCCGCTTGTGAATGATGAAGCGGAGACGGAAAGGTTTTTCCGCGAAGCGCCGAAGGTGTTCGGGGAGTCGAAGGTGGAGCGCTGCGAGAAGATTATGCCTGCGGAGGACTTCGCATATTATTTGCAGGAAATCCCCGGGTGCTTTATGTTTGTGGGCGCAGGCAACGAAGAGCTTCAGGCCGTCTACCCGCACCATCATCCAAGGTTTGACTTTGACGAATCGGCCATGCTGAGCGCCGCCAAGCTGCTGGTGACGATGACCCAATCCTATCAGGGATGGGAATAGGCAGGCTCGGGCCGCCGAGTCTCCCCGGTCTTGCAGGAGTGGGTTCCTGAAGGCACGAATGTTTTGGCGGACGATGGGAAAACTTGAAATGGAAGAGGAAAAGTTCATTTCCGCTCTAGGAGATGAACTTTTTCATATGTTTGAAGGCTGAAAGAACCATTCGGATTGAAAGAAGGGGATTTGATGAGCGATACAAAAGCGTGCATCGTGCAGCGGGACCGGACCGTCCTGCTGGAATGCGGACATCCGGGGTTTGAGGAAGCCCGCGGGAAGCTGGCCCATTTTGCAGAGCTGGTCAAGAGTCCTTCTGCGTTTCATACGTACCGGATCACTCCGTTATCGCTGTGGAATGCCGCTTCGCTGGGATGGACCGCGGAGGAAATCGTCGACGCCCTGGCTTCGATTTCCAGATGGGAGGTTCCATCCGCGTTAATTCAGGACATCCGCAGCCTGGTGGGCAGATACGGGAAGCTCCGGATCGAGGCGGGGAAGGCGGAAGCCGGGAAGCTCCGGCTGACGGCATCCGACCCGCAGCTGCTGGATGAAGTGCTGGCGATCCCCGCCGTGCAGGCCAGCGGGCTGCGGCGCGCCGCGCCGGAGCAGGCCGAGCTTGATGCGGTCCGCCGCGGACGGATCAAGCAGGAGCTGACGCGGCTCGGATATCCGGTCCTGGACTTGGCCGGATATCATGAGGGACAGCCGCTGCAGTTGGGCTGGAAAGCGCAGGGCGGCTCATTTGCGCTGAGGGACTACCAGCAGGCGGCGGCCGACGCTTTTGAGGGGGTGGCCGGGAGCGGAGGCAGCGGGGTGCTGGTGCTCCCTTGCGGAGCCGGGAAAACGGTCATCGGCCTTGGCGTGCTGCAGAAGCAGCAGTGCGAGTGCCTGATCCTGACGTCGAACGCGACCTCCGTCGGACAGTGGATCGCGGAGCTGACCGACAAGACGACGCTCGATCCTTCCCAGATCGGGGAGTATACAGGGCAGAAAAAGGAGGTGCGCCCGGTCACCGTGGCCACCTATCAAATTTTGACGCACCGCCGTTCCAAAGAAGACGAGTTTGAGCATATGCGTCTGTTTAACGAACGGAATTGGGGGCTCATCATTTACGATGAGGTGCATCTGCTGCCGGCTCCGGTGTTCCGGGCGACGGCCGATATCCAGGCGACCCGCCGGCTGGGACTGACCGCTACGCTCGTACGGGAGGACGGCTGCGAGCAGGATGTATTTTCGCTAATCGGGCCGAAACGCTACGAGATGCCATGGAAGGAGCTGGAGTCCATGGGCTGGATTGCGAAGGTCGAATGCACGGAAGTCCGGGTGGCGATGGAGCCGGAGCTGCGTGAAGCATACGCGTATGCAGAGGGCAAGGAGAAGTTCCGCATCGCCGCCGAAAATCCCGGCAAGCTCGAGGTCGTCCGCAGGCTGCTCGCTAAGCACCCTGACGAGAGCATCCTTATTATCGGCCAGTATATCGATCAGCTGAAGCAGCTGTCCGAATCGCTGGGCATTCCGCTGATTTCAGGGCGAATGGCGCACAAGGAACGCGGAAGGCTCTACGAGTCTTTTAAACGGGGAGAGATCAGAGTGCTGGCCGTTTCCAAGGTAGCCAATTTCGCCGTCGACCTGCCGGACGCTTCCGTGGCGATTGAAATATCGGGCAGCTTCGGCTCCAGGCAGGAGGAAGCCCAGCGCCTGGGGCGGATTTTGCGTCCGAAAACCGGAAACAACCGGGCATATTTTTACGCACTGGTGTCCCAAGAAAGCAAAGAAGAGGACTTTGCCATCCGCCGTCAGCTGTTCCTTGTCGAACAGGGGTACGAGTATTCCGTCCGATATGATTCGGATCCCGAGCCGTTTCGTTCGGGGTCCAGTCATGAGCGGGCTTCTTCCCGTCCTGCGAAGGACCGTCCCATTCCAGACCTAAAGGAGGCATCATTCCGACCATGAGCACTGAAATGAACGAAGACCGGCCGCAGGAATCCGCGATCCGGTCCATCCTGCGTACGCTGGCTCCGGAGGATGCCGAGCTGCTTAAACGGCTGATCGTCCGTTTTGCCGGGCAGCCGTTCAGCGACGATGCCCGGATCACGGTGAAGAGCAGCGGCCGGAGCGGTGCGGAGCTCGAGCTGTCCTTTATCCGCTTGAGACGAGCCGGCCTGATCCAGGCGGTGAAAAAGGCTTGGGGAGAAAAGCTCTACTACATTCCTTTGGAAAGCCTGGGTCTATTGTATCGGCAGTTTTTCACCCCCAAAGCAGAAGCTGTCCCGGATTCAAATGTGCATCGGATCAGCGAAGCCAAGCCGGGCCTCGCCTTGGATCTGCTGCATGCGCTTGCGGCTGCGGCCGAGCACGGGCTTCCCTTAACGGCGAAAGGAACGGTACATAAGAAAAATATCCAGAAGCTGCTGGAAGCCGTGCACCTGAAAGATTCCGACCTTGAAGCGCTGCAGCTCCAATACGCGCATGCTGAAACCTATCCGATGGTGGCTGCGGTGCTGCTCGATATGATGCTGTGTCTCGGCCTTGCGGTGAAAGATAGCCAGGGGATTCTGCTGGAAGAGGTGCAGCTCGCTGAGTGGCTGGGGCTGTCTGAACAGGAGATGAACCGGGTGCTGCTCCCGGCGGTGTTGGACCGATATGGCATGAGCAGCCCGGCGCTGCAGCATTTCCGTTACCTTCTTTGCCATCCTTCTTTCCAACCCGGCGTCTGGTACGATATGACGAAAATGCTGGATTGGATGGAGCGGGAGGTTCTGCTCACCCGGTCCGTTTCGGAAGCGGGAGCCCGGGCATGGATGACGGCGATGGCGGGGTTTGGCTGGAGCGATACCGGTGAGGACGGCAGCGGACGCTACTGTTTCCGGTGGGCCATGGATCCGGCCTTCGTTCTGGTTTCGGGCGACGAAGATCGAGAGATGGCGGAAGAGGGTCGCTTCTATGTTCAGCCGGATTTTGACGTCATCGTTCCACCGGATGTGCCGTACCGGATCCGATGGAAGCTGCTTGCCTGCTCGGAGCGGGTACAGAGTGAACGGATGTCCATATACCGTTTGACCCATAGCAGCACGGCCCGGGCGGTGGAGAACGGCATGAGCGCGGCCGAAATGACGCAGCTGCTGGACAATTTCTCGAGCGGCGGCGTTCCGGAGAACGTAAGGCTGGCTTTGGAGCAGTGGGGCCGGGAAATCGGCCGGACCCGCTTTGAGGAAGCTATGCTGCTGTCGTGTTCGGCTGAAGAAGACGGCGATCGGATCGAAGCGCATCCGAAGCTGAAGGGGCATTTGCAGCGGATCGGTCCGAAGCATTTTCTCGTGAACCCTGGCGCGGTGCCGGAAGTGAGGAAAATTCTGGATTCGTCTGGACTCTCTCCTTTAAAGGCGATCGCTGAACCCGGCCGGACCGTTTCCGCATATCCGCTGATCCATGACTCCACACCGGACCTGGCAGGGCAGCGGATCGATGAAGAAAAGTTCCGCCAAACCGGGCTTTCCGCCGCCGGCGGTCTCGTGTACAGCGGCCGGAATATCCAGTATTTCGAGCCGGATTCCGACATTCCGAAGCCGGAGTCCCTGTTCCCGGGTTACGGGCAGGTTCCGAAAATGTGGACCCAGGATTTCCGGAATTATCACGGAACGACGGCCCAGCACATTATGGAACAGGCCTTGGAATGGCAGACCAGGGTGCTCATATCCCGCGGAGGCAGCCGTTTGGAATTCATCCCCCGGGCGATTCGGAGCCACCCATGGGCGGTGGAAGGAACTCTCTTTGATCCGGAACGGGACGGGTATGAGGACGGGACTCTGCTCTCGCCGGGGGATTGGGAGCAAATCCGGCTGATTGTGCCTTCTTTCACCTGAGGGTATCAGCAGGAAGTGCGTTCAAACCTCTTCTTATGGGCCAAAGGTTATGATATGATAAAAGAGTCTACTCCAGACGGAGGAGAACATTCTTATAGAATTGGGATGAAGTTCATGAGCGTATCGGAGATCAACACGGTCGACATGGCAGCCGTGCTGATGAACGCCTATGAATTAGGCGATATGATCAATCAGTCGGTTGAGGTGTCCGATTATTTATATTGGAAGCAGCAGGTTGGCAGCAATCCGGCCGTACAGGAGCTGGTCCGGCTTCTGGCGAAGAAGAAGGAGCTTTTCGAAGAGACCCAGCGTTTCGGCCATTTCCATCCGAATTACCACAGTGCCAAGGATGAGGTCAAGGCAGTAGAGCAGCAGCTGGAGCAGTTCGAGGAAGTGAGACGCTTCAAGCTGGCCGAGCAGAACTTGGATGACATGCTGCACCAAATGTCCGAAATGATCGCTTATTCCGTATCGGATACGATCAAGGTGCCGGGCAACGATTCGCATCTGAAAGGATGCGGCGGCGGGGGCAAATGCTCCTGCGGCGGGTAAAATATAGAGAGCCAGTATAAGTGAGGTGGGAAATCATGTTTGCAGAACGGACGGGGTATATCATTTGGGTTAGCGATATCAAGGCAGCGCGGAATTTGGAGAAGTACGGGACCGTTCACTATATATCTCGCCGGATGCACTATGTCGTCATGTACGTGAATGCGGACCGGGCTGAGGAAGTAGCCAAAAATATCCGGCGCCTTTCCTATGTGCGTAAAATCGAACGCTCCTACCGCAACGAGATCAAAACGGAATATTCGAGCGACGTAACGGATAAGACCAGATTTTATGGCTTATAGTAGGAGGTTCATCTGCCTGTCATCAGTTTCAATCCCACCTGGAAAGTAATCGTATGGTCAGGAAGCAGCCGAATTCGGCTGCTTCTTTTTTTAGATCATGGCTTCCGGCTTCAGCGCCGGCAAAGCCTGTGCATCCATCAAGTAAATATCCGATTTGCACGGATACAGACTGCCTAGATGTGCCGGTCCTCTTTTATGTATATGAAAATATGCCGGGATACGTAGTTTGGAGCTTGTGAAGAACGTGGTAATGATGTAATATAATAGGCATAAATACATAGATACAAAGTCCTATGTAGTGGAGAGTGATAGTCCATGCGCGACAAAGGAATGGAAAGATGGAGCACCTATGAACCTTTTTTTGTGACCTTAGGGGATAAGCGGGTGGCCGACATCGTCATTACCCATCATGCGAAGACAAGGTACAACGACCGGATTCATAGTGATATCCATAGTATAGATGATATAGCCGCATGGATGTGGGAGTGCCTGAAGCAGGGCCGGATCGCTCCCTACTACCGGAATGAGAAGGACGTTTACCTGATTGACGAGGATCTTGTCGTCGTCGCGGAATTTGCGGAGATCGAAGGGGAAACCGACATCAGCGGAAATCCGCTGCACAAAATGATTATCGTGACGTTCCTTGGCAAAATGTCGGAGACGATCGAGCTGAGGGACCTGAAGTCTTATTATTCCTGGCTGCGCCATTCGCGGAGAATGACGTTGATTAAAAATACTCGCAAGCGGAAATAACCGCGTTTTGTAAGCGTGAGCATGGATTCCCCTCCGGGAAGCCATGCTCATTTTTGTTGATTCATGTGCCGGGTTTCGCCGTCTTTATCTGCCGCTGAAATGTTAAACGGCGTTGGTGGTTCACGGCCGAATCGGATACAATATAAGAACGACGAGGGGGAGAGCATGCCATGAATTTTCACCAGCTCCACATTTTTTATACCGTGGCGGAACGTGGGAGCTTCTCGGCGGCGGCGAGCGCGCTGCACATGACCCAGCCGGCCGTTACGATGCAGATTCAGTCCCTGGAGGAATATTTCGGGACGCGCCTGCTGATCCGCTCCACCAAGAAGATCGAGCTGACCGAAGCGGGGATCACCCTTTTGCCGTATGCGGCAAAGAGCATCGCCCTGGTCAAGGAAACGGACAATGCGATGGCATCGCATACCCATATGCTGCAGGACCGGCTTCAGCTCGGCTCCAGCCTCACGATCGGCGAATACTTCCTGCCGCGGCTGCTCGGTCCGTTTGGACAGCAGTATCCGCACATCAGCATTATGATGAAAGTGATGAACACCACACAGATCATCGAAGAGATTACGAAGCATCAGCTGAATTTCGGCCTGATCGAGGCGACGATCCACCATCCGGATATGGTCATCGATCCCGTCATGCAGGACGAGCTGAAGCTGATCGTCCCCATCGGCCATCCCTTGGCGGAACGGGAATCGGTTGAGCTGGAGGAAGTGCTTGCCTATCCGTTTGTGCTGCGGGAAAAAGGGTCGGGCACGCGCCAGGTGATGGAAAGTGTGCTGATCCACAAGGGGATCGATCCGCAAAGCCTGCAGACCGCGATGGAGCTTGGCAGCACGGGAGCGGTGAAATCCGCCGTCGAGGCCGGTTTCGGCATTACGATGCTGTCGCCGGCCTCGGTTAAGCATGAAACCGCACTGAACCTGGTGACCATCATTCCGATCCGGGACGCCGAATTTAAGCGGCAGTTTTATGCCATTCATTTGAAATCCACCCTGCTTCCGCTGTCTGCCGTGACCTTTCTGAATTTTCTCAAACAGCAGCAGGAGCAGCAGGGGGAATAGGGCCAAGCCGACAGTTAAAGGAATATTTCGCAGCGTAAGACGCTGATTGAGTGAAGGAGGAATGGACATGTCCACAGATCAGAAATGCGGTGACCTGCATACGCATACGACGGCTTCCGACGGTATGCAGCCACCCGCAGAGAACGTTCGGATAGCTCATGAGAAAGGGCTAGCAGCCGTGGCGATTACCGACCATGACACCGTGGGAGGCATTCCGGAAGCACTGGAAGCCGGGCAGCGGCTCGGCATCACCGTCGTTCCCGGCGTCGAAATCAGCACCCGTGCCGGCGGCAAGGATATACACGTCCTGGGCTATTACATCGACATAACACATGAGCCGTTTTTGAACCGTCTCGCCGAGCTGAGACAGACCCGGGAACGGCGTAACGATCAAATGATCGCCAAGCTGCAGCAGCTTGGAATTTCCATCACGCTCGAGGAGGTCATTGCCGGGCTTGGGCGCGAGCTGAAGCCGGATGAAAGCGTCGGGCGGCCGCATATGGCCGATGTATTGGTCAAGAAGGGCTATGCCTCTGACATGCGTGACGCCTTTAACCGCTTTTTGGGCGAGGATGCGCCTGCCTACGTATCCGTTCCGCGGATCACACCCGCGGATGCCTGCGCCTGGATCCGGGAAGCTGGCGGAACGCCTGTGCTGGCCCATCCGGGGATCTACGGCGACGACGCGCTGGTGGAGCGGATTGTTAGGGAAGCGAAACCTGCCGGAATCGAAGTCTACCATTCCGACCACGGCCCGGCCGATGAGAAGCGGTACCTGAGAATGGCTGATGAGCATGGGCTGATCGTCACGGCGGGCTCCGATTTTCACGGGGAACGGCAGGGCGTCGTCTTCCATGGCGATATCGGCAGCCGTACGATCCCGGTGACCGTATTGGAACAGCTTCAGCGGGGAACAAAATAGTTATGGGGGCCCGGGCGAGTCGTAACCTTTTTTTGCAAAATTGGAAAATGGGGCTTGCGCCGGGCTTGCCGGCCGTACTATAATGTTGAACCAAGCAACAAGCACAAACAGTAAGGCGATGACCAAAGACATGATTTCGATCCAGGACTGCCCAGAGAGAGAAGTGAGTGGTGCAAGCTTCTCCTGACACCGGTTCAGAAATTACCCCTTTGCAGCTGTCCCTTTGAACCCGCTGTCCAAGCGGCGGCAGTAGAAGGAACCGGTTAGTCCCCGATATCGGATGCTTAATAAGGGCTTTGCATATGTACGTGTTCGGATGAACCGTCGGATGCAGGTCGAATTAGGGTGGAACCACGAGCTGAACGCACTCGTCCCTTGGGATGAGATGCGTTTTTTTGCGTTCACCAAATAGACCGAATTTGACGGAGGGAAGAACATGAACAAGGAAATACAAGTCAAGCTGCCGGACGGCTCGGTAAGAGCATTCGAGCAAGGTGTCCGGCTGGAGAGCATCGCTGAATCGATCAGCAGCAGCCTCGTGAAAAATGCCGCAGCAGGCAAAATTGACGGGATCCTGGTGGATCTCAGTACGCCGGTTGAGCAGGACAGCAGCATTGAAATCGTGACGGTGGACAGTCCGGAAGGGATCGAGGTGTACCGGCACAGCACAGCGCATTTATTGGCGCAGGCTGTGAAGCGTTTATTCGGAGCATCTTCCGTCAAGCTGGGGATCGGGCCGGTCATCGAGGACGGATTTTATTACGACATGGATCTTCCAAGCCCGCTGACGAGCGATGATTTATCCCGGATCGAACGGGAAATGAAGCGGATCGCGGAAGAGGATCTGCCGATCCGGCGGAAGGCGGTGAGCCGGAAGGAAGCACTGGACCTGTTCGAGCAGCTGCAGGAGCCGCTGAAGCTTGAGCTTATTCGGGACCTGCCCGAGGACGCCGAAATTTCGATTTACGAGCAGGGAGAGTTCGTGGACCTGTGCCGAGGACCGCACCTTCCTTCCACGGGTAAAATCAAAGCGTTCAAGCTGCTGAGCGTAGCCGGAGCCTATTGGCGCGGGAGCTCGGACAACAAGATGCTGCAGCGGATTTACGGTACCGCCTTCCCTAAGAAGGCGCAGCTTGACGAGCATCTTCACATGCTCGAGGAAGCGAAGAAGCGCGACCATCGCAAGCTGGGCAAGGAGCAGGGATTGTTCCTGTTTTCGGAGGAAGCGCCGGGCATGCCGTTTTACCTCCCTAAAGGCATGACCATCCGCAACGAGCTGGAGAAGCTGGAGCGGGAGCTGAACGCCGCTAGAGGATATGAAGAGGTCCGCACCCCGCTTATGATGAACAAGCGGATGTGGGAGGAATCCGGGCATTGGGATCACTACAAAGACAACATGTATTTTACCCAGGTGGACGAGACGGAATATGCGCTGAAGCCGATGAACTGCCCGGGGCATATGCTGATTTTCAAAAGCGGCCTTCGCTCCTACCGCGAGCTGCCGATCCGGCTGGCCGAGTTCGGACAGGTTCACCGCCACGAGTATTCGGGCGCGCTGAGCGGCATGATGCGTGTGCGGACGTTTTGCCAGGATGACGCACACCTCTTTGTCAGACCTGACCAAATCGAGGAGGAAATCGCCGGCGTCATCGACCTGATCGACCACATGTACGCCATATTCGGCTTCTCATACCGGATCGAACTATCGACTCGGCCGGAGGATTCCATGGGCTCGGATGAGCTGTGGGAGCAGGCCGAGCAGTCGCTGCGCAGCGTGCTGGAGCGGCGGGGGATCGATTACCGCCTGAACGAGGGGGACGGAGCTTTCTACGGTCCGAAAATCGATTTTCATATTCTCGATGCCCTGAAGCGCAGCTGGCAGTGCGGGACGATCCAGCTCGATTTTCAAATGCCGGAGAAGTTTGGTCTCAGCTATGTCGGTGAATACAACCAGAAGCATCGCCCGGTCATCATTCACCGCGCCGTCTACGGCTCCATCGACCGTTTCATCGGCATTCTGACGGAGCATTACTCGGGAGCTTTTCCGCTGTGGCTGGCACCGGTCCAGGCCAAGGTCGTCCCGGTATCCGAGCACGATCTGGATTATGCTTATCAGGTTAAGCAGTCGCTTGCGAAAGAGGGCTTCCGGGTTGAGGTCAGTGCCAAAAACGAGAAGCTGGGCTATAAAATCCGCGAAGCCGAGCTGGAAAAAGTGCCGTACGTGCTCGTCGTCGGCAAGAGCGAGCAGGAGGCGGGTGCAGCGGCGGTCCGCAAACGGGGCGAAGGGGATCTTGGCATGCAGCAGCTGCCGGACATCATCGAGCGCTTAAACCGGGAAATCCGGGAGAAATAAACGGGACAATAAATCAGGAAGACATCAAAAAAGGCTGTATCCCACCCGCTCTTAGGAACGGAGGATATAGCCTTTTCTATTATGGGTGCTGAAGCTTACGGACGTTCATTGAGCACGGCTCAACCGTCTTCTTTCTATATTTAGTAATCTAAAGCTTTGTATGATTATTTAATGACGCTCGGAAGCGACTTGATCAATTCCTCGTCAGGCGTGACGATCAGTGTCCGCTGGTGATCATAAATGACAAAGCCCGGTTTGGAGCCGCTCGGCTTATGCACATGGCGGATCAGGGTGCAGTCGACCGGCACGCTGCTGGATTCCTTGGCCTGGCTGAAGTAGGCGGCCAGTTGGGCGGCTTCCTCCAGGGTCTGGTCCCCGAACTGGCTGCTGCGGATGACGACGTGGGACCCGGGGATATCCTTGGTATGCAGCCACGTATCATTGCCGCTGGCCAGCTTGTTGGTCACGTATTCGTTCTGCAGGTTGTTTTTGCCTACGTAAATTTCGATGCCCTCGGATGATGTGAACACATGCAGCGTAGGGCGGTCGTTTTTCTTCTTTTTGCGCGTTTTTTTGCTGCGGTCGCGGAGATATCCCTGCTGAACGAGCTCCTCGCGGATTTCGTCGATATCGTTCATGGATGCATGGGCCAGCTGCTGGAGCAGGTCGTCCATGTAGCGGATCTCTTCCTTTGTTATAGCAAGCTGCTCGTCGATGACGGCCAGACTGTTTTTGTACTTATTATATTTCTTGAAATACCGCTGGGCGTTATCGGAAGGGCTGAGCAGCGGGTCCAGCGGAATCGTCACGTCCTTCTGGTCCTCGTCATAGAAATTGGTCAGCACCGCCTCCTTGTCCCCCTTTGCAATCGTGTGCAGGGAGGCAAACAGCAGCTCGCCGTAAATCCGGTACTGGTCCGCATCGGCGGCTTCCTCCAGATCGGCGTGCAGGTGGTCCAGCTTTTTAATGTTTTTGGCGCGCTCATTGTGCAGGAAACGCAGCAGATCGCTCGTTTTTTGCTTGACGGTGTCGCGCTCGGCTTTTTCACCGTAATAATCCTCCATGCATGTGCTGATGGATTCATAGCGTTTGACCTCTTCCTGGATCATCGTCAGCTCGACGGCGGAAAAAACCATTTTCCCCTTGGCGTTCGCCCCTGACATCGGCTGGTACGCCTGCTGTCTGACGCTGTCCATCAGCCCGGTAAAGGCGTTCCATAGGGCGCTTCGGCGTGCTTCGCCAGCTTCGGGCCCTTCTTCCGAATAGGACTGAAGGCCGGCGCGGTGCACGATCTCCTGCGCAACCAGCGGGCTTACGCCGCTGAACGTATTCACGATCCACGAAATCGGTTCGGCATCCGCTTCCTCGGTATATTTTTGTGCAAATAGTTCTCCTGTAACCTCAAGCGGATTCAGCTTATGCTGCTGCGGAGGCTCCGTATAGGAAAAGCCCGGCATGACGACCCGGTAGCTGCTGATGCTCGGGGTGACATGGTGGATGCCGTCCAGGATCGTCCCGCTCGAAGGGTCTGACAAAATAATGTTGCTGTGCCGGCCCATCAATTCGATGATGAGCTGCTTTGAAGAGATGTCCCCCAGCTCATCCCGCTGTCTGACCGTAATATGAATGATCCGCTCCATTCCAACCTGCCGGATGTCTTCGATGATGCCTCCTTCGCAGTGCTTGCGCAGCAGCATGCAGAACATCGGCGCCTCCTGCGGATTCAGAAAGCTTCGCTCGGTGAAGTGCACCCGTGGATACGTCGGGTTGGCCGACAGCAGCAGCTTGGCGTTGCCCTCCCGGGTCCGGAGGTGAAAGAGCAGGTCGTGATCGTTGGGCTGGTATATTTTACTGATCCGGGCGCCCTGAATGCCTTGCAGCTCATGGACAAGGGCCCGCGTTACGATTCCATCTAATGCCATAGTGTATCTCCCATCTTTACGCTGTACTTGGTTACGATTGCCTCCATACTATGATGCCATAGTTTGGCCAAAAACTTAAGAGGCCAGGCTTGTGATATTTTAGGCCCTGTCCGAATACATTTACGATAGAACAGGTGGAAAAGCTGTTGAACACCCGCAGCGCACAAAGACCGGGAGGGAAAGGGAAGCTATGGAACAAAAAAAATGGCATCAGTTGGACGCGGAAGAACTGCAGCATGTCCTCGGCGTTCACCCGCATCAGGGCCTTTCGGAAGAAGAGGCGGAGGAAAGACGGAAGAAAAACGGATGGAACGAGCTTTCGGAAGGAAAGCGTATTTCTCCGTTGGCCTTATTTTTGAACCAATTTAAAGATTTCATGGTGCTGGTGCTGATGGGGGCAACGCTGGTTTCGGGCCTCCTCGGCGAATACCTGGACGCCATCACCATTATCGCCATCATTTTGCTGAACGGGGTCCTCGGCTTCATCCAGGAGTTCAAGGCGGAGCGCTCCCTGCGCGCGCTGAAGCAGCTGTCCGCTCCGGGAGCGAAGGTGCTTCGGGGAGGCAAGGTAGTTCAGGTGCCGGCTAAAATGCTCGTTCCCGGGGACGTCGTTCTGCTGGAAAGCGGAGACCGTGTGCCCGCCGATGTCCGCTGGCTGGAAACGAGCAGCTGTTATATTGAAGAATCCGCGCTGACCGGGGAATCGGTGCCGGTAGGCAAGCATGCCAAGCCTATTCAAGAAGCGGACGTGCCCCTTGGCGATCAGAAGAACACCGGCTTCATGGGAACCATGATGACGCGGGGGACCGCCAAAGGCGTTGTCGTACGCACCGGCATGGATACGGAAATGGGGAAAATCGCCGATCTGATCCAGAATACAGACTCGCAGGAAACGCCGCTTCAGCACCGCTTGGAGCAGCTCGGCAAAATGCTCATCATCCTGTCGCTGGGGCTTACGGTCATGGTCGTCGTTGCCGGAATTTTGCATGGACAGCCTGCCGTCGGCATGTTCCTGGCCGGCGTCAGCCTGGCCGTAGCGGCGATTCCCGAAGGACTGCCTGCCATCGTGACCGTGGCGCTGGCGCTCGGCGTGCAGCGGATGATCAAGCGGAAAGCGATCGTGCGCAAGCTGCCGTCGGTCGAAACGCTGGGCTGCGCATCGGTTATCTGCTCCGATAAAACCGGAACGCTGACGCAGAACAAAATGACCGTTACTCGCGTATGGGTCGGGGGAAGAAGCCTGGAGGTCACCGGCGACGGTTATGCGCCAACCGGACAAATCCTCGAAGAGAAGAAGCCGGTCGACGTGAAGAACGACCAGGGGCTGCGCAGGCTGCTCCAGATCAGCGCGCTGTGCAACAACGCGGAAATTTACGAAACGGCGGCTCCGGAGTCGCACGGCAAGCGCAAAGGCAGGGAGGAGCCTCAAGGCCCGGTATGGGAGCTGAAAGGGGATCCGACCGAAGGGGCGCTCATTACCCTCGCTTCCAAAATGGGGATGACGACGCAGTCCTTGTCGGCACTGTATCAGCGGGATAAGGAATTTCCGTTTGATTCCGAACGGAAGCTGATGTCGGTCGTGGTGAGCCACCAGGGCGGTAAAATTTTATGCACTAAGGGCGCGCCTGACGTGCTGTTGAACCAGTGCACTTATATATTGTGGGAAGGCAACGTCGTGCCGTTTACCGGCACGCTCCGGCAGAAGGTGCTTGCCGCCAACGAAGAGATGGCTTCCTCCGCGCTTCGCGTGCTGGGGACGGCATACCGCGACCTGCGCCCGCATGATTCTCTGGACAGCGAAGCGGACGCCGAGAGCCAGCTCGTCTTCGTCGGCCTCGCCGGCATGATCGATCCGCCGCGCCGCGAAGTGCGCGATGCGATCAGCACCTGCCGCCGCGCTGGCATCAAGACGGTGATGATCACCGGCGACCACGGAACGACCGCTGAGGCGATCGCCCAGCAGCTCGGCATTATGCCGCGCGGAGGCGAAGCCATGTCCGGCCAGGAGCTGTCGCAGATCGACGACCAGGAGCTCGATGCGAAGGTCGACAACGTGTACGTGTACTCGCGCGTATCACCTGAGCATAAGCTGCGCATCGTCAAATCGCTGCAGCGCAAAGGCCATGTCGTCGCCATGACCGGCGACGGCGTCAACGATGCGCCAGCCATCAAGGCGGCCGACATCGGCATTGCCATGGGTATTACCGGTACCGACGTCACCAAGGAAGCATCGGCGCTCATCCTGAGCGACGACAACTTCTCGACGATCGTGGCGGCAATCGAGGAAGGCCGGAGCATCTATGAGAATATCCGCAAATTCATCCGGTATTTGCTTGCATCGAACGTCGGCGAAATCTTGACGATGTTCTTTGCGATGATGCTCGCCCTGCCGCTGCCGCTGCTGCCGATCCAGATTTTGTGGGTCAACCTCGTGACCGACGGCCTGCCGGCGATGGCTCTGGGCGTGGATCAGCCGGAGAAGGACCTCATGGAGCACAAGCCGCGCGGGGCCAAAGAAAATATATTCGCCCGCCGGCTGGGATGGAAGATCATCAGCCGCGGCTTCCTGATCGGTCTGTGCACGCTCGGCGCGTTCTGGCTCACTCTCCGCGTGGATCCGCACAACGCCGCTCAGGTCACCAAAGCCCAATCGGTAGCTTTCGCCACGCTCGTTATGGCCCAGCTCATCCACGTGTTCGACTGCCGGAGCTCCAGATCGATCTTCCACCGCAACCCGCTGCAAAACAAGTACCTGGTGCTGGCGGTGCTGTCCTCGGTCCTGCTCATGCTCGGCGTCATGTACATCGAGCCGCTGCAGCCGATCTTTAAAACCGTGCCGCTCGGCTTCCGCGAATGGTGCATTACGATCGTCGGCGCCGGCGTGCCGACCTTCCTGATGGGCATCGGCAGCGTATGGGGCGGAAGACGCAACAAGCGGCGGGGAAGCGGCCGCCTCGTGGCGAAAAGTACAAACATTTCTGCATAAAGTCAATAGCACGGCCCGTTCCTTTGAGGTATGCTAGTGGACAGTAAAAGCTAGCATAACAAAGGAGTGGCACCATCCATGGAATTTACAAAAATGCACGGACTCGGGAACGACTTTATCGTTATCTACGGCGAGAAGGCTCTGCCGGACAACGCGGCAGAGCTCGCCTTGAAATGGTGCGACCGCTATTTCGGCATCGGAGCGGACGGACTGGTATATATTTTGCCGTCGGAGAAGGCGGATTTCCGCATGCGCATTATCAACTCGGACGGCTCGGAAGCGGAGCAGTGCGGCAACGCCATCCGCTGCGTGGCAAAATACGTGTACGACCACGGCTATGTCAGCAGTGAGCAAATTACGATCGAAACGCTTGGAGCCGGCGTGCAGCCGGTAACGATCCACGTGGACAACGGCCTGGCCGCCACCGTCACGGTGGATATGGGCGAGCCCGTGCTCGACGGATTGAGCGTACCGACGACGATTGACGCGAACCCGGTCGTGGATGCGCCGATCGAGGCTGACGGCCGGCAGTTCCGGTTTACGGCCGTGTCGATGGGCAATCCGCACTGCGTCATTTACGTGGACGACGCGGTGAACTTCGACCTCGCCACCTGGGGACCAAAGCTGGAAGTGCACCCGGTATTCCCGAAAAAGGTGAACGTCGAGTTCGCGACCGTGAAGGACCGCGGTACCGTGGACATGCGCGTCTGGGAGCGCGGCGCCGGTCCGACGCTGGCCTGCGGAACCGGGGCGTGTGCAACCCTCGTATCCTCCGTGCTGAACGGTTTGACCGACCGGTCGGCATCGATCCGGCTGAAAGGCGGAGACCTGTTCATCGAGTGGAGCGAGAAAGACAACCACGTCTATATGACAGGCCCTGCGGCTGTCGTGTATACGGGAAGCGTCCAGGACGTTTAATCGCCCGGACTTTTGAAAAACCTGCGTTAACACCTTAATAGCCCGGGGAGCGTATCGGCGGATACGATCCGCCGGGCTTTCCTGCTTCTCGGGGGTGCAGATCGTCCAAATCCGACTCTAGTAAAATAACTGGAGGATTCTATGACTTATCTTGGGCGCCGATTTATGATACATTAATGTGAAACTACTTTTTCGGGGTGGAGGAGCCAACATGAAACCGGATTTGCGTCAAGCGTGGGATCAACAGGTGCTGATCGGCGACGGAGCGATGGGCACTTTTCTATATCAAATGGGCTTTCCTGTGGGAATTTCCTATGAAGAACTGAACCTGACCTCACCGGAGGTCATCAAAGATGTTCACCGGCGTTATGTGGAAGCCGGGGCTCAAATCATTGAGACCAATACGTTTTCGGCCAACTTCGACAAGCTGTCCAAATACGGGCTGGAGTCGAAGGTGGAGGATATCAACCGGGCGGGTGTCCGGATTGCACGGGAAGTAGCGGGAACCGCCGGCTATGTGGTCGGAGCCATCGGTTCCATCCGCGGCGGCAAACGGACCAACGTCTCGACGGCCGAGCTTAAGAAATATTTCGAGCAGCAGATTCAGGCCCTTCTGCAAGAAGGAGTGGACGGCATCCTGCTCGAAACCTTCTACGATGTGGAAGAACTGTATCTGGCCTTGTCTATCGTGCGCAAGCTCAGCCCGCTGCCGGTCATCTGCCAGTTCGCGGTTGAGGACGTAGCCCGGACCTTGGACGGCTATACGATGCCGGAAGCGTTCCGGATGATGCAGCAGCAGGGCGCGGACGTGATCGGCTTCAACTGCCGCACGGGCCCTAACGGCATCATGAGCGCGATGAAGACCCTCGGCGGCCACTTGTCCGTGCCGATGTCGGTGTATCCGAATGCCGGGGTCGCCGATTATGTGGATGGGGAATATCAGTACGGGGCCAAGCCGGATTATTTCGGCCAGATGGCGGTGAAATTCGCCGATCTCGGCTCTCGGATCATCGGCGGCTGCTGCGGGACGACGCCCGCGCATATCGCGGCGATTTCGTCCGCGCTTCAGGGCTACGAGCCGCAGCCGATTACGTACGGGCCGATTGACATCGCCCCTGCCCCGATCGAAATTCATGAACATCTCGCCCCAGACGGCGGCGGTGAAGGCAAAGGCGGCAGCCCGAACCTGGTCGACCTCGTCAAAGAGCGTCACACCGTCATCGTGGAGCTGGACCCTCCGCGCGATTTGGATATCGCCAAATTTATGAAGGGGGCGCAGGTGCTGAAGGATGCCGGGGCGGACGCGCTGACCCTCGCCGACAACTCGCTTGCGGTTACGCGGATGAGCAATATGGCTCTCGGCCATCTGGTGCAGGCGCAGACCGGTTTGCGCCCGCTGGTGCACATCGCCTGCCGGGACCGCAACCTGATCGGAACGCAGTCGCACCTTATGGGCTTTGACGCCCTTGGCATCGATCACGTGCTGGCTGTCACGGGCGACCCCGCACGCTTCGGGGATTTGCCGGGATCGAGTTCCGTATACGATTTGACTTCTTTTGAGATTATACGAATGATCAAGCAGTTAAATGAGGGAATCGCCTTCTCCGGCAAGCCGCTCAAGCAAAAGGCGAACTTCGTCGTCGGCGCGGCGTTTAACCCTCACGGGAAGCATCTCGATAAAGCCGTGCTGCGATTGGAACGCAAAATCGCTGCCGGCGCCGATTATATTATGACCCAGCCGGTGTACGATCCGGAGCTGATCCGCGCGCTGAAGGAAGCGACGAGCCATCTCGACATTCCGATCTTCCTCGGCATCATGCCGCTGGCGAGCGGGCGCAACGCGGAATACCTGCACAACGAGGTGCCGGGAATTCAGCTCTCGGACGATGTGCGCCGCCGGATGAGCGGCCTGGAAGGCGAAGAAGGAAGAGCCATGGGGGTTGCCATTGCCAAAGAGCTGCTCGACGTGGCGATGGAGCATTTTAACGGAATTTACTTAATGACGCCGTTTATGCTGTATGAGATGAGCGCCCAGCTCATCAGCCATGTGTGGGAGAAATCCGGACGCCGGCAGTCCCCCTTGTTTCACAGATAGTTATCAATTACAATAGTGTAATGGATGTGGTGCCGATGTCTTTCAGCATGACCGGTTACGGTCAATCCGCCCTTCATTTCGGAGGGTATAAAGTGGAAATTGAAGTGAAATCCGTGAACCACCGATACTGCGAAGTGGTCATACGCCTGCCGCGTGAATGGACACGCTTTGAGGACCCTTTGAGAAGAACGGTACAGCGGTTTGTCAAGCGCGGCCGGATCGATGTCTTTATTAACAAGGAGGCGGAAGAGAATACCGCTCCGCCTGTTTTGTTAAATCATAAAGCCGTCAATACTTATATGGAGGCGGCGCGTGAGGTATCCGAGAGGCATGGCCTGAACGGCGAACTGACGGTAAGAGACCTGCTGTCCCTGCCGGGCGTCTTTCTCACACCCGAGGAAGTCGGGACAAACCAGGATTCGGAGCCTGAAGAGTGGGGACGCGTGCTTGAAGAAGGTCTTGTAAAGGCCATGGAAGGACTCGTCGCGATGAGGACTTCCGAAGGAAGCTTCCTTGCCCGTGATGTGGAGCAGCGCCTGAACCGGCTGGAGAAGCTTCACGGAGAAATGGTACAGCTCGCACCCAGCGTAGTCGAAGAATACCGCAATAAGCTCAGACAAAGGCTGGCTGAACTGAATGACGGTTCGTTTGCTTTTGATGAACATAAATTTGGCATGGAAATTGCTATTTTTGCAGACCGCTGCAATATCGATGAGGAATTGATACGTCTGCACAGCCATTTTGAGCAATGCAAAGGATTACTTCGTGCGGATGAACCGGTCGGAAGAAAACTCGATTTTCTGATTCAGGAAATGAACAGGGAAGTCAATACGATTGGATCCAAGGCCAATCATCTGACTCTGGTAAACCGTGTTGTCGAAATGAAAGCGGAGCTGGAAAAAATTAGAGAGCAACTGGCCAATATAGAGTAAGGCACAATTTCGACAGAAAACAGGAGAGAGTCAAATGAATAGGGGGAAGAACCTGAATATGGCAATCAAACTCATTAACATCGGCTTCGGGAATATTGTATCGGCTAACCGTATCATTTCGATTGTAAGCCCCGAATCAGCGCCTATTAAGCGGATTATTCAGGAAGCAAGAGATCGCCACATGCTGATCGATGCGACCTATGGGCGCAGGACGCGCGCCGTAATCATTACGGACAGCGACCATGTCATCCTGTCGGCGGTGCAGCCGGAGACGGTGGCTCATCGCCTGTCCAGCAAAGATGACGATAATGACGAATAACAAGATGGGGAGTAATATGTCAAAAGGAATATTGTTTGTATTGTCAGGGCCTTCCGGGGTCGGTAAAGGAACCGTGTGCAGCGCGCTGCGCGGGAAGCTGCCGGATTTGGTCTATTCGGTATCGGCGACGACACGGAGTCCGCGCCAGGGAGAAGTGAACGGGGTCAATTATTTTTTCAAAACCCGTGACGAGTTTCTGGATATGATGCAGAATGACCAGCTCCTGGAGTATGCCGAGTACGTGGGGAACTATTACGGAACGCCGCGCGATTTCGTAGAGAAGACGCTGGAGAGCGGAAACGATATTATTCTGGAAATTGAGGTACAGGGTGCCCTTCAAGTCAAACAGAAGTTTCCCGAGGGGGTATTCATTTTCCTGCTGCCGCCTTCTTTGGACGAACTCAAGGACCGGATCATCGGGCGCGGTACGGAGAACCAGGCGACGATCGACCACCGCATGACGGTGGCGGTTGACGAAATCAATTTGATGCAGCATTATGACTATGCGGTGGTTAACGATCAGATTGATTGCGCCTGCAAACGAATAGAATCGATTATTATCGCCGAACATTGTAAAATCAAGAAATAAACGAAGACAGCAGCCATTTGAGAATAATAAAAGAGGTGTCGCCAAGTGTTGTACCCATCGATTGATGAAATGATGAATAAAGTCGACAGTAAATACTCGCTGGTCGTCGCGGCCTCCCGCCGTGCGAGACAGCTGCGCGAGGGCGCAAAGACCGACCTGAAGCATCCAAGATCCCACAAATACGTGGGCGTGGCGCTTGAGGAAATTTATGGGGATATGATTCGGGTGATTCCGGAACCGGTCGCCGAACGGGATGAGAATAAGGCGTAAGCCTGTTCTTCCCGGGACGGGGCTTTTTCTGCTGTTATGCGGCAGGTCTTAACAAGAACTCATATTAAGTTTGCAGCAAGAGCGTATAGACGTCTTCCAGATACAACCGCAAGGTTGTATTTTTTTCTCTATCTAAATGAAACGGAAAGCGGGGAAATCGTATGTTAACCGGCAAAACCATCGTGCTCGGCGTGACGGGTGGAATCGCGGCGTTCAAGGCGGCCAGTCTGTGCAGCAAGCTGGTGCAAAAAGGCGCAGATGTCCACGTGATCATGACGGAATCGGCGAAGCAGTTTATTACGGAGCTGACCTTTCAGAGTCTGTCCAAAAATCCGGTATACAGCGACACGTTCGATGAGCGCGATCCATCCGTTGTCTCCCATATCCATTTGGCCGATGAGGCCGACCTCGTTCTCATCGCACCGGCTACAGCCAATATGATCGCAAAAATGGCCCATGGTCTGGCGGACGACATGCTGTCGACGACGCTGCTCGCCACCGAGGCGCCGGTCATGATCGCACCGGCCATGAACGTGCATATGTATGCCCATCCGGCCGTTCAGGCCAACATGCGGCTGCTCGAGTCCCGGGGCGTGATGATGATCGAACCCGGCGAAGGACTGCTTGCCTGCGGCTATGTGGGCAAGGGACGGCTGGAGGAGCCGGAAACGATCGTCCAGGTGGTGGAGCGCTTTTTTGCGTCTCGCAATGAATCCGTACAAGGGCAGGGTCTGCTCCGCGGGAAAAAGGTCATCGTCACCTCGGGCGGAACGGTTGAACGGATCGACCCGGTGCGTTACATCACCAATGATTCTTCCGGGAAAATGGGGTTTGCCATTGCCAAGGCTGCCAAAGATATGGGCGCGGAGGTGCATGTCGTTTACGGCCATACGGACGTTGAGCCCCCTCCGGACGTGGACGCGGTGAAAGTCCAGTCCGCCGAGGATATGTACCGGGCGGTGCTGGAACATTGGGAGGACAGCGACCTGGTCATCAAGGCGGCGGCTGTCGCGGATTACCGTCCGAAGGTGACGGCCGCAAGCAAAATGAAAAAGTCGGGGGATACGATGACGCTCGAGCTCGTCAAAACGGTGGATATTCTGGAGGAGCTCGGCAAGACGAAGACAAAGCAGTTTTTGATCGGATTCGCAGCTGAGACGAATGATGTGGAGAAATATGCCCAGGATAAGCTGAAACGGAAAAACGCCGATCTGATCGTGGCCAATGACGTAACGGCGGAGGGAGCCGGCTTCAGATCCGATACCAACATCGTTCAGGTGTACGATGCCGGCGGACTGGTCGAACAAATGCCCGTAATGACCAAGGACGAAGTGGCCCGGCGCCTGCTGACGATCGCTGCGGCCCGGATGAACGGGGCTTTGTCCTGATGGAGATGCGTGTGGCAAAGGTGATCGTCGACGTCCCGGTGCGTGATACCGACCGTCCCTTTGACTATCTCATTCCCGAATCCATGCGGGCATGGATCGAGGTGGGAAGCCGGGTCGGTGTGCCGTTCGGCCACCGCACGGTCCAGGGATTTGTGGTCGGCCTTGAACCGGAGCCGGCGGCTGCCGGCATGAAGCTTAAGGCCATCCAGGAAGTGCTTGACGTCATTCCGCCACTGTCTGAAGAGCTGGTTGAACTGGCCGGGTGGATGAGCCGCAGGTATGCCTGCCGGATGATTACGGCGCTTCAGGTCATGGTGCCTACGGCCCTCAAGGGCAAGGCCGAGCGGTTTATCTCGCTCGGACCCCCGCAGCCGAAGGAGCCTGAGGATTTGTATTCCGGCGGCTTGTTCGAATTGGAACTGGAGCCTTCCGGTGGCGAGCGGGCGATTCTTGATTTCGTCGAAAAAAAGGGTGAGGTCACCTCCAAGCAGCTGAGCCGGCAGTTTCCGGACAGCGCACCGGTGATCAAATCGCTGCTGCGCCGGGGCGTACTGCAGGAAAACCAATCCATCAAGGACAAGCTGCAGATCAAGACGCTGAAAGCCGTCGATCTGGCGGTAACGCCGGACGAAGCGGAGGCCGCGCTGGCGTCGTTCGCGCCGAAAGCGCAGCGTCAGCGTGAGGTGCTGCAGTTTATTGTGGAAATGAAAGAGATGCTTCCGCTTGCGCTGAAGGATGTCCTGGCGACGCTGCAGGTATCGGCCGCGACCGTGAAAGGGTTGGCGGATAAAGGTTACATTACGATTGAGGACAAAGAAGCGTTCAGGGATCCTTACCGGGGTCGCTGGTTTAAGCCAAGCGATCCGCTGCCGCTGACCGCGGAGCAGCAGAATGCTTATGACCGTATTGTCTCGGTGCTCGATGCGCAGCGGCACGGGGTGTTTCTGCTGCATGGGGTTACAGGCAGCGGGAAGACCGAAATCTACCTTCAGAGCATCCAGCGCTGCATTGAGCAGGGCCGGCAGGCTATCGTGCTCGTGCCAGAAATTTCGCTGACGCCGCAGATGGTGGAACGGTTCAAAGGGCGCTTCGGCGATCAGGTCGCCGTCATGCACAGCCGCCTGTCGGGCGGGGAGCGCTACGACGAATGGCGTAAAATCCGCGAAGGCCGGGCGGCCGTCGCCATCGGCGCCAGATCGGCGGTGTTCGCGCCGTTTGCCAAGATCGGGCTCATCATTATGGACGAGGAACATGAAACGTCGTACAAGCAGGAAGAAAGCCCGAAATACCATGCCCGGGACGTGGCCGTCCAGCGGGCGATGCAGCACGGCGCGGCGGTCATTCTGGGCTCGGCGACGCCTTCGCTTGAGAGCTACCATGCCGCCAGATCGCAGGCAAATGACGAGTTTGCGCCAATGCTGCTCGAGATGAAAGCCCGGGCGCTCGGCAATGAGCTGCCGGGAGTACAAATCATCGACATGCGGGAAGAATTGAAAGAAGGCAACCGCTCCATGTTCAGCCGTTCGCTGCATCAGGCGGTTGCGGCCCGGCTGGAACGCAAGGAGCAGACCGTGCTGCTGCTCAACCGGCGCGGCTACTCCACGTTCGTCATGTGCCGCAGCTGCGGCTACGTTGCCGGCTGCCCCGAATGCGACATTTCGCTGACGTATCATCAGAAATCGAACAACCTCCGCTGCCATTACTGCGGCTATGCCGAGCCGGCGCCGTCCGTGTGCCCGGAATGCGGAAGCGAGCATATCCGCTATTTCGGCACCGGTACACAGCGCGTTGAGGAAGAGCTTGCGAAGCTGTTTCCGGGGATCCGGGTGATCCGGATGGACGTGGATACCACGACGGAGAAGGGATCGCACGAGAAGCTGCTGAAGCAGTTCCGGGACAAAAAAGCGGACGTGCTGCTGGGCACCCAGATGGTGGCCAAAGGGCTCGACTTTCCGGACGTAACGCTGGTCGGCGTCATTACGGCCGATTCGGCGCTCAACCTGCCGGATTTCCGCGCTGCGGAGAAGACGTTCCAGCTGCTGACCCAGGTCGCCGGCCGCGCCGGCCGCCACCAGCTGCCAGGGGAAGTCATGATCCAGTCCTATACGCCGGATCATTATTCGATTATTCACGCCAGCGGGCACGATTACGATTCGTTTGTCCGGGAGGAGCTGAAGCATCGGCGGAACCTGCACTATCCGCCGTACTGCCGGCTGATTCTGGTCACGCTGTCGCATGAGCAGCTGCCGTTTCTCGTCCGGATGGCGGAGAACATGGTGTCCGTCCTCCAGGGCAAAGCCCGGCAGAAGGGCTGGTACGGCAGCCTGGACCGGCTGACCTCGGACGCTTTTGACGTGCTGGGGCCGGTGGCATCTCCTGTGCCCCGGATAAAAAATAGATACAGATTTCAATGTATGATAAAATGGCGTGGGACCATCGATGCTGTCGGCCTGGTCAGAGAAGCCGCCGAGCAGCTCGAGGATACCGCGCAGAATCCGAAGCTTCAAATCAGTATCGATGTAGACCCGCAAATGCTGATGTAGCAGCCCTAAGCGGCGTACCGTCATCATATGGAATCATGGATGAATAACCAACAATGAATATTTGAACCCGATAAGGAAGGTGTCAGCATGGCGATCCGAATTATTGTGAAAGAACCGGATGAGGTTTTGCATAAAACCGCTAAAGAAGTGAAAGAAGTTACCCCTAATGTCAAAAAGCTGCTGAACGACATGGCGGACACGATGTACGATGCGGAGGGCGTTGGTCTGGCCGCGCCGCAGGTCGGCATTTTGAAGAGACTGATCGTCGTCGATGTCGGCGATGAGCACGGCCTGATCAAGATGGTCAACCCGGAAATCGTAGCCAAGGACGGCGAGCAGTTCGGCCCGGAGGGCTGCCTGAGCATTCCCGGATTAAACGGAGACGTGCGCCGTGCCGAGCAGGTTACGGTGAAAGGGCTGGATGAGAACGGCAAGGAAGTGACGATTACGGGAACCGGCCTGCTGGCCCGCTGCTTCCAGCACGAAATCGATCATTTGGACGGCGTGCTGTTTACCGACATTGCAGAAAGAGTGTATGAGTATACGCCGGAACGCGCCGGAAAGGAGTAATGCCTGATGAATATCGTTTTTATGGGGACGCCCGCGTTTGCCGTTCCCAGTCTCCGCATGCTGCTTGCGGAGGGCTACAACGTCGTGGCCGTCGTCACGCAGCCGGACCGTCCGCAGGGACGGAAGAAGGTGCTGATGCCGACGCCCGTCAAGGAAGTGGCGCTTGAGCACGGTCTGCCGGTGCTGCAGCCGCAGCGCATGCGCAATCCCGAAGCGGTAAACGAGCTCGCGGCTTACAAGCCCGATTTGATCGTTACGGCCGCTTACGGGCAAATTTTGCCGAAAGCGGTGCTGGATCTGCCGGCCAAGGGCTGCGTCAACGTTCACGGCTCGCTTTTGCCGAAATACAGAGGCGGCGCGCCGATTCAGCGCTGCATCATCAATGGCGAGACGGTGACGGGCATTACGCTTATGTACATGGCCGAAGGGCTGGACACGGGCGACATGATCGCCCAAGTGGAGGTACCCATCACCGACGAGGATACCTCGGGAACGCTGTTCGAGAAGCTGAGCACCGCCGGGGCGGCGCTGCTCAAGGAGCAGATGCCGCGGCTGCTGGAAGGCGGCGTCCCGGTGACGGTGCAGGATGACTCGCAGGCTACATACGCCCCGAACCTGAAGCGTGAAGACGAGAAAATCGACTGGAGCAAGTCCACGCGTGATATTTACAATCAAATTCGCGGCCTGGTGCCTTTTTCCGGGGCGTTTACGTTCTGGAACGACGACGTGTTCAAGGTCTGGGGCTCCCGCAAAGGAGAGAAGGCCTCCAAGGAGGCGGCTCCGGGAACGGTGCTTCAGCTTACGCCGGAAGGTATTGAAGTAAAAACCGGCGACGGGGCCCTGTGGCTGACCGATATTCAGCCGAGCGGCAAGAAGGCGATAGATGCCGGGCAGTTTATCCGGGGAACCAGCATGACGCCCGGGACGGTGCTGAAGTGAGCGGACGCGGAACCCAAGAACGGAAGGGCCGCCAGCCCTCGGCGCGCGAGCTGGCGATGGATATCCTGACGCGCGTCGAGCAGGAAGGCGCCTACAGCAACCTGCAGCTGAACGCCGCGCTGCAGCGCGCGAACCTGTCCCGCGAGGATGCCGGCCTTGCGACCGAGCTCGTGTACGGTCCGATCTCCCGGATGAACACGCTGGATTATTTCCTGAACCGCTTTGTCAGCAAAGGCGTGAACAAGCTGCAGCCCTGGGTGCGAAGCCTGCTGCGGCTCAGTCTGTACCAGATCATGTACCTGGACCGCATTCCTTCCCATGCCGTAGTTAATGAGGCTGTGAACTTGGCCAAGCGCCGCGGCCACCAGGGTATTTCCGGCATGGTAAACGGCGTGCTCCGGAACGTGCTGCGCAGTCCCGACAAGCTGGTTCTGCCGGAAAGTCTCGGACCGACCGAACGGATCGCGCTCGAGCATTCCCATCCCGAATGGCTGGTTCAGCGCTGGATCGGGCAGTACGGGGAAGAGGCGGCCGAGGCGATCTGCCGGGCGAACAACGAGCCTCCGGCCGTCAGCGTCCGGGTGAACACGACGATGATCAGCCGCGACGGCCTGCTTGGCGAGATGGAGGAGAAAGGCATGGACGCCGTGCCTTCTCCGCTTACGCCGGAAGGCATTCTCGTCCGCAGCGGGGGCAACATGGCCCTGACCGGCTGGTACCGGGACGGCCAGCTGTCCGTGCAGGACGAGAGCTCGATGCTGGTCGGGGATGCGGTAGGTCCCGAGCCCGGCATGAGGGTGCTCGACTGCTGTGCCGCCCCCGGAGGCAAGTCGGCGCATATGGCCGAGCTCATGCGGGACGAGGGGAAGATCATCGCCAACGATCTGCACGAGCATAAGCAGAAGCTGATCCGCGAGCAGGCCGAGCGGCTCGGGCTGGACGCCATCGAGCCGGTAACCGGCGATGCGCTGGAACTGGCCGGACGGTATCCGGCGGCGTCCTTCGACCGCATTCTGCTGGATGCCCCATGCTCCGGCCTTGGCGTTATCCGGCGCAAGCCGGACCTGAAATGGGCCAAGACCCCGGGGGACATCGAGGAGATCGCGGCCCTGCAGTACCGGCTGCTGGAATCGGTGTCGGCTCTGCTCCGGCCCGGCGGCATTCTCGTATACAGCACGTGTACGATCGAGCCGCGGGAGAACGAAGAGAACGTCGAGCGGTTCCTGCGGAACCACCCGGAGTTCGCCATAGCACCGGATGTGCCCCCTGCCTGGGAACGGCTGCTGGGGACGGCGCTGCCGCGGGGCGGCGGCGTACAGATTTTGCCCCAGCATTTTCATAGCGACGGATTTTACATTGCACGGATTCAGAGACTCTCCTAAACTAGCGGACCGCCCGCACGGGCAGCCGCTGCTTCCTGTAACCCGCCGGGCGCGAGCTTGGCGGGTTTTCTCTTTTACCGCTACTTTTATTTGTGTTAAAATAGGAAGAATGAGAAACAATAAGCATATGAATGAAAAGACAGGTGTGGTGAAGATGAAACCTTTTATATATGATTTGAATTTGGAAGACCTGCAAGATTGGGCGAAGGAAAACGGCGAGCCCGCGTTCCGCGCCGGCCAGATTTTTGACTGGCTCTACGTCAAACGGGTCAACAGCTTTGACGAAATGACGAACCTCTCCAAGGAGCTCCGCAAAAAGCTGGACGACCAGTTCCAGTTTGTGACGCTGCAGGAAATTAC
Organism: Paenibacillus sp. PSB04; assembly: GCF_025809195.1. Classification (NCBI taxonomy): domain Bacteria; kingdom Bacillati; phylum Bacillota; class Bacilli; order Caryophanales; family Paenibacillaceae; genus Paenibacillus; species Paenibacillus sp. PSB04. Next base: position 3,808,539 of record NZ_CP081301.1, read on the forward strand.
GAAGCTGGAATCCAAGGACGGAACCGTCAAGTTTCTGTTCGGCCTGCATGACGACCATGCGATTGAAACGGTCATCATGAAGCATAGCTACGGCAACAGCATCTGTGTCACGACCCAGGTCGGCTGCCGTATCGGCTGCACCTTTTGCGCCTCGACACTGGGCGGTCTGAAGCGGAACCTGACGGCCGGGGAGATCGTGGCCCAGGTGGTGCAGGCCCAGAAGATTCTGGACGAGAAAGGGGAGCGCGTCAGCAGCATCGTCATCATGGGCTCGGGCGAGCCTTTTGAAAACTATGAAGCGACGATGAAGTTCCTGCGTATTATGATTCATGAAAAAGGACTGAACATCGGGCAGCGGCATATTACCGTCTCCACGAGCGGCATCGTGCCGAACATTTATAAATTTGCGAACGAGGACACCCAGATCAATCTGGCGATTTCCATTCATGCGCCAAACGATGTGCTCCGCTCGAAGCTGATGCCCGTGAACCGCCGTTATCCGTTCGAGGATGTGATGGAATCCCTTCGCTATTACCTGGCCAAAACAGGCCGGCGGATTACGTTTGAGTACGCGCTGATCGGCGGCGTTAACGACCGTCCGGAGCATGCCCAGGAGCTGGCGAACGTGCTCAAGGATATGCTGTGCCACGTCAACCTGATTCCGGTCAATCACGTACCGGAGCGGAAGTATGTCAGAACGTCCCGTAACGATATATTCCAGTTTCAACGGGTTCTCGCCGATAGCGGCGTGAACGTGACGATCCGCCGCGAGCAGGGCCACGATATCGCGGCTGCCTGCGGACAGCTGCGGGCCAAGCACATGGAGTTGAGGTGAGAGGAATTTGATCAAAACTGTTCATGTCAGTAACGTTGGCCGGGTTCGCTCGGTCAATGAAGACTCGGTATGGGTCGGCCAGCTGCCGCAGGGCTATACCCTCGGAATCGTCGCTGACGGCATGGGAGGGCATCAGGCAGGCGATACGGCCAGCCGGCTGGCCGTCGAAACCATGACGGGCGACCTGTCCTCGCTAGAATCCGGCATTTCGCCGGAAGGCCTGAAGGCCGCGCTTAGCGACGCCATCCTGCACGCCAATGATGTGATTTATACCGAGGCCTCCAAACACGAGGAATTTTACAATATGGGAACGACGGTCGTGGCCCTGCTCCTGAGCGGGGAATCCGGCTACATTGGACATATCGGAGACAGCCGGGCCTACAAGGTTGCCGGCGGCGAGGTCGTCCAATTAACGGAAGACCATAAACTGGTGTATGAATTGTACAAACGCGGACAAATCAGCCTGGAGAATATGAAAGTCCATCCGATGCGCAATGCGATTACGCGCGCGCTTGGAACGGACGCCGACGTGTCCGTGGACCTGTATCCCATCAGCCTCTCCCCCGGAGAGGTGCTGCTCTTGTGCAGCGACGGCTTAAGCGATCTGGTCAGCTCCGAGCACATCGGGCAAATATCCGGAAACCGCGAGCTGCCGCTGGAAGAAAGAGCGGACCGTTTACTTCAACTGGCACTTCTCGCCGGAGGCGATGACAACATTACCGTCGCCCTGTTCGAACTTCAAGACGAAGTCGCCGGGCAAAGCATAAAGGAGTGGGATTCATGATCGGACACGAATTGGGCGGTCGTTATGAGGTGATCGAGCGGATCGGTGGCGGCGGAATGGCACTCGTTTACAAAGCTCATGATATTTTATTGGGCAGGAACGTAGCCATTAAGGTGCTGCGCCAACAGTTTGTGCACGATGAGGAATTTATTCGCCGTTTCCGCCGGGAGGCACAGTCAGCGGCTTCGCTATCGCATTCGAACGTGGTCAGCATTTATGATGTGGGCCAGGAAGACGACATTCATTATATCGTTATGGAATACGTCGAGGGACATAATCTCGACGAGATCATCAAGGAGCGGGCTCCCCTGCAGGTGGACGAAGCGGTGCGAATCGCCTCGCAGATTTGCGACGCGCTGGATCATGCGCATCAGAATCAAATCATCCACCGGGATATCAAGCCGCATAACATTATGATCGGCCGCAACGGCCGGGTAAAGGTAACGGATTTCGGAATCGCCCGTGCCGTTACGTCGACGACAATTACGCAGACGGGTTCGGTGGTCGGATCGGTACATTATTTTTCTCCGGAGCATGCCAAAGGCGTGGTGACCGGGGAAAAGTCGGATTTATATTCTCTTGGTATCGTACTGTACCAGATGCTGACCGCACGTCTGCCGTTTTTGGGGGAGAGCCCGATCAGCGTGGCGCTTAAGCATCTTCAAGAGGAGTTTGAGGAGCCGCGTGAGGTGAATCCTCTCATTCCGCAGAGCGTCGAGAACATTATTCTGAAATCGATGCGCAAAAATCCGCAGGAGCGTTACCAGTCGGCCAAGGAAATGCTTCAGGACCTGGAGACGTGCCTGCTGCCGGAGCGCCGGAATGAGCCGAAGATCGAGTTTGACGATATGGACGATGAGGATCGGACCCGCGTCATTCCGGCCATCAAGCCCCAGCCGCGCTCCATTTCGAGAGCGAAAGCGCAGGCCGTGGAGGATGATGACGAGGCGGACGAGCCGGCGGTCGGCAAAGGCAAGCCAAAGAAGAAAAAGTCGGGCAGGGCGGCGCTGTGGATCAGCTTGACCCTGGTCGTTCTATTGGCTTTGGGCGGTGTGGTGTGGTACGTCAACCAGAAGCTGGTCGTGCCGAATGTCACCGTGCCGAGCGTCATTAACATGACCGAGGATCAGGCGCGCAAAGCGCTCAGCGACAAGGGGCTGATGGTGGAAGATCCGGTCATCCGGAAGTACAACAAGGACTTTGGCGATGGCATCGTCTATAAACAGAGCAGGCCGGAGGGCACGGTCGTCAAAGAAGGCGCGGCGATTCAGCTGACGGTGAGCACGGAGAAGCCGAAGGTACCGATGCCTGACGTCAAGGGTTATACGTTTGACGATGCGAGAAAAGCACTGAATGCCAAGGGCATTAAAGACGATAACATCAAGAAGAAAGAGGAATTCAGCGACAATGTTGAAAAGGGACTGATTATCAGTTCTGACCCTGGAGCTAACGATGAAATCGATGTGGATAACCAGGAGATTACACTGACGGTCAGCCAAGGCCCAGAAACCGTAAAAATGCCCGATTTGATCGGCAAGACACTGCAGGAGGCACAGGATCTTCTAACGCAGAAGAAGCTGAAGCTGCTGCGGGTCGTCGAAGAAGACAGCTATACGGTGGAAAAAGGGAAGGTCATCAAGCAGTTCCCGTTTGACCCGAATACCCAGGCCACGCCGAACGCCGAAATAACGCTCACGATAAGCAAAGGCTACCCGGTGGATGCCCTGAACTATACGCTGAACCTGCCTGTGGCTCCGGTCGAGGAAGGCAAAAATACGAAAATCCAGATCAAATACTCCGACGCCCATACCGAAGGCAAAACGGTCGATTGGGGAACGAAGACCGTCCAAACGACGCAGGTGCTGCCGATCGATCTGGTGGTCGATCCGAACAGGGACGCTGTCGTCACGGTACTTCGCGACGGACAGGTGTTCGATACGTACTCGGTGCGGTACACCGATGTACAGAACGGTACCGTGCCGCAGATCGAGCTCCCGGCCATGGGGGGCGAGGATCCCGGTGATCCGGGCCATGAGGGTGATCCCGGTGATCAGGGAGATTCCGGCAACGGGGATGGTCAAGGAGCAGACGAGACCGGATTTCTGAACGACCACCCGGGGAAGGGCAAAGGCAAGGACAAGGGTAAGGGGCCCGACACCGAAAACGTCATTTACAGATAACCAACGTGTCATTCGGACATATTGAATAGATGTCAAAGTTAGTTAACTTTTAACAATCATATTATCTCCGGCTCCTGCCTCACCGGCAGAAGCCGGAAAGAAAGAGAGGCCTTGCAATGTATGCCTGATGGAGTAATCGTGAAAGCTCTGAGCGGATACTACTATGTCAAACCGCTGGAGAACGGAAAAGCCGTAGGAAGCGCCGAAGCCGTACAGTGCCGCGCGCGGGGGATCTTCAAGAAGAGAGGCACCTCTCCGCTTGTCGGGGATCATGTGGTGTACTCCCTTACCGAGAACGGTGAGGGGATGGTGGATGAGATCAAGCCCCGCCGATCCGAACTGATCCGCCCGCCCGTTGCCAATGCGGAGCTTGCGGTCCTGCTGTTTTCTGTTCGTGAACCGGATCTCAACCTGTCCCTGCTTGACAAATTTCTGGTCCATATTGAGCATTCCGGCCTGGAGACGATCATTTGTCTCACCAAACAGGATCTGCTTGCCGCGGATACGGATGCCCAGGACCCGGTAATGGCCGTCAAGGAGCTCTATGAGCGGATCGGCTATGAGGTTCTGGTTACGAGTTCACGTTCCGGCCTGGGAAGCAGCGAGCTGAAGGAACGCCTTACGGGCGTCATCAGCGTGTTTTCGGGCCAATCGGGCGTCGGCAAGTCCTCGCTTCTGAACCGGCTCGTTCCCGGACTTTCCCTCGAGACGAGCGCCATCAGCATGAGACTAGGGCGCGGGAAGCATACGACGCGCCACGTGGAGCTGATCGAGCTCGATAACGGCGGGTTTGTCGCCGATACACCGGGGTTCAGCCAGCTCGATTTCCTTGAGCTGGGCGTCGAGGAATTGTCCACCTGCTTCCGGGAATTTGGGCCTTATGCGGAGCTATGCAAATTCCGCGGCTGCAGCCATACGCACGAACCGGGCTGCAAAGTCATTGAGGCGAAGGAGAGCGGGGATATCGCATCAAGCCGCTACGAGCATTATGTGCAGTTTTATACGGAAATGAAAGAAAAGAAGCGGAGGTATTAACACGATGATTAAAATCGCACCATCGATATTGTCGGCGGACTTCGCCAAACTGGGTCAGGAGGTTGCCGAAGCGGAGAAGTCCGGAGCCGACTGGATTCATGTGGATGTCATGGACGGGCACTTTGTGCCGAATATTACGCTGGGGGCGCCGATCGTCAGCGCCATTGCCCCCCACACGACCCTGCCGCTGGATGTGCATCTGATGATCGAGAATCCGGAGCGGTACATCCCGGATTTCGCCAAGGCGGGAGCGGCTTTCATTACGGTGCATGCGGAAGCCTGCACGCATTTGCACCGCGTTGTGCATATGATTAAAGAGCTGGGCGTAAAGGCGGGGGTTGCCCTGAATCCGGGCACACCGGCGTCTGCGATCAGCGAAGTGCTGGAGGATCTGGACCTGGTGCTGGTCATGACCGTTAACCCGGGCTTCGGCGGACAGGCGTTCATTCCGCGCACCGTTCACAAAATCCGCCAAATCCGCCAGCGTCTCAACGAACTGTCGCTGTTTAACGTCCATATCGAAGTGGACGGCGGCATTACGTCCGAGACGGCGCCGCTGGTCACCGAGGCGGGTGCCGACGTGCTGGTGGCGGGAAGCGCCGTGTACGCACAGCCCGACAGAGCCGCTGCCATTTCGGCCATTCGCCGCAGCGTCGGGGGAAAATAATTTCATGAAATTCAAAGACGCGCTGTATCTGACTTTGGCCAGTATCGGAACAGGCCTGTTACTCGGTATATTTTCCATTCTGAAATCGCCGTTTAATGCCATCGCCTCGCTGATCGCGGTGGTGCTGGCCATTTATTATTTCCGGAAAAACGAACGCAAGGGATTAAGGATCGGCTACGTCATCTTTTCGATCCTGTACTACCTGCTGTTTATCTTTATGCTGTCGGTCTACCAATTTTATCAATTGTCTCCGGCTTCAGCTTGAGGCTTAAGGCATAGGGCGTGCTCTTTGAGCATACATATGGTTACATGAGTCAAGGTTCTCATGTAACCTTTTTTTTGTTCCGTCTTAACATTGATCTGGTTCAGGGCATACCATACCGTGATGACATGAGAATGATGGGGAGGGTGAGATATGAAATTTTATACGTTTAAGCTGCCAAAGTTTTTGGGAGGATTCGTGAAGGCTCTTTTAAACACGTTTCACAAAAGCTGATCTTGATACCCTTTGGTATGCCGCTTGCACAACCGTAAACGGCTTCGCCTTATTGAAGATCATAGAACATACAAGGTTCAGCGGAGCTGAACGATTCTATGATCGCAAGAAAAACTTCTGCTTCACGCGGTCTGTCTTCCCATGAGAGCGCATCAATAGACGTTTTTCTTACAGGCGGAGCTCACGTTTCGCGGATGAAATATAAGGCCGGTATAAGAACACAGGCGGATTGACCCTTATATTTCAAAAAAAACCTCTGACAGATGCCAGCGGCATGGCTGCCAACTGATACCGGCCAAAGGCATTAAAAAAGCACCTGCTGGAAACTAGGTGCTTTTTGCTTATATGTCATTACTAAACGCGGGTAACTTTACCTGCTTTCAACGCGCGAGTGCTTACATAAACGCGCTTCGGTTTGCCGTCAACGAGGATACGAACCTTTTGAACGTTTACACCCCAAGAACGACGGTTACGGTTGTTAGCGTGGGATACGTGGTTACCGCTGCCTGGTTTTTTGCCAGTCACATAACATTTGCGAGACATAGATTACACCTCCTTAGCTCCAAACACCTGCATAAAACAATACTTGTATATTTTATCATAGCAAAAAATGCTTCGTCAACCGCCTGCAAAAACATTTATTTCTGGGGTGTCTTATAGTACAATGTTGATTAGCCCATACTATTTTGAGATGGGATCAATTAACATTTATTTTTTTGAATAGGATTATCCGAAAATTGGACGAATGGCGAAACGAAAACGTGCATTGATTCGTATTTATAAGGACGCCAATGGCTTAGGGATCAAGCTAGGAAGGGGATTTATCATTGAGTAAGCGTTCTTTGAATGGAACTGATTTTACCGCTATGGTTCTGGCTGGGGCGGAACAATTGCAGCAGCATGCCGAGCATGTCAATTCATTGAATGTGTTTCCGGTACCTGATGGTGATACGGGCACGAACATGAATCTGACGATGGGTGCCGGTGTCGCTGAACTGAAGAGAAACAATTCGAATTCGATCGGGCACAGCGCAGGCGTGCTGTCCAAGGGACTGCTCATGGGCGCGCGGGGGAACTCCGGCGTGATTACCTCCCAATTGTTCCGGGGTTTTGGACGCTACGCCGCAACCTATGATGAACTGAATGCGGTTCAGTTCGCGCAGGCGCTGCAGACCGGAGTTGACGCAGCTTACAAGGCGGTGGTCAAGCCGGTGGAGGGCACGATCCTGACGGTTGCGAAGGAAGCCGCGAAGCATGCGGTATTTTTGGCTCGGCGCACACCGGATATTACGGAGCTCATGGAACAGGTGCTCGCCAAAGCAAAAGAAACGTTAGCCCAGACTCCGGAGATGCTCCCTGTCCTGAAGCAGGTGGGGGTTGTCGATTCGGGGGGACAAGGTCTGGTTTATATTTACGAGGGATTTTTGCAATATTTGCACAGCGTCAGCGAAGGCGGCTATGACTACCAGTCCTTTGCGGCACCGAGTGCGGTACAGCCGGCCCAGGATCAACCGGCGGCAGCAAGAACCCAGGTAAAGCCAGCGCCCGTGGCGACAGAAGTACCGGATATTGCGCAGTCCCGCCTGGAAACGGAAGACATCGAATTTTTATATGATATGGAATTTTTCATTAACCGGAAGTTAGGGGATGCGGCAGGTACGCATTTCGACGAGGATCAATTCAGGAAAGCGTTGTCAATGAACGGGGATTCGATTATCGTCATTGCCGATGACGAGATCATCAAGGTTCACGTGCATTCCAAAGCACCGGGCGAGGTGCTGAATTTGGCGTTGCGTTACGGCGAAATTACCCAGATTCATATTCTGAATATGCGCGAGCAGCACCGGGATCTGCTGTCGGCCGGGATGGACATCGCGCCGATGCCGGAGGTTTTTGCCGATATTCCGGTCGAATCGATGGACCATACGCCGGAAGAGGCGCCCGCCGAGCCGCCGGCCGATGAACTGGCACCTTACGGGTTTATCGCTGTGGCCTCCGGACAGGGCATTGCGGACATTTTCAAGAGCCTGGGCGTCGATGTCGTCCTCTCGGGCGGCCAGACGATGAACCCGAGCACGGAGGACTTTGTGAACGCGATCGCGTCCATTTCCGCGCACCATATTTACATTTTGCCGAACAATTCCAATATCGTGCTGGCTGCCCAGCAGGCGGGAGAACTGCTTGAGGGCGAACGCAGCGTGAAGGTCATTCCGAGCAAGACGGTGCCTCAGGGCATTGCTGCGGCATTCGCCTTTTCGGAGGAAGATTCCGAGGAGACGAATACGAGCAGCATGCTGGAAGCGATCGGCCGGATCAAGTCGGGTCAAGTGACCTACGCCGTGCGCGACTCGCAAATCGATCAGCTGGATATTAAAGCCGGCCAGTTTATCGGTATCGAAAATTCGAAGATCGTGACGGCTGCCGAAGGTCTTCTGCCTGCATGCCAGGAGCTTCTGACCAAGATGCTGGAGAACGGGGACGAAATTGTGACCATTCTGGCCGGGGAAGAGGCGAACCCGGAAATGACGGGCGAGTTGGCCGCGTGGCTGGCAGAGCAGTACCCGGATGCGGAAATTGAAGTGCATCAGGGCGGACAGCCGCTGTACTATTACATTTTTTCAGTGGAATCTTGAAGAGCAGCCTTGGGACCGAAAATCGAAGTTTGAATGAAAATGAAGGAGGCCCCATTCGATGACCCAACCGGTAATTGTAACGGACAGTACGGCCGACATACCCGAGGATATCGCGAAGCAGCATGACATTCACGTCGTTCCGCTCCGGCTGATGTTCGGCGAGGATACCTTTGAAGACGGCGTGGATATTTCCGCCGAGGTGTTCTACAAACGGCTTGTCCAGTCCGAGCAGCTTCCGACTACGTCGCAGGCTTCTCCAGCAGATTATATGCAGGTTTATCAAGAAATTATGAATGAATATCCGGGCTCGCCGATTATTTCCTTTCATATTTCCTCCGGGCTGAGCGGCACGTATCAATCGGCCACGATTGCCAAGTCCATGCTGGAGGGCGACCCGGATATTACGATCGTCGATTCCAAATCGGCGTCCTACGGATTCGGCCTGCTGGTCGTGCATGCAGCCAGACTGGCTGCCGAAGGCAAAACCGCAGAGGAGATCGTGCGTTCCGTTGAAGAGGTGCGCAGGCAGCGCAAGCTGTATTTTCTCGTGGACACGCTGGAATATTTGCAAAAGGGAGGACGAATCGGCAAGGCGGCGGCTATGATCGGCAACCTGCTGAACATCAAGCCGATTCTGTCCATTGACGAAGAAGGCATTATTTATGCGGTGGAGAAGGTCAGAGGCCGCAAGAAGGCGCTGGCCCGGATCCTGGAGCGTTTTCGGGAGGATTTGGGCGGCGTTCAAAACATCAATGTGGCAGTGGGCCATACGGCCGACCCGGCTTCAGCCGAGCCCGTGCTTGAGGATCTGTCGCGGGATTTCCGGCTGCAGGAGGTCGTTCTGACAAACATCGGACCGGTCGTCGGAACCCATGTCGGGCCCGGGACGCTGGCCGTGTTTATATGGCCCGCTTAAATGAGGGATAACCATGAGTCTGAGTCTTGAACAAATATCGGTACGGCAGGTCCGCGGCGTGAGCGCCCTCAAGGAAGGGGAGCTTCACGCCTTTGGCATCTTTACGGTGAAGGATTTGCTGGAATATTATCCGTTCCGGTACGAGGATTACCGGCTCCGTTCGCTGCAGGACGTGAAGGACGGGGACAAAATTACGATCCAGGCGAAGGTGATGGGCGTTCCCGTACTGCAGCGGTATGGGCGAAAGTCCCGCCTCAGCTGTAAAATGATGGCTGAGGAATGGATGTTCACCGCCACCTGGTTCAATCGGCATTTTCTGAAGGATCAGCTGACCTCCGGGCGCGAAATCGTGCTCGTCGGCAAATGGGACCAGCGCCGTATGCAGCTGACCGTGTCGGAATCGGAGTTTCCGGACCAGGGGGCATGGCGCAGCGGTACGGTGCAGCCGGTCTATTCGGTCGGGGGCAAAATTACGCAGACCTGGATGCGCAAAACGATGACCCAGGCGCTCGAGCAGTACGGGGAAATGATCCCGGAAATTTTGCCGGAGGAACTGCTGCGGAAGTACCATCTGATGCCGCGGAAAAAGGCGATCGCCACGATCCACCAGCCCCAGGATACCGGGGAAGGGCAGCAGGGGCGCGAGCGGATGGTCTATGAGGAGCTGTTTCTGTTTCAGCTGAAAATGCAGGCGTTCCGCGCCCTGAACCGGGAGCGTATGGACGGCGTCGTCCATACGGTGGACAACAAAACGATGCGCGAGTTCGTGCGCAGCCTGCCGTTCGAGCTCACCGATGCGCAGAAGAAGGTCGAGCTCGAAATTTTGCAGGACATGCGCTCGCCGCACTGCATGAACCGGCTGCTGCAGGGAGACGTCGGCTCCGGCAAAACGGTGCTGGCGGCGATCGCCTTGTACGCGTCGGTGCGTTCGGGCTATCAGGGCGCGCTGATGGTGCCGACCGAAATTTTGGCCGAGCAGCATACGCGCTCGCTGCAGAAGCTGTTTGAGCCGTTCGGCATCACCGTCGGCCTGCTGACCGGCAGCGTTACGGGGCGCAAGCGCAAGGACCTGCTCGCCTCGCTGCAGATGGGCTTGACCGACATCGTCGTCGGAACGCACGCCCTGATCCAGGAGGACGTGTTTTTCCGCAAGCTGGGCGTGGTGGTTACCGACGAGCAGCACCGGTTCGGTGTCAACCAGCGCGGCATTCTGCGGCGCAAGGGGTATAATCCGGACGTGCTGACGATGACCGCGACGCCGATCCCGCGGACGCTGGCGATTACAGCGTTCGGCGACATGGACGTGTCCACGCTGTCGGAGCGCCCGAAAGGACGGATCCCGATCACGACGTACTGGGTCAAGCACAATATGCTCGACCGGGTGCTGGGCTTCATCGCCCGCGAGGTGGACCAGGGGCGCCAGGCGTACCTGATCTGTCCGCTGATCGAGGAGTCGGACAAGCTGGACGTGCAGAACGCGATCGATCTGCATGTCCAGATGCAGCAGGCGTTCCCTTCCTACAAGGTGGGCCTGCTGCACGGCCGTATGACGCCGGCGGAGAAGGAGGAAGTGATGCGGGCCTTCTACGAAAACGAGGTGCAGCTGCTCGTCTCGACCACTGTCGTCGAGGTCGGGGTGGACGTGCCGAATGCGACGCTGATGGTCATTATGGACGCGGACCGTTTCGGCCTGTCGCAGCTGCATCAGCTTCGGGGCCGTGTTGGACGCGGTGAGCACGCTTCCTACTGCGTGCTGATCGCCGATCCGAAGTCGGAGGTCGGTCAGGAGCGCATGAACGTTATGACCGAGACCGATGACGGCTTTGAAGTATCCCGGCGCGACCTGGATCTTCGCGGACCGGGAGATTTCTTCGGCACGAAGCAGAGCGGTCTGCCCGAGTTCCGCCTGGCGGACATGGTCAGCGACTTTGCCGTGCTGGAGCAGGCGAGGGATGACGCTGCCCGGCTGGTGGCGGATCCGGCGTTTTGGACCTCCCCGGCATACGGGCCTCTGCGGGATTATTTGCAGCAGGAACAGATTTTTCAAGGAGATTTGGTCGATTAGGTCAGTGGACAACCCCTCCCGTCATATACTTAGTTGGACTGCATTAGACGGGAGGTGCCAATATGGGTTATCAGCAGTACGGAATCAGCCCCCAATTGGTCGCACGGATCAAGCTGAAGATGAAAAATCCGGCCACCAAGGAGCGCATTAAAAAATTGATCGAAGGCGTAAACAAACAGGACCTGCAGGATCCGGCCAGGGTACAGCGGCTGGTCAAGTCGGCATCGTCCATCCTGAACGAGAAGCTGACCGGCGCCGAGGAAGGACAAATCGTCCGGTTTGTGATCGCCCAAAAAATCGATCCCAATAATACGTTCCACCTGATCAAGTTGTGGGGAATGTTTCGCTAAAAAAGCATACAAGCGCTTAGAATGCAGCCCTCCGGGAGAAACCCGGGGGGCTTTTTTTGTATTCAAAGCAGGCAGCAGCGAGACCTGCCCGAACTTCTTGACGTATTAGGCTGTCAGGCGATTTGCGGACTCTCTTCTTTTGAAGATCAAGCCGGCGGTGGTGATAGAAACCGCGAGGTTCGTCCTAGTCATTTGGTCACAATATGACGTCTGATGTCAGATATTGCGTTTGAAACAGAGAAATTTTGGGTAACTGATTCGAAGTGGTCTTCTTTATTGCATCCACAATATTCATAATTGGAGGGATCATGTTGCCAGGACTGAAATTGGGGAAGAGCAGCAAGCCGGCCCGGTCGAAAGAACCGGATGAATCCCGGCGGAAATTTTTGAAAGCCTCGGGAATGACGCTTGGCGGTCTGGTCGTCGGCGGTGTGTTCGGGGGCGTCCTGACGGACAGTCTGGAGAAAGATCAGGCCCCCAAGACGGCGCCTGCCGACAGCAAGCCTGAGGCTTCACTGCAGGATGCGCTGATGTTCTTTAACCAGGAGCAGTTTAAAATGACCGAAGCGGCGGCCGAAAGGATTTATCCCGAAGATGAGAACGGTCCCGGTGCCAAGGCGCTGGGCGTCGCCTTTTTTATTGATCATCAGCTCGCAGGCCCATGGGGGTATAACGCGCGGGACTATATGATGGGTCCTTTTGTCCAGGCCCAGGCAACGCAGGGGGAGCAGTCGCGGCTGAAGCGCAACGAGATGTTCACGCTGGGCCTGGAGGGACTGAAGAGTTACTGCCAGCAAAAGCACCAAAAGGCTTTTACGGAGCTTGAGGGCCAGCAGCAGGACGAAGTGCTGACCGCCATGGAGAAAGGGGACAAATTTCCCATGCGCGGGGTGACGAGCAGCAGCTTCTTCAACATGCTGAAAAATTTGACGATCGAGGGCGTATACGCCGATCCGCTCTATGGCGGCAACCGGAATATGAACGGATGGAAGATGCGGACTTTTCCGGGCAACCAGATGAGCTACGCCCAGCAGATTACGAAGGAAGGGCTGGTCCAGATCCAGCCGAAAAGCCTGCAGGCTCACATGAGCGAATAAATTTCATAGATATAAGGGGAATCAGACGTGGCCAAATTACCTAAAGTACCAGTGGTTATTGTTGGAATGGGCTGGGTCGGCGGCATCATTGCGGCCGAGCTGACCAAAGCGGGCGTCCAGGTCGTCGGACTGGAGCGCGGAAAAAGCCGGAGTACGGAAGATTATTTCATGGATCATGATGAGCTGCGGTATGCGCGGCGTTTTGAACTGATGCAGGACTTGTCCAAGGAAACGATCACGTTCCGCAATACGGAATCGATGAGGGCGCTGCCGATGCGCAGCTATGGCTCCTTCCTGCTGGGGGACGGGCTCGGCGGCGCCGGATCGCATTGGAACGGGCAGACGCACCGCTTCCTGCCGTATGACTTTGAGATTTACAGCCAGACGGTCGATCGGTACGGAAAAGGCAAAATTCCCGCCGGCATGCAGCTGCAGGACTGGGGAATCACGTATGATGAAATCGAGCCGTATTACGACAAGTTCGAGCAGATGGCCGGCATTTCCGGGGAATCGGAAGCGAACCCGATGCTTGGCAAACGGTCCCATCCGTTTCCGACGCCGCCGATGAAAAAAACGCCGATCCTGCAAAGGTTCGAGGAGGCTTCGAAAAAGCTCGGGTACCATCCGTACATGATCCCTTCGGCCAACCTGAGCGAGAACTACAAAAACCCGGACGGCGTCTCCCGTGCGGCCTGCCAGTACTGCGGATTTTGCGAGCGGTTTGGCTGTGAGTACGGCGCCAAGGCGGATCCGGTCGTGACGGTGATCCCGACGGCGATGGCCACCGGCAAGCTGGAGGTGCGCACGTTCTCGAACGTGACCGAAATTCTCCATGACGGCAAAAAGGCGACCGGGGTCGTGTACATCAACACGGTAACCGGGGAAGAGGTGACCCAGCCGGCGGACGTGGTCATTCTCGGCAGCTTCGTGCTGAATAACGTGCGCCTGCTGCTGAGCTCCAAGCTCGGAACGCCCTATGACCGGAAAACCGGCCGGGGAACGATCGGCCGGAATTATGCGTATCAGGTCAACTCCGGGCACGCGGTCGGCTTTTACGATGATGAGGAATTCAGCACGTTCATGGGCGCCGGGGCGCTCGGGATGGAGTTCGACGACTTCAACGGGGACAACTTTGACCATTCCGATTTGAAGTTTTTGCACGGGGCGGGCATCCGGATCAGCCAGAACGGCCTGCGCCCGATCGAAAACAATCCGGCGCCGAAGGGCACGCCGACCTGGGGCAAGGAGTGGAAGAAGACCACACTGAAATATGCTAACCGCGTGCTGACCGTAGCGACGCAGGGGGCAAGCTTGCCCTGGAAGCACCACTATTTGGATCTCGATCCGACCTATAAGGACATTTACGGCAAACCGCTGCTGCGGATTACGTTTGATTTCGAAGATCAGGACCGTGAGCTGACGAAGTTTCTGGCAGACAAGGCCGGTGAGGTCATGAAGGAGATGGGTCCTTCCCATGTGGAGGTCAAGGACAAGCTGGATCCTTACAATATCGTTCCTTACCAATCCACCCACAATACCGGCGGGGTCATTATGGGCGCGGACCCGGAAACGTCGGCGGTGAACAGTTACCTGCAGATGTGGGAAGCGGAAAACGTGTTTGTGGTAGGTGCTTCGGCATTTCCGCATAACAGCGGCTACAATCCGACCGATACCGTCGGCGCGCTTGCCTACCGGGCGGCGGAAGGGATTCAGAAGTATTTGAAACAGGGAGGCATGCTTGTCTGAACTGGCAGTGCTGTCGGGTTTCGGGCTACTGTGTGACGGTCATGCAACTTCAAAATGGAAAAGGAGGGATCGGCCATGCTTTCGACGATCGGAATACCGGGGCTGCTGCTGTTGCTGCTGCTCGTCCTGCTGCTGTTCGGGCCGTCCAAGCTGCCGCAGCTCGGCAAGGCGGTGGGAACGACACTTCACGAATTCCGCAGCTCTGCGCGGCAACTGACGGAAGAGGATGAGGAGAAGCAAGATGCGGGGCGCCGCCAGGAAGGATAACAGAACAACATACTTATTTATTTCAAATGGAGGGATTTAACATGAAAAAATGGATGCTGATGGGACTTACACTGCTGCTGGTTTTTGTGCTTAGCGCCTGCGGAAGCAGCGGCGGAAGCGGGAGCGGCTCGTCGGACGAGTCTTCGTCTTCCGGCGGCTCGGACGGCGTGAAAGAAATTAAGGTGACGGCGTCAAACTTTAAGTTTGAGCCATCCGAGATCAAGGTCAAAAAGGGCGAAAAAGTCAAAATTACGCTGGAGAACAAAGATGGAAACCACGGTCTGGCCATTCCCGATTTCAACGTGGACCTGCAGAAGCCAAGCTCGGCAGAATTTACCGCCGATCAAGCAGGTGAACATGAGTTCCACTGCTCCGTCATGTGCGGTGCCGGCCACAGCGATATGAAGGGGACCCTGATTGTTGAATAAATTGGCTTAGCAGATGATAGAGCACCGGACTGCCTTCTGACGAAACAGGAGGCAGAATCGAGAAAGCGCCGCCCAGCCGGACCGTAAAGGTTCGCGCAAGGCGGCGCTTTTTTTTGCATATATACGGTTACGCGCCTTCCGGCACCCGTTCGATGCAATCGGGCGTATCGTTTTTAACCGAATTGACCGTCCTTGCGACCGGATAAGCTTCCATTTCCTCGGCAGGATAGGGCACGAGCAGCTTCTGCAGGGCGTTCACGTCTGTTTGCCCGCGGTCCAGCCAGGCCATTTCGTCCTCCGGGCGCAAAATGACGGGCATCCGGTCATGGATCGGCGCCATCAGCGCATTGGGCCCGGAAGTGATGACTGTGCAGGTGCTCAGCTTGCTGCCGTCCTCCTGCAGCCAGGTGTCGTAAAGGCCGGCCATGCTGAAGATTCCCCCACCCCGGAGGGTAATCCGGTAAGGGACTTTGCCGCTGTCGGTTTTCATCCATTCATAAAATCCGTCGGCTGGGATCAGGCACCGCTTCCTCGCAAAAGGCAGCTTATAGGCCGGCTTGTCCGCCAGCGTTTCGCTTCTGGCGTTGATCATCCTGCTCCCCATGCTGCTGTCCTTGGCCCAGGACGGGACCAGCCCCCATTTAAGCTGACCGGCGCGAAAGCTGCTTCCATCATGAATGACCGCCAGTACGTTCTGCGCCGGAGCGATATTATAACGGGGATGAAAGTTCAGCGCAAGCTCAAGCTCATAGCGCAGCATCAATTCTTCCATCGACACGGTCAGTGTATAACGGCCGCACATCAGGCACTCCCCCTTTTGTGGAATGATCGTTGTAAACAGTGTACCGCGGGATGCCGGTTTACGCCAGCCTGTCTGCCAGCAGCAAGGGAAGGCTGTCAAAAAATACATTTGCATAGAGAACATGTGTTTGGTATATAATACGATTATACGTTCGCTTACCGAGTGAGCATGCTTCGTGGAGAGGGAAGCGGCCCGGATCGTTTTTTTCGACGAGCGGTCTTTAGGGAGCTAGAGCTTCTCGGAGCTGCCCGGCCCAAACCGGTTTAACGAAATGCCAAAGTGGATGTGGAGGGTGTATGCGCTTGAGCAGATCAAAGGAGAGAATTATATTTTTGGCCGATTGTCAGAGCTTTTATGCAAGCGTAGAGAAAGCGGATCATCCGGAGTATAAAGACAGGCCGCTCGCCGTTGCCGGAGACCCGATGCGCAGATCGGGCATCATTCTGGCCGCCTGCCCGATCGCCAAGAGCTACGGGGTATCCACCGCCGAACGGCTGGGGGAGGCGCTCAAGAAGTGCCCGGATCTCGTCATTATGCGTCCAAGAATGCAGCATTATATCGATGTCTCGCTTCAGATTACCCGGATTTACGAGGAATATACCGATCTGGTCGAAATATTCAGCATCGACGAGCAGTTTCTGGACGTGACCGGCAGCCTGGCTCTCTTCGGCGACCCCGTGAGCATTGCGAAGTCGATCCAGCAGAAGGTGATGGAGGAGACGGGAGTCTGGGTGCGGGTCGGCATCAGCTCGAACAAAATTTTGGCTAAAATCGCCACCGACATTTGGGCGAAGAAGAACAAGGAGGGCATTTTTATACTGCCCAAAGCCGACATCGAGAAGAATCTGTGGCCGCAGCCGGTCCATAAAATGTTTGGAGTGGGCTCGCGCATGACGGCCCATTTTGCCAAGCTCGGCATGACGACGATCGGGGATGTGGCGAGAACGCCTCTCCCCCAGCTGAAGGATAAATTCCGGGCGCGGTTCGGCAAGCAGTCGGATATCCAGGCCGAAGTGATGTGGCGCACCGCCAACGGCATGGACGACAGCAAGGTGACCCCGGAAACGTTCGACAAGCCTCCCAAATCGGTCGGGCATATGATGACGCTGCCCCGGGACTACGCCATCCCCAAGGAGGTCGACACGATCCTGCTGGAGCTGACGGAAGAAGTATGCCGCGACTGCCGACGGAAGGGATATATGGGCTCGGTCGTCACGGTCAGCTGCATGTGCAGCCCTTATGACGCGCCGACAGGCTTTTCCCGGCAAATGAAGATGCCGGATCCCACGAACAATACGAACAAGGTGTATGAAGCCGTAAAAACGATTTTTTATAAGCATTGGGACCGCATGCCCGTTAGGCGCGCCGGGGTCATGCTGAGCGAGCTCAGCGACGACCGGAATTACCAGCTGACGCTGTTTGAAGACCAGGAGCGGCTGCGGGCTCTGGAAAAGGCGACGGACCATATCAAGCAGCGGTACGGCAGCATGGCGATCGTAAGAGCCTCTTCCCTTACGGGCGCCGGTCAGGCGGCGGAGCGGTCCATGAAAATCGGGGGCATTATAAATGAGCAAGAAGCTTGAGAATAACGGGATTTGGGAATCCAGCCGCATGATGCTGCCACAGCACCGGGAGGAACTGCTGAAGCGGCGCTCGCAGCAGCCGGAGGAACACCGGCCGCCCCGCAGGGAGGACCTGGAGCTGATGCGGGACAGAATCCTGCTCCCGGTCATGATATCGATTGTGAAGAAGCGGATCCAGGCGATCGAGGCGTCAAGCGAGGCCTTGAAGCACCTTTATTCGAAGGTGGCCCAGGTCCTGCTGCAGGACATCCAGAAGGATTTGTCCAAGGTGGAGCAAACCATGCTCGATGAGCGCATCGATCTGACCCAGGAGGGAAAGGACACCCAGATGATCTGGTACCGGTATTCGTTTCATGGGTATGAGGATACCTTCACGATCACGCGGGATTATATGCGCACGGAGGTCAGCGTAAGAATCGGACGGTACTCGGACCGGCTGATTACGGCATTGTACGCCCGTCTGCAGGATCATAAGCAGAAATAACCGAATGGAGCCCGTTGTCTTGTCTGGGAGACAACGGGCTTTTGGCCGTGTCGTATCTGGGCGAGATCAGGATCGGCGGACATCCAGGCCGCTGTGGCCATAACGATGGATAGGAAGCGTACAGCAGAAATTACCAGGTTCAGCCGCCGGGATTCAGGGTAGGTATGGGAGTGGAACGCCCAGGAACGGAATGGGGCCTGTTTCCTATTTTGGAAATCCGGGGGATCATACGTTTTGCAATTCGGCGGGAAAAAGGCCGCCAATGGTAAATTTCAACAAATTGCGATTTTAAAAAAAGCCCCCATATCGATTGATTTTTGAAAAACCTGCCCGATGATCCTAGTCAAAAAGGAGCGGGGGAACGGGGAGGAAGGACCACAAAAATGACCGAAAAGTCTGGTAATTGAAATCCAGTAAATGGAATGATTTGGTGAAAAAAAGACAGGAGGTCCTACCCGGGACCACGTTCTCATTTTTGTAATGTGACATAAATTGGCAAACGTTGATGTGACGCGGTTTTTCGCTGTCGCTTTATCGGACTATGGTATCAATTTTGTAATCTTTATGGATAAAGCTGTTAAATAGACCACAACTTTAGCAATCTTGAGGCGTATAAATGTCCAGTTAACCTGTCGCCTCAAGGCTTGGTTTACGTTTCTTTGTTATTCGTAACGGGGCCGGTTGACAGGGGATGGCAGGGCTCTATGGTCCGCACGAGGGAGTGGCGGGCTAGGTCGACGGGGTGGGAAATTTCCAACTACTAGCCTAGTTTACAGATCGGGGCCGAATAGTTAAAAATTAGATTTAGGCGAAGGCCAAGCCCCGGACCGATGAGGCAAAAATCGAAAACGAGGTGGGAACGAAGAGGCGATGATCAGACGTAAAACACTATTTATTTGGATCACGGCGGCTGCGGTTCTCATAGCCGGAGGCGGGGCGGCGGGACTGATGTTGAAGAACCCGACGGCTGCGGCCTACAAAGATCCGGACGGTACGAGATTTACGTTTAAAACCCAGGGGGACCGTTTCCTGAAGTACGAGAAGGACGGGACATGGAAAGAGATATTCGTTAAAGGCGTTAATCTTGGCGCCACGGTACCGGGACATTTTCCGGGGGAGCTGCCGGCGACCGAGGAAGATTATCTGCGCTGGTTTAAAGAAATTGACGACATGGGCGCTAACGTCATACGGGTCTATACGATTCACCAGCCCGTATTCTATCAGGCTCTCGTCAAGTACAACAAAGACAAGGGGGACGACCCTCTGTATTTTATGCAGGGGATCTGGTCGCCTGAAGAACAGCTGATCGAGCAGCAGGACGCCTATTCGGGGGATATTACGAAACAGTTCAAAGAGGAAATCAAGAAAGCGGTGGCCGCGGTATACGGCGATGTCACGATCCCGCAGAAGCAGGGTGCGGCAAGCGGGGAGTACAAGGCGAATGCCGGCAAGTACTTGATGGCATGGCATCTTGGAACCGAATGGGACCCGGGTATGGTCAAAAATACGAACAAGGTGCACAGCGACGTGAAGGCCTATCAGGGCAAGTATTTTTCGGGTACAAAAGACGCGGCTCCGTTCGAAAACTGGCTGGCCAGCTTGCTTGACTATACGGCCGAGCAGGAGGAGCATTACGGTTGGGAGCATCCCGTGACTTTCACCAACTGGGTCACGACCGATGTGCTCAGCCACCCTGGCGAACCGCTGTTCGAGGAAGACATGGCGAGCGTTGATGCCCGGCATGTTCAGCCTACCGGCTGGAAAGGCGGTTATTTTGCGGCCTATCACGTCTATCCGTATTACCCGGACTTTTTCCGGACGGATTCGACGCTCCAGACGATCAAGGACGACCAGGGGAACTACAATACCTACAAAGCTTATCTCCGTCAGCTAAAGGCCAAGTATAAGGACATGCCGCTGATGGTCACGGAGTACGGTGTTCCTTCTTCTGTCGGCGTGTCGCATTTTGGCGCCGGAGGGCGCGACCAAGGCGGCCATAACGAACAGGAACAGGGAGTGATCGATGCATCCCTGACCAAAGACATTCACGACGAAGGCTACGCTGGCGCCATCCTGTTCATGTGGCAGGACGAATGGTTCAAGAAAACCTGGAACACGATGCCGATGGAGCTGCCTGAAGACCGGAGGTCCTATTGGATCAATGTTCTGACCAATGAGAAAATGTTCGGCCTGCTCGGCATGCTGCCGGGCAAGGAGAAGCTGATTACGATTGACGGCAATCTCACCGACTGGGACAGGCTCCCGGAAGGGGAAGTACAGCACTGGCAGGGCAAGATCCCGGGAGTCCAGGATATGAAAATTACGCATGATGAGGGCTACCTGTACATCGGCATGAAGCTGGATCATCCATTTGATCCCGCCAAGTCGAAGCTCTACATCGGTGCCGACACGATCACAGGCGGCAACCAGCCGTCCGCGAAGCAGCTTCCCGGGAGGAAGCTGGAAGGCGGGGCGCCCGAGACGCTGATCGAAATCGGCAAGGACGAGGAGTCCCAGGTGGAAATCGCGGCCGATTATGATTTTCACCAGCGGCTGTACGGCAAAGACGGTTATTGGATGCTGCCCGAGGCCGAGGCAGGAAACACGGCGCCGTTCCATCCGTGGAAGCTGGCGATCAGCCTGCTCATGAATCCGCCGGATACGCGCTTTTCGCATCCGTTCATCGACAAGACGATTGGTACGCTGAAAAGAGGGACGACGGACCGCAGCAAGGAGACGTTCGACTCGCTGACTTCTTGGCAGTACAGCGGTGATTCGATAGAGATGCGAATCCCGTGGATGCTGCTGGGCTTCTCGGATCCGAGCTCCCTTCAGGTCATCGACTACGGTCCGCTGAAGGAACGGAGTTACTTCGGCACGACCACAACCGACGGGATACGGCTTATTCCGTGGATCGTCCAGCGTGACGGAAGCGGCGTGTCCTGGCCCGGAGGAGACCAGAAGACGCTGAACGTGCAAAGCCTGCCGCTGTATACCTGGAAGCAGTGGGACACGGTGCAGTACAGTGAACAGTTGAAGCAGAGCTATTACATCATGAAGGATGCTTTTACGAAAATTTCCGGCCCTAAAGAGAAAAAGGAGTAGGAGAATTGACTTTCTAAAAAGGAGGAACCTGCTAACATGTTTCATTTAACCGTTGCCTATATTTTCATCTATGTGTGCCTCGGCTTGATTGCCCTAGGGATTCTACTGTTGTTCCAGATGAAAATATCGCATAACCGGGAACAGCGGAACCGTGAAGCGTATGCGAAGAAGCATCATGACTACTTTGTGTACGTTCAAGCCAATCTGCAGGACAATGTCGAATTGAGGCTTCCGCCCGGCAAGCTGAAGAAGCTTGAGAAGAGAGTGATTCAAGATAAATTCATCGAGTGGATCGAGCAGTTTAAGGGGGATTACCGTTCCAAGCTGATCGAGCTGTGCCGTGAGGCCGGCTTTGTGGAGGAGGACCTGAAAGCACTCCGCAGCATCCGGTACGGCCGGAGGCTGGAGGCGGCCTACCGTTTGGGAGGCATGCGCGCACCGGAGGCGGTGCCGATGCTGCAGAACATCCTGCAAAAACGCAAATACAGCTCGCTGTCGATCGTTCTGGCCCGCTCTATTGCGAAAGCGGCGGATAACAGCGAGGATCTGCTCCAGATGCTGCGCGCCCTCTTGTCTCACGGCAAGCCGATCCATAACCTGGCGGCGGATATTATGCTGGAGACGGGGCTCGATTCGAGTGCGATTTTGCTCAAGCTGCTGAACGACTCCGATTCCGCGCTGGTCAAGGTGGGACTGGTGGCCATGTGGGGACAGGCTGTACCGGAAGTCATGCCGGTTCTGGGACGTTTGGTCGGTGCGGAAGAGAAGGACGTTCGCGCCGAAGCGGTCAAGCTGTATCTCACTACAAATCCAGCGCTCAAGGACGATACGATCGCCCAGCTGATGAGCGACCGAAGCTGGGAGGTCCGGGCCGAGGCGGCGAGAGCGCTTGGCCAGCTGCACGCCGCAGGCAGCATTCCGCTGCTGACCGATGCGCTCCGCGACTCCAGCTGGAAGGTGCGCTATAACAGCGCCGAGAGCTTGGCGGAGCTGGGAGAAGCCGGCTTTGAGGCCCTGTGCCAGGCCGCGCTGACCGGCGCCGGCATCCAGCGCGAGGCTGCGCTGCACCGGATCGAGCTGGTGATGGAAAAGGAGCGCGAGCACAGCGCGATCGAACAAATGGTGGCTTACAACAAGAAACGGCTTCTGTACGACCGTTATTTCGGCGTGAAGCAGCCGGCCAAACGGGTTGGCGGGGTAGCCGCTGTAGGAGGGGATTACTCTGCTTAGAGACATACTAATGTATTACGGCATGGTCGCCGTGTATTACGTCATGATCGTTAACATTTTGTACTTTACCATTATGATCCTATCGTACCGGAATATCGGGACCATCTACCGGAGGTCCAAATATTCCAATTACAATACGCTGTCCGGCTCCGAGCTGGTGCCGCCGGTATCGCTGCTGGTGCCGGCCTTCAATGAGGAGCTGACCATCAGCGAGAACGTCAACTGCCTGCTGACGCTCAACTATCCGACCTACGAGGTCATCGTCATTAACGACGGGTCCAGCGACAATACGGTGGATGTGCTCATCAAGGAGTTCCGGCTCAAGAAAATGCCGAATCCGGAGTTCCGGGGGACGATCGACACGCAGGAGATTCGAGGCGTTTATCATAATCCCGATTATCCCTCCCTGTTTGTAATAGATAAGGAAAACGGCGGCAAGGCCGACTCACTGAATGCCGGTATCAACTTGTCGCATTATCCGCTGATCTCTTCCATCGACGCGGACTCGCTGCTGGAGAAGGACGCCCTGATCCGCATGGCCCGCATGTACATGGAGAATCCGGAGGAAATGGTGGCGATCGGCGGCGACGTGCGTATTGCCAACGGCTGTCTGATCGAGAACGGTGCGGTGCAGAAAGTGTCGCTGCCGCGCAAGATCTGGCCGATGTTCCAGTCCATCGAGTATATGAAAGCCTTCCTGGGCGGACGGATCGGCTGGAGCCACATGAACGGCCTGATCATTGTCTCGGGCGCGTTCGGCCTGTTCCGCAAGGACTATGTCATTGCTGTCGGCGGGTACCGCGGCGGTTATCCGGGAGAAGACATGAACATCATCATCAAGCTTCACCGGTACATGCTCAGCCATAAAATCCCGTACAAGGTAGCTTTTTGCCCTGAAGCGGTCTGCTGGACACAGGCACCGGATACGTACAAGATTATCTCCAACCAGCGCAAGCGCTGGGGGCGGGGAAATCTGAAGAACATGATCGAGAACCGCGGAATGCTGTTCAATCCGAAGTACAAGGTCATGGGTATGATCACGATGCCTTACAACGTCCTGTTTGAAACGTTAAACCCTTATTTTAGAATCACGGGCCTATTGGCTCTGGTAGGATATACGCTGCTGGACATGACTCACTGGCGCATTCTATTGACTTTCTTCCTTCTGAACTTCCTGAGCGGCTATCTGCTCAGCGTCGGTGCCATCATCCTGGAGGAAATCGCCTTCCGGCGATACAAGAAATTGTCCGATCTGTGGAAAATGCTGCTGTTCTCCGCGCTGAAGTTTTTCGGTTACCATCAGCTCGGCGTGCTGTGGCGCGTCCAAGGACATATCCAGTATCTCCAGAACAACAATTCCTGGGGAACGATGACCCGGCAAAGCTGGAGTGAAGAAAGCAAAACGGCCTGATGGGCCCCGATTCAAAGATTTATACATTTGAGAGAGGTGGGAGTGGATTATGCCGCAAACCGTAACTTTACAGAGAGAACAGACGACCGATGTGTACCACCATCTGGGAGAACGTTTGAAGGAAACGTCGCCGGACACTTGCGGAATCATGTTTCTGTACAGCAGTGCGAACCCTCCGCAGCTGGAAGAGCGGGTTCGGGAGATTTTGCAGCATGGTTCCGGGCTCGACTATGAGGTGCTGAAGGATGCGCAAACCCGGACGCTGGCGATTCTGCTGCCGGGACTTACGCTGGATGCGGCCCATTACCAGGCGCTGCTTCTGAAGCAGCAGCTGCAGGAGACGGTGAAGGATGCCGATCCGCGGATTACGCTGACCGTATTCCCGGGGCAGGTCGAACCTACGCCTGGCGTTCTCAAACAGATGGCCGAGTCTACAAAGCTCAGCACATCGTCCGATATTCATATATTTACGAAAGAGGAGGCCGCGGAAGAGGCCGGAAGAATTTTGATCGTCGACAATGACGCCACCGTCCGCGAGTTTCTCCAGATTCGTCTGAAAATGCAGGGCTACGAGACGCTGGCCGCTCATGACGGCACGTCCGCCCTGGAACTGATCGAGAAATGGGAGCCGGATCTGGTGCTGACGGAGCTCAACCTTTACGGGATTGACGGGCTTCCGTTCATTCACCAAATCCAGCAGCTGCCGGTCGACAACACGCCGAAAATCGTCGTGCTGACCGAACAGCGCGTGGAGCAAACCATCAGCCAGTGCTTTAAACACGGAGTAGACGACTATGTGACCAAGCCTTTCTCTCCGGTAGAGCTGGATGCCCGTATACACCGGTGCTTTCACTAAATCATCCGCTTTTCTTGAGCGTTACTTAGCAGCAGACCAAAACTTACATCTAATGGAGGTTGAGTGCTTGTGAATCACGAATATGAGCAGTTGTTGGAAGGAATTAAAACCAAAAAGGCCGTATTGGGCGTAGTAGGACTGGGATACGTAGGACTTCCGCTGGCCGTGGAAATGGTCAAGCAGGGCTTTACCGTAATCGGTATCGACGTGGATCCCGCGAAAATCGATAAAATCTATCAGGGCGAATCCTATATCACCGACATCTCTTCCGAAGACTTGGCCGCGGTCGTGGCTAGCGGACGCTTCAAGCCGACGACGGACTACAGCATGATCGCCGTCATCGACGCGCTCAGCATTTGCGTGCCGACACCGCTCAGCGAAAACCAGGATCCGGATACGTCCTACATTACGAGCGTTGTGGATCAAATCAAGCTGCACATGAAAAAAGGCATGCTGATTACCCTGGAAAGCACGACTTACCCGGGTACGACCGAAGAGCTGATCCAGACGGAAATCGAAGCGCTCGGCTACAAGGTGGGCGAAGACTTCTTCCTCTGCTTCTCTCCGGAGCGGGTGGACCCTTCCAATGTGCGCTTTAACACCTTCAATACGCCAAAAGTTATCGGCGGTACGACCGAGGCCTGCCTTGAGCTGGGGACGGCGCTCTACTCTCAGTATGTACAGACGGTGGTGCCCGTCACTTCGCCGAAAGTGGCCGAAATGTCCAAGCTGCTGGAAAACACGTTCCGCAGTGTAAACATCGCCTTCATCAACGAAATGGCCATGATGTGCGACCGCATGGGCATCGATATTTGGGAAGTCATCGACGCAGCGGCAACCAAGCCGTTCGGCTTTATGCCGTTCTATCCGGGTCCTGGCATCGGCGGACACTGCATCCCGCTCGATCCGATGTACCTGTCGTGGAAGGCGAAGGGCTTCCGCTTCTACAGCAAGTTTATCGAGCTGGCACAGTCGACCAACGACAACATGCCGTATTACGTTATCGGCAAGACGTCGACGATTCTGAACGAATACGCGAAGTCTATCAAGAAATCGTCGATTCTCATCCTCGGCATGGCTTACAAGCCGGACATCAGCGACCTGCGCGAATCTCCGGGGCTTGAAGTCTACGAGCTGTTCAAAGAGAACGGCGCGAACGTGGAATACTACGATCCGTACGCTGTCAGCTTCCGCGACAAACACGGCGAGACCGTGCACAGCGTAGCCTACGATCCGGCGCAGTTTAAAAAATACGACTGCATGGTGCTGATCACCAATCACAGCGGACTCGACTACGGCGAAATCGCGGCGATGGGCGTGCCGATCATCGATACGCGCAATGCATTCAAAAACTACACCCTGCCTCATATTTATAAAATCGGACATTCGGTGCAGCACGTGGAAGAGCCGGATGTGGCGTTAATCGTATAATAAAGGAGGGGATGGTTTGGGAGAGCTGCTCAAAAAAGCGAAAATCCCGGTGATCATAGTCATCTGCGGCTTGCTGCTCCTGCCTCTCCTGTTAAAATCGTCATCCATGGAAGATCAAAAAGCGACCTGGCTGTGGGATACCGAGCTGATCAAGGATCCCGGCAAAATTATAGCATTCTGCAGGGAGCAGAACGTAGGCACGATCTTCCTTCAGGTTCAGAAAAAGGTTAGCGATGAGGACTACCGCCGCTTTATTGCGGCAGCCTATGAGGAAGGCATTGCCGTGCACGCGCTGGACGGGCAGCCCGATTGGGCCTATGAACGCCAGAGCAGGGAGGCGGATCAATTTCTGCAGTGGGTGTTTGATTATAATGCAAAAGCAGCCCCAAGCGAGAAGTTTACCGGCATCCAGCTGGATGTGGAGCCCTATCAGTTAAGACGCTGGCAGAGGGATCAGGACGGCGTAGTCCGCGAATGGAGCAGCAATGTGGAAAAATGGGTAGCCCAGGGCAAGGAGAAGGGCCTGTACATGAGTGCGGCCGTTCCCTTCTGGCTGGGCAACGTTAAGGATGCCAACGGCAGCGGGAATCTGAGCCGGTGGATGATCAGCCAGTTTGATGCCGTCGCCGTCATGTCGTACCGGGACAGTGGACGGAAGATTTACGATGTGGCCCGCGAGCAGTTGGATGAAGCGGACCAGCTCGGTAAATCGGTATGGATCGGCATGGAGCTGGGCGACACCGAGGAAGGTTCGCACATCACGTTTTTTGGCAAGGCCGTGCCTGTGATGGAGGAAGAGATGAAGTCTGTGAACAGTCTGGGCGACAGCCATCCTTCCTTTGCCGGACTGGCGGTACACCATTATGAAATTTGGCAGGACAAAATCGCTTCAGCGGCTTCGGACGAGAAGCCCGAGAAGTCCAATCAGTAAATGGAATCAGGCGTGCGAAGAGGGAAACCATTCGCACGCTTTTTTTCGTGGATGGAGAGCAGCCTCGGCACCGCACAAGGTTGAACGCACATCGCACACCGATATAAAAGGCCCCGCTTGCCGGGGGCTTCGTTTCAGGCATCCGGCATCCGGATGCCGAGATAACGGCTGAGCACGAGCCCCGATTCCGCCTGCACGTACGTCCAGAGCATGGCGAACCGCCGCTGGTATCCGCGGCATAGATACGACGCCTCAATGCCCTTGGCGGTCCGGGTTTCCTCGTAGACCCGAATACCTCGGGCCTTCATCTCGCGGCGGATCGACGTCAGGCTCGCCATAATCTGATCCTGGATGGACGACAGGGCGCGGATATACAGCTGTGCCATCTTCAGCGGGACCGTGCCGATCAGGCGAACGTCCTGCTCCAGCGCATCAAGCAAAACCACGTGCAGCAGGTAGGCTTTGACCAGACGGCCGTCTTCTTCCGAGGGGGCCGGAGGGGAGAGGGATGCTTTCATGAGGCATGGCACTTCCTTACTAACAGTATAGGAACATACGTTCTAATTATACTCATGTTAAGGCAAAAGTATTCGGGAAGGCAATAACGAATTTATGGAAGCGCACAGAGTTTCGGTCCGGACGGGTGGATTTGGTATAATAAAGAGAAGCGTAGCTTCGCAGAAGCGGCATTGAACAAAAGAAACTTGGAATCGCGGAACTTTAGGTTGGAGGAAAAATCATGTTTTTGAACAAAGGAGAAATTTTATTCAGACAGGGGGACAGCGGGGAGTTTTTATACCATATCAAGAGCGGTTTGTTCAAGGTAACACGGCTCCACAAAAACGGGAACAGCGTTCTGTTTAACGTGCTTTATCCGGGGGAAACGGTGCCTCACCATTCGTTGATCACCCCGAAGGATACCCACGGTACGGCAACGGCCCTGATGCGCAGCGAAGTCGAGAAAATTCCGGCAGAGGAGTGGTACCGCGAGCTCCGTGAGCACCCGGAGAAGGCGCTTGAAATCGCCCTTTTGCTGCAGGAAAAGGTGCGCTTTATGCAGCAGCGGATCGACCACTTAACCGTCGGAACTCCGGCCGAGAGGCTGGCGCTGCTGACCGATTGGCTGGACAGCTACGCCCACGGTATCCACTTTACCGAGCTGCTGACCCAGGAGGAGATCGGCCAGCTGATCGGGGTACGCAGGGAAACGATCAACCGGCTGCTTCGAGGGCATTAACATAGCGCCATCCACCCATCCGCCATACGCAAACGGTCCGGTAAACAAACAAAAGGGCTGCCCATTCAGGTTCTCTGAACCTGGGGCAGCCCTTTTGTGCATTTTAGTAGATCGTATTGGCCGGTTTGGAAATCGCATAGGCTAACTCAGTGCATTGCATTTGCTAAATCAGCGCATCGCATTGACCAATCCGTGCGTTGCATTGGCTTCAAATGACACCGTAGTCCGATAGGCGGGTTATCCCGCGAGCTGACAAGCTAACCGAGCTTGGCCCGCCGCCGATACGTTAGTCGAGCTGGCCTGCCGGGCCGAAAAATTCGTAATGGATCCGCTCTGCGGGGATTCCCAGCTCCTTAAGGGCGCTGTAGACGGTGCGCATGAACGGAACCGGACCGCAGAAGTAAAAATCAGCGTTTGGATCGACGATTTGCTGCAGCCATGCAGCGTCGATATATCCGGTTTTATGGCAGCTGTCGCCTTCAAGCGGTGTCTCATAGCAGAGGTAGGAGGACATTTGCGGATGCGCGCCTTCAAGGTCGGCGATATGCTCCTTCATCGCATGATGGCTTCCGTTTATCGCGGCGTGAACATAAGTGACTTTACGGGCCGGCTGTTCTTTCAGCAGCGTCTCCAGCATGCTGACCATTGGCGTCAGGCCGACCCCGCCGCTGATCAGCACGACGGGAATGTCTTGGGTCTGATCCAGCGTAAACGTGCCTGCCGGTGCACTGATTTCAAGGACGGTGCCTTCTTGGGCATGCTCGTGCAGATAGTTGGAGACGACGCCTGCCGGTTTACCCGGCGCGGCATCTTCGCGGCGCACCGAAATCCGGTAGGAAGAACCGCCCGGCGCAGTGGACAAGCTGTAGTGGCGGATCTGCGTATACGGCTGGCCTTCAGGCTGAACGCGGACCGTGATGTATTGTCCCGGTAAATAAGAGGCGATCGGTCCGCCGTCTTGCGGTTTTAAATAGAAGGAAGTGATCACTTCGCTCTCCTTCACTCTCCGTTCCACGACGAATGGGCGGAAACCGGACCAGCCTCCCGGTGCGGCTTCAGCTTCCCGGTACATTTCCGCTTCCACGCTGATAAATGCGTTTGCAATGACGCCGTAAGCCTCTTTCCAGGCTTCAAGAATTTCCGGTGTGGCCGCGTCGCCAAGAACTTCCTTGATGGCCCCAAGCAAATACTGCCCGACGATCGGGTAATGCTCCGGCTTGATTTGCAGCGCCCGGTGCTTCTGCCCGATCTGCTTGACGGCTGGAATAATATCCTCGAGATGATCGATATGCGCGGCTGCGGCATAGACGGCGCCCGCCAAGGCGGCCGACTGCCGTCCTTGACGCTGGTTGGCATGGTTGAATATGTTCAGAAGCTCCGGATGATCCTTGAAGAGATTGTTATAAAAGACGGATGTAATGGACTGTCCGTGTACTTCCAGTACCGGAACGGTCGATTTGATCGTATCAATGGTTTGTTGGCTCAGCATAAAGGGTTCCTTCTTTCAACGTAATATTTAACGATTTCATACGTTAAGTATAGAAAAGCCGACCACCCTTTATTGTGATTTCAGTCACATAAAAAATTGACATTGTGTGAACTTGAATTTACGTTCTGAAGACATGATCCGACGGAATAGGGCATAGGATATGACACGGTATCACGGTATCATTCCTGAAATCTGGATGACAGCGCCTGCGGCATAGAAGCCCTTCTTTTAGATATAAGAAAAGGTATAAGTTTCGGAGACTGGTTTCCTTATATCGCAACCAAAACTATCATATAAACGCGGTCCGGCTTCTTGGAATGCACGACGATAGACGTTTCTAACGCATTCTCCTCAGCAAGCTGTTTAGCAGGCAGTGCAACTGTGGTATAATAAGTATAGAAGTTATCAAACAAAAGAAAGGATCAGGATACCATGTGTCCCCGAAGGAACATTCCCCAAAGGACGATTTGGAAACGTTATGATCTCTCTTACACTTAGCTTCCATCGTAGAGAACAAGCGCCCGGATATTGGGTTGTGACAAACTTCTCGCGAAAGAAGGAAGCTTAAGATGCGAAGGACTCGGTCCTACAGGTTTCTTCCCGCGGAAGTTAGTCGCGTCCCTGACCAACTAACTACGATGAGGGGTAACCTGTATGAGGAAGAAAGACCATGTAATTTCAACGCTTCGACCAATCGCTATTATGATGTTAGGTACTTTTTTGCTGGCTTTTACGTATTATCACATTAATTTTCAGAATCATCTGTCCGAGGGCGGCTTCGTTGGCCTGTCGCTGCTCGGCAAGTACGCATTCGGATTTGACCCGGCAGTGACCGTGCTGATCCTGGATATTCCGGTGATCCTCGTTGCGCTGCTGCTGAATGGACGCAAATTTATTGTGAACACGCTTGTGGCGACCGTTTCGTTTTCCGTTTTTTACGATCTGATGGAACGCTACTCTGCGCTTGACATCAATCTTCACGGCAACCTGCTGCTTGCAGCGCTGCTGTCAGGCGTCTTGTCCGGCTTTGCAACCGGACTGGTACTGCGGTTCGGAGGAGCGACAGGCGGCGACGATATCGTGTCACTGCTGCTCAGCCGTCTCACCGGCCTTAAAGTCGGCACCGTATTTATTCTGCTCGATGCGGCCGTCCTGCTCGTATCCTTGTTCTACCTGCCTCTGCAGGAAACGTTGTTTACGATTTTGGCCGTGAGTATTGCAGGGAAAATGATTACGTATACGGTCTCGTTTCGTGCGCATCGTACCTCGCCGGCAGCGGGAAATGCAGCACCTAAGATGACCGCGGGTCAGGTACAGCCTGCAGCCAAACCCGTTCACAAAGTTCGGAGTGTCCACTGATAGATAACCGCCTGGTTCCTGAGGGAATCAGGCGGTTTGCTGTTTATGGCAGGTATGGCAGGGCGGGCGGGCACCGTAAGGAGCCTCCCCGCGAAGACATACCACGAATCGCTCGATTTTGCCGTCTTGCGTGAACGCTGGTATGAACAGCATCACGAATAACTTCGATTGCTCTCGATTTTGCCGTCTTTGCCGTGAACGATGGCATGGACATCGTGTTTCGAGGCGTAGTCTTCCGCTTCGTCCATGGCTTCCTTCTTCGATCCAAAAGTCGACAAGGGCTTGTCTTTGCCTTCCACCTTGAGCGCCCATCCGTCCTCATGGGTGACGACATGGACGTCGGCATCGCCGCCCCGGCCGCTGCGGGAACGGGAAGTCTTGCCTGCGTGCTCGTTCCGCTCGTCATCCGAACGGCCGGATGCATGCTTCGATTGCCCTTCCTCACCGGCAGGGTGGTCCTCATTCCACTTTTCCGCCTGAGCGGTGCCGATGGCAATGGCGCGCCCTTCCTCATAGCCTTCCTCGAGCAGCGCATTGGCGATTTCGACCGCCTTATTCCGCACCCGGGGCTCCAAGTTTTTCATGGATACTGGGTAATCATGCTTATTCCAAGGCATTGTCAATCCCTCCAAACCAGTTCTCGTTTACCCCTATATTACCCGGCGCCGCGCGAATCAAACGATGTTCATCCGCCCGATATGCATTATAATGGAAAAGATTGAGAATAAAGGAGTGAGGAAGCGTGATGATGCAGATGCTGCTGGTACTGCTCTTGACGGGGATCATCCATACCGTGGACAGCCTTTCCTATGCTCTGCGGCTCGGCGGGCTGCGCAGCCGGCGGATTACGCTGGCCCTGTCCTTGTCGGGGCTGCTTGTGATCGTGTCGAGGACTTCCAACATGGCGCAGGGGCCGATGGTCGGCAGCATGGTGGACAAGGCGCTGGCGTCGGCCTCCTTTCATTTGGAGTCGAGGCTGCATTGGATCATCGCCGCCGCCACAGCCGGTACAGCCGCAGCCATGCTGCTGTTTCCGAGCGTGGTGCGGATTTGCTCGCGGCTGGTCGTCCATTTGGAAGCTGCCGGTTCCATCCCGCAAATGGTAAGGCAGCTGACTGCCGGGCGAAAATGGAAGAACGGGGCGGCGTACGTCAAGCTGCCGAATCTCCAGATGCTGCGCAGCCTTTTTCAAGGCCGCCTGCCCAGACGCCTGATGGCGATCAATATGGCCGTCACGGCCATTTATACCGTCGGCGTGCTGTCCGCGCTGTATGCCGCCTATCTATGGCCGGCTTCCCGGCTGGCGGCATCGACCTCCTCCGGTCTGATCAACGGGGTGGCGACAATTCTGCTGACGCTGCTCGTCGACCCGCGGATCGCCCTGCTGTCGGACCGGACATTGCGGGGAGAGTCGCGTCTGGGGCGGATGAATCAGGTGCTCGGCCTGATGCTCGTGTCCCGCTGCGCGGGGACGATCGCGGCCCAACTGCTGCTCGTTCCCTGCGCGTTCTGGATCGGCTGGCTTATTTCCGGCTGACCTAATGCAGCCGGAAATAAGGAACGCGCATGAAAAAGAGGGTAAGGCTGCAAGCCTTACCCTCTTTTTGTATAAAGAACGAACCCCAGCGCCTATCGCTTGCTGGTATCGCATAGAACAGCAGTACCGTTTATTCAAACAGCACTTTATATTCGGAATATCCTTCCTTATCCAGGTCTTCCTTCGGAATAAAGCGAAGCGCCGCGGAGTTGATGCAGTAGCGGAGGCCGTTCGGCCCCGGCCCATCGTCAAATACATGGCCAAGATGCGAATCCGAGCCTTTGCTGCGCACTTCGGTCCGTACCATCATATGGCTCAGGTCCAGCTTCTCTTTAATGTGGTAATCGCGGATCGGCCGGGTAAAGCTCGGCCAGCCGCAGCCCGAATCATATTTGTCCGTGGAGCTGAACAGCGGCTCGCCGGACACGATGTCGACGTAAATGCCGTCGCCGTGATGATCCCAGAACTCGTTTTGGAACGGCCGCTCCGTGGCGTTGTTCTGGGTGACTTCGTATTGAAGCGGCGTCAGGCGCTGTTTCAGTTCTTCCTTGTTTATCTTGGGAGCCCAGTGCTTCTCCAGGAAGTCATCGCGGCCCGATCCTTTCCGGTACCGTTTGTAATGTCCCGGATTTTTCTTGTGGTAGTCCTGATGGTAATCTTCCGCTTCATAGAACGGGCCGGCAGGCAAAATCGGCGTAACGATCGGCTTGT
Source organism: Paenibacillus sp. PSB04 (assembly GCF_025809195.1). NCBI lineage: Bacteria > Bacillati > Bacillota > Bacilli > Caryophanales > Paenibacillaceae > Paenibacillus > Paenibacillus sp. PSB04. The sequence goes on from NZ_CP081301.1 coordinate 3,842,204, forward strand.
CAAAGCGGCCGCTTCTTTCGAGCGCCTGCTTGGACGCTTCAGCCTTCTCGCGCTGCTCCTCGCTGTGATAGAAAATAGCGGTCTGGTAGGAAGAGCCGCGATCGTAGAACTGCCCACCTGCATCGGTTGGATCGATCTGCTGCCAGAACAGCTCGAGCAGCTTTTCATAAGGAAAAATGTCCGGGTTGAACGTAATCTGCACCGCCTCCACATGCCCCGTCGTTTCAGAGCATACTTCCTCGTAAGTCGGGTTCGGCTTATGGCCGCCGGTATACCCGGACACGATGCTGACGATGCCCGGCAGCTCCTCAAACGGGGTTACCATGCACCAAAAGCATCCACCCGCAAAAGTGGCTTTATGTTCAACTGGCTGTACGTCGCTCATGATATCACTCCGTTTCTTTCAAATCGTAAGTAAGGTGTACAACTCCATTATAATCCATCCGCGCAAGGGAACCAAGGAGCCCGGTTATTTCGGTCTCGTGCGGGAGAGGCGGCGGTACATTACCGCGATCAGTCCGAGCAAGAGGACATAAGCGGAGGCCGCAGCGGCGGAGATCCACGGGTGCGCAGACAGATTGCCGCCCAGGTAGGCATACAGCAGGATGCCCGGCACTTTGCCGATCCCGGAAGCGGCGGTGTAGCTCCAGAAGGGAAGCGCGGCGGCCCCGGCGAATATATTGACCGCCATCTGCGGAACGATCGGAATAACCCGCGCGGCGGCGATACTGACAAACGGATGCGTTTCAATGAATGCGGTGAAAGTCTGCAGCGGCTTGATCCGTTCCAGATACCTCCTGCCCCGGTCCCGAAACAGGTAGCGGACAAGTCCGTACAGAATCGTGGCCGCCAGCATCGTTCCGATCCAGGAGACGACCGCCGCCCACAGGGTCCCGTAAGCGTAACCGAGCGCTGCGATGACCAGCTTATAGGGAACGACAGGGAACAGGGCGACCAGGGCAGCAATTCCGACTAGCAGAAGGAAGGACGGCCTTTCGCCCAGCGCCTCCATGATCGCGTCCCGGTACAGGAAAGCCCAAACGAGCAGAAGGATGTACAAGAGGGGCAGCAGCCATTTTTTCATGGTGATTTCCTTTCCACTTAGCCTATAATCTCCATCATACCAAAAATTAATGAATAAAAATCATAGTAATTGCCTTAGAGTTTTGCTATAATGGTTCCAACAAGTGAATAGTTCCCAAAGGGGAGTAGCTCATGCAATAAAGTCGTCATTACGGGATCGGTATCCCCGGCTTTATTGGCAACGATTATGTTGTTTTGCGAGACCTTTGCCTGATTTTTCATTAGGTAAAGGTCTTTTTTGGTGGGCAAAAAAGCGCCATTTTACCTAATGAAGGTAAGGGGCGCTTTTTTTAGTGCGGCGACTAATCATTCTATCTATATAGAATGAACTAAAGAAATGAACGTTATAGGTAAAACTTTAGTTCATTCTATCTCAAACAACAGAAAGGTGGAAATCGTATGGAATTGTTTACTATGGCATTTTGGGCAGCGCTCATGTCCATCGTCATCATTGACCTGGTTCTTGCCGGCGATAACGCCATTGTAATCGGGCTCGCCGCACGGAACGTCAAAAAAGAAGACCAGAAAAAAGTCATTATTTGGGGGACCGTGGGCGCTGTCGTCATCCGGGTCATCGCCACGCTGCTGGTCGTGCAGCTGCTGCTGATTCCGGGACTGCGGCTTGTCGGGGGAATCGCGCTTGTATGGATCGCGTATAAGCTGCTGATTGACGAAAAAAAGCACGACATATCCGCAGGCAACCAAATGTGGGCGGCCATCCGCACGATCATTATCGCCGATGCCATGATGGGTCTCGACAACGTGCTGGCGGTAGCCGGAGCGGCCCATGGAGACTTCCTGCTCGTCATTATCGGACTGGCGATTTCGGTGCCGATTATGGTATGGGGCAGCACGATCATCCTGAAGCTGACGGAACGCTTCCCGGTCATTATTACGATCGGTGCGGCGGTGCTCGCCTGGACGGCATCCAAAATGCTGGTGGAAGAGCCGCTGATTCACGACTGGTTTGCCAGCCCGATCCTGAAGTACGGGTTTGAAGTGGTGGTCATTGCCGCCGTCGTTGCTTTGGGACTGATGACCAAAAAGAAAAAGCAGAAGGAAAACCGGGCGGCAGAGTCGATGTAGCGGCTTAAATTTGCCGGCCAAAAGCGGTATAATGGGTATCTGTCCGGCATGTCCGGAAGGTTCGTTGGATGGAAGAAAGGTGGACCATAGGCATGAATGTAATAAACCGTAAGCGGAAGGTTGCGCTGGCGGGGCTCGGTGATATCGCCCACAAGGTATATCTTCCGCTGCTGGCCCACCACGAGAAGGTGGAGGTTGCCGGGGTGATGAGCCGCTCCGAAGCTACGGTCCAGCGCGTGACGCAGACTTACCGGTTTCCTCAGGGGACGACCGATTTGGAAGAACTGCTGTCATGGGACCTGGATGCCGTTTTTGTCCACAGCCCGACAGAAACCCATTATGACGTGGTTAAAGCTTGTTTGGAACGCGGGGTATCCGTCTATGTCGACAAGCCGCTGACGACGGATCTCGCCAAGTCTAGGGAACTGGCCGCCCTGGCTTCAAAGAAAGGACTGCTGCTCGCGGTAGGCTTTAACCGCCGGTTTGCTCCATTATATGTGCGGGCAAAGGCATGGGTCGAGGAGACCGGCGGATTTGTCCAGGCCGCTGCAGCCAAGCACCGGACCACCCTGCAGAAAGGGAGCAGCAGCGACACGATTTACGACGATCTGATCCATATGCTGGACCTGCTGCTCTGGCTGGGCGGAAGTGACTACGAGCTGCTTCATCACCATCTAAGCGAAGATGAACAGGGCCGGCTGCTGCACACCTCCGGCGAGCTTGGCCTCGGTCGGAACGTCACAGGAAGGTACAGTATGATCCGGCAGGCCGGAGCGGATATGGAGAAGCTCGAGCTGCACGGAAGCGGCCGGTCGGCGGAAATCGTAAATCTGGAGCGTGCGGTTCTGTGTGAGCATGGAAGGCCACCCGAGACCCGCGAATTTGGAAGCTGGGAACCGATCCTGCATCGGCGCGGCTTCAGCGGGGCCGTGGATCATTTTCTGGAACATCTTGCTTCTCCGGAAGACTGTACTATTCGCGCTGAGCGGGTCATGCGCAGCCATGAGCTGGCATCAAGACTGGCGGAGCAGCAGAAGGGGGGGACTGACAATGGATGAACGGCAGAAGTCGCTGGAAGAAGGCATCGTGGAAAGCTACCGGCAGGATGAGGATATGATGATCCTGGTTTTTGCCCAGTGGTGCGTTAACCACGGATTGGACCCCCTGGAGCTGTACCGGCAGGCGTACCCGCAGCAGGGTGACAACGAGCGACTGCAGCGGGTGCTGGACCTGACCGTACCTAAAGAGGAGGCCGGGCCGATTCCGGACGATACTGTGCTTGGCGTGTTGTCGCTGTTCGGCAACGAAGACTTGGCGTTTGTCGTATCCGAAACGATCGCGGCGAGAGCCAAAAAATAAGCACCAGCACTTTTGGCTGCAGCTTAAATGGTAAAAGCAGCCCAGAAGCCATGCCCCATATCCGGGGCATGGCTTCTTTGCTCATAGGGCGGGAGAGCGTTATTTGCGGCCGGTATAACTCGCGGATGCTTCCAGCGCACTTTTCACCGCCTTCAAATATTGATAGCCGTGATGCCGGTCCGGTTCAAGGTAAGCTCCCTCCGCCCATTCGTTCCAGGCGTTGATAAACAGAAACTCGCTGCGGTACAGCCGGCTTGCCCTTTCGATCTGTCTGGCCAGATACCAGCCGAACTTGCGCGGGGAAGCCCCCATGCTGCTTTGCCCGTTGGCGCCGAGCCGCGGCGTGTTGTCCCAGTTGACGAAAGCGCCCGGGAAAATCGTCTCCCCGGCACGATGAGGCGAACGGTTCAATATGTTTTCCCAGACATGATCATAATCCACAACGATGTGCGGGTCGCTGCCGTACGTATTGACATAGCTCCAGATTTGCTGGGAACGGCTGTGACCGAACGTATAGTGCGGTTCGAACTCCAGGCTTGCTTCGAAGCCAGCTTGGTTGGGAAGGGGGAACCCCCCTAGCGTGCGTACAAAATAAATGCCTTCAAGCCCGTTTCTCCGGGCCAAATCGTTCCATAACCGGATCATCTCCTCGCAGCGGGGGATGTTTCCGGGCCGATAGATGATAAACATCGGTTTCTCTTGAACACGGATGTATCTCTCATCCCGGAAGGCATCCAGCAGCGCATAAAAGTGCTCTTCCCAGTCACGTTCATCCCCGTAATCCTGCGGCATCAGCAGGTGATGATCACCGCCGTCCCACCTCCGGGTCCACGGCTCGTTGGCCCAGGACAGGCAGAACGGGATCCGGGGCTCACCCAGCCGCAGCACTTCGTTAAAAGGCTTTTCGAGCAGCCGCTTTCCTTTGAACCAGTAGTGGTAATAACAAAAGCCGTAAATGCCGTAGGACTGGGCGGTGTCCGCCTGCCACATCCGCGCGGCAGGGTCGGTCAAATCGTAGTAATACTGATCGAAGGGCTCATTGGGCTGCTTGTGCCCCGGGTACAAGGGGACGGCCTTTCGGGTATTTGTCCACTCTGTAAAACCCTCCCCCCACCACAAATCGTTTTCGGGTATCGGGTGAAACTGCGGCAGTAAAAATGCGATAAGCTTCAAGTTGACTTACCTCCCATACAACTTCGACGGCGGCTCAATCCTGATCCCGGCAGGCTGCCCGGACGGTTTGCATCCCTAGCGCCGAGCGGCGAGATGGAGCAGCTTCAGCACCATTTGCAGGCACGAATTGCGGTATTTGCTGCCGTACAGAGCGTTGGTCGACACATATCTCATGAGCTCAGGCCGGTCCCAATAATAGCCGAGTTTTTCCTGCAGGTCGCCGGCGGAGCGGAAGATGACGATATCTTCGTCCGGCCGCATGTACTCGTATAGATTGGGATCGTTCTCCGCCAGCAGAAAGCCTCCGCATGCGCCAATGGCCAAAACCTGCCCGGGCTCCGGCTGTGCATAAATGATTACGGTGGCCCCGTTATAATATTCCTGGATATCGGCAAGCGGCCGCACGCAGGTTACGCCGTCTTCGGGCTGCCATCCTAAGCCCATGGCAAACACTTTTTTGTCCGCGAGCAGCGGCTTCATGCCGGCGAACATCTCCCGGGTACGCGGATCCGCATTTCCGATGAACAGAATGTCGGATTGATACGCGATATTCACGGCTTTGGGGAAATACACGGATGGATCCGCGGCAAAGGGCAAATATACGATCTGCCTGCAGCCCATATAGCGGTATAGAGGTATGTGGTTGATATTTTGCGTGAATACGAGGTCGAATACATCCGCAATCGAAGCCAACTGTTCGGCAGGCGCAGCGGCATCCGCCAGCCAGACCGCTTTTACCGGGGAGCCGGACAGGACCGGATCCCGCAATTCGTCAAAAAAGTTCGCATCGGGATTGCCGAGCACCAGCAGGAGATCGAACGGAATGGCAGTCAGCCCTACGGGCAGGTTATAGAGGTGCTTCACGGGAGCGGCGGCCTGTGTGACCAGCCTGAGCCCGTCAAGAATGGACTGTTCGGTATGCCAATGGCTATCTTCCGAGAGCAGCGACCGCACAAGAACTTTCATTTGTTTGGTATCCACCGGGCCCGGGGGGGTTCGTGCTCCGTCCAATTCAACCAGAACGGGTGGCGCTGCGGCCGGTTGTTCGGAAGGGACGGTTTCTATTTCGGCAGCAACGGGGGGGCCTGGCAGACTTGGGGCTGCGCCGGGAAGGGGAGCTGGTACGTGTGGTGTTCCACCGCCGTTTTTCTTCAGCACGCGGACCACTATTTTGGCGATGCGCTGCTCGGTAACGGGATGCAAACGGATGTGGTTGCGGCGGGGTCGCTCGCGGCTCCTTTTTTTGTTCATGGCGTTTGATTTCCCTCCTCATCGCCTTAGCATAGTGTCATACCAGTGTATGGTTGTATCGTGAAAGCTGCCCCACGGACAACTGACCTGAAAAGGAAAAAAAGGGCGGATGCTGAAGCCGGCAGCACAAAAAAACCGGCGCTTATCTGCGCCGGCTTCAGCCTGTCTTATCCGATGTTCTAGTTTGGCGAACGGACGCCGATCCCGGTCTGGATCTGCTCCCTGTTCTCCATGCGGTATTCCTTGGGCGACTTGCCGAACCGGGACCGGAATACCCGGTGGAAGTACGTATAGCTGCCGAATCCCGAAGTTTCCGCAATGTCTTCGAGCGACATCGGACTAAACACGATCCGCTCGCGGGCCATTTCCAGCCGGACGTCCAGCGTATATTGCATAATGCTCGTCCCGAAGGCCTCCTTAAACAGATGGACCGCCCTCGAGACGCTGATGCCGACATGTGAAGCGACATCCTCCAGCTTGAAGGATAACGAGGCGTGTTCTTCAATAAAATGCTTCATGCGGTAAGCCAGGTACGTTCTCGGAGTCGTGGAGGGATGCTCGCTAAGGAGGCGGTCCGTTTCGAGGCATAAAATCCGCATATAGTATCCGGATATTTCGGGATACGGGTTGGACATTCTCCGCTGCTCCAGCACGATCTGGCGGAACAGGCTGATCAGGCCCTCGTTAAGCGGGACGCGGATACGCGTCGGCCGTTTCTGCTTGGCCCACCACTGGTCGATCCATTCCCCGCCGAAGAAAATATGATAGTCGCCGCTTTCTACGGCAAGCTCGCCCTGAGCGTTCGGCTCCTCGCCGATCAACAGCTCGTACGGCTCGTCAGGGGAATAAATCAACAGATCGCCCGATTCGACGGGAACAAGCTCACCGTCTACCAGTGCGCGGCATCTTCCGTCGGTCTGCAGACGCATGAGGTAATTTTTAACGCCGTCCATCTCGCTCATGTAGAACGGTTTATGATGAAATGAAAATCCTGCTGTATAAATGTGCACTGAATCTTGGGTGGACATGATAGGGCTCCCTTTGCAATCCAAAAAATAATGACCAGATTGTTCATGTTTCGATCATATAATTCATTTTAATATAAATAAATTCGGAATACCATGTTACTAGATTGTTGAATACGCATTCAGCATCGTAAGGAGTGACTTTCGTGGAGAACAAAATGAAAGCCGGCATTATCGGCTGCGGAAACATCAGTGCCATTTACCTGGAGAATTTAAAGAAAAGCCCGGTTGTTGAAGTGGTGGCGGTTGCCGATCTGGTGACTGAACGCGCCCAGGCGCGGGCTGAAGAGTTTGGGATTGCAAACGCATACACCGTGGATGAGCTGCTCGGTGATAAAGAAATTGAGCTCGTCATCAACCTGACGATTCCCGGCAGCCATGCCTCCATCGATTTGGCGGCGCTTGAAGCCGGCAAGCATGTATACGCAGAGAAGCCGCTGGCAACCTCGCTGCAGGACGGCAAGCGCGTGGTTGAACTGGCCGAGCAGAAAGGACTGCGCGCCGGGAGCGCGCCGGATACGTTCCTCGGATCAGGCGTGCAGACCGCCAAAGCGGCGATCGAAGCCGGAAAGATCGGCATACCGGTGGCGGCAACCGCATTTATGATGGGCGGCGGCCCGGAGGGCTGGCATCCGGACCCTGAATTTTTTTACGCGCCGGGCGGCGGTCCGATGCTGGACATGGGTCCGTATTACCTGACGGCGCTGGTTGAGCTGCTGGGTTCGATCCGCCGGATCAGCGCTTCGGTAGGTGCCCAGATCCCGATGCGGACCATCGGCTCGGGGCCGAAGAGCGGCCAGCAGATTCAGGTGCAGACACCGACCCATCTGGCAGGCACCATCGATTTTAAACAAGGCGCCATCGCCACGATGATAACCAGCTTTGATATTAAAGCCGGGGCCAATCTGCCGTGGATTGAAATTTACGGTACGGAAGGAACGCTCAGCCTGCCGGATCCGAACTTCTTTAACGGCGACGTCAAGCTTCGCCGAAGCGGTTCCAGCGAATGGGAAGTGCTGACGCCCGTTTTTGAGAGCACCCAGAACGAACGCGGCCGCGGTGTAAACGACATGGTCGAAGCAATCCGCTCGGGGCGTAAACACCGGGCCAACGGCAACCTGGCCTACCACGTGCTGGAAGCCATGTATGCTTTTGAAGAGTCATCCATCAGCGGCAGCCATGTCGTACTTGCGAGCAGCCATGAATAAAGGTCATCCCAATAAGGTGACCTATAAGCGAATACAGGGGTGAACCAATATGTTGAAGCTTGGCCTGCAGTTATATACGGTTCGTGAAGAAATGGAAAAGGATTTTGAGGGTACGTTGAAGAAAGTAGCAGAGCTGGGTTATCAGGGCGTGGAATTCCACACCTTCTTCGGACGCTCCAGCGCCGAGGTCAAGAAGCTGCTGGACGAGAACGGTCTGGTCGCCATCGGGACCCATACGCCGTACGACCGGATGCAAAACGCACTGGACGAGGAAATCGCCTATAACAAGGAGATCGGCAACAGCAGCCTGATCGTTCCTTACCTTGGTGAGGAGCAGCGCAAGTGGGACGAAGTGTTTGACAACCTGAAGCGTATCGGTGAGAAATGCGCCGCGCAGGGGGCCACACTGCTGTACCATAACCACGATTTTGAATTTACGGAAACACGCGGCGAGGAAACGGTGTTCGACGCGATGTACGAAGCGGTGCCCGCCGACCTGCTGATGGTGGAGCTGGATACGTGCTGGGTATATTTTGCCGGCTACGATCCGGTGGAGTACATCGAGAAGTATGCGGGACGCCTTCCGATTGTGCACTGGAAGGACGTCAAGCGGAAAGAGGACGGCACGCCGCAGACAGTCGAGCTCGGCGCAGGCGAAGTCAACCTGGAAGCCGTAGCCGAAGCAGCGGACCAAGCCGGCGTGGAATGGATCGTTGTGGAGCAGGATTTCTGTGAAAGACCACCGCTCGAAAGCATTGCAGCCAGCATGGAATGGATCAAATCTTATGCCAGAAACGGAGGACCCGTAAATGTCTAGCTCAAGCAAAACCCTGAAAATCGGCATCATCGGTTGCGGAGGAATCGCAAACGGCAAGCATATGCCGAGTCTCAAGAAGCAGCCACAGGCGGAAATGGTTGCGTTCTGCGATATCGTGCAGGAGCGCGCAGAGAAGGCCGCTGCCGAATTCGGCGCAGAAGGCGCCAAAGTGTATACAGATTTCCGCGAACTGCTGAAGGACGCAAGCATCGACGTCATTCATGTATGTACGCCGAACGATTCCCACTCCGTCATTTCAGTGGCGGCACTGGAAGCCGGCAAGCATGTCATGTGCGAGAAGCCGATGGCCAAGACGGCCGCCGAGGCCAAAGCGATGGTGGAAGCCGCCAAGCGCACCGGCAAGAAGCTGACGATCGGCTACCAGAACCGCTTCCGCAACGACAGCCAATACTTGAAGGAGCTGTGCGAGAACGGGGAGCTCGGCGACATATATTACGGTAAAGCGCTGGCCATCCGCCGCCGTGCCGTTCCGACCTGGGGCGTGTTCCTTGACGAAGAGAAGCAGGGCGGGGGACCGCTGATCGATATCGGCACCCACGCGCTCGACCTGACGCTGTGGCTGATGGACAACTATAAGCCGAAGAGCGTGCTCGGGAGCACCTTCCACAAGCTGGGCCATAAAGAGAATGCGGCCAACGCGTTCGGCCCTTGGAATCCGGAAGAGTTCAAGGTAGAGGATTCCGCATTCGGTTTCATCACGATGCAGAACGGCGCAACGATCGTGCTGGAGTCCAGCTGGGCGCTGAACGTCGTGGAAACCGGGGAAGCGAAGACGGTTCTTGCCGGCACGGAAGGCGGGGCTGACATGAAAGACGGCCTGCGCATCAACGGCGAGAAAATGAGCCGCCTCTATGAAACCACGGTGGATCTGAACGCCGGCGGCGTAGCCTTCTACTCCGGGTCGGCAGAGACCGATGCCGACAAGGAGCAGCGCCTGTGGCTCGAAGCCATCCTGGAAGATAAAGAGCCGGTGGTCAAGCCGGAGCAGGCCTATGTGGTCACGCAGATCCTCGAAGCCATTTACGAGTCTGCCAAAACAGGCAAAGCCGTTTATTTTGAGGAATAGTCATCCTTTGCATAGAAGCAATTATTTATAGCTACGATAACCAAGAATGAGGAGGAGTACACTTGAAACTGGGAGTATTTATGGTATTGTTTGGTGGACGCAAACTGGAGGACGCTTTGGACTATGTCGTCTCCAAAGGATTGAAGGCTGTTGAAATCGGAACAGGGGGCAATCCCGGCAACGCGCACTGCAAGCCGGCGGAGCTGCTGAAGGACGAAGCCGCATTGAAGCAATTCAAGGACGCAATCGAGTCCCGCGGCCTGACGATCAGCTCGCTGAGCTGCCACGGCAACCCGCTGCATCCGCAGAAGCATCTGGCTCAAGCCGACCACGAGGATTTCGTGAACTCGGTGCTGCTGGCTGAGAAATTGGGCGTTGAAGTGGTCACCACGTTCTCCGGATGCCCTGGCGACCATGAGGATGCCAAATATCCGAACTGGCCGGTAGCTCCTTGGCCAAACGACTATCAGGAAGTGCTCGCATGGCAGTGGGAGAACAAAGTCATCCCTTACTGGACCGAACAAGCGAAGTTTGCCAAAGAGCATAATGTAAAAATCGCGCTTGAGCTCCACGGCGGATTCTCGGTGCATACACCTGCGACACTGCTCCGCCTGCGCGAAGCTGCCGGCGAAACGATCGGCGCCAACCTAGATCCGAGCCACATGTGGTGGCAGGGCATCGATCCGGTGCAGGCGATCCACATTTTGGGCCGTGAGGGTGCGATCCATCACTTCCACGCAAAGGATACCGTGATCGATCCGATCAATGTTAACAAATACGGCCTGACCGATATGCAGTCCTACACGAACATGCTGGACCGCGCTTGGCAGTTCCGCAGCGTAGGCTACGGACACGATGTAAAAACGTGGGCTGACATTATCAGCGCACTGCGCCTCGTCGGCTATGATTATGTCGTCAGCATCGAGCATGAAGACGGCCTGATGTCTGTTGAAGAAGGCTTCTCCAAAGCCGTTCAAAACCTGCAGCAAGTACTTATTGAAGAGCCACTCGGCGAGATGTGGTGGGTCTAGGGGGATAAACCATTGATTAATGTAACCATTTGGAACGAATTCGTTCATGAAAATATTCACGACGAAGTGAAGGCAGTCTATCCGGAAGGCATTCATGCCGCACTGGCCGCAGGGCTGGACGGCAACGGCTTTGCGATTACAACGGCGACGCTGGACCAGCCGGAGCATGGATTGACCGAAGAAGTGCTGAATGCCACGGACGTGCTCGTATGGTGGGGCCATATGGCCCACGACCAGGTCAGCGACGAAGTGGTGGCGCGTGTCGTAAAACGCGTGCTTGGCGGCATGGGACTCATCGTGCTGCACTCCGGCCATTTCTCCAAACCGTTTAAAGCGTTGATGGGAACCTCCTGCGACCTCAAGTGGAGAGAAGCAGGGGAGCAGGAAATCATTTGGAACGTGAACCCGTCCCATCCGATTTCCATGGGCATTGACGCCAAAATTATCCTCGAGCATGAGGAAATGTACGGCGAATTTTTCGATATTCCGGCTCCGGATGAGCTCGTGTTTATCAGTAATTTCGAAGGCGGCGAAGTGTTCAGAAGCGGATGCACCTTCCGCAGAGGCCAAGGGAAGATCTTCTATTTCCGTCCAGGCCATGAGACGTTCCCGACCTATTACCAGCCGGAAATCCTGAAAGTCATCGCCAACGCGATCAATTGGGCGTATCCTCTCCAAACGCCGGCTCCGGTTTTCGGCAACATGCAGCCGGTCAGAGAACTGAAGCCGGCGGCAGTATTATAAGTTTTCGCAAGGCTCATCAGCCTAAAGCGGCGGTCCAACCGCCGCTTTTTTGCTTGCTTGCAGAGCATGCATGATTTTCGGATGATCTGTAGATCATGGGATCAGCAAGGAATCGGGAGTCCCGTTTTGAAAGGGAGAGAACATTTGCGGAGCTTTCCAGCAGTTGTCTTGTTTCATTTTGCGCAAAAATGTGGTAAAATGAAATATACTAACTTAATGTAAGCGTTCATGAGACGTAACTGTTTACATGGATTCTGTAAAGAGGTGAAGATCATGAATCAACAACAATTTAACATGTGTCCGCGATTCGAAAATGCTTTCTCCATATTAGGGAAACGCTGGAACGGCTTGATCGTCTTTTCCCTGATGGATGGTCCGAAACGGTTCAAGGATATATCGAAATTAATTCCTTCGATGAGCGATAAGATGCTGTCCGAACGCATGAAAGACTTGGAAACGGAAGGAATTCTGGTTCGGCACGTTTATCCCGAAACGCCTGTCCGTATCGAATATGAGCTGACGGATAAAGGCCGAGCGCTGCGTCCCGTTATGGAGCAGGTTCAAGAGTGGGCAGAACAGTGGGTTGAGCTGTAAAACCGTCCTAAGGTACGGTTCTGCGGGAAACCCGTTAACGACAAACCTTCCTTCCATTAAGGAGGGTTTTTGTTAATTATAGGAAAAGACTTGCACCAAATGACGGAGTCTGTAGTATAATTGGTAAAAAACTGCCTTTTCGGCGTATAAGGAGGCGGATGACGATGAGGAAGATCATATTCTCCCAGGGAATCGGGTACGGCAAGGACGATGTACACGAGCTTGAAAGCGCTTCGGTCAAGGTTCGGGGCATTTACGACAAGACACTCAGCATGCTGAGCCGGTATTGGCCGGAATCGATTTGGAAACGCTGGACCTTAGACAGGCCTGCTCAGGCGTCACCTGCCGACGAAGACAAAGACAAGAGCAGTACGATTTTTCAGAAATGGATTCAAGGTCCTACGGGCTGGAAATGCATCGGCTGTGAGCGGCATAATGTCGAGAGCCTTGATGCGAATCATGCCTCGGACGGAACGTCCAAGCATGAATACATCTTTCACAACGGCCGGCATCAGAGCATGCTGCTGCAGGTCATCATCTGGTCCCAGTACGAAGAAATCACCATGTTTCACCCCTTTCTCGGCGACACTCCTTTTTTCACAGAAGAAGAACTGGAGGTCATCTCCACTTATTTTGTGCCTACCTATGTCCATGAAGCCCCTCTGATCCAGCTTGGCAAAAGTTACAAGAAACACAACACGAAATTTCCGATCTACCAGGAATATATTTCAGCTCCGCCGCTGATGCTGCAGTTTGGGGGAGAGGTGCTGGAGGGCACGTGGATGACAGGCGTATACGTGGACCAGGCGAATTTTCTCGGTTTGGGCCCTTATTTGAAAAATACCGACGGCACTCGGACGTTCATGGAGCCTCTTATCGATTCATAGGAAACATCTGCCGGAATGCGCGGATTATGCGGGCCCGGCTCGAATATGGTAAAATAGAGTCCTCAGGGGAGGGCTCTATTTGCGTTTTGGAAGAGTCCTGCGAGATTGCGGAAGCAAAGGTGGTTATTCGATGAGGAAGCCGGTTTTACACGCTGCATTCATCATGTTGATCATAGCAGCACTGCTGCTGACAGGCTGCAAACAAGCCGACCAGGAGGAGGCATCGGCCAACGTTTATTCGAATGACGTCAATGGGGAGGTCTCTCTCTCGGAAAAAGACGGCTTCTTCTCACCGGCGGTCATCCAAAATTTACAGCAATATTTGCAGCAGGGCGTGACGGTCCGGGAAGGGCTGAAGAGAAGCGGCATTGTCGGTTTTAGCGACAACGGAAGCGTCCTGACGATCAGCCAGGTGTCCCTGGATCCTTTATTTGAGTGGGCATTTGAAATCAATGGCAAGAAGCTGGGCAAGGATAATCTCGACACCGTCCTGCAGGACCATGACGAAATTTCCATCAACATTCAGTACGCTGATCCCAAAAAGGACGGGAAAGATGCAAAGGCTCCCGAATTTACCGTGTTGAAGCTGGACGGCGGGTCCATGAAGCCTGATATGACGCATTCTTATGTATTTCCGTACACCAATAATCAAAGCGTCAGGGACGTTATGGCGCACAGCGGTTTCGTGAAGCTGACGGACAATAAAATGTACGTAGACACCGTCCAGGGGTACAGTCCCAAATCGGTGGAGAAGTGGGTCGTCAAGGTGAACGGGAAGGAACTGGTGGACAGCGGTTTGGAAATGAAGCTGACGCCGCAGGATGAAGTGGAAATCAGGCTGGAACGGGCAAGCGTATAATGGACAAACCCAATAGAAGCAAATGGACAAGCCCGAATTGGGCTGACAGCGAATGTGAAATGAAAATCTAGAATAAATGATACATGTCGTGTGTAAAAGGAAGGGTACCCCTATGTGGATGAATGAAAAGATCAAGGCTTCTGAGGTGGAATTAACCGGCTTGAACGGCGAGGATATCGGAATTGTCCCGACCAGGGAAGCGTTGGCCATGGCCCGCAGGCTGAAAGTGGACCTCGTCTGCACGTCGCTGATGAGCAGTCCGCCGCCGTGCCGGCTGGTGGCTGCCGCCGACGCCAAGAAGGAAGCCCAGGCAGCCAAAGCCAAATCTTCCGACCGGGTAGTAAAGGTGAAGGAGATCCGGCTGACCCCGAACATCGAGGAGCACGATCTGGACACGAAGAAGCAGCAGGCCGCGCGAATATTACAAGCGGGAAATGCCGTCATGCTGGTGGTCCGGGTGCAGGGTAAGGAGGGTGCCGCCGCCAAGGTTCTGCTGGAGGACCTGGTTCGGGAATTAAAGGAGTGGGGCCGCGCCAAAACAGGCATCCAGGTGAGCGGCAAGCAGGCTGCCGTACAGATCGATCCGGTCGCATAAATAAAAGAAAAAGCCCCCGGGCGCCGTTAATTCAGGCACTCAGGGGCTTTTCTGCGGTTCGGGTTAGTCTATAAGCGATCTCCAGCCGTCGAGGTCGTGGACGGACACCCCTGCGAATGAGGTGTTGACCTGCGCCAATTGCTGCAGCTTGCCCAACTGGGAGTCCATATAAGCTTTTCCTTCCTCATAGAAGGTAATAAATTCGCCTTCGCTGCTCGGCTTCGTTTCGACAGAAGCAAAGGCCGGCTTGCCGAGATAGTTCGCCTCTTCCAGTTCGCGCTTGGCGGTGCTGTAGATGCCGTCGGCGGTATCCCGGTAGGACATGATCGCAACGGCGTCATATTGGCTGATCATGAAGCGGCTCAGCGTGCTTGTTCCGTCCGCTGTCGTATAGTTGCAGAGCCAAAACGGAATATCGGCGGCAACGGGAAGATTCATTTCACGCACATTATCGGTTAAATACTGGACGTTCTCCTGCCATTGGCGGATGACCGAGGTCTGGTCCGACTTCCATTGAGGCAGCACGTGGGGTTCGATGTCGACATGAACGCCCTGGAACTTCTCGTCCTCTGCAGCGCCGTTCTGGTACGCCTTCACCCAATCGAGGAAGCTTGTGATTTTGTAACGTTCCGACGTAAGTCCCCAGGACGGGGCGCCGCTGAGCGCATCGACCCGGATATCCAAAGCTCCGGCCTGTTTGATGAAGCTCTTATAGTAGGAAACAGGAATATCGCTGTTGGTCTGGAGATAAATCGTACGGACGCCGTGATCGGCCGAAAATTTCAGCATCTCCTTGGCTTCCGTCTTGATCAGCACCGTGTTCCACAGCCAGGTGGCTTTGGTGTAACCTTCCGCTTTAGCCTCATTTCCGGGGAAGAGACCTGCGGCAAACCATAATACAACGAAGGCGGCAATCCATCCTGAACGCAATGAATATTTACTTGACATGACAATCGGTACACTCCTTTATATGATATGCGGTACTACCTGATTCGATGGACCCTCTTTCACGACAAACACGATTCCTTATGACCAGATCTGACAGCGGGTATGACTTATGATGTTCCTGGTATTGGCGGATCTCAGTCCTCCTTACAAGGATCTGTAGTCTGATAGCAGGCCCACGACATAATAGGTAGATCTGCGTAGTGGATGAGTCCTTGGAAATAGGTGCTATCCAATTGATCGGTTCTTTATTCCGCATTATATATAGGTCTTAAGAATCATTTAATAGTATATGAAGAAAGCGCTTTAATGAATATAGGTATTTGGAAGGGTGGGAAGAGAAAAATTAGAGGGTGGTAGAAAGGAATCGAAGCGATACAGCCTCCTTGTAGCGCATGAAAAACCCCCTGCGCTGCACGCAGAGGGAAGTGATGATTTTTCTTAAATCCGGCATATTTCCTTCGGACAATGCTCACAGTGACAGATGCCCTGCAGATGAGAAATGTCGTTAATGACAATCAGGCCGTCCACAATGTCCACCGCACCGCATTTGCGGAGGTCGCCCAGCATCCGGTTGACGCTTTCGCGCGTAGCTCCGATCAGGTTCGAAAGATCCGTGTTGGTAAGCTTTTTATGGATGATGATACGTCCTCCGGTATGTTCTCCGTACGTATTGCCGAGCCGGATCAGTGTCGAACAGAGCGCGCCGGGCTTGCCGTACATCATGAGATCCCGGAACTTGGTCTGCGTGAGGCGATGATGATTGCCCATCCATTTCATAAAGTCCATCGCAAAAGCGCCGTCCTGGCAAATGAGGAATTCCATATCCTGCTGGTCGATCACGCCGACGACGCTGTCCTCAAGCACCTCGGCGGTATAGCTGTGCGTGCGGCTGCCGATCGGGTCGGCCTGGCCGACGATATCGCCGCTTGTATACATATAGACGATAAGCTCTTTCCCTTCGACCGAAGTTTTGCTTAATTTAACGCATCCGCTGTAGATATAGTAAAATCTGTCGGCAGGATCCCCTTCCCAGAACAGGTGGGAACCCGCAGGCATCTTGATTTCCGTCATCATGGAAAGCATCCGTGTGAAGTTGGCGTCCGAGAAGCAGCATGTATTCCGGACCGTGTCCTCGAGTGCAGGCAGTGTGCTCATCGTTCATTTCCCCTTTTTGACTTGCTGTAATGTGATTGCCTTTATCCATATTATAGCGGGAATACGAGCGGCTTAGTGCGCGCCGGGCGGGTGAAAAGTGTCAAATTTCTAACAATGTGATTATTTTCACTTGGTGTAGAGGATTTTCCCCCTGCATTAGCGGAATATTCTCCTTACGGATCTGGCGGCCGCTTCTTATAATTAAGCATGTAAACCAGATTGCTAAGGGGGGCTAACCAGATGAAGATGAAAAGAAGTTTGATGCTGCTGATCTCGTTATGTTTTGCGGCGTCGCTCGCGTTATCCGGTTGTGGAAGCGATAACAAATCGGCCGGAGAGACGGGCGGGGGTTCATCGGGAACGGAGCCGAAGACGGAGGAAGCGCAAAAGGCCGAACCGTTCGAGCTGACACTGAGACATACGCAGGTTGGCCAGGACAAAGAGAAGCGTTTTGCTATTTTGCAGGACGTCGTGAAAAAGACGGAGGGCGAAATCGAAGGGTTAACGTTCAAGCTGGATGGCGTGGAATCCGACGTCAACCGGAAAGAGAAGCTGCGCGGCGAAATGGCGGCAGGCAATCCGCCGGATATTTTCGACCTGTTCGGCAGCCCCGATTCCAAAGTGTACGCCAAGGAGGGCAAGCTGCTTGATTTGACGCCGATCATTGAGGAGCTGGGGATCAAGGATAAGTTCAGCTCGCTCGAGCCGTTCACTTACGAAGGTAAGGTCTACGGACTGCCGATCGGCGGATCTGGCGAAGGCTTCTTCTACAACAAGGAGTATTACGATAAAAAGGGCTGGGCGCCGCCTAAAACGTTCGCCGAGCTGGAAGAGCAGCTGGCCGCGATCAAGGCCGACGGCAAGGTGCCTATGGCGGCAGCTTCCAAGGCAGGCTGGGTGCCGCTGATGCTGACCAACCATCTGTGGTCGCGCTACGCGGGACCGGACATTACGAATAAATTCGCTACCGGCGAAGCCAAATGGAACGATCCGAACATGGTCAAGGCGTTTGCGAAGCATAAGGAATGGGTCGACAAGGGCTATTTCAAAAAGGGCGAGCTGGGCTTTGAATACGCCGAGTACACGACCCAATTTACGAGCGGGGAAGCCATTCTGATGTATGACGGAACCTGGAAGTCTTCGGTGTTCAAGCAAGGGGAATCCGGCGAAGGCATGATCGGTAAAGTCGGCTTCTTCAACCTTCCGCCGGTGGACGGCGGTGTAGGCGATCAGACGGCGCTGATGCGCGACGTCAACAACGGCTACGGCTTCTCGTCCGCGGTCGCCAAGGATCCGCGCAAGCTGGAAGCGGTGAAAGCGTTTATCAAGAACCTGTTTAATGAGGAAATGCAGATCCGCGGCTTGGTGGAAGACGGGGTCCTGCCGGCCATGAAGCTGGACGCATCTGTGCTGGAGTCGAGCATTACCGACGATCTGATGAAGCAAATCGTCGACGTGCTGAACTCGGCCCAATCCTCCTTCCCGGCATTCGACTCGCTCGTACAGGCTGACGTGACGACGGAAATCAGCAACATTCAGATTCAAAAGCTGATCGGCAACCAGACGACACCTGAGAAGATGGGCGAAGCGCTCCAGAAGGCACAAGAGGAAGCGAATTCACTGGAAGAATAACGGCAGCTGATGCGGTGTGCCTCGGGTCAAACCGGGGCACCTGTTTTTTACTCAACCCCCTCAAGTCTGAGGGAGCATGACATTTTTTCGGGCGGACGACCAAGCGCCCGCGTTGGGAGGAACTCCATGAACAAAGCATTGAAGAATCCTGCGCTCTACGTCCTGTTTATTCTTCCCTGCTTGATTTTGTTTGCCATGTTTTTTCTGTATCCGATTGTAAGCTCGATCCGTTACAGCCTGACGAGCTGGAACGGCGTATCCAGCGATCCGAAATTCATCGGCTTCGACAACTTCGTGAAGGCGCTGACGGAGAAGCGGTTTTGGACCGCGGTCCGAAACAACGGCTATTTCATTTTGTTTTCCTGCGGAATCCAAGTGCCGCTGATCGTCTTTTTTTCGCTCCTGATCGCCCATGTCAAAAAACTGAAGGGGCTGTACAAGACGGCGGTATTTTTGCCTTCGATTATGTCCACAGCCGTGATCGGCATCCTCTGGGGATTTATTTATGAGCCGAACATCGGGCTGCTGAACAATATTTTGAAAGTGTTCGGTTTCGAACCGCTGTATTGGCTGTCCGACGAAAAATACGCGATGCTGTCCATCCTGATTACCAATGCCTGGCAGTGGACCGGCTTTTATATCGTCATGGTGCTCGCCGCCATTATTTCCATTCCCCGCGAGCTGGACGAAGCCGCCGCCATCGACGGGGCAACGGCTGTACAGCGGGCGTTCTCCATTACGCTGCCGCTCATTAAGCCGATCATCTCCGTCGTCATTATGCTGTCCATCGCCGGCGCGATGAAAGCCGCGGACATCGTCATCGTCATGACGAAGGGCGGACCGGCGGGTTCGACTGACGTGATGGCCACCTACATGATCAAATATGCCATTACCAACTTCAAATACGGGTACGGCAACAGCATTTCCGTTCTCATCTTCGTCTTTACATTAATACTGACCGCCCTGTACCAACTGTTGATTGCAAGGCGCAGCGAAAGGATTGAATACTGATGACCAGGCTCAAAAAACTGCTGCCCCACATCGTCTTGATGGCCTACTTATTGGTTATTCTTTTCCCGTTCCTGTTCGTGCTTTTCTCTTCGGTCAAAAAGGATAACAATGCGATCGCCCTGAACCCGTTCGGCATACCAAAGCAGTTTGCGCTAGGTAATTACGTGGAGGCATGGGTCAACGCCAAGATCAGCACCTATTTTTTCAACAGTCTGTATATCTCGATTCTGTCGGCCGTCGTATCGATCCTGATCGCCGCGATGTTTGCGTTTGCGATAACCCGCATGCGGCATTTCAAAATCAGCGCGCTGCTGTCCGGCCTGATCCTGGTCGGCATGCTCATCCCGAACAACGCGCTCATGCTCCCGATTTATCTGCTCGTACGCAAGCTTGGGATCCTGGATACGCATCTGGCGCTCATCATTCCTTACATCGCCAATGCGCTCCCGTTCTCGGTCATCATTCTGGCGGCGTTCATGCGGTCCCTGCCCGGCGAAATCGAGGAAGCAGCCGTCATGGACGGGTTGAAAGCCCAGGGTATATTTGCTAGAATTGTCGTACCCCTGACGGTTCCGGCCATGGTTACGGTGTTTATCGTGAACTTCCTCGGCAACTGGAACGAATTTTTGCTAGCCAACTACTTCCTCTCCAATGATTCGCTGCGGACCCTTCCGGTCGGGATGGTGCAGTTCCGGGATCAATACCAGATGAATTACGCGCAGATGTCAGCCGGCATCGTCTACAGCGTCGTACCGGTCATCGTGATTTACGCGATCCTTCAGGAGAAAATCATTGAAGGCGTTACAGCAGGCAGTGTTAAGGGATAACATGCGAAGAAACGGATGAATGCCAATGAATTTGCGGGTAAAATTGTTTACGGCATTTGTTACACTGATCATCGTTCCGCTGTGCGTGCTGGGCGTCGTCACCTTTATGGTGACCTCTCATTCGATTGAGACCAAATACAGCCGGCAGACGGAATATTCCCTTAAAGCGATCAGCTACAGCATCAACAGCGTGCTGAAGCAGATGGACAACGTGACGGATAACGGCATCGCGACCTCGGTGTTTCATATGGCGCTCATCGCCAAGGACCCGACCAAACAGGATTTGAACGATGCCGAGCAGCTGAACCTGAACAACAGCCAGCGCAACTTCCGGAGCCTGCTGTACAACCATCCTGCCATCAGTTATGCCTATCTGTACAACCTGCAGGGCAGCGGACCGTCGAGCACGGTCTCCATTTTCACCAAGGAAGACTTTAATACGCTGTCATTCGAAGAGTTTAAAGCCCATCCGTTATATCAAGAAGTTATGGCCCTGAACGGGGTCCCCAAATGGCTCGGACCGCATGAATACCCGGAAATCACCGGATCCGACCCGGTGTTTACACAAATTCGGCTCATCAAGGAGCTGAGCTATTTTAAAAATATCGGGATTTTGGTGACCCAAATCAAAAACTGGGATATCGAGCTGATCTTCCGCAACCTGTCTTTAAACCGCGATATGCAGTCAACCGATTTTATGCTCGTGAACGATAAAGGACTTATTCTGTATGATCCGAATAAAATGCTGGACGGCCAGCCAATCCAGTCCGTGATGAAGAGGGACGTCAAGTTCGGCGGTGATTTTCAGAGCTTCAAGACGGCGTTTAACGGGGAAAAAAGCATCGTTTCGATTTATCATATGAAAGAATACAATTGGAGTCTCGTTTCCGTCACTTCGTGGAGCTCCCTGTCACAGGAAACGCTGGTCTTTGCCAAATGGTTTATCGGCATTACGCTCGTCTGCCTTTTGGCGGCGGTGACCTTCAACATGGTCTTCATGAACCGGATTACCGGCTCGATCGCGGTCATCGTCCGCTTCATGCGTAAAGTGGAAGGCGGGGACTTCAATGTCCAGGTGCATCACCGGGGCAAAGACGAGCTGCATATTCTGGCGAAGGGCTTTAACGATCTGGTTGAACGGGTCAACGGCCTGTTCCAACAGATCCAAAAGGAGCAGAAGCAGAAGGCGAAGGCGGAGCTGCGGGTGCTCCAGGCCCAGATCAAGCCGCATTTTCTGTTCAATACGCTCGAGTCGATCAACGTCCTTGCGGTTCAGAACGAAGGGGAGAAGGTCAGCGAAATGGTGCACCGGCTTGGCAACATTTTGCGGATCAGCATCCAGGACAATGAGGAGATTACGCTTGGCCAGGAAATCGAGCATTTGCAGAGCTATTTGGAAATCCAGAAATTCAGGTTTCAGGATTTGTTTGAATATGAGATCGATGTTCCGCCGGAGCTGCGGAGCCGCAGCGTGCTGAAGCTGACCCTGCAGCCGCTCGTCGAGAACTGCATCCAGCACGGCTTTGAAGGGATCGGCTATAAGGGCATGATTTATGTGTCCTGCTGGAAAGAGCGCGGCCGGCTCGTACTGCAGGTACAGGACAACGGCATCGGCATCAGTCCGCGGCAGCTGGCGGCTTTTGAATACATGAAGAGCGATGGCGGGGAACCGCCGGAAGCGAAGGATATGCAGGTGAACCACGAGCGGAGGGGACTCGGCGTACGCAGCGTTGCCGACCGCATCCGGATTCACTACGGCGATGTATACGGGTTGTTCATTTGTTCGTCCGGGACCACCGGAACGATAATCCAATGTATCATACCAGACAACGAGTGGAGGGACATGGATGATTCTGAACGTGCTGCTGGTTGATGATGAAGCCCCGATCCTGAACAATCTGAAAAGCGTTATTCCGTGGAACGACATGCAGATGCAGGTCTATACCGCCCGGAGCGGACAGGAGGCGCTGGACATTTGCGGTCTCCATACCCCCGATATCGTGCTGTGCGACATTCGCATGCCGGTGATGGACGGACTGACATTGATCGGCGAGCTGCGCAAAGGCGGATCCGCCGCTGAAATCATTCTTCTAACGGGATATCAGGAATTTGAGTATGCCCGGCAGGCGATCAAGTATAATGTCAGGGAGTACATTTGCAAGCCGATCCATTACAAGGAGCTGGAGAATACGATTCGCTCCGCCCGTGAGGATATTCTCCGGAAACGGCGGAGCGATCCGTTCCAGGTGACCGTTGCCCGGATAGAGGAGGACAGCAGCGACAGCGGGGCAAGAAAGACCCCGCAGCAGCTGATGTCGGAAGCGATTCTTTATATCGGCGAGCGGCTGGGCAGCGATCTGGGCATCGAGGAGCTGGCGGGACACCTGGGCATCAGCTGCAGCTATTTTTGCCTGCTGTTCAAAAATCATCTCGGCGTCACCTTTGTCGAATATTTGACAGGGAAACGGATCGAAACCGCTAAATATCTGCTTACCCACAGCGACAAAAGCATCACGCAAATCGGCAGCAGCATCGGCTACCAGGAGCGGAGGTACTTTACCAAAGTGTTCCAGCGTCATACCGGGCTGACACCGTCCGAATTCCGTGACCAGACGAAGGGAAGAACGGCGGGGTAGCGGACGGATCGGCGGAGCAATATATGAATAGGGAGTGGGCATGTCATGTTAGTATCGGATCTAACGCTTGAGCAAAAAATCGGGCAAATGTTCATCTGCGGGTTCCACGCGCAGGAGCCGGATGAGCAAATCCGCCGTCTGATCGAAGAGTACCATGTAGGCGGCGTCATCTATTTCCGCCGGAACATCGGCGAGCCGGAACAGGTGGCCGCGATGTCTTCCTCCCTGCAGGAGCTGGCTGCGAAGCAGGGGAACCTGCCGCTGTGGATCGCCATCGACCAGGAAGGCGGCATGGTGGCCCGCATCGACCATCGCAGGGTGAGCCGCATTCCGGGAAACATGTCACTTGGGGCGACGGGAAACCCGGATTTTACCTACCGGGTGTCCGCTATAAGTGCCCAGGAGCTGCATGCGCTTGGGATCAACATGAACTTCGCGCCTGTGCTTGACGTGAACAACAACCCGCGGAATCCGGTTATCGGCGTCCGATCGTTCGGCGAAGATCCGGAGCAGGTGGCTGAGCACGGCTCGGCGGCCATTCGGGCGTACCAGGAGCACGGCGTATCGGCGGCAGCGAAGCATTTTCCGGGGCATGGCGATACCAGCGTCGACAGCCATCTGGGGCTGGCATCGGTAGAGCACGGCATGGAGCGGCTGCGCGAGGTGGAGCTGAAGCCGTTCGTCCGGGCGATTCGGGACGGGGTGGACGTCATTATGACGGCACATGTCGTCTTCCCGGCCATCGAGAAGGAGGCGGTTCCGGCGACGCTGTCCAAAGCGGTGCTCACCGGCTTGCTCCGCGACCAGCTCGGTTACGAGGGCGTCATCGTGACCGACTGCCTGGAAATGCACGCGATTGCCAAGCATTTTGGCGTGGGCGAAGGCGCGGTGCTTGCCGTGGAAGCAGGAGCGGACATCGTCTTGGTCAGCCATACGCTTCAGGATCAAATCGAAGCGGTTGAAGCGGTCACGGCGGCTGTGCGCAGCGGAAGAATTCCGGAGAGCGTTATTGACGCTGCGGTGAGCCGGGTTCTGAAACTGAAGGAGAAGCGGCTGCAGCCTTCGGGTACCCAGGAAAGCGCGCCAGCCTTCCTTGAACGGCACGAAAAGCCGGAAACCGAGCGGCTGCTGAGGGAAGTGGCAGCGGGCAGCATTACGCTCGTCAAAGACGATGGTCAGCTGCCGCTTCAGGAAGACGAGCCGGTCCTTGTCGTGTGGCCGGAGCTCCGCTCGGAAACACAGGTGGATGAGCCATGGACGGAAGCGAAGACCCTCGGGCAGGCGCTGTCGGAATACATACAGGACGTAAATGAGCTGACGATCAGCGCGGAGCCGGACCTGCACGAGGTTGAACAGGTGCTGGCCGCCGCCAAAGGATATCGTCAGGTCGTCGTCGCTACATACACGGCCGGCAGCGAGCTTCCTGCAGGTCAGCGCAAGCTCGTCGAAGGGCTGATCGCGCTTCAGCCGCAGCGGCTCGTGGTGGCCTCCACACGCAACCCGTACGATCTGGCAGCGGTACCGGCCTCGCCGGCATACCTGTGCTGCTACGAAAATACGCCTTATTTTATGGAAGGGCTGGCTTCCATTCTAACGGGGCATGCTAAGGCCGGAGGGACGCTGCCGGTTAGCCTTGGCAGTCAAACCACGGCGTCCTAGTGAACGGGATAATCCGCAAGAAAAAGGCATGCGGTATAGATTTACCAAAGGTTGGATGCCCATTTGGGATATCCTTCCTTTTTTCTTTTGGAGATCTGTAAAATCGAGAGCAACTTTTCAGGGAATGAAGCGTCTAATACTATGTCTTTTCAATGATATCAGAAAAAAATAAGCTTGATGGATCTGATGTCGGGGGGAACTAGCGTCAGCCTCTTTTTTTTGTATGGGGTCAGGAGGCTCGTTAGAACAGAACGTGATTTAAAAATGGGAGCAGAAGGAGTCTGGAGATGAATTTCAAGAAATTGACCATGATTGCAGTGTTAGCTGCATCACAAACCGCTCTGGTCTTGCCGGCCGGCGCGGAAACCGCGGTACAGGTCCAGCAAAATGCGGGGACGGTCCAAGGTGTAGACAATGCAGCGGCAAGCGCAGTCACCAATAACATCACGAGCAGCACGACCAATACTGGCAATTCCAGCAATTCGGGCGCTGCAAGCACGAACGGAACAACAGGAACTGCAGGCACGTCCAGCACGACAGGTACAACCGGAAATGCAGGGGGAACGAACGGCACGACGGGAATGGAAAGCGGTACAAGCACCACTACGACAACTTCCGGCCAAGACTCCACAGGCTCGGGAACCGCAGGAACGACCGGAAACACAAGTAACACCGGGCAAGGCGCTGTGCAGAACGGCGGCACGACAGACGGAACAAGCACTTCCGGTCAAACCGACGGCAGCACCGGGAACACGAATGACGGTGGCCAAGCGGCGGACGGCCAAAATACCGGCACGCAAGGAAACGAAGGACAGTCCGAAGGTACGGCAGGCGGCACCACAACAACCACCGATCCGCAGGGAATTACGGCGACGGGAAGCACGACAACCGGTCAGGCCGGCCAGCTGATCCTCATGATGAACAGCAACAAAATGTACCAAGACGGCAAACTGTACTTGGCCGGCCAGCCGATGGCCGTCAAGAACGGCGTATCTTATGTGGCGATCCGCGCCATGGTGGAGCGCGTCGGTCTGAAGCTGACGTACGACGCCAAGACGAAAGAAACGATTATTATTAAAGATAACAACGAGCTCCGGTTCAAAACGAACAGCAGCAGCTACCGCGTCAACGGAGTGGCGAAACCGATGAAGGGCCCTGCGTATCAGTACAAAAATACGTTTATGGTTCCGCTCACGTCGATCACGCAGGCACTTGGCATTCCTTACACGGTCGACCAGCCCGGAAAGCGCGTCATTCTGAACCTGTCGACGAAGCCGGTAGCCACATTCAGCGTTGGTCCAACTGAAATTTTTGCAGGTGAGACGACGGTGAACTACATTTCCCAAGCGACCTCTCCAAGCGGACTGCCAATTATTGACGAGCGCTGGGAAGGGAAAGAGGACATTTTCCAAGAACCCGGACTGCATACAGTGACCCACTATGTTCAGGATTCCAGCGGACAGTGGAGTGATCCGTACAGCATCACGGTGAACGTGCTCAAGCCGAACGAGCCGCCGGTGGCTAGTTTTACAACCGACAAAGAACAATACAAAATGGGTGAATTGATCACCATTACCGACCAGAGTACGGATGATGAAGACGCGATCGTCAGCCGCGAATGGCTGAACGACCGCAAGGCGTTCTTCCAGCCTGGACCGCAGACAATCCGGCTCAAAGTAACGGACAAACACGGCGCGATAAGCGAGTTCCAGAAGACCGTCGTCATTACGAACGAAACGTTGTACACCGAAGACGAGTTCAACAAGCTCTTTACGCCGGTGGGAGACAAATTTACGTTCAACGGCGGATCAGTGCCTAGCTGGAAAACGGCGACCTTTACGACAACTTCCGATCCAGCCACGCTGATCCGCAGCAACAGTCCGGAGACGGTATATTCCGAAGGCCTCCTGTATCAGGAAACGGCGCTCGGAAGCACCCGGTTTATGCTCCACCATGTCAATGCTACGAATAAAAACATGCAGGTTTACGTCATCGCCACCAACACGATGCTGGACATGAGCAGCACGATCAACATCCAGAACTTCGGCATGGGGGGACCTAGCCCGTATGCGACGGGCCACGGCAGAGCATCCGTGATGCGCTACTTTGATTCCATGACGAGCGGTTCGGGCCGTCAGGATATCACCCTCGCCCCTGGCGAGAGCAAGGTCATTATGACGAATATCAACAACATTAAAATGAAACCGGGTGAAGGCATTTCCGTTCTGGCGGACGCATTCAGCAACTATCCGGTAAAATACAGCGTCATTATGCTCGACGCCACGAAGGATCCGCTGCAGTCGCTGCCATTCCTTCCGGCCCTTGACCGCGACGTACACAACCGGGGCACGTATCCGAATTCCGTCGTGAACATGTCGACCGACGAAGTGCTTGGCAGCACCGAGACACGTATCGTTCTCGGCGACAATAACATCGATCCGAACCTGAAGGGACTGGACGGGATCTATGGAACCGAAGCTTCAAATGCAGGCAACTTTGGTGTATTGTACAAAATCAAGCTGAACCACGTCGCTCCGAATACGCTGATTACGCTTAATCCTCGCGGCGGCGTATACAACGGCATTTTTCTGGTGAACGGCCAGCAGGTGCAGGCAGCGAACAACACCCAGGATGTCAACGCCCCGAACGAAACGAGCGTTCTGTACCGTACCGGAAACTATGAGCAAAGCGTAGAAATTTGGTACACGGCGGCGCCGGGCAGCAACCTGCCGATTAACCTGCTCCTGATGCCGATGCCGCAGATGAAGCAGTAAACAAAAGCAGTAACGGATTATGATTATGGAAGACAGCAATTATTCTTTCTTATTCTTATAGGCAATGAAAAGACCCCCATCCACTGCAGCTGCGGTAGATGGGGGTCTTCTATGTCTTTTTTATAATGCATTCGCTGCCGTATTAGTCCTAGGAAGAGCTGCGGCTCTTCCATAACAGGAATATGAAGAACGGCGCACCGACAGCTGATGTAAACACGCCGACCGGAATATCCAGCGGGGTGAACAGGTTGCGGGCGAGGACATCCGCCACGACAACGATGATGGCCCCGCATAGAGCGCTGGCCGGAAGCAGGGAGCCGTAAGACGATCCGATCAGCTTCCGGGCGATGTGGGGGGCGAGGAGGGCGACAAAGCCGATCGCTCCGCCTACGGAGATGCCGGCCCCGGCGAGCCCGACGGCCATGAAGAGCAGGATCGTCCGGTCGCGCTCCACCCGGCTGCCGGCCCCGGCGGCCAAGTCGTCGCCGAGCTGAAGCATGTTGATGCGCCGGGCGAAGATCAGGCTGAGCGCGCCCAGCGCGATGAACCAGGGCAGCATCATGTTGACATGCTTCCAGGAGCTGCCGTATACGCTGCCCAGCAGCCAGTTGAAAGCTTTCTGGGCGACGTCCGTCGGGCCTGTGACGAGCAGCATCGTGGAGATGGCCGAAGCGACCGCCCCGATGCCGACGCCGATCAGGACCAGCATGAGCGGGTTGACGCCCTTTTTCCACGAGAGCACATAAATCAGCAGCGTGGTGAGCGCGGCGCCGACAAAGGCGGCCGGCGGCAGCCAGAAGACGCTGGCCGACGGAATCAGCGTAATGATGGCCGTCGTCGCGACAGAGGCGCCGCTCGTCACGCCCATGACGTCTGGAGAAGCCAGCGGATTCCGGATCAGTCCCTGCGTGATCGCCCCGGACATGGCAAGGCAGGCCCCGACCAATGCGCCGACGATGACCCTGGGAAGCCGGAGCTTCTGCACGACCACAACGTCCAGCTTGTTCCCTTGGCCGAAAATCGCCTGGGTCACCTCCCAGGGATTCACGTATTTGGTGCCGAAGCCGATGCTGATGATGACCGCAAGTAAAAGGACAATGGCTAGAATGCACAGAATGGCAATCTGGCGCTTCGATGTGAGAAAGGAAACCGCATCCCCGCCCATGCGGACGCTGATGGGGCCTTTCGGTCTGGATGAACGGCTCATTGGCGAAGCAACCCCTTTCTCGCAGCGTGGATGAAGAACGGCACTCCGATGATCGCCGTCATGACGCCTATGGGGATCTCCCGGGGCATGGCGATAAAGCGGGACGCAATATCGGCAAGAAGGAGCAGAATGCCGCCCAGCAGAGCGCTATAGGCGACCAGCCAGCGGGTATCCCGTCCGACAAGTGCTCGGGCGATGTGCGGGATAACGAGCCCGACAAACCCGATCGGTCCGGCGACGGCGACCGAGCTGCCTGCCAGCACGACGATAAGCAGTCCCATAGTCAGCTTGAGGAGTACGGTTTTCTGCCCCAGGCTGCGTGCCACGTCCTCACCGAGCATGAGCGTGTTGACGGACGACGCGATAAGAAGGGCGATAATCCAGGCGGCAAGCATGTAAGGCAGAAGGCCCAGCAATATGCTCAGGCTCCGGCCTTCAACGGAACCGGACATCCAGAACAGCACTTCCTCCATGGCCCGGCCGCTAATGATGAGCATGCCGTTGGTCAGCGAGCTGCAGAAGGCGGTAATGGCCGCCCCGGCGAGCGTGATTTTCAGCGGCGTTAAGCCTTGCCTCCCGGCGGAGCCGAGAATAAATACGAACAGGCAGCTGACAGCCGCCCCGAGGAAAGCGATCCAGGTGAAGGAAGCAAGCGAGCTGACGCCGAGCAGGACGAATGAAGCTACGACAAGCAGGGAGGCGCCGGCATTAATGCCGAATATCCCTGCATCCGCAAGCGGATTTTTGGTCAGGGATTGCAGCAGCACGCCGCAAATTCCCAGGCTTCCGCCGACGAAGGCGGCAATCAGCGCGCGCGGCACGCGGACGTCCCGGACGATAATGTGTTCATTGCTTCCATTAAACGAAGTAAAGGCTTCGACAACTTCCCTCCAATTGGTGCTGTGCACGCCAAAGAGGATGCTCGCAGCAACACATAAGAGCAGGAGGACGAGCCCTGCGATCAAACCGGTCCATTTAGCAGATGATCTATGTAACCATTCCGGCTGCACGGCATACCCCTCTTTTCAATCAGGCTGTAAATAAATAGATTGAACTAAAGTTGTGCATTGAACTTCCTGTTATAAGGGCCTGATACGTCCTATATCATTCATTTCTTTAGTTCATTCTATGTAACATATTAAAGTTTAAGTGGAGCGCATAGGCTTGTCAATGAGGCTGATTCTCAATTTCAATATCCGTTTTTTGCACTTCCATACAGGAAGTTTATTGACATTACAGGCGCTATGAATTAGGATTAGGACGATACTGAGAATCATTATCAGGAGATTAGAAGGGGAGAGCTTTTACTTATGAGAAAATGGAACGGCCTTATACTTATGCTGTTGGCTGCTGTGCTGGTACTGTCCGCATGCGGCAAAGACAGCGGCAGCGGCAGCACCGCTTCCGGAAGTACAGGAGAGAGCAGTACGGAAGCGGGAGCTGCGAACGATGCAGACCGCACAATTGAGACGGTTATGGGGCAGGTCAAAGTACCGGCACATCCGAAGAAAATCGTCGTGTTGACCAATGAAGGAACCGAGGCGCTGCTGTCCATGGGCATCAAACCGGTGGGCGCCGTCAAATCTTGGACCGGCGATCCATGGTATCCCCATATTAAGGATCAAATGCAGGGCGTAGAAAATGTAGGCGACGAGGGCCAGCCGAACGTGGAAGCGATCGCTGCGCTCGAACCGGACCTCATCCTGGGCACGAAAATGCGCCAGGAGAAAATTTACGAGCAGCTGTCCGCCATCGCTCCAACCGTATTTTCCG
Source organism: Paenibacillus sp. PSB04 (assembly GCF_025809195.1). Taxonomy (NCBI): domain Bacteria; kingdom Bacillati; phylum Bacillota; class Bacilli; order Caryophanales; family Paenibacillaceae; genus Paenibacillus; species Paenibacillus sp. PSB04. The sequence continues at coordinate 3,872,625 of NZ_CP081301.1, forward strand.
AAACGCTCCGCGGTGAGTGGAAGGAGAACTTCAAGTTGTGGGCCGACGCGGTCGATGAGAAAGAGAAGGGCGACCAGGTACTGGCCGACTATGATAAGCATGTGGCTGACGTGAAAGCGAAGATCGGCGACAAATTGAGCACGAAAGTGTCGATGGTCCGGTTTATGCCGGGCAAGGCACGGATTTACTATAACGACACGTTCTCCGGCATCATTTTGAAGGAAGTGGGCCTCGCCCGTCCGGCGGTGCAGGATAATCCCGGGTTCTCCGACGATGTCGGCAAAGAGCGCATTCCGGACATGAACGGCGACATTCTGTTCTACTTTACCTATGAAACCGGCGACGGCGAAGGCAGCAAGATGGAGAAGGAATGGACCGAAGACAAACTTTGGAAAAACCTTGAGGTGGTCAAGAAAGGCAACGCGCACCGCGTGGACGACGCCATCTGGAACACCGCGGGCGGGGTCCTTGCCGCCAATCTGATGCTAGACCAGCTGGCATCCTATTTTAAATAAAATCTAAGCGCACAGGGGGCTCCGTCAGGGGTCCCCTGCTTCATTGACGGAGGCCCGGATTTGAGGCATTATTAATAGTAGACAAATGTTGTAAACAAGAGTGGCTTACGGCTTTAAGCATAGAATGGGAGGATGAGCGTATGCTTTCGACGGAGAAGATTATTGACGCCATGTCCGAGCAGGGACTGCGCATAACCGACCAGCGCAAGACGCTCGCCAAATTATTTGGTGAACATTCGGGTTATTTGTCAGCCAAGGATGTCTATGAGTTTATGGGCAAAAAATACAGCGGACTCAGTTTCGATACCGTATACCGCAATCTGCGGGTCATGCAGGAGCTTGGCGTTCTCGAACAGATCGTGTTTGAGGACGGGGTCAAATTCAAAGCCAGCTGCAGCGAAGACCACCACCATCATCACATGATCTGCCTGCAATGCGAGAAGACGTATCCGATCAGCTTCTGCCCGGTGTCGATGGCGGATACGCCCGACGAATTTCAGGTCGTGAAGCATAAATTTGAAGTATTCGGATATTGTAAAGACTGCCGGCAGCCTGCGGATGCGGGGCTGAGTGTCAATCCGCTGTCCGGGCACACCGGGGAGCATTAATGCTATGGGCGTATCCCGAAGAATCGTCCAAGGCCCCATCGTCATTTACCGCAAATACATTTCGCCGTTAAAACCGCCGACCTGCCGTTTCTACCCGACATGCTCGGCGTACGCAATGGAAGCGATCGAGGTGCACGGGGCCGCCAAAGGATCGTGGCTCGCCATGAAACGGATCGCCAAGTGCCATCCATTTCATCCGGGCGGCGTGGATCTGGTTCCCCCGCGGAAGGAGAAGGGGGGCGCAGGCGCCCCTCATCCTTCCGAAGGCGAGGGACACCTGACTTGACACACGGCATCCGGGTTCAGTATATTATGGAATATATGACATTTCCGAGGAACGGATGAGTACGAGAACAGTAGCTTATTGCAGAGAGCCGGGGCAGCTGAGAGCCGGTATAAGCGAAGTCTCCGAAGATGGTCCGGGAGGAACCGCTTTCGAGCAGCATCCTGAATTAGAGGATGCGTAAGGGAGCGGCGTGATCCAGCGATAATGGACAGTGCGCGGCTGAGACATGCCGGTACTGATGGAGCCTGCCGCCTGCGAGGGCGCAGGGAATTTGGGTGGTAACACGTGAGGAATCTCTCGTCCCATTAGGGGCGGGAGTTTTTTGTATCCTCGGGGCCCCCGCATAGTACCTGAACAGGGTATCGCAGCAAAAGCCCCACTTCGTGGGGTTATTTTGTGTTCACACAGAAGATACAGGAACGCCGATTTTGGAAAGGAAGATGAACGATGGCTGACAAGAAAACATTTTATTTGACGACGCCGATCTATTATCCCAGCGACAAGCTGCATATCGGGCATGCATACACGACCGTGGCCGGCGACGCGATGGTTCGTTACAAGAAGCTGCGCGGCTACGATGTGCGCTATTTGACGGGAACCGACGAGCATGGTCAGAAGATTGAACGCAAGGCTGCTGAAGCGGGCAAAACGCCGCAGCAGTTCGTCGACGATATCGTGGCGGGGATCAAGGAGCTGTGGAAGAAGCTCGACATCTCCAACGATGACTTTATCCGGACGACGGAACCGCGCCATACGAAGGTCGTTCAAGAAGTGTTCGAACGCTTGCTGGCGCAGGGCGATATTTACAAGGGCGAGTATGAAGGCTGGTACTGTACGCCGGATGAATCGTTTTTCCTGGAACGGCAGCTCGTAGACGGCAAATGTCCGGACTGCGGCCGGCCGGTGGAACGCGTGAAGGAAGAGAGCTATTTCTTCCGGATGAGCAAATATGTAGACCGGCTCCTCCAATACTATGAGGACCATCCGGACTTTATTCAGCCGGTGTCCCGCAAGAACGAAATGGTCAACAACTTCATCAAGCCGGGACTGGAAGACCTGGCGGTGTCCCGTACGACCTACGAATGGGGCGTCAAGGTGAAGAGCGATCCGAAGCACGTCGTATACGTCTGGATTGACGCGCTGCTGAACTATATCACCGCGCTGGGTTACGGCTCGGAAGATACGAGCCTGTTCGATAAGTACTGGCCGGCTGACGTTCATCTCATGAGCAAGGAAATCGTCCGCTTCCATACGATCTACTGGCCGATCATCCTGATGGCGCTGGACCTGCCGCTGCCGAAGAAAGTGTTTGCACACGGCTGGCTGCTGATGAAGGACGGCAAGATGTCCAAATCGAAAGGCAACGTCGTCGATCCGGTCACGCTCATCGACCGTTACGGTCTGGACGCCCTTCGCTATTACCTGCTGCGTGAGGTTCCGTTCGGCGCGGACGGCACGTTTACGCCGGAGAGCTTCGTGGAGCGCGTCAACTCCGATCTGGCCAATGACCTCGGCAACCTCCTGAACCGCACCGTGGCGATGGTGGACAAATATTTCGAGGGCCGGGTTCCTGGGTACCGCTCCGGCGTGACTCCGTTTGACGCGTCGCTCGAGGAAGCGGCCAAGGATGTTTACGGAAAAGTTGAAGAAGCGATGGAAAATATGGAGTTCTCCGTTGCGCTGACGGCCATCGGCCAGTTTATCAGCCGCAGCAACAAATATATCGACGAAACGCAGCCTTGGGCGCTGGCAAAAGATGAGTCCAAACGCGAAGAGCTGGCGTCTGTCATGACCCATCTGGTCGAAAGCCTGCGGATCGGCTCGATCCTGCTGCAGCCGTTCCTGACCCAGGCTCCGCTGAAGATTTGGGAGCAGCTGGGCATTCAGCAAGGCGAGCTGACCGAATGGGACAGCGGCAAGACGTTCGGCTTGATTCCGGAAGGAACGCAGCTGGTGAAGGGCAACCCGATCTTCCCGCGCCTGGACGCGGAAGAAGAGGTGGCATACATCAAGCAGGCAATGACCGGATCCGAAGCTCCCGCGAAGGAAGCGGAAGCCGGCAACTCTGCCGAAGCGGCTGCGCCGCAGGAAGCGCCTGAGCTGAAGGAAGAAATCGGCATTGAAGATTTTGCCAAGGTCGAACTGCGCGTAGCTCAAGTTATCGCCTGCGAGCCTGTCAAGAAAGCCGACAAGCTGCTCAAGCTGCAGCTGGATCTCGGCTTCGAGCAGCGGCAGGTCGTTTCGGGCATCGCGAAGTTCTATACGCCGGAAGAGCTGGTCGGACGCAAGGTCATCTGCGTCACCAACCTGAAGCCGGTGAAGCTGCGCGGCGAGCTGTCACAGGGCATGATTCTGGCAGCATCCCAAGGCGATCAGCTGACGCTGGCGACGGTGCCGGACAGCATGCCGAACGGAGCGGTCGTGAAGTAGGAGCACGAAGTATAGTATAGTGCGCACCTATAAGTAAGTATGGTCGATAGGAAGACGGAATCCCGTTAGCAGCGGGTTTCCGTCTTTTTGTCGTCCAGGTATATCGATCTCTTGGGAGAGACGCCAAGCTCCAAAGAACTCCACGGCAGGTATCGTTCGCTTTCCTCTGTTAATTTTGCACCCAAGGTTGACAAATAAAATAAGCCCATTCATAATCTTATTAGTAAAAGTTACGATTAGTGGGAGCGTACATCTGTGAATATGAGAAATGTGATCAAGCGGATTCTGGCGCCTTCGTTTCTTCTGATGGCCATGCTGGTTTTTGCCGGCTGCGATAACTCAGGGAACGCACAGCTGGATCCGGATAAAGTGAATGTCATGACGACGTTCTATCCGATTTATGAGTTTGCCAAGGAAATCGGCGGCGAGGACGCCAACGTCATCAATCTACTGCCGGCAGGCGTCGAACCGCATGATTGGACGCCGCGGAGCCAGGATATTGTGAACACGTCCAAGTCGCAATTGTTTTTATATAACGGGGCCGGACTCGAAGGCTGGGTACCGAATTTTCTGAAAGGGCTGAACCGGGACTCCAAGGTGAAAGCCGTTGAGGTCAGCCAGGGCATCCAGCTGATCGAAGGCGAAGAGGACGGCGGGCATGATCTCGAAGGAGAGGGCATGGGGACCGGGCACAAGCATCACATCGACCCCCACACGTGGGTCAGCCCGAAATCGGCCATCATTATGGCCGAGAACATCAAGAACAGCTATGTGGAGGCCGATCCACAGCATGCACAGGCTTACGAAGCGCGGTACGCAGAGCTTAGCCGGAAACTGCAGGAGCTTGACCGCAAGTTCGAGACGGAGCTGGCGCAGGTTCCGCATCACAAAATCGTCGTATCCCATCAGGCCTTCGGCTACTTGTGCCGCGATTACGGCTTGGAGCAGCATCCCATCATGGGCTTGTCGCCGGATGCCGAGCCCCGGGCCCGCGATTTGGTGGAGCTGTCGAACCTGGTGAAGTCGGAAGGAATCAAATATATCTTTTTCGAAGAGCTGGTCTCCGACCGGCTGGCCAAAACGCTGGCTTCCGAGACCGGAGCGACCGTGTCCGTCCTGAATCCCCTCGAGGGACTGACACAGGAGGAGCAGGAGAAGGGCGACGACTATTTTACCTTGATGGACAAAAATTTGCATAATCTCATTCTCGCATTACAATAAAATGAAGCAGCTAACAGAAAGGCGGATTTCGCATGTTTACGCCGATGATTGACGATTGTCATCAACCGATTATCGAGATGGAGAACATCTCCTTTTCATACAGGGACCAAAAGGTCATCAACGATCTGAACTTTACCGTAAAAGAACGCGATTTTGTCGGCATTATCGGCTCCAACGGGGCGGGCAAGACGACGCTGCTTCGGATGATCGTCGGCCTTTTGCCCAGCGGCCAGGGCAGCATCCGGCTGTTCGGCCAGCCGATCCGCAGGTTCAAAGACTGGGAGCGGGTAGGCTATGTCCCGCAGAAAAATTCGTTTAACCCGTTGTTCCCGGCTACTGTTCGCGAGGTGGTTCTTTCCGGGCTGTACAATAACAAAAACCTGTTCCGCCGGGTAAACAGACACATGCAGCAGCAGTGTGACGATGCGCTTGAGGTGATGCGGATTCAAGACATCGCCGGCAAACGGATCGGTGAGCTGTCCGGCGGTCAGCAGCAGCGCGCCTTCCTGGCGCGGGCGTTGATCAACAACCCGGATCTGCTCATCCTGGACGAGCCTACGGTGGGCATTGACGCGGAGACGCAGGCCGGATTTTTCGAGCTGATTACCCACATGCACCGGCATCATCATATGACGCTGCTGATGGTGTCGCACGATATGGACATGATCGAGGGATATTTGGGCGAGAAGCCGAAGCAGAAGAACGGCAAGATCGAATTTTTCGTCAGACATTCCCATGAGATTCAGGACTGCGAGGTTCAGGACCTGCAGCACTCATTGTCATAAAAAGCACGATCGTTTACAAAATATTAAAAGCATCCGAAGGAGTCGTTATTGTTGGCTATAGAAATTATCCTCAGTGATTTTTTTCAAAGGGCGCTGGCCGGCGGTCTGCTGATCGGGATCACCGCTCCGCTGATCGGCATTTTTCTCGTGCTGCGGCGCCTGTCCATGATCGGGGACACGCTTGCACATGTGACGATCGCCGGGGTGGCGCTCGGTTTTCTGATTAATCTGTATCCTCTGGGGGCAGGTCTTGTATTTGCGGTTCTGGCTTCCTTTGCGATAGAAAAGCTCAGAAAAGCTTATAAAAGCTATGCCGAGCTGTCGATAGCGATCATTATGTCCGGCGGCGTTGCGCTGGCTTCTTTGTTTTTCACACTCGGGATGGGTTACAATACAGATGTGATGAGCTATTTGTTCGGCAGCATTTATACGCTGGATACCCAGGATCTGTACGTGGTAGGGGCTGTGACGCTGGTCGTCGTGGTCGTTATTACGCTCTTTTTCAAAGAGTTTTTTCTGCTGAGCTTTGAAGAAGACGCCGCAAGCGTAAGCGGTCTGCCTGTGCGCATGATGAACATGCTGATCACCGTCCTGACGGCCCTCGTCATCAGCACGGCCATCAAAATCGTCGGCGCTTTGCTCGTATCGGCACTGCTGACCATTCCTGTCGCTATCAGCCTCCTGATCGCCAGAAGCTTCAAATCTTCCGTCATCCTGTCGGTGGTCATTTCGGAGATTGCGGTTGTGGGGGGACTTGTGATTGCCGGCGTTTGGAACCTGGCTCCGGGAGCAACCATCGTGCTGCTGCTGATTGCGCTGCTGATCTTGACGATGGCGGGCAAGAAGGGATTATCAACGTAGGAGGTACTTGTCCTTGTCAAACTTGAATATATGGCTTGCCTTCTTCGCCGGACTGGCTTCCTTTATTTCTCCGTGCTGCCTGCCGCTGTATCCGTCCTACATTTCTTACATTACCGGGATGTCGGTACAGACGCTGAAGACGGAGCAGAACAAAAAAGAAGTCCGTTACCGGACGATGAGTCATACGCTGGCCTTTATTTTAGGTTTTTCCGCCGTATTCTATACGCTCGGGGTCGGAGCCGGCTTGTTCGGCAGCTTCTTTAACAACAACCGGGATCTGATCCGCCAGCTGTCGGCGCTGTTAATCATTTTGATGGGGCTGTTTCTGATCGGCATCTTTCAGCCGCGCTTTTTGATGCGCGAATTTAAGATGGATCTGAAGTTCAAGCCCGCAGGTTACATAGGTTCATTTATTTTCGGGATCGGCTTTTCCGCCGGATGGTCTCCTTGCGTCGGCCCGATCCTGGCGGCGATCATCGCTTTGGCAACGACCGAACCCGGTGCTTGGTTTCCGCTAATTACGGCCTATACCGTCGGCTTTGCCATTCCATTTTTTGTGCTTGCCTTCTTCATCGGGTCCACCAAGTGGATTGTGAAGTACTCGGGGATGATGATGAAGATCGGCGGGGCGCTCATGCTGTTTATGGGCGTACTGCTGTTCACGAACCAAATGACCAAAATTACGATTTGGCTGCAGGCCATCACGCCCGAATGGCTTAAGTTTTAGGTGAAGTAGTCGATGGTAGCTTCCGGAAAGTGCTCAAAAATCCGCTCTGTGATAAACTCGCGCAGGGCGTTTTGCTGTTCATCCGGGTACACGTATTTGAATTGGCCCCAGCGTCCCCATTTTTGCTTGCGCCTCGCGATATCCATCTCCAGCTTGGTTTTGGGATAGCGCTGCTCAATGATGTTTTTGGCGGTTTTCGTGAAGCGGTGCTGAATCATTTCGAACGTCAAATCCTTCGCTGCCTCGGCCGGGAGCGTATCCGCCAGACGCTTCAGAAGCTCGGCATAGCCGTCCTGCCAGCCGTCATACCAAATGATCGGGGCGATGATGAAACCGAGCGGATAGCCGGCCCTGGCGACCTTTCCCGCGGCCTCGATCCGTTCCTCGAAGTGCGACGTGGACGGCTCGAAGTTGCGGATGACGTAGTCCGAGTTGATGCTGAACCGGATGCGGGTATGGCCGTTATGCTTCAGCGGGAGCAGCGGATCGACATGATGATACTTGGTCACGAACCGGAGTCTGCCGAATTCCTCGCCAGCCATGAAGGTAATCAGCTCCTCGAGGGAGCCCGTAATATGCTCCAGTCCCACCGGGTCAGATGTACAAGCGGCTTCAAACCGGGTGATTTCCGGCGCGCGTTCCTCAATGTATTGCTTGGCAGCGCCAATGATATCGGGTGTGTTGACATAGACACGGACATAGGGCTTGGCCCCGAGCGTCGTCTGCAGATAGCAGTAATGGCAGTGACCCATGCACCCGGTTGAGATTGGGATGGCGTATTCGGCCGAAGGCTTGGACTGGTCGAACTTCAGCGTTTTCCGCACGCCGACGACGAGCGTTCGTTTGGCGTTCCTGTATTTTTCCTGATCGGTTTCGCCTGGTAAATTGGTGATGCGGTTATGAGAGCTGGTCATACGGTAAGGGATGTCTTTGGACTTGACCCATTCCATGATGTGCTGGCCTTTGGGATAGTTCAGCGCATCCGGTTCAAAATAAACAAGATCGGGGACAAACGGCTTGGTCGGCCGCAGCGTCCGCCTGGGCTTTTCTTTAACGCCAGTACCCATAGAACGGCTCCTTTCGCGGAAAATATGGTGCTTCAGTTTAGTATGTGTGCGGGTAGCAGGGGCAACCCGTGGCAATTACTGACCAGGATGGGAAGCGCGGCAGGCGGCAGGACTTGCCAAGTCCTCTTGAGAACATGTATCATTACAAGAGCAGGTAATCGGGCCAGATGATTGACGTTTATTACAGAAAAGAGGGAATATAATGCCAACGCCCAGCATGGAGGATTATTTGGAGCGTATCTATAAATTGATTGACGAGAAGGGATACGCGCGTGTTTCGGACATTGCCGAAGGCTTGGAGGTTCATCCCTCATCCGTTACCAAAATGATCCAGAAATTGGACAAGGACGAATATTTGATTTATGAAAAATACCGCGGCCTTGTTCTGACTAGCAAAGGTAAGAAAATGGGCAAACGCCTGGTTGACCGGCATCAGCTTCTGGAGGAATTCCTGACGATGATCGGGGTTCAGCAGGAAAATATTTATGGAGATGTCGAAGGCATCGAGCATCACTTAAGCTGGGATTCCATAACGCGTATCGAGACGCTGGTGGAGTATTTCCGCCGGGATGGACAGCGTCTGGAGGAGCTGCGGAACATTCATAATGAATTGGTCAGCGATTCGTAAACAAGGCATCTGTCCGCACCCTCAAACGACAGGTGCCTCTTTCATTCCCAGCACGTAATCCGGTAATTTTAAGAGCCAAGACTGGCAAAACCCGGATTGCACACGCAGCAAAGGTTACAGCTTTTCTGCCCGATCGGTCGTTTGCGCTTTATTCAGCAGATCATGATTTCAAGGTTGTCTGATGCCGGCTAGTGATCTCTAGATAGAGCGCGAATGACCGATTTTTTTACCCGCAAATCTATCAATAGTGGAGGATTAGTAGAATGGCGTTTCGGAAGTTTCATAGGTGGATCGTGGCATCGCTGCTGTTGGTGCTGCTGATTCCGTTTACGGGGCAGCAGGCGAAGGCTGCAAACAACATCACGATGGTCCTGGACGGGAAGCAGCTGGTCAGCGATATCCCCCCGTACATCATGCCAAAAGTGAATGTGACGATGGTTCCGATCCGCGTGATCAGCGAAGGGCTGGGGGCGGCCGTCGCATGGAAACAAAGTGCGAAAACCGCTGATATTTCGGGCGGAGGTCATACGATTACGTTGACCAGCGGCAAAAAGACGGCTTTGGTGGATGGAGCCTCTGTCGCCCTTGATGCCTCCGTGCAGCTTCGGGGCGGCCGCGTGCTGGTCCCTCTCCGTTTTGTCGGCGAACAGCTCGGTCTGCAGGTAGACTGGGACCAGGTGGCAAGAACGATTACCTTAACATCAAGTGCTTACATACCTACCGAGCCGCCTGCTGAGGGCGGGGGAAGCAGCTCCGGCCAGCTTCGGGGAGCCTGGATCTCGACCGTGTACAACCTGGATTGGCCGACAACGTCTTCTTACGGCAAAATCGAGCAGCAGAAGCAGGAATATTCCGCTCTGCTCGACAAGCTGCAGGCCATGGGGCTGAACGCGGTGTTCGTTCAGGTTCGGACGGCCGGCGATGCGCTGTACCCGTCGGACCTGGTTCCGTGGTCGAAGGTGCTTACCGGCACCCAAGGCAAGGATCCGGGATACGATCCGCTCCAGTATATGATCGAGGAAACCCACAAGCGGGGGATGCAGTTCCATGCCTGGTTCAATCCGTTCCGGGCGAATCTGGATACGACCACAAGCAAGCTGGCGGCCAATCACGTGGCGGTTCAGCATCCCGACTGGGTCGTATCCGTCAATAACCAGCTGATCATCAACCCGGGTATTCCGGAGGCTAGACAGCATATTATCGATGTCGTGATGGAAGTGGTAAGCAAGTACGATATAGACGGCGTCCATCTGGACGATTATTTCTATCCGTCGAGCGGAACGTTTAACGATGATGCTGCTTTCAAGACATACAATACGCAGGGCTTGAGCAAAGCGGATTGGCGCCGCGATAACATTAACCAGTTCGTGCAGCAGCTGGGCCAGTCGATTCATGCATCCAAGCCGGCCGTTCAGTTTGGCATCAGCCCGTTCGGCGTATGGCGCAACCAGTCTACCGATCCGACGGGTTCTGATACCAAAGCGGGCGTTACGGCGTACGACTCCATGTCCGCGGATGTGAGAACCTGGGTGAAGCAGCACTGGATCGATTACGTGGCACCGCAAATTTATTGGAGCATGTCCTTCAAGAACGCCCAGTACGACAAGCTCGTCGACTGGTGGGCGCAAGAAGTGCAGGGCACCGGCGTGGATCTCTATATCGGCCATGCCCCGTACAAGCTGGGAACTGCCGAGGCTGGGTGGCAGTCGGCGCAGGAGATCATCAACCAGCTTCAATACAACACCAAATACGACGCAGTCAAAGGCAGCATTTTTTACAGCGCCAAGGATTTGATCAAAAATCCACTTGGCATCGTTCAGGCACTGACCGCCTATTACCAGCAATGATAAATTCATAGAACATTGTCATGAATGACCCCCCGTGCTCATATCTTACTGTGGGATAATGAGACACGGGGGTTTTATAATGATCGTCAACGCGGTGTTCGAGGGCGGCGGAGTGAAAGGAATATCGCTGGCGGGGGCCGTCAAGGCTGCGGAGCAAGCCGGCGTTGTGTTTAACCGGGTGGCGGGTACGTCGTCGGGTTCCATTGTGGCGGCGCTGCTGGCGGCAGGGTTTTCGGCCGACGAGATGAGCGAGATCGTGAAAACGACCCCTTTTGAGTCCTTTCTTCACCGCGCGCCGATATTCAATACCAAAGTGATCGGACCCGCCGCGCGTTTGTTTCTGAAAAAAGGGCTGTATTCCGGAGAAGCGCTCGAAGTCTGGATCCACCATATTTTGGCGGCCAAAGGGGTCAAGACGTTTGCGGATATCCCCCAAGGCAAGCTGATGATCATCGCCTCGGATATTACGAACGGGCGCATTCTGGTGCTTCCCGAAGACCTGGGCAAGCTGGGCGCCAACCCGTCCAGGTTTGCGGTTTCCAAGGCCATCCGGATGAGTACGAGCATTCCTTACTTTTTTGATCCGGTCATGCTGAGAATGACAGGCGAAGCGGCCAGGGGAAAATCGTTCGTTGACCAGTTTGTCTATATAGTAGACGGGGGGCTGCTCAGCAACTTCCCGCTGTGGCTCTTTGACGACGCTGCGGAAGGGTCCGGGCAGAAGCCGGTTCCGACGATCGGATTCCAAATGGTCGGCAGGACGACGAACAAGCCGCATCTGATCCGCGGGCCTCTCAGCATGCTGCAGGCGATGTTTGAAACGATGCTGTCCGCTCATGATGAGCGGTACATCGAGCAGGAAAACCGTTTCCGGACGATCAAAATTCCGACTCTCGGCGTCGGAACGACGCAGTTTCATATTACTCCGGAAGAAAGCCAGCAGCTGTATGAGTCCGGCATGCAGGCAGGGAAAAAGTTTTTTGCGGGCTGGAAGCCGTGACATCGAAGAAAAAATAAAAGGCATTCGCTGGTCCTCCTTTAGAAGGAGGACCAGCGAATGCCTTGTTTTTGATATGTTCAAACTGCGCTTAGTGGTATTTCGGTTGTTGATCGTCATTCTTACCCTTTGAGCCTTCAATCACCTGGAAAGGGTAATTTTTGCGCTTGGCCGAAGATTGACCGCGTTTGGACGCATTGTATTTCTCCATCGTCCGCTGGGACGGCTTAACCTTGGGCCGCTTGTTGTAACGGGCAGGCGGGAATTTGTACAGCAGGAAAACCACACCGAACACGATCAAGGGCACAAGCAAATTCATAAGCGATCCTGCACCGCCAAACAAAATGTTGCCGAGCAGTCCGATGGCTGCCAGTACAATGGCAATCCAGAAAATTACAGCCTGCCTTTTCATGTCATCTCATCCTTTCAGGGGATCCAAGACTCCGTTTCTCACAGGTTGTTCCGCCCCGGGAGCTTTCTCCATCTGGGCGTCAAGCTCAAGCATGCGGTTGAAGGAGGCGATGGACACCTCAACCTGGTCATCCTTCGGTTCCTTCGTCGTCAACAGCTGAAGCCAAAGGCCTGGGTAACCGAGATACCGCAGCACCGGTACGTCGCGAAGCGCGTTGGTCAGTTTCAGAAACTCAAACGACATGGCGATGACGACCGGGAGCAGAATGATCCGCTGCAGAACCCGCTGCGTCATATTATCCCACGGAACGAGCGAATAAATCAGTACGCCCAGGACGATCGTCAGCATCATGAAGCTGCTGCCGCAGCGGTAATGCAGACGGCTGTGCTTTTGCACGTTGGCTACCGTCAGTTCTTCACCCGCTTCATAAGTGCTGATCACCTTATGCTCCGCTCCATGGTACTGGAACAACCGCTTGATCACCGGGGTCTGGGAAATGCCCCACAGGTAAACGAGCAGCAGCAGCAGTTTAATGCCGCCTTCTATAAGGTTATGCAGGATATAGTTGTCAAACATCTTGCCGAAAATAAAATCCTCTAAAAATACAGGCACCAGCGTCAGCACCAGCTTGCCCACGAGAAACGAAAGCACGCCGACCGCTGCAACGCCGATAATCATCCCTAAGCTCCAGCCGGATTCTTCTTTCTGCTTTTGCTTGGCGCGCTCCTCCGGCTCCACTTCGTCATCCGCGTAGGATTCCGCCGAGTAATTCAGGTGCTTCGTACCTTTGGCGCTTGCATCTATAATACTGACAATACCGCGAAGGAAAGGGATTTTGCGCAATTTGCCGACCCAAGGCTTATCCTCGCGCGGCACCTCCAAAAATGTAATCTCCTGATTCTTCCGCCGCACAGCGGTGACATTGACGTGCTTACCGCCAAACATAACGCCTTCAATGACGGCTTGGCCACCGTAGCTGACCGTTTTGGATTGCTCCGACAAACAATTCACCTTCCCCGAATGATTAGTTGTGATGCCTTTATTGTAACGAATTTCCCGTGCGATTTCTAGTTGGATTAGCCCCGGCCCCAAATGAACATACTAAGAAAAACAAAAAGGGTGATATTCAAAGTGAGTTCACAGGGAGCTGCCATCCGGCAGCATACGAATACTGGCCATACCAATCCGCTCAGCTTCTCGCTGGAGCTCGGCTTTTTTGCCGGGTTGCTTTGGGGGGCGGTCCACTGGGTTTTCCATTGGCTGCGGTTCACGATCGTCATCCCGGCCTTTTTGGCCGAGCCTTTCTTCAAGCATTCTTTTTTGAAAAGCGGGTCAGGAGATCTGCTTGGCTGGCTCTTTTTTATTGCGTTTTCCATGGTCGCGGCCGTCATCTATACGCTGCTGTTCCGGAAGCTGGCCGGTCCGTGGCCGGGTATCGTATACGGTATCTGCTGGTGGGCCGTTCTGTTTGTGGCGGGTCCCGCACTCGGTATGATGAATCGTCTCAACCATCTGACATGGAACACGATCATCACCGAATTTTGCTTGTACCTGCTGTGGGGACTGTTCATCGGATACACGGCGGCTTTCGAATTTACGGATGAGCGCAAACGGGAACCCGGCAGGGCGAAGGCGCACTAGAGCAAAAAAACTTCTCAAGAAGACATCCCCTATGTTAAAATAGCAGATGGTTATTTGACGACAAAGGGTGGGAATACCATTTTGAGAACCATTTGGGTGATCAACGGACCGAACCTGAATCTACTCGGACTCCGGGAGCCTGGCGTGTACGGCTCTCAAAGTCTTGCGTCGATTGAAGAAGGCCTGCTTGAGAAAGCGGAGGCCCTGGGCGTGTCCGTCACATTTTATCAGTCCAACCATGAGGGAGATATCATTGACAGGATCCACGCCGCGCTGGGTCATGCCGACGGCATCGTTCTGAATCCGGGCGCGCTGACTCATTACAGCTATGCCGTCCGGGACGCCATCAGTTCCGTTAAAATTCCGACGGTGGAAGTCCATTTGTCGAACATTCACGCAAGGGAGACGTTCCGCCATACTTCCGTGATTGCTCCCGTGGCCGTAGGTCAAATTGCCGGATTCGGCGCTGTCAGCTATGAACTCGGCATGTTGGCACTGCTGCGCCACTTGGAAAGTCAGGGACAGTAGTCGCTGCCTCTTTCCCTGGGGAAAGCTGTACATGAGAGAGGAGTGTAACGATGAGCATCAATCGAGTGAACAAGCTGCGTGAAGCGATGCAGCAATCCAATGTGGAAGCCATGTTTGTAACCAGTTCCATTAACCGCCGCTATTTGACGGGATTTACCGGTTCATCGGGATACGTCCTCATCACTTTACATGATGCGTACCTGCTGACCGACTTTCGTTACATGACCCAGGCACCGCAGCAAGCGAAGGGATTTACGATCGTCGAGCACGGGCCGAAGGTAACGGAAACGGTAAAGGAGCTGCTGATTTCCGCAAACATCGGCAAGCTTGGCTTCGAGCAGGATGACGTATCTTTTGCCGGATACACCGCTTACGCGGAGCAGCTTAAGCCAATCCAGCTCGTGCCGGTTTCCGGCCTTGTGGAGAAGCTTCGTATCTTCAAGGATGAAGAAGAGCTGAAGGTGATGCAGAGAGCGGCGGACTTGGCCGACGATACGTTCAAGCATATTCTCGGGTTTATCAAGACGGGAATGACGGAGCGGGAAGTCGACCTGGAGATGGAGTTTTACATGCGCCGCCACGGTGCCACTTCATCCTCCTTCGATACGATCGTCGCATCCGGAGAACGTTCCGCCATGCCGCACGGCGTTGCCAGCGAACGGGTGATTGCCGGAAACGAGCTCATCACGTTCGATTTCGGCGCATTGCTTGACGGATACTGCTCCGATTTGACGCGGACGATTGCGATCGGGGATCCGGATCCGAAGCTTAAAGAAATTTATGACATTGTGCTGGAAGCCCAGCTCCACACACTTCAGAACATCAAGCCGGGGATGACCGGCCGCGAAGCGGACGCGCTTGCACGCGATATCATCACGAAGTACGGCTACGGCGACAATTTCGGCCACAGCACGGGGCACGGCCTCGGCATGGAGGTTCATGAAATGCCTCGCCTGTCCAAGCTGAGCGACGATGTACTTAAGCCGGGTATGGTCGTGACCGTGGAACCGGGAATTTACCTGCCGGGTCTCGGTGGCGTGCGCATTGAAGACGATATTGTGATCACGGAGACGGGAATTGTGATCTTGACGCATTCGTCTAAAGATTTCACCGTATTACCGGCGTGATAAATGCAATATATACTTAAACCTTTAGGAGGGCATTTCAGTGATTTCAGTTAACGATTTTAAAACAGGTCTGACGGTGGAAGTCGATGGCGACATCTTTACCGTTCTCGATTTTCAGCACGTTAAACCGGGTAAAGGGGCAGCCTTCGTACGTTCGAAGCTGAAAAACCTCCGTAACGGCAACACCGTTGAGCGCACATTCCGCGCAGGTGAAACGATCGGCCGTGCCATCATCGAAAACCGCGGCGTTTCTTATCTGTATGCAAGCGGTCAAGAGCATACGTTCATGGACAACGAAACCTACGACCAGTTCACGCTGGACAGCAAGCAGCTGGAGTGGGAACTGAACTTCCTCAAAGAGAATATGAACGTGAACATCGTCAGCTACCAAGGCGAAATTCTCGGAATCAACCTGCCGACCAGCGTCGAGCTGAAGGTTGTTGAAACCGAGCCGGGCATTAAAGGAAATACGGCTACAGGGGCGACGAAGAACGCGAAGCTGGAAACAGGCCTGAACGTTCAGGTGCCTTTGTTCATCAATGAAGGCGATGTGCTTCTGATCGATACCCGTGAAGGCAAATATATCTCCCGCGCGTAAAGCCGGCGATAGAATTGCTTAACACCCGACAGGGCTAAGCCGATCCTCCTTTCCTTCCGAAAGGAGGATTTTTTGTATAATCCCATGAAAAAACATTAACAATCGGGCGTACTTTCGTATTATACTAGTTTAAAGCGTAAAATTAGACAGTTGTCAGCATTTTGCAACATGAGATCCTGCTTTTCTCACCATGGCCAGTCTATTGGCGAAAAGGGTGCTGATCGCATATAGAAATAGGATCGGGCGGTTTTACCGGCGTGGGAAATGATTGCATAATGCCCAGTTGTACAATGAGTGGGGAGTGAATCGAAGTTGTCACTGTACGTCATGAAATTCGGAGGCAGTTCCGTCGGAGATATTGAGCGCATGCAGCGCGTGGCCCGGCGTATCGTCGAGAAACAGGACGAAGGACACCAGTGTGTAGTAGTCGTTTCCGCGATGGGGGATACGACGGATGATTTGATCGATCAGGCGATGCTGCTCAATCCAAATCCACCTGCACGCGAGATGGATATGCTGATGACCACCGGGGAGCAGATTTCCATGTCGCTTCTGTCGATGGCCATTCATCAGCTTGGCCGCAGCGCCGTTTCGCTGACAGGCTGGCAGGCGGGATTCCGGACAGAGCCGGTGCACGGCAAAGCGAGAATTATGGATATCATTCCGGACCGGGTGATCGGAGCCCTGCAGGAAGGAAACATCGTGATCGTGGCCGGATTCCAGGGCATGACCGAAGAAGGAGAAATCACGACGCTCGGCCGTGGGGGATCCGATACGACAGCCGTTGCGCTGGCTGCGGCGATTAATGCCGACGTGTGCGAGATTTATACCGACGTGGACGGCATTTATTCGACCGATCCGCGAATCGTGAAATGCGCCCGCAAGCTTGAGGAAATTTCGTATGACGAAATGCTGGAGCTGGCCAACCTGGGGGCGGCTGTTCTTCATCCGCGCGCGGTGGAGTACGCGAAGCATCACCAGGTGAAGCTCGTCGTCAGATCCAGCTTTAACTATAATGAAGGCACGGTTGTGAAGGAGGAAACCAGCATGGAGCAGGGAGTAGTGGTAAGCGGCATCGCTTATGATAAAAATGTGGCCAGAATCAGTATTTTGGGAGTGGAAGACGTTCCCGGCGTTCTTGCCACGGTGTTCGGAGCGCTCGCCGGCGCCGGCATCAACGTGGACATCATCGTGCAGAGCGGCGTTCAGGACGGCAAGGCGGACTTTTCCTTTACCACCTCTCTGTCGGAGAGCGGCCAGGCACTTCAAGTCATCAAGGATTTGAGATCCACCCTTCCGTACCGTGAAGTTACCTCGGAAGACAATCTGGTCAAAGTATCGATCGTAGGTGCGGGCATGATCAGCCATCCCGGCGTTGCCGCCGAAATGTTCGATGTCATTTCCAAGCAGGGCGTCAGCATTAAAATGGTCAGCACGTCCGAGATTAAAACGTCCTGCGTCATCGAAGGCGGCAATCTGGAGCAGGTCGTCAGAGCGCTGCATACCGCCTACAACCTCGATACCGATGCGCAGGTGTTTGTGGGAGGCCCACAGGACCGCCGCTAGGTCAGAATGCAAATACTCATACAAAAAGCCGTCCCCACAACAGGGGGCGGCTTTGTTTATTTCAGCGCGGCTCGGATTATCCGCGGTTCGCAGCAATTGCGAACAACGGCGTCAGGATCATTTCCGACTTCGCATACGGCACGACAGGGACCGTGTCGATCCCTGTGCAGTATTCGACGTCATGCGTAAATCCCAGCTTGACCAGCTGCTTCGCCGCGCATCCTTCCATTACGGTTTCAAACAGGGATCCCTTGCACTGCCGGTACGCATGCTTCATCGCCAGGCCCAGATCATTCAGCTGAAGCGGCGCTTCCGAAATGGACTCCATCGCATCGATGATCATTCCCGCGCACAGGCCATCCTCCAGCGAAAAATCGTTGCGGCATCCCGAGCACAGCAGGATGGCATCTTTCCCGAACGATAACAGAGCCGACGCACAGGCCGTCCCATTCATAAATGAAGCGGCAAATATTCTGGCGGCCTTATGGGATTTGAGCAGCCCTCGGGTCCCGTTCGATGTGGTCAGCACCACCAGCTTTCCGGCAACCTCAGGGGTCATATAATCATGCGGCGAATTCCCGGCCTGAAACCCGGGGATTTTTTTATAATACCGTTCTCCACCGACAAACGTTTGGTCTCCCCGCATCTGCTGGGCTTGAGGAACCGTCTCCACGGGCATCAGCCCGGTAGCGCCTTGGGCCAGAGCCGTAATCATCGTACTGGTTGCCCGCAGCACGTCAATCACAACGGCGCTCTTGTGCACAAACTCCTCCGATCTTACTTCGTCCACATTGGCAATGACATCCACCCGCATGGATAAATCCTCCTTATGCATCTGTAAATAATACGACACCTCTTTCAGCTGCTTAGCCCTGAAGATGCCGATGGTTGAACGGTCCTCTCTTGGTTGGCCGGATGCAGGCAGTTTGTCTGCAGACGGATCCAACCCAGGCAACTGACAAGCGGATAGGTATTTCACCAAACAATATATGCAAGCCCGGAGCATTTTGTTCCGAATATAGGAGTTATTAAATAGAGGCTTTGTCATGACTCTTTTGATAATCCGTGAAGCAGCTCCGTTTTGCCAAGTTATTTTCCGTATCTTTCTTGTGAAACACAACTAAAAAGAGAGAGTCCCGCATATCTATGAGGTTAGAAGTACAATCTCGCAAAAGGGGGTCATTTTTGTGGACAAGTTCGTGCTCAGCATGGCTACGCTGCGTTTTATCTCCGGAAGTCTGGAAATCGCCGCCGCGCTGCTGATGCTAAAGCTCGCTCAGGTAGATAAGGCGCTGGCGGTCAATTCCCTGCTGGCATTCGTCGGGCCGACGGTGCTCATCCTGACGACTTCCATCGGGCTCATCGGCGTGGCTGATAAGCTCTCCTGGGGAAAGATGGCGTGGATCTTTTTCGGCGTGTCCTGTCTCTTAATCGGCATTCTCAAAAAATGATAGATTACTGTGGTCATAAATTTAGGGGCCAAGCATAGACATAAGTAAGAAAACATCTAGTAGTTTATCCATCAGAAGTTGAACAAGCTTGCAGGAGAAAGGCAGCACGGGGGTGGTCCTATTACAAATCCAAACTGGCTGGAATTATTTCCGGAGCCGGTCAAATCGATCCTTCACCAGCTCCCTCACCATATTCTGAGCGTTGTGGAGGAGGTACGCATCCGTGAAGGCAGGCCGCTGGAGATCAACGGCGCAGGCTCACACCACTATGTTACGGGACAAAGCACGCTGACGCTGGATGCGGACAAGGCGTACAAGCCGCAGCGGGAGGTCAGCCGAAGGCTGCTCGATCTGATCAGCAACCATTCGCTGTACACGATGGAGGAAGAGCTTCGCAAAGGCTTTATCACCATTCCCGGCGGACACCGCATCGGCTTGGCAGGTAGAACGGTGCTTCACGCCGGACATGTCGAGCATATCCGCGATATCAGCGGATTCAATGTGCGGATTGCCCGGGAAGTGAAGGGTGCCGCTGACGGCATCCTCCCCTTTCTGATCGATAGGGAAGGAAACAGGATTCGGCATACGCTTCTGCTCTCGGCACCGCAGCAGGGCAAGACGACCCTCCTGCGGGATTTGGCGAGACAGATCAGCAGCGGGCTTCCCGGGCTGGGCAAATCCAGCCTGCCGGGGATGAAGGTGGGCATCGTCGACGAGCGTTCCGAAATCGCCGGCTGCCTCAAAGGCGTGCCGAGCTTTGACGTCGGACCCCGCACCGACGTGATGGATGCCTGTCCGAAGGCGGAAGGCATGATGATGATGATCCGGTCCATGTCGCCGGATGTTCTCATGGTGGATGAGATCGGCCGGGGAGAGGACGCCGAATCGGTGACGGAGGCGCTGCATGCGGGCATTACGGTCGTCGCCACGGCGCATGCCGGCGGCATCGAAGAGCTGAAACATCGGCCCGCCCTGGCCGGACTCATAGAAACCGGAATGTTTGAGAGGTACGTTCTTTTAAAAAGGAAGGCACAAGGGTTAAGCTGCCGGATCCTCGACCAGCAGCACCGGCCGCTGCAGCTTCAGACGGGCAGCCAGAGAGGGGTGAACTTCCTTGCTTAAGCTTTTTGGCGCCGTGCTGATTCTGCTGTCCGGCACACTTGCCGGATTCCATCAGGCCAGGCAGTTTGCCAGCCGGCCGAAGCAGATCCGGGAGCTGATCCTGGCCCTGCAGCGGCTGTCTACCGAAATCACCTATGGATTTACCCCACTTCCGGAAGCACTTCGCAAAATAGCGGATCAAATGCGGGAGCCTCTCCATACCTTTTTTCTGAATGCAGCACGTGAGATGGGGCCGGCCACAGGACTGACCGCCCAGGAGAGCCTCCAGCGTTCTCTCCATGAGAACTGGAAGCGGACCTCCATGAAGGCACCTGAACGCGAGGTGCTGCATCAGCTCAGCTTCACGCTCGGGACAAGCGACCGACAGGACCAAATCAAGCACATCCAGCTGGCCGTCGAGCAGTTGAAGCATGAAGAAGCAACAGCCAGGGACGACCAGGCCAAATACGAGAAGATCAGTAAAAGTCTCGGGCTGCTCATCGGAGCATTGATCGTTATTTTGATCTTTTAGCGAGGTGCCTAGGAATGAACTTTGAAGTGAACGCAATTTTCCAGATTGCGGGAATCGGCATCATCATTGCCATGATTCACACAGTGCTGAAGCAAATGGGAAAAGAGGATATGGCTCATTGGGTGACGGTCATTGGTTTTGTCGTGGTGCTGTTCATGGTCGTCCGGCTGCTCGATAACCTGCTGCAGGAGATCAAAACCATCTTTTTGTTCCAGTAGGGGTTGCTAACCATGGAAATTATTCAAGTGGTAGGCCTTGGGCTTCTGTCCACGATTCTGATCCTCGTCATCAAGGAGCACAAGCCGATGTTCGCTTTCGTCCTGGCCGCCGCGACCGGCGTGCTGATCTTCATGTTCCTGATCGGCAAAATCGGTATGGTGATCCAGGAGCTCCAACGGCTTGCCGAGGCGTCGGGAGTCCAGATGATCTACCTGAAAACGATACTGAAAATTATAGGGATCGCTTATATCGCCGAGTTTGGGGCGCAGCTCGTCAGAGACGCCGGGCAGGAAAGCATCGCTTCCAAAATCGAACTCGCGGGCAAGGTGCTGATCATGGTGCTTGCCATCCCCATTATCGGCATTATCATCGAAACGGTGCTTAAGCTGCTGCCAGCCTGAAGGAGAGGGGTGAAGACATGCCGGGACTGCGGAGGCTGCCGGACAAGATGCACATCGTTATTTTGTTTATCGTGTTCATGGTGGCAGGGATCACCCGGGTCTTTGCGGCTTCACCCACGGATCAGCTGATCCAGAGCCAGGCGGAGAATTTGCCGAAGGATCAGGTGGAGAAGTACTGGGACACCTTGATGAAGGAATACGGGGGATTTTTTCCGGACCAGAAAACACCATCCTTCATGGATATGCTCCTTCCCGGCGGCAGCGGCTTCAGCCTCAAATCGGTGCTGACCGCTGCAGGGACCTTTATGTGGCATGAGGTGCTGTACAATGGCAAGCTGCTCGTCACGATCGTCATCCTGAGCATCATGAGCATGATTCTGGAGACGCTTCAGGCGGCTTTTGAGAGGAAAACGGTCAGCAAAGTCGCATACGCCCTATGCTATATGGTTATCATCGTGCTGGCCATCAACAGCTTCAACGTCGCGATCGGTTATGCCAAAGAGGCGATCGACCGGATGATCGACTTCATGATGGCGATGGTACCGCTGCTGTTCGCACTGCTGGCTTCAATGGGCAACATCGTCACCGTGTCCGTTACGCATCCGCTGATCATCTTCATGATCAATACGATCGGAACGCTGATCCACGTCATGGTGTTTCCGCTGCTCTTCTTCTCAGCCGTGCTTCATCTGGTCAGTTCGCTGTCGGATAAGTACAAGCTGACGCAGATGGCGAACTTGCTGCGCAACATCAGCGTGGGGCTGCTCGGGGTGCTGCTGACGATTTTTCTCGGCGTTATCTCCGTGCAGGGCATCACGGGATCCATCACCGACGGGGTGACGATCCGGGCGGCCAAATACGTCTCCGGAAGCTTCATTCCGGTCGTCGGCAAAATGTTTGCGGATGCGACGGACACGGTGATCTCGGCATCGCTGCTGGTGAAAAACTCCATCGGTCTGGCAGGCGTCATCATCATCCTGTTCCTTTGCGCCTTCCCGGCCATCAAAATCCTGACGCTCGCGCTGATCTATAAAGTATCGGCAGCCATCATGCAGCCGCTCGGCGATTCCCCGATCACCGCCTGCCTGGACACGATCGGCAAAAGCATGATTTACGTCTTTGCCGCCCTGGCGGCGGTCGGACTGATGTTTTTCCTGGCGATCACCATCATGCTGACGGCTGGCAACGTGACCGTCATGATGCGGTGAAGGGAGGGGAAGCCCGTGGAATGGCTTGGAAACTGGCTGAAAGAGGTCGTCATGGTCGTGCTGCTTGCCACCTTCGTCGACATGCTGCTGCCGAGCAGATCCATGGAGCGATACGTCAAGCTGGTCCTGAGCCTGCTGGTGCTGGTCACCCTGCTCAATCCGCTGATCCGGATCGTGACCGACGCGCCGCTCGACAAGCTGAGCGCAGCGATCGGCCGGATGGACCGGCAGCCGGGCGGCAGCGGCTCCAAAACCAGCCTCGAGCAGATTATGGACGAGGCCGAACAGATCAAGCATCGGCAGCAGAAACAAACGCTCCAGTGGGCGGGAGAGCAGGTGGCTTCCACCATGAAGGAACAGATCAAGCAGCAAACCGGCGAGGAACCTGCGAACGTGCAGGTTGTTCTCGGACTGCCGAAGTCTAATGACGATCCGAATGCCGGAGCCGGCCAGTCACAGCCATACATTAGCGCAGTCACCGTTACAATGAGGGATTCGCAAGGCGATTCGGGCAGTTCGGACGGCACCCGGGGGGAGAGCGGCATCCAGATCGAGCCGGTGAAGCCGGTTCACGTGCAGGTCACGATCGAGCCGGATGAGAAGCAGGCTGGAACAGATCAAATGAATTCTGATCCGGGTGAGGATCAAGCGCAGGAGGCCGCAGGCGCTGTGGATGACAAGAGCGCCGGCGAAGTCCGCAAGCTGCTGGCAAGCGAATGGAATATCGATCCGGAAGTAATCACGGTACGAAGCGGATCCGGGCAGGAGTCCCGGTTATAAAGGCGGAGGTGAAACGATGGGGAAGTGGCTGAAGAAGCTTGAGCAGTGGCTGGGGGGCGGACAGGGAGGGACGAAGCGAGTACATACGTTCAGGTGGCTGATTATCGTCGGCTTGATCGGGGTGGCAATCGTGCTGTTCAACTCCTTTGTCAATGTGAAGAAACTCGATAACGAAAACATAGGGAGGGAGCCTCCGGCTGGGGCTGAGTCCCAGGAAACGTTCCAGAGCTCGGCAGGTCAGACTTCGGACTTTGCAGCGATTGAGGAAACGGCCGAAGGCAGGATGAAGGACATTTTGGAGAAAATCGTTGGCGTAGGCACGGTGGACGTCATGGTCACGGTGGATTCCACGGAGGAAATCGTCTATCAACGGAATGTGAAAGACTCCCAGCAGCAGTCGGAAGAAAACGACGCGAACGGCGGTCAGCGCCATACGACCCAGTATACCCGGGATGGCGAGATCGTCACCTACGAGCAGTCGGGAACGCAGACGCCGATCATTACGAAAAAGGTAAAGCCGCAAATTCGCGGGGTGCTGATCGTAGCCAAAGGTGCAGAGAATGAAGTGGTTCGCAACTTGATTGTGGACGCGGTGGAAAAAGGCCTGAACGTACCGGATTACCGGATCTCCGTCGTTCCGCGCAAGCAGGGGTAAGCCGATTTCCCCGATATAATCCAGTTGACTTATGAGGAGGATTTAACGAATGAACAGTAAAAGACAAACGATTTGGTTGGTGTCGATGCTCAGTTTGATGGTAGTCCTGTCCGCTTATTATCTGTTTACCGAGGACTCCGGGACGTCGAAGACGCCGGTCGCCGACAGCCAGCAGGTGGACAGCAAGACAGACAAAGACGCCAAGACGACGGCCTCGGCCGGCAGCAAAGACAACGGGGTTGTCGTAGACGAAGTCGTGACATCGGGCCAATCGGGTGACAAGACTGCGGATGCGGGCAAGGCCGACGGTTCCGCCGCGAAGGATACAGCCCAGGATACGTCGAAGGAAGACGCGGCTAAGGACGCGACAAAGGATACCGCAGCTGCTGGGAGCACGGCCGATAAGGACGCTGCAGCCAAAGACACAGCCAAGGATACGGCTGACGCCGGACAAAAGAGCGCAGCGACAACCGACAAAGGTGCGGACGATAAAACGGCATCCACAAGTAAAACAGACGCCGGCAAGACAACCGCAAGCACGGAAAAAACGGACGATGAGATCCTGAAGGAAGTGGCTTCCCAGGCTTCGACAGGCAGCAGCATGCTCGAATCTCTTCAATGGCAGCGGTCGCAGACGAATGCTCAAAAAACAAATGACCTGATGGCGGCGATCAATGACATGAGCAAGGACAGCGAAGCTTCGGCCAAGGCGAGCCAGGAACTGCAGGCGCTCGAAAACAAAGAGACGATCATCGAAAGCATCGAGGAAGAGCTGGAGCAAAAATTCTCCTTTGCGAACGCATTCGTGAAGGAAAATGACGACAAGTACCAGGTGCTCGTCCTGAGCGACAAAATGGATGCCAAGCAGGCAGCGGGCATCGTTCAGCTGGTGATGAAAGAGCTGAAAGTGACCCAGGACAAAGTCAGCGTGAAAGTCGTCTCCGAGTAAAATGGCGGAAAAACAGAAATATCGTCGAAAGAGTCCGGGACAGCCCAGGACTCTTTCCATTTCTTCCGATTATGTTATAATACTTATCGTTATGTGTATGAATTGTCCGAAGCCACGGCTTCCACGCAGCTGAAGGAGTGAATTGCGAATGTTTAAATTGAACGAGATAAAAGAATTGATCAAGCTGGTCGATGAGACCTCCGTACATGAACTTGAACTTGAATCAGAAGGAGCACGCCTTTCCATCCGCAAGCCGGGCAAAACCGAAGTGGTTAGCGTTCAGGCTGCGCCGCAATTTGTACAGGCCCCTGCCGCACATCAGGCTCCGCAATACGTACAGGCACCCGCCGACAATGCGCAGGCCCCTGCAGCAGGACAGGCAGCAGCACCGGATGCGGCTTCTTCCTCACTACATAAAATCGTCTCCCCGATGGTAGGAACGTTCTACAAAGCCTCTTCTCCGGACGCCGCGCCGTTTGTCAGCGTCGGTGACCGCGTTGACGAGAAAACGACGGTTTGCATTATTGAAGCGATGAAGCTGATGAATGAGCTCGAAGCAGAAGTAAAAGGCACCATCGTTGAGATTCTTGCGGAGAACGGACAACTGGTGGAATACGGGCAGCCTCTGTTTCTGGTGAAGTCGGAATAGGCACCGCACAATGGAGGAGGTTACTTGCATGAAATTTCAAAAAATTCTGATTGCCAACCGCGGTGAAATCGCAGTCCGGATTATCCGGGCCTGCCGCGAGCTCGGCATTTCCACCGTTGCGGTTTATTCGGAGGCCGACAAGGAAGCGCTGCACGTCCGTTTGGCGGACGAGGCATACTGTATCGGCCCTACGCTTTCGAAAGACAGTTACCTGAATTTCACCAACATTATGAGCGTCGCCACGTTGACGGAGTGCGACGCCGTTCATCCGGGATACGGATTTCTCGCCGAGAATGCCGATTTCGCGGAAATTTGCGAGTCCTGCAACATTACCTTTATCGGACCTTCGGCCGACGCCATCAACAAGATGGGCGATAAAGCGGTTGCGAAGCAGACGATGAAGAGCGCCGGCGTACCGGTCATTCCAGGTTCCGACGGCCTGGTTGAAGATTTGGATGAGGCGGTAATGATCGGCCGGGACATCGGCTACCCATTGATCATCAAAGCGACGGCCGGCGGCGGCGGAAAAGGAATCCGCATCGCTGAGGACGAGCAGGCGCTGATTAAGCAAATCACGGCGGCACAGCAGGAAGCCCAAAAGGCGTTCGGCAATGCCGGCGTTTATCTGGAGAAATATTTGACCGGCATGAAGCACGTTGAGATTCAAGTGATTGCCGACAACCACGGCAACGTCGTTCACCTGGGCGAACGCGACTGCTCCGTACAGCGCCGCCGCCAGAAACTGATCGAGGAAGCGCCTTGTCCGGTGCTGTCCCCCGAGATTCGTCAGCAGATGGGTGAAGCCGCAGTCCGCGCAGCCCTTGCCGTTAACTATTCGGGTGCGGGTACGCTCGAGTTTCTGCTCGGCAACGACGGCCAGTTCTACTTCATGGAAATGAACACCCGAATTCAGGTGGAGCATCCGGTTACGGAAATGGTCACCAATGTGGATTTGATCAAAGAGATGATTTCGGTCGCGGAAGGTCACCCGTTGTCGTTTACGCAGGAAGAGGTTCAAATTAACGGCTGGTCGATCGAATGCCGCGTCAACGCGGAAGATCCGGACCGGAACTTTATGCCGGCTCCGGGCAAAATCCAGTTTTACCTGCCTCCGGGCGGTCCTGGTGTACGGGTGGACAGCGCAGCCTATCCGGGCTACAGCATTCCTCCTTTCTACGATTCCATGATTGCGAAGCTGATCGTATGGGCGCCGACGCGTCAGGAGGCGATTGCCAAGATGAAGCGGGCGCTGTCCGAATTCGTCATCGAGGGCGTGCACACCACCATTCCGTTCCATCAGAAGCTGATGGAGCATCCGGTGTTCAACCGCGGCGATTTTGACATCAAGTTTTTGGAGGAAAACGAAATCTGACGCCTGCTTCGGATTGTTTGTCATAAAGTTCCCCAAATGGTATAGTATGAATGATTAGGGGCAATCCTGCTTTCATCTGAAGCGGTTTTATATATTATCTGAAAGGTGTGTTGATTCAGGGATGAGCACATTACCGAGTGAATTTGAACGTACGGACATCGGTGAAATTCAAATAGCACCTGAAGTGATTGAAGTGATCGCGGGTCTGGCTACGGTGGAAGTGAAAGGCGTCGCCGGCATGAGCGGCGGATTTGCCGGAGGCATCGCCGAGCTGCTTGGCCGCAAAAATTTGTCCAAAGGCGTGAAGGTGGAAGTCGGCCAGCGCGAAGCGGCTGTGGACGTCTCGGTGATTATCGAGTACGGAAACCGGCTGCCGGAAGTGGCGACGGAAATCCAGCGCAATGTCAAACGCTCCATCGAAATGATGACAGGCCTTACGGTCATTGAAGTCAATGTGCATATCCATGATGTTTACTTCAAAAACGCGGAGAGAGCCGAAGACGTTGATTACAGTCAGCGCGTAAAATAAAGGATTCAATTGGTCACCATAACCCCCGACACCCGAAATGTCGAGGGTTTACTCTAATTTAAGGAGGCTGTGCTGTTCGTGGCTAAGATACTGGACAGACTTCTGCTGTTTATTTACAGCTTGAGTATCGGAGTAATATGTGTATTTGCCATCCTCCTCATGAGTGATTTGGTTCCGTCTCCGGATGAACTGCTGAATACAGCCGAGCTTCAGCTGACGGTCATCGTGGCGGCGGTGATCCTCTTTTTACTCAGTATCCGCTTCTTCTATATCTCGATTCGCCCGGACAGAACGCATGTCCACTCCATTGACCAGAGGACCGAATTCGGCGACATTCAGATCTCGGTCGAGACGATCGAGAACCTGTGTCTCAAGGCGGCTTCGCGGGTGAGGGGCGTCAAGGACCTGAAGGCCAGAATCCATGTGACGGAAGCGGGCCTTGAAATCATGATTCGTGCCGTCGTTGACGGCGATGTGTCTATCCCGGCCATGACCACCGACGTGCAGAAGCAGGTTCATGATCACCTTCAGGAAACGACAGGCATTCCGGTCTCTAACGTGGCGGTATATATAGCGAATGTGGCCCATGCACCAGTGATCAAGAGTAGAGTGGAATAGAGGTGAATTCTCCGAGTGATCTGGAAAGAAATTTGGGAGAGTCACAAAGGACGGATTACCGGTATTGCCGGCGGTATTTTTTTCGGTTTTATTTATTTGTTTGCGGGTTTTTGGGATATGTTGTTCTTTGCATTGGTAGTGTTCATAGGATATTCTGCCGGCAAAAGGAAGGATCTGCGGATGGATTCCTTTTTCCGCTGGCGGGAAATGGGTCAGTGGCTCTCCGAGCGCTGGCGCCCCTTTAAATGAACCCGTGATATGCCTTTCTCCGGAAAAAGAGCTGCAGCTTCTTGAAGCCCATATTCTGGAGATTGACATGCTCACGGTTTTTTTGTGCAAATCACGATGTTTTTATTCCCGCGGTGACCCATAATAAGGACAAGAGGAAATTTCAAGGTTCTAGGAGGAACATGATGAAAAGACGTGTAGCCAGGGAACTGGTCGTTCAGTGCCTGTATCAGATGGAAATGAACGAAGCAACAAGCGAAGAAGCGCTGGAAATGCTGCTGGAGGATGCCGCTGAAGAAAATGATACCGAGCGGACCATCACCGATGAAGCGGAACTGAAGGAATTTGTGCTGGGGCTCGTAAACGGCATTTGGGGCAGCAAAAAAGCGGTGGACGACCTGCTGGAAAATTATTTGAAGGGCTGGCAAATGAGCCGCCTCTCCAAGGTGGACCGCCAAATCCTCCGCCTCGCCGCCTATGAAATGCTGTATCGCGACGACGTGCCGGCCAAGGTTGCCGTCAATGAGGCGATCGAGCTGGCCAAGCATTTCGGAACCGAGGATTCGGGCAAGTTTGTTAACGGAGTTCTGGGGAACATGATCCGCGAGCTGGATCAATTGAAGTCATAGTCTTGCATAAGGACGTTTAGCCGTCCGCTTTGCCAATCTAAAACATAGGGGAGAGAGCGACATGACAGCATCTATTATCAATGGAAAACAGGTTTCTGAGGATATCCGGACCGGAATTGCCGCCGAAGTCAAGGAGCTGGCCGCCAAAGGCGTCACTCCGGGGCTTGCCGTCGTGCTGGTAGGAGAGGACCCGGCTTCCCAGGTTTATGTGCGAAACAAGGAAAAAGCGTGCCACGACCTCGGATACTATTCGGAGGTTCACCGGCTTCCGGCTTCGACAACTCAGGAGGATTTGCTTGCATTGGTGGACAAGCTGAACAAGCAGGACACCATTGACGGCATCCTCGTCCAGCTGCCGCTTCCTGGACATATTGACGAGAAGGCAGTCATTAACGCGATCGCGGTAGACAAGGACGTTGACGGATTCCATCCGGTAAACGTCGGCAACCTGGTCATCGGAGATGACAGCCTTCTTCCATGCACGCCGGCAGGCGTCATCGAGCTGATCAAGCGTGCGGGTGTAGAGCTGGCCGGTAAGCATGCCGTCGTCATCGGCCGCAGCAATATCGTCGGCAAACCGGTTTCGCTGCTGCTTCAGCGCGAAAACGCGACCGTGACGATGTGCCACTCCCGGACGATCGGCATGGCGGACATTGCGCGTCAGGCCGACATTCTGGTCGTTGCGATCGGCCGGGCCAATTTCATCGATGCAAGCTTTGTGAAACCGGGTGCCGTCGTCATCGACGTGGGCATGAACCGGCTGGAGAACGGCAAGCTGGCCGGAGACGTGGATTTCGAAAGCGTTAAGGAAGTATCGGGTCCGATCACGCCGGTGCCTGGCGGTGTAGGACCGATGACGATTACGATGCTGATGCAGAACACCTTGATCGCGGCCAAACGCCACCACGGATTGGCATAACGGAGCGGATGCCATGGAACCGCAGCGTATTTTTTCAATCAAGGACTTGAACCGTTATATCCGGATGAAGATGGACTCGGACAGTCTGCTGTCCGACGTCTGGATCCGGGGTGAAATATCGAATTTTACCCACCATTCCAGCGGGCATATGTATTTCACGCTCAAGGATGAAGGGAGCCGCATCAAAGCGATTATGTTTGCCTCCCACAACCAGCGGCTGCCGTTTCGACCCAAGGAGGGCTCAAGGGTCATCGCTAGAGGGAATGTTACGGTATACGAGCGGGATGGGCAGTACCAATTTTATGCCACCCAAATGCAGCCCGATGGGATCGGCAGTCTGTATTTGGCTTATGAGCAGCTTAAGGAAAAGCTGGAGAAAGAAGGGCTGTTTGCTGCAGACCGCAAGCGGCCGATTCCGGAGTTTCCGGAGACGATCGGCGTCATCACATCACCGACAGGTGCGGCCGTACGCGATATTATGACGACGCTTGAGCGGCGTTACCCGCGGGCGCGGATCATTCTCGCCCCTGTCCTAGTCCAGGGAAAAGGGGCCGCTCCTTCGATCGTGAAGGCCATTCGCACGATGAACGAGCTGGATGAAGCGGACGTGCTGATCGTCGGCCGCGGCGGCGGCTCACTGGAGGAGCTGTGGGCCTTTAATGAAGAGATGGTCGCGCGGGCGATCCGCGCCTCGCATATTCCGGTCATTTCGGCCGTTGGGCACGAAACCGACTTCACGATCGCGGACTTCGCTGCAGACCTGAGAGCGGCGACTCCGACCGCGGCCGCGGAGCTGGCCGTGCCGCATGCAGGCGAGCTGAAGGCGCGGCTGCAGCAGCGGGAACGGCTGCTGCTCCAGCTGCTTCAGCAGCGGGTGAAGCGCAGCCGCCAGCAGCTGGCGTCACTGCAGCGCTCGCCCGTGCTGCTGCATCCGCGGCGCTACATGCTGCAGCATGCGGAGCGCCTGGACATGCTGCGCCAGCGGCTGAGCGGCAACCTGCGTTCCCGGGTTCAGCTGAACCGGGAAAAGAGAAGCCGCATGTACCATGCGCTGATGCGGTACAATCCGCAGGAGCAGCTGACAGGGGCCCGGAGCCGCAACGATGCGGCGCGCCGGCAGCTGCTTCAGTCGATGCAGAACATACTGAAAGACAAGAAATCCCAGCTTACTTCCGGCGTGCGCCATCTGGATGCCCTCAGTCCGCTGAAGGTGATGGCCCGCGGCTACAGCCTCGTTTATGACGAGCAGGAGAAGCGTTTAATTAAATCGATTCATGAGGTACAGCCTGGCGACGTGGTCCAGATCAAAGTGAACGACGGCCAGTTATCCTGCCAGGTATGGGAACTGAAGGAGGATGCACAGGAACATGGGGAATGAAAAAGAGCTCAGCTTTGAGGACGCAATGATTCAGCTCGAGGATATCGTCGGAGAACTGGAGCACGGCGACGTTCCGCTCGAAAAGGCGATCGAGCTGTTCCAGCAGGGAATGAAGCTGTCCCAGCTGTGCGGGCAGAAGCTCGAACAGGTGGAACGGAAAATCGAGATGATCGTTGAAGAGGATGGAGAGCTTCGCAAGAAGCCGTTCGGCGGCGGACAGCTCGATCAGAGCGGCGGTGAAGTTTTTGAGTGACCGGGTTTCGTTCCAGGAATACATGCAGCAGATTTCCGAGAAAGTAACCGCCTCGTTGGAGGACAGCCTGCCGCATCATTGGCAGGTTCCTTCTTCTTTAAAGGAATCCATGACGTATTCCTTGATGGCCGGAGGAAAGCGGCTCCGTCCGCTGCTGGTGATTGCAGCCTGCGAAGCGCTCGGAGGCAATGGGGAGGCGGCCCTTGATGCGGCATGCGCCGTTGAAATGGTGCATACCTACTCGCTCATTCATGATGATTTGCCAGCTATGGATAATGATGACTACCGCCGGGGCAAACTGACCAATCATAAAGTATATGGCGAAGCTACCGCCATTCTGGCCGGAGACGCCCTGCTGACGCATGCCTTTTATACGATCGCCCGAATCTCGGCGAAGCATGGCATTGATGCGGCCCCGATTTTGGCCATTGTGCAGGACCTCGCGGAAATGGCCGGTCCAAGAGGCATGGTTGGCGGACAGGCGGCCGATATGGAAGGGGAGCAGGGAGTCACGGATCTGGAGCATCTTCAGTATATCCACCAGCACAAGACGGGCGATCTGATTATTTTCTCCCTCCTTGCCGGCGGACGGATTGCCGGAGGCTCGGAGCGTGAGCTGGAAGCGCTGCGTACGTTTGGCAGCCGCCTTGGGCTCGCCTTTCAAATTCAGGACGATATCCTGGACCTGGTTGGAGACGAGGCAAAACTGGGTAAGAAGACACAGAGCGACATCAAGCAGGAGAAGGTGACATATCCTTATTTTATCGGCCTGGAAGCTTCGCAGCAGCAGGTCGAATCACTGACTCGAGAAGCCAAAGCGGCTGTCTTGAACGCCGGTTTTCAGGATCCGGAGCGCCTGCTGGAGATCGCCGATTATTTAATGCACAGGGACCATTAGAGCATGATGCTTTATGTATGATGGGCATTTTATGATATAATGGCGAAAAGAATCTAATCATGGAAGAATGTCATGGATAACCATACACTAATTACGAAGGAAAGCGGGGAGATTGCCGTGCTGCTTCCACAAATTAACGAGCCAAGACAATTGAAATCACTATCGGTTGACGAGCTCACTTCTCTGGCGGCCGAAATCCGTCAATTTCTGATTGAGAAGCTGTCGGTCACCGGGGGGCATCTCGCATCAAATCTGGGAGTGGTGGAACTCACGCTGGCCCTGCACTATTGCTACAACAGCCCGCGCGATAAATTTATTTTTGATGTAGGACATCAGGCGTACGTACACAAGATGCTGACGGGCCGGATGGATCAGTTCGACACGCTGCGGAAATACAAGGGGATGTGCGGCTTTGTCAAACGCAGTGAAAGCGAGCATGACGTCTGGGAAGCCGGGCACAGCAGCACCTCTTTGTCCGCGGCTATCGGCATGGCCGTTGCCCGGGACTTAAAAGGGGAAAACAACAAAGTGATCGCCATGATCGGGGACGGTGCGCTCACCGGCGGCATGGCATTCGAAGCCTTGAACCATATAGGACATGAACAGAAGGACCTGATGGTCATTCTGAACGACAACGAGATGTCGATTGCGCCGAACGTCGGCGCCATGCATAACTATTTGAGCAAAATCCGCTCGGACCGCCATTATTTGCGTGCAAAAGACGAGCTTGAGATGATGCTGAAGAAGATCCCGGCGATCGGCGGCATGCTGGCCAAGACCGGATCCAGGCTGAAGGAAAGCCTCAAATACATGATGGTTCCCGGCGTGCTGTTCGAAGAGCTGGGCTTAACTTATCTCGGACCGGTGGACGGCCATGATATCCACAAGCTGATCGAAACGTTCAAGCAGGCCGACAACGTGCGCGGACCGGTATTCGTGCATGTGCTTACCACCAAAGGCAAAGGCTATAAACCCGCAGAAGCGGATTCATATAAATGGCACGGGATTACGCCGTACAAAATCGAATCTGGCCAAGTGCTTAAATCGGTAGGAAATCCAATGTACACCGACGTGTTCGGCAAGACGCTGATCGAGTTAGGTGAACAGGATTCCCGCATCATCGCTGTCACGCCAGCAATGCCCAAAGGCTCCGGTCTCATTCCGTTCAGTGAACGGTTTCCGGACCGCATGATCGACGTCGGCATTGCGGAGCAGCACGCGGCGACGATGTGCGCCGCGTTGGCGATGGAGGGCATGAAGCCGGTGTTCGCCGTCTATTCCACGTTCATGCAGCGTGCGTATGACCAGATCGTTCACGATATTTGCCGCCACAACGCCAATGTCATGTTCGCCATCGACCGGGCCGGCTACGTAGGGGATGACGGCGAGACGCATCAGGGTGTGTTTGACATCGCGTTTATGCGCCACATTCCGAACATGGTCATGATGATGCCGAAGGATGAAAATGAGCTGAGACATATGATGAAAACCGCTCTGGAGTATAACGACGGACCGATTGCTTACCGCTACCCGCGGATCAACGGCCTGGGGGTTCATCTGGACGAGGAGCTTGTGCCGATTCCGATCGGCAAGTGGGAAACCGTCCGTGAAGGCGAAGGGTACGCCGTCTTGGCCTGCGGCCCGATGGTTCAGGTTGCGCTCGAGGCAGCAGACCAGCTGAAACGGGAAGGTATTCACCTGCAGGTGGTCAACGCCCGGTTCATGAAGCCGCTGGATGAAGAAATGCTGCTGGAGCTAGCCGAGAACGGCACGAATATGGTGGTGCTTGAGGAAGCCAGCGAAGCGGGCAGCTTGGGCAGCGCCGTACTGGAGTTTTATGCTTCGAAGCATATATTTGACACGAAAGTGTCCTTGATGGGTGTGCCCGACCGCTTTATCGAGCATGGCAGCGTGAAGGAGCAGCGGGAGGAGACCGGTCTTACGGCAGCAGGAGTCGTCGGTGAAATCAAGAAGCTGATGTCCCTGCATCCTTACGAGATCGGCAAAACCCAGTTTCCTTCCTAATGGACGCCGAAATCGCCGTGCAGTCAGGAGATAACGATGAATTTGCCTAAAGAACGAATCGATGTCCTGCTCGTTGAGCAGGGCTTTTACGAGAGCCGGGAAAAAGCCAAGGCGGCGATTATGGCCGGGCTGGTTTTAGCCGCAGAAGAACCGGTCGAAAAGGCGGGAACGAAAATTCCGCGCGATACGCCGCTTAGGGTCAAGGGAGCGGTGCACCCGTATGTCAGCCGCGGCGGTTTGAAGCTGGAGAAGGCGCTCCGCACCTTCGGGATCGATCTGACCGGCAGAACGATGCTGGATATCGGGTCTTCCACAGGCGGCTTTACCGATTGCGCGCTTCAGAACGGAGCCGGCTATGTGTACGCCATTGATGTCGGGTACAATCAACTGGATTGGTCGCTGCGAAATGACGAGCGGGTATGCGTGATGGAACGGACCAACTTCCGCTACATGACGCCCGAGGATCTGAAAGGCCCGGCCCCGGATTTTGCCAGCATCGATGTATCCTTCATTTCGCTGCGCATCATCCTGCCCCCGCTGATGGCGCTCCTGAACAAACCGGCCGACGTAGCTGCGCTGATTAAGCCGCAGTTTGAAGCCGGCAGGGAGAAGGTCGGAAAGTCCGGCGTCGTCCGGGAACCTGAAGTTCACCGCGAGGTGCTGATGAACGTGCTGTCTATTGCCGCGGAGTTAGGCTTTATTCTAAAAGGACTAACGTTTTCGCCGATCACCGGCGGTGAAGGAAATATCGAATTTCTCGCTCATTGGCATGTGCCCGCGAGCCCATCGGATACAGCAGGACAACCTGTAGCTGAAGAAGAACTGCAGGCTTTGGTTGCTGATGTAGTTGCGCAGGCACGCCATACGTTTACAGGGAACTCATCCAAGGGATGAGTTCTTTTTGTAGAGACGGTCATCATTCTGCTGAAACAAAAACTTTGGAATAACGATTGATGAGAACGTTTGTTTGGGTTATAATGAGCTTGTTTATATGCGTTTATACATTCGAAAAACGGATTTTTATACATTTAAAAAAGGGATTCTTCCGCATTTCCGCGAATACCAAGGCGAGGTGATGAGGATGGAGGGACGTGCAGACTTGCTGGTCATGGTGCTGATCGGCGTGCTCTTGATCATTTGGATCGCGTACGGTCTGAGATCATGGCTGTTTAACCCTCTGCCTGCCCGCGTACCGGAAATGCCGATTAACGAACAGATACATGACCATCCCGCGGTAGATCTGCTGGAGGAGGCAGGCTATGAAGTGATCGGCGGCAAAATCAAGATCCCGCTGCTGTTTGAGGCGGACGGGGAGGAATATCACAGCCGCCTGTTTATCGATTATGTCGTGAGGGACGATGACGAGGTATTGTACCTTGTGAAAGTCGCCAGAAGGCGTCTGCCCCTGGAATGGACCGGATCCGGTCTGCGCGACCGTCTGCTGCCCTATTTTCTGCTGTATCCGGGCTCAGGCGGCGTGCTCTTCGTCGATGCCGACGAAGGGGAAATCCGGCGTATTCATTTTGATTGGGATGAAGAGGACTGGAATGGTTATGATGATTAAATATGAGCAACTAACATTTGGGAGGCCACTATGAAAGGACAACGCCATATCAAAATACGCGAGATTATCACCCAGCAGGAGATCGAGACCCAGGACGAGCTGGTGGAGGCTCTGCGTGAAGCGGGTTTTCAGGTGACCCAGGCAACCGTGTCCAGGGACATCAAAGAACTGCTGCTGATCAAGGTGCCGATGGATGACGGCAGGTATAAATATTCACTGCCGACGGATCAGCGCTACAATCCGGTTCAGAAGCTTAAGCGCGCGCTGGTGGATAACTTCGTGCACATCGATTACACGAACAACCTGGTCGTCATGAAGTGCCTGCCGGGAACGGCCAATGCCGTTGCCGTTCTGCTGGATAACATGGAATGGAACGAAATCATGGGAACGATCTGCGGCGATGACACGGCGCTGATCATTTGCCGGACGAATGAGGACAGCGAGCGGCTGGTCCAGATGATCAACAGCTTTATTTCATAGTACAAATTATAGATTTGCCTTAGCGGAGGTGCGCTTTTTATCATGCTTTTAACATTGAGTATCCGAAACTTGGCGGTCGTCGAATCCGTCGACGTCCATTTTCATCCCGGCTTTCACGTGCTGACCGGGGAGACCGGTGCCGGGAAATCCATCATTATCGATGCTTTGGGGCTGATTGCCGGAGGAAGAGGCTCGGCGGACTTGATCCGCTATGGCTGCGACAAGGCGGAGATTGAAGCGATGTTCGAGCTGCAGGAAGGCCATCCCGTGTGGGAAGCCTTGGCCAAGATCGGTGTCGGAGGAAGTCATGATGAGCATTTAATTATCCGCAGGGAACTGACGTCCCAGGGTAAGAGCACGTCAAGAATCAACGGGCAGCTCGTTAACTTGACGATGCTGCGGGAAGTCGGCGAGCAGCTGGTCAACATTCATGGCCAGCATGAGCATCAGAACCTGTTGCGCGCAGACAGGCATCTCAGCTTGCTGGATACTTACGGGGATACGCTGATCGGACCCATCAAACGGGAATATCAGGAACGGTATGCGGCGTTCTCCAAAGTGGAGAAGGAGCTCCGGGAGCTGATGGAATCCAGCCAGAAAGCGTATCAGATGCTCGATCTCTATCGTTTCCAGCTGGAAGAAATCTCAGCCGCTTCATTAAAATCCGGAGAAGATGAATGGCTGGGCGAAGAAAGGGTCAAGCTATCCCATAGCGAGAAAATGATGGATGCGGTATCGGGATCCTATGAGCTGCTGAACGGGCATCAGGGAATCAGCGTGATCAGCACGGCCATTTCCCGTCTGGAAGACGTTATGAAGTATGATGAGAAGGGTCTGAAGCCGGTACTTGAGCA
Organism: Paenibacillus sp. PSB04; assembly: GCF_025809195.1. Lineage (NCBI taxonomy): Bacteria > Bacillati > Bacillota > Bacilli > Caryophanales > Paenibacillaceae > Paenibacillus > Paenibacillus sp. PSB04. Next base: position 3,910,161 of record NZ_CP081301.1, read on the forward strand.
GCTGCAGTCCGCTTTTTACCAGCTGGAGGACGCTGCCTTTCAGCTCCGGGATTACAGGGATCAGGTCGAGTTTAACCCCGAACGGCTGGAAGAGGTGGAGCAGCGTTTGGATCTCATCTCCACACTCCGACGTAAATACGGGGACAGCGTGGAGCAGATTCTGGCCTATTACGAGTCGATCTTGCAGGAAACGAGCCTGCTGGAGAACAAGGATGAGCGTCTGGAGCAGCTGAAATCCCAAAGGGAAGGACTGCTGAACGGACTGGTTGAATCCGCCCTGGAGCTAAGCGAAGCAAGACAGCAGTGCGCTGCGGATCTCGCCCGACAGGTCGAGGCCGAGCTGAAGGACCTGCACATGGAGCGAACGTCACTGGAAGTCCGTCTGGAGCGGCTTGATGATCCGCGGGGGATCGAGGTCGACGGCCGGAAGATCCGGCTCACCAGACAGGGATTTGATACCGCTGAGTTTATGATATCCCCGAACCCGGGCGAGCCGCTGCGGCCGCTCAGCAAGATCGCGTCAGGCGGTGAGTTATCCCGGATGATGCTGGCGATGAAGAGCATCTTTGCCCGCCATGACCGCATTCCGGTCCTGATCTTTGACGAAGTGGACACGGGGGTCAGCGGAAGAGCGGCACAATCCATCGCCGAGAAGCTGAACAAGCTGGCTGAGACCTGCCAGGTGTTTTCGATTACCCATCTTCCGCAAGTGGCCTGCATGGCGGATCATCAGTATTTAATCGAAAAGAATGTGGATGAAGGACGTACAATGACGCACGTGGAAGAGCTCTCGACGAAGGGCCGGGTTGAAGAATTGGCCCGCATGCTCGGCGGGGTGGAAATCACGAAGAAAACGCTCCATCATGCCCAGGAAATGCTGAAGCTGGCGGACGAGCGGAAAGCCGTCAAATCCGCACCAGAGTAATGATTGACAGTAATAAAAGCCTAGAGGCGGGGTAATCTTAAAGGTACGCAATTGGCGACCACCTTTCGTCAAGCGAAAGAAGCAAAAGGGAGCGTGACAGCCATTGAACTCCAGCCTCAGGAATAAAATGCTCGGTCTTTTCATTGTCTTCTTTCTTTGTTTTTTAGGAACAACAGAGCCGGTACAAAGCCTGGCCGCCATCCCGAATGAAATCAGGATGTTTGCGGGAACGGCACAAGCGCTCTCCATGCCGGTGACGGCCCAAGCTACCGTCGACCGTCCGGGCGTTCTGCATCTCAACGGTTCCGCCGTTACCGCCAAGGTGACTCCAGGACGTCCATTGCAGCTGACGCCGCAGCACAGCGGAATGGCGAAAGTAACCTTGAAATTATTCGGAACCATCCCTTTTAAAACCGTTCAGATCCACGTCGTTCCCGGACTCAAGGTTATACCGGGAGGACAAACCATTGGAGTGAAGGTGAAATCGGCGGGCATTTTGGTCGTTGGGCATCACCTGGTCAGCGTGGATGCCGATACAAAGGTGTCCCCTGGCGAGAATGCCGGAATCCAGCTGGGTGATTTAATGACCCACATGAATGGGGTTCCGATGGACGATGTCGCAAAAGTTGCCAAAGTAGTCGAAGAGGCGGGCAAAAGCAAGCGACCGGTCGAAATCAAATTCAAACGCGGAAACAAAGAGATGAGCACGAAGCTGTCCCCCGCCTATGACCAGGAAGACAGGGTGTGGCGATTAGGACTGTATATTCGCGACTCAGCCGCAGGTGTCGGAACGTTAACCTTCTATGCTCCCGATCAAGGCGTTTATGGGGCACTGGGCCATGTCATTACGGATATGAACACGCAAACGCCGATTTCAGTCGGCAGCGGTGAAATTTTGCAGTCCAGCGTAACCTCGATATCGAAGAGCCAAGATGGCGAACCTGGCGAGAAGAGAGCGCATTTTCTCAAGGAAAGTAAAATCCTCGGTAATATTGAGCGCAACACGCATTTCGGAATCTTCGGCAAGATGAATCAGAATCCGGATCACAGCTTGTATAAAGAAGGCATCCCGGTAGCATTCGCCCAGGAGGTTAAAGAAGGCCCGGCCGAAATTTTGACTGTGGTGGATGGGCAGCAGGTCGAACGGTTCAAGGTCAATATTGTCCATGTGGCGAAGCAGGAATCGCCGGCCACCAAAGGACTGGTCATCCGAATTACCGATCCGCGCCTGCTGGAGAAGACGGGGGGCATCGTCCAAGGGATGAGCGGAAGCCCAATCGTGCAGGACGGCAAATTGGTCGGAGCAGTGACCCACGTGTTCGTTAACGATCCGCGGTCCGGTTACGGATGCTTCATCGAGTGGATGCTTCAGGATTCCGGAGTTCTCCCTCAATCGAAAAGTACTCAAAAAAGTCTTAAGGCCGTGTAGCCTTAAGACTTTTTGTCGTTTCATCGCGAAATAGTTAGAATAATGGATGAAAATATTAATTATAATTCAACAAGGTAAAAAAATAAACAAAAATAATTTTCGACAGAAGGAATTTAATGCTGGGTGTCGAAAACTTATCTCTGCAGAAAAATAAGGGAATACGATTCTAAGGAGGAAGCAGCCAGTGCAAAAAATAGAGGTATTGTTGGCGGATGACAACCGGGAATTCACGAATTTGCTTGCGGAATATATTACCGAGCAAGACGATATGATGGTAACGGGAATCGCCTATAATGGCGAGGAAGTGCTAAATATGATCAGTGAATCGAGAAAAATACCGGACGTATTGATTTTGGACATTATTATGCCGCATCTGGACGGATTGGGCGTTCTCGAAAGACTGCGCGAGATGAATCTGTCCCCGCAGCCTAAAATCATTATGCTGACTGCTTTCGGCCAGGAGAACATCACCCAAAGAGCGGTACAACTTGGTGCTTCATACTACATTCTTAAGCCGTTTGACATGGAGGTTCTAGCCAGCCGTATTCGTCAGCTCGTGGGGCAGCAGCATATCACGACAGGCAATATGACGGTATCAACGACCAAATCCAATGTGGTTCCGATGGCGAAAGGGAAAAACCTTGACGCCAATATTACGTCCATCATTCATGAGATCGGCGTTCCGGCCCATATCAAAGGTTACCAATATTTGCGCGAAGCGATTACGATGGTGTACAACAACATCGAAATCCTCGGTGCCATTACCAAAACGCTGTATCCGGCGATCGCCGAAAAGTTCAAAACGACGCCATCCCGGGTCGAGCGGGCGATCCGTCATGCGATTGAAGTCGCCTGGACGCGCGGCAACATCGATTCGATCAGCCATCTGTTCGGTTACACCATCAACATCAGCAAATCGAAGCCGACCAACAGCGAGTTTATCGCGATGGTGGCCGACAAGCTGCGCATTGAGCATAAGGTGTCGTGAAAGGAATAGCGTGACCCTAAAGAATACGCCATACTATGACGATGATCATAGTATGGCGTTTTTTTATTTGATGAAGATCCATCTGTTCCAGAAAAATTTCGATATCCATTATTTTCATCTTGAGAAGGGTAATAATATATAGATTGAACTAAAATTTTGCAGTTTCTTCGTTCATTCCATATAGTTACAAAGTTTTATCTGGATATCAAGCCTGATTAAAATTACACTTAAATTGTTATCAAAAATTGGAAACCTTGCTGGGCGAATACGGGAAGGAGTTTAACATTGAAAGCAAAAGGATGGATCATTGCCACCACGGCTGCGATGGTGTTGTCGGCAACGTCAATAATGGTCATGGCGAAACCGGACCCCATCAAAGTGATGCTCAACGGAACCGAGTGGGTGACGGAAGCGGCACCCGTTCACATAGATGATGAAATTATGATACCCTTGCAAACCTTCGGAAAGCTTTTTGGCAAACAAGTCACCTATGACAGCCAAAGCAACACGGTTCGAATTGATGACAAGAAACAGGTTCCCTTTGCGCAATCCGACGACCAGACGATACAGATCAGCGGAGATGCCAGCGAATCGGGAACCTATGAAAACTTAACGCTGAAGACTCAGACTTTCAGCCGTCACATCCCTGGGTACAATGTGGACAATCCAAGCTATGCTCCAATCATCGAAAGGGCCGATTTGACGGGTGACGGCAAGAAGGATACTGTTATCATTTTAACGACAGGATATGGAACCGGCGTTTATACTTCCAATCCGCTCGTGTATGCCGAAACAGCAGAACCCATACCTGTAGAGGACGCATATACGGCATTTTTAAAACAGTTCGACAGTAAAGTGACGGACAAGCAAGTCGAGCTGGATATTCGCGGCGAGCGGACGGTCATCCCTATATCCAAACTGCAGTCCGGCCCTGTAAAGCACCCGCCGGGGATCGGAAGCGTTATGACTTATACCCTTGAGGGGAATACCCTGAAAGCGACTACGGCCGTGCAGGTGTCCCCTGCCGAATTTATCGGCGATTTAACCTTAAGCTACACGTTTAAAAACGGTCTTCTTCAAGCAGGTGATGCTCAGTTCGCCTTGTACCCCGAGTACGGTTCGTGATAAGATAACGTTCTGGCAGTTATTACTAACTTGTTAAGGCTACAGCCGTGAAAGGAACGATGATGAAGACATCCAAGATAACCACTTTACTGCTGACAGGCGTCATCACGGCGTTACTGATCCTGAGCGGATGCAGTCTGGAGATCAACCCGGCACCGGAGAACAACAGCACCCCAGCGAGCACCGGGGGGAACCTTCGAGTCGTTTTTCTTGATGTAGGGCAGGGAGCTTCTCAGCTTATTATTTCCCCTTCCGGTAAAACGATGCTGATTGATGCCGGGAACAACGACAAAGAAGAGCTGATGCTGCAATATATGGACCAATACGGCATCACCAAGCTCGACACGGTCATCGGAACTCATCCGGATGCCGACCATATCGGCGGACTGGATGCGGTCATTAACCACATTCCGGTGGGCCGCATTTATATGCCGAAAGCACAGGCCAATACGAAAACGTTTGAATCCGTTCTGCGCGCCGTAAAAAATGCCAAACTGAAGGTACAAACGGCGAAGGCTGGGATCTCTTGGGATATGGACGATGAGGTTCATGTCGATATGCTGGCGCCCCGCAAAAGTTATGACGACTCGAATAACATGAGCGCCGTGGTGAAAATAACGTACGGCCGCACTTCTTTTCTGTTGACCGGTGACGCGGAGGCGGACAGCGAACGGGATATGGTTGACGCCGGAACGGATTTGCAGGCGGATGTCATGCTGGTGGGGCACCACGGCTCCAAGTCGTCGACCACGCTTGCATTTCTCAAACGGGTTCATCCGAAGTATGCGGTCATACAGGTGGGTGCAGACAATACATACGGCCATCCGAAAAGCGTCATTCTAAACCGGCTGAAGCAGCAGGGCGTCAAGGTATACCGTAACGATCTTCAGGGAACGATTGAAGCGGAGTCGAATGGGCAGAAGGTGACATTCCGAACGGAAAGGTGAGAACGATGACGGGATATGTCGAAGGCTTTGAAGGACCGTATTGCCGCATTGAAGTGGACGGTAACATCCAGGCCGTTCCCCGTGAACAAGTGGATCCTAAAGTGAAGGCAGGAGACGCTGTGGAACTGAAGGACGGAAAATGGGTGACCGATCCGGCTGCAACCAAACGGCGCACCGACGAAATCAAAAAGCTGATGGACGATGTTTGGGAATCATAAGAAAAACGTCTATCGATGTACCTTCAAAGAAGACAGACCGCGTTTAGAGGAGGTTTTTCTTGCAATATCAGGAAGGAATGGCTCTGCAATTTATGCTTTCTGATATTATAAAAAAACTCTTCGCCGGATGATGTGCTGATCGATCTTGCTCATCATCCCGAAGAGTTTTTTTGTATGATCAGGCGCTTCCTTTGGCACTGACCTTATGCGGTGGAACAAAACAGCACCGGCACCGCGGCTCGTAATCATCGGAATCCCCGATCATGATTACCGAGCCCAGCGGAGCGGGGTGGCCGTTGACAATCCGCTGTGTGAACACGGCTTCCGGGCTGCCGCATACCGCACAAAAGGCGGTCAGCAGCTGGATGTCGTCGGCCATGGCCAACAGCCCGCCTATGTAGCCGAATTCTTTTCCACGATAGTCCAGATTCAGTCCGTCCACGATGACATGCTTCCCGCTGTATGCCAGCTCTTCCACCAGGCCAAGGATCGGCTTGCTGAAGAACTGAACCTCGTCAAAAGCGACCACATCCGCGTCAGCGGTTTCCGCCAAAATTTTGGCGGTGATGTCAGCGGTCAACTGCCGCGGAATGGAGATGGCTGGCAGCCGGTATCCGATCCGGCTTACAATTTCGTCCTTCGCGTAGCGCTGATCCTCCTCGGGCTTGTAAGCCACCAGCTTTTTCCGCCCGTATTGGATCAGTTTTTGGCACCGGCGGATAAGTTCACCCGATTTTTCGCTAAACATGGGTCCCGTAATTACGGTAATCCGTCCTTTATTCACGTTCAGCCTGCTCCTTTCCCGTTAGCATAACCCGTTCATGTTCTATATGATGACAAAACACGAAAAATTGCGACTTTTATAGAGTACCACAATTAAAACGGACATGGCTACAAAAATAACCGAAAGTGGCGTGCAGGCGTTTGGCCGTGGTATGGTTAATATAAAGAAGGATCGAATGAGCATTTGGAGGAGACGGCATCATGCAGGAAAAAATAGAAGCTTATAAAGCAAGGATCGCTGAACTGACCGCAGAGCTCGGCAAGGATCCGCAAGTGGAAGATCTGGTCAGCAGTCTGCTCGCGGACCTCGAAGAAGCGGTTCAGCAAAACCATAAACTGCGGCTCACGCTGCTGAAGTCTTCATCGAAGGAATCACGGATGTCCACCAAGCTGAGAGAGGCGCTGTACGAATAATTTATCCGGTCCGGTTCATGTCTAGTCGCTTGCTGCAGCTTTTGCGGCAAATTGGGATACACCAATTCACACGATCCGCTATATCCTAAAGTGAGCAGGAATACATTGAAGCGGGGTGATTGGGTGAACCGGTCCACGGATAACAAGAAACGGCGCAAGCCGGCAAAACCGGTTGTAAAGTATGCCAAAGCCGGCGTGCCCCCGCCGAAATTGAGCCCGCAGCAAATCGCCATCATTGCGGGATTACTGAACAATTTCTTTGTGGTCGAATCTGTGCTTTACAACCGCGATAACGAGCTGAAGGTCGTCTTAACGAGCAGAACGCTGACGAATCTTCCGGTGCTGGGGAATCCGGAGTACGGATTGGTGAAGGAGGATGTCGTTCTTGACATTATCGCCAGCGAAACCGATCAAGATTCGGACCAACAACAAAACCCCGTTCTGAGATAAATCTGCAGTTCGGGGTTCTTTGTTCGATTCCTGGTCTTGGAATTCGGCATTATGATGATTGTACGGGCGGTTTGGGCTTGCGCTTCTCCTTGAAACGCGGCCCTACATAGTTTCGTTTGCGGTCCCGGAACAGAATCCAGCCGCCGAGAAAGCTCATCCCTGCCACGAACAGGAGCAGGCCGAGCACAAAATGTCCCCACGCAAACGACGGATGGGCGACGCTCGCATCGCCGTGGAGCGAATAATATTCGAATACCGCATCTTTCATAAACAAAAATCCGGTCATTGCCGCCAGTCCCGGAATGACGAGGATCAGGATGGCGATAAAGCGGGAAATAATCAGTTTCATGAAAAATCCCTTCCTGTTGGCCTGTTTTAGTCCACTATATCATAACTCGTCCGGCGAATCTTTGTCTATTTCCGGACATGTGATAACATTTTGTAATGCGGTGAAAACCGAGTACAATATAAAAGCGATGGAGTGCTTCTTACTCCGGGCACAACTTGTCATAAGTTATGCGCCAAATGGTTTCAATATAAACATGTTAAGATGGGGGATGGACAATGACTATATCATGTGACGTAGCCGTTCTGGGCGGCGGTACCGGCGGTTATGTGGCTGCAATCCGCGCAGCTCAGCTGGGCAAGGAAGTCGTTATTATCGAAGCGGACAAGCTGGGAGGAACATGCCTGCACCGCGGCTGTATTCCAAGTAAGTCTTTGCTGCGGAGCGCGGAAGTATACGCAGAGATTAAAGAAAGCGAGAGCTACGGCATCGAAACAGCAGGGGCCGCACTCCAATTTCCCAAAGTTCAGGCGCGGAAGGAAGCGATCGTAGATCAGCTGCACCAAGGGGTTCAATACCTGATGCGCAAAAATAAAATTCAGGTGGTTCATGGAAAAGGGCGGGTCATCGGTCCTTCCATTTTTTCGCCGAAAAGCGGTGCCGTTGCTGTGGAGCTTGCGGATGGGGAGATGGAGACGGTGGTTCCGACGCATTTGATTATCGCCACAGGCTCCCGTCCAAGAGTGCTGCCAGGACTTGAACCCGACGGAATACATATTTTGACCAGCGACGAGGCACTACAAATGGAGGAGCTTCCGAAGTCCATCATCATCGTTGGCGGCGGCGTGATCGGTGTCGAATGGGCTTCGATGCTGAACGATTTCGGCGTAGAGGTTACCGTTGTGGAGGCGGCAGGCCAGCTGCTGCCCGCAGAAGATGAAGAGGTGGCCCGTGAGCTTCAGAAGTCGTTTTCGCGCCGGGGCATCAAAATTATTACCGGGGCCCAGCTGCAGACGGAGACATACGAAGCAGCGGATCATCAGGTGCAGATCGATGTGCGTGTTGGGGACAAAACCGAACGGCTTCAAGCGGACAAGCTGCTTGTGTCGATCGGCCGCCAGGCGAATGTGGAGAACATCGGTCTGGAGAACACGGATGTCCGGGTGGAGCGCGGTTTTATAGCAGTCAATAAACATTATCAAACCGGCGAATCCCATATTTATGCCATCGGCGACGTCATTGGCGGGCTGCAGCTCGCGCATGCGGCAAGCCATGAAGGAATTGCGGCCGTCAACCATTTGGCAGGAGAAGAAGTTCACCCGGGGGATGCGGATCTGATTCCAAGGTGCGTGTACACAAGACCCGAAGTGGCCAGTGTCGGCATCACCGAGAAGGAAGCCCGCAGCCGCGGATTCGAGGTTAAGGTCGGCAAGTTCCCGTTCCAGGCCATCGGGAAGGCATTGGTACAGGGGAGCAAGGAAGGATTCGTAAAAGTAGTAGCTGATCCTAAGACAAACGACATTTTAGGCGTTCAAATGATCGGAGCCCATGCGACCGACCTGATCAGCGAGGCGGCATTGGCCCAATTTTTGAATGCAACCCCTTGGGAGATCGGGCAGATGGTGCATCCGCATCCGACGCTCTCGGAAATTTTGGGCGAGGCGATGCTGGCGGTAGACGGTAAATCCATCGGAATGTAAGACCAAAATTTAGAATCGGTTCTTTTCTTTTCGCCGCGGTTATGATTATAATAGGGTTAAGCCAAGTCTTAGTACCAGGTTTTAATAGTAGATCAGGGACAGACTGCAGGCTCTAAAATAAGGAGGTACCTCCCATGAATGATCAGGGTACTGTTCACACGCCACATGAGCATGAGCAGCTTGGACTCACCAATGGCCAAGTCATCGACATGTACAGATATATGCTGCTCGGGCGCAAATTTGACGAGCGTAACCTGCTGCTGCAGCGGGCTGGCAAGATTAACTTTCACGTATCGGGAATCGGTCAGGAAGCGGCCCAGGCCGCCGCGGCGTTTGCGCTGGATCGGGAAAAGGATTACTTTTTGCCTTATTATCGCGACTATTCATTTGTGTTATCGGTAGGAATGACTCCGTACGAACTGATGCTGTCGGCCTTTGCGAAGGCTGACGATCCGAACAGCGGCGGGCGGCAAATGCCTGGACACTTTGGCAGCAAGCGGCTGCGGATCGTAACGGGCTCAAGCCCCGTCACGACCCAAGTGCCCCACGCCGTAGGCGTAGCCTTGTCCGCCAAGATGAGGAAACAGGATTTCGTTTCGTTTGTCACTTTTGGCGAAGGCTCGAGCAATCAGGGGGACTTCCACGAGGGAGCCAACTTTGCGGGCGTTCATAAGCTGCCTGTGATTTTTATGTGCGAAAACAACCAGTATGCCATTTCGGTACCGCTTCATAAGCAGATCAGCGGCAAAGTCAGCGACCGTGCGCTTGGCTATGGGTTTCCGGGCATCCGGGTGGACGGCAACGATGCGCTTGCGGTATACAAAGCCGTGAAGGAAGCGCGTGAACGTGCTGTCCGCGGTGAAGGACCTACGCTGATCGAAGCCATGATGTACCGCTTGTCTCCGCACTCCACCTCGGATAACGACTTGGCATACCGTACGAAAGAAGAAGTGGATGAGAACTGGAAAAAAGACGGCATTGTCCGTTTTAAACAATATTTGATCAGCTGCGGCATTTGGGATGAAGAAAAGGATGCGGACTTACAAGCGCAGTTGGCTCTTGAGATCAAGGAAGCAACCGAATCGGCCGACAATGCTCCGTTCCCGAAACCCGAGGATACGCTGAAGCATGTGTATGCGGGCGATAGCGAAGAGGGGGTATACTAATGGCCGAAATGGAATATATCGATGCGATTCGTCTGGCAATGAAAGAAGAAATGGAAAAAGACGAAAACGTGTTTGTCCTCGGTGAGGATGTCGGCGTTAAAGGCGGCGTGTTCACGACGACCAAAGGCCTGCAGGACCAGTTCGGCGAGGAGCGGGTCATCGACACGCCGCTGGCGGAATCCGCCATCGCCGGCGTTGCGATCGGCGCGGCCATGGTCGGCATGAAGCCGATCGCGGAAATGCAGTACTCCGACTTCATGCTGCCGGCAACGAACCAAATTATTAGTGAAGCCGCGAAAATCCGCTATCGTTCCAACAACGACTGGAGCTGTCCGGTCGTCGTTCGCGCGCCGATCGGCGGAGGCATTTTCGGGGGATTATACCATTCCCAATGCCCGGAATCGATCTTCTTCGGCACCCCCGGTTTGAAAATCGTAGCGCCTTTTACCGCCTATGACGCGAAAGGACTGCTGAAAGCTGCGATCAACGATCCGGACCCGGTGCTGTTTTTTGAAAATAAAAAATGCTACCGCATGATCAAAGGCGACGTGCCTTTGGACGACTATACTGTACCGATCGGCAAAGCTAACGTGCTGCGCGAGGGGACCGACATCACGGTCATCGGCTACAGCATGCCGCTGCACTTCTGCCTTCAAGCCGCCGAAGAGCTGGAGAAAGAAGAAGGCATTTCGGCCCATATTCTGGATCTGCGCTCCCTGCAGCCGCTGGACCGTGACGCCATCATTGAGGCGGTCCGCAAAACCGGCAAGGTGCTGATCGTACACGAGGACAACAAAACGGGTGGTGTGGGCGCCGAAGTGTCCGCCATTATTTCGGAAGAATGCCTGTTCGACCTCGATGCGCCGATCAAGCGGCTGTGCGGTCCGGACGTACCGGCCATGCCGATCAGTCCGCCGATGGAGAAGTTCTTTATGCTGAGCAAGGATAAGGTCAAGCAAGCCATGCACGAACTGGCGGTTTATTGAGAATTGCCGAGTGAAGGAGTGAAAATATGTCAAATCAAAAGTTTACCGATATGGTGATGCCACAGCTGGCAGAATCGCTCGTGTCCGCCACCATCGCCAAATGGTTGAAGCAGCCTGGCGATAAGGTGGAACAGTATGAGCCGATCTGTGAGGTCATCACCGATAAGGTCAACGCGGAAATCCCGTCCACGGTGGACGGGATTATGGGAGAATGGGTCGCCGAGGAAGGCCAGACCGTCGCCGTCGGCGAGGTCATCTGCCGCATTGCGGCGGCAGGCGCCGCGGGGGCTCCGGCGGAGGAACGGCCTCAGGTCGAACCGCGTACCACTGCGGTCCCGGCGCAGGCCGAAGCCTCTGGCGACCAGTCCATGCGCGGCCGGTATTCTCCAGCGGTGCAAAGCCTTGCAGCCGAGCATGGCGTGAACCTGAGCGCCGTCCAAGGAACGGGCATGGGCGGACGGATCACCCGTAAGGATGTCCTTGCTTATATCGAAAACGGCGGTGCGGCAGCGGAAACCGGCCGGGCTGAGGAAGCTCCTGCGAAGAGAGAGGTTCATTCTCCGTTCGAAGGGCTGCCGCATGCCAATCCTGCGGTCCGTCCGGAGCAGTACATCCCGGTTTCGCCAGCATCCAGCCGGCAGTCAGGTCTGCATATGACCGAGTCGCCGCGTATTCCGGCCGTGGAACTCGAGGACCAGAACGGGCGCGCCGAGACGATGATCGACGTCACCCCGATCCGCAACGCCATTGCGACGAACATGCGCCAAAGTGTGTCGGAAATTCCGCATGCCTGGACGATGATCGAGGTCGACGTGACCAACCTGGTGCTGCTGCGCAACAAATTGAAGGATGAATTTAAGCGCAGAGAGGGCTATAATTTAACCTATCTGGCGTTTCTTCTGAAGGCTGTGGTCAATGCGATCAAGGATTACCCGATCATGAACTCGGTCTGGGCGGTCAATAAGATCATTGTGAAACGGGACATCAACATTTCCCTCGCCGTCGGGACGGAAGACTCCGTTATGACACCGGTTATTCAACGGGCCGATCAGAAAAACATTGCCGGTCTCGCCCGTGAAATCGAAGAACTGGCGACCAAAACGCGGCAGGGCAAGCTCAAGCTGGAGGATATGCAGGGCGGCACCTTTACGGTGAATAATACCGGATCGTTCGGTTCGATCCTGTCTTACCCGATTATCAACTATCCGCAGGCAGCTATCCTGACCTTCGAATCGATCGTGAAGCGGCCTGTCGTGATCAACGACATGATCGCCGTCCGTTCGATGGCGAATATCTGCCTGTCGCTGGACCACCGGATTTTGGACGGAGTCATCTGCGGACGCTTCCTGCAGCGCGTGAAGGAAAACGTAGAGGGCTATACGCTGGATACCAAAGTTTACTAATGAAAAGTCTACGAAAGCTTGGTCATCATCTGAAAGGGCGTGAAGCAGTCATGACAACCAAACTTGAAGTATCCTATACGCCGATGATGGATTATGGTGCGGCCTGGGATTTGCAGAAAAGCATCGTCAGCCGCATAGACCTTGGAGAGCAGCAGGAAACCCTGCTGCTCTTGCAGCATCCACCGACGTATACGATCGGATCGCAGCGGCACCCGGAGCATCTCTTGCTCAGCAAGGATCAGCTGGAGCAGCAGGGCATCGGGCTGTTTGAAATCGACCGCGGCGGCGACATTACCTATCACGGTCCGGGGCAGCTGGTCGGGTATCCGCTGCTGCTGCTGGCGGGCAAGGAAGGACTGGATCTGCACGGCTATTTGCGCAATCTGGAGCAGGTCATTATCAATTACCTTGCGCATTACGGGATCGAGGCAGGCCGCAAGCCCGAATATACGGGGGTCTGGGTAGGCGATCTGAAAATTTGCGCGATCGGGGTCAAATTCAACAAGTGCAAACACCAAAGAGGGTTCGTGACCAGCCACGGGTTTGCCTTCAACATAACGTCCGGCATTCAAAACGAAGGCTTTCAGGGAATTATACCGTGCGGAATTCAGGAGTATGGCGTCACGTCGCTTGAGGACTGCATTGGAAAGCCGATCGCGGTCGAGCAGGTGGCAAAGGAGATTGTTCCGTTCTTTACCGAGGTATTCGGATTTGAGGCCGTTTCAGCCCACGGGGCAGAGGAAAGCCCGCTGAAATCAGCGGGCCATTAAGGACTCGACGAGCCCAAACACGACGGATCCGACCATGGCAATGAGCATGAGGTATACAAAAACGCGAAACCATTTTTTTCGTTGCATAAATAGCTCCTTTATTCATCATTAATGAAGGCTCGATGTCGAGCCGGGACAACCTATGTACTATTGTAACTTAACGCCGAAGGAGAGGAAAGTCCATTGATTAAACAAGACCGTTTGATACAGGAGTTTATGGAATTGGTTCAGGTGGACAGCGAAACAGGCCATGAAGCGGAGATCGCCGCGCTGCTCAAGCAAAAATTTACTCAGCTTGGACTGGAGGTCGTTGAAGACGACTCCCAGGCTAAAACCGGACATGGCGCCGGCAACCTGATCGTGACCTGGAAGGGGGAAGGCGGCGCGGAAGCCCCGAAGCTATTGTTCACCTGCCACATGGATACCGTAACCCCAGGTAAAGGGATCAAGCCAATCCTGGGAGAAGACGGTTGGATCCGCAGTGACGGGACGACGATTCTGGGGTCGGACGATAAAGCGGGCCTGGCGGTGCTGCTTGAGACGATCCGCGTTATCCAGGAGCAGCAGCTTCCCCATGGACAGATCCAATTCGTGATTACTGTCGGTGAGGAGTCCGGATTGCTGGGAGCACGTTCGATGGATCCGCAGCATTTGGATGCCGAGCTTGGATTTGCTCTCGATTCCAATGGAGAGGTCGGATCGATTGCCGTTGCGGCACCAACCCAGGCTAAAATCCAAATGAAGATTTTTGGCAAATCGGCGCATGCCGGCGTGAATCCGGAAGACGGAATCAGCGCCATTCAGGTCGCCTCCAAAGCGGTGTCGCGAATGAAGCTGGGCCGGCTCGACCAAGAGACAACAGCCAACATCGGTAAATTTTCCGGCGGTGGAGCGACCAATGTGGTGTGCGATTTTGTCCAGCTTGATGCGGAAGCGCGAAGCATCGTTCAGGAAAAGGTCGATCAGCAGATCGCCCACATGCGGGAAGCGCTAGAAACGACCGTCCGCGAGTTCGGCGCCCAGTGTGAGTTCCGGAGCGAAATCGTGTATCCCGCGTTTAATTTCAACGAAAACGATCCTGTGGTGAGCCTGGCCAAACGTGCAATTGAGCGCCTTGGAATGAGCGGAAGAGTGTTCCGTTCGGGCGGCGGCAGCGACGCCAACATTTTCAACGGGCTTGGAGTTCCTACGGTGAATCTGGCCATCGGCTATGAGGACATACATACGACGAAGGAACGGATCCGCGCGGAGGATATGGTCAAAGCTGCCGAAATGGTGCTCAGCATCATTCAGGAAACCGTCAAATAAAGCTTTAACCCTATACAGCAGAATAAACCTGCACAAACAGGCTGTTCCATGCATGCGGCAAACCGCGCTGGAACAGCTTTTTTGCTGGGCTCATCCTTCTTCACAGGCCAACGACAACGGATAGGCTCACAGGTTAGTGAACATAACGCCGGCGATCCGCGGCAGGATGATTTCTGCGCTGTGCCGGGGTCCATACCGTATGCCAGCTGGTGGATTGGATAATTTGCAGGGCCAGAGTGATATTCGTCAAATATTCGTCAATTTGAAAATACAGATCACTTCCGATCACTTGACGTTCCTGTCTGTGATCCAAAGAGGTACGGGTCTCCTCCAGGAAGCAGGAGGCTGCCGCAAACCGTGACAAGGAGTGGGACGAATCCGTTGCATAAATCGACTCGAACAGCTCGGCTGCTTTGGCGAAGTCACCTTGATCGTACAGCATTTCAGCAGCGATAAAGCAAAGATCGAGCGAGCTCTGGCTTCTGTCGTGCGTCGGAATTCCCTCCAGTTTGTTCAGGAGCGTTTTGGCCTGTCCCACGTAGCCCTCCCGGTAAAGGGTATAAATCAATTCGCTGGATTCATGGAACGAGGGTTCGGGCAGAAGGGACATCCCAATGTCCACCATGCCGAGCACAATCGCGGACTTGGCTGTTTCCAGCCGGTTAAACCTGGACAATTCAGGCAAACCCCGGCCCTCCTGAAGCGCACGGCAGCACAAATACGCCGCATGGGATGCGGTAACAGAATGGGAAGCTGATTTGACCACGACCTTGTCCGGATCCATCGTGCGCTGCGTCAGCCGCGCTTGCGCTTCCTTGAATTGATGGGTGTGAATAAGGCACAAAATATAAACGAGTTGAAGAGATTCATTGAACCGTACGTCATTCGTATAACGGCTTAGGATGCCAAAGGCTTCCTCGTACGCGCCCAGATCCGCCAGCGTTTGGCCGACCTGCAGTTCGGTCGTGTCTGAGAGCGGGACCATTTCCAGAAGACGCCGGCATATTTCCGCATCTGTTTTTCCTGCGTCGTAGAGCAGTGCTCCCCATTCCGCGAGCGTTTTCCGATGATGCTGTCCGAGATTGATCGCCCGGCGGAAAGCTTCTTCGGCATCTTCGGTACGGCTGCATGCATATAAGAGCCTTCCGTACTCGAGCCATCCCTGCGCTTCGTCAAAGCTTTCAGCATGGGGCAAACTTCCGGAGTCATCATGTGCATGCGTCAGAGCCGTCCGAATGTGCGTCATCGCCTCACTGTTGTGTCCGCGCGATTTATACCATAATCCCAGCTTAAAATGCAGGGACGGGGAATTCGGGTAGGCTTGCAGCAGCGTCATCAATTCATCTTTGGTCATAATTGTACCCTCCAATATATAGAACAACCTGGTGAGTGAATAGTTGGTGGGAATGCTAAAAAAATGTTTAAAAAGTTAAATCGCTTATCGTTTTCAGATCATATCCGAAAAACCTGGAGATTTCGGGGGATATTAATGGACAAAGATTCATCCGTCCCTTAATGATCCCGCCGGGAGGACGCGAGCGATTGCAAAATATGCTGCAGCGGCGTGTCAGGGTTCCATTCCTTTTGCAATTGGCGGAGCATGATTTTAATCTGCCAGGCCCGTCCTACCATATGGACCGAGTTCGCTGTACGGTAACTTTTCATGAAGGGATCCCTCTTTCCTTGGGGTGAAGTTTGTTATAATAAGACCATATGTGTCAGCATGGCCAAAAATGCTAGGTTTTAAATATAAGAGGTTGTTGAGAACGTACTATAAGGAGGATCATAGAATGAAAGAGTCTTTGCCACATATGAAGAAACCGTCCAAACATCTCGAGGAAGAGACCCTGTCCACCGAATCTATTTTTCAGGGAAAGGTCGTATCTTTGCAGATTGACAAGGTCCGGCTTCCCGACGGCAAGACGGCTACACGGGAAATCATCCGTCACCCCGGTGCGGTAGCTGTTCTGGCCATCAAGGAGGACCGGATCATTCTGGTCGACCAGTATCGCCAGCCCATGGGACGGTGCGAGCTTGAAATCCCGGCAGGGAAGCTCGAGCCAGGGGAGGACCCGATGGAAGCGGCAAAGCGCGAGCTTGTGGAGGAAACGGGGTATATATGCGGCCGCCTGGAGCTGCTTCACTCCTTCTATACCTCTCCCGGGTTTGCCGATGAGGTGATCCACCTCTACGTGGCTCATGATCTTCAAGAGGGCGAAGCGGCGCCGGACGAAGACGAGTTCGTGGAGCTGCTGGAATTGACGATGGAAGAGGCGCTTGAGGCGATTTCGCAAGGCCGGATCAGCGACGCCAAGACACTTATGGCGGTGTACGCCTGGAAGTTGAACAAGCTGACGGGTGAATTCCGCGTATGAGCCGTCCGGAACGTGTCAGTCACCAAGAGCTTGCATACGAGTCGGATATTTTAAGCGAATACTTTGCGGATCTGCACATCCATATCGGCAGGACGAACGACGGGCATGCGGTCAAAATCAGCGGCAGCTCCAACCTGACGTTCGCGAACATCGCCAAGGAAGCGTCGGAGCGCAAAGGGATCGAGCTGGTGGGCATTATCGACTGCCACTCGCCGGTCGTCCAGAAGGACATCATCGACTGCCTGGAATCCGGTGAAATGAACGAAGTTCAGGGCGGCGGGATCGCCTACCGGGGAACCACGATTCTTCTTGGTTCCGAAATTGAAATCTATGAACAGGGTAAGGGCGCTGCGCATTTACTCGTTTATTTTGCGGACCTGCCGACGATGCAGCGCTTTACGGCCTGGATGTCGGGACATATGAAAAACGTAAACCTCAGCTCACAGCGCATTTATGTTTCGGGACGGGAGCTGCAGGCCAAGGTATACGACATGGGAGGCATCATGATTCCCGCCCACGTGTTCACTCCGCATAAAGGCTTGTATGGCAGCATGACGCCGCGAATGGAGCAAGTGCTCGACCCGGGGCTTGTGAGCGGAATCGAGCTTGGGCTGAGCTCCGATTCGGAGATGGCCGGACTGATTTCGGAGCTCGATCCGTATACGTTTGTAACCAACTCCGATGCCCATTCCCTGGGTAAAATCGCCCGCGAATACAACCGGATCCGTTTGGCGGAGCCTAACTTTGCCGAATTCCGCAAGGCGCTGGAGAGGGCGGACGGCAGGTGCGTGACAGGGAACTACGGCCTCAATCCGCGTCTGGGCAAGTACCACCGTACCTATTGCCATGGCTGCAGCCGCGTGTTGGACATCGAACATGGGGGCGCAGGCTGCCCGTTCTGCGGCAGCACCAAGCGGGTACAGGGGGTGCTCGACCGGATCCTCGATATCGCCGACCGCAAGGAGCCGTACATGCCTGCCTTCCGGCCGGCATATCATTACCAAGTCCCGCTTGAGTTCATTCCGGGTCTCGGCAAGGCCAAAATGAAGCAGCTGCTGGAGCGGTTCGGTACAGAAATGTCGATTCTCCACCATGCGGCTGAAGCAGAAATTGCCGAGGTCGTGGGCACCGATTTGGCGCGGATGATCGTCATGGCCAGAAACGGTACCCTGAAGCTGACCTCGGGCGGAGGGGGAACTTACGGGAAAGTGGAAGGGGCGTCCGTGTCCAAGACATAGTTTGGGACTTGCTTTCATACAGTAAGGGTATGCGAATGGAAAGGGGAGAAACTGCATGCGAGCTTTCCGCCATGCCCTGAAAGAACAAAACATCCTGTATATTTTTGTCGCCGTACTGTTTCTGGTTGGAGTTATCTTCGGCGCGCTCATGGTCAATGCTCTTTCCCTTGAACAGCAGCAGGACTTGGGACGGTATTTGGGCAATTTTTTCGTAACCGTTAATCAGGGAGCGGAGGCCGGACAGCCTGCGCACTCCTACTGGGACATCGCCGGGCTGCATTTGAAATGGGTTGGGCTGATTTGGATTCTCGGCCTGTCGGTCATCGGCCTGCCGGGCATTCTGATCCTCGATTTTTTGAAAGGCGTTCTGGTCGGCTTTACGGTTGGCTACCTGGTTGGCCAGTTTTCGTGGCACGGTCTGCTGTTTGCGCTGGTGTCGGTGGCTCCGCCGAACCTGCTTATCATTCCGGTGCTGATCGTTTGCAGCGTATCGGCGATCGCCTTTTCGCTTCATATTAAAAACCGGGTGATGCTCCAGCGCCCGGGCAACATTACCCGCCCATTTGCATCGTATGTCGGGATGACGCTCGTCATGGGCCTGATCATGCTCGGCATCTCCTCTTTTGAAACCTGGGTGACTCCCACGATGATGAGATGGGTGACGCCCATGCTGATCCACGCTCCGGCCATCACCGGCATGTGAGGCAAAAGCGTTTGACTTTGTTTGGCAACTCCCCATATAATGAGAGAAGCGGTTATAGATAGGTGCAGAGATTTTCCTGTGGGGAGGGAGACAATGGAAGCACGGATCGATAAAATCAAACAACAATTACAATCCCAGGGCTATAAGCTGACACCCCAGCGGGAAGCTACCCTCAGAGTACTATTGGAGAATGAAGAAGACCATCTGAGTGCGGAAGACGTATTTATGCTTGTGAAAGAAAAGGCTCCCGAAATCGGTCTGGCAACCGTGTACCGTACCTTGGAGCTGTTGAGCGAGCTGCATGTCGTCGAGAAGATCAACTTTGGAGACGGTGTAGCCAGATACGATCTACGCACCGATACGGCCAAGCATCACCATCATCATATGATCTGCGTGAAATGCGGGAGCATGGATGAGATCCGCGAGGACTGGCTTGGACCGCTGGAAGAGCGGGTTGAACGGGAATTCAATTTCACCGTCTCGGACCACCGTCTTGATTTCCACGGGGTATGCTACCGCTGTAAGGCGAAGGAAGACAACGGCGGCAGCGATGACAAGTAATCATACAACGATTTTATAATATGATCTTGACGATCAAAGCTCTCTGCCCGGCATGCTGCCGGAAGGGGGCTTTTTTGGTCGGGGCGTCCTGGGGCATACATAAGGACAAACGTTCATATGCTGGATATAGCAAGGATGAACGGGAAGGAGAGGCGTCTCCTTCAAGAATGTGAGGTGCTTCCGGGATGATCATTCCGCTGCGAAAATGGCTGTCCGTGCTAAAGTTTCTGATCGTGTTCGTTTCTTTGGCCTATATGTTCTACCATGTGCTGACCCTGTTCACCGCATGGATCACGCCGGTGGACCATTACCGCATTCCGGAGGGTCATGCCGTCAAGGCGTTCCAGTCCGGTGACGGGAAGCAGGGTGGTGAGCGGATGGGGGACAGGCTCCGTTTTTATTTTTGGTACGGTGAATAATGCCTCCGGCAGGGGACGTCCGCCCTGCTGTCGAAGTAGAACAGGACGAAGATACGTCAATCCAAAATGAACCCGAAGGAGCTGTTTCACAACATGATGCAGTATGTACAGCCCTTCATTCGGTACATCCGTGAGGAGAAAGGGCTGTCCAGTAACACACTTGAATCGTACACCCGTGATGTCCGTCAGTTTGTGGAATTTGTAGAGGAACGGGGGCTGAACTCGGCGGATCAGGTCAAACGGACGCATATCCAAATGTATTTGAACCTGAAGAAGCAGGAGCGCATGGCCCCGGCGACGCTCGCCCGCAAGCTGGTTTCCGTACGGTCTTTTATTCATTATTTGATCCGGGAATCCGTCATCCGGCAGGATCCGAGTCTTGGACTCGACGCTCCCCGGCTGGAGAAGAAGCCTCCAAGAGTTTTGTCCATCGGGGAAGTGAACCGGCTGCTGGAAGCCCCCGATGTTTCCGCACCGCAGGGGCTTCGGGACAAAGCTATGCTAGAACTGCTCTACGGTACCGGTTTGAAAGTATCGGAGCTCATCTCCCTGAATGTGGACGATGTCAATTTGGACATGCATTTCCTCCGCTGCACAAGCAGCGCAGGCAAGGAACGGGTGCTTCCGATCAATGGGATTTCGGCCGGGGCGGTCAAGGAGTATATAACCGGAATGCGGGATCCGCTCGTACGGGAAACCTCCTCGGATGACAGAGCCCTGTTTCTGAACCTGACCGGCAGCCGCCTGACGCGCCAAGGATTCTGGAAGGTGTTGAAAAAATACGCCGCCGATGCGGAGATTGAAGGCGAGATTACGCCGCATACGCTCAGGCATTCATTTGCCGCGCACCTGCTGGAGAACGGAGCCGATCTGCGCTCCGTACAGGAGATGCTGGGGCATGCCGATATGGCGACGACTCAGATGTACACCACAAGTACGAAAAGAACGATGAAGGACGTTTATGAAGAGCATCATCCCCGTGGACGGGATCATTCCAATACCGATTAGGAGAGATTATACGCATGTCAACGACACAGCTGAAGCAAATTCAAGAGGCAGCCGCCTTTATCCAGAGCAAGGGAGGCGTTCAACCGGAAGTGGGCCTCATACTCGGTTCCGGTCTCGGAATACTGGCTGACCTGATCCAGGACGGCATATCCATTGCCTACGAGGATATCCCTCATTTTCCGGTGTCGACGGTGGAAGGCCATGCGGGAGAGCTTCTGCTCGGTACGATTGAAGGACGAAGTGTCGTCTTAATGAAGGGACGCTTCCACATGTATGAGGGTTACGGACCGGAAGTGACGGCTTTCCCGGTAAGGGTCATGAAAGAGCTCGGCGTGAAGAGCCTGCTGGTGACCAATGCGGCCGGCGGAATCAACACGGCTTTCGAGCCGGGAGACCTGATGGTCCTGACCGACCATCTGAACCTGACCGGCCGGAATCCGCTCATCGGCGCGAACGACCCAGAGCTTGGCGTCCGCTTCCCCGATATGTCCGAGGCGTACAGCCGGCGGCTCCGCCAGCTGTTGAAGGACACGGCCGCGTCGAAGAACATTCCGATTCGCGAAGGCGTATATGCCGGTCTGCTTGGACCGACCTACGAAACGCCGGCCGAAATCCGTATGCTGCGTACGCTCGGTGCAGACGCTGTCGGCATGTCGACGGTTTCGGAGACGATCGTGGCCCGGCACGCCGGCCTGGAAGTGCTCGGCATTTCCTGCATCAGCAACATGGCGGCGGGCATTCTGGACCAGCCTTTGTCCCATGAAGAGGTTATGGAAACGACCGAGAGAGTCCGCGAGAAGTTCCTCGGCCTGGTGCTTGCGGTCATCCCTCATATGTAATATGCATGGTAACTTTATTCAAAGCAGCCCCCGCAGGAGTGATCCTGCGGGGGCTTTTGCATTTTTCAAAAATAATTCGGCGTAAGCCGCCCCTGGCATGGAATATTTTCCTGTGATCCTGACGAAACTGAAAGACAGTAACCATTTCAATTGAACCATATAGACATGAACTAAAGAAATGAAAGTTATAGGCCATATCAGGCCTTAATAACAGGAAGTTCAATGAAAAAGCTTTAGTTCAATCTATACAATAGGTCAGGAGGGGACTTATTTTGAAAAAAACGATACTGGCGCTCGCGCTGTCCTTCGGGCTGTCCACGGTGGCGCTGCCTTATCTGGGGTATGCCGAAGAAGCGCCAAAAGGCGGTCAGGCTCCGGGCGTGGAGCTGGCGGCGAATGCTAGGTCAGCCATCCTTATGGATGCGGATACGGGAACGGTCATTTATGAGAAGAACAGCCATGATAAACTTCCGCCGGCAAGCATTACGAAAATTATGACCATGCTGCTGACCATGGAGGCCATCGACGAGGGCAAGCTGAAAATGACCGATATGGTCCGGACGAGCGAATATGCGGCATCGATGGGCGGTTCACAAATATTCCTTGAGCCGGGTGAAGAGATGACGGTCAACGAAATGCTCAAGGGCATCGCAATGGCATCCGGCAACGATGCCTCAGTGGCGATGGCCGAAAAAATCGCCGGCACGGAGCAGGCCTTTGTCCAAATGATGAACGACAAGGCACAGGAGCTGGGGCTGAAGGATACCCATTTCGTGAACTGTAACGGGCTTCCTGCCGAGAACCATTACTCTTCGGCGCACGATATCGCGGTGATCAGCCGTGAACTGTTGAAGCATTCGGAAATTACGAAATACACCGGTTCCTATCAGGATTATTTACGGAAAGATTCCGAAAAGCCCTTCTGGCTCGTGAATACGAACAAGCTGGTCCGCTTCTATACTGGGGCCGACGGCCTCAAAACGGGGTATACCTCCGAGGCGAAGTTCTGCCTCTCAGCTACGGCCAAGAACGGCAACCTGAGAGCGATCGCCGTGGTGCTGGGCGAGCCTAACACCAAGACACGGAACGAAGAAGTGTCCAAAATGTTCGACTATATGTTTGCCCAGTACAGCACGCATACCATTTTCAATCCGGGTGACGTGATGGGTACGGTGAAGGTGAACAAGGGCAATACGAAGGAACTGACTTTGAAAGCCGGACAAACCTACAGCGTTCTGACAAAGAAAAACGCCAAGGCAGCGGACATCCGCCACGAAATGGTCGTTCCGAAGGAGATCAAGGCACCGGTCCAGCAGGGACAGGTTCTCGGTAAACTGGTCGTCTATGAAGGCGGCAAGGTGCTGAAGGAATTCGAGCTGAAGTCGCCGGAGACGGTGGGCAAGGCCGGATGGTGGAAGCTGTTTAAACGGACGACATCAAAATTGTTTCTTGTAGATTGATAGCGGTTTTCTTCTAGTTTTGTCGTGATGCAGGAATCCGGTTTTACTCCGTAGAAATCGTTGTTCATGACAGGGAGGAGAGTGAGCAAACG
Source organism: Paenibacillus sp. PSB04 (assembly GCF_025809195.1). Classification (NCBI taxonomy): domain Bacteria; kingdom Bacillati; phylum Bacillota; class Bacilli; order Caryophanales; family Paenibacillaceae; genus Paenibacillus; species Paenibacillus sp. PSB04. The sequence goes on from NZ_CP081301.1 coordinate 3,933,754, forward strand.
TGAATCTGCAAGTGGAAATGGAGCATCACCGCAACATCTTGATTGTGCGCTTATCGGGAGAGCTCGATCACCATACGGCTGACCATGTCCGCATGAAAATGGATGAGACGATCCAGCGCGGACTGACAGACCATCTGGTGCTCAGCCTGAAAAATTTACAGTTCATGGACAGCTCAGGCCTGGGTGTGATCCTCGGAAGGTATAAGCTGATCAAGGCCAAGGGCGGCAAAATGGCGGTGTGCGACGTCAATCCTACCGTCTACCGGCTGCTCGATATGTCCGGCTTGTTCAAAATTATGCCCATTTACGATAACGAGGGTCATGCGCTCTCGGGTCTGGAGGTCGTGTCATGAGTAAAGAAAAGGCCATGGAACGCAATTTCATGACGCTCCAATTCGCAGCCAAGTCGGAAAACGAATCGTTCGCTCGTGTGACGGTGGCCGCCTTCATCTCACAGCTGGACCCGACCATGGATGAGCTGAGCGACCTGAAGACGGTCGTTTCCGAAGCGGTGACCAACAGCATCATTCACGGGTACGACAGCGATCCCGAGGGGATCGTCACGATCACTGCGGAAATTGTGGGAGATACCGTCACGCTGACCGTGGAGGATCGGGGAAGAGGCATCGAAGACCTGGAGCTTGCCAAGCAGCCCCTGTATACGTCGAAACCGGAGCTGGAACGGTCGGGCATGGGCTTTACGATCATGGAGAACTTTATGGATGAATTCGAGGTATCCAGCGAGCCCGGTTCCGGAACATCAATCAAGATGAAGAAGAGGATCGAATCTAAGAAAGCTTTGTATAATTAGGGGTTGGGCGCATGGATGCTGATGTGAAGAAAGGTTCGCAGACTTATTTGGATGATGCCGAAGTCAAACGTCTGATCGCACTCAGCCAGACCGGGGACAGCTTGGCCCGCGATACGCTGGTAAACTGCAATATCCGCCTCGTCTGGTCTGTCGTGCAAAGGTTTATGAACCGGGGGTACGAACCCGAGGATCTGTTCCAGATCGGATGCATCGGCCTGCTGAAATCGGTCGACAAATTCGATTTAAGCTATGACGTCAAGTTTTCCACCTATGCTGTTCCGATGATTATCGGCGAGATCCAGCGCTTTCTCCGCGATGACGGAACGCTGAAGGTCAGCCGGTCGCTGAAGGAAATGGCCAACAAGGTACGCAAGAAAAGGGACGAGCTGTCGAAGCACCTGGACCGGCTGCCGACCGTCAAGGAAGTGGCCGAGGAGCTTGGGGTAACGCCGGAGGAAGTTGTGTTCGCCCAAGAGGCCAACAAGCCGCCGACCTCGATCCACGAGACCGTGTTCGAAAATGACGGGGATCCCATTACGCTAATGGACCAGATCGCCGACGAATCCCAGGAACGCTGGTTTGATAAACTGGCGCTGAACGAAGCAATCGATGGCCTGTCGGAGCGGGAAAAGCTGATCGTCTATTTAAGGTACTACCGCGACCAGACCCAATCGGAGGTAGCCACCCGGCTCGGGATATCCCAGGTACAGGTTTCGCGCCTCGAGAAAAAAATACTGCAGCTGATCCGCGATCAGATTGCCCAGTGAACAAGGAACCGTCTTCCGTATGGGAAGGCGGTTCCTTTTTTTGGGCAGCGATGCAAATCGGACTAGAAAGTAGACCTTTTTCCTATACTAACGGTAATTCAGCAGCAAAAGGAGTGATTGGATGTCTGATCACGGATTGCCTACGGTCTACCTGCAGCTGCGCAGCCGCGTACCGATTTCCCATGGAAGGGTCGTGACCCTCGGCCACATCGCCCGGATTTTATGCGACCCCGAGTGGGAATCTTCGCTCCGCAGCCTGGAGCTGGTTCATCCCCATAAGTGGGATGGAAATTTGTTGTTAATTGACATGATGCACATCATACCGAAGATCCAGGAGCTCATTCCGGGCGTCCGCATTGAGTCGATGGGGAACAAGCACTCCCTGGTGGAAGTGGTAAAAAAGGAGAAGAAACCGTCACTGATCCTATTTATCATCGTCTGGCTCCTCCTTTTCTTCGGGTCAGCGCTGACGATCATGAATTTCCATGCGGACGTGAACATGCAGGAGGTGCAAATCCGTACGGTGGAAATGGTGACCGGCCGCCGGGACGAGCATCCCTACTTGTTCCAGACGGCATATTCCTTCGGCATCGGGTTTGGCATGGTCGTTTTCTTCAACCATTTATTCAAAAAGAAGTGGAACGAGGAGCCGACCCCGCTGGAAGTGGAAATGTTTCTGTACCAGGAAAATATCGACCAGTACGTCGTTGCCGAGGAATATAAACGGATGAAAACTGCGAGCCGTCAGGGGGATTCGTCTTGATTCTGGTCGGCTGGATCATCCAAATACTGCTCGGGATTGCCGGGGGAATTGCGGTTGGCGGCGGCGTTATTGCGCTGTTCATCGTCCTCGACATGATTCCAAGGCTGGCTCAGCTGACTTCATCCTATAACCGGGTTCACTGGTACGAAGGGGCGATGGTAACGGGATCGCTGGTCGGGACCGTATTCGACTTTTGGAACTGGAAACTATCCTTGGGACCGCTGGCCAGCCTCTTGATCGGGCTGTTTAACGGGATATTCGTCGGTATGCTGGCCGCCGCGCTCACCGAGGTGCTTAACGTGCTGCCCATTTTAGCTAAAAGGCTGCAGATGACCCGCTACCTGTTCGGTTTTTTGATGGCGATGGTCACGGGAAAAGTGGCGGGTTCCCTGTTTGACTGGTTTGTTTACAGAAAGTAAGGAGGAACGCTTCGTGAGAGATGACAAGGATCAGGAAATCAACGTAGAGGACCCTGCGGGTATTGCGATGATCATGCAGTATGGGGACGAATCGAAAGAGAAGAAGGAAGACGCTTCTCATCAATCGGAGGAGGGGAAGGAGCCCCGGAGGACGGCGGGCCGGCGTGAAGGCGGCGAAGAACAGGCTGAGGATGAGCATAGGGCAGCGGGTGACGGCGGAGAAGATAAGCGGATGCAGGAAAAACGCGACCAGGAAAGGTCCGACACCGTCGAGGAATCCATCATCTATTGGCAGGATAAGGATGTCATCCCGGAAAGCCTGGAGACGACCAAAAACACGCTCAAGGAAGTGGTGGGTCTGGGTTCATCCTTTGACATCGTGTTTCGTGAAATGACCCTCGCCGGCCAGAACACGGGATTGTTCTTCATTAACGGCTTTGCCAAAGACAACATCATGCTGGAAATACTGAAGCGGCTTACCTATTTGTCCGCCGACCAGCTTACTTCGGATGCGCTTAAGTCCTTTTTTGAATTTTACATCCCGCATATTCAGGTCGAGATTGTTGACAAGCTCAGCGCGGCAGTCAATAAAGTACTGATGGGGATGTCCGCACTATTCATCGAGGGAGAACAGGCGTGCATCATTTTAGATACCCGGAATTATCCGGTCCGTAGTCCCGAAGAACCTAGCATTGAACGGGTGGTGCGGGGCGCGCGCGACGGGTTCACCGAAACGCTGCTTACCAACATCGCCCTCGTGCGGCGGCGGATCCGCGACCCCGGATTCAAAAGCGAGCTTGTGCAGGTCGGGCGGCGGACGCGGACGGACGTCTGTATTGCCTATATCGACGACATTGTGGATAAGGTTCAAGTGGACTCCATCCGGAAAAAAATCAAAAGTCTCGACATCGACGGGCTTCCCCAAGGCGACAAGCAGCTGGAGGAAGCGATCATCAACAAGGGATGGCATCCGTATCCGCTCGTCAGATATTCGGAGAGACCGGACGTGGTCGCTTCGCATATCATGGAAGGCAGGGTAGTGGTGTTCGTGGACACCTCGCCGAGCGTGATGGTCATGCCGACTACGTTTTTCGATCTGTGCCAGCATGCCGAAGAGAACCGGCAGACGGCTTTTATGGGGACCTACCTCAGGTGGGTCCGGTTTCTGGGCATTTTCGCCTCCATGTTTCTGCTTCCGCTCTGGATGCTGCTTGTGATCGATCCGCACCTGAAGCCTCCGGAATTAAATTTCATCGGGCCGCACGATACGGGCAAAATACCGCTTATCGCCCAGTTTCTGCTGGTCGAGTTCGGCGTCGATCTCCTCCGATTGGCCGCTGTGCATACGCCGACCCCGCTGGCTTCGGCCATGGGCCTCATCGCGGCGATCCTCGTCGGGGATATCGCGGTGAAAACAGGCCTGTTCGTCAATGAGGTCGTCTTGTACATGGCCGTAGCGTCCATCGGCATGTTCGCCACGCCGAGCTATGAGCTGGGGTTGGCGAACCGGATGGTGAGGCTTGTGCTGCTGGTCGCGGTGGCCATTTTCAAAGTGCAGGGATTCGTTGTCGGGACGACGCTATTGATCCTGCTGCTGACGCTGCACCGGTCATACAACTCGTCTTATCTATGGCCGTTTATACCGTTTAATGCAAAGGCTCTGTCTGAAGTGCTGCTGCGCTTCCCGGTGCTTGAGAGCAAGAAAAGGCCGTCTTTCAACAAAACGAGGGATAATACGCGGATGGCGAAGAACCCGGACAACCGCGAACAGTCGTAGGAAAACACAAATGTTGTGCAAAAAAATCCATTCATTCTCTTCCCTTGTCTGGTATACTGATGTAAAAGTTCACATGGAATATTTACATTTCCAAGGAAAGCGAAGGGATGCATAATATGTTTCTACATGGTACAAGTAAAATCAATGCGGACGGTCACCTGGAAATCGGTGGCTGTGACGTTACCGAGCTGAAGAAGCAATATGGTACGCCGCTTTATATCGTCGACGAGGAGCTGGTCCGCACGCGGTGCCGCGAATACGTCGATGCGTTCCGCGCGTCCGGACTGAAATTCCAGGTGGCTTACGCCAGCAAGGCGTTCTGCGTCATGGCCATGTGCCGGATCGCAGAGGAAGAGGACATGTCCCTAGACGTCGTGTCCGACGGCGAATTGTTCACGGCGCTTCAGGCAGGCTTCCCGGCCAAGCGCATCCATTTCCACGGCAACAACAAGACGGTGGAAGAGATGGAAATGGCGATCGACGCCGGCATCGGCTGCTTCGTCGTAGACAATTTTGTTGAGCTGCATGTGCTGGAATCGGTGGCGGCTGAGAAAAAGGTGAAGGTCAACATTTTGCTCCGCGTCACACCAGGGGTTGAAGCTCATACGCATGAATATATTTCAACCGGCCAAACCGACTCGAAATTCGGTTTCGACATCGGTAACGGCTCTGCGTTTGAAGCAGTCAAAGCAGCTGCCGCTCAGGAGCATCTGGAGCTTCTCGGCGTCCATTCCCATATCGGGTCGCAGATCTTCGAAGTCGACGGATTTCAGATGGCGGTTCAGCGTGTAGCCGAATTTGCCAAGAGTGTCAAAGAACAGCTGGGCGTGCAGTTCAAAGTAGTGAACCTCGGCGGAGGCTTTGGTATCCGTTACGTTGAAGGCGACACGCCGCTTGAAGTCAGCCAGTACGTGAAGGCGATTACCGACGCGGTGAAAACGCATTTTGCCGAGTGGGGAAGCGAGCTGCCGGAAATTTGGGTGGAACCGGGCCGCAGCATCGTGGGCGATGCGGGGACAACCTTGTACACCGTCGGCACCAGCAAGGATATTCCGGGTGTGCGCAAGTACGTGGCCGTGGATGGCGGCATGACGGACAACCCGCGCCCGGCGCTGTACGAGTCGAAGTATGAGGCCATGCTGGCCAACCGTGCCAACGACAAGCCGGAAGAAACCGTGTCCATAGCCGGCAAATGCTGCGAGAGCGGCGACATGCTGATTTGGGATGCAGAGCTTCCGAAAGTCAATAACGGTGACCTGCTCGCCGTTTCGTGCACAGGGGCCTACAACTATTCCATGGCGAGCAACTACAACCGGATCCGCAAACCGGCGGTCGTGTTCGTGAACCAAGGTCAAAGCGACCTGGTCGTTCGCCGCGAGAGCCTTCAGGATATCATCGGCCACGATGTCATTCCTGAGCGGATCGCAAAGCAGGCTGTGCTTAAGTAAGGAGATGCATTAAGGGGGCAGGTGCTGTTCGCCAGCGCCTCTGGTAAATGAATTGGTGCGCAGTATAAAGGATCATCTCTGTATTGGGGAATGCAGAGGGGTCCTTTTGCGCGTTTATAGAACGAGGAAGAATGCGGAATTATTTTGCTTCGCCCGGGATTTCATAGTAAACTAGAAGATGTCTGTTAACACTCAGGAAAGACATGAAAGGAGTCATTGACATAATGGCCAAGCAAGCAAAAATCACTCTTGAAAACGGCGGCGAAGTGCTGCTCGATCTGTTTGAACAAGACGCTCCGAACACGGTGGCGAACTTTGAGAAACTGGCAAACTCCGGTTTCTACAACGGTCTGGTGTTCCACCGCGTCATTCCGGGATTCGTTGCGCAGGGCGGATGCCCGAACGGCACCGGTACCGGCGGCCCTGGTTACACGATCAACTGCGAAATCAACCCGAACAAACACGAGCGCGGATCGCTGGCGATGGCACATGCCGGCCGCAACACCGGCGGAAGCCAGTTCTATATCTGCTACCAGCCGCAGCCGCATCTCGACGGACAGCATACTGTATTCGGCAAAGTGACGAAGGGCATGGAATACGTCGACGCGTTCCAAGGCCGCGACGTGATGAAGACGGTCGAAGTATACGAAGCTTAATCTGCGAGTCGCGCACGATTTATCAGCCGCTTTCCCTGTTTCCAAAAGGGACAAGCGGCTTTTTGTTCTGGGCCGGGAAAAGAGGCGTATTGATTTTTTGCCGAGGCAGTGTTAACATTTCCTAGTATAGATGGGGCTTCCGCTAGGCAGCCATTCCATCTGCCAATTGCATATTGATATTGGTTATATCCTTCGGGGCAGGGTGAAATTCCCTACCGGCGGTGATGACGCGGCAGCCGATCAGTTCTGGCGCCCGTCTCAGTCCGTGACCCGGACGCTTCGTTTGACGCTTAGCGTACGGTGGACCTGGTGCAAATCCGGGACCGACAGTATAGTCTGGATGGGAGAAGGAGAGAAAGCGTGCGCTTCAGTTGGGAGTGCAGCTGTCCAATAAGATGTCACGTGTACGTGGTTGTTTTCACATAGTAGAAGGTTGTCCTTGGAGGGACGGCTTCTGTTTGTTGACGACTTTACGCTACCGATGACTTATTTGGCTGATCCTGATTTTTGGGATTCTGCAGCCTTATTGGAGTGTATCTGACTTGTCTCTCACAGCCCCGAGGATGGTTTAAGCCATCCCGGGGCTTTTTGCTTTTTTACAAAGACCTGGGCTCCCCGCTAAGTGCCGGTTTAAACAGCGCTGAGCCAAAGCAGCGCATGGTAAGGTGATTTACCATGGAAATTCCAACATACGAAGTATCCGCAAAGCGCCCGAAGCCGAGACTTAGCTTTGAGGGGATGTCCTGATTCCGAACAAGGGGGGAGATGAATGGACGGCATCATCAACGATGAATTTTATATGGCGCTTGCGCTCGATATGGCGGAGCGGGCACAAGGTCAGACCGGGATCAATCCGGTTGTCGGCTGCGTCGTCGTTAAAGACGGGGAGATGGTTGGGCTTGGCACGCATTTGCAGCGGGGAACCGCCCATGCGGAAGTACATGCGCTGAATATGGCGGGTGAACGTGCGGAGGGGAGTACGGTTTATGTAACGCTGGAGCCCTGCAGCCATTACGGAAAAACGCCGCCATGCAGCGAACGCCTCATCCGCGAGAAGGTGAAGCGGGTCGTCGTGGCCTGCGAAGATCCCAACCCCCAAGTGGCGGGCAGAGGAATCGAGTTGCTCCGCCGCAGCGGGATTGAGGTGGAGGTTGGGCTGCTCGGTGACAGGTCCCGCCGCATGAACGAAAAGTTTATCAAGTATATTACAACCGGGCTTCCCTATGTGACGGTCAAGACAGCAAGCACGCTGGACGGGCGCATCGCGGCCGAATCGGGAGACAGTAAGTGGATCACGAACGAAGCGGCCCGGGAGCAGGTTCATACGCTCCGCCACCGGCATCAAGGGATTATGGTTGGCGTAAATACGGTGATCGCGGACAATCCGCAGCTGACCACCCGGCTGCAGGGCGCCATCGGTCTGAATCCTGTGCGGATCATCGTCGATTCCTTGCTGCGGATACCGCTTGAGTCGAAGGTGGTTCGGGATGGAGCTGCGCCGACCGTCATTTTGACGACGGAACGCGCCGATCTGGATAAGGAGGAAGCCCTTAAGAAGATCGGCGTAGAAACGATCCGCTGCGGATCGGGCCCGCAGGTCGATCTTCGCCTGGCGATGCAGGAGATGGGCAAACGTGAGATCGGCTCGATTCTGGTGGAAGGCGGCGGCCGGCTGAACGGTTCCTTGCTGGAGGGCCGGCTGATCGACCGGATCGTGCTCTATTTCGCACCGAAAATCGTTGGAGGTCCGGCGGCCCCCGTCAACTTCTCGCTGCGAGGCGCCGACAAGATGGCGGACGCCGTCCGGCTGGAAGATGTAGAGACCGAAGTGCTCGGGGATAACGTCTGCATCAGCGGAAAGCCGGTTTGGCCGGTATGACCTGATCCGGAAAAACGATACTTAACTTTTTAATGAGCTGCACATGGTTAACGATATGAATCTTATGAAATACTTCTTTACAGGACAGAAAGGAGCGGTTGCGATGTTTACCGGTTTGGTTGAAGAGGTCGGCGTCATGCGGGGCGTCTCCAGCAAAGGGGAAGCGATGATCCTCCATATCGAGGCCTCCCGGATTATGGGCGATCTCAAAATCGGGGACAGCGTCTCGGTCAATGGCGTCTGCCTCACGGCTGTCGAGATTGGAGCCCGTTCGTTCGCGGTGGACGTCATGCCGCAAACGTACCGCCACTCCAACTTGAAATCGCTGGGGGCCGGAAGCCGGGTGAATTTGGAGCGCGCCATGCAGGTGGGTGCCCGCTTCGGCGGACATATCGTGCAGGGACATGCCGACGGGACAGGAACGATCCGGGCGATGGACCGGGATCAGAATGCGGTGTTGATCGAAGTGGAGCCGGAAGATACTGCTCTGCTCCGCTACATCATCCCGCAAGGATCTATTACCCTGGACGGCATCAGCTTGACGGTGGTCAAGACAAGCGCCACAACATTCACCGTTTCCATTATCCCGCATACGCTTGCGGAGACAAGTCTGGCGGACAAAAAGCCCGGAAGTGCGCTGAATCTGGAATGCGACATTCTCGGAAAGTATGTGGACCATTTGCTTCACTACCGAACAGGGGAAGGGAATGGGCGTCCTGAACCTTCCGGAATCAGCATGGAGCTGCTAGCACAACACGGATTTGCATGAGGCAGGCAAGAGGACAGACAGGCCAATAAGCCCATGCAGGAATAGGAGGGAAACCCATGAAGGAGGATTTTGTGTTTGACCGCATTGAAGATGCGGTGTCCGACTTGTCGGCAGGCAAGGTCGTTATCGTCGTGGACGACGAGGACCGCGAGAACGAAGGCGATTTTATCGCCTTGGCGGATCAGGCAACGCCTGAAGTCATCAACTTCATGATCACGGAAGGACGCGGACTGGTCTGCATGCCAATTACGGAGGAAAGAGCCGCTGAGCTCGGCCTGAAGCCGATGGTATCGAACAATACGGACCATCACGGCACGGCTTTTACCGTCTCCATCGACCACAAGGAGACCACAACGGGCATCTCCGCCTATGAGCGGTCCCTGACCGCCAAAGCGCTGGCCGATCCGGAAGCGACCGCAGCCGATTTCCGGCGCCCCGGCCACATGTTTCCGCTGATTGCCAAAACCGGCGGCGTGCTCCGGCGCGCCGGCCATACTGAAGCGGCGGTGGATCTCGCCCGTCTCAGCGGATCGTTCCCGGCCGGGGTGATCTGCGAGATTATCAAAGAGGACGGGACGATGGCACGGCTGCCGGACCTGGTGCAGATCGCCAAAAAACATGGTCTCAAGCTGATCAGCATCAAGGATTTGATCCAGTACCGCAACAATAAGGAAAAGCTCGTTACCCGCGAGGTTTCGGTGCGGATGCCGACGGACTTCGGCGAGTTCCAGGTCGTTGCCTATACGAATGCGGTGGACAATAAAGAGCATTTGGCGCTCGTCAAAGGGGACATCGCATCCGGGGAGCCGGTGCTCACCCGCGTCCATTCCGAATGCCTGACAGGGGACGTGTTCCATTCTCATCGCTGCGATTGCGGCCCGCAGTTTGAAGCCGCACTTCGGCAGATCAACGAAGAAGGCCGCGGCGTGCTGCTGTACATGCGTCAGGAGGGACGCGGCATCGGGCTCCTTAACAAGCTTAGAGCCTATAAGCTGCAGGAGGAGGGCCTTGATACGGTCGATGCCAACCTGAAGCTCGGATTCCCCGCGGATCTTCGCGATTACGGCATCGGAGCTCAAATATTGAAGGATCTCGGCATTCGGCAAATTCGGCTGCTGACGAACAATCCGCGCAAAATCAAAGGCCTGGAGGGCTACGGGCTGGAAATGGTCGAGCGCGTGCCGATCCAAATGCAGGCCAATAAGGACAACGAGAACTACTTGCATACGAAGCAAATGAAGCTGGGGCACATGCTGAAGTTTGAGCAGCCCGATTCATTGACGACGACTACCGAATAATTACAGGAGGCTGATGAAGCATGGCACATATCTATGAAGGAAATTTGGTATCCGAAGGATTAAAATACGGCATCGTGGTAGGAAGATTCAATGAGTTTATCACCAGCAAGCTGCTGGGCGGCGCACTCGACGGCCTCAAGCGGCACGGCGCCAAGGAAGAAGAAGTGGACGTGGCGTGGGTTCCGGGAGCTTTCGAAATCCCGCTGATTGCCCAGAAGATGGCCGAAAGCGGCAAGTACGACGCCGTCATTACGCTCGGCACGGTTATCCGGGGGTCAACCTCCCATTACGACTATGTGTGCAACGAGGTGGCCAAAGGCGTGGCGGCGATCAACCTGAAAACCGGCGTTCCTACCATTTTCGGCGTCTTGACGACGGAGAACATCGAGCAGGCGGTGGAACGGGCCGGAACGAAGGCTGGAAATAAAGGATATGATGCTGCGGTGGCGGCAATTGAAATGGCCAACTTGACGAAACAGTTAAAATAGTGCTTATTTAATGTAGTACCCTTTTTTACGGGTACTGCATTTTTTATGTCCGCAAAGTGCCTTACGGGGCCCATTGGGACACAGCCCCGCTTGGCGGGCGTACTTTATGTGACGGGAGGATAAGCTGTGAACACCGTATTATACAAGCTGGAAACGTTTGAAGGACCGCTTGATTTGCTGCTGCACCTGATTGACAAAGCGGAAATCGACATCCAGGATATCCCCGTCAGTGAGATTACCGATCAATATATGGAATATTTGCAGAGCATGCAGGAGCTCGAATTGGATATCACCAGTGAGTTTCTGGTTATGGCGGCCACGCTGCTGTCGATCAAGAGCAAGCTCCTGCTGCCGAAGCCTCCGGTATTTGAAATGGACGAGTTTGACTTTTATGAAGAAGAAGAAATCGATCCGCGGGCGGAGCTCGTGCAGAAGCTGATCGAATACCGCAAATATAAAGGGATTGCCAAGCATTTGCAGGAAAAGGAATTTGAACGGAGCCTGATCTACTCCAAGGAGCCCGAGGATTTGACGCCGTGGGTGCCGCGCGTGTCGGATAATCCGGTCAAAGGCCTGCACGCCTCCGATTTGGTCGCGGCTTTTCAGAAGGCGCTGCGCAAGGCGTCGAAGCGGACAAGCTACGCCAAAATCCAGCGGGACGAAATTTCGGTGAAGGATCGGATCCGCGAGGTGGTGCATGCCCTGGAAACCAGCGGGCCCGGTGGAAAACTATTGTTTTCCAAGCTGCTGCATGAAGAGATGGTACGTCATGAAATCGTCGTGACGTTTCTGGCCATTTTGGAGCTGATGAAGATGAAACAAATTATTTGTTATCAGGAAAAGCTGTTCGACGACATTGTGATGGAATGGAAAGGGGGAGGTCTCTCGAATGGACTTTCCGACGTTGAAATCGATTATTGAGGGGCTGCTCTTTTTGGCGGGGGATGAAGGGCTGACTGCCAAGCAGATTGCCGAGGTCGTCGAGCACCGTCCCGAGCTGGTGACCGACGCCCTGGAGGAAATGAAGGAGGATTTTGTCAGGGAGAAAAGGGGGATCCAGGTCGTCCAGATTGCCGGCAGCTATCAGCTGGCTACGCTGCCCGATCACGCCCCGTATTTTGAACGGCTCGCTTATTCCCCATCCCGATCCTCGCTGTCGCAGGCGGCACTTGAGACGCTGGCCATCGTGGCCTACCGGCAGCCGATTACCCGGGTGGAAATCGAGGAGATCCGCGGCGTCAAATCCGAGCGGGCGATCCAGACGCTGGTCAACAAGGACCTGATCGAGGAGACGGGACGGGCGGAGGCGATCGGGCGTCCGATTTTGTACGGTACGACCAAGTCGTTCCTCGATTACTTTGGCCTGCCGAATCTTCAGGCGCTCCCGGAGCCGGCCATATTTGAAGATACGGATAATCTGGAGGAAGAAACCCAGCTCTTGTTCGAAAAGCTGGACGGAAGACAGCTGACGTTTGACGATGTGCCGTAAAACTGCATAAACAACAAGACCCATCCGGATTTCCCGGGTGGGTCTTTGGCGTTCAAAAAAAGCTTGTGGCCGAATCTTTTCCATTGGGGAATGCCATACTATGCACAGGAAGATTTATGGACAGACTTGGGGGTTTATACGTGTGGATTGTAGTCGCCATTATTGTTCTCCTGATCATTCTGCTGGTTGCCGTCGTAATGTCAAGCATTACCATTACATTATGGTACAGCAAGCATAATAAGGATGACAAGGCCGTATTGGACGTCAAGATGCTGTATGGAATCGTAAAGATGCATTATGAAATGCCTTCCCTGGTGTTTGCCAATATGAAAAAGGGCTTTATGCTCCGGCTTGAGAGCAAAAACAGTTTCCGTAACGGCCAAACCGTCGGAAAAGCGCATATTAACAAAAGACGGCTGGACCATTGGGCAGATGAAGTGAGAATTATGCTCCAGTCGACGGCTTCTTTAAAGGAATGGTTTTACCGTACCATGCAGCATGTAAACATCATGAAGCTGGATTGGTCCACCAATTTATCAACCGGCGATGCAGCATGGACTGCGATCGCAACGGGAACCGTGTGGGGGCTCAAAACGACCCTGGTGGGCTGGCTTTCCTTTAAAGTACGCATGCGGAACAATCCAAGGCTCTTTGTCGTTCCGGTGTTTAAGGATGAGCCGCAGTTTGCCACTGAGCTGTCCTGCGTCGCCCGCATATCCTGCGGTTATGCCTTGTATGCCGGCATCATGTTGATGGCCCGAATTCTCAAAGTACCGGGAGGTCCGATCCATTGGTTCCGATTGGCCAAACAGGTTCTGCGATAACAAAGGCTTACTTAATTTAACGGTACCGGCCGCACAGGCGGGACTACATACTTCAAAGGGATATGGGCAAGCTAACATCTGTGGCTCAGAGCTTATTATCAACACACTAGGAGGAATCAACATGGCAGAGCATCCGATTCAAGGCTTAATGCAGACTGCGATGGAAAACATCAAAGGCATGGTTGATGTCAACACAATCGTCGGCGACCCTGTAGAAACTCCTGACGGCAGCGTCATCCTTCCGATCAGTAAGGTGGGCTTTGGCTTTGCTGCAGGGGGAAGTGATTTTAACGCGGATGATATCAGTAAAAGCGTGAGCGCGGCTCCCGGACATGAATCCAAGTCCTTGCCGTTTGGCGGGGGCAGCGGCGGCGGAGTTTCGATTCGTCCGATCGCATTTCTCGTTGTCGGCAAAGCAGGCGTGAATATCGTTCCGCTCGATAATCAAACGCATTTATTCGAGAAATTAATTGATTCCGCACCGTCTATGGTGGATAAAATCACGTCGATGTTCCAAACGAATACGCAAACGGGTGCTGTCAATCCAGCCCAAACGACGACTTCGGAGATCAATCCTTCATTGTTTTAAGCCTGTGCCAATCCCTTCCGTCAGCCGGGAGGGATTTTTTCTGGTTTGCACGTTTGGCATACCCGAGTTAGGCCAAGCATATACTTGTACAAGATTTTCTGAACCGAAAGGAAAGATAACATGTGGATCAAGCATAAACGAATATGGAGCTGGATTGCGGTCATCACACTCATCGCCAGCGGCTTTGCCGGTACAAGCCGGGCATCGGCCGCGAAAAATTTACCCGCTCTCGGCACCCACGCTCAGGCCGCAGCCTTGATCGATGTCACTTCAGGCAGGCTGCTGTATTCCAGCCATGGGGACGATGAGCTCCGGATCGCCAGCCTGACGAAAATCATGACCGCCATCGTAGCGATTGAGCATGGCAAGCTGGACAGCGAAGTGAAGGTCAGCAAAAACGCCTTTGGCAAAGAAGGGTCTTCCATCTATCTCAAGCTGGGGGAAGAAATGACCCTGGAAAATATGCTGTACGGGCTGATGCTGCGTTCAGGCAATGACGCGGCCACGGCGATTGCCGAGCACGTCGGCGGTTCTGTGGAGGGGTTTGTCTATTTGATGAACGAGAAAGCCCGTATGCTGGGCCTTTCCCATTCGCATTTTATGAATCCGCACGGACTGGACGAGGAAGGCCATTATTCATCGGCCAACGATTTGGCCAAGCTGACGGCATATGCCCTGCATAATCCGGTTTTTAAGGAAATCGTGAAGACGCCGACGAAGAAGGTTCCGAATCCGAATGAATCCTGGGACTACAAATGGGATAACAAAAATAAAATGCTCCGCCTTTATGAAGGAGCGGACGGGGTCAAGACCGGCTATACCAAAAAGGCGTTCCGCTGCCTGGTCAGCTCGGCAACCCGCAACGGCCAGCAGCTGGTCGCCGTGACACTGAACGACGGGGACGACTGGAACGACCACGGCAGAATGCTGGATTACGGGTTTGAATACTACCCGTTGAAACAGCTGACCGAAAAAGGGGAGTCGGTACAGGGTCAGGATTTGGTCGTCAGCCAAACGTTCCAGTACCCTTTTGCCGATGGCGAGGAAGCTCAGGTCAACAAGAAGCTGGTGCTCTATCCTGAAGCGGAGGAAGGAGCGCCGGATTTGAGATTCGGGCTGAGAGGGAAAATCGAGGTGTCGCTGAAAGGGGAAAAGATCGGAGAAATTCCGGTCTACAGAAAAGGAAGCGTGCTGCCGGAACGAACGGCGTCCGGAACAGCTGCTGAGCAGACGATGGCACCCGCTCACAAAAGTAATTGGGGACAATGGTTCAGCGTGGTGATGAAGCGTCTGCTTCAGCCTGGTGCCTGATGTTAACGTAACAACCTGGGGAGAGGGGATACGAAATGATCAATGCAATTTGGCTGGGGCTTATTCTGATTGGATTCGGTTTTGCAGCAGCCCAGGGGAAGATTGAACTGGTCACTTCTGCGGCCTTCGACGGGGCTAAGACCGGGGTGACAGTATGTTTCGGGTTAATCAGCGTGCTGGTCTTCTGGCTCGGTATGATGCGCCTTGCTGAAGATTCGGGACTTCTGAAAAAAATAGCCCGGCTGCTGAGCCCGATCGTCACCTTTTTATTTCCGGATGTGCCGAAAAACCATCCTGCCATGGGTTACATATTGTCCAATATGAGTGCGAATCTGCTCGGTTTAGGCAACGCAGCCACGCCAATGGGCATCAAGGCGATGCAGGAGCTGCAGACGCTGAATCCCGATAAGACGGCCGCCAGCCCGGCGATGTGCACGCTGCTGGCGCTCAACACGGCCAGCATCACCTTGATTCCGACTACGCTGATCGCGATCCGGATGAACTATCAGTCCGCCAATCCGACCGATATCGTTGGCACCACACTGATGGCGACCGCCGTGGCAACGTTGGCCGCCATCGTGATGGACCGCTGGTACCGGCGCAAATTTATGCGCAGCAGGCCGAAGAAGCCGCCGGTGCATGCGGGTCCCGTTTCTTCCTCCCAATCCGAGCTGAAAGGGTGAGCAGGGCGTATGGTGGCGTTCATCAATTTGATATCGGCCTGGGCGATCCCGGTACTGATCGCGTTTATTCCCCTATATGCTTTTACCAAGAAGGTGCCGGTGTACGAGTCCTTCGTCGACGGAGCCAAAGAGGGATTTCAAACGGCCATTCAAATCATTCCTAACCTGGTCGGGATGATGGTAGGGATCAGCATTTTCCGGGCCTCAGGGGCCCTTGATTTTTTTGTGGGCTGGACAGGTCCCTTCCTTCAGCATTTGGGCGTTCCGAGCGAAATATTGCCCCTTGGTCTGCTGCGGCCGCTGACAGGAACAGGGTCCCTCGCATTCGCCACCGATCTGATCTCGGTGTACGGCCCGGATTCCATGATCGGACGGATGGCTTCAACGATACAAGGGAGTACGGATACGACGCTGTACGTGCTCACTGTTTATTTGGGCGCGGTCGGGATCCGCAACGGGCGGTATGCGCTTAAGGTCGGTCTCTTATCGGATGCGGTAGGATTTGCAGCGGCCATTGCCGTCTGCCTGCTGTTCTTCGGATAACCGGCAGCCGTGTGGAACGGTTTCATGGACACCTCATATACTGTACCAAGCTCAGGCTAGTATAAATGAGGTGATCCGCATGACATTCGAAGGCTTTATCATTCATCATTCCGTATGCCCTTCCATCAACGGGAAAGGGTATGATTTTTGGATCGGGGAGGATGCCTCGGTCGTTTCTTCCCCTTACGTCACCGATCCGTCCCATATCCATATTTGCCTCCAGGGTGATTTCAACCGCGAATACACCCTGTTTCGCGCTGCCGAAAAACAGCAGCTGTTCGTTGCCAGCAAGCTTATTATGGAGCTGGCACGCCGCTACAACATTTCTCCCCTCTATTTGTATCCTCACTCCGACACCTGCCCAGGAGCGGATTTTCCATGGAACGAACTTGTGATTTATCCTGTTGATGGTTATCATTAGGGTTGAGGTGACCTATTGAACATGGAAAGATTACAGAAAGTGTTAGCGCAGGCAGGTATCGCTTCGCGCCGTAAGTGCGAAGAATTGATCCTGGCCGGCAAAGTGGAAGTTAACGGGGAAACCGTAACCACGCTGGGGACCAAGGCGGACCCGAATCAAGATATCATCAAGGTGAACGGCAAACCGATCAAGCACGAGCAGAAGATTTACATCGTGTTCAACAAGCCGAAAGGGGTTATTACCAGCGCGTCCGACCCGGAGGGACGAAAAATCGTAACCGATTATTTGAAAGGCATCAAAGAGCGGGTTTATCCGGTCGGCCGTCTGGACTACGATACCGAAGGTCTGCTGCTGCTGACCAATGACGGCGAATTTGCCAATCTGCTGACTCACCCGCGGCATCATGTGCCCAAAACGTATCTTGCGACGGTGGAGGGGATCCCGCATGGCAGCGACCTGGACAAGCTCAAAGCTGGCATTCAGCTGGAGGATGGTATGACAGCCCCTGCCGAAGTCGAATATAAAGATATCGACACGGAGAAGAACGAAGCCGTAATCAGCATCACGATTCATGAAGGCCGCAACCGGCAGGTCAGACGGATGTTTGATGCGATCAAGCACCCGGTGATCCGGCTGAAACGTGTGGCGTTCGGCGACCTGCTGCTGCACAATTTGAAGCGCGGTTTGTACCGCCATCTGACAAAGGATGAAGTACAAAGTTTATTAAATATGGCTAAATCGGGAAATTTAAACAAAAGATAGAACGGAAGGACACATAATTTTCAAATACTCCCGGAGCACCTGTGACATTATTTCGCTATAATTGTTCATAGGTTGTTCAAACTCTGCGCTTAAAATATGTGATTTGTCATGGAAAGGGAGCTTTTGGCATGGGTAAATCTAGAAAAAAGGTTCAAATCATTATCCTGCTGTTGATTGTCATTTTGGGCGGTTACGCCATTACGACACAGGTTTCGGGCTCTAATGGCAAACCGACGGAAGGCAGTAAGGCGCCGAACTTTGACTTGCTCGGGCTGGACGGCAAGGTTCATACGCTCGATGAATATAAAGGCAAGGCGCTTGTTGTCAATTTCTGGGGAACCTGGTGCGAACCATGCGTGAAGGAAATGCCCGCCCTGCAGGCCCAGTATGATAAGTGGAAGGATAAGGATGTTGTCATCGTTGGCATCAACGCCGGCGAGGACAAGATGGCCGTGGAAAATTTTGTGAAGCAGGTCCATGTCAGCTTCCCTGTAATGCTGGATCCCGAGAAGGACGCCATTCAATCCTACGGAATATCCCCGCTGCCTACGACGTTTTTTGTCTCGCCTAACGGGAAAATCAATAAAATCCATCTGGGACAGCTGGATTTGCAAACTCTCGATCAGCAAATTGAAGAGTTGGTGAATTCCTGATGATGAAGGAAGTTATTGCATTCAAGAACACCAAGTGCGAGTGCGGGCACCAAAACCCCGTGGGGACGGTGCTCTGCGAGGCTTGCGGAAGGCCATTGGAAGAACAAGACCGCGAGTCCAACGAAGTTCTGGAGATGCGCTATGACGGGATGGCACGACGCTCTCAGCGTGCCAACCCGAATTTCATAGACCGGATCTGGAACTTCTTTTCGTCTGTAAAGATCGCCGTATACATGATTATCCTGACCCTGCTCGGATCGATGCTCGGGACGATTTTCCCCCAGGAAAACACATTTCTGAACATCGATCCCTCAACGTACTACAAGGAAACTTACGGCACGCCCGGATTGATTTATTACAAGCTGGGCCTGTCGCATACGTACGAATCCTGGTGGTTTGTCCTCCTGCTCGTCATGATCGGCGCATCGCTGGTCATCTGCAGCCTGGACCGGGTGCTGCCACTGTACAAAGCGCTTACCAAGCAAAGAATTTTGAAGCATAAGCAGTTCCTGACCCGTCAGCGCGTGGTGTATCAGGGACCGGTAGATCTGGAGTCCAAAGAATGGGTGGAGCAGGCATCCGTCCACATCAAGAAAAGAGGCTACCGTGTACATACCTTGGATAACGCTTTACTCGCAGAAAAATACCGCTTCAGCCGCTGGGGACCATACGTCATCCATATCGGACTGATCATTTTCCTGCTGGCCGTGCTGGCCCGCGGCTTGCCCGGTCTGCACATGGATCAGCATGTCGCTTTTCCAGAAGGCGAAATCAAGCACATTCCGAATACGTCGTATTATTTGAAGAACGAGAAGTTTACGGTTGAATATTATTCGGAACAAGATTTGCCAAAGGAATTTCAGGGCAAAAACAAGGTGCTTCCAAAACTGTTCAAGACGCAGGCGACCCTGTACGAATGTACGGCCAACTGCAATGATCCGTCCAAACAGCCTACGCTGAAGGCCGTAGATCATCACAATATCGAGGTTAATGACCCGATGGATTACAAAGGCCTGAAGGCCTATCAGTTTGACTACGATTTGACACCGGTCCTCCGTTCGGTCAAGCCTTCCCTGGTGGACAAGAAGACCGGCAAAGATTACGGAACGTTCCAGCTGAAGATCAAGGATCCAGAGCGGAACTACAAGGTAGGGCCATATTCGCTTGAGTTGAAGGAGAAGTACAACGATTTTGGGCTGGACGAGAACGGTCAGCCCGTCACGAAAACTCCGAATCCAAACGCGCCGGCTTTTCTCTTCCTGATTAAAGGGCCGAATTTGCCAGCCGAGGGCGTACATTATTTCTATTTCCCGAAACAAATCGACAAGGAGCGCTTCCAGCAGGATGCCATAAACGCCAAAATGAACGGCGGCAGCGTTCCGCTTGAGCTGGATGTCAAAGGAATGGGAAATGTGGACTTATCGATGTCGACCACCTATTTGAATATCCGGGTGGACAAAGCGATGCCTTTTGTCTGGGTAGGCGCAGCCATCGTCATGCTTGGACTTATACTCGGCTTCTATTGGCAGCACCGCCGGATCTGGCTGCGGATTGACGACGGGAACCTGACCCTCGGTGCGCATACCAACAAGAACTGGTTCGGCATCCGCCGGGAGATTGCGGCAATACTTCGCAAAATGAATCTGGAAGTGGACGAGAAGTCCTTGGATAACGGAGGGAATCACTCATGAGTGGATTGTTAAATTTCAGCAGCAACATGTTCGTCGTCGCATTCTTCCTGTACTGCGCGGCGTTCATCCTGTTCGCGGTCGCCATTATGGGCCGCCGGTGGAGCAACAGGGATCCGGAGTCGC
Source organism: Paenibacillus sp. PSB04 (assembly GCF_025809195.1). Lineage (NCBI taxonomy): Bacteria > Bacillati > Bacillota > Bacilli > Caryophanales > Paenibacillaceae > Paenibacillus > Paenibacillus sp. PSB04. The sequence goes on from NZ_CP081301.1 coordinate 3,953,918, forward strand.
ACCGCAGGAAGTGGGGGAATATCGCGTTCGGGGTATCCTCCCTCGGCCTGGTGCTGGAGCTAACGTACTTCTTTACCCGGTGGGCGGGCGGCGGACATATTCCCGTCAGCAACATGTACGAATTCATGTCATTCCTTTCGATGATGGTCATGGTGGCGTTTACGGTGGTATATCTCATTTACCGCAAAACGATACTCGGTTTGTTCGCCGTTCCGATCACGATCATCATCATGGCATACGCCGCGGTATTTCCGCAGGAGGTGCAGCCGCTGATTCCGTCGCTGCAGTCCTATTGGCTGAAAATCCACGTCACGATGGCGGCGGCCGGAGAGTCGTTCTTCGCGATCGCATTTGCAGCAGGCTTTATGTACCTGCTGCGCACGGTGAATTTCAGCAGCAAGGATAAAAAGGACAGACGCCAGCAGCGCTGGGTCGAAATCGTATTTTTCTCGATCATTCTGGTTATCTCGTTTATCATTACGGTCTTTGCCTTCCGTGCAGCCGGTTATGAATCCGTGTTCACCCAGACGAAGGCTTCCGGAACGGCCGGGCAAACGACGAGCGTTACGCAGACCGTCGAATACAAGCTGCCGCCGATCGTTGCGCCGTACCACAGCAAGGTCGAAAGCTATCAGCCGTTCCTCGGCATGACGAAGCCGCTGTTCAGCGCTCCGTCCTGGATGAACGGGATCAACGCGGGACGCAAGTTCAACACGATAATTTGGACGGTGATCTCCGGCATTATCCTGTACGGAATCCTCCGGTTGATCGCGCGCAAGCCGCTTGGACGTGCGGCCTCTCCGTTCCTGGACGGGATCGACCCCGATGATTTGGATGAGATCAGCTACCGCGCGATCGCCATCGGGTTTCCGATCTTTACGCTCGGCGCCTTGATCTTTGCGATGATTTGGGCTCAGGTGGCCTGGGGACGCTTCTGGGGATGGGATCCGAAAGAAGTGTGGGCGCTCATCTGCTGGCTGTTCTACAGTGCCTACCTGCATCTCAGATTGTCCCGCGGCTGGCAGGGACGGCAGTCGTCATGGCTGTCGGTTCTCGGCTTCCTGGTAGTCATGTTTACCCTCGTCGGCGTGAACCTGGTCATTGCCGGACTTCACTCCTATGCGGGTACAAACTGATCCAGTTATGACAATTTATATAGATTGAACTGGAGCCAATTGTTACTCTAGTTCAATCCATTTAGCACTGAATAATCCGTTTCACATTGCACGCTTGGATGTTGAAACGGATTTTTGTTAAGATTAGCATGGAGTTATGACAAGTTCTTCACAGAAACATAGAAGGGGTTGAGGTTGTCTTATGTCAGAACATACAAACCGGATCCTGGTCGTGGACGACGAGGAACGGATCCGCCGCCTGCTGAAAATGTATTTGGAGAAGGAGGGCTATGAAGTCGAGGAGGCCGAGGACGGCGAAACCGCGCTCCGTAAAGCTTCCAATCAGGATTATGGCCTGATCATGCTGGACTTGATGCTGCCCGGCATGGACGGCATCGAGGTGTGCAACCGGCTGCGCCAGCTCAAATCGACGCCGGTGCTGATGCTGACCGCCAAGGGCGAGGAGATCAACCGGGTTCAAGGCTTTGAAGTCGGCGCGGACGATTACGTCGTGAAACCCTTCAGCCCGAGGGAAGTCATTTACCGGGTAAAAGCGATTTTGCGGCGCTCTTCGGCAACGGCGTATCTGTCGAAGGAAACGAATTCGAGCAACAACATCGTGTTCCCGCATCTTGTGATTGAGCACGATGCCCACCGGGTGACAGCGAACGGACAAGAGGTCAGCTTGACGCCTAAGGAATACGAGCTGCTGCATTACCTGGCGGTTTCGCCGGACAAGGTTTTTTCCCGGGAAGAATTGCTGAAGGATGTATGGAACTATGAATTTTTCGGCGACCTGCGGACGGTCGACACGCACGTGAAGCGCCTGCGGGAGAAGCTGAACAAGGTATCGCCAGAGTCGGCGGCGATGATCACCACCGTCTGGGGCGTAGGCTACAAGCTCGAGGTACCGAAATAACATGAATTTCTGGACCTCTCTTGTCGGGAAGCTCTGGGCGACCATCATCTGCCTGGTAGCATGCATCCTGATTATTCTCGGGTTATTTCTGCTTCCATACATCGATATGAATTATTCGAACTCCGGGGACATCAAGCGGCTGTTTACGTACACGGCCATCATCGGGTTTTCGATGACGACCTTCTTTGCGCTGTTTCTGCTGACGAAGATTACGCAGCCGATGCAGCAGATGATTCAGGCTACCGAAGCGATCCGTAAAGGCGAGTACAACACGCGCCTGTCGATCAATACGAGCGACGAGATCGGGAAGCTGGCGAACACGTTTAATCATATGGCGGCTGAGCTGGAAGACAACATCCGCAACTTGAACCAGGAAAAGGAGCATTTGGCGAGCGTCCTCCGAAGTATGAGCGACGGCGTCATTACGTTCGATACTTCAGGTAAGGTGATCTTGACGAATCCACCGGGACAGAAGCTGATCACCCAATGGAAGGATATCCACTGGAACTTGGACCAGGAGGACGCCGAAGGGGAGGAAGAACAGCAGGTACCCGAGCCTTTGCTGGACCTGTTCGACAATATGCTGGAGGGCAGCGGCGACACGAGCACGAATCTTCACGTCAAGCAGGGCGTCTGGTCGGTTCATATGGCGCCTCTGTATTCGGACAACGACATCCGCGGGGCGGTTGCGGTGCTCCGCAACGTAACCGAGGAAGTGCAGCTGGAGAAAATGCGCCAGGACTTCGTTGCCAACGTGTCGCATGAGATCCGTACGCCGCTGTCCATGATGCAGGGATACAGCGAAGCGCTGCTGGATGGCATGGCGGCGTCGCCGGAGGAGAGCCAGGAACTGATTCAGGTCATTCATGACGAATCCCTTCGCATGGGGCGGCTGGTTAAGGATCTGCTTGACATGGCGCGGATGGAAGCGGGGCATGTCGACATGGCCAAAAAGCAGCTTGACCTCAACGAGCTGCTCGAGCGCGTATACCGCAAGTTTACGGTACGGGCCAAGGAGCGGAATATCGAGCTCCTTTATGACCGCAAGACAGAGGATATGGTGCTTGAGGAGGCCGACGAAGACCGTTTGGAGCAGGTGATGACCAACCTGCTGGACAATGCGTTCAGGCACACGCCTGAAGAGAAGAAGATCAGCATCCTTGCCGACCGTGTCCTGTCGGACAATAAGCCGATGATCCGAATCGTGGTGAAGGACGAGGGCGTAGGCATTCCGCCGGAGGATCTGCCGTTCGTGTTTGAACGGTTTTACAAGGCGGACAAGGCACGGGTACGCGGGGAATCGGTCGGAACGGGTCTTGGGCTAGCCATTGTTAAGAACATCGTAGAATCGCACCAGGGCAGCATTCAGGTGGACAGCATCCTGGGCGAAGGAACGGCCTTTACGATGCTGCTGCCTGTCGAAAGCCGTAAATAATGGAAAAAGAACAGGAAACACCTCTGACGGGGTGTTTTTTTGTTGAAGAAAAAAGATTAATCTTGTTCAACGTGGAACATCAGCTTATTTCCCCACCAACAAAAACAGCGTAAGCCAGGCACACTTGAACCTGCTTACGCTGTCTTTAATAAAAAATATATCGATTAGGAAAGGACGATTTCGACGGCACTGTTGAGTTCCGGAATCGTCGTCAGCTCATTCAGCACTTCTTTCTGCACGCCTTTGTCGACAGTCAGAATCATGATGGCTTCGCCGCCGATAATTTTCCGGCCGACCTGCATCGAAGCGATGTTAACGTCGTTCTTGCCGAGCAGCGTTCCGACTTGGCCGATAATACCCGGTTTGTCGTTATGGGAAATCAGGATTTGATGACCCTCCGGAGCGATATCGACAGGGAACTTGTTCAGCTGCACGATCCGCTCGCCATAGCCGTTGAGCAGGGTGCCCGCTACCAGACGCTCTTCGTTTTCGGAGGTTTTGAGGGTCACGGTAAGCAGGTTCGTAAAGCCTTTGGATTTAGGTGCCGTGGATACGGCCACGTTGACCTCACGGTTTTTGGCGAGATGCATGCAGTTGACGATATTGACCTCGCTGCCAAGGTGATGGGCAAGCACGCCTTTGACGATATAGCGGGTCAGCGGAAGGGTGTCGATGTCGGACAAATCTCCCGCATAGTCCACATGAATTTCATGGATCGCCTGGTTTTTCGTAATTTGGGCGGCAAAGCTGCCCAGTTTCTCCCCGAGCGAGAAGTAAGGCTGTAGACGGCTCATGATGCTCGGTGCCACCGGCGGCATGTTGACGGCGTTCTTGAACGGCTCGTCGCGCAGAATGTGCAGCACTTCTTCGGACACGTCAATGGCTACGTTCTCCTGGGCTTCGATGGTGGAAGCGCCGAGGTGAGGCGTAACGATAATCTTCGGATGGTTCAGGAACGGATGGTCCTGCTGCGGCGGCTCCGATTCAAACACGTCGAATGCGGCGCCGGCAACGATGCCTTCATCGATCGCTTCAACCAGGGCCATCTCGTCAATGACGCCACCGCGGGCGCAGTTGATGATGCGCATCCCCTTTTTCATCACTTCAAATTGCGGACGGGAAATCATATGGCGGGTCTCCGGCGTAAGCGGTGTGTGCACTGTCATAAAATCGGCGTTCCGGATAATATCGTCCACCGTTGCCAGCTTCACTTCGAGCTTCTCGGCGCGTTCCTGGGTCAGGAACGGGTCGAATGCCAGAATGTTCATGCCGAACGCTTTGGCACGTTTGGCCACCTCGCTGCCGATCCGTCCCATACCTAGAACGCCGAGCGTTTTGTTGCGAAGCTCGACGCCAAGGAACGATTTGCGGTCCCAGGTTCCGCCGATCGTTTTGGCATAAGCTTGTGGGATGTGACGGGCCAGTGCCATCATCATCGCAAAGGTATGCTCGCAGGTTGTTATCGTATTGCCGTCAGGGGCATTAATAACGATGATGCCGCGTTGGGTTGCCGCTTCGAGGTCGATGTTGTCCACGCCGACGCCGGCGCGGCCGACGACTTTCAGGCGGGTTCCCGCGGCCATGATTTTTTCGGTAACACGCGTTTGGCTGCGAACGAGAAGGGCGTCATAATCCCCGATGATCGCCGCAAGCTCGTCTTCGGAGAGCCCTGTATTTTTCTCTACCGTAACATCAGGTGCATCGACTAACTGCTGGATTCCGAGATCGCTGATCGGATCCGATACTAACACTTTAAACATTGGTTTCCATCCTCCTTAAATATCTAGAACGCTTATATATAAGGACATGTCCGATAGGAACATATCCGTGAAGCCGAAAGTGGAGCCGCTGAGCCCATGGGAGGCAATCAGGCGGACGCCTAAGTTCATTCCGTAAAGCAACGCGGTACTGTGCCAAAGGATGAATGTGCAGCTGGGCGGATTTTTCTCATTATTCTTAGTTGGACAACAAAAAAACTCCCGATCCGCATACTACTTCCGTAGTAAGGGACGAGAGTTATCGTGGTGCCACCCTAATTCACCGCCGTCTTCGCGAACGGCAGCCTCAAGGTCTTCCGATTGGAGACCTGATTGATAACGGAATCATCCGACTGCACCTACTGGGTAGTTCAATGCAGTTGCTCTGGAACGCTAAAGATGACTTCTCTGTCACCGGTTTGCACCAACCACCGGCTCTCTGGAGACGATAAAGCCTCTTCTTTCCTTCATCGTGTTTCGCTCAATTAATTTTTCCATAATGTATCACGGGCCTATCAGGCGTGTCAATAGGTAAAAGTGCTTCCCTTGAATGTTCTGCTCTTAATCTGCTATGATTCTAATGCTGGGAGGACTTTTTTAACAAAGTTAAATCGTATATTTCGGGGGTCCCGCAGAACACAAACAGATGTTGGAGTAAAACCTTCACGTTGTGGGATGTTTGCAACCACTCTAGTAACAGAAACTTAATAGACAGGCAGGCCTCATCATGAAAAAAAGGAAATGGAAATTACCCAAAATTCAGCAGGCTAAGCCTGAACAGCTGAATGACCGTCTACTTCTGATCAATTTGTATATCACCCAGGGCCTAACCTTATTGATCGGTCTCGTATGGATTCTGCTGCAGCGAAGAAATCCGCTTGCCTTGTTTCAGTTTCAGCATCCCGGACAAGTTGCGGCATGGGGGCTTGGGCTGGCCGCCGTTATGTTTGCCGTCGATTTCCTCGTCTCGCGGATTACGCCGGAGGAAGTGATGGATGACGGCGGAATCAACAACATGCTGTTCCAGCGCCGTCCCGTATGGCATATTATAGTCATCTCCGCGGTCGTGGCGGTATGCGAGGAGCTGCTGTTCCGTGGAGCTGTACAGCATGCGTTCGGTCCGTATTGGACCAGTATATTATTTGCGGTCATTCACGTCCGGTATTTGAAGCACTGGATTCCAACCGGCTGGGTTTTTTTGAGCAGTTACGGCCTCGGGTATATCTACATACATTCCGGAACACTGCTTGCCCCGGTCTTATGCCATTTTATGATTGATTGTGTATCCGGGCTAGTGATTCGATTTCGGAGGGAAGCATGAACAGCGAATTGAGCAGAGTTGAAACGTACAGAAAAAATCGGAAGAAGACCCCGGTAAAAAAGGCGCCTTCAACCGGTGCCGGTAGACGGACTCCGCCCAAGTCCAAGGCAGCAGAGACGTCTTCAACACGGGCGGCAGGAACGCTGAGACGCGGAAAAACGGCAGGAAATGCAGGGAAGCGGCCGGCGGCCGCCAGAACTGCTGCTGCCGCATCCGGCTCGGCGGCAGCCCCGCAGTCCCGGCGGAGTAACCGGACTGCCGGAAAAAGGGAGACGGAAGGCGAACCCGCCGTTCCGGCAAGAGCGGACACTTACGGTTCCCGGCGCATCAAGATCAGTAAATATTTTACGAACTCTTTAATCTTTTTATTTATCGGTTTAACGGCATTTCTTGTTTATTGGGGAATTAAGGGCGCCCCCCCGCTGGAGGACCTATGGTAGCCCCCTGGCTCGTCTGGGCAGGGGCAGGCGTCGCGGCTGCGGCTGCAGCGCTTTACGCGAGGATGTCGTATGAGGCGAGGCTGGAGCTGGTTCAGCAGGCCGATGTGAGGCTGGAGAGGCTGCCAAAGCCCTTTGACGGCTGCAAGCTCCTGTTCATATCGGATCTGCATAGCAGAAGGCTGACGGGGAAGACGATACGGCAGCTGGCCGGAACGATCGATTGGGTGATCCTCGGAGGGGATATTATGGAACGGAATGTACCGCTGAGCCAAGTGGAGCACAACTTAAGGCTGCTCGCCGAAATCGCCCCGGTGTATGCCGTATACGGCAACCATGATTATAAGGCAGATCCCGAAGGTTTGGAAAAGCTGATGAACGCATGCGGAGTCACTTTGCTGCGGGATGAGAACGTTCCTCTGCTGCGAAACGGCGCTCGCCTCTGGTTAACCGGTGTTGATTATCCGCGGTACAAACGAAACGATTATCCTCCGGTTCCACAGCTGCCTGTCCGTGATGCCGGTGCGGAATGCCGCATCCTGGCCGTTCATGACCCGGCCTGGCTGCAGAAGCAGAAGACGATCCAGGCGGACCTTGTGCTTGCCGGCCATACCCATGGCGGACAAATTACGCTGCCTTGGCTCGGACCGGTCCGGCTGAATCAATTTTACCGCAAGTATGCTTCGGGATGGTTTGAATGGGAGCAGCCGGAAGCGGGGGTCCGCCGGCCGCGCATGCTGATCAGCCGCGGTTTCGGCACAAGACGCGTTCCGCTCCGCCTGTGCTGCCCAGCAGAAATGCATGTCCTTACGCTAAGGACAGAATCCATAGAAAAAACACAGATAAACGAGTAAAAGCAGCCGATATGCCGGCTGCTTTTTTGTGCATTGCATGATTCCTTACTTGATTTGAGTATCGATGCTTTCAGGATCTACAAAGGTGTAGCCTTTGCTTTCCAGTTTGGTAAGGAGCGTATCCAGCGCTTCGACGGTCCACGGAAGCTCATGCATTAAAATGTTGCTGCCGCTGTGCAGCTGGTCCAGCACGTTCGAGACAACCTTGTCGGCATTGCCGCTGCTTTTGGAGCTCATCGTCCAATCGAGCGAGCCGTTGGACCAAGTCATGTACAGGAGACCGTTCTCCTTGGCGATTTTCTTGCCGGTATCACCGCCAGCCCCATTGGGGGGACGGAAAAATACTGGCGCTTTGCCAACGGTTGCCTTGACGATCTGCTGCGTATCCTCGATTTGCCTGCGCACTTCCGCTTCAGGCTTATTTTTGAGGATGATGTGATCCCAGCTGTGGTTGCCGATGGTCTGTCCGCGGTCCGCTATTAATTTCAACAGCTCGGGGTGCTGCTTGACGCGGTATCCATTGACAAAAAATATCGCCTTGGCGTGATGCTTGTCCAGCGTATCGATCAACCCGTTGATCATTTCGGCCTTTTTAGGGCCGTCGTCGAAGGTTAGCAGTACGACTTTTTTCGGAATCCCTTCAATACTCGGAACGATATCGTAAGCTTTATTCATGCGATACTGCACTTTTGCGGCTTTTGTACCGGGCTGCTGATCGTTGGATTCGGGCTTGGATGCGCTGCCTTGATTCGTATGATCGTTATTCGTTTGATCTTTATTCGTTTCCGGAGAATTTTCCGGAACCGATCCGCCGGGTTGAACGCCGGACGTCCCGTTTGTTGTGGTGCTGCCTGAATGGTTTGTATGTACTTCGCTTGTTTGAGCCGGAGGGACCGCCTTTTGGTCTTTTTGTCCCTCGTTTCCGCAGGCGCTAAGGATGAGCAGTGAGCATAGAGCCAGCGCCGCCGTAATTTTAACCATGATTTCATCTCGCTTTCCTGAATTTATGCCGCATGAGCAGGACCATATTCGCTCAAAATATATTCGACTTCATCCCATAAGGAGGTTGTACCTAAATGAACACTTCTGCTTTTATTGGCGGTATTTTGATTGGTGCTGCTGCAACGACGCTGTTGTCCAGAAACCGGGGACGTAACATGATTACGTCCGTCATGGGCGGCAATGCCAAGGACAAAATGATGGACATGGCGAACATCGGCATGGGCTCGTCCCATCGTCACGACGCTCATGGTTCTCACAACGATTCGTATTCCAAGGGATCGAGCGTCACCCAGATTAAAGATTTTATCCGCACCAATCCGGATGTCAAGCGGGAAGTGGACATGATTCTGAAAGAGACAAATACGGTGATACCTGGATTGTAAACGCGTCAAACCCATTAGAATCATTTAAAGGGCGGTTATCCGCTCCAAATGATTCTTTTTTTGTCCATTTTACAGCGTGCATTTATGGTTATATAATGATAACATACTTACATAGAACTATTTTCAGCACATATTATGGGAGACATCATAATTTGTTATAACAATGCTTACAAGGAGGATCCTGTCATGAAAATAGAACGCTTAAGCTCAGATAAGATACGGATTTTCCTTACGTTTGACGACCTGAGTGAACGGGGCATCCAGAAGGAGGACATGTGGCAAGAAATCCCGAAGGTGCACGAGCTGTTTACCGAAATGATGGATCAGGCCTATAACGAACTTGGCTTTGATGCAACGGGACCGCTCGCCGTGGAAGTGTTTGCCCTTCCTGCTCAAGGAATGGTCGTCATCGTGACCCGGGGGAAATACGATCATCATCAGTACAGTCAACTGGGTGAAGATGAACTCCCTGAAGAAGTTTACGAAATGGAAGTCACGCTTGAACAAAGCGACTCCATCGTGTATGCTTTTAACGACTTCGAAGTGCTGATCGAAGCTGCACACGTACTTCAACGACATATCACCGAAGCCGGGCGGCTTTATCATTATAGAGATAAATGGGTACTGTACATGGACCCAGAAGAAATCGACGCTAATCAGCTTCCTTCGCTGATCGCGGTTCTTGCCGAGTTCGGAGAAGCTGCATCCTATACGGAAGCCGTACTTGAGGAATATGGCAAAGTCGTCATTGCCGAGAATGCGGTTGACGTCATTTGTACACATTTCAAGCGCCAGGATTAACACCGTTGTCCTGATTGAGACATCCCATGAGGATTCATCTTCATGGGATGAACTTTGCTTTGAAGCTGGAGTTACATTCGGCAGGACCGCTAAGGTCACTGTCAGGAAGTGGAGGGATTAAGAACGGTGCTTTTGTTTTCGGTTATTGCGTCGGCATTGGCGCCGGGTCTTGCCCTACTGACCTATTTTTATTTAAAGGACAGATACGATCAGGAACCGCTGCTTATGGTGATCAAGGTGTTTCTGCTTGGTTTTATGATCGTGGTTCCGGTCATGATCATCCAGCGGGGCCTTACAACGGGGCTCGGTGGCAATCCGTATCTGGATTCTTTTGTCATATCGGCGTTTGTTGAGGAATTTTTGAAATGGTTCGTGCTGTTTCACATGATCTACAACCATACGGAGTTTGACGAGCCGTACGACGGAATCGTGTATGCCGTAGCGATTTCGCTGGGCTTCGCGACTGTAGAGAATGTGATGTATGCCTGGTACAGCCACGCATCCTTCGGGGCAATGTTCCTGAGGGCGCTGCTTCCGGTATCGGGGCATGCCATGTTCGGGGTGATGATGGGTTATTACCTCGGCAGAGCGAGGTTTTCAACCGGAGCCAAGGCAAAGCGTTTTCTGGTTTATTCGATGATCATCCCGTGGTTCTGGCACGGGGTTTACGACTTTATTCTAAGCACGATGACGCATTATTGGATCTGGTTTATCGTCCCGCTGATGGCTTTTTTATGGTACGGAGGCATGGGCAAGGTATACCGGGCCAACAACCGCTCCCCGTTCCGTTTCCTGAAGCGGGAGGAAGAGGTTAATACGTAATTAAATTGGGCACACTTTATCCTAAGAAGTTACAATCCGCATTCGGATACAATCTTTTTAGGATGGAGGTGTCCTTTTTTGCGTGTCAAAGTAAAAATCGTCTGCAGGCAATGCGGGGAACGCTACGTGCTGCGCGGCAAAAAAGAACGCGGGAAGATCGAAACCGGCTTCAAGCAGTGCCTGTGCAACAACCAAAGCCAGTTCGATATCGAAGAAGACCCGTTTTGAACCGATACCTGGGAAACGATGCATAAGACTCCTTTCTTCTAGTCAAACTAACACCAGCTTTAAGTTGATGAAAGGAGACTTCACATGTACAAGCGATTAAGCGCTGTTTTATTTCCCATAGTCACCCTGTTTATGATCGGAGCGTTTGTGTGGGGGTACCAAGAGAACCAGGAGAAGAACGCCGTGCTGATCAAGGCGGAAAACCAGTATCAGCGGGCTTTTCATGACCTGTCCTATCATATGGACCGCCTGCACAGCGAGCTTGGCAATACGCTGGCTGTAAGCTCGGCTTCCAATGCGATGCACCGGAAAGGGCTGGTCAACGTGTGGCGGCTGACAAGCGAAGCGCAGAACGAAATCAACCAGCTGCCGCTCACCATGCTGCCGTTTAACAAAACCGAAGAGTTTCTGTCCAAAATATCGAAGTTTTCCTACCAGACCTCCATGCGGAATTTGGAGAAAGAGCCGCTGTCAAATGAGGAGATCAAAAACCTGAAGGCGCTCTACGCCAACTCCGGACAAATCACTAAGGATCTCCAGGACGTGCAATCCAAGGTGATCAGCAACCGGCTGCGCTGGATGGACGTGGAAAGCGCGATGGCCACGGAAGACAAGAAGCTGGACAACACCATTATCGACGGCTTCAAAACGGTAGACAAAAGGGTCGGCGAATACCCGGAATTGAACTGGGGTCCGTCGGTATCCAGCATCTATGACAAGCGGTCGGTGAAAAAGCTGTCGGCACAGCCGGTGTCTCCCGAGGATATTAAGCGCAAAGCAGCCGATTTTGCCGGCGCGGGAGGAGGCCAATCCAACGTTCAAGTCACCGAAAACGGGAAAGGAACCGAATGGGCATCCTACACCGCCACCGTCAGCTCCAACAACCGGCCTGCTCCGCTGTCGCTGAACTTCACTCGTCAAGGCGGGCACTTGATTTCCTTTTCCGATAACCGGGAAGTCGGACCGAAGGCGGTTACGATGGAAGAAGCCCGCAAGAAGGCCGATCAGTTTCTGCAAAGTAAAGGCTATAAGGATATGACGGCCGTTACAGCAGACCAGTATGATAATATGGGCAACTTCACATATGTGCGCAAGCAGGACGGCGTACTAGTGTACCCGGAAAAAATGACGGTTCGAGTCGGGCTCGATAACGGCGAGGTGACCGGGTTCCAGGCCAGCGATCTCGTTTACGAGCAATCTCAGGCGCGGAAAATTCCAAAACCGAAGCTGACCTTGAGCCAGGCGCGGAAAAAGCTGAATTCCGAGTTTAAGGAAAACTACAACCGGCTGGCGCTGATCAAGGACGATTCGGGCCAGGAAGCTCTCTGCTACGAATTCGGAGGCAACATTAACGGCTCCAGATACCGGATATACATGGATGCCAATGACGGCTCTGAACGGGTCGTAGAGGAGCTTAAGGATTCAGATAAAAAAGCGGTGAAATAGGCAAAAAGTTGCAAGGATCAAGTGATGAGCAAAGCCTCTCGGATCAGCCGAGGGGCTTTTTATATTGCGCAAAAACACTGCTTACCTATGAACAAAGACATGGTATAATCAGGATAGAATGCTATTTTACAGGCTGGCGGTGAGTTTGTTGTTTCCTAAAATCAGCGATCAATTGTTTATCTCCGTGGATTCCGGAGACCAGAAAGAAGCGGGGATGGAGTACAAGTCCCGCATCACGGATTTGGAGGACGAGTCCATTCTGATGGAGGTGCCCATCCAGGAAAAGACCGGGCAGCTGAAGCGGCTGCACATGGGTGACGAGCTTTCGGTGTATTTTTTGACCGACGGCGGCGTTAAAAATTATTTCAATACTTACGTGCTCGGCTTCAAGGAAGACGTCGTCCGCATGGTGCGGATCCGCAGGCCTGAGCCCGAGTCGATCGGCAAAGTCCAGCGCCGAAGCTTTTTGCGCGTCAATGCCGGATTGGAGGTGGCGGTCCAGACCGAACACAATATCCGCTTCGTCACGCGTACAGAAGATGTCGGCGGGGGCGGCATTTCTTTTTATAGCGACGCCGACAAGGCGATCCGTGAAGGGGACATGCTGTCCTGCTGGGTGCTCGTACCGTATAAGAACGGAAACCTGGAGCATGTTCCGTTTAAAGGCAGCGTCGTCCGGATCCAGCAGCTCGACAACGGCCGGAAAATCGTGATGCTGAAGTTTGAAGCGATTACGGATATGGAACGGCAAAAGCTGATCCGGTACTGCTTCGAGCGCCAGTTTGATTTCCGGAACCGCTGAGAGATCGGGTGAGGGAATATTTTGCTCCGCCAAGGATACACTAGTAGGAAAATTCAGGGAGTGTATCTAATGGATGAACAGGATCGGGTTCGGCAGTATCTCCGGCTGTTCGGGGAATGCTTTGACGTTTTGTCCAAATGGGTTAAAAGGGCTTTGATTGTGCTTGTCGTTATGCTGATCCTCATACAGGGGGCGCTTCATATCAAGCAAGTCAGACCTTACTTGTCCCCGGTGTACAAGCTTGATGGCATCCCTGTCAAAGAGCGGGATGTCAGGGATTGGAAAGAGTAAAATGGAGGGACGTTTTTGCATCGGAATAGGTTGTGTGGTATAATTTTCTCGACGCAGGCAATGCCTGCTTTTTTCTTGAGGCTTATGTTTGAGGAGGAATGCCCCTTTGGTTAGGCAGGGGACAGAGGATAACTTGAAAATCAACATTGCGATCGATGGACCTGCCGGGGCCGGCAAAAGCACGATTGCCCGCCTGGTGGCGAGAGCCCTCTCGTACATATACGTGGACACCGGAGCCATGTATCGGGCCGTAACGTGGTTTATGATGGAACAAGGAATTGGACCGGAATTTCCTGAAAAAGTGCTTCAACTCACCCAAAAGATGGTGATTGAATTAATACCCGGGGAAGACGGGCAGAAAGTTCTGGTCAACGGCGAAGATGTGACCCCTTACATCCGTTCTTTGCAGGTAAACGGGATGGTATCCCAATACTCGCAGATTGAAGGAGTAAGACGCCACCTCGTTGCGCTGCAGCAGCAGATGGCTCTGCACAAAGGCATAGTGATGGATGGACGAGATATCGGAACGACCGTGCTTCCCGATGCCGAAGTGAAGATTTTCATGACGGCAAGCGTCAAAGAGCGTGCTCTCCGCCGGTACAAGGAAATGAACGATGCGGAAGGATTGACACTTGAACAGCTTGAGAAGGATATCGAAAGACGTGACCGTCTGGACGCAGCGCGCGAAATTTCGCCGCTTCGCTGCGCCGATGACGCCATTGTCCTGGATACGACTCACATGGATATACCTCAGGTTGTCGACACCATCGTTGATTACTGCAAAACGTACAGGGGTGGGGAGAAGAATTGAAGATTTACGTTTTTTGCCGGGATATCCTTAGGGCAATATTCACCTTGTTGTACCGCTTTGAAGCGGTCGGCACGGAGAATATCCCCAAAGAAGGCGGGGTGCTGCTCTGCTCCAATCACAAAAGTCTGCTCGATCCGATATCCGTCGGGATCAAGGTGAAGCGGCAGGTCAAGTTTATGGCCAAGGAAGAATTGTTCAAAGTTCCCGTACTGGGATGGCTGATTACCCAGTTCGGAGCGTTTCCCGTCAAGCGGGGGGGAGTCAGTAAAGAGTCCTTCAAGACCTCCATCTCCATTTTGCGCGGCGGTGAAATCATGGGCATCTTCCCGGTAGGCACGCGCTTCTCCGATACTGGCGCCGCCAAGAAAGGGGCCGCCATGTTTGCGCTCCGCGGCAATGCCGCCGTCGTGCCGGCCGCGATTATCGGCGATTACAAGATTTTCAGAAAAATGAAAATCGTGTACGGACAACCTATCATCCTGGATGACCTGAAAAGCGGTGAGGTGGATGGCGATCCGCTCGAGCTGGTGACAGAACGCATCATGGATCGGATCCATGAAATGGAGAAGACCGGAAGACCTTCGGGGAATTAGCCGGGCGTGCATGAACACAAGCACTTATTGGAAACATATGATTCGTACTGCTTTATGATGTTTTGAACTCTGCGTCAGCAGGTTTGAAT
Organism: Paenibacillus sp. PSB04; assembly: GCF_025809195.1. NCBI lineage: Bacteria > Bacillati > Bacillota > Bacilli > Caryophanales > Paenibacillaceae > Paenibacillus > Paenibacillus sp. PSB04. The sequence goes on from NZ_CP081301.1 coordinate 3,969,024, forward strand.
AAATGGGTTTTTTTGAATTGAGGAGGGTATTGACATGTCGGAAGAAACGAAAAATCAAGAAACTGCAGAAGCGGTAAACCAAGAAGAATTGGATCAATTCGTATCCTTGAAAAAAGGGGACACCGTGAAAGGCACGATCGTCAAACTGGAGGACAACCAAGCTTATGTAAGCATTGGATATAAATATGACGGCGTCATTCCGGTCCGCGAACTGTCTTCCGTACACCTTGACAACGCATCCGAAGCGGTGCAGGTTGGTCAGGAAGTGGAATGCAAGGTTGTCAGCATCGACGACGAGAAGGAAAGACTCGTTCTTTCCAAGCGCGCGATCGACAGCGAGAATGCTTGGGATGAGCTCGAGAAGCATTTCGAAGCTCAGGACGCTTTCGAAGTTACCGTAGCTGACGTGGTAAAAGGCGGTCTCGTCGCAGACGTGGGCGCACGCGGATTTATCCCGGCTTCCATGGTAGAGCGTCATTTCGTCGAAGACTTCAGCGACTACAAAGGCCGCACGCTGCGCGTGAAGGTGAAAGAGCTTGACCGTGAGAACAACAAAGTGATCCTGTCGCAAAAAGACGTTCTCGAAGAAGAGTTCGAAGCCAATAAGCAAAAAGTGATGGGTGAGCTCCAAGAAGGACAAGAAATCGAAGGTACGGTACAGCGTCTGACTCAATTCGGCGCCTTTGTTGATGTGGGCGGCGTTGACGGACTGGTTCACGTGTCCGAAATGGCTTGGCATCATGTGGACAAACCTTCCGATGTCGTGTCCGAAGGCGACCAAGTGAAGGTAAAAGTGCTCAAAGTTGATCCGGAAAAAGGCAAAATCAGCCTGAGCATCAAGGCTGCCCAGCCAGGACCATGGGAATCGGCAGCCGACAAGTTCCATACCGGCGATGTAGTAACAGGCGAAGTGAAGCGTCTTGTCACTTTCGGTGCTTTCGTTGAGCTGGCGCCAGGTGTTGAAGGACTTGTTCATATTTCGCAAATTTCCCATAAGCACATCGGCACACCGCATGAAGTGCTCAAAGAAGGCCAAGAAGTTCAAGTCAAAATCTTGGACATCAACACGGCTGAAAAGCGCGTAAGCCTGAGCATCAAGGAAACCGAGGAAGCTCCTGCGGCAGCTCCAAGACCGGAAAGAGCGCCGAAGAGCAGCGCGCACAAGGATGATCTGAAAGACAACCCGAACGTATCGCTTAGCAACCAAGGCCTCAGCATTACACTCGGTGAACGTTTTGGAGACAAACTCAGCAAATTTAAATGATTTGGGCCTCCAAAATTGAAATCGGTGAACCCTTACACGGGTTTACCGATTTTTTTTTAGATTAGCAAGTATGCTGACTCGGGGAAAATTGGTTCGAGATGTTCGATCATGAAAGCCAAAGAATCGGTCATGCATGGTTCTGTGTATGCTTTGGAAAAATACAATTAACATTCGGCTATTCCTATGAAAGGTTAGCCAAAAGAAACGTTTTTTGCTATGATGATTATCGTAAGAATTGACAGGAGGAGTGACTATGGCAAGACCCGTAGTGGCAATCGTGGGCAGGCCTAATGTGGGGAAATCCACCATTTTTAACCGTTTGGTCGGGGACAGGCTGGCCATTGTAGAAGATAAGCCGGGCGTGACGCGTGACCGGATTTACAGCGTTGCCGAATGGAACGGCAAACCTTTCAGTGTCATTGACACGGGAGGTATTGAAATTGACGGTGACGATGTCATATTGAAATCGATCCGTATGCAGGCTGAGCTTGCTATCGAAGAAGCCGACGTCATCGTCTTTATGTGCGATGCCAAGAGCGGCGTAACCCAATCTGATGAAGAAGTAGCCCAGATGCTTTTCCGGTCCGGAAAACCGATCGTGCTGGCCGTAAACAAAGTGGACAATTTGCAGCGCAATGACGACATTTACGAGTTTTACAGCCTCGGTTTTGGGGACCCGATTGCGATATCCGGCAGTCACGGAACCGGGATCGGCGATCTTCTGGACGCTATTGTAGATATTTTGCCAGACCTGACGGATGACGAGTACGATGAGGACGTGATTCGGGTTGCATTGATCGGACGGCCGAATGTCGGCAAATCGTCGCTCGTGAATGCGATCCTTGGCGAAGAACGCGTCATTGTCAGCGATATTGCGGGCACGACCCGGGATGCCATTGACACTCCGTTTGAGCGGGACGGGCAGCGTTACGTGCTGATCGATACCGCCGGTATGCGCAAACGCGGAAAAGTATACGAAACGACCGAGAAGTACAGCGTTATGCGGGCGATGCGCGCCATCGAAAGAGCGGATGTGGTGCTTGTCGTCATTAACGGCGAAGAAGGGATCATCGACCAGGATAAGCATATTGCTGGTTACGCTTACGAGGCCGGCAAAGCTTCTCTTTTTGTCGTCAATAAATGGGACGCCGTCGAGAAGGATGACAAGACGATGCACCAGTTTGAGAAAAAGATCCGCGATCACTTTCTGTTTATGACCTATGCGCCGATTCTGTTTCTGTCCGCCAAAACGAAGCAGCGGCTCCACAAGCTTCTGCCGGTCGTTCAGCATGTCGCCGAGCAGCATTCGCTGCGGGTGCAGACGCATCTCTTGAATGACGTCGTATCCGACGCCGTGGCGATTAATCCGCCTCCGACGGACAAGGGGCGCCGTCTGCGTATCAACTATGCGACGCAGGTTGCGGTCAAGCCGCCGACGATGGTCATCTTCGTGAACGATCCGGAACTGATGCACTTCTCTTACGAGCGTTATTTGGAGAACAAGATCCGGTCTGCTTTTGATTTTGAAGGAACGCCTATACGCATCTTTACTCGGCGCAAATCGGATGAAAGTTAGGGGAGAATAGCTTGGTTCTACAGATCATCGCCATTATACTGAGTTACTTGCTCGGTTCCATCAGCTTCAGCGTCGTCCTTGCCAAGCTTCTGAAAGGGATCGACATCCGCCAGCACGGCAGCGGTAATGCGGGAGCGACGAATACGCTGCGCATACTGGGGAAGGGACCGGCCGTTCTGGTCCTGGCGCTGGACGTCCTCAAAGGAATCGCGGCGGTCTGGATCGGCGTGTGGATGGGCGGAGGCGAGGCATGGGTTCCCGCATTATGCGGCATCGGTGCGATCGTCGGGCATAACTGGCCGGTGTATTTTCACTTCCGCGGGGGCAAAGGCATCGCGACGACCATTGGCGTCATGGCGACACTGAGCTTTCTGCCAGCACTGTATGCCGGCATTATCGCCATTCTGCTGATCGTGGTTACACGGTACGTGTCGCTGGGATCGCTGGTGTTCGTGGCGCTTACGCCTGTGTTTTTGCTCATTTTGGGTTATGCCTGGCCGATTTTTTGGACCAGTCTCATTATTTGTTTATTTGCCTTCTGGAGACATCGGAGCAATATTGTGAAAATTCTTCAGGGCCGGGAAAACAAAATCGGATCCGGAGGGCCCAAAGGGGGTAAAGGGATTGTCAAATAAAGTGGCTGTATTGGTCGCGGGCAGCTGGGGAACGGCTTTGGCCAGCGTGCTGGCTGCAAACCATCCGGAGGTGGTGCTGTGGAGCCGAAATCCGGATCAGGTCAAGGAAATCAATGAGCAGCATACCAACAACCGCTATCTGCCGGACGCTCAGCTGCCGGTCAATCTGAAAGCGACAAGCGACATGGGGGAAGCGGTGTCGGGGGCGAAGGCCGTAGTTATCGTTGCCCCATCCAAAGCGATGCGGCAGGTGGCGCGGGACTTAAGCGCTCATTGGCAGAAGGATATGCTCGTGATCCATGCGACGAAAGGTTTTGAGACCGAAACGTTGAAGCGGATGTCTACGGTCATCGCTGAAGAGCTGGGCTGCGAAGAGGGAAGAATCGTAGTCATGTCCGGTCCAAGCCATGCAGAGGAGGTCGTCAAGCGGTGCCCGACCACGGTTGTGGTCGCATCACTGACTGAGAGCGAGGCGGTCGCCGCGCAGGACTTGTTTATGAATTCGGACTTCCGCGTATACACCAACCGGGATATGGTCGGGGTGGAACTCGCGGGAGCGCTGAAGAACATCATTGCCCTCGGCGCGGGCATGTCGGATGGACTTGGCTTCGGGGACAACGCAAAAGCGGCGCTGCTGACGCGCGGTTTGGCTGAAATCACCCGGATCGGCGTGGAAATGGGAGCGAACCCGCTCACGTTCTCCGGCCTTGCGGGCGTCGGTGACCTGGTGGCCACGGCAACGAGCAGGCACAGCCGGAACTGGCGGGCAGGCTTCATGCTCGGTCAAGGCAAAAACCTCGATGAGGTGCTGGATTCGATGGGCATGGTGGTGGAAGGTGTCCGGACGACCCAAGCGGCGCATGACATCTCGAAAAAATACGGCGTACAGATGCCGATAGCCGATCAGCTGTACCACGTGCTCTTTTTGAACCGGAATCCGCGCATTGCCGTCGAGGCGCTCATGGGCCGGGACCCGAAGACCGAAATGGAGACGATGAAGCTGGAAACGTGGGAGCAGTGGCACCGTTAATGCTTATTCACCTTTTTCCGCACTTCCTCATATATTAGGGTTGAGGAATGCCGGAGGAGGGGAGAAGACATTGAGCAAAAACATTTCTAGGGATGCGCTGAAGGCGATCAATAAGAAAACGGGCAAAAACATCTCTGAAAGTGCCGTCAAAAAACTGGCCAGCACGGTTAAGCCGTCGACCATGCAAAACGAGGCCCAGCTCCGTCAGCTGATTAAACAAGTATCCGCGATGGCCAACGTTCCCGTCAGCGAGGAAACCATCAAGGATATCATCAGCGCCGTGAAGAAAAGCGGGATGAATCCTGAGAACATGGAAGCGTTGATGAAAATGATGATGAAGAAATAATCATATAGGTCAGACGAAAAAAGAGCATGAAGTCTTTGGAGCCGGAGGCTGCAGGGCTTTTCGCTCTTTTTTTATATGTGTCAAATCGTCTCTGCTGTTCCGATGAGAGGAAGAAGTACGGGGACTGCTGACCGAGCTTTACTTTGTGGGGGCATTTTGCGAAATTGGACAAGTTTCGTGTTATAATACGGTTAATGATGGAACAGATTGGAGAGTTTTAGCGTATGGATCCAATGACAAAAATGTGGGTATCCCTGATCGCCATCTTGATTATGGGGCTATCCGTCTTTCTCATTACCTTCGCCCGAACCAAAACAAAGGGGGTTCTTCGGGGAGCCCTCTCTTTGGTCGCATTTGTCATTATGGTGGTCGGATTTTTGGGCGGCATGGCAGCATTAATGTAGCAAAGGAACGGTGGATAACGAACATGGAAGCAGCATTACAGCTAATTGGAAGAACAATCGAGAAAACCGTCGTGCCTGAACCGGGCAAAAGCATCCTTCAGCATGCGAAGGACAACAAAGTGGACTGGCAGCACCTCTGCACCCGCGGTACCTGTGCCCGCTGCCGCTGTCTGATTTCCGAGGGGGCGGAGCACCTGGAGGAACCGACGAAAGCGGAACATCTTCGCCTCGACCCGGAAGAGTTTGACGAGGGCTATCGTCTAGGGTGCCAAGCCGTGGTCAAGACGGCGGGAAAAATCGTAGCCAGAAACAAAACGTATTTTTAAATGGACCGGAAGATTGGAGTGTGTGCCGTGCAGATCCCAGCCGAATTACAGCAAGCGCTGCATGACGCCTCTCATGCGCTGTCGCAAACCTCATCCTGCTGGTTAATTGGCGGAAGCTGCGGGCTTTTGCTGCAGGACGTGTATTTGGATAAACCGCCACGCGATATCGACATCTACGCCGATTCGGCCTCCGTATCGGAGCTTCATCATGCCCTCGCAGGGCGGGCGGTGGATCAGCCGGTCCTGAGCGTTACGGATCAATACCGGTCCGTGTTAAGCCATTATAAGTGGAGCCGGTACACGCTGGAACTGGTGGGAGGGTTCGAAGTTCAGGCGGAGGGTTCGCATTATAAGGTTGAAATTAACCGGAGGCTGGCCCCTGCGGGCGTTCATGCGAAACTACACTCAATACGGATTCCGCTGATGCCGCTCAGCCATGAGCTGCTGTTTAATGTGCTTCGGAACCGGGAGGACCGGTACACGGCGATTGCCGCTGCCATGCGGGCAGATTTGCAGGCCCATTTACCGCTTCTTGAGGATCTGCTCACGGATAATGCGTTCCAATCCGAGCACATCCAAATCATTTCCCAACTGCTCCATACCGAGTCGTTAGTACGATTTGCGGTAAACGGGCGGGATTCAGGCTATGCTGGGCGGGAACGCCAATGAACCATAAAGTTACGTTCCAGCCGTCAGGCAAAAGCGTTCTCGTCCGCGAAGGCATATCGCTGCTCCATGCGGCCAGGGATGCAGGTGTATACATACCCACGCGATGCGGGGGCAAAATGGGCTGTTTGATGTGCAAAGTTCAGGTTGACGCCGGCAGCGCCGCACAGCTCACCCCTCCCGCCGAGGCGGAGAAGCGCAAGCTCGGCTCCCTGATCCGCAGCGGTACCAGGCTGTCTTGTCAAGCCAGAGTGCGCGGGGCAGTGACGGTGACAGTCCCGGAAGACAAACTGAAGGCGGCGGTCCGCAAGCAGCTGGAAGCAGCAAGGAACCGTGACAGGGAGGACGACCTGTGGTAGCGGCGGGCAGGACAAACACGTTACAGGCTGCTTGATGTATCAATCGGCTTTACTATATGCAAAGGGTGATATTTGTTGATGACATCGGCTTTGACCAACAAGATGATGAAGGGAGCCCGGAAGGCGGCAACGGCTGTCATGGTGCTGCTGTTGATCATGACCGCCACAGCCTGCATGTATCCGGATCAGAAGAGCGGTGAGACGAGGGTATCCTACCGTGAAAGCGTGAAGCGCATCCAGTCCGCGCTGGACGATTTTCAAAAGGATCAGGGGATCCTGCCGATCATCAATGCGGATGAGACGACGCCGCGCTTTGAGAAGTTCCGTATCGACCTGGACCAGCTCCAAAAGCGGGGCTACTTGGACGATATCCCGACGACGGCCTTTGAGAAAGGCGGAAGCGCATACTTTCTAGTACAGAACGAGGAGACCGACCCGACCGTTAAGGTCATGGATCTCGTCACGGTGCAAAAGGTCAACGACGTGCAGCGGGCGGTCGATTTGTATAAGTCCAAGCATGATGGGCAGCTGCCGGCCGGGGAAGAAATATATCCCGGGATCCATACCGTTGACCCGGATCTGGCCGGCACAAACAATGTTGAGCTGAAGAGCGTATATTCGGGTCAGGACATGAGCTTTATTATGGATGCCAAGGGCGTGGTGTACGCGGATTATGCGTTTGATATTATGCAGCTGATTGACAAGGAAGGCGTGAAGCCTTCCAAAGACGAGGATTTACGAGATTACCTGATCAAGTCTTCCGATTATGTACCGGTGAAGTCGCTGCCGTACGAGTGGTCAGGGGATGCGCCAGTCGCCAAATCGGTGCCAGGGGCGTGAAGCTGAACATACAGATTGGAAGAGAAAGGCCTGCTGAATACAGCAGGTCTTTTTTTATGCGTATTGCGATGTTTTTCGGGATTCCCGCTAGCAAAACAACATCAACAAGCGGATGAGCGGCTGTGCGCAGGTTGTTATGTTGTGCTGCATGCTTCATATACATATTTATTTCTGCCCCGGCATATATCTGAGAGGGATGACGAGGGGCATGCGAACGACGCAGGGATTATATGAATTTTATTCCGAATACCCGTCATATTGTTTTTAATAGGTACATACTATGATACTAGTCCAAATGCCTACGGAGTAACGCCGCTTTGCCGTTTCCCATCCTACCTGACTACCGGCGGCGGACTACTGACGACATTGTAAGGCTCAAATCCGTTGCAATGGCTCGAGGCTCCAGATGGAACACGAAGCGGATGCTCTTAAAGCATTTTTCCTTCGGAGTAAATGAGGAGGGGATCTCTTTTGGAAAAAGTGGACATTTTTAAAGACATTGCCGAACGAACTGGCGGGGACATTTACCTGGGTGTCGTCGGCGCCGTCCGCACAGGAAAGTCAACATTTATTAAACGGTTTATGGAAACAATCGTACTGCCGAACATTGCAAGCGAAGCAGACCGCGCCAGAGCGGTCGATGAGCTCCCGCAGAGCGCTGCCGGGAAGACGATTATGACCACCGAGCCGAAGTTTGTACCGAACAATGCGGTGCAGCTGAAGGTCACCGAAGGTCTGGAAGTGAACGTCCGCCTCGTGGACTGCGTAGGCTACGCGGTGGAAGGCGCCAAAGGCTATGAGGATGAAAACGGTCCGCGCATGATATCGACGCCATGGTTCGAGGAGCCGATCCCGTTCCAGGAGGCTGCCGAAATCGGGACGCGGAAAGTGATTCAGGAGCACTCCACGCTGGGCGTTGTGGTGACCACGGACGGCACGATTGCCGAGATTCCGCGCCACTCCTATGTGGAAGCCGAAGAACGCGTCGTCGCCGAGCTGAAGGAAGTCGGCAAGCCGTTTGTGCTGGTCATCAACTCCACGAAGCCGCGGAGCGAAGAAACGCTGCAGCTGCGCAATGAGCTCGCCGAGAAATACGACATTCCGGTCATGGCGCTCAGTGCGGCCACAATGACGGAGGATGACGTCACCGGCGTCCTGCGCGAAGTGCTGTACGAATTCCCGGTACACGAAGTCAACGTCAACCTGCCTAGCTGGGTTATGGTGCTGAACGAGAAGCACTGGCTGCGCAGCAACTATGAAAATTCCGTACGCGATACGGTCAAGGATATCCGCCGTTTGCGCGACGTGGACCGGGTGGTTACCCAGTTCATGGACTACGACTTCATCAACCGCGCGGCGCTCAGCGGCATGAATATGGGCCAAGGGGTAGCCGAGATCGACCTGTTCGCTCCGGATGAACTGTACGATCAAATCCTGATGGAAGTGGTCGGCGTGGAAATCCGCGGCAAGGACCACCTGCTGCAGCTGATGCAGGAATTCTCGCATGCCAAGCGGGAGTACGACCGGTTCGCCGAGGCGCTGGAGATGGTCAAGACGACCGGTTACGGCATCGCCGCTCCGTCGCTGGCCGAAATGTCGCTCGATGAGCCGGAGCTGATCCGCCAAGGATCCCGTTTCGGGGTTCGCTTGAAGGCGACAGCACCTTCGATCCATATGATCCGCGTCGACGTCGAGTCGGAATTCTCGCCGATCATCGGTACGGAGAAACAGTCCGAGGAACTCGTGCGCTACCTCATCCAGGACTTCGAAAACGATCCGATCAAGATCTGGGATTCAGACATTTTCGGCAGATCGCTGCACTCTATCGTACGGGAAGGCATTCAAGGCAAGATCGCCATGATGCCGGATAATGCGAGATATAAACTGCAGGAGACGCTCGGACGCATTATCAATGAAGGCTCTGGCGGATTGATCGCGATTATATTGTAACCCATCAGCGTGAAGTAAAAACCGTAGGCAGGCGCCCGCTTGCTTGCGGTTTTTTTGTGCTTGAATGCAGAAATGGATACCTCTTGATAGTAATTCCTGTTTTATACATAAAAATAAGCAAATGGCTGCTCGGAGCCGAGTTAAGGGACCGTTATTCCAGGTTTTTTATGAAAAAAAGGAAGTATTTATACAAACTCTTAAAAACCTATTTACATACTTGGATATAGGCTTTATATTAGTGTATAACATTTTAACATAGTGAAGCTTTTAAGGGGGAAGAGAGAAATGCGTTTAAGAGGTAAAAAAAGGGGTTTCGTGTTGGCATCCATCCTGCTGGTGCTGTCGATGGTGATGAGCGCCTGCGGTCATAACGCGCCGCCGGCATCGGACTCGGGGAGTGCATCCGGTGCAAATGCGGACAAGCCTCTGGCGGGCAAACGAGTTGCGCTTATCATGGAGTTTAACACAGGTACGTTTTCCCAGCAATACGTTCAAGGGGTAACCGAAGAAGTGGAGAAATTTGGCGGAAAGCTGACGAAGTTCGTGGCCGCCAACGATAAAGCAAAAATGGCGTCTCTGCTGGATTCGGCCATCACGCAGCATTTTGACTTGATTCTGACCGACCACGGTGATTCGCTCCTCGAACCTGGCCTGCGCAAGGCGGTGGAGCAGAAGATCCCTGTCGTTGTCTTCGACGCTGACGTGAACGTTCCCGGCGCGACCGTGCTCTCTCAGGACGACCAGAAGATGGCCGACCTGACGCTGCAGCAGATGAAGGAGGACATCGGGGGCAAGGGCAACATCGTCAAAGTATGGGTGGCCGGATTCGCACCGATGGAACGGCGCCAAATCTCTTACGCGAAATTTATGAAAGAGAATCCGGATATCAAGGAAATCGCCACGTTCGGCACCGCGAATAACCCGGCACTGGACACGCAGACCCAGATGGAAGCGATTCTGAAGCAGTATCCGAAGGGGCAGATTTCGGCCGTATGGGCTGCTTGGGACGAGTTCGCCAAAGGGGCGGCGCGCGCCATCCAGCAGGCCGGACGCGATGAAATCAAGGTGTACGGTATCGATATGAGTGACGAGGACCTGCAAATGATTCAGGATCCTAGCAACCCGTGGGTCGCTTCCGCCGCTGTCGATCCAAAGGATATCGGACGCATCCAGGTCCGTTATGGCTACCAGAAGCTGCATGGGGATCAAACCGAGGACAAGGTCGTTCTGAATCCGGTGTACGTTTCCCGCGACGCGCTTCCTAAGGAGCAAATTTCCACCACCGAGCTGTCCCAATACGTAGACGGCTGGGGTGCCAGCAAGCAAGGGCTTGAGGACTGGATGAACGAGTACAGCAAGTAACAAAAGATCCGGTCAAACCATGCAAATGCAAGTCTTGGGGTGGTGCTGAGGCGCTGCCCTTTTTCAGGAATAGGGGCTAAGCTGCACTCCACTTTGTGGGGTTAATTATTTCGGGGCTCCCCGCAAAGTACCTGAATAATATTCGAAGCTTCACTCCACTTTGTGGGGTTATTATTTTGGGGCTCCCCGCAAAGTACTTGAACAACATCGCAGCAGATCATCACTTTGTGGGGCTCATTATTGAAGGAGGAATGCCGTGTGACATCATCATTTCAGCTGGAAATGAGCGGAATCGGCAAACAATTTGGCGGCGTTCCTGCGCTGCATGCGGTGGATTTTACGGTTCGAGGAGGCCAGATTCATGCGCTGCTCGGTGCCAACGGAGCCGGTAAGAGCACGTTGATGAAGATTCTGTCGGGCGCTTATCAGCCGGACAGCGGACGCATTGCGGCAAACGGCACGGAGCTGCACATCACCTCTCCGGCCACGGCCAAGCAGCACGGCATTCACTGCGTGTATCAGGAGGTCGATTCGGCCCTCGTCCCGCAGCTGAGCGTCGCCGAGAACGTCATGCTGGACGCCTTGTCTTCGGGCCAAGGTAGCATGTGGGTCAATTACCGGTCTATGGACAAACAGGTCAAGGCGATTTTATCCAGGCTGGATGACAGTATAGACATTCATAAAAAGGTGTACGAGCTGTCGCTTGCGCAAAAACAGATTGTCCTGCTGGCCCGCATTTTGTCACAGGACGCCAAGGTGATTATTTTCGACGAGCCGACCGCTCCGCTGAGCGACAGCGAATGCGAGGCTTTTTTCCGGATGATGCACTCGCTGAAGGACGCCGGTGTGGCGTGCATTTTTATTACACACCGCCTGCCGGAAGTGCTGGAGCACAGTGATATGGTTACCGTGATGCGTGACGGAAGGAAGGTTTACACCGGCCGGACACAGGAAATCACCGGGGAAGGCATAATCGGGCACATGCTCGGCAAAACGTTTGAAGAAGAGTTTCCGAAAAAGGATACCGTGATCGGGGACGTGCTCCTTCAGGCCGAAGGCGTCAAGCGCGGACACAAGGTGCGGGGCGCGGATCTTGAGGTCCGCCGCGGTGAAATTGTAGCTGTAGTCGGCCTGGTAGGCGCCGGCAAAACCGAACTGGCCCGGATCCTGAGCGGTGCGGATCAGCCGGACGAAGGCAGCATCCATCTGAAAGGAAAGAAGCTGTCGCTTAAGCAGCCGGCGGACGCGGTATCTGCGGGAATCGTCTCCATCCCGGAGGAGCGCCGGAAAGAGGGGATCTTTATCCACGAATCGGTGGATTTAAACCTGTCCATACCGGTGCTGAACCAAGTCAGCAGGCTGGGGTTCATCTCGCGGAAGAAGGAGAAGGCTTTATCCGCCAAAATGGTCGGCGCCCTTGGGGTCAAGGCCGCCTCCGGCAGCCAACTGGTCAAGTTCCTGAGCGGCGGCAACCAGCAGAAGCTGGCGATCGGCAAATGGCTGGACAGCGGGGCGGAAGTTTTTATTTTTGACGAACCGACCAAAGGGGTCGATATCGGCGCGAAAAGCGATATATTCCGCATCATCGGAGATTTGGCGGATGCCGGCAAGGGCATTTTGTATTTTACCTGCGAATTGGCAGAAGGACTGGGAATCGGCGACCGGATCGCCGTCATGAGCGGCGGAACCATCAGCAAAGTATTTGCTCGGGGAGAAGCGACGCAAGCCCAGCTCCTATATTATGCGAGCGGAGGCTTGGAGGAAGACCATGAAGGATAAACTGTTAAACTTGGCGTTCCGGTACGGGGCGGTTGTCGTTATCATCGGGGTTATTGCATTTTTTTCGTTCAGACTGCCTTATTTCTTCACGTACGGGAACCTGACCGACATTCTGGGCTCGATCACGATCGTGACCTTTGTGGCGATTGGGGTGACCTTGTCGCTGGTCGTGGACGGCTTTGACCTGTCAGTAGGCTCAACCGTGTCGCTGACCACCGTAGGCGCAGCGTCGCTGATGATATGGTATGAGCAGCCGCTGTGGGTCGTCATCATCGTGCCGCTCATCCTGGGTGCCGTCATCGGGCTCGTTAACGCATTCCTGATCGTCAAGCTGCGGATTCCGGATCTTCTGGCGACCCTTGCTGTGATGTACATCGTTGGCGGGATTCACAAAACGTATGCTGCGGGTTATACGATTTACAACCATATGGAATTCCCGGACGGCACCAAAGCCCCCGGCGAGATGAGCGCCGCCTTTCTGCAGCTTGGACAGGGCAAATGGTTCGGCATTCCGATTTCGGCCGTCCTCCTCATTATCGCTGTGGCGCTTGTGCATATTTTCCTGACGCGGACCAAATACGGCCGTCAAATGTACGTCACGGGCGGTAATGAGGAAGCAGCGCGCCTGTCAGGGATCAAGGTGAAAAGGGTGCGTACGCTGGCGTACGTCGCTTCCGGCGTGTTCGCCGCGATCGGAGGGATTATTTACGCCTCCCGGGTCGGATCCGGTCAAATCGACGCGGGATCGCCGCTCTTGATGGAATCCGTGGCGGCCGTGTTCGTCGGTTTTTCGGTCTTCGGCGCCGGCAAGCCCAACGTGATCGGCACGTTTATCGGGTCGGTATTGATCGGGGTACTGGTTAACGGATTGACCATGATGAATTTGCAGTATTTTACACATGATATCGTCAAAGGGATCGTTCTTGTCCTCGCTCTTGCCGTCACTTTTTACGTTTTAAACCGCTCGCGAACGTAAAACTCTTGAAATTCTGCGGTTGCTGTATTACTATAAGTTTGTTCCGCGCCTGCGGCTGAATACGGTCTATATGGCGATTCTATCTGTAAATCTCACAGATGAACGTATATTTTACGGCAAAACGGAAAGATTGATAACATCGATTTATTATTTTGGGAGGTGAAATGATAGTGAACAAGTCCGAACTGATTTCCCAAGTAGCTGAAACGACAGAACTGTCCAAGAAGGATGCGACGAAAGCGGTTGACGCTGTATTCGAATCCATCGCACAGGCTCTGCAAAACGGGGACAAAGTCCAACTCGTTGGATTTGGTAACTTTGAAGTGCGCGAGCGTTCCGCACGTAAAGGCCGCAACCCGCAAACCGGTGAAGAAATCGAAATCCCTTCGAGCAAAATTCCGGCTTTCAAGCCTGGTAAAGCGCTCAAAGACGGAATTAAATAAGATTTCTACATATTCCATACGCAAGAAGAGGACCGTGACGCTCGTTCACGGCCTTTTCTTTTCTGTAGGGCTGACATCTCCTTCAAGAGGATTGCCGTTGACATCCTTTTCCGAATAGGCGATCAGGATGACGGGAGAACCCGTCAGCTGGCTCAGCTGCTGCTCATATTCGCGAAGCTTGGAAACTTGCCCTTCCCGCAGGGGCGCCGGTTCATATTGCATGTTCTCAACTCCTTGGACTTTATTACATTGGGTAGTATAGCCAGAGGATTTTAAAATAATTATACGCTGTGTGTAAGGCTCGCTGAAAAAAGGAGGATACACTCATGGAAAATAAAGGGAATACGGGGAACAGCGATTTTATCGTGATCAAGGCGAAGGATCAAGGGGTGCAGGTCATTGGACTGACCCGAGGCCAGGATACCCGGTTTCATCACACGGAGAAGCTGGACAAAGGCGAAGTGCTGATCGCCCAGTTTACGGACCATACCTCCGCCATTAAAATCCGCGGCAAAGCCGAAGTGTGGACGAAACACGGAAGTCTCGAAAGCGACAGCTAATAGCAGGGAGCTCAAAAAAACAGCTCTTGAATGCAAATTAGCTGCTGGTCAGGGGATGGCAAATTACCTTAAGCGCAATCTGTACAAACGCAGGCATAGCCTGCTTTTTTTCGTTGTAGAATGAGGTATGGACAGCACGTGTCCGGACGAAACTAAGGGATACTATGACGATGGGAGGGCTGTACTTGAAACGATTTTTCATTCCTGGCCTGGTGCTTGCCGTTACGCTGGGCTCGGTCCTCATCCTGCCTGCGCTGTATCATGCGGAGCACACATTTGCCCGGGAAAGCCGGGCTTTGGCCGCGTTTCATCCCCAATCGGGCTGGACGCTCGACAATGCGAATATCGTGGATGCGCTGGACAGCCTTCCCCTGACGCTGCCGATCCGCAAGGTGGAGTGGGAATCCCACGTGCTGACGGTTGACCTGAAGGTGGCCACACCGGAGGTGTCCGTGTCTGAAATCTATTCGAATATCGCCGAGATCCTCACATTTAGCTTTGACGGCACTTCCAATGTCGACCAGATTCTCCTTCGGCTCGTCGCAGAAGATAAATGGCTCGGCACACGGCATCTGCTGCTTGCTGCCGATGTCCGGCGGACGGAGTGGAGTCCGGAGCTGAAACAGGCGCTTGGTGAAGCGGGAGAAGGCCCGCTTGCGGACGACATCAAAGCCCGATTCCACCTCACCGAAACGAAACTGTGGAGAGACCGGTTCGATCCGCAGGAAAACGGGTAAAAAGAAGTAAGCATACTGTGCGTGGTCTGACAAGTTGTGCTATAATAAAAAAGATTGTGAACAAAAGTTCTTGCTCGCAACAGACGACATAGAAGTGAGAAAGTTATAGGCTCGGAGGCTGACGATGAAACCGTACCGCATACCCCAACTAGCAAAGAAATATGTCGATTACGACATGATCCAAACCCATACGGAGCTGCCGCCCTATCCGGATGCCCGTGTTCATCTTCTATATATTTTTCTGAACCAGGGAAGCCGCAAGCCTTCCGTGCATACAGAGCTGCTGGCGCTTGTCACGTCGCTCGTTCAGATGGGTATTGACACGCATGAAACGATCGACACCATCCAGGGCAAACAGAACGAGGGAGAAATGCGTTCCCGTCAGCTTAAAGTGCTCGCGGGAGACTATTTCAGCAGCCGGTTCTATCAGCTTCTGTCCCAGAAGGGGCAAATCGAGGCCGTATCTATGCTGAGCGCGGCCATTTGCGATGTGAATATTTTGAAAATGAATCTGTACGGCAAAATGAAAAGCCTTCTCCTGTCAGCGGAGGAATACTTACGGCAACGGGTACAGCTGAATATGCAGCTGTTTCTTTCTTTTACCCCTTTTCTGGATGACTCGTTAAAGGAACTATGGAAATCGCTTCTCCGCGGCTTCAGCGAATGCGAAACGGTCGTCCGTGAAATGCAGTTGAGCTCAGGCTCGGAGCCATTCTTGTACAGCTATTCGTTCTGGCACATCCTGGATGTGGCTTCGGATGAAGACAAGCTCGCCTTGAAGGAAAACCGGGTTGAGCCGAAAGACTGGAAGAAGATGCTGCTTAAGTATAAGGCCGGAGAACATTTGGCGGATAAGCTGCAGCAGGCGGTGAACAGCGTGCAGTCCATCCTGAAAATGGTTAAGGGAGACGGAATGTTCCGGGAGATCGGACAGGTGCTTGACCCGTTCCTTCGTCAGCTTAACACACCGGGATCCGCAGTAGGGGAGGGATTGGCGAGAGGATGAATACCAGCATGAGTGAACGGGACACGAAGACGGAAAACAAATACTCACATGTCCAATCCGTTTTTGAGAGCATTGCACCGAAGTACGATGTGATGAACGATATTATAAGCTTTCGCAGGCACAAGGCTTGGCGGAAGTTCACGATGAAGAAAATGGCGATGAAACCCGGAGATACGGCGGTTGATCTGTGCTGCGGGACTTGCGACTGGACGTTGAGCATGGCGGAAGCCAGCGGCACGGGGCAGATGGTCGGCCTCGATTTCAGCCCAAACATGCTGAAGGTCGGCATGGACAAAATCAAGGCGAGACACCTCGAGGATCAGATTACGCTGGTTCAGGGGGATGCCATGAATTTGCCGTTTGAGGATAACCGTTTTGACTACGCCACCATCGGCTTTGGTCTGCGGAACGTGCCTGACCTGGTGCAGGTGCTGAAAGAAATGCAGAGGGTCGTCAAGCCTGGGGGCATGGTTGTATGCCTGGAGGTGTCCAAGCCGACGTGGCAGCCTTTCAAAGGAATTTATTATTCTTATTTCAAGTATATACTGCCTGGACTCGGAAAGGTATTGGCCAAAAGATATGAGCAGTACAAATGGCTGCCGGAATCGTTGGCTCTTTTCCCGGGAAGAGAGGAACTGGCAAGCATTTTCCGCAGCATCGGTCTTCAGAATGTCGAAGCCTATCCCCTAACTGGCGGCGTCGCAGCATTACATATTGGGATCAAGGAGAATCGGCATGTTTAAGAAAATCGGCATTTTTCTAGAAATGATCAAAATTGAGCACACATTATTTGCGTTACCTTTTGCGTTTATGGGCGCGATCCTCGGATCGGTCGTCGTAAACGGTCACCTTCCATCATGGGCCCAGATCGGCTGGGTCCTGTTAGCTATGTTCGGGGCCAGGAGCGCGGCCTTCGGCCTGAACCGGATGATCGATCAGGTGATCGACAAGAAAAATCCGCGGACGGCGAACCGGGCCATTCCGGCAGGGCTGCTGAAGAGCGCGGAAGTGATCCTGTTTACGGTCGTTTGCTTCCTGCTTCTGCTGTGGGCGGCCTATGAGCTGTCTCCGCTGGCGCTCAAACTGCTTCCGATCGCCGTGTTTTTTCTCGTCATTTATTCCTACACGAAACGGTTTACCTGGCTGTGCCATATCGTGCTCGGCTTAACGATCGCGCTGGCCCCGCTCGGCGGCTGGGTGGCTGTGACCAACGAAATCGACTGGCCGTCCATCGTGCTATACTTCTCGGTCGCTTTCTGGACCGCCGGCTTTGATATCATTTATGCGATCCAGGATATCGATTTTGACCGGAAGGAAGGCTTGTACTCCATTCCGGCGCGCTTTGGCGTCCGCAAGTCGCTGCTCATCGCACGGTATTTTCATTTCATTACCGCAATCGGATTCGTTATCCTGTTCTTTACGACCGAGCTGAGCTGGTGGTATTTTGCCGGAATGCTGATCGCCTATATTATTCTCTTCTACGAGCATTTTATTTTGTCCCCGAATGACATGAGCAAGCTGCAGGTCGCCTTCTTTACGATGAACAGCGTCCTCAGCATTCTCGTATTCGTATTCACCCTGATTGATTTGGTGGTGCAGTACTTGTGACGCAGACGGAGAACAAGAGAAGAAGCTGGGTCGTCGGGATTACCGGCGCCAGCGGTTCGGTGTATGGGGTTCGGTTAACGGAGGTTCTGCTAAAGCAGGGCTATGACGTACACATCGTCGTCTCAAATGCAGGCTGGCGGGTGCTTGGCGAGGAGCTCGGCTGGAAAACAGCTCAAAGGGAGCTTGTGCTAAGCGAAAAATTCGGCGGCCATCCGGGCAGCGTCTATTACCATCCGGTGGCGGATATCGGAGCAACGATTGCCAGCGGCTCCTATAAGGTGGAGGGCATGGTGATTGCGCCGTGCTCGATGGGGACACTGTCCGCTGTAGCTAACGGATCGTCCGACAATTTGATGACCCGCGCTGCAGACGTCATGCTGAAAGAAGGCAGG
Source organism: Paenibacillus sp. PSB04 (assembly GCF_025809195.1). Lineage (NCBI taxonomy): Bacteria > Bacillati > Bacillota > Bacilli > Caryophanales > Paenibacillaceae > Paenibacillus > Paenibacillus sp. PSB04. Next base: position 3,987,283 of record NZ_CP081301.1, read on the forward strand.
CCGCTGATTTTGGTGCCCCGTGAGACGCCGCTACATGCCATTCACCTGGAAAATATGCTGAAGCTCGCCAGGCTCGGAGTGAAGATGATTCCGGCGATGCCGGCTTTTTACTTTCATCCCCGGACGATCGAAGATTTGATCGATTTCCAGGTGGGAAAGGTGCTTGACATGATGCGGATCGAGCATGAGCTGTTCAGGCGTTGGGACGGCGGGCTGGCCGGACAGGCCAAAGCTGCAGAGTCCGGTACCAAAGAATAGACAGTCCTCCAAACCCATTCGTGCAGCACGAATTGTATGCTATGATTTAAATAAGATGAAAATGAATGGAAGAACGCCAGTGCTCTTTGTTTCTGCTATGCGGGCCATGCTCAAGCCGATGATTTGAACATGAACGGACAGGGAAATGCGGAGTAACATTACGCTGATACGGGTGAAGGAATGAAGAGATTAGACATATTCGGCTTACTGAAAAAAGATATGAATCAAATCGAACAAGAGCTCTTTCGCAGCATTGAGGGCGATCACGAGCTGCTGAACGAGACGTCCATGCACCTGCTGAAGGCAGGCGGCAAGCGGCTGCGCCCGGTGTTTGTGCTGATGGGCGGCAAGTTCGGCAGCTATGACCTGGACAAGCTGAAGCATGTGGCCGTTCCCCTGGAGCTGATCCACATGGCTTCCTTGGTGCACGACGACGTCATTGACGACGCCGAGACGCGCCGCGGTCAATTGACCGTCAAGTCCAAGTGGGATAATAAAATCGCGATGTATACGGGGGACTATATATACGCCCGGGCGCTGCTGCTGGCCACCAAGCTGGAGAACCCGAAGATTCATCAAATCCTCTCCAAAGCGATGGTCGAGATGTCCATCGGGGAAATGGAGCAAATCCGGGACTTCTTCAATACGGAACAGAGCATCCGTCGTTACCTTCTCCGTATCCGGCGCAAAACCGCCCTTCTGATCGCGATCAGCTGCCAGCTGGGAGCCGTAGCGGCTGACGCGGAGCCGAAGGTAGGCAACCTGCTCTACCGCTACGGCTACAACGTAGGGATGGCATTCCAGATTCAGGACGATCTCCTGGATCTGTGCGGAACGGAGAAACAAATCGGCAAACCGCCTGGAAGCGATATCCGGCAGGGCAACATTACGCTGCCTGTGCTGTATGCCCTGGAGGACGAAGCGGTTCGGGAACCTCTGCTGAAGGAGATCGCCGTCATCCGGGAACAGAACGGGGAATGCGACGTTTCCGCAGCGGTTTCGCTCATCAAATCCAGCACGGGAATCGCCCGGGCGGAGGAGCTGGCTACCCGTTATATCAACAAGGCGCTGGAGGCGCTCGACCGGCTTCCGAACCAGCGGACGAAGAAAAATTTGCGCGATATCGCCCATTTTGTGACCAAACGTTCGTATTGATACTTCCGCTGATCCGACTTTCTGTTTACAATACAAATCATAACTATGTACAACATTCGCAATGACTTGAGGAAATGGAGAGTGAGTTTATGCAGCGAACTTTTTTAATGATCAAGCCTGATGGAGTGCAGCGTGGTTTAATCGGTAAAATTATCGGCAGATTGGAAGACAAAGGTTTCAAAATGGTGGCCGGCAAGCTGGTGCAGGTGTCGGACGAGCAGGCCAAGCGTCATTACGCGGAGCATGAGGGCAAGGACTTTTATGACAATCTGGTAAAGTTCATCACGTCCGGCCCTGTGTTCGCCATGGTATGGGAAGGGGATAACATTATTCAATTGTCCCGCATTCTGATGGGCAAAACAGAAGTCACGGAGGCTCTGCCGGGCACCATCCGCGGGGACTACGCTTCCCATACGCCCCATAATCTGATTCACGGCTCGGATTCACCGGAGAGCAGCGCACGCGAAATCGCCAATTTCTTCGAAGCGCATGAACTGGTGGATTACGACCGCAGCATTACGCCGTGGATGTAAAGCCTGTTTTATATAATAGCGGCGCGTCGGAAGAGCCAGGGACGCCCGACCCGGATTACATAGGGTTTATCCAGAATATTAAGCGAAGCACGGGAATCGACCTTTCGGACTATAAGGAAGCCCAAATGAAGCGGCGGCTGACGACGCTCAGGGTAAAGAACGGATACAGCAGTTTTGCGGAATTTTTCGAGGCGCTGCAAAAGGATAAGCGCTTGTTTCATGAGTTTCTGGACCGGATGACGATCAACGTCTCAGAATTTTGGCGCAACCCGAACCGCTGGGAAGTGCTGCGCGATGTGATCCTTCCGGAGCTGACCGCAGGTGCGCGATCCAGGCTTAAGGTGTGGAGCGCCGCATGTTCCACGGGCGAGGAGCCCTATACGCTGGCCATGATTTTGGACGGCAAAGGGCTGCTGCAGACGAGTACGCTGGTCGCCACCGATATCGATGAGGGCGCGCTGGCCAAAGCGAAACAGGGCTTGTACCTCGAGCGTTCGCTGAAGGACGTGCCGAAGGAAGTCGCGGCCCGGTATTTTTCCCAGGAAGGTCCGATGTACAAGTTCAGCGAAGGGCTCAAGGCAAACGTCCAATTCCGTAAGCAGAATCTGCTGACCGACACGTTTGAGCAGAATCATGATCTGATCGTCTGCCGGAATGTAATGATTTATTTTACTGAAGAAGCCAAAACCAAGCTTTACCATAAATTTGCCGCTGCCCTGCGTCCCGGGGGATATCTTTTTGTGGGGAGCACCGAGCAAATTTTTACGCCCGGCCAGTACGGCCTCGAGCCGACCGAAACCTTTTTTTACCGGAAAAAGGCCGACGCTTAAGGTGTCAAGGTATATTCAAACCTTCTCTTTGCGATACTACGATTATATTACGGCATCAGACAAAGCGGAGGTTTGCACATCATGGACAAACGAAAGGTAATTACCGCGTATCAGCGCGGGTTTATTACCATTCAGGAATGCGGACAGATTCTGGGCATTGAGAGCGTCCAGCTGAGCCGCCTGGTACAGGATTCCCTGGAAGGTCAGAAGAATACACAGCGAAGCAGTCAGCCGGTCAGCCGGTAGGCAGGCGGAAGCTGGCGCTAATAAGCACCGCTCTTTCACTAGGAAAGGGGGTGCTTTTTTGTGTTTGGTAACGGGGCTATTCTTTCGGGTGCCCCCATGCAAAGGACTGAAGTTGTTAACGAACGAACAGCTGGCCTTGATCGTGGGATTTCAATATAACGGGCTAATATGAACCAAGCTACTCCTTGATCCATCTTCAATACAGCCGAAGTGTTTTCCCTAGCTTTTAGCACATTGTATATAGCTGTAGGGGTTTCTTGTCAAAGCGTGGCACCTATACTATAATGGCAAAAGATATCTGCGGATTTTAGCCAGTTAATGTTTAACAGTTTAAAGGGGGAAAGCACCATGAGTATACGCTACTTAACGGCGGGAGAGACGCACGGACCTCAACTCACGGCCATTATCGAAGGATTACCGAGCCAGTTGAAACTGGACTTTGAAGCCATCAATTTTCAGCTTGCACGCAGACAGAAGGGGCATGGACGCGGGCGCCGCATGCAAATCGAGAAGGATACGGCGAATATTGTAGGCGGTGTCCGGCACGGTTATACGACGGGAGCGCCCGTTGCCCTCGTGGTCGAGAACAAGGACTGGGCGAGCTGGAGCAGCATCATGAACGTGGAGCCGATCGAAGGGTCGGATGAAGAGAAACGCCGCGTTCACCGTCCCCGCCCGGGACATGCCGACCTGAACGGCGGCCTGAAATACAACCATAAAGACCTGCGGAACGTGCTGGAGCGCTCCAGTGCGCGCGAGACGGCGGCACGCGTTGCCTGCGGGGCGATCGCCCGCCAGTTTCTCGAAGCTTTCGGCATCAAAATTGCCGGTCAGGTGATCCGGATCGGCGAGATTGAAGCGCCGGCCAACAACCTGAGCGTCGACGAACTGATCGAACGCACCGAGGCTTCTTCGGTTCGGGTGGTGGATCCTGAGACGGAAGCGAAGATGGAAGCCTACATCGATGAAATCAAGAAAGAAGGCGATTCCATCGGGGGGATCGTGGAGTGCGTCGTTGAGGGCGTACCGGTCGGTCTCGGAAGTTATGTGCAGTACGACCGCAAGCTGGACGGACGGATCGCTCAGGCGGTCATGTCGATCAACGCGTTCAAAGGCGTCGAGATCGGCATCGGGTTTGAGGCCGGCGTGCTGCGCGGATCCCAGGTTCACGACGAGATCCTGTACGTGGAAGGCAAGGGATATACCCGGGCCAGCAACCGCCTGGGCGGCTTTGAGGGCGGCATGACCAACGGCATGCCAGTTGTCGTCCGGGGCGTGATGAAGCCGATCCCGACGCTGTACAAACCGCTGCAGACCGTGGATATTGACACGAAAGAGCCGTACACCGCTCAGGTAGAGCGTTCGGACGCCTGCGCCGTTCCGGCGGCGAGCGTGGTGATGGAGCATGTGGTCGCATGGGAAATCGCCAAGGCGTTCCTGGAGAAGTTCGGCGGCGATTCCATGGACGAAATCAAAGCCAACTATGAAAATTACCTTGCCCAAGTGGAGAGGTACTAATGATGAGAACCGTACAAGTGGAGCTTGGCGACCGTTCGTATCCGATCTATATTGGCCCGGGCCTTCTTCCCGAAACGGGAAGTTATCTGGAGAAGCATGGGCTGACCAAGAAAAGCACGCATCTGATCGTCACGGATGAGCAGGTTGCGGCCCGCCATCTGGACACCCTCAAACAAAGTCTGGAAAGCAGGGGATATACAGCGGTCGTCTCGATCGTCAAATCGGGGGAAACGTCCAAGTCCCTCACGGTGTATGAAGAAGTGATGACAACGGCCATCCAGGGCGGTCTGGATCGCAGCTCGGCTGTTCTGGCACTCGGCGGAGGCGTAGTCGGAGACCTTGCCGGCTTCGTGGCTGCTACATATATGCGCGGCGTCAAGTTCGTGCAGATTCCGACCACGATTCTGGCGCATGACAGCAGTGTCGGCGGGAAGGTAGCCGTCAACCACCGGCTCGCCAAAAACATGATCGGCGCCTTCCATCAACCCGAGCTGGTGCTATACGACATGGATACGCTGCAGACGCTCCCGGCACGCGAAGTATCCGCCGGTCTTGCCGAGATGGTCAAGCACGGTCTGATCCGGGATGCGGAGTTTGCCGGCTGGTGCCGCGACCACGCGTCTGAGCTGCTGTCCCTGGACCGGGAGGCGCTGGCGTACGGATTGGAACGCGGCTGCTCCATCAAGGCCGATGTCGTATCGGCCGATGAACGCGAGGGCGGCCTGCGCGCCATTTTGAATCTGGGCCATACGATTGGCCATGCGATTGAAGCGGTTGGGGGCTATGGGGAATTTTTGCACGGTGAGGCGATTTCCATCGGGATGGCGGGCTCAGCAATGCTGGCTGTCAAACTAGGACGCGATGCCTCCATCTATCCGGAAACGGTGTCCATGCTGAAGGCACTGAAACTTCCGGTCGTACTGCCGGAGCACTTGTCCACGGATGAGCTGATCGAGGCGATGAAGCATGACAAGAAATTTACGGAAGGCACCATGGTGTTTATCGTCCCGGATCGGATCGGGGAGGTCAGCATTGTGAAAGACATTCCGGAGGCTCTGGTCCGCGAAGTGATCGAAGAGCTGAGAAGAAAGGAGCCTGAGCATGTATAACCGGGGAATACGGGGAGCAACAACAGTAACCCGCAACGACGAACAGGAAATTCTGGATGAAACCCTTCGTTTGATGAAGGAAATTGCCGACCGCAACGAGATCAATCCGGAAGACATTTGCAGCATCTGGATTACGCTGACCCAAGATCTGGATGCAACGTTTCCGGCCAAAGCGATCCGCCAGCTGGAAGGCTGGGAGCTTGTACCGCTGATGTGTTCGATGGAGGTGCCTGTCAAGGGAAGCCTGCCGCGCTGCATCCGTCTTATGGTGACGGTCAATACCGAGAAGGGCCAGGCAGAGATCAACCACGTCTACCTGAATGAAGCGAAGAAGCTGCGCCCGGATTTGGCCGCACCCAAAGCCTGATTTGAAAAACATGGTTGCCATAACAGGGAATGTTCCTGTATAGTGTAGGTAGTTGAGATGAGTAGAGTTTAGATGAGATGAGTTAAGTATAGAAGAGCAGAGTCCATAAGGTTGCACATATATTTCGTCAACATGTCCGTGCTGAGGCAGTCAAGGCGTTTCCTTGTATTAGGGAACGGGTGAATGCTGATGCGGTTCATGCTGTCGGACTCTTTCATATACTTATTGAAATCCAAACCTCTACTCCGTAGAGGTTTTTTTGTTGCTTTCGAGTCTGCTGCTCAACAAAGTCCTGATCAATCGAAGGAGGGTACACGATGTTGAATCCTAGTAAAGAGCAGGTCATCGCCCTGGCCGGACAGTACAATCTGATCCCGGTCGTCAAGCGGCTGCTGGCCGATATGGAAACGCCAATCCGTATATTTCAGCGCTATGCCCAGCGGGAATGCGCATTTCTGCTTGAAAGTGTAGAGGGAGGAAGCCAGTGGGCCCGTTATTCGTTTATCGGGACGGACCCGTTCATGATGATCTCCGGCAAGAAGGGGGAAATCGTGCTGGAGCAGGGCGGACAGAAGCAGCTCATGAAAGGGAAGCCTGTTGAGGAGCTCAAAGCGCTGCTTCGCACGTATCGAAGCCCGAAACTCGATGATCTTCCTCCATTCACGGGAGGAGCGATCGGCTTCTTCGGATACGATCTGCTGCAGTATTACGAGAAGCTTCCCGCGCATCAGGTCGACGATCTGGGGATGGACGACATCCGCTTCATGTTCTGCGACACGGTCATCGTGTTCGATCATGTGAAGCAGCAAATTTTGCTGGTCGGCAACGTGCATGTAAAGGAAGGGGACAACGACGAAGCGATCCGCAAAACGTATGACGAGGTGGACCGCAGGCTGGAGGAGATCGCGGGGCAGCTGCAAGAGCAGGGCCCGCGAGAGAATGTCAACGGCCGCAGCATTCCGGTGGATATCGACCTCGGCGAAATCAAGTCGAACATGACCAAGGAGCAGTATATGGCGAACGTTCGCCAAGCGCAGGAGTATATTCGCGCAGGGGACATTTTTCAGGTGGTGCTGTCCCAGCGCTTTCATATCGAGACGGAGGTGTCCCCGCTGCATGTGTACCGGGTGCTGAGAACACTGAATCCTTCGCCTTATATGTATTATTTGAAAATGCATGAAGAAATCATTGTCGGCACCTCACCCGAGGCGCTGGTCAAGGTCGACGGCAACCGGGTCAGCACCCGGCCGATCGCCGGCACGCGGCCGCGGGGAGCCGATGAGGCCGAAGACAGCCGCCTTGCTGCCGAGCTGCTCGCCGACGAGAAGGAGCGCGCCGAGCATTTGATGCTCGTGGATTTGGGACGCAACGATCTTGGCAGGGTGTCGGCGTTCGGCACCGTGAAATGCGACAGCTTTATGGAAATTGAGAAGTATTCGCATGTGATGCACATGGTTTCGAATGTGTCGGGGACGCTGCGGGACGACAAAGATTTCTTCGATGCCTTTCTGTCCTGCCTGCCGGCGGGAACGGTGTCCGGAGCACCGAAGCTGAGAGCGATGGAGATCATCGCTGAGATGGAGCGGGAGGCGCGCGGCGCTTATGCCGGTGCCATCGGGTATCTGGGATTTAACGCCAACATGGACTCCTGTATTACGATCCGGACGATCATATTCCGCAAGGGAAAGGCTTACGTGCAGGCGGGAGCAGGCATCGTGTGGGACTCCGTTCCGGAGAAAGAGTATGAGGAGACGGTAAACAAAGCCAAAGCGCTCCTGAAATCGATCCGGACAGCGGAAGCGATGTTCCCGCCGATCAAACAGGAGCGGGAAGTGACCAATCAGGATTATTTCTTTGAATATACACCTTAATGGACTGGAAAGGAGAGGAAAGAGCATGAGCGCAAGCGAATTGATACATGCGAGTTTGTCACAATTGATCGGAGGCGCGGATCTTTCAAGGGAGGAAGCCCGCGGACTGATGCAGTGCATCATGGAAGGAGCGGCGACATCTTCCCAGATCGGGGCGCTGCTGACGGCGCTGCGGATCAAGGGGGAGACCGTGGAGGAAATCACGGGCTTTGCCGAAGCGATGAGAAGCGTCGCGAGCCATGTAGCGACCGATAACGCAAGGCTGCTGGATACCTGCGGAACGGGCGGATCGGGGATCCACAAATTCAACATTTCCACCGTCTCGGCGATTATTTCTTCTTCCGTTTCGGTCCGGGTGGCTAAACACGGCAACCGCTCGGCCTCCGGCCGCGCGGGCAGCGCCGATGTGCTGGAGGCGCTCGGCGTTAACATTCACTTGAGCAGTGAACAGGCTAAACGGTGCCTCGAGGAAATCGGCATCTGCTTCCTGTTCGCCCAAATCTACCATCCGTCCATGAAGCATGCAGCCGCTCCGCGCAAGGAGCTCGGCGTGCGGACGGTATTTAATATGCTGGGACCGCTGACGAATCCGGCCGGAGCCGACCGTCAGCTGCTGGGAATCTACGACCGGAACAAGACCGAAACGATCGCAAACGTGCTGAAGGAGCTCGGCTCCAAACGGGCGCTCGTTGTGACCAGCCTGGAAGGGCTGGACGAAATCAGCATCTCGGGGCCGACGCAAATTTCCGAACTGCGTCACGGCGAAGTGCGGACCTATCAGATTCACCCGCACGATCTCGGGTTGGACGTCCACCCGCTTGAAGCCGTTCTGGGCGGCGATGCGGTGCAGAATGCCGCCATTATCCGTTCGGTGCTGGCAGGCGAGAAGAGCCCGTACCGCGACATCGTGCTGGCCAACGCGGGGGCATGTATCTATGTCGCAGGCCTTGCGGACAGCATCGCGGAAGGCGTACAGGCGGCAGCCCGAGCCATCGACAACGGCAGCGCATCGGCCAAACTTGAGCAACTGATCCAAATGACAGGAGAGCTGAGCTATGTATCTTGATAAAATCGTACAAACCAAACGGACCGAGGTGGCCCGACTCGCCGAGCATTTTTCACTTGCGGAAGCGGAGCGCCAAATCGCGGCGATGCCCGCGACCAAAGGGTTCCACAAGGCGCTGACTGCAGGACGCAAGCGGAGCATGGGGCTGATCGCCGAGGTGAAGAAGGCGTCGCCTTCCAAGGGTCTCATCCGTCCGGATTTTCATCCGGTGCGAATCGCCCAGGCTTATGAAGCGGCAGGGGCCGACTGCCTGTCAGTTTTGACGGACGTGGAATACTTCCAGGGGAGCGGGCAGTATTTGCGCGATGTGCGCGCCGCGGTGAACCTGCCGCTGCTGCGGAAGGATTTCATCATCGACGAGCGGCAAATTTATGAAGCCCGCCTCCTCGGTGCGGACGCGGTGCTGCTGATCGCGGCGATTCTGGAGCCCGATCAAATCGCCGCTTACCTGCAGCGGGCGGGTGCGCTCGGGCTCGACGCCCTGATTGAGGTTCACAGCCGGGAAGAGCTCGAAGCCGTGCTTGGCCTCGGAGCGGATCTGCACCAAGGAGCGCTGATCGGGATCAACAACCGGAATCTGCATACGTTCGAGACTTCCCTGGAGGCAACGGCAAAGCTTCGGGAGCTGATTCCACAAGGGATTCCGGTCATCAGTGAGAGCGGTATCGCCGGCAAAGAAGATATGGCGTATTTGGAGCAGGCGGGAGCAAGCGGCGTGCTGATCGGAGAGTATTTCATGCGCCGGGATGACATCGCGGAGGCGGTCCGTGACTTGATGGGGCCGATCTTATCCGGGGAAGAAGTGAAGCATCGTGGGTGAGACGGCGGTAAAAATTTGTGGACTTCAGGACGTTGAAGTGCTAAAATCAATGGTAAACTTGCCTGTGGATTATATCGGATTCGTATTCGCACCGAGCCGGCGCCGGGTAACGCCTGAGCAGGCTGCCCTGCTTGCAGCGCAGCTGAAGGCGTGGAAGACGCCCGAAATTCCGCAAAGCGTCGGCGTGTTCGTCAACCCGGAACTGGAAGAGCTTGCCGCGATCGTGAAGGAGGCACAGCTTGACGTCGTTCAGCTCCATGGACAGGAAAGCCCGCAATTTTGCCGGGAGGTCAAGGAGCGCTTGGGGACCCGGGTATTCAAGGTCTTATCGGTTCAATCCCTTAATGAGAATTCTGAAGCATCTATAAATCATGAACTATACGCAGGCGTGATCGATGGCCTGCTGCTTGATACATTCGATCCGGTGTATGGCGGAGGATCGGGAAGCACGTTTGCCTGGGAGGAGATACCGGCATACCGCGATTGGGCGAGAGCCCAAGGGATTCCGCTGTTTGTAGCCGGCGGACTTCTGCCGTCCAACGTGGCCGAGCTGATCGATAAGTACAGCCCGGACGGCGTAGACGTTTCCAGCGGCGTGGAAAGTGACGGAGTGAAGGATATAGACAAAATCGCAGCATTTGTGGGAAGGGTGAAGCAGGCATGACAACACAATTACCAGACAAGAACGGACGCTTCGGACCGTTTGGCGGAAGATTCGTTCCCGAGACGCTCATGAACGCGCTGATCGAGCTCGAGGAGTCATACAACCGATATTCGGACGACCCAAGCTTCCAGGAGGAGCTGAACTATCTGCTTAAGCAGTACTCCGGCCGTGAGACGCCCCTGTACTATGCGGAGCGTCTCAGCAAGCATTTGGGGAAGGCGAAGATCTACCTGAAACGGGAGGATCTCAATCACACCGGCGCCCATAAAATCAACAACGCGCTCGGACAAGGCGTCCTCGCCAAACGAATGGGCAAGACGAAGGTCATTGCCGAGACGGGAGCAGGCCAGCATGGTGTGGCAACGGCAACCGTAGCCGCACTCCTTGGCATGGAATGCAAGGTGTTCATGGGGGAAGAGGATACGAAGCGGCAGGCGCTGAACGTATTCCGGATGCAGATGCTGGGCGCCGAAGTCGTACCCGTTACGTCCGGTTCGCGCACGCTGAAGGACGCCGGCAACGAGGCGCTGCGGTACTGGGTCAGCCATGTCGACGATACGTTCTACATCCTCGGCTCTGCCGTAGGGCCGCATCCGTATCCGATGATGGTGCGCAACTTCCAGCGGATTATCGGCGATGAGACGCGCCGCCAAATCCAGGAGGCGGAAGGGCGTTTGCCGGACTATGTTGTCGCGGCCATCGGCGGCGGCAGCAATGCGATCGGCATGTTCTATCCGTTTATCGAAGACAAGGACGTCCGGTTGATCGGCGTAGAGGCCGCTGGTAAGGGTGTGGAGACCGCCTTCCACGCCGCGACGATGAGCAAGGGCACTCATGGCGTCTTCCAAGGCTCCATGAGCTATCTCCTGCAGGACGATTTCGGCCAGGTTCAGGAAGCCCACTCCATATCGGCCGGCCTGGATTATCCGGGAGTCGGACCGGAGCACTCTTACCTCAAGGATATTGAGCGCGCCCAATACGTTCCGATCACGGACCAGGAAGCGCTCGACGCGCTTCAGCTGCTATGCCGGACGGAAGGGATCATTCCGGCCCTGGAATCCGCACATGCGATCGCTGAAGTGGTGAAGATGGCGCCGCGGCTCAGTGAGGACGACATCGTCGTCATCTGCCTGTCCGGACGTGGAGACAAGGACGTGGAGTCCATCATGGCTTATACGGGAGGTAAACAGGCATGAATTTGATGGATCAAACGTTTGCCCGTCTCAAACAGGAGAATCAAACGGCGCTGATTCCGTTTCTGACCATCGGGGACCCGGATCCCGATACGTCGGTTGAAATTATAGCCGGTCTCGAAGCGGCCGGAGCCGACATGATCGAGCTTGGCGTGCCTTATTCAGACCCCTTGGCCGACGGCCCGGTTATTCAGCGGGCTTCCGAGCGGGCGCTGAAGCATCAGGTAACGATCAAAACCTGCATGGAAACGGCGGTTAGAGCGCGCAAGGCCGGGGTGAAGCTGCCATTCATCCTGTTTACTTATTATAATCCGGTGCTTCAGTTCGGGCTGGATCGCTTTTTTGAAGAGGTCAAAGCACATGAGATCAGCGGCATCATCATTCCGGACCTGCCGATCGAAGAGTCAGCCGACGTGCGTGCCCGGGCCGAACGCTCGGATATTCATGTCGTGCCGCTGGTGGCTCCGACCTCCCATGAGCGGATCAAATCGATCGTGGAAGGAGCCAGAGGCTTCATTTACTGCGTATCCTCGCTCGGCGTAACGGGTGAGCGGGCAAGCTTCCACGAAGGCGTGGAAGATTTCATCGCCAGCGTGAAGAAGTATACGGACATTCCGGTGGCGATCGGCTTCGGTATTTCGAACAGGGAGCAGGCGGTGCGCTTTTCCCGGATCTGCGACGGCGTCGTCGTGGGCAGCGCCATCGTCCGCAAGGTCGAAGAAGCCATTCCGCTGCTGCAGGACGGAGATACGCATGAGCAGGGGCTTTTGCAAATCCGTGAATTTGTGGCACAATTAAAACCATAATCTTGAGTTGAAAGTGAGGGGGGATACAGTGAAACCAAAATCCCAGATAGTGAACATTCCGGTCTATGAGCCGGGCAAACCGATTGAAGAAGTCAAGCGGGAGCTTGGTCTCAGCGAAGTCATCAAGCTGGCTTCCAACGAAAATCCTTACGGCGCTTCGCCGCGTGTGAAGGAGGCGGTGCTTGCCGAGCTCGACAACATCAGTCTGTACCCGGACGGAGGCGCGGTGGAGCTTACGGCTGAAGTGGCCCGCTTCCTGGGTGTTGAGCCCGGGCAAATCATTTTCGGCTGCGGCTCGGACGAAGTCATCGCCCTGATCTGCCGCGCGTTCTTGGTTTCCGGCGACGAGACCATCATGGCGGATCAAACCTTCTCCGTGTATAAAAGCAACGCCGACATCGAAGGGGCCGTCAGCATCGAGGTTCCGCTGGTGGACGGAAAGCATGATCTTGAAGCGATGCTCGCCAAGCTCAGCAGCAAAACGAAGATCGTGTGGATCTGCAACCCGAACAACCCGACGGGAACGATTCTCTCCGAAACCGAATTGACCGGTTTCCTGGATCAAGTTCCATCGAATGTGATGGTCGTGCTGGATGAGGCTTACTTCGAGTATGTAACCGACCTCTCCTACCCGGACGGAAGCAAGCTCCTATCCCAATATCCAAACCTGGTCGTTCTTCGGACGTTCTCGAAGATCTACGGCATGGCTTCCCTGCGGATCGGCTACGGCGTGGCTCAGCCTGAGGTCATTCAGCTGATCAACCGGGTGCGCGAGCCGTTCAACACGACGCGGGCAGCCCAGGCAGCGGCCAAAGCGGCGCTTGGTGATCAGGAATACGTGGCTAACTGCCGCATCGCGAACGCGGAGGGCATCAAGCAGCTCCAGGCCGAGTTCAACCGGCTGGGCCTCGATTACTTCCCGGCGCACGGCAACTTTATTATGGTCAATGTGCGCAAGCCTGCGGTGGAAATGTTCCAATCGCTGCTTCAGAAGGGGATCATCGTTCGCGCCGGATTCGGCAAGTATCCGAACCATGTTCGTGTGACCGTTGGATCCGAGGAACAAAATAAAGCATTTATTCACGCATTGGAGCAGGTATTGAGCGAAGATAAGGCCCAAGTGCAGTAAGTGCGAACAAACGAGTGAGGGAACATGAATACAACGAAGATTGCTATATTTGGAGTGGGTCTGATCGGCGGTTCGCTGGCGCTTTGCTTTAAAGGCAAGCCCGGCATAACCGTCGTGGGCCATGCCCATCTCCCCGAATTGGCCGACAAATATATAAGCCGCGGCGTCGTCGACGCAGCGACGCTGTCCATGGAAGAAGCCGCACTTGATGCGGACTTCATTTTTTTGTGCGTTCCTGTAGGTATGCTTGAAGAATACCTGGACCGGTTAAGCGCCCTGCCATTGAAAAAGGGCTGCATCATCACCGATGTGGGCAGCACGAAGGCAAGCATCGCACAGGCGGCGCGTGCGCATGATTTCAAGGACTTTTACTTCATCGGCGGGCACCCGATGGCCGGCTCCGAGCGTTCCGGTGTAGAGGCGGCCACGCCGCTGCTGTTTGAGAACGCGTATTACGTGCTGACTCCGCCTCCGGGCACGCCTGATCATGCTTATGACGCGCTGGCGCAGCTGCTGTCTTACACCCGCGCCCAGATCGTCAAGGTGGATCCGGTCCTGCACGATGAAATCGTCGGGGCGATCAGCCATCTGCCGCATATCATCGCAGTGGCGCTCGTGAACCAGGTGTGCGATTACAATCATTCCAATTCCTTATACCGGCTGCTCGCGGCAGGCGGTTTTCGTGACATTACCCGGATTGCATCCAGCGATCCGCTGATTTGGCGCGACATTCTGCTGGGCAACAAAAACGTGCTGCTCAGACAGCTCAAGGACTGGAATGAAGGCATCGCCGCGTTCGTAGAAATGCTGGAAAAGGGCGATGGACAGGCCATTCAAGAGGCGTTTGCCAAGGCGAACGATTTCCGCAGCGAGCTTCCGGAACGCCGCAAGGGCATGATTACGCCTAGTTTTGATCTGTACCTCGACGTACCGGATACGCCCGGTATTATCGGGAAAATCGCCACAGAGCTGGGGGTTCGGCACATCAACCTCAGCAACATGCAGATCATCGAGAGCCGGGAGGACGTCCCGGGCATTCTGCGCCTGTCCTTCAGGCAGGAACATGATTTGGAGCGGGCCAAGGAACTGCTGCAATCCATGAGTTATCAGGTATCGCAGTAAATTTTAAAACGTTTACAAAAAAACGCTTACTTTAGTGTTGACAAAATGAAAACGTATACATATAATAAAAGTACAGTATGGTTTCTCTCCACTCCTATCCAAATAAATGGCACTTTGTGCAGCCACCCGATGCGGGTGGTTTTTTTTTGCCTTTTTTTATTTTGCGGCCATTTTTTTTCTATAATCTAGCAACATTTACGGGGCGAAATTCGTCTATTAAGAGATTAGTGATGATTCAGTGTGTCCCAAAAAGCGTTATTATCTCCTTGGATTTGGCAATTCTTCTTGAGGTTCGACTGACTAGCAGGAATTAATATGTTACAATGGAAATGATATATTTGTAGAATCGTTGCCGATTTTGCCGAATACATAGCTTTTTGGACGTTTATACTGCCGCGCGGTGGCGTAAATACCGCAACTTTTCATCACCTGTTCAGTACAAACATATAACTGAATCGAACGGGGATGCTTGTGTACGGTCGAGGAGGTCACAATGGAAATGACGGATTCGCAGATGATACAGGACATCAAGAAGGGCAATGTAGAGCTCTTCTCTGAATTGATGCGCCGTTATCAGCGGAAAATATTGGCTTTTGTATATCATATGCTTAAAAGTTCACACATGGAGTTAATGGCGGAAGACCTGTGTTCAGAGACGTTTTACAAGGCTTTCAAGAGCCTGCATTCGTTTCGTGAGGTCGACGCATCGTTCTCCACATGGCTCTATACGATTGCCCGGAACACGGTGCTCAGCGAGCTGAGAAAGCAGCGCAGCGCCAATGTGCCGCTGGAGGAAAGCGGGGTTACACCGGTTGCGCCGATGGAGGTGGCTCCGGAGCAGGCCATTTTGCGCACCGAGAAGGTGGAGCTGGTTCGCGAGGCCATTAACAACCTGCCGGAAAAGCAGCGATCCGCGCTCATTTTACGGGAATACGATCAGCTCGATTACCAGGAGATTGCCGACATTTTAGGTCAAAGCGTCAGCTCTGTAAAATCTCTTCTATTCCGGGCAAGGTCCAGTGTAAAAGTTCAGCTGGAGCCGTATTTTTACGAGCTGACGTATGAAGAATATGAAGGGATGAAAAGCAAATGAATTGCGATGAGGCTCACAGCCTGTTCGGCATCGTTTTGGATTTGGAAGAAGACGATCCGAGACGGATTGAGCTCGAACAGCATACAGCCACTTGCAGTGATTGCCAAGCAGAATTGGCGTTATGGAAGGAAAGCCGGGTTCTCATGATGGAATTGCAGGAGGAGCCGACGGAAGAACAGGCGGAAGAAATCAACCGGAACGTCATGGACCGTATATACCGGGAGTCCCCGTGGCTGATTCCGGACCAGAGCAAACCTTTTGCCGTACCTGCATCTACCCGAAAACGCATGTCCTGGTGGATTGCCGGGTTTGTCATGGTATTTTTGGTGAGCTTTCTGTATTGGGCCATCATGGATAAGCCGTTTGCTAAAGAGACAGCCGAAGCGGTACCTACCGGGATTCTTCCGACCGGCGTTGCGGGTTCGTCCGTGGTGACGGAACAGGTCAGTTATGTGATCCCGAAGACGAACAGCGGGATTATCGAGCCGCTTGTCGCCGGCATGGGTCCGACCCATCCACAGTACTGGATGATTCTGTCGGTACTCGGGGTAGGAATGGCCCTCTTTTCATTGGGAAGGGTCAGCCGTATCAGGAAATAGGTTCTTTCGCATATATATATATAGAAGAAAGGGGATACGCGTATGATGATCGGTTTGATCCGTCACGGCCTGACGGATTGGAATAAGCTCGGCAAAATTCAGGGACAGAGCGATATCCCTTTGAATGAAGAGGGCAGGCAGCAGGCGGAGCGGCTTGGGGAAAGGCTGCTTCACGAACCGTACCAATGGGATTTTATCATCAGCAGCAAGCTCTCCCGCGCGCGGGAAACCGGACAAATTCTGGCCGACAAGCTCCACATTCCGCTGCTTGAGCCTGATGAGCGGCTGAATGAACGGAGTTTTGGGCAAGCGGAGGGACTGACAGCCGATGAGCGGGAAAGCCGCTGGGGCAAGCAGTGGGATGTGCATGACCTGGGCCAGGAGACGATCGAGCAGATTGAGGCTAGAGCTCTGGCGTTTATGGAGGATATGTGGACGGCTTATCCCGATAAAAACATGCTCGTCGTGAGTCACGGCGGGCTGCTGGCACAGCTGTACAAGTCACTGTACAGGGATAAATATACGGAACGGATTGGCAACCTGTCGCTTACGATCCTGGAGAAAAAGGATATCGACTGGGTACCTCTCCTCTATAACTGCACCCGCCATTTGGCGGAAAAGAACGGATAACTCGGACAAGCGCCGGGTTATTTTTTTTGCCCGGATCGAATAAAAATTGTAATAATTCCCATAATGGTAGTAAAACGGCGAGGCGATGATGACATGAATTTAGCGGATATGCTTTCGTATGCGGATATCGGCCAGCTGACTACCATTGCAAGCCACTACCAATGCCAGTGCAAGCGGAATTCCAAGCATGAACTGATCCAAAGCATCCTGGTCACGCTGAACCGGAGGGAGTTTATTGCGCAGCAGGTCAACACGGTTTCCCTTCAAGATTTACGCTTTCTGAACTCAGTCTTGTTTGACAGCAGATCGTTTTACAGCGTAGAAGATTTGGCGGCTGTCGTCCGGCAGACGGCTTTTGACCTCCCGGCAAACGAGGTGCATGAGACCCCGAGGGAAGCTATCGCCCGCTATAAGCGCAGCGGCTGGCTGTTCAACGGAATGACATCAAGCACCAAGTATCTGTTTCAAATGCCGAGTGATCTGAAGGACCGGTTCCGGGCCGAGCTTGGACACGCGCTGAAGCGAAAGGTCGTTAAATCCGGAGAGCCTCCGGTTTACCGGGAAGAGCAGGATCTGTGCGCCGAGGATCTGATGTACATGCTGAAGTATGTGAACCAGCAGGAGATCGAGCTGAATCAGGAATTCGTAATGTACAAGCGATACCAGCAGCAGTTAATGGACATGTTCCATGTCAGCGAGCCCCTGCTGACCAAAGGGGGATGGCGCTTTGGCTACGGCAGGAGCTTCAATGCATACCCCAACCGGATGGCGCTTCTGTATGACTATGCGTTCTACCACAGATATATCGAAGAAAACGGCAGCCGGCTGGAGCTGTCGGGCAAGGGCGCAGAGCTACTGGAAAGCGGGACGAAAGAGAGCATGGTACAAATTTTCCGCTTTTGGTTAAAACTTTATAAAAGCGCCATACCTAACTTGGCATCCCTCGTATATTGGACCGGGGAATGCGCCAAGGAATGGGTAACCGCCGCTTCCCTGCATGATGCTTTGGGCTGGCTGATCAAACCGTTTTATTACGACACTGCAGAGTCGATATTAAATGAAAGAATTATCGCGATGATGATGCATCTTGGGCTGATCCGCATCGGAGAAAGTCCGGAGAGCGGCATGGTTTTGAAGATGACCGCTTTCGGACAAAAGCTGGCCAGCAAAAGCCTGAACCTCGGAAGCGGCGAGCTGGAACCGCTCATTGACAAGTCATAGCCGCCTTGTTACAATCACTCCCAAAGTTAAGGGGTGATGAAAACATGCTGTTACCTTACGGCCAGCATCTGCCAAAGATCCACCCGTCCGTCTACGTCGCGGAGGGTGCCAAAATTGTCGGTGACGTTCAAATTGGACAGCAATCAAGCGTTTGGTTTAACGCCGTGCTTCGGGGTGATATGGCACCCATCGTGATCGGTGACCGGTGCAACTTTCAGGATGGAGCGGTAGGTCACGTCAATACGGACGAGCCGCTGATTCTGGAGGACGACGTCTCCGTCGGACATGCCGCCATCGTTCACGGCTGCACAATAGGCAAAGGTACATTAATCGGAATGGGGGCCATCGTACTGAACGGGGCCGAGATTGGTGAATATGCTTTAATAGGGGCAGGATCTATCGTTACTGAAAATAAAAAAATACCACCCTATACGCTTTCTCTGGGTTCGCCGGCGAGAGTGGTCCGTGAATTAACCGAAGAAGACTTGCGCAGAATGTATCGTACCACTCAAAACTATGTGGACAAGGGTAAAGAGTATAGGATGTTCTAATCAAAGGTTCGGAGGTGCATCCTAATGGATAAGATGAAAGCTACTTATGAAGTCATGTTGGGGCTGGCGGCTGAAATGGTATGGGACGAAGCGTTGCGAAAACACCGGAGCGAAGAGCTTTACCGCGAAATAGACAGGGCTCTGGCATCCGGAGACGAGGCGGCTTTCCGTAACCTGACGGATGAACTGAAGTTGCTTAATTAAGTGGAATAAATGAAAAGAAATGCAGGCATCCATGCTGCATTTCTTTTTTGTTGGGACGGCCTGCGCCAATGATTTTTACAAATTGCTGACACGGGAACAAGCATATTATAGAATGGAATGGTGAAAAATAATGGAAAGGGTGAACCCTTGAATGAAGTTCAGCGAAGTGGAAGAGGCAACATGGAGTGAGCTCTCCCCCTATTTCGACACCTGCCTCATCCCTTACACCGGCCTGTCGGGCAAAGAGTCTCCCATAGAAGCGACGGAGGCGCTGGCGCGGCTGCGGGATTTTATGGACCTGGTCGAGATCCCGTTTAAAGGGAGGATCATTACATATCCGGCCGTACAATACGGCCAAGGGGAGGATCTGTCGTTATTGCAGGAAGTTTGTCGCAATGTAAGGGAAGCGGGCTTTGCTTACGTCATTGTCATGACGGCAGACATCGAGCTGATCCAAGGTAAGATTGAAGGCTGTGATTTGGTTCTGTCCCGGAAAGTATACAATGAAGAAACGGGCGGAGCAGGTATAGCAGGCCAGATTAAGGATAAAATACAGGAAATGTGGCAGCGTGACAGCAAGATGGAAATGTGACAGAAATTCAACAATTTAATTGGCTAAATCTTCTTCCGCCTGATAAAAGAGTTGGATATTCTTGACGGTCTTATAAGGCTAATATATTATTATTATGTCCTAGTAAGTCGTGTGATAATAATCATTGAAAGCACTTTAAGACTTGGTTGACAAAGGGGGTTGAAGACATTATGAGCAACCAAAATGAGCACCATGAACCATCTCACAAACCACCCGGTCGTAAAGAAATGTCCCGTCGACAATTTCTGACTTATACATTGGGCGGTGCCACTGCTTACATGGCAGCCGGTGCAGTCCTGCCGATGGTGCGTTTTGCTGTGGATCCGATCCTGCACAAGAAGGGCGAGGGAGAGTTCATTAAAGTTGTCGAAGAAAGCAAAATTACCGACGAGCCTCAAGAATTCTCTTTTGAACTGAAGCAGCAGGATGGATGGTATGCAAGCACTGCTACATTAACTGCTTGGATACGCAAGGATGAACAGGGAAAAATCTATGCGCTGTCCCCGATCTGTAAGCATTTGGGCTGTACGGTCGGCTGGAACAATGATAAAAGCTTCCCGGATGAATACCATTGCCCATGCCACGGGGCGCGTTATACCAAAGAAGGCAAGAACTTGGCCGTTGCGCCAAAGCCGCTCGACACTTACAAAATAAAGATTGAAAACGGTTGGGTGTACCTTGGCGGAGTCGAGCCGAATACTGAAGTAAAATAGGAGGCGTAGAATCGGATGTTTAAGAATGTCTACAACTGGATTGATGAACGTCTTGATGTCACGCCGATTTGGAGAGACGTGGCGGACCATGAAGTGCCGGAGCACGTTAACCCGGCGCATCATTTCTCTGCGTTTGTATACTGTTTTGGCGGATTGACGTTTTTTATCACGGTCATCCAGATCCTGTCGGGGATGTTCCTGACCATGTATTACGTTCCGGACATCATTAACGCCTACGCCAGCGTTGAGTACCTACAGACGAAAGTAGCCTTCGGGCAAATCGTCCGCGGTATGCACCACTGGGGGGCGAGCTTGGTTATCGTTATGATGTTCCTACATACCATGCGCGTGTTCTTCACAGGTTCCTATAAGGCGCCTCGCGAAATGAACTGGGTTGTGGGTATGCTGATTTTCTTTATCATGCTGGGCTTGGGCCTGACAGGCTATCTCCTTCCTTGGGATAACAAAGCCTACTTTGCAACAAAGGTTACGCTGGAAATTGCGAATTCCGTTCCATGGCTTGGGCCGATCATTAAGGAATTCCTGCAGGGCGGTACGATTGTAGGTGCCGAGACGTTAACGCGTTTCTTCGCACTTCACGTCTTTTTCCTCCCG
Organism: Paenibacillus sp. PSB04; assembly: GCF_025809195.1. Lineage (NCBI taxonomy): Bacteria > Bacillati > Bacillota > Bacilli > Caryophanales > Paenibacillaceae > Paenibacillus > Paenibacillus sp. PSB04. Next base: position 4,008,188 of record NZ_CP081301.1, read on the forward strand.
GCCGTGTTGCTCATTCTTCTGGTCGGACATTTTATCATGATCCGCAGACAGGGCATTTCCGGTCCACTATAATAAGAAGGGAGGAATATCGATGGCACACGGTAACAATTCAAAAGAAAAAGTGGTGTATGTCGGTGACTCGCGCGTCCGTAAAGGCAACGGGTTCATTACACCGCCGGACTACACGTCGTATCCAGGCAAATCGGAAGCGTTTATCCCTAACTTTCTTTTGAAAGAATGGATGGTCGGTGTTGTCGTACTTGTCGGATTTCTGGTGCTTACCATTGCGGAGCCGGCTCCACTGTGGTTCCCTGCGAACCCAAGTGCGTCCATTATCCCGATGCCTGACTGGTACTTCTTGTTCTTGTACCAATATCTGAAATTGCCGTACGCGTCCGGAAGTTACGTCGTTCTCGGCACGATTGGTGTAAGCGGTGTAGCGTTTGGTTCACTGCTGCTGGCTCCTTTCCTGGACACTGGCAAAGAGCGCCGTTTTTACCGCAGACCGATCGCTTCCTCGCTGATGTTTCTCTCTTTGATCGCCGTGGTGTACCTGACGAACTCCGCATGGCACCACTACAAAGAAGAAATGGCTGCAACCGGTCAAATTCCGGAGAACATCCAGCGTGAAGAGAAAGCTGCCGAAAACAAGGCAAAAGGACTTCCGACGACCAGCGCGAACCAGCAAAAAGAGATCGCGATCGTCGATAAAGAAGATCCGGCAATGGAATCTTATAAAAAAGCAGGCTGCATTACCTGCCACGCAGCGGATATGAAAGGTGCTGCAGGTCCGTCTCTCCGTGGAGTCGGCGACAAACATAACAAAGAAGACATTCTGAAAATCATCAAAGAGGGCTATGAAGGTAAGATGCCTGCCATGTACGACTCAGCAATCGCTGCAGGCCTGACCGACAAAGACATCGATCATTTGGCAGAATGGCTTTCGAAGCAAAAGGCAGAGCAATAAACGGCCATACTTATGAAAACCTGATCGTATTTACGATCAGGTTTTTTTAAGAGATCAGAAAGTATGCTTACATGTTAAAAACACAATGAACGAAGCTCAATAACCCAGTTTTAGCGGTAAAGGGATCGTGGGAGTACAAGGAGGGACAAGCGTGTCGATCGCTTATTTCTGGAGCCGTTCGCTCCTCGGAAACCGGGGATTTTTATGGCTCCTGTTATGGTGCAACCTGCTCGGAACAGTATACGGTTACTATTGGTATGCGGAACAAATGGAATATACCGTGGCGAACAACCCCTTCTGGCAGGTCATTTTCGTTCCGGACAGTCCGACGGCAAGCTTATTTTTTACGATCGCAGTCTATATGCTGCTGTATCCGCCTAAGACGAAGTTCGGCTACGGATTCCGGCTGCTGATTGAGGCGCTGGCCGTCGTCACGTCGGTGAAATACGGCATCTGGGCGGTGAGCATCATATTTGCCGGATATGCACAGGGATCCCCGCTGGTATGGCAGGACTGGATGCTGGTCCTCTCCCATTCGGCGATGGCCATTGAAGCGCTGCTGTACGTCCGTCTGTTCAAGTTAGGCGAGACGATGCTGATTCCGGCTGCGGCCTGGACATTCCTGAACGATACGGTGGACTATACATACGGGGTATTTCCTTGGCTGCCCGTTCAGCTGATGGACGATATCGCGAGCGTACAATATTTTACCTTCGGTTTGACGCTGTTCAGCGCGCTGCTGGCTTGGCTTGTCATCAGACAGGCAAGGCGCTGACTTCAAGTTCAGTTCTAGGGACATCCCTTCTGCCATACATATACGGTAGGAGGGATGTCCCATGTTACGTAGAGGCACGGCTGCCAGATGGAGCCTGGCGGTCATCCTGGTGCTGCTTGGACTCGGCTGCAGTCTATCCTGGGTGGCGGCGGACGCCGAAACGCTGTCGGCTGCAGGAGGCTCAGGCGGGAATGCTGAGGCGGTGAAGCAGGCGGAGCAGCTCGATATGCTGGCCGACTCGCTATATCAGCATGTACTGGAAGGTAACATCAATCTCGTCCGGCAGGAAATTCTGCAGGCCAGCGATATATTTGAGCATTCATCCTTTCAAGGCTTGACGAGTGTGGAAGGATTTCATGCCTTGTCGGAGAGCTTGGTGGAAATGAAGGAAGTGACGAATCAGGCGCAAATCCAGCAGGAACAATGGCAGACCGCTTCGGCCAAATTCCGGTTGGCAGCGGACAGCCTAAGCCACCCCAAGCAGCCGATGTGGATGCAGTACTACAAGGTGCTCCGTGAGGATCTGAGCGAAATGAAGGCCCGGGCGGCCGCTGCCGACTCCCGGGGGATGAAAGCGGCTTACGAGAGCCTACAGAACCATTATGAGATCATCCGCCCGGCCGTGATCATCCAGCGTAAGCCGGAGGAAATCACAGCAGCAGATGCCTGGGTATCTTATGCAGGCGGCTTGGTTCAGTCTTCATCGTCCTCGGCTGCCGAAATTCAGGATGTCGTGACTTCCGGCGAGGAAGTGTTTAACGGCTTATTCGGTAAGAAAAAAGACGATAACCCGGCTTTCGCCCCCATTGACGAGGTTAACGGACTGTGGCCGTGGACCTTCTGGGCCGGCTCGTTCATCATCCTGATCCTGACTTATACCGGTTACCGGAAATATAAAGGGGAGAGGGACAGCTTTAAAAGCGTGAAGCCCAAAGAGCTGTAGTTCATATGGGGTACTGGGCCGCATTTGCTGTCCATTGGAAAAGCCCGCCGGCTTCAACAGCCGGCGGGCTTTTTTGTGCTTTTGATTATTCTTCCTTAAAACCTTCGCCGTGAACGTCATGCACATCACTAATGATGACGAATGCCCGCGGGTCCACCGATTTCACAATATCGTTGAGCCTGCGGATCTCCTGGCGTCCGACGACGCAGTAGGCCATATGCTTGGCCTGCTTGGAGTACGCGCCTATGGCCGGAATCAGCGTAACGCCCCGCTCCATCTCGACCGTGATTTGGTCGGCGATTTCCTGGGCGTGGTCGCTAATAATCGTAAAGGCTTTGGCTGCATAGGCACCTTCCTGGATAAAGTCAATCACCCTGGAGGCGATGAAGACGGCTACGAAGGTGTACAGGATCCGTTCTCTAGGGATGAAGAACAGGGAAGCCCCGATAATGATAATATCGATCACGAGGATAACCCGTCCCATGCTCCAGCCAAATCGCCGGTTGCAAATGCGTGCAATGATATCGGATCCGCCGGTCGTCCCGCCGAAGCGGAAGACGACGCCCAGTCCGGCTCCGAGAGTGACGCCTGCATACAGGGAAGCCAATATGTAGTCTCTTTCCGTTTGAAACGGTGTGATCCACCCGGCATCAATCAGCTTTTCGATGAACCACAGAAAAAACGTCAGCGATGCGATCCCGACGCCCGTATAAATCATCTGTCTGCCGCCAAGGATCTTCCAGCCGAGAAGGAAGAGCGGGATGTTCAGCACCAGGGTCGACAGGGAAGGCGGAATGGAAAATGCATAATTCAGGAGGACCGTTACCCCAGTAACGCCCCCTTCCATCAGCTGGTTAGGGATAATGAAATAAAGCAGGCCGAAGGCATATACGGCAGAGCCCAAAATGATGGGCAATACGAGCTTGAGCTGAATAAACAACTTGGATGAACTCATGAAATCCCCCGCAATACCAGAAGTAGGAAGAAAGGTTTTTCTTCGCTCCATTCCATAGTATACCTTTTTCCCCGGCGATTAAAAAATATTTGTTTTCATTTCCGCTTTGCGATAACATATGGAGTAAACTAGCGTCCGGCGTGACGTGAAGCATTGTACATACGAAAGAGGGGGACGGTTCGGTATCATGGAGAAGTCATTGGCAGAGATGCAGCGGGAAGTCGACCGGTACATCTCCCAGTTCAAAGAAGGGTATTTCAGTCCGTTATCGATGCTGGCAAGGATGTCCGAAGAGGTCGGTGAGCTGGCCCGCGAGGTGAACCACCGGTTTGGGGAAAAGCCAAAGAAGCCTTCCGAAGCGGATAATTCCATTGAGCTTGAGCTCGGAGATATATTGTTCATAACGATGTGCTTTGCGAATTCGCTGGGGATCGACCTGACGGAAGCGCATGACAAGGTCATGCACAAATTCAATACGCGCGATAAGGACCGTTGGACGAAAAAGGACACCGATTAGGCGAAATGAACATATGCTGTAGGAAAACCGCCTGAACGGGGGGAGCAGCTATGCAGTCCGAACCTTTTGTCCAAAAGGCTTACCATTGTATTTTGCAGAACGATTTTGAAGAAGCACTTCATTGGTTTGAAGCAGCGATCGCCGAAAACCCCGAGGATGCAGAAATTCATTATAGATGCTCCGTAACCTATGCAAGAAGCAACCGGCTGGATAAGGCCATGGAACGTGCGCTGGAAGCCTCCAGGCTTGCACCCGATAAGTCGGAATACGGTTTGTATGTTCAGCATTTGCAGGCGATGCGCATCGTGCAGGATGCGAAGAAAACGATCGATTCTCCCGATGTAGCACCTGCCCATCAATTGTATGATACGGTATCTATTTTGAAGGAAGCGGTGCGGCTCGACCCGCTCTACGGGGAGGCGTATATTTGGCTTGCGCTTGCCTACAGCCAGCTGAACGAGCACGCGCTTGCCATATCGGCTATCAAGGAAGTCATCGCCCTTCAACCCCATGACCACGGCCTGCAGGATATGCTGGAGCAGTTAAAAGGCCGGCTAAACTCGTATTTATACGATTCATCCACCTAAATAGAATGAACTAAAGTTTATCTCATGTAATGTCTGGATCCCCGGGTCATTTCCGTGTCAGAAAAGGACTTTCTTTAGTTCATTCTATAAATCATGAGAAAGTGGGGAGCTAACATGTCAACCATCAAAGTAGCCGTCGCAGGAGCAGCCGGCAGAATGGGCAAGGAAGTCGTCAAACTGGTACTCGAGGATTCCGATCTGGAGCTGGTTGCCGCCGTCGGACGGTCCGGTGAGGGGACGGACGCGGGCACTTTGGCCGGGCTGCCGGAATGCGGCGTGAAGCTGACCTCCGATCTGGAGATGGCATTGGTCGAAGGAAAGCCGGACGTGCTGGTGGACTTTACGACACCGCAGTTCGCATACCCCAACACGACTTTGGCCGTAGCCCATGGGGTTCGTCCCGTGATCGGCACGACAGGCTTCACCCCGGAACAAATCGAAGAGTTGGACAAGCAGTGCAAGGAGAAAGGGATCGGCGGGCTGATCGCACCGAATTTCTCCATCGGGGCCATACTGATGATGAAATTTGCCGCGCAGGCGGCCAAGTATTTTCCTCATCTCGAAATCATGGAATTCCATGGGGATCAGAAGCTCGACGCGCCTTCCGGCACCGCCATCAAAACGGCTGAGATGATTGCTCAGAACCGCCAGGAGATCCGCCAGGGAAATCCGAACGAGGAAGAGACGATTGAAGGCTCGCGCGGAGGATATTATAACGGTTTCCGCATTCACAGCGTCCGCCTTCCTGGCGTGTTCGCCCAGCAGGAGGTATTGTTTGGAGGCTTTGGCCAAACGCTGAAGATCCGCCACGATTCCTATGAGCGGGCAGGATATATGCCTGGCGTCAAAATGGCGGTCGAGAAGGTTATGACGTACGAGGGTATGGTTTACGGGTTTGACCATTTTATAGAGTAGTTCAGGAGGGGTTACAACATGCTAAAAATCGCATTCATCGCACACGACCGAAAAAAAGACGAGATGGTCAACTTTGTCACGGCTTATGAGCATGTGTTTGAGGGACACCAGCTGTATTCCACAGGAACGACCGGACAGCGGATTATGGAGGGCACCAACCTGAAAATCCACCGGTTCATGTCGGGTCCGCTCGGCGGTGACCAGCAGATCGGGGCGCTCGTGGCCGAGAATGAGATGGACCTCATTATTTTCCTGCGGGATCCGCTGATGGCTCAGCCTCACGAGCCGGACATCAATGCGCTTCTCCGTCTTAGTGACGTCCAGGGGATTCCGCTTGCGACCAACATCGCAACGGCCGAAATTTTGGTCAAGGCGCTGGACCGCGGAGATTTTGCCTGGCGCGAGCTGGTACATAAATATAAGCCGGGTGCTGAAATATGAGTGAACGGCTGGATATTCTGATTTTCGGCGCCCATGCGGACGATGCCGAAATCGGGATGGGCGGCACGATCATCAAACATGTGCAGGCCGGGCTTAAAGTGGGGATCTGCGATTTGACCTATGCGGAAATGTCCTCTAATGGAACGGTCGAGCGCAGAAAGCAGGAAGCGGCGGCCGCGGCTGGCGTTCTTGGTCTTTCCATGCGGAGCAGCCTTGGACTGCCGGACCGTGGACTGTTCATCACTCCGGAACATGTGGAGGCCATCACGACGGAAATCCGCCGTCATGCGCCGAGGGTCGTATTCGCTCCGTATTGGGAAGACCGCCATCCCGATCATGTAGCCTGCAGTAGGCTGGTTGAGGAAGCGGTGTTCAACGCCAAACTGCGCCGGTACATGCCGGACAAGCCGCCTGTACAGGTGGAGCAGCTGTATTTTTACTTCATTAATGATATGGGCAGAGCCGATTTGATGGTGGATATTACCGCACAGCAGGAAATAAAGGAACAGGCGCTCCTGTGTTACCGGTCGCAGTTTGAGATGACTCCGGTTGAAGGAGAAACGGTGGTTACCCCGCTGAATCAGGGATATATCGAACGCGTCAGATCCCGCGACCGGCTGACCGGCCAGCGCAGGCTCATTCCCTACGCGGAAGGCTTTGCGATCAAGTCGCCTTACGTCGTGGACATGTTCATTGGAGGATCCGAATAATGACCGATAGACAGGACTGAAGTCAAGCGCCCAATCTTTAGGCTTGATTTCAGTTCTGACTTTTTATAAGCTGAAAGCGCGCAATCGAAATACCCGGTAGAGCGGTTGTCCGCTGTAAAATGAAACGTCGCCAGACGTTTTTAATATTCTCTGGGTACATAATATAGAGAAGGCATGTAAAGAAGGGGGGACACGAAGCTTGGGTCAATCACTTAAAATTGGCATCACCTGCTATCCGTCACTCGGAGGCTCAGGTGTAGTCGCGACCGAGCTCGGCAAGCTGCTGGCCGAAAAGGGCCACCAGGTACATTTTATTGCCCACAGCATTCCATTCCGGCTGGGAGGGCAATTCCATAAAAACATTTTTTATCATGAGGTTGAAGTCAGTGATTATTACGTATTCCGCTATCCTCCTTATGACTTATCCCTTGCGACCAAAATGGCACAAGTGGCCAATATGCAGCAGCTGGACATTTTGCACGTCCATTACGCGGTTCCTCACGCGGTGTGCGCCTTCTTGGCCAAGCAGATGGTAGGAAGCAACCTGAAGGTGGTCACGACGCTTCATGGCACGGATATAACGGTACTGGCGCAGGACGAATCGTTAAAGGATCTGATTCGCCTTGCGATCAACGAAAGCGATGCGGTCACGGCGGTATCCGGAGACTTGATCCGGGAAACCCGTGAAGTGCTGGATATCAGCCGCGATATCGATCTGACGTACAATTTTGTGGATAAGCGCATCTATTATCCGCGCGATACGTCCTCGCTTCGCGGCGACTATGCCGAACCGGACGAGAAAATTTTGATGCATATTTCCAACTTCCGCCCGGTCAAACGCGTCGGTGACGTCGTGGACATCTTCGCCAAAGTCAACGAGCGGATGCCTTCCAAGCTGCTGTTCGTCGGGGAAGGTCCGGAGCTGCCGAAGGTCCAATGCAAGATCAAGGAGCTCGGACTGGAACATAAAGTCCACTTTTTGGGCAAGCAGGACGAGATCGCACAAGTCATCTCATTGGCTGACGTGCTTCTTCTTCCATCGGAAAAAGAAAGCTTCGGCCTGGTTGCGCTTGAAGCGATGGCATGCGGCGTTCCGACGGTGGGATCGCTCGCCGGTGGAATTCCCGAACTGGTGGTTCACGGTGAGACCGGGTTCCTGTCACCGATCGGAGATACGGACCAGATGGCCGATCAAGTGCTGCGGCTGCTGACGGACAGCGATCTTGCCGCACGGTTCCGCGAGGCCTGTCTGACACGGGCATGCCGGGAATTTTCCGACGCATTAATCACACGCAAGTATGAACAGATCTATTATCGCGTTCTCGGACGCGAGGTGCCCCAGCTGGATGCGGTGTGCAGATAAGAGGTAGTCATTTAGGGGGTCATGGAAAGTTATGAAATGGAAGCAGGCGGATGCCGGGATGGCGGGCTGCGCCGAGCAGGTGCTGTCCGTCCTCGAAGCGCATGGGCATGAAGCGTATTGGGTCGGCGGATGCGTGCGTGATGAACTGATGGGCCGGCCGGTCAACGACATGGATATCACGACTTCGGCCCGCCCCGATGAAGTGACCCGGCTCTTTGAACGGACGGTGCCTACGGGAATTGAGCACGGAACGGTCACCGTTCTGGTTGGAAACTACGCCTTTGAGGTTACTACATACCGGGTGGAGGGTTCTTACGAAAATCACCGCCGGCCGGCGGAAGTGGCCTTTGTGCGAAATCTGTCCGAGGATTTGCGCCGCCGGGATTTCACGATGAACGCGATTGCCTGTGACCGGCAGGGACGGATCGTTGACCCTTACCATGGTGAAAATGACATTCGAAAAGGGATCATCCGCTGCGTTGGAGAGGCCCGCGTCCGCTTTCAGGAGGATGCCCTGCGGATGGTGCGGTGCATCCGATTTGCCTCGGTGTTCGGTTACCGCATTGCCTTTAACACCTGGAAAGGCCTTCTCCTGGAAAGAGAAGGAATTCAGTATATCGCGCTGGAGCGGATCCGGGCGGAGCTCGACAAAATGATGGAGGGCCCTCATCCTTATCTCGGCCTGGGCCTGCTGGGAAGGAGCCGATTGCTGGAAAAAGCCCGGGTACCGTTTACATCTAGCACCGTGGACGCCTCCCTGTCCAGGATCGGCGACATCCCTTCCAAGGAGACCGCTGTCAGATGGGCCCTGCTTATGCTGGCCTGCGGCTTATCCGGACAGGATGCCGGAAACCTGATGCGCCAGTATACGTTTTCCAACGATGCCCGCGAGAGGGTTGAAGCCCTTTTGTATTTGGACGAAGAGGTAAAAGGGTTGAGTGGCGAGACCCATCTTAGAGAGCAGTGGGTAGGTCTGGTACTGAAATACGGTAAAGAATCTATCCGGCGCTGGCTCCTGCTTCGCTCAGTACTGCCACAGGAACACAGGGGGACGGCAGCGGATGAGCTGCTGGCCCACGGGCTGGGTTGGATGGACGAAATGAAGATTTTCCACCTGCACGAGCTCCAGATCGGCGGCTCCGATTTGATCGCGATTTCGGGCAGGAGGGGCGGACCTTGGGTGGGAGAACTGCTGAAGCAATTGCTGTTTAAAGCGGCGGCAGGCATGCTGCCCAATACGAAATTGGATTTGACAGAAGAAGTGAGACGGGTGATGGTTACCGATGAAAAAGGCTGAGACCCTTTTGGATATACTGCTGGATGCGGATGAATTTGTTTCGGGCGAGGAGATCAGCCGGCGGCTGTCGGTCAGCAGAACCGCGGTCTGGAAACAGATCAACAAGCTCCGTGAGGCAGGTTACGAATTTGAAGCGGTTCCTCATAAAGGCTACCGGATTGTCAGCAAGCCGGACCTGCTGGATCAGCAGGAGCTGGCGCAGCGGATACAGTCTAAAGTGATGGGATCGCAGCTGAAAATATTGGGGACGACGGTATCGACGCAGGAAGAAGCGAAAGCGCTGGCTGAGGAGGGGGCGCCGGAAGGCACCCTGGTCATTGCCGAAGAACAGACCGGTGGCAAGGGGAGGATGGGCCGCAAATGGTTTTCGCCCTATGGAAAAGGCATCTGGATGAGCCTGGTCCTTCGGCCCGAGCAGCCGCTCCATTACACACCGCAGCTTACGCTCTTGACCGGAGTGGCGGTGTGCCGGGCGGTCCGCAAGGTGACCGGCGTCATGGCCGGTTTGAAATGGCCTAACGACCTGCTGGTCGACGGGCGGAAAATTTGCGGCATCTTGCTGGAGTCGGCGGCGGAGGACGAGCATGTCCGCTACTGCATTGCCGGCATCGGAATCAGCGCCAACCTGGACCGCGACGATTATCCGGAAGAGCTGACGGGGATCGGAACTTCCCTGAAGATCGAGGCGGGTGAGCCGATCGACCGGATGGCGCTCATCGCCACGGTGATGGAAGAGTTTGAAATGCTGTACGAGCTGTACCGCAAAGACGGATTTCAACCGGTCGCCTCGCTGTGGGAGGCACTGTCGGTAACGTTGGGCAAGCGTGTGTCGATTCAGACCGCACGCGGGCCGATCGAAGGAATGGCCGACGGGCTTGATGCAAGCGGCGCGCTTCGGGTTCGTACCGATTCGGGAGAGCAGATTCCTGTTTTTTCCGGAGATGTCGAACTTAGACGATGAAAATATAATGAATTTTTGCTATAATGACATGTAGAGGCGGTATCGACAGATGATCGAACTGCACTCTGCATGTTTTTGTTTGAAGAACACCCTCATAACTGCAAATGGAATATTGCCGTTACGTTGGATTCTGCTCTGAGCCGGAAGGACCGAGACAGAAGGGACGATCGCAAGTGACCCTTTATGCCCTTTCGGACCTTTTTAGTGACTCACTAAAAGGTTTTTTTGTTTTTATCCTATTTTTCACACCCATCGAAAGGGGAAGAAGCACAATGGCAAACAAACAACCACTGAATATCGTGAAAATGAAAAAGATGAAGGCGGATGGCATCCCGCTCTCCATGGTAACCGCCTATGACTATCCTTCGGCGAGCTTGGCGGAGGAAGCCGGCGTGGACATGATTCTGGTCGGGGATTCGCTCGGGAACGTGGTGCTCGGTTATGATTCCACGCTGCCGGTCACGATCGACGACATGGTGTACCATACGAGATCGGTTGTCAGAGGCGCCGGGCATACATTTATCGTGGCTGATATGCCGTTTATGACCTACCACGGAAGCATCGACAGCACGCTGGACAACGTCAAACGCCTGATGCAGGACGGTCATGCCCATGCCGTGAAAATGGAAGGCGGACGCGAAATCTGCACCGCGGTGGAAACGATCGTCAAAGCCGGCGTTCCCGTGCTTGGCCACATCGGCTTAACGCCGCAGTCGGTGAACCAGATCGGGGGTTACCGGATTCAAGGTAAAGACGAGGCGGATGCCGCCAGATTGCTGGAAGATGCGAAGGCTCTCGAAAAAGCAGGGGCATTCGGCGTTGTGCTTGAACTGGTAACGGAGGAAGTGGCCCGCTATATTTCCGAGCAGCTGTCGATTCCGACCATCGGGATTGGCGCCGGACGGTATGTCGACGGCCAGGTGCTCGTATTCCATGATTTGTTTAAGTACGCATCCCCGTATCGCGACAAGCGTTTTGTCAAAACCTATGGTGACATCGGAACGATCGTTCGCGACGGGATCAGCCAGTACGTTCATGACGTGAAGAGCCGCTCTTTTCCGGATGAGACCCATGTATTTACGGCAGACGATCAGGTCGTCGAGAACTTATACGGCAAAGGAAAGGAGAAGGTGGGACACGCATGAAAGCTGTAAGAACGATTGAAGAACTGCGCAGCGGTATACGGGCGCTACAAATAAATTTGGGACCGGAAGCCACGGTCGGCCTGGTTCCTACGATGGGTTATTTGCATGAGGGGCATGGCAGCTTAATCCGCCGTGCCCGCAAAGATAACGGGATTGTCGTCGTCAGCATTTTCGTCAACCCGATCCAGTTCGGTCCGGGCGAGGACTACGAAACTTATCCGCGTGACGAAGCAAGAGATCTGGCACTGGCCGAAGCGGAAGGAGCGGACCTGGTCTTCCTTCCGTCGGTGGAGACGATGTATCCGCAGCCGACCAAGACCAAAATCATAGTATCGGACATTACGACCCGTTTGTGCGGCGCCTCCCGTCCGGGACATTTTGACGGCGTGACGACGGTGGTGAGCAAGCTGTTCAACATCGTTCAGCCCGATAAAGGTTATTTTGGCATGAAAGATGTGCAGCAGGTCGCCGTGCTTCAGCAGATGGTACAGGATCTCAACATGAACGTAGAGATTGTTCCCTGCCCGATCGTACGTGAGGAAGACGGCCTAGCTCTAAGCTCGCGCAACGTGTACCTGAGCGAAGAGGAACGCCGGCAGGCGCTCGTGCTGTCACGCTCTCTGCGCGAGGCTGCGGCCGCTGTGAGCGAGGGGACGGCGGTAACCGCCGGGGACATTCGAAACCTCCTGCAGCGCATCATCAGCCAGTCTCCGGTGGCCGATATCGAATACGCCGAGGTCGTGTCTTTCCCTGGGCTTCAGCCTTATCCCGAAGACGAAGAAATCAGCCGGAAGGACGAGGCCGTCCTGATTGCCCTAGCCGTCCGTTTCGGTCGGACGCGCCTGATCGATAACCGTTTATTTAATCCCAAGGAGGCGAATTGACCGATGTACAGAACGATGATGAAATCCAAAATCCACCGTGCGACCGTAACCGAAGCGAATTTGAATTATGTGGGAAGCATTACGATCGATGAAGATTTGATGGAAGCCGCCGACCTGCTGGAGAACGAAAAGGTCCAAGTGGTGGATAACAATAACGGGGCGCGTCTGGAAACCTATGTCATCCCAGGTCCCCGCGGGAGCGGTGTGATTTGTTTGAACGGGGCGGCAGCCCGCATGGTTCAGCCCGGTGACACCGTCATTATTATATCCTACGCCGTCATGTCCGATGAGGAAATCAAGAGCCACAAGCCGACGGTAGTTTTTGTGAATGAATCCAACAAGCCGATGAACACGATGAGCAAAGAGGTTCACGCCACGATTATTTAAGGACTTGTCGGGTATGCGCGGGGAAGCTAAGACAAGGAATGGCAGCCCGGAGCGGGAATGAAAAAGCCCGGGTTAACAAAAAATGAGTTCAGGTGACCGCACTGATTTCATTTTTGTTTAAGGTGGGATGCAGCCATGTTTCAGCATGTATTCGCGGAAATGAACAACATGTTAGACGAAATCGTGAAACATTACCCCACAGCGCAGGAGGCCCAAAAGCATCAGCTGATCCAAAAGTGGAATTTGCTCAAAACGATGAGCGACGGCATCATAGAAGAATGGTTGTCTTTTGAAGAGAAAATGGGCGCTTTCCGGGAGCAGGCCAAGATCGCGCCTGTATTTCCGCAGCATGAAACGCCCGAGGTCGAGATGGATTCCTTTATCCGGGGGCAGGGATATTTCAAGCTGCTGATGTACAGGCAGGCGGCCCAGCAATTTGCGCAGGTGATCCTTGAATTTCCCGACAGCTATTTGGCCCGGATGTACTTGGCTATGGCGTATTTGCACCTGGAGGAGCCGGCGGAAGCCCGCCATCATTTCCAGTGGATTCTGCCGCTTGCCCAGCATCCCAAGCTGAAGGCGATGGTGCTGAATGCGCTTGGCTGTGTCGAGGCGATGCAAGGGCAGCTTGGCAAGGCCCAGGATTATTTTACGCTGGCGCTTTCGCATGATCCCTCGTTCCCGGATCCGCTAATGAATCTGCAGGTTTGCCAGCAACAGTGCGGTCAGCTTCATTATGGAAGCCAGTTAATATCGCTGATGTAATGCATGTGAGAAGACGATGCCCGCTGCACGGAAAGCGCCGGGTGTCGTCTTTTTCTATAGAACCGGAAGTTCAAGTTTTTCCTTCCTTGAATTTTCAAATGTGAAATCTTCTGTTATGCTGTTAAGGAGACTGGACGAAAGGATTTAGGAATCATGAAATTTGCCGTACTTGACTTCGAAACGACAGGCAACCAGTCCGCAGACGAAATTATTCAAGTTGGACTTGCCATTATAGAAGAGGATGGGACGATTTCAAAGGTGTATGGCTCTTATGTCAACCCGGGTATCGAAATCCCTCCGTTTATTACGGGACTTACCGGCATTACGAATGAGGATGTGGCCGCAGCTCCGGCCCTGGAAGAAATGATGATGGAGCTCGTGCCGCTGCTCGACGACGTGGTCCTGGTAGGGCATAATGTAGCATTCGATTTTAATTTTTTGCAAAACGCACTCGACCGGTGCGGCTATTTGCCGTTCTCTGGGCGAATTCTGGACACGCTCGACCTGCTCAAAATATGCTTCCCTTCGCTGACTTCCTATCAGCTGGGCATGGTGACCGGACACTTCGGTCTTCAGCATGACCGGCCGCATCAGGCCGACAGCGACGCTTTGGCGACGGCATACGTTCTGCTGAAGTGCCTGGATGAGCTGAACAGCCTGCCGTTGATTACGCTGCAGCGGCTGGCCGAGCTGTTTGCCGATGAGGACAGCGACCTCGGCTGGTATTTCGACGGTCTCTGCCAGGAGAAGGAGCGGGAACCCGCTCAAGATCTGAACAGCCACACCTTTTACCGCCAGCTGGCGCTTAAGGTGGAAGACTGGACCGAAATGGCCCCGCCGCGCGACGACGTGGACGACAATCCGCTCAAAGGCGTCGAGTTTAAGGAATATTTGGCCGAGATCGAAAAACGGCTGCGCGATATTATGCCTCATTACGAGGAGCGCGAGCCGCAGACGATCATGTTCGACCAGGTGATGAATGCGCTGGATCAGGACAAGCATCTGCTGATCGAAGCCGGGACCGGGACGGGCAAGTCGCTCGGCTACCTGATCCCCTCAATTTATCAGAGCGTGAAGCAGGACCAGAAGGTGATGGTCAGCACGCATACGATCAACCTGCAGGAGCAGCTCCGGGAGCGGGATATCCCACTCTTGACACAGGTCGTGCCATTTCCTTTCAAGGCTGCCGTGTTCAAAGGCAGACAGCACTATTTGTGTTTGAGAAAATTTGAACATAAAATAAACAGAAGAGACTTTATCAATCCGAAGGAAGACACCATCACAGCCGCCCAGATGATCGTCTGGCTCGCCCAGACCGAATCGGGTGATGACGAGGAGCTGAGCCTCGGCGGCCGTGCGGGAGACTTCTGGGAGACCGTAAGCAGCGACTCGGACTCCTGTCAGGGCCGTGCCTGCCCTTGGTTCCGCAAGTGTTATTACCATCGGGCCAAGCATGAAGCCGGAATCGCGGATGTCGTCATAACGAACCATTCCAAGCTGTTTACGGATGTCAAGGCAGGCCATCAGCTGCTGCCTTCCTACGAGCGGCTCGTGATCGACGAAGCCCATCACCTGGAAGACGTTGCCGGCAAGCATCTCGGTCTTCATTTGAAGTACTTTACGGTCGTCCATACGCTGACACGGCTCTATAAGGACGCCCGGAGCGGGCAGCTGCCGGCTCTTCGCCAGCTGCTTCAATCGTCGGCCTATGAGCAGGCCGGTGAATGGACCGCCGTTATCGACCGGATGAGCGAGGATTTGGTCGATGTCAAAGAGCACTGGGACAAGCTGAGCGAATTGCTCTTCAGCCTGCTTCCGGAACGGAGCGACGCTGCTCCCGGCGACGGCGGCCAGTATACGCTGCGCCTTCAGCCGGGGAAAAAGCCGAAAGAGTGGGAGACGCTGGCGGCGCTCGAAAACCAGATCTTTGTCACGGTAGGGGAAATCGTCCGCAAAGGTGAAAAGATGCTGGCCGAATACAAGGAGGAGCAGGATGATTACGGTTCCGACAGCCTGATCACCGATATCGGCGGGCTGCTCAAGGACCTCAGCTCCGAGCGGGAGAATCTCCGCTTCTTTATGACGCTGAACGACGAAACCGTCGTGTACTGGATGGAAGCGAGCGGCCATTTCCGCAGCAAATCGCTCCAGCTGTACGCTGTTCCGGTTGACGTCAGCAAGCAGCTCAAGGAACTGTTTTTTGATAAGAAAAAGAGCGTCATCCTGACGTCCGCCACCTTATCCGTAGATAAATCGTTCCAGTATATGATCGATAACCTCGGACTGCAGGAGGACCAGGACAGCGGACGCCTTGTGACGGTCCAGCTTCCGTCCCCGTTCCGGTACAGGGACCAGGCGCTGCTCGTCATTCCGCGGGATTTTCCAAGCGTGAAGGGAAGCGTCGGGGACGCCCTGTTTGTCGAAACGCTGGCCCGCTCACTAGCGGACGCCGCGATCGCGACCCACGGCCGGATGCTGGTGCTGTTCACCTCATACCGCATGCTGCGCCAGGTATACGAGCCGCTGAAAGAAGCCCTTGCACAAAGCGACATCGCCGTGCTTGGACAGGGCGTAGACAGCGGCAGCCGCACGAAGCTGATCCGGCGGTTTACGGACAGCAGCGCTTCGGTGCTGCTTGGAACGAGCAGCTTCTGGGAAGGCGTGGACATCCCGGGTGAAGCGCTGACGTGCCTGGCCATCGTCCGGCTCCCGTTCCAGCCGCCGAACCATCCGCTGGTGGAAGCGAAGAGCGAGCTGCTGCAGCGCCAGAAGAAGAACCCGTTCATGAAGCTGTCGGTCCCGCAGGCCGTCATCCGCTTCAAGCAGGGCTTCGGGCGGCTGGTCCGCACCGCCCACGACCGGGGCATCGTCATCGTATACGATACGCGTGTCATCGAATCGTATTACGGGAAGTACTTCCTGTACTCGCTGCCTGGACCGAAAATGGAGCATATGCAGACAGACCAGATGGTTCCGCGCATCTCTGAATGGCTTCATCAGGACGGTGTGTCTTAAATGAGTCCATTAGATAGAATGAACTAAAGCGGTTAGAACAGGAAGTTCAATGCACAACTTTAGTTCAATCTATATAACCAAATAAATATTCAAGCCGTTCAATAGGGGGAACATGCATGAAATCGGAGAAAATATCCGAGGCGGTTGTCCGCAGATTGCCTATATATCTTAGATATCTAAATGAGCTGAACAAGCGGGAGGTGGCCACGGTCTCCTCCCAGGAGCTCGGGCAGAAGCTGGATCTCAACCCGGCGCAGATCCGCAAGGATTTGGCGTATTTCGGGGATTTTGGCCGTAAGGGGATAGGGTATGACGTGTCCTATCTCATCGAGAAGATCCGTCAAATTCTGAATTTGGACCAGCAGATCAACGCGGTGCTGGTCGGAGCGGGGAATCTTGGTCAAGCTTTGTCCAACTATAACTTTTACCTGAAGGAGAATATGAAGATCGTGGCCGTGTTTGACGCCAATCCGTCCAAAATCGGCACGCGGATCAACACCTTGACGGTACAGGCCATGGATGAGCTGAAAGAAACGATACAAAGCAAAAATATCCGGATCGGGATCATTACCGTCCCGGATTTCGAAGCGCAAAACGTCGCCGATCAGCTGATTGCGGCCGGGATCGAAGCGATTCTGAATTTTGCGCCGACGATTCTGAAGGCGCCGGCTAGCATCCGGATCCATGCCGCCGATTTTACGACGGATTTGCTCAGCCTGGCTTATTATTTGAACAACGGAAAGGACGACACGGAAGATGACGGACAATTTGAAGAGCTCCAGCAGCCGGAGCGCCAATCCTAAATGGGCCATCAAGAACGGCAGCTTTGCCGTTTTGCGGCCGGAGCAGCCGGTATTGCACGGCTGGATGGTCATTGAGGGCGACCGCATCACCTATATCGGTGAAGATGAGCCGCAGCTGGAGGAAGGCGTACAGGTCGTCGACGGCACGCATTTATTTTTTATGCCGGGCCTGATCAACACCCATGGACATACCGCCATGTCGCTGCTGCGAGGTTACGGAGATGACATGGTGCTCCAGGAATGGCTGCAGGAAAAAATGTGGCCGATGGAAGCGAAATTCACGTCCAGTGACGTCTGCTGGGGGACTTCGCTGTCCGTGCTTGAAATGCTGAAGGGCGGCACGACGACGTTCCTCGATATGTACGATCATATGGATCAGGTGGGCAAAGTGGTGACTGAATCCGGCATGCGCGCTGCCCTGACCCGGGGTGTCATCGGTCTGTGCCCGGAGGATGTGCAGCGGCACAAGCTGAACGAAGCCATTCAGTTCGCCAAGGACTGGCACGGGCAGGCAGACGGCCGGATCACGGCAATGATTTCTCCGCATGCCCCGTACACATGCCCTCCTGATTTTATCGAGAAGTTCGTTCAGGCGGCGCATGACCTGGATCTGCCGATGCATACGCATATGTCGGAGACCAAGGCGGAAGTGGAGCAGAACGTACGCGATTATGGAACGCGTCCGGCGATTCATTTGGAGAAGCTCGGCATGTTCTCACGGCCGACGATTCTGGCACACGCGGTCCATTTAACAGACGAGGAAATCGACATTTTGGCGAAGCATCACGTGACGGTATCACACAACCCTGGCAGCAACCTGAAGCTGGCGAGCGGTGTGGCCCGCGTTACCGACATGATGCAGGCAGGCATTACGGTTTCCCTGGGAACCGACAGTGCGGCGAGCAACAACAATTTGGACATGTTTGAAGAAATGCGCCTTGCCGCTTTGATACATAAGGGCGTCTCGGGAGATCCGACGGCGGTTCCCGCGGCGGAAGCACTGCGTATGGGCACGATCTACGGAGCCCAATCCTTGTTCCTGGAGGGAGTCGGTGCACTTGAGGCCGGGATGAAGGCGGATTTTATCGCGGTGAATACGGATCAGGCTCATTTTCTGCCGCGTACGGACTTCATTTCACACGTCATTTATTCGGCCAGCGCGAAGGACGTTGAGCATGTCTGGGTGGACGGGAAGCAGGTCGTGAAGCACGGCAGCTGTCTCACCCTGGACGAGGAACGCATCCGCAGGGAAGCCCAAGCGGCTTTTGAAGGTCTTCTCTCCCGATAAGACCGGGATGATTAGCTCACCTTTCAGAAAGGAAGTTCAGGTTGAAGAACAAGAAAAAATGGATCTTTCTCGGCATTGTCGCCCTGCTGCTGATCATTTTCGGCGCTTACCGTTATTTTATTTACGTGCTGCAGGATCAATGGAGCGAAAAGGACACCGCTATTGCCAAAGCGAAGCAGGAAGCCGGAATCGTGTCGGTCGCCGATGCCCAAAAGTCGGTGTGGGACCAGAACAGCATCTACTGGGTCGTGGAAGGGACGAACAAGACAGGCCAGGAGGTCATGGTCTGGGTGCAGTTCACCGATCAGGGAAAACCCAAGGAAGGCCAGAATACCGTACATCAAGAGCTTTTGAGCAGCGGTATGTCCAAAGAGAAGATGAAGGCCAAAATCAAAAGCACCATTCCCGGCATCAAAGACATGCGCCTCGTACCGGGTGTTTATAACGGAGAATACGTATGGCAGCTGTTCTACAAGGTGAAAGATCACTATTACTATCAATTTTACCGGTTCAGCGACGGAGCGGAAATCGGCAGCCCGTTCACGCTGCCCAATCGATGATTATGTTTAAACGGCCATATCATGCAGAAAGAACCTCATCCTCAAATGGGGTTCTTTGGCTTACAAAGGATAATATTTAAAATATATTCACACTTTACCTTCGATTTAGTATATACAATGTGATATACTCTTATTTGTATTGAAGAGATATATATGACGAACAGCCCGGATTGTACTATAATTAGAGGATAGCGTTTTTCAGTAAAATTCAGCAGCCCGCTTCAGCTTGGAACAAGATTTTTCTGCTCTTTATTGAAAAACATGGTATATAGAAGTGCGGTCAGATGCGTGTATCTAACGAAGAGATGCTTGTGTTTCGCGACAAGCGCAAAACCATCCATCGAATCGGACTGGAACAGAAGCATGATGGCCTACCAATGGACTTGAACCGCTAACGAAATATTTATTTTTGTCATCTAAAGTTTACTTTTTTTTGCTTTACCATTTCGAAAGGGGGACAACAAGTGAAATTGCGTCCATTGCCTATTATTATAACTGTTGTGGTTTCGGTAGCCGTACTGTTTGGCGGCTGGTTCTTTTATCGGCAAACGACCCTGCAGGGTCCGCTGCAAAAAATCGTCAGCAATTATCAGGGCGTGAATAACGCACATTTTAATATTACCCGCGATCAGGTGGATTTGAAACTCGATTTGAAGCCGAATGTAAATTTGGCTGATTTGGCGGATAAAATCTCCACCGAAGGCAAATCCGTCGTCGGCACCCGGACGCTGAAGTTCGATTTTGTGGATCATTCATCGGACAAGCTGAACCAGTATTGGGATAAAGCGATGTTCTCTGTAGCCGAAGCGATGGAAAACAAGCGCTATACGGAAATTCCGGTCAAGCTGCAGGATCTGGCTAAGGGTACCGGAATTCAGACGAAAGCCGAAATGGACACGAAAAATGTCTATATCACGCTGACGGACGGCAGCTCAAGTAAGTTTCTTGTTCTGCCCCGTGATCCCGGCAAGATGGGAGTGTGGGAATAATGCCTAAATTGCTGAAGGAAATTTTGATCGGATTTGTGCCGGTATTATTCATTTTTCTAGCTTTTGTAGGGGTCAATGTCATCCCTCTCATTATCGCCGGCGTGATGATCGGCGGACTCCTGTTTATGACCAATATGAGAGGCGGACTGACGGTAGGTGCTGCTTCGGAACGCAAGCGTAAAAAGGGCGGGCCGAAGAAGCTCACTTTTGAAGAAATCGGCGGCCAGGATAATGCCAAGCAGGAACTGCGCGAGGCACTGGACTTCCTGATCCGTCATGATGAAATCCAGAAGCTCGGCATTCGCCCGTTGAAAGGAATTCTGCTGACGGGACCTCCCGGAACAGGGAAGACGCTGATGGCCAAGGCGGCCGCACATTACACGGATTCGGTATTCGTTGCCGCATCCGGCAGTGAGTTCGTAGAAATGTACGTCGGCGTCGGCGCGGGCCGTGTCCGGGATCTGTTCCGCGACGCGAGAAACCGCGCAGCCAAGGAGAACAAGCAGAGCGCGATCATTTTCATCGATGAGATCGACGTCATCGGCGGCAAGCGCGAAGGCGGGCAGCAGCGCGAATACGATCAGACGCTGAACCAGCTGCTGACCGAGATGGACGGCATCTATTCATCGGACAGCCCGAGAATCCTTTTGATTGCGGCGACCAACCGCAAGGAGATGCTGGACAGCGCACTGCTTCGTCCGGGACGGTTCGACCGTCATATTCAGGTGGACCTGCCTGACAAGAAGGGACGCAAGCACATCCTGGAGCTGCATGCGAAGAACAAGCCGCTGCACGAGGATGTCAACCTCGATAAAATCGCCGAGGAATCTTACGGCTTCTCCGGCGCCCAACTGGAGAGCGTTATGAACGAAGCCGCGATCTACACGATGCGTGAAGGTCTGAAAGAGATCGAGCAGCGCCATCTGTCCATGTCCATCGACAAGGTGATGATGGGTGAGCGCACCGACCGTGAATCGACGATCGAAGAGAAGAAACGCGTCGCCATCCATGAGCTTGGACATGCCATCATGGCAGAGCTGGTACGTCCGGGCAGTGTCAGCCAGGTGGCCCTCAGCCCACGCGGCAAGGCGCTCGGTTACGTGCGCCATAACCCGCAGTCGGAGCAGTACCTGTACACGAAATCGTTCCTGGAAGAGCAGATCATGATTGCTCTCGGCGGCGCGGCGTCGGAGGAAATTTTCTACGGCGGACGCAGTACCGGTTCGAGCAACGACTTTGAACAGGCGCTCGACATCGTCAAGACGATGATGAGATCCGGCCTTACGTCTCTTGGCATCGTAAACATGGATATGGTCACGACCGAAGAGCTGATGAAGGTGAACAATAAGATTCTGGAAGACCTGATGGGCAGAACGCGCAGCCTTCTGGAGAACCACCGGATCATTTTCGACAAATCTCTGGATATTTTGCTGGCAGAAGAAACGCTGTCCGGCGAACAATTCCGCAAGCTGTTTCATGAGTTTTCACTACTGCCAGCCTGATGCGCTGGCTCTTTTTTTTACTTTTTTTTAATGCTGCGTTATTATTATAAGTTGGGTCGTAAATGTATTTTTCGACAAGAAGGGTACAATAAATATAGAAGACCATGGAAGGTGGAGCAGAAACATGTACTTTAAAAAAATTGGTGTTATCGGCGGGGGGACGATGGGCCAAGGCATAGCCGAAATGCTGGCCGCCAGAGGCCTGGACGTGCTGCTGGTCGAGAAAACGCCGGAGAAACTCGATTATTCGTACAGCATGATCGAAACGAGTCTCGATAAGCAGCTGGAGAAATGGGCGATCACCCAAGCGGAGAAAAAGCTCATTTTGGGCCGAATCCAAAAGGTGGTCCATTTTGCTGAGCTGGGAAGCTGCGATATGGTCATTGAGACCATTTCGGAGGATCTCGAAGCGAAGAAGGAAGTATTTGCCCAGCTGGATCAAGTGTGTCCTAATCATATTATTCTCGCCAGTAATACTTCTACGCTCAGCTTAACGGAGCTTGCGAGCACGACGATGTATCCGGAGCGTGTCATCGGCCTGCACTTTATCCATCCTGTCAGCAAGGTTGACCTCGTGGAAATTATCCGCGGCCTGAAGACGTCTGACTCCACGTTCGGGGAAACGAAGCGTTTTGTGGAGGAAGTCGTGGACAAGAAAGGGATCATGGTCTATGAGTCCCCAGGCTTTGTGACGAGCCGCATGATCTGCCTGATGATTAACGAAGCGCTTCATATCCTGCAGGAAGGCGTCGCCTCCGCGGAAGATATTGACGATGCTATGCGGATCGGCTATTCGTTCCAGCACGGACCGCTCGAAATGGCGGACCGCTTCGGTCTGGATTCGGTTCTGGCCGCTCTGGAGCGCATGTTCCGCGAGTTCGGCGAACTGAAATACCGCCCGTCCATCGTGCTAAAGAAAATGGTTCGTGCCGGGCATTTGGGCGTGAAAACAGGAGTAGGCTTCTTCAAGTATGACAAGGATGGTGACCGCGTATGAAAATTTTGGTGATCAATGCTGGCAGCTCTTCGCTGAAATACCAGCTGTATGATATGACAGACGAAAGCGTACTTGCAAAAGGACTCGTAGAACGGATCGGCATGGACTCATCCATCGTTACCCATAAACCTACCGGCCGCCCGGACGTGACCGAGGTCAGCGAAATTCTGGAGCATACGACGGCGATCCGCAAAGTGCTTGCCCTGCTGACGGATAAAGAGAACGGCGTGATCGAATCCGTGGATGAAATCCAGGCGGTCGGCCACCGGGTCGTGCACGGGGGAGAATTTTTCAAGGAATCCGCTCTGGTGGATGCGGAAGCCAAGTCTAAAATCCGCCAGCTGTTTGATCTGGCGCCGCTTCATAACCCTGCATCCATGCTGGGGATCAAAGCAACGGAGGCGAATATGCCTGGCGTTCCGCAGGTTGTCGTGTTTGATACCGCCTTCCATCAAACCATGCCGGAGACGGCTTATTTGTATGCCATTCCGAGAGTGCTGTACAACAAATACAAAGTCAGACGTTACGGTATGCATGGCACCTCGCATGATTTTGTCAGCAAAGCGGCAGCGGAGTACCTGGGCCGGCCGCTGGAAGATCTGAAGATCATTACCTGCCACATCGGTAACGGGGCGAGCCTTACCGCCGTGGATGGCGGAAAATCGGTCGACACCTCCATGGGCATGACACCGCTCGAAGGCTTGATGATGGGTACGCGCAGCGGTGACCTGGATCCGGCGATCGTTCCTTACGTGATGAACAAGGAAGAGCTGACGGTCAACGAAGTGAACTCCATGCTGAACAAGCACAGCGGTCTATTGGCCATTTCCGGTATCAGCAGCGACATGCGCGAAATTACCGAAGGAATGGAGAAGGGCGATGCCCATTCCAAGCTGGCCTTTGACATGTACGAATACCGTCTGCGCAAGTACATCGGTTCATACGCAGCCGCGCTGAACGGCGTGGACGTGATCGTCTTTACGGCGGGCGTCGGTGAGAATTCGGTTGTTTTGCGTAAAAAAGTATGCGAAAATTTGACTTACCTGGGCGTGGAATTGGACGAAGAACTGAACGCCGTCCGTTCCGGCGAACCGCGCCGCATTTCTTCCAAGAACTCCAAGGTGGAAGTGCTGGTCGTTCCGACGAACGAGGAACTGGTGATCGCCCGCGATACCAACCGGATCGTTCAATCCTTGAACGCCTAGGCTGAAGGGATACAGGCAAGTAAAGTTAAGGGAGAGATTGAAGCATGGCCACCAAATGTGTAATTCGTGACGTAAGCAAGCACGTGGGCGAAACCGTCACGATTGGCAGCTGGATCAACAACAAGCGTTCCAGCGGTAAAATTCAATTTTTGCAGCTGCGCGACGGCACCGGATACATCCAGGGCGTCGTCGTCAAGAGCGAAGTCACCGATAAAGTGTGGGAAGACGCGAAAAGCTTGACGCAGGAGAGCTCCCTGTACGTCACAGGCGTCGTGCGCGAAGAACCGCGCAGCCCGTCCGGTTATGAAATGACGGTAACGGATGTGGAAATCATTCATCTGACGGAGAACTATCCGATTACGCCGAAAGAGCATGGCGTCGACTTCTTGATGGATCACCGCCACCTGTGGCTCAGATCGTCCAAGCAGCGGGCGATCCTGGTGATCCGCGCCGAAATTATCCGCGCTGTGCAGGAGTTCTTCGACCAGAACGGCTTTACTCTGGTGGACCCGCCGATCTTGACGCCGACGTCCGCAGAAGGGACCACGAACCTGTTCCATACGAAATACTTCGAGGAGGACGCCTATCTCACGCAGAGCGGTCAGCTGTACATGGAAGCCGCGGCGATGGCCCTCGGGAAGGTGTATTCGTTCGGACCGACCTTCCGTGCCGAGAAGTCCAAAACCCGCCGCCATTTGATCGAGTTCTGGATGATCGAGCCGGAAATGGCATTTACGGATCACGAGGAGAGCCTCCGTGTGCAGGAGCAGTTCATTACGCATGTGGTGCAGTCCGTCGTCAAAAACTGCCGGGCAGAGCTGGAAGCGGTAGGACGCGATGTATCCAAGCTGGAGAACATCCAGGCGCCGTTTCCGCGCATCACGTACGATGAAGCGATCGAATTTTTGCATGGACAAGGCTTCGATATCCCTTGGGGCGAGGATTTCGGCGCTCCGCATGAAACGGCGATTGCCGAAAATTACGACAAGCCGGTGTTCATTACGCACTATCCGGTCGGCATCAAGGCGTTCTATATGAAGCCGGATCCGAACCGTCCGGACGTCGTGCTGTGTGCTGACATGATCGCTCCGGAAGGATACGGCGAAATTATCGGCGGCTCGCAGCGGATCGACGATCCGGAGCTGCTGGAGGAACGCTTCAAGGAGCATGAGCTGTCCACGGACGCCTACCAATGGTACCTGGACCTGCGTAAATACGGGACTGTGCCGCATTCCGGATTTGGTCTCGGACTGGAACGGACGGTAGCCTGGATTTGCGGTCTGGATCATGTTCGCGAGACGATTCCGTTCCCGCGGACGCTGTACCGCTTGTACCCATAATGCCGGAAGAGGTGGAGCTCATGGACAATGCAGGTTGGAAGACATGGGCCGAGGGAGCATCATCCGGACTCGGGGCAGGCATGGCGGTCATTCCGTATGTGCTGCTTCGCCATTACCGCAAGCTGAAGCTGACGGATAGCGAAGCGATGCTGCTTGTTCACCTGATCGCGTTCAAGCAGGTCGAGCAGAAGGACTTTCCGACGATGGAGGAGCTGGAGGAGGTTACGGGATCCGGCGCCCAGTCGATTGCGGAGTCGCTGCAGAAGCTGATGAGGGCAGGGTTCATCGCCATCGATGAGGAGCTGGATGAGCTGCGCGGTATTCAATATGAACGGTACAACTTGTCCGGTCTGTATCATCAGCTGAGCCTGTGCCTGGCGAGCGAGGAGAAGCAGCGGACCCAGGCTGCGAACAGACGGACGAAGAAGGCGGCCAAGCAGGAGACGGACAGCAGCAATATGTTTACCGTTTTCGAAAAGGAATTCGGCCGTCCTCTCTCACCGATGGAATGCGAAACGATTTCGGGTTGGATGGACCAGGACCGTTACCCTGAAGAGCTCATCCGCATGGCGCTGAAGGAGGCGGTCTTTGCCGGTAAGGTCCATTTTCGGTACATAGACCGGATCCTGCTGGAATGGAGCCGCAACCGGGTGCGTAGTGCCGAGGATGCCAGAGCCTACACGCAAAAATTCCGTGGCGGCGGCAGAGCCTGACATCAGAGAGTTGAAAGCGTGCCTTTCCGGTTAAACGGAAAGGTACGCTTTTTTAGCGTCTGAACAGAACGGTTAGGCCGTGTGGTTTGAATCAGGTGTAAGGACAGCTGCTGCTTGGAAGCGGTTTGGTTTCCGTCTGATTATGCGCCGGTTCGATGGACGTTTCCATATAAAAAAGGCGGTTCGGCGGGCGGCGGGAACATGATCGGCACGCAGGAGTATGGTACAATATTTCATAGTGTTTAAGAAGCTGGGCTGAAAGCTTTTATACGTTAAAGGAGGATATCCATGAAGAACATACTGATCCTTGGCGGTACCCGTTTTTTCGGCAAACGGCTTGTTGAGCGGCTGCTGGAGGATGGGCATGAAGTCACCATCGCGACAAGAGGAAACACGCCGG
This sequence comes from Paenibacillus sp. PSB04, assembly GCF_025809195.1. Taxonomy (NCBI): domain Bacteria; kingdom Bacillati; phylum Bacillota; class Bacilli; order Caryophanales; family Paenibacillaceae; genus Paenibacillus; species Paenibacillus sp. PSB04. Next base: position 4,034,612 of record NZ_CP081301.1, read on the forward strand.
ATCCCTTTGGCGACAGGGTAGAGCGGCTGGTGCTGGATCGTGAGAATAAGGAATCTCTGGCCCAGGCCGTGGCAGACGGCAGGGTGTGGGAGGTCGTATATGACAACATCTGCTATTCCCCTCAAGCGGCTCAGGATGCCTGTGACGTATTTCAGGGAAAAGTCAAAAGATACATACTTACCTCGTCTCTGTCGGTGTACGATCCTTCTTCGCACCGGAATCAGGAGAAGGACGTCAATCCGTACATTTATCCGATCACGATGGGAGGCAAGGATGATTTCTCCTATGCGGAAGGCAAGCGGCTCGCCGAGGCTGTCTTTTTCCAAAAGGCCGACTTCCCGGTATGCGCCGTCCGCTTCCCGATCGTGCTGGGGGAGGATGATTACACGGAGCGGCTTGAATTCCATATCCGGCGGATCCAAAGCGGTACTCCGATCGGCATGCCGAATCTGAGCGCCAAGCTGTCGTTGATCGATTCTGAAGAGGCCGCCTCTTTCCTGAGCTGGCTGAGAACCCAGCGTGTGGAGGGGCCAATCAATGCCTGCTCGCAGGGGGATGTCAAACTGTCGGACATCATCGGCTGGATCGAGAAGGAAACGGGACGCAAAGCCATCATCCAGCGGGAGTCGGCGAAAGAAAATGCTTCCCCTTTTGGCGTACCGGAGTCCTGGACGCTGGATACCTCCAAAGCCGAGCGACTGGGATATTCGTTTAAGCCGATCCGCTCGTGGGTTCCGGCTTTGATCAAGCAGCTATCTCAGCAGGAGAATGTTTAGAAAATCATTTGTGGCGCTTCAGCTGGCCTGGGGCAGCCAGGCACGGATTCATTCAACCGGCAATTTAGGGCAGCCTCTTCCTTCGGGGAGGGGCTGTTTTTCTTTTGGATGATATTGGCACGAATTTTTTTTGAAAAACATGCAGGGTTAACCCGGAGGGCCGGCGTCTATAGATACGGGAAGGAGGAGAGAGTTATTGACGAGGAAGCATTGATCGAGCAAATTCGTGATGGCGACCAAAGCGCGTTCCGCACGCTCGTGGAGCGTTACGGACAGCATGTGTTCCATACGGCCTACTCGGTGCTGAAAGATGCCAAGGAAGCCGAGGACGCGGCCCAGGAAGCCTTTATACAAGTGTATAAATCTCTCTCCGAATACCGGTCCCAAGGATTCAAGACGTGGTTGACCCGCATTGCTTTACATAAAGCCATCGATGCTAAAAGAAAGCTGGGCAGGCGCAGGGAAGACCAGCTTGCGGATGCAGAGCAGCTGAACCAGTGGCCTTCCGGTGAAGCGGATCTGCTGGCTCAGCTGGTCAAGAAGGAGAAAAAAGAGACGCTGGAGCGGAGGTTACATCGCCTGCCGCAGCAGCACCGCGAAATTTTGATTCATTTTTATATTCAGGAAAAAAATTACGAGCAGATCGCCAAGGAGCAGGGAATTGCCGTCAAAACGGTGGAATCCCGGCTGTACCGGGCGAGAAGCTGGGTCCGCACCCATTGGAAGGAGGAGGAGTGGAAATGAGTCACAAAGGGCGCTCCCAGCCGGTGACGCAGGACTGGGTGGAGTACATTCAGGGGGATTGCTCCCCGGAAAAAGCGGATTCGCTGGAGTCGCTGCTGCTGGAGGACGATTCGGCCCTGGCGGCATACATGCAGGTCATGAATGATTTGGGACCGAAGCTGCCTGGTCTCGAATATGAGCAGTTGTTCATCGACAACGTCATGGATGCTCTTCCTTCCGATGACAAAGATGCGGAGCGCGGAGCAAACGAAAATTGGCGCCGGCGGTGGTACGAACATCGCATGTTCCATTACGCCGTGGCGGCCTGCATTACGCTCGTATTCCTGTCAACCGGATGGTTCGACAAGCTGGGCCCGGAAACGCTGCACAAGGCGGGAACCGGCGGTCAGCCGACGTATGGTGAAAAGCTCGTTCATGTGACGACAGGCTGGCTGGACCGGCTGAAGCCATAAAAAGAGGGAATAGATGACCATTCAGAATCAAGGAAAGGAACGATGACTTTGTATCCACAACGCAGTAAGATGGCTGCTTTTATCCTCAATTTCATCCCGGGCCTCGGCCACTACTACATGGGACGGAAGCTGAGAGGGGTTATATACCCCATGCTGTTTTTTGGAGGCATTTTGTTTGGAGTAATGGTGGCGATCGCACTGGGTGAAGGCGGCATGTTTTTTGCTTTTACCCTGCTGTGTGCGGCTATACTATGGGGGATTTGCATGCTGGACCTGATCGTGTATCTGGTGCGCATGCCTGCTCCGCAACCCGGGTATCCGCCGCAGCCTTATCCTCCGCATTGGGAACCGGGGGCCGGTCCTTATCCGGGAGGATTTAGCGGGCAGGGGCAGCCTGGGTTTCCGGGGAATGGACCCGAATTTGCCCAGGAAGGAATGTATGCGCAGCAGCCGTACCCTCCTTATCCGCAGCCCAGCCCGGAGAACGAGCGCTTCTTTACGATTTTGCTCTCCTTTATTCCGGGGCTTGGACATCTTCATATGGGATTGATGCAGCGGGGCCTGTCGTTCCTGATCGCCTTTTTTGGGCTGGGGACCGTCATGTTCTTCCTGACCGGCCTGACCAGCCATGCGTTCTTTATGCTGTTCCTCGGCATCCTGCCGATCATCTGGCTGTACTGCATGTTTGACGCCGTGCAGCTGATCCACCGCAAGCAGGCCGGCGAACGGGTTGAGGACCGCACCCTGTTCGACGAGATGGAGGCCGGCCGGGCGGGAGGGCGCCGCAGCAAAGTGCTCGCCACGCTGCTGTCTGCTTTCCCGGGAGCCGGACATATGTACCTGGGCCTGCAAAAAAGAGGGCTGCAGCTGATGGTGATTTTCCTGGGGAGCGTCTACATCTTGGATTTGCTGCGTCTGTCCCTGTTCATGTTTCTCATTCCGCTCATCTGGTTTTACGCCTTCTTCGACGGGCTGCAGCAGACGAGCCGATACGGGCGGGAGCCGCTCATCGACCGGCCTGTCATTGAAGGCATCAAGCTGCACCAGAAGTGGCTTGGCATTGGCCTGATGGCACTCGGCGTGTATTATATCGCCACGAGCCTGATCATTCCCGAGCTTGAAGCGCGGTTTCCCGAGTTCCATATCGATTACCGGATTTCGCATTACTTGAAAACAGCCATCGTAGCCCTGCTGCTGATCGGCGTAGGCATCCGGCTGTTGACCGGGCCCAAACCGAGCGGCCGGGAGAGAAGCCACGGGGATTTTTAATCGGATATTCACGCTAAGATACTGTTCGGCCCTTTATGCAGCCTGACTTGAGTCAGGCTGTTTTTTATGGGGATTAAAGAGGATAAGTATGGTGACACCGAGTCCTTACGCACAAAAGACATATAGCGGTAACCAATGGAGCACGATATCGATTGCTTTCCTGTTTCAGGAAATGGTATGATAGCCCATGCTCTAGCATGAGTTCGGGTCGGAATCGGGTATGAAGGTTTTTATCATGAAAGCCCACAGCTTGCTCAGGACATAACTGAGATGGAGGTGTTATCGTACTTATGAACCAGTGGGATGCCGATATTCACATTACGGACGCTTTGGTCTGCGAGCTGATCGAAAGCCAGTTCCCGGATCTGGCCGGACTTCGGATCAGGCAGATTGGGGAAGGCTGGGATAACGCCGTTTATCGGGTGGGAGACCGCTATACGTTCCGTTTTCCAAGAAGAAGCATCGCCGTTGAACTCCTGCGCACAGAAGGGAGGCTGCTGCCGCTCCTTCGCGATTACATTACGCTTCCCTATCCCAAACCGGTGTTCTACGGACTGGAAAGCGAGATGTATCCATTTCCGTTTCTGGGTTACACTTATATACCCGGAACGTTTCCCGTTGGACTGACCGATGAACAGCGGCGTTTATCGGCGGCTTCTTTAGGAAGCTTTCTGCGTAAACTTCATTCGTTTCCGGTGGAAACGGCAAGGGAAGCGGGGGCTTCGGAAGACCACCGGAACCTGACGGACGTAACTTCACGCAAGATGAAAATGGTAGACATCCTGTCCAGCCTGAAGCCTCATCTGCCAAGGAAGGAGTATGATGCCATCCAGAAATATTTGAACCACCGTGTTACCGTGGACCGGATTACCCCGCAGGAAGTAATGCTCCATGGCGATCTGCACTTTAAAAATATGCTGGCAGACGAGCGTGGACAAATCAGCGGCGTGATCGACTGGGGAGATCTGAATGTCGGCCATCCGGGCTGCGATCTCAATATCGCTTACAGCTTTTTGGGGCCGGCAGAGAGGCAGCTGTTCTTCGAACAGTATGGCGAAGTGGATGAGGAAGCCAGGCTGCTGGCCAGGCTGATCGGCGTGTTTATTCCGATGCTCCTTTTGGCTCAGGCGGTTCAAATCCAGGATGCCAGGGTGGCGGAAGAAGCGCGGGCCAGTATTCGCCGGGCTTTGTCCGGTGATTGAAACGGCAGATAATGATCCTCGGGAAGCGTATGGTCGTGGTCCAACGGGAACGGATGAAACTTTTTTGAAAAGCGCCCCCCAACCTGTTAAGAATGATGGTGCCAGCTGCCCGAGTGTTAGGCAGTAAACCTCGACTTAACTGTCGGGGATTTTGGTTAGCTCAAACCGGCTGCCCCATCTTTGGGTAGTGGCGATGAGGGTGCGGTCTCCTTTCGTAAAAAAAATAGCCGCTCCCTTCATGCTCCTTATAGTCCCACCCCTGCTTCTCCAGCATGGAAATGATGCGCTGACCATTCTGCTGAGAATTGAGCCGGCTGATATACCAAGTATTTTCCCCATCTGACAGCAGGACAGCAGGCGTATCGCCGGACTGCATGCCCTGATTCCATGCCGTCTTTTTGTCGATCCCTTGAAGCGGAAAAGCCGGGTATAGAAGATGGGTCTGAAGCATGAGCCACAGTATAATGGATAGCAGAACCAAGGCTCCCGAAGCACCGATAAACCATTTTTTCAACACGATATATTTCCCCTTTGTTTATCAGATAAAGTTCGCAGTGCCGGAATTTTCCTTTGTCCCATTATAGCCCGGATTTTCGATGTCTTACAGGCCTACATAAAGGAATCAGGCGTTACTTTCCTCTCACTTAAAGCGTTTTATACAAAGAGAATGACGTACCGATCGCGTTTGAAGGGGGCGCTCGATTGAAAAGTATAATGACTGCTTTCCTGCTAGTTGTGTTCATCTTAGCGGGCTGCAGTCCAGAGAAAGATACGTTCAGCTCCCCGCTGTATCAAGGCCGAAGCTTGAAGATCGGGGTGATTGGTGATGTTCCGATGGTGCGGGAGAGTAATGTTACTTTTAAGCAAATTACGTTTGATGATTTGGAAAAAGGAGATTCGTTCTTATCCTCATACGACGCCGTTTTTATCATGAAAGAGGAGCTGCCGACAGCCGCATCACCGCAGTACGCCAAAATATATAAACTTGCTGGAATTCCGTTTTTTTTCTTCGAACCTTCCAAAATCCTTCCTACCTATATAGATGCTTCGATTTCTTATCAAGATTTTCCGGACACATTGTCTGGTTTCTTTGTACTTGGATACGATGGAGGGACACGGCACCAGTTTGGCACCGGTTTGTACAACGACACCAAAAACGAGACGAATGTCAAAAGCGCTTACTCCGATATCTTCAGGCAGATCGAAACCGGGCTATAGATGGTAATATCTTATTGAATAAGGAGGAACATGTCCTGAAAATCATCGGCTGCTCGCTGTTAGTGCTTCTACTGTTACTTACCGGATGTGCTCCCGTCCCCCAATCTTACAGCATGCCTGAGTATAAGGGCAGAAGCTTAACGATCGGAGTGGTTGGAGGGGCGCCTTCTGTAAGGGAGAACAACGTTAGCTTTGTAACCTTAAATAAAGCAGATCTGGAGAAAGGTACCGCGAATTTAACCCGCTATGATGCCGTGTTTATCATGAAGAAGCATGTCCCTCATTTTGAAGCTCTTATGGAAAAAAATGAACTGAACTTAGAGGACGGCGTTCCGATCTTTTTTTTACAATCTTCGAATATACCGGATCCTCTCTTGAGCGGCGAGGGCTTGCTCCGGAAGAATACTTCCGAATCTAATGAATTTGCGTTAGGTTATGTGAAGAAGGGAGAGCAGAATAAAACATTTTCCTTGGTCTTGGACGAACAAAACGACCCTTTCTCAAACCTGGAGAACGCCTATACCATCCTTTTCAAAACAATCGAATCGGGTATTTAACCGGACAAAAAAATCCTTATTCCGACGCCGGCAGATCCGGTATGGAATAAGGATTTTTTGCTTGTTTCAACAGGAGCAGCAAGGCTGCTTCCGCGGTTGCTTAACGCCGGCCATCCAGCGTAAGCGGGGCGGCACTGTTCTGAAGAAGCATGCTGCGGTACAAATATTCAAAAATGAATTCAAACGCCTCCAGATGCTTTTTCGCTTCAAACGCGTTTTTGCCCCAGGCATAAATGCCGTGGTTGCGCAGCAGGATTCCCGGTACGGCCGGGTTCAGCACGCCTTCCACGAGTTCGGCAATGCGGGGAATATCCGCATAGTTCGGAAGCACAGGGATGGAAATCGGCGCATTTTCCTCCCAAATGTTGAACGCTTTAATCAACTCGATGCCCTGAGCCGGCACGGCTCCGGCCTCCCCGAACCATTCGCTGATCAGGTTGTTAAAGATCGTATGCACATGGAACACGGCGCCGCAGCCGGTGAGACGGTATATTTCGCAGTGGATTTGCGTCTCCGCGCTGGGCTTCAGCGAGGTCGTTTCCACCGCCCGGCCGCTTTTGTCCACGAACAAAAAGTCTTCCGGCGTCGTCAGCGACTTGTCTTTACCGCTCGCCGTAATGGCGAAATAAAAGGCTTCCGGGTCAAATTCGCCCACCCGCATCGAAAGATTGCCGCTGGTCCCCGGGAACCAGTTCTTCGCGGCAAACTGCTGTTTGATCAGGCTCAACTCTCCGAGAACCTGCTGCTTATGCTCCAGGCTAATGCCGGCAAAGGTCATGTCTACAGCACTCCTTGTCGTTGTTTCTTCTTCATGTCCTCGATAATGTCAAAAAAGGTTTCAAAAGGAACATGCTTCACGCCAAGCTCCGCGCATTTGTCCGTCAGGATGGAGCGGGAGTAGACGAGGTCGGCGATTTTGGCGCCTTCGAAGTCGGTCAGGCTGTCGCCGATCAGAATCCGCTCGTATTCGTCTTCCGGGAACCGCCGCATGACCGTCGTTTTGCACATCCCGCAGCCGTTATGGCAGGGATCCTGGCAAGGGTGCGGCCAGAGGATCTTGATCCGCTCTCCGCTGAAATCGGCGCTGTTGCAGAAAATATGGTCGGACGGAATTCCGAACGGCTCGAGGAGCGGATCGATAAAAAAGTCCATGCCGCCGCTGGTCACGTAAAAGCCGATATTTTCCTCTCTGGCATAGTCCAGAAATTCACGGAAGCCGTCGCGAATGCCCGCCCGGCTTAAGACGTAGCTGACAATTTCGTCCTTCATCGAAGAAGGCAGCAGGGCGAACATGGCGCCGACGCCTTCGCGCAGGGTGATCTTCTGGCTGACCGTATCTTCCATGATCGGCTTGTACCCGGCCGGGTCAAAATGCTTCATGATCGCCACGATGTTATCCGACAGTGTGATCGTGCCGTCAAAATCGCAAAAGATTACGCGTTTCTTGGCTGTCATCGTTCGCCTCCCCAGGCGTCCAGGGCGGCCTTCAGCTCAGGATGGCCGTCTTCGGCATACTGGGCGAGCGGAATGGACTGCTGCGCCGCAGCAATCGCCTGCACAAACGCCCGTCCGCCGGCCTCCGTACCCATCGGATGGCCGTGAATGCCGCCGCCGGCGTTCACGACCACGTCGGTTCCGAAATCCCGCAGGATGAGCGGCACGAGTCCGGGATGGATTCCCGCCGAAGGCACCGGCATGCTGGCCTTCATTGGCAGTTCCCGGCTGATCAGCTCGTCACGGATCGCCATGTTTTCCGCCTTAGGCATCGTCACGGATCCGTAAGGGGAAGGGAAGAGCACCAGATCCGCGCCGGCGAGCCGCATAAGCTGGCCGAGCAGCACCGAGGCAGAGATACCGTAATGCGGCGACGGGTAGAAGGCTCCCGCGAGGGCCGGATGCGCGGCGATCGGAACGTTGATCTCCGGATCGCTGCTCAGTTCATGCAGCACGTCGTAGCCGTAGGACAAGACGTTGAACAGCAGCGCGTTCGCGCCGGCGCCGATCGCCTTCTTCGCTTGGCTCTTCAAGCTGGACGTCGGTCCGGTCAAATTGGCCGCATACAGCAGCTTCTTGCCTGTTTCTTTCTGCGCCGCTTCTGCCGCCTTCAGGCATACTTCCACGCGCTTTTCGATCGGCGTCAGTTCGTTTTCGAACAGGATCTCGTCGTCTTTAATCAGATCGACTCCCCCGAGGGCTTGTCTCAGAAACTGCTCGCGCAGCTCGTCCGCATTCAGGCCGATGACGGACTTGAAAATGCTCATCAGAAGCGGCCGGTCATGGACGCCGAGAATGTCCCGAATGCCGGCGATGCCGAATTTGGGGCCGGGGAAACCCTGCACGAAATGATCTGAAAAGCCGAGGCGGTTCAGCTTGATTTTGCCGTCCATCGAGATTTTGCCGAAAACGGTGACGAGCAGGGCCGGAATGTCGCGGCTGAAGTTGATGTCCGGGTACGCGATGGTGACGTCGGCGTACCGCTCGCCGGGTGCGGCGCCTTCCGGCTCATGCACGTCCACCTGGAGCACTTCGCCAAGATGCTTCTGCATCGATTCCCGCTTTGCTTGGGGAAGCTCGGTCCAGCTGCCGACGGTCATGCCGACAGCGATCGAATCGGCCTTTTTACGAAAGTCGGCCTTGTCGTCATACAGCCGGTACGTGGCTGTGCAGCGGCTCATGAAATTCCCTCCTTCAGCGCGGCCCCCATTTCCCGGGAGCGTTCCGCGCAGCGGTTCACGGCAGCGATCACTGTTTCGAAGAAATCGCCTTTGTCAAGCGTTTCCAGTGCCGCCTGGGTGGAGCCGTTCGGCGATGTCACCTTCGCCCGGAGGGCGGCAGGCTCTTCGCCGGTCTGCTGCACCATCCGTGCGGCGCCAAGAACCGTCTGCACCGTAAGTTCCTTGCACTGCTGCGGCGTCAGTCCGCCGCGGATGCCGGCAGCCATCATCGCTTCCATCATGTAATAGATATAAGCGGGGCCGCTGCCGGAGATGCCGGTCAAAATTTCCAGCTTGTCTTCTTCCACGACCGTTACCGTACCGACAGCCTGGAACAGCGTCATGACCGTCTGGCGGTCCTGGTCGTTGATTTCCTTGGAGAAGGAGACGCCGGTTGCACCGAGGCCGATGGAGCTGGAGGTGTTCGGCATCGTGCGGGCGACGGGCTGCTTGCGTCCGAGCAGATCCTGGATCGTGCGAATGGTGAGACCTGCGATGACGGATACGATCAGCGTGTTATCGGAGAGCAGCGGACCGAGTTTGCGCAGCACGTTAGCCGCATCCTTCGGCTTGATAGCGAGCACGATAATCGGAGATTCACGCAAAATTTCCGTCGTTTCCGCCGGGTCATTGTTCGTTTTGACATTGTAGCGGTGCTTGAGCTCTTCGAGCCGCCCCGAGTTGGAGCGGTTCAGCATGGTCAGGCTTCCGGCATTGACGACCGATCTTCCGATCAATCCTCTGACGATGGCTTCCGCCATCGCTCCTGCACCGTAAAAGGTAATGGGCTGGGCAATCATGGCCTGTTGTTGACTCATTATAATTCCTCCTTGCGCGGTAAGCCGGTATTGTAAAGCTCCGGTATTACCCGCGAATTTGTCCATTTCCATGGATGATGTATTTCGTGGAAGTCAGAGCCGGCAGGCCCATCGGGCCGCGGGCGTGCAGCTTTTGCGTGCTGATGCCGATCTCTGCGCCAAATCCGAATTCGAAGCCGTCCGTAAAGCGGGTGGAAGCGTTATGGTATACGGCGGCAGCGTCCACTTCCTGAAGGAAACGTTCGGCATGGCGCTGATCGGCGGTAACGATGCATTCGGAATGCTTGGTACCGTAAGCAGCAATGTGCTGCATGGCCTCATCTATCGATTCTACAATTTTTACGTTCAAAATGTAATCATTGTACTCCGTTGCATAATCTTCTTCTGTGACCGGGAGAGCCCAGTCGACGATTCTGCGGGTTTCTTCGTCGCCGCGCAGCTCGACGCCGGCTTCCTTGAATGTTTCTGCCAGCGCCAAGAGATGTTCCCGGGCGTACGCCTGATGCACGATCAGCGTCTCCATCGAATTGCAGACCGACGGACGCTGTACCTTGGCATTGATCGAGATCTCTTCGGCCATCACGGGATCGGCCGTCTCATCCAGATACGTATGGCAGATGCCGGCGCCCGTTTCGATGACCGGCACGGTGGCGTTTTCCACTACGGTGCGGATGAGCGAGCTGCCGCCGCGAGGTATGACGACATCGAGCAGGCCGTTCAGCTTCAGCATCTCGTCAACCGAGGAACGGTTCGGATCCTCGATCAGCTGCAGCGCCTCCGGCGGAATGGCGGTGGAGGCGAGGGCGCCATGGAGCACCTCGACGATTTTGCGGTTGGAGGAGAGGGCGGAGGAACCGCCCCGCAGCACCACGGCATTTCCTGTCTTCAGACACAGGCCGGCGGCGTCGACGGTCACGTTCGGGCGCGCTTCGTAAATGATGCCGATAACGCCAAGCGGTACGCGGTATTTGCGGATGCGGAGCCCGTTTGGCCGTTCGATATTCTCCAGCTCGTCGCCGACCGGATCGGGGAGCTCGACGATTTGCTCGAGCCCTGCGGCGATGGCGTCGATCCGCTGCGGATTAAGGGCCAGGCGGTCGAGCAGCGAGGATGAAGTTCCCTGCTGGCGGCCGCGCTCAAGGTCTTCGGCGTTGGCCGCGATAATGTCATCCTGCTTCTGACGCAGCGCCTCGGCCATGCGAAGCAGCGCCTGATTTTTCTCGTCGGTGCTCAGCCGGTTTAATACGGCGGCAGCAGCGCCGGCGCGTTCTGCTTTTGATCTTACTTCACTCATATCATAAATGCCTCCTTGTCCTTATTATGTGAGTAACCTATTTTAAGGTAATCCACTCATCCCTATGAATCACTTCGAGCCGGTGAACGGTATCCAGCGTCCGGATCACTTCAGCGCTGCCCAAGCCCTGAATCCGCCTGAGCTGCTCATCGTCATAATTGACGATGCCGCGGCCGCAGACCGTCCCTTCCAGGTTCAGCACCTCGACGACGTCGCCAGCATGAAACTGGCCTTCGACCTGCTTCACGCCAACGGGGAGAAGGCTGTGGCCGCCATGAACAAGCGCTTCCTCCGCTCCCCGGTCCACGTAGAGAGTGCCGAGCGGTGTGGACATGAACCCGAGCCACTGCTTCTTCATCGGCAGCGAGTGCAGCTCGGTGTCGAAGTAGGTTCCTTTGCCGCGGCCTTCCATGGCGCTGCGAAGATCGCCGTTCTCGGTCACGCGGCCCACGAAGACCGGCACGCCGCCGCGGGTGGCGATTTTGGCTGCATCCACTTTGGAACGCATGCCGCCCGTACCAACGGATGAACCGGCGCCGCCGGCAATGGAGTAGATCTCCTCGGTAATTTCTCCGACATGGTCAAACCGGATCGCATTCGGATTATTCCGCGGATCGGCCGTATAAAGACCGTCCGTATCGGTCAGGATCAGCAGGTGCTGGGCTTTGACCAGGTTGGCGACGAGCGCCGACAGCGTGTCGTTGTCGCCGAATTTCAGCTCATCAACCGAAACGGTATCGTTTTCGTTGAATATGGGGACCGCCCCCTGCTTCAGCAGCTCCTCGACGGTCATGCTGGCATTGTTCATGCGCTTGCGGCTGCAAAAGTCGGTGCGGGTCAGCAGGATTTGCGCGGCGGTGATGCCGTGCGAGGCGAATGCTTCCTGGTACGCCTGCATAAGCAGCGCCTGGCCGACGGAGGCTGCGGCCTGCTTTTCGTGCAAAAGCTTGGGCCGGAAGCTGTAGCCGATCGCCCGGAAACCGGCCGCGACGGCACCGGAGGTGACCAGCAGCACTTCGCATCCGGCTTTGATGAGTGCTGCAATTTCGCCCGCAAAGAAAGCGACCGCATCGCGGTTCAGTCCGCCTTCAACGCTAGTGAGCGAGCTGCTGCCGATTTTGACGACGACTCGAGATGGCATAGGATATCACGTTCCTTTTCTAATATAAGACTGCTCTGTTTTCCTCATAAAAACTTCCTGGTACAACAAAAAAACTTTCGTCCTTTGGAGTAAAGGACGAAAGTTTATACTTCCGCGGTACCACCTTTATTGATGATTGGATCATCCGGCTTTGGGCCCTGTAACAGAAGGCACTGTCCTGCACACAAGCAGGCCGCTCAGGGGTAGGTTTCGGAAGGGCTCGCGGTAAATTCTTTCAGCCGGTGGAATTTACTCTCTGGGCGCGAGTTGCCGTTCTTACTGGTCCCGTCAACGCGTTTCATTATGGTTCTATTATGCTTCCTTTGGTTCATCCGCTTTATTTTCACCTAGAATACCACGAAGCGGCAGTCTTTGCAAAAGGTTATACGAACAGATTCAGCCGTCCGATCCGCTCGGCTGCTTCCTGCAGCCTCTCCTCGGAGGTCAGCAGCCCGACGCGGACGTAGCCTTCGCCATGCCGGCCGAAACCGATGCCGGGAGCAACGGCCACCTTGGCTTCTTTCAGCAGGAGGTCGGCAAACGACTCCGACGTAAAGCCATTGGGCACCGGCAGCCAGCTGAAGAAGGAACCGCCCGGCTTCTCCGCCGCCCAGCCGATGCGGCCGAGACCGTCGAAAAAGGCGTTGCGACGCGATTCATACCGCTGCACGAGCTGCTGTACGCAGTCCTGGGAGGAGGTGAGCGCCGCAGCAGCAGCGGCTTGGATGCCGCCGAACAGACTGACGTAAATATGATCCTGCAGGTTGTTGATGAGCGAAATCACGTCCCTGTTGCCCAGCGCAAATCCGACACGCCAGCCAGCCATGTTGTACGTTTTGGACAGGGTGTAGAATTCGATGCCGACTTCCTTGGCGCCTGGTGCCTGCAGGAAGCTGACGGGGCGCTCGCCGTCAAAGCCGATGGCACCGTAAGCAAAGTCGCTTGCGACGACGATGCCGTGCTCTCTGGCGAAGCGGACCGTGTCCTCATAGAAGCTTAGCGGGGCGACGGCCGATGTCGGATTGTTCGGATAATTCAGGAACATCAGCTTGGCGCGTGCCCGGTCCGCCGGGCTGATCCGGCCGTAATCCGGCAGGAAGGCGTTGTCCGCCAGCAGCGGCATAAACGACATTTCGGCTTTGGCCAGCGCTACGCCGGACCAGTAATCGGGGTATCCCGGATCCGGAACGAGGCACAGATCGCCGGGATTGAGCAAAATCTGCGGGAGCTGCACGAGTCCCGTTTTGCCGCCGAACAAAATGGCAACCTCTTTCTCAGGGTCAAGCTCCACGCCATAATCCTCGAGATAGCGCTTCGCGATCGCTTCCTTTAAAAAGGCAAAGCCGGTAAACGGCGAATATTTATGATAGAGCGGGTTGGCTGCCGCCTCCTGCAGCGCGGATACGATGTGTCCCGGCGTGGGTGTATCGGGATTGCCCTGCCCCAGATTGATGACGTCATGCCCAGCGGCGATTTCCCGGTTCACCTTCTGCACGAGGGTAGCGAAAAACTGGGTCGGCAGCTGGGTCATCACTTCGGCGGGTACGATGGGAAAAGCGGATGTCGGACGTGCGTTGTCCTCTGATGAATGCATATCAAATCACTCCGGTCTGGACTCGAGAATAATATGTTTAAATCTATCACGATTTATCAGGGCTGTATAGAGGGAAATGACTGCTTGCACGCGGAATGGGCAGGGACTATGATGGTATACAAATGAGATTTGCGGATCAAGCCGTTCGCGCCATGATCCAGGGGAGGAACCAATCATGCCTTTAAATGAACGCGCGGTGCTGCGAGCCGCTTTAATACAGGCCGATATTCAAATCGGCCAGCCGGAGGCGAACCGCCGCCATATGGAAGTCCTGCTGGAACAGGCGGTGTCTGCGGAGCCGAAGCCGGAACTGCTGGTGCTGCCCGAAATGTGGAATACTGGTTACGCGCTGGAGCAGATCCAGGAGCTTGCGGATCCGGATGGCAGGGAGAGCCGGGAATGGTTATCGGCTTTTGCCAAGCGGCACGGGGTGACGATCGTTGGTGGCTCCATCGCGGAGAAGAAGGACGGCGGCATCTACAACACGATGTACGTTTTTAATGAACAAGGTGACACGACGGCCCAATATTCCAAGATTCACCTGTTCCGGCTGATGGACGAGGAGAAGCATCTAGAGGCCGGCGATGAAATTGTCAGCTTTACATTGCGTGAGGGCTTTCAGGCCGGCGCTTCAATCTGCTACGACATCCGTTTTCCGGAACTGGCCCGCACCCAGGCGCTGAACGGGGTAAAGGTGCTGATCGTGCCTGCCGAATGGCCGAATCCGCGCCTTCACCACTGGCGCACGCTGCTGATGGCCCGGGCGATCGAGAACCAGATGTATGTCATCGCCTGCAACCGCGTCGGGGTGAGCGGAAGCACCGAGTTCTTCGGCCATTCGCTCATCATCGACCCTTGGGGCGAGATTGTGGCTGAGGGCGGCGAAGGCGAAGAGATCGTGACCGGTGAACTCGATCTTGGACTGGTCGATGAAGTGAGAGGCCGGATTCCGGTGTTCGAGGACCGCCGCCCCGATATTTACCGTAAACCGTAACCGCATACCTCAATCTTCAAACCGGAAACCGCACATGAAAAAAAGGTCCGGGCTCTCCGCCCGGGCCTTTACACGTTTTTTAGACCAGATCATTCAGCGTATCCTTGAACGTTTCGATAAAAGCCTCCGCCGCTTTGGACAAATACCGTCCGCGCCGGTATGCGACCACAAGTGTCCGGCTCGGCACCGGCTCGGCAAGGGGAAGGTATACCGGCACGAATTCGCTTCGCGGTGCCCGCGCGATAAAACGCGGTACCAGCGTGATGCCCATGCCCGTGGCGACGAGCGACTGGATCGTCTCCATGTTGTTGCTCTCAAAGACGACCTTGGGCTCGAAACCGGCCTGCTGGCACAGGTCGAAGGTTATTTTGCGGAAGCCCTGTCCCTTTTTGAGCACGATAAACGATTCCCCGCTCAGCTCATCGATCCGGACCGGAACCGGCTTCCCGGCTTTGGCTCTGGCAGCGAGCGGATGCGATTCTGGTACGGCGAGGTCGATCTTTTCTTCACCGATCACCTCGTATGTCAGCGAAGGCTCCTGCAGCGGCAGGGAGAGCAGGCTGAGGTCCGACTTGCCTCCCGCCGTAAGCTTTTCCAGGTTCATAGAGGAGTCCTCCAGCAGGGTGATTTCGATGTCAGGGTACTGGCGTTTGAATGTGGGAAGCACATGCGGAAGCAAGTGCGCGCCTGTAATCGGCATGCTGCCGATGACCACCTTGCCGCTCTTCAGCTGGGATATATCAGCCATTTCCTGGCGCAGCAGCTCCACGGCGTCTATAATTTTTTGGGCCTGCTCCATGAAGGAAGCCCCGGCATGCGTCAGCTCCACTGTGCTTGTATTGCGCTGGAACAGCAGCACCCCGAGCTCTTTCTCCAGCTTGGACAGCTGTTGGCTCAAGGAGGGCTGGGCGATGTGCAGCTTCTCGGCGGCCCGGGAAAAATTTCGCTCTTGGGCGATTTGGAGTGCGTATTGCAGCTGTCTAAGTTCCATGAGACACCTTCCTTTGCTTTCTATAAAGTAGCGGACAAAACACGCTTTGCTTGATAGTTAATTCCTATTACTTTTATAGATATTATATCTTGGATCAATTAAGCTGCAAATGCTATATTTAGTTTAATTCAAGAGGCTGCCGGGCTGAATCGACTTCTGTCCGGTGTCTCTTCCAAGGAACGAAACCATGAAGAGGTGACAGTGATGAGTAAAAGAACGATGTTTGAGAAAATCTGGGATAACCACGTGATTCATCAGGAAGAAGGCAAGCCGAGCATTTTGTACATCGATTTGCACCTCGTCCACGAGGTAACGTCCCCGCAAGCCTTCGAGGGCCTGCGCCTGAGCGGCCGCAAGGTGCGCCGTCCGGAGCTGACGTTCGCAACGATGGACCATAACGTACCGACGAAGGACCGCTTTAACATTAAAGACCCGATCTCCAAGCAGCAGATCGACACGCTGTCGCAGAACTGCCGCGACTTCGGCGTCACCCTCTTTGATCTGGATACGATTGATCAAGGGGTCGTGCACGTTATGGGGCCGGAACTCGGTCTGACCCATCCGGGCAAAACGATCGTCTGCGGGGACAGCCACACCTCGACTCACGGCGCATTCGGCGCTCTGGCATTCGGGATCGGCACAAGCGAAGTGGAACACGTGCTGGCTACCCAATGCTTGCAGCAGGCCAAAGCGAAGACGATGGAAGTGCGCTTCGTCGGCAAGCGCAACCCCGGCGTAACGGCGAAAGACATGATCCTCGGCGTTATTGCCAAGTATGGCACGGATTTTGCTACAGGTTATGTCATTGAGTACACGGGCGAAGCGATTCGCGAGCTGTCGATGGAAGAGCGCATGACCGTCTGCAACATGTCGATCGAAGGCGGTGCGAGAGCGGGCATGATCGCTCCGGATGAAACGACATTCGAATACTTGCGCGGACGCCAATACGTGCCGCAAGGCAGCGACTTTGACCAAGCGGTGGAGCAGTGGAAGCAGCTCGTCACCGACGAAGGTGCAGCATACGACCGCGTTGTGGAGTTTGACGTGGAAACCCTGATCCCGCAAGTGACCTGGGGAACGAGCCCGGGTATGGGTACGGACATTACGTCTCGCGTGCCGGTGCCGGCGGAACTGCCGACCGAAAACGAACGCAAAGCAGCTGAAAAAGCGATTGAATATATGGGCCTGACGCCGGGAACGCCGATGTCGGAAATCGAAATCGACTACGTGTTTATCGGTTCCTGCACCAACGGCCGGATCGAGGACCTGCGCGCTGCGGCCCAGGTAGCCAAGGGGCACAAAGTGTCCGACCGGGTAACGGCGATCGTCGTTCCGGGTTCGGGACGCGTCAAGATCCAGGCGGAGAAGGAAGGACTGGACAAAATTTTCACCGAAGCGGGCTTCGAATGGCGCGATGCCGGATGCAGCATGTGCCTGGCGATGAACCCGGACGTTCTCCAGCCGGGACAGCGCTGCGCATCGACGTCCAACCGGAACTTCGAAGGCCGTCAAGGCCGCGGCGGACGCACGCACCTCGTGTCTCCGGCAATGGCTGCAGCAGCAGCGATCAAGGGTCGGTTCACGGATGTCCGTGATTGGAACTTCAAAACGGAAGCGGTCAGCAGCTAAGGAGGAGAATAAACATGGAAGCTTTTACGAAATTAACAGGTCTCGTCGCTCCGGTAGACCGGGTGAACGTGGATACGGATGCCATCATTCCTAAACAATTTTTGAAGCGGATCGAACGCACCGGTTTCGGACAATTTCTGTTCTATGAATGGAGATTCGATGAGCAGGGCAACGACATCCCGCAGTTTTCGCTGAACCAGCCGCGCTATAAAGGAGCTTCGGTTCTGATCTCCAGAGCGAACTTCGGCTGCGGTTCTTCCCGTGAGCATGCGCCATGGGCGATCATGGATTACGGGTTCAGATGCATCATCGCTCCATCGTTCGCAGACATTTTCTACAACAACTGCTTTAAGAACGGCATTCTGCCGATCAAACTGTCTGAAGAGCAGGTGGAAGACCTGTTCCAGCGTACGGCAGCAAATGAAGGCTACGAGCTGAACGTCGACCTGGAAAACAAAACGATCACGGATGCCCAAGGACTGCGTATCGATTTCGACCTGGATGAGCACCGCCGGCAATTCCTGCTGCAAGGCCTGGACGATATCGGCCTGACCCTTCAGCATGAAGACGCCATCTCCGCCTATGAGCAAAAGCACGCGGATCGCTTGTTCGCGTAACTTATCCAGCCGGATGGGCACTGCCCTTCATTATAAGCTCCCATGCTCCGATAAGGAGTGTGGGGGCTTTTTTGCTGGGCGCTGGAGTATACCCGAGGAGCCGAAGGAGTCAAGGGAGGTCGATATTTGGATAAATCGGGAAACAAAACAGGTAAAAATTTGTAAAATCAAGCAGGAATATAAGCTTAGCGCACAGAAATTGTTACAGGTCAAATACCGTTAATGTTTTTTTTATACATACATTCTGCGGCTTGTCACGAGCAGCAGCAAAAAATCAGTTTGTCAGAGGTGGAACATGAAGAAATTCGGCTTTTTACTGTTTTTATTAATGTTCGCCTTTATTGTCGGCGCCCAGGCGCCGTCGGTATCGGCGGCAAGCGGCACGGAGATCGTGCTGGACGGGAAACAACTGGACATGCCTGCGGACGCAGGGGTTGTCAACGTGAACGGGAGCATTATGGTTCCCTTCCGCGTGGTCGGTGAAAATCTTGGATTTGCCGTAGATTGGGAGCAGAAGTCGCAGAAGGTCACGATTCAGAAAGGCAGCACCAAGATGCTGCTAGTCGTGAAGCAGAAATCGGCAACCGTGAACGGCAAAAAGGTGAGCCTGGATCAGCCGCCGCTCCTGCAGAAGGGCAGCGTCGTTGTGCCGATCCGGTTCGTGAGCGAACAAATGGGTCTTGCGGTCAGTTGGGATGGCGTCAACAAAACTGTGTATCTGTCGACGGATGGATCGAATCCGTCGGGAGCCGATCCGGGAACAGGAGCAGGGAGTGGAGGCACAATACCGGTTCCTGATACGGGGAACGGCAATCCGGAAGGCACCGCTCCGTCAGGCGGTTCTGAAGGATCCGGCGTGACCGGCCAGGAGGGGACTGCCGAGCTGACTGGCATCAGTTTTAGCGACAACCGCCTGATGATCGCTACCTCCGGTAATGGAAATGTGGTCCCGAAAGTGTTTTCGATGAAAAATCCGGACCGCATCGTCGTGGATCTGCCGCAGACCCAATTCTCAGGAGCACTGGGCGAGACGCTTCCCTTGAGCGCTGACGCTCAAGGGAAACTGGACGTCAGCGGGTATCCCGACGTTTCCGGGATCCGGTATTCGTTGTTCAGCAGCAGTCCGTCCACCGTTCGGATCGTGATTGATTTGAACTATGCCAAAAACTATGCCGCTTACCCGGATCCGTCCGGAAGCGGGATGTTTATCGTCGATTTGAATTTAGCTTCGGAGACGCCGTCGGTTCCGGTCGGGGGCAGCGGGAAGAAGGTCGTCGTGATCGACGCCGGGCACGGTGCCAAGGATCCCGGGACGATCGGCTATTCGAAAACGAAGGAGAAGGACTTCAACTTGGCGGTTGCCCTGAAGGTCGGACAGCTTCTCGGGAGCGAGCCGAATATCGATTTTGTTCTGACGAGAAGCGATGACACTTTCCTCGAGTTGAAGGACCGTGTTAAAATAGCCAACGATCTGAATGCCGACGTATTTGTATCCATTCATGCGAACAGCGCAGGCTCGTCTGCGGCGAGCGGCAGCGAAACCTATTATCAGCGTGATGCAAGCAAATCGCTGGCGAACGTGCTGCACAAGTATTTGGTTCAGGCTACCGGCCTGGCGGACCGGGGAGTGAGATACGGCAACTTCCACGTCATTCGGGAGACCAAAATGCCGGCTGTTCTCCTGGAGGTTGGTTATCTGAGCAATCCGAAGGATGAGGCAACCTTGTTCTCCGAAAACGTCCAGCAGTCCGTCGCGCAGGGAATTGTGAGCGGCATTAAGGAATATTTGGGATTATAGAATTCGGAACTTGGCTGAAAGGAGTGTTATGGTGAATAAAAAAATATGGTGCGCAGTTCTTCTGTCCGCTGTGATGATTGTGGGAGCAGGCTGCGGTCAGAAAGCGAAGACGGCTCCTCCACCCCCAGCGAGCGCTTCCGAACCGAGCTCGGTTCAAGCGGACGAGAGCACATCGCCGCCGGTTACGGAAAGTACTGCTCCGGATGACAGCACGGCAGGCAGCAATTCGGGCAGTGACAGCAGTGGAGGGACCGGGGAACCCAAGGGTGATTCAACCGGTGAGGCAGCTAAGGATCAACCCAGCTTTCAGAAATTGACCATTGATGTATATTACACCGACCCGCAGGAAATGGAGCTGAAGAAAGCCCAGAAGGAGATCAGCTACCAGGTTCCTCTTGAGAAATACGTTGAGGCGTTCAAAGCGCTTCAAGACAGCGGCAGCACCGACCTCGTTCCGCTGTGGGGGAAAATCGAATTGACCAAAATGTCGCTGGACACGGATACGGGACTCCTGCATATGGATATTCATATCCCGGACGAAGCACGGCTGGGATCGGGCGGGGAACAATTTGCCCTCGACTCGCTCAAGCAAACGATGTTTCAATTCGACGAAATCAAAGCGATCGACATCCTCGTCGACGGCCAAGCCGTGGAGAGTCTGATGGGCCACATGGATCTCGACCATCCGATCAAGAGAGGCGAGTAGATCATCGTTTCAATCGTAACGAAGAAGCATGCCGATTCCTATTGGGAGTCGGCATGCTTTTTTTGCGGGAACCATGCTTTTCAGCAGGGGTGTTTGAATCGATAATACATAAAATCCCGGTTTTGTCCATCCAAAGTCATAGTAAAACTTTTGCATATAGAGGAATATATTCGCAACTTTTCAAGGGGGCTCGCGTCTAATAAATGTCTGGTGATGTCGAAGATGCCGAAGCCGAAACGTCAAAAAGCAGTTGAAAAATTTGAGAATGGTAGGGGTGAATAATGAAGAAGTTTGGTTTTTTGTTTGCGTTTATATTTGTCTTCATTTTGGCGTTTCCTCATAATGGACAGGCTGCGGCAGGGAGCACAAAGATTTTTTTGAATGACAATGAGCTGAAGCTAACAGGTAATGCAGTGGTTGAAAATGTGAAGGGTAATACGATGATCCCATTTCGTGTGGTCGGAGAGAGTCTGGGATTTGAAGTCGCATGGGAGCAGAAGACCGGCACGGTAACCATACAAAAGGACTCGACAGTCATAAAGCTTGTTGTTAATCAAAAGAATGCTACGGTTAACGGCAGTAAGGTTGCACTTAATATCGCGCCGATTCTGCGCACCGACACGGTCATCGTCCCGCTTCGCTTTGTGAGTGAGCAAATGGGACTGACCGTCAGCTGGGATAATGTGAAGAAAGTGGTATATTTAATTACCCCGGATTCGAATGCCGGAAACAGCGGAAATGCCGGCACCGGTGCAGGCAACGGCGGGACAACCGTACCCGGCAGCGGCAGCGGCAGCGGCGATAACGACAGCAGCGTCGGGCTCGTCAATGGACTCAGCTTCAGCGACAACCGGCTGCTGATCGCAACCAGCGGGTCGGTTAAGGCCAGCAGTTTTAAAATGACTGGTCCCGATCGGGTCGTCATCGATCTGACGAACGCGAAATTTTCGGATCAATTCAGCGGTTCTTCTCCGCTGGACAGCAATTATAACGGCTCAATCAACGTCAGCGGCTATCCGGATGTATCCAAAGTCCGTTACTCGCTGTATAACGATAATCCTTCCACGGTACGCGTGGTCATTGATCTGAATTATGCAAAAAATTATAAGCTGACCAATGAAAACGGGATGTATATCATCGACTTGAACACATCAGACAGCGGCACTCCTTCCACTCCAGTTGGCGGAGGCGGCAAAAAAATCGTCGTCATTGATGCAGGCCATGGCGATCAGGATCCTGGCGCATCAGGCGTTTCCGGCAAAAAAGAAAAAGCGTTTAACTTGGCGGTTGCCCTCAAAGTAGGGGCTCTGCTCAAAAATGATCCTAACATCGATGTCGTACTTACCCGCAGTGACGATACGTTCCTTGAACTGAGCGAACGGGTAAAGATCGCCAACGATTTGAAGGCGGATGTGTTTATTTCCATTCATGCGAACAGTGCAGGCTCCTCTGTGGCAACAGGAAGTGAAACCTATTATCAGCGGGATGCCAGCAAGGCGCTGGCCAACGTGATGCATAAGTACCTGGTACAAGCCACCGGACTGAAGGACCGCGGCGTTCGCTACGGCAATTTCCACGTCATTCGCGAGACGAAGATGCCGGCTGTGCTGCTGGAAGTCGGTTATCTGAGCAACAAAAACGACGAGGCTGCCCTTTTCTCGGAAAGCTTCCAGCAGCGGGTTGCCAAAGGCATTGTCAGTGGTATTAAAGAGTATTTAGGTGTGAAATCATGATGAGTCGCAGGAACAAGGAGGCGGGAAGTCAATGAATAAAAAAGTTTGGTGTGCAGGGGTTCTGGCTCTGGCGTTGGTTGCTTTGGCAGGCTGCGGCCAGAAGCCGACCGCCTCACCAGATCAGCAGCAGGAGACGGCCTCCGATCAGCAGGTGACTGGAAGCGGCGGAGATACGGCAGCCGGAGAAACGGGAACCGAAGGCACCAACGGTGCCGTTACTTCCGACAGCGGGCAGGACCAAGGTTCAGACCAAGGTCAGACCTCATCCGGTTCGCAAGGGCAAGGACAGGGTCAAGAGTCGACTGGCCAGGGCCAATCCACGTCCACACAAACGACGAATTCGAACCAAAAAAGCTTGAATATCGATGTCTATTATACAGATCCTGAGGAGCTGGATTTGCACAAAGTCCAGAAGGAAATCAGCTTCAGCAGCGATGATGAAAAGTATAAGAAGGCGTTCGAAGCGCTGCAGGCCAGCGACAAATCGGACCTCGTTCCTCTCTGGGGCAAGGTGGAACTTAAATCGCTGAGCATGAAGGACGGTCAGCTCACCATCGACATTCATATGCCGGATGAGGCCCGTCTTGGTGCAGGGGGCGAGCAGTTCGCCTTGGACGCGCTCGACAACACGCTGTTCCAGTTTGACGAAGTGAAGTCGATCGAACTGCTGGTTGACGGCGCCAAGGTGGAAAGCCTGATGGGGCATGTCGATTTGGAGCATCCGATGACAAGACACTGATTTTTTTGGGGAATTTCAGGAAATATAGCAGGAGCTCGGCTCCTGGATGTCGAATTATATACAGCTAGAGCATGGCTGATAGTATCGAACTAAAGTTGGAGCGTCGCGCATCCTTTGTGGGAGCTATGATTCCTGGGGAACGGGCGCCTCCGCTTTAGTTCTTTCTATTTATTTCAGAGAGGGGCACTATCATGGTTCAGAAACGCAGCAATCATTCCTTACCTTCTAAAAAAGTCGTCTCCGCCGTCCTGGTCGGTATGATGGCATTAAGCTCGGGCACAGCCGTATTCGCGGATACCCCGGCGACGACCGGAGCAAGTGTAACAGCAGCTTCTGCCGGCCAGTTCAGTGACGTCAAGAGCGGATTCTGGGCTGAGAAGCATATATACAAGCTTGCTGCCCAAGGCATCATCCTCGGTGATAAAGGGCTGTTCCGTCCAAACGATTATGTGACCCAGCAGGAAGCTGTTACGATGGCGATCCGTTTTGCCGGGCTTCAGAACAAGCTGAGCACGGACACGGCCGTTGCGCTGCCGGAGAATGTCGTCGTAAATAATTATTTCAAGCCATACGTTGCACTCGCTTTCCAGCAAAGCCTGCTGAACAAGGCATCCGAAAGCGCGGCCACCGGTCAAAAGGGAAACTGGGGCGAGCGGAAGGCGAGCCGGGAGTGGATCACCGAAGTGCTCGTCCGCGCTCTGGGCAAGGAAAGCCAAGCTTCCGCCGCAGCCTCGAAGGCCACGACGTTTGCCGATAACGGCAAGATTTCCGCTTCAAAACGCGGCTTTGTGAACGTGGCACTGGAGCTGGGATTGACGAATGGTGTGGATGGTAACCGCTTTGATCCGCAAGGTTCGGTTACGCGCGCCCAGCTGGCGACCTTTTTCAGCCGGGCCGAAGCCTACAACAACATTAAGTACGACAACTCCGCCGAAGGCATCATCACCGGGCTGAGCGATAATAAGCTTGATTTGTATGTAGACGGCAGTGTGAAGAGCTACGCCCTTGATGCGACAACCGGATATTTTACAAAGGATTCGGAAACGAAGATTGCCTTTACGGAACTGAAGCCGTACACCAAAGTGATGGTCATCGGCAGCGGGACGAAGGCAGGGTATGTGGAAGTGACGGATCCAACCGTTCAGCTGGAAAGCACGGAAGGAACGTTCCAGAAGCTGTCTCCGGGGAACATTCTCTGGATCGAAACGAACAGCACGTTCCAGCAGTTTACATATGATGCGGGCACGACGTTCCTGGATCAGAACGGTGCGAAGATCGATCCTTCCGCCATCGCGGTCGGCAGCAAGGTATCGGTATCTCGTGAAACGTTCAGCTCTGCGAAGAAAACGGTCATCGTTCAAGTGAAATCGGGGATCGTGAACAAGACGGGCACCGGAACGCTGCAGAGCATCGATACGGCCACCAAGTCGCTCGTTATCAAAAATGACGCGGGCAATCTCGAGAGCTACACTTGGGATGCCAACTCGTTCTTCAGTTACCAGAATGAGATTCTGTCTCCATCCGAACTGAAAGCGGGCTCGACCATTAATTACACGATCAGAAACAACATGATTCAATCCATTGAATTAAAACAGGGAGTGGAGCGTACGATCCGCGGATCCTTGTATGAGGTTGGAGCAAACGGCTCGACCATCACCTACAAGCGGGACGGCGGAGCACTTGAAGTGAAGCTTCTTGCCAGCAAGCCGGAAATCGTCATCAGCGGCATCAGCGCACCGCTTCTTAGCGATCTGATCGCGGATTCCACCGCTGGCGACCAGGTGCAAATTACGCTGAATCCTGACGAGCAGGTAACCAAAATCGAAGTGCTGAACCGCCAGATGGAGCAAAAACGCGGAGCCTCGGTCGTATCCTATGAACCGAAGACGAAGCTGCTCACGCTGATGGATGCCAACAAAAAACCGTTCGTTGTGACGCTTGACGATAAAACCAAGCTGGTGTACAACACGGCCAATCCGACGCTGTCCGGCATCGAATCGCTGCTGACGACCGGCCGTAAAGTGAACGTCAGCTATCTGACGAACCGGGCGCTGTCGCTTGAGGTTATCTACCAGTACGACGGCAAGGTAACCGCGATCGATACGGCTGCCAAGAAGATAACTGTGGTAACCCCTGGCGGGGAAACACTCGTGCTGCCATACAGTAATCCTGCTGTACAGGCATACGGCAAGAGCAACGCTTCGCTGTCCGACGTGAAGATCGGCAGTGATGTCGCCCTCGTGCTGAATGCGACGCAGGATGCCATTTCGTCCATTCTATTGAAATCGACGGTTCAGTTTGAAGTCGTGGACATGAACTATACCAGCAGCCGAATTACGGTGAAGAAGGATGGCGTGACGAGCCAGTTCTATCTGGACAAAGCCGCACTGACAGGAGATAACGGACAGGCGGTGGAACTGGCGGATATTCGTGCCGGACAAATCCTCAACGTGACGTTTAACGGAACAAACGCGGCTGCCGCGCAAATCGTGAAGCTGACGACGGGCCAAATCACGGCGGTGGACTCTTCTGCGGCATCGCCAAGCATTACGGTGAAGGATTATGCCGGCACGACGGAAACGTTCAAGCTCGGAACCGGGTCGAAAATCGTCAATGACGCCGGCAGCGCTCTGAGCCTGGGGAACCTGGCTGCGGGCAACCGCGTCGAAGTCCGCAAGGACGAAAGCGGCAATGCCGTGGTCAAGGTGCTGAACGTAACGACCCAAACCTACTGGAAATATGACAGTTATGCGAAGGAAATATATGTGAAACGGCAAAATGTCAATGATGCCAACCTTTACACGCTTTCGCCTGGCGCATATATTCATCAAGGTGACACGATATTGACCGTGCAATCCCTGAAAGAAAATGATACTATTGTATTGTATTTAAACAATGGAACGATTGTAGAAATACAGAAACAATAGTATGCTTTGGGAATGGTCATAAGATACACCGTCTTGATGCGGGGTTCTTACCCGCGTCAGGACGTTTTTTTTTGCAGGAGGTACTTCGCATGAAGGCTGAAACCGTTCGCTATATTTTGGACACGATCGGAGCGATGTTCCCTGATGCGCATTGTGAATTAAACCACAGCAATGCGTTCGAGCTGACGATCGCGGTTCTGTTGTCCGCCCAGTGTACGGACGAAACGGTAAACAAGGTAACCAAGGATCTTTTTCAAAAGTATAAAACGCCTGAGGATTATGTTTCGGTTCCCTTGGAGGAGCTCGAACAGGATATCCGCCGGATCGGCCTGTACCGGAACAAAGCCAAGCACATCCACAATCTGTGCCGCATTCTGATCGAACAGTATGGCGGAGAGGTTCCACGAGAGCATGACAAGCTGGTACAGCTTCCCGGCGTAGGACGCAAGACGGCCAATGTGGTGGTGTCGAATGCTTTTGACGTTCCGGCGATTGCGGTGGATACGCACGTCGAGCGGGTTTCCAAGCGGCTTGCCCTGGCGGGCTGGAAGGACTCGGTGCTCGAAGTGGAGAAAAAGCTGATGAAGCGGGTGCCCAAGGATGAGTGGACGATCACGCACCACAGGCTCATCTTCTTCGGCCGGTATCACTGCAAGGCACAGAATCCGAAATGTCAGGTATGTCCGCTGCTCGATGTGTGCCGTGAAGGAAAAAAACGTATGAAGACGTCCCAAATCAGAAAAGATAAGGAACATACAGGATAGGAAGAACAAAGATGGAGAAGGATGGGATTTAGATGAAATGCATTTCGGTGTACACAGACAATTTTGAAATGTTTTCCGATATTTTTGACGCGGTTGTGGAAAGCAAACTGAGCGAAAACGAAGAGAAGGAAGTCGAAGGAATCACGGTGAGCCATTCGGGCGACGTGCCTGAGCATTACCTGGACCGGATGTCCGTTAAGCCTGAAGTCGTTGTCATGAAGGACAAGTCCCGGGGCTTGACGATTTTGCAGCACGGCAAAGTCTTTGAAATTTTGATTCCGGAACTGGAAAGCGCGTCGATTTAACGGCCTGTATATGCAGCGTAAGGCCCAGGATAAAACCGAATGGTATTCGGTTTTATTTTTTTTGTCCGGCAAAATGATTTCCAACCATTCGGTGGAATGTTAAAATAAAACTATTTGAATGGGTTTTCCGGCAAAAAGCGTCATGAGCCGCCTCATTCGGTCAATTGACACAAGGGAGAGTAGTCAGCATGTCGTTCACTGTCCAAACTACAGCTAGCCAAGGATCTATTGCGCTGCAGCCTCTGAAAGAGCAGCTTGCCGCTTGGGGCGATGCGAGATCGGCGAGTCTCATCGACGATTTAATACATAAAGCAGACGCCGGGGAAATGACCATCGCCTTTTGCGGCCATTTCTCGGCGGGAAAATCCAGCCTGATCAATTCCTTATGCGGACAAAAGGTGCTTCCATCCGGTCCGGTGCCGACCAGCGCCAACGTCGTCTCCATCCGCAATGGCGAGCCGCGCGCCCTGATCTATCCGGCCGCAGGCGCAAGGGATGAAGCCCCGAAAGAGACCGCGGACCCGCTTCAAGTCTCGCTTAAGGAACTGTACGATTACTGCACCAACGGTGGTGACTATTCATCGGTGGAAGTGTGGGATCAAGTCCCCCTGCTTGGGGAGCACGGCGTCTTCATGGATACACCCGGCGTGGATTCGACGGACGACGGCCATCAAAAAGCGACCCACTCCGCGCTTCATTTGGCGGATGTCGTTCTGTATGTGATGGACTATAACCATGTCCAGTCCGAAAACAATTTGGTGTTTGCCAAGAGCCTGTCGGATTGGGGCAAACCGCTATATCTGATCGTCAACCAAATCGATAAGCACCGGGAGCGGGAGCTATCCTTTGATACCTACCGCCAGGAAGTGGAGGCGGCTTTCAAGCGGTGGCAGGTGCATTACGAGAATTTGCTGTTTATCTCGCTGAAGAATCCGGAGCATCCGTATAACCAGCGGGCTCAGCTGGATGGCCTGGTGCAGGAGCTGATCGCCAAGCGGGCACCGCTATTGTCTTACAGCATCGAGTGCTCCGCGCATCATATCGCCGAGCAGCATACGGCGCAGTTCGCCGATTCGCTGCAGGAGGACATGGAGCAGCTGATGCAGGAGATGGGAGGCGCCGAGAAGGCGGCGGAGCTGGAACGGGAAATGGGCGCGCTCAGGGAGGAGATCGACCGGTTTGAGAATATCCGGCAGCTGGAGCGGGAAGCGGTTCGCCGTGAGGCGGAAGGACTGCTCGAGAATGCCAACCTGACGCCGGCCGATCTGCGGGATCGGGCGCAGCTGTTTCTCGAAAGCCGCAAGCCGGGCTTCAAGAAGGGCTTTCTGTTCTCCGGGGCGAAGACGGAGCAGGAGAAGCAGGAGCGCTTGGACGGTTTTCTGTCTTCGCTGCGCGAGCAGTGCGCCTCCCAGATCGGGTGGCATCTTCAGGAGCTGCTGCGCCGCTGGGGACAGTCCCACCGGATTTGGAACGAGGAACGCGATCAGCAGCTTGCCGATCGGATGCCGGTCATCGAGCCGGAACTGCTGGAGGGCACGGTGGAGCCGGGAGCAGTGCTGTCCGGCGAATACCTGCTGAATTACTGCCGCAAGCTGTCGGCAGAAATCAAGGCGCTGTACCGCCGCGCTGCGCTGGACGCGGCGGAAGAGATGCTGGCGGATGTCGAGGCATCCGCCGCGCCCGCCAAGCAGCGCGCACAGCAGGAGCTGGCCGCGCTGCAGGAGCAGTCCGCCGCGATGGCCCGCTACATGGAGCTGGCAGCGGCCATCACGGCGCGCAAGGAAGCGGCGGCGCGCCTGCTGCCGCCGCACCAGGCGCTCACCCCCGGCACCCTGCCGCGGGTGAGCGCCCCAACCCGGCCGGCTGCGCAGCCGGCCGGGGAAGACGCGGGCGCGCTTGTGGCGGCGCCCGCTGTGAAGCCCGCCCCGCATGGCGGGGCGGGGCCGCAGGGCGGCGCGGCCAAGGGCCGCCGCCAGCGGCTTGACGCGGCCGCGGCGCAGCTCCGCGAAGCGGCTGCGCTGCTGGGGCGCCATCCCGTGCTGGCATCCGCCGCGCGGGGGCTGGAGGGCCGAGCCGAGGCGCTGGCCGGCGGCTCGTTCACGATGGCACTGTTCGGCGCGTTCAGTGCCGGCAAGTCTTCGTTCGCCAACGCTCTGCTCGGCGACAGCGTGCTGCCCGTCTCGCCGCATCCGACGACAGCGGCGATCAACCGCATCCTGGCGCCGGAGGGCGAGTATGCGCACGGGACGGCCAGGGTGCAAATGAAGTCGGCCGAGGCCTTCCAGGACGATTTGGCATATTCCTTCTCGATCCTCCAGCTCAGCAAGCCGGAAGGCGACGGCTGGCTTGAGGCGGTACGTTCCATGAAGCCGGAAGGT
Organism: Paenibacillus sp. PSB04; assembly: GCF_025809195.1. Classification (NCBI taxonomy): domain Bacteria; kingdom Bacillati; phylum Bacillota; class Bacilli; order Caryophanales; family Paenibacillaceae; genus Paenibacillus; species Paenibacillus sp. PSB04. The sequence continues at coordinate 4,063,972 of NZ_CP081301.1, forward strand.
GTGCATCCGGCCGGCCTGCCGCATTACGGATTTCTCAAGGCGGCCGCCGCGGGCTGGGAACTGGCGAAACCGCTGCTGGGCAGCGTTCAGACCGTTGATATGCCGGAGTACCGCTCTTTTGTAGCCGATGAGACTAAATCTTGCTTTGTCGACCGGATTGATCTGTATTACAGCTCTCCGCTGACGGAGCAGGGAATCGTGCTCGTGGATACGCCGGGGGCTGACTCACTGCACGCCCGCCATACCGGCGTGACGTTCCAATATATGAAGCAGGCGGACGCCATCGTTTTTGTAACGTATTATAATCACGCGTTTTCCAAGGGCGACAGGCAGTTCCTGACCCAGCTCGGCCGGGTGAAGGACAGCTTTGCCCTCGATAAAATGTTTTTCATCGTCAACGCGGCCGATCTGGCTGCTTCCCCGGAAGAGCTGGAGCAGGTCGTCAAGCATGTGGACGGCAACCTGAAAGCCCGGGGCATCCGGCTGCCGCATATTTACCCCCTCTCCAGCATGACCGCGCTCGAGGCGAAGCTGGGCGGAGATGAAGCCATGCTGGCGCAATCGGGACTCGGCGCATTTGAGGATGCGCTCGGAGTCTTCGCCGGGGAAGAGCTGCCCAAGCTGTCCCTCCAAGCCGCCGCATCCGAGGTGTCGGCTGCGCGGAAAAGGGCGGAGGAATGGGCGCGTCTGTCCCGGCAGGATGCAGGCAGCAGGCAGCGGCGCAAGCAGGAGCTGGTTCGGACAGCCGAGCAGGCCAAGGGGCTTGTCGGGCAGTTTGCCTCAATGCAGCAGGGGAACCTGATTGCACAGGAAACGAAAGAGCTGCTGTTCCACGTCAGACAGCGGATCGGTTTCGGAATGGGTGACTTTTTTAACGAAACGTTTCATCCTTCCGTTCTGCGTGAGGATGCGGGTCAGCTGAAGCGGGTGTTTGCCGGGTGCGGACGCGAGCTGGAACGGACGCTCGTCCGTGAGCTGGAACAGGAGCTGCTGGCCACGACGCTTCGATTGGAGAACAAAGGCAAACAAATCGTGCATGCGGCCGCCGTACAGACGACAGAGGATATATCCGCACTGGATGCCGGTTTGGTTCTGAATCCGCCGGAGGAAAAGGAGTGGGAAACGCCGGAGCTTAAGGAAGTTCAGCTGGAAGGCATCGTCGACTGGAACGCGGCCTGGGGTTATTTTAAATCGCCGAAGGCCTTCTTTGAAGGCGGAGGACGCGAAAAAATGCGTTCGGCTGTAGAAGAACAGATCAAGGAAGCGCTGAGCCGCGAAGTATCCGCGCAGGAAGGGCTGCTGACTGATTTTTACGCGCAGCGGATGGGGGATGCCCAGCATAGGCAAGCCGGCGCCCTGCAGGAGCAGCTGAAGGAAACGGTCGATGCGCTGACCGCCTCGCTGGAACAGGGCGAACGGCCGGAGACGTGGGATACCCTCGCAGCCGAACTGCTTCATATTGAGAAACGTATGACATCTTAGGAGGTGCCCCGGCAAGGAAGATGGCCACTCCTCCGCGTATGGGGGCAGCCAATGGCTTCCGCCTGCCGGGAAGGCGCCATTTTTACGAAAATGAACAAGCCTACAGGGGGAAGATTCATGGAGGAAGGCCAATGAACTGGCCCGCCAGTTTGCAGACGGCGTCTTAACGGTGACCGGCGTCTATATGACTTCGCTTCAACCCGGTAATTACAACGGCCATACGAAGGAACGCCCGACTTCCAGTGCGGGCTTCGTATTTGCTCTGCGCGGCAAGGCGGAATTTGTATTTAACGGAACGGCATATGACGTCCGGCCAGGGATTGTCGTTCACGGCGGTAAAGGGATGACGCTGGAGCTGGCGGTCGGTGATGAAGGGTTTGACTATGTCTTAATCCATTACGAACTTGCTGCTCCCGGCGGGATTCCCGCCCCATGCACCTTCCGTCATTTCGGCTGGCGTGCGGCAGCGGATGAAGCGCTGACGGATAAGTTGATTGCGCTTCATGTGGCTGCCCTTCGACCTGGTCCCATTCAGTACTTGCGCACCAAAGAGCTGTTCTATGCGCTGCTGTTTGATCTGTTGACGGGATCCGGCCAAGGCAGGGACCAAGGCGGGACCGGCATTGCCGAACAGGCGACGGCATACATTCACGGACATTTTCAGGAGCCGCTAACGCTGGAGCAGCTGGCCAGTCTGTACGGCCTAGGCGTAAAGCAGTTTTCTTACCTATTTCATAAGTACACCGGACTGTTTCCGATCGATTATCTCATTCAGTATCGCATGAAGTGGGCGAAGCATCTGCTCGTAACCGGCGTCAGCAGCATCGGTGATATTGCCGCTGGCGTCGGTTATGCCGATGCGCATTATTTCAGCAGACTGTTTAAAAAGCATGTCGGTGTGACGCCTACCGAGTTCCGTACCCGTCGTGGGCAATAATCCACTTCCATTCGGGAATTTGTCTATTCTCAGCAGGCGCCCTGTCTGTATATACTGTATATGATAATGAAAATCATTATCATATACATCGAAGAAACGAGGGGTACCTGAAAATGAGTGAGTGGAAGAACCGTGCTATACGATACGGCTTGCTGCCGTTGGCTTCGCTTATGCTTGTCCTGCTTCTGGCAGCCTGCGGAAATGGAGGAGGCGTCGAACCGGAAGCACCAGGCGCAAATAAAGAGAGCAGTGCTCCATCCATCGAAGGGACGGCCGCGGCCTTTCCCCGGACGATCCATCATGATAAGGGGGACACGGTGCTGAACGAAGCGCCCAAAAAAATCGCCGTCACCTATTTTCCTTATGTGGATCATTTGTTTGCGCTCGGTAGGGGAGAGCTGGTCGCGGGAGCGGTCGGTCTGCAGTCTCTGCAAAACTTTCCCGTGTACGACGAGTTTACGAAAAACGGACAGATCGCGGACCTCGGCAACGACGCTCCGGATTTGGAAAAGCTGCTGGCCCTGGATCCCGATGTGATCATCGCTTGGGAAAACGACGAGAAAATCTACGACCAGCTGAGTAAAATCGCGCCGACGATCTTAATCCATCAGTCGGAAAACTGGCAGGACACGATCGGTAAAATCGCCGAAGTTGCGGGAGAAGAAGAGAACGCGCAGGCATACATCAACGCTTACAATCAAAAGCTGGAGGAGCTCGCCGCCGGCATGAAAGAATCAGGTGTGAAGGGAAAAACGGCGATATTTATGATGACCTGGAACAAAGGTTTCAATTATTATGGCGGCGTGCGGATGGAGCCGTATTACAACAAACTCGGCTTCAGCAGGTTTCCGGGGATGAAGGATTGGGGAGAGATCAGCCTGGAGGGCGTTGGCGAGGCTGACCCGGATTATATTTTCCTGTGCAAGGACTTTACCGGCTCCGCCGAGCTTACCTTGGAAAAGCTGCAAAATGAGGCCGTATGGAAGCAGTTAAAAGCTGTAAAGAACAATCACGTCTATGTTGTCGATACCGAAATCGTCGGTCCGCTGGCCATGGGGCAGTCGAAAGGGCTGGACGTTATTGGAAACCTTAGTCTGAAATAGAATTCAACAAAGGAAATACTGCCTATTTTCCTTTACCGGTTTCTTCAGCCCCATATCAGGGGCTTTTTTATTTGATTTGATGGGCCCGTAAAGCCGGTACTGACCGTAACGCTAACCTCACGAAGACCGTTTCGGACACCGAAAAATGGAAGCTTTCCCCCAAGTCAGGAAGCGCTTTTACAGCACCACCCGGCTTTTTATCGGGAAGCGCAGAGATTGAGAGGATTTGGCATGATTTGATAAGTAAACCCGGATTATATCCAGTTAATGCCGAACCATTGACAAAGCGGCGAAAATATGCGCTGTTATCCTCTTTGCCGCCTCTGAGAGACGGTGTTAAACTTCATAAATGTTCACAACTTACGCGAATGATTTTCAAGCATTCACATGACTCGAAGGAGGAGAACCATGAATGTTCTCAGGCAAATGCAGGGCTTTTTTTGGGCGAAGCGCAGTTTTCTTTATTTATCTATACTCTGCCTCGCCATAGCTACTGCGCTGGGGCTTGTTACCCCGAATTTGCTCCGGAAGCTGATCGACGAAGCGATCGTTCCGCAGCATTTTGAGCTCGTTCCCGCTCTGGCGCTCACCGTCATCGGTGTCGTCACCCTTAAAGCCGTCATGCAGTTTTTAAGCGGCATGCTCGGCGGAAGACTGGGGAACTATCTGGCATACCGTTTGCGTAACGGCTGCTACGAGAAGCTGCAAGTCTTGTCTTTCCGCTATTACGACACGGCCAGAACCGGCGACCTGATGTCCCGTCTGACCGGGGATCTCGAAGCGATCCGGCAATTTATCGCCTTCGGCATCCCGCAAATTTTGAACACGATCCTCATGGTTGTGTTCGGGGCGGTCATGATGCTGTCGATCAGCTGGCAGCTGACGCTCGCTACCATGATCAGTATCCCGTTCCTGGTGTTTGTCGCCCTGAAGTTCGAAGGCAAGATCCACCCGGCGTTCCAGGAAATGCGCCTGGCGCTGAGTGCGCTGACGACTTCGGTACAGGAGAACATTACAGGTGTTCGTACGGTCAAATCATTTGCGCGTGAGCCTCACGAAGTCGACAAGTTTTCCGTGCGTAACGAACGCTACAAGAACAACCAGATCTTCGCTTCGGGTTTGTGGAGCCGCTACTTTCCGGTCATGGAGCTTCTCGCGTCCATCTGCGTCGTGCTGCTCCTCGGTGTCGGAGGCACGCTGGTCATTCACCAATCGCTGTCGCTGGGCGAGCTCGTTGCCTTCTTCAGCTTGATCTGGTACATTATCGGACCGATGTGGAATATCGGTTATCTCATCAACAACTACACGCAGTCGGAAGCTTCGGGAGAGCGGGTGCTCGAGCTCCTGAACCAGCCGATTGACGTCAAGGATAAAGACAATGCCGTCGCTCTGTCTTCCGACGAAGTGAAAGGGCATGTCACTTTTGAACATGTTACCTTTGCTTATGGCAATAAGCTGGCCGCTATCCAGGACATTAATTTGGATGCGCCTCCAGGATCGGTCATCGGCCTGCTCGGCGGAACCGGATCAGGGAAATCGACGATCATCCAGCTGCTGATGCATGCGTATAACGTCAATAGCGGCAGCATCAAGCTGGACGGCAAGAACATCAATGACATTCAAGTCCGGAGCCTGCGCAGCCAAATCGCGTCGGTGTTCCAGGAGACGTTCCTGTTCTCGTCCAGCATCCGCAATAACATCGCATACGGCCTGAAGGACGTAACGATGGACGAGATCATCCGGGCCGCCAAGCTGGCCAAAGCCCACGATTTCATTATGGAAATGCCGGACGGTTACGATACGGTGGTCGGCGAACGGGGCATGGGCCTCTCCGGAGGGCAGAAGCAGCGGATCGCGATTGCGCGCGCGCTGCTGAAGAATCCGAAAATCCTCATCCTCGATGACGCGACGAGCGCCGTCGACATGGAGACCGAGCACGAAATCCAGTCGGGCTTCCAGGAAGTTATGAAGGGACGGACGACGTTCATCATCGCCCACCGGATCTCTTCCCTGCGGCATGCCGACGAGATTCTCGTACTGAATGAGGGCAAAATCGTGCAGCGCGGCAAGCATGAAGAGTTAATCACGGTGCCTGGCCCTTACCAGGATGTATACCATATTCAATATGCAGACCACATTGCCCGGATGAATGGGAATGCAGGAGAGCAGGTGAGCTCATGAATCCCGCAGCGGAAACGAATAAACAGCGGCCGGGAGCCGCAAATAAAAACAACCCGAAGGGGAAGACGCCAGGTGTAACCGGCGAACGCTTCGTGTATCAGGATGACGAAGTCATCGAAAAGCCGTTTAACTGGTCCCAGCTGACCCGGCTGTTCGCTTATATGAAGCCTTATGCCAAGCAAATGCTGCCGCTCGTCCTGCTGATGATGGTCCTCGGGACGATTACGAAACTGACCGTTCCGTTCCTGACCAGTCAGGCGATCGACAAGGCGATCGCGCCGAAAGACGGTAATACGAGCCTGACGCTCTTGTATCTGCTTACGGCGGCGGCACTTGTTCTTTACATTATTCAGTGGATCGCGAGTACGTACCGGATCCGCCTGACCAACATTATCGGACAGCGCGTCATCTACGACCTGCGTTCGCATTTGTTCCAGCACATCCAGAAGCTGTCCTTCAACTTTTTTGACAAGCGGCCGGCAGGCTCCGTGCTCGTGCGTATCACGAATGACGTCAACTCCCTGCAGGAGCTGTTCACCAACGGTGTCGTCAACCTGATGATCGACTGTGTCCAGCTGGTCGGGATCGTGGTCATTTTGATGCTGATCAACTGGAAACTCGGACTTGCGGTTGTTCTGACCGTGCCGATCATGTTTTTCATCTCCACAAAGCTGCGGGTCAAGATCCGCCGCGCCTGGCAGGAAGTGCGCATGAAGAATTCCCGGATCAACTCGCATTTGAACGAATCGATCCAGGGGATCCGCGTTACGCAGGCTTACACACAGGAGCAGGAGAACATCAAGTTTTTCGACAAAATGAACATGGACAGCAAAAAGTCGTGGGACCGTGCGTCCACGCTGAACCAAGGGTTCGGCCCGCTGATCGAAATCACAGGGGGCATCGGCACCTTGATCCTATTCTGGTTCGGGGCTTACCTGATACAGGAGGACCAGCTGACCGTGGGTCTCCTGGTCGCCTTCTCCAGCTATGTCGGCAACTTCTGGGAGCCGATCAACCGGCTCGGCCAGATGTACAATCAGCTGCTGGTGGCGATGGCTTCCTCGGAGCGGATCTTCGAATTTATCGATGAGAAGCCGCATATCGACGACAAGCCGAATGCCCAGCCGATGCCGAAAATTCACGGCGATATCAAGCTGGAAAACGTCGTGTTCGAATACGAGAAGGGCCGGCCGGCACTCAAGGGTATCAACCTCGACGTCAAGGCAGGTCAAACGATCGCCCTCGTCGGGCATACCGGTTCAGGAAAAAGTACAATCATTAATTTGCTCAGCCGGTTCTATGATATAACAGGGGGCAAAATTACGATTGACGGTCTGGACATCCGGGACGTGAAGCTGGATACGCTCCGCAGCCAAATCGGAATCGTGCTGCAGGACACGTTCATTTTCTCGGGAACGATCCGCGATAACATTCGCTTTGGCCGGTTGGACGCGACCGACGAGGAGATCGAGGAAGTAGCCAAGGCTGTCGACGCTCATGAATTTATTATGAAGCTGCCGAACGGTTACGATACGGAGGTCGAGGAGCGGGGGAACATGCTCTCCATGGGGCAGCGGCAGCTGCTGTCCTTCGCCAGGGCGCTTCTGGCCGATCCGCGCATTCTTATTCTTGATGAGGCGACGGCAAGCATCGATACGGAGACTGAGCTGAAAATTCAGGAAGCGCTGAAGGTGCTCCTGAAAGGCCGGACTTCCTTTATCGTCGCGCACCGGTTGTCGACGATCCGCCATGCGGACAAAATCGTCGTACTGGATCACGGCGAGATCAAGGAGGAAGGCAACCACCAGGAACTGATGCAGAAGCAGGGAACGTACCATGGTCTGATCGAAGCGCAGTTCCGGTTTGTCTAAGGATGATATAATATATAAGTTGACCTAAAGAATTCGATGCCAGCAAGGGAGTAAAATGATTCCGAAGAAGCGAAGCGGTCTTAAGAGCTTTCAAAAGGAAAGCTAACATCGGAAGCATATGCTTTGGCTTTCGGACTTTCTGCCTCACGTAGGTTCCATAAAATCAAGAAATCCGAAAACAAGAGAGATCGTAGGAACATTTTACGTACTTGCTACCATCATCATTCATTTTTAAAACTTATATAGGCTTTCAGCCGAGCTGAATTGTTCTGGCCGAAAGATAAACTTCCGCATAAAAATGGACTGTCTTCCGTAGGTACATCGTTGGAGATATTATATTTCCCCCGGTCGCCGAAAGTTAACGGTGCGTTTACAGCCAATTAACAAACAACCAAAATTGTAAAATCAAGCAAGCTTCTCCAATGATCGCCATTCAAATAAGGAGAGATTGTGAATTTTGCAGGAAAATGTCGGAGCACTCTTGCATTCTTCCTTCGGAACCCCGAAAATGATAGAGAGGTATACATTTGTGGTATACATTAGTAGGGGGGAATTGGGAAGTGGTGTGGGGTGCTCCTTTTTCTGCACATGCTACAAAACTGCTGCTTCTAGGCAGCGGTGAATTGGGAAAAGAAGTAGTTCTCGAGGCTCAGCGTTTGGGCGTAGAAACCATTGCCGTGGACCGATATGAACACGCCCCTGCGATGCAGGTGGCCCATCGAAGCCATGTCATTGATATGCTCGATCCCGAATCGCTGAAGCGGATTATTCATCAGGAACATCCGGACATCATCGTCCCGGAAATTGAAGCTATAGCTACACAGGCTCTCCTTGAGCTGGAAGAGGAAGGGTACCGCGTCATTCCGACGGCTCGCGCCGCCCGGCTGACGATGGACCGCGAAGGGATTCGCCGCCTGGCTGCGGAAGATCTCGGACTTCCCACGGCGGATTATCGATTCGCCGACAGTCTGGAGGAGCTGCAAGAAGCGGTAGCCGTGCTTGGCACGCCCTGCGTGGTTAAGCCGATCATGAGCTCATCCGGTAAAGGGCAGAGCGTTTGCCGCACACCAGAAGATGCGGAAGAATGCTGGAATGCAGCCCTGGAAGGCGGACGAGCGAAGAGCACCCGCGTGATCGTTGAAGCATTTGTTACGTTTGAGAGCGAAATTACGCTCTTGACGGTCCGCTCTGTGAGCGGAACCACATTTTGCCCGCCGATTGGACATATTCAAAAGGACGGGGATTATGTAGAATCCTGGCAGCCTCATGTCCTTAGTGAAGAGCAGCTGCGGGAGGCAGAGTCCATTGCCAAGGCCATTACAGACGAGCTCGGGGGATATGGCATTTTCGGAGTGGAACTGTTTGTTACCAAGCAAGGCATCATATTCAGTGAAGTATCCCCGCGTCCGCATGACACCGGCATGGTGACCATGGTGACGCAGGATTTATCGGAGTTCGCCCTGCATGTCAGAGCGATTCTCGGACTTCCGGTTACGTCGGTTGAACTGCTGACACCGGGAGCTTCGGCAACTTTGAAAGCGGTGAATGCAAGTACGAATTTTGCCGTCAGCGGTGTAGAGGAAGCACTGAGCCTTCCCCGGACACAGGTTCGGATTTTCGGCAAGCCTGAAACGAAGATCGGCCGGAGGATGGCGGTAGCGTTAAGCACTGACCCGGATATTCAGAAAGCACGGAACACGGCTAAGCAAGCCGCCAGTCTTTTAAAAGTGGAGGAATATGATCATGAACAGTAATTTGTCGGCTCCTACTTTGCAAATCCGTAAATCAAATTGCAATTGCGATCTGGAGTCTGTAACGGCGTTAATGCGCGAGCTCAACTATCCAACGACGATCAACGTTATGCGCGAACGGATGGAAGCCTCGGAAGACAATCCGAAACTGTGCACAATGGTAGCAGAGCTGGACGGAGAAGTTGTCGGCATGGTGGCGTTGAATCAAGTTCACTCCTATGCCACAGGCGAGACGGCGACTCAGGTATCCGCTTTGATCGTATCCGAGAAGCACCGCGGCCAAGGGATCGGCAAGCGCCTGATCCGCAGCAGCGAAGAATGGGGAAGAGCCCACGGCAGCCAGGTTCTGTTTTTGACGAGCGGCAACCGTGTGGAACGTGCCCCGGCCCATGCCTTTTATGAACATATCGGTTTTGATAAAGTCGGCTACCGCTTCATCAGAAAGCTGAAATAATACCGATTTCCAACATACCGGCCCCCCTGCAGAGGAGGGCTTTTTTCTATTTCTGGTATCCTTAAGTACCGACGTATTCTACAAACATGTTCAATATTTACAATACATATGAATTGATATACAATACGTGAGTGATATTTCGAAAGCGGTTACATTTTTCGACAAGACCAATGAGTTTTGGGCCGGAGGAGCCGATTGTTCATGTTCTGACAAGTGTGAGTACAAATTTGGAACAGCCGAGGGATGAATGATGTATAAACTGCTGCTGGTGGAAGACGAAGAAGACGTCCGGGATGGGCTGGTCGAGGAAATCAGCTGGGAGCTTCACGGCTTTCAGGTGACGGGTACAGCCGAAAACGGACGCGAAGCGCTGGAATGGATGGAAAAGGAGATGCCGGACATCGTCGTGACCGACATCCAAATGCCCTTTATGAACGGCTTAGAGCTGGCCGCGTGGATCCGGGAGCATGCCCCGTCCACCAAAATCATTATTTTGACCGGATACGATGAGTTTGAGTATGCCCAAAAAGCGATTAAGCTGCAGATTGACGAATATGTGCTCAAGCCGTTTTCTTCCCGGGAGCTTGTGGATGTGCTGCTGAAGGTGAAGACGCATATGGATGCCGAGCGGGCTGAGAAGGAAAACGTCCAGCTGCTGATGGAGCATTACCGGAAAAGCATACCTGTACTCAGGGAGCTTTTTTTGTCTTCACTGGTGACCCGGAGGCTTACGCCTGAGGAATACATCGAGAAAGGAGCCAGTTACGGGATCAGCCTGGACGGACAAACCTTTATGGCTTCGATCATTCGTCCCGATCCAGTGCAGAGAGAACGGGATGTCCGGGAGGAAGCGGAGGATCCGGCATCAGCGCTGTCGCTAAAATACTCGGAGGACCGGTACCTGCTGCTGTTTGCCGTGTACAACGTGGCGGCAGAGATTTGCCAATTGCGGCAAGGGTTCAAGGCGTTTATTCACCATAACGACTGCGTCCTCCTGTCAGTGCTGCCCGATGCGGATGAGAGTGCGGCGGCGCAGCGGACGCTGGAGCTGCTGGAGGAAATCCGTCTGAACGTGAACAAATATTTGAAGCTGACGGTGACGGCAGGGGCCGGCTCTGTATACCGGTCGTTAGGCGATGTGTTCGATTCTTATGCGGAAGCGTCGCAGGCGCTGGACTATCGTCCTATTCTCGGCAACAACCGGGTCATTTGGATCGATGATGTGGAACAGCGGAAGGCGGATCCGCTCGTATTCGACAGCCTGAAGGAGCAGGAGCTCGTCCGGAGCATCCGCGTAGGCACGGCGGAAGAGCTGGAGGAGACGGTAAGGCGGATGTTTGACGGCCTGGAGTCGTCCAAGGTCAGCGTGCAGGACTGCCAAGTGTATATCATCGGCGTGTTGACCGCCGTCATCCGGGTGGCGAAGGAGTTCGGCATCGAGCTTGAAGAGGTGTTTGGCCGTGGATCGCTGCCGTTCGCCGACATGTACCATTACAACAATTTACAGGAACTGCGGGAGTGGATACACCGGGTATCCTCAAGGCTGATGATAACGATCGCGCAGGGAAGGCAGTCCGGATATAACCAGCTTGTTGAGGATGCCAAAACGTATATTCATGAGCATTACCGGGAAAGCGACATTTCCATCAACAAAGTATGCCGGCATCTGCACATCAGCACCGGGTATTTCAGCAGCATTTTTAAAAAGGAAATGAAGATGACCTTCGTAGCCTATTTGCTGCATGTACGCATGGAAGCGGCCAAGGAGATGCTGCGATCGACGTCGCTGAAAGCGTTCGAAATCGCCGAAACGCTTGGGTTCGCGGATCCGAACTACTTCAGCTTCTGCTTCCGCAAGAAGTTCGGCATTACGCCCAAAGAATACCGCAGCGGCCACGGAGGAGGCGAATCGGCTTGAAGATTCCGCATCGTCGCCTGAAGCCCCGTGCTCCCCGGCTGCCCATGTCCTTCCGGCTGCGTAGCATTCAAACGATCATCACCGCGACCTTTGCCGGTATGACGGTGCTCGTCGTCATCCTGGTCAGCATTATGCTGTACAATAAATTTTCCAAGACGGCGGAGGAGAACGCCTACCTCAATATTCAGCAAATTATCGAGCAGGTCAATTACCACCTGGAGCTGTATGTCAAAGGGATGCAGGACATTTATGCTGTAGTCGAGCAGCAGATTGATCAAACGGCTGACGTCAGCAGCGGGGTGCTCCGTGAGCAGCTGACCACACTGCTCCATACCCGGGAAGACCTTGTATCCGTAGCGCTGTTTACGCCCGAAGGCCGGCTCGTGCTGGACATTCCGAATGCCGAAATGCGCCGGAACACCAAGCTGACCGAACAGAGCTGGTACGAGTCGGCCAGGGAGGTGCCGCAGAAGCTGTCTTTTTCCCCGCCGCACATCCAAAATTTATACAAGGGCCAGTACAAGTGGGTCGTATCGTTAAGCCGCATGATCGAATATCGGGACCAGGGAAAAGTAAAGCGCGGAATTCTGCTCGTTGACGTCAACTTCCGGACGATTGATGAGCTGAGCCGCAAAGTGAGCCTTGGCAAGCAGGGTTATGCTTACATCATCGACGAGCTGGGGAACATCGTCTACCATCCGCAGCAGCAGCTCATCTATGCCGGTTTGAAGTACGAAAATCTGGAGCCCGTGTTTGACTATGCCTATGGCAGCTATATCGATAAATCGACCGGCGTGCCGCGGTATATCACGATCCGGACGGTACAGCCCATCGGCTGGAAAATCGTCGGGGTCGCCTTTCCGGACGAAATTGTGACGACCAAGCAGGACCTGAATCAGTTTATTTTCTGGTTTCTCGTGGTCGTCATTACGGCTGTGGTACTCCTCGCTGTCTTCATCTCGGCGAAAATATCCCAGCCGCTCCGCCGCTTGGAGCGGTCGGTCCAAAGCGTCGGACAGGGGGATTTCAGCACGCCGATTTACGTCAGCGGCGCTTATGAAGTGGTGCAGCTGTCCAAGCGGTTTAATTTTATGCTGCACCGCATCCGCCAGCTGATGGACCAGATCATTCACGAGCAGGAAGCGAAGCGGAAAAGCGAGCTGGATGTGCTGCAGTCGCAAATCAATCCCCATTTTCTCTACAATACGCTGAATTCGGTGATCCGGCTGGCGGAAAAAGGAAAAAAGGAAGAGGTCGTGACGACGATCACTTCGCTTTCCAAGTTTTTCCGGATCAGTCTGAGCAAAGGGAACACGATCATCACCGTTGAAGAAGAGCTGGAGCATGTGCGCCATTATTTGATCATCCAGAAGATCCGCTACAAGCATAAGTTCAATTATGAGATTCAGTGCGATGAAGCCGCACGCTCCTGCAGGACGCTGAAGCTGATCCTGCAGCCGATCGTAGAGAACGCCATTTATCATGGAATCGAGAAAATGCCGGACGAAGGCTGGATCTCCATCTCGGCGGCGGTTCAGGGAGAGCAGCTCGTCTTGACCGTCAAGGACAACGGGCTTGGCATGACCCCGCAGGTGATGGATCAGATTCTCAGCGGTAACCACCGCAGCGGCAGCGGATCGGGTGTCGGCGTGAAGAACGTGAACGAGCGCATCCGGCTGTGCTACGGCAAGCCTTACGGTCTGCATTTTGCGAGCGAACTGGAAGAAGGGACAAGTGTTACGATCACGCTGCCGGCGGTATCGGACCGTGCGGAGGAACTGGAGAGGGGGATATCATGAGCTTAAGCCAAGGAATCGTCCGAGCAGCGCTGCTGCTTGCCATCTTGCTCCTCACGGGCTCTTGTTCCTCGTCGCCTCCGAATCTCCGCGCCTCAGGCAAGCCGCGGACCATCGACATGATCGTCAAGATGAACCACGGCGACTACTGGAATACGGTGAAAATGGGCGCCGAGGTGGCGGCCAAAGAATTCAACGTTCAGCTGACGTTTAAGGCGCCTGACAACGAAAGCGATATCGGCGGGCAAATTCAGCTGATGGATCAGTCCATCCAAAACAAGGCGGATGCCATCATTCTGTCTGCGAGCGACTACATGAAGCTGGCCCAGGTGACCGACCGCGCGGCCTATTACAAAATCCCGGTCATCTCAATGGATTCCGAGGTGGCATCGGCCCGGGTCAAAACGTTCGTGGGCACGAACAACTACGAAGCGGGCCAGAAGGCGGCGGAGCGGATGGTCGCCCTAACCGGAACGAACAGCCGCATCGGCGTGATGAATTTTGTGCAGGGCTCCAAAAACGGCGACGAGCGCGAGGAGGGCTTTATGGATTATATCGCCCGGTTTCCCGGGGTTCAGGTCGTGGCCGTGGAATACTGCCAGTCCAATGAACAGCTGGCGCGTGAGCTTACCCGCAAAATGCTGAACGAGCATCCCAATATAAACGGGATTGTGGCGCTTAACGAAGTGGCGTCGATCGGCACCGGAGAAGAGATACAGAAGCTGGGGGCCGGCGGACGCGTGAAGCTGATCACGTTCGACAGCCCGGCGAAAGTGATGGAACTGCTGCAGGAGGGGACCGTGCAGGCGACGGTCATCCAGAACCCGTTTAACAACGGTTATTTGGCTGTGCAGTACGCAGTTGAAGCGATGGAGGGCCTGGACGTCCCTGAGCGCATCGATACCAAGTCCAAAATTATCGATCTCGACAATATGCTCTGGCCGGATAATCAGAAGCAGCTGTTTCCGTTTGTCCGCTGAGCTATTGGTGAACCGAGTGCCGCACCTCCTTAAGCGGCACTTTTTTTGCGTTCATCGCATCATGCTCCCCACGTCATGAGAATTTTCATAGAACACATGAGAATTTTATATTCGAATCCGCCCGCGGATACAGCATAATGTAAACGTATCCAAGAGATACGAGAGGCACGTTAAAGAGAATATCAGGAGGTCTGTGAACGATGAAAAAAATCACTTCCGTCATCCTAGCCGGTGCGCTGCTGGGTACGGTCATGGCCGGCTGCTCGAACTCCGGCGACAAATCCTCGGGGGCTTCGGGCGGCAGCGCGGACAGCGGCAAGGAGCCGTCCATCGGGGTAGCCATTTATAAATTCGACGATACGTTCATGACGGGTGTACGTAATGCCATCAAAACCAATGCGGAAGGCAAGGCAAAGGTGGATATTGTGGACAGCCAGAACTCCCAGCCGACCCAAAACGACAAGGTCGATCTGTTCATTACCAAAAAGACCGATGCGCTGCTGATCAACCCGGTGGACCGCACGGCGGCCGGCGTCATTATCGACAAAGCCAAAACGGCCAGCATCCCGGTCGTCTTCCTGAACCGTGAGCCGCTGCCCGAAGACATGAAGAAATGGGACAAAGTGTATTACGTCGGCGCCAAGGCAGAAGAATCCGGCACGATGTCCGGGGAACTGATCGCGGACTATTGGAAGGCCCATCCGGAAGCGGATAAAAACAAGGACGGTGTCCTGCAGTACGTCATGCTCAAAGGAGAACCC
Source organism: Paenibacillus sp. PSB04 (assembly GCF_025809195.1). Lineage (NCBI taxonomy): Bacteria > Bacillati > Bacillota > Bacilli > Caryophanales > Paenibacillaceae > Paenibacillus > Paenibacillus sp. PSB04. Next base: position 4,079,206 of record NZ_CP081301.1, read on the forward strand.
GGACACCAGGATGCGGAGCTGCGCACCAAGTACTCGATCCAGGCGATCGAAGACGCAGGCATCAAGGTCGAGAAGCTGGCGGAAGACACCGCGATGTGGGATCGTGTGAAAGGGCAGGAGAAGATGGCCGCTTTCCTTGGCTCGCATGGTGATAAAATCGAAGCCGTTCTCGCGAACAACGACGACATGGCGCTTGGCGCGATCGAGGCGCTGAAAGCGGCAGGCTACTTCACGGGCGGAAAAACGATGCCGGTTGTCGGCGTCGATGCTACGGCGCCGGCACTTCAAGCACTGCAGGACGGCACGCTGCTCGGCACAGTGCTGAACGATGCGAACAACCAGGGCAAAGCTTCCGTGACGCTGGCCACGCTGCTGGCCAAGGGCGAAACGCCGACCAAGGAGAACGTCGGATTCGACATTACGGATAATCAATACGTGTGGATTCCTTACAAAAAAATTACCAAAGACAACATCGACGATGCGAAGTAAGCCGACAGGCTGGACTTAAACTAACCATCCCCGGAAAGGGCGGACGAGAAGTGCGGTCCGTCCTTTCCTCTGGATGAGGGCAGGGAGCGGAAGTTATGGCTGAGCGTGAATTTTTACTGGAAATGAACCGGATCAGCAAAGAGTTTCCCGGCGTTAAGGCGCTGGACGGGGTTACGCTGCAGGTAAGGCCCGGTACGGTTCATGCCCTGATGGGGGAGAACGGTGCCGGCAAGTCCACTTTAATGAAATGCCTGTACGGCATTTATTCGCCGGACGCGGGCGAAATTCTGCTGGACGGCAATAAGGTCCAGATCAACAATTCCAAGGATGCGCTGAACCTGGGGATTTCGATGATTCATCAGGAGCTGCATCCGGTGCCTTTTCGCAATGTGATGGAAAATATTTGGCTGGGGCGTTTTCCGACAAAGGGCGCGGGATTCATCCGGTTTATCGACCATAAAAAAATGTGCCGGGACACGAAGGAGCTGTTCAAGCAGCTGGACATTGATATTGATCCGGACGTGATGGTCGGCAAGCTGTCGGTCTCCAAAATCCAGTCCATCGAAATCGCTAAGGCAGTATCCTTTCATGCGCGGGTCATCATCATGGACGAACCGACGTCGTCCTTGACTGGTGTGGAAGTCGAGCATTTATTCCGCATCATCCGTGATCTTAAGAAACGCGGGGTGGCCATCATTTACATCTCGCACAAAATGGAGGAAATTTTGCAAATTTCCGACGATGTCACGATTATGCGCGACGGCAGCAAAATCGGCACATGGCCGGCCAGCGAGCTGACCACAGAGATGATTATCGCGAAGATGGTCGGACGGGACCTGACACACCGGTTTCCGGAGAAGGAAAACGTGCCTGGCGAAGTGATTTTGAAGGTTGAGGGCGTGACTTCGCCCATTCCGAAATCGTTTAAAGACATTTCTTTTGAGCTGCGCAAAGGGGAAATTCTCGGCATCGGGGGATTGGTCGGCGCCCAGCGTACCGAGCTGATCGAAGCGCTGTTCGGGCTGAGGGACATCGCCTCGGGCTCCGTTTCCCTGAACGGCAGACCGGTCAAGATCAAGTCGCCGGAGGACGCGAAGAAGCTCGGTATGGCGCTGCTGACGGAAGAACGGCGGGCCACCGGCATCTTCTCCGTTCTGCCTGTGCACGAAAACGCGGCAATCGCCAATTTGGGGAGATATCGCAAAGCGTTGTTCCTGCTGGACGGCAAACGCAAAAAGCAGGAAGCCGATCAAATGGTGGAGAAGCTGCGCACCAAAACGCCGACCACCCGGGCGCTGATCATGAACTTGTCCGGCGGTAACCAGCAGAAGGTGCTGCTGGCCAGATGGCTTTTGACCGAACCCGAAATTCTGCTGCTGGATGAGCCGACAAGGGGTATCGACGTCGGAGCGAAGTTTGAAATCTATACGATCATCAAAGACCTGGCGAAACAGGGGAAAAGCATCATCATGATCTCCTCCGAAATGCCGGAGCTGCTCGGTATGTCGGACCGGATTATGGTGATGTCTGAAGGACGGCTGACCGGCATCGTGGACGGAAGCAGCGCCACGGAAGAAGAAATCATGCGTCTGGCCGCCCAGCATTAGGGAAAGCCGAAGGAGGAACTAACATGCTGAACACCAATAAAATCAACACAGGCAGGAGATTTCAGGGATTTGCCTCGCAGTATGCGATTTACATCGTGCTGGTGCTGCTGGTCATCGGGATTACGATCTACAATCCTTCTTTTCTGTCCGTAAACTCGCTGCGGGACATTCTTATCCAGTCATCGACCCGCGCCATCATCGCGCTTGGCGTTGCGTTCATTTTGATCACAGCCGGAACCGACTTGTCGGCTGGCCGAATCGTCGGCCTGACCGCGGTTATCTCGGCATCGATGCTGCAGAGCTCGGACTATGCTGCGCGTTTTTTTCCGAATCTGCCACATTTGCATGTATTGCTGCCCATTGTCCTGGCCATTATCGTCGGCCTGCTGTGCGGATTGGTTAACGGGCTGGTCGTCTCGAAGCTGAACGTTCCGCCGTTTATCGCAACGCTTGGCACGATGGTTGCCGTGTACGGCCTGAACTCGCTGTATTTTGATATGGAGCCGAATAACTCCCAGCCAATCGGGGGTCTGCGCAAAGATTTCACAGCGATCGGTACAGGATATATCGGCGAAGGGCAATATTCCGTGCCTTATATCGTGCTGATCGCCATTTTCGTGGCGTTCATCGTGTGGGTCATTTTCACGAAAACGAAGCTTGGAAAATACATGTACGCGATCGGCGGCAACATCCAGGCGGCTAAAGTATCGGGCATCAACGTCGCCAAGTACCTGATTTATATCTATGCTATCGCAGGCGCCCTCTACGGGCTGGCGGGAGTGCTCGAAGCCTCCAGAACCGGCGGCGCAACGAACAACTACGGGAATATGTACGAGCTGGACGCCATTGCGGCCTGCGTCGTCGGCGGGGTGTCGACCACCGGCGGCATTGGCACGGTGCCCGGCGTCATGGTGGGCGTGCTGATCTTCACGATCATCAACTATGGCTTGACCTTTATCGGCATCAGCCCTTACTGGCAGCTCATCATTAAGGGATTGATCATCGTAGCGGCCGTCGCTTTCGACATGCGGAAGTATGCTGCCAAAAAGTAATAGGCCATAAAGGAATCGATCTTCTCGTTATGCAAACAAGCTGCGGCATTTCATGCTGCGGCTTATTTGTGCTGGAGCTGGAGTAGTTCGGCTGAAAGAAGGACGGATGGTTGATGTAAGAAGGTTTACCAATATTTGAGGCGTAGCCAGAAGAAACAAACATGTTACAATGTGAGGGTAGATTGTTTACAACTTTGTAACCTGTGTAAACGAAATCAACTTACGATAATTCACTGCGAAAAGGAGATGTTTGCAAGATGAAAAACAGAATGATGAAGACCATCGCCGGAGGAGCTTTCGCTGCCGTACTGGCTGCAGGACTGATCGGGTCCGGATCTGCATCAGCCGCTTCTGCCACCTCCGCTCCTCAAAAACAAGATCTCGGCAGCCTGCAGGCTTACCTGGAGCAGCTGCTGCAAAATAACGGCGGTTCTTTGAATTGGAACTTCGTGTACGAGCTGCCTTCCAATGGGCAAGTAAACGTACCGACAACGGGAACGGACAAGCCAACGACGACCAAACCTTCCACGCCGCAAACAAGCAAGCCTTCGGCTCCACAGACGAGCAAGCCGTCGACGCCAACGACTACGACGCCTTCGACTCCGTCCAACAACAGCGGAAGCAACACGGCTGACAAGTCCGGCTATGCCGCTCAAGTGATCAAGCTGGTTAACCAGGAACGTGCGAAAGCCGGCCTTGGTGCGCTGAAGGAAAATACGAAGCTGTCCGGTATGGCGATGGACAAAGCGAAAGACATGTACAGCAACAATTACTTTGACCACAATTCTCCAACGTACGGATCTCCGTTTGACATGATGAAGAAGTACGGCATTTCTTACAGCTATGCTGGCGAGAACATCGCCAAAGGCCAAAAGGATCCGGCTGACGTCATGAATGCGTGGATGAACAGCGAAGGCCACCGCGCGAACATTTTGAACAGCCATTACACCACGATCGGCGTGGCCTACTATAATGGGGTCTGGGTTCAAGAGTTTATTGCGAACTAATCATTCATATATCATCTAAACAAAAGGGGTGCCCCATGGCCGTTCGGCAGGGGTACCCTTTTATTTTAAGAAAAGTTCGGTCAATCCCTCGGGAATATGGAAAACCGGGTCAGGGCGGTGAGTCCGATGATTGCATAGGAATTGAAAAAAGCAGAACCCGCATGCTTCAGCATACGAATTCTGCTTTGATGGGTTATGCAGGGGTCGAACCTGCGACCTGCCGATTAAGAGTCGGCTGCTCTACCAGCTAAGCTAATAACCCGCGTCGTCTAACAGGGAATATTATAACTCCGTTTCTCCCCGATATCCACTATGTTCACAAAATCGACAAAAAAGACTGGCGTTAAAACCGGGAATATGGCATGATTTGCAAATTGCCGGGAGAAGTTTTATGTTTATGTACATAACGTTTACGGAAACGACCGTTCAGATTGATCTGTGGAGGGATTATGTCTTGAGTTCATCGAAGTGGATTTGGCGGATTATCGGCATTCTGTCCATCGCGGCAACGCTCCTCCTCATCGCCGGCTTCGCATACGCGGTACAGGATATCAACCATCCCCAAGGCAGCAAGCTAAACCTGTCGGCTCCTTCCGCTAAACCTGAAGGAACGGCACCGGGCAATATTGAACAGAAAAAAGAGCTGAAGGCTGCGGTCATTGGAGATTCCCTGGCCAAAGGAACCGGCGACAGCACCGGGAGCGGCTTCGCGCGGCGAAGTGTGACCAAGCTTGCGGAGGCTACGGGCAAGAAGGTGACCCTGCTGAACAATCTTGGCATTAACGGGCTGACCACATCCGGATTGCTTCCGAAGTTAAAGGAACAAGGGACCCGGTACGTGCTTGGCGAGGCGGACATCATTCTGTTGTCCATCGGGGGCAATGATTTGTTCCAGGGGGCGGATCTGCTGTCAGGCAGCCAGACCGGTACCGCGGGCAACGACGGAGAGGCTGCGGATCTGGACCCTGATGAGCTGCTGGAAGCGCTGCCCCAGGCGAAGAAAAAGCTGCAGCAAATTTTGGAGCAAATCCGGAAGATCAACCCGGATGCGCTCATCATTTACGTCGGGCTCTATAATCCGTTTGTAGACGTGAAGGATCTTAAAGTGGCCGGTAATCAGGCCGTTTCGGAGTGGAACAGTGCCGCACTCACGGTCATCAATAAATATGACAACATGACGTTTGTTCCGACGTTCGACCTGTTTCAGCACAGTTTGAACAAGTATTTGTCGACGGATCATTTCCATCCGAACGATCAAGGATATGAGCGGATTGCAGAGCGAATTGTACAGGGAATGTTGTGAGAAAGAAGCGGGAAAGGGGCGTCAGGCGCGCATATGTCTGAAGGAAGCATCTTGAAATCGCAGGATGACGTCGTTCTGTCGGTGGAGCATGTGAAGAAGAAGATCGGACGGAAGTGGATCATTCACGATGTCACCTTCGACGTCCGGGAGGGCGAAGTGTTCGGCTTTCTGGGCCCGAACGGGGCTGGCAAAACGACGACCATCCGCATGCTGGTGGATTTGATCAAGCCGACCAGCGGTACCATCCGGGTGTGCGGATACGACGTGAACAAGAATCAGGAGCAGGCGCTCCGGTTTGTAGGCTCGATCGTCGAAAACCCGGAGGCGTATACTTATTTGACAGGATGGGAGAACCTTGAGCATTTTGCCCGGATGCAGCGCGGTATAGACCGTCAGCGTATCCAGGAAGTGGTTGACATCGTCAGGCTCGACCAGCGCATTCATGACAAGGTCAGCACGTATTCGCTCGGGATGAGGCAGCGGCTTGGAATCGCCCAAGCCCTTCTGGGACGGCCCAAGCTGCTGATCCTGGATGAGCCGACCAACGGGCTCGATCCGAAAGGAATCAAGGAGCTGAGACAGTTTATCCGTCAGCTGGCCGATGAAGGGCTCGCCGTATTTGTGTCCAGCCACCTGCTGAGCGAAATTCAGCTGCTGTGCGACCGGGTAGCCATCATCAGCAAGGGTCGCGTACTGGCCGTGGGTCCTGTTGAAGAGCTGGTATCGGAAAATGCCCAATATGTCATATGGGATCTCTCTTCCGTGGGAGAAGGCAGGTCCTTACTCAGCCGGCAGGCAGGCGTAGAGGTGATTTCGGACGCCGAAGAGGTGCTCGATGACGCCATCATCGCCGGTATGGGGCAGGAAGCGATCGTGACCCGGATGGACGAACAGCTTGTCGCCTCCATCGTCAGACAGCTCGTTTCAGCAGGGATTGAAGTCAATGGCGTGCATAAAATTAATCCGACTCTGGAACAGCTGTTCCTCAAAATGACGGAAGGTGAGAGCATTGATTAACCTGCTTCCGCTGGTCAAAAACGAAACGATCAAAATTATCAAAAAGAAACGGTTTTATGTCGTATTGCTCATCCTGGTCGTCCTGGTGCCCATGTTCACCTATGCCCAGATGCGCTCGGCCGAACGGACGCGCGAGAAGTTTCACGGCGATTGGCGGCTTGAAGTTCAGCAGCAGATCACCGATAATGAAAATTCACTCAGCAGCGACCGCGTTCCGGATGAATGGAAAAAGTTCCGGAAAATTTTTATCCAGCAGCTGCAGTATTACCTGGACCATGACGTGAACCCGAACGAGCCGAACGGCGTCACCTTTACCCGCGAGTTTTTGGACAACTCCATTTCCTTGTTCATTCCTCTGTTGGTAATGGCGATCGCCTCGGATATCGTATCGGGCGAGAGGACATCGGGCACGATCAAAATGCTGCTGACCCGGCCGGTCAAAAGGTGGAAGGTGCTGCTCAGTAAACTAATCGCGCTGGTCATGTACAATTCGTTAATCGTCGTGGCGACGGTCATCATCACTTATTTGATTTCGGGCGCGGTATTTGGCTACAAAGGCTTTACGATTCCGGTGTTCACTGGCTTTCTTATCCACGGCTCGGAAGTGGATATGACCGCCGTTCATGCCGTCCCGCAGTGGGAATACCTGCTGATGCAGGCGGGTCTAGCCTGGTTCGTCAGCCTTGTCGTCGGGGTGCTCGCATTTATGGTGTCCGTGCTTGTCCGCAGTACCGCCGCCAGTATCGTCGTCATGATGGCGGCGCTCATTGCCGGCTCTATATTGACGAACATGGCGTCCGCATGGAACAGCGCCAAATATTTGTTTATGGTCAACCTGCAGCTGACCAACTACCTGTCGGGCACACCGGCGCCGATCGAGGGCATGAGCTTGACGTTTTCCCTCATCGTGCTGACGGTTTGGGGGGCTGCTGCGATTGCAATCTCTTTCCTTGTCTTTACGAAAAGGGATATCTTGAATTAAAATGGACAAGGATAACAAAACATCTGTTTGCATTTTGGATGAAATTCATCCTACATAAAGAAACACAAAGGGGGAGCATGAATGGTCGAGCAGATCGATATGTTTGCAGAGTCATCAAAGGGCGGCCCGAACGGCCAAACCGGATACGATGCTGACGACATTCAAGTGCTCGAAGGCCTGGTTGCGGTTCGCAAACGGCCAGGTATGTATATTGGCAGCACCAGCTCATCCGGACTTCATCATCTGGTATGGGAAATTGTTGATAATGCTGTAGACGAGCATTTAGCCAAATACTGCACGAGAATTGATATTACGGTACACAAAGACGGATCTATCACCGTTTTGGACAACGGACGGGGGATACCGACAGGAATGCACAAGACGGGTATCCCTACGCCGCAGGTAGTATATACCATCCTGCATGCCGGCGGTAAATTTGGCGGATCGGGTTACAAGAAGTCCGGCGGTTTGCACGGAGTAGGCGCTTCGGTGACCAACGCACTGTCGGAATGGCTTGAGGTGGAAATTTACCGGGAAGGCAAGATTCACCGGATGCGTTTTGAATATTGGCAGGACAAGAACGGCAAGGAGCACGTCGGCGAGCCGGTGACCGGCCTGGAAGTGCTGGGCAATACGAACAAGACCGGCACCAAGGTGACGTTTAAGCCTGACGCGCGTGTGTTTCAGGGCGGTATCAACGTAACTTACGATACCCTCGCCGAACGGCTTCAGGAAATTGCGTTCTTGAACTCCGGGCTGCGGATCGTCCTGAAGGACGAGCGTGCGGACCGCCAGGACGAGTTTTTCTATGAAGGCGGCGCCAGCCAGTTCGTCGAATTTCTGAACGAAGGCAAAGACGTCATGCATGACGTCATTCACTTTTATGGGGAAAAGGAAGACGTCGAGGTCGAGGTGGCCCTGCAGTACAACGCAGGATATACCGAAACGATCGCTTCTTTCGTTAACTCGATTCCGACTCGCGGCGGCGGTACGCATGAAACAGGCTTTAAAACGGCCTACACGCGCGTGATGAACGATTATGCCCGCAAAAATCACCTGCTGAAAGAAAAGGACAAAAACCTTGAGGGGAACGATCTGCGCGAAGGCATGATGGCGGTCATCAGCGTTAAGATGGCCGAGGTCGAATTCGTGGGTCAGACCAAGGACCAGCTCGGCAGCGCTTCCGCGCGGAGCACCGTCGATGCGGTCGTTTCGGAGAAAATGCAGATTTTCCTCGAGGAAAATCCGCAGGTGGCGCAGACGCTGATCAAAAAGGCGATCCAGGCCTCCAAAGCGAGGGAAGCCGCACGGAAAGCGCGCGACGACATGCGCAGCGGCAAGAAGCGCAGCGAGAGCTCGAATCTGGGCGGCAAGCTGGCGCCGGCACAGTCGAAGGATTTTACCCGTACGGAGCTGTTTGTCGTGGAAGGGAACTCTGCGGGCGGATCGGCCAAGCAGGGCCGGGATTCCAAAATTCAGGCCATCCTTCCGCTGAAGGGGAAGCCGATGAATCCGGAGAAGGCGAAGCTCGCCGACATTATGAAGAACGAAGAATACCGGATGATCATTTCCGCCATCGGGGCCGGCATCGGCAACGAGTTTGAAATCGAAGACAGCAATTACTCCAAAATTATTATTATGACCGACGCAGACACGGACGGAGCGCACATTCAAGTGCTGCTGCTGACCTTTTTCTACCGTTACATGAAGCCGCTGATCGATGCCGGAAGAGTGTATATCGCTCAGCCTCCGCTGTACAAAATTACGCGGAAATCCGGCAAGCTGGAGACGATCCGTTATGCATATAACGACGAGCAGCTGCAAAACTATCTGAAAGAGTTCGGTAAAAACTACGAGCTTCAGCGCTACAAGGGACTCGGCGAAATGAACCCCGAACAGCTGTGGGAAACGACGATGAACCCGGATACCAGAACGCTGCTGCAGGTGCAGATCGAGGATGCCGCCAAGGCCGAACGGCGCGTCTCCACGCTGATGGGCGACAAGATTGATCCGCGCAAGCGCTGGATCGTGGAAAACGTGGACTTTAGAGAGTTCGAGGAATAGAAGGTGAATGGATGAGCTTATCGGAACAATTTTTGCCGGCCTTTCTGGAGGAGGTCGTCGGCGACCGCTTTGGCCGGTACTCCAAATATATTATTCAGGACCGGGCCATTCCCGACGTGCGGGACGGCCTGAAGCCTGTTCAGCGCCGGATTCTGTATGCAATGTACGATTCGGGCAACACACCGGATAAACCTTACCGCAAATCCGCCAAAACCGTCGGGGACGTCATGGGCAACTATCATCCCCACGGGGACGCGTCCATCTATGACGGCATGGTCCGGATGGCCCAGCCTTGGAAGATGGGGCATGTGCTGGTGGACGGTCACGGCAACTGGGGTTCGATTGACGATGACCCGGCCGCAGCGATGCGTTACACGGAAGCGCGCCTGTCGCCGATCGCCATGGAGCTGCTGCGGGATATTGAGAAGCGCACCGTACAGTTCAAGGACAACTTTGATAATACCGCCAAGGAGCCGGTCGTTCTTCCTTCCAGATATCCGAATCTGCTGGTCAACGGGGTCAGCGGCATTTCCGCCGGTTTTGCAACCGAAATTCCGCCGCACAACCTGCGCGAGGTGATCGACGCATGCATCGCCGTCATGCAGAAGCCGGAAATCGAACTGGACGAGATTATGACCTTTATCAAAGGTCCGGACTTTCCGACGGGCGGCCTGATCATGGGCGGAGACGGAATCAAGGAAGCGTACCAGACGGGCAAGGGGCGGATTTATCTCCGGTCTAAAGCGGACATTGAGTTTTTGCGCGGCGGCAAGCAGCAAATCGTCATTACCGAAATTCCGTACCAGGTCGTCAAATCGCGGCTGGTGACACAAATGGAGAATATTCGACTCGAGAAAAAAATCGAGGGAATTTCGGAGGTTCGTGACGAAAGCGGCCGCGAAGGATTGCGCATCGTTGTCGAAATCAAGAAGGAAGCGGATGCCCAGGGCATTCTGGCGTACCTGCTTAAGAAGACCGATTTGCAGGTGACGTACAACTTTAACATGGTTTCCATCGTCAACAAGGCGCCGCAGCAGCTTGGACTGAAAGCGATGCTGCAGGCCTACATCGAGCATCAGCGCGAGGTCGTGACGTACCGGACGCAGTTTGACCTCGAGAAGGCGGAGGCCAGAGCCCATGTGCTCGAAGGGCTTGTCAAGGCACTGAACATTCTGGACGAAGTCATCGCGGCGATCAAGGCTTCCAGCAACCGTCAGGATGCGCAGAACAACCTGCAGTGGATGTTCGGGTTTACGGAGCGTCAGGCCGATGCGATTCTGACCCTGCAGCTGTACCGTCTGACCAACCTGGAGATCACGACGCTGCAGAAGGAGCTGGACGAGCTGCATAAGAAGATCGCCCAGTACCAGGCGATTCTGGAGAGCGACAAGAAGCTGATCGCGCTGATCCGCAAGGAGTTGCTCGAAATCCGCGATAAGTACGGCGTGGACCGGCGCTCTTCGATCCAGGGCGAGGTTGAAGAAATCAAGGTCAACCTGGAAGTCATGGTCAGCTCGGAGGATGTGCTCGTAACTCTGTCCAACGATGGATACATCAAGCGGACGAGCATGCTGTCGTTTACGCGTTCCGGCGGGGAGCTGGACAGCTCCGGGGTGAAGGAGGGCGATTATGTCAACAGGGTGCTGGAGGTCAACACGCTGGATAATCTGCTGATCTTTACGCAGCGAGGCCAGTTCTTCCTGCTGCCGGTGCATCAGGTGCCGGAGTTCAAGTGGAAGGACCCGGGAACCGCGATCGTCAACGTCATTAACCTGGCGAAGGAAGACGAGATTGTCGGGGCCATCCCTGTCAACAATTTTGATCAGCCGGATAAATCGCTCGTCTTTGTGACTCGCAAGGGCCAAGTGAAGCGGACGGAGCTGAAAGAATACATGACAAACCGCTCCAGCGCGGTTGCCGCTTGCAAGGTCGGCAGCGACGATGCGGTTCTGACGGTAACGATGAGCAATAACGACAAAGACATTTTGCTGGTCAGCAGGGACGGCATGAGCATCCGCTTCAAGGAGCAGGAGGTTAATGCGATGGGCCGCGTATCCGCCGGGGTGCGCGGAATTCAGCTCAAGGAAGGCGATGAGGTCGTATCCGCCCTGTGGGTAGAAGAGGACGAGGGCGAAATCCTCACCCTGACGGATCTGGGCTACGGCAAACGGACGCTGCTGGCGGACTATCTGCCGCAGAGCCGCGGCGGCAAGGGACTGGCTACGTTCGAGTTCAAGGAAGGCAAGCGGGTGAAGCCGAACGGATCCCGCATCGCGGGAGCTTTTTATTGCCGCGAGCCGCTTGAGATCACGGCCATGACCCAAGCCGGCCAAAGCTTCAGCTTCAATTCGGAGCAGGCGCCGCTCGCCGAGCGGAAATCGATCGGCAAGCTGCTCGTGCATGTGGAGAAGAAAGACGAGATTGTCGATTTGCTCGTGACCGGCTCTGAGCCGAGCCGGACGGAGTCCAAATCATAAATTATTGCTCAAAGGGCATCCCGGGCTGCGGGATGCCCTTTGTTTTTAACCGAAAATTTTTAAAAATTTCGAGGCTCCCCGAAAAGGTTCTAAATGGGCACGGGAAGGCCATCGGAGCCGCGTTTTAGGGGATGTTTTTCCTGTAAATTTACACAGTTTTCACGAACCAAGCAAAGAAATTTTTCATGGTGAAGAAGGAATTGCTTTAAATTGCGCGAAACTTAATCATGTAAATCATGACGATTACAAGATACTGAGCGAAAGGAAGGATATACAGTGCAGACTTCCGAATTTGCGAAAATGTGGTCTAAACTAAGCAAAGATTACAAATTACATATGGAAAACGAGCTCGCTCCGGCCCTGACAGAGTCTCAGCTAACTGTACTTGAAGTGCTGAGCGATCAGGAACGGATGAAGCCTTCGGATTTGACCCCGCTGCTGGCGACAAGCCCTGCCGCGGTCACCATGCTGCTGGACCGCATGGAGAAGAACGGGCTGATCCAGCGCGAGCGGGATTTGAACGATCGGCGGATCGTGTGGGTGTCCATTTCGGAAAAGGGCAAGAACGAAGTGCTCCGCGGTCTGCAGATCCGCGATGCGTTCCTGTCCGGCGTGCTGAGCCGAATCTCGCTTCACAACCAGCAGCTGCTGGTGTATCTATTGGGCAAAATCACGGCCTAAACCGCGCCGGGCGTGTTGGAAGGCGCCGTTTAGGGCATCGTATGGATAACGATGCTTGTACCCCTATTATTTCTTCAAGAGGAGTCATCATGGATGAGTAAGTTAGAGCTTTTGCGCCACCCCAAGCAAAGAAAGCTGCTCTTTAGCGCCGGCTTCAGCTGGTTGTTCGACGCTATGGATGTCGGCATCATATCGTTTATCGTAACGGCATTAACAGCCGAATGGAAGCTGTCACCGCAGCAGGTCGGGGTCCTGACCAGCATGAACTCCGTCGGCATGGTCATCGGAGCGGCTGCTGCCGGTTATATGGCCGACCGGTTCGGACGCAAGACGATCCTGCTGTGGACCCTGCTCATTTTTTCGGTGGCGAGCGGCTTGTCCGCGTTGGCTGCAAGCTTTGCCGTGCTGTGCCTGCTGCGGTTTATTACCGGTATCGGTCTTGGCGGCGAGCTGCCGGTGGCTTCAACGCTCGTCTCGGAGTCGATGCCGGCACGTGACCGCGGCAGAGCCGTCGTCCTGCTGGAAAGCTTCTGGGCGGGAGGATGGCTGGTCGCTGCGCTGGTGTCTTACTTCGTCATTCCGAAGTACGGATGGCAGATTGCGTTTGTCATCGGGGCCTTACCTGCGCTGTATGCCATATATTTACGTAAATCCATCGAAGATGCGCCGCGTTTCAAGGAACAGCAGGCAAGCGTCTCCAAGCTGTCCTTCGGGAGCAAATTCAAGTCGATTTGGGCTAAAGAGCACAGCCGCTCTACGCTGATGCTTTGGATTCTGTGGTTTACCGTCGTGTTTTCCTATTACGGCATGTTTTTGTGGCTGCCGTCGGTCATGGTTCTCAAAGGCTTCAGTTTGGTCAAAAGTTTTGAATACGTGCTGATCATGACGATCGCCCAGCTGCCCGGTTATTTTACCGCGGCTTACTTCATCGAGAAGTTCGGACGCAAGTTCGTCATGGTCACTTATTTGACGCTGACGGCGCTGAGTGCGCTGTGGTTCGGTTATGCGGATACCGAAGGCATGCTGATTGCCGCGGGCATCTGCTTGTCCTTCTTCAACCTCGGTGCGTGGGGCGGCATGTATGCCTATACGCCGGAGCTGTACCCGACCCGGGTGCGGTCCACCGGCGTGGGGCTGGCCACCTCGGTTGGCCGGGTCGGCGGCGTAATTGCCCCGCTGCTCGTAGGCGTCATGGTTGGCAAGGGCATCAGCATCGATACCATTTTCGGCATGTTTTTTGTCATTGTGCTGATTGGTGCAATCGGAGTGCTGCTTCTCGGTAAGGAAACCAAAGGCAGGGAACTGGCCGATTAAACGGCAATAAATATGTCATGTGTTGAAGAAGCTGTCATGGGCAGCTTCTTTCCTTTTTCGTCATGCATATTTTTGGACTTTGCCACGCCCGTTCTTCCGCCCAAGATGACTAAATCTACGGGTTTGATTGTGATTTCCCGTTGTTTTGAATTATAATAAATAATGTTGCAGTTAGACGCTATCAGAATGGGGGAAGGAATATGCAGCTGATCAATCCCGGCATGGTCCAGGAGATGCTAGATTCACTGAAAAACCAGGACCTTTATATACACCTTGAAATGACAACGGGTGCTTACGCTTCGCACAACGATTCATCCAAATTTACCGCATCGACGTTTATCCATAACGGCGTCGTCCGATATTCGCAAGGCTCCATCGCCGGCTTTGGCCCTTACCGGGTCGGCCTCAAGATGGAGCAGGGCTGGGTTTATTCCCAAGGCTTGACCCATTTTGAAGAAACGGAAACGGATCGGCTGATCATGGCCGGACATGACAGCGACGGCAAGCTCGTCGTGGCGCTTCAGCTGAGCCGCCAACCATTTTAACGAGAGAGAAGGTTAGACATATGGAAAAACATATCCTTGTGGTGTTTCCCCACCCCGATGATGAGTCGTTCGGCACGTCGGGGACGCTGGCTAAGCATATCCAGGCCGGAACCCAGGTGACGTACGCCTGTTTAACCCTGGGGGAAATGGCCCGCAACATGGGCAATCCCATCTTGGCGAACCGCGTGACGCTTCCCGAGCTGCGCCGGAAGGAGCTGAAAGAGTCCTGCCGGGCGATCGGCATCCAGGATCTTCGCCTCATGGGTCTGCATGACAAGACGGTGGAGTTTGAGGATCAGGAGATGCTCACCAGCCGTCTGCGCGCGCTGATTGACGAAGTGAAGCCGTCGCTGATCATCACTTTTTATCCGGGGTACGCGGTTCATCCGGACCATGACGCGACCGGAGCCGCGGTTATCCGGACCGTGACGGCCATGTCGAAGAAGGATCGGCCGAAAGTGCACTGCCTGGCGTTCTCCAACGGGTGCGAGAAGATCCTTGGCAAACCGGATGTCCTCGTGGATGTGCGCGATTTTTTACCGCAGAAGTTTGCCTCGATCCGCGCCCATCAGTCGCAGTTCCGCTGGGAGACGAGCGGACAGTCGGAGCTGGATAAAGCCGTGCTGGAGCGCTTCAGCCAAGAGCGGTTCTGGACTTATCACTTTGAATAATAGCATGAATTCCAAGACAAGCCGGACGGGCTGCTGCCATCATTGCAGCGCCCGTCTTTTTTTGTGCAGCATTATCGAAGCCGTAGGCCGGCTCTTGTTGCGAAAGCACATCAAGCGCGTCTTGGCCCCAATGGAGGATATTGACAACATGGGGCTCCGGCGGATACAATTTGTGAAATCCTGTTAGGGATTTAACATGTGAGCAGAAAGGTGTGTGGCCCTGGAGATGAGCCGAGAAGAGTTGAGAAGAGCAGAGTTTGCGAGCGGAGATCGTACCGAAGAAGTCGGTACCAGAGAAGAGGGTCCCGGAGAAGCGGCGGCCGTGGCTGAGCCGTTAAACAGAGGGCTGGCCGATGAGGAGCCAAGCCGTGATCAGATTAGCCTTTCCGAAGGAAAGGCGGGGGACATCCGGCTGGAGCGGATCGTCTTCATTGGAAGAACCTATGACGAATATTTGCGGATGTTTCATTTGAATCCCGGGGACTTGAAGGGACGAACCGTCCTGGACTGCCCCGGCGGGGCATGCTCGTTTACGGCTAAAGCGAGGCAGATCGGCATTGAAGCCGTTGCTGTGGATATAGCCTATCAGTTTGACCCTGCGGCACTTGAGGCGAAGGGAAGGCTCGATATCGGGCATGCGGTGCAGCATGTGGAGAGCCTGGGCGATCATTATCGGTGGGACGAATTCGGTGGTCCCGAAGGACTTCGTGCTGAGCGTACGAGGGCATTGAACGCCACAGTCCAGGATATGAAGCAGCACCCTGATCGTTACATTGCTGCGGTTTTGCCGGTGCTGCCGTTTGCAGACCGGCAGTTTGACATGACGCTGTCGGCGCATTTCTTGTTTATGTACAGCGACAAGCTGGATTACGCATTTCATGAGCAGACGGTGGCTGAGTTGATGCGGGTGACGAAGGATGAAATCCGGATTTTTCCGCTGGTGGACCAGAGCAGCTGCAGGTACAAGGACATAGGGAAGCTGCTGACGTTCGCTGCCGGAAACGGATGGTCGGCCGAGGAACGGCCGTCGGACTACGAATTCCAACGGGGGGCTGCCTCAATGCTGGTGCTGACAAGAAGCTGACGGGAAAAAGAATGGCGGAACGAGAAGGTCGTTGGATGCCGGCAAAATGCCGAAGTTGGATCGTAACCGTCTTTTGTCAGTTCCGCAGAACTTATTCTTATTAAATCATAAAAAAGCCGGAGAGCCTGCGTATGCAGGGCTCTCCGGCTTTTATACTGTTTGCGGCCGATTGCAGCCGCCGGGCGGGATGAATTATGATTCCTTGTCCGTCAAAGCGTTCAGGGTCGCTTCCGGCCACAAATTCCAGGGATGCTCGGCAGGCGGAAGCGAGGCAAGAACGATCTCTTCCTTTGTGACGGGATGAGGGACGCCGACGATGACAGACCACAGTGCGATCTGCTGCCCCGGCTTATTTACCCCATTGCCGTATTTCTGATCGCCGTAGAGCGGACAGCCGGCATGGCTCATCTGAACCCGAATCTGATGGGACCGGCCGGTATGGAGCTCCACCTTGACCAAGCTATAGCGGTCCGTCTCTGCGATCACTTCGTAATCCAGCAGCGCTTCCTTCGCGCCGGTTGTTCCCGGCTTCACCACAGACACGGTATTGGTCTTGGCATCCTTGAGCAGGAAGTCTTTCAGGCTTCCTGTCGGCGCAGGCAGCTTCCCATGTACGACGGCCGCGTAAACTTTGCGGAACTTGCGGGAGCGTACCGTTTCCGAAAGCCGAGAGGCGGCCTTGGATGTCTTGGCAAACACCATCGCCCCGCCGACGGGGCGATCCAGCCGGTGCACCAGGCCGACAAATACGTTGCCGGGCTTGTTATACCGGATCTTGATGTCCTCCTTGAGCAGGCTGACCAGATCGGCGTCCCCGGAGGCATCTTCCTGCGTAGGAACGTTGACCGGCTTCACGATGCCTAATAAATGATTGTCCTCATACAAAATCGGAATGCGGACGTCCTGACCATCGGCTCTGCTCATGGTTTAAGACTCCCATCTTCCCAAAATACCGCACGGCAGATTCAGTCCGGAGGCGGTAATCGGCAGTCCGAGCTCGCCGCAGGAAATGCTTCCTCCAAACCGGCGGGCTGCCGTCATGGACAGGATGTTATGCAGTACGGTCGGCGAAATACCGGTCGTATACGAATTAATGAGCATAAACAATGGGTTGTCCGACATGATGCTCATGCAGCTCTCGACGAAGGGATAGAGGCTCTGCTCCAGCTTCCACATTTCCCCGCCGGGTCCACGGCCGTAGGATGGCGGGTCCATGATGATCGCGTCGTATTTATTGCCACGGCGCTGTTCGCGCTGCACGAATTTGAACACGTCGTCCGTTATGAAACGGACCGGACGGTCTCCGAGGCCGGACAGCTGCAGGTTCTCCTTGGCCCATTGAACCATGCCTTTTGCGGCGTCGACATGGACGACTTGGGCGCCTGCGGAAGCTGCCGCCACGCTGGCTCCGCCGGTATAGGCGAACAGGTTCAGCACCTGGATCGGCCGGCCCGCCCCGGCAATCTTGTCCATCATCCAGCGCCAGTTGGCTGCTTGCTCGGGGAACAAACCGGTATGTTTAAAGTTGGTAGGGCGGATATGGAACTTCAGCTTGTCGTAGGAAATGGTCCAGCGGTCGGGGATCGGCTTTTTCATGTCCCATTGGCCGCCGCCCGAAGAGCTTCGGTGGTAATGCCCGTGAACTTGGCGCCACTGCCCCGTTTCGTTGGTGAGCGGCCATATAATCTGCGGGTCGGGTCTGCGGAGAATGACGTCTCCCCAACGCTCCAGCTTTTCCCCGTCCCCGGTATCAATCAATTCATAATCCTGCCAATCGCGTGCTACATACATGAATGCATTCCATCCTTCTGTTCTTTAATTTCATTTAGCTTATATTGTACAACATTTCATACATACAATGCACTTTCTTCATACTCGGTGCGGGTAAAGGTATAATAAAGATAACCCCTCGCGAAAGGAGGACTTGCCGGTGAGCAGCAGACGGAAAATATCGTGGATTCTCACTTGGTTTGGCTTGTTTTGCGGCATTCTTTATGTCAATCTGGCGGTCCGTGGCGGCACGAAGGATTGGTTTGGCTTTCTTGTCTTCGCCGTGCTTCCGCTTGGAATCGGACTTATACTGCGCACGAAAACGAAAAAAGCGAGAGCATGGATGGAGATCACCCCCGAGATGGAGAAGAGCATTCTTCACCTGGCTGCGGAGCAGGAAAACCTGCTGACCGCAGCGGACGTCGCCTTGAATACGACGCTCAGCATGGAGCAGGCCGGCGAGGCGCTGGAAGCGATGCGCCGCAAAGGACAGGTCCATTTACGTGTAGCGGATAACGGGGCGCTGGTCTATGAATTCCAGGCCGTTCTATCGATGGAAGCCAAGCTGAATGCGGAGCGGGTGTAAAACCGCGCCTACTCCGCCCCGCACAACGCAATAAACCGGCTGCGCCTTGGACATGCCAAGCGCAGCCGGTTTTTCTTGTGGCGATTATTGGGACGCCATGTACTCGTAGTAGTCCTGCTGTCTCATCACTTTGAATCCGCAGGACTCATACAGCCGGAGCGCATTGGGGTTCTGAACCGCCACCTCCAGCCATATGTCCCGCCCCCGTGCTATCGCTTCGGATACGATGAGCATCAGTGTGCTGCGGCCGATCCCCTGACCCCGAACAGATGCTTTCACCGCAAAGCCGTATATCCACGTATCGGATCCTGTATCTTCAAGAGATACCTTGCCGACGGTAACCCCATCCCGCTTAATGATGAGCGGCCGGGTTCCCGTTTCCTGCAGCAGCGATGAGTAGATTTCGGCTGATTCCTCCCGGCTCATCTCGAATCCTTCCTGATCGATGGCGATGATGTCCTCCATGTCGGCAAGCTCCGCGCTTCGCAGCTGGACCGACGGGTACGCTTCCGCGACAGTTTGGCCGTCGTCATGCCATTTCATTTGATACTCCGAATGGCAGAACACCCCTCCTTGGGACTCGATGAAGCCTATGCCGCTGGAAGAGGAAGCCGGGGTATTCAGAAGGATGGTCTTATAGGCTGAAACGTTAGCCGAGCGGATGGCGTCCTTCCATAGATTCGTAAATATTCCCTGACGCCGGTAATCCGGATGTACCATGCCGCATACCTCGAGACCGCCGCCGAGCGGATATAAGGCGAGAAAACCGGTCAGCATATCGCCGGAATAATGAAAAAAGTCCAGCTTTGCGTCCGCGGGACGGGACTTCAGCATGCTCCAGTTTAATTTCAGAGTGATGGCATCGGCCCGCTCGCACAGCTCCTGCAGAGCGGAGATATCGCCTAGTTGACTTGGATTAAGAATAGTCTGCTTCCCCCATATTCGTTATTTTCTGCTATCATATCATGTTCCTATTTCGCGTTAAAGAGAGTGAATTGCACTTTATGCAAGGTTTTTTTGTTCATGCGAAGCCTCCATCATTAGGCGGTCATACCTCACTTCATACAGCGGCACGGAATAGGATGAATGTAACATTTCCTAGGAAGGGAGCCATCCGTATGCCGGTGAAAAACGGTAAGGAGTATATAGAGCGGATCGACCAGGCACAGCCGGAGGTTTGGCTTCGAGGTAAGCAAATCCAAGGAAAGCTGTCCGACCATGCGGCTTTCCGCGGGTTAATGAGCACTCAGGCGTCACTGTACGATATGCAGGTCGCGGAGGAGTATGCGCAGCTTCTGACATACACATCTCCGGAAACCGGGGAGCCGGTAGGCTTATCGTACTTACAGCCGAAGACGAAGGAAGATTTGGCCAGACGCAGGAGCGCGATGACGCTGTGGGGTGAGCGGCATTTCGGCCTACTCGGCAGATCGCCGGATTATATGAACACGGCCGTTATGGCCTACGCTGCCGCCTCGGAGCTGCTGGCTGAAGCGGATGCGAAGTATGCGGACAACATGCGGAATTACTACCGGTACTGCTCAGAGAATGACATTACGCTATCCCACGCCTTCGTGCAGCCGGCGGCGAGCCGTACCGCCGAAATGCTTGATGACGGAACGATCGTCAATACCGCGGCACGCATCGTCGACCAGACGACAGAAGGCGTCATCGTGTCAGGCGCGTTTCTGCTGGCGACCCAGGGAGTCACAGCGGATGAAATACTTGTGTATCCGCCGGCATCGTTCGTGTTTCAGGAGGAAGACAATCCTGAAACTTTTGCTTTTGCCGTCCCGAACAACCTGCCGGGGATGAAGTGGATAAGCCGGGAAAGCCTGGTCGGCGGCGATTCGGGTTACGATTATCCGCTCAGCTCGCGATTTGAGGAAATGGACACTCTCGTCATTTTCGATCACGTGCTCGTTCCATGGGAGCGTATATTCATTCTTGGCAACGACAGCCTGTCCATACGCTTCTTTGCACAGAGCGGCTTTCACGTGCATGCAGCGCACCAGGTTTGCTGCCGATACGTGGCGAAGACCGAGTTTGTACTTGGAATCATTCTGTCCATTGTCGACGCACTGGAAAGAACCGGAAGCGTGGTCACCGAACAAGTGACAGAGGTGATCGTAAATCTGGAGTTGCTCAAGGCGCTGCTGCTCGCCTCCGAAGCGGGTGCAAAGGTGGACCGGTGGGGAAGCATGATGCCCGACTATAAGCCGCTCTGGTCCGCTGCCGTCGTCTATCCCCAAATGTATGCACGGATGATGGAAATTATCCAGCTGCTCGGGTCCAGCAACGTCATTATGATTCCGTCAGAGCAGGATTTTGAGGCACCCGGGATTGCTCCCTATTTATCGGCTTATCTCAAAGGCAGCAGCATGGACGCGCGGGATAAGACTGCGCTGTTCCGGCTGGCCTGGGAGCTGAGCAGCAGCGGTTTCGGTGGGCGGCAGCAGCTCTACGAACGCTTTTTCTTCGGGGGACAGCAGGTAACCAGCAACAGGCTGTTTCAAGGCTATTTGGATAAGGAGAAATACAAGGAGCGGGTTCAGCAATTTCTGCGGGATTTATAATCGCCGTTCTATGGATCGGTCATATTCCACCCGGCCCGCTCATATATCTGTAATGGGGAACGTACGCAAGCAGCACGGGAGAGAGAAGCCGTCTGGGAAGAGCCATCCTTGCACAGAGGAGGCGGGCGGCGATGACGATCGATCAGCTGATCGCTTTATTGGCACTTGTCGTCATGATCATTGGACTTGTCAGCGGAAAAGGAAAATCATAAGCTGCAAAAAAAGAGAGCTGTCTTTCAGCTCTCTTTTTTTGCATGCAAACCGCTTGACGCTTCTGACTGACCCAGGACCTCCGTCCCGTAAAGATCGAATTTCATCGATGCTAAAGCGCCGCCTCTTTGCGATGCTGCCTCAGCACTAATCAGTAACCATTTGCCCTCCGTTGATATGGATCGTCGTTCCGGTGATATACGACCCGTCGTCCGAAGCCAGCAGCACATACGTGGGTGCCAGCTCGTAAGGCTGGGCGGCACGCCCCAGCGGCACGTCGCGGCCGAAGACGGCAACCCGCTCAGGAGGTATCGAAGCGGGATTGAGAGGTGTCCATACGGGACCCGGAGCAACCGCGTTAACCCGGATGCATTGAGGGGCAAGATTTCGGGCGAGAGCGCGGGTGAAGCTGACGATCGCACCTTTAGTCGAGGAGTAGTCCATGAGCGTATCATTGCCGAGATACGCAGTCACGGAAGCGGTGTTTACGATGCTGCTTCCCGGCCGGAGGTGGGGGAGGACCGCCTTGGTCAGAAGGATAAAGGACAAAATGTTTACCTCGAACGTATTTCGCAGCTGTTCTTCGGAAATGTCCAGCAGTGAGGTTTGGAAGTACTGAACCCCGGCATTGTTAATGAGAATGTCGATTTTCCCGAATGCCTTCAGAGTGCTGTCTACGATATACGATGCAAAACCCGGCGACCGCACGTCAACGGGAAGCAGAAGGCATTTTCTGCCGAGCTGGCGGATTCGCCGCTCCGTGTCCTGCGCGTCCCTGTGCTCATTAAGATATACGATCACAAGGTCGGCGCCTTCTTTGGCAAAAGCGATGGCGACCGCACGGCCGATACCGCTGTCTCCTCCGGTGATGATCGCCACCTTGCCCTTTAATTTACCGGTTCCGACATAGTTCGGATTCTCAGAGATAGGGAGCGGGTTCATCACATATTCAATCCCCGGCTGCCCGTGCTGGTGCTGATCCGGCGGAAAAGCCACCGGAATGTCCTTGCACTGGTGAATGACGCCATATTTAGCATACGGATAGTTCATCGGCCAATCCTTCCTTAACCTTTTGATGGTACACAGTCTATTCACGGGATGGGCGAGTGTGCCAGTTATTTTTAAGTCTTACATCGAAATAACAAACGAACATAAACGGCTGTCCCGGACATAAATATGTACCAAAGCTGATGATCACCCAATGATGACGCATGTTGTTGGCATTAGGGATCCTTTTGGAAGGAGGAGGGCCGATTGATAGTAAGCAATGAGATGAATGCTGACAAGAGAATGACACCCAAACGAAAAAGATGGTTCACGCGCAATGATTGGACCGGCTATTTGTTCAGCGCCCCATTAATTATCGGCGTGCTCGCATTTGCCATCTATCCGATGTTTGCCGCATTGTTTATCAGCTTTCACCAGACGTCGGGCCTGTCGCTAAACGGAAAGTGGGTGGGGCTCAGCAATTACCGGTATGCCCTGGAGGATCCGGTCTTCTGGCAAGCGCTTACAAATACGTTTTTGATGGGCGTCTTGTCCGTGGTGCTCGGCATCGTATTATCCTTTGTGCTGGCGAGCCTGATCAACAATCTCAAATGGAACTTCGGCAAAAACTTTTTTAAGGCCGTCTATTTTCTGCCGAACGTCGTGTCGGCGGTAGCGACCAGTCTCCTGTTCTCGTTTCTGTTTTTCCCATCGAAAGAAGGGCTGCTGAACTTTGTGCTGAGCTGGTTCGGGGTACACCATCCCATCGGCTGGTTTACGAATCCGGAGGTGTCGCGCTACAGCATCGTGCTGATGAGCCTGTGGGGGGCGCTTGGCTACAACACAATCATTTTTCTGGCAGGCCTGCAAAGCGTGCCGCGCGACCTGTACGAAGCCGCTGAAGTCGATGGGGCGGGCGGGTACAAGAAATGGCTCCATATCACCATCCCTTATTTACGTCCGATCTTCGTCTTTATGCTCATCATGGGCACGATCGGCGGCATGAAGCGGTTCACTGACGTGTGGCTGATCGGCGGTACGGCAGGCAATCCGGGCGGAAGCCTGATGACGGTGGTGCTGTACATATACCGGAACGCATTTTTGGCATCGCAAATGGGTCTGGCCACAGCCGCTTCTTATCTGCTGTTCATCATCATTTTGGTGCTGACCGCAGTTATGATGCTGTTAAACCGCCGCAAAGACAGCCTCGACTGACGCACTAGGGCCAATACCGACGTCATATCAGAACTACATGATACTTAAGCAAAGGAGGTCCCGCCATGATCCAAACGGCCGATTCCAAGGCGCTGCGCCGTAAAAAAATCCCTGTCAGTCAGTGGATTCTCGCCATCGTGCTGTTTCTCGGCTCCTTTATCATGATCGTGCCATTTCTGTGGATGCTCGTGACCAGCTTCGACTGGGGGGCCCGGCTGAACATTACGTTTCCGCCGAAAATTTGGCCGGAAGAGCCGTCCATACGCACGTATGAAGTGGCCTTTACGAACATTAAAATGTTCCGTTATATCATCAATTCCATCATCGTCAGCGCAGGCGTCATCGTTGTCAGCTCCCTGTCCGCGCTGCTGTCCGGTTATGCCCTCTCCAAGCTGCGGTTCAAAGGGGCGAGCCTGGTGCTTCTGCTGGCACTGAGTACGATGATGATTCCGTTTGAAATGACCATGATTCCGCAGTACCTGCTCTTCAGCAAGCTGGGGCTTCTGGACAATTATCTGGCTTTTTATTTACCGGCACTTAACTATGCCTTCGGCACGTTTTTGGCCAAAGCCTTCATCGACCAGCTGCCATCCAGTCTGCGCGAAGCCGCCATTCTCGACGGCGCCGGGGAGTTCACCGTGTTCGGCCGGGTGTATTTGCCGCTCTGCACGCCGATTATCGCCACCATGATCATCCTCCTGTTCCTGGGCGTGTGGAACGAAATGCTGTGGCCGCTGCTGGTGCTGAAGAACGCTGCCAAATATACGATCCAGATCGGCCTGGCGATGTTTACGTATAACAACGGCATCAACCAACAGCCCTCGATCATTATGGCTGCAACGGCGGTCAGTCTCATTCCTGTCGTCGTCGTATATATGTTTTTGCAGCGTTACATTATCGAAAGCATTGCTTTGTCCGGGATCAAGCAGTAAACCCGGCGAAGCGCGGCCTTGGGGCCGCACGGCACCAATGATGATTGCGAACACACTGATGATGAAAAGGGGGAACACGCATGAAAAAATGGCTTCTGCTCCTGCTGTCCTGCACGCTCGTATTCACGCTGGCAGCCTGCTCTGAAGGGTCAGGCAAAGACGTGACCGGCGGCGTGGAAATCAAGCAAGTCTCCGACATGAAAGGAACCGTCCGGGTGGCGCTGGCCGGCTGGCAGCTCGACAACGGCATCAACGCGCAGACGGGCAATCCGACGATCGGGCTGACCGAGTACATGGATAAGACGTTCAAGAAAATGTACCCGAATATCAAGGTGGAGCTGTACCAAATTCCTTGGGAGAACGTAAAGGCCAAGCAAACGGCGATGCTCATGTCGGGGGATGCCGACGTGCTGTACACCGGGGGAGCTTTTGCCTCCCAATGGTATCAGGACGGACTGCTGCGTGATCTGGATGACCTGATCAAAGAAGACACATCGTTTGATCCCGGCATTTACCTGGACGGCATCATGAACAATTCCTACAGCACCAAGTCGCCGGACGGATCCAAGCAGTTCGGCATTCCTGCCGTGCTGGGCCGCCGCATGACGATCTATGACAAAAAGCTGTTCAGCGACTGGGGCGTCGAAGGCTTGACAGAGAAAGCGACCCCCGAAGAAATTTTGGAAAAAGCCAAAAAGATGACCGGCAAAAATCCGAAAACCGGCGAGCAGAACTACGGCGTATACTGGTCGGGCAACTCGCTGAACGGCTCCACTTTTGTGGCGCTGACCCTGGCTTTCGGAGCGAAAGGGGCCGAAGGCTCGCTGAAAGACGTAAAGTCGATCAAATGGCATCTGAACACCCCGGAAATGGTCAAGGTCATGGAATGGCTGAAGGAGGCCGCAAAGCTGCCGCCGGCCGGCTTTATCACAGCCCAGGGAGCGGAAAACTTCGGGCTTGAGAAGAACAACATCGCGATTGCGCTGGACAGCACCGGCGGCGCGACGATGAACGAATTTATCGCAAACAATAACAAGGATTTGCTGGACCGGTTCGAGCCGGTGATGAATATGGGCCCCAAAGGCGAAGGCTGGGTGGCCGTAGATCCGTTCGTCATGGCGAAGAACGCCAAGGACGTGAAAGCTTCCTGGGAAGTTCTCAAATTCCTGACCAGCCCGATGACGCAAAAATATACGTATGAGAACTTCGCGATGACACCGACGATCAAGCAGGCCGATTTTGTGAAGCCGGAAGACAAATATGTGAAAAAGGCGCTAGATATCGCCAATGTCGGGCACTCCGAGCTGATGGATGAAGCCAATCCGTTCTATATGAGCGACATCGTCCCGGCCGTCAACGGCTTTATCAGCAAGGCGGCTTCCGGCAACGCGCCGGACATCCAGCAGTTCCTGGACGAACTGCAGGACCGCGCGGAGAAATGGTCCGCCAATCTGAAGTGACAGGTTAAAGCGAGTGCAGGGCCCTTCACGGGGCCTTTGCACTTCCTTTTTACCAGGAGACGCAAGGACGATATTCGAAATTGTAGCTGCCTAGCGGCAGGAGCAAATGATCCCATTGCGTGTGTTTAAAAAACAGTATGTAAGGAGGTCCCATGATGGTTCGTGTTGGTTTGGTCGGGGCAGGCGGAATCGCCTCCGAGCATTTGAAGCATATTGACGATCATGATCAGGCAGAGCTGGTCGCCGTGTGCGATATTTCCGCGAAGCAGGCGGAACAAGCTGTAAAACGGTATGGTGGAGTCGCCTATACGGATATCCGGCGGATGCTGGCGAACGAGCAGCTGGATGCACTCTTTGTATGCGTCCCTCCTTTTGCCCATGGTGATATTGAAGAGCAGGCGGCAGGAAGAGGCATTCATCTGCTGGTGGAAAAGCCGCTGGGGCTGGATATGGGCATTGTACGGCAAAAAGCGGATTTTATCCGGAAAGCGGGCGTCATGACGGCCACAGGCTATTGCCTAAGGTATATGGAGCCGGTACAGAAGGCGAAACAGTACCTGGCCGGCAAAGAAATCGCCATGGTGCGGGCCCACAGGTTCGGCGGGTTGCCGGATACTCCTTGGTGGGTGGACCATGCCAAGTCGGGCGGACAGCTGGTAGAGCAGACGACCCATAATGTGGATCTTATGCTGTACTTGGCCGGAACAGTCCACAAGGTCAGTGCTGACATGGCCCTGCTGCTGAACAGAGACGTTCCCGGGATCACGACGCCGGATGCCGCTTCGGTCAACCTGGTGTTCGATTCGGGCGCAATCGGTCACATCGACACCGGTTTTCTACCCCAGCCGGACAGCCGTTCCTCCCTGGAGATCATTGGAAGGGATTTCAGATTGACGCTCGAAGGAACGTCGCTTACCATTCTGGAACCGGAGCAGACGATCATTCTTCGCGGCAAATCCGATTTCTACAAAGTCCAGGACGACGCTTTCATTCGGGCCGTTGCCACGGGTGACCAGAGCTTGATTCTGGCTCCGTATGAAGAAGCGATGCATACGCTGGAAGTGACGCTGGCTGCCAACGAATCGGCACAAAGCGGATTGCCGGTAACCATAACCAAGAGGGGGTAAATATAGAGCCCCTGAAGGAGCCTGCGGGCTCCTTTTTTGCGTATCCGGATTGCTGTAAGCCGTGCATAAACATATCGGTGCCGTGCATAATCACGCCTTTTCCATAATCAGGATATGACGGTGTGTTCCAGAATAGAATCTGGTAAACCGTATTCGATCTATCAATTTGGATTTTTTGGATTCAGTGATTGTATATGTCAATTCGATGAAGGAAACAGTCACAGTTAAGCCAATTTGTATCATCATTACGATGGGGACGCAGCCTTCTAAAAGAAAAAAAATTCCGGATCGAAGGCTCCATTCTCTATCAGGGAACGGGATTCCCGGCTTTCCCTAATTCTTGTTTTCTTGCGAAGATCTTGCTTCTGCTGTCCCAAACAAGGTAAACTCAAACTTAGGCATAAAAAGAGCTGGAACGAGAAGGAAGGATTAGCATGTTGGATCTGAATGTGAATGAGCCGGATCAGCTGGTTCAGGTTGCTCATGCATTGTCCACCCGGGCGAGGGTGGATATGCTGAAACTGCTCTACACGCGGAGCATGAATATCATCGAAATTTCGGAAGCACTCAAGCTGCCGGTGTCGACAGTGGCGAACAACGTCAAAATTTTGGAGGCCGCCAAGCTGCTGACGACAGAGCTTCTGCCCGCGGCCCGGGGGGCGATGAAGGTATGCACCCGCAGTTATGATGACATCCATATCAGTCTCAACCCGGCGATCCAATCGACCAAGGAAAATTACGGCGTGTATGAGGTCGAGATTCCGATCGGATTGTACAGCGATTGCGAAGTATACCCGACCTGCGGCATGGCGAGCGGCACCGAAATGATCATCCGGGAAGACGAGCCGGCGAGCTTCTACCATCCGAAGCATATCGATGCACAGATCATCTGGTTCCGCAAAGGTTACTTGGAGTACATTTTGCCGCTGGAGCTTCCGCAAAACGTCAAAATCAAATCGCTTGAGCTGTCCATGGAAATCTGCTCGGAGGCGCCCAACTTCGATAACGATTGGCCCTCGGACATATCGGTCTGGGTGAACGGGCTTGAGATCGGGATGTGGACGAGTCCGGGGGATTTCGGGGACCGCCGCGGCAGGCTGAACCCCTCCTGGTGGCTCGATTGGACGACGCAGTACGGCCTCTTGAAAACGTGGCGGGTCGATGAGGACCGGACGACGCTGGATATGAAAAAGGTATCGGATGTAGGCATCAACGATCTTCAGCTGGAAGGGCGTCCGAATTTGCGCCTGCGAATCGGCGTGGATCCAAATGCGGTCCATAAAGGCGGGGTGAACATCTTTGGGCGGCAGTTCGGCGATTATGAGCAGGACATCAAGATGCGTATCCAATATGTTCCCCTCACGGACGAAGCGTAAAACCATTGTTACAACAAGTTTGTAACAATGGTTTTTTTGTTTCTGTTACGGGGCTTGTGGATTTTTATGGGAGAAGAGCGTGGTTAGGCAATTTCTTCTTGCTGATAAAGCGATGAAGCCCATTTGATATGCACGAGAATAGAAACAACTCAAAATTTTTATTACAAAAAAATGAAATGAATGCGTTGACAAAATAGAAGTTTAGCCGTAATATAGCCCCATAAGAACAATAAAATTGTAATAAAACAATAACGTTGTTCTTTAGAACGACTACGGTGACGAAAATGGGGGGTACGTATGAGAAGAAAATTCAGCTTCATGTGGATCACATTACTGTCTCTGACCTTATTGCTCAGCGCCTGCGGCAGCGGTGGCAGCGGCAGCAGTGGCGGGGCAGACAGTGCAGGCGGAGACGCGTCCGGCGGTACTGGTGAAAGCGCTTCGACGGATACGGGCGGCGGCAGCGGCGAGAAAGTGAACCTTTCCTTCTGGACGCTGTTTGACGGCGGAGACGGTGATAACATGCAGGCGATGGTAGACCAGTTCAATAAAGAGCATCCCGATATTCAAGTGAAAAATACGAAGCTCGTCTGGGGCGAGTATTATACGAAGCTGATCACAGCGGTTGGCGCAGGCAACGGTCCGGATGTGGGCATCTCCCATATTTCCCGTCTTCCCGACCTGATCAATCAGGGGGTTGCAACCGAGCTGGACGATTCGGCAAAGGATGCCAACATCGACTGGAGCACGTTCAACCAGAACATTCTGGAAGCTTCCGTTTACGATGACAAGCATTATGCGGTTCCGATCGATACACATCCGTTTATTATGTACTACAATAAAAAGCTGCTTAAAGACGCAGGGCTGCTCGGCGAAGACGGCAAGCCGGTTCTGGAGCAATCTGGCGAGGGATTCATCAAGTTTCTGACAACGCTGAAAGAGAAGCTTCCGAAAGGCAAATATCCGTTTGCGCTCTCGAGCTCCAACGACGATCCATTCCGTTTCTGGTGGGCACTTTATTCGCAGCAGGGCGGCAATGACGTCGTATCCGACGACCTGAAATCAGCCGACATCGACAAAGAAAAAGCAGTAAAAGCCGCGGATTATATTAAGGACTTATACCATAAGTACAATTTCATCAAGCTGAACGACCCGGATTTCTATAAAACGTTCCAGAGCGGAAATGCGGCGATTATGATGACCGGCGTGTGGGCGACCGGAACGTGGGAGAAAACGAAAGGGCTGGAATTCGGAGCCATGCCGATCCCTAAAGTATTCGATCAGGAAGCGACATGGGGCGATTCGCATACGATCATTCTGCCGGCAACGAGCAATGAAGATCCGGAGAAGCGCAAAGCTGCACTGATTTTCGCCAACTGGATCGCCGACCACGGAGAAATCTGGGCGAAAGCGGGCCATATCCCTTCGAAGCCGGCCGTATTCGACAAGCCGGAATTCAAAGAGATGCCGTACCGGAGCGATTATGTCTCGGTGGCAAGCACCGTTAAATTCAACAAGCATTCCGACAAGAACTGGCAGATCCGCGATAACGCGCTCTTTAAATATTTGAACGAAGTTTGGTCCAACAAGATGTCGAGCTCGGATGCCGTTGACAAAATGCAGACCGAGATCGGTAAAGTTTTAAGCGAGTAACCATGAGGGTATGATCCATCAGACAGGTTTGGGGCGGCTGGCTCCAAGCCTGCCTGAGCGATGCGGGAGAGGAAGGTGAGTCATGAAGAAGCTTCGGATCGACTTGCAGGCACTGATTTTTTTACTGCCCTTTCTGATTGTGTATGTGTTGTTTACGATCTGGCCGATGATTAAGGGCGCGCAGATGAGCTTTTATAAATGGACCCTGATCCGGAAGATGAAATATGTCGGGTGGGACAATTTCCAGCGCATGTTTCATGACGACCAGTTCTGGGCTGCGGTATGGCATTCTACGATTTTCGTTTTTCTGACGACGCCGACCATGATCGTGCTGGCCATCGCGCTGGCACTTATCGCGAACCGGAAATCCAAGCTGCAGAAGCTGTACCGCAGTGCGTTTTTTCTGCCGAGCATTCTTTCGGTTTCGGTGGCATCGTATTTGGGGTTGTTTATGTTCCAGCCCTATACCGGCTTCATTAACGGGATTCTGCATGGACTCGGCATCCTGGCGGAAGGGAAAGAGATCTTCTGGCTCACTGAGCCGTCGCTGGCCTGGATTGCGGTCGCCGCTCTGACTCTGTGGTGGACGGTGGGGTTCAACTTTATTTTGTATCTGTCCGCCATGCAGGAAATCCCGGACGAAATTTATGAGGCGGCATCGCTGGACGGAGCGGCCAAAGGGCAGATGTTCTGGCGGATCACGCTGCCGATGATGAATTCGATCACACGGATGATTCTGATGCTGCAAATTATCGCTTCCTATAAAGTGTTCATGCAAATTTACATCATTACGGGCGGCGGACCGCTGGATTCGACAAGGCCGATCATCCAGTACATTTACCAGAGCGGTTTCAAAAAAAATGACCTGGGTTACGCGGCGACGATGTCCTATATGCTGTTTGCGATTTTGCTCGTATTGTCGATTATCCAGTATGTCGTTAACAACCGGAAGGAGGCGGCTTAAGGCATGAAATGGGTATACCGGATCGTTTCTGTCATCGCGGCGTGCGTGTTTCTGATTCCGCTGGTCTGGATGCTGGTCGTATCGATCAAGCAGGAAGGGATGAAGGTCTCCGGTTTGTTCGACTGGTTTACGCCGCCATATTCTTTCGCGGTGTACGGACAAATTATCAGCGGCACTAAGCTGATGCAGTGGGTGTGGAACAGCTTCTTCGTCGCAGGCGTCGTCACGGTTCTGACCGTTCTAGTTGCGGCGATGGCGGCTTATGCATTGTCCAAAATTCCTTTCCGGTTTAAAGCCATCATGTTCTTTTTCATTTTGGCGGGTCTTCTCGTTCCCGGCGAAGCAACCATCATTCCGCTGTATCAGGTCGCCAAGGACATGCATTTGCTGAATTCGTACCAGGGGCTGATCGTCACAGCGCTGGCTTCGCCGATGGCGGTAATCGTGCTTAAAGGATTTTTTGACGGCATCCCGAACGACCTGATTGAGAGCGTGCAGATGGATGGAGGCGGCGTGTGGAAAATATTCGCGGTGATCATGCTGCCGCTGACCCGGCCGGCGCTCGCGTCGATGGCGATTCTGACCTTTATCGGCTCGTGGAACAATTTCCTGTGGCCATTCCTGTCGCTGACAAACGACAAGCTGTTTACGCTGCCGATGGGAATTCCGACCTTGATGAGCCAGTACTCGGAGGATTACGTGAAGCCGATGGTTGTGAACACGCTGTCTTCCATCCCGATCATTATTCTGTTTGTGATCTTTGAACGGCAAATCATAAAGGGGATCAGCCTGTCGGGGATTAAAGGGTGAGCGGCGTTGCCGTAGCCGGGATAGAGCCGAAGCGGCGCGAGCGTGCCATCGATTTGTTCAAAGGACTGCTGATCGTCGGGATGGTGTACTGCCACACGCTGCAATTTTTCAGCGATCCGGTCGTGTACCCGTCCATCAGCCGCTGGATCGATTTCTTCAACCTCATCACCTTCTCGGGGTTTGTGTTCAGCTTCGGGTATGTATCGCAGCTTGCTTATTATTCCAAGCCGTTTCGCAGCGCTTGCCCGCGGATGCTGGCAGCCGCGCTGAAAACACTGCTGGCCTTTTATGTATCCGGAACGGCGTTCAGGGTGTTTCATGACGGAGCGCCGCTCCAATGGGACACGATTCGGCCGATCATGCTGCTGAAGGATATCCCGGGCTGGTCCGAGTTCCTGGTGTCTTTTACGTATTTGATGGTCCTCGGCTTGGTGCTGTTCGTTCCGCTGCGCTGGCTATCCGGGCGAAAGTGGCTTGGTTTTCTGGCGGCCGGCCTGCTGCTTGCAGAGACGCTGTTTCCTTATGGAGCGGTCCACGTTCCCCAGCTTGGGTTATTGGTCGGCACGAGGGATTTCGCCTCGTTTCCGCCTGTTCAATATTTTCCGTATTACCTGCTTGGGATCTTGTTCGCCAAATACCGGATTCGCTTCGACTGGCTCGTTCTCGCCGGATCGGTGCTTGCAACCGGACTGTTTGCGGCAAATTGGCGGTATGCCGGGGAGCTTCCCTCGCGGTTTCCGCCTTCATTGTTCTGGATTATCGGTGCTGCCTTCATATTATATGGTTATTATTTGCTGGCCAGGGTATTGGAACGCATTCCGTACGCGTTTGGCTTTCTGGAGTCGATGGGGCGGAACGTGCTTTTGTATCTGGTGCTCAGCAATTTGCTGATTTTTACGGTAAAAAGCAGCCGGCCGGATCTTCTCGTCGGAAGCGGCGGCGGCTTGCTGTACGCGGCAGGATGGCTCGCCGTATGCGGATTTTGCAGCTGGATCGTTACCAAGCGTACGCGCTAAATGTGATTACTTCAAAGGAGTAGAGAGAAATGACAGAGATGCTGCGCGGCGAATATCCTCGCCCACAATTGGTTAGAGCGGATTGGCTCAACCTTAACGGAGTATGGAATTTTGAATTTGATGACGAAGCGGCCGGCGAGAGGGAAAAATGGTACGAGCATCCTTCCTTCTCGCGGACCATTCAGGTTCCGTTTTGCTATCAGAGCAAGCTGAGCGGAATCGGAGATCCTTCGTTCCATGATATCGTGTGGTACCATCGGACCTTTACGGTGCCAACAGCGTACCAAGGCAAGCGGCTGATTCTGCATTTCGGTGCCGTGGATTATGAATGCAAAGTATGGGTGAACGGCAGGCTCGCCGCTATCCACGAAGGCGGTCATACGCCGTTTGACGCGGATATTACGGACCTGCTTCAGGGAGCGGACAACTCGATCGTGGTCAAAGCCGTTGATTACAGCCGGGACGCGGCGCTTCCGCGGGGCAAGCAATACTGGGAAGAAACATCGGCCGGGATCTTCTATACGAGAACGACGGGGATTTGGCAGACGGTGTGGATCGAACCTGTGCATGACCTCCATATCCGTAGGATTCGGCTGACGCCGGATATCGATACGAATGAAGTGTCGCTGCAGGCTTTCGTTCAGGGCTGGGACACCGGGGCCAAGCTTCAATTAAAGTCGGTAATTTCTTTCGCGGGGCAAGTCGTTTCCGAAGATTCCTTTTCGGTGACGGGGAAAGACGAGATGCGCCGCATCCGCCTGCACGATTTTAACGATCATGGCTTGGGGCGCTGGTGGTCGCCTGAACGTCCAAATCTGTACGATTTGGAGCTGACTCTCCTGGTGGACGGAGAAGCGGTGGATACTGTCGCGAGTTACTTCGGCATGCGGAAAATTTCGATCGAGGACGGCGTCGTGCTGCTCAATAACCGTCCTTATTATATGAAAATGGTGCTGGACCAGGGGTATTTTCCGGATGGCCTGCTGACCGCTCCTTCCGATGAAGCGCTGAAAAAAGACATTGAGCTGACGAAGGAAATGGGATTCAACGGCGCCCGAAAGCATCAAAAGATCGAAGACCCCCGTTACCTGTACTGGGCGGACCGTTTGGGCCTGCTTGTCTGGGGAGAGATGGCCAACGCGTTCCGGTTCACGGAAACCTATGCCGGTCAGATCACCCGGGAATGGCTGCAGGCGGTGGAGCGGGATTATAATCATCCCTGCATCGTAGCCTGGGTTCCGCTCAATGAAAGCTGGGGCGTAACGAATATATTGGTGAGTCCTG
Source organism: Paenibacillus sp. PSB04 (assembly GCF_025809195.1). Taxonomy (NCBI): domain Bacteria; kingdom Bacillati; phylum Bacillota; class Bacilli; order Caryophanales; family Paenibacillaceae; genus Paenibacillus; species Paenibacillus sp. PSB04. Next base: position 4,113,465 of record NZ_CP081301.1, read on the forward strand.
CCGAGCAGCAGCATGCGCTGGCGCTGTATCACATGACTAAATCGCTGGACATGTCACGTCCGGTCATCTCTAACGACGGCTGGGAACTGGTCAAAACCGACCTGGTTACTATTCATGATTACGAATGGCGCAAAGAAGTGCTGGCGGACCGCTATTCGACCGTGGAGCAGGCGCTTCAGGCAAAACCGGGCAACCGCTGGATTCTGGTGCCGGGGTATCCTTATGAAGGACAGCCGCTGCTGCTTACCGAATTCGGCGGAATCTCATTCCAGAAGGGGAACCAGAAAGGATGGGGTTATTCTGGGGCGTCGAATGAGGAAGATTTCGAACGGCGCCTGGCCGACGTGGTTCAGGGCGCTCTCGCTTCGCCCGTGCTTCAGGGCTTCTGCTACACGCAGCTGACGGACGTCGAACAGGAAATTAACGGTTTGCTGACGTACGACCGACAGCCCAAGATTCCGCTGGAGAAGATCCGCGAGATTGTGCAGGGACGTTGATACAGTTTTAAAATAGAGTGGCTAATAAGTAAATAAAGAGTGAAGAGGGCCCCGTTTTGGGGCTTTCTTTTTTTGTAAATGGTGGCATCGCCTAGTTAATCGGTATAAAGACTGTTATAATACAAAAGACAAAGATATGATTGATCAGGATAAAGTGGGCCCTTTCTTTGTTTAGAACCATCGCGTGACCAATGGAACTCAGGGTCCGAACAAAACCATGGTGATACAGGAAAAGGGGAATGAGAAATGGAAATGAAGCTGATTTTTACAAACAAAGGCAAAAATGCCATCGGGAACTTCGAAAACGAGGAGCTGATCGAAGTGTTCACGAGGTACAGTAAGACATTGATGAAAAAGTACGATCTTGTCGTGTCGGTTCCCTCTGAAGATAATCGCGACATTACGGCCGACGGTACCATCAATGTACATCTGAACGACGTCAAATGCGATGTTCAAACGTTTTTCAAGGAACTGGCCAGAGATGTGAAGGTTCCGTTAAAGAAACGGCTGGACGCCGGCGAGACGCTGGATGGCGTGTTTAAGGCGGAGCTGGTCAAATAAGGCATTAGAATAATCGTTAATGAAAAAAAGGGAGCCGGCGGGCTCCCTTTTTTTTTGATGATCGAGCGAAAACCACACAAATAACAGCTTAGCCTTTTAGAGCGGATATTCATCCGTTCACGGCTGCAGCACCGGCCGTTAATTCCGACCAAACCGCCTTCACGTCTCCGGCATTCATGATTTTTCCGAAGTACTGCCCAATGTTCGATAGGGTCATTTCGTGGGCCTCGGCAGAGGAACCGGCGCAGGCGTCCTCGACGAGCGTCACGTTATAGTCGAGCATGAATGCGTCCCTGGCGGTCGACTCCACGCATACGTTCGTGAGGACGCCGGTCAGGACAACAGATTTGCACCCCAGAGAGCGCAGCATCAAATCGAGGTTGGTGCCGATAAATGCGCTGTACCGGTGCTTTTCCACCACATAATCGCCCTCTTTGGGCTCCAGCCCGTACAGCTCCGTGCCCCAACTTCCCTTCTCGACAATCCGAAGCGGGTTGCCGCTGGCCGTATGCTGCAGCTCCCATGCCTGGGAGGTAGTGCCCGCATCCAGCGTCATTTGCACGAAGATGACCGGCACGCCGCTTGCCCTCGCTTGACCGGTAAGGTCATGGATGGGCCGCACACAGGCCTGGAACGCCGGGATATCGACGACTCCCGCGCGGCCGCAGGCCCCGTTTTCGTGGCAAAAATCGTTTTGCATGTCGATGATGATCAGGGCGGTATCCTCCGGATGAAGCCATGCATGGGTACTCAAATGAAATCCCTCCTAAATATTGTTGTGTTTATGTAAAATAATATAACATTAAAACTCCGGATACAGGATATCGCACTTTTTTATACCCTGAATCACATGAAATATGATATAAATAGGATAATATATGTTATTTATTCTTACACAATCGGGAATTCCTCCGACCTGCTGTTCGGTAAAACCAATTTATATGGAAGGTGGGGATGGAATGGATCTGGAAGGTCTGCATTCATTTGCAACGATCGCCAAGGAGAAGAGCATTTCCAAGGCTGCCCAGACGCTGCATGTCACCCAGCCGACGCTGAGCGCGCGAATACGCAAGCTGGAGGAGGGGATGGGAGTCAAGCTGCTGGACCGGGGGTGGGACGGAGTGAAGCTGACGCAGGAAGGGCATTATTTTCTGTATTATGCGATCCAAATGGTAAGCCAGTTCAACAATGCCTCCGCGATGCTTAACAAAGCAGACCTGCTGAAGTTCGATCGTTCCCTTGCCGAAGTGACCCGCATGGACCGGATGGTGATCGGCGTCGACACCGGACTGTCCAGCAGGTTCGTGTACCCTCTCGTTGCCGAATTGCAGCGCATTCGCCCCGATCTGAAGTGCAAGTATGTTTCCCGTTCGTCCATGCTGCTCATTGATCTGATCGAGTACGGGGTCATCGATATCGGGCTGTTTTATGATGTGAAGGAATGCCGCCATTTGCAGCCGGTGCATCTTCTGGACGACGAATGGGTGCTGTTGTGTTCGGAAGAAGCCTACCGGGGCGTGATCCGCAAGGATGATGACCTTATCGACGTGCTCAAGCATGACATGTTCGTGCTGTTCGAAAATCCGATCGCCACCTACGTGAATGTATGGGAGGTGCTGTCCAGACTGTTTGGGTCCACGCCCGACAAGTTCCAAATCGTGGACAGCAGCGATATGATGCTGGGGGTGGTGGCCAACGGCCAGGGATACACGTTCGTACCTAAATGCTACGTCCCTGAGCTGTACCTGGAGGCCTATCCCATCCGAATGATCCCTTTTGGTTCCATGCTGCCGGCTCTGCCGGTATACATGGCATACTCGGAAACCGTCCAGCTCGACGTGCCGATCGGCGAATTGCAGCGCAGGCTGCTTGCCAGATACAAGCCGGGCGCAGGGCACACCGCCGCTTCCGGCGGTTTGAATGGATAAGGAGACAAATACAAAAATAGGAGCACCCTCCTGGATGAAATGAGCCGGGAGGGTGCTTTTTTTGCTTGTGCGGATTCAGACGAAGAAGTTGAACGGGCACGGATTCATCGTGATGCGGGTACAGCGGGTGCAGCTGTCATACCGTTTCTGAACATCGGCTGAATGACGGGCTCGATGCCCTCGACATCGATGTCATACAAAGTGCCAAGAAGCGAAAGGAGCGGAATGGCGGCAGACGCTGCCGCTTCTATACGCTCTTTGGCCATCGGGATGCCGATGATCGCTGCCTGCAGAACCTCGGCGGTGCTTTCTTCCGCATCCCTTTCTTTTCGGGTAGTGGCTGTTAGCTTGTATTCGTTATCCATGGTATTCCTCCTCTGGTATGGTATGTAGCGGTCTGATTCGTCTGTCCACTGATCAGGTGATGTGCAGAAACCGGTTTTTCGACTAGTCCAGCTCCGGATGACGGAAATGCCAGTCCGTGCTTTGTTCATACGCATGGCCGATGCCGAGCAGCTCCGCTTCGGCAAACGGTTTGCCGATGAGCTGCATGCTGATCGGCATCCCTGCGGCCGAAAAGCCGCAGGGCATGGCGAGGCTCGGCAGGCCGGTTACGTTCGTCGGCATGGTCAGTTCAGCGAAGCGCATGCTGATTTCGACGTCGTGGATGCCGGGCGCAGTTGCCGGGAGGGTCGGGGTAAGCAGGACGTCGGCTGCAGACAGCGCCTGCATATACTCCTGCTGCAGGAGCCGGCGCGCCCGCTGTGCCTGCAAATAGTGGACGGCCGGGATCAGGCGGGCGCCTTCGATCATTCCCCGGACATCCGGTCCGTACTGCTCCGGCTGTTCCCGGTACCACTTCTCGTGAATGGAGGCGACCTCACCCATACAAATGCCGTTGCCGATTGCGCCGACATGGCTGAGGAGCGGGATATCTACTTCAATGACATTCGCTCCAAGCAGCTTGAACTGTCCCATGGCTGCCTGGAGGGCGGCCTCCACCTCCGGATCAATGCCGTCGTAGTAAAAGGACGAAGGAATCCCGATGGTAATGCCGTGCAGATCGCCGCGCAGCATGCCGGTGAAATCCGGGACCGATACGTCGGCCGACGTATCGTCCAGCGGGTCATACCCCGCCATAGCCTGAAGGCAGATGGCGGCGTCTTGGGTCGAGCGGGTCAGCGGGCCGGCGTGGTCCAGCGACCACGACAGCGGAAAAATGCCATGGCGGCTGACCCTGCCGTATGTCGGCTTCAGGCCGACGATGCCGCAGGCTGCTGCGGGAATGCGGACTGAGCCGCCGGTGTCCGTGCCTGTGCCCATGTAGGCAAGTCCGGCGGCTACGGCCGATCCCGAGCCACCGCTTGAGCCGCCCGGCGATTTCTCCAGGTTCCACGGATTGCGGCAGGGACCGAAATGAGGGCTGTTCGTCAGCGTCCCGGCGGCAAACTCATGGGTCTGCACTTTGCCGAGCAGGACCGCGCCTGCTTCACCCAGCTTACGGACGACGGTGGCATCCGTATCCGGCACGAATGTTTCAAGGATTTTGGAGCCGACAGCCGTCCGGATTCCCTGGGTATTGTAAATATCTTTGTGGGCGATAGGAATGCCGTGAAGCGGACCTCTGTACTCTCCTTTCATGATTTCAACTTCGGCCGCTTTGGCCTGGGCGAGCGCGAGATCAGCCGTAACCGTTACGTACGCATTCAGCCGGGGATTGAGCGTTTCAATCCGTTCGAGAAGCATCTGCGTAATTTCGACGGGTGAAATGCGGCGGCTGCGGATCCGTTCCGATAAGCCGGCGATCGTATCATACAGCAGCTCCTGATGCAGGGTGGTCATAGATAACATCTCCTTTGCGAAAAAAATTGTGGATGATACTCTACCTCTCGATTGACTTGAACAAATGGATTCTTTAAGGATATCCGCCCATAGTTGATTTACCTTCAACATGTGTCATTTCTATGGAAGAATGATGATCCTCAAACGCAAAAATCCAATCGTTTTTTGTATATAGGGAGGTAATTGTTAAGAAACATAACATATTTTTCGCCGAAAAGGGGCTAAAACAAGGTATAGAATGTTTCGATATCCTAACATTACAGGATTTGTGTTAGTATTTATCACACGAACAGTATTCCTGGCATGCTGCAAAAACCGCTTGATCAAAGGCCGGGGAGATCCATTTTTCAGAAGCTGCGAAGGAGGGAATATGATGTCAAATCTATTGGAAATCGACAGCCTTGTCACCTCATTTTCGACCAAGAAAGGGATGGTGGATGCCGTCAGGGGAGTCACCCTGCGGGTCAAAAAAGGCAAGACGACGGTTATTCTCGGGGAATCGGGTTCGGGGAAGAGCGTCATGCTCCGTTCCATTCTGCGGCTGACGCAGCGCGGTTCGAATGTTGCCGGCAGCGTCCGGCTCGAAGGAGAAGACTTGCTGGGCAAATCGCCGAAAGAAATGGTGGCGATCCGCGGGAACCGGGTGGCGATGATATTCCAGGACGCCCTTTCGGCGCTCGACCCGCTGTACAGGGTCGGCGACCAGCTGAAGGAAACGATCAGGGCGCACCATAAGGTGGGGAGAAGGGAGGCGAAGGATAGGGTCATCGAGCTGTTCCGTAAGGTCGGCATTCCTTCGCCGGAAGAAAGGGTGCGTGCCTACCCGCACGAGATGAGCGGCGGCATGCGGCAGAGGGCGGTCATTGCGATGGCGCTCGGCTGCCGTCCCGATCTGCTTCTTGCCGATGAACCGACCACCGCCCTGGACGTTACCATTCAGGCGCAAATCCTCCGGCTGTTCAAGGAGCTTCAGGCCGAGTTCGGAATGTCGATCGTGCTGGTCACCCATGATATCGGCGTGGCCGCCGAAATGGCCGACGAGGTCGCCGTCATGTATGCCGGCAAAATCGTCGAGTATGGATCGGCGGAGGAGGTTCTGACCAGACCGATGCATCCCTACACAGCCGGGCTGATTGCTGCTACGCCTCAGAGCAAGCAAACGGGAAGGCTGTCCACCATCCCAGGACAGCCGCCGCTCATTACGGAAATGCCGCCGGGATGCGCTTTTGCACAGCGCTGTCCTTATGCCGAGAGCCGGTGCACGGAGAGTGTCCCGGATTACGTAAGCGCGGGACGATCGCAGCAGGCGGCCTGCTTCCAGCTTGCCGGCCGGGAAAGATACGCCCAATAAAAATAATGGAACCCTGTGGAGGTGCCGGAGATGAAACCATACTCAAGCTTGAAAAAAACGTACGCCATCACTCTACTGCTGCTTATCCTGTGCCTCTCAATGGTTCTTAGCGGGTGCGGCAGAGGCGGAGCGGCCGCCGAAGGCTCGGCGGCGAAAGAGACTTTGGTGATTGCCATGTCCGCCGCGAACATCCCGGTACCGGACACGATGCCGACCGAAGGTTACGAAGGGATGCGTTTTGTCGGGTATCAGCTGTACGACGCGCTGGTGAAATGGGATTTGACGCAGGGCGACAAGCCGGCCGAACTCACGGGCGGCCTGGCCGAATCGTGGGAACATTCGAACAGCGATCCGACCGAGTGGACCTTTCATCTGCGCCAAGGGGTTGAGTTCCATGACGGAACGCCGTTTAATGCGGATTCGGTCATCTTTGCCCTCGACCGTCTGCTGAAGCCGGATTCCCCGTATTACGATGCAAAAATTGCCGGTTCCACCGGCAGCTCGCTTCGTTTTATCGCGAAGTACGCCAAGGCTGACGAAAACACGGTTCGAATCTATACCAACGGACCATACAGCTTTCTGCTGTACGACTTGGCCAGCATCCTGATACCAAGCCCGGAAGCGGTCAAGAAATACGGCGGGGATTATGCGAATCATCCCACCGGAACAGGGCCCTTCAAATTCGTGAGCATGAAGCAGGGGCAGGAATTGGTTATGGATAAGAACGACAAGTACTGGGGCACGGTCCCGAAACTGGAACGGGTGGTGCTCCGGCCGATCAGCGATCCGTCCGCCCGGCTCGCGGCTATTCAGTCCGGGGAGGTCAACTGGGCCGAGATTCCGCCAACCGAATCGATTGAGCAGCTGAAAAGCATGGGATTCCAGGTGCTGACCAATACGTACCCGCACATTTGGCCGTATGTCCTGAACACGGCCGATGGCCCATGGAAAGACAAAAAGGTGCGGCAGGCGGCGAATTACGCCATCGACCGGGAGGGCATGAGCGCCGACTTGCTGGGTGGCGCCTCCATCCCGGCGACGCAGCTGATGTACAAAGGGCATGCTTGGTACAGTTCCGATGCGGAGCCGTATGCCTATGACCCGGACAAAGCCAAGAAGCTGCTGGCGGAAGCGGGTTATCCCAATGGCTTCTCAACCACCTTCCTGGTCCCGACAAGCGGATCCGGCAACATGTGGCCGGTGCAGATGAACGAATTCGTTCAGAAGGACCTGAAGGCGGTGGGGATCGACGTGAAAATCGAATCTATCGAGTGGCAGTCGCTGCTGACCCAGTATCTTCAAGGGTTCCCCAAAGACAAGGAAGTGGGCGCAATAAATATTTCCCTGCCGACCATCGCCCCGAACTCCTTCCCGAACTTCTTCTCGTCGGCGGCTCTGTTTCCGAAAGGCTTAAATATCGGCGGATACTCCAATCCGGAGCTGGATCGGATATTGAACGAGGCGCAGACCAGCTTCGACGCCGGTAAGCGGGATGTGCTGCTGAAGCAGGCCTCGGCGATCATTGCGGAGGACGCCCCTTGGATCTTCGTCGTGCATGACCTGAACTTGAGGGTGCTCGCGCCGGATATTCACGGCTTTGTTCAGCCTCAGTCCTGGTTTGCGGATCTGACGGGCATCTCCATCGAGTAAAAAAGGGGGTATACGCGCATGGTTGCTTTTATCAGTAAACGTCTGCTTCTGTTCATCCCCACGCTGTTTGGCGTATCCGTCATCGTGTTTCTGATGCTCCAAATGGTCCCCGGCGATCCCGTCAACACGATCGTTTCTGCGGATGCGACCGAGGAAGAGCGGATGCGGGTAACACGCGAGCTTGGGCTCGACAAGCCGATTTATGTGCAGTTCATCTATTGGCTCGTCCATATGTTTCAAGGGGATATGGGAACCTCTATCATTAAGCGGCTGCCGGTCAGCGAACTGCTGCTCCCGGCTGTAGGAAATACGCTGCTGCTGGCGGCGGCTTCCGCCGTCGTATCGTTCGGCCTCGGCCTGGCCATCGGCGTTTACAGCGCATACCGTCCCAAATCGTGGGCGGCTTCCCTGTTCAACGTGCTGGGACTCGCGGGAATCGGCATGCCGAATTTCTGGGCCGCGCTGATTCTGATCGGGATATTCTCCGTCAGTCTCGGCTGGCTCCCTTCCTCCGGGATGCAGAGTATCGGGGGAGGAGGGCTGCTGGATACCTTCAGACACCTGATCCTCCCGACGATTGCGGCTTCCCTGACGACGCTTGGCGTTATGACCCGGATGGTGCGCAGTACGATCGCGGGTTTGCTCCAGCAGGACTTCGTATTCGCACTGCAGGCCAAAGGTGCGCCGGCAGGCAAAGTGCTGCGCCATGTGCTCAAGAACGGCATGCCGACCATTTTGACGGTGGCCGGGCTCCAATTCGGCTATTTGATCGGCGGCTCCGTCCTGGTGGAAACGGTCTTTGCCTGGCCCGGCATCGGCCAGTTGATCTACCAGGCGATCGGGCAGCGGGACTTTCCCATCGTCCAATCGGGCGTTCTTGTGGTAGCTGTCGCTTTTGTTCTCATCAATCTGGCAGTCGACTCACTGCATGCGGTTCTTGATCCAAGAGTAAGGCATTCTTGAAAGGAGTGGGCAGCATGGCTACCAATGTTCAATCCATTGTTCCCGATGCGGCTTCGGCCGCTAGTTTGCTAAAACAGCCCTCGCAGGCTGCCGAACGATGGCGGGCGTTCTGCAGGCGGAGAGCGGCGCTGGTCGCGCTGGTCATTCTCGCCGCGATCGTCCTCGCCTGCATCGCCGCCCCGTGGCTGTCCCCGTATGATCCTTACGCGGGTAACGTCAAAGAGAGGCTTCTCCCTGTCGGGTCGGCGGGACATCTTCTTGGCACGGATGAACAAGGCAGGGATTTGCTCACCCGGATCTTGTACGGGGGGCGGCTGAGCCTGCTGTCAGGCATCGTCCCGGTCCTCATCGCCGTTATCCTAGGAGGCGGGCTTGGAATCATTGCCGGATATTTTAAAGGTATCGTCAACACGCTCATCATGCGCACGCTGGATATTTTGTTCTCGTTCCCGGCGATTCTGCTGGCCATCGGCATCTCCGCTTCGCTCGGTCCGGGCATCAGCAACATCATGATCTCGGCGACGATTGTTTTCATTCCGCCGATTGCCCGCATTGCCGAAACGGCCGTGAAGGAGGTGAAGAAGGAGGAGTATATCGAAGCCGCGCTGTCCAGCGGGGCCGGAACGGGGCTCATCATCCGTTTTCATGTTCTAAACAACATTTTTTCCCGACTGTTTGTCTACAGCACGACCCAGATCGGCATCTGCCTCATGCTCGCGTCCGGTCTGAGCTTTCTGGGACTCGGCGTATCGCCGCCGACGCCGGAGTGGGGATTTATGCTGAACAATTTGAAACAAGTCATATTTATTGAGCCCATCGTTACGATCGTCCCAGGCATCTTTATATTCGTCACATCGCTTGCGCTCAACATCGTATCCGACGCCTTGTCGGATGTACTGGACAGCAAAGGTTAAGGAGGGATAACAGTTGGAGCACATTCTTGAAGTGACCGATGTCAGCAAGACCTTTCCCCTGCGGGGGATGTTCGGACAGAGCAAGGGAGGGGTGTCCGCCGTCAACGGGGTATCCTTCACGCTGAAATCCAAGGGTACGCTCGGCATCGTCGGCGAGTCCGGATGCGGCAAGTCTACTTTGGCCCGGCTGATCATGAGACTGATTGAGCCTGACCAAGGGCAGGTCCGATACAAGAACGAGGATTTGCTGAAGATCGGCGGTTCCGATTTGAAGAAAATGAGGAAACGGATTCAAATGGTGTTTCAAAATCCTTATTCTTCGCTGAATCCGAAGCTGACCATTCTGGACAATGTGGCGTTCCCGCTGTGGGCCAATGGAACCGGGCGGGCTGCCGCCAGTACGCAGGCATACCGTTATTTGGATGCGGTAGGTTTGCCCAAATCCTATGCCGCGAAGTATCCGCATCATTTAAGCGGCGGGCAGAGGCAGCGCGTGGCCATTGCCAGGGCGCTTGTGCTCGAACCGGACATCGTCATTGCCGACGAGGCGGTGTCGGCGCTGGACAAATCGGTGCAGGCCCAGGTGCTGAACCTGTTTCAAGATCTGAAAAAGGAGTTCGACCTGTCGCTGATCTTTATTTCCCACGATCTGCACGTGGTGGAATATATGAGCGACGATGTCATGGTGATGTATTTGGGCGGCGTCGTGGAGAAGGGGCCGAAGGAAGATGTTTTCGCGAATCCACGGCATCCTTACACGCAGGCGCTTCTTAAGTCGGTGCCCTCGGTGGACCTGGCCGTTCGCAAGGCGCCGGAAACCGTGCTGCTGAAGGGTGACCTCCCGAGTCCGCTGAATCCGCCGTCCGGCTGCCGCTTCCGGACGCGTTGCATGTTCGCCGAAGCGCGCTGCGCACAGAATGTGCCGGCTCTCGTTGAGGTAGGTGAGGGTCATCACGCGGCGTGCTTGCTGGTACACGAAGGAATGGCGGCCGTTCAAAATTTGTAGAAGGGTGTGTGAATATACGATGACAAATCCAAAGTTCGTCTCTAACGAGGTTCAGGACATCGTTACGGTAGCTGCGATAAATTTTCATCCCAAATGGGGGGACAAGGCGGATAATTTGAAGCGCATGAAAGGCTATGTGCGGACGGCGGCGAAGCAGGGCGCGGATTTGATATTGTTCCCGGAAACCGCGCTAACCGGCTACGGTGTCAAGGATGACGACCCTGAAATGCAGAGGCAGAATGCCGAAACGGTGCCCGGCGAATCGACGCTGGCCCTTGCTGAGCTGTCCAAGGAATACGGTGTGTATGTCGTGCTTGGGATGCCGGAGCGGGATGCGGCGGACCCGGATATCATCTACAACTCCGCGGCCGTGATCGGTCCGGAAGGCGTAATCGGCGCCTACCGCAAAATCCATCCGGCAGCCAAGGAGTCGCTGTGGGCGACAAAGGGCAGCGAGCCGCTCATGTTCGACACGCCATGGGGACCGGTGGGGGTCGGCATCTGTTACGATTCCTACTGCTTCCCTGAACTGGTCCGGTATTATACCGCGCTTGGTTCGCGGATATATTTAAATCCGACGGCGATCCACAATGTGGAGGGATGGCAGGACCTGTATTACACGACGCTCAAATCGAGATCGCTGGAGAACGGCACGTTTATCGTCAGCTCGAACCTTGTCGGCCAGGATTACGATTCGTATTTTCCCGGCGGCAGCATGATCGTTGGTCCTGCAAGCCACATCGGCTCGGAATACAAGGGGGCGCCGGTCGAGGACAAGGAGGCGGTCGTGCTGGCGACCCTCGATTTGAGCCAGGCGGGAGGCCAGCTCCCGTTGTTTGAGCACAATCCGCTGACCGGTGTGCCGGACTGGAGGCCTGACATATACCTTCACATGCTGAGCGGCATAACCCGGAACGGCAAGTGGGCCGGCAGCTCGGAAAATAAGCTGCTCCCTAAGCCGCCGGCCGCCGTCATCGTGTAAACCCGTCTGCCGATAACGAACAAAAGCCGCCCTCTGCCTGGTCTGTTAGACTAGGGAGAAGGCGGCTTGTTGTTATGCTAGACATGCTCGGCATCGGAACGACTTGGATGCCGCGGAACGCAGCTTACCGCTGCTGTATAGCTTAGCGTTCGTCCGAAGTCAGGTCCAGCCAGTCAAGCTCCGCACGGCTCAGCTGAATCCGAGAGCCCTCATCGCAGGAACGCAGCTCTTCAGCTGACTGGGCGCCGATCAGGGCGCAGGTCGGGAACGGCTGGTTCAGCACGTAAGCGAGGGCGATTTGGATGGCGGTCACGCCGCGCTCCGCGCCGAGCTGCTTCGCACGCTCCAGGCGCTCCCAGTTGGCGTCGCTGTAGAACACGCGGACCAGGTCGGCGTTGTCGCGGACTTCCGGCGTAAACCGGCCGGTAAAGAAGCCTCTTGCCTGGGAAGACCAGGAGAAGAGCGGAAACTGCTCGGCTTCATGCCAGGCGCAGGTTTCGGCATCGGCCGAAACGCAGCCTTTCCAGAACGGCTCGTTCGGCTTGGCAAGGCTGAGGTTCGGGCTGCTGAAGGTAAAGCCGGTCAAGCCTTTCTCGGCCGCGTAATCGTTGGCTTCCTTGATCCGCTGCCACGTCCAGTTGGAACAGCCGATGGCGCCGACGGTACCTGACTTGACATATTCGTTCAAAATTTCGATCACTTCGCCGGCAGGCACGTTCGGATCGTCCCGGTGCAGCGCGTACAGATCGATAAAATCGGTTTGCAGCCGCTTCAGGCTGGTCGTAATATCGTGCCGGATGGCTTCCTTGTTGACGCGCGGACCGTTCTGGTCGTGATGGGCGCCCTTGGTCAGGATAACGATCTGATCCCGGTTGCCGCGCTCCTTCATGTAACGGCCCAGCACTTCTTCGCTTTCGCCGCCGCAGTAGATGTGGGCGGAGTCGACGGAATTGCCGCCGATGGCCAGATACGCGTCCATGTTGGCAGCGGCTTTATCGTACGAATTGTGGAAAAAGTAGTCCGTGCCTTTCATCAAACGGGAAACCTTTTTATCCAAACCTTTGACGGAAATGTATTCCATGGATAATACCCTCCTAAGCTATTGTGGTTTTTTTATGGCTCGTTACAGCGCAACCCGGGTATGCTCGCGAGCAGACAGCAAGCAGGCGTCAATCACCTTCATGTTGTGAATCGCATCATCGGGCTGGAACTGCAGCGGCGTTTTGTTCATAATGGCCCGGGCGAGCTGATCGGCCTGCAGGCTGTATGCGTTTACATGAGGAACCTCGATTTCGCTCCGCTCCCCGCGTACGGTCAAGAAGAAGTTGCCGCTGCCCGGCGTCGGTGTAACGTAGGCTGAAGGCACCTCGATGATGCCGTCCGTGCCGAGGATTTCCAGCGGATTGCGCGACGCGGCCCACATGGCGCAGTCGAAGGTCAGTGCGACGGAGCCGTCAAATTCGATGAGGCCGGAGGCCATCATATCGACATCGTCATGCTCCGGCGAGAAGAAGGCGTTCACCGTGACGGCGATCGGTTCCTTGCCGAGCAGCAGCCGAGCCGCGTTGATCGGATAGCATCCGACGTCGTAGATCGAGCCGCCGCCCCAATCCTTGCGGTAGCGGACGTTCGTTTTGTCGCCGGCGTTGTTAAAAGTAAAGGCGCTCCGGATGCCGCGGACTTCGCCGATTTGGCCCGAGTCGATAATTTGCTTGATCTTGTCGTAGCGGGGGTGGTAGCGGTACATGAAGGCTTCGGACAAGTACACGCCCGCTTTGGCGGCGGCTTCAGCCATTTCGGCGGCTTCGCTTTCGGTCAGGGCCAGCGGCTTCTCGCATAGGATATGCTTGCCGGCTTCCGCCGCGCGGATTGTCCACTCTTTATGAAGATGATTCGGCAAAGGAATGTATACGACGTCGATGGACGGATCCTCAAGCAGCGCCTCGTAGCTTCCGTAAGCGACCGGAATATTCAGGTCCGCCGCCGTCTGCTTTGCTTTCTCCTCGTTCCGGCTGGCGATGGCGGCGACTTCATTCAGCTCGGACTGCTGCACCCCGGGAATGACCGAGCGCTTGGCGATGCCCGCGCAGCCCAGTACGCCCCATTTCAATTTCTGGCTCATGTTCGTGTATCATCTCCTCAAGAAGGTTATTTATGATTATATTGCGATTATAAAAGATTGTATTTAAAATTAATATAATACGATTTTGCAATGCATTATAACAATATTGTTATTTGGGGTGAGGACAGGTGAAGCGGCAAAGCCATTTGCTGACCCTTCCGTCGATGCCGTTTTTCTGTTTTCCCGAATCGGTCGGCTTTTACCGGAACGATCCGGGTCACAGCGTATTCCGGGAGGCGGGGGCCTTGAACAATTTCAACATTCATTATGTAGCTGCAGGCAGAGGGTACGTGGAAGTGGAGGATGTGGTCTATGAGCTGGGGCCGGGAGAGGCCGTGCTGTATTTTCCCATGCAGCGCCAGCGGTACTACAGCAGTGAGGAAGACCCGTGGGATATCCGCTGGTTTCACTTCTACGGGAGCGGTCTGCAGGATTATTTGATCGAACGCGGTCTGCATCACAGCCTCTTATGGACGATCCGCCAATCGGCTTCGTTTGAGCAGGCGCACGAAAATCTGCTGCAGGAGGCGGAAGAGCACCGGATGCTCCATCCGGTCCGCCTCTCGACACTTACTTACGCGCTGCTGGCCGAATTTATCGAGCATGCCACCCCGTTGTCTCCGGTCAAATCGAACAATTCGGGCAGCCGGATCCTGGAGCTGCTTCCGGTCATGCAGCAGGAGGCGGTCAAGCCGTTCATCCTGGAGGATTGGGCGGGCAGACTTGGCATATCCACTTACTACTTCTGCAAGCTGTTCCGCAGCGTAACCGAGATGACGCCGATGGAGTTCATCACGCGCTGCCGCCTGCAGATGGCGAAGCAGTGGCTGCTCGAGCGAAAGAGTGCGACGATCGGGCAGATCGCAGAGGACGCGGGTTATCCAAGCGTGAGCTATTTCAACAAGCGTTTTATGGAGCATGAGGGGATGACGCCCTCGGCTTACCGGCGGTTATACGGAGGGGCGTAAGCGTAGGGGATCGTTCGGCGGTAATCTGCGGGGATAACATTTGTCCCATAATTGAGGTCCTTCCTGTCACCTGACCGAATACCACCGTTACTCCTAGCAATTTTAAAAAGTACAGTAAAAAAGCCGATCCCTCGCAAATTGAGGGACCGGCTTTTTTGCTTTGATTTCAGTTCTTCGCTGTCTTTTTACGGTTATTTCCCGTTCCTGTTCGCTGTTTCATGACCCTCCAGCTTCTCCATACCGGCGCTTGGCGCTGGACCGCTGGACCCCCGCTTCAGCAGTTTGGTGGGCAAGAGCAGTTCGGTATACGGATGCTCGGGATGATCCATCCGCCAGAACAGCTGCTCCACGGCCTTGCGTCCGTACAGCTTCAGGTTCACATCCATCGTCGTGATTTGGGGCGTGGACACCTGGGACAAATAACCGTTGTCGAAGCTGACGACGGAGACGTCCTCCGGCACGCTGTAACCCGATTGCTGCAGGGCCGAATTCAGGTAAAAGCCGAGCCCGTCGTTGACGCAGAACCAAGCCGTCGGGAGCTGTGGCAGCGTTTTTATTTTTTGCAAAATGTAATCCGTGTTTTCTACGGCATCCTTGATTACCCATGGCTCGTGGATCTCCAGCCCGAAGTCGTTCATCGCCAGTACGTATCCTTCCCAGCGCTCGTAATAACTTGGCGAAAACGAAGTGTTGGCCAGCAGGCCGATCTTTCGATGTCCCAGTTCTGTCAAGTGACGGACGGCCTCATAAGCGCTAAACCGGTTATTGGTTAAAATGCAGTCAGCATGGATAGAGGGATGGTGATGGTCGATGAGGACCGTCGGTTTACCCATGTTTGTAATGGTATTGATATAGTCAGTTGTAATGTGAGACAGAATGAGGATGCCGTCCACGGATTGATTGAGCAGAAACGAAGGGAGAGCCAGCTTATCAGCCGACTGCTTGCTGACCGATTGGATCAGAAGATTTTTTCCCCTGCGCACCGTTTCCTGTTCGATACTCAAATAAATTTCACCAAAGAAACTTTTCATAGAAAAGGCAAAATCAGAAGCGATCAGCGCAATATTTCCGGTCTGTTCCAGCTCGCCGGAGCGGCGCTTACGGCTTTGGGAATACACATATCCCATCCGGTGTGCCGTTTCGAGGATCAGCTTCCGCGTATCTTCGCTGACCCCGTCTTTTCCCGACAGCGCCTGGGACACGGAATTCTTCGATATATTCAGCTGCTCCGCAATATCCTGCATGGTTACTTTATCCTTCATATGACACCTCAATCTTTGTTTTGCCTGCATAATTGGAGTTCTTTCTAAGAAACTTAAAATGAAGCCTGCCTTTCAATAAATCACATTACGATAAATTGTAACGTTACAAGTTCTATAAGTAAAGAGCCTTTATATAAAAAGATTATTCTGTCTTTAATAAAGTGTTGACAAGGTTTTTGTAATGCACAATAATAGGGTTACACAAACGCTTACAAAATATTGACTAATCTTAATTTGTAACGTTACAAAATAATGTTTCGAGTCTTTGGAATGATGCTTTCAATCTTTCGAGACAATTTTTTGAGGAGGTCAACGATTCGATGAAAAGAAAAATGCTCGGACTTCTGGCTTTGGTGTTGGTGTTATCCTCCATGCTCGCCGCCTGCGGTTCCAAAAAGCAAAGCGCAACGACGGCGGATGGTGTGACGACCATTGAGTTTTGGGCGGCAGCCAATCCGACGCAGCAAGCCTTCTGGGAGAAGATGGCCAAGGCGTACGAACAGACCAATTCCAAAGTGAAAATCAACGTCAGCGTCATCAAGGAATCTCCAAGCTCCGAGGCCAGCATTCAGGCTGCGATTGCCGGGGGAAGCGCTCCGACCATTTCGGAAAACATCAACCGCGGTTTTGCCGCCCAGCTTGCAAACAGCAAAGCGCTGGTGCCGCTTGATACGCTAAGCGGATTTAACGATATCGTCACCACCCGTAATATGAAAAATACGATTGAACCATGGAAATTCGCCGACGGGCATCAATACGTGCTTCCGATTTACTCCAATGCGATGCTGTTCGGCTGGCGCCTTGACCTGCTGAAGGAACTGGGGTACAACGAGCCGCCTAAAACGTACGGCGAAGCGCTTGAAGTGAATAAGAAGCTGAAAGCGAAATATCCGGACAAATACTTCTGGGCCAAAGCGGACCTCGCCGATCCGACGGCATGGAAGAGATGGTTTGACTTCTTCATGCTGTATAACGCGGCTTCCGGCGGCAACAAATTCATTGAAGGCAACAAGTTTGTCGGGGATGAGAAGGCGGGCGTCGAAACGCTGAAGTTTATTGACGATCTCCGCAAGGACAAGGGCATCCTGGCGCAAAACGTACAGGATCCGTTTGAGACCGGCACAAGCCTGTTTATCGACCTCGGTCCTTGGACCTTTACGAACTGGGCCGAGAAGTTCCCGGACATGAAATACAACCAGAATTACACGCTGAGCATGCCTCCGGTGCCTGACGGCGTAGACCCGAAAGATTCCAAAACGTTTGCCGATACGAAGGGGCTTGTGATCTATGCGTCGGCCACCAAGGAGCAGCAGCAGGCGGCGATGGATTTTGTGAAGTGGGTCTATTCGGATGCGAAAAACGACGCCCAGTGGTTTGATGAAACGAAGCTGCCTCCGGCTCGCGACGACCTGACCACCAACGAATCCTTCAAGGCGATTTTGGACAAAAACCCGGAACTGAAGCCTTATGCCGAAAATGTGCCGAATGCGGTGCCGCCGATGGATAATCCGAAATATAACGACCTGCAGACCTTTATTGGACAAGAAGCCTGGAATAAAGTCGTCCGCGGGGAGATCGATCCGGCAGCCGGATGGGCGAACATGAAGAAAGCCATTGAAGGGGAACTTCAATAAAAGGAGTCTTCTAAATGAAAGAAAACAATAACCGGTTGGGCTGGCTGTTTGCCAGTCCCTACCTGATTTACTCCCTTGTATTTTTCCTGGTTCCGCTCGTTTGGTCTTTTTATTTGTCTTTTACGAACTGGGACCTGATTGCTCCCGAATATGACTTTGTCGGCTTTGACAATTTTGCCAAAGCGCTCAGATCGCCCGGCGTGCACGCCGCGTTTTGGGTGACATACAAGTTCATGATGGTGTTTGTGCCGCTGGTGATCGTGCTGTCGCTCGTCGTTTCGGTTCTGGTGCACAGTCTTCCGCGTTTGAAAAGCTTGTTTCTCATCGGCTTTTTCCTGCCGTACCTGTCTTCCGGCGTCGTATCGGCGCTGATTGTAAAAGGTTTGCTGTCTTTCAACAGCCCGGTCAACACGGCGCTGCGCAAAATCGGCATTAACATCGACTGGCTGGGGACTTCCTGGTCGGCACTCCTGATCGTCGGCATGATTATGGCTTGGAAATTTACCGGGTACTACGCGCTCATTCTGACGTCGGGCCTGGAAAGTATAGATCAAGAAGTATACGAAGCGGCAGCCATCGACGGAGTTGCCGGCCGGCAGCGCTTCTGGAAAATTACGCTTCCGCTGCTGTACCCTGCGCTCTATACGACGCTGATTCTCGCTTTCGGCGTCACCTTCGGCATCTTCACCGAGGTATACCAGCTGACAGGCGGAGGTCCAAACAATGCCACCAACACGTGGCAGATGGAAATTTACAGCCAGGCGTTCAAAAACCTGCAGGCCGGTTATGCGTCTGCGGTGGCGCTGCTCGCCTCGATAGCTACCTTTATTTCGATCTTTATCATCCGGAAACTGCTAGAAAAGTGGGGTGCGCGAAATGGTTGGGTCTAAACGCAGCCGCAAGTCCAGTCTGGCCATCCGCTATATCATCGCAGGAATATTGCTGCTCGTGATGGTGTATCCGTATTTGTACATGGTGCTGAATTCGTTTGCCGACTGGACACAGGTGGATCGGAAGCTGATTCCGAGCTCGTATACGCTGAAGTCGTACACCTGGCTGTTTACAGGCGGCGAGACGGGAATCACGCGGCCCTGGCTGGGCGCTTTTGTAAACAGTATCATCGTGTCTTTGCTGTCGACCTTCCTCATGATGATGTTCGGGGTGATGGTCGCTTATGCCCTTTCGAAGCTGAAATGGCGCGGCAGGGATACCGTCAACAACTTCATTTTGTTCCATATGTTTTTTCCGGCCATCATTCTGCTGATTCCGAGCTTTCTCATTATTCAAAAGCTGGGCTGGTACGACACCTATTGGGCGCTGATCATTCCGAAAGGGGTCAGCCTGTGGGCGATCTTCATGTACACGAACTTCTTCAAGGCGGTGCCATCCGTATTTATTGAAGCGGCTAAGCTGGACGGAGCAAGGGATTTTCAAATTTTGTACAAAATCATGATGCCGATGTCCAAGTCCATCACCAGCGTCGTCTTTCTGTTCCTCTTGATGGAGCGCTGGACCGAGCTGCTGTGGGATATGATCATGGTTCGCAGCGACGGGATGCTGACGCTGAACGTCCTGCTTTCGCAGATGTTCGGTCCGTACGGATCGTATCCGGGTCCGCTGTACGCGGGATCTGTGCTGCTGTCCCTGCCGATCATCATCCTGTTCATCATCTTCGGCAAAAACTTCCAGAAGGGCATGCAGGTCAGCTTGAAATAAGCCCTGCGCGATAGGAAGGAGCGGATCTCCATGGGAGAGAAGACGGTGGCTGCAGAGACACCCTGGTGGAAAAGCAGCGTTTTTTATGAAATCTACATGCCAAGCTTTTGTGACGGCAACGGGGATGGCACCGGCGATTTCCAGGGATTGACCTCCAAGCTGGATTACTTGCGGGAACTTGGAATCGGGGGCATCTGGCTGACCCCGTTTTATCCTTCGCCGCGCGTAGATAACGGCTATGACATCTCGGATTATTACGGGGTGGATCCGGTGTTCGGAACGCTGGATGACTTTGACCATTTCGTCCGGGAAGCCCACCGCCGCGGCATTCGCGTGATCGCGGATCTGGTGCTGAATCATACATCCGCCGAGCATCCCTGGTTCATGGAGTCCCGGGCATCACGGACGAGTCCAAAGCGGGATTGGTACATCTGGAAGGATGCCGTGGACGGCGGCACACCGAACCATTGGGAGTCCTTTTTCGGAGGGACGGCATGGGAATGGGATGAGGCGACCGGGCAGTATTATTACCATGCCTTCGCCAAAGAGCAGGTAGATCTCAACTGGGCGAATCCCGAGGTCAGGGAGGCCATGAAGGAAGTGATGTCGTTTTGGCTCGGCCGCGGGATTGACGGTTTCCGGCTGGACGTCATTAATTTCCTGAAGGTGTCCGGGCAGTTTAAGGAAAACCCGGTCACGGCGGATGGCGAACAGGATCACCGGTTCGACCAAAATCAGGAGGGCATTGTGGAGGCCATCCGCGATATTTGCGAATTCGTACGATCTCAAAACAAAGATGTATTGATGGTAGGCGAAGTCGGTTCCGAGGATATGGAGGTGCTGCGCCGATACAGCGGCGGGGACCTGCTGGACGTGGTGTTTAATTTTAACCTGGGCAGCCGCAAGGAACTGAAGGTCCATGAGATGTTTGCCGAGCTTGTCCGGATGGAGGAGCTTCACCGGCCGGAGCAGGTGCCGACGATTTTCTTCAGCAGCCATGACATGCCGCGGCATTATAGCCGCTTTTCTTCTGGAGACGATTCCGTGGACCTGTGCACCGCCAAGCTGATAGCGGCATTGATGCTGACCGCCAAAGGCGTTCCCTTCATTTATTACGGTGATGAAATCGGCATGCGGGACTTCGTGCCGGCGGACATCGGGCAAATGCGCGATATTCAGGGGCTGACCGCATACCGGATGGCAAAGGAATCGGGGATGACCGAGGCCGATGCGCTTGCCGCCGCCATCCTCCGAAGCCGGGATCACTCCAGAACGCCGATGCAGTGGGATGGGAGCCGTTACGGCGGATTTTCACTTCACGGATCGTGGATACCCCTCGGCCCGTCGTCCCGGCAGGTTCACGTCCAGAAGCAGTGGGGGAGCAAGCACTCACTGCTGGAATTTTACCGCTCCCTCATCCGGCTGCGTGGTAAGCATAAGGCACTCCAAACGGGGAAGTACACCTTTTTGAAGCGGGAAGGGGAGTGTATTTACTATGGCCGTCAATCGGAGGAGGAAGAGATTTGGGTTGCGCTTAATTTCGGGGACCGGCCGTGCGATTTGAACCATTTGGCTGCTGACGCGGCTTTGTACCGGTTACTGCTGACCAGCAAAGAAACGTCCGCGGATCAGAATCGCCGTCATTCACTGGTTATTGATTCCTTTGAGGCTGCGGTCTGGGCAACAACACGAACCATAACATCCAATGAATTTAACTTCGACCAGGTAGGGGGATCATCGTGTTAAACGTGAACAAAACGGAAGTAAAAACATGCCGCGTGCTGCTGGAACAGTACATGGAGGGGCGGGAGAGAACCGCTCCTGCTCACAAGGCGGAGAAGCTGGTTTTTGCCGGCGTCGGAGACCGCGATGTATACAACATCACGGCTCCGTTCGAGGATGAGGGGCGGACCGTCATCGCGGGCCGGGTGGAATCCCGGGACAGTGAGCATTCCCAGGTCGTGTTCTTCGTGGAAAACGACGGTGCCTGGGTGCCGCTTGAAGGAGCGCCGGTGCTCGAACTGCAGGACCCGTTTCATACCCGGATCGGCGGAGAGCTGATCTTGGGCGGAGTTCAGATTTACCCGCACCCGGAGAAAGAGGGAGCGCTCATGTGGCGCACGGCAATTTACCGGGGCGGCCGCATCGCGGATTTAAAGCTGTTTTTCACCGGTCCGGACGGCATGAAGGATCTGCGGCTCACCGGACTTCCGGACGGCGGGATCGGCGTATTCACCCGCCCGCAGGGCGATAAAGGCGGGCGCGGCCAGATCGGTTATTTCCAGGCCGCATCACTGGACGACTTGACTGTACAGGCGATTGAGGAAGCCCCGCTCCTGGAAGGCCAGTTTATCCCCGAAGAATGGGGAGGGGCCAATGAAATCCACGTGCTAAGCAACGGCCTTCTCGGCGTGCTGGGACATACGGCCTGTTATGATGACGAAGGCGATCGTCATTATTATCCCATGATTTTTGTACTCGATCCGCAGACGGCTGCGTTTTCCGATATGATGCTGATTGCGGTGCGGGCCGATTTTTTGCCGGGTCCGGCCAAGCGCGAAGACCTTCAGGACGTCGTATTCAGCGGCGGCATCCTGCGCCGGGGCGACGGGACGGCGATGCTGTATGCGGGAATAAGCGATGCGGAGGCACAACGTCTGATCATAGCCGATCCTTTTGCGAGATTCGAATCCTAGTTAATACAATGAAGGAGCTTGATCCGAATGAACATTTATCGATATCCTGAAAATCCTTTAATCACCCCTGCCGACGTCAAGCCTCACCGCGAGGGCTTTGAGGTGATCGGTGCATTTAATGCCGGCATCGCCGAGTATCAAGGGGAAACACTGATGCTTCTGCGTGTGGCGGAGCGTCCGGTCAGCGGCGATCCGAACGTCGTCATCGCCCCTGTATTCAATGCGGAGCGTGGTGATCTTGAACTGATTCCTTTCCGCAAAGACGATGACCGGTACGATTTTTCCGACCCGCGGGTGATCCGCAATAAATCCAAAAACGGCACGTTTGAGTATTTGACGTCCCTTTCCTACATCCGAATCGCCCGCAGCAGGGACGGCCACCACTTCACGGTGGACGATCAGCCGTTCATTTATCCGTCCAACGAACAGGAAGCGTTCGGCATCGAGGATCCGCGAGTCACGCAGATCGGCGATACTTACTACATTTATTTTTCCGTCGTGTCTCCCGTAGGGATCGGTGAATCGCTCGTGTCGACCACCGACTTTGTGACGACCCGGCATCACGGCATGATCTTCGGTCCGGACAATAAGGACGTGCTCATTTTCCCGGAAAAGATCAACGGCAAATACTACGCTCTCCATCGTCCGACCATGAAAAGCATCGGAAATCCGGAAATCTGGATCGCGGAATCCGACAATCTGCTCTATTGGGGCAATCATAAGCATCTGCTCGGCCTCCGGGACGGGATGTGGGACAGCGGCCGGATCGGCGGCGGCGCCGTGCCGTTCAAGACCGACAAAGGCTGGCTTGAACTGTATCACGGAGCGACATCGGATCACCGCTACTGCATGGGCGCCGTGCTTCTCGATCTGAACGATCCGACGCGGGTGATCGCCCGTTCCGGGAAGCCGGTGATGGAGCCTGAGGCGGAATATGAAAAGCAGGGCTTTTTTGGGGACGTGGTGTTTTCCTGCGGCGCCGTCATTGACGGTGACACGGTGAAAATGTTCTATGGTGTTGCGGACACCTCCATGGCCTGTGCGGAGCTCAGCTTGAAGGAAATATTGGACAGCCTCGAATACCTCGAAGCCAAAGTTTAGGATCGGGACACGGAACGCCAAAACAAATCATTGTTTTGGCGTTCTATTACATCAGGCCCGGACGAGCCGGTTCGGCTTGCAGCAAGGGCGAAGTGAGGGGAACAGCATGATCATCAAAGACCATTGGAAGCTGCGGGATTTCAGGGAAGGGGAGGCGAAGGATCTTGAAGTAGCCTCGCCGCTGTATGACGATTACTTTTGGATGTCGGCGGAGGTGCCGGGCGACGTCCATACGACACTGATTCGCCACGGGCTGATCGACGATCCGTTCTATGGGCACAACGACCAGAAGTGCCGGTGGGTGGAGGAGCGGATCTGGTGGTACCGGACCGTTTTTACACTGGACGAGGCACCGCGGCCGGACGACAAAATGCTGCTGGTGTTCGAAGGACTGGACACCTTTGCGACCGTGTATTTGAACGGTGCGGAGCTTGGTTCCACGGACAACATGTTTATCAGCCATACGTTCGAAGTCAGCCGCGAGCTGAAGCCGGGCAAAAATGTCATCGCCGTCAAATTTGACCCGGTCCATGCGAAAGTGGGCGGGAAGGCCGTCTCCACGTTCTGGTCCGGTTTTAGCAAGGAACGGGTCTGGACGCGTAAAAACCAAAGCCATTTCGGCTGGGATTGGGGACCACGGCTCCTATGCGCGGGAATCTGGAAGGAAGTCCGGCTCGAGAAATACGATGCTGCCAGAATAGAGCATGTCTATGCTCGGACGGCGGAGGCTGGCGAGATGGAGGCGCTGGTTGATATTTCGGTGGAATTGACTTCATGGGACCGCCAGAAAACATACAGTATTCTTGTTCAGCTGCTTGACGGGGAGAGCGGCGAGGTGGCGGCTGCAGAAACGTTGGAGATAAGCGGAACCGCCGGCAGCGGGCTGCCCGGATTGGCCGGCGGCATTAGCCTAGCGGGCGGAACGAAACTTCGCGTATCGAAGCCCAAGCTGTGGTGGACCCATGATCTCGGCACGCCCCATTTATATGAGCTGCGGGTTTCATTGCACACGGACGGGATCACCATGGACAAGCGCAGCCAGAAGCTCGGGATTCGCACGCTGGAGCTGAAGCAGCGGGATGCCGCTGGCGAACCTGCCTTTACTTTTATGCTGAACGGCGTTCGTGTCTTTGCCAAGGGAGCCAACTGGATCCCGATCGACAGCTTTATCGGCGCGGTGCCGGATGTCCGTTATTCCCGCCTGATGGACATGGCGAAGGCAGCGAACATGAATATGCTCCGGGTCTGGGGTGGGGGCATTTACGAGCGGGATATTTTCTATGATGAGTGTGACCGCCTGGGAATTTTGGTATGGCAGGACTTTATGTTTGCCTGTGCCCTGTATCCCGACTATAACCGCAATTTTATGGATAACGTCGCGGAAGAAGTGCAGCAGGTCGTCAAGCGGCTGCGCAGCCGGACATGCCTGGCCCTGTGGTGCGGCAATAACGAAAATGACTGGCTGTATGAGGCGCTTCATGCGAGCGGAGACATCCCACACCCTTTTTACGGTGAGAAAATCAATCATGAACTGATGCCTGCGCTTCTGGAGCAGCTGGATCCTTCCCGGACATTCTGGCCGAGCTCACCTTACGGAGGGAACGACCATAATTCCCGTGAGGAAGGGGACACGCATAACTGGCAGGTCTGGCACGGCAATATTGAGCCAAGGGTATTCGGCGAGCCCCAGCTTCAGGACTACAGCGTGGAAGGGTTGTCGTTCAAGAAATTCAAGGAGGACCGCACGAAGTTCGCCAGCGAGTTCGGCATGCATGCTTCCGCCAATTTGTACACGCTGCAGCGGAACGTGCCGCAGACGGAGCTGGTGCTTGGCAGTGCGGAAATGATGAACCGCAACAAGGATATCAATCACCTCAAGGGCGTTATGCTGATGGAGGGATACACCGGGATTCCGGGCAACTTGGAGGAATACATCCATTTTTCCATGCTGACACAGGCCGAAGGCCTCAAATACGGTATCGAGCATTACCGAAGAAACAAGCCGGAGACGAGCGGGGCGTTATTCTGGCAGTTCAACGACTGCTGGCCCGGCACCAGCTGGTCCGTCATCGACTATTACGGTCTGCCGAAAGCGGCTTACCATTACGCCCGCAAGTTTTATCATCCGCTGCTGTTGACGGCAGAGTATACGCCCGGGGATGCGGAACTCGTGCTGTGGGGCGTGAACGATACGCGGGAAACTGTTTCCAAGACGGCGGAGCTGGTTGTCTGCGGCATGGACGGCCGTCAGGTATATGTCCGGACGTTCGCTGCAGAGATTGAGGCATGCGGGAAACAGCGCATCGCAGTGGTGAAGCTGGACGACCTGCTTCAAGGTCTCGACGCCGCTGAAGCCGTCTGCGTTGTTCGCTGGATGGACGGCTGCGGGGAAGAGAACTTTTATTATTTTTGCGACCATAAAGATATGAACTTCCGCCCCGTTAACTTGAACGTTCAGGTGAACCCCGAGGAAGGGAGCGTAACGGTATCCTCCGACTTTGCCGCCCGAATGGTAAGGCTTGAGATGGACGAAGCCTGGCTGGATTGGGAGGATAATTATTTCGACCTGCTGCCGGGACAGACGCGAATCATCCATGTCGGACAGAAGGAAGACAAGGGGATTCCGTGGAATACCTTGAAGGTATCGGCATTAAACGGTGCGTCGGTCGCGGTTAATGGAAGACAACCGGTTACGAAATGAGGAAGGGGAGAATTGGCGATGAGAGCTGCAGTGCTTGTGGATCAGGAAGTAATGGATGTTAAGGAACAGAAGATCCCGGAGGCCGGCATCGGCGAAGTGCTGATTCGGGTGCGCAGCTGCGGCATTTGCGGAACGGACCAGCACATTTACCACGGCCATCCGGGTTCGGCGGAAGTGCATCCGCCAATCGTACTTGGTCATGAGCTGTCCGGCGAGGTGGTGGCGGTCGGGCAGGGCGTAAGCAGCTTAAAGGAAGGGGACCGGGTTTCGGTCGATCCGAATATTTACTGCGGAAGCTGCGAATTCTGCCGCAGCGGCAGGCTTCACCTATGCGACCGGCTGCAGGCGGTCGGCGTAACGCGGGACGGGGGCATGGCCGAATGCTGCCTCGTGCCAGCGGAAAATTGTTATATTATCCCGGACGCGATGAGCTATGAAGAAGCAACTCTGCTTGAACCGCTCGGCTGCGTGCTGCACGGTTTCCGCAAGCTCGATATCCGGCCGCAGCATCAGGTGCTGATCATCGGCGGCGGATTTATCGGGCAGATCTTCCTGCAGCTCGTTCGCGAATGTGGCGTTTCGCGGATTACGGTCAGCGAACCGGCATCCTATAAGCATGAGATGCTGCGCAGCTTGGGGGCGGATTCGGTCGTATCGCCACTCGATCGGGATACCGCGGACGCGCTTGCTTCCAGTGCCGATGTCGTGATCGAATGCGTCGGGCGGACGGATTCGGTACAGACGGCCGTTCGCGCCGCCCGCAAGGGAGGACAGGTGCTGCTGTTTGGCGTGGCTGCTCCGGATGCGGAGGCCGCCATCCGTCCTTTCGACATTTTTTCGAAGGAGCTGCGGATCATGGGTTCGTTCATCAACCCGTTCACCCACACGGATGCGATCCAGCTGGTATCCCGAGGCAAAGTCCGGCTCGCGCCTCTCATCAGCCACCGCTTCACACTGGAGCAGCTGCCGGATGTGATGCGGAATTACCCTCAGCTGGGGGTCAGCAAAGGCATCGTTCAAATCTAAAAGGTGAAAGCAGGTTAGCCGGAATAGACACTGATAGAATCGGTGTCTATTTTTCCATTTTTGGGTAATCTATGATTGTTATCGCCTAAAATTGATTTATTGACTGAAAAAAGAAAGATTACCAGCTTTGACCAAGCATTTTTGGTCATTTTTTCACGAACTAACATAATTGACCGTCCGTTAATTTAACTATATACTTCTTATAATATAAAGATTAGCGAAGGAGGAAATCGGATTGGAAGACAGATCCATGACCGTAAAGATTGAGATAGATACGCTGGTAACGATGCTGAAAATGGCCTTCTCCTTTGAGAATTGGGATAACATGATTAAAATTTCTACCGAGCTTTATGAGTCCGCTTACGAGATGTATGTCGAACAAAAGGAACGGAATCGCCGGCTTCAGGTTACGGAACGCCCGATCGTCTATTATTTCGGGTACAGCCATCTCATGAAGGGACTTGCCTACCAAAAGAAGAAAATGTACCAAGAGGCAAAACAGTGCATAGCCAACTATGAAGATCTAAGCTACATGTCTGACGGTTCTCCTGCCAACAATCAGGCTGTCGAAAACTTCCGTTTTTTCGCAAGAGCCAATATGTTTACGCTTAACATTCTTTCAGGGAATTTGGACTGCCTGGAGGATTATTCAGCGTTTATACAGGAAAATCCATCCGAAACTCTCCCTGGACTAATCACGATTTTAGAGGCAGCAAATATACATAACTATGACGTCGATCATATCCTGGATATTCTTGTCGTCGAAGATTCGCAGCTTATTCCGATTGACCAAAATCCCGTAGATCTCTCCTATTATATTTCTTTTTTGTATTTGCTGGCGGTTTATAGATTTAAAAAAGAAAATCACGCAGAAGCGCTCGATAGGACTTTACAAGCTTTGACATTATCTGATAAACTTGAAGATGACAAAATTTTCAAAAAATGCGTCGCCTTATTCGAATCTTTCAGATCTCATGCTTCACAGTCTCAACTAGAATCGTACTCGTCTATCCAAAAAAACATTCTCAAAGGAGCGATTGAAGATGAAGAAGGTATTGTTTTCGACGGTAGTAGCATTAGGACTATTTAGTGTTAGTCTGCTGACGGCATCCGCCTTTACGACGCTGAACCACGGTGCTAACTATGATACGGCCAACCATGGAGCCAACTATTCGATCCAGAACCACGGTGCAAACTATTAATCGGTTTTGCTAGCGGAGGTTAAGATACTTTATAGACGATTTAGAAGAACAGCCCGACAGCTTGTTGGGCTGTTCTTTTTTGTTCCCCTTATGCCTATTTGTGTCGAAAGTGGTCTCCGAGCTGTTGAACGATGGAAGGGATCGAATGCAGACGGCCTGATGGTCTTATGCTTCTGCTTGAATTGGCGTTTGTTGTTATATCTTGTCATTTGTATTTATAATGAAGAAAAACGGTTGGAGGTTACTATGTTTGCAACCCAGCGAAGAGAAAAAATATTGGAGGCGCTTCAACGCGACAAGCAAATCGTGGTGAAGCAGCTGGCTCGCGAGCTGCAGGTGTCTGAAGGGACCCTGCGGACGGATTTGCGGATGCTGGAAGAAGAGGGGGTCCTGGAGCGTACCCACGGCGGAGCGGTTCCGGCGAGGACCAAACCGGTGCCGGCCGAGCCCCGGTATCCGAGCCGCAGCGAGCTGAACTACGAGGAGAAGCGGGCGATCGGGACAAAGGCTGCCGAACTCGTAACCCGGGGCCAATGCATTATTCTGGATGCCAGCTCCAGCGTGCTGGAACTGGCGAAGGCGCTGGTGGAGCATGATTATCTCACCGTCGTGACGAATGGACTGGAGGCTGCCACCATCCTGAACCAGAATCCGCGGATCAACGTCATTTTGATCGGCGGGATCCTCCGCTCCGGCTCCAAAACGATCGAGGGGGTTCTGGGAAAAAACATTTTGGAAGGGATTCATTCCGACCTGTTCTTTACTTCGGCGGAGGGGCTGAGCGTCAGGGAAGGCATGACCGATTTCAGCCTGTACGAGGCGGAGCTGAAGAAGCTGATGATTGCGAGCTCGAGCAAAACGGTTGCGCTGGTGGACCACACCAAGCTGGGCCGGCGGTCGATCGCCACATCCGCCAAAATGGAGGACATCGACGTGCTCATCACCGATGAAGGGGCAGACCCGGAGTTTCTGCGTCAGCTGGGTACGACGGAAGTGTTGATCGCTCCCTATTTATAATACGGCGGCCCGTGATCGTGTCTGAATGGATTTAAATCGTCATATATTGCCATTTAAAAACGTTCACAAAAGCAAACAATCGTTGACAAACGCAGACAATCACAGGGAGAATGAACATATAAGAACACGGCGGGAGGATCTGAAAATGAGTTTGGAAACGGTGGACGGTTTTATTATCGATTTGGACGGGACGGTATACCGGGGGGCGCAAGCCATTCCGGGGGCCAAGGAGAGCATTGCGCTGCTCCGATCGCAGGGCAAGCGGATGGTTTTCCTCAGCAACCGTGGGAACATTTCACGGGCGATGTGCCATCAGAAGCTTCTTTCCATGGGGATCGACGTGCCTGCGGAAGAGATTCTGCTTACTTCCACGGTAACAGCGCGGTACCTTCAGCAGCACCACTCTGGAAGCCAGGCTTGGGTGCTGGGGCCGGACGGACTGCGGGATGAACTGGTACTGGCCGGCATCGGTCTGGCTGAGAGACCCGAGAATGCCGACTGGCTCGTCATCACGCTGCACGAGGAGCTGACTTATGCGGAGCTGAATCAGGCGTTCCGGGCCGTGCGCAACGGCGCCCGCATCATCGCGACCAATGACGATAAATCGTTCCCCGGGGATGACGGGGAGTGCATCGACGTCGGCGGCATGATCGCCGCCATTGTCGCCACGGCGGGCCAAGAGGTCGAAGTGATCATCGGCAAGCCGTCGGCCTTGATGGCCGCAGCGGCTTTACAGGTGCTCGGACTGCCGCCGCAGCAGTGCTTGGTGATCGGGGACAGCCTGGGCTCGGACATCCAGCTCGGCCGCCGGGCAGGCATCCGCACCGCGCTGGTGCTGAGCGGATCGGCAACAAGGCGGGATGCGGAGACGGCCGCAGAAGGCCCGGACATGGTCTGGGAGTCGCTGGCCGAGCTTCAGCATCTCTTGAAGGGAAAGGAAGGAATCAAATGACGGATTGGTTGAAGGATATCAGGGAAGCGGCGGGACGTATGGATGATGCGGATGCGCGCCTCGCCGACATTTGTCCGGTCGTGCTGGAAAGCGGTGCGATTCGGAAGGCGGGCGCATTTTTACAAGACCAGGATTACCGCCGCGTCATCGTCACGGCTGACAAGAACACCTATGCAGCCGCCGGCGAACAGCTGATGGAATCCGTTACGGAAGCAGGGGTTAACGCAAGCGTTACGTTCATTTCCCCTGATGAGCAGGGCGATGTCATCGCCGACGAGCGGTCGATTGTGCAGCTGCTGCTTGACGTGAAATCCACTAAGGCGGATGCGGTGGTTGCGCTCGGATCAGGAACGCTGCACGACGTATCGAGATTTGCCGCATACTCGGCAGGTATCCCGTTTGTATCCGTGCCGACCGCCCCATCGGTGGACGGATTTAATTCCAAGGGAGCGCCGCTCATTATCCGCGGCGAGAAAATCACGATTCAATCGATCGGCCCGGCGGCGATTTTCGCCGACCTGGATATTTTGACAGCTGCGCCGCGGACGATGGTCGCCGCCGGCTTCGGGGACATGCTGGGCAAATGCACGTCGCTGTTTGATTGGACATTCGGGAGTCTGACGGCGGATGAGCCTTATTCCGAAATTGTGGCGGAGATGACGACCAAAGCGCTGCAGCAGTGTGTGGATCACATCGACGCGATCGCGGACCGCACGCCGGAAGGAATCCGGGTGCTGACGCAAGCTTTGATCGAGTCCGGTTTTGCCATGCTGCTGTTCGGCCAGTCGCACCCGGCTTCCGGAGCGGAGCACCATTTGTCCCATTATTGGGAAATGGCGTTTTTACGTGAAGGCAGAAGGGCGGTATTGCATGGGGCCAAGGTCGGCGTCGCCTGTGCGGAAATTTCGCAGCTGTACCACCGGCTGGACACGGAAAATTCCCTGCCGGTTGCTGAGGAGCAGTTGGAACGCGTCCGCGCGGAGCTGGCCAAGGTGCCGTCACCGGATACGCTGCGGGCCTGGCTGCGCAAGGTTGGCGGCCCCGCTTCTATTCAGGAGCTGGACATCGATCCGGAGCTGCTGAAGCGGAGCCTCGCGGAGGCCGACCAGATCCGTCCGAACCGCCATACCCTGCTGCGGGCGGTGAACGATCAGCGGCGAACGTGATTTCGATTGGAACACGTTGTAGCGATTACGTTTGGGTGAAAAAAACGCGTGAATAATTGACTATACTCAAATAAAGGCCGCCGGTATGGCGGCTTTTTTGCGTTTTAATAGACTAGGGTCTGTTTGTTGTTTCGTTTTTAGCACTGGATTTAAAAAAATAAAACGTTTGGAGGACAACCTCCCGTCTATAAGTCAGATCAACAAAAATGGTTCCAGGAGGGCGTCATGACAGAACAAGAGCTAGCCGCAGCCGCTTGCGCAGGAGACGAAGAAGCTTTTTTCAGCTTCTTATCCATTCATAAGCGCAAGCTCTACGGCATTGCATACAGCTACATGCACAACGAATCCGATGCGCTAGACATGCTTCAGGAAGGAGCTTATAAAGGGTGGTTGAAGTGCCATACGCTGAAAGACCCGGCAGCGATGCTGCCTTGGCTTATCCGCATCTTGATCCGCTGCTGCATCGAAGAAATCAGGCGGCGAAAACGCAGGCCGCCGATCGTGATGGAGCAAGCGTATCGAAACAGCCCTGAGATGGTAAGCGTAGCAAAGCTCGATATGGAACATGCGCTGAATCGTCTCAAGCCGAAGTACCGGCACGTGATTATCCTTAGATACTACAACGATATGACTATACCGGAGATTGCCAAGGCCCTCGGGAAGGCCGAAGGAACAGTGAAGACGTGGCTGCATCAAGGTTTGAAACAGCTTCGCGGCAAAATAAATTACGGAGGTGAACTTCGATATGACCAACAATCATGAGGAATGGATGCTGGAGCAAGAGTGGCAGGAAATGCAGCGGGAAACAGGAAAAGTATCGGATCAAAGGCTGGACGAGGTACTTTGGCAAGGCGTTCGAAAAGCCTCCACCGAACGGGCGCGCTGCTTGTCCAAGCACCGGACGGCAAAGAGGTTACGGGTCACCGCTGCGATCTTGGCGGTTATTGTGGTAGGCGGGGCAAGCGCTGCGGCCAGTCGTACGCTGCATCTGACGCCTGCCAAAGAACAGGAATGGAGTCAAGATCAGCTTCCCTCCTATACAGAACGCATTTTTCAGGAACCCGATAATTTTCTGCTGATGGTCAAGCAAGCCGCCGAACACGAACTCTACCATGAGATGAACCAATCCGTAAACGCTGGAGGATATACGCTCAAAATCGAAGGGATCGCAGCAGACAGCCGCAGAATCATTATGTTCTACACCGCAGAGAACGGCAATGGGAACCTCCCTTTACGCCTGAGCTATAACCATCCTCCGAAGCTCCTCGACGGGCAGGGAAGAGCACTGCAAGGAACCTTCACATGGGATACCTATGCCAAGCTCCCGAAGGATCAGCCTCTGACTCAGGGCGTGATGGTTTTTGATTTCGATACCCCCGGACAGCTGCCGGCGAGTTTCCAGATTGAAACGACGTGGTCACAGCTGAAACCTGAGGGAAGCAAGGAACAGACAAGAACCGAAACGCTTGTGGCCCCAGTCACCCTTCAACAGAGTTCGCATGCAGCGGATTTGGAGGAGCGGCCGATTCATGTAGAAATCAATCAGGGCGAACAGCAGGTCACCTTTACTAAAATGGTGCAGAGTCCCTTGCGCACGGACCTCGAATTCAATTACAAGAGCAATACCGGCACACAGATGAACAAGATCGAGGCCACGCTGGAGCTCGTCTCCAAACAAATCAGCTCAAAGCAGCGTTTGGATTTCAATACGATGCTCAGGTATGATCGAACGCAGCTGACACCTAATGGAGGAACGATTTACCTGACGAGCAGCTACTATTCAGAGCATCAAGAACTATGGCTGAACTTTTATTATGCGAGCTTTCAACCCGACCATGAGGTGGAGATTACCGTCGATCCGGACAAGGGGACAATAAGCGACTCCCCGGATGCCAAGATTTTGATCGAGCAA
Source organism: Paenibacillus sp. PSB04 (assembly GCF_025809195.1). Lineage (NCBI taxonomy): Bacteria > Bacillati > Bacillota > Bacilli > Caryophanales > Paenibacillaceae > Paenibacillus > Paenibacillus sp. PSB04. The sequence continues at coordinate 4,146,634 of NZ_CP081301.1, forward strand.
GTGGCGGAGAAAAGCTCTGAGCAAACCTTGGGACTGCGCCTGCTGTACGGATCGAAACAACCGATTGAAGACGGATACTTCGAACTGAAGGATACTTTTACCGATGCGGCGGGACAAAGTCATCCATTGGTTCAGGAATATCAGGCGGGAAAAGGCACCTACCTATCGATCCCGAACTACTGGCAGTATCCCGGACCTTTCCGCTTCGTCATACGAAAATATGAGGGTAACGTTGTTCAAATGAAGGAAGCCGAAGAACAGCGTATACGATGACTGTATATTTCTGAATATTTCATTCCTAGCCTCGAAGTGTATTCGCTAGGCGTGTAATCTTTTTTAATCTAAGATGCGAAAGGCTCCTTTCTAATAGTGAAAGGAGCCTTTTCTATTGTGAAATATTATTTCACGAACCAAGGGGCATATGTGTTGTATTCACTCGGTATGAGGAAAGGACGAGGTAGTGTTTACTGCTGAACCTAAGGCAGTGTAGTGTTGCCAAGCAGTGAGTTAATACTCACTGCTTTAAGTACTTCTGTACAGAGCAAAGCGATTGTACAGCAGCATTGCCCCCCTGCAGCAGCGAGTGTTTAGAGGGTCGAGCGCCTTTGGCTTTGTGCGAAGCACAAAACAAGAAAGCGAGACCGGCTAAACAGGAGCGGCTTCCAAACAGGAGCAGCCCCAAACAGGAGCGGCTTCCAAACAGGAGCAGCCCCAAACAGGAGCAGCCCCCAAACAGGAGCAGCCCTCAAACAGAGCAGCCTGCACTTTTTTACAATTACCATAAAAGAATATTATTACTTCCGAAATAAAATATTATTTCAAAAACCGTTGACCGGAATGAAATTTATCGTTATTATGAAATCAAGAAATAGAAGTCAACACGGATAGGGGGATGGCTATGGATGAGTATCTGGCGGGGTTAACGACAGAAGGGATCAACGATAAAACATTGAGTATAGATGAATGTTCAACCGAAGAGATGGTTCGCCTGATGAATGAACAGGATTCCAAGGTTCCGGCTGCAGTCGCTGCAGAGATACCGCAAATTGTAAGGGCGGTGGACACACTCCATCATGTGCTGAAGAATGGTGGAAGAATGTTTTACGTTGGGGCTGGATCTTCCGGCAGGCTCGGTGTGCTGGACGCTTCGGAATGTCCTCCCACGTTCGGCGTGGATCCCTTGCTGGTACAAGGACATATTGCCGGAGGAGACGGAGCACTGAGAACTGCTGTTGAGGGTTATGAAGACAATGCTGAGGAGGGGGTCGCTTTAATTGAAAGGTGCGGCGTGACAGACAAGGATGCGGTTATCGGCATCAGCGCCAGCGGAAGCGCGACATTCGTCATCGCTGCCTTGAAGAAGGCAGGGGAAATCGGAGCCGCTACGATCGGCGTCGTCAATAACAAAAATTCCAAAGTGGAGCACGTCTGCGACGTATGCATAGCACCTGTCGTAGGGCCGGAAGTGATTATGGGATCAACCAGATTAAAAGCGGGGACTGCACAGAAAATGGTCCTGAACATGCTGACCACCTGTACGATGGTGAAGCTGGGCAAGACCTACAACAATCTCATGGTGGACTTGAAAGCAAGCAATATCAAGCTGCGGGACCGATCGGTGCGTATCATAAAGACAGCAACCGGGGTCGATGACAAGACGGCACTTTCCTATTTGGAAAGCGCTTCCATGAATTGCAAGCTGGCTATTATGATGATCAAAACCGGCTTGGACGCCCAGGCGGCGGAACAAGCGCTGGATCAAGCCGAGGGGAGCCTGAAGAAGGCGATCCGCAATTTTTCGAAAGTGGTCTAATACCAGAGGATATCCTTGAGGAGGCATATTGTTCATGAAGAAAAGAATGCGTGTATTAGCATCCGTATTTGCCGTAAGCATGGCACTGACCACACTGACGGCCTGCGGCGGCAAAGGCGATTCCAAATCGGCCGAAGCGTCCGATCCGAACGCGAAAGATACCATTACGGCGCTGCTGCCGCCGGTATCGGGCAATTTCCAGGACACCTTCGCGGACATTCAAAAGGAATTTACGGAGAAATATCCGAACCTGACGCTGAAAATCGAACCGGCCAGCTGGGAGGACATGACGCAGAAGCTTGATACCCAGGTGAACGCCGGCAGCCCTCCGGACATTGCGTTTATCGGTTCCGACGGCATCTCCAAATACGTTGACCAAGGCATGGCGCTTGACATCAAGGACATCGCCACACCGGAAATGATCAACGATTACGACAAAGGACCGCTGGAATACATGAAGAAGGGCGACGGCCTGTACGGCTTCCCGGCTTATATGGAAGTTCACGCGCTGGGCGGTAACCGCGAGTTCCTTGAGAAGGCGGGCATTGACTGGAAAAAGGTACAGCAGCAAGGATGGACCTTCGATGAGTTCCGTGAAGCCATCAAGAAAGGCGTCGTTTCCGAAGGCGGCAAAACGTCCCGTTACGGCTTCGTATTTGCTACGGCCGGCGTCACTTCAAAAGACTACTTGGGCATTCTGATCAAAAATGCAGGCATGCCTTCCGCATTTACGCAGGATTTGAAATACGCGTACACCAGCAAAAACTATCTTGAAGTACTTAAGGATATCCGCGCATTGATCGACGACGGCTCCATGCCGAAGGAATTGAGCTCCATTGACGCGGGTAAACGCTGGAACATGTTCCTGACCGGCCAAACGATGATCACCGGTAAAGGGATGGCGACCTTCGAAAAATCCGCAAATACGAACAATGAGAAAATCAAAGCCAACGACGGCAGTGCGGTCAAAGGCAGCATTCCAGTGACTTATACGGTTCTCCCGGTTCCGTCTTTCCTTGGTGAAAAAGCCGTTTCCAGCGTAGCGGTTGACGGTTACGTCGCATTCCGCGGCAAAAAGGAACCAAGCGAAGCACATAAGCAAAACGTCGTGAAGGCGCTGTACTTCCTGGCCAGCGGCAAAGTAGCCGCAACGACGAACAACGACCTGTTCGTCGCTCAAATTACGGAAAGCGGCAGAAAAGCGGCGGAAAGCATGCCGGTTGAACGCGACGCGGACAACAAGGCAGCCGTTGAAACGATGCTGAAGAACGCGGCGCCGGCCCGTCCGGACATCCCGGCTGAGCTGGAAGCCAAAGCCATCAAGCTGGAGGACGAAGTGATCGTTCCGAAGCTGCAGGCACTCATTGCCGGCGAGATCAAGCCGGAAGAGATGTACGATGCCGTCAAATCCGCCGCGGTTTCCGCGTTCGGTGAAGACGGAGTAGTGAAAGACTAATCCCTGAATCAAGCGGATAGCCGTGTGCGGGTCACGCGGCTATCCGATATATAGGCTGTAAGAAGGGATAGGAAAGGAGTTTCGCAAAGATGGCTCAACTAGCTAAACCGGCCAAAAGACGCAGAATTAGGGGAGACGGAGCCTGGGCGTATGCTTTTATCGCCGTTGCTTTGGTGGTCTTCGCCATGTTTACCGCTTATCCGGTCGTGAGCGCGTTTATTATCAGCTTCCAGAAATACAAGCCGATCGGCTCGGAGTATGTGGGGTTCGATAACTACATCGCCACATTCAAGGATTCCTTGTTTTGGAAATCGGTGGTCAACACGGTCGTGTACACGATTCTAACCGTCCCCGTATCGTTAATCATCTCCTTCGCCATTGCGATTCTGATCCTGCCGCTGAAGAAAAAGCTGCAGACGACGTTCAAGGCGGTCTATTACCTGCCTGCAGTCGCTTCGGGTGTTGCGCTGTCGGTGGTATGGCTGTGGATCTTCGATCCGATGCCGGAAGGTATTTTCAACAAGCTGATCGGCTTGTTCGGCATCAGCAACCAGAACTGGCTTGGCTCCAGCGCCACGTCGATGTTCTCGCTGGTCCTGATGGCCTGGCTGTCCAGCCACGGCACCAGCATTATCATTTATTTGGCCGCGCTGCTCGGCATCGATTCCAGCTATTATGAAGCCGCCGATTTGGATGGCGCCAACTTTTTTCAGAAGCTGTGGTACATCGTCATTCCGAGCCTGAAGCCGACGACGCTGTTCCTGCTGGTTACCGGGGTTATCGGTTCCTTCCAGGTGTTCCAGAACGCGTACCTCATGACAGGCGGCGGCCCGGACAACTCGACGACGATGGTAGGTCTCCTGATCTTTAACAACGCCTTCAAGTACTTCGAATTCGGTAAAGCGGCAGCCCAGTCCCTCGTGCTCGCAGCGATTATTGCGCTGATCTCGCTGGTGCAGTTCAAGTTTATGGGCAAAGACGTGGAATATTAAGAAATACGTCGCTAAGGCGTCATTTCACAGAAGACAGACCGCGCTTCGCGGAAGTTTTTCTTGCGAGATCAGGATGCTTAAGCGAAAGAAGTTATACTTTCTGATCTCTTAAGTAAGGAGGAAGATCCGAACATGGCACTTTACAGCGAACATACCGGAAAGCCGGCGGCAAAGCGCGCCCGAAACGGTGTGATCATTATCATTTTGATCCTATTTGCATTAGCAACGATTTTCCCCATCTATTTCATGATCATGTCGTCCTTTGGCGATCCGATCGAAGCGGGGGCGGCGAACTATTCCCTGTTTCCGACCAAATTCACGCTGGACTCCTATAAATTCTTTTTTGATTACAGCGAATATTCGTACCGCTGGCTGCTGAACTCGCTGATCGTGGCGACGACGGTTATGGTATCGAATGTGTTTTTCGCCAGCCTCGCAGGTTACGCGTTCTCCAAAATCAAGTTTAAGGGCAGAACGGTTCTGTTTACGATCCTGCTGATCGCCATGATGATCCCTTATCAGGTGACCCAGGTTCCGCTTTACATTTTGATCGTCAACATTTTCAATATTCAAAACACCTACAGCGCCTTGATTTTGCCGGGCCTCGTCACGGTCTACAACATTTTCTTGGCCAAACAGTTCATGGGCAGCATTCCAGGGGAAATCCTTGAATGTGCCAAAATCGAAGGCTGCAACCAGTTCCAGATTTATTTCCGGATCATTCTGCCATTGTCCAAAACGGTGCTGGCGGTCATGGCCATCCTGACCTTTATGGACAGCTGGAACACGTTCTTCTGGCCGTTCCTCGTGACGAACACGATGGATATGCAGACGATTCAGGTCGGTCTGAAAAACTTCCGATTTGCGAATACGACTTATTTTGCGCCGATGATGGCGGGTGCCACCATTTCCGCACTGCCGATGTTCATCCTCTTCTTCAGCCTGCAAAAGTACTTCCTGGAAGGAGTCACGGTGGGAGCCGTGAAGGGCTGATATGGGGACAAAGGGAGAAAAAACGGAGCTAAGGCGTCCCCGGTATGCCGTTGGTCTGATGTCCGGGACTTCGGTGGACGGCATCGATGCGGCCGTCGTGGAAATCAACGGCAATCGGGACGAGTCTCCAGGCGTGCGTCTGGTCGCTTTTGAAAATTCGCCTTACCCGGCGGGTGTCAGGGAAGACATTTTTGCTTTATTCGATCCATGCAACGCAACCGTTGACCGAGTTGGAAAAATGAATGTGCTTTTGGGAGAACTGTACGCCGAGGCGGCTTTGTCCGTGATTGAAAAGGCGGGGCTGTCCGCCGAGGACGTTTCAGTGATCGGTTCACACGGTCAGACGATCTACCATGCTCCAAGCATGGAGCCGTACCATGGCCGTAACGTGCATTACACCGTGCAGATCGGAGAAGGTGCGGTCATCGCGGCAAGAACAGGGATTCCTTGCGTGTCGGACTTCCGGCCGGCGGACATGGCTGTCGGCGGTCAGGGAGCGCCGCTGGTTCCTTTTACCGAATATTTGCTGTACCGGGAGGAACACCGGACACTGCTGCTGCAGAACATCGGCGGCATCGGGAACATGACGGTGATTCCGGCCGGATGCAGCCCCGGTGAGGTATATGCTTTCGACACAGGCCCGGGAAACATGATCATCGACGGGGTCGTGGAACGGCTGTATCCGGGACAATTAACGATGGATATTGGAGGAGCGATCGCACGGTCGGGCACCGCCGATCCGCGTCTGCTCGGCCGGCTGCAGCAGGAGGCTTACTATTCGCAGCCGCTGCCGAAATCGACGGGCCGCGAGCTGTTCGGCTCCTCTTATATAGATAAGCTTCTGCATGATGCCGAAGCGCTTGGCATGAAGGCGGAAGACATTGTCGCCACAGTGACGATGCTGACCGCCTGGTCGATCGGCGACGCCTATCGCAGATATGTGATGGCAGGCCATCCCGCCGATGCGATGATCGTTGGCGGCGGAGGCAGCTACAATCCGGTGCTCATGGAATGGATCCGTCAGGAGATGGCGAAGGCAGGCGTACAAGTGCTGACGCAGGAGGCCATCGGCCATAACAGCGATGCGAAGGAAGCCGTAGCGTTTGCCGTTCTTGCGGATTACGCGATCACCAACCGGCCGAATAACCTTCCTCATGTGACCGGCGCTTCCAGACCTGTCGTCATGGGCAAAATCAGCTATTAAAGGGATGGAGGAACTCATATCGAGATGGTTGTAACTACTTGGAGTGACCAATACACCGGTGCTGTCATTGACTTATGGAACACAGTAGCCGTGCGGGACGGCTACAAGGAGATGACGGAGGCAAGTTTCAGCGGCATATTTACGGATAATCGCTATTTCGATCCGGAGAACACGTTTGTTCTCGTGGAAGAAGGTGAAGTGAAGGGCTTTGCCTGCGGCTGCACCGGCGGCGATCTGCCGCTTGGAGATCATGCGGGGTACATCACCTGCATCGTACTTGCCGACGAAGCCTGCACGGATGACAACTACAAGATGATGCTGGAGCATCTGGAAGGGCGCTTTCAGTCGCTGGGCAAAAAGCAGGCCGACGTGCTGTTTTTCAATCCGATGATGCTGCCCTGGTACATACCGGATACGCCGCGCCACGAGCATAACAATGCGCCCGGTGTGCCGACAGGCAGCAGGCTCCATTCGTTTTTGCTGGGCCAGGGATACGTCGAGAGGGCGCAGGAATGCGCGATGTACCTGAATCTGTCTTCGTTCTCGATCCCGCAAGAGGTTCGCGGGAAAGAAGAGAAGGCCCATGCCGAGGGATACACGGTGGAGCTGTTTGACCAAGGCAAGCATCACGGCGTTAAGGACATGCTGCAGGGCTTCGATAATCCGCTGTGGCAGAAGGAAATCGCCCAATCGACCGAGGACGGGGTGCCCGTCGTCGTGGCGGCGCACCACGGTAAGGTGGTCGGATTTGCCGGTCCGGTTATCCGCCAGGAGAGCGGGCGCGGCTATTTTGCCGGCATCGGCGTTCATCCCGAGCATGAGGGACACGGACTCGGCAGCATCCTTTTTTTTAAGCTGTGCGAAGCATTTCAGCAGATCGGGACGGATTATATGTCCCTGTATACCGGCAGCACCAATCCGGCCATCCGGATTTACGAGAAGGCAGGGTTTAAGACGGTCCGGACATTTTCGATCATGAGAAGGGAGTTTTAAAGCGATGAGCGAACAGAAATTGACGATTATGGCGATTGGCGGCCATGTTGGGGATGCGGAACTGACGGCGGGCGGCGTGCTTGCCAGCCATTCCTTGAAGGGCGACCGCATCGTCACGCTGGCACTGACGGCAGGGGAACGCGGCGTGCCCGCGGGTCAGGATATGGCGGAGTACCGCCAGCAAAAGGTGAACGAGGCCAAGGCGTTTGCCGATATGCTGGGGGGCGAGTCCATCGTGTTCGACATTCCCGACGGCGAGCTGAAGGATACCGAGGACATGCGTCTGAGAGTATGCGACGAAATCCGGCGCGTGAAGCCGAACATCATCATTACCCACTGGAAGAACAGCATGCACAAGGACCACGCGACAACGCATAACATCGTGAACGATGCGCGCTTTTTTGCCGGCCTGGCATCCTTTGAGCGGGAACTGCCCGCGTTTTTCGCTTCCAAGCTCTACTATGCGGAAAACTGGGAGGATGCAGTGGATTACAAGCCGTACGTGTACGTGGACTTTTCACAGGAGGCTTTTGACCTGTGGGTGAAAGCGGTATCGCAGCATTGGTTCGTCACGAACAGCAAGTCCTTCCCATATCTCGAGTACTATAAGCATCTGGCACGCGTGCGCGGAATCGAGGCGCGTAAGGAGTACGCAGAAACGTTTATGATTCCGGCGGAAACGATGCGCCTGCGCCAAAGCGAACTGTAAGCGGAGCCAGGCATTTCATGCCCGCTTGTGACTGTGACGATACCTCGGTTACAGTCATTTTTTTAGGGACGTACACTAATTTCATTACCAGGAGGTCGCAATGATCGCTAACGGAATTGACCGGATCGAAGATTATGCCCATCTGCTCCAAGGGAAGCGACTCGGGCTGATTACGTCACCGACGGGCTTAAACCGTAAATTTGAATCCACCATTCAAATCCTGCATGAGCGGTTCCAGCTGACGGCGCTGTTTTCGCCGGAACACGGGGTTCGGGGGGATCAGGCAGCAGGGGCGCAGGTTGAAACCTACCGGGACCCGATTACCGGCGTGCCGGTGTACAGCCTGTACCGCAAGGACTCCAAGCGGCTGAGCGCGGAAATGCTGGATGAAGTGGACGCCGTCGTTTACGATATCCAGGATGTGGGCGTGCGCTACTATACGTTCATTTATACGATGCTGTACGCCCTGGAGGATTGCGCCAATGCGGGAAAAGAGTTCATCGTCCTCGACCGGATCAACCCGCTGGACGGGGTGACGGTAGAAGGCAACGTCCTGAAGCCCGGCTTTGAATCGTTCGTCGGCAATTACCCGCTCGCCGTCCGCTATGGCTTGACAGCCGGCGAGGTGGCGTCGATGGCGAACGAGCAAATGAGATGGAACGCCCAACTGCATGTCGTTCCATGCGGCGGCTGGGACCGGAACATGCTGTTTCCCGAAACGGGAAACCTCTGGGTCATGCCGTCGCTCGGGCTGCCGCGCTTTGACAGCGCGCTCCTCTACCCGGGAACCTGTTTGTTCGAGGGCACGAACCTGTCCGAAGGACGGGGGACGACGGCGCCTTTTGAAATCGTTGGCGCACCGTTTGTTGAGGCGGAGAAGCTGGCGGACGAGATGAACGGCATGAAGCTGCCCGGTGTCATTTTCCGGCCGGTTTATTTCAAGCCGACGTTCTCCAAGCATGAGGGTGAGCAGTGCGGCGGCGTGCAGCTGCATATTACCGACCAGCGGGCGCTGCAGCCGCTCGAGACGGGAATCCGGCTGATGTATACGCTGAAGCGGAACTATGAAGCATTCGAATTTTTGCCGCCGCACAAGGGCAACATGCTGCCGTTCATCGACCTTTTGGGCGGGGATGATCTGTACCGGAGCGAGCCGCTGGATCTGCCGGCCTTGCTGGAACAGTTCCGTGAGGAAGCTCGCTCGTTTGCCGACATGAAGCAGCAGTATCATATCTATTAGACAGACGAAGGAAGGGATGACGATGCGGTACGTAGCCGGGCTGGATGGCGGCGGAACGAAAACGGCGGTCGCCGTCGCCGATGAGAGCGGCGAAGTAATCGCCGCCTTCGAATCCGGCGGCATCAATTACAACGGACAGGACGAGGCCAGCATCGAAGCCAGCCTGCGCGACATGCTTGGGCGGATCGGCGAGGCCACCGGCGGGCTGGAACGCTGCGCCTATCTGTGCATCGGTGCCGCGGGGGTCAGCAATCCCGCCGTGAGCGCCCGCCTGACCGCCAAGGTCAGGGAAAGCGGCTATGCGGGCGGCCTCCTGATCACCGGCGATCAGGAAACGGCATTGAGCGGCGCGCATGAAAGCGAGTACGGCATGATCCTGATCGCGGGCACGGGCTCGATCTGTTACGGCCGCAACGAACGCGGCGAGACTCATCGCACCGGCGGATGCGGTCACCTGATCGATGATGAAGGCAGCGGGTACGCGATCGGCCGGGATCTGCTGTCCGTTCTGGTCCGGGCCCATGACGGCCGGCTGCCGGAAACGGTCATTACGGACCTAGTCTACGGCAAGCTGGGCCTGAAATCGGTACGGGACATCATCGGCTACGTGTACGATCCAGCCCGGAGCAAAAAGGACATCGCCGCGTTGGCGCTGCTGCTGACCCGGGCATGCGAGCTCGGCGACCCTGCTGCTCTAGGCATTGCGCAGCGCAGCGCGGCTTCGCTCGCCGAGCTGGTAACGCCCGTTGCCGAGAAGCTCGCGCTGCAGACAGGGGCACTGGCCATGGCCGGAAGCGTGCTGCTTAACAACGTGTATATCCGGGACGCTTTTCTGGAGCGGCTGCAGGAACGCTATCCGGAAATCACCTGCATCACGCCCAAAAAAGACGCGGCCAACGGCGCGGTGCTGATGGCGCTGAATCGTCTGCGGGGAGCAAAATAGCCGCATGACCAACCGGTGAACCGTGAAGTCGACCGCCAACCGGCGCCAATAGCAAAACCTCCTTTCCTTGCGGCATATGCCGGCATGATAAAGGAGGTTTTTTCGTTGTAACCCTTAAGATAAAGATGCGTTTCTCATACCTTCGTTTGGAAATGAATCGTCATGCCGGCGGGGCTCCATGTCAGTACGAACCATCATGACGGATACCTGAACGATTCGCAGAAGCAGGATATTTCAGCAATACGGAAGAAATAGGTAGGCAAAGAGGGGCGTATAATGCAAAGGAAAATCGGAATGAGGTGCGCATTACATATGGATGACTTCGAGTTGATTGAAGGATACCGCCTTGATTTGCAAAAGTATTCCGCCTGGCAGCTGCGGTACATTCCCGGACCCGAGATCTGGTCGATCGGCCAGATGTACGATCATCTGATCGCCGTTGCCATGGAGTACCTGGACTTTGTCCAAATTTGTGCAGAGAGTACGGAGGAACAGCCGCTGGGCAGAACACCGGCTGGAGATGACGTGTTCCGGCGCGGCGGCTTTCCGCCGGTCAAGATCAAGCTGGAAGGAGCGCAGGCCGCCAGTCCGAATAACGCGTTAAGCGGCGAGGAACTGGACGAGGGGCTGGCGAAGGTGATGGCAGGAATGCGGGAGTGGGAGCTGAAATTGGAAGAGATTCATCCGGGCGGCAAAATCCGGCACGGCGGCTTCGGCTGGCTGAATGCCCAGGAATGGTACCGGCTGATCGGCATGCACTTCCGCCACCATTTGCGGCAGCAAACGGAGCTGGAAGAGCGGCTGCCAGCGCATCCCGGGGAAAATAAAAAAGGATGATAACCGGGTTAACTGCGGATCGAATAGGGAGCAAGCACCTTTTTCCAAGCTTCGGCATCCCCTTCCCAGGTCGACCCGGCGGGCATCCGAACGATGCGGATCCGCGGGTGTCCCGAATCGATCTCGGCTGTATCCGGATCACTGCTGTGCAATACAAATAAATATCGGAGATGTGGATTTGAGTAGCTGTTCTCGATCGTCTCGAATATACGGAAGGCATCTTCGGTATGCTTGACCGTCCGGATCAGCAGCACGTCTTGGACGGATGAGAGGCAGCGGTTGAAGCGTCCGATCCGGCGTTCCAGCCTGTCGCGGAATTCTGGATAATCGAAGAGCGGGGGCAGCTTTGGATCGTATTTAAAATCGTGAAAGGACAGGCAGTTGCTGGCCTTATCCCGAACATAGTGGCAGTTGACCGAATGGCTGTAGACCTCCAGGTTCGGCAGCAGCATAAACCGTTCAAATCGCGATTCAAGCACCTGGCAGAAGCCCGGGGTTGAGGCGAAGTTGAACCAGTCGAAAGGACCGGCAGCCGTGCGCAGCCCGCTCCTCCGCAGCTGGGAGGCGACCTGGCAGCTGCTGCCTAGACTGAATATGGCATCGAAGGACTTAACCATGGTCAATTCCCCCTTTCTGAGTACAGGACTGAATCTATCATATTCGCGGCGCTCTTTATCGGAAACGGCATGAATCTATTTTCTACCAAAATGCTGTGACGATAAATTTGCTATAATACTAGAGATTACACCGATAAAGGAGCCAGAGAAATTAACATGACGGAATCCAAAACGTTGGGAAAAACCCAATTTCAGCAGGTCCGCGAGTTTCATGTGGGCTTTGACTGCCCCGCTCCGGAAGAGCCGCAGGCTTTGAACGACAAGCTGGCGATGAACCGCGCCGCCTTTATTATGGAGGAAGTGATTGAACTGCTGCATGCCACGGCCGGCAATGACGAAAGGTTCCAGGCATTTTTCGCCGAGCTGATGGAACGGGCGCAGGATACATACCGCAAGCAGCAGCAAAAAGCCTATCCGGAGGACAAGCTGATCGGCCAGATCGATGCGTTCACCGACATTCTGTACTTTGCCAACGGCGGATTCGTCGAAGCGGGCGTGGAGCCGGACCGGATTTTTGAGCATGTCCATACCGCCAACATGGGCAAGCTCTTTCCGGACGGAAAGCCGCATTATAACGAAGTTGGCAAAGTGATCAAGCCGGACCATTGGGAGCGGGACTTCGCTCCGGAACCGAAAATCGCGGCAGAGATCACCCGGCAGATCGAGCTCGGTCCGAAGCGGTTCAAGTAAGGCTGCAGGGGATTGGGAACCAAAAGAAAAACGGCTCATGGCGGATGAAATATCCGTTCATGAGCCGTTTCCCTTTATCTAAGTATGACCACCAATTATGAAAGTAAAACTTAGTAGTTAGCGCCGTGATTGAACGGCTTGATTGCGTCCTTCGTGTCGTAATTAGCGCCGTGATTAAACGGCTTGATTGCATCCTGTGTGCCGTAGTTTGCACCGTGATTGAACGGCTTGATTGCATCCGCCGAAGCCACCGCCGCTAAGAGTCCGCTAAGAAGTCCAAGCAAGATTACTGTCGAGAGAATCGTTTTTTTCATCTTTTAATTCACTCCCATAGGTAATTTTATTAGACAACGGTGTAGTCAAATCTGCAAACCTCTGATTAGCTTGTCTACGACAATATTATCAGAAAATGTAAAAGTCTGTAAAGGGTTTATCGACAAAAAAATTCAACTTTTTCTTTCCGTAATTCGTATAACAAGAAGAATGTTCCGGACAGCTGCAAAAGAAGCCGGAAATTGTCCGGTAGGGCGGTGAAAATATTGTCATTACCTGGCATTCGCAGCCGCGTCTATGATAAGTTCATAGGGTATGGATAAAGGGGAGGAATCGATGAAGAAAAGGATCAACCTGCTGAATCTCGTATTTTTTGTGCCCGCGGTCATTTTAAGCTTCGCGGTTTGGAACGATTACAAGCAGGACGTAGCCCGTGTTGAGGACCGTCTGCAGACGGTAGAGGGTTTGTTTTACCTGGATGGGGGAAGCAAGGTCATCAGCCTGACGGATGGCTCTGACGGTATGGATGCCATTCTTTACGATGCGGCGACGCATCAGGAAGTAACTACGATCCATTTGCGCTCCAACATACATAATCAGTTTGTAGGCTCCTATCAGAAAGGGAATCTTGTGATTGCTACGACGGATGACAGTTCCGGGCTGCAGTTGAACGTCATTGGCCCCGGCGGCCATGTAGAGGAGCTTGTTCAAGGTACGCTGGAATTTGACGGCTTTTTAACATCGGCCGTTCATCATTGGAATGGGCGCATGCTGGTCGGAGGGGAAACGGCAAATGACACCTTCGTCGTCGGCGAGGTGAAGGACGGAGTATTCCATACGGCTTATCTCAACGAAGACACCGGACTGCCCGCAAGGCCGACGTCAATGTCCGAAGTCATGGGCAGTTTTAACGACAGCCGCGCCGTCCCCCTCTATGAACTGGATCTGAAAGATGGCAGCACCGCGTACGTCAGCGGCCTATTGAATGCACAGCACAAAGCGGCCATACGGATCAGGCCGGAGGGAGGATCTGGCTTTGACGCAGAGGATCTAGCGGAGCAGCAGTTTGCCGCACTTGCCGGTGTGGATCCTGCCCGGCTGTGGAGGACCGAATCCGGTGAACCGAAGCAGGTGCGGACCTACGATGCGGTCAAAGGTGATTGGGGGAGTGTCGTTAAGACCCCTGCTCCGGTATATCAGGCTGCCGTCTTTCTGCTGAACGACCGCGAGTCGCTCATCTTCGGTTCGGCGGCAAAGGACGAACGGAAAGGCCAAGTCACCGGATATCTCTACGACCGGCAGACCCGGTCGTTTATAGACTTGTCTCAGCCATTGTCAAGCCTGGAACCGGAGGATGTAAGCAGCGGTACGCTGTCCTTTTTCAAGGAAACCGGAGATGCGACGCTGTACTTTACCGACGGAGAAGAGTCGGCCGGCTGGCTGAACGTCAAAGGGGGCACGCTCACCCGCATGACCGGCGAAGCACTGCAAACCTGGCAGATGGCCGAAGGCGCCGACCGGATCTCCTGGACAAGCTTCGCTCATTATCTGAAGCGCGGCAATGCGCTTGTCATCAACTGGGCGATTTGGCTGCTGATCCCGCTGGTGCTGTTTGGTGGTCTCGGACTGCTGATCCGGATCATGACAGCCAGACAGAAGAAGTTTACGGCCGAAGGAACGATTGTGCAGGGAACGGTAACCCGACTGCAAGAGACCGGAACCTATGTAAACGAACAACCGATGATCCGCTTTGACATCCGTTTCGAGGATGAAGGAAGGATGAAGGAAACGAGCATTAAGAAAGTGGCTTCATACCTTCATGCCCCGCGCGTGGGCGATCCCGTGCTGATCAGCTACAACCGCAAAAAAAATCGCGCCGTATTCGTGACCGGTGACGATCTGCCGCAAACATCGCCCGAGGTCATCCGGGACGCCGTCCTGACGCGGATCGACAGCTATGGCAAGGCAGGCCGCGGTGAAGCGCTATTGCTTCATTTCGATACCAGCGGACAAACTTATGCCATCCCGGTAGTGCAGGCAAACGGGTTTGTCTACCGGACCGGGGATAAGGCGGATCTCATGCAAATCGGCGGCGTCACCCGGCTGTACAATTACAACAGGACACGTGACACGAGAGGGGCGGACCAGCTGACGCTGGAAGGTGAGGTGATCCGGATCGAGCATATTCCCGTGGAGATCGTGAACAGACAGCTGATGCTGTTCGAGCTGCTGCTTTCCCATGGCGATCAAAGGTCACGCAAGGTGAACAGCCAGTTCGTGCCGGTTCGCCTGCCAGTTGCGGTAGGTGCGGTCATCCCGGTGTCGGTGAACAAAGCGGAGTATGAACAAGAGCTTCGCCTCCTTCAGGGCAAGCAGGGCAGAGCCAACGTGACGGCAGTACAGTTTGATGGCACCGTCGGCGAACGGCCATTTGCCCGCATTACCGTTACAAAAAACGGAATTTCGTACCGAATTGAGCAGTCCATCGAACCGATATACGGCGTGGAAGTCGGCGATGACCTTTGGATCGCTTATAATGAAGAGACAAGGGAAGCCGTGATCGTACAATACGCCTCTGCGTAAATAAACATCGCCGGTGTTGGGAGAGGAGAGAGAACGACGATGAATAATGAAGATGCACAGATGCTGCTGAAATGCCATGCTTTTACCCATAACCGCATAGAGCATTGGAAAATGGAAAACGGCTTTCTGGGCAGCCTAAGGCCCTTCCGCGGGGAGCTGCGCGAGGGGAACCTTCATGAGGTTATGGCCGCCCTGCGCGCGCTGTCGGACGAGCTTGGCCGGGATCAGGTGAACCGGGAACTGATACCCAGCCTGTGGGGCCTCTACCATTTGGCCCGGGCCTGGGCTTTGCAGCCGGAAGGCATGCTGCGTTCGAACGGCCTGCTTTCGAAGGCACAGATCGAAACGATGGAAACGTGGCTGAACCTGATATCCTATGCCGTCATGATCCTGCTGGAAAATGGCGGTGAGGAGGAAGCGTTCCACGGTTACCGGGAATACGTGCGCAGCCGGGTTCTTCCCCTGAAAAAAGAGCTGGAAGCACTGCTCCCCGGCAAAATCCAGGACGAGGAAATCCTCGGTCTATATGATCAATATAGGGATCATGGCGGGGCGGCACCTTCGCGTATGGATGAGTTTGAGAAGAAATTCGGCATCCTTCTGCCGGAGGATTTTCGCGCCTTTTATGAACAAAAAGACGGAAGCGGCTATGCCTTTCATATCCTGTATCCGGGTGAGGACGCGGAAGAGGCGGTTCCTTTTTATCTCATGTCCCTCGCCGAAATGGAGGACGTCAAGCGGTATTTCTGCGAGAGGGATGAACTGCTGGAGGAGTATTATTCGCCGGAGGAGATCGCCAAGCTGGATCGCGAACTGAAGCCCTACCTGTTCCACCGCCAGTGGTACCCATTTGCGAGCATGGCCGGAGGGTCGCTGTATCTGATGCTGGACCTGGATCCGAGCGATGAGGGGACGTATGGGCAGATCATCAGCTACATCCATGATCCGGATTTCGTGTATTACACGGCCGACTCGTTCACGTCATTGCTGCGGGAGTCCAACCGCAATCTGGCCCAATTGGAGGAAATCGAATACTGATCATGCTGACATCAATATTAAACCAATATCATTCCTCCTGGAGAGGAGAGATTACACAGGGAGCAAGCGGCTGGAACAATACGACCCGGTTTATTGAAGGAGCGGAGGGGCGCGGCGTCCTGCGAATTTACGAAACGCATCGGGAAATCGATAAAATCCGGTTTGAGCACGCCGTGCTGGCATCGCTTGCCCGGGACAAACTGGACTTCTGCACACCTGTACCGATACCTGCCCTGACGGGCGATACGATCATCCAGCTGGATGACGGGAGCGGACGTTATGCTTGCCTGTTCAAATATATTGACGGCATCCGTCCCGAATCCACCGGTTTTCGGGCCGCGTATTCCTTCGGAGAAGCGGCGGGCTGCCTCTCCGAAGCGCTCAGCCGGCTCGTGGTTGCTCCGTCACCCGCCTACCGGCCCTACTATGAGCTGGCCCATTCGTATCCGGGGTGCAGCCCGGAGCGGGTGGGGCAGTTTTGCATCGCGCCGCCTGAGCCCTTCTGCGGCTTGGAGGGCCCGCTTCGCAGGATCGGGGAAGCTCACAGAGAGGTCATCCGCGAACTTGAAGGGCTGGAGCGCCTGCCGCATCAGCTTGTGCACGGGGACCTGAATGTCTCCAATCTGCTGGTGGATGCAGACAAGCCTGAGCAGGTTACGGCGCTGCTCGACTTTGAATTTTGCACCCGCGACGTACGGGCCATGGAGCCCGCGGTCATCCTTCCGGGGCTGCTGGGGGACGATCCCGATACCGGCATGGAGGCGGCCGTTCAGTTTTGCCGCGGCTTCGGCAGCCGCGTCCGCCTGACTCCGGATGAAATCCGGGCGATCCCGGTGCTGATGAAGCTGCGGAACGTGGACGTTTTCCTGCATTTTATGACCCGGTACGAAGAAGGTACGGACGGCCCCGAGGTGCTGCGTGAGCAGATTCCGGCCATTGGTGCCGAACTCACACGGCTTGAACGGGACAGGACAGTGGTCAAAGCTCTGCTGGAACGATACCTGCGCCCGGAATGACAGCAAAGGCGATCTCCCCAGTTAATGGGAAGGTCGCCTTTATTTTCGGGAAGATCATACCTAACTTAAGAACCATTTGCCATTTTGCGATGATTGTAAGGGTCGTTTCCTATTCATGCGGAGCAGCAGACGTTGATGCTTGTCGACCAGGGCCTCGATCGAACGATAGGGATAAAAATTGTTGCGTGTATTTCTGTGCTTCTTCAAACCTCTTCCTGTTTCTGCAGTAGCGGGAAAGCATCATGAGAATCGACAGGTAGATGGTCTGCTCTTCCGGGCGCATATCGTCATGCTGATAAGCATCAAAGCGCTCCGTCAAAGGCGCGATATACTCATCGACGTTAAGCTCCTGGGAAAGGGCACATTCTAAAAGGGTCAGCAATCCGGATAGCGTTTCGGATGGATGCTGATTTAGAAATTGGGCGTACTCGTCGAGTTTTGTAAGATTTCCCGATAGAAGGTGTACAGACAGCGAATTGGCATAAGCATAAAAAGCATATTGGTCGAGTATCCGCTGGCTGCGTTCGCTTCCGTCCAAAAACCGTCTAAGATCTTTATACTGATCAATACACCTCAGCGATTCCCCGTATTGCTTGTCTTTTTGATAGCCGATTCCCTTCATCAGCAGACTGTATCCTATATAATAAATAATCGGTTTTTGTGCCTGAATATTGTGAATAAAGGATTGATAAGCGTCGTTACATAGCTGATCCGACCGCCGAATCAGAAGAGTCCAATTTTCTAATGAATAGGCGTTGTTCAAGGCGGCTACGGCCGTATCCAAATTCATATCTCCATCATTTGCGCAATCGTCCATGGGGTCCTCCTAGCATTCCTATTTCTTCCAATGAGTAGAGTATATAAGGTGGGCCGGTTACGGTCAATTTATTGAAAAAAGAACACCGGGCGTGGTCGCTGCGATTTTTGCGGTTCAACAATCCAATACATGCAAAAAGGCGGCCTCCCAATATGACGGAAGGTCGCCTGCTTATGCGTTACATTATTTCTTTTGTACCGTAATCGTCCAGGATGCATCGTCGATCTGTTCGAAATTCGTGACGGTGTGGCCGGCTTCTGCAGCCCAGCGCGGTATGGCTTCGGTGGCCTGCGTGCAGTCGAAGTCGATGACCAGCTCGTCGCCGCTGTTCAGCTCTTCGATCGCCTGCTTAGCTTCAATTAACGGGAACGGACAGACCATGCCCAGAACGGCTAGTTTTTGTTGTTTCATGGAAGTAACCTCCTTAAGATGTGACTAGTTTAACGTAAAGCTCCTAATTAGGTTGTCGTGGTTTGCAGCGAAGCGGACTGCTTCAGCTTGGCTTTGGTGCGAGGGCGGACGTACACGAAATAAGAAGCCGTCCATGTGCCCAAAATCATAAACACGAGGGATACCCAGCCCTGCCATGTCATCATGGCGGTCATGACGAGACCGTTACCGATCGAGCAGCCGCCTGCCCAGCTGGCGCCGAAGCCCATCAGGATGCCGCCGGCAAAGCTCGAAACCGCCGTCTTTGCATCCGGAGCGCGGAAGCGGAATTCCCGGCTGCCTTTGGCGGCGATAAAGGATCCGACAAGGATACCCAGCACCAGGAACATGCCCCAGTTCACATACTTATCGCTGTCTCCCGTAACCAAGTACTGCAAAATGTTAGCGGAAGGCGTCGTGATTCCAAGACCCGACATGCGTCCGGTGGCCTCGCTCAGCGGCCAGGCCAGCAGGGCGATCAGGCCGACAAGAATGGCGGTAAAGAACGGATGCCAGCGTTTTTCGAACAGCAGATGGCTGAGTCCGGAACGCTTCGGCTTCATCGCTGGAATGGCCACCTTCGGTTTGCGCAGTGTACGGATGACCATCACGATCGTAATGATAGCTAGAAGAGCGATAAACGGCCAAACCGAAATGCCGAAGGTGTCCGGAATGGAGTTGGCCGGAGCTTCTACTTTCTTGATTCCGTTATTGAGCGGCGCCAAGGCACCCGATTTCATCGTGGCGCTCATCGCCATATAACCGAACAGTGCGATCCAGCTGCCGATCAGTCCTTCACCGGCCCGGTACCAGGTTCCTGTCGCACATCCCCCGGCCAAAATAATACCAATCCCAAATATAAACGAGCCGACCACGGTGGCCACCCAAGGGAACGTGCCGGCGCTGAATTCGATGAGTCCAAGCTGGATCAGCGCAAACACGCCGATGCTCTGAATCGAAATGGCGATCAGCAGGGCATAAAACATGCGGTTGTCCTTGGTCAGATACATGTCCCTGAATCCGCCTGTCAGGCAGAAGCGTCCACGCTGCATGACGAAGCCGAGCAGGGCGCCGCACAGCAAGCCTGTTAACATCAACATGACGTCATTCTCCTCCTTTTCGTATATACGAGTAATTCACTTTGTTTTATCGGTATTTATGATTCTAACAAACGGGCAGGAGAAGTCAATGGAGAAATGTTCCAATGAGGCTGACATATCATGTGATCGTGTTGATGAGCGGAGGCATGCCTGACCGCTGCGACTGTGCAACGTATTCGGTAGGGGAGAGGCCGCAGTATTTTTTGAATACTCGGTGGAAATACGAAGTATCGTAGTAACCGAGGTACTGCGATATGCCCGCGACCGTCATATTTGAGCCCAGCAGCAGGCTGCAGGCCTCCTGCATGCGCAGCTCATGCATATAGCGGATCGGAGAACGGCCATACACTTCTTTGAAGACGGCGGTTACGTAATTGGGGGAGCGGCCGATCAAAGCAGCCAGCCGGGCAATCTCGATCTGCTCCCGGTAATGCTCCAGCAGATAGGCTTTGACTGCTTCGGCATATTTCAGCTTGCTTGGTGTCAGTGCGGGCTGTTCGAGTTCCCGGGCAATCATGCCAAGGAGCTCCTGCAATATTCCAAGACAGATGATGGAACGGTAGCTTTTCCCGCCACGCATCTCTTCGTACAGCCTGTCGCAGCGGTGATAGGCGTATTGGCTTGGGGAGAGCCTGAACTTGATGAAATGTCCTTGATCCACGAACGGAATTCCCGTCTCAGCCCCGGGCTCGCATGTAAATAAAACGGTATGTTTTTGGTGGGGAATGCCGTCCTTGTTCTCTCCTGAACGGCGGGCTCCGCGGGGGATGAAGAGCACGTCCTCCGCTTCGGCGATCACAACATTGCCATTAATCTCGTACCGAACCTGGCCCTGCCGGACGACGACCAGAACGTTGTACGGAATCGTCTCAAGGTTGGTCCTCCATTGGGGGATTTCATTGTCGAAATTTACACTCATGATTTGAAGCATGCGCTGCACCTCTTTATTCCAAAACTTAATAAAACCCTATCATAATGCAGACTTCTCGTAAATTATGCTTCCTTGCAATCGGCATAAATCTTATAAATTGCGATAGAAATATACATCAGATCAATGAAATGTACATGGACGCATATGGAGCGTCCCGCCTATAATTCAGCTGCAAAGGCATTTCATATTATCCGGAGAGGACGGATGGACGATGAGAGTGTTACTGCTGGATTTGGATTCAACGAGACCGGACCACCTTGGCTGTTATGGCTACCACCGCAATACGTCGCCGCATATCGACCGGGTCGCGGCCGAAGGCGTACGCTTTGACAACTACTATACATCAGACGCTCCGTGCTTCCCGTCGCGTACGGCATTGATGACGGGCCGTTTCGGCATACATAACGGCGTCGTGGGACACGGCGGGACCGCGGCGGACGTCCGGTATGAAGGCGCTGACCGCGATTTCCACGACAAACTCGCGTCAGAGAGCTTCCCGGCGGTCTTCCGCCGCGCGGGCATGCGGACAGCCCTAGTCAGCCCATTTGGGGAGCGGCATTCTGCCTGGACCTTTTATGCAGGATTCAACGAAATTTACAATACGGGCAAGGGCGGGATGGAGTCGGCCGAGGAGGTCACCCCCGTTGTGCTGGATTGGATCGAGCGGAACGCAGATCAGGAAGACTGGCTGCTGTACGTGAACTACTGGGATCCGCACACCCCTTACCGGGCGCCGGCATCGTTCGGCAATCCGTTTCAGGACGAACCGCTTCCGGAGTGGATCACCGAAGAAGTGCTGGAGCGCCACAAGCAAAAGGTTGGCCCGCACGGCGCTAACGAAATCAATATGTATAACAGCAGCACGTCGCCTCATTTCCCCCGCCATCCCGGCGACATTCAGAACATGGACGATTTGCGGAGGATGATCGATGGCTATGACTGCGGCATCCGGCATATGGATGACAACATCGGGATGATTTTCGATCGTTTGACGGAGAAGGGGGTCATGGACGACCTGGTGATCATCATCACCGCCGACCATGGCGAAAACATGGGCGAGCTCGGCATTTACGGCGAGCACGGCACCGCCGACCAGGGCACCTGCCGGATCCCGATGATCATCCGGTGGCCGGGGATGCAGAAGGGGATTTCTGATGATTCCCTGCACTATCATCTCGATCTGGTGCCGACCGTCGCTGAACTGCTGGGCGTTCAATCTGCGCCTAGCTGGGACGGCCGCAGCTACGCCGGTACGCTCCGCAGCGGAGAGTCCGGCGGAAGGGAGTACCTCGTCGTCTCACAGTGCGCCCACGTATGCCAGCGCAGCGTACGGTTCGGGGACTGGCTGTATACCCGCACGTACCATGACGGATATCACCTTTTTGACAAGGAGATGCTGTTCAATATTACCGAGGATGCCCACGAGCAGAACAACCTGGCTCAGGAACGGAGAGACCTGTGCAGGGAAGCGGTCTACTTGCTGAACGAGTGGCATGACGAGATGATGATGACGATGAAGTTTGACGTCGATCCGCTGTGGACGGTCATTCAGGAAGGCGGGCCGTATCATGCGAAAGGGCATCTGCCGATGTACATCAAGCGGCTGGAACAGACCGGGAGAGGGCATGCCGTGGACGAGCTGAAGCGCCGCCATCCGCGGGAGTTTGCACAGAAATAAGCGGCATGCGGCGGGAATGAAGACAAGGGGCTATCGATTGGCGATAGCCCCTTTCTATATTGCCTGTCGGCGCTGACCATGCTGGCAACAGCGGTTTACCATGCATCGGCGCAGCTTAGTTCAAATCTTCGAGCAGCAGCGGTGCGATGAAATCGCGGAACACATTCGCCGGATGCCGCTCTTTTTTACGCTTGTCATCGGTCAGTACCACTACCGTCTCCAGGATGGGGACGATATAGATGAACTGTCCCGCATATCCGCGTGCGTAAAAATAGTCAAATGAAAGCGGGGATGCAGCAGCGGAATGACCACCAAGCCCGGCTCCAAAAGTATCCGTCCACCAATGCCAGCCGTAGAAGCCGCGGTTTGGCGGACCAGCGGGGATGGACGGCTGTACGGACCGGTTCACAAGCTCTCGGGAGATCAGCTGCCGCTGCTCCCAGCGTCCCTGCTGCAGATACAGCTGCCCGAACCTCAGCAAATCCCCGGGACAGAGCCATAAGCCGTAGCCTCCGGTGTGGATCCCCTGGGGGTCGGACTCCCAGCGATAGTCTTCGATGCCCAGTGGTCCAAACAGATTTTCCTCGGCGTACCGGGCCGTTGACTTGCCGGCGGCTTGAACCAGGATCGCGGACAGAAGCTGGGAGCTTCCCGAGCTGTACTCCATCCGGGTCCCAGGTGTATCGGAAATCGGCTGCTCGAGCACAAACTCGACCCAATTGCCGGTTCTGGTCATGCGCGGAAACGATTTGATCCCACCGAATTCGCTCCATTCAAAGCCGGCTGACATCGTCAGCAGATGCTCCAGCGTAATCTCCCGCTTGCGTGGATCGGAAGCGGAACGTAGCTGCGGGAAAAATTCGATGATCGGCGTCTCCGCACCCGGCAGGATGCCTTGGTCCATTGCGATGCAGATCAGGGCTGACAGAAAGCTTTTGGTGCAGGAATTGACCTTCGCCTTCTCGTCAGGGATGCGGGGATGACGGTAGTGCTCAAACACCAGCCTGCCGTTTTGGCTGATCAGGCAGCTTCTCAGGTCGACCGGTGCGATCGTTGAAGCGAGTGCAGATATATTCATGGGAATCTTCCTTTGTTAAGTATGGCTTTTGTGGCATGACGCCGCTTATCCATTATGGCAAACTGACGCCTCCCGGACAAGGTTCGGACGATGCTCCAATGGCTATTTTCGATCGAAGGACCAGCACTTATAATGAATACTTAGCCCGCTTGAACCTCATCTATACACGCAAAAAGACAGCGGCTTCAGGTGAACCACTGTCTTCGGCGAAGGCTGTTATTTGGTTAAAAGGTTAATATGATCAAGCTCCGTGCTGCTGTTGAAAATAAACTCAAGCTTATAGTTGCCGCGGTTGTACGTCAGCTTGGTCTGTGTCTTCTTCCCGGCTTTGAAGGTGGACACCGAACTTGGTGCATACCAGTTCTGCTTCAGCATCTTCATCGTAATGCCGCCGATATTGGTCTGGCGTTCGACGTTGGTGCCGAAGTAGCGCATTTCACGGATTTTGCCGAGCTTATAATTGATTGCGTAGCCGGGATTGCCCATATTCGCGCTGTATACATCGAACCCATCGGCATCCTTCATCGGATTTTCGGGTTCCCCGATCTTGTGCAGGACATCCTGCCGGGTGCTCTTACCAACGCTGAGGCCGCTAACCGCCCCCGGGAACTGGCCTTTCAGCGCCGGTTTGTAGAAACTGTTCAGCGTCTGGAGTGCCTGCTTGGATGCGTAACCTGCATCGGCTGCCGCAGCAGCGTTTGCTTGATGTACGGAATATGTCGTGCCTGCGCCTACGGCTCCCAGGCCTACCATGCCGGCCACGGTCATGGCCATGATTGCTTTTTTTGCAGGTTTTGTGATGTTCATGCTGTATCCTCTCCTTGTAACTTCTGGGGTCTCTATGTTTTTATTACCCATTCTTCGTAAGATTCAATTCTTCTACAGCATAATAGAACCCTAAGGAGATTGGGTTACGATTCCGTGAAAGAATATGTCAATTTTGACACGGATGGCGTTAAAGGACGCGTTCAGGGAACGGACAGAAGCCAGGGTTGGCTGAGGACAGCATCTTGGTATATTCCGGCTGAAGCTTGGATAACTCGTTGAAATAGCTGGAGATGACGTGGTTCCCTCCAAAGGATCCGAGCTGAAAATGCCGGGGTGACAAGTTCTTTACATGGCTGTAATAAAATGTTTTGGACCGTTTCGGCAGTTTGTATACGGCAGGGGGCGCATGGGTCACGACATCAAACAGATTGGCGATGCGAAAGCTGTTGGGGACATAGCTGGCACAAGCCTTGGCAAAGGCCGGATCGCCTACCCGCGGTGAACCGAATGTGAACAGGTAAGGGGAGCGGAAGCCGGTATTGGCTGCAACATCGACCGCGCATAAGGTCGCCAGCGCCGCACCAAGGCTGTGACCGGTAATAAACAGCGTCTTTCCGCGGGATACCTTAGCCAGTGTCGAGATAATGCGGGTCCTTGCGGAGGCATAAATGTCCGTGAAACCCCGATGCGTCATACAGTCTTCTTTAATGTATTTGTATTTCTTCTGAGATGCGATCAGGTCCGCGATCCAGTTGGTCGTCGTGCTGGTTCCCCGAAATGCAATGATGACCTCTTGATCCGAATCGAGAATAAAACCGAAGCGTTCCCAGTCGTTCGTAATGGACCTGGCCTCAATCGTCTCAAGCCGTGTGTATGGAGAAGGGACGACAAACGCCCCGTCCGCATTCTCAAATTGAGCATAGGTCTGTCCGCAGATGGCCGCCAGAAAAATGGTACGCTGCTGCAAATCGTCTGCCTTGCTCATACGCATCCCGCCTTTCACTCCTACACTATATTAAGAGGGTAAGGATCGGGTGCTTGGGCATGAATAGTCTAATAAGGAGGTGTCCACCATTCCGATTCATATCAAACGGGTCTATGAAAAGCCTGAGGCATCGGACGGCAAACGAATCCTGGTCGACCGTCTTTGGCCGAGGGGACTCACGAAAGAGCAGGCCGCGGTCGACGAATGGATGAAAGAGATCGCACCCAGTCATGAGCTGAGAAAATGGTACGCGCATCGGCTGGAGCATTACGAGAAGTTCAAAGAGCTCTACCTGCAGGAGCTGCAGCAGGACAAGCCTTCCCAGCTTTTACGGCAAATCCGGGAGATGGCGGAGGATTGCACGGTTACGCTGTTATATGCCGCAAAGGATACCACCATGAATCAGGCGGTGGTGCTCAAAGAAATCATGGAAACGTCGTAAGCACCGCGGGCTGGCCGGATCGTTGTAGTCGTTTACTCTCTCGTATATCATTCCGGTGACCGTGATGGCGCCTCCATAAGCCCAAGGGCTGCAGGGGGCGCCATTTTGAGTTGGTTGAGCCGCGTCTCTAATTGTCTGCCAATCACAAATGATTTTGCCGCAGCACAAAATATTTGCTGCCTCTGTCATCTGTTTTTGGACCGCCATTGGCTCGGGGCTTCGCCCATCAGCCGCTTGAAGTGCCGGTTGAAGCTGGATAAGGTCGCATAGCCGACCTCCTCGGAAATAGCCAAAATGCTGCTGCCGCTATGGCACAGCAGGGCAGCCGCAACCTGAATGCGCACGTTGTTGATATAGTCCAGCGGAGCCATGCCCATGCATTTGTGGAAAATGCGCCGGAAATGGGTGACGCTGAGGCAGCATAGCTCGGCTAACCGGTGGATCGGGACCGGTTCCATATAGTGCTGGGAAATGTACTCGAGCGCTTTTGAAATTTGCTGCATCGCCCGCCGGTCGGCCCCGCCAGCCGCAGTTTCTGCGGTGCCGCTCTCTTGAAGCAGCAGCTGCCTGCCGATCAGCGTCAGGAGCGTCCAGATGTATCCTTTTACAGCCGATTCATATCCCGGCCCGTGTTTCTCCAGCTCTTTCATCGCGCGATCTGTCAGCCAGACGACCTCAGCGTGATCATCCGGGGTGACGATGTTGTTGAACCGGGAATACGTATCCGTTCCGACCCGGTCCCAGAATCCGGAAGACAGCTGGTCAGACGAAAAGAGGGCGTCCGCATCAATAAAGCAGAAATGCCACCTGCTTTCTTTTTCCTTTAAGCTTTGGGCAAGATGCAGCTGATTCGGAAAGATGATGCTCACATCCCCTTGGGTGTAGGGCAGGATTTTGTCTTCAACGAAAAAGACGCCTGAGCCTTCCAGACAGTAGCCGATCTCAATGCAGTTGTGAAAGTGCAAATACGTAATCTCGTTGTCTCCCTGGATATAATTGCTGAGCCAATCCACGGGGAAATCGGAAGGAAGCATATAAGGCTGGGAGACGACTTTATAATCAAATGGTCGATTCTGCACAGTTTTCAGTCCTTTTTCGGCGGAAGTCATTGTTTTCATTATAATAAACTATCCTTGAACGAAATTCATTGATCTTGGGAAAGGAGTTTATTGATATGGCTTATCCTAAGGAACCGAGGATCCACGAACTGGCAGGTAAAATTATTGAGTACGGGCGGCTCGCGCACGAATACGGAGGACGGGGCGTGGCCGATGCCTGGATCGACGTGGAAGAGAAGATGAAAGAAACGTTGGAGAGACTGCAGGGATTACCCATTGACGCAGAGCTTAAGGAGCGGGAGCCGGACGATCTGCCGTCCATTCGAGCGCAGCGTACTGAAGGACCAAGAAGGCTGTGGGGATCGTTTGACAAGTCGGTCTACAAGGAAAAGCTCGAAGGGGCAATGCTCGCCCGTTTTGCCGGATGCACGCTGGGGGCGCCGGTGGAATTCTGGGAAGTGAGCGACATGGAGAAATGGGCCGCATATATCGGGGATGCCTTTCCTCCACAGCATTATTGGTCCAAAATCAAAAATCCGAACGATCTCCGTTACGGCAAAAGCACCTTTTATGAATATACCTTGGAAGGCTTGTCCCAAGTCCCTGTCGATGACGATATTACTTATACGATCCTCGGACTGCTTATTGCGGAAGAGCACGGCCTCAACTTCACAACAGAGGATGTGGGAAAAAGCTGGCTCAAGTACCTGCCGGTTGCTTGTACTGCGGAGGAGGCTGCTCTCAACAATTTGAAGGCGGGCATCCCGGCGGTGCAAGCAGCTGACGTCAACAATCCGTTCTGCCAGTGGATCGGTGCGGATATCCGCTCGGATCCGTGGGCTTATATGGCTCCGGCGTACCCGGCGAAAGCGGCGGAATACGCCTATCGGGATGCTTATTTGAGCCATCGGCGGAACGGGATTTACGGGGAGATGTTTTTCAGTGCTGCGCAGTCCGCGGCGTTCGCCGTCGATCATCCCGAGCAGGCGCTCCGCATCGGCTTGACCGAAATTCCGAAGGAATGCAGCCTTTACAAGGATGTGGAGTGGGCGCTTGCCGTAAGCGGTGAAATCCATGATTACAAGGAAGCCAGAGCGTCAGTCGATGAGCGCTTCAAGGGAATGTCGGGTGTACACACCAACAACAACGCCTGCTTGACGGTGTTCGGCCTGATGATCGGGGGGACCGATGTGTCCAAGGTGATTTCGGAGACGGTTGCCATGGGACTGGACAACGACTGTACGGCTGCGACGGCCGGCAGCATCGTTGGCGCGATCGTCGGGAAATCCGGCGTACCGGAGCATTGGGTTGAGCCGTTTCACGATACGGTCACAACGTATATGACGAACGCGGAGAAGTTTCAGATCAGCGACCTGGTCGACCGATTTACCCTCCTTGCCGGCAAAACGCATCACGAATCGTAACTTGGCGACATCGGCCGTAGTTCTTTGTAAGAACGATCCAGTGTGAATCCGTATGTGATCGAACAAAAGACATATCAAATCCATCCACGAATCATGCCCTTGGATCCATGGACAACTGGCGGAGGATCGGAAACAATGGGGGAAACGGTGTCCAATCAACCGGGAGAGGTGGAAAAGGATGAAACTCAAATTGATCAAGGCGTTGTGGGGCATGGAGGGAACGGGTACATTGGAAGAGCAGGTGGGGCGTATCGCTTCCGCCGGTTATGATGGCGTTGAGGCGCCCCTGCCGGCACCTGAAAACGAACAGCGGTTTAAGGAGCTCCTCGCAAGCCATAAACTTGATTATGTAGCGATGATTTTTACCGAAGGGCCGGACCACTATGCTTCTTTCGAAGCACAATTGGAACGGGCAACGTCGTTTGGGCCGATCCATGTTACTGCGCATTCCTTAAAGGACTATGTCCCGCTGGAGGAGCAGATCGATTATTTCCGGCGGGCCGTTCAGCTTGAGCAGCAGCTTGGCGTCAAGGTGGGCCATGAAACCCACCGGGGCAGAGCTTTATTTAATCCCTGGGATACGGGGAAGGTGCTGAATGCGGTCCCTGGACTTGGACTGACGGCCGATTTTAGCCATTGGTGCTGCGTTACCGAATCGACGCTGGAACATTTCGAGAGCGAGCTGGACCTGGCTATCGCCCGCACCGTACATATCCATGGGCGTGTCGGTTATGCGCAGGGCCCTCAAGTTCCGGATCCGCGGGCGCCCGAGTACGCGCATGAAGTCGCTCGGCATTTTGACTGGTGGAACCGGATCGCCGATGCGAGGCAGCAAGCCGGTGCCTCCGAATTGACCTTTACGCCGGAATACGGTCCGCCGGGTTATCTTCACACGCTGCCTTTTACCAATCAGCCGGTGACGGATTTGTGGCAGGTATGTAAGTGGACGGTAGAACAATACCGTGAAAACTTTGAACGAACCCAATCCGTGAAAGCCACCTGACAAACATAAGTGAACCTATGTAAAAGAATGCAAAAAAGGCTGCCGCAGTGCTTCAACCGCATGCGGGCAGCCTTTTGTCATGGATGCAGGTACATCTGGCCGAAATTATTTTCGGTAGAGCTGCCGGAAAGACTTCGGGGTATGACCAGTATATCTCGCAAAGCTCCTAACGAAATAAGGAAAGGATCCGAAACCCGTCTGCTCGGCGACGCGTCCGATCGGATCGTCGGTATGGATTAGAGTTTGCTTGGCCTGCTCGATCCTGTGCCGCGTTAAATACTCCAGCGGCGTACAGCCGAACGTCTTTTTCATACATATAGCGATGTAGTTGGAATGAAAGTGCAGGGCTTCCGACATCCGCTTATAGCTGATGGGCTCCCGGTAATGCCGGCGAAGATATTCGCCCGCCAGTTCCGCCACTTTCAGATGTGGATTCTGTACTTCTCCCCCTTCCGTCTGCTGCAGCATGGACAGCAGGTCCTGAAAGCAGATCTGCTGCTTCCAGCGGGCGGATACAGTCTGTTCCGGGTGCAGCAGCATCAGCCTGCGGAGGAGCTCTTCCACTTGACCTGGGAGAAGCGGAGCTCCTTGCTGGGAAATATAGATTGAGAATTTCTCGATCTGATAGAGCGGATGGCCTTCAAATGCCGGTAAAGAGGAATCCTGCTCGAAAACTTCGTTCCAGCTGCCCAAGGTTTGAAAATGCAGCCAGTAAAAATGCGTTTCTTCCAAACAGGGCCGGGCGGTCCGGTGCGAACGGTCGGGCCGAAGGATGGCGTAATGTCCCGCCGAGACGGTGAGCATCGTAAGCTCTTCCTCCAGAAACAGGCAACCCCTCGTCACGAAGATCAGGTCAAAGACCCCGATGCCGCTGCGGTCCGGATGGATTCCGCCAATCGGGTAGATGTCCTCCCCGCAGGTAATGTAATGAGGCAGAGGCGGAGCGATGAATTGAAACATGGCGATCCTCCTTCCTTCGAATCGAATTGCTTCTATCATAAAGGATTGCATATGGCGAAGCCATATGTTTTGCCTGCATGATGAGGTTGTGATCGGACAAAAACATGTTGATATCCGGTATCGGTAAATAGCGGGGGACATGGTATATTTCATAGCGTTAGCCGAAGTAAACCGAAGATGAAAAGGGAGTGGCGAGCTATGAAATTCGTTAAAACCGCTTATGAACAACTGCCGCTTGGCGCGGTTAAACCTTCCGGTTGGCTTAAGGAGCAACTGATGATTCAAGCAAAAGGTCTTACCGGGCATTTGGAGGAGCATTGGGCGGATGTCGGGCCCGAAAACGGGTGGATCGGAGGCAGCGGAGAAAGCTGGGAACGCGGACCGTACTACTTGGACGGACTTCTTCCGCTTGCCTATTTGCTAGAAGATGAAAGGTTGATCGCCAAAGCCAACCGGTGGGTTGAATGGTCGCTTGCGAGTCAACAGGACGATGGCCACTTCGGTCCGAAACGGATCGAAACCGTCAACCGTGAGGTCGATAAAAAGCACGATTGGTGGCATTACATGATCATGCTGAAGGTCATGATGCAGCATGAAGAAGCGACGAAAGATGAGAGGATCGTTCCCTTTCTGACGAAATTTTTCGGCTACGTCCGCCGCACCATTGAAGAGAATCCGCTTCAAGGCTGGGCGAAAACCCGGGGAGCAGAAATGCTGCTCTGCCTGGTATGGCTGTATAAAAGGACGCAGGATCCTTTGCTGCTGGAAGTGGCGGAGATCGTAGCCAAGCAGACGACAGACTGGTCCGATATTTTTTACGACTTCCCGTTCTGGCGCAAGGTAGAGGAGTGGGACTGGACGACGCATGTGGTCAATGTGGCGATGGGGATCAAGACGCCGGGTGTTTTGTACGAACTGACCGGAGATGCCGTCTTAAGGGAGGCTGTGCACCGCGGAATCGATTCGCTGATGACATACCACGGTCAGGCACATGGCATGTTTTCGGGTGACGAGTGGCTCTCTGGCACGCATCCGAGCCAGGGCGTCGAGCTGTGCGCCGTGGTGGAATACATGTTTTCGATGGAGCAGCTGACGCGGATATTCGGCGATGGCAGGTTCGGCGACATTCTTGAGAAAGTGGCGTTTAATGCGCTGCCGGCGGCAATCTCTCCGGATTGGACTTCCCATCAGTACGATCAGCAGGTGAACCAGATTTTGTGCAACGTCGCTCCCCGCAGCTGGGTGAACGGGCCTGACGCGAACCTATTCGGCCTGGAGCCGCATTTCGGCTGCTGCACCGCGAATATGCACCAAGGATGGCCCAAGCTGACGTCGCACTTGTGGATGAAGGACCATGAAGGCGGGCTTGCAGCCGTTTCCTATGCGCCGTGTACTGTCGAGACCCCGGTTGGCAACGGTTCCTTGGCCAAGCTGGCTGTCAGCGGAGAATATCCCTTCCGGGACCGTGTCTCCATTTCAATCACTTTGGAGCGCCCGGAAACATTTACGGTTTCCTTGCGGATCCCGTCCTGGTGTACACAGCCTGAAATCCAGATCAACGGTACACTGGTGAACGTTCAGACCGAGAACGGCTATGCCAAAATCAACCGCGAGTGGGCGAGTGGAGACCGGATCGAACTGACGCTGCCGATGGCCGTCAACACGACGTCGCGCAACCTTTATGCGGTCAGCGTAGAGAGGGGACCACTTGTCTATGTGCTGCCGGTCCGGGAGCAATGGCAGATGGTGCGTGAGCGTGAAATGTTCCATGATTGGGAGCTGTATCCGGGATCGGCCTGGAAATACGGCCTGTTGGCCGATACCGGCTTTGAGGTAACCGAGGCGGATATTCCAAGCCAGCCGTTCTCCGCGGATGGAGCCCCCGTGCGGATCACAGCATCGGGACAGCTGGTCAAAGACTGGAAGATGGAAGGCAACAATGCAGGCACACCGCCCATTCATCCCGACTGTAACGGTCAGCCTGTGGCGGAGCTTGAGCTGATCCCTTACGGTAGTGCGCGGCTGCGGATCGGTGAGTTCCCGCTCATCGGCAGCCGGAAGCGGTTCAAGGAGCAATAAGCTAAGCTCTGCTAGACAGGGCTTCTCACCCTGCACGGCAAGGCGTGCGGAATCCGTCCCGGGTTCGCACTAAAGAGAGAGATGCCGCAGGGCATGCGGTCATCTCTCTTTTTTTGGGCTGCAGAGAGCGGTTTAATCGTGTATCATGCTATTAATACGAGCGGTTCCGATCCGGCAGCGAGAGGGCCAGAAACTAGGGAGGTTGTGGATCGTTGCTTACATTACCCGTCATTCATGCCATGGGAGACATCGCCGTGAAGCCGGGATCCGTTCTCGGGATGCGTACGATCGACGATTTCGAATTGGTATACTTCCCGGCAGGAACCCGATCCGTTTATGAAATCGACCGGGGGCCGTTTGCGCTGGACCGTCCGGGAGTCGTGTTCACCTGCCCCGGAGAACCGCACCGGTACCGGTTTGATCCTAGCCTTCCCACAAGGCACTTATTCGTTCACTTCGAATTTGCTGCATTTCGGGAAGCCTTCTGCAGGCCGGACCACGATCGGGAACATTTCCGTGACTGGTCGGTCATTGCCGGAGGGAGCCTGATTCCCTCCATGCTTAAGCAGATGCTGAAGATCGCGCATATCAAGCCGACCGGCTGGCAGCGAAGGGCGTCCGTTTTGCTGATGGGTGTCCTTGAGGAATGGCAGGCGATCGAGGAAGACGAGTCGATGTCGGCCGCTTCGCTGCCTGCTCCCATCATGCGGGCCATGGACTATATGGAGCAGCAGCTTCACCGCCAGATTACCATTGAAGAAATCGCGGCCAGCTCGGGCTGGACCCATGAGCATTTCACCCGGATGTTCGTCCGCTGGATGGGCATTCCGCCTCAGAAGGCGCTGCTGGAACGCCGCCTCCGGAGAGCTGAACAGCTCCTTATTCAGGCGGAGCGGACCATCAAGCAGATCGCTTACGATGTCGGGTTTACCGATGAGCACTACTTCTCCCGCATGTTCAAGCGAACCCGTGGAATGACGGCCCTGGAGTTTCGTGACCGGTTCGCGGATCCGTTGTTCCGTCATTTGGCTGTGATCGAAGAGGAGGAGGCCGCGTATCCTTTGAACCGGCATTTTGTCGTACTGGATCATAGTGATTCCCGGTAAAGCGGATATCAAATCCGTCCACCGTTTTCCGTGTCCTCTCCATTGAGAACGCTTTCGAAATCCTTCACACTTAAGGTAATCAATGCGTGTGGAGGGATCAACCATGGGACAGACGTATGTGCCGAAAGCCAAACTAAGAGAGGACCGTTATTATGTGACGGTGGAAGAGTATAAGCAGTATCACAAGGACGGATTCGTCATCGTCCGAGGGCTGCTGGATCCGAAAGAAATCGAACAGTACGCCGCGTGGGCTGAACGGCTGCGGATCGAGAATGAAGGAAAGCGCGTACAGGCATCCGAAGAGGATAAGGACCCGCTGAAAGCGGAGTTCGCCGAAAAAACGCGGGTTCATATGATCTCCCGCCTCTATCCGGAAGGGGAGCAGCTGATGCTGCATCCCCGAATACTCGACGTGCTTGAGGCGCTTACAGGTCCGGATGTGTATGCCCTGCAGTCCATGATCTTTTTTAATCCACCCGGAAAAGGGGGACAGGGATGGCATCAGGACGCATACTACATCAAAACCCATCCCGACACGCTGATCGGAGCCTGGATCGCGCTTGAGAATGCCGATGAAGAGAACGGCTGCCTGTGGGTGGTTCCCGGCTCCAACCATGAGCCGATTTATCCGCCGCCGGGAGATCATGGCGGAAACGTTCACGCCAGGGAGGCGTTTTCCGATCTCCATTCCGTGGAGCATGTCAGTCACCTGGATGACGAAGTCAACACGCTGTCGAAGGTGGTGTCCCATTATCCGGACCCGATTCCAGTCCCGTTAAAGCCTGGGGACGTGCTGTTCTTCCATTCACACCTGTTTCACCGCTCCTACCCGAATCGAACGACGGACCGTTACCGCCGATCGTATGTGTGCCATTACTGCAATGCCCGTTCATTTGTTCCATGGGACCATGACGGCTACGAGGGCGACAGCGGGAATTACCGCCAAATCTTGGCGCGCGGACGGACGCATCTGGCATATGCCGAACCGCTATTCGATACGCCAGTTGATATTACGCAGCATGATGAGATTCCCGAGTCCACCAGCGTGACGATGATGGGGATGGACGACGGCATGATGATGCCGGTCGTTCAGGAGAAAGGCGAACAGGACTGAATCACGGCACCTGGACTTTTTTGGAGTCATGAATCTAGCCTTCTGTATTTTTCATAAACAAGAGCCCGGCACCTGTGCCGCGCTCTTGTTTGTTTTGAAGGCGTTTGCCCCAAACCCCGCTATTCCTCATCCAGTATGGCGATCGGACTGAAGGCTTCATAATGAATGCGCTCCTTAGGGATTTCCAGCTCTTTCAATGCTTGATTGATTGCTTTCATGAAGGAGACGGATCCGCAGAAATAATACACTGCCGGCCCGGACGGAAGAATGGAGCGGAGCCACTCCGCATCAACATAGCCCTTGTGTGAAAAGCCTCCTGAACCCAGGTCTTGCTCGGTTGGAGAAGAATACGCTGTGAAACAGTGGAGGTTCGGATGGCTGTTGGCCAACTCGGCAAGATGCTCCCTGAACGGATGGTTGTTCCCGTTCGCGGCCGCTTGCACAAAGGTTACTTCGCGGCCTGGAAATTGATCGGCAACGGTATTGATCATGCTCATCAAGGGGGTAACTCCAATACCGCCTCCGATGAGGACTAGGTGGTCGTTGGTATGGTCCATGGTGAAATCACCTGCCGGCGCAGAAAAGAGGAGAGAATCCCCTTCTTGAATGCGGTCATGCAGATCGTTGGATACGATCCCGGCCGGCTTCCCCTCGTTCGAACGCTCCCGCTTCACGCTGATCCGGTAATAGCTTTTGCCCGGGGCGTCCGAAAGGCTGTAATGACGAATGTGCGTATACTTTTCGCCCGGAACTTGCGCTTTGATCGTTAGATATTGGCCGGGTTCAAAGCCAGCAAGAGCCTGTTTGTCCGAAGGCTCTAGGTAGAAGGAGGTCACATCGTCGCTTTCCGTTACTTTCCGGGTAACCGTAAAGCTGCGGAAACCTTCCCATCCTCCGGCTTGTTCTTTTGCTTCTTTATAAAGGTCCTGTTCGATTTGAATAAAGGCCTCGGCAATATATTCGTATGCCTTACCCCACGCACCGATAATTTCATCGGTAGCTGCACTTCCGAGCACCTCCTTGACTGCCTCGAGAAGCGTCTCTCCGACCAACGGGTATTGCTCCGGTTTTACGCCGATAGCCCGGTGCTTTTGGGTGACCCTGGTAATGACCGGCATGATGGCATCCAGATTCGTAATATGTTCACCCGCGGCGTATACCGCATAACCCAATGCCTCCTGCTGCAGCCCGCGCTTCTGGTTGGTCTGGTTAAAAAGGTTGTAAAGATCCGGAGCCTTGGCAAACAACAATTCGTAAAACTTTTTTCCGATTTGCTCGCTGTGCTGCTTAAGAACAGGAGCAGTCGATTGAACGATCTCGATCGTTTTAGAGTCAAGCATGTCTGTTGAGCCTCCATCCATATTTCATTGCCAACCATTAGCTTGACCGATTTCATTTTGCATTAATCAAAATTTTTCCAAACGATGGGGGCTGTATGAAAGGCGGTACAGGGAGGGGGCAAGATCAGAATATTTTTTTGAGAAAAAAGAGGAAAAAGCAAAATAGAGATAGAATATCTTGAATAGGAACATTTGTTTGCGTGGTGCTTTTTTATTAACAATCCCAAATAGGCAGGTCATATGCGACGTTGGGACAGGGGAGCGAGGTGAGTTATATGACGGAAACAACCCTTAATTTTTCCTTCCCGGGGGAATTTGCCGGATTATTGGCCGAAGTGAGACCCCAGCTGCTGCAGTACTGCCGATCGCTGACCCATCGGGAATGGGAGGCCGAGGACCTGGTTCAGGATACCATGGTCAGATTGATGAACCGGTGTATACAAATGCCAGAGATGACCCTGAGCAAGCCGTATATGTTTCGCACGGCCCGCAATCTTTGGATCGACCGCTGCAGGTCCAGCCGGAGGCTCGTCACCATGTCGGTCGAACAATTTGAATCGGCTTACGGAAGTGAACCGGAACCCTTCGCGGACAACCTGATCACCCGCGATCTGCTGGAAGAGCTGATGTACCGGCTGAAGCCGAAGGCTTTCGTCATGGTTCTTCTGTGCGACGTATTCGGGCTTACCGCCAAGGAAGCGGGAAACTGCATCAACATGGCGGAGGGGGCCGTTCAGGTTGCCCTTTCCCGGGCGCGCAAACGGCTGCGCCTGCTGGCGCTCCATACGCCGGAAGGGATTTGGAGCGATGCATGCGCGCCGCGGAGCCGGCCGGGAGATCCTAAGTCGGCCGCCAGGCTTCTTGAAGCGGTTGCCGCTGCTTTTATCCGCCATGATCCCCACATGATTTATGAAGCTTATCTCCAGGTGTACGAGAACGGCTGCCGCATTGCGGACATCCGGACCCGAGATGGTCGATTTTATTTTACTTTTCAGGATCCGGACGGCAATGTTTTTATGGTGAGCGAAACATTTTAATCATCATCTTAGGCGATTGTGTATGGTTGCAGGCAGCTTCATCGTTATTTACATGTGAGGGCATTTAAGCTAGAGAGGAGGTAGAGATTCATGCCATCAGGCGGCGCTTCATTTGTATGCATCGACAGAGTCATTCTGCCGGTCCCTGATGCCAAGGCGGCTGCGGAATGGTACATCAACGAGTTTGAATTCAGGATCGGGCGCAGAGGCAGTAAGGAGATCGACTTGCGGATACAAGATGGGGAAACATTGCTTACGCTGACGGAACAATCCGGAAACCAGCGTTATCAGCCGCTTATCCACCTGGACGCCTCTGGCCACGTTCCATGCTTCAACTTCTATTGTCATTGGGACGATTTGCACAGCGGCTGGCTTCGTTCCAGGAACATTTCGGTCACGTCAACGATGCAGACGGATCACATGAACGTTTGCGAGATGATCGACCCATACGGAAACGTGACCGGGATCTGCCATGAAAAAAGCAATTCGCTCTTCTACACACCGGCTCCCGGACCGGTTCCCCCGATGTTTCACCGGATTCTCGCCGTTTTTCTTCCCGTTATAGATTTGGAGTCCTCGATCCGATGGTACGTGGATATGCTTGGTTTTGAGCTGGTAAACCATTGGGGGCAGGGGGCGGATCTCAAAATCGGCAGGGGAGAAACGATTGTTACAATGATTGTTATGGACGAAGAGCTGCACCGTCAAGCCTTGCTGAGGCTGAACGGCCAGGCTTATTATTCGCTGCAAACGCCCAGCATTCACGATGCTTACCGGCAGCTGTCCCAATTAGGCGTCCCGGCCGGATCATGCCGGGAACAGGATGGAGTCAACAGGTTTCACATTTGTTCTCCGGAAGGTTTAATCATCCGTATATCGGAAAAGGAGCTGATTCAAATTGTCTCAACATGAAGAAATGAATCGCACTACCGCGATCCCGTTCGAGAACCGAATTGCGAGCGTATTTGTGCATGTCACGAATCTTCGGCAATCTGCCGAGTGGTACAGCCGCCTGCTGGGTCTTCCGATCAAGGAAGAACGGTTAAACGGCGGACCGGTGTATTGGTTTGATTTTCAAGGTACGCATCTCATCCTGGATTCCAATTCGGGGAACAGGCAAAATCCGGATTGGAGGGAAGACATGATGCCGCGCATGATGTTGCCTGCCAAGGATATTGACGCGGCATACCTTTTTATTCGGAAACAAGGCACGCCTCTCTCTGAACCGGAAAGACACGGGCCGATGGCATACTTTAACTTCCGCGATCCGGAGGGGAACGTACAGATGGCATGCTGGGCCGAGAACCGCGAGGAAGACTCATCATTGGCAGGATTAAGCCGAAGTCCGATTTTGCCGAGAATCGGCGGCGTATTTGTTGACGTGAAGCATATGCCTGCGGCTGCCCGGTGGTACTCGGGACTGCTTGGTGTGGAATATGATGAAGCGGCCGCCGAGCAGCGGATTTATTCCGTTCCGACGGCACCCGGTGCCGCGCTTCTGCTTGACCATAACCGTCATCTGAACGGGGAGTCGTTTTCGGAGCTGTTTTATTTCGAAACAGAGGATTTTGACGGGGCACTCCAATTTGTAAAGTCTAACGGCTTTGAGTTGGCCGGTGAACCGCAAATCTTCCCTGACCTGAGCGAATTTGCCCTTCTGGACCCAGATGGGAACCGGATCATCATTGCACAAATGAACGAGGAAGGACATTGAAGGCATGCCAAAACAAATCAGCAGTTCGCTAACCGTGTTATCCGTTTCGGATGTGGCCCGATCCAGAGCCTATTACCGTGACGTGCTCGGCTTTGACGTGACAGATTGGTGGGCCCAGCGTGACGGATTATCCGGGCTTGCGCTCAAGCTTCATCAATCACCGGATCCTGCCCGGATTTATCCCAATCCTCCGGAACCCGGCTCCGAACTCGGAATCGACGTCTCGGCTTACGTTGACACCTGGGCAGCGCTGGACAGTCTGTATGAGGAGTTCAAGTCCAAAGGGGCCGTCTTCGCCATGGAGCCGACGATTTTTGCGGATGGCGGCCCATGGAAGGAGTTTGTGGTCGAAGATCCGGACGGATATCATCTGGCGTTCGGCGGCGTGGACGGAAGCCGTGCCCACTGCAGCATCGATCCTCATATCCAATCTGTATTTTTATGGGTGAGGGACCTTAACCGCGCGGTGGAACGCTATTCACAGCTGTTGGGGCTTGAGGTGCGGAAACAGGACCGATATCGCCATCTTCATGTGTTTCGTCTTGACAACGGTTCAGAGCTCATGCTGGATTCCAACGGTATGGAGGATGTTCCTATAGCCGAGAAGGGGCCGGTTCTTTTTAAACTAAGTACATATGACATCGATCAAGCCGCAAAGGAAGCGCAGGAGATCGGTTTCGACATCGTATACGGCATCCAGCGGCTTCCGCAAGTATCCTTCTTCAATATCAGGGATGAGGACGGCAACACGATCATGATTTGCCAGGAGCATACGGGGGTGTAGTCATGAACATAGAAATCGTGGAAAGGCCGGAATTGAAGGCGGCCGTGCTGCAAATTCCGAGAGACGGACGCCTTGTGCGGGATGCCTGGGCCCAAGTGTCTGCAAGGCTTAAACATCACCCTGGGGTTGCGGATCGGGAGCATGGATACGTATTTATTCCGGAGTGGCAGTGGTCAACGGAAGTGACCACGTTATGGGTCGGCATGGTGGTGGACCATTTCGAAGGACTGCCTGCAGAACTTCAGCAAATCACCATTCCGGCGAAACGCTATGCCAAGCTCACCGTCCGTGGGAATCGAACTCATATGGAAGAAGCGTACGGCGCGTTGTTCGGCTGGTTTGAGCAAGGGCCTTATGAAAGGGATGTACATGATGGCTCATTTGGTTATGAAATGAACCGGCTTCAACCGGTAAATCCCTTTGAGATTCCTGCCGATGACATCGACTACTTTGATTATGATATTTATGCACCGATCAAGGACGAAACGAAATTACAGATATACTGATACCGATCGTATCGTGATTTCGCGGAACTGAAGGGGCAGACCCTCCAAGCGTTTGCTTGGGGGGATCCGCTGTGAATACCGCCCCTGTCAGCGTGGCCAGAACGGCTGCTAATCTCGTAATTCATCCTGCACGCTTGTTTGCCACATGAAAAATTCATTGATTCATTAGTGCGGGTAAGCGGTGCCGAATTCGATGCCGCAAGGACCGCCGTCCGGATTGACATCGAGATCGACCTCGCTTCCGTCCCTGCGGAACAACGGCCGATAAAATGAACTGATCTGGGTAGCGGAAGCGTTGGCATAATGGCAAATAAAAGCACGCCGGAAACGATTCTGCGATTTGTTGCGGTAAGACCCGTGGATCAGATTACCGTTGAAGAACAGAACGTCTCCCCGGTCCATGATGGCGGGAACGGCTTTCCTGTCTTTTGGCGGCTTGACCAGATGAGTCGTAAACGATTCGCTGGAGTCTGCTTCCTCCGGGCATACCAGTGCATAATCGCTCGTTTTGGGAACGATGAGCATTCCGCCGTTTTCTTCATCCGCCGGGTCGATGGCGGTCCAGGCCGCAATGCAGTTACCCGGTTCGACCTGCAAGTAGAAGTTGTCCTGATGCAGCGCTTGCCCGCGTGAGCCCGGCGGTTTGTAATAAAACATGCTTTGTGCCGCCAATGCTTCCTCGCCGTACAAATCGGCGAGCACATCCATCACGGGTTTATGCAGCATATACTTTTTTGCGGTAGCGTTGAACCGGTGGGGATGCATGACGCGAGGATATCGCTTCAGCGGATCGCCAGCTTCCTGATCGAGCACCGGCTCGAAGTGTCCGTGTACGACGGTGTTGCCGATCTCTTCGAAGGTAGCGTCAATGTCTCTCAATTCTTCCGGCTGAAAAAGCCCCTTTACAATTAAATACCCTTCCGTTTCAAACATTCGCAGCTGTTCTTCCGTCAAAACTTGCGGATTCGTCTGCATGGGGTGTCCCTCCCTGATTCGTAATGGATACTGATTGACAATAGCATACGGTAACTCTATGTTAAGGAGAAGGCTGAAATCTGCTATTAAGTCACGGAATCCTGCTATCATCCGAAATGAGGGGAGGTGCGAATGTGTCAGGGTTTATTCGTCAACCAGACGTCCTTGAAGGTACTGGCGCAGCAATATTCGGTGACCATTTTGAAAAAGATGACACCTACAGACTTCACCGGCCAGACGGGATGCGGGACTGGCTGCTGGTCTATACGCTTAGCGGCGAGGGTTACTTCATGACACCCGGCGGAAAGAAGGGGTGCGGAGCCGGGCAGCTCGGCCTGCTCCGGTCAGGCGTGCCGCATGAATACGGGACGGTCCGCGGATCATGGTGGAATTTTTTATGGATCCATTATCCCGGACTCCCGGAAAACGCTTATCTGCCCGAAGATGACATCCTGATTGAAACGCTGTCCGAAGAACGCATTAAAGACCGGATCGAGCGGGCGTTTCGCAACGTCCTTCAGGATTCGCGCGACAGATCCGTTTTGTGGAAGCCCTTGTGCGAGAACACGATTCGTGAAGTACTGCTTCTGCTTGCGCAGCGGACGAAGAAACGGTTTGATCCCAGAATCGAACAGACGCTGGGCATCCTCTCCAGCCGGATGAAGGAGGAGATCAGGGTTGATTTGTTGGCCCGGGAGGTGGGGCTGTCCCCTTCACGCCTGGCACATTTGTTTAAGGCAGAGACGGGCCGCACCATTGTGCAGCATGTCAATCAAATGCGCATCCGTCAAGCGGCTTTGCTGATGAAGCATTCCGGGAGGCTGGCGGTAGAAGCCGCCATAGAGGTCGGTTTCGGTAACTACAACCACTTTGCCGACCAATTTCGCAAATATTACGGAGTTACGCCCCGTGAGTACCGCAATCCGTCCCCTACGATGGACAAGGGCTTTTAACGTTGAAGACCGATGGTTGAATCGGGTAGTAAAAGAGTGGTATATATGAACGAGATAGGCGTCCGCAAGTCGGCGTTCTTGACCCAGCAATGCGGGAGGCGGCATGATGACACACTGCGGAGCGCTACATTTTGTGAAAGGGGAAAAGGCTATGAGCAGTTTCGAACGTTTGACCCCGCTGTTCAAAAGGTATATGGAACAGGGAGGACCTGCCGGTTGCGCCTGTTTGGTGATGCGCAGAGGTGAAACGGTCTATGATGAGAAATTCGGATATGCGAATTTGGAAACGAAGCAGCTTATCCAATCGGACACCATCTATCGCATATATTCCATGACGAAAGTCATCACATGCACAGCAGCTCTCCAACTGTATGAACGTGGATTGTACCTGCTTGATGATCCGCTGGAGGAATATTTGCCCGAGTTCAAGAACCCGTCGGTATTTCGTCAAGATGAAAGCGGTAACATGGTGGCCGGCCCAGCAGCGGGTCCGATTCGCATCAGGGATCTCTTTACGATGACGTCCGGTCTCACCTATGGCGGCAGCGGATCGGAAACGGAGCGGTTAACGGGGCCGATTTATCAAAAAGCTCCGACGTCGATGGACGTGCGTGCTTTCACCCGCGCGCTGGCGGAAGTTCCGCTCGCCTTCGATCCCGGAACACGCTGGCAGTACGGCCTGAGCCACGATGTGCTCGGGGCGCTGATTGAAGTGCTGTCCGGACAGACGTTCGAACAATACTTGAAGCGGGAAATATTCGACCCGCTGGGTATGAAAGACACCTCTTTCCGGATTAGTGAAGGCAAGCGGGATCGTCTTGCCGTGATGTACAATCTTGCGGAAGACGGAACGCTAACGCCCAACAACTCGCTCGAAACCCCGTATCAACCGGAATGCCGGTTCGAGAGCGGCGGGGGAGGGCTGTTGTCGACGATCGGTGATTACGCCCGTTTCGCACAGGCTCTCGTTCGTGGCGGGGAACTGGACGGCTACCGGCTGCTGAGTCCAAAGACCGTTCAATTGATGGCGACAAATCATTTAACCCCACAACAGATGAATGATTACAATTGGGGGCATTTAAACGGATATGGTTACGGACTTGGCGTTCGGGTGATGATCGATCCGGCAGCGGGCGGCACAGGCAGCTCGATCGGGGAATACGGCTGGGCCGGCATGGCCGGTTCCTGGGTTATGATTGACCCGCAGGAAGACTTGACCCTCGTGTATATGCAGCAGATGCTGCCGAGCCGCGAGCCTTATATTGCGAACCGGATCCGCAACGTCGTTTACAGCGCGTTGGATTAAACAACCTAGAGATACGTTTTCGGTCTTTTTAATATTTTTACTGCGGCTTACGTCATCCACTGGACGTAAGCCGTTTCTATTTCCGGGAGATGGCAGAGTAGGTACCTTATATTAGTCAAAATGTACTTGTGTATTGGTCAGTTTGGCAGGGGGGGCGATCCAGCCCTTTTGCCGCTTGTTGGAGAGCGAATCACCGCCCATAATGGAAACGGGTCCCAATTCTGACAAGGAGCTGATGAAATGATGATGACGATCACTAAACGGTCCAGTAAACCATCGAATGTCCGCAAATGGCTGTTAGGTGCAGCTGTTGGCCTATGGGGCATAATCGCCGGCAGCCATGTATTTGCGGAGCCGTCCGCCCAGAACCCACCGGAGATGCTTTCTTACTCAGACTTGAATGTTCATGCTGGTGAGGTTTTTGAACACGGGACGAATGCGATTTCCTATGCCGGAATTGAAGGAGAACAGGTTGTCGTCCATTCGATCGGCGCCTATGGTCAAATCAAGAAGGAAATCAGCTTTCCCAAACATGAGCTTGAATATATCGCGGAGTTTCATCACACCCAGGATCAGGGGTATATCGCTGGAGGTGGATCACAGATATTAAAGGTAGGAGAAAAAGGGCAAAAGGAGTGGGCTTATACCCTGGAGAAGGCGGACAGTTATATCGTTTC
Source organism: Paenibacillus sp. PSB04 (assembly GCF_025809195.1). NCBI lineage: Bacteria > Bacillati > Bacillota > Bacilli > Caryophanales > Paenibacillaceae > Paenibacillus > Paenibacillus sp. PSB04. Next base: position 4,190,295 of record NZ_CP081301.1, read on the forward strand.
GGTGGATCAACTGAAAAACGGAAAGTATGCGGCTGCAGTGGATACACCTGGAAGCACCTCCAATAGCCATATGCTGCATTGGATCGTATTTTCCGAAGCGGGAAAAGCCTTGCATGAAGGAGATCTGGTAGACGTTGCCTTCGAACGGATTCATTCCGTGCAGCACACGTCGGATGGAGGGTTTCTCGTATCCGGCAGTGAGTACCGGGATGGGGAGAAGGGGCATGTGGTGCTGGCCAAATTCGCTCCATCGGGTCAAGTGAAGTGGAAGCAATCGATCGCGGTGGCAGACGATTCCCAGAACGTTGAAGTTTTGTCGCTCGCCGAAGGACATGACGGCAGTATCGTGGCCGCCGGCTATTATAACCATCCGAACCCGAACGATCCGATCCGGTATTTGACTACAGGCTTTGCGCTGTCGGTGGATCGCAGCGGCACGCTGCAATGGACAACGATACTTGATTCTGCGTTTGACCGCAGCATGGTGAACGATATCCAACCTGCATCAGACGGCGGATTTATCGCGACGGGGAAGGTGAATGAGGATTGGCACGGGACGGTATCCCGACAAGGGATTTGGGGAATCGGTCCTGACGGGAATGCGACTTGGACGAAAGTGATTAACCGTGCCAGCTACAATGCCGGTGAACTCGTACAGCCTTTACAGAATGGGCAGACGCTGCTTATTGGCACTGCGGACGGAGCTTACAAACTAATAAAGCTTGGTGCCGCCGCCCTTCAGAACTAGTGTAATCCGCTGAAGTTTGACGATGTATACGAAAAAAAATGATCAAAACAAAGTGCCCATTCCATGGAGATATCGAAGCCGAATGGGCTTTTTGCTTATGCGGACTCTGTCTGCTTATTAGAGGTGCTCACTTCCCATTTCGAATGTCCGCGGACCGCGGCTTCATTTGTCTTGCGCAGGATCGAAAGTTTTTTCTTTTTTTCGAGTATGCTACACTTACAACAAAGGCACAGAGCGAGCGGCAAATCGCTCCTGTCCACTACAGACGCACTAGCAGCGGCGCAAATTGAATGAGAAGGGAGCTTTTGTTCGATGGAAATATCCGATTTTCTGTTCCCCAAAGACAAAGTGGCTTACATTCATTCTTCTTCCACAATGCAGGAGGCTATGGACAAGCTGGAGCAAAGCCAGTATTCGGCGATCCCCGTCATCGATGAAGAGGGGAAATACGCAGGCACGCTGGCCGAAGGGGATCTATTGTGGAAAATGAAGAATACCCCCGGGCTGAGCTTTCAAAATTTGGATACCGTCAAGGTCCATGAGATTAAGCGCCGGATTAAAAATGAATGCGTTTCAATCCATGCGCATCTGGAAGATATGCTGGAGTTGGCTGCCGACCAAAACTTTGTTCCCGTCGTAGATGAAAACGAGATCTTTATCGGCATCATCCGCCGCAAGGTTATTATAGAGTATTACACGAGTAACATTAGTGATTGATCATTCGGTCAGATCAAGACCGGAACAACGGGTGAATGAATCTTATGAACAAGTTCACTGCCATCCTGAGCAAGTATTACGGACTGGAGCAGGTGGAGGTTCTCCGGCAGAAGGGCGGATGGGCCGCGCTGGCCTATAAGGTGACGGAACCGGAAAGCCGCCGCTCCTACTTTTTGAAGGTATATGAAAAAGACAGATCCTCCACGCCCAAATGGACCGCGCGGATTGATCAATATGTACCCATCACAAATTGGCTTGAGCGGTCTACAGGGCTGCAAGGGAAAATATCTGTTCCGATGATGACGACCCATGGCCATTACCGTTGTGAAGATGATTATGGCATCTATCTCCTCTATGACTATATTGATGGTGAGACCATTGGGGACAAACCGCTAACACACGAACAAATTTGCCAGCTCGCGGCAATTGTAGCCGAGCTGCATAGCTGCGGTAAAGAGCTGCCTGTTCAGTCCGAAAATATCGTGGAAAATTTCGAGCTGCCGTTTGCATTAAGCTTGAAAAATATCCTGATGACTAAGGGTGCCGGTCTTCCAGGCGATCTATATGATCTGCTGGGGCCATACGTTGAAGCGTTAAACCGGATGATCTTCAATGCTGATGAACTATCAGCCGTGCTAAAACAGAGCCACCTTCCGCTTGCGCTGTGTCATACGGATATCCATCCTTGGAATGTAATGCAGCCTCAAAGCCGCCGTCAACTGATGCTAATTGACTGGGAAGGCCTAAAGCTAGCTCCTGTGGAAGCGGACCTGATGTTTGTGGTTGACCAATCCTACTTTAATGAATTTATGCAGATTTACCGGCAATTTCATCCCGATTTCACGCTGAATGGCAGGACACTGACGTTCTACCAAATCAGAAGGAAGCTGGAGGATGTATGGGATTTTATTGAACAGCTGTTATTTGACCGTCAATCACCGTCAGAACGAATATCGACCCTTCAGAGTTTAGAGAAAGAACTGCTGGAAATAAAATGATCCAACGATGACTGAAATTTTCATCTTGGATGTTGATATATTCATACACGAGCTGAAAAGAGGAGGAAGCCAACCGGCTTCCTCCTCTTTCATAAAAGATTAATTGCGCTGCAGCAGCAGGTACCCGCTGATATCGGAAGTCATTTTGCGGAATACGATTTTAAATCCTACATCATGATCCTGTAGACAAGCCAATGCAGTGCTGAGCAGCGCATTGGGTCTTAAGTCTTGCCTGCAGGGAGCGGCGCTGCCAATGACGCGAGCAGCGACGATTCTGCGTGCAGAACCGGGAACCAGCGGGTTTCTGGACCAGCTGATCAGTACAAGGTCCGGCTGCCGGACAGCCTTCACACGACGGGGCATAGCGTCTCACCTCTTTTCTAGTAGTTCGCTATATTCAATGCAGTGGAGATAGAAAACGTGCTAGACAGGAACCTCACAAGACACGGGGATCTCTATCGCTTGCTTATATAAGGATAAAAGCTGCAATAGATTGGCATTGCTTTAAGTTTTCAGGGGTAGGTTCATCAGTTCCATACAGCTATTGTTGAGGGGATGCCAACGATCCGGCTATTTTGAATGCTTTGGGTACATCCTAAAATGGAGACCGCAGGAATAACGCATTCGACAATTTTCTGGTATAATCAACTCAGTTTCAGAAAATAAGCATTCACGCAGAACAAAGGGGAAATTCACATGCCGAAGATTATGAAGACGTTAACCATTGCCGGCAGCGACTCCAGCGGGGGCGCAGGCATTCAGGCGGATTTGAAAACTTTCGAAGAGTACGGCACTTATGGATTCAGCGCGCTGACCACGATCGTGACTATGGACCCGGACAACGACTGGCACCATAACGTATATCCGGTGGATTCGGCCTTGGTTGCGGAGCAGCTGAAGACGGTCTTTGCCGGTGGACCGGTGGACGCCATGAAGACAGGCATGCTTGGCAGCGTGGACATCGTCCGCGTAGCGGAGCAGGCGATCAAAAGCAATCAGCAGAAAAACGTGGTCATTGACCCGGTTATGGTCTGCAAAGGCGAAGACGAAGTGCTGAATCCCGAAAGCGCTGAGGCGATTCGCGACCTGCTTCTTCCGCTGGCCACGGTGGTTACGCCCAATCTGTTTGAAGCCGGCGTGCTGTCCGGCCTTGGCAAGCTGACCAGCGTCGAGGACATGAAGGAGGCGGCCCGCAAAATTCACGGCCTCGGCGCCCAAAACGTCGTTGTCAAAGGCGGCAAGGCACTCGGGGGAGACCGTGCGATCGACGTCTTCTTCGACGGCAAGGACTTTACCGTCCTGGAGACGGACAAGATCGAACCGGCCTACAACCACGGTGCCGGCTGTACTTTCGCCGCGGCGATTACGGGCGGACTGGCGAATGGACTATCTGTTGCAGATGCGGTGGCCAAAGCCAAGGATTTTGTGTCGGCGGCCATCCGCAGCGGATACCAGTTCAACGAATACGTGGGGCCGGTCTTCCACGGCGGGTATCGTCTGAACCGGTAATTTCGAAGCCGATGGGCAGCGGCTGCTTTGGAGCAATGAAGAAAAAGGATGCACATTCCCGGAATGTGCATCCTTTTTTATTTTGTTTTTATGACATCAAAAAGAAGGCCGGGCATCCAAAACGGACACCTAGCCTTCGGTATAAATTAATACGCCTGTTCAACCTCAACATCAACGTGAGCCGTGATTTCTTCATCCAAATCCAGCGTCACCTGCTCGCGGTAAGCCCGAATGTTATATTCGCTGTAGAGGTAACGCAGGATGGCTTCAATCATGTTGGACTCGACCAAATACTGGCTCCGTCCCTGTGCCCAAACCTCTGCGGAATATCCCGTTTCCTCGTCCCAGCTCAGCTCCACCTGCACATCCGTCGGACGGATCTGCTTACGCTCGGCGGTATGAAGACAAATCGCGTTCACGATTTCATCCATGGTCAGAATCAACATGATTAATACCGTCCATCATTCGGATTCGGTCGCTTCCGGTTGCGGTACGCTCGGTATCCGGCCCGGATGAGCGAGAAGAGAACGTAAATGGCCAGCAGGTTGATGATCAATCCGAAGAAATCGCCCATGAATCCCATGTTGCTGAACATGCCGCCGAACAGAAGTCCGGCCAATCCGCCGATCATGAGTCCCTTCATAAAGCTGCCGCCGCTGAAGAAGCCGCGTTTTGCCGTTGTGCCGGCTGTACTCGAGGTGTTGTTGGTCGACTTTTTGACGTTGCTGTTCGGCGTCGACTTGCTCGGCGTGTTCGTGTAGGATCTTGTGCCGGATTTAAATCCACCGCCTGCACGTCTGGCGTCCGCGTTATCCGGTACGGTAACGGCGAAGAAGAACGTAAACGCCAAAGCAATCAGCATCCACTTCTGTAAAGATTTTTTCATGGTTTGAAATATACCTCCCTGAGAATGGTGAAAGCATGTCTATCTCATAATACATTACGTACCAAATATCTTAAGGTTTCAAAATTAATTAAATTAATTTTTGCCGATAAAAGATGAATAATGTCAGATCATTCAGTTTACGGTTTGACTAATGCCGGAGGCTCCGAATAATCGCATTCTCTCAATATGCCCAGAACCCAATTGCACCATTCCAAGCCGGCTGCCGCATTAAAGATGCCTTTCTGGATCAGCAGGTGATCGTAAAACTCCCGGGTACCGAATTTCTTATGTTCATCCGTCACTTTGCCCTGCATCGATTGGAACGATTCCAGCCGGCGGATGAAGTAAGATTTGCGGGTTTCCACGATATCGATGGCGTTATCCCTGTCGGTCATCCACATGCAGAAGGTTTTCATCGATAATTCGTCGCGGGTCACCGGATCGGGAAGCGGTTTGTACATCCATTCCTTGAGCTTGCGGATGCCGCTGTCCGTAATGGAGTATACCTTCTTATCCGGTTTGTCGCATTGTTTCACCCAATGGGAGCTCAGCAGCTCGTTCTCTTCCATCTGCGCCAGCAGCGGATAGATTTGGCTGTGCTTAGCCTGCCAGAACGGCTGAATCTTGAGCATCACATCATATCCTGATCCGGGTTCCCGTGCAAGGAAAGCTAGTAGTCCATAGGAAAGTGTATTCATTAGCATATCTCCTATACGTGAGATGGTCTTTTCAACCAAAGTGTACACTTAAACTGTATGGTTTTCAACCTGAGCTCATGACTGAAAAACATGGACCGGAACGGAAAAAGAAAATGATGTTCGTCTAACACTGGTAAATCGAGTTTAAAGGAGCCGGTTCGGCGCTGGACCGCTGCCCGCTGTTCACAAAATAGAAAAAACACGGATGATGATCATCCGTGTTTTTGCAAATCCAAGGGTATTCTACTTATCGTAACCGTCGACAACCAGCTCGAGATGGCCTGTTTTCGGATCGATGACCATGCCGTGAACGCTGCAGCCCGGCGGGAGAAGCGGGTGATTTTTGATCAGGCCCACGGTTCCTTTTACGCCTTCCTGTACGTTATCGAATCCACGCAGCCAATCGTTCAGATTGATGCCGGAGTTCTCCAGCGTCGACAGCACCTCATCGGAGATGCCGCGCTCCTTCATATGCTCGATCATGACGTCTGCGTTGAGCGCCGCCATGCCGCAGTCCAGATGCCCGACGACGATGACTTCGTCAGCTTTCAGTTCATACAGAGCGACGAGAACGCTCCGCATGACGCTGCCGAACGGATGCGAGATGATCGCACCGGCGTTTTTGATGAGCTTCACGTCGCCGTTGCGGACGTTCATCGCTTTGGGCAGCAGCTCTACGAGGCGCGTATCCATGCAGGTGACGATGACGAGCTTTTTCTCGGGGAACTTGCCGGTAATGTATTTTTCGTACTCTTTACTTTCTACGAACTGCTGGTTGAACTCCAAAATCTGCGAAACGGTTGTCATAATGAATTGCTCCTTCCATAGTTGGGTAATGATGCATGATGTAAGGCGTCAACGCTTATCCACTAGCCTGATATTTTGACCGTACAGCTGCCCGTCACCGGAAAGCCGGAACGATGGATAGTTTTTTTCGGAGTCCAAGTATAGATGCTCTTCGAAAAAAACCGCCTGCAGGCGGTGAATAATAAAATGCAGATGATGACTCTGTATTTCCACATCATCGGCTTCTTTGGCGGAAACGATCCAGAGTGCCGGCAGCCCGTTGACGCCGCAGCCGCAGCCTTCGGAATCGTAGGCAAGCCGGATGATGGCTGACTCCGACCCGGCAAGCGACTCGATATGCTTTTTGGCAGTTTCGGTAACTTGGATAACCACGGCGGGTTTCAGGCTCCTTCCCTATGTAAAAAGGATAATAGCGTCTATTAAATATTGATTATACTTTCCAGTAAAAGTATCATCAAGAAGGAAGAAAAAATTCGGCGTGAGGTGAACCTAATTATGGAAAAAGAAGCAAAAGCGACATTGGACTCATTTCTCGGACTGGTCCGCAAAATCAGAAGCTATGACGAGGCCATCGGCTTGATGCACTGGGACTTGCGGACGGGCGCACCTCGTAAAGGAGCAGAGCAGCGTTCCGAGGTGATCGGGATGCTGTCGGCGGAAGATTTCAAACTCCGAATTTCGGATGAAATGGGCTCGTATTTGGAGGCGTTGACCCGTCCTGATACATATGAGGGCCTGGACGATATTTCCAGAAGGATCGTTGACGAGTGTAAAAAAGAATATGACGAGAACAAAAGCATCCCGGCGGAAAAGTTTCAGGAATTTATGGTGCTGTCATCCCATTCCCAGACGATTTGGGAGGAAGCGAAGGCGAAGAGCGACTTTGCCATGCTGGAGCCGAACTTGACGAAGCTCGTGGGCATGCTGAAGGAATTCATCGGATATTGGGGCGTCAAAGGAACGCCATATGACACGCTGCTGGACCGTTATGAGCCGGATATGACGGTTGAGAAGCTGGACCAGGTGTTCAGCAAGCTTCGTGACCGGCTGGTGCCGCTCGTGGAGGCGATTGCGGCATCTCCGAACAAACCGGATACGTCGTTCCTGGACCAGCTGTTTGAGCAGGAGCAGCAGGCGAAGATGAGCCGCTTCATTCTGGGCGAAATGGGGTACGATTTCGAAGCCGGGCGCCTCGATGAGAGCGTACACCCGTTTGCGACCGGCTTGAACCCGGGAGATGTGCGGATTACGACCCATTATTTGCAGGACGACGTAACGAGCGCGCTGTTCAGCTCCCTGCATGAAGGCGGCCACGCCCTGTACGAGCAAAACGTGAGCAAGGAGCTGGCCGGAACGCCGCTCGCCCAAGGAACGTCCATGGGCATTCACGAATCGCAGTCCCGCCTGTGGGAAAATATGATCGGACGCAGCCGCGCCTTCTGGGAACGCTACTATGCCGATCTGCAGCAGCATTTCCCGCAGCAGCTGAAGGACGTGCAGCTGGATGATTTCTACCGGGCCGTCAACCGCGTGGAGAACTCCCTGATCCGGATCGAATCTGATGAGCTGACGTATAACCTGCACATCATTATCCGCTATGAAATCGAGAAGATGCTGTTTAATGAAGGGCTTGAGGTCAAGGATCTGCCTAAGGTATGGAACGAGAAATACGAGCAGTACCTCGGCATTACGCCGCCAAGCGACAGCCTGGGCGTCCTGCAGGACGTGCACTGGTCCGGCGGGGATTTCGGTTACTTCGCCTCCTATTCGCTCGGCAACATGTATGCTGCGCAAATCATGAACACGCTGCGCAAGGAGATGCCAGAGCTGGATCAGCATATTAAGGAAGGCAACCTGGCACCGATCCGCGAATGGCTGACGGAGAAGATTTACCGCTACGGCAAGAGCCGCAAGCCGTCCGAGATCATTTTGCAGGTGACCGGCGAAGAGCTGAACCCGGACTATTTGGCCGAATACCTCGAAACGAAGTATAAGGAAATTTATCAATTGTAATGCAGCGCAGGAACGCTTGACATCAGATCCAACCATCCAAGCGTAAGCACAGAAGCACCCCTGTCACTTCCGTAAAGAAGCCCCGAGGCTGCTTGAGGAAATGGCGGGGGTATTTTTGTGTTCGTCCGTGGCCATGTTTAACCCTTTGCTGGGCGCATGCATAAGATGGCATATGGCTGGAACGCGAAGAAGGATGGAGGACAATGACAATGAGAAAGGGTAAACGTGGATTCGCCCTGGTGCTTGCGGCAGTTCTCCTTTGCGCAGCCGTGCTGTCCGGTTGCTCCGGAAGCAAGGGTGACGTGAAGGTCAAAATCGGCGAAGTGACGCGCTCGGTATTTTACGCTCCGGAATATGTGGCGCTTGGGAAAGGCTTTTTTAAGGAAGAAGGACTGGATGTGGAGCTGCAGACGATTCCCGGCGGTGATAAAACGATGACGGCACTGCTCTCGGGTGCCATCGATGTGGCCCTGGTCGGATCCGAGACCTCGATTTACGTATATCAGCAAGGTTCGGACGATCCCGTGATCAACTTCGGTCAGGTGACGCAGACGGACGGCACGTTCCTCGTCTCAAGGCAGGATGAAGGAGAGCTGGACTGGAATCAGCTGAAAGGGAAAACGTTCCTCGGTCAGCGCATGGGCGGCATGCCGCAGATGGCCGGTGAGTTTACGCTGAGAAAGCATGGCATCGATCCGCATCAGGATCTGAACCTGATCCAAAACATCGATTTTGCCAATATTGCTTCGGCGTTTTTGTCCGGAACGGGCGAATACGTGCAGCTGTTTGAGCCGCAGGCCTCGATTTTTGAAAAAGAAGGCAAAGGGCATGTCGTCGCCTCATTCGGAGTGGAGAGCGGGCATCTGCCCTATACGGTCTTTATGAGCAAGCAGAGCTTTATCAAGAAGAACGGCGAGACGGTTCAGAAATTTACGAACGCGCTTCAGAAAGCCCAAAATTGGGTCCAGCAGCACACCCCCGAGGAGATCGCCGACGTCATTCTTCCTTATTTTAAGGACACCGATAAGGATATCGTTGTCTCGGCGGTCAAACGGTATAAGGATCAGGGAACGTACGCGACAGATCCCGTCGTGGATGAGACGGAGTGGAACAACCTGCTGGACGTCATGAATCAGGCTGGCGAACTGAAAGAGAAGGTGCCTGCCTCCGCCATCGTGGACAACAGTTTTGCCGAAAAGGCCAAATCGTCCGTGAAATAATGGTTAGGGAAAGGAGATCGTGCGCATGGAGCCGGTAGTCGAACTTAAAAATTTGACGCATGTATACGTTAACGACCGAGAAGCTTCGCTTGCTGTCGAAGGACTGAATCTGACGGTACATCCCGGAGAGTTCATCAGCCTGGTCGGACCGAGCGGATGCGGAAAAACGACGATTCTGTCCATGATCGCCGGGCTCTTGCATCCGACGAACGGTGAGGTGCTTGTCTATGGGCGGAAGGTGGAGGGGCCTTCCCCGGATGTCGGGTATATGCTGCAGCAGGATTATTTGTTCCCTTGGCGCACAATCCTTCAGAACGCGGCCATCGGGCTTGAGGTAACCGGGCGCCTGCAGCGGGAATCGATGGATCACCTGACGCAGCTGCTTGACGAAATGGGACTGGAAGGAACGGGGAGCCTGTACCCGCAGCAGCTGTCGGGTGGGATGAGGCAGCGGGTTGCCTTGGTACGGACGCTGTCGACCGATCCCGGACTGCTGCTGCTCGATGAGCCCTTCTCGGCGCTTGACTATCAGACCAAACTGCAGCTTGAAGATTTAATTGCCGGGACGCTGCGGGAAAAGAACAAGACGGCCATTCTGGTCACGCACGATTTATCCGAGGCCGTGGCCGTCAGCGACCGGGTCGTTCTGCTGGGTAAAAATCCCGGCCGAATCCGCCGTACCTTTGAAGTGCCCGGGCACATCCGGGAGACACAGCCTTTCTATGCCAGAAAGGAGGAAGGTTTCAATGAATTGTTTCACGAAATCTGGCGCGAGATGGAGTCGGAGGAAGACTGACATATGGAAGAAGGGAGGCGGCGCGTATGAATAGTGTGCTTAGATCGGATGAAGTGATCCGGAGGGACCGGGGTTCCAGCCTCGATGCTCTGCATCAAGCTCATTTGCGCCGCCAGCGTAAGCTGCGGACACAGGTCCTGTCCGTTCAGATGGCCATTCTGGTGCTGTTCTTTGCCTTGTGGGAAGTCGCCGGACGTTTGAAATGGATCGACGTGCTGCTGTTCAGCTATCCGAGCAAGGTATTCGCGCAAATTTGGAAGGATGCGGTCAGCGGAGAGCTGTGGGGACATTTGGGCGTGACGGTAGGCGAGACAGTCGTCGGATTTTTGCTGGGAACGATCGTTGGGACGCTGCTTGCTGTCTTAATCTGGTGGTCGCCGTTTCTTTCAAAAGTGCTGGATCCGTATATGGTCGTGTTCAACAGCATGCCGAAGGTGGCGCTTGGTCCGATCTTCATCGTGATGTTTGGGGCAGGCTTTATGGCCATCACCATTACGACGCTGTCGATTACCGTCATTGTGACAACGCTGGTCGTTTATAACGCATTCAAGGAAGTGGACCCGAACCTGGTCAAGGTCGTCCGCACGTTTGGTGGAACCCGGAGGCAGATATTCAACCAGGTCATCCTCCCGGCGTCGTTTCCGACCATCATTTCCACGCTCAAGGTCAATGTGGGCATGGCATGGGTCGGCGTGATCGTCGGCGAGTTTCTTGTCGCAAAAATAGGTCTCGGTTATTTGATCATTTACGGATTCCAGGTGTTCAACTTTACGCTGGTACTTGCCAGCCTGATGATCATCGCGGTCGTCGCCACGGCTATGTACCAGCTGGTCGTTTATATTGAAAGAAAGCTGCTTGCGCATCGGCAGTAGGGAGCAGCCTGGAAGGGCCGGGACTGCAGGGACGGGAAAGAGAAGATGGGTGCGGATATACTTGCTGTGGCATAGAGCCTTTGCCCTTTCCCGGACCGCAGCCTCACCGGCTTTTGATTAACATTGAATGTATTTCTGAAAATTTCATATCCATGTCACGTTGTGTGAAGCATCAAAATCAAGTACCATGAAATACGTCAACATGTATAGAGAGAGGCGGTTTCATGGGTTTTCGTATTATTAAAACGGCTATTGCGACGCTGATGGCCATTCTGGTCTCGGATGCGTGCGGCGTGACGGGACCGCTGTCGGCGGGGATCCTGGCCGTGCTCGGGGTCGATGTGACGCGAAAAAGGAGCCTGAAGACGGTATCCGCACGTTTTTTCGCCTCGCTGCTTGGACTGTTCTTTGCCTGCATTTTATTTGAACTGCTTGGTTTCCATTACTGGGTGCTCGCGATATATATTCTGATCGCCTTTCCGGCCATCACCCGGGCGAACTTCAAGGAAGGCATCGTTACGAGCTCGGTCGTAGTGTTCCGGGTTTTTGGCAGTGCGGAAGTCAGCACGGATGTCATCGTGACGCAAGTTGAGCTGCTCGTGATCGGGCTTGGCTCGGCCATGCTCGTCAACATGGTGTACATGCCCCCGGCTTCTGAGCAAATGACGTCGATCCGCAGGCGGGTGGATGAGCAGTTTTCAAAAATCTTCAGACAGATCGCACTAACCCTTCGCGACCCTTCCTACGTATGGGACGGGCATGAACTCATCGCCGCGGGAAAAGCGATTCAGAGCGGCAAGGAAGCCGCGAGCCGGGAGATGGAAAACCAGGTGCTGCACCCTGACGAGTCGTGGACCATCTATTTTTATATGAGAAAAGAGCAGCTGGAGTCGATCCAAAATATGCTGCAGCTCATTTCCCACGTCTATCAGAAGCTCCCGCAGGCGGATGACGTGGCCGAGCTGTTCGAACAGCTCAGCCGGGACGTAACGGAGGAAAACTACACGGGACGCACGGAGAAGCTGCTGGTCGCCCTCGAGAAGGAATTTAAGGAAATGGAGCTTCCGGCGACGCGGGAGGAGTTTGAAGTCAGATCGGCCATTTTGCAGCTGATTCGTGAGCTGGGACAATATTTGAAAATCGCGAAAAAAAATAAGACGCCGGCACCGGGCAAGTTGCGAAAACCCTCTGCCGAGTCCTGAAAACGCAAAGAAACCCCTTGGCAGCTGCCAAGGGGTTTTTATACAATGAAAGCCGCATAAAGTAGAGTGACGAAAAGTTTCAGACTAGATTATAAGGGCCGTAAAATGCAGGCCAGCCAAGGTATTTCGGCGCTCGCGTCATAGCATTATTCCTATTCTAGCCGGGCGATCACAATAATATTTCATTCATTTATGCTCGTTTAATCAACAAATGCCTATGTCCTGCATACACTTAAGTGAATGATTGTATGGAGGAGGTTCAAAGATGTCATTAAGCGATAAACATCAATGTAGAGAGATCATCACGAAAGCGATCTGCGGCAAGGGTCGTAAGTTCTCTACCGTAACACATACCGTGACTCCGCCTCATAATCCTACCAGTATTTTGGGGGCATGGATTATAAACCATCAGTACGAAGCGGTTGCCGCAGGCGACGGAATTGAAGTTATTGGTACTTACGATTGCAACATCTGGTATTCCTACGACAAAAACTCCCAAACTGACGTTGCCAAAGAAACGGTATCTTATGTAGAATTCGTACCGCTGTCTTACCTGGATCCGAAACACCGGGCTTCAACCGTCGAAGTCTCTGCGGAGGCCACGCAGGAGCCGAGCTGCGTTGAAGCCAGTGTCTCTTCGGGAGGCGGCAATGTCATCATCCGCGTGGAGCGGGAATTTGCGGTCGAGCTCGTCGCCGAGACCAAGGTGCGTGTTTTGGTGTGCAGCCGCGGCCATGGCGACTACGACGACAAAGAATTCGAATTCGATGGCGACGATGGGGACTATGAGGATCTCGATCCCGATTCCCTTGATGATGAGCTGTAATTCGTAGAGCAAGGAAAAGAGGTATGATGTACTATATGCCGGGAGAGCGGCGGCGAAGAGGGCGGATGCCCTCCTTTTTTTATTTTATTTTCAGCGAGTGAGGGGGGGATGAGGGTGACAGAGGAGGAAAAAGAAGCCCGGTATGCCGGCTGGCCCGACCGGGTCAAGCATGCCCGTCTGGTCCGTTCCGGCATCAGCTCCCTCCTGCTGCCGGAAGAGGACGCGGCTGCCCGGGAGTCCGCCCGATACCGGCGAAGATACGCCGTTAACGTCACTTGCCTGCAAGCCGTTGACTTGAAGCGCGTCGAGGGAAGCGCAGACGGCTTGCGTGTTCCCGTCGGTTCGGCCCACGCGGGTGAGGCACCGCTCATCGGGCTGTATGCCCGCCTGGAGAAGGCGGCGGTGCGGGCCCTTTATACGCTTGGTCTGGACTCGGGCGAAGTCGTGCTGGCTTCCTCCGGAGAGCGGAAGTTCGGCGTTGAGCGTGTCACGCCTTCCTCCGGACTCAAAGATCCGCGCATCAAGGCACGTTATGACCGGGCGGAGACGGAGCTTGCCCGCCGGCTGCGGCGGGAAGAGGAGGAAGGGATCCGCCTCGTGATGGGCATGGATCCGGAGTTTGTGCTTGTGGATGCGGGCAGCAACGAGATGGTTCCCGCATCCCGGTTTTTGGACCGGGAGGGGGAGGTCGGCTGCGACGCCGTCCACGGCGAGGGCTTTACGACCTTCCCCATCGCCGAGCTTCGCCCGGATCCAAGCGGGGACCCCACCGGTCTGCTCAAGCGCCTGATGTTCACGATGCAGGCCGCCGGCCGGATGATCGGGGACCGGTCGCTCATCTGGCAGGCGGGGGGCATGCCCAGACCCGGTTTGCCGCTGGGCGGGCATCTGCATTTCAGCGGCATTGTGCTTACCCCGGAGCTGCTGCGGGCGCTGGATAACTACTTGACGCTGCCCGTCTCACTGCTCGAAGACGAGAACAGCCGGGCGCGGCGGCCCAAATACGGCTATTTGGGCGACTTTCGCCGCCAGCCGCACGGCGGCTTCGAATACCGCACGCTGCCGAGCTTTCTTGTGTCTCCCCTGCTGGCCAAAGGGGTGGTGTACCTCTCCTATTTGATCGTCAGCCATTACAGAGCGCTGAAGATGCGGCCGCTGGACGCGAGCGAGCGGGTGCACCGGGCGTATTACCGGGGTGACCGCGAGGTGCTGAAGCCAGCTGTTCGGCCGCTGTTCGGTGAGATCCGGCAGCTGCCGGATTACGGCAATTACGCCGGCTCTATCGAACCGCTCCTGGCGCATATCGAGCGGGGAACAACGTGGAACGAGAGCAGGGATATCCGGCCGCTGTGGAACATTCCGGTCGAACCTTGATTCCCGCCCACTTACTTTCTGTTATAATAGGGCGTGAGCACAAGTGAAGTCTGGAGGTACCTCATGGCCAAGTATACGCCAATGATTGAACAATATTTGGAAATCAAGCAGCAAGCCCAGGATGCGTTTTTGTTTTTCCGCCTGGGCGATTTTTACGAAATGTTTTTCGAGGACGCCTTAAAGGCCTCCCGGGAACTGGAAATTACGTTAACCGGCCGGGAAGGCGGCGGGGACGAAAAAATCCCGATGTGCGGGGTTCCCTACCATTCGGCTGAGAGTTACATACAGCGGCTGATCGAGAAGGGCTACAAAGTAGCCATTTGCGAGCAGCTGGAGGACCCGGCGGTGACCAAAGGCATGGTCAAGCGCGGCATCGTCCGCGTCGTGACGCCGGGGACGATCATGGAAGGCAAAAACGTAGCTGACAAATCCAACAACTATTTGGTATGCGTGACCGAGACCGACCGCATGATGTCGCTGGCGGCCTGCGATCTGACGACAGGCGAGCTGTACGTGACTTCCATGCCCGCATCCGTGGAGTGGCTGCGCGACGAAATCGGCATCTACGAACCGGCGGAAGTGATCGGGGACCCGAAGATGCTGGATTTGATCAAGGCGGAACAGCTCCAGTGGAGCCGGCCGGTCGTCTACACGTCATGGGAGAAAAGGGAGGAGCAGACGGTCCGCGCGCAGTTCGGCGAATCGGCCTGGGCCCGGCTTGATCCGGAGCGGCAGGCATGCGTGGCCGTGCTTATTTCATACCTGAGCGAGACGCAGCGGCGTTCGCTCGGCCAGCTGACGCAAATTTCGCCCTATGAACCCGGCCATTACATGATTCTCGATCCGTTCACGCGGCGAAACCTGGAGCTCGTCGAGACGGTGCGCGACCGATCCAAGAAAGGGTCGCTGCTCTGGCTGCTGGACCGGACCGAAACGTCGATGGGGGCCCGGCTGCTGCGCAGATGGATTGACAAGCCCCTTCTGCACCGCGGGCCGATCGAAGAGCGCCTGGAAGCCGTGGAGCATCTCTACAACCAGTTTATCCTGCGGGAAGACCTGCGGGCTGCGCTGAAAGACATTTACGATCTGGAGCGGCTGGTCGCAAGAATCGCTTTCGGCAATGCGAACGGGCGGGACCTGAACGCCCTCAAGCTGTCGCTGGCGCAAATTCCTTCCTTGAAGGAGCTGTGCGCGTCGTCAGCGTCTTCCACCCTGCGGAAGCTGGCGGCGGAGATGGACGAATGCCGCGATCTTTATGAAGCGATCGGCGCGGCGATCGTCGACGATCCGCCCGTATCTGTGAGGGACGGCGGTTTGATCAAGCCGGGCTATCACGATCATCTGGACGAGCTCAGAGAAGCCAGCGTGAACGGCAAACGCTGGATCGCCGAGCTTGAGGCCAAGGAGCGTGAAGCGACGGGCATCCGCTCGCTGAAGGTCGGATTCAACAAAGTGTTCGGGTATTACATTGAAGTGACCAAATCGAATCTGGGCACCCTCCCGGAAGGCCGGTACGAACGGAAGCAGACGCTGGCCAATGCCGAGCGGTTCGTAACGCCGGAATTGAAGGAGAAAGAGGGGCTCATTCTCGAAGCCCAGGACAAAATGGTGGACCTCGAATATTCCCTCTTCAGCGGACTAAGGGACCGGCTGAGCGCGGAAATCCCGCGGCTGCAGGCACTCGCCGAGAAGGTCGCCGTCACCGACGTCTATCAGTCGCTGGCAGCCGTCAGCGCGGAGCAGGGCTTTGTGAAACCCAAGCTGACCGAAGGTTATGACCTGGTCGTAGAGAACGGGCGCCATCCGGTGGTCGAGGCGGTGATGAAGGACGCCTCCTTCATTGCCAACGGGACCCGGCTGACCCGGGAGGAAGCGGCGATTTTGCTCATTACTGGGCCGAATATGGCAGGAAAGAGTACGTATATGCGGCAGGTGGCGCTGATCTCGATCATGGCGCAAATCGGGTGTTTCGTGCCGGCCAAGGCGGCGGAAATTCCGCTCGTGGACCGGATCTTTACCCGGATCGGAGCGGCGGATGATCTGATCGGCGGCCAGAGCACGTTCATGGTGGAAATGGCCGACATTCAGGTCATGACCGAAAAAGCGACGCCGCGCAGCTTGATCATTATCGACGAGCTGGGGCGGGGCACGTCGACCAGCGAAGGCATGGCCATCGCCCAGGCGGTGATCGAATATGTCCATGATACGATCGGCTGCAAGGCGCTCGTATCGACCCATTTTCACGAGCTTGCGCATTTGGAGGACAGCCTGCAGAGCCTGCGCAATTACTCCATGGCTGTGCAGGAGAGCGGCGATAAGGTTCACTTCCTGCGGAAGCTGATCGCCGGGCCTGCCGGCAGCAGCTACGGCATCTACTGCGCCCGGCTGGCCGGGCTGCCGTCGTCCATTATTGGACGGGCATACACGCTGCTGCAGGGCCTTGAGGAAAGCGCGGCCCAGACCGCTGCGGCCGCAGAAGCGACCAAGGCTGAACCGCCGGTACAGCTCAGGGAGCGGGCGGATGCTGGTGAATGGGAACGTTCGCTGACGGATGCGGAAGCAGGGCACGCCGAACCGGCCGTCGGAGCTTCCGTTCAGGAGACGGCTTCAGGCCGGGGAGAGTCAAGCGTTGCGGAAGTCGTACAGCTCTCGATATTCGGGGATGAGGAGCTGGAGCCGGTGAAGCGAAGTGTTGCCGCTCCTGAACCGCAGCCGGTTCATCCAGCGGTAACGCAAATCCTGGAATCGGTGAAGAGCGCCGACGTCATGAACATGACGCCTCTGCAGGCCATGCAGCTGCTGAACGAGCTGAAAATGAAGGCAAAGGATCTGTAAACAAGTGGGACAAGGCCGATTGTCCGTTCATATCTTTTTTTGAAATGGGGGAACGGTATGGCGAAAATTCGCGTTTTGGACGAGCACATAGCCAACCAGATAGCGGCCGGCGAAGTGGTTGAGCGTCCCGCC
This sequence comes from Paenibacillus sp. PSB04, assembly GCF_025809195.1. NCBI lineage: Bacteria > Bacillati > Bacillota > Bacilli > Caryophanales > Paenibacillaceae > Paenibacillus > Paenibacillus sp. PSB04. Next base: position 4,207,928 of record NZ_CP081301.1, read on the forward strand.
TCGGTTGTGAAAGAACTGGTGGAGAACGCCATTGATGCCGGAAGCTCTCGAATCGAAGTCACGGTAGAGGAGGGCGGGCTTGAAAGCATCCGCGTAACCGACGACGGCTCGGGGATCGAGCCGGAAGACGTTAGCACCGCCTTTTACCGCCATGCGACGAGCAAAATCGAAAACAGCAGGGATCTGTTTAACATCACGAGCCTCGGGTTCCGCGGCGAGGCGCTGCCGAGCATCGCCGCCGTGGCCAAAGTGGAATTGGTCACGGCGAGCGCCGATAACGGGCTCGGGCGGCGAATCGTCATCGAAGGCGGCAGGCTCGTGACCGAAGAGGACACGGCGGCGCCGAAGGGAACCGACTTGACGGTCCGGGAACTCTTCTACAACACGCCGGCACGGTTGAAATATATGAAGACGATCCAGACGGAACTGGGGCATATTTCCGATTACATGTACCGCATCGCCCTGTCGCATCCGGAGATCGCGATTACGCTGCGGCATAACGGAAACGTGCTGCTGCAGACCGTGGGGAACGGGGATCTGCTGCAGGTGGTCGCCGCCATATACGGCCGGCAGGCCGCCAAGGCACTGCTGCCGATCCATGCGGAGAACCTCGACTTTACGATCGACGGGTACGTCAGCCGTCCGGATTGGACCCGTTCGAACCGGAATGGGATCTCGATCATCGTCAACGGGAGGTACATCCGCAGCTACGGCCTGAATCAGGCCATTCAGCGGGCGTACCATACGCTGCTGCCGATCAACCGCTACCCGCTCGCCGTCCTGGAAGTCAAGATGCATCCGTCCCTGGTGGACGTCAACGTGCATCCGGCCAAGCTGGAGGTGCGCTTCAGCAAAGAGCAGGAGCTGTTCCCGTTCGTGGAGAGCAGCATCCATCAGGTGCTCCGGCAGGAAGTGCTCATTCCGCAGCCGGTTAAGCAGAGCATCGGCGGTAAGGATAAAGGATCGTTTATTCAGGAGCAATTTCACTTCTCCAAAAGCCCGGCCCCGCAGGCCGGTCCGATGGACGGGCTCATGGACGGCGGGGAAGTCCCGCTGACGCAGGATCCCGGCCCAGCCGGTCACACCGGAAATTCGGACGCTAACGGCTCCCTCACTCCGGTGAGCGCATCAGGCAGCTTGCCGGTGAAGTCGCCTCTAGCTGCCGGGCCGGAAAGCGCCGGCACGGGCCTCTCCGGCCCGCGTGCACAGGCACCGGCGCAGCAAGGCTATTCCGGTCAGAGCAGCCCGAATGCAGGAAGCGTGCGCAACCCCGGTGAAGCTGCCTATGCGCAGCAGAAGATTCCGTATTCTGCGCGCGAGACGGTACGCGAAAATACGGTTCCCGGATACCGGCTGAACTTGTCGCAGAGCGGGCGGGTATCGCAGAGCTCGAATCCAGCGCTGGCCAGCCGGCTGCTGGCGAGCACAGAGGCGCCGCCCGAAATTCCGCCTTTTCCGGAGCTGACGCTGATCGGCCAGCATCACGGGACGTACCTGATCGCCCAGAACGCGGACGGGCTGTTCCTGATCGACCAGCACGCAGCGCATGAGCGGATCAATTACGAATTCTATTACGAGAAATTCGGCCGTCCGGCCGATGCCTCCCAGGAGCTGCTGCTGCCGATCACGCTGGAGTTTACGCCGTCGGAGTCGGAGCAGCTGACGCAGAAACTGCACTGGTTTGAGCAGGTCGGCGTATATCTGGAGCATTTCGGCGGGCAAACCTTCCGCGTGGTTTCCCATCCATACTGGTTCCCTAAAGGGGAGGAGAAGGCGCTGATCGAAGAGATGGCCGAATGGGTCCTCAGTGAGCGGAGCATCGATCTGGCCAAGCTCCGCGAGACGTCGTCCATTCTCTGCTCCTGCAAAGCTTCAATCAAGGCGAACCAGAAGCTGACCGAGCAGGAAGCGACGACGCTGCTGGACCGCCTTGCGGCATGCCGTCAACCTTATACCTGCCCTCACGGGCGGCCGATCGTCGTTTCCTTTTCGACCTATGACCTGGAAAAACTGTTTAAGCGCGTTATGTAACGCGGCAGGCGGTTCAACAACGCGGGCAGCGGAAAGTGACGGAGAAGGACGGTTCATAAAACGAATTAAGGTGTATAACTAAACCAACAGCGCATTTGCTTGGCTGGTGCCCGATTTTATACAGGATTGGAGATTGTCATGATTATTACGACGGGGGATAAAGCGGCTGAATCGATCGTAGGCAGGGCGGTCGCCCTGGCCAACGAGACGGGGGGCAAATATGTCCCGAGAAGCCACACCCCATTAACAAGAATGGCCAAAATGCACGGCGATGACGAAATCATCGTCGTGCTGGACGGTGGAGCGAGGCTTGTCAGGCCGGGAAGTCCGCCGATGGAGTTTCATCCCAGCATGGGCTTTGTCCGCGCCAAGCGGCTGCTCAAGGGCGAGAGCGACCCGATGCTGGACGCGGCGTCGATGACTGCGGGGGACACGGTGCTCGACTGTACGGCAGGCCTCGGGTCGGATTCGCTCGTATTTGCGGTCCAAGGAGGGCCCGGCGCGCATGTCACCGCGGTTGAAAGCTCGCCGGCCCTGGCGGCGTTGCTTGCCGAAGGGCTGGCTCACTACCGTTCCGGCCTGGCCGAGGTGGATGACGCCATGCGCCGGATCCGGGTGGCCTGCGGCCATCATCTGGACGTGCTGCGCAAACAGCCGGACAACAGCGTGGACATTGTATACTTCGACCCGATGTTCCGCGAGCCGTTGATGGATTCTTCGTCCATCAGTCCGCTGCGCGGGTTTGCCAACAGCGACCCGCTGCAGCCGGAGAGCATCCGCGAAGCCGTCCGGGTCGCGCGCAAGACCGTTGTGCTGAAGGAGAAAAAAGGCAGCGGCGAATTTGCCCGTCTCGGCTTCGTGCCGGTCGACCGGCCGCATTCAAAAATTTCGTATGGAGTGATATGTGTTGACCGACCGCTTGACAACTGAGACGAAGCCGCGGCTGCTGGTGCTGATCGGCCCCACGGCCGTCGGCAAAACCAAAATGAGCATTGAGATCGCCAAGGCGCTGGGCTGCGAAATCATCTCCGGGGATTCCATGCAGGTCTACCGCCAGATGGACATCGGGACAGCCAAAATTACCAAAGAAGAGATGCAGGGCATCCCTCATCACCTGATCGACATACACGAGCCGGACGAAGCCTACTCAGTCGCCGAGTTTCAGGAAGAATGTTCCCGGCTGATTGCGGATATCCATGCCAGGGGCAAGCTGCCTTTTATCGTCGGGGGAACCGGTCTGTACGTGGAATCGGTCTGCTACGGTTTTCAGTTTGCCGAAGCGGGAGAGGACAAGGCGTTCAGGCAGGAGCAGGCCGACTATGCGGAGCGTTACGGTGCCGAGGCACTTCATGCCCGGCTGGCGGAAGTCGACCCGGAGAGCGCCCTGAGGCTGCATCCCCATGACCAAAGGCGCATTATTCGGGCGCTTGAGATCTATCATTTGACGGGCATCCCTCTTTCGGCCCAGTTGAAGAGCCAAACCCGGGAATCGCCGTATCAATTATGCCTGGTCGGTTTGACAATGGATAGGCAAATGCTATATAAACGTATTGAAGCCCGTATCGATGAGATGCTGGAGCAGGGTTTGGTAGAAGAGGTTTCTTCTCTGCTGGATAAGGGCTACGGACCGGATCTGGTCTCGATGCAGGGACTGGGTTACAAACAGATCATCTCATATTTGCAGGGTGAAGCTACCCTGGAAGAGGCTGTTGCAATTTTGAAGAGAGATACGCGCAGGTTTGCCAAACGCCAGCTGTCCTGGTTCCGCCACATGAAGGAAATCCAGTGGGTGGACGTCACGGACACGGGAAATTTTCTCGCGAATTTCGCCGCAATCCGTGATATAATAGCAGGAAAGTTTCTCTTAAATCTTGAATATACTTCAAAACAATCTAATTGAATCGTTGGGGGTACGGCTAATGAACAAATCCATCAATATCCAAGATACATTTTTAAACCAGCTTCGCAAAGAAAACATCCCTGTCACCATTTTTCTTGTGAACGGATTTCAAATCAGAGGCTTAATCAAGGCGTTTGACAACTTCACCGTCGTGGTGGATACGGACGGCAAGCAGCAAATGCTGTTCAAGCATGCGATTTCAACGGTTACGCCTCAACGCAATGTATCCCTGATGCAGGAAACCCAGAACGAGGTATAATTTAACAGGACAAGCCTCATAGCTGAAACTTTTTCAAATGACTTTCGTTAAAGAGTATAGAATGGCGGGGATGCGGGTAAATCCGTTATAGACGTTCATTCTGTAAGCATAGGAAATGGAGCGGAGCAACCTGCAAGGGTTGTTCTTTTCATTCCGAGCTTAGAAATCAAAAAGGGAGTCAGGAGGGTACCATGGACAACAACAAGCTGTCGAGGTCTGATAGAAACAAAGAACAGCCCAAGACAATGAAAAAGACAACCAAGAATAAAAAGAAAAAAATATCCGGAAAGCGCGTGTTTTGGACGTTATTTTTCACCTGTGCATTTGCTATCTTCTGTGCGCTTGCCGGATATTTGTATATTACGGTCAACGGGGAGCGCCTGCTGCAGGCGAACAAGGATAAGCTGACCGTACACGAAACATCTAAGGTATTCGACCGCAACGGCAATCTGATGGGCGAGCTGTCCCTGCAGAAGAGCGATCCGGTCCAGAGCGAGGATATTCCGAAGCTGCTGAAGGAGGCTTTTGTGGCGACAGAGGACAAACGCTTCTATGAGCACAGCGGTGTCGATCTGTGGTCGATCGGCCGGGCGGCCGTCAAGGACGTCATCGCCAGATCCAAGGTCGAAGGCGGCAGTACCATTACGCAGCAGCTCGCCAAAAACATTTTTCTGACCCGGGACAAAACGTTCTTCCGGAAGGCGACCGAGGTGTCCATCGCCATGGCGCTGGAACGGAACATGAACAAGGACGACATCATTACGATGTACTTGAACCGGATCAATTTCGGCGGGCAAATCTACGGAATCAAGGAAGCGTCGAAGTATTATTTCGGCGTAAGCGATTTGAATCAGCTGAAGGTTTGGCAAATGGCCACCCTGGCGGCTATGCCAAAGGGTCCTTCGAAATACAATCCGGTGCGCAATCCGGACTTGTCTATGCAGCGCCGCGCCGTCGTGCTGAACCTGATGGCCCAGGAAGGGTACATCACGCAGGAAGAGGCCGACGCCGCGAAAAAAGTCGAATATACGTATAAACCGCCGAAAAAACAGCTGCAGTATCAGAACTTCATGGACTATGTCATGAATGAGGCGGAAGACGTTACCGGGCTCAGCGAAGACGATCTGAACATCGGCGGATACAAAATTTATACGACGATGGATGCGAATGCCCAGAAAGTGCTGGAGAAAGAGTTTGCAGACGAATCGAACTTCGAGAAAAGCCCGGATGACCAGCCGGTGCAGGGCTCCATGGTCATCATGAACCAGGAGTCGGGAGCGCTCGTCGCTCTGCTCGGTGGACGGGATTATACGCGCGGCGGCTACAGCCGTGTCACGAACAGCCGCAGGCAGCCGGGGTCGGCCTTTAAGCCGATCGTCTCGTACGCGCCTGCACTGGAAAGCGGCAAGTTTGATATGTACTCGTCGCTCAGCAACAAGAAGCAGTGCTTCGGCAGCTACTGCCCAGGCAACCTGCACGGATACTCGGATACGATCGGCATGGCCGAAGCGATCCAGAAATCCGAGAACATTCCGGCTGTATGGCTGCTGAACCAAATCGGGGTAAATACCGGCTTCAAATTCGCGGAATCCCTCGGCATTCAGCTGACCGAAGATGACAAGAACCTTGCGATGGCGCTCGGCGGTATCAGCAAGGGAACGAACACGCTGGAAATGGCTCAGGCGTACAGCGCCTTTGCCAACGGCGGCAAGATGAACGAGGCGTACTCGATCAAGAAGATCGTCGACAGCGACGAAAAGCTGGTTTATGAGCATAAAGACAGCGCTAAGAAAGTCATGAGCGAAAATACCGCATACCAAATGACCGAAATGATGAAAAAGGTCGTTGAAGACGGTACGGGCCGGAAGGCCAGAATTGACCGTCCGGTAGCGGGTAAGACAGGCACAACGCAAAGCGGTTATACCGGTGTCAAATCGAACCGCGACGTATGGTTCGTCGGCTACACGCCTGAACTGACCGCTGCGGTTTGGATGGGCTATGACAAGCCGGACAAAACGCATTTGCTGCACAACAGCAGTCCTCTGGCGGCGGCTTTCTGGGGCAAGGTCATGGACCAGGTCGTGAAGGACTTCCCTCAGAAGGAGTTCCCGGTTCCGGACAAAGTCAAAGATCAGGAGCCGGTGAAGGAACCTGAGCAGGATCAGAACCAGGGCCACGTAAGCGGCTTGAGCGCCGATTACAACATCGACACGCAGACGGTTACGCTGGGCTGGAACGGCGTAGATTCCGGCGACGCCCAGTACCGTATCTACCGCAAAGAATCGTCCGAAGCGAACTACTCGCTGATTCTGGATGGCGTAGCCGGCACGACGGCCCAGGATATGGGAGCACTGCCGGGTATGACGTACGAATACTATGTCACGGCATACTTCCCGGATTCGGGTACCGAGTCGGATCCGTCCAATACGGTGCAGATCACGATCGATACACCGCCTGACGAACAAACCCCGCCTGATCAGAACAACGGAGATAACGGTCAGGACGGAAACGGTAACCCGGATAACGGCAATACCGACAACGGCCAGGGCGGAGATAACGGCGATATGGGTAACGGAAATGGGAGCGATAACGGCAATAATGGAAATTGGAATGACGGCGGCCCGGGCAATAGCGGCAATGGCAATGGAAACGGCAACGGGAACGGCGGTTCCAATGGCAACAACGGCAGTGGCCATGGAGGCGGCGCCAATAACGGCAGCGACGGATCTAGCGGGGATACAACCGGCGATAGCGGCACAGGTACGATAACCCCGCCAGAGAACGGCGGAACGACCGACAATGGCAGCAGTGACGGAACCGGGAGCACCGACGGAACGACCTTCCAAAACCCGGGTGATTCCAGTTCCGGCAGCACAGGAACCGTGACCACTCCGTAACCGAATAGAATAAGTTTTGGTTTAGACCCCTTTCATTTGGGGGTCTTTTTTTTGCTGTCCGCACCTCTGTCAGGCAATATTTTGAGTGTGATTCCCAAATGTGATAAGCTGAAGACACCATATTGGAGAGGGAATTTTCCATGAAACGAAAATTTGGAGATCGAGCGAACTGGCGCCGGATTTCCCGCCGCCGCTTCGCCTGCCGTTATGTTGAGAGCGATGCATTCACAGGTTATATTACGCTGTACACGATTTACAACCTGAAAGAGCCGCTCTGGAAAAACTACGGAAATCACACTTACCGCATCGCGGATAAAGGATACTCATGGCTGCAGTACTTTCCACATAACAGCCATTATATTGTCACGGCGATGTTCGACGAACGGAGCGAAATTATCCAATGGTACATCGACACCTGCAAAACGCAGGGGGTCACGGAACAAGGCGTGCCTTGGTTTGACGATTTGTATCTGGATGTGGTCGTCCTTCGAAACGGAGAGGTGTTCCTGCTGGATGAGGACGAACTGGATGATGCGCTGACCCGTGGGGATATCACCAGGGAAGACTACCAATTGGCAATCTCAACGGCGAAGAACGTAATGAAAGCCATTGATGCGCATCAGTTTCCGTACTTCCTCATGTCCCTTGAGGACCGGAAGAGACTATTTGACAACGGTGAATTCCGGAGGAAGTCATGAACGTCCGCAGCGGGGGGCCGGTGGCCGTAACCAAGCATAAGAGAATGTCCGTGCTTCGGAAGCTGCTGATTACCTTGGCTGTTCTGGTCCTGCTCGGACTGCTGTGGGTCGGGTATGCATGGCGGCTCATGAACGGGGCCCACAGCTCCGTACCGGCATCGGCAAGCGATGTCGGCATTATTCTCGGCGCATCGATGTGGGGGGACTCGCCGAGCCCCGGTCTCCGGGAACGCTTGGACGAAGGGCTCCGCCTCTATCAGGAAGGCAAGTTTCCGTATATTATCGTCACCGGCGGCCTGGACCGGGCGGATTACAAGTATACCGAAGCCGAAGGCATGCGGAATTACCTGGTGGACCACGGCGTGTCGGCTTCCGCTATTATTCTGGAAAACAAGGCGACGAGTACCTATGAAAATTTGCTGTTCAGCCGGGAGATTATGAGAGAGCGGGGATGGCAAAGCGCCGTCATCGTTACGCATCAATACCATGGCATGCGCTCATTGGACATTGCGAAATTTTTGGACTACACCCGACCGGCCCTTGGTTTAACAGAGTCCAGAACGCTGCCGATGAAGTATCACAAGCCGCGGGAAGTGCTGGCCTACACCAAATGGAAGCTGGATGAGCTGCTGCTGCTGACAGGCCTGAAATAGATGGGAAACTGCTAATATCGCCTGGGCAAGTAGAATACATTGAATAGAGAATACATCTCTGTAGATAAATGAGGTGATGGATGCATGAACGGGCGTATAGCGGCCGCGAACGGCCGGCCGGAGGGCAGGCCATCCAGACAAATCAATGTGATTTTGCGCAGCCAGGAGCCTCCTGTCGTCAGCAGCGCCGTTCCGGAGAAGGAATCGGTCCCTGCCCAGAAGAATACAGCTCAGCACAGCCTGTATCAGGAAATTCAAAAAGAGCTGGATCAGCTGGTAGGGCTGGACAGCATCAAGGATTTCGTGTTTGAAATTTACGCCATGCTCCAAATCGCCCATATGCGTCAGGAAGCGGGGCTGGCCAGCGGCGGACATGTATATCATATGGTGTTTAAAGGGAACCCCGGCACGGGTAAAACCACAGTAGCACGAATCATCGCCAAGCTGTTTCAAAAAATGGGTGTGCTGAGCAAAGGCCACCTGATCGAAGTGGAACGCGCCGACCTTGTCGGTGAGTATATTGGACATACCGCGCAAAAAACCAGGGATTTGGTCAAGAAGGCGCTTGGCGGCATTCTTTTTATCGATGAAGCGTACAGTCTGGCCAGAGGCGGCGAGAAGGATTTCGGCAAAGAGGCGATCGATACGCTGGTCAAGGCGATGGAAGACCACAAAAATCAGTTCATTCTGATTCTTGCCGGATATTCCGAGGAGATTGACTTTTTTCTGCAAACGAATCCGGGGCTGCCGTCGCGTTTTCCGATTCAGGTCGATTTCCCCGATTATACGATCGATCAGCTGATCCAGATCTCCGAGCTGATGGCCAAGGAGCGGGACTACATCCTGATGCCGCAGGCGATACTAAAATTGAGGCAGCACCTGATTCAGGAGAAAGGCGAAAGCGAGCACGCCTTCAGCAATGCGAGGTACGTACGCAACACGATCGAGAAGTCCATCCGGAATCAGGCTGTGCGGCTGCTGAATCATTATGCGCACAGCAACCCGGGTAAGCTGGAGCTTATGACGCTCCGGACCGAGGATTTTAAGCTGGAAGCCAAAGGCGCGCCCGGCAGTTTGAACTGATCTTTATTTTGCAGCAATGGATGCTGAAGCGAAAAGGAGCAGATCATCATGGCAAACCAAACGTATGACACGAATCATGAAATTCCGGACCGGGCCGTACTGGTCAGCCTGGTGACCGACGAGGTGAAGAGATCCGGCATGAACACGGAGCACTCGCTTCAAGAGCTCGTCCGGCTGGCCGAGACGGCCGGCGTGGAAGTGCTGGAAATGCTAGTGCAGAACCGGGATGTGCCGGATGCGAGATGGTTTATCGGCAAGGGCAAGGTGGAAGAGCTGAAGCAGGCCCTGGAAATGCATGGCGGCAATACGGCCATCTTTGATCAGGAGCTCTCCGGCGCCCAGGTCCGGAACCTGGAGGAGGCCCTCGATGCCAAAATCATCGACCGTACCCAGCTTATCCTGGATATTTTCGCCCAGCGCGCCAAAACGCGCGAAGGGATTATTCAGGTGGAGCTGGCTCAGCTGACGTACCTGCTGCCACGGCTGTCCGGACACGGCAAGAATCTTTCCCGTCTCGGCGGGGGAATCGGGACGCGGGGACCGGGGGAAAGCAAGCTGGAAACCGACCGCCGGCACATCCGCGGTCGAATCGGCGACCTGAAACGCCAGCTTGAAGAGGTTACCAAGCACCGGAAGCTGCACCGCGGCCGCCGGCAGAAGAGCGGGGTGGTCCAGGTCGCGCTGGTGGGCTACACGAACGCGGGCAAGTCAACGCTGCTCAAACAGCTGACCAACGCTGACGTCTATATCGAAAACCAGCTGTTTGCGACGCTGGATCCAACCTCGCGCATCATGAAGCTGCCCGGCGGCAGCGAAGTGATCCTGACCGACACGGTCGGCTTCATCCAGAACCTCCCGCATGACCTCGTCGCCGCGTTCCGTGCCACGCTGGAGGAAGTGAATGAGGCGGATCTCGTGCTGCACGTCGTAGACGCATCGTCGGAGATGCGCGATGAACAAATGCGGGTGGTGGATTCCATTTTGGAAGAGCTGGGGGCGGCTGACAAGCCGCAGCTGATCCTTTTTAACAAAAAAGACGCCTGCACCCCGGAACAGCTGGAGATGCTGCCGTCCGGGACGGGTTATTTAAAAATCAGCGCTTTTGCGGAAGGAGATCTGCTGGCTGTTCGCGAAGCAGTACAGACTAGGTTGACGGGAGATACATTAACCTTCCGCGTACCTGCCGGACGCGGTGATATATTGTCCCAGCTGCACCGGGTCGGCGAAGTGATTGGCCAGGATGCCGACAATGATGATATGATTTATACGGTGCAGGTGCACAAGCCTGACTATGAGAAGTACGGTTACATCGTAGAGAGCTATAAAGAACAGGTCAGACCTTCTGACCAATGAGAAGTGAGGAGAAACCGGGAACATGGTAACATTTGCAGACGAACTTATACAGTGGAAAGATACAGCCGAGCGGCGGATCGAAGATCAGCTCCGGACGGTGGACGGAATCGTGGACCATAATCAGTGGAAGGTCATTGAAGCGTTCCAGCGCCATCAGGTGAGCGATTTTCATTTCGCCGGCTCAACCGGTTATGCCTATAACGACCGAGGAAGAGAAGTGCTTGACTTGGTGTATGCGGACGTATTCGGAGCCGAAGCCGCTCTGGTACGCCCGCATTTTGCTTCCGGGACCCATACGATTTCAACGGCCTTGTTCGGGGTGCTCCGTCCTGGCGACGAGCTGTTCTACATTACCGGACGGCCGTACGATACATTACATAAGGTGATCGGGCGCAAAGGGGATGGTACGGGCTCCCTGGCCGATTTCGGGATTACTTACCGCGAAGCTGCCTTGGCTGCGTCAGGAGACGTAGACTGGGAGGCTGTAGAGGCAGGCATTTCCAGCTCAACGAAGGTGATCGGCATCCAGCGGTCGCGCGGATATGACTGGCGTTCCTCGTTCACGGTGGAGCAGATTGGCGAAATGGTCCGGCGCGTAAAGCGAATCAAGCCGGATGTGATCGTGTTCGTGGACAACTGCTACGGCGAATTTACGGAGGAAATAGAGCCGACGCAGGTCGGAGTAGATCTGATGGCGGGGTCGCTGATCAAAAACCCCGGCGGGGGTATTGCCGAAACCGGCGGCTATATTTGCGGCAAACAAGCCCTCGTTGATCTTGCAGCCTATCGGCTGACCGCCCCGGGCATCGGCGGTGAGGTGGGAGCGATGCTGGGAGCGACCCGGGGGATTTACCAGGGACTCTTCCTGGCGCCAACGCTTGTGGGACAAGCGGTCAAGGGCAGCATTTTCGCAGCCGCGATGTTTGAGCAGGCGGGGTTCGAGAGCAAGCCGGCATGGAACGAGAAGCGCACCGACCTGATCCAGGCCATTTCCTTTACCGGACCGGATCATTTGATCGCTTTCGTTCAGGGGATCCAGCGCGCAGCAGCGGTCGACAGCCACGTCGTACCCGAGCCGTGGGACATGCCCGGCTACGAGCATCCGGTCATTATGGCGGCCGGGACGTTCATTCAAGGGGGAAGCCTGGAGCTGTCTGCAGACGCGCCGATCCGGGAGCCTTATATCGGATACATGCAGGGCGGACTCACCTATTCACACGTCAAATATGGCGTAATGATGGCGTTACAGACGATGAAAAATCGAAAATTATTGTAAGTTTATCTGACACGTTATTGACGTGTGATATCATGAAATGTACAATGGAACATGAGAAATAGTTCATGTGGAAGGTTGAGATGAGTCATGGGTGATGAAATTCGCAGAAACATGGCATTATTCCCGATAGGTATCGTCATGAAGCTGACCGATTTGTCCGCGCGGCAGATCCGGTATTACGAACAGCACAATTTGATCGTGCCTGCGCGCACCTCCGGCAACCAGCGGTTGTTCTCGTTTAACGATGTGGAGAGATTGCTGGAGATTAAGGCGCTCATTGAGAAGGGCGTCAACATCGCGGGAATCAAGCAGGTCATGAATCCTGTGTCCAAAGAGTCTGAGGAAGCCACTGTCCTTAATGCCGACACCGAGGTAAAGCGCAGAGAACTGTCGGAATCTCAGCTGCACCGATTGCTGAAGCAGCAGCTGGTATCTGGTAAGAGACCGGGTCAGGTCTCATTGATTCAAGGCGAGCTGTCCCGGTTTTTTAATAAAAAATAACAGGAATCACATGTGAGAAAGGGAGAGGATATCGTGAGTTATACTAAAGAGGATATTCTGCGTATTGCGGAGGAAGAGAACGTCCGTTTTATCCGTCTTCAATTCACGGACTTGCTGGGAACGATCAAAAATGTGGAGATTCCCGTCAGCCAGCTGAAGAAGGCGCTCGACAATAAAATGATGTTCGATGGATCTTCTATCGAAGGTTATGTGCGCATCGAGGAATCCGATATGTACCTGTATCCGGATTTGGACACTTGGGTCATTTTCCCTTGGGTGACGGAAGACCGCGTTGCGCGTCTCATCTGTGACATTTATATGCCGGATGGCACTCCGTTTGCCGGAGACCCTCGCGGTATTCTGAAACGCAACCTGAAAGAAGCGGAAGCGATGGGCTACACGTCCATGAACGTAGGTCCGGAGCCGGAATTTTTCCTGTTCAAGACCGACGAGAAAGGCAATCCGACGACGGAACTGAACGACCAGGGCGGATATTTTGACCTGGCCCCGACAGACCTCGGCGAGAACTGCCGCCGCGAGATCGTATTGACACTGGAAGAAATGGGATTTGAAATCGAGGCTTCCCACCACGAAGTGGCGCCGGGACAGCACGAGATCGACTTTAAATACGAGAACGCCGTGAAGGCAGCGGACCAGATCCAAACGTTCAAACTGGTCGTTAAAACGATTGCCCGTCAGCATGGTCTGCATGCGACCTTTATGCCGAAGCCGCTGTTCGGCGTGAACGGTTCCGGTATGCACTGCCACCAGTCGCTGTTCAAAGGCAACGAGAACGCCTTCTACGACGAGTCCGACGAGCTGGGCCTGAGCGCCACCGCCCGCTATTACATGGCAGGCGTGCTGAAGCATGCCCGCGCCATGGCAGCCATCACGAACCCGACGGTCAACTCTTACAAGCGCCTCGTTCCAGGTTATGAAGCTCCGTGCTACGTGGCTTGGTCCGGCAGCAACCGCAGCCCGATGATCCGGATTCCGGCTTCCCGCGGTTTGAGCACACGCGTCGAAGTTCGTAACCCGGATCCTGCAGCGAACCCGTACCTGGCGCTTGCCGTTATGCTGAGAGCCGGCCTTGACGGCATCAGCAACGAGCTGAAGCTGCCGGCACCGATCGACCGCAACATCTACGTGATGTCCGAAGAAGAGCGCATTGAAGAAGGCATCCCAAGCCTGCCGGCCGACCTGAAAGAAGCCCTCGGCGAACTCATCCGCGACGAAGTCATCATCGACGCGCTCGGCGAGCATGCCCTGGCTCACTTCTACGAACTGAAGGAAATCGAATGGGATATGTACAGAACACAAGTTCATCAATGGGAACGCGATCAATACATCACGCTGTACTAAGAGTGGACAACCCCTGCACCTGACCGGTGCGGGGGATTTTTTTGAGGCTGACAGGCCGCTGCCCAATCTCACTGTTCTTACCATTTAGCCTATACCTCTTTATGCTTTTCGCCATATGAATATGGTGTACCTTATAAATCAAGGAGGTTATCACATGAGCGATGGCGTTGGAGGCGTTGGAGTAGGATACGGTTATGGTGGTTTGTGGGGCGGAGGCGTAGGAGCAATCCTGGTCCTCTTCATCCTGCTGGTCATCATCACAAAAGCCTTTATTTACTAAAATAAAGGCTTCTGAAAGCCCGTTGGCATCTGCCGGCGGGCTTTTCTTGTCGTGACCGGCATCATCCTTTCAGCGATGCACACAGATCACTTTTTCAGCACATGTAAAGCCGCTCTTAATTTTCTGGCAAACGTAACGGGGTTCTCGACTGTTTCCAAATGAAGGTACATCAGTCTCGGCTTTTCAAAGAGCCAGTGATTGTGGATGGCGGTCACTTTAAAACCCTCCTTGCGGGCGGCACTGGTAAAGCGCTGGACTTCCGACTGAAGCAGCGTGATTTCCGCTGTGTTGAGCGTTGTGCCGTTTTTCAAAGATTGAATCGTGATTTCGTGTTCGGTTTCATAGTTTCTGCCGAGAATTTTGGCATTCAGCTTTCTCTCGATCATGATGGAGCAGCTTTTTCCGTCCGATGTGCCTTTGCCCCCGAGAATGGCGGCCAACCGGTCGCACAGCGATTTGGAGATGTTCATAAGCGGATTTCTCCTTTCCTCTCTCGTTGCTCTAACTTATGCAATAGAGCGGTTAAAAGGTAAAGCAGGAGTCTATAACTCTATAAAATTGTTTTGTTGTCCTGCGAAATTGGATACAATGGCATAGTAACCAATCCTGCATATGGAGTGAGTGTCGTGGTGAAATCCGTTGATTTACCCTCCTAAAATCGCGAAATACACATTTTAGGAGGGTTCATACATGAAATTTATTCCGATCCAAGACGGGCAGTGGGACAGACAGCCTTATTTTGACCACTATTTCAAACAGAACCGGTGCACCTTCAGCATGACAGCCAACATCGAAATCACCTTGCTGCTGGGCGAGCTGAAAAAGAGGGGGATGAAGCTGTACCCCGCCTTTTTGTACATGCTGTCCAGAATCGTAAATGCGCATGTGGAGTTTCGGATGGATATTCGGGAGGAGAAGGTTGGCTACTGGGAGCAGATGAGTCCGTGTTATACAATTTTTCATCCGGAAAACCATACCTTCTCCGCGATCTGGACGGAGTACAGCAGCAGCTGCCGGAGCTTTATGGAACTTTACCGGGAGGATCAGCTCCGTTATGGGGAGAGTATGGGGCTGTTTACGAAAAAAGACATGCCGCCTCATACCTTCTCCGTATCCATGATTCCATGGGTCAGTTTTACCGGCTTTAACCTGAATCTGGATCATGGCGGAAGCTACCTGCTGCCGATCATCACAGGGGGCAAGTATTTTCGGGAAGGGAAGCACGTTCTGCTTCCGGTTTCGCTGCAGGTGCATCATGCCGTCTGTGACGGGTATCATGCCGGGATGTTCCTGCAAGAGCTGCAGCAGCTCGCCGACACCTGCACCGATTGGATGGATTGAGGGATGTACACGCTATAAATGAGGATGAAAGGATTCTCAGGGGACCCTTACAGGGTTCCTTTTTTTGTCGATTGTTCAGCAATGCCTCGTTTATAATATTGCATTGTCTGGGGCAATCATTTAAGGGGACCTTTAGAAATTAAACCTATTTCCTGAATTTCTCACCTCCCTTTTCGAGTCGAATCGCGGCATAATGAACCCATACCAAACAAAAAGGGGATAACAAGATGGCAAAGATGTCGAAATTATTAAGCATCGTGCTTACAGGCACCTTGGCGCTTAGTCTTACGGCTTGTGGAAGCGGTAACAAGGAGGATTCTGGCAGCAGCGCATCGGGCGCGGCCGGATCCAACAGCAGCACATCCGACACATCGAAGGATAAGAACATTACGATTACTTTCCAAAACATCTATCCGGACCCGACGGATCCGAAGAACAAGATCATGAACAAGATTGTGGACCAGTATGAGAAGGATCATCCGAATATCAAAATCGAACTGGATTCGCTCAACACTGACCAGCAGAAGCTGAAGCTGAAAACGCAGGCGGCCTCCAAGGAAATTCCGGACATTACGGTCGTGAACCCGGCGGCGCAAATGCAGCCTTTTGTCGATGCCAAGCTGCTGGCTCCGCTTGATGATATGCTGGCCGAGAACGGTCTGAAGGACACGTTCCAGGACGGGCTGCTGGACTGGTACAGCTTTGACGGCAGCACGTATGCGGTACCGGACGGCAACAACATCGGCGTGGTGTACTACAATAAAGAACTGTTTGAAAAGGGCGGCGTGAAGGTTCCAAGCACGTTTGAGGAAATGGTCGACGTCGTCAAAACGCTGAAATCCAAAGGCATCCAGCCAATGGCCATCGGCGAGAAAGACACCTGGACGGGTTCGTTCCTGTTCATGAACATGCTGCTCCGCACGAACAACGGCCCTGGATTCCTGAAGGACGTTCTCGACAAGAAAAAGACATTTGAAGATCCAGCCTTCGTAGAGGCGGTAGACGCGTTCCAGAACCTCGTGCAGGCTGGAGCTTTCCAGGAAGGTGCAACATCCTTCGACTACAATGCCGGCGAGAACCTGTTCAAAACCGGTAAAGCAGCGATGTACTACATGGGAACGTGGGCAACGGGCGGCATTGAATCGTCATCCGTTAACGGCAAAGTCGGCGTCTTCAAATTCCCGACGATCGGCGGCAAGGGCAACCCGGACGAATTCATGCTGGCACCAGGCAGTGGTTTCGCTATTGCAGCGGACAGCAAGCATCTTGCCGAAACGAAGGAGTTCCTCAACTACTTCATGCTGAACTTCCCGAAAGAAGCCTTTGAAGCTAAAGGCGCGGTCGGGATCGGCCAGAAAGTGGACGGCGACTTCAAGGCTGCAGGATATTCCGACATGGCGATGGACGTGCTGAACATGTTCAAGGATGTCAAAGGCGGAGACCTGGCGTTTGACAACACGATGAATCCGGGCACGGCCCAGGTTCACCTCTCCAGCATTCAAAACCTGTTCGCCCAGAAGAAAAATTCGGCGGACGTGGCCAAAGAGCATCAAGCCGGGTTCGAAGATAACAATCAATAATCAACGGATACAAATCCAGCTTTTTATAGAGAGAACAGGTATTTAAACATGAAGGGGACGCATTTTCGGATGCCGTTCCCTTCAATTCCCATGAGGAATATTGCAGCCAAGAAGGAGAAGGAGGAGAGGTAAGTCGTGAACGTGCTGAAGGTCTCCCGCTGGACGATTGCCGCGTTTGTGCTTCCTTGCTTAATCATCTATATCGGTATTGTGTTTGTTCCCATCCTCGTATCCATGTACAGCGGTATGCTGGACTGGAACGGGATCGGCGAATCGACGTTCGTGGGTCTGGCCAATTTCAAAAAGCTGCTGTTCCACGACTCGGTATTTTGGCCGTCGGTGCGGAGAACGTTGATGTTTGCGGTGTTCTCCATGGCCGAGATTCCGATCGCACTGCTTGTAGCCATACTGCTGAAGCGTTACGTGCGAAAACCGAATTTTTTGGTTTCCAGTTACTTTTTACCGGTCATCTTGTCCGTCGTCGTCGTCGGCCAGCTGTGGAAAACGATCTATAACCCGGCTTCGATGGGCGGTATGCTGAATCAAATCCTGGATGCAGTGGGACTGCATTCCTGGGGTAAAGCCTGGCTCACCGATCCTTCGGTCGCCATGTATTCGCTGTATTTCGTCGCCCTGTGGCAGTACCTGGGTTACCACACCCTCATTCAATTTACAGGCATCTCGAATGTCCCGGACGATGTGTACGAAGCGGCCCGTATCGACGGTGCCGAAGGCTTTAAAGCGGATTGGCACATTACGTTTCCGCTGATTGTCCCGATTTTCAAAATTTCCATCGTGCTGGCCTTCATCGGCTCGCTTCAGGCTTTCGACATGATCATGGTCATGACGGGCGGCGGACCGGCGCATGCTACGGACGTCATTTCCACGCACATGTACAATATGTCGTTCACGTCCATGAAATACGGTTACGGCAGCTCGATCGCCGCATTCCTGGTGGTGCTCTGTCTGGCCGCCACATTCTGCATCAACTTCATTTTCAACAAACTGGAGAAACGATACTCGTAAAGGAGGAAACCGCCAATGAACACAAGCACAGCCGTCGCTTTGAAGAAGCAGGTGGCCGTAACCAGACGCAAACGGTTTTCCGTTACGAAGGCCATCGTGTTTCTGGTGCTTGGCATTCTGTTTGTAACCCAGGTGTATCCACTGTTGTGGCTGCTCCTGTATTCCTTGAAATCCAATGAAGAAATTTTGTCGGGCAGCTTCTTTGCCCTTCCGCATTCGCCGCAGTGGGCCAATTACAGCGCTGCGCTGGAGGGCAACTATTTCCGCTATTTGTTGAACAGCATCTTTGTCACATCCGTGACGATGATTGCGGTCATTATTCTCAGCTCCCTGTGCGCCTATGCGATCAGCCGTTTCCGGTGGCGCTTTGGCGGGGCGGTCATGGTCGTATTCTTGATCGGAATGATGATCCCGATGCAGGCGACGCTGCTGCCGCTCATGATCATTTTCAAAAACATGCATATTCTGAATACGCATCTGTCGATCATTTTGCCGTATGTGGCATTTTCCATGCCGATCGCCATCTTTATTCTTAGCGGGTTCATGAAAACCATTCCGCATGAAATCGAAGAATCCGCGGTGGTGGACGGAGCGGGGATCGGACGCATATTCTCGAGCATCATCCTGCCGATTTCGGTTCCGCCGGTAATGACGGTGTGTATCCTGACATTCATCAACATCTGGAACGAATATATTTTGGCTGCGACGTTTATCTCATCGGAAAAGCTGAAAACACTGCCGTTCGGCGTCAACAGCTTCGTCAGCCAATACTCGGTCAACTACGGGGCCATCGGCGCATTTCTTGTGCTGGGCGCGCTCCCGGTCATCATTATCTACTTCCTGCTCGCCGACAAGATCACCCAGGGTATGGTAGCAGGTGCAGTAAAAGGTTAGTAGGGCAAAGACGGTTTCTGTGATAGAATGACAAATGGATGACCGGATACGAAAGGGGAATGTATCTGTGGGGCGACATTTTCGTTCGATTCACAGCCGTCTTTTTCTGCTGTTTCTATGCTGCATGACCGGCATATTGATATTGATCAGCGTCG
Source organism: Paenibacillus sp. PSB04 (assembly GCF_025809195.1). NCBI lineage: Bacteria > Bacillati > Bacillota > Bacilli > Caryophanales > Paenibacillaceae > Paenibacillus > Paenibacillus sp. PSB04. Next base: position 4,227,217 of record NZ_CP081301.1, read on the forward strand.
TGTATTATTACCGCACCATTTCCATTATTCATACCAAGGTGAATGATATCGCCGAGAAGAACATTTCGCAGACCGCCGGACTGTTCAACTCGCTGCTTCAAGGCTACAACAGTCTCTCCAAGTCGCTCAACAGCAACTACGAGCTGACCCGGCTGCTTCAAGAGACCCATGTAAAAGAGACCGTCGCCATCGAAAACGAACGAACGATTACGAATATTATCGGGGCGGCTTACTATTCAAGGAACGATATTACAGGCATCCATATTCTGACCGACAGGGGCAAAGTGTACAGCTATGAGCGCCAGTTCGCCGGGGTCATCGACAACAATTACGCCCAGACGTCCTGGTACAACGAGCTGAACGCCTCGTCGGGCAATATGGTCTGGCTCGGGATGATGCCGGGTTCGCCGATCAACACGCTGCAGCAGAAAGAGAACGTCTTTGTGTTCGGCCGGAAGCTGTACGATCTGAACACGCACAAGCAGCTTGGCATCATGGTCATCGAAGCGAATCCTTCGTCCATCATGGAGGCGATGTCCAATGTGACGATCAGCCCGGGCAGCCGCGTGTACCTGATCGATCAGAACAACAACATCATCGCTTCGACCGGTAAAAAAGGGACGGAGGCGCCGGACTTTGCCAGCATTCCGAAGCCAGGTGCCGAGGACGGTATTCTGGTGGATGACAGCTCAAGCCAGCTGGTGGTCGCTGCCAATACGCCCATGGCGGGCTGGACGATCTACGGTTTTACCCCGAAGCACGACATTCAGGCGGAAGTGAACCAGACGACCCAATACCTCGTTATCGTTCTAATCGTGCTGATTATCGTCTCCACGGTTCTGGCCACGCTGGTATCGCGCAACATTGCTTCCCCGCTGAAGCTGCTGATCCGGGAAATGAAAAAGGTGGAGATGGGCAATTTCAGCGGTTCGGTTAATGTCGACTCGTTTGACGAAATCAACAGCCTGGTGTCTTCCTTCAACCGGATGGTGCACCGGATGGATGAGCTGATTGAGACGATCAAGGTCACGACCGTCAGCGAGAAAAACGCGCAGCTGCAGGCGCTGCAGTCCCAGGTGAATCCGCATTTTTTGTACAACACGCTGGACATGATTTACTGGATGCTGGATGAAAAAGGGAATGAACGCCTCAGCAGGGTCATTCTGTCACTGTCGCAAATGTTCCGTTACAGCAGCAACTGGGAAGAGGCTTCCCGGACGACGCTGCGTCAGGAATTGGAACAGATCCGGCATTATTTGACGATTATCGAGAACCGGCTGAAGGATAGGCTTGCACCGAAGATCGATGTGGATCCACAGTGGATGGACGTCACGCTGCCGAAAATGACGATTCAGCCGATTATTGAAAACGCTGTAAAATATGGACTGGAGCCGCTGGATCGGCAGGGCATGCTGCTCGTTACGGCGGAGCAGGTCATGGACGATCTCCATGTCGTCGTTCGGGATAACGGGAAGGGAATGAACGAAGACACGCTGATGCAGGTCAGAAGCTTGCTGGAGGGCGGCAACCGCACGTCGCCCAAAGCGGAGGACAGAGACGGCCCCGTGCTTCGCCGTGGCATCGGTTTGAGCAATGTGCATGAGCGGATCCGAATGATGTTCGGCAGTCCGTACGGTTTATACTTGGACAGTCAAGAAGGGGAAGGAACGACGGTAACCATCCGTTTACCAATCCGGCACCAAGGAGGAATGGAAGATGAACATTTTAGTCGTGGACGATGAGCATGTGATCCGTGACGGAATTAAGCGCACCATCCACCGGGCCTATCCGCAGCATTATGTTCACCTGGCGGCGAATCCGGAGGAAGCGGTTCAGCAGCTGCGCAAACACCGGATTGATCTGGTGCTGACCGATATCCTCATGCCGGGAATGACGGGCCTTGAATTGATGCAGCTGTGCCAAGGCAGTTATCCGCATATCAAATGGGTCATCATTTCGGCTTATTCCGAGTTTTCCTACGCCCAGGAAGCCGTCAAGCTTGGGGCTAAGGACTATATGCTCAAGCCGATCGGGAAAGAGCTGCTGCTCTCCATGATTTCCGGACTTGCTCAGGAGATGGATCGGGAGAATGAAATCGTGCGCGAGGCGGAGCTGCTGAAGTCTAACCTGAAGTATTTGCGTGAGGCTGTGTTTCAGCGCTGGGCGAGCGGACTCGATACTGGGCGCCTTGACGTCGCGTCTATAATTGAGAGCTACCCCGCATTCCAACTGGTAATGGTTAAGATGGAGAGCGACGCGCCGGTGCATCTGGAGCATTTTATTATTGAAAATGTGCTTGGTGAGCTGATTGAAGCGCACGGCTGCGGATTTGTGACAAGCATGGACGAAACGAGCCTGATCGGCCTCGTCTCACTGGGGGAAGAGGGAGGCATGAAACGTCTGACGGATGAGCTGCGCGCTAACTTGAAACGATGCGTCAAGGTGCCTTTCCAGATTCAGTCGACGGGACTTATCACAGACATTCACCGGGTGCCGGAGGAAGTGCGGCGGATGCGCCAGGAATCGGCATCGCTGGAGTACGAATACAACAACCCGGGCGGTAACCGAGCGATCGAGGTTGCGGTGCAGTACATCAAAGCACACTATCATACGGATCTGTCCCTGGAAAAGGTAGCTTCGGTCGTGTTCCTGAATCCGGTCTATTTCAGCCAGCTGTTTAAGCAGAAGACAGGAAGCGGCTTCAAGGAATACGTCACCAATCTGCGGATCGAACAAGCCTGCAAGCTGCTGCTGCAAACGCATTTGAAGCTGGCCGACATTTCGGACAAAGTCGGATATGTGGACGTCAAGCATTTTACCCAGGTGTTCCGCAAAAAAACGGGAAAAACCCCGACGGAGTACCGTCTGGAGCAAACGGCGGATTCCCGTGAGGTGTGTCCCACCTGAATCATCCTGCCTTGATCCCAACGCCGAAAAGAGCCCTTGACCTTCCTGAGTAAGGAAGAGCAAGGGCTCTATTGCTGCTTGTCCAGCATCATCTGCTAGTGAATATCGCGGAACAGCCCGACGACTTTACCCAGAATGGTGACATGGTTCAGACGCAAAGGTTCGTAAGCCGGGTTCTCCGGTTGAAGCCGGATATGGTCCTTCTCCTTGTAAAACGTCTTCACGGTTGCTTCATCCTCATCCGTCATGGCAACGACGATGTCCCCGTTATCGGCTGTCTGCTGCTGTCTCACGATGACGTAGTCACCGTTATGAATGCCCGCCTCGATCATACTGTCCCCAACGACGGAAAGCATAAATACTTTCTCATCTCCAACATAGTGCTGTGGCAGAGGGAAGTAATCTTCAATGTTCTCCGTTGCCGTGATCGGCACCCCAGCTGTGACCTTGCCTACTACGGGAACTCTGGCGATCGTATGCGTGAACAGATTGCTGCTCTCGGATTCTTCTTGTCCCAACAGTTCGATGGCACGAGGCTTCGTAGGGTCTCTGCGGATCAAGCCTTTCTTCTCCAGTCGGTCCAAATGGCCGTGTACGGTCGAGCTGGAAGCCAACCCTACCGCCTCACCGATCTCTCGGACGGACGGAGGATAACCCTTGGCGCGGACTTCATTTCTGATAAATTCCAATATCGCTTGCTGCCGGCTAGATATCTTTGACATTCCCCATCAACCCCATTTAGTAACGTTTGGTAAAATTATAACATAGAACTGCCGTTCGTACAAACATAAGTTCTAAATGATTTTGCTTTGATGGAGCGGGATTTTCGCGGCTTCTGAATGAAGGAAGCCCGCCTCTAAAAACATAGGAACAATTGTTCGAAAAAAGTATTGAACAAAACAAATGTTCGTGTTATATTGTTCTCATGAAACAAGAACAAACGTTTGGAGGCGTAATATTTATGCTGAAACACACTACATACCAAAGTATTTATAATAACCCATCCGTTAACCCATCCATCAATGAAGCTATAGCATCTCCTTGGTTGAAGAAACTCCAGTCCTTCGTGCCTGGCCCTGCCTTGATCAAACTGATCCTGGCGGCCCTGATTATTTTGGTGGGATGCACAGGTGTCGTTCGCGTATTCGCGGGAACCTCGGATGATGTTCGGTTAGAGAAAAATGTCATCGTTCAGCAAGGCGATACGCTGTGGGGAATCGCTTCTGCCCATAAGCCGGAAGACATGGATATCCGCGCATACATTATGGCGGTGAAGAAGTATAACGATTTAACCAGCAGCGAAATTCAAGCCGGAGAAGTATTGGCACTCCCACAATATTAATAGAAGATAAATGATCAAGAGCTTGGAAAGGTGTGAACCTTGACAAGCTCTTTTTATCATGGCAAAGTTAGGTATGACTTGAATATTGGAGGAGTAATTGTATGGATATCGACAGCGTTGTAGAGAGAATTAATGAGCTTGCGCGCAAGCAAAAGGAATCCGGTTTAACCGAAGAGGAAATCGAAGAACGGGCCAAGCTTCGTGAGAGATACCTTCAGAATGTCCGCAGAAATTTCAGACAGCAGCTGGACTCGATTGAATGGGTGGATGAAGAGAAGAAATAACACCCGCTGCTGGTTTAGACTCATACATTCGATTATGGTATAGACTGACTCAAGGTTTTGTATGGCTCACTACCGAGAACAGAATGCTTCTATGTAAGCGCACCAAGTTTTCCTTCATTTGCTTTCTATTATATAGAATGTGAAACTACAGGAATAATTGCTGTAAGCAGTATTGGGCCGTTATATATGAGGAAGTAAATAACTATATAGCCGAAAGCATTTTGAGGAGGTTCGTGAATGGCCCGTTCATGGGAAAGACAGGTAAGAAAAAACTCAGCGCAGCTGAACAAGCAGAGAAAGAAAGAGGGAAAGCCATCCATCTATAGCACGGGAGGTCCATCGGCTGACATTTATAAAGGAAGAAACTATGTGCTTCCGATTACGATGGTCGCTCTGGCCGCGGTTTACTTCCTGCTCGGAATGCTCGGACAGGAGGGTACGGCGGGAAACAGCGGCATGACCTGGATCATTATGGCCATGTACGTGTTCCTGGGCTTGATGATCTTTTTGCGCAGGCCTTTCCTGCGCGTGGAGAAAAACGCCGTATCGACGATCAAGTTCAACCGGGATCGGCGACTGACCGCAGACAATATCGCCAAGATCAAGCTGGCCAAAGGCTCTGTCGTGATTGAGCCGAAGGGCAAAGGCGGCAACTGGGTGTTCACGCGCCTGATCAACCGCTACGATACCGATGCCATAGGGGAACGTCTGGAGCGTTTTGCGCAGACCCATAATATCCCTTTGGAAAAATAAACAAATATAAGAGATAGCAGATGGAGAGGATGGAAGAGGATGCCGGTACAAGCTGTTTTTTTCGATTTGGACGATACGCTGTTGTGGGATGAGCGCAGCGTGAAGGAATCCTTTGAAGCGGTATGCGAGACGGCCGCCATGGCGAAGGGCATTGACGCCAAGGAGCTGGAGGAAGCGGTCCGCAATGAGGCAAGGGCGTTATATCAATCCTATGACACGTTTGCCTTTACCCAAATGATTGGAATTAACCCGTTTGAAGGACTGTGGGCCAACTTCAGCGCAGGCGAACAACCTGAATTTCGCAGACTTGAGGAGCTCGCTCCAGGCTACCGCAAGGAATCATGGCGGCGTGGTCTGCTGAAGCTTGGGGTTGACGATGAACAGCTGGCCGGAGAATTGGCCGAGCAATTTGCCGCCGAGCGCCGCTCCCGCCCCCATGTATATGAAGAGACCTTCCAAGTGCTGGACGAATTGAAAGGAAACAAGAAGCTGCTTCTTCTGACGAACGGCTGTCCCGCGCTCCAGCAGGAGAAGATCGCCGGCGTTCCTGAGCTTGCTCCATATTTTGACGAGATCGTCATTTCCGGTACATACGGCAAAGGCAAACCGGATCCGACCATCTTCGAACATGCGCTTTCATTACTTGGATTAACACCGGAACAGACGCTCATGGTCGGCGACAAGCAGACAACCGACATCAAAGGCGGAAATAGTGCCGGACTGACCACAGTATGGATCAACCGCAACGGAAAAGTAAAAGATCCGTCCATTGAGCCTGATTACGAAATCAAGCATCTGTCTGAACTGCATCGCATCATCGCCGAACGTTCTTGAGTCGGTCTTATATGCTAGCCTGCCCAGAGGGGAATCCTTCGTCCGGCAGGCTTTTATTATACCTTGTGTATATGAATGCCCCGCTTGCTGAGCAAGCTTGACCCTTTCCGGTCAATTTGTTCCATTTTGTTAACAGATGGATGGTTTGGGTGAGGCGATAATTATGTATAATGATGAAGAATATGGACAAACAGCTTACATAGATAGACGTATAGGGAGTGACTTCGCTTGAGAAAGTACGGTTTTGTTGCTCTGCTGCTGCTGGCGGTATGGAGCATAGCAGGCTGCGGCAGCGGCGGCGGTGGTCATGCGGGCATGGACATGAGCGAGAGCATGATGGATCCGGTGCAGGTGGATCTTAGCTGGACGCCCGAGCAGGCCAAGGTAGGTAACCAAGTTACCATCGAGGTGAACGTAACGCAAAAGGATAAACCAGTCGATAAGGCCGATGAGGTTATGATTGAAATCTCGAAGGAAGGCGACAGCAGCAGCCATGAAAAGGTGGCCGCCCAGAATGCAGGCGGAGGGAAGTATACGCTCGATAAAACCTTCGATCAGGCGGGCACCTACAGCATCACGTCCCATGTTACGGTAGGACCACAGCATACGATGCCGACGAAAAAGCTGACCGTGACGGAATAATCAGCATCATGATTCGTTTGATAACGACAAGCAACCCCGTTCTTCCTGGCGAAGGCGGGGGTTGCTGCGTATATCGCTATATTTATGGATTAGGACTGAAAGCTTGGGTCCTGAACCGGATGGGCGACCCAGCCGTTTTCCTCGATAAAGAGGCGGACGGCGATAATTTTACGGTTGTCCATCAGCGTAAAGAAGTGGTTTGTATTTTCCGGAACGGAGATGACATCACCGGCTTCGAGCTCGACATTGAAGTAGCCGATGTCGCCTGCGCCCTTGATTACGAATATTCCTTTGCCGCCCACGATCGCCCGGATTTCGTCTTCCGTGTGGGTATGAACCTCTTCGAACTTATTCAGCAGGTCTTCCAGGTTCGGCGTAGCGTCGGACAGCGTGATGACGTCCCAGATCTTGTAGCCGCGGCGGGCGGCCAGATCACGGATCTCCTCATCGTAGGTGTCCAGGATTTGCTTTTTCTGCTCGTCGTTCAGTTGAAAATTGGTTTGAAGCTCCAGAGGCAGCTTGGAAGCATCCCATTTTTCATAAAGAACGTTTTGATTGTTGAGGAACTCACGAACATTATCGTCGCCGGTAATCCGTTCGTTCGTATTGCGAATCACGATTTCAGCCATCTCTAAACCCTCTTTTCCACTTGGATTAATTCATATTATAACGAACGATACTTTTGTTGTCGATTATATATTACACGAAAATCAGGAGCAAAACCCTGCCTTAAGGCATTTCTTGCACTTTTCTAATAAGGGCTATTCTGATAAACTAAGATTTAACGTTTGGCAGGGGGGACATACAGTGAACAGACCTGACTTGAAGGAATTAATGAAAGAACGAATATTGATATTGGACGGTGCCATGGGTACCATGATCCAGCAGGTCGACCTTGGCCCTCAGGATTTTGGTGGAGAAGAGCTGGAAGGCTGTAATGAAATGCTGGTCATTACCCGTCCCGATGTGATCGAACAGATCCACGAGAAGTATCTGGAAGCCGGGGCGGATCTCATAGAGACGAATACGTTCGGCGCTACCTCGGTCGTATTGTCTGAATACGATATTCCCGAGAAGGCGCGGGAGATTAATCTGCTTGCTGCGGAAATTGCCCGCAGAGCGGCGGATAAATTCAGCACGCCGGACAAGCCTAGGTACGTAATCGGCGCGATCGGACCGACGACGAAGACGCTGTCGGTGACCGGGGGCGTAACTTTTGAAGAGCTCGTGAGCAGCTATGAGGAGCAGGCGGTTGCCCTGATCGAGGGCAAAGTCGACGCCCTGTTGCTTGAAACGAGCCAGGATACACTGAATGTTAAGGCCGGCAGCATCGGAATCCGGAATGCCTTTGCAAGCACTGGGATCACGCTGCCGATTATGATTTCCGGTACGATCGAGCCGATGGGGACGACCCTGGCCGGGCAGAACATTGAAGCGTTCTACATTTCACTGGAGCACCTGAATCCGATTTCGGTCGGCCTTAACTGTGCGACAGGTCCGGAATTTATGCGCGATCACATCCGTTCGCTCGCCTCCATGGCCAAAACGGCGGTCAGCTGCTATCCGAATGCCGGCCTTCCGGATGAGAACGGGCATTACCATGAATCTCCGGAGTCTCTGGCCCGGAAGATGGAAGACTTTGCGGAGCAGGGCTGGCTCAATATTGCCGGCGGCTGCTGCGGAACGACTCCGGATCATATTCGGGCACTGAACGAGGTCATGAAGGGTTACCAGCCTCGTCAAATGGAAGGGAGCCATCCGCCGGCGCTGTCCGGAATTGAGCCCGTGTACATTGAGTCGGACAACCGGCCATATATGGTGGGAGAGCGGACCAACGTGCTCGGCTCCCGCAAATTCAAGCGCCTGATCGTGGAAGGGAAGTACGAGGAAGCTTCGGAGATCGCCCGGGCCCAGGTCAAAAACGGAGCGCACGTCATCGACGTCTGCGTGCAGGATCCGGACCGGGATGAAGCGGAGGATATCAAACAGTTCCTGGAGCTGGTGGTGAAAAAGGTCAAAGTGCCGCTCATGATCGACACGACCGATCCGAAGGTCATCGACCTTGCGCTCAAATATTCTCAGGGCAAAGCGATTATTAACTCCATTAACCTTGAAGACGGTGAAGAAAAGTTCGAACATGTGGCTCCGCTCATCCACAAATACGGGGCTGCCGTCGTGGTGGGGACCATCGATGAGAGCGGACAGGCCATTGACCGAAACGACAAGCTGAATGTGGCCAAGCGATCATACGATCTGCTCGTTCATAAATACGGCATTCCCGCTGAGGACCTGATTTTCGACACACTGGTGTTCCCGGTTGGTACCGGTGATGAGCAGTACATCGGTTCCGCCAAGGAAACGATTGAAGGGATCCGTTTGATCAAGGAAGCGATGCCGGAGTGCCATACGATCCTTGGCATCAGCAACGTCTCGTTCGGTTTGCCGGAAGCGGGCCGCGAAGTATTGAACTCCGTTTTCCTGTACGAGTGTACGAAAGCGGGCCTGGACTATGCCATCGTGAATACCGAGAAGCTGGAGCGCTATGCCTCGATTCCAGAAGCGGAGCGGAAGCTGGCCGAAGAGCTGATTTACAATACGAACGACGAGACGCTGGCCGCGTTTGTGGCGGCGTTCCGGAATAAAAAGGTCGAGAAGAAAGAGAAAATTTCGAACTTGTCGCTGGAAGAACGGCTGGCTACCTATATCGTTGAAGGCACCAAGGAAGGGCTGATTCCCGATCTGGATGCTGCGCTGCAGAAGTACGGCGCCTTGGAGATCATCAACGGGCCGCTCATGGACGGCATGTCCGAAGTCGGTCGTCTGTTCAACAACAACGAGCTGATCGTGGCGGAGGTGCTGCAGAGCGCCGAGGTAATGAAAGCGTCCGTGTCCTATCTGGAGCCTTTTATGGAAAAGAACGAAACGTCCGTCAAAGGGAAGATGCTGCTGGCCACCGTTAAAGGCGACGTGCATGATATCGGTAAAAACCTGGTCGAGATTATCCTCTCGAACAATGGTTACCAAATCGTCAATTTGGGTATAAAAGTACCACCGGAGACGATCATCGAGGCTTACCGGAAGGAGCAGGCCGATTTGATCGGACTATCCGGTCTGCTGGTGAAATCCGCACAGCAAATGGTCGTGACCGCGCAGGACTTGAAAAATGCCGGCGTGAAGGTGCCGATTATGGTTGGCGGAGCGGCATTGACCCGCAGGTTTACCAAAACGCGGATCCGGCCGGAGTATGAAGGCATGGTCGTGTACGCGAAGGACGCTATGGACGGGCTTGACCTGGCAAACAAGCTGATGGATCCGGAGCAGCGCAGTCTGATGCAGGCTGAAATGGACGCGGAGCTCGAAGCGCTTTTGGCGGAAGCTGAAAAACCGGTTGAGCTGCCGGAACTGACCCGTGCGGCCAAGTCCAACGTGTCGACGGATGTCCCGGTCTTTAACCCGCCCGATTTGGAGCGGCACATCATCCGCAACTATCCGATCAGCCACATCATCCCATACATGAACATGCAGATGCTGCTTGGCCATCATTTGGGGTTGCGCGGTCAGGTCGAGCAGCTGCTGGAGAAAGGTGACGAAAAAGCGCTGGATTTGAAAGCAACCGTCGATGATGTACTGGATCAGGCCGCCCGCGAGGGGATTATCCAGGCGCATGCGATGTACCGCTTCTTCCCTGCGCAGTCGAGGGGCAACGACATTGTCATTTACGATCCGGAGGATCACACCAAGGTACTGCATACGTTTACGTTCCCGCGCCAGAACGTGGCACCGTTCCTCTGCCTCGCCGATTTCCTGAAATCGGTCGACAGCGGCAAGATGGACTATGTCGGCTTCCTGGTCGTCACCGCGGGACAAGGCATTTCGAAGCTGTCTTCGGAGTGGAAGGATAAAGGAGACTATCTGAAGTCCCATGTCCTGCAATCGGTGGCTCTTGAGACCGCCGAAGCGCTGGCCGAGCGCGTTCACCATATGATGCGTGATACGTGGGGCTTCCCTGACCCGGCCGATATGACGATGAAGCAGCGTCACGGGGCAAGGTATCAAGGCATCCGCGTCTCCTTCGGATATCCGGCATGTCCGGATCTGGAGGATCAGGAGCCGCTCTTCAAGCTGATGCAGCCGGAGGATATCGGCGTACATCTGACCGAAGGCTTTATGATGGAGCCTGAAGCTTCGGTGTCGGCGATGGTGTTTGCCCATCCGGAAGCACGGTATTTTAATGTCGACAAGGTAAAATAATATATATTCGGTTCATAGCCGAACCGAAGCAAATGTCAGCAAAACCCTCCGATTGTTCGGGGGTTTTTTGCTGGCGCATTCTTGGAAAGAAGGTATAGCGTTATGGAACTGGAGTTTTTGGGTACCAATGCGGGGGTTCCTTCTCTGCAGCGGAACGTGACATCGATGGCGCTTCGGATGTACGAGGAGCGGCGCAGCTTCTGGATGTTCGATTGCGGCGAAGGCACGCAGCATCAAATTCTGCGGTCTTCATTAAAGCTGAGCAAGCTGGAGAAAATTTTCATTACCCACCTGCACGGTGATCATATATTCGGTCTTCCCGGGCTGCTCTCCAGCAGGTCCAACCAGGGCGGCACCACGCCCTTGCAGCTGTACGGACCGCCGGGGATCAAAAAATACATAGACACGTCACTTACCCTCAGCCAGTCGCGAATCGAGTTTGAACTTGAGGTGAATGAGCACACGGGGGGAGTCATTTTTGAAGACGGGGAGGTCCGGGTTGAATCCCGTCTGCTGGAGCACCGCATTGACAGCTATGGATACCGGATCATGGAAAAAGACAAGCCAGGCAGCTTGGACTTGAAACGGATGGCCGAGTACGGGTTAAAACCGGGGCCGATTTACGGCCGTTTGAAGCGCGGGGAGAGCATCGACCTGGAAGACGGCCGGGTGCTTACACCGGCAGACGTGCTTGGTGCGCCGAAGAAGGGGCGCGTCGTTACGATCTTGGGCGATACCCGCCCTTGTGCCAACGTTCTGCCGCTGGCCGAACAGGCGGATCTGCTCGTTCATGAGGCCACGTTTCTGCATGAGCTTCATGAGACCGCACACAACTATCATCACAGCACGGCGCTTCAAGCCGCAGAAGCTGCCCGCGACGCGGGGGCCAAGGAGCTCATTATTACGCACTTCAGCTCACGTTACAAGGATATGGAGCACCTGCAGCCTCTATTGGCGGAAGCCAGGTCACTCTTTCCAAAAACGCTGCTGGCCGAAGAATTGGTGCTGTTTCCGGTGACCCGCCACGAAGAATAGTGAAGACATAGGGCAGGCGATAATGGTATGAAGGCTCCGGGCGAGCCTTTTTTCTTTAAGATTATAGAATTTATAAATTTCAGCGAAGCTGAACCATTCTATAATCGCAAGAAAAACTTCAGCTAAACGCGGTCTGTCTTCTTTGAAGGTACGTCGATAGACGTTTTTCTTACTGCAGCGGTTCATTTCCCGGATAATCATTATTTTCCGGGAAAGCGCAGGAAATGACACAACTTTGCACAATTGGACTTCCCGTGATAGGTTTCAGGGTAAACGCATGACGAAATAATGGAGATAAACGTCCTTGTCGTCGTGCTTCCGGTTGCCACATTCCTCCGTTTTCTTTTACAATGGAACAAGCTGGGTTACAGGAAGCCTGAAAATCGACTGTTGCAGCGGGAGCCAGGCTTTTCGCAGCCAAAAGTTTTACTAGATGAAACGAGGTATGTCCATTGAACACGCTGAAAACTACCCGCGGTCTGCTGATTGACCTGGACGGAACGTTATATCATGGGAAACATATGATACCCGGAGCGGACATTCTGATTCGAACGCTGCAATCGCGGGAAATCCCTTATTTATTCGTGACGAACAATTCTTCGAAAACGCCGGAAATGGTGGCTGCTCATTTGAACGAAATGGGTGTTCCCGCCGACAAAGAGAAGGTTTGCACCTCGTCACTTGCCGCTGCGCGGTATATCGCTGAAGAATCTCCTGGGGCCAGAGTGGCTATGCTAGGGGAAGATGGGCTTCGGCAGGCTTTGATTGAGGAAGGGCTCAAGCTCGTCGACGATGCGCCTGAATTTGTCGTGCAAGGCATCGACCGCTCTTTTACTTACGATACGCTCGCCCAGGCCGTTCGCTGGATCCGTGAAGGCGCCCGTTCTGTGCTGACCAATCCCGACCTTCTGCTTCCTTCCGATCACGGGCTTGTCCCGGGGGCCGGATCGCTTGGAGCAGCAATTGAAGCGGCTTCCGGTGTCAAACCGGTGATTATCGGGAAGCCTTCGAGCCACTTGATGAAATATGCTACGGATCGGCTGCAGCTGTCCCCGACCGAAGCCACTGTGATCGGTGATAATATGCGTACGGACATTGCGGCAGGGGCTGCCGCGGGATGTCAGACGATTTTGGTCCTGACGGGGCTGACGACGGAGAGCAACTTGCAGATGCACGTCGATGCAGCCGGCATCTCTCCGGACATCATTTGCCGTGATCTGACCGAGCTGACTCAGCTGTTGTGTCCTTGACACCTTCAGGGACCGTTTTATATACATTTACATGAACATCCGTGATGGATTTTGAAAGGATAGATGAACAAGATGCCGGAACTGCCGGAAATGGAAAATTACCGAAGATTGCTGTCAGAACTGATTATCAATGCTCCGATTACGAACGTGGTCGTCAACCGGGAGAAATCCATTAATGTTCCCGTTGAAAGCTTCAAAGAGGAGCTGCTTGGTACGAGAACGATTTTTGTGGAGCGGCGCGGAAAGCACCTCATTTTCCACCTGAACAACGGCCGCAGGCTGCTCCTGCATCTGATGCTGGGCGGCTCGATGTATTACGGAACCGAAGAGGATCGCCCGAAACGTACTACCCAGATTGAAATTTCGTTTGGGGACCGGACGCTGTATTTTATCGGCCTTCGGCTAGGCCATCTTCATCTGCATTCGGCAAAAGAAGTCGATGAGCTGTTCGCTCCCCTCGGACCGGAGCCGCTGGACCGCCGGATGACCCCGGAAAAGTTTGCAGGAATATTGCAGGGGCGGCGCGGATCTTTAAAATCGCTGCTGGTCAACCAGCATGTCATTGCCGGCATCGGGAACTGCTATGCGGATGAAATCGCGTATGAAGCCGGTCTTCTGCCTTCGGTGAAGGTTCAGGACTTGACGGAAGCATCGGTTGCGAGGCTGTATGATGCCATGCAGAAAGTGCTGCGTGAAGCCCTTGAAGGCGGGGGCTATATGGATACTCCGTTTATGGTGGGAGATCAGTTAACCGGCGGCTATGACGATCAGTGCAAAGTGTATGACCGTGAAGGGGAAGCATGCTACCGCTGCGGCGGTACGATCAACAAATCCGAATTAAACGGGCGGAAGGTTTTTTATTGTCCGTCCTGCCAGCATGAGCAGTAACCAGCTGCTCATCGGCTGCCATGTCAGCACGCGCGGCGGTTATGGGAGAGCTGCCCGGCGGGCATGGGAAATCGGAGCGAGATCGTTTCAATATTTTCCGAAAAATCCCCGCAGCATGTCGATCAAAACGCTGGATGTATCTGCTGCGGCGGACTGCCTTACCTTTTGCCGGGAGCACGGCATGCCAAGCATCGCCCACACCCCGTATCCGATCAACATCGCAATCGGCGACAGCCGGGGCCGGGAGCTGTACGAGCTGACCGTCAAGTCGCTGCAGAACGATCTGATCATCGCCGAGGCTTGCGGCACGGTCGGCATCGTGGTCCACTTCGGACATTTCAAAGGGCGCGATGCATTACAAGGCTACAAAAATATAATACAATGTTTAAACGAGACGCTGTCAGGCTGGCAGGGCAGCGCGAAGATTTTGCTGGAAAACCAGGCCGGCACCCCGGGCTCAATGGGCATTACGCTTGATGAGCTGGTAAACATCAGGCGGCTGAGCGATTACCCGGAGAAAATCGGCTTTTGCCTGGATACTTGCCATGCATACGCATCAGGCGTGTGGGATCCGCGTACGACGGATGCGCTCGTTGAGCGGGGCAGAGAGCTTGGATACTGGAGCGATCTGGCCGCAGTCCACCTGAACGATTCCAAATACCCGCTCGGGTCGGGAAAAGACCGCCATGAGCGGATCGGTCAGGGGTATATTGGCGAGGAAGCCTTTCAGGCGCTGCTGTCATATCCGGAATTCCATGGCAAGGCGCTCGTACTGGAGACGGACGCAGGCGAAGACGGTACGCACCGCGGCGATATCGCCAAGGTGAAAAGCTGGCCGATCGAATAGCCGTTTCGTTTTGTTTTTTTTAGGGAAGGAGGGACCCGAGCGTGATCCATCTGTTTTTGGATGACTACCGCCGCTGTCCGCAAGGCTTTACCCTCGCTCGCAATGCGGAGGAATGCCTTCTGATGCTCAAGGAGTGCGAGGTTGGCATATTATCGCTTGATTTTGACTTGGGACCCGGGGAAATGACCGGCAAGGACGTGGTCAAGCATATGATTACGGACGCCTTATTCCCGCAGGAGATTTATTTGCATACGTCGAGTATGTGGGGGAAAAAGGAAATGTATGAGCTGCTCTATCATCATAAGCCAGAGCATGTCGTGCTTCATAATGGCCCAATGCCTCCGGATGTGCTTGAGCGGATTGCGGGAGGGGAAACGCAATGAGGCATCTAAGTGAGCAGGAGCTGCTTAAGGAGCTTTGGACTAAGGGGCAGCCGCTGGCCGTCTTTTTGTATACTCCTTTCTGCGGCACGTGTAAAGCAGCCCGACGAATGCTTGAAGTGGCGGAGCATTTGCTGCCGGAGGGCATCGTGGCGGATGCGGACGTGAACATGCTGCCGCAGGTCGTTCAGCAGTATCAGATCCGCAGTGTGCCTGCGCTCCTCGTCACCGACGCGAACCGCAGCGCCAAACCGTCCATCCGGTACAACATGGGCTCCGTGGAGGACCTGCTGCAGGAAATTAGGGGAGTGATATCATGATTTCGATGAAGGACGTGACGCTGAGAAGAGAGGACAACCTCATTCTTGACCATGTGTCTCTCGAAATAAAACCCGGGGAGCATTGGGCGATTCTCGGGAGAAACGGCTCGGGTAAAACGACGATGCTGGAAATGATGACGGGTTATCTTTTTCCCAGCTCGGGTACAATTGAAGTACTGGGTAATGTATATGGCGAGTGCGATGTCCGGGAAGTGCGCAAAGAAATCGGCTATATCAGCCCTTCGCTGATCGAAAGGCTGTCGCTCAGCGACCCGGTGTGGGAAGTAGTGGCCACCGGAGCGTACGCTTTTTTGCGGTTTTATCAGGAGATTCCGGCGGACGTAAAAGAGAAGGCTTATAGTCTGCTGAAGGATATGCACTTGGGAGGACATGCGGAGTATCCCTTCGGCACGCTCTCCCAGGGCGAACGGAAAAAGGTACTGCTGGCACGCTGCTTGATGGCAGACCCCAAGCTGCTGATCATGGACGAGCCGTGTGCGGGCCTGGACTTATATGAACGGGAAAAGATGCTGGCCGAGGTTGACCGGCTTCGCCAGCGGAATATGACCGTAGTGTATGTGACCCACCATGTGGAAGAGATCGTGCCTCTATTCACCCATGTGGCGCTGATCCGTGACGGCAAAATCGCCGGTTCCGGTCCAAAGCAAGAGGTGCTGACTAACGAATTGATCAAGCGGACTTACGACATTCCTGCCAAACTGGAATGGGAAGAAGGACGTCCATGGATTAAAGTGATTTCTGGAGGGTAAACCCATTTTGACTGATCATAACTTATCGAATAATGAAAATAGCGAGGAATCGGGAGATTCCATCTCAAGATTTATATGCACGGCAAACCACGGCTTCGCTCCTTATGCCCAGGAAGAGCTGCGCCGCAAATTCGGCAGCCTAAAAAGCCGCGTGCTCGTGTCGGGAGAAGTGTTCCTGTTAACGCTAAATGAAGAAGCCGGCCGAGCCGTAGACATGATTATCAGCAGCCCGCCGATCTTTCTGCGTCACATCCAGCCTGTGCAGCTGGAGCAAAATGCAGAAGACATGGATCAGGCGGTCCGTGAGGTCAGCGCCTTCCTGCGGAACCGGAAGGAGCTTCATGGCGCAGCCGTGTCGCTTCAGGTTCGGAAAGCCGACGACAGCCTGTGGCAGGACAGCGCGGGCAAACTGCGCGAAACGCTGGCCGAGATGCTGAGCGACCTCGGGGCGGATTTCGTCGTGCAGGATCCGGAGTGGATCATTTCTATTTTTGCCGCCGGAAGCATGCTGTACGCCGGGGTTTCACGGCCATCCGACAACTTGTCGGATTGGAGCGGCGGAGCAATCCGCTTTCAGCGTGAGGAAGGACAGATCTCCAGGGCCAAATTCAAGCTGCTCGAAGCCGAACACAGCTTTGGCATCGATTTCACCGCTTTTCACAAGGCGATTGACATCGGAGCGGCGCCTGGAGGCTGGACGTCCTTTTTGCTGGAGCGCGGTTTACAGGTTACAGCCGTGGACCCGGCGGTCATGCATGAGTCGCTGCAGGGGCATCCCGCGCTGCGGATCCTCCGGAAAAATGCCTCAGAGGTACAATTCAAGGATGAGGAATTTGATCTTCTTGTATGTGATATGAGCTGGAGTCCGAAACAGATGGTGAAGCTGGTGAAGGAGCTGCTGCCAAGCCTGGCTGCGGGAGGAACGGCGGTTGTAACGGTGAAGCTGATGCATAAGAAACCGATGGCATTAATTGATGATGTTATTTCGTCGTTTGAGCAGGCTGAGATGCAGGTTCAGAGAGCCAAGCAGCTGTTTCACAATCGGGACGAGATCACACTTTATATGATAAAATATTAAGGTTGTTAATGATGTAGTACCGGTTTGCCAGTATTTGTCGCAATGATGCAGTTTGGAAAATATTTCTTGCGAGATCCGACAATTTATTTTATACTAGTACCAAAATTAACCAAACGATAATATAGGGAAAGCATCCCGGAGTACGATCGTGGCCCAGGCCACGTCGTCATCCGAGGGTGCTTTCCTTTTTTGTCGTTCAGAAAGGTTGTGTATACGATGAGTCATCCTTCCAGGCTGCGTCCCGGACAAAGGATTGGAGGGAGGTATGAAGTAATCGCCGGCATTGGTGAAGGGGGTATGAGCCGGGTATACCTGGCAGCGGACCTGAAGCTTCCAGGCAAGCAGTGGGCCGTCAAGGAGACACCGTCGAGGCCCGAGCTGCTTCAGGGCTTGCAGGATGAGGCTGAGCTTCTCATCTCATTGAACCATCCCCGTCTCCCGCGAATCGTCGATTTTTTCGCATCGGATGAAGAAGGGTTCGCTTATTTGGTCATGGACTTCATTCAGGGTGTCACGCTCGAGAAGTATTTTAAGGAGAACCAATACAGGCTCTCGGCTGGAACTATTCTGCAGATCGCAAATCAGCTGCTGGAAGTGCTGGAGTATCTGCATGAGCATGAACCCGCGGTCATTTTTCGCGACTTGAAGCCATCCAACATTATGCTTGCCCGCCAGCTGGAAGTCCGATTGATCGATTTTGGGATCGCCAGAAATTACAAGCAGGATCAATATCAGGACACCGTTAAGCTCGGTACGGTCGGATTTGCGGCCCCGGAGCAGTATGGATTGGGGCAAAGCGACGCAAGGTCGGACTTGTACGGCTTGGGCGCCTTGATGCTGTATTTGTCCACCGGCGGCAAATGCAGCGAATGGAAGGAAGGGGTACAGGAACTGATCCGCCCCGATATTCCGAAAGGCATGATCCCTATTATCCGCCGCTTGCTGAGCATTGAACCCGAAGACAGGTACCAATCGGCCAAGGAGGTACGCTCGGTCCTGGATTCCATCGGGATGCTGGGTACAGGACCGGTGGGACTGAAAGCGGGGAGGAAGCCGGGATTTCCGGGAACGTTGGCGATCGCGGTCATGGGTGCCGGCAGCGGCACGGGGACAACCCATACGGCGATTGCCGTCGCGCATTATTTGGCCCGAAGCTACGGCAAAGTGGCCCTTGTCGAGATGAATCTGCAATCTCCGGCGTTCGGCCGGATTCAGAGAATCGCGGCCGGCAGGACAGATCGCGTGCAAACGGGTGAGCGCAAGTTTGAGGTGCAGGGCGTGGATTACTGGCGGCAAACCGGGAGGGCTGACGTGATCTCCCTGCTTGGTGGAAGTTACGACTTTGTGGTGATGGATCTGGGAGCTTATTTCAGTAATGACCGGCTGGAGGAATTTCTTCGTGCGGATATTCCCATTATTGTCGGATCGGGAGCGGAGTGGAAGCACCAGGATTTGGTCGGGCTCGTCCAGCAATTGTCCAGTCATCCGCAGCATAAGTGGATGTACTTTCTTCCGCTCGCACCGCAGGACGCTGTGCACCGGCTGCGGCGTACGCTGGGCACGTCCCGGGTATTTTCCATCCCGCTTCAGGTGGATCCTTTTGACCAATGCGATGAGATGGACCGGGCATTTGTCCGGATATTCCAAGGGCTGCTGCCGGTCGCGGAGCGCAGACGAAAGTTCAGGTTTGGCTTAAGCTGAGAGGCGACGATGAAGGAGGGAGTAATCGGGAAGTATGTCAAAGTTAAGGCAGCGAACGAAACACTTGATTTATGCAGGCCTGGCAGGCGCTTCGGCGATGGGGCTGCTGTTTGCAGGCTATGCGGTCTGGAACACGATGGAGCACAACAAACGGGAGGGAGCGATAGAGCGCCACTACCAGCGGCAAATCGCCGATTTGGAGGAGGCTCAGCTCCAGTCGCAGAAGTCGATGGCATCCGGGTGGACCATCTCCCGCGATGTTGCTCCCGGAGAGACGATCAAGCAGGGCGATCTGATTCAGATCAGGCTTCCGCTCGAGGCTGCCCCTGGCAACCTGATCACGGACAAGGACGGAGCTGCGGGAAGGACGGCCAAGATCGAGCTGGGCAAAGGTACGCCTCTAACCGAAGCGATGCTGTATGAAGGCCAGCCGACCGCACCGGATTTAAGAAACCGGGAGATGAAGGCGGTCTCACTGCCCTCCAACCTGAGGCAAGGGGATTCCGTCGACATACGGATCCAGTTTCCTTCCGGTCAGGACTACATCGTGCTGTCCAAGAAAAAGATAGATAAGCTTGCATCGCCAACGATGTGGATCAAGATGAATGAGCAGGAGATTTTGTCTTTGTCGAGCGCCATGGTGGATGCCTATTTGCATGATGCCGCATTATATGCGCTCACTTACGTTGAACCGGAAATGCAGAGCAGGGCGGTCCCGACCTATCCGGTAAATAAAGCCGTGATGAAACTGATCGCGAGCGACCCTAACATCGTAAATAAAGCGGAGCAGACGCTGGCTGAGGCCGTGCGCACAGCGCTGGAGAGCGACCTTGCCCGCGCAGATGCACAATCTCCAGGGAACGGCTCATTTTCGGCGTCGGAATATTCTTCAGGGTATGGTCAGGCCTCAGGATCTTCCTCTAGCACGCCAAGCTCGTTCCAAACGAACGGTTCAACCCCTGCCGGGGAGTCAGAGGACTCGTTTACGTTGGACCAACCACAGCAGAACAAGCTGCTTGAACAGGCAGTGAAAGAGGGTGGAAGTTCAACGGATCAACCATAGTTAAGAGCAGCCGGAGCTGTATGTAAGCAAAGCAACACGATTCGTGAACTTTTGAAAATATCGACTGGCCAGGGGTGATGAGGTGAAGACGTGGATCTTTGCCGGGATATGTGACAAGAGCGAGCTTCTGCTCTATGTGTGCATGCTGCTTCGTGCGGCAGGGCAAAAGGTATTGCTGGTGGATGCGACCGAGAAGCATAAATATCCGCTGTATATCGGACAGCTGGACAAACCGCTGTCTGTGACGGAATTTTCCGGCTTTGATGTCGCTTCGGGTTTTGCGGATGAAACCGAACTCAGAGAACATCTAGCGTTAGTCGGGACATCGATTGAGCAATACGACGTGGTCGTTTTTGATATGGAGCAGGCGGAATTTTGCCCCCGTGATTCCTGGGACAACGCTGCCGCGTTGGTATGGGTCAGCGATTATGAGATTTGGACGCTGGAGCGAGGGAGAGATTGGTTGGAAGAACTGCTACGCGGGCATCTCGGCAGTACGCCGCAGGAGTTCTATAAAGTGTACATCCGGGCAATGGATGATTTTTTTGACGAGGGATACGCGGAAGGATATTTCGGCGGCCTCCCTGTGCTATGGAAGGAAGCGTCTGTTGTCATCCCGTGGGTCGAGACGGATTATGCCTTGAAGCTGCAGAACGATCATACCCGGAAGGTACGGATCAGACACTTAAGCCGAATATATAAAAAAAAATTATGCCTGCTGATGAGACTTCTGACAGATATGGAACCGAAAACAATCCATCGCGCCTTACGGAGCGCAGAAAGGAGCAAAGTATGAGTACAGTAGCATTTTGGAGCCCGTTAGAGGGAGGGAGCGGAAGTTCGGCGCACGCAGCCGCGGCTGCGGCTTGCCTCGGATTGGATTATCGCCTGCGCGTCCTTCTCGGTCACGGTGGTACGGCGGGTGAACGTGTTGAAGGGGCGTTCCGAAGCAGCAGGCTGGTTCTTGACCATTCCCTCGTGTCGTTTCACGATCACGGAATGGACGCGCTGGAAAGGCTAGCGGTTAACCGGCGTTTATTCAGGGACAATTTCCGGGATTACACGATCCCTGTGCTGCCTGAGCGTCTCGACCTCGTCCAGGGAAATGACCGTCGGGGGGGAACGCTGCCGGGTTATCGCGCGCAATCGGTGCAGTCCATCGTAACGATCGCCAACCAATGTTATGATCTGGTGCTCCTGGATGCCGGGTGCGGGATGGAGGCAGCCGGGGATCCAGGGGACGGGACGATGCTGGAGCAGGCGGATTTGATCGTTGTCAGCCTGACGCAGAGCGTTCATGGATTGGAACACTTTTTCAGCGGGAGACACTATCCCGACCAGTTAAAGGATAAGCCGGTTATCCTTGTCCTTGGGCGCTACGACAAAGAATCCCATTGCACGCTTCACAACATTAAACGCAGGTTCGGGTATAAGGGCATTCTTCACGGAGTTCCTTACAATACGGATTTCATGGATGCCTGGAACATGCATGGTGTCATGAACTATATGCAGCGCAGCCGCAATCTGAACGAGCGGCACCCATCGGCACACTTCTACGGCAGCATAAGGCAGCTGGCCAAAGACCTGATGAATATGCTTGAAATACCCGCTTTGAAGATGGTGGGAAGGGGAGCTTGAATGTTATCCGGACCGCTGTTCAACATTTTGTTTATGGCAATCATTTTATTATTTGCAGCTCTTTTCATTTACTTGAGATGGCTTGATCTGCGCAAACGGCCCCCTGTATCCGGGACAACCGGCGTTGAATTTACGATCGAAGCGATGACATCGTTCGTCAAACAGACCCTTCACGAGCTGACCCACAGTCAACTAACCGACCTGGGACTGCATGAAGAAGAATACAAGCGCAGGCTGAATCAGCGCAGTGAACTGCGCAAAGCGCTGAAGAACTGCATTTCCGGAGATGTTCATGAAAAGCAATACGTGAAGCAGTTTATGGCCGATTTGCTGGTCAAAAGTTATGGCGTGACGGAGGGCAACATAGATCAGGCGATTCCGTTTGCGGATCCGAGGCTTTTGAACGTACAGGATCAATTCGAAATCATCTTTTATTTATACAAACTGCAGTATGGCCAGGACGCGCTGTCGATGATGCTCGAACTGCATGGTCTAGCCGACCTGCGCGTGCTTCCTGGTTATGGGGATGAGCCAGTTTATGCTGTAACCGCCAGCGATGTGGAACAAATGTATACTAATGAATCCCGAAGCCTGACGTTTTCGGAGAAGCTGGAGATTGTCGTTCAGCGTATTTACCAGCAGTTTAAAGGGTTTTCGGTTATCGATGAGCTCAGGGATCAGCGGATTGACGGCGTCAGCGGCGGTGTGAGCGGTATTTTGGCTGACGAGTCATTCGCCGCCTCCTATGGACTGGACCCGCTGCGTATGCTGCAAGCTTCGGTTCAGCCGGATCGTAAAGCCAGAATGACCGAAAGCGTGTGGATATTTTACAGGGGCAAAACGATTCATATGGCCTGCCTGTCCTTCGGGACAGAGCTTGAGCTGAAGCGTGTCTGCCAGAACATTTATAAATACAATCACCCCGGCCAGCTGTCGGAAGCTAACGGCTACAAAGTAAACGAAATGAAGGACGGGTCGCGCGTCGTGGTGGTCAGGCCGCCGTTTTCGGAGTCATGGGCTTTTTTCGTCCGTAAGTTTGACATCCGCAGCGCGACGCTGGAGCAGCTGGTCACCGGGGAGAACGCCCAGCTTCCGATCCAAATGCTGCGCTATCTCATGAAAGGGAGCCGAATTACGGCCATCACGGGAGCCCAGGGCTCTGGTAAGACGACGCTGCTGATGGCGATGATCGAGCATATCTACCCGACCTATACACTCCGGGTGCAGGAAATGGCGTTCGAGCTCCACCTCCGGAAGATCTACAGCCGAAGAAACATATTATCGTTCCGGGAGACAGATCGCATTACCGGACAGGAAGGATTGGACCTTCAGAAAAAGACGGACGGCACGGTCAATATATTGGGCGAGGTGGCCAGCGACGGGGTTTCCTCCTGGATGATCCAAATGTCCCAGGTCGCCAGCTTGTTTACCGTATTTACACATCACGCCAAGACGTTCCGCGATTTGATCTTCTCCCTGCGGAATTCCCTGCTGAAGAGCGGTGTGTTTCACCATGAAGCCGTTGCTGAACAGCAGGTGGTTCAAGTCATCAACTTTGACATTCATTTGAAACGGGATGCTGCCGGCAAACGGTACATCGAACGGATTACCGAATGCATCCCCAAGGAGAAGGAGGCGCTGGGCATGATTGAAGGGGGCA
Source organism: Paenibacillus sp. PSB04 (assembly GCF_025809195.1). Classification (NCBI taxonomy): domain Bacteria; kingdom Bacillati; phylum Bacillota; class Bacilli; order Caryophanales; family Paenibacillaceae; genus Paenibacillus; species Paenibacillus sp. PSB04. The sequence goes on from NZ_CP081301.1 coordinate 4,250,860, forward strand.
CCCACGGGAGTGTTAGGAAGATGCTTGGCCAATTCATGCAACTGCAGGCGGAATATTATCGCCGCGTTCATGACCAGAGCTCCTTTTCCTCCCGGAACATCATCGAGTTTCGCGATGGAGGATATGTGGCCGAAGAACCCATTTCCGAGAGGAACTTCAGGGAAATGGCCGAGCAGATGAGCGTGGAAGATGCGGTCATGTTCAAGGATTTTGCTCAGACGAATTGGGGGAATGGGTATGGGAATTAGGCGTCTGCTGTTCCTGGTCCTGATCATTTCTCTGGCGTTGTTTGCGTCAGTCTATGCTGTCATGATGTGGCAGAATAACAGGTCGCGGCGGAACCGGCTGGAGCTTCTGAGCGATCCTGCGCGTCCGAAGGATGAATGGATGCTGCGCAAACGATGGCAGCAATTTCTTCAAACCGCTTATATCGTAGGTTGTTCTGTACCGCTTCTTTCAGCCTATATCCGAAAAGTACGGAAACGGGTAAGCGGCGTTCATGCGTATGAGGAATTTTATCTTCGCCATGAGGTCATGAAGGTTACACTTTCCATACTGGGGACACTGGGTATTTCAGTTGCGATGCTGTTTCTGCTGAACCCTAGCTTAAGTTTCCTTCTGCTGGTTCTGCTAACTGCGGTGGTGATCAACAGCCTGTTGATCGACATGGTGGTTAACCGGCTGGAGCGGCGGCTGCTCGTCCAAATGCTCGATCTGTTTTCGGACATCCGCCACCGGTATCACCAGCACGGGATGGTGGATGAAGCGCTGCAGGAGGCGGCTGAATCGGCAGAGGACGAGGCAGGCCTTCATACCCGAAAAATTGCCGAGGCGCTGATCAGCAACAATCCTTCCGAAGAAATGGAAAAGTACTATGAAGCTGCACCCAACCGTTTTTTAAAAGCATTTGCCGGTATTTCTTACATGATCATGGAGTTTGGCGACAAGGTGAAGGAGCAGGGCTCCATCTATTTGCAGGGACTTAGCGGTCTGACGAAGGAGATCCATCTGGAAATTTTGCGGCGAAGCAAGCTCGATTATCTGTTAAAAGGCCTCAACGTGATCGCGTTAGTTCCCCTGTTTTTTACCAAGCCGATCGAGCGATGGGCCAGAAGCAGCTTTCCCGCGATGGATGAGTTTTATATGAGCAAGCTCGGGTATGCGGCCAAAATTCTCATTTATATCGTGATTATCCTGTCGTTTGTTTTGCTGCAAAAGCTTCAGCAGAATGATGAAACTACATACCGGGCGGGAAGAAACAGCCGCCCATGGGAGAAAGCAATATCGCGTGTTCCGTTATTCCGGGTTATGGCCGCATGGGCTGCCCCCCATCCGGGAAGCGCTGATTATTCCAAAGTGGTCCGCTTGATGAAGGAAACCGGAACCGAGCTGACCTATGAATGGTTTTACATCCGGCGGGTCGTCTACAGCCTCATTGTGTTTGCGGTTACGCTGACGATGACTTTGTATCTTCATCAGATGTCCAGGAATCACATCATGTACGATCCGGTGGTTCAGGACAGCTTCTTCGGGCAGACCACCATCACCCAGCAAGAGGAAGGCAAGCGTCTCAGCAGCCGGGACCTAGAGATCATGAGAAGGGTGAACATGTCGCCGGAAGCTACCTATGCGGAGATTGCTGAACAGCTGCAGCAGGCTGAAAGCAAAGGTCTCGGCAAAGACGAGCTTGTAGACTCGGCTAACCGGATCCTCGGCAAGCTTCAGGCTTATCACAACGAGTATTTTAAATGGTGGGAGCTTGTGTTGTGCCTCTTCGCCGGCATGCTTGGATACGAATGGCCTTTCTGGCTGCTTCTGTTCCAGAGGAAGCTCCGCTATATGGACATGCGGCATGAAGTCTACCAGTACCAGACTGTCATTTCGATGCTGAGGGAGATGGACCGGATTTCGGTGGAGGAAATTTTAGAGTGGATGGACCGTTTTGCCGTCATATTCAAAATTCCGATTCAGAAGTGTCTCATTCATTATGACCACGGCGGGGAAATGGCTCTCCAGCAATTGAAGGAGGAGGTGCGGTTCACCGAGTTTCAAAGAATCGTGGACAAGCTGCTCCTTTCCGTGGAGAAAATACCGATCAGCCAGGCTTTCGACGATTTGGAAGACGAGATGTCCTTTTATTTTGAGCAGCGAAAACAGGATTATGAGCGGATCATTGATACAAAAGCGGGTCTTGGCAGGCTGATCGGCTTTGCACCCATGTACTCCTTGATTTTCATCTATTTGGTCATCCCGCTGATTGCGATGAGCTTCATGCAGATGAACATCTATTACGAGCAAATTCAAAAAATATAAGGAGATGTAAACCTATGAACAACGCGTCCAGTGCATTAAAAGTAGCCGCAGGCATTTTTCTGACGATCGCCCTCATTACGATTGTCGTCATTCTGTTTATATCGGCGCAGGAAGCCACAAAAACCGCGCAAAACAATTTCTCGGACATCCAGACCGAGCTGTCCCAGGCTTCGTTTACGGTTTACGACGGAACAAGCATCAGCGGTTCCCAGGTGACGAATGCACTGCGAAAGTTCAAGGATAAGGACCAATTCGGCATTTTGGTGAAAACGGGCAAAAACAGGCAGGGTCAGTGGTACGGCAATCAGCTCAACATCAGCGCCGATATTGCGAGCGACAATTACGGTTCGGTGATCAATACAGGGCAGCGTGTAGGAAACTTGACGGAAACTGCCAACGAGTCCAGCAATGAGTATGTCAATCCAAGCGGAAAGTTTAAGGCAAGCATCGTGAAGGACAGCTCCAATGTGGTACGGGGACTTATATTTGAACAGTAGGCAGGGACGGTGAAGGAGTGGCTTAGGTTATGAATCAGCATGCAGAAAGCATGATTTCCGTCAGTTTAGCCTTCATTTTGTTTATCAGCGCCTGCATCTTCGCTCTAGGCTTAACCGGAGAACTGAACCGTACCGTGAACGGGGTAGGGCGCGCCGCCCAAGGACAGTTGAGAAGCGTACAGCCCGTATTGGAAGCATCGCATGAGGATTGGGTAAGCGGCTCTCAAGTTGTGTTCAGTATGATGGGGCTTAATGATCCGGGTGTCCGGATTTCGGTTGACGGTGCAAATGTTCCCGGAGGTTCGTGGGAGGATGGGTTTGATTTCTCAATGATCGAGACCGGCGTGATGTACTCCGTTGTTTATGAGTGGGACGGCTCCGGCGTCCTGACCGGCATCCATTTTGAGAAGTCGGAGAATAGGGAGAAGACCAGCCATGAGTAACGCCATCTCGAAGTTTGCGGCGGTGCTGCTGGCCGTGATCATTATGTATATTTATCCGGCAGCGGAAGCTTCGCAGCGGCAGGACGACCTGTCCCGCATCGTCGTCTATAATGCAGTGACGCAGTTCGTGGATGCCGTAAGGAACAAGGGCTATATCAGTCCGGTGATGTATGAGCAGTTTCTGGAAGAAATTCAGGCGACGGGCAACGAGTTCGACGTGCAGATGGAGCATCTTCACAAGAAATATCATCCGGAATATATCGACGCGGCTGACCCGGGTACGTTTCAAAACAAGTTCAGCACCGTTTATGACGGATATTATACCTCTGACATTATGGATCATATATTTCCCAACACTACGGTTCCCAAAGACGATGAATCGAGAGTCTACAAGCTCACGGCCGGAGACTTTTTTAAAGTTACGGTCAAAAATGTGAACCGGACGGCGGGAACGGTTATGTTCGATTTCGTTACAGGGGCATTGACCGGTGAGGCCGCAGTGATCGCTTTTCCGTATGGAGGCATGGTACTTAATGAAGATTACTGATTTTTGCCTCGTATTCATCGTCATATTCTTTCCGGTCTTTTTGATCATGGGTTACCACGTTCAGGATCAGCGGAATGTTCGTATTACCGAGCTGAAGTATGTTACAGCCTTGAGAACAGCCGTTCAGGACGCGGGGAGCATGCTGAACGTCAATGAGCGGCAGGAGTTTGAGTCAGGCTACGGCTCGGCGAAATTTTTTAAAGCGGATAAGGAGCTTGCCCTTGATACGTTTTACCATACACTGTATGCCAATTTGGGGATCGAAGAGGATGCGGCTGCCCAGCAGGCGCTGGACCGTTACATTCCGGCCGTAGTTGTGATCGATTACGACGGATACTGGGTGTACGCGGAGGAGGAATATAAGGGAGCTGACGGCATGGCATATGCCAAGCATCTATGGCTTCCGAAAAAGCCGTATAGTTACAGCGACCGGGCAGGCAATATGGTCCATTTTACGCTCGATAATGTCGTAGAAGCTTATCAAGCCGGCTCGGGCACATGGATCCGGGGACTTCAAAGGGAGCTCGGACCGACTTCGTCCATTCCTTTGCTGCAAGATGGGGTCAGGTATGAGCAGGTAAGAAGAACGACTATCGTTCAGGCGATCGAGGACGATCTGGCCAATGTTATTAACAGGCATAATGAAAAGGCAGTCCGAAGCGGCGCATCGTACGTATTTACGCTTCCGCTCATTTCACAGGAGGAGTGGAATAACTCGATCGACGATATCGGCATCTTGGCGTTTATCCAAGGCATCCCTATTGGCGAGCAAGCATTGAACAATTACGCGCTGGGCAGCGGACGTTTGGTCAGGTCCAACGTTATCAAGGCGGGGGTGGATCACCGAACAGGTATCCGTTATTATTCCCGAGATGACTGCGCCGATGATTTGGACGCTGCGGAGACCTTCACGAGCACCAAAGAAGCGGCTGCAAACGGCTATTTTGAGAAACCGTGCACACGGGCTTTCGAGCCGTAATGGTTTCTTCAATTAAGAAACCATGATTTCGTGGATTTCTGTTTTACGGCCGGCTCCTTCTTATGATAAAATGATGTCTTGAATGTCATTTCAATGACTTGATGCTTAAATTGAATTTTTATCATAGATAGGAGCGCAAAAAGCAGCTATGAGCTTATTGACAGTTGAAAACGTCTCCCACAATTTCGGGGAACGCACGTTGTTTAAAAACGTATCCTTCCGCCTCTTGGCCGGCGAACATGTAGGTCTCGTCGGTGCCAACGGTGTCGGAAAGTCAACCTTGATGAATATTTTGACGGGGCAGCTGCTGAAGGACAGCGGCAAGGTAGAATGGACGCCGAAGGTCCGCTACGGTTATTTGGACCAGCATACGAAGCTGACGCCGGGTAAAACGATCCGCGATGTGCTTAAGGATGCCTTCCTGCCGCTGCTCGAGCTGGAAAAAGAGATGATGGAGATCACCGAGAAAATGGCCGATGCGTCTCCCGAAGAGCTGGAGCTGCTGCTTGAGCAGATGGGCGATATTCAGGAACAGCTGGATATCGGCGATTTCTACATGCTCGACGTCAAAGTGGAAGAGATGGCAAACGGTCTTGGCCTGAATGCGATTGGGCTGGACCGGGACGTAGCCGCCCTCAGCGGTGGTCAGCGCACCAAGGTGCTGCTGGCCAAGCTGCTGCTCGAGAAACCGAACGTTCTTCTTCTCGACGAGCCAACCAACTATTTGGACGTGGAGCATATCGAGTGGCTGACCCAGTATCTGAAGGATTATCCGCATGCCTTTATCTTGATCTCCCACGATACGGAGTTCATGAACCAGGTCGTCGATGTCATTTACCATCTGGAATTCGCTAAACTGACCCGGTATTCGGCCAATTACGAGAAGTTTTTGGAGATGGCGGATATTTCAAAAAATCAGCATATCGACGCCTATGAGAAGCAGCAGGAATTTATCAAGAAGCAGGAAGACTTTATCCAGCGGAATAAGGCGCGTTATTCGACCTCCGGCCGGGCGAAGAGCCGGGAGAAGCAGCTGGAGCGCATCGAGCGGATCGATCGTCCGGAAGAAGCGGCCAAGCCGGTGTTTAACTTTAAAGAGGCACGGGCCAGCGGCAAGACGGTGTTTGAAGGGATCGATTTCGAGATCGGTTATACCCACGCCCTGCTTCCCAAAATGAGCATGACGATCGAACGCGGGGAAAAAATCGCTATCGTCGGCTGCAACGGCGTCGGCAAATCGACGCTCCTGAAGACGATCATGGGTAAAATCCCGCCGATCAGCGGCAAAACGTACCTTGGCGATTTTCTGTATCCGGCCTACTTTGAGCAGGAGGTCCGCCCCGGCAACATCACGCCGATTGACGACGTATGGAATGAGTTCTCGTCTTTGAACCAGCACGAAGTCCGTGCTCACTTGGCCCGCTGCGGCCTGAAGAACGAACACATTACGCGTCCGCTCAATATGCTCAGCGGCGGCGAGCAGGCGAAGGTGCGGCTGTGCAAGCTGATGATGCGTGAAGCGAACTGGATCCTCTTTGACGAACCGACAAACCATCTTGACGTCGTGGCCAAAGCCGAGCTGAAGCGCGCCCTTCAGGAATTTAAGGGGACGGTGCTGCTCGTTTCCCACGAACCGGATTTTTATGAGGATTGGGTCACCAAAATTTGGAACGTGGAAGAGTGGTCCGCGCAGCGGGCTTAACTGCCCTGTAAATATCGAGCACTCGTAACGACAATAACCAAAAGCATATGATAGCCGCTTTCCTTCGGGATTGCGGCTTTTTATGAAAGGAACGATGAGCGATGCAACATACAGGAGACCGTTACTCCCGGCAGGAGCGGTTTGCCCCCTTGGGCAGGGAAGGCCAGCAGAGGCTGGCGGGCAGCCACGTTCTCATTATCGGCGCGGGGGCGCTTGGCACTTCGATCGCCGAGACGCTGGCCCGTTCCGGGGTGGGGCATCTGACGATCGCCGACAGGGATTACGTGGAATGGAGCAACCTTCAGCGGCAGCAGCTGTTTTCCGAGGAAGACGCCCGGCGGCGGCTGCCGAAGGCGGTAGCGGCCAAGCAGCGCCTAGAGGCGATCAATTCGGAGATTGTCATTGACAGCCACATTATGGATGTGCGCGTCGATGAGCTGGAGGAGCTGGTCCGCGGAGTGGATCTGATCATGGACGGTACCGATAATTTCGATACCCGTCTACTGATCAACGATCTGGCTCACAAGCATGACCTTCCCTGGATATATGGGGGCTGTGTCGGCAGCTATGGCATCACCTACACCATTCTTCCCGGCAAGACGCCATGTCTGAACTGCTTGCTGGGCACAGTCCCGCTCGGTGGAGACACCTGCGACACAGTGGGCATCATTCCACAGGCTGTACAGATGGTGACGGCCCACCAGACTACGGAGGCTATGAAGCTATTAAGCGGGCATCCCGAGGCGCTATCGAACAAACTGGTGTCCTTTGACCTATGGCGCAACGAGTGGATCACAATCGGCGTTGACCATGCAAAAATGGAGGATTGCCCGACCTGTGGACATCAGCGGACATACCCCTACCTGTCAGCTTCAAATCTGGAGAAAACCGACGTGCTCTGCGGGCGCGACACCGTCCAGATCCGTCCCGGAAGCAAGCGGTCACTCGATTTGGCGGAAACGGCCGACAGGCTGTCCAAGCTCGGAGAGGGCATCATCGACGCCAACCCTTTTCTGGTATCATTTCAATTGGAATCGAAGCGGATGGTCATCTTTGCCGACGGGAGGGTGCTGGTGCACGGCACCAAGGATATTCCCGAGGCCAGGTCGCTGTATCATCGGTATTTTGGGTAAAAGGTATCATTTTCAAATTCAGACCATTCCGTACTCCGGAATGGTTTTTTATTTTGTGGCCACCCTAAAGGGAAGCAATCGGCGTGATCGCCGGAGCAAGTGGTACTGACCGCACGTCATTAATACTAAAAAAGTCGGTGGGCTGACATGCACGAAAGCATCCTGGCTATGGGGCTGGCGAGGGAAAGTGAGGTCGTTGACGCTCTTCTGGAAGAGCGGTTCGAAATATATATTGCCGGGGACGAAGAAGAAGCTGCTCAATACGCGCGCAGCCATCCGGTCGACCTGCTGCTCATGGATTTGACCGACTCCGCTGTGCCTTTAACCCGGCTCATTCGCACCGTCCAGCGTGAGCAGAAGGGCCGGCGGTTCCCCGCCGTCGTTTTGACGCCGTCCAATATGGACCTGCCTGTGTCCAGGCTTTTCCGTGCAGGCGCAAACGACGTGCTGAAAAAGCCTGCCGACACCGACGAACTGCTAGCCAGGATCCGCAATTTGCTGTCGCTATTCGGGCTGATCGAAGAGCAGTACGGACAGACGGTCACGATTGCCGACCTGGACATCGAACCCAAGAGCCGGACGGTAACGCGCGGTGGAATCCCTATTGAACTGACCGCAAAAGAATATGACCTGCTGCTGTATCTGGCCAGGCACGTCAACCAAGTGTGCAGCCGTGAAGACATCTTGAAGTATGTATGGGAATTCGAATTTCATATGGTGACCAATGTCGTGGATGTATATATCCGGCATTTGAGGAAAAAGGTTGACCGCGGATTTAAGCAAAAACTGATTCACACCGTGCGCGGAGTGGGTTATATAATAAAAGAAGGCCAATAGTCCTACAGGACTACCAGCCTTCCACGTTGATGTCTATTATAACCTACAGTACGCGGCGTGCTTTCAGATAAGTTCTCTTCCAGTTGCCGGAGTTCAGATTGGAAATCGTTACGCCGGGAGAACCGTACGTGTGCAGAATTTTACCGTTGCCGGCATACACCGCCACGTGAGTTACGTTATGTCCGTTGGCTCTGCTGCCGCTGGAGAAGAATACGAGATCTCCGGGCTTCAGGTTTGCTTTCGATACGGCTTTTCCGACTTTGGATTGCGCCACAGAAGTACGCGGCAAGTTTACGCCGTACTTCTTAAAGATATGCTTCATAAAAGAAGAGCAGTCAAAATTTCTTGTTGTGCTGGTCGAAGCGCCGAACTTGTATGGAGTACCCATATATTGTTTACCGTAATTTACGACTTTTTGACCAGTCGTTGTCGATGTCGTTGCAACTTGAGTGTTAGCTGCAGAGGCTTCCGTTACCTGTGCGCTCGTTGCGATCATTCCACCAAAACCTATAGATGCACATAACCCTACGGTTACTACTTTTTGGATCAGTTGTTTGTTCATGTTGTATTACCTCCAAATTTCGTTTTCTCTCAAGCTCGTCTCCGAGTATAACAGCTTTGAAACAACCTAAATTCTGGATGATGTGTAACAAAACGTTGTGGCTGTAAGGGAAATGGGCTTTTATTAAAAAACGATTAAAAGTTACAAAAAATTAAGAAATACATTTACCCATCCTTGAAGCAAATAAAAAAACCCTTGATAAATCAAGGGTTTTCATTGTTTTTTGCAATTTTCATATCGGTTACAAAATTGTTGTCAAACAAAAGCTGCTGCTATTTTAATCATTGCTCTGGATGACCAGCAAGAGTCCGCCTTCCACGGTGATTGTGCCTTGGGAACCGGTTAATTGGTTGCTGATGCCGAGGGATTCTCCCATTTTAAGCGTGGCGTTGTCCAAGGGGTATTGGAATCCTGTTAATGTAATTCCGGTCACTTCGGGAGTCATAGGCAGCAGGGAAACATACTTATACCCTCTGTCCTGGACCTCAATGGAAGAGCCGGTGAGTGTCATATAATTGTTACGATCCAGCAGGGCGCAGGAGATGTGGTGCTGCAATACCCGGTTCATCATCTGGATATTGGCTAACGTGTGGTCGAGCCTCGATCCTGTCACTCCCATCAGCAGAATGATATCCGGCTGTTCTTTGATGGCAAGGTCCAGCGCAAGCTCCGTATCGGTCAAATCCTTGTCGATGGGATCGCAATCAATGAGCTGCTTGCTGCCGCTCCTAACCTTTTGCAAATCAGCCGGAGATATGGAGTCAAAATCACCTACAGCCAGATCAGGCTTATAATTGTTTTCTATTAAAAATAACGCTCCCCGGTCGGCACCGATCAAAAAGTCGGAAGGCCTGATTTCCTTCAAGTACTGCTTGTGCAGATCGCCTCCGGAAAAGATCAATACCCGTTTCTGTTCCATCCTATTTACCTCCGATTGTCGCATTGACGGCTCTTGGCAAGCCCTTTAATTCGCTGTTTTTCGAAAGGGCTTGGAAGTTATTCTAGTATAAATCAGAATAGATGGTTGCACAATTCGGCCGGCAGCGGCTACAATGGATGACAGCATATGTTAGGGAGAGGTCAGAAATAAAGTGGACATGCACGTTTTTGAACTATTCAGCATGATCGGCACCATTGCTTTCGCCATGTCCGGTGCGCTCGTAGCCATGGAGGAAGAGTACGACATTTTGGGGATCTTGGTTCTCGGCCTGGTGACTGCCTTCGGCGGCGGGGTCATCCGCAATGTGCTGATCGGTGTGCCGGTGACGACACTCTGGAGCCAGGGACTGCTGATCAAATTGGCGATCGTGGCGGTGATCGTCGCTTTCCTGCTGCCTGTAAACTGGATTAGGCACTGGAAAAGGGCGGAGGCGCTGCTGGATGCGGTGGGATTGTCAGCCTTCGCGATCCAAGGCGCATTGTATGCCGCCAACATGCATCATCCGCTCAGCGCGGTCGTTGTTGCCGCCGTGTTGACAGGCATTGGGGGAGGAATTATCCGGGACCTGCTCGCCGGAAGGAAGCCGCTTGTGCTTCGAGATGAAATATATGCCGTATGGGCGATGCTGGCCGGAGTAGCCATCGGACTGCATTGGATCCAGACTACATTGGAAGTGATCGTTTTGTTTGCGGCGGTGGTGGTGTTCCGGATGCTGTCTGTTTTCTATAAATGGAAGCTCCCGCGGCGTTCGCTGCAGCCATCTGCCATACAGCCCGTCATCCGCGACGAACGGCACAAGGAATCAGCATAAAGCTAGGAGGACGAGACTGACATGATTTCCGTTTTATTTGTTTGTTTGGGCAACATTTGCCGCTCACCGATGGCTGAGGCGATCCTGAGACATAAAGTGGGCGAGGCAGGGCTGGATGGAAAGATCAGCGTGGATTCCGCCGGCACGGGGGACTGGCACCTCGGCAAGATTCCACATGAAGGAACCCGGCGGATGCTGGATCAGTACAAGATCAGTTATGCGGGAATGAAGGCGAGGCAGGTCGCGAGCAGCGATTTCGAAACTTTCGACTACATCGTCTGCATGGATGACAGCAACGCGGCGAACCTGCGCAAGCTTCCGGGGGGAGAACAGGCGACCGTCCTGAAGTTTATGGACCTGCTACCGGATCATGAGCTTCGCGAAGTGCCGGACCCTTATTATACGGGGAATTTCGAGCTGGTTTACGAATTGATGGACGCGGGCTGCCAGGTACTTTTGGACAAAATATGCCAAGAAAAGCTATAATAGAAAAGACACGCCCGAACGAGGTTATGATCAAAAAGGAAAGCGGCAGGCGCACTGCCGTTTTTTCAGGCTGGAATTGAAAGCGTAACCACTTGCGGGGATAAAAAAGGTGAACGTCGGCTGAGCTGTGGCTGCTGCATTAGCATTCATACCGGAACATGTTCACCTTTGTGCTGTTCAATAGAGGGTAATGGGTCAGGCGCGAAGAAAATAGAGCAGTGCATCCGGCAGTTCTTTTTGCCAGAAGCCCCAAATATGCTTGCCGTCTTTCTCGGTATACCGAACGGTTGCACCGCGGTCCAACAGCAGTTCTTTCATGCTTCGGTTAATCTCGACGAAGTTGTAGACTCCAAGGTCGCTCTCGAAATGGGTTTCCTGCAGGCCGACGATCATGTAGACATCGAGCCAGGACAAGTCGTCGCTTTCGGCTACGATTTCCTGGGTGTCCGTATAGTAAGCGCCGGACAAGCTGATAATCCGGTGGAACATCTCCGGATAGTTCATAGCCAGGTGGAGCGAAACGCATCCTCCCAGCGAGTCGCCGGCCAGTACGCGCTGCCCGGGGTCTTGCCGCACGGGATATTTTTGCTCGATGAAGGGAATAATTTCTTCGGCAAAGCACCGGGTGTAGGCCTCGAACCGGCTTCCGAACGGCGCATATTCTTCGGTTCGCACGGAGGTGTCGACCTCGACGCCTACGACGATGAAGGGTTCGGCGAGATCGTCCAGAATCAGCTGATTGGCGATGGTCGCGATCCGGCCGAAATTAAAAAATTCCTCGCCATCCTGGCAGTAGACGACCGGATAGCTGACGACCTCGTGGTAGCCAGGCGGGAGATACACGCGCAGGTTACGGCTTTCGTTCAAAAAGCGGCTCTCCAGTTGTTCCTTGTGAATGGTTCGTTTCAAGTATTTTGAATCCGTCATTCATGATCACCTTTCGTGCGGTTAATTTTTGCAATCGGGAAAACAATAAGTTACTATAACCCATGTTTGCCGATTTTGTACCTGTTCCAGTCAAAGCTTTCTGTCTGTTATACAAAATACATTCGCCTGTTATACATACAAAGCGCAAATATTTTGAAATTTAATCCGCAATAGCTTTGACGAAACGAATAAAACAGGTGTATAATAATTCTATAACAGCGGAACTTGATATTCAAATTTTTTTGTTGAGGTGAAGAGAATGAGCAAGGTTCCTTATGAAGTGTACACCGAGGAAGTCGAAGCGCTTTCCGTGCTTTCTCCGGACGGTGAAATTGTTAATGAAGCGAAAATGCCTAAACTTACTGATGATCAGTTAAAAGAAATTATGTACCGTATGGTATTTACACGTACTTGGGATGACCGTGCTGTTAACCTTGGACGTCAGGGCCGTCTCGGCTTTTACGCACCGGTTTCCGGTCAGGAAGCGACGATGGTCGGCAGTGAATTCGCGCTGGAGAAAGATGACTTTATCTGCCCGGGCTACCGCGACATGCCGCAGATCGTATGGCACGGACTTCCGCTATACCAAGCATTCCTGTACTCCCGCGGACATCAAGAAGGCGGCCGCATTCCTGAGGGCGTTAACGTCTTGATGCCACAAATTATTATCGGTGCGCAAATTTTGCACGCGATGGGTATTGCCATGGGCTACAAGCTGAAGAAGCAGAAGCAAGTGGTCATTACGTACACAGGTGACGGCGGATCTTCCGAGGGCGACTTCTACGAAGGCCTGAACTATGCCGGACGCTTCAAACTTCCTGTCATTTTCTTCGTACAAAACAACGGCTACGCCATTACGACTCCTTTCGCAAAACAAACGGCAGCCTTGTCGATCGCACACAAAGCGGTTGCAGCCGGTATCCGCGGCGTAAAAGTCGACGGTATGGACGTGCTTGCCGTTATTAGTGCTGTTCAAGAAGCTGCTGAGCTAGCACGCAACGGCGAAGGCGCAACTTTGATCGAAGGTGTAACTTACCGGTACCGTCCGCACTCCTTGTCCGACGATGCAACCAAATACCGCACGAAGGACGAAGAAGGAGAATGGAACGCGAAGGATCCGATCGCGCGCCTCGGCAAGTACCTGGAGAAGAAAGGCCTGTGGTCGGAAGAAGACACGGCCCGCGTGAAAGAGGAAGCCAAAGCGAAAGTAAACGAAGAGATCAAAAAAGCGGAACAGACTCAAAAAATGACCGTTCCCGGCCTGATCGACAGCATGTTCGAACAAACACCGAAACATTTGGAAGAACAAAAGGCCGATTTCCAATAAATCGTTTGATCCGTTTTGCGTAGTTTAACGAATGTTTAAGGAGGAAATGAAGCAATGGCACAAATGAATATGAAGGAAGCAATCCGCGATGCGCTGCGCGTGGAACTTAAGCGTGACCCGAACGTGATTGTGTTTGGTGAGGACGTAGGTAATGTCGGCGGCGTATTCCGTGCGACGGAAGGGCTGCAAAAAGAATTCGGAGAGGAACGCGTCTTTGACACGCCTCTGGCTGAATCCGCGATCGGCGGCCTGGCTGTAGGCCTCGGGATCCAAGGCTTCCGTCCGGTAGCCGAAATCCAGTTTGTCGGCTTTATCTTTGAAGCGCTCGACCAAATGTTTGTACAGGCAGCCCGCATGCGTTTCCGTTCCGGCGGACGCTACAACGCGCCGATCGTATTCCGCACACCGTTTGGCGGCGGGGTTAAAGCGGCTGAGCTTCACACCGATTCCCTGGAAGGTTTGGCCGTTCAAACACCGGGTATTAAAGTGGTAGTGCCGTCGAACCCTTACGACGCCAAAGGCCTCATGATTGCGGCGATTCGCGACAACGATCCGGTGTTCTTCATGGAGCACTTGAACCTGTACCACGCGTTCCGCGCCGAAGTTCCTGAAGAGGACTACGTCGTTGAGCTGGGTAAGGCTAACGTGGTCCGCGAAGGTTCCGACGTGACGATCATCGCCTACGGCATGATGGTTCATACCGCTACGAAAGCAGCGGAAGAGCTTGAGAAAACAAAAGGCATCAAAGCCGAAATCATCGACCTGCGTACGCTGAATCCTTTGGATATCGATACGATCGTTGCATCGATCAAGAAAACTAACCGTGCCATCGTCGTACAGGAAGCGCAAAAAACTTCCGGCGTAGCGGCTGAGGTCATTGCTCAAATCAACGAAAAAGCGATTCTTCACCTGGAAGCTCCAGTACTGCGCGTAGCTGGACCTGACACGGTATATCCTTTTGCCCAAATCGAAGATACATGGCTTCCTACACCGGCTCGAGTCATCGCTGCAGTCAACAAAGTCATGGAATTCTAAGAATCGCAGTCATTCAATAGGGAGGTAGTAACGTGGCAAAATTTGAATATCGGTTCCCCGAACTGGGAGAGGGCTTGCATGAAGGCGAAATTATCAAAATGCATATCAAGCCCGGCGATAAAGTAACAGACGACGACATCATTATGGAAGTGCAGAACGACAAGGCGGTTGTAGAAGTGCCTTGTCCGGTTAACGGCACAGTACAGGAAGTATTCACGAAGGACGGACAGGTGTGCCGTGTGGGCGAAGTAGTCGCCATTATCGATGCGGAAGGCGAAGTGCCTGAGCAGGAAGCTCCTGCCGGCGATCACGGTGCCCAAGAAGCAGACGCAGCAAAAGGCAGCGCGGATACAACTTCTTCCCCTGCGGCAAGCAGCCCTGCTGATGCCAAAGAAGGCGGCGCTGACCAAGCTCCGGCTCCTGCAGCTCCGAACAAAGAAGTGCTGGCTACGCCAAGCGTGCGCAAGTTTGCGCGTGAGCAAGGCGTTGACATCACGCAAGTGAGCGGAACGGGCAACAACGGTAAAGTGACTAAAGAAGACGTTGAAGCCTTCAAGAACGGCGGCGGTCAAGCGGCAGCACCTGCAGCAGCGAAAGCTGAAGACAAGGCGGCTCCTGCAGCGGCGGCAGCGCCTGCTGCAGATCCGCGTGCTGAAGAAGAGCGCGTACCGTTCAAAGGAATCCGTAAAGCGATCGCTAACGCCATGGTAAAATCGGCTTATACAGCTCCGCACGTTACGATCATGGACGAAGTGGACGTAACCGAGCTGGTGGCATTCCGTACCCGCATGAAACCGATCGCCGAGAAGAAAGGCACGAAGGTCACTTATCTGCCGTTCATCGTCAAAGCGCTTGTGGCGGCCAGCCGTCAATTCCCTGCTTTGAACGCGACGATCGACGAAGAAAACAACGAAATCGTCTACAAGAAGTACTACAACATCGGTATCGCAACCGATACGGATAACGGTCTGATCGTACCGGTCATCAAAGATGCCGACCGTAAGAGCATCTGGATGATCGCTGACGCGATCCGTGACCTTGCGGCACGCGGCCGTGACGGCAAACTGGCTCCGGCAGAAATGAAAGGCAGCACGATCTCCATCACCAATATCGGTTCCGCCGGCGGCATGTTCTTTACTCCGATCATCAACTTCCCTGAAGTGGCGATCCTGGGTACCGGACGCATTACCGAAAAACCTGTCGTGAAGAACGGCGAAATCGTGGCAGCTCCAGTTATGGCCCTGTCCCTGAGCTTTGACCACCGCATCATCGATGGTGCTACAGCCCAAAACTTTATGAACTATATTAAATCACTGCTCAGCAACCCTGAGCTGCTGGTTATGGAGGTGTAAGATATGGTAGTAGGTGACGCTTCTCTCGATATCGATACATTAGTGATTGGTGCTGGTCCCGGCGGTTACGTGGCAGCTATCCGTGCTGCACAGCTAGGACAAAAGGTTCTGATTGTGGATAAATCCGAAGTGGGCGGCGTGTGCTTGAACCGCGGATGTATCCCTTCCAAAGCCCTGATTGCAGCTGCTCATCAATATGAGTCTGCCGTTCACGGCGAATCTTTCGGCGTAACTGCTGAGAACGTGAAAGTGGACTTTAGCAAAACCCAGGAATTCAAAAATGGCGTTGTGAAAAAGCTGACCGGCGGCGTTGCCGGCCTGCTCAAAGGCAACAAGGTTGAAATTTTCAACGGCGAGTGCATGTTCATTAACGAAAACGAGGCGCGCGTGTTCAACGAACACGAGTCCCCTCGCTACCGTTTCAAAAACTGCATCATCGCTACCGGCTCCCGTCCGATCGAGCTCAAAGCGTTCCCGTTCGGCGGCCGCATCCTGTCTTCGACAGAAGCGCTGAGCCTGCCTGAAATTCCGAAGAGCATGGTTGTCATCGGCGGCGGATACATCGGTGCCGAACTTGGCCAAATGTACTCTAAATTCGGAACAAAAGTAACGATCATCGAAGGACTGGATTCCATCCTGAACGGATTCGATCCGGACATGACGAAGCTCGTTGTGAAGAGCATGACCAAAACCGGCGTGGAAATCATCACAAACGCCAAAGCGGAAAGCGCGACGCAAACCGACAGCGAAGTTACGGTGAAATACTCCGTGAACGGCGAAACGAAAGAAGTGACTGCCGACTACCTGCTCGTTACGGTTGGTCGCCGTCCAAACACCGACGGAGAGCTCGGACTCGACCTGATCGGTATCGAATTGGATGACCGGGGTCTGATCAAAGTCGATCATCAAGGACGTACGAACAAGCCGCATATTTTTGCAATCGGCGACATCGTTAAAGGCCCTGCGCTGGCACACAAAGCTTCCTATGAAGGTAAAGTAGCGGCTGAAGCCATCGCCGGACATCCTTCCGTCGTGGACTACAAAGTCGTCCCTGCTGTAGCATTCGTCGATCCTGAATGCGCGAGCGTAGGCTACACCGAAAAAGAAGCAAAAGAAAAAGGCTACAAAGCAAAAGCAGCGAAGTTCCCATTTGCGGGCAACGGACGCGCTTTGTCCCTCAACGCTGCGGACGGCTTCGTGAAGCTGGTGTTTGACGAGGAAACTCAGCTCGTGCTGGGATGCCACATCGCCGGGGTGGAAGCTTCCAACCTGATCGCTGAGCTGGGCCTCGCTATCGAAATGGGCGCCACGCTGGAAGATATCGCTTTGACGATCCATGCGCATCCAACGCTGGGCGAAATCGTGATGGAAACCGCCGAGCTTGCGCTGGGCAATCCGATTCACGTGATCGCACCACGCCGCTAAGTTATCATCATAGTATAGAAGTAACTCAAGGAAAGAGCCGCCTCATGCGGCTCTTTCTTTTTTTATAGAAGGGACTTCGTCATTTCAGGCATTAGCGCCAAAGGAGCCGGATCCATTAACCGCTGTAAATAATCATCTAGAAGGGGCTGTTTTGCAATCCACCCATATCATATTAAGAGGGATATGTTGTTTTTCTAATTATGGGATCATCTGGGTGATGATGCTGACCGGTCTAGGATTTTGCTACAATAGAAAGAGCAGAACGTTTCATTCTAGGGAAGGTGGGGGATGTTATGGGAACGATGACCTCATTTCTGGAAAGAGGACTGATGGACGAAGATTTTCCGATTCGTGTGGTTCAGACAGAAGAAACGTTTCTTTTTGCGCCGCATTGGCATGAAGAAGTCGAAATTGTATATGTGGCCGAAAGCGGGGCGCGCATCGAACTGAACCATCACTTATGTGAGCTGAAGAAAGGGGAGATTTTGATGATCAAGCCGGGTGAAGTCCATTCTTTTCTGCCCGGCACCGGCAAGCTGCTGATTATCGTATTTCGCATGCACTTTTTAACAGGAACGAACCCCAGCGGCCCGGATGAGCAAAGCTTAAAGTCGCTCGTTTCGCACAATACCGTCATTCCGGCACATCAAGTGCAGAAGGCAAATTTGGCGCTGATGATGAAAGCGATTGCTGAAGAAGAATCGGGCAGGCAGCCCGGTTATAAATGGTCCATGAAAGCAAGGTTGTACGACCTGATCGTTCGTTTGATCCGGCTCAAGCCGGGGCAAATGGAGGATGATTATCCAGGTGGCGCCAGCTCCGAGAGCAAAAAATTCGCCTTTATTGAGGCGGTGTGCGAGTATCTAGAAAGGCACTACGACCAGCCGCTGAAGCTGGATGACATTGCCGACCATACGAACTTTAACAAATTTTATTTATGCAAGCTGTTTAAGGAAGCCCGCGGCATGACGGTTATGGATTACTTGAATCAATACCGGATTGCACAGGCTAAATGGGAGCTGCTAGGCGGTTCTGAATCCATTCTGCAGATCGCTGTGCGGAACGGATTTAACAATCTGAACTCGTTTAACCGCATTTTTAAAAAGTACAATGGCTGCACGCCATCCGAATTTCGCAAGCGAAGCGGCAGGACTGCGCAATAAATGAACAATCCAGACCAATATCCGATGAGCCCGGCCGGCAAAAATCCCATAAAATGATAACAAACTTAGATGTAAGCGTTTCCTTTTTAATCGTGGATGAGGGGGGACTAGTTGTTATCCTGGGATTGACCAACATCAAGCGAAAAGCAAAGGACGGGTGCTCATGAGAAGAAATCATTGGGGATATACCTTTATGCTGAGTCTGCTGGGCTTGTCCATCCTGCTGGCCGGGTGTACGGTCTCGGGAAAAGGAACGGGCTCAAGCCAGGAAATTACCGTATGGAGCTTTACCGATGAGGCGAATTACGCCATTGATAAGTTTGAGAAGAAGTACCCCGGGGTCAAGGTGAACTTCGTCAACATCCCCGGCAACTTTTACATCACCAAGCTGAAATCCGCCTTGCAGACGGCTTCCAAGGCACCGGACGTGTTCATGCTCGAAAACGGGAACATCCGTGAGCTGATAGACGTTCCCTACCTGGAGAACCTGTCTGCGGCTCCGTACGATGCAAACAAGCTAATTCCTGAGCAGTATCCCTTCGTGCAAGCCAACGAAAAGGACTCTGAAGGGAACGTCAAGGCACTGGGTTACCAGGCGACACCTGGAGGCATTTATTACCGCCGGGACCTGGCTAAACAATATTTGGGCACAGACGATCCGGAGGAAGTCAGCAAGCAGATTGACTCCTGGGACAAAATTTTCGACATCGGCGAAAGGGTTGCCAAAGAAAGCGGGGGCAAAGTGCACGCCCTGGCGAATTGGAACGCCATTTCCGTCTCATATGAAGGCATTCCATGGGTCAAGGACAACAAGCTTGTCATCAACGACGCTTACCTGAAGGTGCTCGATATGGTGAGGGAAGCGCGGCAGCGGCATGTGCTGGCCGAATTTGACGACGGGAGCGCCGGATATGCAGCTTCCATGCAAAAGGGCGAGGTGATGTTCTATCCGGGCGCAAGCTGGGCGCTGCAATACACGTTCAAGGCGAATGCACCGGATACGTCGGGAAAATGGGGACTCGCGCACGGCCCGGCCTCGTTCAGCTCCGGGGGAACGTATATCGCTATGTACAGCAAAAGCAAAAACAAGGATCTGGCGTGGAAATTTATCCACTTCTACAATTTCGACCACGAGTTTTTGACCGAGCTGGCCCATGACCAAGACTACTTTACGAGCAATCGGGTGGTGGACGACCAGCTGGCTCCGACGCTGACTTCCGCTTACCTGGGGAACCAGAAGCACTTCGAGTTCTTTTCCGAGGAAGCGAAAAACGTGCCGAGCTATCAGCGGACGCCTTTTGATACAGTGATCAACAATGACATTTACAAAAATGTGCTGCAGCTGTACCTGAACAACAAGATGAAGACGAAAGAAGAAGCCATCCAAAGAATTAAACGGGACGTCAAGCTCAGGTACCCCGAGCTGGAGGTGGATTGACGCTTAGCGGTTGATTATTCGGCTGCGACAACGTTGGAACAACCTATACCAGGAGGTGCGTCCATGTTTGCCAAATCGATACGGAAGGACCATTACGGTTATTTTTTCATTGCACCGTTCTTTATCATCTTTCTCCTGTTCGGATTGTATCCGATCCTATACTCGCTGTATATCAGCTTTACGAACTGGGACGGGATCCGGACGCCGGAATTCGTGGGGCTGGGTAACTACGTTGCGGTATTCCACGACCCGATATTTTACAAAACCTTTCTCAACACGCTGTTTATTTGGGGCGTGTCCGTCATCCCTCAGCTGACCGTTTCGCTTGTGCTTGCTTTTATTTTAAACGAGAAGTTCGTCAAGGGAAGAAACATATTCCGTGCCGTCTACTTCTTCCCGCATATCGTCACCGCCGCTTCGCTGGGGCTGCTGGTAAGCCTGATCTTCGACTGGCAGTCGGGCGGGCTGAACCACTTTCTCGTCGAGAGCGGAATCATCCACGATCCGATCAACTGGAAGAACAATGCCTGGTTCATGCGGCTGATTGTGTCTTCGATTTTGTTCTTTCAATACTTCGGCTACTCCATGATCATTTATTTGGCCGGACTGCAGGGAATCGATCCTTCGCTGACCGAGGCCGCCCAAATCGACGGGGCCACGAAAAAGCATGTTTTCCTGCACATTACGGTTCCGATGCTGAAACCGATCATTTTGTTCCAGGTCATTACCTCGATCATCGGCGGGATGCAGATCTTCGATCAGCCCTTTACCCTCACCAATGGCACGGGAGCGCCAGACCGCGCATCCATGACCAGCATCATGTACCTGTACAACGTCGCGTTTCAGAGCACGCGGTTTGGCTACGGAGCCGCCATCGCGTTTTGCCTGTTCATCATTATCATTCTGTTCTCCGTCCTGTCGTTTGTGCTGACGAACCGGAAGAAGGCTTGAGGAAGGAGTCGATAACATGGAAGCGATTAGACCGATCCGGCGGGAACTTCCGTATGCCGCCAAGCCCAAACGCCGCCTGTCCGCCGGCATGGTGCTGCTGTATATTTTTCTGATCGGGTTTGCCATCATCTGTATCATCCCGTTTTATCTCATGCTGATCTACTCCAGCCACAGCAATGCCGACATCGCCTCATCGTTCATCTTTCTGCCGGGGAAGGATCTGTGGGCGAACTACAGCAACATGGCCGCAAAAATCAACATTTGGCGGGGATTCATGAACAGCTTCTTCATTGCGGGGTCCACGACGGTGCTGTCCCTGTACATCGGGGCGCTGACGGCCTACGGCTTCGCCAAATTCCGGTTTAAAGGCAACAAGCAGCTGTTCTTCGCTTTGCTGGCCACGATGATGGTGCCCGGGCAGCTGGCCCTGATTGGGGTATACCGGCTGTTCAGCACATTCGGCCTGCTCGACAGCTACGCGGCTATCATTCTGCCGGCGGCAGCGAACGCCTTTAACGTGTTTTTCATCAAGCAATTTATCGACGGAAGCATTCCGGACGAAATCATCGAATCGTCGCGGGTCGACGGTGCGGGCGAGTTCCGGACGTTCAACCAGATCATCCTGCCGATTCTGGGTCCTGCGGTTTCCGCACTCGGCATCTTTACGTTCATCGGCTCCTGGAACAACTTCCTCGGCCCGCTCGTCCTGTTCTTCTCGCAGAGCAAATATCCGCTGCCGGTTCTGGTCGCGCTCGTGCAGGGTTATTACGGGATGGACTACGGCCTGTTGTACCTGGGTGTGGCGATTTCCATCGTGCCGATCATCATCGTGTTTGCGGTCTTTTCCAAGCAGATCATCGGGAGCGTGGCGATCGGAGCCGTTAAAGGGTAACGCAGCGTCTTTCATATGAATAATCTCGAGATGATGAAACGGCAACAAGGCTTTGGCATGGAACGGTTCTTGGGGGTAGACCCTGGGAACCGTTTTTTGTAGTGAGTTCCCCGTACGTGGCAAGCGGGCGGATTCTGGTCGCTGGGGATGGACTTTTTTAGGTGTTTATCAACCATGCCCCCACATGGTAAACTAGAATATACACAATCAACAGATATATAGACATTCGGCATTGAGAGGAAGGATACAAAGTGCGAAACTATTTGGAGCTGCTGCAGGACATACTGGAACACGGTACCCCCAAGGAGGACCGGACCGGAACCGGCACGATTTCCGTCTTCGGACGACAGCTGCGGTTCGATCTATCCCAGGGGTTCCCGCTGGTGACGACGAAGCGCATCCATTTGAAGTCGGTCGTCCATGAGCTGCTGTGGTTTTTGAGCGGCGATACGAATATCCGGTACCTGAAAGAAAACGGCGTTTCCATATGGGACGAGTGGGCTGACGAGAACGGGGATTTGGGACCGGTGTACGGCTCTCAGTGGCGGAACTGGGAGGCACCGGACGGCACCCATATCGACCAGATTGCGAATGTGATCGAATCGATCAAGCGGAATCCGGATTCCCGCAGACATATCGTGAGCGCATGGAATGTGGCGGAGATTGAGAACATGAAGCTTCCTCCTTGCCATTTCGTATTCCAATTCTATGTGGCCGGGGGCAAATTGTCCTGCATGCTGACGATGCGTTCGGTCGACACGTTCCTCGGTCTGCCGTTTAATATTGCCAGCTACGCGCTGCTGACGCATATGGTGGCCCAGCAGTGCGGGCTTGAAGTCGGTGAATTCATTTGGTCCGGCGGCGACGTGCATATTTATTCAAACCATTTGGAGCAAGTCAAAACCCAACTGGAGCGCGAGCCATTTGAGCTGCCTCAGCTTGTGATCAAACGGAAACCCGAATCGATTTTCGACTATAAGTTCGAGGATTTCGAGTTCGTGAATTATCAGCATCATCCAGGCATTAAGGCGCCGGTCGCCATCTAGCCGGCTTTCATTTTATGTTGAAGGGAGCTTTTTGACCATGACAATGACGTTTATCTGGGCCATGGGCTCAAACGGAGTAATAGGGCGGGACAACAAGCTTCCTTGGCGGCTTCCGCGGGATATGGCTTTTTTCAAGGAAAAGACGATGGGCAAAACGGTCCTCATGGGCCGCAAAACGTGGGAATCCTTCGGCGGTAAGCCGCTGCCTGGACGCGACAACGTCGTCCTGACCCGCGATCCGGATTACGAGGCACCGGGAGCCCAGATCATTCATACGATAGAAGAAGCGGTTGAGCTCGGCAAGAATAAAGAGATCATGGTGATCGGAGGAGCCGAAATTTACTATAAGCTGCTTCCGGTAGCGGACTGCCTGATCGTCACCCGGATCGACGAGACGTTTGAAGGCGACACCTACTTCCCTGAAGTAGACTTCGGGGACTGGATTCTGCAAGAAGAGATCGAAGGGATCACGGATGAGAAAAACCCGTATTCCTACCGTTTCTGCACCTATATCCGCAAAAGTTAAACGAAATTCATGTTATCATGACATGTGATCTCGATGTGAAATAGTACAAATAATTATGCGGATAATCCATTTAATATTCAAAGTTTCAAATGATACTATAATTGAAATATCTATGTAGAATGAACTAGAGCGTATTATGCTCTAACACGAAAGCTGCGCCGTGGTCAGGGGATAATACATGTACAGGTTTGGTTCAATCTATCTACGTGTCGTTAATGTGATAGATAGGAAGTAACTTTCAACAAGATAGAAAAGAACGGATGGGGGAAAATGCGTCATGTCAACACCAACAGGCTTTATGGAGTACAGCCGCCAGCTTCCGGCGGATCGCGATCCTGCAGAGCGGATTAAGGATTGGGAAGAGTTCCATAAACATATGTCCGAAGAAGAACTGCGCACCCAGGGCGCACGCTGTATGGATTGCGGAACACCTTACTGTCATACGGGAATCGATATGGCTGGAGGCACCTCGGGCTGCCCGGTCAACAATTTGATTCCGGAATGGAACAACCTCATCTACCGCGGCTTGTGGAGAGAAGCGCTGGAGCGCCTGCATAAAACGAACAACTTTCCGGAGTTCACCGGCCGGATTTGTCCTGCTCCATGCGAAGGCTCTTGTACCGTCGGCCTGATCGGCCAGCCGGTAACGATCAAGACGATCGAGCAGGCCATTATTGATAAAGGATTTGAAGAAGGATGGGTTGTGCCGAACCCACCGGAGAAACGTACAGGCAAACGCGTGGCGGTCGTGGGCTCGGGCCCGGCAGGACTGGCCGCGGCAGCACAGCTGAACAAAGCGGGCCACAGCGTGACGGTGTACGAGCGTGCGGACCGCATCGGCGGCCTGCTGATGTACGGCATCCCGTCGATGAAGCTCGACAAATCCGTCGTTCAGCGCCGTGTGGACCTGCTCGCAGCGGAAGGCATCCAGTTTATTACGAATACCGAAATCGGCAAGGACATTCCTGCACAGCAGCTCGTTGACGACTACGATGCAGTCGTGTTGTGCGGCGGAGCTACCAAACCGCGCGAATTCAACATTGAAGGCAGCGATCTGAACGGGGTTCATTATGCCATGACGTACTTGAACGGTACGATCAAGAGCTTCCTGGACTCGGGTCTTGCCGACGGGAACTACATTTCCGCAGAAGGGAAAGACGTCATCGTGATCGGCGGCGGCGACACCGGTTCGGACTGCGTCGCAACAGCGCTTCGTCATGGCTGTGCAAGCGTAACGCAGTTTGGCACGCATGAGAAGGCGCCGCTGGAGCGCGATCCGATCAACAACCCTTGGCCGCAGTTCCCGAACGTATACACACTGGATTACGCCCAGGAAGAAGCGAAAGCGGTCTTTGGAAGCGATCCGCGCGAATTTTCCATCATGACTACCAAATTTGTGGGTGATGACGAAGGAAACCTCCAAGAGCTGCACACCGTACAAATTCAGCGGATGGTGGACGAAACCGGGCGTAAAATCTACCAGCCGATTCCGGGAACGGAGCGGGTATTCAAAGCGCAAATGGCGCTGATTGCCATCGGTTTCGACGGACCGGAGCAGACGATTACCGAACAGCTCGGCCTTGAAACAGACCGCCGCTCGAACGTAAAGGCGCGGAAGGGTAAATACAACACAAACGTGGACAAAGTTTTCGCAGCCGGCGACATGCGCCGCGGCCAAAGCTTGGTCGTATGGGCCATCAACGAAGGCCGCGAAGCTGCCCGTGAAGTGGACAAATATTTGATGGGCTCGACAGTGCTGGTATAAGATCGTCGGCTCATAACCCGGGTATGATAGGACAGCAGCTCCGCATTATTGCGGGGCTGCTGTTTTTTCTGTATCAGGTCAAATACCGATGTAAGTTAGGAGGCAGCAATCGATGGGACAAATAACGGCATATCGGGAAGAGGATCACGATTATTTGGTAGAGTTGTGGTACCGGGCGGTTCGTGAGACGCATGCTTTTTTAACCGAGGCAGATATCGCATTTTACCGCCGGATTGTAGACGAGCAGGCGCTGAAGCACGTGGAGGTGTGGGTGGAAAAGGATGACAGCGGCGTTCCCTTGGGCTTCATTGGGCTGGACGGCGGTATGGTGGAAATGCTGTTCGTCGATCCCGACCGGCATGGACAAGGAATCGGCACCCGTTTACTCCGGTATGCGGAGCAGCTGAAGGGAAGCCGGCTGCGGGTCGACGTCAACGAGCAGAACGATGGGGCATTCGCGTTTTATCAGCGGTATGGATTTGTACGGACGGGACGGTCCGAGCTGGACGGTTCCGGACGGCCGTTCCCGCTCCTGCATTTGGAGCTGAAACGGTAAACGGGCAGGCTCAACCTTCCTCTTTAAAAACATCAAGCTCTCCTAAGGTCAGGGATTATCAAATGGGGAGCTGCTGATACATATGTAAGTTAATAAATGCATCCGAAGCGAGGGCTCCCTTTTCATGGAGCTTCGCCGGGTGCTTTTTCCGCTTTGGCTTTTTGGAAATAATCAAACCACAAGCCTTTAATGTAGTCTACCGGATCGATCAGTCCTTCTTCGATGCACAGCTCGACCAGCAAGTGAACCCCGAAGAACTGCCGCCGGTTCCGGTCATGGATACTCGATAACGCCTCCAGCGTCACCTTCTTCGCTTTTTCAACGCTGTGCTGCTCGACGCCCTGCACAATTTCTTTCATGTTTTCCAGCACATAAACCGTCTTCCTTAATGTGCGGATCAGCAAAATTTGCCGGACATGCGTGGGGGTAAACAGCCTGTACCCGTTTTCGGGATCCCGTTCCGGCTGGATCAGCCCTTCTTTTTCCCAATGCCGGATCGCCGAGGGCTGCACATCCGTAAGCTCAGCTGCTTCGCCGATCGTCATGCGGCCCTTCAATCGTTTGCCCGAGACAAGCGGCAGTTCGGGATCTTGGAGTAAGGCCAGGGTCTGTTCGGCAACCGTTTTTTCATGCTGCAGACGAGCCTGCTCCTGATTGACGAGCCAGAAGGCTCCGTCCATGTCACGCTGTTGAATCAAGCGAAGCACTTCAGAGGTAATACCGACCCCGAAACCTGAAAACATAGCCCGCAGGCAGCGGAAATAGGCCAGGTGCAGCTGCGTGTACAGGCGGTACCCGTTATCCGACCGCTCCGGCTCGGGGACGACCCCCCAAGATTCATAGTGGCGCAGGGCGCTTGTGCTGATATGCAATTCCCTGGCGATTTCGATCGGCTTATAATAACGCATTTCCCTTCCCCCTTATGCGCTTCGACTATCTTCACTCCCCCAAGGATAACATGCCGGCAAAAGCTGCACAAAAAGCTTTAAGGGACATGATAATGTTCTGTTACAGGGTTACTGTGATTTCAAGCGAAAATTTAAGCCTGCCTTCCCATTTGCATGAGTGTTATAAAATTTGGGTGTAAGTTGAATTTCAATCGCAAGGTAGGAGGTAGAACATGGAACAAGAAGCAGCCGTTGACGTGCGCGGGCTAAGGAAAGCTTACGGCAAGGAAGATGTTCTGAAGGGATTGGACCTGCGGGTTGAGCAGGGAACCGTGTACGGCGTACTCGGTCCCAACGGGGCAGGCAAGACGACGCTGATCAGCATTTTGTCCACGCTGCTCGCGCCGGATTCCGGTTCGGTCCGGATCTTTGGACTCGACGTCGTGCGGGAAGCCGATTCCGTGCGCCGAAGGATTGGGCTCACCGGGCAATTCGCCGCGGTGGACGAGGGGATGAGCGGCCGCGATAATTTGGTCCTCTTCGGCAGGCTGGCGGGTTATTCCGCCAAAACGGCCAAAGTGCGGGCCGAACAGCTGCTGGATGCATTTGGCCTGACCGATGCGGCCGGGCGTTCGGCCGGAAAGTATTCGGGGGGCATGCGGAGGAGGCTGGATATTGCCGCGGCGATGCTCGTCGCCCCGGACCTTCTGTTTTTGGACGAACCGACGACCGGTCTGGATCCGCGGAGCCGCAGCGAAGTGTGGGATATCGTGCGCGCTTTGGTGGACCATGGCACAACCGTGGTGTTGACGACCCAGTATCTGGAGGAAGCGGACCAGCTTGCGGACCGCGTGGCAGTGGTCGGCGAGGGCGCCGTCATCGCCGAAGGCACGCCCGCCGAACTAAAGGCTTCCATCGGCTCAGGCTCGATTCAAATCCGGCTGGCCGACCCGAAGCAGCGGGGAGAAGCCGAGCAGGTCCTGCGGCGCGTGCTTCAAACAGAAGCCAGGCTTCATGCGAATCCCGCCGAACTGTCGGCTCAAGTCTCCGATCCGCGGCAGGCTGCACTGGCGCTGACGGAACTGAGTGAGGCAGGCATTTATACGCACCAATATTCGCTTGGAGAGCCTAGTCTTGATGAGGTTTTTCTCACGCTGACCGGCAGGAGCGCTCAAGCAGAACCTTTGAAGGAGGAGAACCGATGAGTGAACCACAGTCCAGAATGCTGGCAGCCCTGAACCTGAGGGAGCGTCCGCCGCGGCCGAGCGCGCCGCAGGGGGTATGGACCTTTATTTGGCGCTCATGGCGGAAAACGAGCGGCAACGCGGCATATTTAGCGATCGATTCGATCATTTTCCCGGCGGTCTTTCTGCTGATCTTTACGTATTTGTTCGGCGGCGCCATCTCCGGATCAACGGGAAATTACCTGCAGTATCTGCTGCCAGGCATGATGGTGTATACCGTCACCACCATGACGGTGTACATCGGCATCAATCTCAAAACGGATATCGAACGCGGTGTCTTCAACCGATTCCGAACGCTGCCGTTCTGGCAGCCCGCTGCGATCATCGGTACGATGGCCATCAACCTCATCTCCTTCGCCGTGGGACTCATCACAACGTTAGGGCTCGGAATGCTGCTCGGATTTCGCCCGGAAGCGGGATGGTCTGGAGTGCTCCTGTCCATGCTGCTCGTCATGCTTTATGCTTTCAGTTTCAGCTGGATCTTTGCCTGCCTGGGACTGACCGTACGGAAAACCGAATCGCTCACGACGATGTCCTATCTCGTGCTGTACCCGCTCATGTTTACGAGCAACGTGTTTGCCGATACGTCCACCATGCCGGATTGGCTGGGTCCGGTCGTTGCTTACAACCCCGTCAGCCTGGCTTCCTCATCGGCCCGGGCATTGATGCACGGTACGGCGGATACAGCTGCCCTGACCGCCACGCTGATAAGCTTGGGATGTATCATTGCCGTGTTTATGCCGCTTGCATTTCAGCTATACCGCAAAAAAAGCAAGTGACTGAAACCAAAGAAGACATCGTCAGGGACTGGCAACGCTTTGGTTGTAACCCTCCTTGATTCTTGGAGCGGGAAGCCCCGCCGCTAAGAGATGACTCTCCAAAGGCTTTCCCGCTTGCATTGAAAAACGGGCCTCCCGTATGCTATCATAATTTAGAGTCAATTCTATCAGAACGTGGAAGTTATCCATGAATAAACCGGCCGGGAGCAGCTATTCTCGGCCTTTTTCCATGCGGGGAGCGAATGATTGTTGAAAACTCTAGTCATAGCAGAAAAACCGGATATGGGGCGCAACATTGCCGCGGTCATTGAGCCGAGGGCGAAGAATGCCCGTTCCTATCTGGAGGGGGAGCAGTATATCATTACCTGGGCCATCGGACATCTCGTCGGTTTGGCAGAGCCGGATGCCTATGATGACCGGTACAAGAAATGGAACTTTCGTGATCTGCCGATCATGCCCGACCAATTCAAAATCGTGCCGCATTATAAAACGAAAGACCAGCTGAAAACGATCGGGGAGCTGGCAAAACGCTGCGACCGGATCGTTAATGCCTGCGATGCGGGGCGGGAGGGGCAGTACATCTTTGCGCTGATCCAGCAGCAGCTGAAGCTGAAGCAGCCCGTCCGGCGGCTGTGGATTTCGGACCTGACCGCGGAGAGCATCGCCCAGGGCTTCAGGGAGCTGCGCGCCGCCGAGGAATTCGAAAATTTGACGCAGGCCGCCAGGGCCCGCAGCGAGGCCGACTGGCTTATCGGCATGAACGCGACCCGGGCGTTTACGACGAAGCATAACACCCTGCTGTCCGTCGGACGGGTTCAGACGCCTGTGCTGGCGCTCATTTATGACCGGCAGAAGGAAATCGAGTCGTTTGAATCGCTGACGTATTACGAGGTGAAGGCTCATTTTCGTCAAGAGGCGCTGGAGTACACGGGAACGTGGCAGGGGGACCGGCTGACCTCCAAGGAGAAGGCCGAGGCGATTGCCGCCAGGGTCAAAGGGAAGGAAGGCAAAATCGCCAAATACGAAGTCAAAGATACGAAGGAGTATCCTTTTAAGCTGTATGACCTGACGCTGCTGCAGCGGGACGCAAACGCCAAGTTCGGCTTCTCCGCCAAGAAGACGCTGGACATCGCGCAGGCATTGTATGAACGGCATAAAGTGATTTCATATCCGCGGACCAACTCCAATTACGTCAATGAGCAAAATATTGAAGGGATGCATAAGGCGCTGCATATGCTGAAATCCACTTCATATAAGGAACAGGCTGAAGGGGCCAACGCATCTCTGGTACACAAGAACAACAAGGCGATCTGCAATCCGGAGAAGGTCGAGGATCACCATGCCATCCTGCCGACGCTTAAGCGGCCCGGCCAGCTGGGCAAGGAGGAACAGCAGCTGTACGACCTGATCATTCTGCGGTTTTTGTCCCAGTTCTATCCGCCCGCCTTGTACAAGCAGCATACAGTCCTGACCGAAGTAGAGGGTGACCTGTTCAAAACGAACGTGAAGGAGCTGCTGTCGCTGGGATGGAAGGTTCTGATGCCGAGCACCGATAAGAGCGGGAAGAAAACGAAATCCGCAAAGCAGGAGGAAGAGGAAGAAAATCTGGAGTGGAATGACCGGGCTTTCGATCTGGATCCCGAGAAGCCGGTGAAATGCGGCAAGAGCGAAGCCAAAGAGAAAGCTACGCAGCCGCCGAAGAGCTATACGGAGGGCACCCTGCTGAAGGCGATGGAAAGCGCGGGCCGGACGATTGAAAACGACGAGCTGCGGGACGCGATGAAGGACAGCGGTCTCGGCACGCCGGCCACCCGGGCGGCGACGATCGAACGGCTGAAGAAGGTCGGATATATCGCTATGCAGGGCAAAAAGATCACGATTACCCAGAAGGGCAGGACGGCGGTCGAGCTCATTCGCCAGGCAGGCGTCGAGCTGCTGACTTCTCCCGAGATGACCGGGCAGTGGGAGCGGCGTCTGCATCAAATATCCAAGGGCGAGGCAGCCTCGGTTAAATTTATGGACAATGTCCGCAAATTTACCGTCTCCATCATCGAGAAGGTTGGTGTCCAGCAGGCGGCGCCATCTTCGCTCTTCGGTACGGATCAGGAGCAGGGCCGGGGGAAGCCGCGCTCAAGGTCGGCAGCAGGGAAGGGCAGGCGGGGGACAGGAGCCGCTTCGCGAACGACCCGCACGGAAACGGCCGCTGCTGCCGCGCCCCCCGCACCGCCGGGGGAACGGCTTACACATGGGCCATGTCCTCGGCCGGGCTGCCACGGCCAGATAATCGAAGGTAAAAAGGGTTACGGCTGTACCGCATTCAAAGACGGCTGCGGATTTGTGATCTGGAAGGAGTTCTCCGGCAAAAAAATCAGCGCCAACATGCTGAAATCGCTGCTGGCTTCCGGCCGTACGCAGCTGCTGTCCTTCAGCGGAACCGGGGGACCGTATAAAGCGCGGATCGTGCTGCAGGATCGAAGTTCCGGTAAACTGAGCATCGAGCGTTCGACTTAAATCAAACCAAAAAGAACGGACCCTGGCGGGCCCGCTCTTTTTTTTGCCTTTTTTTATCGAGGCGGCACATTCACTGTCTCAAGGCGTTTGCGGAAGCTACAATGCCCTTGCTGTGGATAACCTCGGGAACTTCCTCGATGCTTGTGACCGTGTAAAGGGAGCTGTCCGGCTTCTTCTGCAGCTCCACCATGTTATAAATCCATTCGTTCTGCTGTTTGATATAGATGCTGTGGATTCCTGCCGATAATGCCGGCATCACATCGGTGCGCAGGGAGTTGCCGATCATCCAGGTGGAAGGACGGTAGAAGCCGCCCTGCTTCAGGATGTTCTCCAGCGTCGCTTCGTTTTTGTGCTGCGTAATGTAGATCCGGTCGTCAAAGTACTGGCTCAGCTTCATCTGGTCAATCTTCCGCTGTTGTATCGCCGTTTCGCCGCCAGTGTACAGGTACAGATGATGTCCCTGTGATTTCAGCGACTCCAGCGTCTCTACCATGCCCGGATAGGGTTCCACTTCCTGCTCGTACACGCTCAAGCCGAGCTCCATCAGCTGTTTTTCTTCGTCCGGCTGAACGGGGCGGTTAAACTTGCGGCTGAAGAAGCGATATGTTTCGATCAGCGATTTGGGGAAGATGCCGCTGCTGAAGCCAGCTTGGCTGACGGCCGCAACGTCGATCTCGATCTGCTTGCTGCGAATCTCTTCTGTCTTGATCTGGTGGGGCTCAAACCATTGTTGTACCCATTCAAAAAACTCCCCGAGGACGATGCCGAAATACTTGTTGCAGTGGATCAGCGTGTCATCCAGATCGAACAGAATATGCTGCTCAGGTGCTTTCACGTTAGGTCACTCCTTAAAGACGGATGTAGGACTCCAGAAACATCTGAAGCTCCGCTGCTCCGTCCGGACGAATGCTGAATTTCTCGGTGTTGTAGGAACCCAAATGGATGCGCAGCAGACCCGCTACCCTGAGGATCATCAAATGGTGCTTAAGCAGCTCCTGGGTCTGGTTCAGATCCCGCATCATATCGTCCAGGGAACGCGGCTTCTCCGCCGCATACCGCAGCAGGCGCAGCCGCTTCGGATCAGCCAGCGCATGCGTCATGCGCAGCAGGCAGGTCGGCGGCTCATCCTCCTGTTCTTCAGGGACGTCAACAGGATACTGGATCAGCATCATTTTCCGGTAAAAGCAGTAAGCGTTGATCGGGCGGTTGTGCACGGTCGGGAATAACACGATGGTTTCCAGCCCGGGAACATCTTCAACCACCAGTCCGCCGGAAGCGTACTCTACCAGGCTTTGAGGCTCCATCTTGGTCAGCAGCATGCGCTTCTCCTCCGCATCCTCTTCGATCAGCGGGATAATGGCGGGTTCCTCATGCTTGAAATAATGCTCATACCATAACTCGAGCAGCGGTGTATATGAATCACGAATTCGTTCAGCTTCCTTTACGGTTAAAGAAGGCAGGTAAGGGGAGGCGGCTTGGTACAGCACCTCTGCCGGCGTTTCATGCAGGCAATCCAAAAAGGCGCGGACGGTATCGCCGTTTGCGCGGTGAATCGCCCAGGCATACAGCACGTCGTAATCGTCGAATGGCCAAGCTGCGGCCGGGCCTAAGGCGGACGTCACTTCAGGTGGAAGCTTGCCGCTCACTTCACCGATCCATTCGGGCCCGATGTCGAGGTTGCGAATCCATTTCTTCGAAATGTACACCATAAAGCTGCTAAGCAGCTCGTAAATCGGTGAAACGTCAACCTTTACTTCATAGTTCATGAAACCAATAACCTCCTATGAAATCTGTGCGCTCATTCCATTATGGCTTGTTGATAGCAGGGTTGTCCACTATAATGTTCAGGGAGTTTGAACGGATTTGCACTCAAGGAGGATATTTTCATTGTCAACACAGAACGACAGCAATCGCGGATTATCTATTCATTACCTCATTCTGATCACCGTGATCGTTGCAGCAGGGCTCAGTCAGGGGCTGCTGCTGCCGGTCCTGTCCATATTTTTGGAGCAAATGGGCGTATCGTCTTCCGTCAACGGATTAAACGCAGCCGCCCTGTACGTCGGATCGTTCGCCATGACGCTTGTCGCCGAGCGGACGCTGGGCGCGCTTGGCTTTAAGAAGCTGGTGAGCGCCGGCCTCGTGCTCGTGCTCGTCTCCGTCATATTGTTTCCGCTTGTGCCGAGCGTGAAAGTGTGGTTTGTCTTAAGGCTGCTCGTCGGCATCGGAGACAGCGCCGTTCATTATGCTGCCCAATTATGGGTGCTTATGGTCACGCCGGCCGAATACCGGGGCCGAAACCTCTCGCTGTACGGCATGTCGTATGGCCTGGGATTCAGCTTCGGGCCGCTGGGTATCCAGCTCCTGAAGTATGGAAATGCGGTCCCCTTCATCGTGCTGGCGCTGCTGATGCTGCTCGTGCTTGTGCTGGTCTGGGCGAAGCTGCCCGATTTCCGCCCGGAGCGGACGGAAGGGGAGGCGCAGCCTCCGCGGCGCTTCCGCCGAAGCTATGCACTCGCCTGGTACGCCCTTCTACCCGCACTGCTGTACGGGTACATGGAAGCCGGGATTAACAGCAATTTTCCGGTCTACGGGCTACGAACAGGGATGGGCGAGTCCCAGATCGCGTTCCTGCTTCCGTTCATCGGCATCGGCGGATTGATTCTGCAGCTGCCGCTCGGCATGCTGAGCGACCGCTTCGGCCGCAAAAACGTGCTTATCGCCTGCGGCCTCATCGGCGGCGCCGCTTTTATGGCCGTGCCGCTGGCAGAAACGGCGACAGCCGGGCTCGTTCTGCTCCTGTGCGTGGCGGGGGGCATGGTCGGCTCGTTTTTTTCGCTGGGCCTGGCCTACGCGGCGGATATTCTCCCGAAGGCGCTGCTTCCCGCAGCGAATGTCGTCGCATCCTTTCATTTTAATATAGGCAGTATCGCCGGGCCGAACATCGGGGGGATCCTGATGCAGTATGGGTGGAACGGAGGCGTGTTCGTTGTGATGGGCCTCGCCTTCGCCTTATTCGGCGCCGTCGGGACCGCCTTTCGGACTTCGGGTGGACGCAGTCAGGAGCCGCTATAGAATAGTTTTTCCCAAAAGGTTCAATAATGTGCGAAAACTCTATATAATCGATATAATAGAAACGTATTGTTCAAAGCCAAGAAGAGATAGAGATCACAGGACAAGAGGAGAAATGTCATGATACGAATTCAGCATTTAACCAAGTCAGTCGGTGTGGACAGAATTCCGATACTCAAAGGGGTATCCCTTGATATCCAGAAGGGCGAGCTTATCGCCGTTGTCGGTGCCAGCGGAAGCGGCAAGAGCATGCTGCTGCGGTGCCTGGCACTGAAGGAAAAATGGGACGGAGGGACGTTTGTCATCGACGGCCAGGATGTGCTGAAGGAACCTCTCGGCGGAAAACGAAAAATTAGACGCGAATGGGCATACTTAGAGCAGAATCCCCAGCTCTATCCGAACCGGACCGGACTGAAGAACGTGCTGATCGGCCAAGCCAGTCAGACGCCGCTTTGGCGCATGGTGACGGGGATGGTCCGCTCGGACGATTATATGGGCGCGATGGACGTCATCGAGCAGATGGGTCTCTTGGATAAAGCCCGTATGAAGGCGGGCACGCTGAGCGGCGGTGAAAAGCAGCGCATCGCCATCGCAAGAGCTTTGGTTCATGGGGCCAAGGTTATTCTCGCCGATGAGCCGGTGGTCGGGCTTGACCCGAAATCGGCGGAAAGCGTCATGGAAACGCTGAAAAATCTGTGCGAGGAGGAGCGCGTCACCGTTATTTCCGTGCTTCCGATTGAGCTCGCCGAGAAATTTGCCACCCGTATCGTCGGGTTGTCTGGCGGGGAGGTCGCATTCGACATCCGCGGCCGCCGTCTGACGATGAGGGAAAAGAATATGATTTAGACTTTGCGCCCGCTTGCGGGCTTGGTATAGAAAAGAGTGATGCAATGCATTTGTTGAAGACAAACTGGATACGTGCTGCAGCTGCGGTCCTGCTGACGTTTGTGCTGGGCGGCTGCACGTTTATCAGCGACCCGGTCAGCTTGATGAAGACGCCGATGCTGTCTGCGGATAAAGAGACGCTGAGCTCGATCATCCACGCGCAGCTTCCCGATGGAGCGGATCTCATCCGCTCGAGGGAAGAAACCGACACCAACCTGATCCATTTCGTCGATCTGGACGGAGACAAGGTCAACGAGGCGGTCGTATTCTACGAAACGCCGGATCAGCAGGTGGTCATCCACTGCATGATTTTCAAGCTGGTCAACGGAACGTGGACGAAGGTAACATCTTTCGACGGAGAGGGCAGGGTACTGGAATCTCTTCAGTTCAAGGACCTGAACAATGACGGCAAACCGGATATTATCGCCGGATATTCCAGAAGGGACGAAAACCCTGTGAACCGTTTGTACGTCTATACGTACGCGGAGGGCAGCATCAAGAAAGACCTGATGCAGGATTACACCAATTTCGTCATTATGGACCTGAACGGGGATAAAAAGAACGACCTGACGATTATTAGCCTGAAGCAGAATGATCAGGCTTTTGTGGCGACATACCAGTATGAAGAAGGCAGCTATGTCGAAATTGACAAGCTGGATATGGATCCGTACGTTTCGAATTATTACAATATTGTCGCAGGTAATGTCTATAAGGATCCAGAAGGTAGAGCCAAGGAAGGCATTGTGATCGACACCTCGATCGGCGGGGGAGACGCCTCTTATTCCAACATCATCGTGATGGAGGACGGGAAGCTGAAGTCCGTGTTCGGAGGCAATCAGGACACCACATTCAAGGATCTGCCGGTCAAGAGCGGCGACGTGAACAATGACGGGATCATCGAAATCGGATCCGTAGAGCCGCCGATCGGCTGGAACTATTTCAAGCCCGATGAAATTCCGAACTTCTTCGTATATTCGCAGTGGGACGGCAAACAAGGACTAAAATTCGTCGCCGAGCAATATCGTGATTTACAGAACGGCTTCGAGCTGGGCTTCTTCCCGCCGGAGTGGCATAACAAGGTGACGGTGGACACCAAGTCAATCAAGAACCAGTATTTGCGCTTCGTGATGGTCGATACCGGCAAAACGGTGGCCGAGATCAAATTTTTCACCCTGGCCGAGTGGGATAAACAGCATGATGAATGGAAGTACCTGTACCGGACGAACGACAAGGTGATCGGCTACAAGAAATACGGGGACTTTGATATCGATAACAGCAAGAAGCAGCTGAAGAACGAGGTACCCCCGATTGAAAGGAAGGAAAAGATCAGTGAGTAAAGTTTTAATTTTGGAAGACGAGGATTCCATCCGCAGTTTTATTGTGATCAACTTGAAACGCAACGGCTTCGATGTGCTGGAGGCGGCAAACGGGAACGAGGCGCTCGATAAATTGACGTCCAATCCCGATATCGATATCGCACTGCTGGACGTTATGGTTCCGGGGATCGACGGTTTTGAGGTGTGCCGCCGCATCCGGGAAACGAACGAACGGATCGGTATTATCTTTTTGACAGCGAAAGTGCAGGAGCAGGACAAGGTGTACGCTCTGTCCGTCGGCGCGGACGACCATGTGAGCAAGCCGTTCAGTCCGACCGAACTAATCGCACGGATTCAATCGCTGCTGCGCCGGGTGAACGTTCACCGCGAAACGACGGCGAAGGTCAGCTTTCACTCTGGTCCATTCAGCCTGGACCTGATCTCCAAGCAGTTCAAGAAGAACGGGCATGCGATCGAACTGACGCCGACGGAATTTTCGCTGATCCAATTTTTCCTCGAAAAAGAAAATACGCCTCTCAGCAGGGACGTACTGCTCGATCATGTATGGGGCAAAGAATATATGGGCGATCCTAAGATCGTGGACGTGAATATCCGCCGTCTCCGCCAAAAAATCGAGGAGAATCCGTCGGACCCCGAGTTTTTACAGACCGTATGGGGCCACGGTTATAAATGGAAGGGTCAGGGACAATGATCAAGAAAGGCATACGCAGGCAGATTGTCCTGCACTACTTTATCGTAGTGTTCTCGGCGCTTCTGCTGGCGGAAGTCATTTTTTTATTAGCCATACGAACGTATTATTATGACAGCATTTATAGTCATATTAAAAACCATATCGACAATGTGGAGGATTATTATTACCAGCGGATCAACCCGGGGCTTGACGGGAACCGCGACCTGGCTTCCATGCTGACCTACTACGATCTGAACTCGGCCAATGTGCAAATTCTGGATACCCAGGGTAACGTGCTGATCAACTCTTCCGAGTTTCAGCCCGATATGTCTGTGAAGACGGCCGATATTTCCCAGGCGCTGTCCGGCAACGTCGGCCGTTGGGTCGGGCGTCAGGCCAGCACCGGCGAGAATGTCATGGCCGTGTCGAAGCTGGAGCAGAGCAGCGGGCAGGATGGCTATATCGTCCGTTATGTCACCTCGCTGGAAACGGTCAACGATAAATTGTTTAATCTAACCATGCTGGCCACGGGCGTAGGAGCGGCTGTACTCGCCATCGTGCTCGTATTCAGTATGGGTCTTGCCAACTCCATCGTGCAGCCGCTGAACACGATTACGGCCGTCTCCGCCGAGATGGCCCGCGGTAAGTTCAACCAGCGGATCAAGGGCGACTACAAGTACGAGCTTGGCGAGCTGGCATCCACGCTGAACTATATGGCCCAGGAGATCGTCCGGAGCAATCAGGTCAAGGACGATTTCATTTCGTCGATTTCGCACGAGCTGCGGACGCCGCTGACGAGTATTAAAGGGTGGAGCGAAACGATCAATTCGGGAGGCTATGATCCCGAGGAGACCCGGATCGGCATGGAGATCATTACAAAGGAGACCGAGCGCCTGATTGGCCTCGTTGAGGAAATCCTCGACTTCTCCAAACTGCAGCAGAATGAGATGAAGATTGCGATTGGCCGGGTCGACATCAAAGAGCTGCTCCAGGAAATCATGTTGAACCTGTGGACGAAGGCGGAGAGCAGGCAAATCGAGCTCCGGCTGAAGTCCGAGGACAGACCGCTCGTGGCCGGGGACGCGAACCGCTTGAAGCAGGTGTTCCTGAACCTGGTGGACAATGCGATCAAATTTTCGCATGAGCATTCGGCAATCGATCTGGTCGTGTACTTTGAAGGCGACAATGTCGTAACCGAAGTGAGGGATACGGGGATCGGGATCAGCGAGGATCACTTGGTCAAAGTGCGCGACCGGTTCTTTCAGGTGGATCCGCTCAACGGCGGCACCGGTCTTGGACTTGCCATCTCCCAGCAGCTGGTTGAGCTTCATAAAGGAATTTTGCTCATCCAGAGCACGTTAGGGGAGGGGACGACGATCGTCGTGTCCCTGCCTCGGCTGCCGGAGAATACCGTTCAAACGGACGGTGCACCCGAGCTGCCTCCCGTAGACGAGAAGCTTTCATGAAGTTCATACACATCAAAGAGCGAACTCCCGGAAAAAAAGGGGTTCGCTCTTTATATATTCACACATATTGTATTAAGAGGATAAGCCTTCGGCACGCAGGCGTCCGGTTTTCTCGTATACATCCTGCAGGAGTCGGGAAGGCTGGGTACGAATGCTTGGTTTCGGCATAACGGTTTCGTAAGGGCCGACTACCGTCACCTGACCCGGCGTTCCTTTGATGACCGCGCCGTCTTTAATGATCGCTCCTTCGCCAATAATGGCATGCTCGATTTGCACGTTGCGTCCGATCCGGACGTTCGGCATCACGACGCTGTCCTTAATCTCGGACATTTTGCCGACTTCTACACCACAGAACATCACGGATTGATGCGCTATCCCGTCCAATGTGCACGTTTCGGAGATCAGGCAGTTGGTCGCCATCACGCTGCGGTTCCGTGTCGATCCGAGCTTCGTACGCCAAGGACGGGTGTACATTGGCCATTCACTGTTATGCAGCTTCCAGTCCAGATCGTCGGACAGGAGGTCCATGTGTGCTTCCCAAAGGCTGGCAACAGTGCCGACATCTCTCCAATACCCGTCAAAGCGATACGCGAACAGTTCATCCTGATCCGCCAGCATCTTCGGAATAATATCCTTGCCGAAGTCATGGCTTGAGGCATCATTCGCGGCGTCCTCCATCAAATGTCTGCGGAGGTACTCCCATTCAAACAAATAGATGCCCATGGATGCCAGGTTACTTTCGGGTTCGGCCGGTTTCTCGGCAAAGTCCGAGATGCGCAGCGATTCGTCCACGCTCATGACCCCGAAACGGCTGGCTTCCTCCCAAGGCACCTCCATGACAGAGATGGTGGCTTTGGCGCCGTTCTTTTGATGAAATTGAAGCATTTGATTATAATCCATGTGGTAAATATGGTCACCGGACAAAACCAGTACATGTTCCGGCTGGTGACGGTCAATATATTCGATATTTTTATAAATGGCATCAGCAGTTCCCAAGTATTCCGAGGATCCTGTATTGTAAGAAGGCAGCAGGGTGATTCCGTCCTCTCCATTTTTTTGGAGGCCCCATGGTTCGCCTTCCCCGATATGCAGATGAAGCGATTCAGCCTCGTACTGCGTCAGCACACCGATGGTGTCAATGCCTGAGTTTACGCAGTTACTGAGAGGAAAATCGATAATACGGTAACGGCCGCCGAACGGAACAGCGGGCTTTGCCAGTTTCGATGTCAGAGGTGATAATCTGCGCCCTTCACCTCCGGCAAGCAACATGGCGATGCATTCTTTTCTCTTCATGTCGTTTCCTCCCATTCAAAATTGTAAATGTAGTACATAAATAAACGACTATCGCCCATCTGAAACGATTATATTGAAATATCACTGAAAAATTACAATTTTATCTTTCAGCGGTCATTTTTATTTTCATTTTGGCTACAATGGGGTAATGGTTTACATGCACTATATTCCTAAAGCAGGTGATCATTTGGAGAACATGAATAAGGCGCCGGGTCAGCCGCTGTCCGCGGAAGACATCTATTTGTTTCATGAAGGGACCTCCTATCACAGTCACAGGATGTTGGGCGCTCATCCTGCTGTGGAAGAAGGCGAGGAAGGCGTCCGGTTCACCGTCTGGGCGCCCCATGCCCAGGCTGTAGGCTTGGCGGCAGACTGGAACAACTGGAACGGAGAAAAGGATTCGTTATATAAGATACCCGATTCAGGTTTTTGGACTCGCTTTTTCCCCGGAATCCGTTCAGGTACTTTTTACAAATATGACATGACCGGACCTGGCGGAGAACGGTTTCTGAAGGCCGATCCTTATGCGTTTCAGTCGGAGCTGCGCCCGGCCACCGCATCAGTGGTCACGGATCTTGCCGGATATGTATGGAATGACGGCCCCTGGCGTAGAAAGAGAAAAGCACCTTACCGCAAGCCGCTGAACATATATGAGATCCATTTCGGTACGTGGCGGCAGAAAGAGGACGGGACTTTTTATACATACCGGGAAATGGCTGATCTTCTTATTCCTTATTTGAAGGAAATGCACTATACCCATGTCGAGTTTATGCCGCTTGCGGAGCATCCATACGATTTATCTTGGGGATATCAGGGAACGGGCTATTTCGCCGTGACGAGCCGCTATGGGACGCCACATGACTTTATGTATTTGGTCGACGCCCTGCACCAGGCCGATATCGGCGTTATCCTGGACTGGGTGCCATCCCATTTCGCCAAGGATGCCCACGGACTCCGCCGGTTTGACGGGACGCCGCTGTTTGAATACAGCGATGCCTATAAAGCAGAAAAACCCGGCTGGGGCACGCTCAGCTTTGACTTCGGCAAACCGGAGGTCCGCTCGTTTCTGATTTCCAACGCGTTGTTCTGGCTGGACGTGTTCCACATTGACGGGCTCCGGGTTGACGCGGTCACCAGCATGCTGCGGCTTGATTTCGAAAAGCAGGAAGGACAGTTCCAGCGCAACGAGAACGGTGGTCTCGAGAACACCGAGGCGATCGCTTTCCTGCAGCAGCTGAACACCGTGGTGTTCAGCTATTTCCCGAATACGCTGATGATGGCCGAAGAATCCAGCGCTTGGCCCGGGGTTACCGCATCCGTGCACGAAGGCGGGCTGGGCTTTAATTACAAATGGAACATGGGCTGGATGAACGACACGCTGGATTATGTGGAAACGCCGTTTGAACAGCGGCCCGGGCGGCATCATCTGCTGACATTCCCGATTGCTTATGCTTATTCTGAGAATTACGCGCTGCCTTTATCCCATGATGAAGTTGTTCACGGCAAAAAATCGCTGCTCAGCAAAATGCCAGGGGATTACGGGCAGAAGTTCGCCGGGCTTCGGCTGCTGCTTGGAT
The DNA here is from genome assembly GCF_025809195.1 of Paenibacillus sp. PSB04. Lineage (NCBI taxonomy): Bacteria > Bacillati > Bacillota > Bacilli > Caryophanales > Paenibacillaceae > Paenibacillus > Paenibacillus sp. PSB04. The sequence goes on from NZ_CP081301.1 coordinate 4,292,234, forward strand.
ACCAGATGACCCACCCAGGGAAAAAGCTGTTGTTCATGGGCGGGGAGTTTGGCCAATTTATCGAATGGAAGGACCAGGAGCAGCTTGACTGGCTGCTGCTGGATTACGAGAGCCACCGCAGTTTGCATCGGTATACCGCGGAATTAAACCGGCTGTATCTGAACGAACCGGCGCTGTGGGAGCGGGATCATGAGCTTGAAGGGTACCAATGGATCACGCCGCATGACAACACGCAAAGCGTCATTTCGTACCTCAGAAAAGGGAAGAAAGCCGGTGACACCCTTGTCGTCATTATTAATTTTCAACCGGTGCGGCGCGAGCATTACCGGATCGGGATTGCCAAGGCCGGCACGTACGTGCCCGTGTTCTGCAGCGAGGATTCCCAATATGGCGGAAGCGGCGAGTTTAACGCCGAACCCGTGCAGACGGAGAAGATTCCTTGGCATGAACAAACATGCAGTCTGGAATTAACGCTGCCGCCGCTCAGTATGCTGATATATAAAAGGGAGCAGCCTCGTACGAAAAAGGCGGTTCCGGGTAAAGAGAGTAAACCAAGCAAGCGAAGTGCCGCGTCAAAGTCCGGCAAATCCGGTGAAACCACCCGGGTGTCGGCGTCCAAAGCCAAGGAAGGGTTAAAGATGCCTACTGCAGAGACAAAGAAAAGATCGGGCAGAGGCACCGGAAGGAAACCGGTGACGGAAGACGGCCCGCGGATCAATGAATAGGAGGCAGGAGAGATGAAAGTCATATTTGCAGCAGCGGAATCGACACCGTTTATTAAAACAGGGGGACTTGCCGATGTCATCGGCGCCCTGCCCAAAGCGCTCAAACGAAGCGGCGCGGATGTGCAGGTCATTTTGCCCAAACATAAAGGGATACCACAGCAATTTAGGGATGAAATGCAGCATCTCACGGAAATCAAAGTGCCAGTCGGCTGGAGAAATCAATACTGCGGCATCGAAAAGCTCGTGTACGACGGCATTCCAATATATTTTCTCGATAACGAATACTATTTCGGACGGGATAGCGTGTACGGATACATGGACGACGGCGAACGCTTCGCCTTTTTCAACCGGGCTGTGCTTGAAGTGCTTCCGCTGATCGGTTCCGAGCCGGACGTGCTCCACTGCCATGACTGGCATACGGCGCTTATTCCGGTGTTGCTGCAGGCGCACTACCGCCATAACGAGTACTACCAGCACATCCGTACCGTGTTTACGATACATAATTTGCTGTACCAGGGAATTTACCCTTACGAGGTACTTGGCGAACTGCTGGAGCTGGGGCATCAATATTTTACGCCAGAAGGCCTTGAGTTTTACGGAAATGTCAACTTTATGAAAGGCGGGATCGTCTACGCCGATCACGTGACGACGGTAAGTCCGACCTACGCCAGGGAGATTCAGACGGCCCATTACGGATATGGGTTGGAAGGGCTGCTGTATTCGCTCGGTGACCGGCTGAGCGGGATCGTAAACGGAGTAGACACGAAGAGCTACAATCCCGCTAACGATACGAGCCTCTACGTAAAATACCGGTCGAACCTGACGAAAAAGAGGGAAAACAAAGCAGGGCTCCAGCAGGAGCTCGGCTTGCCGGTTAAACCGGACGTGCCGCTCATTGCAATGGTGACCCGGCTGGTGGAGTCCAAGGGACTGGATCTCGTGACGCGGGTGCTGGACGAAATGCTGGATCACGACGACTTCCAGTTCGTCTTGCTCGGCACGGGCGACTCCGCCTACGAGCATTGGTTCCGCGAAGCGGCAGGGCGGCATCCGGACAACATGTCGGCGCAGATTACGTTCAGCGACGCCCTGTCACGCAAAATATATGCAGGCAGCGACATGTTCCTCATGCCGTCGAAGTTCGAGCCATGCGGCATCAGCCAGCTGCTGGCGCTGCGGTACGGCAGCATCCCGATCGTTCGCGAGACCGGGGGGCTGAACGACACCGTGCAGTCTTACAACGAGTTTACGGGCGAGGGCAACGGTTTCAGCTTCACGGCGTTCAACGCCCACGACATGATGCATACGATCCGCCGAGCAGCAGCGTTTTACCAACAGCCGGAGCATTGGAGCAAAATCGTCAAGAATGCCTTTGCCGGGGATTACAGCTGGAACATGTCCGCCAAGGAGTATATGGACATTTATGAACGCGTCATCGTTTAAAGCAAACGGAGCTGGTCCAGGCCGGCTCCGTGGTCATATTCACAGCCGCTAAGAATCCATATGGAAAAAGCCTTCCGGAACTCCGGAAGGCTTTCGTTATGAAGAAACCGATTTATTTGGTGAGATTTCGGTACAAAATCCGGTACCCGTAAGGGTCCAGACTGACGTTCATCGTTCCGTTCTGTGTAGGCACATTGTCGCCCGATAAGGCGTCCTTCCAGTCATTCGTAACCATCGGGTGGGACAGCACTTGCGGCTTGTCAGTGTTGTTCATCCAGATGGTGAAATGAACCCGGCTGTCCATGCGCTCGTAAATAATGTTGGGATTGCCCGGTTCCGCCTTCAAAAAGCGGAAGCGGCCTTCGCGGAGCGCTTTGTTTTTTTTGCGCAGACCGATGAGCAGCTTGTAAAAATCGTACAGCTCGCGGTCCTGCTTCTTCGGATCCCACTCCATGCATTTACGGCAGTCCGGATCGCCGCCTCCGGTAAGGCCCACCTCATCGCCATAGAAGATGCATGGCGTCCCCATGAACGTGAACAGGAAGACGACCGCCAGCTTCATCCGGCGCTTGTCGTTGCCGACTCGTGTCAGGAGGCGCGGCGTATCATGGCTGCACAGCATGTTGAACACCACTTCGTTCGTCTGCTGCGGATAGCGCATCAGGATGGTGCCCATTTTGTTGGCGAACGTCAGTCCGTCCATGCCTCCGTTGAAAAACTCCAGCACCTTGTCGGCAAAAGGGTAGTTCATGACAGAGTCGAACTGGTCGCCCACCAGCCAGGCGAGGGAATCGCTCCACACTTCTCCGACGATATATGCGTCCGGATTGGCGTTTTTGACGACCATGCGGAAGTCCCGCCAAAAATGGTGGTCGACCTCGTTCGCCACGTCCAGCCTCCAGCCGTCCAGCTTGATTTCCTTAATCCAGTACTCGGCAACGTCCAGCAAATACTGCTTCACCTCGGGATTGGCCGTGTTGAACTTGGGCATATTGCCGAAGAAACCAAACGTGTCATACGTGGCGATCCCGTTCTCAACCCGAGCCGGAAACTGGTTGATATGAAACCAATCGGCGTATTTGGACTTTTCCCCATGCTTCAGGACGTCCTGGAACGGTGGAAACAGTTCGCTGCAGTGGTTGAACACGGCATCGAGCATGACGCGGATCCCTTTGCTGTGACAGGCTTCCACGACCTGCTTGAGCAGCTCGTTGTCCCCAAAATGCGGATCAACCTGCTTATAATCGACGATGTCGTATTTATGGTTCGACGGCGACGTGAACAAAGGTGTGAAATATATCGCATTAATGCCCAGATCGAGTAGGTCGTCCAAATGATCCAGGACGCCCTGCAGGTCGCCGCCGAAGAAATTGTCTGTTGTCGGCTGTCCTCCCCAAGGCTGTGTCCCTTTCGGATCATTGCTTGGATCCCCGTTCGCAAAACGTTCCGGCATAATTTGGTAAAAAATAGCATCCTTTGCCCAATCCGGCACCTTAAATACGTCGATCTCATGTATGTAAGAAAATTCGTAATAGCCGCCCGTCGGCGCCGGACAATTTCGGTACAGCCCGTTGTCGAGCAAGTAAATCGTTTCTTTGCCGGAAGTGATCCGGAACGCATAGCTAAGACGCTTGTATTTAGGCAGCACGGCAGCTTCCCAATAATCGAACATCTCGTCGGTCGCGGCTTTTTCCATCGTAATTTCAAAATAGGTCGAATCCCAGTCGTATTTGTCTCCGGTCATCGCAACCACCGTATCCACGTCGTTTCGTTTGGTGCGGACACGCAGATGTATCGTCTTCGGATCGTATGCATAGGCCCATTTGTCCCGGGGGACATGGTATAAAGCTTCCAGCAGCATGACTACACCTCCACTAAATATCTAGCTATTTAATACCTCATTCCCGGAATGATGAACCATGGCTGCCGCCTTAATCTGACGTTTCGGTGAACTTTTTGCGTAGGAGTCCCCATTGCGTGTAATTACATAATAAGAAGCTTTTCTTTCAAAGGGTGCAGGTTTTTGAAGGGATTTATGCATCGGATTAGGAAGGAGACGGGCTTTGAAACGGTAAATACATATTTATTCCGATAAAGAAGGGGAGGTGACTAAAAGAAACAATAGAACTGGGGATAAATGGTATTAAAAAGCTATAATCCGCATTATTCTGGCTATTTTGAAATGTATTGACCACTGTATGAAAATGTCATTGCATAATCATGCATTTTTATTGTATGATTAGAACCGTGGTTTTTCGGGCTGGGCCGGATACGGATCATGCCTTTGAACAACAATAAGTATCATTGAAATGGACAGGAGAGATAGATATGAAAAAATGGGGTATTCTAACGGCATGCATTCTGCTGGCAGGCTCCCTGCTTGCCGGGTGCGGAAGCAAACCTTCGACTGAGGGCGGCAAGGCAGCGGGCGAACAGCCGGCCAGCGGCAAGACGATCGTGCTTGGTACTAGCGCGGACTTCCCGCCGTACGAATTTCATAAAATGGTGAACGGCAAGGACCAAATCGTCGGCTTCGATATCGAAATCGCCAAGGAAATCGCCAAAGACATGGGGGCGCAGCTTGAAGTCAAGGACATGAGCTTTGATGCGCTTCTCGGCGAGCTGTCCACCGGCCGCGTAGATTTTGTCATTTCAGGCCTTACACCAAACGAAGAACGCAAGAAACAAATCGATTTTTCGAACAACTACTATAAGGCAGAGCAGGCCGTCGTCGTCAGAGAGGCTGACAAAGACAAATACAGCACGATGAAAGCTCTGGAAGGAGCTTCGCTCGGCATTCAGAAGGGTTCGATCCAGGAGGACATCGCCAAGACGATTCCGGGGGCGAAGATCACCGGCCTGGGCAAAATTTCCGACATCGTGCTGCAGCTGAATTCGAGCCGCGTGGATGCCTCCATCATGGAGAAGCCGGTTGCCGAAGCATACATCAAGAACGTCAAAGGTTTGGTAATTGCGGATGCGGTTCCTGATTATAAGGAAGACGGCTACGCGATCGGGATCAAAAAAGGCAACACCGAGCTCGTGAACCAAATCAATAAAACGCTGGACCGTCTGAAATCCGAAAACAAGATTGAGCAGTACGTCGCCGAAGCGAGCGATTTGGCTGCACAGAAATAGAGGTTAAGCTGTCTGTTCTCATTTTATACATCGGATAAAATAGCGAAGCGAATTCGCTATTTTTTCTGTTCAATGATGGGTACCTTGTTTCAAATATGTCCCGATCTGTTGTATACAGGGAAAGGATGGGACAGGCAGGTATGATGACAAAGGAGGTTCTTGGGTCTTTATGAATATGTTCTCCGTTTTTTGGGATTACCGGACGTATTTTGCGACAGGTATCCAGTATACACTGCTCCTGGCGGCCATCGGTGTCATCTGCGGCTTCGTGCTGGGCATTATTATATCCTTGATGCGGATGTCCCGCTTTTGGCTGCCGAAGCTAATCGGTTCGGTATGGGTGGAAGTTCTCCGCGGTACCCCGATGGTTGTTCAGCTGTTTATTATTCACTACGGCCTCGTGGCCTTCGGGGTCAAATTTACGCCGATCGAGTCCGGTGCAATTACGTTGTCCATTAACAGCTCCGCGTACCTTGCGGAAGTGTTCCGTGCCGGAATCCAGGGGGTGGACCGGGGCCAGTCGGAAGCGGCCCGTTCCCTGGGAATGACGCGCAGCATGACGATGCGGTACATCGTGCTGCCCCAAGCTGTAAAAAGCGTGCTGCCGGCCATCGGCAATGAGTTTATTACGATTATCAAGGAATCATCCATCGTATCGTTTATCGGCGTCACCGACTTGATGTACCAGTCGGGGGCTATCCAAGGGATTACGTATGATTACCTCAGTCCGCTGCTGGTCATTGCGGCCATCTACTTCATTATGACGTTCACCCTGTCCAAGCTGCTGGGGGTATTCGAAAGGAGGTTGAATACCGATGATCAGCGTTAAAGATCTGCGCAAATCGTTCGGCAAGCTGGAGATTCTGAAAGGGATCGACATCGACATCGCCAAAGGCGAGGTCCTCGTCGTGATTGGCCCCAGCGGCTCGGGGAAAAGTACCTTTCTCCGCTGCCTGAATCTGCTCGAAACGCCAACAGGGGGGCAGATCACGTTTGAAGGCGAGCCGATTACGGACAAACGCCACAACATCAATGCCACCCGCGAAAAAATGGGCATGGTGTTCCAGCATTTCAATCTGTTCCCGCATAAATCGGTGCTGCAGAACCTCATGCTGGCCCCGGTTAAGGTGAAAAAGCAGCCGCCGGCCGAGGCGGAACGGATTGCCCTTGACCTGCTGCGCACGGTCGGATTATCCGACAAGAAGGATGCGTATCCGTCCCAGCTGTCAGGCGGGCAGAAGCAGCGGATCGCCATCGCGCGGGCGCTGGCCATGCAGCCCCACGTCATGCTCTTTGACGAGCCGACTTCGGCCCTGGACCCGGAAATGGTCGGCGAAGTGCTGGAGGTCATGAAGAAGCTTGCGGAGGGCGGCATGACGATGGTTATCGTAACCCATGAAATGGGGTTTGCCCGGGAAGTCGGCGACCGGATCGTCTTTATGGACGGCGGACAAATCGTCGAGCAGGGGACGCCTGCGGAAGTGTTCGGTAACCCGCAAAACAGCCGCACGAAAGATTTTCTGAGCAAGGTTCTTTGACAAAGTGCCTGCATATAAAAATGATAAAGCCCTGGACGAGAATATTACTCATCCAGGGCTTTTTATGTACCTTTTCATGAATAAATTGTTAAAATGAATGAGGATTTTGTAACTATTTTAAAAGGAATTGAGCTGCTGCTCCCTTACTTAAGTCAGCTAACAACCCTAAATAAAGCCTGATAATTCAAGGCTTTTGGATTGGTAACATTTTCATGCGCACAGGTTACAAAATTGTGATATATTTGTTGAGCCGAAACTTTTCTAAGGTAAAGTGCGGGGGATGTAATTTGTGTACATAGTACGCTTGGGGTGAATCGCACCAATAGGGCGTAGGGTTGTCTCCTCAATCCGAATCCGACAGCTAACTTCGCAGGCATCACGACTTAAGGAGGAACCATGAAAAGATTTAAAGGAATCAAGACACTTGCAGCCATCATCGGCATTTCTCTGGCGGTACAAGCGGTACCCACGTTTGCGGACTCGGTCCATGTAGCGAAGGATGGAGATACCTTCTATACATTATCTAAACAATATGGCGTTAATTTGAATCAGCTGATGAATGCAAATCCGAGCGTAGAAGCAACCAATATTTATCCAGGCCTGAAATTAAACGTTCCAGGAGCAAGCACAGCCAAGGCATTTGCCGCAGAGGACAGCGGCTCCATCATCACAGCAGCTTCCCTGAACGTCAACGGCGATGACAAAGTTGTGGAAGCATGGGGTAAAACCTTCAATTACTCCAAAACACTCGACGTCCGAGCTACGGCTTATTCATCTGCCGCTAGCGAAAACGGCAAGTGGGGCGCAGTGGACTACTTCGGCAACCCGCTGAAGCTGGGAACGATCGCGGTTGACCCTTCCGTTATCCCGTTGGGAACGAAAGTGCTGGTTACCGGTCACAGCTTCCAAGGCCTTCCGAAGAAAGCCTTCGTAGCGACAGCTAAGGATACCGGCAGTGCGATTAAGGGGAAACGCATCGACATTTTCGTGCCGGGCAGCCCGGAAAGCGTTAGTGCCTTCGGGTTCCAGGACGTTGAGCTGTACTTCATTAAATAGTTCAAGCTTTTCATAATAACACGGAAAAACCGGCTTTTGTACTCAAGCCGGTTTTTTTGTACGCTCAGCGCGTTACTTGTCTTTTGGAACGTGAAGTAACCTCGGCAGCGTGACGAATGAATAGCCTTTATTTTTCAACGTCTGAATAATGTCCGGAAGGGCATCGATCGTACCGCTGAGATTGGACGTGGTTCCGCCTCCCGCATGCTGAAGAATGATCGAGCCTTGCCCAACGGTGGACAGCACGTTGCGCTTGACCGCTTCCTTGCTGATTCCTTTCCAATCCAGCGAATCGACGTTCCAGTTTACGATTTTGTAGCCCTGCTGCTTGGCCCAGCGCAGTTGGCGTTCCGTGATGTCTCCATAAGGTGGCCTGATCAGCTTGGGCTTATAGCCGACGATGCCGTAAAGCGTGTTCTCCGTCCGCTTAATCTCGGCTACATATTCGTCCATCTCTAATTTGTGAAACACGGGATGATTATAGGAGTGGTTTCCGATCACATGTCCTTCACGGACGATGCGCTCGACCAGCTCGGGATGCTTCTTCGCCCGGCTGCCCATCACAAAAAAGGTAGCTTTAATATGATGGGCTTTGAGCACATCCAGGATCTGAGGAGTAAATCTGGGATCCGGCACGTCATCAAAGGTTAGGGCCACCTCTTTGACGCGCGGACCGTGAATTTTGAACGTTTCGGGATATTTTTTGATCAGCTGGCCGAGCGTAAGGATCTGCTGTTCCTTCCGCTTTTCTTTCGCCTCCCGGCTGCTGGTTTCCCGTGCAGGTTCGGAACCTGACGGATGTTCCGGGGGTTCACCGCCTTGAGCGGCGGCTGCCGGCCACCCGGACTGCCAAGGACAGATCAACAACAAGATCAGCAGGGAAGACAGCAATGTGCTTAACAGCTTCTTTTTCATCCGTCTCGACTCCTTTCCACCGCGGACAAACAGCGAAAGCATGATTTATCCTTGTTATGTCCATATGTTGATGCAATTATGTTACTTTAAATCAGTTGCTTGGCCACATTTTCATATCGTTCGGCAAAGCGTGTATAATAGAACTGATGGATTACGGTCGCTGTACGTTGGCCGTAACCGCGAGGTATGGACGATAAACGGCGGCGCTGCAATCATATAACCCTGTTGTCATATAGGCTTAATCACATACAACATAAAGGAGACACGAAGCAATGGCAGATCTATTTACACCTTATGTACTTAAAGGATTATCTCTGAAAAACCGGATTGTTATGCCTCCGATGTGCCAATATTCGGTACAGGCTGAGGACGGGATCCCTAACAATTGGCATTATGTCCATTATATATCCCGCGCAGTCGGCGGAGCCGGATTGATTATCGTAGAGATGACGGGGGTTCACCCGGACGGACGGATTACGAACCGGGATACGGGAATATGGGATGACGGGCAGATCCCTGCTTACCGCAAAATCGTCGACGAAGTGCACGCCCATGGCGCAAGGATCGGCATCCAGCTGGGCCATGCCGGCCGCAAGGCGGAGGACGCGAACCCGCCCGTAGCCCCATCGGCCATCCGTTTTGACGAGAAATATAAAATTCCGAGAGCTTTGTCCACCGAAGAGGCCCAGAGTCTGGTTACCGCCTATGGGGAAGCGGCCCGGCGCGCGGTGGAAGCCGGCTTTGATACCGTGGAGATACACGGCGCTCACGGCTATTTAATCCATCAGTTCCATTCTCCGCTGACCAACCGAAGAGACGATGCGTATGGAAAAGACCTGGCCTTGTTCGGAGAAGAGGTTGTTAAAGCCGTCAAGAAGGCGGTCCCTGAAGACATGCCTGTTCTGATGAGAGTGTCAGCCAAGGAGTACGTGGACGGCGGTTATGACGTCGATTACTGCGCGGAAATCTGCCAACGATACCGGGATGCGGGCGTGGACGTATTCCATATTTCCTCCGGCGGTGAAGGTCATATCGGATCGAACGGCGGACCGAAGGCCGGCTCGGGGTACCAGGTGGAATTGGCGGAGCAAATGAAGGCAAAGCTGGATGTACCGGTAATCGCTGTCGGCCGCTTGGAAAATTACGAGGAAGCGCAGCAGGTGGTGCTGGAAGGAAAGGCGGATCTGGTCGCAGTCGGCAGAGGCATGCTGAAGGATCCTTACTGGGCGCTTCATGCGGCCCAAGAGTTGAACGGAGAACAGAAGATCCCGAAACAGTACTTGCGAGCTTTTTAACCTAGGCATTGCGGAAATGAAGCTAATCAAGCATTCACAACAAAACGCTGGAGTCAGATCCGTAGGATCGGCTCCCGCGTTTTTTAAACGGTAAACATACCCTTGAATGAAGACTCCTTGCTGCTATATTATGGAAGATGAACAAACGCCGAAAAAATTTTGGCGATTTTTGAAACGGTCCTAAAACTGCTGCGTAAAAGAGTATCAAGAAGAACACATTAACCTTTCAGGAGGAACAAGAAACCATGGCTATTTTCAAAAGACTGCGCGATTTAACAATGTCCAATATTAATGCGATTATCGATAAGGCAGAAGACCCGATCAAGATGACGGACCAATACATCCGCGATATGACCGAAGATTTGGAAGACGCGGAGAAGGCTGTAGCCGCTCAAATCGCCATCGAGAAAAAATTCAAGCAGCTGTACGAAGAGCAGCAGGCGCTCGTTGAGAAGCGTACCCAGCAGGCACACACCGCAGCCCAGGCACAAAACGTTGAGCTGGCCCGCCGTGCGCTGGAAGAGAAAAAATCGGCTGAGCAGAAAATGAACGAATACAAAGCAAGCTACGACCAGAACAAGGCTTCGGCCGACAATCTCCGTGCCAAGCTTGAGGAAATGCGCAAGCAGCTCACCGAAATGAAGAACAAAAGAGAGACGCTGGTAGCCCGCTATAATGCGGCCAAAGCGCAAACCGAAATCAACAAGGCGATGAACGGCTTCAGCACGGATTCTGCGACGAACGGCATGAAGCGGATGGAAGAGAAGATGCTGCAGATGGAGGCGCAAGCCGAAGCCAGCAACGAAATGTCCGCCAAAGGCAAATCGCTCGACGATGAGTTCGAACAGCTCGGTAAGGACAAAGAAGTTGAAGATGAGCTGGCAGCGCTCATGAAGCAGTACGAGAACAAATAATCTGCCATAAACCGGGTATGATGAATAGCGAAGGGGAACATTTGTCATATTTCTCCTTCGCTTTTATTATGTATGAGTGAGACGTTGAGAAGATGTGGAGGCTAAGGTAGATGGATTTTAATATCATTAAAGGGATTCTGGTATGGACAGGTTCCGGGGCGATCCTGCTCTTTATTTTGATGTTTGTGGATTCGCTGTTTACCAAGTACAAAGATTTTGAAGAAGTGAAGGCGGGCAACATGGCGGTCACCTCGCGCCTGGTCATCAAGCTGCTGTCCCAGGGTTACATTCTGTCCGTTTCGATTCGGACCTCGAATAACCTGCTGGAAGCGCTTGTCGTATCGATCGTCTCCTTCTTGATCTTACTCGTGCTGGAAGCGATCGTGCGCGTCTTGATGAGATGGTGGGCAAAGCTTGACCTGGATACAGGTACACAGCAGGGCAAAGTGGGTTACGGCCTGTTTGCCGGTACAATCCATTTGGTTGGCGCCCTCATCATTACCGCCTGCCTGTAGCACGACCCCAATATATATTAAAGTTTGATTACCTAAGGAGTTATAGCATATGAGTGTATTTAAAAGAATCGGCAACCTGTTTGCCAAGCCGGAACCGCCGAAACCGGAGAAAAGCATGCTGGCGCTCATGCCGGGAGATATTTGCGAGGTATCGCTGGTCACGTACGAAGTCATTGGACGCGTGCACAACCGCGGAAGAAACGCCGTTCTGCTCACGCTCCGGGACGGGAACACGATCGCTTACCTTCATATTGAAGAGCGCGAGACCGTGGAGTATGAATTGTACGCTCCGATCGACGGCCGGCTTGACAATCCTGCAGAAGTACCGACCGAGATCGACCTGGACGACCGGGTTTACTATATGGAAGAAGAATACATCGGTCATGTGTTAATTCAAGGCAAAACCCCGTTTACGCAAGGGGGAGAGCAGCACGTATGGCAGTACCAATCCGACGATTATCATCTGCTGCGGATCGAGTGGCAGAACGGACGCTTTATGCTGTATGAAGGAGAGAAAGTAATCCCAGGTGATGTGAAAGTCATCCGGGCCAATTAGAGGTGGGGCACATGATGGGTAAGAAGAGAAGCAGGTTTCTAGGCCTGAAGCTTCTGCTTGTCGCCAGCCTTGTGCTGTCTCTGCTGACCGGATGCGGCATCGGCTCGCCAAACGTCAAGGAGACCTATCCGCTGGAGTCGGTGAACCGCGACGGTAACGCTACGTCGTATGTGTATCGGGCCGCAGACAAGACGGTTCCCGAGGTTGCGAAGGAGCTGACGGACGAGAAGAAGCCCGACCAGATGTCGCCGGAAGATGCTGACCGGATGTTCCTGGTGTACGGTAACGAATGGTACCATCTGCAGAAAGATACCGCCAAGCCAAGCGATACGCTGATCGAAATCGACTCGCAGCAGTATGTGCAGCGGAATTACGATTCAAGCTTTCTTCAGGGCTATCTGACGGCCGCGCTCATCGGACAACTCTTTGATTCGTTCGGCGGGGGAGGCTCTTACCGGGGGTATACGAGCAGAGACATTTATCAGCCGAAGCAGGGAACGTACCATACTCCGACGACCAACGATAAAAAGGTGGCGCCGCCGCTGACGGTTGAGAAGAAGGGCTCGATTCTCCGCCGCGGCAAAAACAGCGACACGAATCCGAGCGTCGGTTCCGGAGGCAGCATTTTTGACCGGAAGAAAGATACCAAGACTCCGAGCAGGGGCAGCATTTCAAGGGGCGGCAGCAGCGGCTCCGGCCTGTTTGATGCACCGAAGCGTTCGTATACGAAGCCGAAAACCCGCGTCGGGTCAGGCAAGATCACAAGGCGCAGGTGACGGCTGGCCGCAAGCGAATAACCTGATGCCGTGTTCACGGCGGACGAAAACGCACGAAGCATGGATTCGTGCGTTTTTTTGTGTCATGATAGACAGTGGAGACATTCAGCAACGGAAGGATGATACATAAATGGATCAGACACGAACCGATTACGATAAATTTCACCGGAAACCGATGCAGGTCAAGGATGCCCAAAGGCTGATCGCCGGGTATGTAGAGGCAGGCGCTGTAGAAACGGTACCGCTGGCGGAGAGCGTCGGGCGCTTTCTGGCCGAGCCCGTTACCGCCCCGCATCCGTTTCCGCGGTTCCGCCGCTCCGGAATGGACGGGTACGCGATTCGGTCTGCCGACACCGCTTCTTGCAGCTCGGACGATCCGGTCTGGCTGGAAGTCATCGACGAGATTCCTTGCGGCAGCGTGTCCAGCCAAGTGATCCGTCCGGGGACGGCTGCGCGGATCATGACGGGCGCCGAAGTGCCGGACGGCGCGGACGCCGTCGTCATGCTGGAGATGACGGAGCAGCAGGAAAAGGACGGACGTGCCCGGGTTGGACTGAAGCGAAAAATCCAGGAGGGGCAAAACATAACCCCGATCGGCCTGGAGGTTCAGGAAGGACAGCTGCTGCTGAGCCCGGGGACCCGGATTTCGGCCGGGGAAATCTCGGTGCTGGCGACGTTCGGCATTCACCGTGTCCCGGTGTACCGCAAGCCGCGGATCGCGATTTTCTCGACGGGGTCGGAGCTGCTGTCCGTCGAAGAGCCGCTGCAGCCGGGGAAAATCCGCAACAGCAACACGTACATGCTCGCGGCCCAGGTGCGGGAAGCGGGGGGCGAGCCCTTTATCTTGGAAGCCATTATGGACGATTTGCAGCTGGCACAAGCACGGGTCGAGTCGGCTCTCCGGGAATATGATGCCGTCGTGACCAGCGGCGGTGTGTCAGTCGGCGACTACGACATTATGGGCGACCTCGTCCGCGGCGGCGGGGTGGAGATGCTGTATAACAAAATCGCCATGCGTCCCGGCAGCGTCACAACGGCGGCCGTAAAAGACGGCAAACTGCTCTTTGCGCTGTCGGGCAATCCCGGCGCCTGCTTCGTCGGCTTTGAGCTGTTCGTCCGGCCGACAATCCAGGGCATGATGGGAAGAAAGGATGCCTACCTTAAGGAGTGGACAGCCGTCCTGGACGTCGACTATACGAAGGTGAACGCCTTTACCCGCTACGTTCGCGGAAGAATGGAAGTCCGCGATGGATTGGTGTATGCCGTTCCGGCAGCGGTGGACGAATCGAGCGTCATGGTGACGATCAAGGACAGCGATTGCCTGATCGTCATTCCGCCCGCCAAGGCAGTCACACCGGCAGGATCCAAGGTGCAAATTTTGCTGCTTAAAGAGGGATCGAGATGAGCCGGCAAGATGTGAAACCGCCCGTCTGGCAAATCGTCGGGTATAAGAACAGCGGCAAGACGACGCTAGTCTGCAGTCTCGTCGAGAGGCTTGCGGCCAAAGGCATACGGACAGCGGTGATTAAGCATGACGCTCACGATTTCGACATCGATCATCCGGGAACGGACTCGTACCGGCACCGGAAATCGGGGGCGGGTGCAGTCGCCCTTGTGTCCTCGCAGCGTACGGCCGTGATCGAGGAAGCGGAAACCGGGCTGGACGAGCTCATCAAGCGGTTTTCCGCATACGACATGATTTTAGTGGAGGGCTTCAAGCAGGCGGAGTACCCCAAACTCGTGATGGTCCGCAGCCAGGAAGATCATTCGCTCGTTTCCGAATTAACATCCGTGAATGCGATCGTCTCCTGGCTTACCGATGACAAGGTGAGGGGGAACATGGATGTGCATCCGGGTTCCGTTCCGGTATTTGGCGTCAATGACACCGGCCGGATCACGGAATGGCTGCTTCACCATAGTAAGCACGGTACGACGGAATGAACGGAAACTAACCGTTTTGCAATAAAAAACAGCACGCCCTTCCTGATATACCGGATGCGGCAGTGCTGTTTTTATTGTGGCCTCGCCTAAAGCCGTTACGGTTCAAGCCTACGCTCAATCGCCTCGGACATCGTTTTGTCCGTGAGATGGGCGTACACCTCCGTCGTTTCGGTTGAGGCGTGGCCGAGCTGTTCCTTCGTTTTGTAAATATCGTTTTGCAAATAATAGTCGGTGGCAAAGGAATGCCGGAGCTTATGTACGGTGAGATAAGGCTTGCCGAAGCGCTTGGCATACTTGATGATCATCGCCTGGATCGCCCGCTTGGTCATGCGTCCGCCTTCCTGATGCCCGTTCGGAAGCGCTGCAAACAGCGCTTTTTCCCGCTTGGGCACCTTGTATCTGGACTGACGCAGGTTAAGGTACTGGGCCAAATCATCCCTTGCCTGCTCGCGGAAATAGACCGGGGTCTTGAACGTCTCGTCGTTATTGCCCTTCCGGTACACATACAGCATCTTGTTGTTCATGTCCAGATCATCGACATTCAGGTTAACGACCTCGGACACCCGAAGCCCCGAGTTCAAAATCAGGCTGGCAATGCAGGCATCGCGTTCCTTATTCAGCTCATGGGCGTAGAGCGCCTGCTTGTTATTGGCGACATCCTTGGCGTAGCCGTCCATAATATAACCAATAAACTCCAGGAGCTCGTCTTCCTCGAGGATCTTCCCTTTTAGTTTGGCGGCCGTGTCTTTCGGTTTGTGGATCCGTTTGATCTCCACCTTCGCCATAATGTTGCGCTTCAGGAGCGGATAAAAGTTGTCATCCTCGGCAATTTGGCTTAAGTAATGAAACAGGGAGCGCATGGAAGAAAGCTTGCGGGAGACGGTAATTTTGGAGTTGGCACTCTCCCGGCGGGTCGTTAAATACAAGCGGTAGCTGACGACGTCTTCCATCCGCAGCACCTCCAGCTCTTCCAGCGTTACCTTGCCGATGTCCGGCGCAGCGGACAATCCTTCGGCCCGGAGCCAGTTGAAGAACGTTTCGTAATCCCGGATATATTCAAGCAAAGTGGACGGCGACAGATCAGGCAGCTTGTAATCGATAAATTGCTGGACGTACCAAGGCATGATCAGCACTTTGTCGTCGAGCTTTTTCCGGTCTTGTTCCTTTTGAACATTCATCGTCATCCCTCATCTTTCCTTTTCTTCGTATCTTTTTATATTAACACAATGGGCGAACAGATGTCCGCTTCAATTACGTATATGTCAGGAAATCCGTCCGTGTATAACCTTGCCCGTCCGTTGACAAAGTTATATAGTGGAAATGAAGTTTAGGATCGTGAACAGGAAAATAGGAAGGTGAAGTTAATGGAGTTCAGGCTGGACCTGGTTCCGCACAAGCGCAGGCAAGTGATCTACAATTTGATGCAGCTGTATATGTACGATTTTTCCCGCTACCAGGATATCGTGGTGGACGATAACGGCAAATTTCCCGAGTACCCGGGAATCGACGAGTACTGGCGTAGGGGAACCGGCAAGCATGCTTTTTTGATTTCGTACGATAAGGTGCCGGCCGGTTTTGCGCTGGTGGACCGGCTGTACGACCCGGTCGAAGGCGACTTTTACATGACGGAGTTTTTTATTATGCAAAAATACCGCCGCACCGGCATGGGAACCTGGGCTGCGCAGTCGCTGTTCGATCGGTTCAAGGGCAGATGGAAAGTGACCCAGATCAAAAACAATCTGCCGGCTCAGGCCTTCTGGCGGAAAGTGATCGGCAGCTACACGAACGAGCGGTATTCGGAAAAGGTTCACCCGCAGTATGGCAATATCAGCCAATATTTTAGCAGTTTATAGATGGAACTGAATACATAGGCTCTCGCTGACTGGGAAGCGAGCATTTCTTGAATCGGAGCGGGCCGGGGAGGAAGAACCGTCCATGCCAGCGGTTTGGCGGCCCTCCGTTTTGGGTAAACATCTCATATACTGCGTAAAAGTCACTTCGTATCTATGAACGTATCCAATTATGAAACCAGGGAGGATTTCATTATGGAAAGACGGGCATTCGGCAAGACAGGCATGGAAGTGAGTATTTTGGGCTTTGGCGGAGCGGAGATCGGCAAGGAAACGGACCTTTCCAAAGTCGAGCAGCTGCTGGGCAGCGCTCTTGATGCGGGCCTGAACATGATCGATACGGCGGAGTGCTACGGCGACAGCGAGGAGCTGATCGGCAAAACGATGGCGAACCGCCGCAGCGAATATTATTTATTCACCAAGTGCGGACATGCCTCCGGCTTGGATTATAAAGATTGGGACCCTGAGCTGCTGGAGAAAAGCATCGACCGCAGCCTGAAGCGGCTGCAGACCGATTATGTCGACTGCATCCATCTGCACAGCTGCTCGGAGGATGTGCTGAGACAGGGCGCGGTGATCGAAGTGCTGCAAAAGGCCAAGCAGCAGGGAAAGACGCGGTTTATCGGATACAGCGGCGATTCGATTGACGCATTGTATGCGGTGCAAACCGGCGTGTTTGACAGCTTGATGGTGTCGCTCAATATCGCCGACCAGGAAGTGATCGATCTGACGCTACCGGAAGCCCGCAAGCGGGGAATGGGGATCATCGCCAAGCGGCCGATCGCCAACGTAGCCTGGACTTACGACAAGCTCCCCGAGAACGCCTACCCGTATAAATACTGGCAGCGGCTGAAGGAGCTGCAGTATGACTTTCTGAGGGACAACGAACAGGCGGTGGCGGATGCCCTTCATTTTACGCTGGATACGCCCGGGGTGGATACCGCGATCGTGGGAACGAACAAGCCCGGGCGCTGGTCGCAGAACGCTGAGATGCTTGCAAGCACGAGCCTGAGCCATGACAAGTACCAGGAGATCCGGGCGCGCTGGAAGGAAGTGGCCCCGCGGGACTGGGTGGGTCTGACGTAAGAGATCGGCCTGACGTAAGGCGTCCCGGGGCTAAACGGCTCATGACGAAGCGCAATTAACCTTAATGAATTGCCCGATAGAGAAGGCTCCCTTGGAACACTTCAAGTTCCGGAAGGGAGCCTTTTTTGCATGCCTGGAGACCGGGAGAACCACTCTTATTCGGCCTTTCCGAGCTTCGTTTCGCTAAATTGAAGACGGTACTGCCCTGGCGTCATTCCCTCAAGCTTTTTAAACATCCGGTTGAAATACGGCGGCTGATAGCCTACCGATTTGGCGATTTCGTTCATTTTGAGGTCGGTCGTCAGCAGAAGCTTTTTGCAGCGGCCGATTTTGAGCGCCGTTAAATAATCAATGTAATTCGAGCCGGTCATTTGGCGGAACGCCTTGCTGAGATGCGACACGCTGACTCCGGCTTCCATGGCGAACGTCTCGAGGGAGATATCACACATGTAATTGTCGTGAATGGTTGCCAGCACCTGATCGACGATATCCTTCATGGCATGCTGGTAGCTCTTGGACAGCATGTCGATGTACGGCCGAATTACCCGTTTGCCGAACCACTGGATACACGCCTCAGCGTCCCTCAGCGTCCTCAGTTCTTCTTCCAGCTGGACGCCGTCAAAGAGGGCGTACGGGTTATGTCCCGACTGCAGCATGGACCGGTACAGGCTGCTCTTCAGGCGCATCAGTCCCTGGTGGACGACCCATTCGGGCGCGCCTTCATTTTTTAGCGCGGTCACGAACCGCTCCAGGATGTCCGCTGCCTCGCGTTCCAGCCCGAGGTTCAGTGTATGCGTAAATTCCTGCTCCAGATCGTACGGAAAATCGACTTCGGGATTCGCCTGCTCCAGCACGGCGGTTGCATCCAGCAGCTGGCTCTCCGACGTAAACGTGCGGTAGCTGAGCGCTTTGCGCGACTGTTCCAGCAGGTAAGGAATGTCCATCCACAGCGACGCCGGGCCATTCACGACGATCGTCGACGGCATGCGCAGCACATGCTCCAGCGCACGGAGCATATCCCTGCCAAGCCGAAGCAGTTCATCCCGGGCATCCATGGCGGAGGTTTCCGGAAATATCAGCACCGCGGCAATCGAACCGTCGAGCAAATCGAGCGTATGCACATAGGTTGCCGACGCCTCCGACATTTCGCCGACGATGTTGATGGCCGCGTAGGTGATGAGCTGGCTGTCCTTTTCTGTCAGGGGGGCCTTGTGACCGTCAAGTCCGTGCAGCTGGCAGACCACGACCGAAAACAGGCAGCCTGTCACGTCGAGCTGCAGGGCGCGAAGTTTTTCGATCATTTCCGTCTCCGATAAATGAGCGGCTTGTCCCAGGACAAACTGGTTGATCAGCGCTTCCCTGACTTTGGGAGTGGATTGATCCAGCCGGCTCTGCAGCGACTCGTTGGCAAACCGGTACTGCTGCCATTTTGCCTCAATGTAGGCCATTTCGTCGGACGGGTCGGCGTCTTCATCCGTTTTGCCGTCCCTGACCAGATCCATCACTTTGCGGAACGGCTGGTAGAAGCGGTTGGACGCAAACCAGCTCAGCCCGAGCGCGGCGATGAGAGACAGAACCCAGTAGACGACCACCACATGCGTATAGGCACTGTTGGGCGCGGTGACTTTGGATGACGGGGTACCCGTCACAAAGGTCCAGATCCGGTTCATTTTCTCAAAAGAAACCGCATTCATGAGGAACTGCTCATGATCCGCACGGATTTGAAAGCGCGACTGGCTGTCATACGTGCGCTTGGTCGAGCCGAGCTGTTCCATGATCCGCGGCAGCAGCTCGGGATACGACTTGGCGGCATCCGACTGACCAATGACCACGTCGCTGCCATCGAGAACATAAGCGGCCTGGTCTGGGGTCACGTTCAATTGGAGCATGGACGGGTTGACGTACAGGACGAGCGCCCCGTAAGAGGTTTGGCCGTTAAAAGGCAGCTTCATGACGATCGCATGCTTGGAGCCGCTGCGCCCAAACGGCCGGGTGAGATGATTCGTCCAGAAAATGCCCTTATCCCCGTTCATGAGACTGTTCCAAACGGCACGATCCGCCGGATCGTCCAGCGTGCGCAGGCCAAGGACCGGCTGCAGCAGCACATTCTGCTTCGGTATGTACAAATAAGCCTGATCGATCAGCGATTCCCCGTTTTCGATCAGCGACATCGTGTCCAGCAGTTCCTGGGTCTTTTCGAACTCATCGACATAGTTCATGTCCGCGATCGCAGGCTTAAAGATGGGGTTGGCCATCATGTGCAGGGCGTACTGTACCAGCTGGGCGAACTGGCCGTCGATTCTGCGCACCGATTCCCGCAGCATGATCTCGTTATTTTGCTGATACTGCTGGATCAGGTACCGGTTGCCGACATACCCGCCAATGCAGCTGACGATCGTGATCGGAATACAGGTCAGCAGGATCGCAAGCGCGATGCTTCTCCAGTATACGGTCCCTTTCGATGCGAACCTTTTCGCCAAGTAGTCTCTCAACATGGTAACCACTCCCGCTCGTTTGCTTCCGCTTTGAATCTTGATCATAACGATAGTATGTCTATCATAACGAACGGCAGCGGGGTTGAATAGACCTGTAACCCATGAATTTCCGCCAGTCAAAAAAGTGCAATCCCCAGAAACGGACACACGGAAATGATTGATCAAAAGCGGCCTCAGCCGCTTCGCTTAAAGAATTGGACATGTCCAAGGGTGTGGCGCCTGTTCTGACGGGAAAGAAAATCGAATTGCCGGAAATCCGGCGGTCCCCTAACATGATTCACATAAGCGGCCGCAGGGCGGCAGGCTCATAACCACCGGATGGATATCAACCCGGGCAGCAGCCAGCCATCCCGATTGCCGCGGATCAGCTAGCAGGGGACCGACATTTATGACGAAAGAGAGGGAGCGCGATGAGCGAAACATCGATGGGCGGGCAGTCCGAGCGGCGATCCGCCCCGGGGAAATCTGCTCCGCTAAGGGAGATCACGCTGAAGAAGCGGAGGCTGTGGCCGGATCTTCGGCGCGACAAGTATTTGTATTTACTGGCCATGCCGGGGCTGCTGTTTTTCATTATTTTTAAGTACATCCCCATTACGAATCTGGTCATTGGCTTCCAGGATTATTCTCCTTACCTTGGGATCATGGGCAGCAAGTGGGTCGGATTTGAGCACTTTGTCCGCTTTTTCTCCAACCCCGATTTCTGGATGCTGCTCCGCAATACGCTGGGCATCAGTCTGATGAATCTGGTGTTTTTCTTCCCGGCTCCGATTATTCTGGCCCTGATGATGAACGAGGTGAGAAATCAGATCATGAAGCGGTCGGTTCAGTCGCTGATCTATATTCCGCATTTTTTGTCCTGGGTGCTGATTTACGGGCTGACGTATTTGATGTTCTCCCAATCAGAAGGGCTGATCAACAAGCTGCTGGAGGCAAGCGGGAGGAGCACCGTCGATATTTTATCGAATCCGCATTATTTCTGGGGCATGCTGACGGTTCAGTCCATTTGGAAGGAAGTAGGGTGGGGTACGATCATCTTCCTCGCGGCGATCGCGGGCGTCGATCCCCAGCAGTATGAAGCAGCTGTCATGGACGGTGCCGGGCGGTTCCGCCGGATGTGGCATATTACGCTGCCCGCGATGCGCAATGTCATTATGATCCTGTTCATTTTGCGCCTCGGCACGATTATGGATACCGGCTTCGAGCAGGTGTACCTGATGATGAACGCGGCGGTAACGGAGGTGGCCGAAGTGTTCGATACCTATGTATACCGGGTCGGCATCCGCCAAGGCGAGTTCAGCTACAGCACGGCCATCGGCCTGTTCAAATCGGTCGTCGGCGTCATCCTGGTCGTCCTTGCGAACAAGGCGGGTAAACGCCTGGGTCAAGACAGCTTGTACTAAGGTAAAACTTCGAAAGGAGAGTTGCAGCGGATGGAACTGTCCCTGACCTGGAAAGACCGCCTGTTCAGCCTGTCCAACGGCGGGCTGCTGATTTTGTTCAGCCTGGCCATGGTGTTTCCGATTTATTATACGATTGTGCTTTCGTTTACGGATCCGACGGAGTATTATACGAGGGATTTGATTTTGTGGCCGCATCACTGGTCGCTGGATGCATACCGCTATCTGCTGAGCAACGGCTTGTTCGTCAATTCGGTGCTGATCAGCCTGTTTCTGGCGACCGTGGGCACGCTGCTGAGCTTGCTGGTGACCGGGGGACTGGCCTATGCCATCTCGGTCCGCCGGCTCCGGTTCCGCAAGACGATGATGGTCATGATCCTGATTACGTTTTTGTTTACGCCGGGACTTGTGCCGCTGTACATGGTGGTCCGAAACCTCGGCCTGATTGACAGCGTCTGGTCGCTGATTTTGCCGTCGCTGACGAGCGGCTGGTACGTGCTGCTGATGAAAGGCTTTTTCGACAGCATCCCGGACAGCCTGGAAGAGGCCGCGCGGATCGACGGCTGCACCGAAATCAGCGTGTTCTGGCGGATTATCATTCCATTGTCGCTGCCGGCGGTGGTCGCTTTCGGGCTGTTTTTTGCGGTGGGGTACTGGAACACCTATTTCAACGCGATCATGTTCATCAATGAGCAGAACAAATGGCCGCTGCAGGTGCTCCTGCAAAATATGCTCGTCGATCCGACGACGATGGGCGGCGGCGAGAACGCCAATATCAGCGTTACGATGAACCGGCAGATGCCGACGGAGACGCTCAAAATGGCCGCGGTGGTCATTGCGACGATTCCGATTATGCTCGTATATCCGTTCCTCCAGAAGCACTTCGCCAAAGGGGCGATGGTGGGCTCGGTCAAGGAATGAAGATATAGTACAGGGTAAATCCAAAGGAGGTTATTCTCTATGAAAAGACAAGCAGAACAGAGAGCAAGGCAATGGTTCATCAAAACGCTCGTTGTGGCGGTGGGCACCAGCCTGCTGCTGTCCGCCTGCGGCGGCGGGGGTAAAAGCGGCTCGGCGGATTCTTCGGCCCCGACCAAGATACAGATGCAAACGCTGAATTACGCGACGGAGTTTATCGACAATACGAATCCGATCTGGAAGGAATTTGAGAAGCGCACGAACACACAGCTGGATATTACCTGGCTGTCGCCGACAACGTCCGAGGAGAAGATCAACGTCATGCTGGCATCCGGCGATCTGCCGGAGGTGACGTTCGTGGAATCGCTGCTGAATCCGCAGCTGCAAAAAATGATAGGCCAAGGCGTGTTCTGGGATCTGACCCCGTTCATCAAGGATTACCCGAATCTGAGCCAGCCCGCGCTCGCCGAAATGTGGACGGATTCGAAGGTCGACGGCAAAAATTACAGCATTCCCCGCTATTACCCGAGCTATGGAGGAGGGGCGTTCCCGATTCTGCGCAAGGACTGGATGGACAAGCTGGGATTGCAAACCCCGACCACCATGGACCAATTTTTCGACGTGCTGAAGGCGTTCAAGGAGAAGGACCCGAACGGAAACGGCCAGGCGGACGAAATTCCGTATGCCGCCAACAGCGATACGATGGGCTTTGTGTATGGAGTGTTCAACGGCGTGCAGGGTGCCTGGAAGCTGAAGGATGACAAGCTGGTGCCGACGATTACGGAAGACGCGTCGCGGGATGCGCTCCTCTGGATCAAAAAAGCGTATGACGCCGGACTGTTCCCGAAAGATTTCGCGATCCTGAAGTACTCCCAGACGGTCGACCTGATCCGCGGCGGCAAATCGGGCGGCACGTCGCAGTCGATGAACCACGCCTGGGTGACGGGCTCCAAAATCAGGGAAGTGGTGCCTACGGCCGATTACATGCCGATCACCTATCTGCAAAACGCGGAAGGGGAAAAATATACGCCATCCGGATCGCCGTATTACGGCGTGTACCTGATCCCGAAAAAAGTGCCGGAAGCCAAGGTGAAGAAAATCCTTGAATTTTTCGATTACGCTTACGGCAAGGAAGGCAATGAGCTGGCAACTTACGGCATTGAAGGCGTCGACTACACGGTCGAGAACGGCCGCAAAATCCCGACGCCGCAGGCAGCCAAGGACCAGGTGGGCGACGGCAACATGAACAACCTGATCCACCTCATCAGCGACGATATGTCGATCGGAGCGGTCGGCATGCCGGACGACGTATACAACCGTAATGTGGAAATCGTCAATGAGCGCAAACAAATCAAGACACCGAACCCGGGCAACGAGCTGTACTCCGAAGCCTACAATAAATACTATCCGGAAATTTCGAAAAAAGTGAGCGATATGCGCACCAAAGTGATCATCGGCAAGGATACGATCGAAAACTACGACAAGCTCATCGAGCAGCTCCGAAGCGATCCGACGCTGAAACAGGTTGCGGATGAGATGACAGAGGCTTATCATAAAAAAATGGAAAGCAAGTAACCTCCAAATCCCATTCATGAGAGAGGCGAAACGATGAGTGTACTAAGCGTTCAAGGCAAGCAGTTTGTGTGGGACGGCGAGCCCATCCGCCTGGTTTCCGGGGCGATCCATTATTTTCGGGTCGTTCCCGAGTATTGGCGGGACCGGTTAACGAAGCTGAAGGCTTGCGGCTTTAACACGGTGGAGACCTATGTGGCCTGGAATATCCATGAGCCCAGAAAAGGGGAGTTCGTGTTCGATCACGGGGCGGATCTCGTCCGCTTCGTCGAAACGGCCGGTGAACTCGGCCTGCATGTCATCGTAAGACCCAGCCCGTATATTTGCGCCGAATGGGAGTTCGGCGGTCTGCCCGCCTGGCTGCTCAAGGAACCGGGTATCCGGCTGCGCTGCAATGACCACCGGTATTTGAGCCACGTCGATGCTTATTATGACGTGCTGATTCCGAAGCTGGTTCCGCTGCTCAGCACGAACGGCGGGCCGATCATTGCGATGCAGATCGAGAACGAATACGGCAGCTACGGCAATGACAAGGCGTACCTGAACCATTTAAAGAAAGGGCTTACATCCCGCGGTGTGGACGTGCTGCTGTTCACCTCGGACGGGCCGGGAGATTTTATGCTGCAGGGCGGCATGGTGGAGGGTGTGCTGGAGACGGTCAACTTCGGGTCCCGTGCGGTTGAAGCCTTTCAGGAACTTGAAGCCTATCAGCCGGACAAGCCGTATATGTGCATGGAGTTCTGGAACGGATGGTTTGACCATTGGGGCAAGCCGCATCATACCCGCGATGCGGCGGATGCTGCGCGCGTGTTCGAGGACATGCTGGCGGCCGGCGCTTCGGTCAACTTCTATATGTTCCACGGCGGGACGAACTTCGGCTTTTACAACGGCGCGAACTGCGGGGAAGAAGGGTACGCGCCGACCGTCACCAGCTATGATTATGATTCTCCGCTGAATGAATGGGGAGAGCCGACAGAGAAATTTTATGCGGTCCGGGACGTTCTATCGAAGTACGTGGACCTGCCGGAACTGCAGCTTCCCGATCCGATCGAGCGGAAGAGCTACGGCGAGGTCCGCCTGACCGACCGGGTCGGCTTATTCGACTCGCTCTCCGACCTGTCGAACGCGGTGGAGCGGGCTGTGCCGGAAACGATGGAGCAGCTGGATCAGGACTACGGCTTTATCCTGTACACGACCTTCGTCTCCGGGCCGCGCGGCGAAGCCGACCTGATCCTGCAGGAGGTGCGGGACCGTGCACTCATTTTTGTCGACGGGGAGTACCGGGGCGTCGTGCAGCGCTGGGATGAGCAGCGCAGCCTGAAGCTGACGATTCCGGCCGGCGGCGCGAAGCTGCAAATTTTGGTGGAGAACCTCGGAAGGGTCAATTACGGGCCGTACATGCACGACCCGAAAGGGATTACCGAAGGGGTCCGGTTAGGCAACCAGTTTTTGTTCGGATGGACGATCCACACGCTTCCGCTGAACAACCTGGACCAGTTGGCCTTTGTTCCGCATCTGAAGGAAGAAGAGGCCGCCGGCTTAGATGCTGCAAGCCAGAATACCCCTACATTTTACAGAGGCACCTTTGAGGTAAGCGGAACCGCCGATACCTTCTTGGACGTCACAGGCTGGACAAAAGGCGTCGCTTATATTAACGGGTTTAACCTCGGCCGGTACTGGGAGGTTGGGCCGCAGTCCACACTGTATATCCCGGCACCGCTGCTGCGCGAAGGCCGGAACGAAATCATACTGTTCGAGCTGCACGGTACGCGGCAGCCGTCCGTCACGCTGGCGGATCAGGCAAAGCTTGGTTAAAGCGAACAAAGTTAATTCCTGCGAGAAAGACAGTATTATATGAACTTATCTTATAGAGTAGGAAGACATCTTCTGAACGGGAAAAGGGAACGGCCTTAGGCGGCCGTTCCCTTTTTAATTTATGGTTGGCTCAATTCATTATGTGAAAAATTCATAATAGAAAAGCAGAGCGTCATGGCTCTACGTTGGACTGGATCGACTCGCGGATGACGAGCTCTGTGGACAGCAATATTTTTTTGGATCCGCCGGACAAGTCTTTGCTGCTCTCAAACAGCAGTTTTGCCCCTTCATAGCCCAGCATCTCGAAGGGTTGATTGACGGTGCTCAAAGATACTTTGGCATATTTCGAGCTTTCTACGTCATCGAATCCCATGATCGATATTTGCTCCGGAATGCTGACCCCTTGCTGCGTAAGCTGCCCAATCACTTCGAGCGCGCGTCTGTCGTTGACGCAAAACAGGGCGGTGAGCTCGCCTCTTTCAATTTGCCGCAGCAGCTTCGCATAATCTAATTCCCGCTGAAGAAACAAGACATCGTCATCCGGCCCGAGCGAAGCGTCTGCCATAGCATGGCGGTATCCGTTGTACCGTTCGACCTCGGTGCTCAGATGAAAATCATATGCGGCGAAGCCGATCTTCCGGTGGCCCTGGGCGATTAAATACGCAACAGCCTCATAAGCGCCGTCATGGTTATTGCATGTAATGCAGTTGACCGGATAACCGGCAGGAAAGCGGTCGAGCATGACGAACGGGATCGACTTCTTCCGGATTTCGTTGAGGTACTCCCTTGCCGCGTCGGGATTGGCGGAATAAATCAGCAGCCCGCGGTTCTCGGACTGAATCAGCTTCAGGATCAGCTCCCGCTCCTGTTCGACATCATTTTCCACAAATTCAATGATAAGTTTGCATCCCTGCTGGTTCAGAAAGGATTGCACGCCTTTGATAATCTTCATATACGAACTGTCGTACATATCGTTGCCGGAAATGATAAAGGTCACGTAATTGGACGTTTGGTTGACTGGTTCTGCCGGATTGGCGACAAAGCTGCCTTTTCCCCTGATCCGGTAGATGACGCCTTCATTGACGAGCTCCGCCAATGCTTTCCTTACCGTAATGGAGCTGACATCCAGCAGCTTGGAGAACTCCGATTCGCTCGGAATCCGGTCATCCTTGCCAAGCTCGTTATTCTCGATTTGCGACAGTACATAATCTTTCACCAGCTGGTACTTGGGCAATGTTGTATCGTTCTTGCTCATGCAGGGTCACCTCTTATATAGACATATACTTACTTATCGTGCGTTGTTTGTTAAATAGTATACCAAGTAGTGCGTACTAACTCAACTTTATTGTATGAATCTGGGTTAAGCAGATGGGGTATCTATGCGATTTATCTTGAAATTTGTTGATTTTATCCGGAAATATCAGATTTGTACTGGTGTGAATGGATAGTATACTAACAACGTTGTATTAAAAACATAAATCTATATATTGACGACCAAATTAGTATGTGTTATCCTTCGCTTAGCATAATAACTCCGGGGAAAATGCATATGGTTTTACCTGCTTGATGAGTACGTTTAAGTTATGTCTAACCGTCTTTACCGTTGTAGTGACTCAAGCTTGCACACCTAATTGAAAGCGTTTCGATCTCGGGGAGTAGGTATTTAACAGCATGTATTGAATGCGCTTTCAAAGATGAACGTATCCGATGCGGTTTTTCGGTGAAGAACGGCCGGAGTTCAAGCGATGATTTGAAGTAACTAGAAAAGGGGTGTTTATGTTGGCGGCAACCAATAAAAAGCGATGGTCCAAACTGTGGAAACACCGATATCTGTACCTGATGGTGTTGCCCGGTATGATCACGGTGCTGGTCTTCAGCTACTTTCCGATGTATGGAATCACCATCGCCTTCAAGGATTACAACGCATCAAAGGGGATCATGGGAAGCCCTTGGGTCGGCTTTAAATATTTCACCACGTTTTTTCATGACCCGATGGCCTTCCGCGTATTAAAAAACACGCTGCTTCTGGGGCTGTATACGCTGCTGTGGTCGTTCCCTGCGCCTATTATCCTCGCTTTGTTGTTTAACGAACTGAGGAATAAGCATTTTAAAAAATTCGTCCAAACCGTTTCTTACTTCCCGCATTTTATTTCGGTGGTGATCGTTGCAGGGATGCTGAAGGACTTTACGGCGAGAGACGGCCTCTTCAACCAAATCATTACATACTTCGGCGGCACCCCGATCATGTTTCTGCTGGAGCCGGGATATTTCCGAACGATCTTCATCTCTTCCGGCGTATGGCAGGGAGTTGGCTTTGGAACAATCATCTACCTTGCCGCTTTGAGCGGGATCGATCCGACCTATTACGATGTGGCGGAAGTGGACGGAGCGAGCCGGTGGAAAAAGATCGTGCACATTACCTGGCCCTCGATCAAACCGACGACGATCATCCTGCTGATTTTCGCCTTGGGCGGAATTCTCGGATCCGATTTTCAGAAAATTATTCTGCTGTATTCGCCTGAAACTTACAGCGTGGCTGACGTCATTGGATCGTATGTATACCGTCAGGGGATCCTCGGCGCAAGATACGAGTATACCACGGCCATCGGATTATTTATGTCGGTCATCTCCTTTGTCATTTTATACATTTCCAATTGGGTCAGCCGCAAAGTCTCGGAGACGAGTTTGTTTTAGGGGGGATAATCTTGAGAAAAATCAGCTTCGGTTCCAGAGTGTTTGACGCCTTTAATATTTTCATCATGCTGTTGATCCTTGTCGTTGTGCTGTACCCCATTCTGAATATTATCGCTACCTCCTTCAGCAGCGGGAAGTACATCGCCTCGGGAAGCGTTACGATTTGGCCGAAAGGCTTTACCGTACAGGCTTACGCAGACGTATTTAAAGACTCGCTCATTTATAAGGGGTATCTGAATTCCATCCTTTACGCGGTAGGTTCTACCGGTATTATGCTGCTGTTTACCTCGCTGCTGGCTTATCCGCTGACCATTCCCGGATTTGCGGGAAAGAAATTTATCACCATCTTTCTGATGATCACGATGTTTTTCAGCGGGGGCTTAATTCCTACTTACCTGCTGATGCGCAGTCTGCATCTGCTTGACACGGTGTGGGTGATGATCCTTCCCGGCGCGGTTGGAGCTTACAATGTGTTTTTGTTCCGGACCTTCTTTTCGAATGTGCCGGCAGAGCTGAAAGAATCGGCGGTCATGGATGGAGCCAACGATGTCGTTGTCCTGTTCCGAATCGTCCTGCCTTTGTCGAAGGCACTGCTTGCGACATTTGCCTTGTTTGGTCTGGTAGGAAGCTGGAACAGCTGGTTTGAAGCGCTCATCTATCTTAAGGATCAGGATAAGTATCCGCTGCAGATGATTCTGCGAAACTATTTGTTTGCGCTGGATACCAACGCGATCCAAGGCAGGGTGGGCGCCGGCAACGTGGCTATCAATTCATCGGGCTCCTCACTTGATCCGAAAGCGATCCGAATGAGCGTCATCATCATTACGATGTTCCCTATTATGGCGATTTACCCATTCTTTCAAAAGCACTTTACGAAAGGGGTGCTGGTGGGAGCGATTAAGGGCTGACAGATATTTTCAACATGATGTAAGAGGAAAGATTCTTTTACGCCATATTTAATAAACAATGTTATAGGAGGAATTGGGATGGTTAAAAAAGCAAAAATGCTCAGCCTGATCCTGGCTTGCATGCTGGCCTTTTCCGTAACGGCCTGCTCCAAGTCCGACGAGACTTCCAAGGATTCTGCGGATGGCGACACGTTATCTTTTTCCGTAACGCTTCCGTCGAGCGGGGTGGACAACGAGAACAGCATGATCGGCAAGGAATGGAAAAAGCAGATGGAAGCCAAACTGGGCAAAAAACTGAATATTAAGTTTAATTATATTCCGTCATCGGAATATGACGAAAAAGTAAAGCTCATGATTGCGAGCGACGATTTGACGGATTTTTTCGTCACGCCATTATTTTACGATATCACGGACATGGCTGAACAAGGCCAAATTCTTGAGCTCAGCCAGTATAAGGATTTAATGCCCAACTATATGAACTATCTCAGCAAGGTGAAGAACGGCATGGCGCGTGTGACCAACTCTGAAGGAAAAATGTACTCTTTCAAGGAAACTTCGACGCCCAGATTTCCTCAGGATAAAGGCTTGCTGATTCAAAACGTATCCGCCTACAGATACGATGTATTCAAGGAGAAGAACATCAAAATTCCGGAAACGCTGGATGAATTTTATGACGCGGCCAAAAAGCTGAAACAGCTGTATCCCGATAAGTACCCGGTGGATACGAAGTGGAACAGTTTGAGATCGCTCTTCTCCGCGAATCACATCAAGGACGACATTTACTGGGATGGCAGCAAATACGTGTACGGCATTTTTAATGAAGGATATAAAGACGCCCTTCAGTTCGCGAACAAGCTGTATTCGGAGCAGCTGCTGGATCCCGAGTACACGATCGATACGGACGACACGATCCGGAAGAAGGCGATGAATGGCGATACTTTCATGTGGCTGACCCAGTGGTTTACGGAGCCGGGAGATTACACAAGAAACGCGGATGACGGCAAAATATTTGCAGTTTCGCTGTACCCGGACAATCCGAAGTACGGAAAGGCGTGGCAGGAAGCGACGAACGGAAATACCCCTGACCTGGGCTGGGCCACGTTCTGCATCAGCTCCAAAGCCAAAAATCCGGAAGAATTAATCAAGCTGATCGATTTACAATATTCCGACGAAAACATCAGGCTCGTGACTTGGGGAATTGAAGGAACGACCTACAAAATCGGAGAAGACGGCAATCCGACCTTTATGGATTCGTTTAAAACGGCGAAGGATCCATGGCTGGAAGGGGATAAGTACGGGATCCGGGCAAGCAAAAATTATAACCCGGGTTTGCAAATGGTCAACGATGCCAGAGCATTCGTAGATTTTGCCGCAACGGATTATACCGTATTTAACGGCAAGTATGAGGAAGTCCCGCTTGAAAAGTCGCCTTATCTGACAAGTCTGCCAATGCCGAACAATGATTATGTCCCTTCGTGGTACAGCGAGCCGGCCATCCAGTTCACACCGGACGAAAGCCAGGAAATATCCGAGATCATGAATCCGATCAAAACATTCGTTACGGAAGAGCAGGCAAAGTTTGTTGCCGGGAAGCAGAGCTTTGACAACTGGCCGAAATTTATCGATCAGGTTAAAAAAATGGGCGATATCGATAAAGTGTTGAAAATTTACAACGATGCGGCCCAAAGAGTCCTGTCCAAAACGTCCTAACCAACAGCATCGAGACCATTCCACCAATGACAAATCGACAAGAAGTCGGGAGGAAGCCGAGATGGTATTGAAGATGAAAATGTGGAAGCAGGCGGGTGCATGGACCTGCGCCGCGCTGCTGTTAGTTACAATGGCACCGGGTGTTACGCCGGCCCAGGCTGCAGGAAACAGCGCCGAGCAAAAAGCAGGCAGCACGTTGAAAGAGGTACAGGAGCCGTTCATGATCAAGGTCGTGGATGCCGAGACGGGCCGGGGCATTCCGCTTGTGGAGCTGAAGACGACGAATAACATTTTGTATTATACGGACAGCGCAGGCGTCGTGGCATTCGACGAACCGGGGTTGATGGATACGACGGTCTTCTTCCATATGTCCAGCGACGGCTACGAAATTCCCGCCGACATGTTCGGCAACCGCGGGCAGGTAGTCGAGGTTACGCCTGGCGGCAGTGTCACGCTGCAGATGAACCGGGTCAACATCGCCGAGCGGCTGTACCGGGTGACCGGCCAGGGCATTTACCGTGACAGTCTGCTGCTCGGTTTGAATACGCCGATTCAACAGCCCGTCATCAACGGTCTGATTATGGGCCAGGATTCCGTGCAGACGATCGAATACAACGGGAAGCTGTACTGGTTCTGGGGCGATACGGACAGACCCGCGTACCCGCTGGGAAATTTCCGCACGACGGGTGCGACGTCGGAGCTGCCGCAAAACGGCGGACTTGATCCGGATGTCGGTGTGAACCTGAAGTATTTTACCAAAGAGGACGGATTTGCCAAGAGCATGGTGCCGACGCTTCCCGACGGGGGAAACATGGCTTGGATTTTCGGTTTGATGACGGCAAAGGACAGCACGGGAAAAGAGCGTCTGCTAACTGGATACACGACGCTAAATCCCGACATCGTTGCGCGCGGCATCCTGGTCTTCAACGATCAGACGGAGCAGTTTGAACAGGCCGTCCAGTTCCCTTCCAAGGACGATTGGCGCCATCCGGGCGGTCAGGCAACCTATTACGAGGAGAACGGCAAGGGATACTGGCTGTTTACCGAGCACCGGATTCCGAACTTACGTGTGGCCGCCAGCTACGACGCCATCACCGACTATACCCAATACGAGTCGTTTACGTGCCTGACGCCGGGAGCGGCTTATGACGGCGCGAATACGTCTCTCGAGCGCGACCAGAACGGCAAGTTGGTATGGGGCTGGAAGAAGAACACCCCGGTGCTGACCCAGGATCAAGAAAAAGAATTGATCGGGTTTGGCCTGATCAAGGCGGACGACCCGCGCTACTATCAGCTGAAAGATGCCGATACCGGCGAAGAGGTTTCGCTGGCCCAAAGCTCCGTCGAATGGAACGATTACCGGCAGCGTTACGTGATGATCGGGCAGCAGGTGATGGGCAAAACTTCAGTTCTCGGGGAAATGTGGTACGCGGAAGCAGACTCGCCCCAAGGCCCCTGGACGACGGCGAAGAAGATCATTACGCATAACAACTATACCTTCTATAACCCGGCCCAGCACAAGTTCTTCTTCAAAGACGGCGGACGCGTCATTTACTTCGAGGCGACCTATACGAATACGTATACAGACCATACTCCAACACCGCGCTACAACTACAACCAGGTCATGTACAAGCTGAATCTTGACGATCCGCGGCTGGGTCTTGAGCCAGTTCAGAACCGCAAGTGATGGCTGATGCGGAAGCGGACATGATTCGCTGATCCCAATAGGGCACTCCGCCCAGGAGGTAAACGAAATGAAATGGAAGCCTTGGAAAAGCGCGGGCATCTGGACCTGTGTCATGCTGACGGTCATGACGGCGCCCGGCGCCGCGATGGCGGCTCAGGCGGAAGGGAATAGCGCCATGCCGGATGTAAGCAGCGCTAAGAAAGTGGTTCAGAAGCCGTTTATGATCAAAGTCGTGGACGCCGAGACGGGTCGGGGGATCCCGCTGGTCGAGCTGAAGACGACGAACAATATGTTGTACTATACGGACAGCGCAGGTGTTGTGGCTTTCAATGAGCCGGGCTTGATGGATCAAACGGTCTTTTTCCATATGTCGAGCGACGGCTATGAGGTGCCGACAGACATGTTCGGTTACCGCGGCCAGGCTGTTGAAGTGACGCCCGGTGGAAGCGTGACGCTGAAAATGGACCGGGTCAACATTGCTGAGCGGTTATACCGGGTCACCGGTCAAGGCATCTACCGGGACAGCGTCCTGCTTGGCCAGAAGCCGCCGGTCAAGGAGCCGCTCCTGAACGGGCTCGTGATGGGTCAGGACTCCGTCCAAACGATAAAGTACCGCAATCGGCTGTACTGGTTCTGGGGCGATACGGACAGACCCGCTTATCCCCTCGGGAACTTTCGTGTGACGGGTGCCACTTCGAAGCTGCCGGAAAAAGGCGGTCTCGATCCCGATACCGGCATCGATTTGGATTACTTTACGAAAGAGGACGGTTTCGTTAAAAGCCTGGTTCCCCAGCTGCCTGACGGTGCCGGCATCGCCTGGGTGTTCGGCTTGATGACCGCCAAGGACGGCAGCGGGCAGGAACGCCTGCTCGCCGGTTACAGCACGCACAATCCCGAGCTCAGCGCCTTCGGCATTCTTGCCTTTAACGACGAGAAGAAGGAGTTCGAGCAGGTCGTTCAGTTCCCTTCCAAAGACGATTGGCGCCATCCTGGCGGCCAGGCGGCTTATTACGAGGAGGACGGCAAGGGCTACTGGCTCTTTACCGAACACCGGATGCCGAACCTGCGCGTGTCGGCAAGCTATGATGCCATCACCGACTATACCCAATACGAGTCGTTTACGTGCCTGACGCCGGGAACGACTTACAACGGGGCCCAAACATCCCTTGAACGCGGCGCGGACGGCAAGCTCGTATGGGGCTGGAAAAAGAACACCCCGCCGCTCACCCAGGTTCAAGAGAAGGAGCTGATCGATGCCGGGCTGATTCAGGCGGACGATCCGACCTACTTTCAATTAAAAGACGCCGATACCGGCGAAGAGGTTCAAATCGCTTCAAGCTCCATCGAATGGAACGATTACCGGCAGCGTTACGTGATGATCGGGCAGCAGATGCAAGGCAAGTCCTCCGTGCTCGGAGAAATCTGGTACGCGGAAGCTCCCGCGCCTCAAGGACCTTGGACCACGGCTAAAAAGATCGTCACGCATAACAACTATACTTTTTATAACGTGGCCCAGCATAAGTTTTTCAATAAGGAGGGCGGCCGGATCATCTACTTCGAGGGCACGTATACGAATACGTTCACCAATCATGTCCCGACGCCGCGTTATAACTACAATCAGGTCATGTATAAGCTCGACTTGGCCAATCCGAAGCTTGGGCTGACGCCGGTCCAGGGAACGAGTGGTTCATAGAGCGCCGGGCTGCTCAGGCAGATTGCATTGGGATGGAGATTTTTTTCAAACAACAGTGAGGAGGAATATCACATGCTGAAGGGATTGACGCTTGCCGGTTTGGGAGCAGTCGAAAGTGAAGAGAGGTTCATCGAATTGGCGGGTGAGGGCGGTTTTCAAGCGGTTGACATCGATGCCCGGGGATTGATCGAGCGGCTGGGAACAGAGGGGGCTGCGGCTAAGCTTGAGCGGCACAGAGTCGTCGTCGGCGCGATCGGCCTGCCTGTGGAATGGAGGGCGGGCGAGGACGAGTTCCTCGCCGGGCTGCCTGGCCTGACGGAAGCTGCTGCCGCAGCCCGGGCGCTGGGCTGTACGCGCTGCTGCACGTACATTCTGCCATCGACCGACGCCAAACCGGCGCACTTCATGGCGATCGCCACCCGGCGCCTCCGCATCTGCGCCCAAATCCTCGGCGCCTATGGCATCAGGCTCGGACTGGAATTCGTTGGTCCGCATCATCTGCGGACGGCGTGGAAACACCCTTTTATCTGGACGATGGAAGAGACGCTGGATTGGGTCGAAGCGATCGGTGAGCCGAATGTCGGCCTGCTGCTGGATGCGTATCATTGGTATACGAACGGTCTCTCCGTAGACGACATCGAGCGGCTGCAGCCGCAGCAGATCGTTCATGTGCATATCAACGACGCACCGGATCTGCCGGTCGAGGCCGTGCTGGATAACGGGCGTCTGTACCCTGGGGAAGGCGTCATCGACCTGGAGGGCTTTTTAAGAGGGCTGCAGCGCATCGGATATGACGGTATCGTATCGCAGGAAGTGCTGACGCCGGCCATGCCGGAAGACACGCCGGAACAGCTGATTCGCCGCTCCAAAGCCGGGTTCGATCGCGTATTCTCCGCTGCCGGAATCGGTGCGGGAGGCAGATGAGTCCGATGGAGCGGGCGGTAACATCGTATTTTGTACACGGATACCATGGCGGGATTCAGGGGCATATGCCCCTTGGATCCTGACCAGACCTCTCGTGTGAACCTGTCGCTGCAGCAGCATGGTCTCGCCACGCTACGGTACAGCGGCATCCGCTGCAACCCAGATCAATTCATAGGATGTGATCCGTCATTTGGATATGAGAAAAGAGATTCTATACCATGTTGAGAAGCTGCTGAAGGATAAAAACCGTTACATGTATACCGTGGTCTCGCCGGTCGATTTTACCTGCTTTGTCACGAAGGAGCGGCTATCCTGCAGGGAAATGGAGAGTAAACGATTTGAGGCGATCGAGCCGGGCGACCGGTGGGGCGGAGACTGGACGTATGCATGGCTCCGCTCTTCCGTTACCGCTCCCATGGAAGCCGAGGGCAAACGTTTGGTCATCCGGGCCGATTTCGGTTCGGAGGCGACGGTCTACGTGAACGGAATCGTACGGGGGGCGCTGGATCTTCAGCACCATGACGTGACGTTAACACGCATCGCTAAGGCCGGCGAGCGGTTTGAAGTCGCTGCCGAGGCGTATGCCGGCCATTCGGGCATCCAGCCGGTGCTTGGGGAATCGCAGCTTTGCCTTTTTGAAGAGGAAATCTATCAATTTTATATCGATTTGGAATGTTTGGTTCAGGTCAGAAATCATATCGATCCGGATTCGCTGCGCGCGGCGGAAATCGACCGCGGGCTGACGGAGGTCGTCCGGACGATCGACTGGGGGCTTGCGAAGGATGCGCTGACGGATAACGTTCGCAAGTGCCGGCAGCGGATGGCGCCGCTCCTGGAATGCGTAAACGGATCGACGGCGCCTTTGCTGTACCTCATGGGGCAGTCCCATCTCGATATCGCCTGGTTGTGGCCGATGGAGGAAACGAAGCGGAAAATCGCCCGGACGATGTCCAATCAGCTTGCCCTCATGGAGGAATATCCCGATTACCGCTACGTCCAGAGCCAGCCGTACTTGTTCCAGCTTGCCAAGGACCTGTATCCCGAGTTATACGCGCGCATCCAACAAGCGGTGAACGAGGGCCGGATCATTCCGGAAGGCGGCATGTGGGTGGAATCCGATACGAATCTGCCCGGCGGGGAGAGCCTGATCCGGCAAATACTTCACGGCAAGCGCTTTTTCAAGGAGGAGTTCGGCAAGGAAAACGAAATGCTGTGGCTTCCCGACGTGTTCGGATACTCCGGCAACATGCCGCAAATTATGAAGGGCTGCGGGCTCCGGTACTTTGCTTCCGTGAAAATGTTCCAGACGTACGAGAACGTGTCGGACCCGTTTCCGTACAATACCTTTCTTTGGGAAGGGATCGACGGCTCGCAGGTGCTGACCCATCTGCTGGATTATGGCGATTTTCCGATTCGGGTCAATCCTTCGTTTCTCATCAGGCAATGGAATGATCGGGTGCAGAAGGACGGCATTGCGACAAGACTTGTACAGTTCGGCCACGGCGATGGCGGCGGCGGGGCGAACCGGGACGACTTGGAATTCCTCCGCCGGCTTGAAAATTTGGAGGGCGTGCCGCGTATGGTTCACGGCTCGCCGATTGACTATTTTGAGGATCAGATCGAAAGAGGTGTTCCGGATGCCAAATATGTCGGGGAGCTGTACTATCCGGCGCACCGGGGAACCTATACGACGCAGGCTCAGATCAAGCGGCTAAACCGGAAGGCGGAGGTCGGGCTTCACGAGGCTGAAATATGGGGTGCCGCAGCCAGCCTGCTTCAGCACCGGGCCTATCCGTACGAGAAGATGGACCGGTTGTGGAAGAAGCTGCTGCTGCATCAGTTCCATGATATTTTGCCGGGCACGTCCATTCACCGCGTCCATGAGGAAGCGCAGGCAGAGTTGACGGAATTGAACGGGCAAGTCGATGCGATGGCTTCCGGCTCAAGAGAGGTGCTTGCGGGTAGCGGACGCTCCGGTGTTACGGTGTTTAACTCGCTCTCCTGGGCAAGGAAAGAGCTGGTTGTCCTGCCCGAAGGCGTAGAAGGTATCGCGGACCGGGACGGAAAAACGCTCCCTGTGCAGCGGCATGACGGCAAACGTTACGCCGAAGTCGAGACGCCGTCTGCGGGATGGGCGGCATACTCGGTTACTGCGGGTGACGTAACGCCGGAAGCGCCAGGACAAGCTGTCCTAACGGCTACGAAGTCGCATCTTGAGAACGAATACTTAGCCATGGGGATAAATGAATACGGTGAGATCGTCAGCATCCTGGACAAGGAGACCGGAACGGAATGGACGGCGGGACATTGCAACGCCATGAAGATGTACCGCGATCAGCCGTCGGCGTTCGATGCGTGGGAGATCGACCGCGGCTATCAGACTGCTCCGGTCGCGTTGGATGAGAAGGCCGAAGTCTATGTCACCGCTGAGGGGCCCCTGTTTGCCAATATCCGCGTTGAGCGCATGCTTCATCAATCCAAATTAATTCAGGATATCCGGATCCGGGCCGGCAGCCGCCGCATTGAGTTTCATACGACGGTACATTGGCATGAGAAGAACAAAATGCTGCGGGTCGATTTTCCTGTACGTGTCCATGCGAACGAATCGTTACAGGAAATTCAGTTCGGTTACGTCAAACGGCCGAATCATGCTTCCAGGCCCCACGATGCCGACCGGTTCGAAGTATGCCAGCATAAGTGGGCGGTGCTTGCGGAGAGTAACCGCAGCTTTGCGCTGCTGAACGATTGCAAGTACGGGATCGCCGTGCAGGACAACACGATGAGCTTGACGCTGCTTCGTTCGCCGACGCATCCGGACGAAACGTCGGATCAGGGAACGCACAAGTTTACGTACGGATTCTTTGTATGGAATGGGTCATTTCTGGACAGCCCCGTCGTTCAGGAAGCGTATGAGCTGAACTATCCGGTAAGCCTCGTGCACAGCGGAAACCAGGCGGGTCATAAATCTTTCCTGCAAACGGATCAAGCCAGCGTAATTACAGAGACGGTCAAGCTTGCCGAAGACGGATCGGGAGACTGGATCATCCGGGCCTATGAGTGCAAAGGTGCCACCGTATCATGCGGATTCACCTTTAACCTCCCTGTCAAAACAGCGTACGAAACCAATATGCTGGAGGAAGTGACGGCCGATCTGCCGGTTGCTGAAGGGAAGCTGAAGCTGGATTTCCGCCCTTTTGAAGTGAAAACGATTCGGCTTGTGCTGCTTGATGCGTAGAAAAGGGTGTAAAAGGAAAACAAAAGATGGGAGGAAGCGCGAAGATGAAGATGGACAAAGGACAGCGCCTGGTCATGATCGGCGATTCGATTACGGACTGCGAGCGTAAATTCCCTTACGGGGAAGGGTTGTTTCAAGGCGTAGGCAAAGGGTATGTGTCGCTCGTGGACACCTTGCTTCAGACAGCGTATCCGGAGCTGAACCTGCGGGTCACGAACATGGGAATCGGCGGCAACACGGTCAGGGATTTGAAAGAAAGGTGGCAGACGGACGTACTGGATCTAAAGCCGGATTGGCTGTCCATTATGATCGGTATCAACGACGTGTGGCGGCAGTTCGACCAGCCGGCGATTCCGGAATCGCATGTGCTGTTGGAAGAGTATGAACATACTTTGGTGGAATTGGCGGAGCAGGCGCTCCCAGGCCTCAAAGGGCTTGTCATCATGACTCCGTTTTATATCGAACCGAACTCCGGAGACGGGATGAGACGGCGGATGGATGAGTACGGCCGGGCGGCCCAGAGGGTTGCCGAGCGCGTCGGTGCGTTATTCGTGGACACACAAGCGGTGTTTGAGCCGATGTTGGGCTACGTACATCCTACTGCAATCGCATCGGACCGAGTGCATCCGAGCCTGACCGGCCACATGCTGATCGCACGAGCCTTCCTGCAGGCAATCGGCTTCGATTGGAAGCGTTTGAGCGGTGAGGCTTGACTCCGATAACTGTCAGGATATGAAAAAAACAGATTCAGAATCAAGCATCGGAAAGTGATCGCAGCTGGATACGGTGTTAATATAGCATTATGTGAAAAATTCACAACAATATCAGCTTAAGGGGCGAGCGTATTTCATACGCTTGCCTTTTTCAGCTTATATACTCCGGTTTATTTACTGATAGCTACAACGGTCATGTTTCTTTGGCGCCGATCACGAAGGAAGAATACGAAACAACGGTGAACGTGCTCAGCCGCTTGATCCGACACATGAACGCGACGATCACTAAGGACTAACCGGATTAAATATATTAAAAAATCAATATATGAAAAATTCACAATAGTAAACATGATCATATTCGTATCTAGACCATACCTGCCTAAAACATCATTTCTGCGGATCTATACCGGAAAAAAAGGCGGCTGGCGCCTGATATTTACCGCCTTATCGCAAAAGCATCCTCCTGACCGGAGCGGCCGGTCTAAGGGGATGCTTTGTTGCGAATTTATAACGTGCTTGCTTGTGGGGCAGCGGGACCGTCCCGCTTCCGTTTACGTGCGCAGCATATCCCGGAACATTAGGACCAGTTTCAGCCGCAGTAGATGGTGATAATCCTTGAAGTCGACCTGAAGCAGCTCACTGATTTTCTCGAGCCGGTAGGCGGCGGTGTTGCGGTGTATAAACAGCTGCTTGGCGGTTTCGTGGATCTGTCCGTTGTTCGCCATGTAAAGCTCCAGCGTTCGCAGCAGCTCTTGGGCGGAGTCGGGGGCTCGGTCCTGAAGCGGGACCAATGCCATTTCGACGAACTGCCGCATTTTATGAACCGGAACGGATTGGAAAATATAAGAGATTTCCACGTTGGCAAACTCGACGACAAAAGCGTCCAGGTTGAGCCGAGCGGCCGTGTCGCGGGCGTTCTGGCATTCACGGTAAGCCGCTTCCAACTGATCGGGCCGGGTTTTGATATGGCTCACCGTCATGCGCAGATGCCTGCCGGCTTTGGCGGCCTGCTCGAAAAAGACACGTGTCAACAGCTGAGGCAGCTTGCCGGAGCTTCGCGGGAGCTCAGAAGGAAAGATCGAGAGAATGGTGTCCTCGAGTTGAAAATGCAAAGGTGATAAATCCTTGAGCATCGGATGATAATGGAATTCCTGCTTGACGCTCTTGAGCAGATGGTCGGCCCGGCCGGTGTATTCGGGATCGCATGTGGTAAGCACGCATTGGAAAGAACCGCTGCCGAAAGGGATGCCGTGGCTGGAAGCACAGGCAACGAGCTCTTCGGCGGAGACTTGCTGCTTGAGGTAGTTTTTCAGCATTGCCGCAAATTCGTTCTGGGTGGATTGGGTGAGATCGTTGCGTTCGACCGCGTTCAAATGGTAGCCGATAATTTCGGCCGCCTGATGGTACAGCCCTTCCTCCTCCTTCATCGGAATGCCGGGAGGAAGCCGGAAAATCGCCCGGCTGTTAAAATCATGGTCCTGGCCGGGGCTTTTCAGGGGCACGCACAGCAGTCTTCCCTGCTCGCAGCGGAGCCACTGCGGCGTATCTTTGAGCTGGCGTTTTTTGAGCAGCTGCATTTCGTCTGTGGTCAGGGTGCTGAAGAGCGTTTGGCCGCGCATGCCGGTGACGGCCAGAGGCACGCCGAGAATCTCGCGGATCCGGTCAAACAGGCGGCCCGTATCAACAGGGGATAGGGCGAAGCGGATGAGCTCCTTTTGTTTGTCCAGGACGTTTTGCAGGAGGAGCGTGTTCTTTTGCAGTTCGGCATTGAACAAGCCTTTCATTTGATCCGAGAACGTAAACGGAAAGGGAAGCTCGATAAGGGGAAAACCGAGGCGGTCTGCTTCCTGAAGCATTTCGTCGGGGACCGAAGCCCAGAACCGTCCAAGCTTGATACCAATTCCCGCCGCCCCTTTGTCAACCAGCTTCTGCAGCAGGCGGACCCCATCCGCGGGATTGTCCTTGATCAAATAGGCCGTCGTGAACAAGATATCCCCTTCCCGGACCCAGTCCGAAATATCGGGTGCATCCATCACGTTGACCGATTTGACGATGCGGTTCAAACCACTGCGGCCTGCGGTCAGTTTACCTTCAGAAAGCGGGTAAATGGTGAGTGCATCTTCGATGGTCAAATACATACAGTCATCATCCTTTCGCAACTGAACTCTGTCGAAACCCGAAACGTACAAGGTAAGCCCTTGGGGAAGGGCTGTACCGGATTGAATTCAATCATCGGGAAAGGCGGTTACTGCAACAGGGGATAGAATCGGACGGCCGTCCGGGTTCGCTCAGGTTACGGAGGGGAGGACTATCTCCCCAGAAAGATGCCTCCGTAAACAAAAGCGCCCACGATGACGAGCGCGGGATGAACTTTGCGGCGCTGCATCAGCCAGTACGAGATGAGGGCGATAGCGCCGAATTGGATCCAGCCGATGGAGAGTATCGACTCTTTGGAGCTTTGAATGGTGAGCTGCAGCATCATGACGGCGATGACAGGCTGCACGAGCAGCGTCATGCCCTTGACGGCCTGGGACTGCTTGTATTTCTGCAAAATTCGCATCAATACGATCAAGGCGACCGCGGAAGGCACGACGGTGGCGGCTTCGGCGGCAAGCACCCCCATCCATCCGGCCGCATCATAGCCCACGTAAGCGGCGATCTTCGTCGCGATCGGTCCGGGGAGCGAATTGCCGAGAGCGAGCATGTTGGAAAATTCGGCGCCCGAAAGCCAGTGGTAATGCGGCACGATCTCCCGGTACATGAGCGGGATGGAGGAGGGGCCGCCGCCGTAGCCGAATACGTTGGCTAGAAAGAAGCCGATGAGGAGTTCAATCCATGTCTCCATGGCGGCGTTCCTCCTTCCGCTTGCGGGTTTCTTTCAGCTTGCCCATAACTATAAAGTGTACCGAGCCATAGGCCAGCGCGATCGCAATCAGGATCGCCGGGTGCAGCTGCACCCACTCCAGCAGGACAAACGCGATGACCCCGCAGGCGAGCGCCATATATTTGCCAAGGCCTTTGACTGCCTTTTCGCCGAACTCGTAACACATTTGACCCAGCATGACGGCCACGACCGGAACGACCGCTTCGATCATGCCATGGATGATGCGGGACGAACTGAATACGTCGATAAAAGAGACTAGGGCGATCATTGCAACCGCAGTGGGTAGAATATGGGCGAGCAGCCCGACCAGCGCACCGAGCGTCCCTTTCAGGCGGTAGCCGAGATAGGCGGCCAACTTGGTCGCGATCGGACCGGGCAGCGTGTTGGCGATGGCCAGCACCTCCCCGAATTCCTCATCAGCCATCCACCTGTACCGGGAGACGGCCTCGTGCCGGATGAGGGGGACGGTCGAC
Organism: Paenibacillus sp. PSB04; assembly: GCF_025809195.1. Classification (NCBI taxonomy): domain Bacteria; kingdom Bacillati; phylum Bacillota; class Bacilli; order Caryophanales; family Paenibacillaceae; genus Paenibacillus; species Paenibacillus sp. PSB04. The sequence continues at coordinate 4,335,100 of NZ_CP081301.1, forward strand.
GGACCGCCGCCATACCCGAGAATTCCGGTCCGGAACATGGCGAGGGATAATTCTGCGTATGTTTTCAGCATGGTGCACTTCCTTCCTTGTCTATCAACTATTCTGACATTTCATCTCGGATTCGGGTAGGATGCGAGGGTCGCATTCTATAGGCACAGCTCTGGCATCATGGGAAAGGGAGCTGGACCGTTCCGATGCTGATGATCATCCGTGCGGCACTGATGTTATTTAAATTTACACTATAACGGTTTTCCTTCAGGATGAAAAGTAGTTATTGCCAAAAAATCCTGATGCATGTTAATTTAGTTAACAATTTAAGGATGCAGGAGGGATGAATGATGAGGCAGGCTTCAATCGGCACGAAAACGATGGTGGTCAGCCCCCATGCACTGGCATCAGCCGCGGGTGCCCGAATACTGGAAAAGGGCGGGAATGCCTTCGACGCTGCGGTTGCCGTCAGCAGTACCCTGGCGGTCGTGTATCCGCATATGACCGGGCTGGGCGGCGATTCATTCTGGCTGTTGTACAGTCCCGGAGAGGGTGCAGTCCGGGGTTACAACGGAAGCGGCCGCTCAGGGTATAGGGCAGTGCCGGAAGCATATGCCGGCGAGCAGGCCATCCCGACGCGGGGGATCCGCAGCGTACTGACCGTTCCCGGCATGGTGGACAGCTGGAGCGCTATTCTGCGCGAGTATGGTACCCTGCCGCTTGGGGACGTCCTCGAGCCGGCAATGACTTACGCCGGAGCGGGCTATCCGGTATCCCGCAGCCAGTACGCCAATACGAAGCTGTGCGCCGGGCTGCTGGCAGCGAATCCCTATTCGGCTGCAGCGTATTTGCGAGGCGGCGGTGTCCCGCCGGCAGGCACCCGCTGGATCCAAAGCGGATTGGCCCAAAGTTTGCGCCGGATCGCGTCGAATGGCCGGGACGAATTTTACCGGGGCGGATTAGCCCGGGACATCACGTCATACATCCGGAAGTCCGGCGGGCTGCTGCTGGCGGACGATTTCGCCGATCATGAGGGCAATTGGGTTACCCCGCTCACCGGTTCCTATCGGGATCTTGAGCTGTATCAGCTTCCTCCGAATTCGCAAGGGTTTACGGGCATCGTGATCGCCCAAATGCTCGAACATTTTGATTTTAACAGTATTCCGCACGGTTCGGTAGCATTTTACCACGTACTGGTCGAGGCGGTGAAGCTGGCTTTCCGCGACCGCAACCTCGAGCTCACCGATCCGGATTTCCGAAATATTCCGGTGGAGCGCTTTCTGGATAAGGCCTACTGCAGGGAATTGGCGGGACGCATAAACCGCGATTCGGCCGCTCCGCTCACCGCCGAACCGCTCGGCAGCGATACGGCGTATGCCGCCGTAGTGGACGGGGACGGCAACGCCGTTTCTTTTATCCAAAGTCTGTACTTTGAATTTGGATCGGGCGTGACGGCTGGGGAAACGGGCATTCTGCTGCAGAACCGCGGCTCGTTTTTCTCCCTGGACGAGTCTTCCGCCAACCGGCTTGAACCGCGGAAACGGACGTTTCATACCCTGATGCCTGCCCTCGCGCTCAAGGACGAGAAGCCTTATTTGCTCTACGGCTCGATGGGAGGGGAGGGGCAGCCGCAGACGCAGACGGCGCTCCTGACCCGGATCGTCGATTACCGAATGGACCCTCAGGAAGCGATTAACGAACCTCGATGGGTGTGGGGAAGGACATGGGGCGAAGCCTCCACGGAACTGAAGATGGAAGCCAGGGTGGGGGAGCAGGTGCTCGGCGGGCTAGCTGCCATGGGGCATGAGGTTCGAAAAATCGGCGACTGGGATGCCTTGACCGGGCATGCGCAGGCGATCCTTCTGGACGCTCACGGTTTTCGGATCGGCGGCTCGGACCCCCGCTCCGACGGAGCGGCGATCGGCTGGTAATTCACCATATCATAAAGAAGTTATGAAATATGACATAGATAAACGGATTCCTTGTGGCCGATGTCCAAATATCGGCCTATTTATTGTGCTTCGTCACAAAGATGCCTTCTGAACCGTTGTAGACTCCTGTATTGTCTGTTATAAAATGTAACATCTAACGAAAAACAGAATCGCAATGGGGGGACAGCCGTGGAATTCGGACATGTGAAAGTGGAGAGGAAAGCAGCCTGCGTCATGCGGGACGGCATCACGCTGTATGCCGACGTTTACCGTCCGGCGGAGGAAGGAACATACCCGGTACTGCTGATGCGGCAGCCGTACGGCCGGAAAATCGCCTCAACGGTTACATACGCCCATCCCGTTTGGTATGCTGCGCGGGGGTATATCGTCGTCATTCAGGACGTACGGGGACGCGGGGATTCGGAGGGAGAGTTCACGCCATTCGTGAGCGAAGCCGAAGACGGCTATGATACGGTCGAATGGGCCGCCGGGTTGGAAGGGGCCAGCGGAAAGGTCGGCATGTACGGCTTTTCCTACCAGGGAGCGACGCAGTGGGCTGCCGCTTCGCAGCATCCGCCGCATTTGGCTGCCATCGCGCCTGCGATGACTGCGGCCGACCTGTACCACGGCTGGATGTACACATTCGGCAGCTTCGATCTGCAGAGCTGCCTGCCCTGGGCCTATCAGCTGGCCAGGGATACGGCGAGAAGGAAGGGCGACACGGAAGCCGAAGCGGCGTGTTCCCGCGTGATGAGCGATCCTTCCGGTGTGCTGGCCCAACTGCCGTTGGCGCAGGGGCACCCGCTGCTCGAAGCCTACCTCCCCGCTTATTTCGATTGGTTGGGCCATCCCGCGTATGATGAGTATTGGTCCCGGCTGAACTGGCTGGACGCCTTCAAGGAACAGCCGGTTCCGGCGCTGCATATCGCGGGCTGGTACGATTTTCTGCTGGAAGGTACGCTGCAGTCTTACAATGCACTTCAAGCACAGGAGGGCAAGCCGGACTGCTTCCACCGTTTGGTGGTCGGGCCATGGACGCATATTCCGTGGGGCCGCAAAGCCGGCGGAACGGACTACGGACCGAAGGCGGACGGCAATATCCACCTGGAACAACTTGCCTGGTTCGACTATTGGCTGAAGGGCGAAGGCGGATCAGCCCTGAAGGAGCGGCAGCCGGTCCGTTATTATGAAGCCGGCAGCGGCGTTTGGGTCGAAGCCGAAGCGTATCCGGCCGGAGCGGAGGGCGACAGCCGGTGGTATTTAACCGGAACGCGGCTGCCTGCGAACGGGGCTTCCGGCGGCGGCCGGCTCGCTGCGGATGCAGGCGTGGAGCCTGGCCGGGCGGCGGACGTGTTCGTCTACGACGCGCGCCTGCCGATGCCGCTTCGCTCGGTGCTGCCGCAGGACCGGAGCGCCCAGCAGGACCGCTTCGAAATCCTGGTGTATACCGGGGAGCCTGCCGGCGCGCCGCTGCGGATCCTCGGCGCCCCTGAGGTAACCGTCTCCTGCCAGGTAATGGACGGTCCTACCGACCTTACCGCCATCCTCACACAGGTCACACCAGCGGGCGAAGCGAGGTTTCTGTCCGTGGGGCGCACGGAGATCGGCGCATCCGGTGGCATCAGCGGCTGGGAGACGGCGACGATCCGGATGCGGCCGCTGGCCGCCGAGCTCCCGGCCGGTTCGATGCTCCGGCTGGAGCTGAGCGGCAGCGCATACCCGCTGCTGCTTCGCCACCCCAACGGCATTCCGCTGCAGGAAGCCGCAAGCCAAGGGCCGGATGCGCTGCAGATTGCCACAGTGGCGGTGGATGCCAGTGGAGGCGCCTCGTGGCTTCAGCTGCCGATTTTTGGTGACACCTCGGAATAAAGCGGACTATGAAATGAACCATTGCGTGACAAACGGAGCGGGAGCTTGCATTCAAACGGTTATTGCCCAGCCGGGTCGAACGCATACGCCCTTTATGTCCTCAGAGCCTGGCGCACGAGAGTGCAGAAGTAGATAACATAAATACCGACGGATGAAAGGAGCGGGATTGATATGGAACAAGAAGTGGTGATCTTCAACGCCTCCCTGCCGCTGCAATCGGAAGAGACGCTGTACACGCTGGCCATCGGCGGCGGAAAGTGGACGTCGGTGACGGCCCAAACCGGTGAAGTGGAGGCTCCTGAAGCGGTGTGCCTGGACAAATGGAACGGATCCTCTGCGGATGCGCGGCTGCTGCTCGACGCAAAGGGAAAAATCGTTCTGCCGGGTTTCGTGGATGCCCATATGCATCTGGATAAAGCTTTTTCGCTCCCGCAGGTCGGGAATGTCTCCGGCACGCTTGGCGAAGCGGTCGTCAATTACGCCGCAGCCGCCCCGAGGTTTTCCAAGGAGGAGATCAAAGCACGCATCATGCGCTCGGCGCTGCAGTCCATTTCTTATGGAACGGTGGTGCTGCGCAGCCATCTCGATTTTCACATCAAGCATGGAAAAGACGTCGCGATGCGTACCATCGAAGCTGCGCTCGAAGTCAAAGAGGAGCTGAAGCCGTATGCTGAGCTGCAGCTGTTCCCGCTGCTCCCTTATTTTGAGCTCAGTGAAGCGGCGCTGGATACGGCCGAGGAATCGGTTGCGATGGGCGTGACGGGATTGGGCGGCGCCCCTCATCTTTCTCCCAACCCGGCCCCCGACATCGACAGGCTGTTCGCCTTGGCCGATAAGCTGGGCTGCCCGGTTGATCTGCATACGGACGAGAGCGACGATCCGAACCAGCGGACGGCAATCCATATCGCCCGGCGCGCGATGGAATACGGCTGGAGGGGAAAGGTCACGGCAGGGCATTTATGCTCCTTAGCCGCCATGAAGGACGAGGATGCCACCATGATCATTGGACTTATGGCCGAGGCAGGCATGGGTGCCGTTACGCTTCCCGGCGCGAATCTGTACCTGCAAGGCCGGCATGACGCCTTCCCAGTGCGCAGGGGAGTCACCCGAGTCAAGGAGCTGCTGGCGGCCGGCATTCCGCTGGCGGCGGCTTCAGACAATATGCATGACCCGTTTCATCCATTCGGAAGGGGCGACCTGCTGCTGATCGGCCTGGTCACTGCCTATGCCGCCCATATGGGCAGTCCTGCCGAGATGCGCGAAGTGCTGCGGATGATCACCGAATACCCGGCCAAGGTAACGGGTGCTGACGGTTACGGCATCCTGCCGGGGAACCCGGCCCATTTTGTGGCGCTCGATGCCAGGACGCCGGAGGAACTGCTGACCATGCTGCCGGAACGCCGCTGGGTATGGCGCGGCGGCAGCTGCCTGAAAGCAGCCCCGGCGAAGGAGAAATGGAGCTCCACATTGTTACAGGGCTATTGGGAAGACTCGTGCGAACGAGTCGACTTTGTCCAGAAACGCGCGCTCACGCTATGATTCGATCCGTTTGAAGGCATGCTCCGTTTCCACCATGCAGCAATGAGGAGGTATAAGGATGAGCCGCACATTGGTGCTTTATTACAGCGCATACGGCCATGTTTTGGACATGGCGCGGGCGGCCGCTGATGGAGCGCGCAGGGCGGGGGCTGATGTCCGCATCTGCCGTATCCCAGAGCTGGAATCAGAGCGTAACCGTACCCCTTATCAGGATAAGCACTCCACCGGGGAGCCAGGCGAAACTTCGCAGCTGAAGACCCGTTTTAAGACGGTTGACCGCTTCGCCAAATACGAAGAAACAATGCGACGGCAGCAGGACATACCGGTGGCGACGAACGAAGATTTAAGATGGGCGGACGGCATCGTCTGGGGATTTCCGACGTATTACGGCTCCATGCCCGCGCAGGTCAAACTGTTTCTGGAATTTGCCGGGGACCTGTGCGCCGACGGGAGCCTGGAAGGCAAACCGGCGGGTCTGCTGACGAGCACCGGATCGATCCATACCGGGCATGAAGCGAATGTGCTGACGTCGATGGTGCCGCTGTTTCATTTCGGCATGATCATGGTCGGGCTGCCCTATTCCGAAAATCCGGAATACTTGACCGCCGATCCGATCGGCTGCTCTCCTTACGGAGCTTCCACATTGGCGGGTCCTGACAGCAGCCTCAAGCCGGATGAACGCGAACTGGTGATGGCCGGCCGGCTCGGACGGCGCGTGGCGCTGTGCGCGGAGGCCCTGAAGGCCCAAAGTTTTTTAAAATAACCGGTAACGGCAGAGGGTGGCATCGATTGCCGAGGTATTTCATGAAAGTCCGGATGAATTCCGGGCTTTTTTTGTGTTAGATAACATGACATTGATGATCGCACTCTTTCGTAAATGAACCCAAAAGAATTACGTTTTATTGTAATTAACCACAAAAACAACGGATATTCATTGAGCGGCATAGGTATAGATGTTATTTATTATTACATAAAGGATTGGAGGAGGGCTGGAAATGTATACAGCACAGCAAACCGCAGCAAATCCGCAGCCGCCCGGAAGTCCCGGCGCTCCCGAGCTTTTGGTCGGCATGGACCAGATCGGCAAGGTATACCCGAATGGAACGATTGCCGTTCAGCAGGTCAATCTGCAAGCGGGGGAGGGTGAGTTCCTCTGTTTTGTCGGACCGTCGGGATGTGGAAAATCGACCATGTTTAACATGATTGCCGGCTTGACCGAGCCGTCGACCGGTCAGCTTTCGGTCCTCGGTACGACGCCGCGCGAAGCGCGGAAGCAGAACGAAATCGCTTTTGTGTTCCAGGAGCACACCCTGCTGCCTTGGGCGAAGCTTCTGGACAACGTGACGATGCCGCTCACCCTCCGCGGCGTTCCGAAAAAGGCTCGCAACGAAGAAGGCGAACGCGTGCTGGAATTGGTTGGGCTCAAGGATTACCGGAAAGTACTGCCGAGACAGCTCTCGGGAGGCATGAAGATGCGGGCGTCGATCGCCCGTGCGCTCATAGCCCGGCCGAAGCTGCTGCTGATGGACGAACCGTTCGGGGCGCTGGACGAAATCACCCGCCAGACGCTGCAGGATGAACTGCTGGGCATTTGGCGCCAGGATCAGAAGATGACCGTGCTTTTCATTACCCATAACGTGTTCGAAGCGGTGTTTCTATCCACCCGGGTTGTCGTCATGACGCCGCGGCCGGGGAAGATTTCCGATATTGTGCCGATTGAGGCGCCGTATCCGCGTACGGATGAATTCCGGACTACGTCCGAGTTCGGCAAATATGTGCGCAGCATAACCGAAGTGCTGAATCACTGAGGCTCGCAGAAGCCGGTGCTTGCTTTTCTGGATAATGGGAAATTAGAGGTGCATGGAAACATGCCACTTACGAAAGGAGTCGTTGAGGTCATGGAAAAAGCAGCAGTGAGCGCGGTTACCGATGCGGCGAAACAGGCTTCGCCGGCCGCGCCTATGGTCAGGAGGAGTGTTGGCAGCGGCAGCCACGTCTGGGGGAAAATGGTGTCTCGGGTCGTACCGCCGCTGAGCGTATTTGTCTTCGTCGTCTTTGTATGGGAAATGGTACTGCGGCTGACCGGCACCCCGGAGTACTTGCTGCCCAAGCCGTCCGATATCGTTCAAGCGGTGTCGCAGAACGGGCACAATCTGGTGGTGTCGGTGAGCACGACCATTATGGAGGCAGTCTTGGGATTTGCCCTTAGCGCCATTCTCGGCGTGGCTGTTGCCATTTTGCTTGCGCTGTCCAAAACGGTCGAACGGAGCGTGTATCCTTACGCGATCATTTTGCAGACGATCCCGATTGTGGCGATTGCGCCCATCATCGTCATCTGGTTTGGGGCCGGCATGAACGCCATCGTTATTATCGCCTTTCTGATCAGTTTCTTTCCGATTTTGTCCAATACGCTGATCGGGCTTAACTCGACCGAGCAGAACATGAAAAATCTGTTCTATCTGTACAACGCCACGAAGATGCAGACGATCTGGAGGCTCAGACTCCCGGCAGCGCTGCCCTACATTTTGGCCGGCTTCAAAATCTCCTGCTCCCTGTCGGTTGTCGGGGCCATCGTCGGCGAGTATATCGCAGGCATCGGCGGGCTGAACGGCGGGCTCGGTTACGCGATTACGGTCGCGGCGACGCGGATGCAGACGGCGTATTTGTTCGCCTGCGGCTTGTCGGCCGCCGTGGTCGGCATCGTCTTTTTCCTGCTGATCAATGCCCTGTCGAACCGACTTCTGCGTTCCTGGCATGACTCGGCCATTACCGGCTAACTGCATCCGCCAAGCCGAGCGGCAAGTTTGCAGCAAAGGAGGGGAGTTCCCATGCACAGACTGGGGAATTCGAAAAATTACTGGAACGTGTCGGAGGAGCTGGCCGATTTGTCCAGGAGCGATCCCAAACCGCTCGTCACCGTGACCCTGCCGGCGCTGCCGCAGCGGATCACGCTGGATCTCGCCAAAACCGCCGTCGTCATCATTGATATGCAGAACGATTTTTGCAGCCCGGGCGGGTGGTTGGACTCGATTGGAGTCAATACCGCCCCGCTGCTGGCTCCCGCCAAGCCGCTTCAGCGGCTGCTTCCGGCCCTTCGCGAACAGGGGGTTCCTGTGCTGTGGGTCAACTGGGGCAATCGGGAGGACCGGATGAACTTAAGCCCTTCGGTGCTCCACGTATATAATCCGGACGGTGTCAGCCATGGGATCGGCAGCCCGCTGCCGGATACAGGCTCGAAGGTGCTGGAACAGGGGAGCTGGGGCGCGGCGCTGATTGATCGGATGGTACCGGAGCCCGGGGATATCCGGGTGGATAAATACCGTATCAGCGGTTTTTGGGATACGCCGCTGGACAGCATTCTCCGCAATTTGGACGTGAAGACGCTGCTGTTTGCCGGCGTCAACCTCGACCAGTGTGTGATGCATACGCTTCAGGACGCCGTATGCCTCGGATACGACGCCATTCTGCTGGAAGACTGCTGCGCGACAAGTTCTCCGGCTTACTGCACGGAGGCCGCCTTATACAATATCAAACAGTGCTATGGCTTTGTTGCCGGTTCCGAGGATCTGCTGCAGGCCTGCACACGAAAAGAAAGGGATGAAGTGATATGATCGATGGTCTGGTTCTGGGGCATTTCGAGCAATGCGAGGTACGCAAAATTTCAAGCAAGGATTCCAACAAGTTTGTCATGCTGTGCGACGGGACGCAGGTGCCGTTCGTGTCCGTAGTGGAAATTTTCGACGCCGGCGGACAGACGCCGCCGAACGAGCACAGCGGAGCGTATGAGTATTTTTACGTGCTGGCCGGAGAAGGGATTGCCATCGTAGGCGATATAGAAACCGGGATTCGCACAGGCTCGTTCTTCGTCGTTCCGCCCGGCAACAACCATCAGGTCAAAAATACCGGTGAGGGCAGGCTCTATGTTCTGACGACCATGGTGCCCGACGAGAAGTTTTCCGATTTAATCAAGTCAGGTCCGGCGGCAAGCCTGGACGAGGAGGATTTGGCGGTGCTGCGCGGAGCGGCTTTCCCGGGAGCGGCCGCTCCCGCGAACTCATAACGATTGGAGGAACTCGTATGCAGCCAGAATGCACGCCGTGGATTCGGTTGGGAACGGAGGCGAGACACGCGGAAGGCGGTCTCCTTCAAGGGCTCAACTTTGCCGTAAAGGACGTGTTTGCCGTAGCAGGACACACCAATGCTGCCGGCAATCCCGATTGGCTTAACACACACAAGCCTGCCGTGAAGCATTCGGCCGCCGTGGAACGTCTGCTCGGCAGCGGAGCAAAGCTTCATGGAATGACTCACACCGATGAGCTGATGTTCAGCCTGAACGGGGAAAATGTGCATTACGGCACGCCGCCGAACCCTATCGCTCCAGGACATATTCCCGGCGGTTCCTCAAGCGGCTCGGCGTCCGCCGTTGCCTCCGGGGAAGTGGACTTTGGCCTTGGCACCGATACGGCCGGTTCGGTGCGGATTCCCTCCTCTTTTTGCGGTATTTGCGGATTTCGCCCGACGCACGGCGGCGTGCCCATGGACGGCGTCATCCCGCTGGCTCCGGCCTTTGACACGGTCGGCTGGATGGCACGCCGGGCAAGCACCTTGCTGCAGGTCGGCCGCGTGCTTCTCGAGGAACCGCTCGATGACGGCGGGGAATTCGCCAGAATGATGCTGCCGGTTGAAGCGTGGGCAGCTGCCGAGCCCGGCTGCGCCGAGTCGCTCCGCGGTGCGCTTGAATCATTCGGATCGCTGGGAGCGTTCGAATCCATCCGTTTGACGGACGGGGAACTCGCGGCGTGGGCCGGCATTTTCCGAACGATTCAGGGGTACGAAATATGGTCTGCCCATGGCGCATGGATCACGGCGCAGCATCCCCGATTCGGTCCCGGCATCGCCGAAAGATTTGCCTGGACCGCCACGATTTCCGAGGGAGCGTACCGGGAAGCGAGCCAGCTTCAGCAAGCGATTGCTGCCCGGCTTGAGTCGCTTCTCGGAAGCGAAGGCGTGCTCGTCATCCCCACAGCGCCTTGCGGAGCCCCCGTGATCGGGCTGCCCGGCGAGGAAATTGAAATGACGCGCACGCGGATCCTGCAGCTGTCCTGCATCGCCGGGCTGGGCGGGCTGCCGCAGGTTACACTGCCGCTGGCGAAGACGGACGGTCTGCCGGTCGGGCTGTCGCTCATTGCCGGCAGAGGCCAGGACCTGAAGCTGCTTCGATGGGCAGCGGATATCGAGGCGTCGATGCAGTCCGCGGACGCGGCCGTGATCAACCAAATCCAATAGCAAAGGAACATGCCGATGTTTACACGATACGAAGGAGCAGCCTGGGAGGAGAGATTCCTGCCAAGGCTGACCAGCAAACAGGTCAAGGAGCTTCCCAAGGAAAGCACGCTGGTCATTCTGCCGGTCGGCGCGATCGAACAGCATGGACCGCATCTGCCGGTCATGACCGATACGCTGATCGGGGAGGCTACGGTGACCCTGGCGCTCGAAAAGCTGAAGCCCGATGCGCGGGTGTGGCTGCTGCCGCCGGTTTCGTACGGCAAAAGCAATGAGCATCTCGGCCTGCCAGGAACCATTTCGCTGTCGGCAACGACCCTGCAGAGCGTGATCCTGGATATCGCGGAAAGCCTGCGGCTGAGCGGTTTCCATAAGCTGCTGCTGTTTAATACGCATGGCGGCAATACCGACTTGCTGAACGTGGTGTCCCGGGAAATCCGCATTCGCCACGATATGCTCGTCTTTTATTTATCGCCCTCCTCCCTGGGAGGTGCGGAGGATCTCATGCCCGCCGATGAACTGGAATACGGCATTCATGGCGGGGACTACGAAACGTCGATCGTGAAGGCCATCAAACCGGGATGGGTGCAGGATCAATGGCTCGTCTCGGAGACCCCGTCCATGACCGGGCAGAAATTTTTGACCCTTGAGGGGAAAATACGCTTCGCCTGGCGGATGGCGGACATTTCCGACAGCGGCATATGCGGCGATGCGACCCAGGCGACGGCAGCCAAAGGCAGCATCATTCAGGAGCGGGTGACCGACATTTTAGCGGAGGTGTTTCGTGAGCTGAGCGAATTCGAGTTCAGCGATATCCGGGCCAAGGCGGAAGCGGGAGCCGAGCGATGAGGCTCGTAACTTTGGCGGGAAGCGGGCCAGGCAGCGCGGGCATCGTTGCAGGCAATCGGATATTTCCCTTAACCGGGATCAATGAATCGCTTGGAACGGCTTGGCCGACGACCGTTCTGGAACTGCTGCGGACCGGCGAGGCGGCGGCGCTGTCCGGATGGCTGCGGGAACGAGGGCAGGAGGTGCTGACCGCCATTCCCTCCGTTCCCCTGGAGCAGGCAAATCTTGGCCCCTTGTATCATGGTGCGGTCAATGTCTGGGGCGTTGGCGCGAATTTCCGGAAAAAGGCCGCAGATATGGCCGTGGTGCCGCCGGAGCAAGAGCCTATCTGCTTCTTGAAGCCGGCAAGCACGATGATCGGCCCGGGCGAAGCCATTCTTCTTCCGGACGGGGCCGGACGCATTACCGCCGAGGCGGAGATCGGCCTGGTGATCGGTAAGACCTGCAAGCACGTCAGCCCCGAAGAGGCGCCGCACGTACTTGCCGGCATCGTTCCGACGCTGGATATGACTGCCCAGGACATCCACGCCCGCAACCCGCGGTTTCTTGGTCGCTCGAAAAGTTACGACACCTTCTTCAGTTTCGGAACGGAGCTGGTCAGCATGGACGAAATCGGGGATCTGGATGCACTGGATATACAGACCGTGCTTAACGGATCGGTCCGGTACAGAAGTAGTGTATCCGATATGATCTATTCCCCATGGTTGATTCTCTCGTATTTCTCGCGGATGATGACCCTTTATCCCGGCGACATCATCATGACCGGGACACCGGGATCGGTAGACATCCAGGATGGGGATACGGCCGAATGCCGGATCGGCTCCCTGCTTCCCTTGCGGAATCCGGTCGTTCAGGAACGGATTAGCACCGTTTTTTGAAATCGAAAGATTGTCCTCACGAAATTGTTCTTCTATATGGAGTAAGCTGTGAATACAAAGAAAGCGGGTGGTTCTCATGTCAATGGTATGGAAGCCTGAAATGCCTGAAGCGTTCAGCGCACTGAGGCTGCTGACCGACGAAACGGCGGTCGAAAAGCTGTCGAAGGATTTTTATTGGTATTCCCCCGTGCTGAGCGGAAAACTGAAGGACAAAAAAGCGGATGCCGTTCTCGTGCCAGCTACAGTCGATGAAATCCGTGAAGCGCTGCGCATTGCTTACCGGCATCGGATCCCCGTCACTGTCCGCGGAGCGGGAACCGGGAACTACGGACAGGCGATCCCGCTCGAAGGCGGCCTGGTGCTGGACCTCAGCGGCATGAACGAAATCTTGGAGATTGGCAGCGGCTATGCCCGTGTACAGTGCGGCGTCAAGCTCGGCGTCCTGGAGAAGACGGCCCGGGAGCAGGGACAGGAGCTGCGGATTTACCCGAGCACTTTCGCCAAGGCGACGGTCGGCGGGTTTGTGTGCGGCGGTTCCGGGGGCGTCGGGTCGATTACCTGGGGCGACCTGTGGGACGGCAACGTGCTGGAGGCGACCGTCCTGACGATGGAAGAGGAGCCGCAGGTTTTCCGAGTCCACGGCGAGGAACTCAAGGACTATATTCATAACTATGGGACGACGGGCATCGTCACCGAGCTGGTCATTCCTTTGGCACCCCGGACCGAGTGGGCACAGGTGGTGGTGAACTTCGATCGCTTGGAAGACGCGGTCCGATTCGGGGAAGCGCTGGCGGAGGAAGCGGCCATCCCCAAACGGCTGATCACGCCGATGGAGTGGCCGATTCCCTCCTTCTTCAAGCCGCTGGAAAAAGTGCTCGCACACGGCAAATCGGTGGTTTTTACCGAAATCGCCGGGCATGCTGCCGAAGCGCTGCCGGCACTCGCCGCAGCTTTCGGCGGGGAAATCGGCTATGTCATTGACCCTGAGAAGTACCGCAAATCGATCGGGCTGTCCGATTTTACCTGGAACCATACGACGCTCTGGGCGCTGAAGCGTGATCCGGCTTATACCTACCTGCAAGCAGGTTTCAAGCGGGACTGCTACTTGGAGCAGATCCGGACGCTGAAATCGATGTTCGGGGACGAAATGCTGCTGCATTTTGAATGGATCCGCTCGAGGGGCAAACTCCAGCCGAACGGCCTGCCCGTCGTCCGCTACAGCACGGAAGAACGGCTGTACCATATCATAGACACCTGCCGGTCCATCGGCGTGGAAATTTATGATCCCCATACCTGGCTGCTGGACAATGGTGGACGCGGGGCAATACCCGGCATGCAGGAACGTAAGAGGCATAACGATCCGCTCGGTCTCCTGAATCCGGGGAAAATGGGCTGAGCAGCGGGGCAATGCGAAGGAAGAATCGTGTCCGGGAGAAGCGGCATCCGTGCGGCATCTCCCGGACTTTCCGTACAAGAAGGGGGAAGCGCCTTTGACAACGACGATCATACGCAATGCCATCATCATGACAATGAATCCGGCCGATGAAATTATCCATGGCGATGTTCGGATTGAGGACAACCGCATTACTCATATTGGACCCGGCGCGCCGAGCGAAGCCGACCGGGTGATCGAAGCCGGGGGCAAAGTATTGCTGCCCGGCTTTGTGCAAACGCACATCCATTTATGCCAGACGCTCTTTCGCGGACGGGCCGACGACCTGGAGCTGATTGATTGGCTAAAACAAAAAATTTGGCCGCTCGAAGCCGCGCATGACGAGGAGTCGGTGTACTATTCGGCGCTGCTTGGCCTTGGAGAGCTCATCCGCAGCGGGACGACGACCATTCTCGATATGGAGACCGTACACCATACCTCTATGGCTTTTCAGGCGATCGAGGAAAGCGGCATTCGGGCGTTTTCCGGCAAAGTGATGATGGATCACGGCGATGAGGTGCCCCTGGCGCTGCAGGAGGATACGGATCGTTCCCTCCGGGAAAGCGTCGATTTGCTGCAAGTGTGGGACGGGGCTGCCGGTGGGCGGATCCGTTATGCGTTCTGCCCGCGTTTTGTCGTCTCCTGCACCGAGCGTCTGCTGACCGAAGTCCGGGATTTGGCAGAGCATTACGGGGTTCTGGTGCACACGCACGCGTCGGAAAACCGGGGCGAGATCGCCATGGTCGAGGCCGAACGGGGGATGCGGAACGTGATTTATCTGGACCATATCGGCCTTGCCCGACCGAATCTCGTGCTCGCGCACAGCATTTGGCTCGATGACGAGGAAAAGCGGATCATCCGCGAGCGCGGCGTCAAAGTCACCCACTGTCCGGGATCCAACCTGAAGCTGGCATCCGGGATTGCAGAAGTGCCGGAATTGATGCGAAGCGGTATCCCGGTCGGCCTCGGCGCGGACGGAGCCCCGTGCAACAACAACCTTGACATGTTTCAGGAAATGAGATTATCCGCATACATGCAGAAGGTGGAGCACGGCCCGACGGTAATGAACGCGAGGACCGTGCTGCGAATGGCCACGATTGGCGGAGCGGAAGTGCTTGGCATGGAACGGAAGATCGGAAGCATTGAGACGGGAAAACTTGCAGACCTGATTTTGCTGGACCTGGAAGATTACCATGTCTATCCTTCCTTTGACACGGATTGGTTCTCACGGGTCGTCTATGCCGCCACCCGCGGGGATGTTGAAATGGTGATGATCGACGGTCATGTTGTGATGGAAGGCAGGCAGGTGCTGACCCTGGATAAGCCGCGGGTACTCGACGGAGCGAACCGGGCCTTGCAGAAGCTGCTCCGTAGATTGTAAACCTACTTCGAGGAACAGGATCACTGTATTTATAGGAAAATGCATGTAAGGAGGAGTTCGGATGGAGACGGAAAGCATTCTCCGGTACGTGCAGAAAGAAGAGGGGATGGCGGTGCTTGCGAGCCTGGTATCGGTGCGCGGCCATGCTTACCGCAAGTCCGGAGCCATGATGCTGATGGCCGCGGATGGACGCCGCATCGGCAGCATCAGCCCCGGCTGTCTGGAAGCGGATCTCGCTGCAAGGGTTCCCCGGATTCTCGAGCGCGGCCGGTTCGAATGGGCGAGTTATAACACCGAGCCTGGCGTCGACCCGATCTGGGGAGAGGAAATGGGCTGCGGAGGCGAGCTGGTCATATTGCTGGAGCCGATCGAAGGCCGTCTTCTTGCGGTGCTTCTGGAAGCGGCCAAAATCGTCCTACAAGGGACGGCTGTCCGGCTCGTTCGGGAACTCCGCCCGGATCAGGAGATGGATTACCGGCTGGAGGAAGACGGCCCCATACAGGATTCGGTAGCAGGGCGGGGAGTGTTCTTCTATGCGACCCGGCTGGCTCCGAGCCGCCGGCTTATCATTTTCGGCGCCGGGGAGGAAACGGCGGCGCTGGAGGCGATGGCGCGCTCCATCGGATTTGCGACAGCCGTGGCGGATTGGCGCGAGGATTGGTGCAGCAGGGAGCGGTTCCCGCTGGCCCGAACGGTTGTTGGCGATGCCGGCAGGATCGTTGAGGAGCTGTGCATCGGCATCCGCGATTACGTCGTCCTTGCCAGCCATCATTTGCGCCGCGACCGGGAGATGCTGCAGCGCATTCTTCCGCTGCAGCCGGAGTATGTCGGCGTCATCGGCTCTGCACGGAGGATCGGGCTGCTCTTTGGTGAGCTGCCGATCCCGGACTTCGTGGATGCTCCTGCAGGTCTTCCCATTGGTGCGGAAGGCGCCGCCGAAATCGCCGTCAGCATCGCGGCCCGGCTGGTGAAGTGGAAGAGCGGCGCTGAGGCGGCTGTTCGGGAGAGGCGGCATGCATGAGCATCATGGGCGTATACCTTGCGGCGGGAAGCAGCCGGAGAATGGGCTGCCGCAAACAGTCCTTGGAGCTTGCACCAGGTATGCATCTGGCCGGCAGCGGCTTGGCGGCGCTTCGGGACAGCGGCCTGAGCGGGTTGATCGTAGTCGTTCATCCTGAAGACCCGCTGGTATGGCTGGACGCCAGCCTCCTGGCAGACCAAGCGGACGGCCCTAGCATTGTCGTCGCTGTCTGCCTGGAAGCGGATCAAGGCATGGCGCTCTCGCTGCAGTCCGGCATCCGTGCTGCTTCCGATGCAGGCGCCGATGCTGTGCTTGTGGCGTTGGCCGACCAGCCGTACGTGTCGCCGGCTTGGCTGATGCAGCTGATCGACGCGTGGCGATCAGCTCCCGGGCTGGATTATGTGATGAGCGAGGCGGGAAGGGAGGCGATGCCGCCCGCGGTTCTGTCGGCAACGATGTTTGAGGCGGCTGCTGGGCTGAAAGGGGATCAGGGGGCGAAGCGCCTTCTGGATTCTTCGCGTTTTCAGGGGCTCCGCTTGGCCCCTGCCGATCCTTTGCTTGTTCTGGATATCGACACGCCGGAAGAGTGGGCGGAGGCAAAACGAATATGGACTCTTCAGACGAAGCAGCATCTCCCTGCGTGTAAGAAATAATGACATAATTTTGATGGGTCATGCCCAATTTTGGCATCGGGCACAACGCAAATGAATCGGATTGTGCATGACTCCTAAATCGGAGTTAAGTTTATTTACACAAACACGGTGGCGGCGTATAGTGTGAAAAACCAACCAATCGATTCCATTTAAGCACCAGGATGCATTCAAGACACTGCAAAGGAGAGATGGCCATGGATGCTACCTTCAACCCGGTGATGAGTGCACCGACTGTATGGCATCCGGCAGATGCCCGGGAAGCCTACTTGCTGAAACGCCGTTTTGGTCAGCAAGCGGACTATGTCGCTGGCGGCACACTCCTCCGCACGGAATGGGAAGCCGGAACACGGAGCGTTTCCCCGCATTGGATCGACCTGCAGCGTGTGACCGGCTTACGGGAGGTGTTCATGCAGGCCGGGGGATTGTGCATCGGTTCCCAGGTAACCCTCGGGACATGCCGGAGACATCCGAGCCTAGCGAACCTTTATCCTTTGGTAGGGGAAGCTATCCGCAGCACGGCAGCGTCGTCCGTACGAAACGTGGCGACGCTCGGAGGTAACGTATGCTCCGGCGTGGGGGACGTGCTGCCGGCGCTGCTCCTCTACGACGCAGAGCTGGAATGGCAGGATCAACACGGTCCCGCGGCGCCGCTGCCTTTGACGGAATGGCTGGAGCTTCGTGCCGCCGATGCCTTGGACCCGGACCGGATCCTGCTGACGATCAGGCTTCCTGCAAGGGCGGATGTGACCGGGATCCAACAGGCAGCGGGCGGCGATAATGGCTTGCCTTCGCTGCCTCGGATCGCGGTCTACCACAAAGCTGGGAGACGCGAAGCCTTCTCCCCGTCGCTCGTTACGACGGCAGTGTCTGCGGAAATCGATGCCGCCGGCTGTTTCCGGCAGGTGAAGATCGCGACAGGCGGCGGGAAAGCAAAGCCAGCCCGCCTTGGCGCCCTTGAAGCATGGCTGGAAGGGAGCAGGGCAGACCTGAGCCGGCTTCCGGACGTTTATGAACGGGTCATGGAAGAGTACAGACCGGCTGGCGATATATTCGCCGGAGAATCCTACCGCCGCAAGACGGCAGCATCGCTGATCACCGCAGATTTGTGGCAGCTGCTTCAACAGACTGCATCCGAAGGAGGGGAGACGCTATGCTGAACCGATCCAGCAGCGGAACGCGCTGGAGGGTGCGTCCGGACGGCCCGGATAAAGTGACGGGGCAGCTCAAGTATTTGACGGACCTGAGCGCGCCGGATATGCTATACGGCCGGGTGCTGCGTTCGGCTTATCCGCATGCGGCCATCCGGTCCGTGCGGACGGAACGGGCGTTGGCGCTGCCCGGCGTGGAGGCGGTCCTGACCTGGAAGGATGTGCCCGGGCTGAACCGTTTCGGCATCGCCCGCGCCGATCAGCCGGTCTTCTGCGAGGACCGGGTCCGCTATACGGGCGATGCCGTGGCGGCCGTCGCCGCGGCTACGCCGGAAGTCGCCGAATACGCCCTTCAGCTGATCGAGGTGGATTACGAGCCGCTCCGGGCTCTTACCGAGCCCGATGAAGCTTTGGCCGAAGGTGCGCCGCAGCTTCACCAGGACGGCAACCTGCTTCACAGAAGCGAGTACCGCCGTGGCGATGCCGACGAGGCGTTCGGGATGTGCGCTCATATCGTGGAGGCGACCTACCGGACGCCGCGCCAGATGCACACCTATATGGAAACGGAAGGCGGGCTGTTCGTTCCGGGAGAAGACGGGAGACTTACCGTCTACTCTCCCACACAGCACGGCCTGATGGACCGGCTGCAGCTGGCGCGGATTTTGGCGGTCCCGCCGGAGTCGATCCGGGTCGTGTCCAGCCCGATCGGGGGCTCCTTCGGCGGGAAGGACGAATTAAACGTCCAGCCGTACGGGGCGCTTCTCGCCAGGGTGACGGGCAAACCGGTGAAGATTCACCAATCCCGCATGGAATCGGTACGGGCCGGCCTGAAGCGCCATCCGATGACCATCCGCATGAAAACCGGTACGGACGCATCGGGACGTATCCTTGCCCATCAGGTTAGGGTTCTGGCCGATACGGGCCCTTACGCCACGCTGGGTGCGGAGGTGCTGAACTTTGCGACGGAGCATGCCGTTGGTTCTTATGCCTTCGGCGCCGTCGATGCCGTAAGCATCTCGGTGTTCACAAACAACGGCATGTCCGGCGAGTTCCGGGGATTTGGCGGCAATCAGGCGCTGTTTGCGCTGGAGGGACAGATGGACCGTCTCGCCGAGGCGCTCGGGATGGACCCATGGGAATTGCGCCGCATCAACCTGCTTCCGCCGGACGGGACCGGACCCTTCGGTCAGCCGATTTCGGTGACTGGCGGGGCACTCAAAGTATGGAATGCCTTGAAGGAATCACGGTTGTGGAAGGAACCGGAACATCTCACAGAAAGCGGGAACCGGCCGCCATGGATTCGGACCGGCGTCGGAGCTGCTTTCGTCATGCATGGTGCAGGCCTTGGTTATGGCATTCCCGACCCGTCGGGCGGCCGGCTTCTGCTCGCGCAAGACGGGAAGGTGGAGGTCGCGTTCGGTTTCGAAGAATGCGGACAGGGGCTGCTCGCGACGCTGGAGCAAATGCTGGTCGAGATGTACGGTCTGGACGCTTCCGATCTCAGACTCGTCATCGGGGATACCGATGCGGTGCCGGACAGCGGCTCCAGCACTGCGTCTCGCGCGACCAGCATGATGTGGCAGGCACTGAAGCGTATGCAGAAGCCGTTTACAGAACGGCTGCTGGCCGCCGCTGCCGAAGCAGCGAGCGTATCGGCGGAATGTCTCCGGATCGGTAACGGAGGTATTTACGACATGTACACGCAGAAGCGGGTGATGACGTACCAGGAACTGGCCGCCGCCGGGAAGGATCCCATCCGTGCCGAAACGAGCTTTGCATACCCTGTGTCCCCTACCGAGCGGATCGGAGCTCACTATTTATATTCGTATGCCGCGGTCTGTGTCAGGATCGAGGTGAACCGGTTGACCGGGCGCATTCGACTGCTGGACCAGTTCCATGCCGTGGCCGCAGGCCCGGTCATGAACCCGCAGGGCTATCTCGGTCAAATCGAGGGAGGGAGCGGGATGGCGCTAGGCTTTACGCTGAGTGAGGATGCCGTCATGGAGGAGGGAATATACAAAACCGGCAACCTTGACACCTATCTCATTCCGACCGTAACCGACTTGGCTGGTCCCGTCGTAGTGCTGCCGATCGAGGATCTGCCGGAAGGCGACGAGCACGGACCGAGAGGGGTTGGCGAGATCGGCTCTGTCGGGCTTGCGCCGGCCATCGCAGCCGCTGTCCGGCAGGCGACGGGAGTTTGGCTGGAGAAACTCCCTGCGAATCCGGCTTTGCTGCAAGATGCATCCTTCCTTGGGAGAAAGGGGGAGACGGTATGAAATCCGAAAAGGATCGTATCCGGCTGAAGCCGTGGACCTGCGAGATCAATGGCGGGCGGGTGTCGTTAAACATATCGCCGTCCAGACGGCTCCTCGACATTCTCCGCGACGATTTGGGCATGACCGGGACGAAACGGTCATGCGACATCGGTCGGTGCGGCGCCTGTATGGTGCATATGGACGGTGTGCCGGTCAACAGCTGCCTGATCCCTGCGTATCAGGCCGAGAGCCGGTCCATTACGACGATCGAAGGCATCGGACGGGATGGACTCCATCCCGTGCAGCAGGCCTTTTTGGAGGAAGGGGGCTTTCAATGCGGTTACTGCACGCCGGGAATGATCATGACCGTCATTGCGCTGCTTGATGAACATCCCGATCCGGAGCCGGAGCAGGTAGAGGAAGCGCTGTCCGGCAATCTGTGCCGTTGTACGGGATACGCGGCGATTCTGAGGTCGGTCCGGAGAGCATCGGAACGGATCATCTGGGAAAGGCACGGTCCCGGAGGGAAGGAGGATGCGCGCATATGATCACGATCAACGAACTGAACGAAGGGACGGCCGAAACGTTCGTCCAGCACCTGGGCGGCGTCTTCGAGCATTCGCCTTGGGTGGCACAGCAGGTATGGGAGCTGCGGCCGTTCGCATCGGCTGCGGAGCTGCACGAGCGGATGATGGAGCAGGTGTATGCGGAATCTGAATCCCAGGTGCTGGCGTTGCTTCAGGCGCACCCCGACCTTGCCACGCGCATGCAAGTCACAGCATTTTCGGCTCAAGAGCAGCGGGGTGCGGGTTTGGATCAGCTGACCGGAGAGGAATACGAAGCCTTTGCATCCATGAATGCACAGTATGTAAGCAAATTCGGTTTTCCTTTCATTATGGCCGTAACCGGATGCACCAAAGACGACATCGCGCAAGCGATGCGGCAAAGAATGGATCATGATCCAGTGCGCGAATGGACGCAAGCGCTGCGCGAGATTGCCCGAATTACGCGAATCAGGCTGGAGCGGATCGTAACGGATCGCAGCTAGGAATAGAAAGGATGACCTAATCATGCTGAAAATAAACTCCGGACGCACGCTTTATTACGGAAAAGGAGACGTCCTTGTTTACAGGACTTACGCAGAGCCGTTGGAAGCGGCCCCAATACCGGAATCTCCCTTTGTGGGGGAGGATAATATTTTGTTTGCCCATAACATTCGTTTTGCGGTCAGCGGTGACGCTCTGCTGACTTCGTTCACCGACGGGGACAACGCGCAGCTGGTGGCCACCGATTCCATGAAAAATTTTATTTTGCGCCAAGCTGCAACCTTTGCAGGAGGGACGACGGAAGCGCTACTGCATTTTTTGGCCGTACGGTTTATGGAGACTTACAGCCATATCGACACTGTGCGGCTGTCGGCCAACCGGATTCCCTTTCTTCCTCTGCCGGTGCCGGGCCCCGGAGGGTTTCTGGATAACCGTCTCGTGTACAGGCGTTCCTACAACGATCATGCCTCCGCGGAGATGAAACTGGCGCGCGGCGCCGAGGGGTATGATCTCGACGAGGCGTGGAGTGGCCTGTCGGACCTGCAGCTGATCAAAGTCAGCGGCAGCTCGTTCTATGGCTTTATACGCGATGAATACACGACGCTGCCTGATGCCTATGACCGGCCGCTCTTTATATTTCTCGATATCCGCTGGAGATATGACGACCCGCAGGATGCAATCCATCCGGAGGCAGGCAAGCATGTGCCCGTCCAGCAGATACGAGACATTGCCCAGAACGTCTTTTATGAATTCGCGACCCCGTCGATCCAGCATTTGATCTGGTTGATCGGGCAGCGGATTCTGATCCGGTTTCCGCAGCTGGCCGAGGTCCGATTTGAAACGAGCAACCGGACATGGGAGACGGTCGTGGAACCTGCGGACGGCTTGTCATCCGGGGTCTTTACCGAGCCGCGCCCGCCATTCGGCTTTCAGGGCTTTTCGATGACCCGTGAAGATCTAATTGCCGCACCGGAGCCGGCTGAAGGCACCGTCAGTTCCGGATGAGCGGGCGGATTTCGACACATGTGCTCGATACGTCCCGCGCGGTGCCTGCAAGCGGCCTTAAGGTAGAACTCCGGCTGCTGGGGCGGGATGCGGAAGGGGGACGGCTGCTGGCATCCGGTATAACGGGAGTTGATGGGCGTCTTTCGCAGCCGCTGTGGGACGGCGATTTGGTACCCGGGGGCGAATACGAGCTGACGTTTTGGGTTGGCGATTATTTCCGTCAACAGGCGGCGGCCGACGGGATTTCGTTTCTGGACCTTGTTCCGATCCGGTTCAGGGTGTCTAACGGCAATGAGAATTACCATATTCCGCTGCTGCTGGCGCCGGGAGGGTACAGCACGTACCGCGGAAGCTGATAGAAAAAGGGGGGCGAAGCATGGATGCGCACGAAGAATGGATCATACGCGGCGGAAACGTCGTGCTTGAGGACGAAGTCGCAAAGATGGATATCGCCATCCGCGATGGAAAGATCGCCGAAATCAAAGACCGCATCTCGGGGATGTCCGCTTCGAAAATCGTAGAAGCGGACGGCCAGATCGTCATGGCCGGCGTGGTGGATATGCATGTCCATCTCAATGAGCCGAACTTTGGACATTGGGAGGGGTTTGAGACGGGCTCTGCCGCGCTCGCAGCCGGCGGCTGCACGGCGTACGCGGATATGCCGCTGAACGGAAACCCGCCGACGGTTACGCTGGATGCGCTGCGGCACAAAGAACGATTGGCGCAAGGCCGGTCGGCGGTGGATTATGCCTTGTGGGGCGGACTGGTGCCAGGGCGAATGGACCAGCTGCGAGCGCTGGCCGATGCCGGCGTCATCGCATTCAAGGCGTTCATGTCAAATCCCGGCGGGGAAGGGGAGGGACGATTCCGTGAAGTAGGGGCGGACGAACTGAGGGAAGGGATGCGGCATATTGCCGGTCTCGGTGGCCTCCTTGCACTGCATGCCGAAAGCGACGAAATGACGTCACGCCTGACCGCCGAGGCCCTTGCCGCAGGGCGGACCGATGCGGCAGTTTATGCTTTGACCCGCCCGGTTGAAGCCGAACTCGAGGCGGTAGCCTCCGCACTTGCCCTTGCGGAAGAGACGGAATGCCCCCTGCATTTTGTTCATATCAGCAGCCCCGAAACGGTGGATCTGATTCAGGATGCCAAACAGCGCGGCCTTGACGTAACGCTGGAGACCTGCCCGCATTATCTGACCTTGAGTGAGGAGGATATGATCCGCATCGGACCGACGGCCAAATGTGCGCCGCCGCTCCGTTCGGCCTTTCTAATAGAAGGCATGTGGGAACGTCTTAAGGCAGGTGCGATTGATTTCATTGCTTCCGACCACTCACCCTGCCCGGAAGCGATGAAGGCCGTAACCGAAGGTGACGGCTTCTTTGGAGCATGGGGCGGCATCGCCGGTGCCCAGAGCACCCTGCTGCTAATGCTGGAGGAAGGTTGGATCAAGCGGGGAATTCCGCTTCCGCAGCTCTCGAAGTTGTTGTCGGAACGTCCGGCCGGAAGATTTGGCCTTGGCCGCCGCAAAGGCAAAATTCAGGTGGGAATGGATGCCGACTTGGTGCTGATTCAGCCATCGTCTCCGCACGTCTTGCGCAGAGAGGATCTGCTGCAGCGCCACCGGCACAGCCCATATATCGGCAGGATTTTCAGCTGCTCCGTAGCTGCGACTTACTGCCGGGGCCGCCTGGTCTACACGTCGGAGGGAGGAATCGTAAGTCCGGGTGCCGGCCGGCGGCTGACACCGCTGAAGCCGCACACTGCCGGCCGCAGCGGGGAGGTTGTGGCTCCATGAATATTGCCGCTGAATCTGGTGCTTTTGCCGATATGATGCGTCTGCTGGAAGATCTGGGCCGGATCGGGCGCGAACCCGGTGGCGGCGTCACCCGGCTGCTGTATTCTCCGTCCTGGCAGGAGGCGCAGCGGCTGCTGGCCGGCCGCATGGCAGATGCGGGGCTGGAGGTGCGTTATGACCGGGTCGGGAACCTCTACGGCCGGCTGCCGGGTACCCGTCCCGATCTACCCGTGGTTCTGACTGGCTCCCACGTGGATACCGTCCGCGCCGGCGGAGACTACGACGGAGCCGGCGGAATCGCCGCCGGAATCGCCGCGCTGTCCTATTTGAAGCGGAGGTTCGGGATGCCTGTCCGTACGCTCGAAGTGGTCTCCTTCTGCGAGGAAGAAGGCAGCCGGTTCCCCTTAACGTATTGGGGCTCGGGCAGTATTGGCGGCCGCTACCGGATCGGCGATGGAACCGGCATTTACGATGCGGAGGGGGTATCGCTGGATGAAGCCATGAAAGCAGCTGGCTTCGGACACGGGAGCCAACCCGACTGCCGCCGGAGGGACATCGGCGATTACGTTGAGCTGCACATTGAACAGGGCGTCGTGTTGGAGGCAGCCGGACGGCGAATCGGCGTGGTCGAAGCGATCGTCGGACAGCGCCGGTACGGGATCGCGGTGACCGGCAACAGCAACCATGCGGGAACGACGCCGATGCCCTACCGAGCCGATGCGCTGGCCGGAGCGGCCGACATGATCGTCCGGGTGGAGGAAATGGCGAAGCGGGCCGGTAACGGAGTGGTAGCGACCGTCGGGCGGATCGAAGCCTGGCCCAATACTCCGAACGTCATTCCCGGCGAGGTACGCTTCTCCTTGGATATCCGCCATACCGAGAGTTGGATGCTGAACGAGTTCAGCGAGTCCGCTCTTGAAACGTTCCAACGGATAGCCGCCGCAAGAAAGCTGCAGGTGAAGGCCGACTGCTGGCTGAAGACAGAGCCTGTCCCGATGGACGGTACGCTGGCGGGACGGATCGAGCGGCTGTGCATGGAGGCGGGGCTTCCGTACCTGCGCATGGTCAGCGGCGCGGGACACGACGCGCAAATGATGGCCGCCGTCAGCCGCGCGGCCATGCTGTTCGTTCCGAGCCGGGGCGGGATCAGCCATGCCAAGGAGGAATACACGGAGCCGGCTCACCTTGCGGAAGGAACGGCAGTTTTAGCTGCCTGCCTGCATGAGCTTGCCTATACGACAGGAGTGGATGGATGATGAATAGGGTACCCGGAGGAAGCTGGAATGAATTTGTGCCGATTTCGCGCATCATTATGACGCCGGGGCCGGTAGAAGTCGACCCTCGCGTGCTGCGGGCCATGTCTTATCCGATTCTTGGTCAATTCGATCCGGCATTTACGGAGCTGATGAATGAAACGATGGGAATGCTTCGCGAATTGTTTCGCACGGACAACCGGTGGGCGTATCCCGTCGACGGGACGTCGAGGTCCGGGATTGAGGCCGTGATGGCAAGCCTGATCGAGCCGGGTGACAGGGTACTCGTCCCGATCTATGGGCGTTTCGGCCACCTGCTGCACGAAATCGCCGAGCGGTGCGGCGGCCGGGTTATTACACTGGAGAAGCCGTGGGGTACTGTGTTCGACCCTGCCGAATTGATCGAAGCCATCGGCCGCGAGCAGCCGGATGTCGTCGCCATGGTGCACGGGGAGACTTCCACGGGCCGGATGCAGCCGCTGGCCGGGATCGGCGAAGCCTGCCGTCGCCACGGCGCGCTGCTGATCGTCGACGCTGTAGCAACCATTGGCGGCACGGCGGTCGATACGGACGCATTGCAGCTCGACGCGGTCATCGGCGGCACGCAAAAGTGCCTGTCCGTTCCGTCAGGCATGGCGCCGATAACGTATAATGACCGCGCAGAGCGGAAAATTGTTGCCCGCAAACGCATTGAGCGGGGACTGCGCAGCAATACTGCTTCCCTCCCGTTACAGGAGGCTCCGCCGGGGCTTAGTCCCATCCAGAGCAATTATCTGGATTTGGCCCAGCTGCAGGATTACTGGAGCCCCAAGCGGCTGAACCATCATACGGAGATGACCTCCATGCTGTATGCGCTTCATGAAGGGCTTCGCCTGGTGCTGGCCGAGGGACTGGAGGCGCGTTTCAAGCGGCACCGTCTGCACGAATCCGCGTTGATGGCTGGGCTGACCTCGATGGGACTGTCCATGTACGGCGATCCGCTGTCCAAGCTGCCGATGGTGACCTGCGTGCAAATTCCGGAGGGCGTAGACGGGGAGACGGTACGTGCGATGCTGCTGCACCAATTCGGCATCGAAATTGCCAGCTCCTTTGGGCCGCTCGCGGGTCAGATTTGGCGGATCGGCACCATGGGATACAGCTGCAGGCAGACGAATATTCTGCACCTGCTGGGTGCGCTGGAGGCGGTACTGCTCCGGGTCGGCGTCAAGCTGCCGGCGGGTGAAGCGGTGCAGGCGGCATTAGACGCGTATGAAGAAGCGCGAGTGGGTTAGGTTCAGGCACCATCCATCCGTTTGCCTTTCGACTAAGGGTGTCGAAAAGCGCAAACGGCTTTTTTGGATTGTGCCAATGGAATTTATGGGCCACGGGCGGGTAAAGACAAATACAATTTTAGTCAGGTTCATGTAAGTATAATTTACAAATTAGACGTAGTAATGTTAGTGGATAGGCGTTCGTTACACATTTAATTTGATTTTTTGTTCGTGATTACAAAACGACGGCATATTTGTTGACGCTAATTTGACGTATCTCCTATGATAGGCATAGAAAGTCAAGTCCTAAGGGGGATGGGTAACATGGCAACGAAAATGACAGCGAACAAACGCAGTGTTAAGAAGATGATGGCATTGTCCTTATGCGCCGTATTGATGACGGGAATGCTGGCCGCCTGTTCGGGGAAAACGGCAGCTCCGGAAACAGCATCCTCCGGGGAAAAGACGGGGACGGCTTCCGCAGAGCCGAAGCTGGAGAAATCCACCTTGGTTCTCAACTGGTTCGCCGAACCGGAACACGGCGGCAATTTCGCGGCCGTCCAACAAGGCTTCTATAAGGACGCGGGACTGGACATGACGCTGACACCCGGGGGTCCGCAGGTATCCTCCACACAGATCGTAGCTTCCGGCAAAGCCGATTTCGGCATCGCGAACGGCGACGACATTCTGGTTGCAAGGCAGGAGGGCATTCCGATTGTAGCCATCGCCGCCTCGTTTCAGAAGAGCCCGCAGGTGCTGATTTATCATAAGGAAGCGGGAATCCAGGACTTCTCCAACCTGAACGGACATGCGGTTTACGTCGCTCCGACGGCGAGTTTCTGGCTGTACATGAAAAGCAAATATAAGCTGGATCAGGTCAAGGAACTGAAGTATACGGGATCGTTGGTCAATTTTGTGAACGACCCTAACGCTTTGACGCAGGGATACATCACATCCGAGCCTTATACTCTGGAAAAACAGGGAGTGAACGTCGGCACGCTGCTGATCGCGGATTCCGGGTATAACCTTTACGCCAACGTCTATTTTACGACCGAGAAGATGATCAAGGAGCATCCGGACAAAGTCAAAGCGTTCGTTGAAGCTACGGTAAAAGGGTGGGATTACTACAAGAGCCACGCCGAGGAAATCAATCCAGCCATCCACGAGCAAAACCCGGATATGGATCTGGATATGATGAAGTACAGCGCCGAAAAGGAGATGGATCTCGTATTCGGCGGTGACGCGGCGGAGCAGGGCGTCGGTACCATGACGAAGGAGCGGTGGGAAGAGGTGCAGAAGCAGCTCATCGAAGTCGGCGTTTTGAAGGACGCGGAGCCGATCGCCAACGTATTTACCACCGAGTTTTTACCGGCGAAATAAAGCAACTCCGTCCATTCCGCCGTATCCTTCCTCTCACCAGTCCAGAACAAGGAGCGGCCAATATGAACCCTTTAGACCCAAAGAAAAGCAGTGCCGATGCGGCAATGCTTTTCTTTTTTTTGAATGCGAAACAACCTTTGTAGAACGCCGGGCGGTTTAAATTCATGCCTTTTGGATAAAAATCTTTTCAACATTCCGCATTCCATCCATTGACTTCATCCATGGTGCGATGATATATTGTGCATACACGATATACACAATTTATCGAGGAGGAACGGTATGCTGGCATTAGACATTCGAAACTTAAGCAAAAGTTATCCGAATTTCCAGTTGAAAGACGTCTCATTTCAGCTGGAAAAGGGATATATTATGGGATTTATCGGCGCCAATGGGGCGGGAAAGACGACGACGATCAAATCGATTTTGAATCTGATTCATACCGACAGCGGCGAAGTGCGTATTTTCGGCAAGAACATTGCCGAACACGAAATCGAATTGAAGCAGGACATCGGATATGCGTTTGGCGGCATCGATTTTTATACCCGGAGCAAAATAAAAGCATTGACGGAAGTGGTAAAAAAGTTCTATACCAACTGGGATGATGAAATTTATTCGTATTATTTAAGAAGATTCAAATTGGATGAAAACAAAAAAATCGTCGAGTTGTCGACAGGGATGAGAGTAAAGTACAGTTTGGCCCTTGCCTTATCCCATGGCGCAAAGCTTCTGATTCTCGATGAACCGACAAGCGGGCTGGATCCGATCGCCAGAGACGATCTGCTCGATCTTTTTCAATCGCTCGTCGCAGAGGGTGAAATCAGCATCCTGTTCTCAACGCATATTACATCGGATTTGGAAAAGTGTGCGGATTACATTACCTATATTCATAACGGAAGAATCATCAACAGTGCCGTGAAAGAAGAGTTTATTGAATCCTACCTTTTACTGAACGGTAGCGCGAGTCAGCTGGACCTGATGAAGGCGCAGCTGATTTCCTACAAAACGAATTCGTTCGGCTTTACGGGATTGATCCATGCCAAAGACTTCGATCCTTCCTTAGATGTGAAAGCGGCCCGGCCCACTCTTGAGGAGATTATGATTTATTTCGCGAAAAAGGAGGATATGTATGTATAACTTGGTAATGAAGGATTTAAAATTGGGGATCAATCCGTTGTTTTTTTTGGTGCCTGTCGTTTTGGGCGCGTTGATGCTCATACCGGGCTGGTTGTATTTTATCGTGCTGCTGTATTTTTGCTGGATCACGGTCCCTAATACATTTGGCCAGTTCCGGTCACAAAACGATTTGATGTTTACTTCGATGATGCCTGTCACCAAAACAGATATGGTCAAGGCCAGGGTGCTTGTCATTGTCATCCTGGAAATGCTTCATATGCTGATGGCCATCATCTTTGGTATCATCAATATTCGTCTCTATGGGGAAATACACAACGTTTTCTTCGGACCGTATCCGGGTTTTTGGGGACTGTGCTTTGTGATGTTTGCGGTTTTCAACGTGTTCTTTATCCCCATGTTTTACAAGACGGCGTATAAATTTGGCGGGGCGGCGCTGGCGGGCATTACCGGGGCGATGATTTTTGCCGGACTCGCGCAATGGATCGGAATCCAGAATTCCTATGTGTCCGACATGTTTAATGGCAGCGGCGTCCACAATGTGGCACTTCAAGCATCCTTAATGATCGCCGGAATCGTTATTTTCATCGCACTCACTGTGATTGCTTACCGGATTGCGGTTAAACGTTTCCACAAAGTGGAGATCCAATGAACATTGCGATTTCGAACAACTCCGAAAAACCGATCTACCAGCAGCTTTTCGAACAAATCAGCGCCCAAATTTTGAAAGGGGAACTGGAAAGCGGATATAGTTTACCGCCGATCCGGCAAGCGGCCCAGGAGCTGCGTGTTAGCGTCATCACCGTAAAGAAAGCCTGGGAAGAACTCGAGCGATGCGGTTTGATCAACACGGTCACGGGAAAAGGGTGCTTTGTCGCCGATTTCTCACCTGAAGACAAGCTGCGTCTACGCGATGAAATGATTTTGAAGCAGATGGTAAACGATACTGCATACTACAAATCCTTCGGCCTTACCCTGGATGAAGTGATGGATCTGATGAAGAAGATTTATTAAGCACCGCCTGATTGAGCTTGAAAAAAGTCACCGTAAAAGCCCAGCGGAACAGCGAATGAACGATCGCCGTTTCTGCCGGGCTTTTTTTGCCGTTGTCTACGCAGCTACCGCATGCAGAGTATTTTCCCTGGGCTAACGCGATAAATCGTTAATGCATGCCTGGCTTCGCCTGTGTTAACCTACATCTGATCTTCTCCCATTTCATTTTCCAAGACCTGAAGGAGGGGCCAAGCCAAGCATGAGAAAAGAGGGACTGCCATGATGAATGCCATGAAAACAAGGTGGAAGGCACGTATCTATCATTATTTGACCTTGAAACGAAGGATTATGATCATTTTTCTGTTCAGCTCATTGATTCCGTTTGTCAGCATCGTGCTCATCTCGTATTTCACCATTTACTCCATCCTCACCAACAAAATCCAAAACGGTATCCAGAGCAACCTCAAGCAGGTCGAGCTCTCCCTGGAAAACTCCATCAACAACCTCAACCATGTGTCGCAGCAGTTCGCCGTAGGCGGAAGCGTCGGAAACAAGCTGAGTGAAATGCTGTCGGCAGAGGAGCCGTTCGAACGGGCGAAAACGCTCAGTGATTTGAAGGAGGAGCTCGGCCTGATTACGTTCACCAACCCTAGTATCGGACTGGCCATGTATTATTTTATGAACGACCGTCACTATGAACTGGAGAATACGGGCGTCAAGGACAGCTTCGCTCCAGAGAAGCTCCCCCTGCTGGCCCAGTACAGCCAAATTTCGTACTACGGACCGCATGTGAGCAACAGCCGTTTTGACAACCAATACGTGCTTTCGGCCATGCGCAAAGTGGATCTGCCTAACCTGGACGGCGTGTACATTTACATGGAGACCGGCTTTAAGCTAACGCAGAACATATTGAATAATGATGCCGTCGGCGGGACGGCTTCCCATGTGTTCGTGGATAACGACGGGCGGATCGCCTACAGCGACGCCCCGGATTCGTTTCAGGTCGGAACGAAGTTTCCGCATTTCGACCAGGCCAAGTCGTCGGGCACGGAACAAGGCTATTACTGGTTTAAAGAAACAAGCAATCAAGGCTGGAGCATCGTCTCGTTAACGTCCAAGGCGGACTATAACCGCGAAATGAACCGTTGGTTCGTGCAGATCGGCCTGTTTTCGCTGCTGTTTCTCGGCATGAGCCTGCTGTTGGGTTGGCTGTTGTGGAAAATGGTGTACCGCCCGCTTCGCGGCTTTCACCGGGAAATCGAACAGATGGCCGACAGCCGCATCGGCAGTCCGGCCGCCCGCACCCATATTCCGGAATTCGACCTGCTGGTGCGACGCTTTCAGCAAATGAAGCATCAAATTTGGGAATTGTTCCGGGAAGTCGAGGCCAAGGAAAAACGGCGGGCGGATCTGGAGGTGGAGAAGCTGCTGTATCAAATCAACCCGCATTTTCTGATGAACAGCCTGGATACCGTCCGCTGGATCGCGGTCATGAACGGGCAGGAGGAAATCGACAGGCTTGTCTCTTCCTTGAACAAACTGCTGCATTACAATCTGGGAAAGCTCGGCCAGACATCCACCATTCAGGAGGAGATCGATGCGGTAAAGCAGTACCTGATTTTGCAGCAGATCCGCTACGATTTCCAGTTCGACGTCCATATCCACGTTGATCAGGAGGTGCTGGATGTGCCCATTCCCCGGTTTATTTTGCAGCCGCTCGTCGAGAACGCCCTCTATCACGGATTGGACGACGACGGCTATATCCAGGTGGATGTACGGCAGTCGGATCAAATCGAGATCTCCATCCGGGATAACGGAGCGGGCATTCCCGAGGACAAAATCGAGGCGCTGCTGTCCGCGGAGGGCGGTAACCGGAGTGCCGGCATGGGCATCGGGATGAGTTACGTCAACCGGATCATCGGGATGCATTACGGCGAAAGGGCTAAGCTCGGTGTATCGAGCAGGCTCGGAGAAGGGACAACGATCAAGCTTAGCTTACCTAATGAAGGAGGTGCGGATCATGATTAAAGTGCTCGTGGTCGATGACGATAAACTGGTCCGGAAGGGGCTCATTTCGGTGATGCCCTGGCAGGATTTCGAGATGGAGGTGATCGGGGAGGCGAACAACGGAGCAAAAGCGCTGGAATTTCTGGACAACCATGAAGTCGATCTGCTGCTGACGGATCTGGAAATGCCGGTTATGTCCGGCATGGAGCTGATGCGTTTGGTACGTGAACGGCATCCGGAAGTTTATATCGCGGTGCTGACCCTGCATCAGGATTTCGAATACATCCAGGAAGCGATCCGGCTGGGGGCGATTGATTATATCGCCAAGGTCCAGCTGGAGAAGGAACGGTTTGAGGAGGTGCTGGGACGGATTCATCGCCGCATCACAGAGCAGGAAGGGCGGCTTCGGAAGCTGCGCCTACTGCCTGGGGCAAGCAGTCCTGACGAATCCTTTGCGACGGACCGGGGTTATGCGCTGCTGTCAGTGGTCCGCGATCCGGCACAAGGTGCTGTGGTGGAGTGGGCGGTCCGGCATGCGGAGCATTTTGCTGAATTGGGGCGCCAAGTCTTGTTCTTTACCCTCGGGGGAGGGGAGAAGGGGGAGGAGGGACTGGATGAACTGGTACGATTGGCTTCAGCGGACGCCGGGTGGACGCTGATCCGGTTAAAGGGTATCCAGGGCCGAATGCCTGCCGAAGTCCATGACCAGGTGCGGAGGTACTGCGAAGGGGAGTTTTTTTACGAGTATGACCCGGCCGTAAAGGTCATGGATCGATCCTTGTCAGCGCTCGTGCAGATCGTGAATCCCGTAAATGATGATCTTACACTCACCGTAATGGCCCAGTGGCTCTCGCCGGGCTGGATCTACCGGGAAGGTTTGTTTCAGGCAAATCTGCAGGAGCTGAAAGAACTGCGGCTGCCGCAGGCGGAGCTTTCGGGGCGGCTGTACGTGCTGGCCGACCGGTTGGACCAGCTGGCCGGTAAAACCGGAACGACTCGCATTCGCCTGCCCGCCCCGCTGAATTCCTGGTTCGAAGTCGTAGCATGGTTTGACGGCGTTCGCAAGCAGCTTCGCGAAGAATGGGGCAGGGCGCCGTATTCACCCGAAGTCGTTCAGAGCGTGATGACGGCCGTATCCATGCTGCACGAGGAGCTGGGCCAGCCGGTGACGGCGGCGGACATCGCCCGCAGGGTCAGCATGAGCCGCAGCTATTTCAGCCAGTGCTTCAAGGAAATTGTCGGGACCAACTTCAACGCCTACCTGCGCCGCATCCGTCTGGATCAAGCCAAACATTACTTGCGGAATACGACCAAAACCGTCCTCTGGATCGC
The DNA here is from genome assembly GCF_025809195.1 of Paenibacillus sp. PSB04. Taxonomy (NCBI): domain Bacteria; kingdom Bacillati; phylum Bacillota; class Bacilli; order Caryophanales; family Paenibacillaceae; genus Paenibacillus; species Paenibacillus sp. PSB04. The sequence goes on from NZ_CP081301.1 coordinate 4,368,525, forward strand.
GCAGCACGTCGGCTATGAGGATGAAAAGTATTTCAGCCGTTCTTTCCGGGAGTATACCGGGCTGCTGCCGAGCGAATATCGGAATCAATCGGATCTGGATAGAAAAGGGTAGAGAAATGTCCTCCGGCAGGTAGGAAATTCGTCGAAAACGCTTCAGTGAAACCGCTGACATCCTCCCGATTTGAAGTCAATTGTCTATCTCAACCTGAAACTTCCGTCTAACCGGGAAAAGCGGAATCCTGTGTTACCTTAAAGGTGCAAGCAAACCAAGAGCGAAAGAAGGGGCGAAGAAGATGAGAGCAAAATCCGTGATGAGCCTGGCGATAGCGGGCCTGATGCTGGTTCTGTCGGCCTGCGGCAGCGGCGGCGCTTCGGAGAAGGAAGCAGACGTATCCAAAGATCCGGTGGACCCGTTCGGCAAGTACAGCGAAACCGTTACGATCAACATCGGCAAAGAGGTGGACTCGGCAGATAAGAGCCTTCCGCCAGGAGACTCACCGGAAAACAACGTGTATACCCGGTACGTCAAAGACAACCTCAATATCGATACGAAAATTATTTGGCAGGCCGGCGTCGGCAAGGATTATCAGCAAAAGGTAAATCTGGCCATCGCCAGCAACGACCTTCCGGATGCGCTCGTCGTGACGGACACGCAGCTGCGGCAGATGGTCAAGAGCAACCAGTTGGCCGACCTGTCGGAAGTATACGAGCAGTATGCCTCCCCTGTGCTGAAAAAGATCATCGATTCGACGGATGGGCTTGCGATGAAATCCGTCACCTTCGACGGAAAAATGTATGCGCTGCCAAACGTGACGGCGGAATCGGACATGCAGCATATTATGTGGATTCGCAAAGACTGGCTCGACAAGCTCGGTCTCGAGGTCCCGCGTAACGTCGATGAGCTGGAGAAGGTCGCCAAAGCCTTTGTGGAACAGGATCCGGACGGTAATGGCAAAAACGACACCATCGGCATCAGCGGCCCGCAATCCGGCGGACTGCTCAATGCGGATTTCATCAATCCTAACAACAACAACTACGGATTTGATCCGATCTTCGGCGCCTATCACGCGTATCCGGGCTTTTGGCTGAAGGGTGCGGACGGGAATCCAACCTACGGATCCATCGAACCCGAAACGAAGGAGGCGCTCGCCAAACTCCGGGACCTGTATGCCAAAGGGCTGATCGATCCGGAAATGAGCATCCGCAAGGACGCGCAGGAGCTGATCAAGAACGGCACATCCGGAATCTACTTCGGGCTGTGGTGGGCAGGAGGGTACGGCCCGCTGGCGGACGCCATCAAAAACAATCCGAAAGCGAACTGGCAGGCCTACACACTTCTCGACAAGAACGGGGAGTTCACACCTCATATGGGAACGCCGTCCAACCAATATCTCGTTGTCCGCAAAGGCTACAAGCATCCGGAAGCTGCGATTAAAATGGAAAACCTTTTGCTCCGGGACGAATCCAAATTCGACGTCAGCGTCGGCATCGGGAATTACCCGCTGCGCATCGTGTTCGCGCCAATGGACGAAATGTACGTGACCTACAACGCGATGAAGGAAGTGCTGGCCGGCACCAAAAAGCCGGAGGAGCTCGATCTGCCGGGCTACAAGCTGCTTAAGGCCGATGCCGAGAACATTAAGAAGGTGAAGCTCGAACCATACGATAAAATGGACATCCAGTATTGGGACCCGAATGCGGATCTGGGCGCCTGGAAGCGGCTCTACTCCACCTTGGTCGGCATTGCGCCGCTGATGGAGCCCTATAAAAAGACGTACAGCCTGACTTATTCCCAAACGAAAACGATGGAGAGCAAGTGGGCGACGCTCGACAAGATGGAGAAGGAAACGTTTCTGAAAATTATTATGGGAGCAGCCCCGCTGGATACCTTTGATCAGTTCGTGAAGGACTGGCGGAAGCAGGGCGGAGACGACATCCTCAAAGAAGTCGCGGAAATCGCGCAGCAGTAGGCTTTTAACGCTCCAAGGAAAGGCAGGTGCCGGGATCCGTCTCGGCGCCTCCCCTATTTAAGCATATGACCCGGAAAAGGAAGGAGCTGCAAGATGATTAACAAGGGATTCGCCAAGCACTATTACTTGATGCTTCTCCCCGGAATGATCTGGCTGACCTTGTTCAGCATCGTTCCGATGTTCGGCATCGTTATGGCTTTTCAGGATTACAACCCGGGCCTCGGAATTCTGCATTCGGAATGGGTCGGTCTTGAAAACTTCAAATACATGTTTTCCTTGAACGACAGCGTCACGATTCTGGTCAACACCCTGGTGATCGCCGTGCTCAAAATTGTAGGTAATCTGATCATCCCGCTCGTCTTTGCCCTGCTGCTGAATGAGCTGAGGCTGCGGTATTTGAAGCGCTGGATTCAGACGATCGTATACCTGCCGCATTTTTTGTCCTGGGTTATCCTTTCGGGGATTTTGCTCGATATCTTCGGCTACACCGGTCCGGTGAACCAAATCTTGTCGGTGTTTCATATCAAGCCGGTCCTGTTCTTCGGGCGGGCGGACCTGTTTCCGGCCCTCATCGTGGGAAGCGACGTGTGGAAGGAATTCGGGTTTAACACGATCATTTATTTGGCCGCGCTGACCGGCATCAACCCGGCTCTGTACGAGGCGGCTGCGATTGACGGGGCAACCCGGTTCAAGCGGATGCTGCACGTGACGCTTCCCGGCATCGTCTCGGCGATCGTGCTGCTCTCGGTGCTCAGCCTTGGCAACGTGCTGAACGCGGGCTTTGAGCAGATCTTCAATCTGTACAACCCGCTGGTCTATTCCAGCGGCGACATTATCGACACCTGGGTCTACCGGACGGGGCTGGTCAATCTGCAGTTCAGCCTGGCGACCGCCATGGGCCTGCTCAAATCGGTGGTCAGCTTCCTGATGATCACGATCTCCTATTATCTCGCTTACCGGTTTGCCAACTACCGTATCTTTTGATGACAAAAGGAGTGCATGTTCAATGGTAAAAGACAACACGGCAGGCTCCCGGCTGTTTGATATTGCGCTGATCGTGATCCTGGTAGGCATTGCAATCTTATGCATCCTGCCCATCTGGTACACCCTTGCCGTATCCCTCAGCAACAATGCAGCGGCAAGCTCGGGCCGGGTCGGGCTGTGGCCCGTCGGTTTCAACCTCGGTTCTTACCAGGAGCTGATGGGAGACCGCAAATTTTTTAACTCGTTCTGGATATCCGTGCAGCGGGTCATCCTCGGGGCGGGGCTGAACTTTGTGGTCATTCTGCTGATGGCGTATCCTTTATCGAAAAATGCCAAAGAGCTGCCGTATCGCAATGTTCTCATGTGGATCCTCGTGTTTACGATGCTGTTTAACGGCGGACTGATTCCTTGGTACATGACGGTAAAGTCGCTGGGGCTCATAAACAACATTTGGGCGCTCGTTCTCGGCAACAGCGTACCGGTATTCAGCGTCATCCTTGTCATTAACTTTTTCCGCAATCTGCCTAAAGAGTTGGAGGAGGCAGCACTTGTCGACGGTGCGGGTCCCTGGCGGATGATGATCCAGATCTTTGTCCCGCTCGCGGGGCCGGTCATTGCTACGGTGACGCTGTTCAGCATCGTGTACCATTGGAACGAATTTTTTAACGGGCTCGTGCTGATGTCGGCGGCGGACCATTATCCGCTTCAGACGTATATCCAGCAGATGGTGGTGGTGATCGATGCCAACACGATGACGGCCGAACAGATTCAGCGGATGAGCGAACTGTCGAACCGGACGCTGAATGCGGCCAAAATTTTCATAGCGATGATTCCCGTGCTGGTCATCTATCCGTTTCTGCAGCGGTTCTTTATTACGGGGATCACGCTGGGATCCGTGAAGGAATGAGGCGGACGCTGGCAAAATGGATCAGGGAACAGCCGCTGACCCAGTATCGTCCTTGCGTGCTAAGCCAGACGAAAAAGCAAGGAATAAAGACAAAAGGGATGCCCTTACGCCGATATGACGGCAGGGCATCCCTTTATGTGTTGAATAAAGCGGCAGCTTAGATGAAGCCTGACCGGATCAGCGAGTAAAGTTCCACATGCCGGTGATGAATCGGGACCCGTCCTGCCGGTTTGCAGGCTGGTCCGTCCTTCGCGCTGCAGCAGGCTCCATCATTCCTAATTGGAGAGCTTGGCTGACATAACCTGCGGCCCAGGAGGGAACGGTGCCTTCGTTGGCTTCGGGAGCTTTCCCTGACGCCGAGGCTTCGCGGTGAATGAACATATAGGCGCGAACCGCAATCGCAGCCATTTCAGCACGAGTGATTGGAGCAGACCCATTGAACAAGCCCTCACCGGTTCCGCGCACGAGGCCAGCTTGACGGGCTGCGGCGATATCGCCTGCAAACGGATTGTCGTCACGGATATCGTGAAATTGGCTGGATTGATCCGCAGCGGATGCCAGGCCAAGTTCCCGGGCGACCAGGGAAGTGAACTCCGCGCGGGTGAGCGGACTGCCGGCGGATGCTTCCTGATCCTTGACCTGCTCGCTGTAGATGGCTCTGGCGGCCTGTTGCACGATGGGATTGCCGATCCGCTGCGCTTCGTCGAAATCCTGGGTTGTCGTTACCTGCAGCAGCACGGAGACGGCGAGCTCATGTCCCGGTACAAGGAAATACCCGGCATCGTGGGTGACGTTGGCGTTTTCCCCGGTTTTATGAGCGATTGGCGCATCAGGCAGCGCAGCTCCAAACTTGGTGTTGACCTCCTGCCGGGCCATCCAGGCGATGATCTGGTTTCTGGAGGAGACGCTGAGGAAGGAACCCTGATAGATTTGGCCGAGCAGCTCCGTCAAATCCGCAGCGTCGATGTAATTGTCCTGGGCGGGTGAGGGGGCAGCCGCAAACATTTTGCGTCCAAGGTGCATCGTCCGCAGGTCCAATTGGTCCATCAGCTGCTGGACCCTGTCCATGCCGACCTTGTCGATGAGCACGTTGGTCGCCGTGTTGTCCGACTGGGTGATCATCAGGCGGGCAAGGCGTTCCAGCGTAAGGTCCTGCGGAAAGCTTTCGGTCTGCAGCGATCCGCTGCCGCCCACGACGTCTTCGGGCGTTACCCTGACCTGATCGGCCAGGGAAAGCTCGCCCCGGTCAACCTGCTGCATCAATGCGGATACGACGGCAAGCTTGATCGTACTGGCCGGCATGTAGGGTTCCCGCGACCCAAGCAGCAGCGTTTCATGCCCGTAGTAGCCGCTGAGGTCGCGGATGCCGACCGACATGCGAATCCCGTCCTTCTCCGCCTGCTGGAGGATGGGAGTCAGGGCTGACGCGATAGCAGATAAGCCCTTTTCCGGAGAAGCATCGGACGCTGCCGGAAGCAAGCTGGTCAGCAGGGCAGTAGCGGCAATCGTCGTCATCAGGGTTCTTCTTAATACCGGTTTCCGTCTGCGGGTCATCAAACATCCCTCCACAAAAGAAATGTTATATAAAATGACATGATCGGTTGATGTATACCTCTTATTATAAATGGATGTAATATTAGTTTACAATCTGTTTTTGTGAGCGTTCACTTTTTGTTCATAACATTCTGTCGATGCTGTGGATTTGACAAAATTACTTACATAAACCCGAAAAAAAGCGGTGCGCAGACTCTGTTTTTTATTTTACAAAAACATAAAATAGTAGGGACGTTAGAAGAAACGTGCGGAAAAATGTCGATTGGTTGGGGTGGAATGCAGACAATGAGGATAACGATCGGCTAAGTAAAGGGATAAAAGAGCTAGTTTGGGCAGCTAAATGAAGAAAAGGCGTATTGGAGCTAAATGTGACTCCTGTTATTATGTTTTAAAAAAATATAAAATGTTTTAGATTTTATATTTACAACTCCATTTCCTGTATGTTATTTTATACTTGCAAACGGATTCATTCAATATGTATTGAATTATTTTAGAAAACATTAAAACCGAGGAGGTCATCTTCGCAGCAACCTATCGAAGCTGCCCCGGTTCAGCTTGCGGGAGTCGCCCGGAAGAATGGTTCCTGAGATGAGGAGCCGCCGGACCCGGCAGGAGAGTTGAAATCAGACACAAATGAAAGCGCTTTATTCATGTTTTTAGGTCACCCGTTCTTGGTCAGTCAGATTTGTTTTGTCCTGCAAGTGCTTGGCGGCAAGAAAATCATTGAAACTTAAGGGAGGATCCTGGATATGAAGAAAAAATGGCTGATGCTGCTGCTGGTCGTCACGATGACGACGATGTTGTGGGGATGCGGCAAGTCTTCCAATAGTGCGGAAGGCAAAACGTCCGTCCTGGACGGAGGGGCCGGCGACACGGCAACCGAGCTGTCCTATTGGACATTTGTGGAGCTGCACGGGCAGCATTTCAAGAAGATGCTGGAGAAGTGGAACGCGGCGAACCCGGACCGCCAGATCAAGCTGAACGTCACGGTCATGCCGTATGACGACATGCATAACAAGCTCTCGATCGCGGTACAGACAGGCGTTGGGGCACCGGATATTGCGGACATCGAAGTCGGTAAATTTCCGGACTTTCTAAAAGGAACGCCGCAGCTGGAGCCGCTGAACGATGTGGCCGACCCCGTCAAAGATACGCTGGTTCAGTCCCGGCTGGACCTGTACAGCAAGGATGGCCAAGTTTATGGCCTTCCGACTCACGTCGGTGCGTCGGTTGCGTTCTATAACACCGAAATTCTAAAGGAAGCTGGCGTGGACTACAAATCGATCGTCACCTGGGACGATTTCAAGAAGGCAGGCATGCAGGTGTACGAGAAGACCGGCAAATACATGGGCACGGCGGATACGAGCGCCGGTTGGGAGGCATCGATGATGCTGGCTCAGCAGAAAAGCGATTTTACCGATGATGCGGGCAATCCGATCGTCAATTCGGACGCCATGGTTAAAGGGTTGAAGGTGCTGAAAGACCTGCAGGATAACAACGTCATCGCCACAATTGCCGGCGGACAGCCGGACACAGAGGAAGCGTACGGCGAGTTTAACGAAGGAAAATATGCGACGGCTTTCATGCCGCTGTGGATGATGTCGCGTTACACGAACTACATGCCTGACCTGTCCGGTAAAATCGCACTTGCGCCGATTCCGGTCATGGAAAAAGGAATGCCGCGCTCTTACGGCGGAGGCGGAACCGGTACCGTCGTCACCAAAACGGCCAAAGACGTTCAGCTGGCCAAAGACTTCATTGCTTACGCCAAGCTGTCCCTCGACGCGAACATCGAAATCTGGAACACGCTCGGCTTTGACCCGATCAATATGGACGTATGGAATATGAAGGACGTGACGCATAATCCCGAAAACCAATTCGTGAAATATTTCGTCAACAACCCGTTTGACGTGCTGAACGATATCAAGGATGAAATCCGTCTGATCAAATCGACGCCGGCTTCGCCGACGATCAACAACGTGCTGTACACGACGACGCTCAACGAAATTTTCGAAGACGGACGGGACATAAAGGAAGCGCTGGACGATGCGCAGGCACAGATCGAACAGGAACTGAAATAGCCCGCCGGCATGCCCGGAATCAGAGCTGCTCTTGTCTTTTCGGGGAGCGGCTCTTTTTCAAACAGAAAGGAGTAGAGACATGATCAAGCGTTTTATATATTCGCAAAAGGTCGCCCCGTACGTGTTCGTGTTCCCGTTTGTCGCCATTTTTCTGGTGTTCTGGGTTTACCCGCTGCTCAGCTCGTTCGGCATGAGTTTCCAGCATGTCACCCTGGGGCAGGAGGCCGAGTGGACAGGAATGGACAACTATCAGAAGCTGATGGGGGACGGCGTGTTCCTGAAGTCGATCGGCAACAGCGCGCTGTATATGGTGCTGACGCTGGTCATTCTGATTCCGTTTCCGATGCTGCTTGCGGTGCTGATCAACAACAAATGGATGTGGGGCCGCGAATTTTTTAAGTCGGCTTTCTTCTTTCCTGCACTGACATCCGTGGTGGTGGCGGGGACGATCTTCCGCCTGATGTTCGGGGAGATGGAAGGGTCGCTGATCAACAGCGTCCTTGGTGTCTTCGGGATCGAGCCGGTGAAATTTCTGAAAGGGCATCTGACCGGTTTTGTTGCGCTGCTCGCCCTGGCGACCTGGCGGTGGACGGGAGTTAACATCCTTTACTTCCTGTCGGGTCTCAAAAATATTCCGGAGGAATACTACGAAGCCGCCTCGATCGACGGCGCCTCTGCATTCCAGAAATTCACGAGAATCACGATGCCGCTGCTGAAACCGACCACAATATATGTGCTTACGATCAGCATTTATGCGGGACTGGCCATGTTTATCGAAAGCCTCATGCTGTGGAACGGCAACAACTCGCCGAAAAACATCGGCCTCACGATCGTCGGCTACTTGTACCGCCAAGGGATCGAGAAGAACAACCTCGGCTACGCCGCCGCGGTCGGCATTGTGCTGCTCGCCGTGACGATGATCATTAATCTGACGCAGCTGGCGTTCTCCGGCATGTTTAAGAAGGAGGATTAGGGATGAAAAAGAACACCGCGCTCAACATCGTCCTCGTCGTCATTTTCGCCGTCATCTGCTTCCTGATCCTGCTGCCGTTCTACGCTATAACGCTCGCTTCCTTCAAGCCCGGCGAAGAGCTGATCCGGTACGGATTGAACCTGAAGCTTGATTTCTCGGTCATGAGCCTGGACAACTTTGTCTTTTTGTTCACGGGGGATCACGCGTATTTTACGTGGTTCTTCAACTCGCTGCTGCTGACCGTGGTACAGGTCGTTCTGACGCTGCTGGTCAGCGCAACGGTAGCTTACGGCTTTGCCGCTTATGATTTTAAAGGAAAAAATATCCTTTTTATCTGCGTACTGCTGATCATGATGGTTCCCTTTGAAATACTGCTGCTTCCTTTATACACGCTTACTTTTAACCTTGGCATGATGAACTCCTACTCGGCGATTATTTTGCCGGGCATTGCCAATGCGGCGACGATCTTTTTCTTCAGACAATACCTGTCCGGAATCCCTAAAGAGATTATCGCCTCCGGCCGGGTGGACGGTGCGAGCGAGTACGGCATTTACGCCAGGCTGATCCTTCCTGTCATGAAGCCTTCCTTCGCGGCGATGGCCATTCTCAACGGCATGAACAGCTGGAACAACTTTTTGTGGCCGTTTATGGTGCTGAGCGATTCGCACAAGTATACGCTGCCGATCGGTTTGAAGACGCTGCTGACGCCGTACGGCAACAACTATGACCTGCTCATCGTCGGCTCGTTCTTTTCGATTCTGCCGATCTTTATCCTGTTTGTGGCCTTCCAAAAGTACTTCATCGACGGCATGACAGCCGGTGCGGTGAAAGGGTAGATTCGTTTCGGAAATAGCTGCATACGACCCGCGAGTACCGGCAAATTTGCCGGTTTTTCTTTTGGATAATATATGAGAAATTCGATATATGAAAAAATCACATTAGTCGGATGAAGGTTTCTTAACCCATGCCAGAAGCAAAATTAGTCCGATGATACACGACGTACCCAGCCACTGAAAAAAACCAAAAGGCTCTTTTAACCAAAATACGGTTGTAATCACGGCGGCCAGCGGCTCCAAACTGCCTAAAAGGCTCGTTTCTTTGGGTGATAGGCTTTGTAAGCTTTCGATATAAAACCAAAATGCGACCATCGTGCCGAAAATGACCACGAAAGCAAGGTATAGATAGGCGTCGATCGTCAAGCCTGTAAAGTCGGTGTGCCATGGCGGATGGATCACACTTAAGCCCAAACCGCCGATGATCATCGCCCAACCGACAATGACGAGGGAATCGTATTGCTTCAGCAGCGGGACGGCATATAAGGTGTAGAACGCCAAGGCCGCGCCTGATAAAACACCCCAAACTACGGCTGGAACTGGCACGGAAAGCTCCGAGATCGAGCCGTTGGTTAATAAGAAGAAGCAGCCCGCTAAAGCCAGGATCACGGTGAGCAAGTCTTTTCGCGTGAAAACCATTTGCTTCCGCAGCATTAAATAGAGGATGATCATGACAGGTGCCAAATACTGCAGCAGTGTTGCCACAGCGGCATTTCCATGCTGAATCGATGCCATATACGTATATTGAACCGATAGCATGCCAACCCATCCGAAAACAATGAGCCGCAGAGCGGTCCGACGGTTTCTCCATACCCCAACGATTTGCGAGCGGTCTTTGACCCAAAATTGAATGGTTAACAGTAAAATACCGGCGATGAGCAGGCGTACCGTGACCAGTCCGTTAACATCGATTGCGGTTTGCTCAAAGAGCTTTTTGGCGACGGTGCCGCTCATTCCCCAAAATATCGCTCCTGTAATGACAAGAAATAACCCTTTTCTTCTAGCTGTTGGATTCATCGACCGATTCTCCGCTTCAAATATAATAATAGTGTTATAATAGGTGAAAAATATCGTTCGGAATACCGGAATTGGATATAAAAATATAACAATATTGAGGTGGGGGTTATTTGCAAATTAAAGATTTCAGGATTGGCGGCAATTTGAAGGAATTAACCGAGCACCGGACGGTCGTGCTTCCGGTTGCATGCTACGAAACGACGATTAACCAAAACATACACGGACATATTCCGCTTCATTGGCATGATGAATTGCAATTCGTTCGGGTTGTCCAAGGGGAAGCCGAGTTCCAAATTAACGAAGAGAAGCTCGTTGTTCGGCAAGGGGAAGGGGTCTTCATCAACAGCGGCTGCCTGCACATGGCGGAAGATCGGAACGCATCGGGCTGCGTGTATATTTGCCTCAATGTCTCACCTGACTTTGTCGTATCACGGGAGCTATATGCAGCCTATGTGGCTCCATATATTCAAGCGACCAATCTGCCTTATTTATACATCGACCCTAATCAGGCTTGGGGCGCCAATATTTTAGATGCCTTGGTGAACATTCATCAATGGATTCAGCGTCAACCGCCATACTTTGAACTGGATATGACGATGCAGCTGACTTTCATTTGGAAAAACCTGATCCTGAACGGATTTCAACTGCAATATGACCAGGTGGAAGCTGTAAAAAACGAGCGGATGAAGCAGATGTTGAGCTGGATCGATAACCATTACGCCGAAAAAATCGCGTTAAATGATATTGCCAGAGCCGGTCAATTGAGCCGCTCGGAATGCTGCCGCTATTTTAAGCGAATGCTCCATACGACTCCGCTGAATTATGTGACTGATTACAGACTTCAGAAAAGCGCAGTCCTCCTGCAGCAAGCTGATTCCAGCATTACCGAGGTGGCCTACCAAGTTGGATTTAACAGCACCAGCTACTTTATAGAAAAATTCAGAAAGGCAATGAAGATGACACCACTTGCTTACAGGAAATCAAAAATGGATGCACGTTCATAATTGGAACGGGGCGAGGACAGCCGGTCAAAGAGACCGGCTGCTTTGTATGTTCAAAAAGGCCTCTGCGGCGAGCGACAGAGACGAATGCTTTCTGACAGCTACGCCTACGTGCCGGTCCGGCAGCGGAACTTCCATAGAAAGCTCCAATAAAGCGCCCTCATCGATTTTAGAAGCTACAAACGCTCTCGGCAAAATAGCTGCGCCATACCCCCGCTCGGCAAACTCCGCCAGCATATCCAAGCTGTTCAGCTCGAAATCGGCCGCCGCTTCCACGCCTTGGGACTGAAACCAGGCTTCGATATAGGAGCGGGTCGCACTTCCCTGGGACAGCATTAACAGGGGAAGCTCGGCCAATTGTGCAGCGGACAAGGGGGCTTCTGCCAGAGCGGCAAAGGGTTTCCCCGCCACCACACCATACGGCGAGACAAAAGTATCCACGACCTGAATTTCCGCATCCTTCACTGGAAGATAAACGTAGCCCAGATCAAGTAAGCCCTGCTGTAACTGCTCCAATATCTGACCGGTCTTTTGCTGCGAGACTTGAACCCGGATGTTGGGGTATTGGGACCGGAAAATATCGAGTAGAGGAACGATATAGTCGCGGATGATCGCTCCGTTGGCACCGATCCGCAACCGCCCTTCGTTCAGCTGTCCCAGCTGCTTCATGTATCGTTCGGCGTAATCCAGTTTATCGAATACTTGTCTGACTTGATCGTACAAGGCATGCCCTTCTTCTGTTAAAACGATTCCTTTGGATAAGCGGTCGAACAGCTTAACTCCAAGCGCGTCTTCCAGCTGCTTGATCGCATAACTGACGGAGGGCTGTGTCATATTTAAGCGCTGGGCGGCTTTCGTCATATTCAAGGTTTCCGAAGCGTGAAGAAAAATCCGGTACCATTCCGTGTTAATCATCATTTGGCATCAATCCATTCTATGGCAAGAGTCGAATATTACAATTTCATTTATTACAAGTATACCTCTAAACTAGTACATAACGACACTACATGATATATGAGGGGGATTTTTATGCCGGGAAGTACTTTTGGCGAACGGTTTAAAATGACGACGTTTGGTGAATCGCATGGAGAAGCCATTGGCGTCATTATTGAAGGCGTCACTCCAGGCCTTGAACTGAACGAGGACGATATTCAGGTTCAGATGGACCGCAGAAAGCCGGGACAGTCTTCGGTCACAACGCCGCGTAAAGAATATGATAAGGTCCGGATTTTATCCGGTGTGTTTGAAGGCCGGACAACAGGGACTCCGCTCAGCGTGATGTTGAACAATACGGACATGCGTCCGTCCGCATACGATGACATCAAACAGATGTATCGCCCGGGGCACGCGGATTTTTCTTACGATCAGAAATATGGCATTCGGGACTACCGGGGCAGCGGGAGGGCTTCCGGAAGGGAAACTGCGGCACGGGTCGCGGCCGGAGCGGTTGCGCGGAAACTGCTGGAACGGCGGGGAGTCTCCGTCATGGCCTACACGACCGAGGTCGCCGGAATCCGCTGCGAAGCCTTCCATCCCGATGCCATCGAACGAAATCCTGTTCGCGCCTGTGATCCTGAAGCGGCGGCGAAGATGATTGAGCGGATCGAACAACTCGCGGCAGAGGGCGACAGCTGCGGCGGCATCGTTGAATGCCGGATCAGCGGCGCTGCGGCAGGGCTTGGGGAGCCTGTGTTTGATAAGCTGGACGCCGATCTGGCCAAGGCCATGCTTTCGATCGGCGCGATCAAAGGGATCGAGTTCGGAACCGGTTTCCAGGCGGCATCCATGCTGGGAAGCGAACACAACGATCAAATGGACGAGAACGGGTTCATCACGAACCATGCCGGAGGCGTTATCGGTGGAATCAGCACCGGGGCCGACATCATTTTCCGGGTTGTCGTGAAACCGACTTCGTCGATTTCCAAGCCCCAGCGAACCGTAGATACGGAAGGAAACGAAAGGGAAATCACAACGATCGGAAGGCATGATCCGTGCATCTGTCCGCGGGTTGTACCCGTGATTGAAGCTATGGCCTGTATGGTGATCGAAGATCACTATAAAAGACAAGCGGCGCTGCTGTACTAGCCTCATTCGAGGGTAAAGTTGACTTAACCTATTCATTGCCTATATCCGTTACATGATCAAGTGGTATGATTACGACAGATCAGGGGCGCGCAGCTGATACTGAAACATCAATCATTTGTGTATGTAAAGGAGATCTGCACATGAGTAAAGATCATATCATTAAGTCCATGCTTTCCGAACAGGTGAGCATGACACCAAACGGATTTCCCGCCGATGCGTTAAATCCGCAGCAATTTGCCAAAGTCTACGAATTGTTTTTTGACAGCATCTTAAAAATCAGCGCATCAGATATAACGGGCGTCGAAGGCTACGGTGAGTTCGATGAGAATTGTAAAACGGAGTACAGCACCTGCAGGGAGTTTCTCGTTGACACATTCGCGAATGATAAAGAAGGGTATTGGTATCATTGGAAAGAGCTCTATGATACGACGCTTCTGGATCGTGATTTTGTCGACAAATACTTGATGGAGATGGAAGCCAGAATCGAGTATTGTGAAGGCAGACGTTATTTAGTGAACAATAATACGTTTTTTGAAATTATGATTACCGATGGAAAAACGCAGGTTGGTTTCCCGGACTGGAGCCGGTCCGGCATATGCGATTTCCTTCTGGATTTTGCCATTATGGACTTAAATAAGCCCTATTTGAACATCCCAGAATTGTTATTCGAATATTGCGGTAAACGAAACATCGTCATCCCGGATTTTAAAGAAAGATTTTTATGTATGGCGTATTATAAGGGAATCGATGTGTTGCGGTGGCATGCGTCGATCGATGACGAGGAATCGTGCATGTCCATCATGAAATCCATCAGCGAACTGAAGGATCGAATTTACGCTATATAAAAGGTGATCGTATGAAATATGAAAATGCCGGCGAGGTCCTGCCTGAGGAGCTGCTGAAAGAAATCCAGAAATACGCCGCCGGGAAACTGCTGTATATACCGAAGGGTGAGGAGAAAAAAGGCTGGGGAGAAACGTCCGGCTACCGGGATCGCCTGCAGAGGCGAAATGTGATGATCCGCAACAAATATGCCAACGGGATGACGGTTTCGGAGCTTGCGGACGAGTACTTCTTATCCCTGGATTCCATAAAGAAAATCATTTATTCGAAGAAACATGACAGGCATATCACTTATGCTCCGACGGTACGCTCGGCAGTACAATATGCGAATAACGGGCTGCTGGAAGAATGGATTCAGTGCTACCTGATGCTTACGAGGCAGGTGGCTTCGGCTCTCCATGATTATTCAGGAGAGAAGAATCACTATTTTGGCGTCGTTAAGTTTCCATTACGCCTGATTCAGATGGATGGAATAAAGCTAGAGGCAGATGATTCGGCTGAAGCAGATGATTACGCTGCGGATCTTCCGCCTCTTCTTATTGAATATGAAAGAGGCAAATTTTACTGTATCGAACAGAAAGGACTGTTCGCCAGACTAAAACGGCGAAAAGTAAATGCTTATTCCACAATCATTGTCTTAAAGGAATCGGCCGATTATAAAAGGTTCATGAAGCACTATGGTCACGCGCTGTTTTTTATAGATCATGCATAATGAGCGAGGATGCGGAAAAATTTACAATTTAATGAGAAGGAATTTATCCTGGGCCCCGAGAATGCTTATTTACCACAATCGAAGGGGCTACAGGGAATGCATATCGAATCCAACCTAATCCTCAATGTATTCATTATATTACTGCCTATCATGTTCTACCGTTTTGTGTGTAAATCGAATAAAACCGTGCTCTATTTCCTGCTGTTTCTTATACCTATAATTATTACAATGTCGTTCCCCGTCAAAGTGTTTAATACGTTTTTAGATTTGCGGGGAATACCGCTTGTGGTGGGCTCCTTATACGGCGGGGTGTACAGCGCCTTACTGTTATTCGCCAGCGCAATTATTTATCGACAAGTATTGGGTGACATTCATATTGTTTATTATACGTTGTCCCTATTGCCTACATTGGTGCTCGTATACCTGGCGATTCCAGCATTTAACCGTGGGAGCTTCATGAAGCGGATGCTGATCGTGTTGGGCCTTTGCTTTTTTCTACGGATTACCGTCTTAAATATTTATTATTTGCTGGATAGCAATCCATCGTATTTCCTGCACTCCTTTGTGCCATCCCTGCCAATCGTTCTGATGCAGTGCGCGATATCGGTTCTATTGGTGTACATATTGGAAACGGTCCGTCGCGACGTCAAAATTCAAGAAGAGATGATCGAAGCCGAGAAGCTGAAGGTCGTCAGCGAAATCGCCGCATCGGTCGCTCATGAAGTACGAAATCCGCTCACAACTGTGCGGGGATTTGTTCAACTATTGGGTGAGCCGTCCTTAACGGATCAGAAGCGTAAAGAATTTTCCCTCATTACCCTTGTGGAATTGGATCGGGCGGGATCGATCATTTCCGATTACCTGTCGTTAGCCAAACCTCAAAACCAGAAATTGGAAACGATTTCACTGAACGAAGAGTTTTTGGAAACCTCCCATGTGCTGAGCTCCTATGCTAATTTACAAAATGTGAAAATGGTCACCGAATTTCATTCATCCGGTACCATTTATGGAGACAAATCCAAGTTAAGGCAAGCTATCATTAATTTGTGCAAAAATGCGGTTGAAGCGATGCCTGACGGCGGTACATTAACGATTAAATACTTTGTGGACGAAAGCGACAACAAAGCCAGAATCTATATCTCGGATACAGGTGTAGGCATGACGAAAGAGCAGATTCAAAGACTGGGATCCCCTTATTACTCCACCAAGTTAAAAGGCACGGGGCTCGGAACCATGGTCACTTTCAATATCATACGCGAGATGAACGGACAGATTTCGATTGAAAGCAAGGAAGGCGAAGGAACTACTTTTATCATTACATTGCCGCTGTATACCGAAAAAGAGGACGCTGCTCATAGTAAGTAACGGATGATGTAGAAGGTACATATCAAGGTACATATTTTCCATAGATGGCTTTCACAAGCAAAATGATCGCTAAGAGATTTTGACTTCGGGGAATGTTTGTCTACTTATCCGAATTATTTATAATGTAAGGAAACCATATTTTTCAATGAGAAGGGGTTCGTCATATGTATGGAATTATGGCTGTTTCCGGCTTATCTTTCCTTCTGGTTGCCGTACTGACGCCATTGCTGATTTGGACCTTGCGCAGGCTGAAGCTGACGCAGCCGATCCGCGCTGAGCTTCCGGCAGATCATCAAGCCAAACGCGGTACGCCGCTGATGGCCGGATTAATCCTGCTGATCGGGGTAGCGATTTCGCTGCAATCACAACCGGCATCCCTTATGCTGCTCCTGTGCGCTGCGTTTCTGTTGTTCAGCTCGGTCGGCTTTCTCGATGACTTTAAAAAGGCCTTCTGGCAAGACCCGGCCGGCATCTCCGGCCGTACGAAGCTGGTGCTTCAATTTGCTTTTACGGGAATTCTGTTGTATGTACTGCTCCATTCGTTTGGCGTATCGAGTGATATCGCGCTGTTTCAAGGATACCATCTGCAGCTGCCTATTTACGTATATGTGGCCATCATACTGCTGTTTGTGGTAGGTTCTGCGAATGCGATCAACTTTACGGATGGATTGGACGGGCTGCTGATCAATGTGGCGATTCCGACTTATTTTTTCTTCTTTTTGATTTCGGACAAACCTGAGGTGCAGACTTTTTCGCTGGTGATGATCGGCTGTCTGCTTGGACTTTTTCTTTACAACATCTATCCGGCAAGGGCGTTTATGGGGGACACGGGATCGATGGCGATCGGAGGGTCGCTTTCCATTTTGGCCGTCATTGAAAAGGTTGAAATATTGATCCCGATCCTGTTTTTTATCTATCTTGCGGAGCAGTTGTCGGTCATTTTGCAGGTGTGGTATTACAAAAAGACGAAGCTGCGGTTATTTCGAATGACCCCGATCCATTTCCATTTCAGTCTGAAATATGGATGGAGCGAAAACAAAATTGTTACGATCTTCGGTTTTATTTCGTGGATTTGTGTGCTGATATGCTGGCTGATCTGGAAATACATCATGCATTGAGCGATAGATTCATCTAAATGAGGAAGCAGCGGTCAAGGGACCGGCTGCTTTTTTTGTGCTATTCTTGTAGCAGTCAGATATATCGATGATTGAGCAATGTAAGCGATAGAGGAGGGAGCGTCATGGCCAAGTGCTGGACGAACGGAACCATCTACACGATGGAACAGGAACATAAGACGGTTGAAGCGGTATTGACCGAAGGAGGACGCATCATAGATGCTGGCGATACGCGGGAACTGAAAGAGAGATTTCACGGCCGGATCGACGAGGTGATCGATCTTGGCGGGGGCACCCTGTTCCCGGGATTTGTGGACAGTCATATTCACTTGATCGGCCACGGGGAGACCTTTCTCAAGCTGCAGCTTTCCGGTCTGAAGCGCCGGGGCGAGCTGCTGGACAAGATTGCCGGACAAGCCCGGCGCCTTCCGCCAGGCACGTGGATCATCGGGGAAGGATGGAACGAAAATGAGTGGGAGGAAGCGCTCCTCCCGACTAGGGTGGAGCTGGACTGGGCCGCTCCGAACCACCCCGTAATGCTGCGGCGCGTCTGCCGGCACGTGCTGACCGTCAATACACTGGCCCTGCAGGAGACCGGCGTTAATGAAGACACAGAGGTGCCAAGCGGCGGCGTCGCGGGAAAAGGCAGTGACGGACGCTTAAACGGTATTTTTAAGGAGCAGGCCCAGGATCTGATCCTGCACCGGATACCCGGCGTGACTCAGAGCTACCTGGAGACTGCGCTGACAATGGCCATTGAGGACTGCTGGAGACAGGGGATCACCGGCTGCCATACGGAAGATCTGAGCTACTATGGCGGCTGTACCCGAACGCTGCAAGCGTTCCAAAAGGTCATTACGGAGGGGCAAAAGAAATTCAGAACGCATCTTCTGATCCACCATCTTGCGCTCGATGAATGGCTCGAGGAAGGAAGGCGGCTTGTGCCTGAATCCGAGTTCCTCGAATACGGGGCGATGAAGCTGTTTGCGGACGGATCCCTGGGCGGAAGAACGGCCTTGCTCAGCCGCCCCTACGCAGATGATCCAGCCACGAGCGGCGTGGCCGTTCATTCGGATGAGGAGCTTAACCGGCTGGTGGCCAAGGCAAGAAGCGCTGGGCTTGCGGCGGCTGCGCATGCCATTGGCGACGGGGCCGCAGAGAAGGTGCTGCACGCATTGGCCGCATATCCATGCCCGGCGGGCAGGAGGGACCGGCTGATTCACGGGCAGATTTTGCGGGATGAGCTGCTGGCGCAGCTGAAGGGGCTGCCTGCTATCGTCGACATTCAGCCGAGCTTTGTCACCTCTGATTTTCCGTGGGTGCTGGACCGGGTCGGCGATGCGAAGGGGCTGCATGTATACGCTTGGCAGACACTGCTTCGCAGCGGGATTCCTTGTGCCGGCGGATCGGATGCGCCGATCGAAAGCGTCTCGCCTCTTCTTGGCATATACGCTGCCGTAACCCGTATGAAGCCGGGGGACGATCAGAGGACCGTGTATGGTTCCGATGAGCGGCTCAGCATGTATGAAGCGATCTCGCTGTATACGACAGGCAGTGCCTATGCAGCAGGGCATGAACTAGACCGGGGACGGATTCAGCGGGGATACGCCGCTGATTTTACCGTTCTGGAACGGGACCCGTTCGGCGAACCGCCGGAAACCATTTTGGAAAATAAAGTTCGGATGACGGTTGTCGATGAAACGATCGTCTACGGATAGCCTGGTGGGAAGGAACACGGCTGTTGAAGGCGAAAGAAGCGTACTTTTGCTGCTAGGTCAACTTAAGACTGGGTAAATTGAGTAGTTTTGTTCCAAAAACTCACTATATGAAAAATTCATAATAGAAAAATCATCACAACACCGACCCTAGATGATCCGAGCTATATCACCATTACAACGTACTTAACAACAGATCATTTGGAAAAAAGGAGCTGCGAAAAACCATAATTAATATGATGTTAACTTAAAGATCAAGCTTAAATGTAGGTATTCGAGCACTCCGATTATAATGGCTTAAATATTCTGATGGAGAAAGGTTCCGAGGGTACTTTGTTTCACCGTGCTCGACTGGAAGGAAGCTTTTGCCTGGAACCGGCATGCGGATCTGGGCAATATACTGCGTTATGAGGCGAACGGTTCGTGGATCGAACAGCACTTCATAAAGGCTTACGAGGTGGAGGGAATGGTTCTGGAAAAGAAATGGAGGCTTCTGTCCCATCTGGAGGACCTGGTCGCCTTATGCGACAAGCTGAGCCACTCGACGGCGGAGACGCCGAACCGGGTACAAGATTTGCGCCGATTGATCGCGGGAACGGTTTGGGGCGGGGGAAGCGCTGAATTAATATGATTGAATAAAATGAACAGGCGCTGCGGGAAAAGATCCCGTCAGCGCCTGTTTTATCGATTTTATTTGGATTGAATGTCCTGTAAAACCCGGTAAAGAATAATGCCTGCTTGAGCCCGTGTGAGTTTTCCTTTGGGGTCGAAGGAGTGATCCGGGTTACCCTGCAGATAACCTTGCTTCACAGCATATGCAATCGCGTTTAATGCCGATGGCTGAATGCTGTTTTGATCGGTAAATGCTAGTTCAGTGGCGTTCGAGTTCGAAAGATCTGCCTTGAGTGCTTGAGCGAGGAGCACTGCCAGTTCTTCCCGTGTCAGTGAATGGGCAGCACCCGTTTCGGCAGTACGGTCACCCCAAGTTTTTCCTGTGTTCAAAAGGCGGTCAAGGAGCGTAAGAAATTCTGCTTGTGTTACTTGATCATTAGGTTTGTAGGTTTCAGTCGTATCTTTGCCTGTAGCAAGATAATGGGAGGCAATGACTTCGATTTCGTCCTTGGCCCAATGATTGTTCAAATCGGCAAACGTTTTGTTGGATTCAAATGCGGCATACGAACCGGATTTGTTTAAAGAGAACGTTACCGAATTTGCCGAGTTGCTTCCTGGCTTCAGGTAAGTCCAAAGATTGTTAGAATCCACGCTGAAAATGCCTACTTTGTTCCGGTTTTTGATTTTTGCAGGATCCAGCTGCAAGGTCACAGTGACCGGTGAAGCCAGCGAAGCTGCAGGTTCGCTCAAGACAAGCGCTCCGGACACGAAGTTTGTTGTCCCGCCGGTTGGCGATTGAGCAGTACCAGCCGGATTGGATGAGTATCCCAGACCAATGGTTAACCCGTTAGATGTAATAAAGCTGGACAAATCATCTGCCGGAACCGACAGTTCCAAGCTTTTTCCTTTAATGATCAAACCTTTATTGCTTTTCGTCAGCTGATCGGCTACCGCTTTGCTAAGCTGGATATTGAGCGTACGATAGGTCTCAACGTCGGTATCGCTGATATCCAAAGTCACGGCTTTGGTATCGGCATTGCTCAATTGATTCGTTACATATGCCGCGTCTATCGATAACGAAGCCGTTTTTTGATCTCCGGAGCCCTGCTCGACCAGTGAACCAGCGATAAGCTTTTTGCCAGCAGGTACGGTGGGAGTCACGATGCTAGAACTATTGGATACCGAGCCTCCACCCGAACTACCTGTTCCAGGATTCGGATTTGGATTTGGGTCTGGGTCTGGATCAGGATTTGGATTAGGGTTTGGATCTGGGCCTGGACCCGGATCCGGGTCAGGTGTCGTGCAAGGAATCGCTGTAGATGCGACGTCTTGTTCCGCAGTCACTTCTTCGGCGGCAGGTGTTGAAGCCGAAGCGTCTAACTTGGCTGCCTTGACTTCAAAGGAGCCTGTTACATCATCAGTCAAGCCGGGGTCCGGCTGGGTGACAGGTTCATCTGCTTGGATCTGCTCGGAATCAGGTGCCTGATTTGGATCTGTACCCGTTACTTGATCTGGAGTCTGAGAACCATCTGGTTCTTCCGCAGGAGTTACCTCAATGCTTGTGCCTGTGAACTGACCGGTTTGAACTTCTTTTCCCTCTGCATTCAACAGGGTAGCTTTCGTAACTTCAAAATCGTATTGCCCCGCTTTTGTTCCTTTAAAGGTGAATTCTGCAAGTGTACCTTCTTTGACAGGGTGATTAAATTGAATGCCAAAGGTCGCTGTCTTTTTTCCATCCTTTGTGTCTGTCGACTCAGGGCTCGTTAGCGGCTCAACAGGGCCGTTTGAAGTTCCATCAATGACCGGCGTGATGTGATCCAGTTCAGTATACACATCGTAAGTTACGTTTACCGTCATGGCTTGGATTTCTTCAGAACCTTTAAAATCAACTTTTACATCGAATGGCTCATTCACCTTTGCTTGATTTGGTGTTGAAAGGGATACATCTGTATTTTTTGGCGTTTCTGGCTTTGCCGTGTACTTATAGGTTTTAACTGGTTTTGAAGATCCGTTGCCGGCATCGTCCGTGACGTAAAGGTCGATCGTATTCAGACCGTCTTCTAACGGAACTGCAATCGTATAGTTACCTTCCTCATCGATTGTTGCCGGATATTCTTTGCAGAGTTTTGTTTTGGAGACCGTATTCGTTGCCTTTATGTGGATCAGATCCTGCAGATTCGTGCCGTCGTAGAAGTAATCCAGCAGCAAATCTCCGTTAATCGTTCCTTGAAGCAAGCCGACGTTCGGCTTATCCGGATTGACGACCAGTTCATCCGGCACCGAGGCATCCGGTGCAGTGTTGTCAACCAGGAACTGCGACAGCGAGTCGGTCACTACTTCGGCGGTTTTGTCGCCTTCCTCGACCGTTACCGGAACGATGCCGTATACACCTTCCGGATCAAGGTACACGCGTTTCTTTCCTGGTGTGGTAGCGATATCCACCTTGCCGTCCCATTCATAGGAGTAATAGAACGGGTCCAGCTTGTTCTGGAAGTCGCGGTCATAGATATATCCTACGTACTCGCCGTTCCCTTCGTCATCAAAACGGTAGACGTCGAATTCGTAATCCACCAATTTTTTATTGAGTGCATAATAAAGGGTTGAGCCTTTGCCTTCGTTGGTGCTGGACAGGTAAATCGGATCGAGTTCTACGTTCGAAATATCGGCTAGGTTATAAGTTTCGCCGACATACACGCTGAACGGCACATGAAGGACATGCCCGTTTCCGGCTTGTGTAAAGATCAGCTGACCGTCATACAGGCCATCTGCGGTTCCTTCCGGAATGTTCAGGGATACGTTCAGATCGGCAGTCGATTGACCTGCGGACAGGCTTACCGATTCCGCTGCCGGTGTCAACACTGGCCCTCCGCCGTGATTCCATTTGACCTCAATCGAATAGGACTGATCCGTATTCGCAATATTTTCCACCGTCAGCTTGCGGGTGACGTCCGCTCCTGCACCCTGCAGACCGAAAGAAATGCTGCCGGAGTACGAGGTTTGGTGGGTATCGTCCTGAAGCTGAGCCGGAAGCGATTCTTCCACCTTAACGATGGCATCCGCCTCGGAAGAATTTTTCAGGTCAACGCGGCCGGCGCCTTGCTCGTTGGTGCCATACTCACGGTTATCCCGGTCTTTAATCAGAACCGCATTGTTCGTAAGCAGAGCCTTCACGTCATCCGGCTTCAGCTGAAGACCTTCTTCGCGCGTCTTCTCCAGCATGAGGGCAGCCGAACCCGCCACATGCGGAGCGGCCATGCTTGTGCCTTGCAGTTCCTCGTAAGCGTTGGTATAGTCACCGCCAAACGCTGGAATGGAAGACTTGATGCCCACGCCAGGTGCGGTAATGTCCGGCTTGATCGTATAATTCGGCAGAGCAGGACCTCTGGAGCTTAGGTCTGCGAGCAGGTCGACTTCGGCTTTATAGCCGAACGTTACGTGGTTATTGCCTTTGGCAATCTCGCTCTTCAGCTTCTTGCCGCTTTCCTGGCTGATCGTATAAGCCGGCACGACGTCTTCGGCGCCATTTAGCGTAGCTCCGCCGATTTCGCCTGGCACGTTATTGTAAATGATGACGGCCACGGCGCCGTTGGCGGCCGCGTTTTGCGCTTTCTCAGCGAAGGAGATTTCTCCGCGCTGCACAAACGCCGTTTTGCCCTTGACGTCAATGTTGGCGTAATCGGAAGTACGGCCGAGGCCGGCGTCCACAAGCTCCAAGTCCGCACCTTCCGTTTCCAGCTTCGGCGATGTCGCCGCCAGCTGGGCGTAAGTAATGCCGATGGTGTCGGAAGTGAAAATCGGCGTTTGGAGCGGCGGCGTCGAGGCGCCAACGGAAATGGCCAGCTGTGCCGCAGCCGGGCTGCCAACCGTTTCCGCATCCGGTCCTTCATTGCCGTTGGAGATAACGACGGTGACTCCCGCCAGCGCCGCGTTGTCCGCTGCGATGGCATCCGGCGTATACGAGTTGTTCATATTGGAACCCAGCGACAGGTTAATGACATCCATTCCGTCGCTGACTGCCTTTTCAATCCCGGCAATGACGTTTTCGGTCGAGCCGCTGCCATAAGGACCGAGTACGCGGTATACGTACAGATCCGATCCCGGCGCTACGCCGCGGACCCAGCCCTTGCCCGCATCGGGGTGCTCAGGGTCGCCTCGTCCGGCAACCGTTCCGGAGACATGCGTTCCATGATACGTATCATAGGTGTTGCCATTGCTGTCGAGCGGCTTGCTTGGATCCGGGAGCGTCTCCATCGGATCGGCATCGTTGTCGACAAAGTCATATCCGCCTTTGTAGGCGTCCTTCAAGCTGGGATGATTGTAGTCGATACCGGTATCAATGACGCCGACCTTAACGCCTTCTCCGTCATATCCCGAATCCCACATGTCTTCCGCACCGATCAGCGGAGCGCTTTCATCCATGTTCGGCGTCATTTCATGCCCGTCCGCAACCGGCAGGGCGTGCATTTCCTCATTCGGGAAGACCGCTTTGACGTTCGGCAGTGTCAGCAGCTTGTCCACTTCGTTCGCCGGGAGCGTCACGGAATAACCGTTAAACACTTTGGAATATTCCCGTTTGAATTTGGCGCCGGTTTTCGATAAAGCTGCCGATTTAAAGGCGCTGTGCTCCTGATTCAAAATGCTGTTGTAACTGCCGAGGGATGAACGGGCCTGTGCTCCCGGTTTGGCCTCATAGACCTTAAGCGGATCGTTCTTCAGCTGAACGATGACCGTTACCGGTTCGCTGCTGTCCGAAGGATCTACGAAGTTTTGGGGCTCATCCGGCGCCGCAGCCGCCAGGCTTTGAACAGGGGATGAAGTACCTTGGGCCGGAGGGTTAAGCTTCCAGTCCCCTTGGCGCAGGGAAGATTCCAGATGAATGGCCGAATGGTCGGCCGAACGTAGATCGGGTGCAGCAGCCGCCGACACGCTGGCGTTCGGATAGGCGACACCAATAGCCAGCAAGGCACTTAACAACAGCGTCGAATAAGTACGGATGGTCGATGAACCTTTTTTCAAAAGATGTCCTCCTTTATCGAATGAGATAGGAAATCATGCCGAAAAAACGATCCTCCTTTGCGCGAAACTAATTGAACACTAGTAAAATACATTTTTCATTTTACAATTTTTGCATTCTATTGGGATGAGACAAAAGGTTGATAGGTACTTTGGGCAGGGTGGGCGTTTGCTGTCGAGCAGAGGTGTCGAAATGCTCCAAAACGGCGCTTTCTGTGGCATAACAGATATTTTTTGCCTTATCCCATCGGTTAGATAGGTTTATAGAATCGTTATCGTAGGACTAAAGAAAGAGGGAAATGCGAAAGACCGAAAGACAAAAATCCTCTTGATCTCCCATGAGACGGGAGGCCAAGAGGATCGAAAAGTCCCCCTGCGGCTCAGGGGACCTGATCAGTTCTCCTGCTGGGTGACAGGATGCCGCAGGATGGTTCTCATTTTATGAGGGGGTGTTCTGCGCGGATCCGACAAATAAATTTCGTGATGCCGCCCTTTAGGTGTCAGGCGCTGGGCCTCGATATACTCGAAAATCTGCCGGATCGTTTCCGGCTCGGCACTGAACGGACCGACATGCAGCATCTGCACACAATCGCCCTCATACAGGCGTTCGAAGCTCACGAAGCGAAGGGGGGCAAGATGCGGTTTCTTGTTCACTGCCAGCATCCGGGCTTCTTCGAATCGTTCGCCCGATACATAGTCCGGCATCCGGATCAGCAGCTTCCACATCCAATCCTCCCTGGAAGCGTACATGGCGTCTTGTCCAGAATGGGACCTTGCCCACCAGAGTCCTTCGAGCTTGGCCACGGTAAAATCCTGCTCCTCCTGTTTACACATCCCTTTGATGCCATAAGCTACGGTATAGAGGGCTTCGGTCGCTTCAGCAAATCCTGGTCCGTTTGGATCTCCCTCACCGTCAATCGTGAGATAGGGGATCTCATCAAAATAGCATTTTTGCGGGACTTGAGGGGCGGAATAATACGAGGGGTACGCTTTGGTTAAATCCAGCTTGCGATTATCCAATTTCATAAGGTTATACTCCTTTCTTGTATTACAGGATAACCGCATCATACGACAACTTCCCTGACAGCTAGATTGTCAGGGAAGTTTAGGGCTTGTATGATGTTCGGCAATTTCGTGACAAAGTTCGGCGATCCGTTCTCCCAGCAGGGATGGTTCCAGCACAGATACCAGCGTACCGAAGGAAAGAAGAAGGTGGGGCATATAGGTCAGCATCACGGAGGGCGGCATTTCAAACCGAAGCTCCCGGTCCATGTGTTTGGTCAGAAACGGCTGCACGAAATATTGATTCCCGATAGACTCCAATACATCGAAATCGCCGCCAATTCGCACCGTAACCCAGGATGCATCCGTTTTCGAATAACCGGCCAAGGTATCCCTGGCCAGCTCAATAAACGTAACATCCTCCGGCCTCGCAAACGTTTCTTCCGTTACCTCCAGCTGCTCAATCCGGTCGACGCGAAACATTCGGACAGAACCCCGCAGCTCACAGTAAGCGGCGACATACCAGCGGTTCGTCCGGTAAGCCAAGCGGTAGGGATGGATGCGGCGCATCCGCTCAGCATCTCCAGTCGTATTGGCATATTGTATGCAGCACACACGGGAATGGGCTGCCGCTTCTTCAAGGTCGGAAAGTAACCGCTTAATCTCCCGGCTGGTTGAATAGGGGACGGCTTCCAGCCCGGCCTGGTGGCGCCTTAATTGTTCTCCTTGGTCCTCATTCAGCCGGTGGCTGATTTTATCGAGCGCATGTTCCAGAGCGTCCGCAAACGGATACCCTGCCTGGGAGGCGATCCGCGCGCTGTGAGCCATCGCTTTCAATTCATTGGTGTCAAAAAACAGCGGCGACTCCCGAAAGGAGTCCGGAAGAGTGTATCCGCCCCCATGACCCGGTTCCGCGACGACCGGAACGCCGCTCTGGCATAGGAGGTCGACATAACGGTAGACGGTGCGGACGCTGATTTCCAACGCTTCGGCCAATTGTTCCGCCGTCATTTTACCCCTCGAGCGCAAAAGCCACAGCAGCGACAGCATGTAATCCAGTTTGGGCATATGATGAGCCAGCCTTCCGTTTTTTATAGTAAAAATGCAAATAAATGGGATATTCATCCGTTCTCCGTTTGTATGATATTCCCACAGTACCATGGGCACGTCCGCGATGCAAAATCCATCCTAAAACCGCTTCGGCGCACATATGGTGTAGGTAGAAGGGAGTGGGAAGATGGACAAGATCGTAGACAGGTATTACCTGCTGAAGCAGCGGCAGAGAGAAACGGAGCAGGAGCTTAAGCAGCTTCGCGAAGAAATTACAGCCTATTGTGAGAAGCAGCAGGCCGAGCAGCTGGAGATTGGTGCCTACAAGGTGAAGCTGGTATCGCAAATTCGCAAGGAATACGATGATCAGAAGCTGTACGAAGCGCTGCCGGACCCGGATTTGTGGCGGCTGATGTCCAAAGCGGACGGATCGAAAATTTCCAGTCTGGTCCGCCTGCGTGTTATCCCGGAAGAGAGGCTGGAGGATACGTACGAGATCAAGCAAATCAAGCTGCTGCATGTGGATAAAATATAAATTCGAGATAGGAGGCTGCCCGGGTAAGGGCAGTCTTTTTGTTGATCCCGTATAGCTTCTCACACCAAGCCAAACAGCCTCTTCGAAGAGAAGCTGTTAGTTGCGTACCATATCGCAATCGATCGCAGCCAGCCGCTTACGACTTCAACAGACGTTACTTCTTCTCAAGCATCCTCCTCTTTTTGAAATGTCAACTAAAATTCATGCCCATTATAGATATCGCTTACATTGGGTGGCAATCAATGATTCGTGCAGCGGGTGTGCAATACGCGGAACTGGGAGAAGGTGTTGAATTTGTTGATGCAGCAGCGGATTGGTTTGTTGAAAGCGGAGATCGAAGAGATTTGCAGGTATCCTGTAAGTGAAATGGTTCTGTCCGGCCATCCCCAAAATGTTGTTATGAAAACCTGAAATGCTAATACACATACATAGTAAAGCGCTTTACTCCAAGGCTTCAAGGCAGAGATCCCAAGGCTTTACATCAAAAAGGAGGGGCAAGCATGGTCAAAGGGAAAAAGAAATGGCTGCTCGGATCCACCGCGCTCTTCTGCGCGTTAACGGTGGCGATGGCAGGCTGCTCAAGCGGCAGCGGCGGCACGAAGACGGCGGAGCCGGGAACGGATACGACTACGACCACGACTACCGGCAATACGGATTCTTCAGGCGAAGGAACCACCAAGACGAAAACGACGATATCGATCACTTACCGGGACGACGGAATCGGGGAGAAAGGCACGTTCTACAAATGGCTGAAAGAGCTGTCCGAATCGTATCCGAACAAGGATGTGGAAATCAAGCCGACACCGATTCAGGCGTCCGAAGGGGATTATTTTGCCAAAGTGGCTCTGGCGCTGAAGTCCAAGGACACCGCTCCGGATATCGTTACGGAGGATACGTTTATCCTCAATTCCGATGCCAGCGCCGGTTACCTGGAACCGCTGGATGACAAGGTCAAGGCTTGGGAGGACTGGACGAACGGCTCCTTTATCGAGGCGATGAAAAAAGGGGTTACGGCCAGCGACGGCAAGGTGTACGGAGTACCGTACAACACCGATTCGCGTGGACTGTGGTACAACAAAGAGATTTTCAAACAGGCGGGACTTCCCGAGGATTGGCAGCCAAAAACGTGGGACGACGTGCTGAACGCGGCCCGGACGATCAAAGAGAAAACGAAAGATGTCGTGCCGATCTGGATGAACATGGGCAAGGCGACAGGGGAAGCCACCTCGATGCAAACGTACGAAATGCTGCTGTATGGCACCGGGGAGCGTCTCTATGACAACGATACGAGCAAATGGATCATCAAAAGCCAAGGCATCATCGACGCGTTGACTTTCATCCAGACAGTGAACAAGGAGAAGCTCGGACCTCCGCTGTCCAAAGTGCTGAACGGCCAGGCGGGCAACACCGCGTCCCGCGAATATTTGCCGAAAGGCAAGCTGGCGATTTCGCTCGACGGATCGTGGATTACCGGCAACTACTTTGATACCGGTGCTGCGCCTTGGCCGGAGTATAAAGACGTGCTGGGCTTTGCCCCGATGCCGACCAGCAAAGGCCAGGATCCGGGTTCCATCACGCTCGCCGGCGGCTGGGCGCTGTCGATCCCGAGCAACGCGCAGCATAAGGACGAAGCATGGGACTTCATTAAGTACGCTTTGAACAAGGACAACACGAAAAAGCTGGTCATCGCTTCCGGCAACATTACCGTCCGTGCGGACGTCGCCAAGGATCCCGAATATACGGCTCAGCCGTTTAACGGCATCGCCACGGAATACCTGCAGCATGCCGAATTCAGACCGGCGCAGGACAAATATCCGGAAGTGTCCACGCAGATCCAGACGATGGTCGAAAGCGTCGCCACCGGAACCTCGCCTGCGGATGCAGCGAAGAAGTACGCGCAGGACGTAACCCGGATTGTCGGTGAGGACCATATCGTAGAGAAGTAATGGATCAAAGCTTGCTCATGCTGCTGCTTCCGGCGGGAAAAGCGCGTGGGCAAGCGGTTTTATTTTCAGCTTAGGGGAAGGAGACGTAACCTCGATGAGCAGTTTGACCGTATCTTCGGTGTACAAAAAAAGAAAGTCGTATACGTGGCTCTACTTCCTGCTTCCTTCAATCGCGATCATGCTCGTGTTTTTCATTTATCCGATCCTGTTAACGTTTTTCTATTCATTCACCAACCTGGCGTTGACGGGGGAAGCGGCCAAGGAACTGAAATTCGTCGGCTTCGACAACTATGTCCGCATGTTCCATGACCCCACGGTCCGGGTGAGCATTTGGAACACGCTGATCTTCCTGATCGGCTCGGCTGTCATCGGCCAGCAAGTGCTCGGATTTATCATTGCGCTCTTGATGAAGCACAAAAACCGGCTGTTTCGCCGGATCATCGGCACGATCGTTTTGGCTGGATGGGTCACGCCGGAAATCGTCTGCGCGCTGTGCTTATACAGCTTTTTCGGCGATGAAGGGACGCTGAATGCCATTCTCTCCTTCGTCGGGATCTCCGATGTGACCTGGCTTTATACCGTACCGATGCTGACCATCATTTTAGCGAACATTTGGCACGGCACCGCCTTTTCGATGCTGGTATTCCAGGCTGCACTCGACGACGTGCCGACGGAGATCGAAGAAGCGGCCGTCGTCGACGGCGCCTCCCGGCTGCAAATTTTGTTCCGGATCACCATCCCTTACATAAAGGACACCATTCTGACCAATATGATGCTCGTCACGCTGCAGACGCTGGGTGTTTTTGGCCTGATCTATGCGATGACGGGCGGGGGACCGGGAACGTCGACGACGACGCTGCCGATTTTTATGTACAACCAGGCCTTCGTCAATTACCAGCTCGGGTACGGCACGGCCATATCGTTGCTACTCCTCCTGCTGGGCATCGTGCTGAGCTTGTTCTACATCCGCTCGATGAAAGAGCAATAAATAAGGAGACTTCGTATGAACGCGAAACAACGCAATCTCATCTACCGTATTCTGCCGTATTTGATCCTTACCGTCATCGGGATCTGCTTTTTGCTTCCGCTGCTGTGGGTGCTGGTCGCGTCCGTCGATTCCAATGCGCTGCAGTCGCTGAAAATGCCAACTCGTTTCACCGGTGCGAACTACGGCGCCGTGATTACGAATGGCGAGAACCAGCGCGCTTTCCTGATCGGTCTCTTCATGTCACTCGGCCAAGCCGTCATCGTTGTCATTCTCGGTCTGCTGGCCGCATACCCACTGTCCCGGTATCAAATGAAATATAAGAAACCGTTTATGCTGACCATTCTGTTCATGACCTCGCTGCCGATTACGGCGGTCATGGTTCCCGTGTATCAGCTGTTTCTCAGCCTGAAGCTGTACAACAATATCTTTGGCGTCATTCTGTTCTATGTCGCTTCCTCGATGCCGTACGGCATTTGGATGCTGAAAAATTTCATGGATTCCGTGCCGAACGATATGGAGGAGGCCGCATGGGTCGACGGCGCCTCGGTGTTCACTGGCATTCGCAAAGTCGTAGCCCCGCTCATGATCCCCGGGATCTGCACCGTAGCCATCTTTACGTTCTCTGGAAGCTGGGGCAATTTCTTCGTCCCTTACATCCTGCTGCAATCCCCGGAAAACTTTCCGGCGTCGCTCAAGCTGTATCAGTTTTTCGGCCAATACGGCATGGCGGATTACGGCAAGCTGGCGGCATTCTCCGTGCTTTATGCGCTTCCGTCGGTCGTGCTGTATATTTTGTCGCAGCAGTTTATGTCCAAAGGATTTGGGCTGCAGGGAGGTACAAAGGGGTAAACGGTCGTTTTGTATTTAGTTGGGCTGGGCCGAGTCTACTTGCCGGGTCTATGTCATAAGACGTGAAAAAGCAGGCAGCGGAACGGGAACGTTCCTTTGCCTGCTTTTTTTGGTAAAGCGGGGTGTTTCCGGCGTGATAGCTTCTTCGTTAGATAGATTTCCAGTGGACGGGCTGCTGGCTGCTTACAACGTTTTGGCCAGCTCGTTCAGCTTATTCATCGTATTCCAGTTTCGCGACGTAGCCGGAGCGTCAGCCTTGGACAAATTCGCGGCAAGCTTGGAGTCCCGGATACTTTGCCGAAGCATCAGGTATACGACATCGCCGTCGGTGTGGAAGTCATCTCCGCCTTTGTCTAAGGCCGCCAGCTTGTCCAGCGCTTCTTGGCTGGGCTGGGTGGTGCGAATAGAGACATGGATGCTCTCACCTTCGCCCAAAGCAGAGGCGTCATATGGACATCCCGCAATGATCTTCTGCATTTCCTCCGCAGATTTCAGGGCGACCGATACCGGCTTGCCGATCGCCTTTTCCAAAAACTGCTCCATTTTGGACTTCAGTCCAAGCGGCTCTTCATCGCTTTTAAACAAGACGTTCCCGCTTTGAATATACGTTTTGACATCGTGAAAGCCCATGTCTTCGAACATTTTCTTGAGCTCGGTCATTTTCACCAGATTATGTCCGCCAACGTTAATGCCCCGCAGCAGTGCGATATATACTGTCATCCATCGGCCGCCCCGTTTCGTTTTTTAAAACAGTATACCATACATTTACTGGAATTCAGCATATGGATTCACGTGCGATCGTTCAATTGTTCCAGTCTTTCTTCTGCTCTGTGAACAGAAAGTGGGAGCTTGAGTTCATGCCCTAAATAGAGAGCTTTTTCATAATAAGTACGGGCGGTATCAGCCCTTTGTTGGGTGAGTTCAATATCGCCAAGGGTGAGGCAGGAGGAGGAAACGGCTCTTAGATAGCCCATCTCCTCTCCCAAGCGGGTGGCGGTTTCAGCATGCTGCCGAGCCGTTTCGATCTGGCCGCGTTTGAGGTAAATGTCGCTCAGCAGCAAATGATCCAGCGGCAAATGGGGCTTGAACCCTGCTGTTTCTCGCATGAATAAAGCGTGCTGTGCAAACCTTAACGCTTCGTCCAGGTCTCCGGATTGAAACGCATGGAAAGCAAAGTGGCGGGCAGGCTCGCTCTGCTCTAATGGAAAATGATTTTCCTCAGCGATTCGGGCTGCCCGGGCGTAATAATTCAGGGCCATCTCCTTCTTTTGCCAGCGTTCATACACGGTACCGATTTGAAAATACGATTCGCTTATACCGCGGTTGTCCTGAATTTCGACCCTCAGCTTCAATGCCAGCTCATGATAATTCAAAGCCTCCTTATATTGTCCTGCGGTGCTCTCGATCGTTGAGCTCGCATTCAGTTCAACAAAATAGTGGGCCGTACCAAGGGAGCTTAGCGCATCGGCCAGGCCTTTTCGGTCATTGGATTGCTCAGCGAGACGCCTGGCTTCGTTCAATATAGAAAACATAGGTTCCGGTTCGGCGTTAGTGTAGACGTATTCATTGGCTTGTATTTTGCCAAGCTGCAGCAAAATCGGAAAACGTAGGTGCTGCGCCTCGCAGATGCCGGTGATCGGGAGAAGCTGATTCAGGATGTGCAGCGCCTCCTTGGACCGCCCGTTCCAAAAGTATGCCGTGGTGATTTCAACAAGTTCTGTTATCGCGTTGTTGAATCTGCCGTCAAGATCACTTTTTGCTTCATGCATTGTGTCCGCTGTATATTCTTCCACCATTAAATTTCCCCTTTCATAGTTGAACGTAGATATTCACAAGAACATAAGGTGATATCCCTTTCTTCGCAGAAGTCAGTTGAGATATGATTATTTTAGGTCGGCGCAAGGAAGTGAACCATATACAAATCGCTGCCAGTGTTCAGTTTTGAACAGTAAGGAAGAATTGTTCAGCAGTAGGTCATTGATCATGAACGATATCCAACTATGGGAGGGATAGATATGGCATCCACAGATAAAAACGGTGATCGCAGAATCGAGCGCACACGTCAGCTGCTTCGGGAAGGTTTCGTCGAGATGATTCGGGAAAAGGGCTTTTCCGCCATGAGCGTGCAGGATATCGCGGAACGGGCGAATGTGAGCCGGGGGACGTTTTACTTCCATTACACGGATAAATATATGCTCCTGGAACATGTCATCCGGGACAACTTCGGCAAGCTGCTGATGAATGCCGTTTCGCCGAATTCTCCGTGGAACCGCGAAACAGCACGAAAGATCGTGATTGCCGTTCTTCAGTGCTTTGAGGGTAAATATAGCCACCGGCAGCCATCCAGCAGGGTACCGGTTTCAATTTTGGAGGAGACCATCCATGAAGAATTAACCCGTTATATCTCAGGGTTGATGAGGAATGATCCTGGATATCCGATTGATGATCCATTGCAGCTTAAGGCACGGGCAAGGGCCGTTAGTTGGGCTATTTTTGGTCCGGCCATTCAGTGGGCGCGAGAGCCGCGGACTATGTCCGAAGAACAGATGGCAGAGGTTATTTTGTCCGTGGTGGAAGTGGGGAGGAGGTAGCGTTGAAAAGGCGGCTTGAGGAGTTAATAGCCATATCAAAGGAGTCGATGACGCGTGAATTGGCCAACGAAATGATCTCCTTTATGCTGGAGAACATCGGTGCGACTGATCCCCGGCTTCGAGACGAGCTCATATACAGAACACTAGCCCGATGGATACATAACGATTTTTTTAACGAAGACCAACTGGAGCATATTCTGACTAAAGCTATTGATGATAACCATTTATTTTATCAAATTGGTGAAGTGTGCACAGATTCGGTGTTTAAACGTTCATTTTCGGCACTTGCTGCTGCTACTGTATTACAGAAAGACCAGATTGAAGTCCGACTTGACCGAGATACCGTAAGCAGGCTCCTTGAACGGGTCTGCCAGTATCTCGAAATGGAGCAGGATACGAGAGGATATGTGAAAAGATCGTAGAGAAGTGGATCTCGGCCTTTGGCTGCAAGGGATCGCTCATGATCTAGTTCGGATTCATGCTGATGAGGGAGCCACGTTATACTTTTTTCGCTCAAGAACGAATGTCATGAACTTTTTCAAGACATTGTATTTTTATCCGGCTGGTGAGGAGTACCGCAAAAATCTTGAAGGCCACATATTGATGCTTCAAAATATGATTTAAAAGCAAAAGTGCACTTAAACGAGTTCATTCGAGCTGAAATTCGGCAGAATGGCTGAGTTAGGTGCACTTTTGATTTATAGACTCCGCATGAATATCTACATGAAGTTATATGCAACATTCATTTCTTCACATCTGTCCGGACCTCATCGGGGAGCTTTAGAGTAAGGGTTCCGGACTGCTCCCGAATCTCCCCGTCTTGCGTCAGCTTATATGCCAGCTTGTTCAGCTTTCCATCCGGATCCAGACGTCCCGCTGTGTACGTATTGATGTTCACAATGCTGCCTTCGCGGTAATAAAAATAGGTCGTATCCTTCCAGGGTAACGGTCCGGTTGCGTCCGTAAATTTCTGCTGTGCAAACAGCTCCTCCACAGGTCTCACGCCCGGCGAGATGTGCGCCTGCCAGGTGACGATCTGCATCCCACCTTTTAACTCGATCCTAGACACCAGGTTGTCGGAGATGACGTAATACCGGGTGCCCACCCCTTGAGGGAAGAGAAGGATGGTGCTGAACCCTTCGGAAGTATGCTCGCTGCTCAAGGCTTCATGCTCATAATGCAGGCGACTGTTCATATCGAGCATCATCCGGCGGGCGTCGGCCAGGTCACCTGAATTCAGCACATCCAGCTGCATCGGATTCAGCGGAGACTGAAACGATACCGTCGTGCCCTTCACCTCCAGACGGTACCCCAGCCATTCGCTCCACAATCGCAGCGGTACATACATTTGATTGTGAATTTTCTGCATAGGCACATCCAGCTTGATTTTCGTCGACCCATCTCCCTGTTTCACCACAGCTGCGTTTTTACCAAGCGGAATCACAACCTTCTCCGACCATTTGCGGACGGTCGCTGTTTGGGTTTTGGCATCCCAGGAAACCGTTGCATGGATGGAATTGGCTAAGGTACGCAAGGGGACCAGCACCCGCCCGTCTTTCAGCATAGGTGTTGCGTTCGGGACTTCAACATTTTCCATATATACCTTGTCCGGAACAGCCGCATAGACGGACGAGCCTGACATGAGCAAGCATGCCGCAGTGATCGCCCCAATCATCTTTTTCATTCAAAGTTCACTCCTTTTTATCTAAGACGTCTGAATAAGGGAAGAGGTTACCGGATTAAAAATGTTGATGTCATGACTTGCGCTGGAGACGGCTCCAGCGATTAGAATGCTTGAGAGAGGGGCTTGCTCCCCCTCAATCTATCCATCGCAAAGGAGAATGACCATGAAAATAGGTGTGATCGGAACGGGACACATGGGTGGAACGCTCGGAAAAAAATGGGCCGCAGAGGGGCATGAGGTGATGTTCGGCACTCGGGATCCGTATCATGAGCGAATTCAAGCTCTGCTTCAGGAGGCCGGCCCTCAGGCACAGGCAGGAACCGTTCGGGAAGCAGCTGCTTTTGGCGAAGTCATCCTGCTGGCCGTGATGGCGGACCAAGTGGAAAGGGTGCTGGCGGAAGCCGGGGCTCTGGCCGGCAAAGTTTTGATCAACTGCACCATCCGTTTCGACGGGCAGTCGGCCGATATGGAGGTGCGTAGACTGGCGCAGGAGGCCAGGGTTGTCCGGGCATTCCATACCCTTACTTGGGAAGTGCTTGCCCAGCCCCGATACGAGGAGGGCAATGCCACCGTTTATATCAGCGGGGAGGATGACGAAGCAAAGGATACGGTTGCCCGGTTGTCCCGCGACATCGGGTTGGATCCGGTGGATGTTGGCGACTCCGAAAATATGGAACGGATAGATGCCGGGATCGGCATGCTATGGCAGGCACTATCGCCCTTGTTCGGGCGCGATTTCGGCTTTCGTCTGCTCCGGCGGGAATCGATGGATGCTTAAAACAGGTCGCACGACCGTCGTTACTCATCCGTGAATGTTAACTCAGGCCTGCATTTCGGTTTTCAGCTACGACAAAAAGCCGATAAACCGTTTGGATGCAGCCGAAAGAGGGACGTTTTTGAGCGTCGCAATCCCGATGTGCCGAAGTGGAATCGGCGGTGTCAAAGGGATTTCTACGAGCTTGCCCGAGGCTAGCTCTTCGGTGATGAATTGGCGCGTAATGAAGGTGAGCCCAAATCCGCTCTGGGCAAACTGCACTAAGAGATCAAGGCTGCCCAGCTCGAATTCGGGATGAAGGGTTGTGCCGTGCGCCCCGGCGTAGCTGTCAAGAAATCGGCGCGTACTTCCACCCGGTTCCAGAAGCAGCAGCGGGTACTGGTGAAGCTCCGCCAAAGGCAGCGGCTGCCGTGCTAATTCCGCATACTTCGGATGCCCGACAAGGCAGTCCTGCTGGGGAGCGCTTGGCCGAAAATCGATTTTGGGGTCGTCCGCAGGCAGATTCACGATCCCAAAGTCGATTTTTCCTTCTTTTAACAATGTGATCGTTTCCGGCGTCGTCCGGTTCGTGACATGCACCTTGATGTCAGGATACTGCTGGTGGAACTGTTCGAGGCATGGCAGCAGGTAATGTTTGCACAAGGTGTCGCTCGCTCCGATATGGATCTCCCCAAGCAGCAGATTCTGCATCTCGGTCATCTTCTTCTCCCCGATGTCCAGCATCTGCATAGCCTGTTCCACATAGCTGTACAACACTTCGCCTTCTGCGGTTAATGTGACTCCTTTTGCTGACCGGAAAAATAAAGCCCCGCCAAGAGCACCTTCCAATTGCTTTAACGTATGGCTGACCGCAGGCTGGGTAATATGCAGCTGCTCTGCCGCCTTTGTCAAACTGCCAAGCTTGGCCGTCCAGTAAAAAACACGGTACCATTCCATTTGAATATTCATTGTCATTACCTCAATTTATATCGATCATTATTAATATCAATTTTACTTATGTAACTAATCCAAATTATAATGATCGCTGTAAAGGAAAACAAGAGGAGGCCAAACCATTGACCGTAACAGCGATTGTTGGAGCCAACTGGGGCGATGAAGGAAAGGGCAAGATGACGGATGTGCTGGCAGCCAAATCATCTTATGTGGTGAGATATCAGGGCGGAAGCAATGCCGGGCACACGATTATTAACGAATACGGGAAATTCGGCCTGCATATGCTGCCTTCCGGCGTATTTTATCCGCATGTGACGAATGTGATTGGCACTGGAACGGCGCTGGACGTAAACGTGCTGGTGAGCGAACGGGAAGCCTTGCTGGCAAGGGGCGTCCCCGAACCGAAACTGGCTATATCGGATCGGGCGCAGGTCGTCCTGCCGATTCACCGGCTGCTGGATGAGCTGGAGGAGGAACGCTTGGGGGCGCGGAGCTTTGGTTCGACAAAGCAGGGGATTGCTCCATTTTATGCTGATAAATACGCCAAGCTCGGTGTGCAGGTGGCCGATTTGTACGATGAAGAAAGACTTCGGCGCCGGCTGCAACAGATGCTGGAAGCCAAAAATGTTCTGCTGACACATCTTTATGGCCATCAGCCTCTAACTCCGGAGGATCTCATGCCTGAATTACTGGAACAGGGCGAGAAGATTCGTCCGTTCGTGTGCGATACGGCCCAAATGCTGAATGAGGCCTATCGCAAAGGGGAAGGCATTTTGCTGGAAGGGCAGCTGGGAGCGCTGCGGGACCCGGATCACGGCATTTATCCGTTCTCCACGTCTTCCTCAACGTTAGCGGGATTCGCGCCGGTTGGTGCCGGGCTTCCGCCTTATGCCATATCCCAAGTGGTGGCGGTGGTCAAAGCTTATTCGAGCTGCGTCGGTGCCGGCCCGTTCGTGACCGAGCTGGCAGGCGAAGAAGCGGAGGAGCTGCGCCGGCGCGGGGGCGATGCGGGCGAATACGGCGTATTAACCGGACGTCCGAGACGCGTGGGCTGGTTCGATGCGGTAGCAACCCGCTACGGCTGCATGATCCAAGGAGCCACCGAGATCGCGTTAACGAATCTTGACGTACTCGGGTACCTGGACCAAATCCCTGTATGTATCGGGTATCAGCTTGCAGACGGGACGGTAACCGACCAGTTTCCAGTGAGTGCGAAGCTGGATGAGGCCAAGCCGGTTCTGCAGCATCACAAGGGCTGGAAATGTGACATTACCGGCATTCGTTCCTTTGAAGAGCTGCCTGAGGCGGCGAAGCGGTATATTGAGATCATCGAAGTGACCGCAAGGGTGAAAGTAAAATACGTATCCGTTGGGCCTAAACGGGACCAGCTGGTCACACGTAATCTATAGAGCTTGATCGATCCTCCGATGGAGCTGCTTCAGCCCGAACTCTTTGGGCGGCCTGGAAGCGGCTGCTTCATAAGAAAGATGATAAAGAAAATAATCACGCGAGAACCTGACCGAAACTCCGGCAGTGTTTTCCGAGTAACCAAACGTCAGAACGGTTCCCTCCGCGAAGGGGGCCGTTTTTTTTGTTGTGCAAGCGGCGGGCACATGAATAATTTCCCTCCAATGGCAAACAATACGGGGTAAAGGGAGGCTGATGCTTCATGTGTCAACGTTTTTCCATGGCCGCCGAGCTGCCGGAGGTTCAGGAGCATTTTCAAATCGAACGGGTGATGTATTACTATAAAAACCGCTACAACATCAGTCCGACGCAGCATATGCCGGTGGTGCTCCAGCAGGACGGGGCGCGGATTTTGGATGAATTCCGCTGGGGCTTTATCCCTTATTGGGGAAAAGACGCAATCAATGCGGATCTCAGGAATGTGCACCAGAACCCCAGCTACCGGAAAATGGTGGACAAGCAGCGCTGCGTGATCCCCTGCAACGGATTTTACTACTGGAAGAGGGAAGGCAAGAAGTCTTATCCTGTCCGTGTAGTGATGAAAAACCGCGGCATGTTCGGCGTGGCCGGATTGTATGAAATTTGGCGGGATACCCGTGGAGAGCCGCTGCGCACCTGCACCTTGGTCATGACGGATGCCAATCCGCTGATCGGTGAATTCGACGCCCGGATGCCGGCGATTCTATCTCCCGGGGACATGGAGCGCTGGCTGGATGAAAGTACGATGGATCTGGACGCGCTGGATCCGATTCTGCGTACCCATTCGGCGGAAGAGATGCATGCGTACGCGGTCACGCCGCTTATCGACAATGACACGCACGACACGGAGGAATGCATCCAGGAAATGAACCTGGAGCGAGCCTGGGTGAAACGATAATTTTTTGCAGTTTATCACTGCTTACGAAAAAGCCTTGCGGCTGAGCAGCGGGAGGGGATCTATCGCCTTTTCGAGCTGAATCAGCCCTAAGGCTTTTTGAGTTTGCGGCCAATAGCCGGCAAATTGACAACCCGATATGCTTCTCCTATAATTTCGACTAGTATCTATATTGAATGAACTGAAGAAATGAATGTTATAGGCATATTTGGCCGTTATCATAGGATGTTCAATTGCAAATACTTTGGTTCAATCTATCTAAGCCAACGAAAAGGTGGACGTATCATGTCTCCGCGCACCAAAGAACAAAATGAGGAAATCCGCAGGCAGCGGCAGCAGGAAATATTGCAGGCAGCCATGCGTGTATATGTTGAGAAGGGGTATGCGGCTTCGGAAGTCAGCGACATTGCGGATCGGGCCGGGCTCGCCCACGGACTTGTATTCTATTATTTTAAAAATAAGAAAAACCTGTTCAGAGCGCTGTATGAGCACATGATGGAGGAATCCCGGCGCTATACCGATGCATTTTTTGCACAGGATCTTCCCGTGTTGGAGCTGCTCGAAACCTATGCGCGAATCGTTTGCGAACGGGTTCTGGAAAATCCGGTGATGTCCCGTTTTTACATGCGGATCAGTCACGATATCCATTTCCTCTATACCCCGGACGAGATTTCACCATTTGATTGGGTGAAGGGATTTATGCTCCCGATGACCCGCACAATTGACAGAGGCATCGCGGAAGGCGAGATCCGGCAGGGTGACGCGCACTTGATGGCGATGCAGTTTTGGGGTTCGGTGAGCCAGGGGATGGCTTATTTGGATCAATCCAAGCAGGAGATGGAAGCCCAAGGGATGCCGGATGCCGAGGTCAACATAAAGCTGACCGGGATGCTCCATCAAATCGTAGATTCATCGGTTTCCTTGATCAAAGGAGGCTGATGTTTTTTTTGATTTTAATATTGACTTATAAATCAGTCAAAAATAAAATGAAGGCAAGGAGAGTGATATTTTGAAATTAGTGGAAATGAAGAAGCAGGCATTTGATGCGTTAACCGATGCAGAGCTTGTTTTGGCTTGTACCGACCCGGCAGTCAGCGCGTTGCAGGGAAAAGAGGGTGCCGATAAGGCAAGTGTGATTCGTTCGCTTCATCCGGATCAGCAGCAGGTGTTCATGATCAGGCTGCTGTACCCCGCATGCCATTCGGAACTGGACTTCCAAGCCTGGATCCGGTATTTGCTTGATACGCCTGGATATTGGCAGGGCGTTCAAGGCGGATTGCATTTTTTTGGCGAAACCGAAATAATCCGGATGCTGGACAAAGCCAAGGAAACGATCGAAGGAAACGTCCCCCTTTCGCGCACGAATGCCGCAAACCCTCATCCAGAAATCTCTCCTTTATATGAACAATTCAAATCTGCATTCGACGGCACCATACAGCGGATCAGCCGATACATTCGGATTCGTCCGGGTTCATTCGTACAATTCGTTTCATCGAATGTTCAGTCGGCCCACCCATGGAATGGAGGCGGATGCTGAGATGGCAACGATTTATAAAGAAATTTGGATCGAAGCATCTCCGGAACTCGTATGGGATGTCGTCCGTGACGCCGGCGCCGTGAATAAACGGTTCGTGCCTGATTACACGGCTGAGACGTATTTTGACGGGGTGAACCGGCTGATCCATTTCAGCAACGGCAATATTGTGAAAGAACTGATCGTCACCCGGGATGATGAGCGGAGAAGAATGGCTTATGCGGTAGTGGAAACGAAAATGCCGCTGCAGCATCACCATGCTTCGTTTCAGGTGTACGAGGACAGCGGGGGCCGGTGCCGCCTTGTGTGGATTACGGATTTTTTGCCCGACCAGCTGGCAGCGGAAATTCAGATCCGGGTCGACCGGGGAGCAGAGGTTATGAAGCGAACCATTGAAACCGAAGCACGGAACAACGTGTAACTAACAGGCAGGTCCATTCGTGATATCAGCGGATGGGCTTGACTTTTTGATGCAAACCATCCCAGGGGGTCCGCATATTAAAAAAGCAGACTGGGAAAGTTAACCGGTAACGGCCAAAGTACATATTCCTTGGTCCAGGCACATTGTCGCCAGATATATAACATGGAGGTAAGAAAGAGCGATGCCCAAGGATTTTATCGAAGCACTGAAAAGAAGACGTTCCATCTATACCATCAGCAAACAGAACGTGACCACCGATGAGCGTATTCAGGAAATCGTGGAGGACGCAGTCAAGCATGCGCCTTCCTCGTTCAATTCCCAAACCTCCCGCGCGGTCGTTCTGCTCGGGTCCAATCATGACCGCTTATGGGATATTACGGAGGATATTTTGCGCGAGGTCGTCAACAATCCGGAGGCGTTTAAATCGACTGAGCAAAAGATCGGTTCGTTCCGCAGCGGCTACGGCACCGTTTTATTCTATGAAGACATGGACGTCGTTCGCAAATTTCAGGACCAATTCGCCGCCTACAGCGAAAACTTCCCGATATGGTCGAATCAAACCTCGGGGATGGTGCAGCTGATCGTTTGGACGGCGCTTGAGCTTGAAGGCTTCGGCGCTTCGCTTCAGCATTACAACCCGCTGATCGACGAGCGCGTCCGGGGTGAATGGAACCTTCCCGAATCCTGGAAGCTGATCGCCCAAATGCCTTTCGGCAAACCGACGGCGCCGGCAGGGGACAAGGAGTTCCAGCCGATTGCGGAGCGCGTAAAAGTGGTTCGCTGATCCATTGCGCTCATACTAGTCAACAATACCCGGTGTCCTTCATGAGGATGCCGGGTATTGTTGTGTACCATTGCATACCAGTCGTATCCGACTGGCGTGAGCACCTCTTTATGTTATAATATTTATTTTAGAAGATGACTTGAGTGTAAGGGTCCTCAGCGAAGGAGGAATGAGAATGAAACGGTGGAAACAATGGACGGGCATGGGTCTCCTGTTCTGTTTATTGCTCTCTGCCTGCACAACAGAGAAGGAAGAACCCGCGTCTGTACCTGTCCCGAATCCCGAGCCTGCAGAGCTGGGGCAAACGCTGACCGTGGTGCCGACAGAATCAGCCAAGGCCGCTGCGGAAGATCCA
This sequence comes from Paenibacillus sp. PSB04, assembly GCF_025809195.1. NCBI lineage: Bacteria > Bacillati > Bacillota > Bacilli > Caryophanales > Paenibacillaceae > Paenibacillus > Paenibacillus sp. PSB04. Next base: position 4,411,093 of record NZ_CP081301.1, read on the forward strand.
TCCCAATACCAAATACAGACCCGCTTGACGGACTTCCAGCTCCTAAGCGGGACGACGGGCATCGCGTGGGGACTGACGAGAAATGAACTGCGGATGTACCTTACGGAAGACAACGGAAAAACGTGGGTCAACATTTCGCCGGCTTCCAATGTACAATTTCCCGACAATTTAAAATATGGAAGAGACCTGTATTTCAAGGACCGGATGAACGGCTGGGTGGTCCGCAACGCTTCCGGCACGTCGGAGACGATCGTGCTGCATACGTCGGACGGAGGCGGTTCCTGGAAAGTAGCCTCCATCCCGGACAAGAACAAGGTGACCTCGATCTTTTTCGATTCCGATCATGTCGGCTGGATTATGCTGACTGCGGAATCATCGACAGGCAAACAGGATAAAACGCTGTATAAAACCGAAGACGGCGGAGCCAAATGGAAAATGGTGATGCATAATTATATCAGCAGCAATCAGACGTCGACGCAGGGTGCTATTCCGCCGCTCGGCTATGCGATGGGCATGACCTTTACCAGCCCGGCAAAAGGCTTTGCGATGATTCAGGAGCTTGGGGTGCCGAAGCTATACCGTACACAGGATGGGGGCGGCGAGTGGAGTGAAGGACCGGCGTTTTTTAACCGGGACAAGCTGGCGTCCTGCAGCGGATTTATTCCGTCAAGCCCGGAATTTTTCGATACGTCCAATTCGGAAGGCTGGATTCCCGTCGGCTGCCAGGTTGGCGATTCAGCTAAATACAACGGCTTTTTCACGAAAGACCAAGGCCAGACCTGGACTTTTGCCCCTTTTAACCTCGGATGGAATAAGGGGGTAAACCAGTCGCTTCGTCCTTCATTTATTAATTCTACACAAGGCTGGGCTCTGGTCGGCAATCTAATGTATCACACCGAAGACCAAGGGAAGACGTGGATGCCGCTGCCCGCAAGCCGCGTGCTGACCAGTATATTAAAGGAATATCCCGAAGTCGGTAAGCTGCAGTTCAGCTCCCAGCGCGTCGGCTGGATACTCGTTATGAAAAATGACGAAATGCGATCGCGGCTCCTTCAGACGATTGATGGGGGAATTACATGGAAAGTGCTCTGATCCCGTAAGATTGGCATCAAGTTCTTCAAATGGACGCATATACTGTTAATGACCATGCTATGCGTGTCACTGTGAAGCTTGAAGCTGGTGGATGGAAGGGGGAAGAGCATGGGAGATACGTCTTTCTGGATGTTCGATTTCTTCGGAAAGGTCATGCCGATCTTTTTTGTCGTTGTTATCGGAATTATTGTACTGTCTGCCGGAAAAGGTATTCTGCAGTGGGGGCGCAACAACAAGCAGCCCGTGCTCACCGTGGATTCCCGGATTGTCAGCAAACGCAGTCAGGTCAGCCATCATCAGCATCAAGATACCAATGACCATCTATCCAGCTATACGAAAACGACCTATTACCTTACTTTCGAAGTGGAGAGCGGCGACCGGATGGAATTTACGGTTAGTGGCGAACAGTACGGTTTATGTGCCGAGGGCGACGCCGGCCGGCTTACCTTCCAGGGAACGAGATACCTGGGATTTCAGCGCTACATGCGCGTATCCGGAGAAGAAGGCACCCCGGGCGCTTTTCGGAGGATGAACCCATAGTTTCGGAACACGAATCCAAAGAATTGAATGGATGCGTCTTCGGCAGATCGCTCTGCCGTAGGCGCTTTTTTTCTGATTTGCGCGGACAGCATGAAGCACGGACGTTTCTTGATTCCCCGGCTGCGTTAAGGTTAAATAGAGACATTGAGATTAGATCTAAAGGAGGAATGGTCATGTCATTCGAAGGAAAAGTCGTCGTGGTGACCGGGGCGGCGCAGGGAATCGGAGAAGGAGTTGCACGGGCTTTTGCCCGGCATGGCGCGCGGGTCGTCCTGGGTGATCAACATGAGGAGACAGGTGCGGCAGCTGCCGCCTCCATCCGCCAGGACGGGGGACAAGCTGTGTTCTGCCCGTGCGACGTGCGAAACGAAGCGGATATCAAGCGGCTGATGCAGACGGCACTGGAAGAATACGGGAGACTTGACGTCGTGATCAACAATGCCGGCGTGTCACGCTGGAAGTCGCCGTACGATCTGACGGTGGACGAATGGGATGACGTGCTGAACACGAATGTCCGCAGCTGTTTTCTGGCGACCAGGGAAGCGGCCCGGATTATGAAGGAGAAGGGGAATCATGGATCTGTTGTGAACATGGCGTCGACCCGTTCACTCATGTCGGAGCCGAATTCCGAGGCGTATGCCGCCTCCAAAGGAGCGATCGTGGCCTTGACCCATGCGATGGCCGTCTCCCTTGGGCCGGACGGGGTCCGTGTCAACTGCATCAGCCCGGGCTGGATCGAAACGGGAGACTACTCCGCCCTGCGGGAGGAGGACCACAGTCAGCATCCGGCGGGACGAGTAGGTAAACCGGATGATATCGCCCGGGCTTGTCTATATTTGGCAGATCCGGACAATTCATTTGTAACCGGGACCCACCTCGTAGTCGATGGGGGCATGACCCGCAAAATGATATATGAACCGTAACTTTTCGACTAATCAAAAGGTACTAATCCTTTCCAATTTTTCTCTATAGCCTTGTAAAAGGTAAAAATTAACTGGAGAATTTAGTTCCTTCTATGCAGTCGGGAAACCTGCTGCCTGTGGTGAGCCCAGCCTAATAAGGACTTGGGCTCATCTCTTTTTTCGACATCAATGCTATAATTACTCCGTTCTGCTAGAGATCTATAGGAATGGAGGGAAATTATGATTGTCAAAAGTTCTCGAATCCTGCTGACCGCGCTGATGTGCCTTTCGGCTTGGCTGCTGATGGGGTTTTCTTCCCCGTCCGGACCGGTCAAAGCCACATGGGTATGGCAGACGGAGCTGATCGAGGATGGCGGGAAGAACCTGCTTGACTTTGCCCAAAACCAAGGAATCAACTTGATTTACTTACAGATTAATCGGGACATGCCGGCAAGCGAATATGAAACTTTCATAAAAAATGCTCATGCTGACAACATTGCCGTGCATGCGCTCGGTGGTGACCCGGGTTGGGCACAGACCAAGCACCGTGACCGGCTTGTGGGCCTGGTGGATTGGGTAAACGATTACAACAACGCTGAAGCGTCTGACGCCCAGTTCGACGGTATCCATCTGGACATCGAACCTTATGTTCTTCCGGAATGGGGCACCGACCCGGAAGGCGTCATCGGGACATGGATCAATAATATACAAGCCTTCCTGGATGCAGCGCACGCATCCGGCTCCAAGCTGGACCTCGGGATCGATCTCCCGTTCTGGTTTGACGGGTATACCGTCCCGGACCAGGGCGACGAGAAGCTGACAGAATGGTTTATGAAGTCGTTTGACCATGTGACGGTTCTGGCTTACCGCAATACGGTCGATTCGGAGCACGGCATCGTGGAACTGGCCAGGGACGAGATGGAATCCGCCCAGCGGCTCGGCACCAAAGTCCTCGTGGCCGTCAACACGAAGCAAATGCCCGGTGAGGAATATACGTCCTTCTACGGAAGCGGGAAGAGCGAAATGGATCAATCGCTTGGATCGCTGTCGGGCGCGCTGGAATCCTATACCTCGTATGGTGGTATCGCGATTCACGACTTCCGCAACTGGGAGAACATGCCGGACGGTGGAGAGCCGGGAGGCACCAATCCGGATCCCGCACCTAATCCAGATCCAGAGCCTGAGACACCTTCGGACGGCCAAGTGCCGGACCCCGATCCGGTAGACAGGGATAAGCAGGTGCGCGGCACCTACGTATGGGAAGCCAATCAGGTTATGGAGCACGGCCAGGAAATTATCGAATTTGCCAAGGAGAAGAAGCTGAACTGGCTGTTCGTCCGCCTGGACCTTCAGCAGCCGATTGAAGCGTATCGTTCGTTTGTGAAGGAAGCCTCGGCCGCTGGCATCGAAGTTCACGCCATGGGCGGTCACCCGATTTGGGCACTGACGGAGAGCCGTCCGAAGATGATGAAACTGGTGAATTATGTGAAGAAATATAACCAGGAGGTGGCAGGGGACGAGCGTTTCCATGGTATCCATCTGGATATCGAGCCGTACGTGCTGCCGGAATGGAGAAAGGATCCGGGTCATCTCCTTGAGGAATGGACAGGGAATTTGAGCGCTTTTGTCCAGGAAATCAAAAAGGATTCGAATCTGCAGGCCAGCATGGATTTGGCCGTTTGGCTGGACAAATACAAGGTCCCCGGCACGGAAGAATCCATCAGCAAGTGGATGATCGACAAGATGGATTTTGTATCCCTGATGGCATTCCGCGATACGGCGGGAGGAACGAACGGGATCGCAGCCGTCTCCAAGGAAGAGATTGCCTTTGCCAATGAGCTTGGCAAGCCAATTCTCATCTCTGTCGAAATGAAGGACAGCGGGGAAGGGAACCATATTACTTTTGCCGAGGAAGGATCCGCCTACATGGAGGAAGAACTCGCGAAGCTGCCTGGGCTGCTGGCCGATTCGCCGTCCTATACCGGAAACGTTGTTCACGCTTACGACTACTGGAGAACCGCGAAGCCTTAACCTGTTTCCCTAGGCATTCACACAGATCTGCCGCCATGCATAACATAGGATGTAAACATTTTCGGACGACAAAGGAGTGTTGACCCGTATGGCGGATCAAGTGAAGCATTATTTTGCGAGGGGAAATACGGCGGACGGTTTATATACGCTGTTTGATTCGGTGCTGAGCGGCTTGGATACGGTCTTCGTACTGCAGGGCCGGGCAGGGACGGCGGTCTCGGCATTTCTCTCGGAGCTTGCGGAAGCATGGAGCCAAAAGGGCTGGAGCCTTCACTATATTCATCATCCGTTGAACCGAGACTGGCTGGAAGGCCTCATCCTGAAGGATATCGGCATCGGGGTTGTCGACGGCAACGCCTGGAGCGCCGATCCGGTTCTCGAAGGAACCGAAATCCGCATGATCGATCTAGAGGATGCGATTTCCACGGAGCTGCTGAACGAGCATGCCGGCGAAATGGAAGAAGCCGAGCGGCAAACGAGCGCGCTCTACAGCGAAGCCTACGATACGTTCCAAAAAACGCTGCGGATCCATGATGAATGGGAGGCCTTCTATATCCAGAATCTGGACCGGGCCGTCATGGACCGGCTTGCCGAAGAGTGGGCGGAAGAACATCTCGTTCCGATCCGGCCAAGACGCGCCCATGCCGTTCACCGCTTCCTTGGCGCGGCTACCTGTGAAGGGGCTGTCGATTATGTTCTGAATTTAACGGATGGCCTGGAGAAGCGCGTCTTTGTCAAAGGCCGTCCGGGTTCCGGCAAATCGACGCTGTTTAAACGCCTTGCCAAAGCGGCGGAGGAGCGAGGGGTCGACACGGAAATCTATCACTGCGGCTTTGATCCGAACAGCCTGGACATGATTATTTTTCCGCAGCAGAGCCTGGCGATCTTCGACAGCACGGCGCCCCATGAGCATTTTCCGAGCCGTGAGGGCGACGAAATTCTCGATGTTTACGAACTGGCGATTAAGGCGGGAACCGACGAACGGTATGAGGATCAGATCGCCGAAATTCGCGGCCGCTACTCCCGCTCGATGAAGGAAGCGATCGCCCTGCTGGCCACAATCAGAGAAGTTCAGGAGCCCGTTCTGCGAATTTATGACCAGGCAGTCGACCGGGAGGCCATCCGCCGTTTGGCCGAAGGAATCTCGGCTGGAGTGGATGCCTTGACGAACTCGTCGGTCGTTGGCGATTAATTACGGTTATCCGCGTATTTGCATCATAGGAAAGCCCCGGTTTCCAAATCATTGGGAACGGGGCTTTTTGGTGCATGGCTATCCCTCAGCGGCTTTACTTGACTTGCCTATGTCTGCTGTCTATGATGATACAAGCTCCGCAATCCATGAGAAGAGGGAGGAAATGAACCGAATGGACACGCGCTCCTTTGTTTATGTCACCTATATTGCTGCGACGCCCGAGAACCTTTGGCAAGCGTTGACCGATGGCGACCTGACCGAGAAATACTTCTTCGGAACACGGGTGGAATCCGAGTGGACAGTCGGATCAGCCGTGAACTATCTGCGAGGCGGCGAGGTAACCGATTATGGTGAGGTGCTGGCGTCTGATGCGCCCAGACAGCTGTCTTTTACTTGGACCTATAAAGGGGACAACACGCCCCGGAACAGCCCGGGCGTCGTCACCTTCGAGCTGCAGCCCATGGGTCCGGTTGTGAAGCTGATTCTCCGGCACGAGAACTTGCTGGACAGCGACTTTGTTGATGAAGAACGAACCTTTGAAGGGTATAACAACGGCTGGCCGGCGATTCTCAGCAATCTCAAAACCTTTTTGGAAACAGGCAAGACGATGCCGCCGATTTCTCTATAACGGCTTGCGGACAATGATCTGGATAATGTTCCCTGCAAAAGACAAAACGAAAGCCGGAATTCTCGAAAAGAGAACTTCCGGCTTTTCCTGTTTGTTTCTGCTATAAGCGCTGTCTTCGCCAATATAAGAGGGTCATGCTAAGGGTTCAAGCTATTAGTTGACCTTAATGGCCAACCGTTTTGTTATATTCCTCGATCTTGCTCGTAATTTCCTTGGCGGCATCATCCAATGCCTGCTTGGACGTTTTCTTGTTGTTAAGCACTTCCTCGATCGCCGTTTCCGTCAGCTGACGCGCTTCGGGGAACACACCCATCACCGCGCCCTGGGTAGCGAGGCTTGGTTCGGTTTGGTGCAGCTGATCTACGGCCGTCTGGAACTGCGGATACTGCTTCATGTTGTCTTTCACGTTCTGTTCGTCATAAGCTTTGGTCGTGATCGGGAAGTAGCCGGTATTGATATGCCATTCCGCTTGAGATTTCGGCTCGGCCAGAAATTTGATGAACTCCCAAGCTGCTTTTTGTTCGGCTTCCGGCCGATTGTTCAGGATCCAGTTGCTCGCCCCGCCGACAATGACTCCGCCTTTCGTTGCGGCGTCCGGCTTCGGCAGGAAGGCGGTGCCGACTTCAAACTTGTCCCCAGCAGCCTTAACAATACTGCGCAGCGAAGCTGTGGAATCGAGCGTCATGGCGATTTGGCCGGCGGCAAATGCCTTGGACGTATCATCCGTCTTGCGACCGAGGTTCAAGAGCGACTTGTCGTCCACCATTTGCTTCCACCAATCGAGCGTCTTGACGGCCGCGTCACTGTTCAGCTGCGAGGCGGTGGCCATACTCGTTCTGCCGTTGCCGTTGTTCAGGAGCTCTGCGCCCTGATTGGCCAGCAGCTGCTCCATAAACCAGCCGTAGATCGCGAAGGAACCGCCGGCTTGTCCCTGCTTAGTCAGCTTCTTCGCCGCTTCCGCCACTTCGGCGTACGTGGCCGGCGGCTTCTCAGGGTCCAGTCCGGCTGCTTTGAACGCGTCTTTGTTGTAGTACAAAATCGGGTTGGACGTGTTAAACGGCATGGAGTACAGCTTGTCGTCAAATTTGTAATAGTTCAAAATGTTCGGTTCGAGGCTGGAAATGTCAAATTGGTCCGCATCAATGAACTGCTGTACGGGTGTAATCGCCTTGGTGTCGATCATGAAGCGGCTGCCGATCTCGTACACCTGAATCAGGGAAGGACCGCTGTCCGAGCCGAGCGAAGCTTTGAGCTTGTTCAGGCTCTCGTCGTACGTCCCCTGGTATTCCGCCTGAACGACGATATCTTTATGAGAAGCGTTAAATTCATCCACCAGCTGCTGTGCCGCTTTTCCCACATCCCCGCTCATGGAGTGCCACCAGACCACCTTTACAGGACTGCTGCCGCCGGAAGCGGAAGCCGCGGCATTTGCCGTATCTTCCCCGGAAGCTTGGCCGCCGCTGGATGTTCCGCATGCCGCCGTAAGCAGCATCATGCAGGACAGCAGCATCATGGCGAGTGATTTCTTGCCAAATGGTTTCATCTTCAACAATCTCTCCCTTTTTGAAATCGTTAATTGATATCGGAAATTATAAGCCAGCCGGAACGCCAACCGGCTTATAACAACGATCCGGTTCATTGAGTGCAAATGGACTGAATGTGCGTCGATAGACTTTTTCCTCATGCCACTACTAGCCTTTGAGCGCACCTGCGGTAATTCCCCGCACCAACGGCTTCAGACCGATGATCAGGAGCAGGAGGGACGGCAGCAGAAGCACCACGATGCCGGCCATGACGACGTTCCAGGCGGTGACTTCCTCAAACTGCAGCATGCCGATGCCGATCTGTACGGTCCGCATGCTTTCCTTGTTTGTAATGAGCAGGGGCCACAAATAATTGCTCCAATTCGTCAGAAAGGAATAGACGGCAAGGGTCGCCAGGGCCGGCGCCGACAAAGGCAGCACCAACCGGGAAAAGATGCGGAGATGGCCGCAGCCGTCTATTTTTGCCGCCTCGAACAGTTCTTTCGGCAGCTGCAAAAAGTACTGTCTGAGCAGGAACGTGCCGAACGCCGAAGCGATAAAGGGTACGATCAAGCCTTGATACGTATCGACCCAATGCCAGCTGCGTACGGTCAAATAATTGGGAATCATCGTGACTTCCCACGGAATCATCATCGTCGACAGAAACAGGGAGAACAGCAGCGCCTTGCCGGGAAAGCGCAAGAACGCGAAGGCATACGCCGCCAGGCTGGCCGTAATCAGCTGGCCGAGCATGATGGCCGTGGCCACGACGAAGCTGTTGCCGATGAACCGGGCCACCGGAATGGTCTGGAACACCTGAACGAAGTTGGCGAAATGCAGTCCAGACGGAAGCAGCCTGGGCGGGTACGCCGCTGACTCAGCGCTGCTCATGAAGGCTGACGACAGCGTGTACAGCAGCGGAAACAAAGTCGCCAGAGACGCCAGGATCAGGAGAAGGTACAGCAGCGGCTGCTGGATTCTGCTAAGGGTCATTGGTAATGCACCTTCTTTTCGCCGAATTTAAACTGCAGGATCGTCAGCGCCGTGATCAAGACGAACAGGATCAGCGCCTGCGCACTGCCGCTGCCGAAGCGATAGTTGATGAATGCATCCTGATAAATGTTATACACAAGGACGTCGGTGCTGTTCATCGGGCCGCCTTTGGTCAAAATGTTGATTTGGGCAAAGGATTGGAACGCGCTGATGATCGACACGACCCCAACGAAGAAAAGGGATGGGGAGATCAGCGGCAGCGAGATCCGGAAGAACGTTCGAACCGATCCGGAGCCGTCGATCTTGGCGCTTTCGTACAGGTCGTCCGGAACGCCCTGCAGGCCGCTCAGCAGCACGATGTAGTTAAATCCGAGGTTCAGCCAGACGGTCATCATCGCGATCGAAGGCAGGGCCCACTTCGGATCGGTTAGCCATTGGATCGCCGGGATACCGAGAAAGCTGAGCCCGTAATTCAGAATGCTGAGGGTCGGGTGGTACAGAATCATCCAGATGACAGAGCCTGTTCCGACCGAGACGGCCATCGGCAGAGAAAAGATGAAACGGAAGATCTTCATGCCTCTAAGCTTCTGGTGGGACAAGGCGGCAAGCAGCAGGGCGGCCGCCGCACCGGTCGGCACGGTGAACAGGATGTATTTTACGGTGACCCACAGGCTGTTATAGAACTGGTCCGAGCTCAACACGGCCTTGAAATTGTCGATTCCGACGAATTCGGCAATCCGGCCTTGCGGATCCGTCAAAAACAAGCTCAGATAGACGGATTTACCAAGGGGGTAAAACAGGAAGATGCCGAAAACGATCAGAGAAGGAGCCAGGAAGCCATAGGCCAGCAGCCGTTCTTTCCAGCGGGAAACACGCAGCGATTTCAGCGGGATGGCCCCGGCACGGGCGCGGGATCGGGGAGGATTGGGTAGCGTCATGTCTTTTTCCATCAGCCTGGTTCGACCTCACTTTATAAGGATGTGGACTTTCCTTACCCAGTATAGAGAGGCGTTGTTAACGGGAAATCAGACGAATGTAAAGCTTTCCTGCGGAACGGACAACTTTGTCAAATGCTTGTAAATGAGCTGCAAGAAAGGACAAGAAGCGCAATTTTTCTGGTCACCAACTGGGCGGATGCACATACACTGTAGAGGAAAACATCGAAGCAAGGAGGATGGACCTTTGGCTGTCATCAAAACCAATTCGGAGCAAACCAGGCTGCTGGCACGGCTTATGAGAGCGGAAGCGGAATCTGAGGGAGACCTGGGCATGCTGATGGTCGGCAATGTCGGGGTGAACCGGGTGCTCGGCAACTGCCTGGATTTCAACAATATCCGCAGCATTCGGGATATGGTGTTTCAAAGTCCCGGCGGGTTTGAGTCCACGCAAAAAGGGTACTTCTATCAAAGAGCGAGAGACGCCGACATCAGGCTCGCAAGGCGGTCCATTAACGGTGAAAGAACCTGGCCGGCATCCAATGCGCTGTGGTTCTTCCGTCCGACGGGAGAATGCCCGCCGACCTGGTTCAACCAGCAACAAACCGGACGTTTTAAATCCCACTGCTTCTTTAGCCCAACCGCCGCAGATTGCCCACGAGTCTATGGATAGACCTTCAAGCAGCATATGGGACATGGTTTTCCAATTTGCCATATATAAAGGAGGATGCAAAACACAATGATAACGCAACCGTTCCGACCTGTTACGTATTCTGGAGGAGGTTATCCCGGGGTCTCCGGCATGGGGCCGATGGGCCAGCACGGAATGATGGGTCCAATGGGGCAGCAGGGGATGATGGGTCATCAGGGGATGATGGGACAGCCCGGAACTACGGGAACCGTTCCTCCGCCAGTGACCAGCGGCAGCCCGATGACACAGACCGGCGCTGTTATCCAGGCACCGCCTTCTCAGCAGTTTGAGCAGTCGTACGTTGAGAACATACTTCGCCTGAATCTGGGCAAAACGGGCACCTTTTACATGACATACGAAAACAACTCGCAGTGGAATGCAAAAATATTCACCGGCGTCATCGAGGCGGCAGGCCGTGACCACATCATCATCAGTGAACGTTCGACAGGCAAACGGATTATTTTGCTGACGATCAACCTGGACTACATTACATTTGACGAGCCGCTGATCTATCAATATCCGGGTGTTATCGGCAACCCGCCGACAACCCGTTAAACCGCATTACGCCCATAAAATCCATAGCAAATGACGAAAAAGCCGTCCCTGGTGTCTGAATTGACAAGGGACGGCTCTTTTAGCCTGGCAACCGCTCGATTGCTTGAAATATCAGGCCGTCCCTGAATGATGCAGTCATACCTTGCCGTTTGACTGTGTAGTGTATAATTATATAATTAAGTATAGTGTATAAATTAAGCTAAAGATTTCGTTTATTTGAAGGGAGATGAATCCATTGGGAAGTTGACGGCCTATTCGCAGCAGTGGATAACGGTGGTTCACCATTTTAACTTACGAAGGAGGTGTACCTATTTGCCGGTCAAGGATGACGGTGAATAGGAAGCAGATTGGGAGACCCCTTACCGAGTTTGATATGGGTTTTTATACTCGTATTATTGAACGGTTTTTTTGTATCGGTTGAATTTGCCATGGTCAAGGTCCGGAGCAGCCGGGTAGAGACCTTGGTGGAAGAAGGACGACGAGGCGCGGTGTATGCCCGCAAGATCGTCAACAATTTGGATGCGTATTTGTCCGCATGCCAGCTGGGCATTACGCTCGCTTCGCTGGGGCTTGGATGGCTCGGCGAACCGGCGGTCGCGACGCTTCTCAGACCTTTGCTTCATTCGCTAGGTTTCGGCGAAGCAGCTGTACACGGCATTGCGGTCGTCATTGCATTCCTGCTTATTACAATTCTCCATATTGTGCTGGGAGAACTGGCGCCGAAGACGATGGCCATCCGCAAGGCGGAATCGGTCGTGCTCATGTCGTCGGCCATCATGATCTATTTCAACAAATTGATGTACCCGTTCATTTGGGTATTGAACGGATTGGCAGGCAGCCTGCTGCGGGTGTTCCGTGTCGCCCCGGCTTCCGAGTCGGACTCGGCACATACGGAGGAAGAAATCCGCATTCTGATGAAAGAAAGCAACAAAAACGGACTCATTGATAATACGGAAATGGCACTGGTTGATAACATATTCGAATTTGCGGAAACGACCGGACGGGAAATCATGATTCCCCGAACGGAGATGATCTGTCTGAATACCCAGCTGTCCCGGGAGGAGAATCTCGAGATCGCTTATGAAGGCATGCGGACCCGGTACCCTGTCTGTGACGGGGATAAGGACCATATCATCGGCTTCCTGCACATTAAAGACTTATTACATTCCACAACGCTTGAATACAATACTTTGATACGTCCGATCCTGACTGTGCCCGAATCCATCCAGATCAGCGCATTGCTGAAACTGATGCAGCGGGGCAAAACCCAGATCGCCATCCTGATTGACGAATATGGAGGCACATCCGGGCTGGTTACCCTGGAAGACATTATGGAAGAGATCGTCGGTGAAATTCAGGACGAATTCGACGAGGAACGTCCGGGAATCGAGAAAATCCGCGACGACGAATATTCGATTGACGGATTGATGCTGATTGAAGAAATTAACGAACGCTTTGGTCTGGAGCTGGATACATCCGATTACGATACGATCGGCGGCTGGCTGTACTCACGCATCGAGGCGATTCCTCCGCAGCGAGGACTGTCGGCAGAACTGGACGGCCACATTTTCATAGTGGAAGAAACGGATAATAAGCGCATTTCAAGGATTAAGCTCCTGAAGCCAGAGGTCATGGTCGAGGAAGCGGGCGCGTAGAGTTGTAACATATAGGGAGAAGTTCACGGGAGCAGTCCGCGGATTGGCGGGTGCTTTCTAAAGGGCACAGTGCTGCGGCGCTGTGCTCTTTATATTCACAGGTTGGGTCTTCAATTTTTCTTAGTAAATCGATAAGAAATCCTTATATTGAGTTCCATTATGTGCTGAAAAGGCAGCATTTCGATCGAATGCCGTTTGGACTATCGCACGGTGATTCGTTAAAGGAGTGGAACATCACGGAGCATTCACGTTATAATGATTACTAATTTGAGAGGGGGAACCGAGGATTGGATTACCGCATTGACATCAAATTCGAGCCCGTACATGAATTTATGAACAGCCTTCATACCTATATTTGCCGGGCGTCCTACAAAAAGATCGATCTGTCCCCTTCGTGGGCAACGGCCACCAAAAAACAGCTCAAGCCGGAATTTGCCGCCATGCTGGACGAGATGCTCGTGAATGGCGACTGGTGGAGCTTTGCTTACCTGCTGGGCCTCCTCGTTCCGGAGGGCAGGGGCGTCGAGGGATTCCTGGACTGGCTGGAGAACCTGACGATTCAGGACCTGGTCCAGCTGTTTACGGCGAACGGCAATGAGTTTCCGGACGAGGATCTGGAGGTTTTCCTGGCCCGGACGCGGTCGATGTTTGAACAATGGTACGAGCAGTACTTCCGGAACGTAGATCCGGCCATTCTGCAGGCGCTGGAACGGGAGAAAGAGGAGCGGCTGCAGCAGCTGACGGACGCGGACCGGGCGGATTTTGTCGACGAGACGACCAACGGCATGCTGTTCAAACCGGTGGACAGCGCGGACGAGCTGGTGCTCATTCCGCAGTACCATTTTCAACCGGTCAACATGGTGACTCATTATGGACGGAAAATTTACTGCCATTATAATTCCCGCATTTATTTGGGAGACGATGATTATATTCCGACCCATGACCTGCGGATGATCCGCAGTCTCGGCGAGAAAAGCCGGCTTAAAATTTTGCGCTTTCTGCATGGAGGACCGCGGACGTTTACGGAAATCGTCAGTCATGTCCAGCTGTCCAAAGGCATCACCCATGACCACATCTCGAAGCTGCGCACCGCCGGGTTGATCTACGCCCATTTTGAAGGGGAGAACCTGACCGAATACAGCCTGAGAAAACGCGCCATCCATCAGATGCAGGAGCGACTGCTCGGGTACATAGAAGAAGGCTGAAGTTCGATACCAAATGGAACAGCAGAGCACGAGGGACCGGACCATAGTACACGAAGGGGTCATTCGGCAGCAGGGTCGTATAGACAGATACGAGCAGATATCATTATAAAAAATAGCCTGGCCGTAGATGTTACGGAACCAGGCTATTTGTACGTTAACCATTTACGGCCGGCTAAGTATATGATCTTCGGACTCTATTGCCGCTTTGAGCTCGTCCAGCAGCTGAAGCCACGTACGGACATGCCACTGCCTTGCAGCCATGCCTTGCGGCGTATTTTTCCATCCGATATGCATCACGCTGAGGCGGGTAAGGTCCTCCAGCTGTTTGAAATTGACCTGCACCATGGTTAAATCCCCGTCCAGATTCATCGTCTCCGCAAAAATTTCAGGTCCTTTCCACTCAAACTGCAGCACCCGCGGTTTCTCATATTTGAGCAGCTTGCATCCGGTCGGTGTCTGATCATTCGGGTTAGGGTACAGCTCGTATCTGCCGCCTTCCCATGGTTCAATCCGTGCTGCAGGAGCCAGCCACGCCTTAACGCGGTCTTCTTCCGTCCAAGCCCTCCATACCAGATCCAGCTCTTTTTCAATGAGTATTTCGTGTTTAATGGTCACTGTAATGAAGTCTCCTTTGGCCAGTCGTCAATGAATCTATGATTTATCTTATCCTAGCATATTTTTAAGGCCGAAGTCATGACAAAACGGGAACAAACAGGGGACATCTCCTCAACGTTGAAACGGGCTATTTCCCTTACAGAAAACGCATATGACAAACTTTCAGAAAAAAACTTTTAGTTCTCTATTTACAGAACTCGAAATGGTTTCTATAATAACGATATCATCTACAAATATAAATCATACTTAATTCATCGGAATGGTGAGTAAAAACGGGAGGTTATGATGATGAAAAAAGGAGTGTACTTGCTAACTTCGCTGTTGATCGTCGGATCAATGCTGGTTACGGCATGCTCGAACAATAGTGATGACACGGGTTCATCCAGCGGAACGGCTCAAACGGAGCAGGGTACAAAAGATACAGCGGCTTCGTCCGATGCCGGAGGAACCTCTGCACTGACCGAGCCTTATACGGCAGCCGACTTGTCCAAACTGCCCGATGTGGCCAAGCAGCGTACGGACACGATTATCGTTGCGCTGACCGACCCAAGCGGTGCCTTCACACCTTATTTTACCCAGAGTGGTTATGACGGCAACGTCAACTCCCTGCTGTTCGGTTCGCTGGTGACGGTGGACGATAAGGGATTGCCGGTTCCGGACCTTGCAGAGAAATGGGACATTTCCGAAGATCAGAAGACGATTACATATCATCTGCGGAAGGATCTGAAATTCAGCGACGGTTCGCCAATGACGGCTGACGATGTGGCGTTTACGTGGACGATCCTGTTCGACCCGTCCTATGACGGCGATTCGATCATCCCGAGCACGATCGCGATCCAGGGAGCGCAGGATTATAAGGATGGCAAGGCGAAGAGCATTTCCGGCATCAAGGTGGTCGATCCGCAGACGATTTCCGTCACGCTGGATAAGCCGAACGCAACGGCGCTCGTCACGCTCGGCTCGAACATTTTGTCCAAGGCATACTACGGCAAGGATTATAAGTTCGGTGACCTGAGCTACATTAAAAACCTGCATCAAACGCCGGTCGGCAACGGCCCATACAAGCTGGAGAAATTCATTCCAGGCCAGGAAGTCCGTTTTGTCGCCAATGAGAACTACTATAAAGGCAAGCCGAAAACAGAGCACTTCATTTATAAAACGTCCGAAGGCGATGCCTGGCAGTACCTGGAGACCGGAGAAATTGACTACACTTCGTTCCCGGCCACAACCGAAAATATCGAGAAGCTGAAGTCCCTCGGCTTCACCAACATTTTGCCTTATACGGCCAGCAACTATGGTTACCTGCAGGTCAACCTGGAACACGAAGCGCTGAAGGATAAAAAGGTACGCCAAGCGATCGCTTACGGCCTTGATCGTCAAAGCATCTACGTGGACGCGAACGAAGGTGCCGGGGCAGTAGCCAACATTCCGGCTCCGCCGATCTCCTGGGCTTACACCGAAGACGGCATTAACCCGTACAAATTTGATTCGGAAAAAGCCAAGCAGCTGCTGGACGAAGCTGGCTGGAAAGTGGGCGCAGGCGGCATCCGCGAGAAAGACGGCAAGAAGCTGACGATCCACTACCTGGGCTCGAAGAGCAAGCAGACGGATATCTTTATTCCGGTAGCTAAAGAGAACTTCCAGGCGATCGGTGTCGACTTCCAGCCGGAAGTGTTCGCCGACTTCAACTCCCTCGTGTCCAAGGTGGAGAGCGGGGATTACGATCTCGTATCCTTCTCGACTCCGCTGCTGCAGGATCCTTCGGACGGCGTCATGCAGTTTATCGACGGCGAGATCAAAGCCTACGACAATCCGAAGGTGAAAGAGCTCTATGACAAAGCGCTCGCGACTTCCGACATCGAAGAGCGCAAGGCTATCTACAAAGAGCTGTTCCAGCTGCTGAACGACGAGCTGCCGGTCATCTTCACGAACTACAAGAAGACGGTGTACGGTTACAACGGCCGCATCGAGAACCTGAAGGTCAGCCCGTTCGTCGGACTTGCCAACAGCTTGCCTGACTGGTCGCTGAAGCCGGTACAATAATCAGAAGGACCCACAATGGAGTCCCCCGACCGCGAAGCAGCCGCTTCTGCGGCGGGGGACCATGTAATTAGGAGGCGAATGATGGGCACTTATTTGACGAAGCGTATCATTTACATGATCGTCATCCTGTTTGCGGCATCCTTTTTGATCTTCAGCCTCTACGCGCTGACACCGGGGGATTTCATCAGCAGCAACATCAAGCTGAGCCCGGAACGTAAAGCGGAGTTAAGGGAGATTTACGGACTGAGCAAGCCGCTGCTGGAACGGTACGGCATATGGATGAACAACGTATTTCACGGAGATTTCGGTTTCTCGCTGGCGCAGCAGCAGCCGGTGCTGAAATTGTTTAACCAGTATATTTGGAACTCCTTCCTGCTGGCGGTCGTATCCACGTTTTTGACCTGGGTTATCGCCGTGATCATCGGGGTCGTTTCCGCTTATAAGCAGTATTCGTGGTTCGACACGATCGTGATGGTGGCTATTTTTGCCGCCATGTCGATCCCTTCCTTTTTCATAGGCCTGTTCCTGATCAAGATTCTGGCCGTCGACTTGAAATGGCTGCCGCCGGGCGGGATGTTAACGACAGGAAGCAACGCGACCGGCTGGGCTTATATTAAGGAAGTCATCCATCATATGACGCTGCCTGTGATCGTCATGACGCTGCTCGGCGTCGGCTCACTGACGCGCTATTTCCGCAGCAATATGATCGACGTCATCAAGCAGGATTATATCCGCACAGCCCGGGCGAAAGGGCTGAAAGAGGACAAAGTTTTGTTCCGGCACGCACTGCGCAATGCGCTTTTGCCGGCCATCACCCTGGTTGGCTTTGAACTGCCGGCTCTGTTCGGCGGATCGATTATTATCGAAAAAATCTTTAACTGGCCGGGGATTGGCCAGCTGTATATGCAGTCCTTCAGCCTGCGGGACTATCCGCTGCTCATGGGCTTCACGATGCTGCTGGCGATTCTGACGGTCATCGGCACGCTGCTGTCGGATGTGCTCTATCACATCGCCGATCCGCGCGTGCGGCTGCATTAGGGAGGGGAGACGCTTATGGCCATTAACAGTACACCAATGACCGATGCCGTTCCGGCTGCAACAACGACGCCGAAGTCTTCCTCCTTATTTAAACAGTCGATGCGGAGGCTGCTGCACAACAAGCTGGCGATTTTTGGACTTGTCGTCGTGGTCATCATGTTTATCGCTTGTTTCCTGGGGCCTGTATTTTCGCCTTATGCCGATAACAAAATTCATATGAATGTGATGAACAAAGCGCCAAGCATGAAGCACTGGCTCGGTACCGATGCCCTCGGGCGTGACGTGCTTACGCGGGTACTTCAGGCCGGCCGCATTTCCTTGACGGTAGGTCTGGCTTCCATGTTCCTGTCCGTGTTTATCGGTGCGCTGCTCGGCGCGATCGCCGGTTATTACCGGGGAATCGTGGACCAAATCATTATGCGGATCGCCGATTTGCTCCTGACCATTCCGGGACTGCCGCTGCTGTTTATTTTCGGCGCGCTGCTGTCCGAATGGAAGGTGCCGACGAATTACCGCATGTATATCGTTATGCTGATGCTCGGCCTCGTCAACTGGCCGGGGCTTGCCCGGATGGTCCGGGGGCAGATGCTCAGCCTCCGCGAACGCGAATTCATGCAGGCCGCCGTGGTGCTCGGTCTGCGCGACCGCCGCAAGCTGTTCAACCACCTGCTGCCGAATATCGTTCCGCTCCTGATCGTCATTGCGACGCTCAATATTGGCGGTTCGATCCTCAGCGAGTCGGTGTTGAGCTTCTTCGGCCTCGGCGTCATGCCGCCGACACCGACTTGGGGGAATATGATCGACGCGGCGAACAATTTGATCGATTTTCAGGAGCATCCATGGCTGTGGATTCCTCCAGGATTCTCTATTTTTATCACGGTAATTGCCATTAACATATTTGGAGACGGACTCCGGGATGTGCTGGATCCCAAACAGAAGAGGTAGGTGAACAGCGTTCTATGAAAGATCTCATTAAAATCGACCATCTGCGCACGCATTTCTTCAGCGACAAAAACGTGATCAAAGCCGTAAATGACGTCAGCCTGCGCGTCCGGGAAGGCGAGACGGTATGCGTCGTCGGCGAGTCGGGCTGCGGTAAAAGCGTTACGGCCATGTCCATCATGGGTCTGATTGAGGAACCGGGAGGTAAAGTGGTTGGCGGAAGCATTGAGTTTGACGGCCGGGACCTGCTGAAGCTCAGCAAAAACGAGCTGCGTACGATCCGCGGGAATGACATCTCCATGATCTTTCAGGAGCCGATGTCTTCGCTGAACCCGGTTCTGAAAATTGGGCAGCAGATTATGGAGCCGCTTATGGTGCACCAGAAGCTGAGCAAGAAGGAGGCCCGCGCCCGTGCGATCGAACTGATCGAGCAGGTGGGGATCTCGCGGGCAGAGCAAATCGCCGATTCCTATCCGCATGAATTGAGCGGCGGAATGCTGCAGCGGATCATGATCGCGATTGCGATCTCCTGCGGTCCGAAGCTGCTGATCGCCGATGAGCCGACGACGGCGCTGGACGTTACGATCCAGGCTCAAATTCTGGATATGCTGCGCGAATTTAAAAAGAAGTCGAACATGTCGATGATGCTGATCACCCATGATCTGGGCGTCGTGGCCGAAATGGCGGATTACGTCGTTGTCATGTACGCCGGCAAAGTCGTGGAAGAAGGCGAAGTGGTGAAGCTGTTCGAGTCGCCGAAGCATCCTTATACGCAGGGTCTGCTCAAGTCCAAGCCGATCATTAATCAGCGGCAGGATGAGCTGTATTCGATCCCGGGGCAGGTGCCGAATCCGCTGGATCTGACCGAATCGTGCTATTTCCATGACCGCTGTGCGCACTGCATGGACATTTGCAGAACGAAACAGCCGGCGCTTAAGGAAGTTGCGGATCAGCAAAAAGCCGCTTGCTGGCTGTATGAGGAGGCGGTTGTTCATGTCTGATGCATTGCTTGAAATCAGCCATTTGAAAAAATATTTTCCGATCCACAAAGGCCTGCTGAACCGCACCGTCGGTCACGTGAAGGCCGTTGACGATATCAGCATCACGATCCGGCCGGGTGAAACGTTCGGGCTGGTCGGCGAGTCCGGAAGCGGCAAAAGCACGGTTGGCCGCACGGCCATCCGCCTGATCGAGAAAACGTCAGGGGAGGTCAAGTTTAAAGGCATCAATATTTACGACCTCCCTCCCGAGGAGCTGCGCAAGCTTCGGCCGAGCATGCAGCTGATTTTTCAGGATCCGTACAGTTCTCTGAACCCGCGGATCCGCGTCGGAGACGCCATTGGCGAAGCGCTGCTGGATCACGGCCTGGTGCCCAAAGCCGAGATTCGCGACCGGGTGCTGGAAGTGCTCCAATCCTGTGGATTGTCCTCTTACCATATCGACCGGTTCCCGCATGAATTTTCGGGCGGTCAGCGGCAGCGGATCGGAATAGCCCGGGCACTGGTGCTCAATCCGGATCTCATTATTGCCGATGAGCCCGTCTCAGCGCTGGACGTATCCATCCAGGCACAGATCATCAACCTGTTCCGCAAGCTGCAGGAAACGCGCGGGCTGGCGTACTTGTTCATTTCCCACGACCTCAGCGTCGTGGAGCATTTATGCACGCGGATCGGCGTCATGTACCTGGGCTCCATGGTTGAGACGGCGACCCGGGATGAGCTGTTTAAAAATCCGCTGCATCCGTATACGAAGGCGCTGCTGTCAGCCGTGCCGGTTCCGATTCCGAAGCTGAAGCGGGAGCGCATCGTGCTGAAGGGCGACATTCCGAGCCCTTCCAATCCGCCTTCGGGCTGCAAGTTCCACACGCGCTGCCCGTTTGCGGTGGCCCGCTGCAAAGAAGAAGTGCCGGAATTCCGCGATGCGGGCGGCGGTCACTTCGTTGCCTGTCACCTGGTGTAACTGCCCCTTGTTAGGGGAAGGGAAACCCCCGTTTCGATCGAAACGGGGGTTTTTTAGTGCTTTTAATGAAAATGTGAGAAAAACCAAAGAAAATGATGAAAAAATGATGAAACCTCTGAAAGGAGACCGCCGTTAATAGTAGTGAAATTCAATATTTCCTAAAGGAAAGGTGAGAGTCATGACGAAGAAATGGATCAACCACAAACTGCCAGCCATTATTGCCGCCACTACCGTACTCAGTGTGCTTCTCTCGACCGGGGCGGGTGCCGAACCAGCCGGATCCGATGATGCGGACATTTCCGCAGCCGCCGTAAAAGAACCGGGAGCCTTAACCACTCCTCCGCCTCCTGAACACTTCATCACGAGCTTCGCGTCTTTCACATACTTGAACAACTGCTATGCGTCGGCCTCGCTCGTCAATAGCACAACCGTGGCTTTAAAGGCGAGTACTTTCGCCAAACAGAGCGTTGACAAGATTGGTGTCGATCTAACCCTGCAGCGCTGGACTGGATCCGCATGGGTCGATATGGAAACGAGACGGTTCCTGGACACTGGAAACAGCACGATATCCGGGGAGTACAACGGCACGGTGATCACGGGATATTATTACCGCGCCAAAGCCTACCATACCGTATATCAAGGATCTGCTTTCGAACAGACCACCACGTATTCCCCACAAGTGTTGGCCAAATAGGATAACAAATAAAAGTGACCGCCTGCGGGCGGTCACTTTTGGGTCACGTTGAATAGGGATATGCCAACAAATTAATCATTAGGGAAGAGGCTCGACCAAGTTGAGAATTTCCTCTTTACTCGCCTTTGTCATGATGATCAGCTGCACCTTATTATATTTCATGATCAGCGAATTCATGTTGCTTTCGGTGTAATAGGCTTCATAACCGTTCTTGAGCTTGATCTTGACAGGTTCACCGTTCGTGAAATAGCCTGTGCCAGAATTCGGGAGAATCCGGCTCACAGTAATGAACAGATTATCGTCTTCCTTTGGCCCGGTATAAAGCATGGTAATTTCGTTATATTTCTTTGTTTCGAGATCTTTTGCTATGACGGTGGATTGCTTGAAATGATAACGCTCGGGAATTCGGCCGCTAAAATCCGGAATGGTAAAGCTCAATTCTTTCTGCACTTCACTGAGCGGGCGCGTTGTTGGGACACCCTGTTCCGAAGAAATGATTTTCCCATCCCCTAGGGGCGGTTCCGGCTCCCCGTCCAGATAATTTGGCGGGGGAGGGGTTTTCGCGATCCCTCCCGTATCAGACTGGTCGTCTTGGAAAAAAACCACATTCTTAACGCCGTCTCCCCAGTCAACAATGGAGTCGAGCAGCGGAGAAATTGCCTTCGTCACGGCTGTGGAGCTAAAAATGACCGCTCCGGCCACGAAAGATGCGGCCACCACACCACCAAGCTGCAGGTGCCGATTACGTCTGCGGGAACGGTTCACTTCGTTCAGCCGGGCTTGAACCTTGTTCCAAGATGCCTTCTTGCTATCTTCGGACGTCAAGGAAGTTGAAGAGGCTGCCTTCTCGAAGGCGGAATCGAACCAATCTTCAAATTTTTCGCTTTTCATCCTTTACCCCCCACTCCTTAAAGAGCATTTTCTTGATACTTTCACGTGCCCGGTACAGACGTTGTTTGACGGCATCCTCGGTAACTTCAAGCAGATCGGCGATTTCCCGGTACGACAGGCCCTTGCGCCAGCGATACTCGACCAGAACCCGGTATTCCGGTTTCAATTCTCTTAAATACTGAATAATCGATTCTTCCATGAATTTCGTTTCTACCGTATTTTCGATCGACACCGTCGGCTGCGCAATCTCTTCTTTATACATAAAGACACCTTCCACATCGACTTGGTTACGGTACTTTTTATTTTTTCGTAAATAATTTATGGTCGTGTTGCGCGTCACGACTTTGAGCCAGGCTTTCAGCTTGGCTTCATTTTCAAACACGGGTTTGCTTTTGATGATCTTAATGAAAGCATCCTGGATAATATCTTCCACCACGGAATGGTTTTTCACGATATACATGATCATGCCGTAAGCATAATCATAGTACTCATAATAGATTTCTTCCTGTAAATCCCGGCTGAGATCGTTGTAATCCGTAGACACAAGAAGCCGGATCATGTTCGGCATGGTTTTCCCCTCTTTCCCATTCGCCCGTCTCTCGTCTGTTTTATCTCATCTTTCCCATTTTACATGATATGTCCAGTTTAGCCTATTCTTTCATGTGAAACGGATACGGAAGAGACAGGGTGAAACAGGCACAAATAGCCGTATTTTCTTCCGAAAAAGACGCTAGATCGGGCAATACCAATACAGGGTGATCCAAAAACGGCGGTGAACGATTTTACAAAGATGACTGTGAACAGGTAAGATTCTCCACATATCAACAATGTGCAGAAGGGGCATGAGCCATGGGGGACTACAGACGCAAATCGCCTGAAGAAATTCTCGAAGAAATCCATAGACTGCGGCGGGGGCGGCTCAAAATCATCATTGGGGCGGTGACCGGTTCCGGGAAAACCTATCACATGCTCCGCGAGGGTCAAACCCTGAAGTCCCAGGGGATTGACGTCGTCATTTGCGCGGTGTCCACGCTGCAGCGTACGGAAACGAAAAAGCAGCTCGCCGACCTGGAGCGGGTGCCCAGCATCCACTGGAATGAAGGAAAAACGGAATACAAGGATCTGAATCTGCCGGGCATCGTAAGCCGAAATCCCGAAGTTGTGCTTGTAGACGGATTAGCTCATCGAAATCGCAAGGGCGCCGAGCATCGAACCCGGCTGGAAGATATCCAGTTTCTGCTGAATCACGGCATCAGCGTCATCACAACCGTCAATGTATATGAAATTGAAGGCATTCATGAACTTGCCCGCAAATGGACCGGGGTAGAGGTCAGGGAAACCGTTCCGCTTACGACTCTGGGTACGGCCGATGAGGTTCGGCTGATCGACGTTTCTCCGGAAACGCTCATCTCCCGGTTGAACGAAGGCCATCTGCAGAGCAGCCGGGACGGGGCGTCATTTACCCGCAAGGATTTGGCCCTCCTTCGGGAGCTTGCGCTGCGCTTGATGGCCGACGATGTGAACCAGTCGCTGGAGAAGTTCCGTGAGCACGAGGGCATCAGTGGCCCCTCCGGTGCCTCGGAGCGTATCCTGGTGGCGGCGCAATACCATTGGAACGGTTCGATCTATGTACGGCGCGGACAGCAAATCGCAAAGCGCCTGAACGGCGAACTGCTCGTCGTTGTCTTTACGCGGCCCAAGCCGTCACTGTCACGCGAGCAAGAGGCATTTAAGCGTTCTTTGCACAAAATGGCGGACAAGACGGACGCCAAGCTGGAGGAGCTGCCTTTGTCGGCTCCAAGACGGTTTGCCAAGTCGCTGATCCGGTATGCTTTTGATAAAAAAGTGACCCGCATCGTGCTGGGGCATTCCCGGAAAAACCCCTGGCAGGAGCTGTGGCAGGGTTCAGTGACGAACGGCATTCTGAAGCATGCGCATGGCATCGACGTGTTCTGGGTAGCCGACCGCACGGCGCAAGGGGAACCGCGGATTCTGCCGGCCCGCCGAACGCAAAACAAGCAGGGGAAGGGGTATCACCGGCTCAGCCGTGAGGAAATGAACGAGAAAGTGAAGCGGATCGAGCGCGGCCGGTTCAAAATTTATATCGGCGCGGCCCCCGGCGTAGGCAAAACGTACACCATGCTTCGAGAGGGGAATGACATATTGGCCAAGGGAACGGATGTGGTTATCGGGTGGCTCGAGACGCATGGTCGCGCGGAGACGGCGGCGCAGGTCGGCAGTTTGCCTGTTATCCCACCGAAGGAGATTTCCTATAAAGGCACTACGCTGTACGAAATGGATACAGAGGCGCTGCTGGCAAGAAGTCCGGAGCTCGTGCTCGTCGATGAGCTGCCTCACACCAACATGCCAGGCAGCCGTTTCCGCAAACGGTATGAAGATATTTTGCTTCTGCTGGAGAACGGGATTTCGGTCATAACAACCTTGAATGTTCAGCATCTGGAGAGCCTCAACGATGCCGTCGAGCGCATCGCCGGCATCCGGGTCTCCGAGACGGTACCGGACACGCTGCTGTCAATGGCCGATGAGGTGGAGCTGATTGACGTTACGCCGCAATCGCTGCAGGAACGGATGAGGGAAGGGAAAATTTATGCGGCGGACAAAGTCGATCAGGCGCTTGGTTCCTTTTTCCGAACGGGGAACCTGATTGCACTAAGGGAGCTTGCGCTCCGGGAACTGGCCGACGATGTGGACGAGCGGCTGGAGTCGTGGCAGCGGAATATGTCCCTTCGCGGACCCTGGAGAAAGGAGGAGGTGATCTTTGTGTGTATCCTCCCCGGGACCTCTGCCGAGCGCCTCATCCGGCGCGGATTCCGGATCGCTTACCGCCTCAAGGCCGCGCTTCACGTGACTTGCGTCCGCATGGAAGGCCGGGATTGCGACCTGGGGCGGTGGCAGGGGCTGACCGAAAGCCTGCAGGGGCATTTCGGCATTCTTGAAACAGACGGGTGGAAAGAACTGCCGGCCAAAGTGCTGGGGCAGGCCGAACAAATTCATGCAACCCAGATGATTCTAGGACGATCAGAAGAAGGAATCATGACTAGATATGCACGCCGAAGAATGCTGAAACGGCTGATTCATGGGGCAAGCCGGATCGATGTGCTTCTCGTATAATGCCACAAATGGTATATTAGAAGAACATTCCTTTTTAATCATGAACAGGAGGAGAACAAGTTGACACAATTTGCGGCATTTGAAGGCGATTTTAATGGGGAAAAGGCGATCTGGCTGAAGCATGGGAAATACGAAGCTGCGGTGCTGCCTGAGATCGGCGCCAATCTGATTTTATTCCGGGATACCGAGCAAAACTTCAAGTTTTTGCGGGAACCGGAAGCCGGTGAAATGGAAGATTTCAAGGCGAATCCGGGTGTCTACGGCATTCCGGTACTGTTTCCGCCCAACCGTTACGATGGCGGCAAATTCGAATGGGAGGGCAAAGTCTACCAATTCCCAATCAATGAAGAAGCCACGGGCAACCAGCTGCACGGATACATGCATACGATCCCATGGACCGTGGATTACATAACCAGCGACGATTATGAAAGCGCAGTCGTTGTATCCCAGCGCGTAGGAGAAGGGCATCTGTATAAAAAGTATCTGCCTTTCGATTTCACGATTACGCTGCGATATTCCCTGAACCGGGAAGGGCTTCGGCAGCAGGTCACGATCACCAATGACGGCAAGGAAAAAATGCCTGTGCTGCTGGCGTTCCATACGGCGGTCAATGCCCCGTTCGTGCCGGGAAGCGAAGCGAAGGATTACCGGGTTAAAATTACGATCGGCCAGCGGCGAGAGCTGGATGACCGGATGCTGCCGACAGGTGCTTTCCAGCCGCTGTCTCCGGAAGAGGAGCAGCTCAAAGGAGAAGGCGTGTTCCCTTACTTCACCGAAATGGACTTCCATTATACGGCTGAACCGCAGGATGGACGCAACCGGATGGAGCTCACGGATACACGCACCGGGGACGTGCTGATTTACGACGTAGGTACCAGCTATAAGCACTGGATGGTTTGGAACCAGTTCGCCGGCGGCAAATTTTTCTGCCCTGAGCCTCAGATCAACCTCGTCAACGCTCCGAATATTAAAAACATTCCCGCAGAGGATATGGGACTGTTCGGCTTGACCCCGGGCGAGAAGTGGGAAGAGACGAGCTTTCTGTATGCGCTCAAAAGAAATTAAGCATCGCGGCCAAGCTTCCTGATCCGCTCTTTAAAAAAACGACAAAACGCCGTGTCCCTGCTGCAGTGAGGGATACGGCGTTCTCTGATTTACTGATAAATTACTCGTGCTGAAGCTTATGACCGCAGCTGCGGCAGAAATGATCTGAAAATGAGGCCGGTTCTCCGCATTTGGTGCAGTAGGCGCTTTTCGGAATCGAGTTCGAAACGGCTGCCGGCTGAACGACCACCGTATGGAACTGCTGTCCGCAGAACGGGCAGTAGGTCGCGTCCGCGGGAAGCATTTTGCCGCATCCGCATTCCTTCAGGTTTTGCAGGTGCTGGATTTTCCGCTGCAGCTCTTCCACTTCTTCTTCCAAGGCAAAAATGGCCTCCCGGTATTTCTGGATCTCCGCGCTCGGGATCGTGCCGTCCGGTTTCTCCAAGGACTGATGGACGATACGGCCGATTTCCGTATAATTTTTTTCGATTTCCTTTTCCTTCGCCGCCGCTTGAAACTTCAGGGTTGTGGATTCAACCGTGTTCTGCGCTTTCTTGCCGGCATCCGAAACGCCCTGCTTGATTTTGTTGAAAAAGTTGGACATAACGGGTATTCTCCTCCTTGCGTCCATGTTCTGATGAAGCCGCCGCGTCGGTCACAGCGTTTCTTCATATCCTGTCCAGTCGTTTGACTCGCTTTTATGCTATTGTATGGCTCTTCCCAATGCATTATAACTGAGCCGGGGCCGAAGGGAAAGTCCTGCCAGCGCCTTAAACCGCGTCATTCGACAACTTTTGCATAATGTTGAAAAAGAAAATTCGGCCAAACATTAGTGACATCCAAGTTGTCACCAATAGGCTGATACAATGATTCTACAGCGTGAAGAGGGTGAAAAACATGAACCGTATGGATCGCCTGATGGCGATACTCATCGCGCTTCAGCAGGGAAATCAGACGGCTGCGGGGCTAGCCGCCAAGCTTGAAGTGTCGCGGAGGACCATTTTGCGGGATATGCAGGCCCTTTCCGAAATGGGCATTCCGCTTGCCGCGGTGAGCGGCCCCCAAGGCGGATATTATCTGATGGAGGGTTATCAGCTGCCGCCGCTGCAGCTCAATTCCCGCGAAGCCCTCTGCCTGCTGTTCGCGTTGGAAGGGCTGACTCGTTACGCGGACACGCCGTTCAATTCGGAGCGGTGGACCGTAATGGACAAAATCAAGGCCATTCTGCCCCGGGAAACTGCGGAGACGGTCCATCCGATGCTGGATCGCCTGGAAGTGGAGGTGCCCAAGCGTAAGTATACCGTTCCGCACTTGAACGAGCTGCTGGATTATGCCTCCAGCAATCAATGGGTATCGGTGTTTTACCATTCGATGAACAACCGCCGCAGGCTGCTGATCCATCCGCTGAGGATTTACGCCGCCAACGGGTTTTGGTACTGCGATGCCTACTCGCAAACCCACGGGGAGCAGCGGATCTTCCGGATCGACCGGATGACGGAGCTTCGTCCGGAAGACCCGCCTGAAGTTGGTGAAGGCGATGGCGATCGTCATCAAGGAAAGTCGGAGCCGCAGACGGTCCATATCCGGGCGAAGCTAACCTATCGCGGAATGCTTCAGGTCGAGCGGGACGAGCATGTCGGAGAGCAAATCAGCGCGGTCGGAAACGAAGAGTGGCTGGCGGATTTTCATCTGCCGGTGTCGGAGTGGCATTG
This sequence comes from Paenibacillus sp. PSB04, assembly GCF_025809195.1. Taxonomy (NCBI): domain Bacteria; kingdom Bacillati; phylum Bacillota; class Bacilli; order Caryophanales; family Paenibacillaceae; genus Paenibacillus; species Paenibacillus sp. PSB04. The sequence continues at coordinate 4,439,105 of NZ_CP081301.1, forward strand.
GGCCGTGCAGCTTTTTTACGCGCTTGGTACGGAGGCGGAGGTGCTTGAGCCCGAGGCTCTTCGCCGGGAGGTTTGCGCCAAGGCTGCGGGTCTGCTGGCTGCCTATGAGGCAAACCATACATAAGACGTTGGAGGAGATGATCAATTGCTCAAGGAAAATGAACAAAAACCGCTGCACATCGAACGGTACGAGGACGCGTGCGATTTCATCGCCCGCATCGGCATCCTGCCGCTGTCCGGCTTGATCCCGGGACATCCGTCCCTGGACGGGGTCACTCCCAAGGAGAATTGGCATACGGGAACCGAACGGGATCCCTGGCTGTGGCGCGCCCGGTTTCCCGGCGACGGGACGGCGGCTTACGGCAAATTCATCAAAAAGAAGGCGGTGCTGATCGCGGCGGATTGGTTTCCGCTGGTGCTGCGGCTGCTTGGTAGTGAAGAGAATCCTGAGAAGCGTTACCGGGACGGCTTGTTATCCAAGCCGGCATGGGAGCTGTACCAGCTGATCCGGGACGACGAAGGGATCGAGACGAGGGAGCTGCGGGCCCGCGCGGGCATGAAATCACCGGACCGGAAAAAGGAGTTTGACCAGGCACTGGCGGAGCTGCAGGGACAGCTCGCCATCGTCATTTCCGGTGTCAAGGAGAAGCGGAACCTGCTCGGAGAGAAAAACGGTTGGAGCAGCACCTCCTACCAGACGACAGAGGGTTGGATGCGTCAGTATGGTATCGAGCGGTTCCGGGGAACGAGGGAGCAAGCGCAGTCTGAGCTGAAGTTGAAAATGGAGGATGCATGTACACCGGAAGCGGTGACGTACATGCATAAAGCGTTCGGCATCCGTTAATCAGAATTAAAGGAGGAACTGTTGATGGGAGCAAAGGAAGGAAGGGCAGCCCGTCTGGAAAAAGCCAGAGCGTTCGTGCTTGCCAACGCCCGGCTGCTGGACCGGCGGCGTTATGAAATGGGGTTCGAAGGAGGTTCCGCGGATGGGGTTATTGCTGCGCTCAAAGCCTATCAAAACCCTGACGGCGGGTTCGGGAACGCCTTGGAGCCTGATATGCGCACATCCGCAAGTCAGCCTGTGGCGGTGGAGCAGGCGCTCTGGATCATGGACGAGGCGAACCGGTTTGATACGGATATCATCGCGGGAATCGCGGCATATCTCAAATCGATTACCGTCCCGGCCACAGGCGGTTTCCCCCGGGCGCTGCTGTCCGTTAATGATGCTCCACATGCTCCTTGGTGGATAACGGAGGACGACCAGCAGGCATCGCTGAATCCAACCGGAAATATTCTCGGTCTGCTCTACAAGCAGACGGCTGTGAACGATTTCAAGCAAGAGGAATGGTTCACGCGAAGCGCGGAATTCATCTGGAACCGGATTCCCCAGGCTGATCAGACGGATTATCATGACCTGCACCAATGCATTACCTTTTTGCAATATGCCCCCGATCGGGGAAGAGCATCTGCGTTGCAGGAGGAGTTGAATCGCTGGCTCCGGCAGCCGGGCGTCATCGAGCTTGATCCCCGGGCGGAAGGCTATGTCCATAAAGTGCTGGACTGGGCGCCTGTTCCGGCCAGCTACGCCGCGGGGCTGATCTCCCCGGCGGATATTGAGCGTCACCTGGACGATTTGGAAGAACAGCAGGAGGCCGATGGCGGATGGAAGGTGTCGTTCCCATCCATCAGTCCGGGCAATGGGGCGGAATGGCGGGGGCTGATCACAGTCAACCGACTGATCACACTGCGCGCATACGGCAGGCTGTAGCTGCGTCATTTCAGGGAATGATATATGGCAAAAAAGCAAAAGGACAGCATTCGGCTGTCCTTTTACTGTCCATGCTTTGATAAAGTCTAGTATGTAGCATCTAAATAGCCGGCATGACGTTGCCGCCGTTCACCGGAATGTAAGCCCCGGTGATAAAGCTCGACAAGTCGGACGCCAGAAACAGTACCGCATTGGCAATTTCCTGGTCGGTGCCCCGGCGCTTGAGGGGAACGCTGCTCGAATACCCTTCGCTGACCTCGGTGTTATTCTCCCGGTCGCGGTCGCTGATGGTCCAACCAGGAGCGACCTGATTGACCGTGATGTTATGCTCGCCGACCTCCTTTGCAAGCACGCGGTACACGCCGTCCATACCGCGCTTGCCGGCAACGTAAGCGGACTGGCCGGGGAAGTTCTGCATGGAGCATTCGGTGTTGATCCCGATCATCCGACCTTGCTTGCGCTCGATCATGGCCGGGATGAAGGCTTTGGCCAAAAGAACGTTCTGCAGCACGCAGGATTCGAACTGGCTCCGGTAATCCTCGGCCGGCTGATTCAGCACGCTGGTCCATTCATACTGAATGACAGCGTTTGCGACAACGATGTCAATGGCCTGCCACTCCCCCAGCAGGCGGTCTTTCATCGCCGTAACCGATTCGGCATCGGTGATGTCGGCCTGAACGGCGATGCAGCGCCGGCCCAGCGCCTCAATTTCCCGCTTCAGCTCCAGCGCTTTCTGTTCGTTGCCGCGGTAGTGGACGGCTATGTCGGCCCCGGCACGGGCCAGTGTACGGGCCATGACCCGTCCAAGCTGGCCGGAGGCGCCGGTAATCAAAGCGTTTTTCCCCGTAAGATCTATGGATATCATTGAACGAATTGCTCCTCTCCCTTGGTAGGTAAATTCGTACAAATCGTACCACCGGGATCCGGGAGCGTCAAATGGAATCCATGTTTATACCTGAACGGGAGGTGGGGAGGGGGCGGCATTTTGTAAACAAAAAAAGCACCCCGTCGGTCATGCGACTGTCAGGGGTACTGCCAGAGAATTAAGCCCAGTTTCCGTTGACAAACACCGGTTCTTCTTTGCCATCATGGGTGATTCCGGTAATGTTCATTTCGGGAGAACCCATCATGAAGTCGACGTGTGTGATGCTCTGGTTCATGCCATGGGACTCAAGCTCTTCCTGGGACATCGTCTTACCACCCCGTATATTGAAGGCGTAAGAGCTGCCGATTGCCAGGTGGCAGGAAGCATTCTCATCAAACAAAGTCGTATAGTACAGGATGTTGCTTTGTGAAATCGGAGACTGGAACGGTACAAGGGCTACCTCGCCAAGATAGTGGGAGCCTTCGTCCATCTCGATCAGGCGTGCGAGCGTGTCCTGGCCTTCTTCCGCTTTGTAATCTACGATACGGCCGTTTTCGAATGTCAGCGTAAAGCGGTCGATGATGTTGCCGCCGTAGCTGAGCGGTTTGGTGCTGCTCACAGTTCCGTTCACGCCGGTTTTGAGCGGGGCAGTAAACACCTCTTCGGTCGGGATGTTGGCGACAAACGCCGTACCCTGCTCATTGACACTGCCCGCCTGGGCCCAAATATGGCCTTCGGGTAGCTCGATCGTCAGATCCGTGCCCGGTGCCGTAAAATGCAGCTTTTGATACTTTTTGGCGTTCAGCTCATCCGATTTTTGCTGCAGCGTATCGATATGCTCTTCCCAAGCGGCGATCGGATCTTCGCGGTCCGCGCGACATGCATGGAAGATGGCGTCCCACAGCTTGCCGACCTGCTGATCCTTCGGCGCATCCGGGAACACCTTCGCGGCCCAGTCTGGGGAAGGGAAGGCAACGCCCGTCCAGCTCATTTTATCCGCCTGCTGAAACTGGCGGTATTTCGCCATCGCCTGACCATAGGTGCGCTGATAATCGGCGATTCTTCCAGGCTCTACTCCTTTGAGCAGGTCGGGACTGGAGGAGAGAACGGTCAGAAAAGCGGCTCCGTTCTCAGCGAGCTCGGTCATTTCGCCCGCATACCAAGTCGGGGCTTCAAGGAAAGATTCCGCCGGTGCCAAATCGTACCGGAGCCGGGTGACCGCCTCGTCGGTATAATTGACTTTGACGAGCTTGGCGCCGATCTCATACGCCTTGCGGACGATCAGGCGAACGAGCGGGGCGGCGTCGATCGTTGCATTCACAACCAGCGTTTGTTCGGGCTGCACGTTTGCACCGATTTTGACGGCAAGCTCGGCATAATTGTTTAATTTGTTTTCGAACGAGAGCATAGGCTCTACCTCCACATATGTATTCAATTCTTCCCCATTATAAATTAACCACTGGATAAATAAAACACCTGACTACAAAAGAGCCCTCCTGTCATCGCTTCAGGAAGGCTCTTGCGGCTCCAATATTTCATCGTATGCAGAACAAGGATTCACAGCATTAATGGACCGATTGGAGTCAGTCCTTAAAATGCCCAGTTTCCGTTTTTAAATACAGGCTCTTCCGACCCGTCAGCGTTAACGCCGAAAATGTCCATTTCCCCCGAGCCGATCATAAAGTCGACATGGGTCACGCTTGTGTTCAGACCGCGCTCAGCAAGCTGCTCCTGATTCATGTCCTTGCCGCCTTCAACACAGAAGGCGTAGGCGCTGCCGATCGCCAAATGGTTGGAGGCGTTTTCGTCAAAAAGCGTATTGAAGTACAAAATGTTCGACTCGGAAATCGGTGATTGATGCGGAACCAGCGCGACCTCGCCGAGGTAGTGCGCGCCTTCGTCCATTTCGACGAGATGCTCCAGCGTTTCCTGTCCCTGTTCGGCGCTGACGCTTACGATCCGGCCATTCTCAAATGTAATGGAGAAGTTGTCGATGATGTTGCCTCCATAGCTCAGCGGCTTGGTGCTGCGCACCGTGCCGTTTACGCCCGTCTTCAGCGGCGCGGTGAACACTTCCTCGGTCGGCATATTGGCGACGAAGCTGTGTCCTTTCTCGTTGATGCTCTCGCCGGCTGCCCAAATATGTCCTTCCGGAAGCTCGATGGTCAGATCGGTTCCCGGTGCGATATAGTGGAGCTTCTTATATTTTTTGGCGTTCAGGATGTTCGATTTTTCCTCCAATGTGGCCAGATGCTTTTTCCAGGCACCGACCGGGTCTTCCTGATCAATGCGTACCGTATGGAAAATCGCTTCCCACAGCTTTTGCACCCGTTCAGATTCGGGAGCGTCAGGGAACACCTTTGCAGCCCATTCCGGCGAAGGGACAGCCACGATTGACCAGCTGAACTTGTCCGCCTGCTGGTAAGCGCGGTAAGGCGCCATCGCCTGGCCGCGTGTTTTTTGGTTCATGGCGATCCGTTCCTGCTTGATCCCCTTCAGCAAATCCGGGTTCTCGGCAATCACGTGCAGCACGGCTGCCCCGTTTTCCACGAGTTCGATCATTTCCCCTGCAAACCATTTCGGTGGAATCGCGAAAACTTCATCGTCGGCCCGTTCATACTGCAGACGAGTAACGATTTCGTCGCTCCAATTGACTTTGACGAGCTTGGCGCCCGCATCATACGCTTTTTCCACAATTAAGCGGACAAATTCCGCCGACTGGATCGATGCGTTGACGACCAGCGTTTGGCCCTTCTGGACGTTGACGCCTACACGGACGGCAAGATCGGCATATTTGTTTAATTGACTGATGAAATCGGTCATGGATTCATCCCTCCAGATACTGGTTATCAACTGACACAAGTAGTATTGTACTAAATTGTTCAGCATAATGAAAACATAAGCTCTGCCGTTTGATGGAAACGGCCTCCTCCATGGTATACTATAGTATCAAATACACCACTTAGAAGGAGCAATGGATTCATGGACTTTACAATTATCGAAGCCGGGATGAAGCTGGACGAGGAACGACACTACGTGGGGCACACCATTTTTACTTTGGAGGGGCATAAGTCCAAGTATGAGGTTACCTTTTTCAGCAAGAAGGGCGATGATTGGGATTACAGCCTGAACTATGCGGACGAATCGGGCATCGAAGAGGAGATGCTTCAGGCCGATGCGCGGCTGGAAGAGGACGACGACCTGTTTGATGCACTGCTTGATGCCGCGATGGATACGATGGAAGACGCCGAATAGTCGGAAGGCTGAACGGAGCAGTCTATATTTTAAGCCATAAGGAAAGGTGAGCCGACGTGAACAATGAAGATGAGCTGGGTCTGTCTGAAACGATACAGGTCCATCTGAAAAAGAGCCTGTCCACTATTAAGGCGGAAATCGAGAGCATGCTGGCGACGATCGACCAGAAGGAATGCTGCATTTTGAATGAGTTTGAGCAGATCCACAGCGTCTTTACCGACATGCAGATGACGGCCGCATCCTATTATCTGAATGCGTATCTGTCGCCTTATACAGATCGCTACGTAGCGTTGTCCACGGCGCTGCAGCATCTGTCGGAGCGGAATCACGGGGCGCTCATCGTCGTCAAAAGAAACGATGCGCTCCCGCCGCTGGTGCATTCCGGCATACCGGTCGGGGCGGACGTGTCGCATACCCTGCTGGAATCGATTTTTTATCCGGGGGGACCGCTGCACGACGGGGCAGTGCTGGTCGACAAGAACCAAATCGTCTCCGCCGGCAATGTGCTCCCGGTTTCCAAAGCGCTGCGCGAGGGGAAACTTGGAACCCGTCACCGGGCTGCGTTGGGGCTGTCAGAAATATGCGATGCGCTGATCCTTGTCGTTTCGGAGGAGACGGGCAGGGTTTCTTTTGCGCTGAACGGAACGCTCTACCCGGTACGCCCGGGGGAAATGGATTCGCGGCCGGTGTTCAGCCCGGATGTAGCCGTCCCTGGAGGGGATTGAGGCAAGTTCGTGGCAGCCAGCAGATGCAGGATGAGAGTGAAACTTGTGTACGCAGAGCGATCTGACGCATAATGGACATACAGGCATGCTGCATGACTCCATCAGAAAGGGTCAGCATCGGCGTCTCTACCCATTTTGTTCCTACGCTGAACAAGGGGAAATGAGACAACGGACGCAGAGGGAAAGAGGTGCATCATTATTTTGTTTTACATCATATCGCTGATCGTCATTGCGATCGACCAACTGAGCAAGCTCTGGGTCCGCTCATCCATGGTTGTCGGAGGTTCGAGGCCTTTTCTTGACCCGTACGTTCATTTTGAGTACTACCAAAATACCGGTGCCGCGTTCAGCTCGTTCCAGGGCTACGGCAAGTTATTTGTCGTATTTGCGGTGTTTGTTACGGCCGTCATTATTTATTACCGGACCAAAGGCATGCTTAAGGGGACATGGATGGAGCTGGCCACGGGCTTTCTCGTCGGCGGGGCGATCGGCAATGCGATCGACCGGGTGCTGTTCGGCAAGGTTACCGATTTTATCGTCCTCGGCCGCATGACAGGCATTATGAATATCGCGGATATCGCGATTAATATCGGCATCGTGGCCATTATTCTGTCCGTGATCTTCCGCCGCGAGCCCAAGCAATCTTATTCCTGATGCCCTGTTAACCGGACATTTGGAATCATGATGTGCAGACAGCAGACTCCCGGGAAGCCGGGAGTTTTTCGCGAGCCCGGGTTTTTCGGCTGTAAACGAAACAAATGGGCTACAATATGGTTAATAGTTTGATAGCGTGATCGGTCATTGAAGCAAGTCGAATCGACGCCATCATGGTATACGTACATATGGGGGTATGCAGATTGAAATCCAGATACTTGGCCGGGTATTCCCTGGCTGTTATGGGCGCGGGCTTTCTCGTCATGCTTTTCCTGCCGCAAAATTCGTGGGTTAAGCTGCTGCTGGGAGGCTTTGAAGCCGGACTCGTCGGCGGATTTGCCGACTGGTTTGCGGTCACCGCCTTGTTTCGCCATCCGATGGGGATTCCGATCCCCCACACGTCGCTGCTGCTTAAGAACCGCAACAAAATCGTCAATTCGCTCATTTCCGCATTGGAAACCGAACTTCTGAATAAGGAAAGCATCACGTCCAGACTTCGGCAGATGAAGCTGTTCCAGTCTGTGTCGACCGGGCTGTTCAAGCTGATCCGGCGGAAAGAGGTCCGCGTGAAGCTCCTGTCTTCGCTGGAGCAGGCCGTTCGCGAACTGCCGCTGGAGAAAGCGGCCCCGCACATCCGGGACATGGTGCTTCGGTACATTCATAGCCGGAACATCACCGAATTGTTAAATCGTGTGGTCAAAGAGACGGAAGCGCACCAATTGGACGAGAAGGTATTGGACTACGGACTGCTGTACGCCGCAGAATGGGTGAACAACCCGGATAACGAAATGATGCTCGGGAAGCTGGCGCATGCCAAACTGGACGAGCTTCAGCTTGGAGGAATGAAGGGCTTTGCCGTTCAGGCGATGCTGGGCTTTATGAACGAGGAGAAAATGGGAGCGATTCTGAAGAAGCTGATCCTCTCGGCCTTGCTTGAAGTGGCGAATCCGGAAAGTCCATACCGGGAACGGGTTGTCCAAGGCATCCGGGAGCGTTTGGCCCAAGTAGCCGACAGTCCGGAAACGGAAAGCCGCGTAAAGGGTTGGCTGGATGACAAGCTGAGCTCTGAGAACGCGGAAGCATGGATTGCCGGCCAGCTGAACCATTTGCGTGAACGTCTGCTGCAGTGGATCGAAGCCGAACGGGAGCGCGGCGGGCGTATATGGATTCGTCTGTTCCGCTGGTGCCATGATTTGTTGCAATCCAAGGAAGAGTTAACCCACCGGTGGGAAAAAGGGGTTCTGGCAATGATCGTTCAGCTGGTGGAATCCAATTATTACCGGATCGGCGTGCTGGTTCGGGAAAATCTGGACAAGCTGGACGATCAGACGCTCGTCAACATGCTGGAGGAGAAGGTCGGCAGCGACCTGCAGTGGATCCGGGTCAACGGCGCGATTTGCGGATTCGTGATCGGCATCGTGCTGAGCGCCATTCATTTGTTGATTTTAAACGGGTAATTTCAGGGGAAGGGACAGGTGAAATTAATGAAAAGGAACCAATTGGGAACATCGGAACTGAACATCAGCGAGATTGGGCTGGGCTGCATGTCCTTGGGAACCGATGAGGCGCAGGCTGAGCGAATCGTTCACGCGGCACTGGAGCGGGGCGTGAATTTTTTGGACACCGCAGATCTCTACGACAGCGGCAGAAACGAAGAAATTGTCGGTAAGGCGATCCGCGGACGCCGGCAGGACGTTGTTCTGGCGACGAAGGTAGGAAACCGGAGAATTCCTGGTAAAGAAGGTTGGGTATGGGACCCTTCCAAAGCGTATATCCGCTCTGCGGTAAAAGAAAGCCTTCGCCGTCTCCAAACGGATTATATCGATTTGTACCAACTCCATGGCGGTACCTTGGACGATCCGATTGACGAGACGATCGAGGCGTTTGAAGAGCTGAAGCAGGAGGGCGTGATCCGCTATTACGGCATTTCGTCGATCCGTCCGAACGTGATCCGGGAATACGTAAAGCGTTCCGGAATCGTCAGCGTCATGAGCCAGTACAGCATTCTTGACCGCCGTCCAGAGGAAGAGGTGCTGCCTTTACTGGCCGATAACCATATCAGTGTCATCGCCCGCGGTCCGGTGGCTTCCGGTGTCCTGACCGAGCAGGGCGGAGCGAAAGTGGCGAAGGGGTACCTGGATTACACCCCCGATGAACTGATCCAGATCCGCGAGCAATTGCAGCGCCTGGTCAAGAATGACCGGAGTATGGGGCAGACCGCGATCCGGTACGCCTTGGCGAATCCGGTAGTGGCGACGGCCATCGCGGGAGCAAGCTCCCTTGAGCAGCTGATCCACAATACTGCGGCTGGAGACGCTCCGGCGCTCACCGACGAGGAGATCGAACGGATCCGCAGCTTTAGTAAGGCGAATCAGTATACAGCGCACCGTTAATAACAGTATTTTTCCTTATAAAAAGGAGCCGTCCCCGGGTCGTGAATGACCTTTGGACAGCTCCTTATTTTTATGTGGGGACTTATAAAGAGACTTTATGGGATGTCAATAAGAGCATAGAAGTGCAGCTAAACGTTCTGAGTCAGCTTTAAGGCAGCCATCAAATCCACTCTGCGTTCCGTCCGATTGACAAACAGCTCGCCGTTTTGGATATGGTCGATGTACAAAATCCCGTCGAGATGGTCCATCTCATGCTGAATGCAGCGTGCCAAATAATCCTCTGCCTCCATCACAATCGTTTTGCCCTCACGGGTTAACGTACTGATCTTCACGTATTTCGCCCGCTTCACGATACCGGTATACCCGGGGTAGGATAAGCAGGCTTCCGGTCCGGTCTGCTCCCCGGCTTGCTCGATCAGCACCGGATTGATCAGCTCAATGAGCCCGTCCCCGCAGTCCATGACGATCACCCTGCGGAGAATGCCGATCTGCGGTGCGGCCAGGCCGGCTCTGCCTTCTTCCGCGTACAGGGTATCCGCCATATCATCCAGCAGCTTGTGAATTCTCGGCGTTATTTCCGTAACGGGTTTGGCTTTTTTGCGGAGAATCGGATCTCCGAAGGGAAGAATTTCTTTTTCCGACATGCTTGTTACCTCCAGTTTCAATAAACGTCTAGGCCCCTCTAACGTTCGATGGGGTATGATGCCATAAGTCGCTAGGAGTGCAGTCGAGAGCCGTGCACAGCGCATCCATCGTATCGGCCTTGATCTGCTTCGGATTGCCGTTCAGCAGGGCGCTGATCGAGGGGGGAGACAGCTCGTAGCCGGCTTTGTCTTTCAGTAAACGGGCCAGTGCGGCTCCCGTCCAAATTCCGCGTTCTGCCATCACTTGGCGCAGCATCCATATGAGCATTCTTTCAATCCACCTTTGTATGTTCAGTATATGTATATTCAACCATTTAGGTGATGCCTAATATTTTTAGGTACGAACTAATATAACACAACCGATGGCAAAAGGGAAGAACGAGGATATAAGCATAAGGGCGGTTATTATTGGGCAATTATCGAAACCTTGCTATGGATTCCCCTGTAAAATATAGCCATTCCATGCAGGTAAGCTTGTAGAATTTTTGACTAACGGTAAGTGCTTTCACGAACATTAAATTTTTTTTGACGTATCTGTTGTCTAAGCCTGATTCTCTAGTATAATGGTAACGAAAGCCAATCAAGAAGGGATGCGTGATGCATGAAGTTCAGCGAGTACGAATACAAGCGGCCAGACGTGAAAGAAATTGAACAACGGTTTAAACAACTGATCCAGCAGTTCGAGCAGGCGGCTTCCTTTGAAGAGCAGGACAAGGCCATGTCCGATATCAATAAGCTGCGCAGCGAATTCGAAAGCATGGCAGAGATTGCCGTCATTCGCCATTCCATCGATACGAACGATGAATTTTACAAGGCCGAACAAGAATACATCGATGAAGCGAGTCCGGTCTATCAAGAATACATAACCGATTATTATAAAGCGCTGGTAGAGTCCAAATTCAGAAGTGAACTCGAAGCCAAGTGGGGAACGCAGCTGTTCAAGCTTGCCGAGCTGGCGCTTAAGGCCTTCCATCCGGATATCATCGAAGATATGCAGCTCAATAACAAGCTGGCCACCGAGTACAGTCAGCTGATCGCCTCGGCGAAGATTCCGTTCGAAGGTGAGGAGCGGACGCTGTCCCAGCTGCTGCCGTTTGAGCTGTCGCCGGACCGCGACCTGCGCCGGAGAGCGTCGGAAGCGAGATATTCCTTCATGGCGGAGCATGAGCAGGATTTTGACCGGATCTACGATGAACTCGTGAAAACCCGGACGCGCATGGCTCAAAAGCTCGGTTATAAAAATTACGTTGAGCTTGCTTACATTCGCATGAACCGTACGGACTATGACGCCGACATGGTAGCCAACTTCCGGAAGCAAGTGCTGGAACACATCGTACCCGTAGCCCAGAAGCTGAAGGAACGCCAGCGCGAGCGGATCGGCGTCGATTCCTTGCGGATCTATGACGACAATTTCAGCTTCAAGACCGGGAACGCGACGCCAAAAGGGGATGCGGACTGGATTCTTGAGCAAGGGAAGAAGATGTACGCGGAGCTGTCTCCGGAAACCGACGAATTTTTCAAATTCATGGTTGACCGGGAGCTGATGGATCTCGTCAGCAAAAAGGGCAAGCAAAGCGGCGGATACTGCACGTTTATCAGCAAATACGAATCGCCGTTCATTTTCTCCAATTTCAACGGCACTTCCGGAGATATTGACGTTCTCACGCACGAAGCCGGCCACGCCTTCCAGGTCTATTCCAGCCGTCATTTTCAGGTGCCGGAATACCTGTGGCCTACGTATGAATCGGCCGAAATCCATTCCATGAGCATGGAGTTCTTCACGTGGCCTTGGATGGATAACTTCTTTAAGGAAGACACGGAAAAATACCATTTTGACCATCTGTCCAGTGCGCTTCTCTTCATTCCATACGGGGTATCCGTAGACGAATTCCAGCACTTCGTGTATGAGAATCCGGACGCGACGCCGGAGGAGCGCAAACGCGCTTGGCGTGAAATCGAGAAGAAGTATTTGCCGCACCGGCAGTACCCGGACAACGAATACCTGGAGCGGGGCGGCTTCTGGCACAAACAGGGGCATATCTTCCAGGCGCCGTTCTATTACATCGATTATACGCTGGCGCAAATTTGCGCGTTCCAGTTCTGGAAGAAGATGAACGAGGACCGCGAAGCGGCATGGGCGGATTACCTGAGACTGTGCCAGGCGGGAGGAAGCCGTTCCTTTACAGGGCTTGTGGAGCTTGCCGGACTGCAGTCGCCGTTTAAAGACGGCACCGTCGCTTCGGTGATCGGCGTCATTGAGAACTGGTTGAACAGTGTGGACGACAAAGCGCTGTAAAAGTACGTAAAAGCGATTAAAAATGTAAAAAGCAGGCATGGGGGATTAGCCCTATGCCTGCTTTTTGTGTATGCCGTAATTTTGGTGCACACGTTTTCCGCTGTCCGGAATCGGGTAAGCATCAGTAGCAGGAGGGGGGTTTTCCTTTTGAAGCCGGAGATTTCTGTTCAAAGTGATCCATCCGGTTTATACCACCTAAAGCAGGCAAACAGGTATTTGTCCTCACGGAGCATATGCGTTATTACGGTGAATATACTTGTTCTAAGGCTTATGTGCGTAAATGGGACGTAAATGAATGAATGGAGGTGATCTTTTGACGATGGTCAGTGAACATGGTGCAGGCAGGGCATTGATTCAGGGCATCGGTACGGCGCTTCCGCCTCACCGCCTTTGCCAGGATGACGTATTTGCCAAAATCGAAGCTTCGTTAAGGGAAGATCCCCACGCGCTAAGGTGGGCGAAAAGAATATTTAAGCAATGCGGAGTCCAGGTCAGGTACACCTGTGAGGAGGATTTCCTCAAACCTGCCGATCAGTGCACGTATCTGTCCACGGACAAGCAGCAGGCTGCCCCTTCGACCTCCAAGCGGATGGAGGTGTACCGGAGAGAATCGGTCCCTTTGGCCGAGAAGGCGGCGGAAGAAGCCATTCGTGATGCGGGTGTTGAAGCTTCCGGAATCACTCACATTCTGACGGTAAGCTGTACCGGTCAATTTCTTCCCGGATTAGACACCGTCTTGATTCACCGGCTTGGATTGTCTGCGCGGATTCAGCGGATCCCGCTTACCTTTCAAGGTTGCGCCGCCGGTTTGAGGGCGATTCAGTTAGCACAGCAAATCGTGTCTGCCAGCCCGGCAGCGGTGGTACTCATCGTTTGCGTCGAACTGTGCACCATTCATTTGCAGCCTTCGGGATCCCGTGAAGCCTTGTTCGGTGCTTCGTTTTTTGGGGACGGGGCTTCGGCATGCATCGTCAGCTCCGGTGAAGCCGACCAACAGGGAGGGTTCCAACTAGACGGAGGACACTCTGTGCTCCTTCCGGATTCTGCAGACGAAATGATTTGGGAGGTCGGGGACACCGGTTTTGATTTATACCTCTCACCCAATATCCCCAAGCTGCTCAGAACGTTCCTGCGGGATGAAGTGGACCGGCTGATGGACGGAGGAGCACTTCCGCCGTTATGGGCGATTCATCCGGGAGGACGGGGCATCGTAGATGCCGTCCAGGATTTATTCGGGCTGGAGGACAGCCAGACCGAATTCAGCCGGAACGTGCTGCGGGACTTCGGGAATTTATCTTCGGCGACGCTGCTGTTCGTTCTAAAAGGGATGAGAGAGCGTTTGAGGGAACAAGGCGAGGGTGAACGGTCCGGAGTGGCACTGGCGTTTGGCCCGGGCCTGACTGCAGAACTCCTTCGATTTACGTATGTTCCTTCATTCGTTACGAAACGGGAGTCAAGCTATGAGTATGCCGGCCTTTAAGCGGTTAAACCGGCGGGCCGTGGAAGAGGAATACATGGATGACTTCAGCACGGGCGGCGACGAGCTGCTGGAAGCGCTGCGCCATTTGCGACGACTGAACCGGATCTTTGGTGCTTCGTCTCCATCCTTATACGGGTTCAAGCGGTTATGGCGTCAATTCGGCCGACCGGACAGGGTATCGGTGCTGGATATTGGCGCCGGCTCGGGAGATGTGAACCGCCGCATTCTGCGCTGGGCTGCCCGAAACGGGGTCGATGTCCGGATTACATTAGTGGACATTACGGAAGAAGCCTGCGAGGAGGCCAGAAACCTGTACCAAGGGGTACCGAATATTACGGTCAGACGCTGCGATTTATTTGACCTTCCGGAAGGCAGCGCCGATATCGTCATGTCATCGCAGTTCCTTCACCACTTTGACGACGTCCGGCTTCCCGAAGTGGTCGGGCAGATGCTGAAGGCATCCCGTCTGGGCGTGGTGATCAGCGATATTCACCGGCACTGGATTTCGTGGTCCGCCGTTTGGATCGTGGCGCACCTGGTTTCAGGCAACCGCTATATACGGCATGACGGGCCCCTGTCGGTAGCGAAGGGTTTCAAGTCCTCCGATTGGATCAGGCTGAGACAGCGGCTGCAGGAGCGGGATGGGCAAGCCGACTTGCTGTACAGCTGGAAGCCGTTATTCCGTTATGTGGCCGTTGTTCATAAAACGGGAAAAGTATAAAACAGCGAAAGGAGATGATTCCCATGCAGGATGCGGTCATAATCGGAGCTGGCCTAGCCGGCTGCAGTTTAGCTATCCGGCTGTCCGCTCAAGGGTGGAAGACCGTGCTCATAGACCGTCAGTATTTTCCCCGTCATAAGCCATGCGGGGAATTTCTGTCTCCGGAGGCGAGGGAGACGCTGGCCAGCCTTGGTGTAGCGGAGGCTGTCGAGCGAATGGAGCCGAATCCGATTCACCGGGCCCGCCTGGTGCTGAGGCATGGACAGGTGCTGGAAGCAGCGCTCCCCGGTACAGGCTGGGGCATCAGCCGGTATACGCTGGATGCCGGCCTGCACCGGGCTGCACGGGAGGCGGGCGTGGAAATACGGGACGCGACGACGGTCACAAGCATTCATGCCCGTGAGGATGGAGGCGGATATATCGTCGGGACCCGGACCGGTGGACTCAGCGATACGCTGGAGGCGAGGACGGTGATTGCCGCCTGGGGCTGTCACCGCCGGCCGGATTTGATCGATTATGAAGAAGTGGGGCAGGACGGACATGCCTACATCGGAATTAAAACGCATATGACCGGGCTCGCAGGGACGGAAGCCGTGGAACTTTATCTGGTTCCTGGAGGCTACATCGGGATCGCCCCTGTGGAAGCGGGCACATATAATGTAGCCGCGCTTCTGCGGCGGGACCGGTTGAAAGGCGCGGGAGTGAAGATGAAGGAGCTGCTGGAATTTGCAGCAAGCGGCAATCCCCTGCTTGCCCGCCGATTGTCGGAAGGAACGCCGACGGACGGGACGATGATCTCGACCGCGCCGGTATATTTGTCCCGCCGGCCCCAGCCCTGGCGGATGATTCCGCATGCCGGAGATGCCTGCGCCATGATTCCGCCGCTCTTCGGAGACGGGATGAGCGCCGCCCTGCGCTCCGGCATTCTGTGCGCCTCGTTTGCCGACCGCTATTTGCGGGGCGAGCTGAGCATGCAAGACTGGGAGCGGCTGTATACCGAAGCAGTGCACCGTGAATTCAGCGGTATTTTGCGAAAAGGGCGCTACTTGCAGGCGATCAGCGGCCGGCCCTCTGCCGGAAGGATTCTGTCAGGCTTTGCCCGGCTGTTCCCGCCTGTCGCCGATTCATTGGTCAAAGCGACGCGGCTGAAGAACACGATGTCTTAGTTAGACTGCAGACCGCATGCCGACAGGAGGAGGGAATCGGGTGATTTACCGTTTCATAACCGGACTTGCTCTCCGCTATCCTGCGTGGGTGCTGGCGTGCTGGACTGCGCTGCTCGTCCTGTGCGGTTCGGCAGCGATATCACTGCCTTCCATCCTGAAGGATCACGGGCTGCGTACGGAGGGAACTTCCGCACAGGTCGAGCGCATCCTGTCGGAAGATTACCAACTCCCCAGTGAACCGGCCGTTGTCGTCTTCGAACGGGAGCCCGGAGCCTCCCGCGCTTCGTTTGAATCGGGAATCCAGGCGGTATTGGAACATCTCCGTCGGGTGGACGGCAGCCTGACCGTCATTTCACCGCTAGAGCATGAGGGGATGATGGACAACCAGGCCGCCTATGCGCTGTTGGGGTTGAACACCCAGCATCAGACCGCCGGAAAGGGGCTTGACGCCATTCGCTCAGCATTGCCCGAGCCGCCTGGTGTGAAGATCACGCTGACCGGCAAGCCTGTCGTGCAGGACGATGTCAACCGGGCGAGTATGCATGACTTGAAGAGGGCAGAGCTGATCGGTCTGCCGCTGGCCTTTCTGATCTTGTTCTACGCGTTCGGCGGCTGGATCTATGCCCTCATCCCGATCGCAGCAGGGTGCACGGCCGTGGGCGTGTCGATGGGGATTCTTTATTGGCTTGGGAGCGGCCTGCAGCTGGAGCTGTCCAACTTCGTGCTGAACGTCATACCCATGGTCGGCCTGGCGCTCGGCATTGATTTTGGACTGATTCTTGTCAGCCGCTTCCGTGAGGAATGGAGGGCATCTAGCGGCCGCGTGGAGCAGGCGCTGTCGGTCACCATTAGGCAGGCTGGCAGGGCTGTGCTCTATTCGGCCGCCTGCGTGATCCTGGGGCTCATCGCCATAACATTCATCCGGATGCCGATGTTCCGATCGGTCGCCATCGGGGCGATGGTCGTCGTTTTTGTATCGGCCTTGGTGAACTTAACGCTTGTCCCGGCCTTTTTGACCTTATGGTCACCGGTAATCCCGATTCGGCGGGGTTCCGCAGCGGCAGCAGCCACCTTCAAGCCCGGACTGATGCGGCGATGGACCGGCTACGTCATGCAGAGGCCTGTCCGGATGACGCTGGTGTCCGCAGCGCTTCTGCTGACAAGCATCCTGCCGATACGCTACTTGCAGACCTCCGTTCCTGATGCCGCCTCTCTGCCGTCAAGCTATGCTTCACGGCTTGGTGCCGAACTGGTGGATTTCCGTTTCAACGCCCCCTTTACCTCGGAGATCCCGATGGTAGTGCTGGGACGCGGAGATGTCTTGTCGGCAGCGGAATGGAGCGGAGCTTACGAGCTGTGGCAAAGGTTGAAGACGGACCGGGATGTGCTCCGGGTTGACTCCATCTTTTCCGATATCCCCAAGTTCAATGATCAGCCGGGGGGCTTGTTAAGCCCCAGAATGCTGCAGCAGCTCCCACAGAATACGAGTCAACCGTTCGTTCGTGAGGGCAGCCTGTTGATGTCAGTAACGCTTCGGCCAGGCATGGATGATAAGCAAACCGAGGCATGGCTGCAGAAGTGGGAAATTCAGGGACAGAATGAGAGGGGTATTCGGATACTGATTGGGGGAGAAGCCAAGTACCGGCTGGAAGTAAGCGAAGAGATCAAAGCCAGGCTTCCTTCGGTGCTTTTTTGGATGGCTATAACCAATTTTGTGGTGCTGTTCGCAGGTTTTCGTTCGATCATCATACCGGTCAAAGCACTGCTGATGAACCTGCTCAGCCTTACAGCGTCGTTCGGGGTGTTGGTGTACTTTTTTCAAGATGGAATGCTGGGGGGCGGATCAGGCAGCATAGCTGTCATGATCCCGGTATTTATCTTCGGATTGGTGTTCGGGGTTAGTATGGATTACGGCGTTTTCCTGCTGTCCCGAATGACCGAGGTGTATCATCGCACAGGAAATGCGGAAAAAGCGATAGCTGCGGGACTCTCTTCCACGGGAAAAGTGATCACCTCAGCGGCAGCCATCATGATCGCCGTCACTTTGCCGTTTACCGCAGGGGACGTGGAGGGAGTCAGGCAGCTTGGGTTCGGTATCGCTGCGGCGATCCTGATCGATGCGACCCTGATCCGCTTTATGCTCGTTCCAGCGTTAATGAAGCTGATGGGGCATGTCAATTGGTGGCTGCCGCATCAGCTTCGCCGCTGGTTATTTACGGAGTAACACCTGCTGGATCTGATGATCCGGCCCTTTTTTTAAGATCAGCTTGGCACGAGCCTTCGTAGGCAGAATGTTCTCCATTAAATTTTTCAGATTGATCGTTCTCCAGATTTCCGACGCGTTCTGCACGGCTTCCTCTTCGGAGAGACTGGCAAATTTGTGAAAGTAGGACCTTGGATCTTGGAAGGCGGTATCGCGCAGCAGTTGGTAACGCTCGATATACCAGCTGCGGATATCCTGCTCCTCGGCGTCGATGTAGATCGAGAAATCAAAGAAGTCGCTGATAAAGACCGGCGCCTCCGTATTGACCTGAAGGACGTTAATCCCTTCCAGTATGAGGATATCCGGCTGGTCGATCAGCTGCTCCTCGTCCGCCAGAATATCATAGGCCAGGTGCGAATAGACCGGGGCCTTCAGCGCAGGCTGTCCGGATTTGACGCTGCTGATAAACTGCATCAGTTTTTTGATGTCGTAGCTCTCCGGAAATCCCTTTTTGTTCATGATCCCTTTTTCCTCAAGAACGCGGTTCGGGTACAGAAAGCCGTCCGTCGTGACCAGATCCACGCGCGGATGCTCCTGCCATCTGGACAGCAGCGTTTGCAGCAGGCGTGCGGTCGTGCTTTTGCCTACGGCTACGCTGCCGGCGATTCCGATGATATAAGGCGATTTGGGCGCTCGGATGCCGGTGAATGTGTTCATCTTTTCTTGAAGCTGCTGGAAAGCACTTACATACAAATGGATGAGGCGGGTCAGCGGAAGATAAATGTCGCGCACTTCCCGCAGCGAAATTTTCTCGTTCAAGCCTTTGAGGCGTTCAAATTCCTCTTCCGTCAGCGGAAGCTTCGAGTCCTCTTGTGCCGCCTTCCAGTCCTTCCGGTCAAATGTATAATAAGGGGAGTATGTGTTCATGGTACACTCGCTTTCTAAACAAAGTAGGGCCATGCCAAACCAGCTCCTGTCGTTTCAAGAGTATGTAAACGGGAAGTGAATCCCAAAATAAACTGTGACATTGCGCGTTACTAATGCGAACTGAATTATAGCATGTTAAGCGGCTTAAATAAACCTTAGGGTTAAAAATGGATACCAGAAAAACCGTTCAATCGACAAAAGGGTTTGGGCTTTCGGGAACAAGAGGTATAATAGGATCAGTGCAAGCCAAATCATGCGAGAGCGGGACAAGTGAGCTGAAGACGATGGACATTGAAAGACAAAGATTAGCAATTGAGGCAGCCAGACTGTATTACCAGTCCGATTACAGCCAGCAGGATATCGCCGAGCGGCTTGGCGTTTCCAGGCCGACGGTATCGAGATTGCTTCAGCATGCCAAGGAACAAGGATACGTGCGGATCGAAATTGTCGACCCTGGCGAAGATTTAAACGTACTGGGCCGGAAGCTGAAGCGCAAATACGGCTTGGATACGGTACAGGTCTGTTATTCCCCGTTAAATCAATACGAGGAAATCAAGAAGCATATCAGTAAAAAGGCAGCCGAATTCCTCCACGAGATCGTCCAGGACAAGGATATTATCGGGGTCACTTGGGGGACCACCATGCATGCTGTCGCGCTTCAGCTTGCGCCCAAGCAGGTAAAAGGCGTCGAAGTCGTGCAGCTGAAGGGCGGTGTCAGCCATTCCCACGTCAACACCTATGCGGCGGAGACGGTGAATCTGTTTGCGGAGGCGTTCCAGACGGTAGCGAGATACTTGCCGCTGCCGGTCATCTTCGACAACATCGAGCTGAAGCAGATCGTGGAGGAAGACCGGCATATCAGCCGGATCATCGAGCTTGGCAAACAGGCGAACATTGCCGTGTTCACGGTCGGTACGGTGAAGGAAGACGCGCTGCTTTTCCGGCTGGGGTATTTTAACGAGCAGGAGCAGGAGCTGCTGAAGAAGTCCGGCGCCGGAGACATCTGTTCACGTTTTTTTGATGAGACGGGCCAGATCTGCAGCGAAGAAATCAATAACCGTACAGTCGGAATCGACCTTCACGAGCTTCAAAAGAAGGAAAAGTCCATTCTGGTAGCCGGTGGAGAACGCAAGGTGGAGGCCATTCAAGCGGCCCTCGCGGGCAATTACGCGAACATTTTGATCACGGATCAGTTTACAGCGCAGGCTCTGATCTCTTAGAAAATCATTCATTTCATATCGATTGCTTTTTTTGATTTCCGTCCGGATTACATAGGGCGGATTTTTTTTGCGCACATTACGGGAGTGGGCAGAACGATTTGTGAACATAATTTCACGATCTATTTACATATGTTCAGGCCGGTGTTATGATAGTCGTGCAGCTTGAAAGAAAAGCTTTTCAATTCCAGGGAATTGGATAAATAAAAGAATAACTCATCATGAAACAAGGAGTGGATCAGAATGACAAATTTGGCGGGAATGATCGATCATACCCTGCTTAAGGCAGATGCCACCCGGGCCGAGATCAGTAAGCTGATTGACGAGGCGAAGAAGTATGAATTCGCATCGGTGTGCGTAAATCCGACCTGGGTCAAATTCGCTGCAGAACAGCTGAAGGATTCCAAAGTGAAGGTTTGTACGGTCATCGGTTTTCCTCTGGGAGCCACGACTTCGGCCGTCAAAGCATTTGAAGCGAAGGACGCGATCGCTGGCGGCGCCACGGAAGTCGACATGGTTATCAATATCGGCGCGCTGAAGGACGGCGAGGACGATCTCGTGGAAGCCGACATCAAAGCGGTGGTAGATGCGGCTGCCGGCAAGGCTCTGGTCAAAGTCATTATTGAAACCTGCCTGCTGACGGACGAAGAGAAGGAACGCGCAAGCCGCTTGGCGGTTAAGGCGGGAGCCGATTTCGTAAAAACTTCGACGGGCTTCTCCACGGGCGGTGCTACGCCGGAAGACGTTCGCTTGATGCGCCAAACGGTAGGCCCGAACATCGGTGTCAAAGCATCCGGCGGCGTACGCAGCCTCGAGGACATGAACAAAATGATCGAAGCGGGCGCAAGCCGTATCGGTGCCAGCTCCGGCGTCAAGATTATGGAGGGCGGCCAATCCTCGGCTTCCTATTAATAAGGAAGAGAAGAATCTCGCGCTGAAGTAAAGTGTGCATGAAATGAACGGAAGCGGTTCACATCGGAATATGGCAAACCGGGCGGGAAGCTTCCGTTTCTATTAATACCAAGCCTGTAAGCGCTTAATAGATTTGGTTTCATAAAAAATTTCAACTGGGGAGACAGCTATGAAATATTTGATTGCGGTACTAGGGTTACTTGTTGTTTTCGCCCTGTCTTTCGTGGCCAGCAACGACAAGCGGAAGATCCGCTACCGCCCGCTGGTGATCATGATCATTCTCCAGATTATTCTGGGGTACGTTCTGCTCAACACCGTCCTCGGCACCGTGCTGATCAAAGGCTTTTCCGGTATTTTTGAAAAGCTGCTGGTCTATGCCGGAGAAGGGGTCAACTTCGTGTTCGGCGGTATCGCCAACGAAGGACAGGCGCCATTCTTCCTCGGCGTGCTGCTGCCGATCATTTTCATATCGGCACTGATCGGCATCCTGCAGTATTTTCGCATCCTGCCGTTTATTATCCGGTACATCGGCCTCGTGCTGAGCAAAGTGAACGGGATGGGCAAGCTGGAATCGTATAACGCGGTCGCTTCCGCGATCCTGGGCCAATCCGAAGTGTTCATTTCCGTGAAAAAGCAGATCGGCCTGCTGCCGAAGCACCGGCTGTACACGCTCTGCGCCTCGGCCATGTCCACCGTTTCGATGTCGATCGTAGGCGCCTATATGACGATGATCGATCCGAAATACGTGGTCACCGCGCTGGTGCTGAACCTGTTCGGCGGGTTTATTATCGCTTCGATTTTGAACCCATATAAGGTGACCAAGGAAGAAGATGAACTTGTCGTTCAGGATGAAGAGAAGCAGTCCTTCTTCGAGATGCTGGGCGAATACATTATGGACGGCTTCAAAGTCGCCATTACGGTTGCTGCGATGCTGATCGGCTTCGTCGCCTTGATCGCCCTGATCAATGGCATATTTGACGGCATCTTCGGCATTTCGTTCCAGGAACTGCTGGGCTACATCTTTGCACCATTTGCCTTTGTTATGGGCGTTCCATGGAAGGAAGCGGTGGAAGCGGGAAGCATTATGGCCACCAAAATGGTGTCCAACGAGTTTGTTGCCATGCTGGAACTCGGCAAGCATACCGCATTGTCCGCACGCACGACAGGCATCGTATCCGTGTTCCTCGTTTCCTTTGCGAACTTCTCATCCATCGGCATTATCGCTGGTGCGGTCAAAGGCCTGCATGAGAAGCAGGGTAACGTCGTCGCGCGTTTCGGCTTGAAGCTGCTGTACGGGGCGACGCTGGTCAGCGTCTTGTCCGCGATCATCGCCGGACTGTTTCTATAAAAGACTTGCGTCATGTATACTCAAGGATGAAGGAGTGATAGAAACTTATGCCAAACTTTAAACGTATCCACCTGATTGTTATGGACTCCGTGGGGATCGGCGAAGCGCCGGATGCTGCCCAGTTCGACGATTTTGACGTCGATACCTTCGGGCATATCGCCCGTGAGCGCGGCGGCTTGAACATGCCGAATATGGGCAAGCTCGGCCTGTCCAATATCCGCGAAATCGAAGGGATTGCCAAAGCGGACAAGCCGCTGGCGTATTATACAAAAATGCAGGAAAAATCCGCAGGGAAAGACACGATGACCGGCCACTGGGAGATCATGGGGCTGTACATCGATACGCCGTTCCGGGTGTTCCCCGATGGCTTTCCGGACGAGTTGATTCAGCGTATCGAAGAGAAGACAGGCCGCAAAGTCATCGGCAACAAGCCGGCGAGCGGTACTGAAATTATCGACGAGCTCGGGGAAGAACATATGAAGACGGGAGCGCTCATCATCTACACCTCGGCGGATTCCGTGCTTCAAATCGCGGCTCACGAAGAGATCGTGCCGTTGAAAGAACTCTATGAAATTTGCGAATTCTGCCGGGAAATTACGCTGGACGATCCGTACATGCTGGGCCGGATTATTGCCCGTCCGTTCGTGGGCCAGCCTGGATCCTTCAAGCGTACCGCGAACCGTCATGACTATGCGTTGAAGCCGTTTGATCGCACCGTGATGAACGAGCTGAAGGATGCGAATTTCGACGTGATCGCGATCGGCAAAATATCCGACATTTATGACGGGGAAGGCGTGACCAAGGCGATCCGCACCACATCTAACATGGACGGCATGGACAAGATCATCGGTGTTATGGATGATGACTTTACAGGACTCAGCTTCCTGAACCTGGTGGACTTTGATGCGCTGTACGGCCACCGCCGCGATCCGCAAGGATACGGGCAAGCCTTGGAAGAGTACGATGCGCGTCTGCCGGAAATGTTTGCCAAGATGTCGGATGACGACCTTCTGATCATCACAGCAGACCACGGCAACGATCCGACATACCGCGGCACCGATCATACGCGTGAATACGTACCGCTGCTGGTATATTCACCACGCTTCGCAAATGGAGGCAGTGAGCTTGCGCTGCGGAAGACGTTTGCTGATATCGGTGCGACCGTGGCCGAGAACTTTGGCGTCGCGATGCCGAAATACGGCACCAGCTTCCTGGGAGACCTGAAGTAGCACGATTTTACAATATACATGAATCCATGACCTATGGGGAGGAAAAGAAATGAGCACTCATATTGGAGCCAAGGCAGGAGAAATCGCAGAAACGATCCTTTTACCGGGGGATCCGCTGCGGGCCAAATTCATCGCGGAAACGTATTTGCAGGATGTGCAATGCTACAACGAAGTGAGAGGCATGCTCGGTTTTACAGGCACGTACAAGGGGCAGCGTATTTCCGTGCAGGGAACCGGGATGGGGATTCCGTCGATCAGCATATACGTCAATGAACTGATCCGCGAGTACGGTGTTAAAAATTTGATGCGCGTCGGCACATGCGGCAGCATGCAGGAGCATGTTCATGTGCGTGACGTCATCCTTGCGCAGGCTTCCTGCACCGATTCAGGCGCCAACCGCCACCAATTCGGTGGATACGATTTTTCGCCGATCGCAAGCTTTAACCTGCTGAAATCCGCGTACGATAAAGGGATTGAAAAAGGTCTGAAGCTGCATGTGGGCAACGTATTCAGCTCCGATATCTTCTACCGTGACGATAAATCCATCGTTGAGAAGCTGATGGAGCACGGCGTTCTGGCCGTTGAAATGGAAACGACAGCCCTGTACACGCTGGCAGCCAAGTTTGGCGTCAATGCATTGACCCTGCTGACCGTTAGCGACCACCTTCTGACCGGTGAAGAAACGAGTGCCGAGGAGCGCCAAACTACGTTTAACGACATGATGGAAGTGGCTTTGGAAACGGCGATCGGACTGTAAAGGCAGCATTCTTTCATCCCATTCACAGACTAACAATCCCATGGAAAGCGAGGCAGACATCCGATGAGAATGGTTGACTTGATTGAGAAAAAACGGGACGGCGGCGAGCTGTCCACGGAAGAAATTAATTTCATTATTGATGGATATACCAAAGGGGATATCCCCGATTACCAAATGAGCGCGTGGGCCATGGCTGTATTTTTTCAGAACATGACGCAGCGCGAGCGCGCCGATCTCACCATGGCTATGGTGAATTCCGGCGACACGATTGACCTGTCCGCCATCGAAGGCGTCAAGGTCGACAAGCACTCCACCGGCGGTGTGGGCGATACGACGACGCTGGTGCTGGCACCGCTCGTAGCAGCGCTGGACATTCCGGTGGCCAAAATGTCGGGCCGCGGTCTGGGCCATACCGGCGGTACGATCGACAAGCTGGAGGCAATTGAAGGCTTCCACGTGGAGATCGACCGCGAAGAATTTGTTCGCCTGGTGAATCAGGACAAAATCGCCGTCATCGGGCAGACCGGCAACCTGACGCCGGCCGACAAGAAGCTGTATGCACTGCGCGACGTGACCGGCACAGTCAACTCGATCCCGCTGATCGCTTCTTCG
The DNA here is from genome assembly GCF_025809195.1 of Paenibacillus sp. PSB04. Taxonomy (NCBI): domain Bacteria; kingdom Bacillati; phylum Bacillota; class Bacilli; order Caryophanales; family Paenibacillaceae; genus Paenibacillus; species Paenibacillus sp. PSB04. The sequence goes on from NZ_CP081301.1 coordinate 4,464,277, forward strand.
ATCATGAGCAAAAAAATAGCCGCAGGCTCAGACGCCATCGTGCTCGACGTTAAGACGGGCGCCGGCGCTTTCATGAAAACGGTGGACGATGCCAAGGAACTGGCTCACGCCATGGTCAGCATCGGCAACAACGTCGGCCGCAAAACGATGGCCGTCATCTCCGACATGAGCCAGCCGCTCGGCCTCGCGATCGGCAATGCGCTGGAAGTAAAGGAAGCCATTGATACGCTGCAAGGCAAAGGACCGAAGGATCTCGAAGAGCTCTGCCTCGCCCTGGGCCGCCAAATGGTGTTCCTGGCGAACAAAGCCAGCTCCCTGGAAGAAGCCGAAGAGAAGCTGAAAGAAGTCATCAAGAACGGCAAAGCGCTGGAGAAATTCAAAGAGTTCATCAAGAACCAGGGCGGCAACCCGGATGTCGTCGACCATCCGGAGAATCTCCCGCAGGCCAAATACCAGATCGAAGTACCGGCGAAGGAAGACGGCGTAGTCGCCGAAATCGTCGCCGACGAGATCGGTACGGCGGCCATGTGGCTGGGTGCCGGCCGCGCGACCAAGGAATCCGAGATCGATCTGGCCGTCGGCCTGATGCTGAACAAAAAGATCGGAGATTCCGTGAAGAAGGGTGAGTCGCTCGTCACGATCCATGCGAACCGCGAAAACGTGGACGACGTCATCGGCAAAATTTACGAAAATATCCGAATCTCCGATCATGCCGAAGCGCCAACCTTGGTATACGGCATCATCACAGAATAGGCCCTACAGGCTGGAGCCTGGAACTTGCTGAAGTTCCAGGCTTTTTATATGGCTCCTTGGTTTCATTGACCAAGCCGATAAATCCAGGTATACTTCAGCATATGTAGTTGATTAGTAAACAATTATTTCGAGGTGAAGAGTAATGGAGGAGACAGGCAGTGTTTCCAGGTGGATATCGGTGCTGCACCGCCAGTTTCAAATCTATTTGAACCGGGAATTGAAGGAGCATGACATTAATTCGTCGGAGTACATTTTCCTGGTCAACTTGTATATCGAGGACGGGGTATCGCAGGAGAAGCTGTCGGCCAACCTGTTTATCAACAAAGCGGCGACAGCACGGGCCATCAGCAGGCTGGAGGCGCTCGGTTATGTCAAGCGGATCCGGGATCCTCAGGACAGCCGGGCATATTTGGTGACCCTGACCGAGAAAGGGCTGGAGAAGCGGAAGTTTATCAGGTCGAAGCTGAAGGCGTGGACGGAGATCATTTCGAGCGGCCTGAGCTCCGAGGAGACCGATGACATGATCCGCAAATTAAAAATCATGTCCGCCAATGCGGTCGCGGAGACGAAGGGATTGACATAAATCAGGCGGCCGAGCAACGCTGCGCTCTGACATGGAACGCCAAACAGCGCAGAAAAACGCATAAAATTTTTAAAACAGAAAAAGGAATGGGCTACGGGATGCCTCATTCCTTTTTGTGTACCCGTTTGGACGGGAGTTATGCCGTTTTCACTCTTGGTACGGTAGACATAACGTCATATAAAGTGGACGAGTCGATATCCGATCCGAAGAACGCGACCGCGAGCACGACGAAGAGCAGAATCAGGCCCCATAGGAGCACGCCGATAATTCCGCACACGAGCCCGGCAATCGCCATGCCTTTTCCTTGTTCATACCCCCGTTTGAGTTCCTTAAAAGAAAGGGCGGCAAAGATGATCGCCAGAATCCCCAGGATAAATCCTATGTACAAAATCATTACGCTTAGGATGCCGAGCACCATTGAGGCAATGGCTTTGCCATTCGTCTTGGGCGGCGTCATTGGCGGCTGCGGCTGAAAATGTTGATACGGGTCTGGTGAATGTGGATCCAACTGTGATTTCCTCCTCCTGCATTTGGCAGAACGCTTTATGTTTATATATTCTGCTTAACATGTCTATTATCACTTAGCCGGACCTATTTGTCGATATTTTTTCGGACGAAATTCCCAGATTTGACGCACGTTTACCTGTTTTATCCGAACACAGGAACCATTCATGAAGCCAGTGCTTCCTATACGCTGAAGCTCTTTCGGAGTTCCGAGGGGGATACATGCTTGTATTTTTTGAAGGCCCGGCTGAAATAATAGATGTCCTTGAAGCCGGAAGACAGGGCAATCTCCGAAATGTTCATTCTGGAGTTGCGCAGCAGGTATTCGGATTTGTTGATCCTAAGCGAGTTGACGTATTCGGTTACCGTCCGCGCCGTAAGCTCCTTGAACAGGCGGCTGAAATGAAAACGGCTGAGGCCGGCCAGCCCGGCCAGCAGATCGACGGACAGTTCTTCTTGGTAATGCTCCTCAATATATTGAAAAATAGGGGTAAACCGCTCCAAATTTTTCAGCCTGTACAGGCTCTCTTCCGGAGAAAGCGTATCTTTGCCGTAGCGGCGCAGCAGTATGGCGAGCAGACGGTACAGATAGGATTTGATCGAGAGCTCATACCCGAGTTCCCGTTCGTCCATTTCCCGGATCAGGGACGTGGCGCACTCGGTAATTTCCGGATCGCCGGAAATTTTGCTTGCGAACATGATCTGGTTCTGCGTTATCGGCGTAATAAACTTCGTTTCGACAGCGTCCGGTGTCTGGCTCTGCAGCAGCTTGATATCGACGATCATCGCATAATAGACCAAATCATCGGACAGGCATACCCCGTAATGCAGGTCGTTGCTGTTCACGACCACCATCTCACCCGCTTGAACTTCATAAGGAACCGAGTTCAGCTCGATGAGCGCGGAGCCTTTGGTAAAATACAGAAACTCCATATGATTGTGCCAATGGTGGGTAAACAGCGTTTTCCCGTATTCCTTGGCGGTACAATAATGGATCTTCATCGGAAAAAAACGGTCGGGCATATCCATCGGCTCCAGCAGAGCAAGGGGTCTATCCATCCAAGTCACCTCAAAATCGCACAATAAGATAAATTATTAGCATAGCTCTTCATGGCAGTTCCGCCTGTTCTTATTATAATTCAATATATATAGGTTGAACTAATTTTTTTACACCTTAATGGCCTGATCGTGCTTGCCTTTTTATGGGTGACATTCACGCGCAGGAAGGGCTGCACGGGTTCAATCTACATTTGGAAGCCAAATGCGAGAACCAAAAGGAGAGTTGAAAACGCATGGATAAAGTAAGAGTAGCTGTAATCGGAGCAGGGTCCATTTCGGAGTCCCATTTGAACTCGTATCAAAACAACCCGGAGGCGGAGATCGTGGCGATCTGCGATTTGAACGGGGAAAGAGCCAAGGCCGCTGCCCAGAAATACGGAGCTCAGAAAACATATACCGACTATCATGAACTGCTGGCTGACCCGGACATCGATGCCGTGAGCATCTGTACGTGGAACAACCAGCATGCCGAAATCAGCATTGCGGCCGCCAAAGCGGGCAAGCATGTCCTGGTGGAAAAGCCGCTGTGCAGAACGGTTGAGGAAGCGCTTCAGATCCAGGAAGCCGCGCATGCTGGCGGAAAGGTGTTCCAAGTAGGCTATGTGCGCCGCTTTGACCCGAACGTCGCAGTGCTGCAGAGCTTTATGGAGAGCGGCGAAATCGGTGAGCTGTACTACGCCAAAGCCTCGCTCCTGCGCCGTGTAGGCAATCCGGGCGGCTGGTTCGCCGACAAGGAGCGCTCCGGCGGCGGACCGCTGATCGACATCGGCGTGCACGCAATTGACCTGTGCTGGTATATGATGGGCAAGCCGAAAGTGAAATCGGTGTCCGGCAACGTATACCATAAGCTGGGCAACCGCAGTCATGTGAAGAACTATTCTTTTTACAAAGCGGCCGACTATGACGCCAGCAAAAACACCGTAGAAGATATGGCGAACGCCTTGATCCGTTTTGAGAACGGAGCGTCGCTGCTCGTGGACGTAAGCTTTTCCCTGCATGCGAAGCAGGATGAAGCGGCGATCAAGCTATTTGGTACGAACGGCGGCTTCGAAATTGATCCGGCTCTGGTCATCGTCACAGAGAAAAACGATACGATCCTGAACATCGAGCCGCAGGTGGACCATAAAGGCTTTAACTTTGCTGCCGCGTTCCAGAACGAAATCAATCATTTTATCGAAAATATTAAAAACGGCACGGAGCCGATCGCCACGGTCGACGACGGCGTGGAAATGATGAAGATTCTGAACGGCATTTACGAATCCTCTGAGAAAGGAGTCGAAATTCAGCTATGAAAATCGGAGTAAGCACATACAGCCTGTACCGTCCGATTCAATCGGGTGAAATCACGGTTCTGGGCGCGATTGAGAAAATCGCCGAGATGGGCGGAGAACACGTGGAAATCGTTCCGATTGGATACACCTTGACCGGGAATCCGGAGCTCGTGGATCAGATCGTGGCCAAGGCGAAGGAAGTCGGGATTGACGTATCCAACTATGCGATCGGCGCTAACTTCGCTGTGGACACCGAGGAGGCTTACCGTAAGGAAATCGAGCGCGTCAAAGGAGAAGTGGACATCGCCGCACGCCTTGGCGTGAAGCTGATGCGTCATGACGTAGCCAGCCGCCAAGACACGTCCATCAAACAGTTCAACCAGGAGGTTGGACGTCTGGCGGAGGCATGCCGCGAAATCGCCGATTATGCGGCGCAGTATGGCATTACGACAAGCGTGGAAAACCACGGCTATTATATCCAGGCAAGCGACCGGGTACAGACGCTGGTTCAAGCCGTGGACCGGCCGAACTTCCGGACGACGCTGGACGTTGGCAATTTTATGTGCGCGGACGAAGATCCGGTGGCCGCCGTCAAGAACAACATTCCTTATGCTTCCATGGTGCACATCAAGGACTTTTATTTGCGGCCAGCCGCCCTTAATCCGGGTGACGGATGGTTCCGCACGGCCAGCGGAAATTTCCTGAGAGGCGCCATTGCGGGGCACGGAGACATCAACCTGCGCGAATCGATTCGGATCATCAAGGAATCCGGATTTGACGGGTATTTCTCGATCGAGTTTGAAGGAATGGAAGACAGCTTTCAGGGGACAAAAATCGGCCTGCAGAACGTCAAACGCTTCTGGAACGAGGTATAGGCCGGGAATCAAAGCAGCCAATCTTTTAAATGATTCAGCATAAACAAGGGAGAGGTGACTGGAATGAACAATAAAATCGGCGTTATTGTCGACAGCTTCCGGGTCGGGGTCCGGGAAGGACTGGCCAAGGCGAAGAAGGTAGGAGCGGACGGCGTGCAGATCTATGCCGTGAGCGGTGAAATGGATCCGGCTAACCTGTCTGCGGCGCAGCGCAAGGAACTGAAGAGCTATATCGAGTCCCTGGGACTGGAAATTTCGGCGCTCGTGGGCGACCTCGGCGGATACGGTTTCCAAGATAAGACGGTCAACGCGGAGAAAATCGAGAAGTCCAAGCGGATTCTCGATCTGGCGGTAGAACTCGGAACCAGCGTAGTAACGACGCATATCGGACTTGTACCGGAGGACAAAAACAGCGAAATCTACCAAACGATGCACGATGCATGCGAGGAACTGGCTTCTTATGCCACCAGCATGAACGCTTTCTTTGCGATCGAAACGGGCCCTGAGCCTTCCGCACGACTGAAGGATTTCCTCGACGGACTTGGCTCGAAAGGCGTATCCGTCAACTTCGACCCGGCAAACATGGTCATGGTGACCGGCGACGATCCGGCTGAAGGGGTGCATAACCTGAAGGATTACATCGTACATACCCACGCCAAAGACGGTATTCGTTTAAAAGAAGTACCTGCCTATTACATCTACGAAACACTTGGCTTCGAGCCGCCGGCCAACGAGAACAATACATTTGTTCCTGGGGAAGGGCAGTATTTCCGCGAAGTGCCGCTGGGCGAAGGCAGCGTAAACTGGCAGAGCTATTTGCAGGCGCTGAAAGATATCGGCTATCAAGGATACTTGACCATTGAGCGCGAGGTCGGGGAGGATCCGGAGGCGGACATTTCTAAAGCGGTGCAATTTTTGAAGCAGTTCCGGGGATAATCAGCCACTTGGCAATGTATGAACCACTCCTCGAAAAATGAACGAATGACAAAACAGCGAATGCGATCGATAAGATCGGCATTCGCTGTTTTTTGCTTTTATTCATCTTCTGTGTTGACGGCAATGCTGAGCGTCTCGGATACCCATTCCCGTTCATAGACGCATCCGTCGACTTCCGCCAGGGTCCGGAACAGAAAATAGCCGTTTATTTCTTCAAGCTGTCCGTCCACCGGATCGGGAACCTTGGCTGTATACCTGAACGTCAGTGAACCGCCAGGGTCCACGGAGCCCAACAGGACATCCTGGGGAGGATTAACCGCTTTGCCGTTTACGATCACGGTGCCTGCCTGAAAAAGAATGGGATCCTGCATCCAGCCGATGAGAACCACGGACGCTCCTAAGCTTCCACTGTTATACAGTTTGACGGTAATCAGCAGTTCATCCCCTGGCTCAAGTACGTAATGGGCGGCATGAGCCGTTGCGGTCAGGCTGGGGGCAAGCAGCTCAACCATGGCCGTCTCGGGTGAGGTACGCTGGCGGACGATCCGGCCGTCGGGCAGGTGGAAGGCGTAAGATACGGTTGCTTCGTTTGGTACGCGTAACGGGCCTGCAGACGGTATAAACGGGTCAACGCTCGCTTCATAAGTGATGATTACTTGCTGCCCCGGAGAAAGGGTCCCCAGGAAAAGCCCATCCATCAATGGTGACCCTTCCAAGTTTTGACCATTTAGCCGGACGCTGCCCGGAACGAGGGATAATCCTTCGGGAAACGCATCCTGCAGCGTTGCATCTACCGCTTGGCTGCTCGTATTTTGCACCGTACATTCGTAACCGATCATACAGCCGATGGTTGCCCGGTTTCTGTTTGACTTCTTGCTGAGACTGACTTCAGGGTCGATCACGATCACTTGAAGCTCATTGGCCATGGCCTTATACTCCATCCCATCAATGTAATACTTCAAGCAGCTTTGGATGACCACGGAATCGTTGTCCACCTTCCCGACTCTTAAGCTAACCCTGATGCGGATGGAAGCGCCGGGAGCGATTGTCCCGATCGGAATTCCATTTTCGGGCTGCACGTCCGGGTACAGGACGCCATTGATGACGACACTGCCCTGTACAAATGTTAATCCCGGTGGGAGCGTAATAAAGATCACCGCTTGGGGTAGCGGTACACTCCCTTGATTTGTCACCAGAAGTTCGTAGAACAGTATATCCCCGATAAACGTTTGGAAGGTGCTGACGTCGGCGATTAGCGATACGGAGGAAGGTAGCACGGTCAGCGTCACCGGGTTGGAGGCGATGGAGCCGCGTACCGTTCTTCCCCCGAGGGATTGGAACGAGTATTCAGCACGTCCTTCATTGGTGATTTGCAGCGATGGGGGGATCGCCACCACGATCGCCTGAAACACAACATACACCGAAGCATCAGGCCCCAGCATGCCGAGATCGATACCTGAACCGGGTTGAGCCCCCGGGACGGGGGCGCCGTTCTTCAAGACACTATTCGGAATAAACGACAAACCGGCTGGCAGCGGATCGTACAATATCAAGCCGGCTTCGCGATTGCCATCATTGCGTATTGAAAAGCTGTAGGTCACCATTTGGTTCAGCGAAACGACGCTATTTTGGACAAACTTGCTGAACTTCAGCAGCGGGCCGATCCATGGGGTATCGACGGTATTGGAGTAGGCTACCGACTCGGCTCCACCAACGCTAAAGCGGACCATGGTTTGATTTTTTAAAATAAAATCAGATGTCAGCCCGGACTTCATAGGGTCGTCACCTGTACCTGGAACGTCACGATCACGGTGTCTCCAGCCCCGATGATGCCGACTGTGATGCCTGTATTCGGATTGGCGGTCGGTCTAGGCGTTCCGGCGACCGTAACACTGCCTGGTACAAACGCCGAACCTGTTGGTACCGGGTCAACAAGCACAACGTTGTTGACGGCTTCGATTCCGTTATTTGTAACGGCAATAGAGTACGTAATGATGTCTCCGACGACCGCGTCAACGGACGGTGTGCTTTTGACGACGGAAACGTCAGGCGACGAGACCGGAATCGTGAGCACGTTGGATAGGGAAGTTCCGGTAACGACCACCCCGTCCGGACGCGTAAAAGAGAAGTTTACGGTTGCCTGGTTCACGAGCTGCTGCGGGTTTGGCAGAGTATCGACCGTCACTTCCATGGTAACGGTCACTTGGACGGTTTGGCCAGGATTGATTGTGCCGACGGAGAATCCGGTTGACGGGTCCGCACCTGGCAGCGGCACGCCGTTTACCTGAATACTGTTAGGGACAAAAACAGCTCCATTCGGAACAGGGTCGGTTAATGTTCCTGCCGCCGCAATGTTGCCTGTATTCGTCAGCGTTACCGTGTAGACGATCGTATCTCCAACCGTGGCGTTCGTCGTATTGGCCGTTTTGTTGGCACTGATCATTGCCTGATAGACAGGGACGGACGTAACGTTGGAGAACGCGGTGCCGGTGAATGCGCCAGAGTTGAACGTTACGGACGATTGGTTGGTCAGGTTGCCGTCGTCAGGGATGGACAGGACGGTTACGTTAAACGTCACGGTTACTACTGCACCAGGGGCGATCGTACCCAGCTGAATGCCAGCCGCCGGATTGGCCGAGGGCTGGGCAGTTCCGTTAACCGTTACGCTGCCCGTTACAAACTGGCTCCCTGCGGCGATCATATCCGAGAAGACTGCATTGGTGACATTTTCAATTCCATTGTTGGTTACAGTGATGGTATAAGGAACCACCGTGCCCACCGAAGCTTCAGCAGCACCGGAAGCTTTGACGACGGCGACGTTTGGCGCAGATACCGGAATCGACAGCGTATTGGAGGCAAAGGAGCCATTGATGACCCGGGAGTCCGGAAGCGTGAAGGTAAAGGCTGCGGTCGCTTGGTTGGTCAGTTGCTGGGTTGGCGGTACCGCATCAATAACTGCCGAGAACGTGACGACGGCACCTGTCACGATAACACCAAGGGGAATTCCCGCGGCCGGATCGGCTCCCGGCATCGGCTGGCCGTTGAGAATTACGCTGTTTGGCACAAAAGTCGTTCCGGCAGGAAGTGTGTCCGTTAAGGTGACGGCCGCGCCGAAATTGCCTGCATTGTTCATGCTAACGGTAAATACGACCGTATCACCGACGGTTGCATTGGTCGTGTTGGCTGTCTTTTGCGCGGTGAAGATCGGCTGAAATACCGGAGTGGTAACGGTATTCGAGAAGGTGACCCCAGAGAAGGTGCCCGACGTAAAGCTGACCGAAGACGTATTCGCGAGCTGAGCAGGCGTTGGAAGGGAGGTCACCGTGATGTTAAAAGACACAGTAACCGTGGCCCCCGTAGCAATCGTGCCGATGATGATACCTGTGGCCGGATTGGCCGCAGGCCGGGGTGCACCGTCGACCGTGACGGAACCGGGCACTAAGGCGGCACCTGGCGGAATCGGGTCGGTGAACAAGACACTGCTGACCGTTTCAATACCGTTGTTTGTGATCGTTGTCGTGTAAGTCGCTGTATCGCCGACCGTCAGCGCGGTTGACGGCGTGCTTTTGACGACCGTAACGTTGGGAGCGGATACCGGGATGGTCAGTATATTGGATACGGCTGTCCGGGTAAAGGAACGGCCGTCCGGAAGAATAAAAGTGCCTGAGACGGCGCCTTGGTTTACAATCTGCTGCGGGGATGGCAGCGAAGTGATATTCACCGAAAATACGGCTGTCGCCGCCTGTCCCGGATTGACGACGCCGACAGGTATACCCGTGCTAGGACTTGCCCCTGGAATCGGTGCCCCGTTAACCAGAACGCTGTTTGCGACGAAAATGGTCCCTGACGGAATGTTGTCCGTTAACGTGATCTGAACAGGATAATTCCCTGTGTTTCCGATCGAGAACGTATACGTGACGGTATCGCCTACAGTGGCATTGGCGGTACTTGCCGTCTTGGCCACAGTTGGCACGGCGTTGAATACCGGAGTGGTCACGCTGTTGGAGTTGGCAAGTCCCGAGAAACTCCCTGACGTAAACGTGACAGTTGCCTGATTGCTTATGATCCCGCTGACGGGAACGGAATTTACGGTGATGCTGAAATTTACCGTGGTAGTGGCGCCGGGATCTAGTGGTCCGAGCGAAATGCCTGCGGACGGATTCGCTGTTGGGACAGGCGTGCCGTTAATCGTTACACTGCCGGTCACAAATGACGCGCCCGCCGGAATACTGTCGGTAAACTGGACGTTGTTGACCGTTTCGATTCCTTGATTGATGACCGCCACAGAGTAGACGATGGTATCCCCAACGGTCGTCGAAGTCGTGGCCGTCGTTTTGACCACACTCACGTTCGGCGCGGAAACGGGAATCGTAACGGTGTTGGATAATGCGGAGCCACTCAGCGTCCTGCCGTCAGGCGGCGTATACGTAAAATTGGCCGTCGCCTGGTTCGTGATGAATTGCGGGCTCGGCAGCGAGTTGATCACCACCACAAACGTCACAACTGTGCTTGCTCCGGGCGCGAGAGTCCCTAGATCGATGCCGGCTGCCGGGGATGCGCCCGGTATTGGAAAGCCGTTTACGATGACGCTGTTGGGAGTAAACGTAGTCGAAGACGGAATCGTATCCGTCAGCGTAACGGCTGCTCCGAGATTGCCGCTATTACTGACCGTTACCGTGTACGTAACGGAATCACCGACGGTGGCATTGTTCGTATTGGCACTTTTGGTCACAGCGATTTGCGGTTGTATGACAGGCGTCGTCGTAATGTTCGAAGACGCGGTTCCTGAGAACGTGCCAGATGTAAAGCTTACGGTTGACTGGTTGTTGATTTGCGATGGAATCGGCATGGTTATCCTCACCTCAAAAGTTACGGTAGCCGCAGAACCAGGGGTCAGGGTACCGATTGAAATGCCCTCGGACGGAACTGCTGACGGGCGCGAAGAACCGTTAACAATTACGCTTTGAGGAATAAACGAAGCGTTTGAAGGGACGTTGTCGATCAGATTGACGTTGCTGACATTGGACGTTCCGTTATTCGTGACCGTGCTTGAAAAAGTCAGGACGTCCCCAACGACAACATTCGGCCTCGAGGCTGTTTTGACAACGCTAACGTTCGGAAGCGCTACAGGAATCGTTACTGTATTGGACGCTGCAGATCCCGTAACTTGCCTGCCGCCCGGTAATGTATAGGTATAGGATGCCGCCGCCTGATCCGTAAGCTGTCTCGAAGCGGGCAAGGAAGTAATCGTAACAACAAAGCTGACCGTTACCGCAGTGCTTGCCGCGAGAGAACCCAGAGGGATTCCGGTCACGGGACTAACGCCTGGAACGGGATTGCCATTAATGAGCACGCTGTTTTCAATAAATACGGAGCCAGGCGGAATGTTATCGGTCAGCGTGACGGCAGCAGCCGTGTTGCCGGTATTACTTACTTGAAACTGGTAGGAAAACGTGTCTCCGACCGTGGCGTTTAGCGTACTGGCCGATTTCACGATGTTGATGACCGCCAAGAAGACGGGGATAACCAGCGTGTTGGACAGGGAGGTACCGCCAAAGGTGCCGGACGTAAAAGCGACGCTGGCCCGGTTACTCAGCTGCCCTGTGCCTGTCAGGGAATTGACGCGGACTTGGAACGTTACGACGGCAGAGGCCCCTGCACCCAAAGATCCGACGGACACGCCACTCGCGGGATTTCCGCCGGGAACCGGAGTTCCGCCTACCGTCACGCTCCCGCTGATCAACGATGTCCCCTCTGGTATCGGGTCCGATACGATGACATTGCTCACAGGCCCGATTCCGTTATTGGTCGCTGTAATGGTGTAGGTTATAACGTCCGATACGGTTGCTGCCGACGTGTTGGCGCTCTTGACCACCGTCACGTTTGGCGCCGAGGCCGGAATCGTCAGCGTGTTGGAGGTTGCCGATCCCGACAGGCTGCGCCCGCTTGGCAGCTGGTAGTTATAACTGGCTGCTGCCGTATTGGCCAGCGACGGTGGAGAAGGGAGCGAGTTCAGCACGACCTGGAAAGTGACGGTAACGGAGCCCCCTGCTCCTACGGTCCCTGCGTTTATGCCTCCGGTTGGAGTGGCCCCTGGCACTGCTGCTCCTCCAACCGTAACCGAGTTCACTACGAAGCTGGTTCCTGAAGGAATGTTATCGGTCAGTGTAACCTGGGCTGCCCGGTTCCCGCTGTTCCGGACCAAAAGCGTGTACGTAATCGTGTCGCCAACCGTGGCGCTTGAGGTTGAGGCGCTTTTGGCAATCGTGATGACCGGCTGATAGACGGGGGTCGTCATCGTGTTCGACACCGCTGTCCCTTGAAAGGCACCTGAGCTGTACGCTACGGTCGACTGGTTCGACAAGGCCCCGGATGCGGGGACAGATTGAACGGCAATCTGAAAAGTTACCGTAACGGAGCTTCCTGCTGCCAGAGTTCCCAGGGATACGCCGCTGGCGGGATTAGCTGATGTCACCGCTGCGCCGCCGACGGTTACACTGCCGGGTACGAAGGCGGCACCGGAAGGGATGGCATCGGTAAATACGGCATTCGTTACGGCTTCTGTCCCGTTATTGGCTACTGCAGACGTATAGGTCAGCGTCTCTCCTACAGCAATATCCGAGAAATTAGCGCTCTTCGTAACCGTAATATTCGGCAGGGTTACCGGGAGTGTGAGCGTGTTCGACGATGCAGAACCCGATATCGTTCTTCCCGCTGAAGGCGTGAACGTATATGCAGCAACGGCCTGGTCGACAAACTGCGGTGGAGAGGGCAGAGAGTTCACCTGTACCCGAAACGTTACCGTCGCAGATGATCCCGCACCAATACTGCCAATCGCAACGCCTGCCGCCGGATTTGCCCCTGCAATGACCGTTCCGTTAACCGTGAACGTGCCGGTAACGAAAGAACTGCCTGTCGGGATGTTGTCGGTGAGCGTGACATTTGCGGCGATATTTCCGGAATTGGCCACCAAAATGGTGTATGTAACGGTGGAGCCTACCGTCGCATTGGTCCGGTTGGAGCTTTTGGTCAGCGTAAGGGCCGGCGATACGACGGTAACAGTGACCCCATTCGATGGGATTACGCCGGTAATCGTCGACCCGCCGGCAACGCTTTGGAAGGAGAAGGAGGCGTTCGCAGTGTTGACTAACTGATTGGAGGATGGTTGTGCCGTTACCGTTGCCCGATAAGTGACCGTTGCTGAAGTGCCAAAGTTTAACGTTCCTAGCGGTGCTCCTGCAACAATATCGTAGGTCGGGCGGGGTATGCCCCCAACTGTTACACTGCCGCTGACGAAGCTCAGTCCCGCCGGCAGTGTATCCGAAAGGACAACGCTGTTGGCATTAGCGGTACCTGTATTGCTTACCGTTACCGTATACGTGATGACATCGCCGACAACGGCAGTCGTCGTGCTGGTGCTCTTGGCTGCAGTGATGGCCGGCGCGTTGATGTCCACTTGGATCGCATTCGCATTTACCGCATAGGCATCTCCCGAGGTCGTGAGGATCAGTACCGCTGAAGACTGGTTGTTGACAAGCCGGGAGGAGACGTCGACATTCGTGATATCCCAGCCCTGACGGCCCCCAATGATGTTGCTTCCGGGCGCTCCGTTGGTCTGATTGCGGGTCCCGAACGTCCCGGTCGTATTCAATTGGCCGGCATCGTTGTTAATCTGGGATGCGAAAAAGTTGTTGGCAAAGTTGTTGGGGCCCGACAAGGCGGAAGCCGTGTTAGATGTCGGGCCGAACAACGCCTGATCTCCGGTCCGGTTGGCATCGCCTTCCTGGGCGCTGAACAGCGCTCTGCCCCCCAGCGCGCCCGAAACCGGGGTAGCAAACCCCGTCAGGGTCGTCGTAACCGGGTCGGAGTTAGCCTGAACCAGGACGGCGCCCGCACGGATCGACATGTTCCGGAAGGGAAGGGAGGGATTCTGGTAAATGACGCCCAGCGTCCATCCGGCGTGATTACCTGTAGGATCGTTAGCGATGACGATGGTTCCCACAACGCCGCCGGTCGTATAAGTACCTGCACCTCCTTGCTGAACCAGCGATGTAACATTCGCGGACCGGACGTACGCCGTCATTCCGTTTCCGAAATCTATGGAATTGGCGGTTGCCGGATCGGGAGTAACGCTGTTCGTTCCTGCCGGCGTAATAAACGTAACGGGATTGTTAATTGAGCTGCTGAGATTAACGCTGCCTGAAATAATGTAAGATCCGCCCCAGATCAGTTCGGCATATAACACCGTACTTCCAGTGGGAAGGGATAATACAGCCGAAGAGCTGTTGCTCTGAAAAGCGTTCGTCGTTCCTGCCGGATAGCTTCCAAAAACCGAGCTGGTGTTGGTCGTCGCAAACGCGCCAATACTGTCGAGCGTTCCCGGAACGCCCGTCGTGTCCGATCGGCTGAGCCCGAGGGTATTCCCGGTAAACGTGATCGCTCCCGTAGCATTGAAAGTTGCTCTAACGATTAGAGGAATATGATCACCCCCTTTGTGTCAAATCCGGAAGAGACGAAAGAAAGGACCTGAATAACAGGATGGCACAATTCAAGGTATGAAGAATGAACCGGGGGTATGTGAAATTGCGGGGCTGAAATAAAAAACTTATCATTCCGATCGCACAAAAAAGATCCGCAAGCTTATCCACACACAGCGATCTCATCCCAAATGAGAGGTTTGTGGCAGACCTTGCGGATCATCGGTGGGCTTTGCGGATTTTATAGACACATTTTCGGTCGCCCATGGCGAGACACTCGTCGCGGGATACCTCGGCCCCGAGCAGCGATTCGAACAGCTTCAGCTCGCAGGCGCATGCATGATTGTATTTTTTCGCAATTTGCGATATCGGACAATTATGCTCGAATAAGGTATATTCATCTTCATTGTTTTTTTGAAGCTCAACCATATAGCCGTTTTCGTTTTGAATTTCGGCCAGCTGTTCGACCTTTTCGGCAAAGTCCTTGCCTTCCATTTTACCGGCATGGTTTTTCAGCAGCGATTCGCCCCGACGGTCAAAGAGGTGGTTCACCATTTCCGTCCCTGCATCCTGCTCGAGTTCCCCGAGAAGATCCAGCGTAAGCGAATGATACTTGTTGGGAAAAAAATCTTCAGCCTGCTCTGTCAGACGATAGATCGCGGAAGGCCTTCCCATCGGCTGCCGAATCGTCTTGGATTCGATCAAGCCTTCTTTTTCTAGCGTGTTGATATGGCGTCTGACCGCCATGCTGGTGATACCAATAAACTCCGTAATTTCTTTTGCACTGAGTTCGCCTTTGGTTTTCAGCATCTGCAGTATTTTGTCCCTGGTTGAAATATCCAGCTGTTGATTCATGTTAACACCGCCTATTCACTGATCCGGGCCATACATTTCTTTGTAAAAATGAATTCAAAGTATAAACAGCCTGTCGATTTGGAAATCAACAGGCTGAACCAATCGCAAATCGTCAATTATTTGGATTTGTAGAAGTTTTCCGCTTTTTGGATCATATGTTTTTCTTCTTCCGGAAGATCGGTATCATAGTATACCGCACCTACCGGGCAGGCAACTTCGCAAGCACCGCATTCGATGCAAATATCCGAGTCAATAAAATATTGATCCGGACCTTCCTCGATACAATCGACAGGACATACATCCACGCAATCAGCCGCTTTTTCGTCTATGCAGGCCGAAGTAATTACATAAGACATTTGTTTCACCCTTTCAAATTAATTAAATATCATGGTTAATAATTCTCTGAGCCAAATTCATAAAAATACGCCATTGCTCGCTGTCATCCCCGAATACGGCCGGGGACTTCTCCGGGTCCGCCGACTGGCCGGGCGCAGAAAGCGGGATCTCGGCCAGCAGCTTGGTGTTGAGCTGCTCCGCGAGAGCAGCTCCGCCGCCTGTGCCGAACAGATCATGCCGCTGACCGGAGGGGTCGGTAAAATAAGACATGTTCTCGATGACTCCGAGGATCGGATGGTTGGTCTGAATCGCCATCTCACCGGCCCTGGCAGCAACATGATTGGCAGTAGGGTGGGGCGTGGTCACCAAAATTTCCGAGCACTGCGGAATTTTATTGTGAACATCCAAGGCAATATCACCTGTACCCGGAGGAAGGTCCAACACGATGAAATCGAGCTGACCCCATTCCACTTCATTCAGGAACGTGCTGAGCATCTTGCCCAGCATCGGGCCGCGCCAGACGACGGGCTTGTTGCCTTGTACGAAAAATCCGGTCGAAATAACCTTGATTCCGTGCCGTTCTACCGGTACGATTCGGTTATTATGCTTCTTCGGAAGATCATGAATTCCCATCATTTCCGGAATACTGTAACCATAGACATCCGCGTCGATGATTCCTACGCGTTTACCCTGCTTGGCGAGTGCCGCAGCCAGGTTGACGGTTACCGTAGATTTGCCGACACCGCCTTTGCCGCTGGCGATCGCGATGAACGTCACGCCAGAATCGGCGGCGACGAGCGGGGAATTCATCAGCGTTGGTGCACGGCGTACCGATTTATTCAGCTTAATTGCTATAATATCATTTTTTTCTTCATTTGAAATGGCTTTAAACCGGATATGCACGTCCGCGATGCCGATTCCCTTCAAGGCGCTGACAATCTGTTCCCCGATGCTCTCTTTGCTTGCGGACAGGTCGGGATCCAGAAGCACCGATAGAGCCGCATGATCCTTATTGATTGTAATATCGCGGATCAAGCCGAGCTCAGCAAGGGGGCGCTCATGCTCATGGTCTTTCAAATGGGTCAGGGCAGCGACCAGGTCTTCTTTGGTCATGGTTGATCACCTTCATTCTCTATCTATGATAGATTGAACTGGTGCATGAAACGTAAGTTTCTTCAGTCCATTCTATCCCTATTACAGTATGGCTCAAAACAGCAGTACAGACCTCCTGTAGATAAAACCGGCGATGTCTAGCCCTTTTACGGATCTGTTCCCGTCGTGTTTTCCCATTACAGAACAGGTATGTACTATTATCAGAGTAATTGTAGTTCACACGGGTAATATAGTCAACATATATGTATATAAAGTAAAGAATATTTACGGAACAAGTATTGACAAAGGGAACGCTCAATTATAATAATTAGTATACGTTTATGTTTACTAATTAGGGGCTCACACCCGTGAAGGGAGGTTCAATTCCCCATTGGACTCGAATATGAATCAGGATCCCGGACAACGGGCGGATCAGGGGAACCGGGAAGCGCGCCCGACGTCTTTTTATGAGCAAATGGGCGGCGCAGACACGATGAAGGCGCTGGTGGAAGCCTTTTATCCCAAAGTGGTGGAGCACCCGCTGCTTGCTCCGCTGTTTCCGGAGAATATATTGCCTGTCATGAAGAAGCAGGAAATGTTTTTGACCCAGTATTTCGGAGGACCTCAGTTATACACGATGCAGATGGGCCATCCCCGCATGCGGGCTAGGCATCTTCCGTTTGCCATCACGCCAAAGCGCGCGGAAGCCTGGATCGGCTGCATGCAGCAGGCCATGGAAGAGGTTATTGAGAATGAAATGCTGCGCCAGCAAATGATGGAGCGGCTTGCGATGACCGCATTCTTTTTCGTCAATACGGATGAAGGCGAAGTCGAATATTAAGGAAACTACAAACAGAAAAGGAGTTAACATCATGAAGCTGGTTGGAATATCTGGCGCGATCATCGGCAGCAAGACGGCTCTTGTGGTGAACAAAGTGCTGGAAGAAGTCAAGAAGCAGTATCCCGATGTGGAGACGGAGCTGCTCGATATGAAAGATTACGATGTGCAGTTCTGTGACGGACGCGATCCATCGGCATATACTGGCGACACGAAAAAAGTGATCGATGCAGTCATTTCCAGCGATTTTTGCTTGATCGGCACACCGATCTATCAGGCGTCGATGTCCGGCGTGCTGAAAAACCTGTTCGACCTGATTCCGGTCACGGCGCTGCAGCAAAAGGTCGTAGGATTCGTCGCCACAGGCGGAACGTACCAGCATTATCTGGTGATTGAGAACCAGCTGAAGCCGATCGCTGGATTTTTCCGTTCTTATGTGGCACCAGGCTATGTCTACGTCCATGATGATCATTTTAACGAATATAAAGAGATTACGGATCCGAACGTGTTGGAGCGGATTGAGCGGCTGGCCCACGAGCTTGTCTTTATGCAAAAACGGCTGAAAGGTTCGGAATAAGACCTGTCCCCTAAGGAGCGTACATATTTTAGCGTTGGATGAGTCCTGATCGAAAAGATCGGGGCTTTTTTTGTCGTATCTTCCTCCAATATGTCGTATAATAGATCCGGGTATGATAGATTTATAGACTGATAGAAAGCCGTGGTCTTGAATCACGCGGTATTATTTGAGGTGAACACATGCGAAAATGGGCAACATTGATCGTCGCGGTCATCATTGTCGGCGGCGCGCTGATCTATTTTGCGAACAGCAGAGGAACGGCCAAGGATGAGGCGACCGTACAGAATCCTCCGGCTCTCGCCCAGCAGGGCGGCGGAGACCAAAGCGATAATGGCGGTACCGTAGATCCAGAAGGCACCAGCGGAGACGGAGATACTGCATCGGATAACGGCAGCACATCGGATACGGAAGGCACGAGCGGTACCGGCAGCGATGCCACGGGAGGCGCCGGTGACGGCACGACCGGTCAGAATGCCGGACAAACGGATGACGGCAAGGATTCCGCTGCAACCGGCGGCAATTCAGGCCAGGACACTGGAAAGGGAACGGACGAGCAGACTGGCGGTGCGCCTTCCAGCAGTGATTTTGTCAATACGTACGACGTTGAGCATGTCGTATCCAATCCGACGAGCGATACGGTACTCGTCAACAAAACGTACCGTTTGCCGGAAGGTTACGTTCCGCCGGATCTCGTCTATCCGGATGTGCCTTTCACGTTTTCGGAAAAAATAGATAAGCGCAAAATGCGCAAAGTGGCTGCAGACGCTCTGAAAGAGCTGTTTGACGCTGCCAAGCAGGACGGCGTATACTTGGCCGGTGTATCGGGCTACCGTTCCGAATCCCGTCAGACGACGCTGTATAATAACTATGTGGATCGGGACGGCGTCAAAGCGGCGGATACCTACAGCGCTCGTCCGGGCCACAGCGAGCATCAAACCGGTCTGACCATTGACGTGTCGGGAACCGATGGCAAATGCGCCGCAGAGAGCTGCTTTGCCGGCACGAAGGAAGCGAAATGGCTGGCTGACCATGCTTACGAATATGGCTTTATAATCCGTTATCCGGAAGGAAAAGAATCGATTACCGGCTACAAATACGAGCCGTGGCATATCCGCTACGTCGGCAAAGACATTGCCGAAGACGTGACGAAGAAGGATATCACGCTCGAGCAGTACTTTGGAAGCGCGGTTCCGGTATCCAGATAAAGCAGGCTGCAATAAACAGCAGAAAGTTATGAAGGAAGCCCCGTTTATGCTTCTGATCATGACATTCTGCTGTTCTTTGTTGGGTTTGTCCAAATGGAAGCTGTATCGCACCAGGGCAAGGCTCATTTGCGTTTTTTTTCAGCGATGTGTACGATGGAATTTGCGGGTTTAACAAAATATCAGGCTGATGCCAATGTTGAATATAGAAGGGTTGTGTCATGATTATGGATTCCGATTTGAATATTAAGTTAACATCTTATTCCAGCAAGGGTGGATGCGGCTGCAAAATCGGCCCTGCCGATCTGAGCCAGGTGCTTCGCGGCCTGCCGCCGGCAGCGCATGATCCGAATCTGCTGGTCGGGCTCGATACGAGCGATGACGCCGGCGTATACAAGCTGAATGACGATTTGGCGCTTGTACAGACGCTTGATTTTTTCACGCCGATCGTGGACGATCCGTATTCTTTTGGTCAAATCGCCGCGGCGAATGCGTTAAGCGATATTTATGCGATGGGCGGAAAACCGCTGACGGTGCTCAATATCGTCGCCTTCCCAATCTCCACGCTGGATAAACGCGTGCTGACCGAAATTCTCCGCGGAGCGGGGGACAAAGTCAAGGAAGCGGGCGCCACGCTCGTTGGCGGACATTCAATTGACGACAAAGAGCCGAAATTCGGTTTATCGGTCACCGGACTGGTGCATCCTGATAAAGTAAGAAGCAACGCGGGAGCTCGGCCCGGAGACAAGCTCATCCTGACCAAGCCGATCGGCGTGGGCATCATGACTACTTCGATCAAGAAAGATCAGCTCACCCCGGAAGAAATCCGGCGGGTGACGGAAGTCATGTCGACGCTGAACAAGAAAGCGGCAGAAATTATGGACGGCTATGAAGTCCATGCCTGCACCGATGTCACCGGGTTCGGCTTAATGGGCCACTCGCTTGAGATGGCCAAAGGCAGCGGGGTGGAAATCCGGATTCGCAAGCAGGATGTTCCCGTCCTGCCGCGGGTTCGTGAGCTTGCGGAGCAGGGACTGGTTCCAGGCGGATCCAAAAATAACTATGCGCATGTGCAGGACCATGTAATTTTCCCGGAAGAGATGGACGAGACGGACCGGTACATTTTATGCGACGCGGTTACCTCCGGCGGCTTGCTCATTTCCGTAGGCCCGGATGAAGCGGAGCGACTGCTTCAGGAGCTGGTGGATGCCGGCGTGGAAGCGAAACTTATAGGTGAGGTTACCGCAAAACATAGCGGGCAAATTGTGATTGAGTAAGGAGCTGTATCATGTTTCAGGATATACAGATCGAGAAGCTTAATGAACTGAGAGCGAAAAATGAAATCACCGTCATCGATGTCCGGTCCCCGTCCGAGTATGCGGAATCAACGATTCCGGGAAGCATCAACATCCCTTTCTTCAATGATGAAGAGCGGGCGGAGATCGGCACGCTGTACAAGCAGGTGAGCACCCAGGCTGCGAAGGAGCGGGGCCTCGAGATTGTGTCCGCGAAGCTGCCTTCCTTCGTAAAGCAATTTGCTGAAATTCAAGGGAATAAGGCGGTATTCTGCTGGCGCGGCGGCATGCGGAGCCGTACGACGGCAACGGTGCTGTCCCTGATGGGCATTCATGTGCACCGGCTTGAGGGAGGCTACCGGACTTACCGGAAATGGGTGGTCGACACGCTTCAGAGCATGGATTTTGCTCCGGACGTGTACGTGATCCATGGCAACACCGGTACGGGGAAAACCTTGATTCTCCGGGAACTGCAGGAGAAGGGCTACCCGGTCGTTGATCTTGAAGGGATGGCGGGGCACCGCGGATCCATTTTCGGCGAGATTGGCCTGAAGAGCAGCAACCAGAAGACCTTCGATGCCCTGCTGGTGGAGTCCCTGATCCGATATCAGGATTCTCCTTACATTCTGCTTGAGGCGGAGAGCAAGCGGATCGGAAAGGTGGTCCTGCCTGAATTTCTGGTCCAGAAGAAAGAGCTGGGGCGGCATATCGTGCTCGAAGCGCCGGTTGAGCTGCGGGTGAAGCACATTTTGGACGATTACAGTCCGTGGGAGTATCCTGCGGAAAGCCTGCTTGCTTTCTCAAAGATCAAGTCGCGGATTCATACGCCGATCGCCCAGGAAATCGAATTCAGCATGCAGCAAGGAAATTATGGGGCAGCCGTGAGACTGCTGCTGGAATACTATTACGATCCGAGATATGCGCATACTACCGAGGCTTACGGCGAAACTTTCCACCAGGAACCGGTACTTGCCATCGGGTCGGTTGAACAGGCGGTACAGCTGGTCGAGGAACGGATTCAGAGAGACCAGGAGCATGTCCAGGCAGCGGCAGAAGATGTACAAGAGAAAAAGCATCAATCCGTATAAAATGTTAGGAATGGGAAGGGCCAGGGGACTGGTTCACCACGTGTAATGCAAAAAGAAGGAATGCGCTGATGAGCGCATTCCTTCTTTGTTTAAGAGATCAGAAAAGTATAAGTTTCGGAGCTTCCGCTTCCTGATCTCGCAAGAAAAACTTCAGCTAAACGCGGTCTGTCTTCTTTGAAGGTACGTCGATAGACGTTTTTCTTAAGAGATCAGAAAAGTATAAGTTTCGGAGCTTCTGCTTCCTGATCTCGCAAGAAAAACTTCAGCTGAACGCGGTCTGACTTCTTTGAAGTTACGTCGATAGATGTTTTTCTTATGATCGTAAGCACGGATCAGCGTTACATGCTGGCCCAGAGACTGCGTCGCAGCTCCGCCGGTCTTGCGCCGGCCGTGCGTGCGTTCAGCAGTTCTACGAGCTCCTCCGCGCACCGTTCCGGCCGGTAAACCTCGCGTGGAGCGGAATGGTACGGGCTCATGCGGAAGCCGTGAGGTGCGGCAGCGGTACCGCCGGAGCTGATGGCATGCAGCCACCGGTCCAGGACAAGCGGGCTCAGGACTTCCCCGTAGCCGCCGCTGACAAAATATTCGCAGTTTTTCTCCTCTTGGCCCGGAATGGACTCACAGAACAGCATGGGCAGCCCTTTGGCCATCGCTTCGGTGCAGGTCATCCCACCCGGCTTTGTAATGAGCAGGTCGGAGGCATCCATCCATTTGCTGACTTCCTTCGTCTGCCCGATCACTACGATATTCGGATGCGAGAATGCAGGCGAGCTCTTTAATTTGGTTAGCAGCTTCTGGTTATTCCCGACACAGAACACGAGCTGTACGCGGTCCTTCCACTGGGCGAGCTGGTAGAACAGCTCCTTGTTTGCGACCAATCCCCAGCCGCCGCCCATAATGAAGACCGTCGGCATGTTTTTCAGCTTCAGCTTCCGCCTTACAACCGCTTTATCTTCCTTCGTCCAAAACGTTGGATGGACCGGGATGCCGGTTACGTTCACGCTGTTTGGATGAACCCCGCGTTTCAACAAAATCCGGCGGACGGATTCCGTCGATACGAGAAACTGGTCCACCTGACGGTTCATCCAGGAGCCGTGTGCGTCGTAATCGGTAATGACCGTGCAGAGCGGAACGTCCAGTCCGGAAGCCTTCAGCCGTCCGATGATTGCGCTGGGGATCGGATGGGTGCAGACGATGAGGTCGGGTCTCAGCTGACGGATCACATCAGCCGTATGATTGTAGAACAATTTATGGAGCGCCAAAGCGGTCAGACGCTTCAGCGGTTTGTCATGCTGTTTTCGATAAAGCATGCCGACAAGGGCCGGATTGGTGCTTACCGTGAGACGGTAAGCCGACAAGATCCATGGAGCTACGGTAGGATTCAGAAAAGAGCCAAGCTCAATCACCTTCGTATGCACATTGGGTTGAATTTCCTTCATGCCAGCAGCCAGCGCATAACCCGCCTGGGTATGACCGCTGCCGAATCCCTCGGATAATATGAGTACACGCTTCTTTTGCACGATTGTTCACCTTCTACCTAGATTAATTTTGGGCTTCGCTAGAGAGCGAGCCTCGTTTCTATAAAAAAGTTTGCTTATGTTATAAGTAGGTAAGCTTATGTAATGAACCTGCTATAGTAACAGTGTATGCTTTCATGCGTTCAAACAAAACGGCCCGTGGACCAGTCTCAAACTGGACTTAAGTCGGGGGGGCGCTGCTCACGATCCACTTCACTGCCGTTGACCAGTGACATCATATTCATTAGACGCTTGAGAGCCACGGCAGCCCTGCAAATGGATTATAGAAACTGGATTCATAGGTTCGTGATCAAGTTCGGCTAGCATTCATTGAGAAGGGTGCAGAAGGGGATAAAGGTCGGTCCTGCGGGTTACGCCTCCGGCCGATTCAGCGGATACAGCGCGGCGCGCGTAAGCCATAGGGCCATCTCCTCAGCTGTCTCTTGCATTTGATGGTTCAGCCAATAGTAAATGAGCCCCATCATCCCGCCGGAGGAGAAGGAAGCCTGGAGAGCGTCTGTCGTGAAAGCGAGCAATTCGCTCTTGATCACCTGGTCCAGCTGGACAGGGAAATCCTTAACATTCATCATGATGGTGTAGAATGCCGCATGCTGACGGATATGCTCAAACAAGGCAACGGCTGAAGAAATCGGTTTACCGGATTCCTCATAATCCTTCCTGGCCGACTCATGGGTATAGGAAGGATTGCGCATCGCGCTGCGAAGCGCCGTAAGAATGCCGGATGCGGTTTGGTTCAGCAGGTCATCCTTGTCGTAATAATGAAGATAGAAGGTCGAACGGTTCACGCCCGCTTTTTCCACAATGTTACGGATGGTGATCGAAGCGTAGTCCTTTTCCGCCATAAGGCTGATTAAAGCCTCGGATAGATAGTGCTGGGTGTAGGTGACTCGTTTGTTCATATGTCTAATATCCTCCAGATGATATTGAAAACGCTGTAAAATAGACATTTTCGGCCAGATTGACGTTTGATCGCCAAATTGGACGGGCGCTATAATGATTATAGACAATGTGTTGTCTAATTCAAAGGTTGGAGGTAGGTTGGTCATGAAGCTACAAGACAAAGTAACGGTTATTACAGGTGCCGGATCAGGAATGGGAAAGGAAATGGCTCTTTTATTCGCTAAGGAAGGCGCCAAACTGGTTCTCGCTGATATCTCCCAGGCCTCTCTTGACCAAGTCGTTGCGGAAATTCAGCAGCAGGGCGGTACCGCAGTTGGGGTCATCGCGAATGTTGCCAAGGAAGAAGACGTGCAGAACATGATCGATACCGCAGTGAATCAGTACGGATCGCTGGACGTGCTGGTCAACAATGCGGGAATTATGGATAAAATGGTGGCAGCGGCCGAAGTGACCGACGAACTTTGGGAGCGTGTCTTCGCCGTCAATACGACAGGCCCGATGCGGGCGATCCGCAAAGCGCTTCCAATTATGGTCAAGCAGGGAAAAGGCGTCATCGTCAATACGGCATCTGTCGGCGGATTGTTTGGATCCCGGGCAGGGGCAGCTTATACGGCGTCCAAGCATGCCGTGATCGGTTTAACCAAAAATGTCGGCTACCAGTACGCGAAGCTCGGCATTCGCTGCAACGCGATCGCTCCGGGCGGTGTGGAGACCAACATTATGTCCGATACGCCTAGTATGGATATGAACGCGCTTGGTGTGCAGCAAGCGATGGCAGGCATGGGCGTGAATCCAAGAACCGGCAAGCCGGATGAAATCGCAAAGGTCGCTTTGTTCCTCGCCTCGGACGATTCCAGCTTTGTAAACGGTACGGTCATTACAGCGGACGCCGGCTGGACGGCTTATTAATCCCGCTTCGTCCCGGATGGTTCGATTCATACGCTAAATGTATATTCTCTGATTTCCCATTAAAAAAGCGCCGTCGTCCGTGCCTTTTCGGCACCACGATCGGCGCTGTTCTGCTTTCTTATTGCTGACTACCTGTGTCACCGGTTTGCGGCTCCAGGATTTACGCCCCCCGAGAACCGGATCGCTGGAAACCTTTTGCGGCTTCCCGGAATCGATCGTCTTCATTCTTTTCATCTGTAGATTCCTCCATCGTTTTCATGTTCGCCTGGAAACCGGTGTCTAACTTCACGGTAAATCTAAGCTTCCGGCGTTTAACTGATTATAGCATAAACTGTCTTTCTGCTTAGCACAAGATGCTGCGGCACAAAATTTTTCTGGAAAATCCAAATTGGAAGCCAATTCTCTAACGTCCCATGTTATAATCAAAATGGTTTATATTGGTATAATAGGGAGGAAGAAGGATGGACGAACAACAACATGCCGCGGGCATGCCAAAAAATCAGGCAAAGGAGAGGAGCTTAAGAAACACATCTGTAGCCAAAAAGGTGCTTGCAGGCACACTTGGACTCAGTCTACTGCAGGTGCCTTTGTTGGCATCAGCGGATACAGCCAGCGGAACTTCCGTTGCGAAGGATTCGGTAGTTTCAGCGTCCCAGGACAGCGGCTCCGCAGCCTCGAAGGGACTCAATCCGGCAGACGCCAAAATTACGAAAGCCCAAGCGGAATCGCGTATTAGGTCTTTGTTTCCTGAATTGAAGGATGCAAAGCTGAACGGAGTAACCTATGGTGAGCAGAACGTGTACCCATCCAACACGAAGAAGGTATGGGAGCAGAATTGGACGATTCAACAGGGGAACCACTCGATGGGCTTCAGTACCGAAGTGGATGCGATTACAGGAGATATTCTCAGTTATAGTTATCCATATATGTACCCGTTAGACGATTCCAACACAGCCTATTACCCGCCGGCGGTTTCCGAGCAGGAAGCTCAGAAAATCGCCGAGGCGTTTATACCCAAAGCGGCTCCTTCCATTAAAGCAGGTACGATGAAACCGTCAAACCAGAACCTCTATTCATCCAACAAGGCGTTGTTCGGACCGGTTCAGTATTCATTTTCATACACGATTGACGTCAATGGGATTCCTGCCGACAATGAGTCTGTGAGCCTGGATGTGGACGGCAACGGAAATATCGTCCGCTTTAACCGCATTACTTACCAGGGGGATTATCCAGCGGCCAAAGCCACCATCAGCAAGGAAGATGCGGAGAAGAGGCTTGAGCAGGGCTTGTCCGTAACGCTTGCATACATACCGTCCACCTCGCTGTACGATACGTCCGCCAACCGGGAATGGAAGATTGGCTATGTTCCTGACCGGACATTGGAGCCGATGGATGCCAATTCCGGGAAGCGGATCGATACCATTTTTGGCAAGGATTTGGAAGGCCCAAGCCAAGCGGTTAGCTATACCGCATTAAAGGCTTCCGGTAAATTGTTCACCCCGAATAAAGGCGGGCAGCTGACCTCGGACGAAGTGCTGCAGCGGCTTCAAGGCATTGCCCCGGGCTCGGATTACCAGATCCAAACCAATCTCGGCAATTATTGGGGCGGCACCGGTAAGCAAGCTTGGAGCCTGAACTGGAACAAAAGAACTGCCGGATTAAACCGCGATGACAGCAAGTACGCGTACGTGGACGCCGACACAGGGCAGCTGCTGAGCTACCATGAGTTCCAGTATCCGGATGCCGAACCGGCCAAAGCCACCGCTCCGTCCGTGACGGAAGCCCAGGCACAAGCGAAAGCCATTGAGCTGGTGCTGGCCCATTATCCGAATGCCGCCGAAGCTCTGAAACTGTCAGACGCCAAAACGTTGAATACGGCAACAAAGACGGTTTATCAATTTGTGTTCCAGCGTTTCTACAAGGACTTGCCTGTTAACGGAATGACGGTGAGCGTCTCCATTGACGGCAGCGGCAAGCTGCTAAGCTACAATGCGGATACCTACCTGTCGGATAAGGATATCAAAGCGTTAGATACCCTGACAGCAAAAGTTGATGCGAAAGACGCACAGCAGCGCCTGCTGGACGATCTCAGCGTGGAGCTGCGGTACATCAGCAGCGGCGGTTACACAGTGGATAACACGTACGTGGAACCGAAAGTTCGATTGGCGTATGTTCCAACGCTGAACGGAGACCGGAACGTAGGATATATCGATGGGGTTACAGGGAAAACCGAAGCATCAAGTCTGCTGCCCGTTTCGAACAAGGACAAGAGCGCTGCGCTTCCGAGCGATGCGGCAAACCACGCGGCAAGCAAGGATTTGGCGACGCTGCTCGAATACCGCGTGTTGTCGCCTGGTGAAGATGGCTTGCTCCATCCCGAAGCGGAGCTGACTTTGGGGGACTGGATCCAAATGATGGCGAAAGGGGTTTACCCAGATCAAGGCTATTATGGGGGCCAGTATCAACCGATCTTTACCGACGTTCCAGCCGACAGTCCGATCGCTGGAGCGGTACAGCTGTTCTTGGATAAAGGCTGGCTGAAAGACGAGAAATCGTCGGAGCTGCATCCGGAGCAGAAGCTGACCCGTGAAGCGGTGGCCACCAGCCTGACCACGGCTCTGCATTACAACCGCCTGTCCAAGTTCTTCCAGCAGGATGCACAGGCGTTGTCCCTATCGGACGCGAATGCGATCCAGGACAAAGGCGCCGTTGCGCTTATGCTGAAGCTCGGACTAATGGACGCCGCGGGGGGCAAATTCGACCCGGCGAAGCCGGTCACCAAGGCTGAAGCGGCGACCATTATGGTCCGCTTGGCACATCTCCAAAGCAAAGTGGATACCCCGCTTAACCAAAGACGATACTAGTCATTTTGCGTGATCGAGCCTGGGGTTGCCATTACCCGGGTTGCCACTTGAACAACAGCCGCAGTCTCCGGACTGCGGCTGTCTGTATGTTAAGGCTTATTTGCCGTAACTTTTAACGGCGGGGGCTTCATATTTACTCATCATGTCCAGCAATACAGACACATTTGGCTCAATGATGGCCATGGATTGGTACTGCGGCTGCATGAACTGTTCCCGTACCATATGCTCAAACAGGGAGATCATCGGATCGTAATAACGATTCACGTTCAGCATGCCAATGGGCTTGCGGTGAATGCCGATCTGGGCCCACGTGAACGCCTCGAAAAACTCCTCCATCGTGCCCGGTCCACCCGGAAGCACGAGGAATGCGTCGGCGAGCTCCGCCATTTTAAACTTCCGGTCATGCATCGTGCCGACCACATGAAGCTCGGTCAACCCTTGATGCGAAATTTCCCGGTCTACCAGCACCTGTGGAATGACGCCGATGGTCTGTCCGCCTTCGGCAATGACCGTATCGGCCAGTACGCCCATGATCCCTACGCTGGATCCCCCATAAACCAGGGTTAACCCGCGGCGGACCATTTCTTTGCCCAGCTCGACTGCCGCTTCCCGATACGCCGGCGACGCACCGTAACTTGATCCGCAATACACAGCTAAATGTTTCATAACATAACTCCCTTCCTACGAGCCTTCTCTGTTTAGGTCTTTTTCATTATAAATGATTTTCCGGACCCATGGTCGCGAAAATCTCCTCCGTTAGGTTAAGCCAAAGTAAAAAACGCTACCCCAAAGTTCGTGCTCAAGTCACGGTTTATTGGATGGAAAAAGGGGAATATTAAGGGAGAATCACCACCCGAACGCGGACTCATTTACCAATATCTATGACAAGGCGGAACAACCATGATATCCTTTGTCTTGACCTTGAAACGGCTGCTGACCGGACTGTTTCATGCGTTTAAACTGAAAAATTTCCAGGTTTTCTTTGTCTTAATTGTTCTGCTGCTTGTTTCTGGCACGATTTTTTATACCACGGAAGAAAACTTAAGCGTCATAGACGCGCTATATTTCTGTATCACGACGCTAAGTACGGTAGGTCATCCGGACTTCATGCCCAAGACGGGACTCGGCAAAATTTTTACGATGATTTATATCGTTGTGGGCACCGGCACCTTTATGGGGCTGCTCAGTTATGTCGCTTACGGAGTCGTTCAGAGCAATCAAAAGGACGGCGATATTGATACGGAACGTGACCGTTTTAAGAAGAAAG
Organism: Paenibacillus sp. PSB04; assembly: GCF_025809195.1. Lineage (NCBI taxonomy): Bacteria > Bacillati > Bacillota > Bacilli > Caryophanales > Paenibacillaceae > Paenibacillus > Paenibacillus sp. PSB04. The sequence goes on from NZ_CP081301.1 coordinate 4,493,496, forward strand.
CAAAGCATAAATAATATGAAGCAGGCGAAAATCTCCGCGGGATTCCGCGGTTTTTTTGTACGATTAACGTCACGAATGGGTAAGTCCGGGTACGAAGCACTATGTTATAATTTACAGGAAGGTTGAACATGCAGTCATCTTGGAAGCAGGAGTGAAGCGTCTTGAAAACAGTCGTCATTATCGGCGGGGGGATTACGGGGTTGTCGGCCGCGTATTATTTGCGCCGGACCTTAAATCAATACAGCGGGCAGACGGAGCCGGCGAACATCATTCTCGTTGAAGCGGAACAGACGCTGGGCGGAAAAATGCGGACCGTATACGACGGTGGTTTTACGATGGAATCCGGCGCCGATTCGATCGTGACCCGGAAAACGAATGTGGCTCCGCTGATTCAGGAACTGAACCTGGCGGATCAGGTCGTCTATAATGCGACGGGAATTTCCTACATCTATACGGACGGCAGGCTGAAGCAGATACCGAAGGAGGCCGTCTTTGGGATTCCGACCAGCATCGAATCGCTTGCCACAACCGAGCTGGTATCCGCGGAGGGCAAGGTGGAAGCCCTGAAAGACCTGTATACCCCCAATGAGCATTTCACAAAAAATGATTCGGTCGGTGCGTTTCTGGAAGCTTTTCTTGGAAAGGAGTTCGTGGAGAAGCAGATCGCGCCCGTCTTGTCAGGCGTTTATTCAGGCAAACTGAGCGATTTGACGATCGCATCAACGCTGCCTTACTTGATCGATTATAAAAACGAATACGGAAGCCTGATCAAAGGGCTGTCCGAAAATCGCGCAAAATTTCAAAGCGGCGGGCAAAAAAAGTTCATGTCCTTCCAAAACGGTGTTTCAGCGTTGATTGATGCCTTAGAGCAGCAGCTGACCGGAACGGAGATCGTGAAGGGGGTACGGGCCGAATCCGTCGCCAAGGATGGAAGCCGTTATGCGGTGACGCTGGCAGACGGCCGCGTGATTGATGCTGACTATGTGGTGCTCGGCACGATGCACTATGCGGCGCAGCAGCTGCTCGCGGATCCGGTATTGGACCAGGAGTTCAACCAGCTGAAGAACAGCTCCATGATCAGCGTTTACGTCGGTTTCGATCTTCCGGATGCCGAGCTGCCTGCAGACGGAACGGGCTTTATTACGGCCGATGGCAGCGACATTACGTGCAATGCCTGCACATGGACAAGCCGGAAATGGGAGCATACCTCCCGTGAACGTAAGCTGCTCGTCAGACTCTTTTACAAAAGCAGCAATCCACGCTACGATGAACTGGTTCAGCTAAGCGAGGGAGAGCTGCTGAACGTTGCGCTGGAAGATATCCGTAAGAGCCTGGGGATTACCGGCGGGCCGGTCACCCACGAGGTCACGAAGTGGCATAATGTGATGCCGAATTATCATATCAAGCACCACAGCATCGTCAAGGAGCTTGAACAGAAAATGGCCGAGCGGTTCCCGAACATTTATCTGGCCGGATGTTCCTATTATGGCGTCGGCATTCCGGATTGTATCGCTAACGGCGAGCAAACGGCATATAAAATCGCTGCACAACTGTAGGCTTAAAAACGATCAAAAAGCGAATACAAGCGAATAGAGCGAATATGCGCGAACAGCCGCCCGAAAGGGCGGCTGTTTTAACGATAGACATGCATCCAATTCCATTTTCCCTGCCAAAGTGAATAGAATTCAGCTCTAGCATTGCCTTTCACATCAAAGGCTTGGAGAACGATACGCTGCTTGAGCATTTTCCCGCCTAGCCCGATAATATATTTAGCTAGACTTTGGCAGAAACGGGGGAGAAGCTTGTTATGTTAGAAGCTATCGACGAAGCAGTAAGCATCAATTCGCTCATTTGGTTGTTTCTTGCTGCATTTATGATTCACGATTTTGAAGAAATCATTACGGTGGAAGGCTGGATGAGGCGAAATTATGATCAGGTCAGCCGGATCGTCCCTGACCGCGCGGGCCGGATCCTCAAAGATTTTTCCAATATTACCGGTTCCCAGTTTGCCGTAGCCGTATTTTTCGAGTTTATCTTGTTTATCCCATTTACATACTTGGCCGCCGAGCATCGTTGGATGCTTTTGTTTGCAGGCTTTAATACGATTATGCTTATCCATGTATTTACGCATGTGGGGCAGAGCATATACCTTCGGAGATATACGCCTGGCGTGGTGACCGCGGTGCTGGTTACACTGCCATATTCAATGTACTTATTTTACCGCCTGCTGGATGCAGGCTTGGTAAATGGCTCAGACCTCACCTGGAGCATCCCCGTTGGTGCTGCTACCGTGCTGCCTGTCGTGTGGATCGGTCATCAGTGTGCGCGGCGGATTGCGCCGAACAGGTAAGGGGGATAGACGACTCTGTTAGGGTATTTTGACCTGAGCATGTTCCGTTCTGGCTCATCCGTTCTCTGGCAGCAAAAAAGGAGCCCTAAGGCTCCTGCCGGAGATCAGTTTCGAATCCCGTTCACCGGTGTCATCTGGAGGAAATAAAACTTTCCTTTTTTATTAATCTTTCCGGTAATGGTGGCTGCGCCTTTCTTTGTAAAGATGTATTCGTTCTTCTTGATCTGCACCGAGTACCCTTTCATTTGAATCCCGAACACAGCCTTGGCTTTGGGCTTGATCGCGGAAAGGGCCTGGTTTTTGCTGAGAACGGGCTTGGCAAAGGATTTGGCGAAGTCCTGGTCGTTCGTCCAATCCTGGCCGAGTAAATTTTGGATCTCCCAGACCTTACCGGTTTTTGCCCCGATAACGACGTGATTGTTATCCTCATCGTCCCGGAAGTTCCAGACAAATTTCTTGTCCCCGGTTTTTTCGCGCAGCACATATTCGAACGGTTTGGTGAGGCTGATGCCCAACGTCTTCAGGGACTGATTCGCTTTATTGGCAAGCTGTGCTTTGACGGAGGCTAATGAATAAGTCATGCTGGCCGATATTTGGTTCCCTTGATCCAGATCGATGTACAGGCTCTGGTTGTTCCCCCACAGAACCCAATAATTTCGGGGAGCATTATCCTGGTAAGGGGAGTAAACTCGCCAGATGGCTTCTGTTTTGAACTTGTGATCCGTGTCATAGGTTTTCAAGAAGGCAGCCGTTTTATTGGCCAGGGCTGCACCGATAACCGCATTGGTATTCGAAGATTTATAGATGATGCTGGTCGATTCCACCCGTTTCTTTGCCGGATTATACTGCTGGTTAAACTCGGCATCGATTTGACCGCTGAGTTTTCCGTAAATAAACAGGGGCTGGCCGTTTGCATCCTTATCCACGCTCGTAAATTCGATCTTGGTGCTGCCTGAGAGTTTGTTCAGAGCTTTTGTCAATTGAGCTTCAACTGCAGGATCCAAGCTTACGGAAGATGCTTCGATTTGCGCTTCAGCAGGCATGGATTGGGGTGCCGCATAGATCGGGGCAGCAGACAGCAGCAGCGAAAGGGCGGCGGCCGATAAGGTGATAGAACTCCATTTTTTCATTTGTTGTTTTCCCTCCTGTGTCTTGTATCCAAATGGTTTAGGTATTCATGCACTTGACGTCGTGAAATATGAAAATGTTTCAAGATATGGATTTTTTTATATAGATTTATTGAATTTATAGCTTAAATCAAGGGGAGTAGCTGCTTCGCATAAAATGAAAGCTCGCTTTCCGATTCTAAATCGCGAAGGAGCGCAAGCTGAAGAAAACGTCTCGGCTGGTCCTTCGCGGATTCTTCCCGAAGCATGGCGGCGACCTCCGCCAGTTCATTCTTTCTCTGGTTCGGTACGGCGATATCCGGAATGATCGACGCTATTTTTTGGATCAGCGCATCTTTTCTCCCTTCGCGGGATGCAAACAGGCCATTGAGATCGATTTGGGAATATTCCGTCATGAGCTCGTCGGTAAGCAGGGAGGGAGCCGGCCCTTTTGCCAACCCCTCCATTAGATCGTCCATCCGCTCAGCGATGAACACAGCTAATTTTTTTTTGTCGATAGGCAAATAACCGAACAAAAGGTGAAAGGTATACTCTCGAATTAGACCGCTCAGCATTGCAGTGGCATCCCACTTCCACTCCTCGATGCCAGGCCCGTACCGGCGGAGCAGAATATCTTGATAGTACAGGAACATGCTCCTTCTCATTCCGTTCAGAACGCTTTCGATTTTATCGTTATTAACGGGAGGCAGCTCGTTATGGTCACGCGAAATATAGTATCCGTGCTCCACATAAAAATCGAACTGATAGGCAAGCTCCTCCAGGTAGGTTTCTTTTGTCGGCAGCTGCATTTTCCGGATTCGATCGACCGCATCGATCATGTCCTGCTGGCGCTTCTCCAATATGCTGATGTACAGTTCCTCTTTCGAGCTGAAATGCTTGTACAGCGAGCCTTTGGCGATGCTGCAATCGTCGGCGATATCCTGTATTGAAGTCGCCTGGTAAGCTTTTTCCGCAAAAAGCCGGATTGCCGACTCCAAAATTTTCTCCTTCAGCACACTCATTCGTGCCGCCTCCTTCGTTGGCGCTCAATCACTACTCATGTCTAGCTCAGATACGTTTCCAAACGCGATGTCCGGTTACGGGAATGACCATCAAGTTCTTGTAAAAACTAATGAGTCACATTACAATTATCTTATCGGCCTACAACATTTGTGTCAAATCCAAGTCACGCTTTATATGGCCGATCCATCTTAATGATGGTGCTTGAAAAGGAGAGAAAACAAGTTGCTGGATATGGTAGTGGAAGTCAAAAAAGCTCAAGAGGGCGATCTCGATATTTTTGTCAAGCTTATACGCCAACTGGAATCACGGCTGTACGGCTTGGCCAAGTCTATTGTGAAGCGTGATGAGGATTGTGCGGATGCAATCCAGGAAACGCTGCTTAAAGCATATAAGTCGTTAAATACGTTGAAGAAGCCCGAATTTTTCAATACTTGGATCATCCGGATTTTGATCAACGAATGCAATCAAGTGCTGCGGCTCCGAAAAAGAACCATTGTGATGGGGGAGCTGCCCGAAACGAACTACCCAATCGCTGCTCATGGCGCAGATCATCAAACGAGCGACCTGCAGGAGGCGGTTGACCGGTTAAACGATACGCTAAGACTGGTTGTGCATTTGTTTTATTATCAGGACCTGTCGGTCAAGCAAATCGCGGAAATCCTTGAAATTTCGGAAGGCGCCGTCAGGGCAAGGCTGCATCGGGCAAGGGGTGTACTTGCGGATTGGATGAACTCAATGAGAATGAACTTTGCGGGGATTTGAAAAACGATAATAATCACTCAGAAACGGTAAGAATAGATACTTATACAGAAGCATCGTATAGATAAAATAAATGATCCACGCCAGGAAAGGAACATGTTGATATGCCTGCAACATCCGTCGGAGTCATCATCACGAACCGTACCGTATTCCTCGCCTGCCATTCCACGGGCAATACGTTTTACGATCTGCCAAAAGGTATGCCAGAGGAGGGAGAGACACCGGAGCAGACCGCATGCCGGGAAGTCCGGGAAGAAAGCGGCCTTAACATTCAACCGGATCAAATCAAGGATTTAGGCGTGTTCCCGTATAACCGAGCCAAAAACCTTCATCTATTCTTATGGACAACGGAATCTCTCCCCCCGATAGAGGTAATGGCCTGTACCTCTACGTTTATTGACCGATACAGCGGTCAGGTGAAGCCGGAGGTAGACGGTTATGAATACATCGGTTTCGATCAAGCCGATAACATGATGACCGCGAATATGGCACGCGTAATCCGTGATGCGGAGCGGCGTATCCGGGAGATGTCCTGAGTTTAATCCAGACAACGAAGCCACCTCTAGCAGGCGGCTTTTTTGCTGCGTGATCACGTCCTCTGCGAAGCTTTCTGGAGTAATGGTAACGCCCGGTTCTATCAAGTTATTGACAATTGTCAGGCTGGGTTTACTATAAACATGGAAGGAAAAAATTAGGTATTTCATATACCGGCAGGGGGGCTGGATGAAATTGTTAACGGTTACTTATCAAGACATTGAACCTAAGCTGCAAACGGGGGATATTCTGCTGGCACACGGCGTCGCCAAAGGCAGTCAGCGGATCGAAGAGCTGGAGCATTGTCCATGGTCGCACGTGGCGATGGTGGTCAGGGCGCCGGACGGTGAAGCGCTGCTGTGGGAATCCACATCACTGGATAATCTGGAGGATACTTGGCTGCATGTCAAGAAATCCGGTCCCCAGCTCGTTAAGCTTCGTGACCGCCTGTCTACGGACGTCGGGAACCATTATGACTCGATTTTCGCAATCCGTCAGCTTCAAGCTGATCGTACACCGGAGATGCAGGCTATGCTCGATCGCTTCATTGGAGAAGTGCATGGTGCAGTTTTTCCCGACAAGAAAAGAATGTATTGGGAAATTATAGAGGGAAAGTTCGGGATAACTTCTTCATTCCGCGACTTTTTTTGCAGCAAATTGTTAGCTGAAACGTATATCCGGCTCAAACTGCTGTCCTCCACCAAAGCCCCTAACAGTTACGAACCTAGAGATTTCACATCGAAGCATCGTTTGTCATTGCTTGGAGACGCCAGACTCGGCGACGAAATTTACTTGGACGCCTCTTCGTTTCGTGCATGAGTTGGCGTCGCCGCATCAGAGCTGCCGTCTTTGCTGTGCTGGTCTTCACTGCAGCCTGGAATCCGGCGGTAATCTCCGCTTCGTCTTCGCTGACAGTGAAGAATGGCGAAATGCAGCTCTCCGGATGGGACTTTAGAAGCGATGGATCCATCGAATTGAACGGGACTTGGGAATTTTACTGGAAGCAGCTCTTGTGGCCGGAGGATTTGCAGAGCACAACGTCACCGGAGGTCAGCGGATATGTGGAAGTCCCCGGCTACTGGACGAATCACAGGCTGAACGGATCACCGCTTCCGCCGGACGGCTATGCAACGTATCGTATGGTGATTCGCGGGCTTCACCCGTCGGACGATGTGGCCATTAAACTGCGGAATATGTATTCTTCTTACGCTTTGTGGGTGAATGACGAACTGGAGGCGTCATCCGGACAACCCGGAACGACGCCCGAAAACACATCTCCAAAGTATGGTGCCTCCATCGTCGTACCGGTTAAACCCAGCCCGGAAGGGAGCTTGACACTGCTGATCCAGGTGTCCAATTTCACTTATCCCAAGGGAGGAATCAATAATTCTCTCGAGCTGGGAGATGCCAAGCTGCTTCAGAAGGAGAGGTCAGGAGAGCTGGTTCAGGACAGCCTGGTCATCGGGGCGCTGCTTGTCATGGGAATCTACCATCTGTTCTTGTATGGATTCAGGCGAAAAGATGTGACCCCGCTGTATTTCGGGTTGTTCTGCATGTGCATCGCCTTTCGAACGATGCTGGTCGGTTCGAGATACATTCTGGAGATCCTTCCCGGTTTTTCGTGGGAATGGTTCGCCAAAGCCTCCTATTTAACGGTTTACGTGGGCGAATTTTTCTTGATCTCATTTATTTATTATTTGTTTCCTCAATATTTGTCGCGTTCCGTTCGACGCGTTACCCAAATGTTTACCCTCATCTTGACTTTGCTTGTGCTTACCACGGATATACGGATTTACGACTATTCGCTGCTGCCCTTTGAGATTTATTCGATCGGCCTCGTGCTGTACGCCATTTATGCTTCTTACCGGATCGCCCGTCAGCGCCAGGAAGGGTCTCTGCTGCTCATTCTCGGGTTTAGTTTGATCTTTGTGACCGCACTGAATGATACGCTGAACCGGAAAGGCATTCTCGATACCCCGGCACTGCTGCAATTTGGCGTACTTAGCTTTGTTTTTATGCAATCCCTGCTTATATCCAAAAAATTTTCCCGTGCTTTCTCCCAGGTCGAGAGCTTATCGGAGCGCTTGTTAACGCTGGATAAGCTGAAAGATGAATTTTTGGCCAAAACATCTCATGAACTCCGGACACCGCTGCACGGGATTATCGGACTGGCGGATTCGCTGATCGACGGAAGCTCCGGCAAGCTCCCTCTGCCCGTGATTGAGCTGCTGCGGCTCATGAAAATCAGCGGGCAAAGGCTGGCCCATCTGGTGAACGACATCCTGGATTTCTCCAAGCTCAAACACCAGGAGATTACTTTGCACAAAGTAACGGTGGATTTGCGCCTTGCCGTCGACCTGACTCTTCAAGTCCTTAAGCCTCTGGCCGTAAACAAGGGACTCCATATGGAAAATAAGCTGCCGGACGATCTGTATGTAATAGCCGACGAGAACAGGCTCCAGCAAATATTGCATAACTTGATCGGCAATGCCATTGCGTATACGGAATCCGGAACCGTCACGATCACGGGACGCAAGTCGCACGGTCAAGCCAAAATTCAGATCAAGGATTCGGGAATCGGCATTGCGGAGTCGGACTTGTCCCGCATTTTCGAATCGTTTGAGCAGGTCCGTCCCATGAACGGTCCTCAGCAGGGCGGAACCGGTATTGGGCTGTCTATTACGAAGAAGCTGATTGAACTGCATGAAGGCGAGATCGAAGTGGTGTCCAAATTGGGCGAGGGCTCAACGTTCAGCTTTACGCTTCCGCTGGCGATGCCGCAAACGCCGCGGATTCAGCCGAGGACGGCGCTCACTTCACAGGACACCGGGGTGCAGGATCGGCATACGGATTGGAGCATGATCCGGACTACCGCGGAACCCGCGGAAGCCCAGATGCATCTGCCTTCAGTGCTTATCGTCGATGACGACCCGATCAACGTCCAGGTGCTGCTGCAATTTCTCGGAGGGAAATATGCGCTTAAGTCAACGGGAAGCGGGCAAGAAGCCGTGGAATGGATCAGGAACGGCTACAAGCCGGACATCGCTCTGCTGGATGTGATGATGCCGTTTGTGTCGGGGCTTCAGGTGGGCCAAGAGATACGCCGGCATTACAATTCCGGGGAGCTGCCGATGATTTTCCTCAGCGCTAGGAGTCAAATGACCGACCTCGTTGCAGGCTTTGAGCATGGCGGCAACGATTATCTTGTGAAGCCGGTCGACAAACAGGAGCTGTTGGCCAGGCTGGAATTGCATCTGCAGTTGGTCCGCTGGAACCAGACCCTGGAGCGCGAGGTTGAAGCAAGAACGATTGAGCTGGAGCATTCGCTTGAGGAGCGGGCAAGAGCGATGTCCGAAGTCTCGGTCCTCGCCGAGCGCAACCGGATTGCCGGTGAAATCCACGATCATGTGGGGCATATTCTTACGGCGAGCATCGTTCAGCTTCAAGCCGGTCTGAAAATGTTATCCATGAGCGCCCCTGAATCGGTCGACAAATTGAATCTAGCATCAGAATTGGTTCGCAAAGGGCTCCATGAAATGAGGAAATCGGTACATATGCTGGGCGAGGAAGCAGCGGCCGCATCCTCGTTCCCGGATTCCCTGCTGCAGATCATAGAAGATTCGGAAAAATACGCTGAGGTGACACTGGAGCACATCATTGAAATCACGGATGGCCGTCTTGAGCCGGAAGCGGAAAAGCTGATCCGCCATGCGCTGCAGGAAGGAATCACAAACGGCATCAGGCATGGCCGGTGTACGCATTTTCGGTTCGAGCTGGTGGAAGAGGACGGCTTGGTCCGGTTCACACTGGAGAACAACGGCTTGCCATTTGCATCGGATCGGCTAGGTTTCGGTCTGACCATGATGCGGCAAACGATCCGCCGAAGGGGTGGAACCTTCCGGATCGGCACCAATGAAGGTGCAGGCTGCCTATTGGTGCTCACCCTGCCAAGTAGAAGGGAGGATCAATGATGTCAAAATTAACGATACTTATCGCAGAAGATCAGACGCTTGTGCGGGAAGGCCTTGAGACCATACTTAATCTGGAATCCGACATAGAGGTTGTAGCAACAACCGACAACGGCCAAACCGCCTATGAGCTTACTAAGAGCTTGAGGCCGCAGCTCGTGCTGATGGACATCGAAATGCCGGTGATGAACGGGATTACGGCGACCCGGCTGATTAAGGAGTCGAGCCCGGAGACGATTGTTCTGATTTTAACGACGTTTACCAATGAAGATTATATTATTGAGGGTCTTGCCAGCGGAGCGTCCGGCTACCTGCTCAAAGACTTTTCATCCGACAAACTGATTCACTCATTGAAAGAGGCGGTTCGGGGCGAACTGATGCTGCCCTCCAAGCTGGCGGCCAAGTTTGCTGCCCGTATGCGCACAGCAGCAGCCCCCAGGCAGCCCGGAATCGATTATGGGCTGACCCCGAGGGAGCTTGAGATCGCCAAGCTGATTACGGCACATAAGAACAACCGGGAAATTGCCGATACGCTGTACATCACCGAAGGGACGGTGAAAAACTACATCAGCGTAATTTATGAGAAAATCGGGACGAATGACCGGACCAAGGCCATCCTGCTGCTGAAGCATGCCTTGGAGGCTGTAAACTAAATGAAAATGAAGTTCTCACCAGCACCGTTTCCTCTTCAAAGGAAGCGGTGTTTTTTTATTCCATAAGTATATCGGTGAACCAGGATCCCGTACAGTTACTTTCGTCATATCCCGGTCATATGACAAAATGTACACTTCAGTCACTTATCGACAGTAAGGAATGCCCGTTATGATGGAGGCGTTGAGAGCATAACCGAATCGAAGGAGGAATTTAAAAGTGACGACGGTGAACACCAATTTAAACGGAACGGACGCCGGTTCAATTTTTGATCCAAATACGACGGATCCGGATAAGCTGAAAATGCAGGCGGACGCGATGCTGTTCGTATCTGACCTGCAGGTCAACCAGGTGCTGAAGCAGCAGTGGACTTCGCTCTTGGCCAATATCAAATCGAAAATCGACGAGAATCCCCCGGCCGGCAGCGACAAAGAGACCGTATATAAGGAAAAGCTTAAAATCATCAACAACTTTTTGGCGCAAAAAGGGTATGAAACCACTTCAGTGTATGTGCTTGAGCTAACCCGTACCGACTTTTACGAAGACCATGTGAAGGAAAGCGAACCGAATGCGGAGTCCGACCGTTTCGTCCAGGACATCCTGGCGAAGACCGCGCTTCTGGCCGGCTGGCAGGATGCGATGCAAAAGGCAACGGATACCGATACGTCCGCGCCGGATCAGTTCCTGGCTCAGCACGGCTATAAATGTACCGCGAAGCAGGTCAACGCTTCTTTTAAGGCGATGCGGAATGTAGACATGAAGTTCTGGACAGGTATTTATGGCAATACGGTGATGACCACATCCGACGGCAAAACGGATACGGGACCCGTAGTCATTATTTACGACAGCCTCGACGGGATCTCGATTGGCAGCGATATGCTGGATAAAGATTTGAATAAAGTCACTTACAAGGACGGCATACTCAGCTGGACGAAGGATGACTTTACGGTGAATCATTCGGGTCAGCTGACATTCAGCCAGGTTACCCGGGCAGCCAAAGACGATAAAGATGCATACGTCGGCAATGAGTTTTTCGGTACGATTACGTATTCCAACAGCGACGGCACCGAAAAGAAGGAAAGCATATTTGGACGGATCGGCAAGCCGCCGGAAGGTTCTTCGGGCAGTCACGACGGAAATCGGAAATCGTGCCCTACTCCGCCATCCGTACAACTGTCCGTCGTTGATAAAGCGATGAAATACCTCGGTTACTTTATGGCTGCGGTGTTTGTCGTGGATTTCATCGCCTCTGTACCTAAGCGGTTTAAGGCCATATCGGAATTCGTAGAAAAAATCAAAAAGCCGAACGAACCGAATAAACCGGAAGTCGAGAAGAAGCTCGACAGCACCAAAGAGGAAATCAAGGAATCCAGTGATCCGAAAGCGCTCGAGGAGAACGGTTCGTTTGTGGACAATATCGACAATGTGCAGCCGGAAAATTTCAACAATGAGCAGGGACTCGACTTCATTAATAACGAGCAGCTGCCGCCGGCAAGCGATGTTCAGGCGATGGAGCAAGGCATTGAAAACATGAACGAAAACGGAGAAATCAATCAAAACGAGGAAAATGTTCAAGAGGATCCAAATCCGGTTGACGATAAATTTAAAGGCAATGAGGAAAACGAATTTGAGGGCTTAGCTGAGCTGTTTGGGGAGGCGTAAATGGTGATGAGCAATAATGCGGTGGCACAGGACCAGGCACGTTTTTGGCAATTGTTCGTTCAGGCGATATCCGGGCATCTGCCGGGCAGCGATCCAAAAAATTTCATAGCCGCGGCCGGGCGGGTGGACTCCCATCTCGGCAGCGACGAAGAGGTCGTCGCGCTGACGGACGCCTATAATGTAGGCAATACGATCCCTTCCTGGGGGTTAACGTGGAGCGGCGCGTTCAATAATAAGCTGTTTGATATTTACCAACAATGGGTCCGGGATATCGTCCCTGCCGGCAGCGGCGATTCGGGAAGCGGCGGCTCGTCTTCCGGCGGGGGATCGGCCGATCCGCTGGACACGCAAATCGAGGATCTCCGGTCGAAAATCGCGCTCCTCAGCAGCGACGTTTCCAAAATCAACCAAGGCATCTATTCGGACTGGCTGAACGAAGTTTGTGCGGAGCTCGACTCAACGGGAAAAGCGTGCAGCGTATATTTTACCAACCCGCCGGATCCGACCTGGGCTAACTTCCGTACCCAGCAAATGGGAACCGAAGATTATAAGGCAAAGGTAGAATCGCTGCAAACGACATATGGCGCCCTGCTTGGCGGAATGACTGAACAGCTGAACGCTCTGCTGCTGAAAAAGTTCGGACCCGGCTACCAGGAGCTGGCCGATGCGACCGAAGCGGTCGCACTCGCCGATCCTTTCGAGCCTCATTCAGCGGATGAGCTGCAAAAAACGGCTCAGTTCCAAATGACGATCAAGGAGAACGATACGACAGCAAGCGTTCCCCGGTTTAAAACGAGCGAGCTTAAAGACGTCCGGCAATGGCTTATCAAGCAAAATGGCATCGCTACGAAGAACGGAGGTCCGCTGTTCGCAGAGCAGGCAAACGTACAAATCGCATTAAATGATCAGCAGCAGACCGAAAGGGACAGCTCATGGAAATTCAGTGCCAACGTGGGCATTCCCATCGACTGGTTCTGGCTTGGCGGAAGCACCAATGATTCCGGATCCACACAGTTTAAAGAGGATTATTCTTACGATATTCTGATCACGTATCAAGATGTGATTACCGTGAATATCAACCCGGGGGATTGGTTCTTCGAAGGACTGCTGTCCACGTATAAGGATTACACCAACTGGCCGCAGGGCAGTATGTTTGCAGGTAAACCGCTCTGGGGCGAATCTGGACTCATGAATGTTGTCGTCAAGGGAGTCGTCCTAGGATACGCGCCTTACTTGAGATTCTCATCCAAAGACTGGACCAACACAACGACGCAATCCCAATGGTCCGCCAAAGCAACGTTTGGCATCGGCCCGTTCAACTTCGAGTCGGCGTCCGCTTCCGGTTCCGACTACAGCTCGATGACGACCCAGCTCCAGGACGGTTTCGAAGTACGCGATACGAGCGGAATTCCGAAAATCATTGGTTTAATTGTGGATACCCCCAATGGATGATCCATCCACTCCGATACATGCTCCCTTAGCTTCATCCCCGATGCTGGATTCAGCCCCTATGGCCGTTCAGCAGCCGTCTTCCCAAGAGGCGGCTGCTCCCCAGCCAACGAAGGAGCCGCTATGGCTGATCAATGTCGATGCGGCGTTTAAGGTCGGCTGTCTTGTGGCATTGCTGCTGATCTTATGGTATTTGGCACGCCTTGTCTTTTTTCAGGCGCTGTCGGAAGGAGAGATTTATTTTCTGACCATGACGCTGTGCGGGTCCGTAGGAGGTGTAACCAGCTTCCTGCTGGTTAAAAACACGGATACCGATACCGGGATGCACTTTAGGGACAATAAGTCGTTCTACCTGCTGGTCACCGCGGTGTTCTGCGGAAATATTGCTTCCTTTTCCGTACCGCTGCTGCTGAATTTCATTCAATTGGAGAATGTGATCAGCACGCAGGTACCGCAAATATTTGTATTCATCGGGGTGTGCCTGATCGCAAGTACGTTTTCCGCACGGATCATAGGCAGCATTTCATCCCGGATCATTAAATTGAATGAACAATCAACGATTAATATCAATAATAGGTGTTAAGTGATAGGAGAGTGCTGGCATGCTGCGGCGCTCTTCTTTTTTTGTCTGCCGTCAGCATCACAGCGGATTCTAATCGGTTTTTAATCTTGTTCTTTTATAGTGAAGTCAATTCTCTATGAAAGGTGCAGCCCATGAAAACAAAAAAGGTCTGGATCCCTGCAATCATAGCAGCTGTTGCTGCCGTCCTGCTCTTAGCTTACTATTTCTATACTTCTTCTTTTCATAGCAATGGTGATCACCTGTTAACATCCCCGGAAGAACGTGCGTTGAGCGTGCATTCACACGGAGAAGAGCGGCCTGAAGGTGGCGCGGAAATTTTTAAGTTCCTGGGAACGCTCGCCGTGTTCCTCGGTGCGGCTAGCTTCTCTTGGGTCTGGTTTAAAAAGAAAATGAAATCCCCTTCGGTGCTGGTGCGTAAAACCGGAAAATGTCTGTACGGCGTGCACAAGCTTTTGGGTTGGATAACCTTAACGATCGTCACGGCTCACGGTTTATATTTTTTGATAACCAAGCCAGATGATCATAAAATATTTACCGGTCTTTCCGCATTCACGATCCTATTGATGATCGCCGGTTACGGGTTCTTCATAAAAAGAATTCGTAACAAGAGGATGCGCGTGGTGCATCGTTATCTCGGCATTCTGTGGGCTCCATTGCTGCTTCTGCACGCCGGCGGATCAGCCATCGTTGCAATCATTGCAACGCTTGCAGTATGGGCAGTGATACGAATGCTGGAAAGAATGCCGCGGTCATCGTCGTAGAACCGTAGAACCATCCACTGAAGATGGTAAAAGCAGCCGTTTATCCGTTTAATTTTTAGTGGTGGAAACATCCGATTAAAGATATCATGATGGATATAAATCATAGAATGGAGCCATCTCGGATGCGGATTGATATGAGCAAAAATGGGTTTAACGAGGGATTATATCCATGAATATTCCGGAACTTCCTGTATTATCTACTAAACTATACATCCCGCAGCCACGAACGAGGCTTGTCGCTAGGCCGCGTCTGATTGAGCGGCTGAAGGCGGGGATGGGGCGCAAGTTGACCTTAATCTCTGCTTCCGCCGGCTTTGGCAAGACGACAATGATCAGCGAATGGGCTGCCGGGTGTGAACGGCCTGTCGCTTGGGTATCTTTAGACGAAAGGGATAAGGATAGTCTGCGTCTGCTTAAAGCTCCTAGTCGCTGCGTTGCAGACAATAGAGCAGCATTTCGGAGAAGCCGTAATGCGTGCAATCCAATCCCAACCGCCACCGGAAGCCGAATCGATGCTCACAATGCTGCTGAATGAAATTTCAACAATGCCGTTTGAATTCGTCCTTGTGCTGGACGATTATCATGCTGTAGGAGACAGGCAGATCGATTATACCATTGCGTTCCTGGTCGAGCATTTACCACCGCAGATGCACCTGGTGATCGCGACTCGGGAAAACCCGCAGCTTTCCCTCAGCCGGCTTCGCGCCGGCGGCCATTTAACCGAATTGCACGACACGGACCTGCGCTTTACTGCAGGCGAAGCAGCCGAGTTCCTTAATCAGGTGATGGGGCTGCATCTGTCTGCAGAGGATATTGACGCGCTGGAACATCGTACCGAGGGCTGGATTGCGGGGCTGCAGCTCGCGGCTCTTTCGATGCAGGGACGTAATGATATTCCCGCTTTTATCCGTTCCTTCGCCGGAGACAACCGGTACATCGTCGACTATCTGGTCGAGGAGGTTCTTCAGCGTCAGCCGGCCGATGTCCGCAATTTCCTGCTTCAGACCTCGATTCTGGATCGGCTGCATGGCCCGCTGTGCGATGCCGTTACCGGCCAGAACGAAGGGGCAGCTCGGCTTCAATCGCTGGAGCAGGGCAGCTTCTTTATCGTTCCCCTGGATGACAGGCGGCAGTGGTATCGCTATCACCATCTCTTTGGTGAAGTGCTGTCCATACATTTAAGAACGGATCAGCCTGACCTCATTCCTGAACTGCATCGGCGTGCGAGTGAGTGGTATGGACGGCACGGCTCCTACGCTGAAGCAATAGGGCACGCGTTGGCTGCCGAAGACTTCCCCCGAGCGGCGGATCTGATCGAGCAGGCTTGGGCAACCATGCGCAGGAGCAGGCAGGAATCCGCAGTGCTCGGGTGGATTCAGGCGCTTCCCAAGGAAATCATTCGCCATAGGCCCGTTCTCAGCGTTGAATATGCATGGGCGTTACTTGCCGTCGGCCAGGTCGAAGGGGCAGAGGAACGGCTGCGCGATGCCGAACGGTGTCTGGAGAATTCCTCATTGGATAGGACGTCGGAAACTTCAGCAACCGATATGTGTTACGTAGACGAGGAAGAATTTCGCCGTCTTCCGGGCACCATTGCCGGATACCGCGCCGCTTATGCCCAAGCCATGGGGGATATACCCGCCGCCATTACATATTCGAAGAGAGTACTTGAACTCGTTCCAGCGGATGATCATTTAAGGCGCGGCGCGGCAGCCGCGCTCCTTGGTCTTGCGGCATGGACGAGCGGAGATCTTCAGGAGGCGTACCGGATGTTCAGTGAGGGAATGGCGAATGTCCGGCGGGCAGGGAACATCTCAGACGCGATCGGGGGCTCCATTGCTCTGGCCGATATAAACATAGCGTTGGGGCGGCTACGCCAGGCCATGGATATCTTTCAGAATGGATTACTGCTTGCTGCGGAGATGGGTACTCCTGAAACGCGGGGCACAGCGGACATGTACGTCGGAATGAGCGAGCTAAGCCGTGAGCAGGGGGACTTGGACGCCGCTATGCAGCATCTGCATCGAAGTCAGGAGTTGGGTGAGCCAATGGGACTGCCCCAATATCCGTATCGCTGGCGGGTAGCTATGGCGCGTATTCGGCAATCGCAAGGAGACTTGGATGGCGCGCTTGAACTGCTTCAAGAGGCTGAGCAGCGGTATGTCGGTGATTTTTTTCCCAACGTGCGTCCGGTATGGGCCTTGAAAGCACGCGTGTGGCTCGCTCTGAATAGATGGAGTGAGGCTGCGGAGTGGGTACATGAGCAGGGTCTCTCCACAACGGATGACCTGCACTATCTGCGCGAATTTGAGCACATAACCCTGGCCCGGGTACTTTTGCACCGGCATCCAAGTAACCTTGCACCTATTCAGGAAACGTTGGATTTCCTGGAACGCCTGTCCCAAGCAGCGGCAAACAGCGGAAGGACGGGGAGCCAGATCGAAATTTTGATCCTTCAAGCCCTTGCTCATCACAGCCAGGGTGACATGTCTTCCGCACTTGCATCGCTGGAACGAGCACTGACACTGGCAGAGCCGGAAAGGTACGTTCGGATGTTTGCAGACGAGGGCCAACCGATGGCCGCATTGCTGGAAGCAGCATGGAATGGAGGGATCTATCCAAACTATGTGCGGCTTCTTCTGCTATCCTTTGGCAAGGAGGGAAGCGGATCGGCTGCGAAAAAGGCAGTTGGAGAGCCGCTGAGCGAACGGGAGCGGGACGTGCTGCGTCTGCTTAAAACCGATTTGAGCGGGCCTGAAATCGCGCGAGAGCTCCATGTCTCGCTGAATACGCTGCGAACTCATACCAAAAACATTTATGACAAGCTTGAGGTGAACAACCGTCGGGCAGCCGTAAGGCGCGCCGAAGAGCTTGATGACTTGTGACATAGCGATTTCCGTATAGCTCCGGACCTGGAAGAAGGAATAAGCCCAGGATCGGGGCTCTTTTTTATGCCGCTTACTTCGAATGAATGTACCGTGACCTTTTAAAATCACCACATCTGGTGATGCCGTCTCACCACATGATCCTGTATCTTCAATTTAGGAACGGAGCTGCACGAAAGGAGACTAACCACGACATCAGATCAATAAAGCACAGAAAGGCTGCCAGTAAATATACCGGAGTGAACAGAACTTGCTAATCGTCGACAAGAATAAAAACAAAAAGGAGAAAACGATATGAACATCACAGCTTCTCGCGTCATTCGTTGGAGCGGTTTATCCGCCATCTTGGCGGGCATTCTTTTTATCGTCATCCAGGCAATTCATCCGCCTGAACTTCTATCATCCGTTACCACAAAGGCTTGGGCCATCGTCCATTACTTGACCCTCGCGATGTCTCTGCTCGGACTGCTCGGCATAACCGGAATTTATACAAGGCAAATCCATGCAGCCGGATGGACCGGATTGGCCGGTTTTCTTCTGTTTGGTCTCTTTTGGACGGCTACAACGGCTTTCACCTTTGTAGAAGCTTTTGTTTTACCGGTTATCGCTGCGGATGCACCGAGTTTCGTGGAGGGGTACTTAGGGATTTTTGCCGGATCATCAGCCGTGTCCAACCTTGGCCTCCTGCCTGGAGTAGCACCTGTAGGTGGTGGGCTCTATGTGCTCGGCGGTCTGCTGCTTGGCATCGCTACGTTCCGCGCCGGGATTCTCCCGCGCTGGACAGCTGTTCTGTTGGCTTGCGCCGCTGTGTCGACTCTGGCTTCATCACTGCTTCCACACCCGCTGGATCGGGTATTGGCTGTCCCAATGGGAATCGCTCTCGCAGGTATGGGTTATGCGGTTTGGTCAGAACGGGGTCTTGAAGCAGCGCAGCGACGGGTCCGAAACCAACACAGGGGGAGAAAAAATGAGAGCCATCGTAAATGAACAATACGGACCTCCACATGTGCTTCAGCTCAAGGAAGTGACCAAGCCGGCCCCTAAAGCCGGCGACATATTAATCAAGGTCTACGCTACAACCGCTGCAGCAGGAGATTGGCGATTACGCAGGGCGGACCCTTTTCTGGCAAGACTGTTCAACGGATTATGGAGACCGAAGCGCATCCGGATTCTCGGATTTGAATTGGCCGGTGTGGTCGAATCCACGGGATCAAGCGTTACCCGCTTCAAGCCAGGGGATGCCGTCTACGCAGCCTGTGGCAACAGCTTTGGGGCATATGCGGAATACAAATGCCTGCCCGAGGAGGGGAGCGTGGCGCTAAAGCCGGAGAATATGACGTTTGAAGAGGCGGCTGCCGTTCCGGTTGGCGCCCTCACTGCGCTCCAGTTTCTCAGAGAAGGGAAAATAAAAAGCGGCATGCGCGTACTCGTATATGGTGCTTCAGGCAGCGTCGGGACGTATGCCGTGCAGCTGGCAAAGCACTTTGGAGCGGAAGTCACCGGAGTATGCAGCGCTTCGAATGCAGAGCTGGTGACGTCAATCGGAGCCGATCGGGTTTTGGATTATACGAAACAGCAGCTGCCTAATGACGGCCCGCCTTACGATATTATTTTCGACACGGTGGGAAAAAGCCCCTTTAGTGTATGCGTCAAGCTTCTGGCATCAGACGGTGTCTACCTTCGGGCTTATCATGTGAACCCGGTGATCATCGTTCGCGGGCTGTGGGCCAGCTTGACGAGCAGCAAGAAGGTGATTGGCGGAAATATGAAGGAAAACGCGGAAGATTTGGTGTTTCTGAAGGAACGGATCGAAGCGGGTCAGCTCCGGGCGGTTATCGACCGTCGTTACCGGCTGGAGCAAGCCGCCGATGCACATGCCTATGTTGAGCAAGGCCACAAGAAAGGCAACGTAGTTCTAACCGTCTGTGAGGATTGAGGCGTCTGTTAATAACGCGCATCACTTGACGTGAACACCACGAAGTTCCCGAAACTGCTCTGGCGTCATGCCTTCGTTTTTGCGGAAACGCTGAATAAAGTACGTACTGCTGGCGAATCCGACCGTCTCCGCGACCTTTTTCACGGTCCAACCGGTTGAAATCAGCAGGGATTTGGATTGAAGAATACGGCATTCGTTCAAAAATTCGATCGGCGTTTTGCCGAACAAACCGTGAAACTGCCTGCTGAAATGGGAGGGACTGTACTCTGCCTGGCTCGCCATTTGCTCGAGCGTAAGGGGCTGATGGCTGTGAGTGCGAATCCACTGCGCCGTCTCCATCAGCTTGGTGCGCATCCCCGGCTGAGGACGTTCTTCCGAACCGTCTACGTACATGATGAACTCGGCAAGCATCTCGTACAGCATCGCGGACAACCGCGCTTCGCCGTCTTGCAGCGGGTGAATGCCGGTGGCCAGGAGATCCGACCACAGCCGGTCAAGCCGGTCCGCGCCCTCCCACGAAAATACCCATGCCTCCCGTTCACCTCTCCCTTGAAGTAACGTACGAAGACCAGGACCCGTAAAATGAACCCACCGGATATCCCAAGGCTCGTCTTGATCGGCATAATACCGCTGGGGAACACCGGGGCCGCATAGAAAGCCGGTACCTTGGCCAAGTTCCAGCATAGTTTCACCGACTTGAATATATCCTTTACCGCCGCGGACGATATGCCAGTTATAGGTGGAGAGTCCGTGCGTCCGGTTTTCACTGTGTGACGGCTCATCTGCATAATGCCCAAACGATTCGGGATAACAAATGAGGTTTGTAAAGCGCGGGCTCGGAATAAAATAATTGATTCTCATATCTCAGCTTCCTTTTAGCATAATTGTTATACGTGATTATCAAAATCTTACGATTTAAGCCTTATATAATTAATAATATAATGGGTCCAAGATGATGTATT
The DNA here is from genome assembly GCF_025809195.1 of Paenibacillus sp. PSB04. Lineage (NCBI taxonomy): Bacteria > Bacillati > Bacillota > Bacilli > Caryophanales > Paenibacillaceae > Paenibacillus > Paenibacillus sp. PSB04. Next base: position 4,514,125 of record NZ_CP081301.1, read on the forward strand.
CAAGCAAAATAATGATACATATTGGAGGAGATACCCATGTATTTCGGCGTGGATTATTACCCAGAGCATTGGCCCGAAGAACGTTGGGCCGTCGATGCCCGAATGATGCGGGAAGCGAATATCAACATTGTCCGGCTGGCGGAATTCGCCTGGGCCAAACTGGAGCCGGAGGAAGGACGGTACGACTTTGCATGGCTCGACCATGCCATTGAAGTGCTCGCAAGGGAAGGGATCAAGATCATTTTGGGAACACCGACGGCGGCGGCTCCCAAGTGGCTGATGGACAAATATCCGGATATGTACCCCGTCGATGTCCATGGACTGACCAAAGGCTTTGGTACACGGAGGCATTATTGCGTTAATCATCCGGTGTATCAGAAGTATTCCGCAACCATTGCCCGGGTCATGGCCGAGCATTACAAAGACAATGAGCACGTTGTTGCTTGGCAGATCGATAACGAATTCGGCGGTCCGTGCTACTGCCAGAGCGATCTGCATGCCTTTCGGATCTGGCTCCGCGAAAAGTATGGGACCGTCGACAAGCTAAATGAAGAGTGGGGAACCGTGTTCTGGAGCCATACTTACCGCAGCTGGGAAGAAATTATGCTTCCCACGTATGCCGCAAGCGACGGCTTCAGCCAAGGCGGTTCCGGCGGATTGATGTCTACCCCATATAACCATAATCCGGGTATGCAGCTCGATTACCGCCGATTCTATTCCGATTCGACGGTCGCCTATCAACGGCTCCAAATTGAAGAAATTCGTGCATGCAGCTCCCTGCCGATCACCCATAACTTGATGGGTCATTTCAGCGAGATTGATTACTTCGATTTAGGCAAGGATCTTGACTTTATTTCTTGGGATAACTATCCGAATAATATGTGGGGCAAATCTTCACCTCTGACCGTCGCCATGGCCCATGATCTGATGCGCGGCATCAAAAATCAAAACTACTGGATGATGGAACAGCAGAGTGGTCCGTGCGGCTGGCACTCGTTGGGCGATACGCCCGAGCCGGGACAACTTCGTTTATGGACCTATCAGGCGATCGCGCATGGAGCGGATGCCATGGTCTATTTCCGCTGGCGGGCCTGCACGGTTGGCATTGAACAGTATTGGCACGGCATCCTTGATCATGACGGCGTCGGCCGGAGACGGTACCGGGAGATCACCGCGATCGGACATGAACTCAAAGAACTGTCACCCCTGTTTGTAGGGGCCGCCAACAACAATACCGTAGCCCTCATTAAAAACTATGATCAAGTGTGGAGCCACCGCGCTCAGCCTCATAACCGGAACTTCAGTTATGAAGCTCTGCTGGCAGGCTACTACGATGCAGTTGCCGGGCAGCACGTCGGCGTAGACGTGGTCAGCGTGGAAACTGACTTTACGCCGTACAAGCTTGTTCTGATGCCGGCATTCAATTTGATGACGGAGGAGATCGCAGACAAATGTGAGGCATATGTGGCAGGCGGCGGTTCGCTGCTCATCACGTTCCGGTCGGGAACACGTACCTGGAATAACCGCATGACGACTTTGACACTGCCTGGCTTGTTCCGGAGACTGGCAGGCGTTGAACTGGAAGAGTATGACTCGGTTAATTTCGGCCGGACCGTATCCGTGAGCGGACAGTTCGGGGACGGCACCGCTTCCATGTGGTGCGATGTGCTTAAGCTGGAAGGGGCTGAGAGCCTCGCGGATTATGAGAGTCATTATTACAGCGGAACGCCGGCAGTTACTGTGCACACCTATGGTAAAGGGAAGGTTTATTACGTCGGGTGCGACCTGGATGACCGGGCGATGGAGAGCTTGATGAAGCTGGTTCTGGAAAGGGAGGGCGCTGTCCCATCCTTGCCCCAAAAATATGATGGAGTCGAGGCAGTAGAAAGAGAAAAGGATGGCAAAAGCTACCTTATGCTGCTGAATCATCGCAGTGAATCCGTCGAAGTAGAACTGGGGAGCACGTATATAGATGCCCTGAACAAGCAAACCATGGAAGGCCGCATTCTCCTGGAACCTTACGCCGTTCATGTGCTTTTAGAACAAGGGATCTAGAGTGTGATTCGTAAAGGAACATAACCCATTTCTTCGCTGACCCCATTCTGAATAATTTCGGGTGAATCCTCCATAATAGGGAAGTACATCCAAGAGAAAATGGAGGAAAAGCATATGCTCGAAAACCTGGAAAGTAACTATGACTGCAGCAATGCCGGGGAGGATTTGCATCAGCTGAAGCAGGAGCTCGCCTCGCTCCGGGGCATGGGCAAGGAAGACCCCAAGACGCAGGAAGATATTAACCGCCTCGAGAATCAGATTGCATTTATTATGAACAAATGTGACATTAATCATTAGTTTGGCAGCAGCACTCCTAAACCCGGTATGTACCTATACCGTGTCGAGGGGTGCTTTTTTTCATGGATTAAGCTTGCGGAAAATACATCGTTTGCGGTACCTGGTATTGCCGTGATTAAAGACGGTCGTTCCTATTAGGGATGATCGTCTTTTCGTATGAGAAAATGATTCCCTTACTAGTGAGTATCCTCGAAATCATCGTCGTTTTATTCAGTGTATTATGGGTTGCCCTGTCAGCTCGTATCATCAGAAAGCTTGCCGTTAAACAATGCAGGAGAAGCCCTTTAACCGGAAAAAGAAAGCTGCTGCTGCTCATCCATATTTGTATGGTTGCTGCCGTTCTAATATTTATAAGCATGCTGCCGACGATCCTGCTTGGAGGATTACCTTGGGCATTCATTCAAGTATGGGCGCCGACGTCTATTCCTGTTTTTCTGTATAGCGTCGTCACGGCGTGCATCCTTTATTTTATCTACGGATTACTTCTACTCTTCACAAAAAATATGAAAAACCAATAGGGCTGGATTATAATAAGTAATCATGTCGAATTGCAAAAAAATCAAGCAGTGAGGGAAACCAATGACGATCGACGAAATCATTGAATACTGTTTATCCTATCCGGCCTGTTATGAAGACCATCCGTTTGGAGCAGAATGGACCGTAATCCGCCATAAAGGGAACAAAAAGAGCTTTGCGCTGATTTTTCATCACAACGATCACTTGTGCGTAAATTTGAAATGCGAACCGAGCCGGGCTGATTTTTTGCGCAGTGTGTTCCAAGAAGTGACGCCGGCGTATCACATGAATAAGGAGCACTGGAATACGGTGATTTTGGATGGGGACCTCCAGGATGATGATATCCATGAGATGGTAAAGCACAGCTACGAATTGACGAAGCCCAAGATACGATTGAGAAAGGCTAAACAATGAAGTGCACTGCATGAACGCCGTCATGAGTTGTTCCGGGATCGAGACTGTTTCTTTTCACGAATGAACAGGGCCCTGGAATGACAACATAAGGAAGTGGTATACAACTCACTTTTCCAGAGGAGGATATCTGTCATGGCTCACCAGAAAAGAAGAAATGAAGCAGCCTGGAAGTCACGCAAGCAAGAACAGCATCCCCATGGCAAAATCAAATCGCTGAAGGAATTGTCCAGCGAATATGACGAGGAGCATACTGCGAAGTAGGGAAGAGGAGACTGTACGGGCCAATGTCCGGCAGTCTTCCTTTTTGTCCACGATGGCAAGAAGGCAATAACGTGCCATTGCTCAAAATGTGCAAGTCACTTCACATTTCCAGTCTTTACAAGTTGAAAAAAGTGTATTATATTTGTTTGTGCAAACATTAATTTGAACATTGAATCGAGGCAGCGACATGTTGGACACTTATTTTAAAGAATGCTTATATTTTACAGCCAATCGCCTCAGCAGGATTATTACCAAGATGGCCGAAGATGAATTTGCACCAAGTGGACTAAACCCCACTTCTGCATTTCTGATGCTGACGGTGCTGGAGAAGGACGGCATTTCCCAGAAGGAAATCGGCCAAAGTCTCCATCTTAAGCCTTCCACCATTACGCGGCTTATCGAGAGCCTTCAAGCCAAAGGACTTCTAAACAGCCGCCAGGACGGCAGAATGTCCTTGATTTACGCAACAGACCGGGGAAGAGAGATGGAGAGTCAAATCCATGAATGTTGGCAAAAGCTGCGGCAGCGTTATAACACGATATTAGACAGTCAGGACGATGAACTCTCGCTTCAGCTGAACGAGGTAAGCAACCGCTTGGAAAGTGCCGAATGACATGAGCATTCGGTTTTTCAATCGCACAACGTTTGCTTGTGCAACTAAATAAAATATTGGAGGAGATTGAATGAATCAGCCGGTTCTTATCGTAAGTGGTACGGGGAAAACAGGGCGTCGGGTATCAGAGAAGCTGCTGCAAAAGGGAATACCGGTCCGTTCCGGATCACGTTCCGCTGAGCACCCCTTTGATTGGAGCGATCCGTCCACATGGGAGCCTGTACTGCAAGGGACAAGGGCAGCGTATATTACCTATTATCCGGACTTGGCCGTTCCGGGTGCTGCTCAAGCGATCGGTTCGTTCGCGAGATTGGCCGTAGAAACCGGCGTGCGCCGATTAATTCTTTTGTCCGGCCGTGGTGAGGAGGAAGCTCAGCGGAGCGAACTTGCGCTGCGGAATTCCGGCGCCGACTGGACGATCCTCCGCTGCAGCTGGTTCTGCCAGAATTTCAGCGAGAGCTTCCTGTATGACATGGTAAAAGCGGGAGTGGTAGCACTGCCTGCAGGAAGCGTGAGAGAACCGTTCATTGATGCAGACGATATTGCAGATGCAGTCGTCTCGGCTTTGACCGATGACCGGCATATCGGGCAGCGGTATGAATTGACGGGGCCGCAGGCGATTACTTTTGCGGAAGCTGCGTCCTTGATCGCTCAAGCCTGTCAGCGGAATATTCGGTATGTCGAGCTTACTTCCGAACAATTCCTAGCCATGCTTACACAACAACAAGTACCTGATGAGTATATAACACTGCTGTCTTATTTGTTCTCCACCGTACTGGATGGCCGAAACGAGATTCCGGCGGATGGCGTGGAGCAAATACTAGGAAGAAAGCCAAGGGATTTCTTCGACTTTGCACGGCAAGCGGCTGCAGACGGAGCTTGGGGTTAAAACAGTAGTTTATCAAAGTGGTCCATCAAATCGTAGGAGGAAATAACTGTGGTGAATTTTTTATACTATCTGACCTTCGCGTCTTCGTTAGGATCCGGATTGCTGGCCGGCGTATTTTTCACCTTTTCGGCATTCGTGATGACGTCGCTCTCCCGGCTTCCTGCAGAGCAGAGCATATCTGCCATGCAGTCGATCAATTCAACGATACTGCAATCGTTGTTTATGCTCGTTTTTATGGGGACCACCATCCTAAGCGTCGTTTTGGGCGTTGCTTCGTTCTTCAAAGCGGGCACCCAGAGCGCGGTCTATGTCATCATTGGCAGCTTGTTTATTTTTGTCGGAGTGTTTCTGGTAACGGCCATCTTCAATGTCCCGCTTAATAATTCTCTAGCAGCTATAAGTCCGGGGGCTGCCGAGGGAGCGCAAGTATGGAGTGATTATATTGCCGGCTGGGTACCCTGGAATCATGTAAGAACGATTTCCTCCATCGCTTCGCTGATTTCCTTTATGATCGCTATCCGTAAATGGTAATCCTGTTCACATCAATGCAATTCCGGGATGATGTGGTTAAACAACAGTTTATTCATTTTGATGGCAGATTGCATAAATGCCTCAAATCATGTATAATATAAGAAATTCATACATCGGAACACTGGAGGAGCCTGTCACGACAGGCTTTTTCTGCGTTTTTATAGGAGAGCCCTGTCGTTGACGGGCTCTTTTTGTGCTTTTTTCCGGATATGGATGGCTGAATTCAAGGCTGGTCACAATATTCATACTCGAAGGAGGCGCTTAAATGTTGGAAATTTTGCTATACCTGGCTATTATTTTGCTCGCTACTAAACTGCTTGGGGACTTGTTCGCCAGGCTCGGTCAGCCTGCTGTTCTGGGAAAGCTGCTTGCTGGCATTCTTGTCGGTCCCGCTGTGCTTGGCTGGATTCATCCGAATGAATTGTTATCCATTTTCTCTGAAATCGGCGTACTGCTGTTGATGTTTATGGCGGGTCTGGAAACCGATTTGGAACAGCTGCGAAAAAATTGGAAGTCGGCGTTCGCCGTAGCGGTTGGAGGCATTATACTGCCGTTTATCGGCGGCTATGGAGCCGCATCTGTTTTTGGCCTGAGCAATAACCAGGGACTTTTCCTGGGCTTGCTGCTTTGTGCCACTTCGGTTAGCATATCGGTTCAGACGCTGAAAGAAATGGACCGGCTGAACACAAAGGAAGGCACGACGATCCTGGGTGCAGCGGTTGTGGATGATGTCATTGTCGTCGTCCTGCTGGCTGTGATGATGAGCTTGCTTGGCACCGGTCACGACATCTCCCTTGGCCTGCTCATCGGCAAAAAGCTGCTGTTTTTTGTCGTTGCCATCGTTGTCGGTTGGCTGGCCGTCCCTTGGTTCTTGAAGTTATTTGCACCTCTGCGCGTAACAGAAGCCGTCATCAGCGGAGCGCTTATCGTGTGCTTTGCCTTATCGTATTTTGCCGATTTCATGGGGGTAGCCGCCATTATTGGCGCTTTTGCGGCGGGCATCGCCGTTTCCCAGACTCCTTTCAAGCATGATGTGGAGGACCGTCTGGAGCCGGTGGCTTATTCCATCTTCGTCCCCGTATTTTTTGTCAGCATCGGTCTCAACATTACGTTTGAAGGTGCTGCTAATCAACTGCTGTTCATGGGCGTCATCACAGTCGTGGCCGTTCTGACCAAACTGCTCGGAGGCGGGCTGGGCGCCAAGCTCACCGGGTTTAACGGCCGCTCATCGCTTGCGATTGGGTCGGGAATGATTTCTCGCGGAGAGGTAGCTCTCATTATAGCGGCAACAGGTCTGGAGTCCGGACTGCTGCAGCAGAAATATTTTACCTCCGTTGTCATTGTTGTGATTTTGACGACGCTTATTACGCCGCCTTTGTTGAAGATGTTTTTTTCGGGCGAAAGTGCTACGCATCGCTATACTAAATCGAATATGGGCTCTAGCTATGACGACAAATAAGCAAAAACAGAAGAGACTGGAAAACTATTGTAAGTGTTAAAATAGGGAGACGAGAATATATCGCAACTAGTGGACAGCGAATACAGGAAAGGAGTATTGAATATGGCACGCGTTCTATTTATTAATGCCGGGTCCGAAGGGCATATCAATCCGACGATTGGCGTTGTCCAGGAGCTGACCTCACGCGGGGAAGAGGTTGTGTACTTTTGCATCGAAGCTTATAGGGAGAGGTTGGAGAAAGCGGGAGCGGTCGTACGGACAATTGACGACCAGAAATTTATCAAAGCCTTTATCTCCGGCGGAAGAAACTATTTGCTGGAAAGGGTCAACGGTCTCTTGCTGACGGCTGATGTCGTGATCCCCAGCGTTCTTGAACAGATCCAGGGAGAGCATTTTGACTATATCATCCATGACTCCATGTTCGGCTGCGGACGTTTGCTGGCGGAGATTCTTAAACTTCCCGCCATCAGCTCTTGCAGTACTTTTGCAGAGTCCAAACCCTCTTTCGACCATACGATGGAACAATTTTTCAACGATGTCCCTGAAGAGATCACTAAACCGATCAACGATAAGTATCAAAGCCTGACGGCCATGATCCAGCAAAAATACGGCGTCGAGATCCATTCTCCTTACGAGGCGTTTTGTAATCCTGCATCACTTACGATTGTCTATACAGCAAGGGAGTTCCAGCCGGGAGGGGAAACATTCGATCCGTCGTATAAATTTGTGGGTCCATCCATCACTTCGCGGTCCATGGAAGATGACCTTGACCTTTCTGAAATCCAGGGGAAAAGCCCGATCTACATTTCACTGGGCACCGTCATGAACCAGGCGCTGGATTTCTATAAGCTTTGTTTTGAAGCATTTGGAAATTCCCATCATACGATTGTCATGTCGATCGGGAGTAAGACCCCGATATCCGATTTAGGAGACATCCCGGATCATTTCATCGTCAAAAGTTATGTTCCGCAAACGGAAGTGCTGCAGCACGCCCAGCTATTTATTACACACGGCGGGATGAACAGTGCCCATGAAGGCCTTTACTTCGGGGTACCGCTCATTGTGCTCCCGCTCAGCGCGGATCAGCCGGTCATCGCGGGGCAAGTCGCCCGGACCGGTGCGGGCATGACCTTAGACATGCAGAGCTTGACGGCCCATCAGCTGCGGGAAGCGGCAGACCTGGTATTAAGCCGAGGTTCTTTCAAGGAAGCAGCCGCAAGGATGGGCGAATCCTTTCGCAAATCAGGTGGTTACCGGCAAGCGGTCGATGATATTTTCGAATTTAGAGATCGGCATTCGGACTAAGGCGGAAAATCTCCGTTTATCTGCTGCGGATGGAGCGGCAAAATGAGATCGTACAGCAAAAGGTCCCGGAATTATTCCGGGACCTTTGTTGTTTCCGTAGTCAGACTTCTCTTGAGCCGGACCAAAGCATCGACGTTCCGCGTTGTAATGGAGGTGATTCCCATACTTGCGAACCGCTCCATCAATGTCTCCTCATTGACGGTCCAGACGAAAACCGGGAGCGAGCGGGCTGCAGCCTGTTCCAACAGTTCCTCCCTGACCAGCTGGTACGGAACATTGAGGCCGATGCAAGCTGCGGCAGCTGCATCCTCACAGGTACGACGGATTGCATCCGTATACTCTTGGGTTAGAAAAAGCTCCGTGTCGACATTGAGCAGCTTTCTAAGTTCCGGATGCGTTTGCTGTACAAGCATGGCCCGGTCGGGTCCGCAGCCTGTCAGCAAGACTTGGTCCGCCATCTTGTAGTGATGAATGAGCGCCGCAGCCGCTTCGACGCTGTCATCGGTTTTGAGATCCAGATTCGCGGTGATACCGGCAGCCTGGACCCTGGCCAGCATCTCATCCAGCCTTGCGATCGTCATCGTCCCGGATTTACCGGCGTAGTCTACGCTGAGAACCAGCTCCTGCAGTTCAACCATACTCATTTTCGAAATATGAATGAGCCTGCCGTCCTCCGTCCGCCATTCATCGTCATGGGCAAGCACGGCGATCCCGTCCTTGGTGACCCGGATGTCTTCTTCAATAATGTCCGCACCAAGCCGGATGCCGGTCTCGATCGAGGATAGCGTATTATCGAGCGTATCCATACAGCCGCTGTGTGCCGTGATCAGTGGAAATGGTGCTGTCATTGCGCGTTATTGCACCTCCCGGTTCATCAAAATAAATGGGGTTGGTAAAGGCAATCATCGTGCGGACCCCGCGGATTGTTCCCCACAGCTCCGCACGCACCCACCGCAATCCTTCGCGTGAAAGCGTCACATTGCAGCCCTTGCTATCTGCAGCATAGGGGAGTTCCGATACCATACCAAGATTGCTGTGAAAGCGCAAGGTATAGATTTGTTCCGGCAGCTCCCAATGCTCTTTCCGTGCCTCGAAATCGGCAGCTGCCTGCAGTTCGATCGTGTGATCCGGCGAAGTTCCTTCTGGGACGGCATTCCCTATGCCGTAAAGTTGGCCGCCGACATGGACGCCAAGATCGAGCCGCGGACCAAGGGTGACGGAGGCCCTTCCAGCGGAAAGGGCAGCGACCGCCTTATCGGTGATCGAGCCTCCATGCTCTTCCATAAGCAGATACGTGACGGACAGCGGTTCATCCGTCTGTTCCTGGCGGTGCCAATCCCGGCCGGAAGTCGCCGCGATCCGGAAGCCTTCGTTCAGCTTGTCGGTCCAGAGGCGAAATGCGCGGGCGTTGTTATTTTTCAGCGGGGCAAAGGTCGTGGACCACACTTCGATATAATCAAGGTCATTCCAGTCACGGAGCTCGAATTCCCAATAGCAGCCGGTGCACATGGGACTGCCGGGGCGAAAAGGGTGGGCCATGCCGGCGATCCCGCCTTGCTCGTGCACTCGGGCGAGTCCAGCGTGAATGTCACCAGGACCTACCGGACGCCAATCGATATAGTCCTTCACGCCAAGCGTCACCATATGTCCGAAGAAGGTGGTCCATTCCATGCCTTGAATGATGTTCATGTCCGTCTGCTGCTCAACCGTCTCTTTATTCCATAAGCCGGACATCGTGTTGTGGTCCGTCAGGGCGATGCAGTCAAATCCAAGAGCTTTTGCGCCCGCAGCCAATTCTTCCAGGCTCTGACTTCCGTCACTGTGGAAGGTATGGGTATGAAGCTCACATGCCATCCAGTTCATCCATGGTCCTCCTCATGCCAAATTTGCAGCGAGTAGCGGCAGTCGTCCGTCACGACGGCATGCAGGCTCAGGGTAACCGTCCACATGCCGGCCTGCAGCGCCCCTTTGCTCAGACCTGGAGACGATTCAAGCCTGGAAATCAACAGATGCTGCTCCGGATCATGGCGGTGGGCGGCCCCGCGGTGGCCGGAAGGATCGTCAACGGACAGCGTGATCAAATTTTTGAGCGGAAGGTGGGACTGCCATTTGGACTTGGCCTGTTCACGGAGTTCATCCTCAACATATCGATCAAGGCCCTGCTCAATCAGCATTTTCGCCTTGGCGCCATCCTCTAGATTTTTCGGACTATAGGAAAAGTCGATTTTCATCCGCCCTCCGGTTTTGGCCAGAAAAAAACGGTAAGCGATATGCGTCTTGGAGCACTCCGGCGTTACAGCTCCCTGTACGTTAACGAGTAAAGTATTCATGATGAACGCACGCTTTCTTCTTTGATCATGGAGCGGATATAGAAATATCCGACAAAAGAACAAAGCAGGAAGGTAAAGAAAGCTGTGGCCGCCGCCAGCTGGCGGTCCTGAAACACACTGAAAATTTGCTCCATGGACACGCCCAGCATTTGCGGCGCATTGGGTCCGATCAGAAAGGGAGCGGTGAAGGAACCGATTACACCCATAAATACAAAGGTAAGGGCGACGAGCAGCGTCTTGAACGTCAGCGGCAGAATGAGCCGGAAAAAGATTCTCATCCGTCCGGCCCCCACATCCTTTGCGCTTTCAATGACTGCATCGGGTACCCCCGACAGGGCTGATCCGAGCAGCATCGTCGTAAACGGAATATTAAACCAAAGATTCGCGAGAATGATGCCCTTCATGTCAAATATAATCCTTGGAAAGCTGTCCGTACCCAGATGGTACAGGATCCTTGCCATCCAGCCATGGTTGCCGAGAAGCTGAATCAGGCCGTACGTCGCAATGACCGATGGGATAAAGATCGGTATCATGTAGGTGCGCCGGATCCACCGTACCGCAAAGCCGTTATTGAACCGCATATACACAGCCAGCGAATAGCTGATAAGCAAAACCAGGATGGAGGAAACAATGGTAATTTCCAAGGTGAAAATAATGTTGGAGCGCATCAATTTGTCCGTGAACAAATAGGTGTAATTGGATAAATCATACCCGCCGTTATCATTCTTCAAGCTTTCGCGGAGTGAACTAATGATCGGGATGACGACAATCAGCACCAGCACGAGAAAGGAAGGAAGGACCATGGAAATGCCCAGGATCCCTCTTTTGAATGATTTACTCATTGTGCAGCCACTTCACTTTGCCAGCGTTTGTTAATGTCTTTGTCCAGATCGCCAATATTGAACGAACGGAATCCTTCGGAAGCACCTTTAAAGGAATCCTGAACCTCCTGAGACATGTTCGTCAGCTTGATGCCCGGGAAGCCGTGCATTTTATCGACGACGACATTCTGGGCTTCAGGCGACAGCACAAAATCAAGGAATTTGTACACAGCGTCTTTCTTCTCGGATAACTTCGGTACCATCAAGTAAGTCGGACCGCCGTTAAATCCAGGTGTGATTTGCGTAATTTTTGTCGTTTCCGGAAGCTGTCCTTTGTCCAGCTGATCCAGCACCATGTCAGACCAGGCCGGAATCATGTCGACTTCGCCGCTCGTCAGCAGATCAAGCGTGCCTTGGTTTTTCTTCGGATAGATGCCCTTGCCGTACATGTATTTGCCCAGATCCTTCAAGAGAGAGAACCCTTGATCCCATTGGCTTTCAATGCTGGGATCCGTGTTGTGAATCGCGTCTTCGGGCAAAAATTTATAGATGCTGGTCGTGACGAAGGAGCTTCCTGCACCGCCTGTCGACGGATCGTTGTATGCAAACCGCTCCGGATGGCTGCGGATCCACTCATATACTTCGTCCAGCGTTTTCGGCACATCTTTGACGGTTTCGCTGTTATAGGCAAGGACAACCGCCGAGGAGCGATAAGGGATCGCGAGGTTAGACACATCGTTCAGCGTGTTTTGGTCCACGTTGTTCAAATTCGGAATATGGTCCGTGCTTAAATTGTCCCATAAATCGTCCTTTTGCCCTTTGGTCACTACCCCGAGGCCATCTTCAAAGAGGTCAATATCACCCGAGCCTTTGCCAGATTGCTTCGCGGCAAGGATGCGGTCATAAGTCGGCTGCGCTCCGGTACCCGACGGCACGTAGACGGCTTTAACCTTGATGTCGGGATTCTTCTCTTCGAACATCGGAATCAAATTTTTCCACAAATCGTCCACGTTCTGCGATCCGGAATAATAAAACGAAAATTCGACCTGTTTGCTTGACGTACCTGTACCTTCAGCAGCCGAACTCGCGCCGCTGTCCTTACTGCTACCGCAGCCGGACAGCAGGGAGGCCGCAAGGACAAAGGAAGTAACAAATGCAAATGCCGATTTCTTATTCAACATGGAAGTAAACCCTCCTATAAGTTTGTAAAGTTGGTTGATTCCAATTACGCCTTACGGATACGCGATAACCTTCGCAAACTGAACGGAAACGGACTGCCCGTTAGACAGTTCATTGATTTGATCGCGCGCCTGGAAGGCGCGGATGGTGCCATAACCTTGTACATCGACGGAAACTTCGGCATAATGCCCGAGGATCATGATTTGCTTGACTGTGCCCGGCAGACCGCTGCCGCCGGCCTGATCCAGAATTATATCTTCCGGCCTTACAGCAACCGTGACATTGCCCGAAAGACGGGAGGGGTTCGGGAAGCGGATAGAACCAACCGTAATTTGATCTGCGTCAATCACCCCCTTTACGAAGTTCATTTTCCCGATGAACTGGGCCACATAGAGCGACTTCGGCGCATCGTAGATCTCCAGGGGGGAGGCGATTTGTTCAATGTTGCCGTGATTCATAACGACAATCCGGTCCGAAATCGATAATGCCTCTTCCTGATCGTGGGTGACAAAAACCATGGTCAGGCCGGTATTGGCCTGGATTTCCCGCAGTTCCTCGCGCATTTCGTGCCGAAGCTTCGCATCCAGTGCTGAGAAAGGTTCATCGAGCAGCAGGACGGCGGGATTCAGCAGGAGCGACCTGGCAACGGCAATCCGCTGCTGTTGGCCTCCGGACAGCTGTGCTGGGAATTTGCTGCCGGCTCCCGGAAGACGAACCAGCTCCAGCACGTCCTGAATCGCTTTTTCCCTGTCCTTCTTTTTGATTTTGCGGATTTTCAGGCCAAACGCGAGGTTATCATGGACCGACATATGCGGCCACAAATTGTAGCCTTGAAATACCATGGAGGTTGGCCGTTTCTCTGGGGGAACCTTGACCACGCTCTTACCTTCGATCAAGATGTCTCCCGAGTCCGGCTCCAGAAAACCGCCGATGCTGCGCAGCACCGTGGTCTTTCCGCATCCGGAAGGCCCGAGCAGGGTGATCAACTCTCCTTTCTGCACGTCCAGCGAGATATCCGATACGCCATCGCCGGTTTTATAGCGTTTGGACAGGTTTTGAATCGATAACTGAATGTTCATAGGGACCTCCTTAATACATCTATCGCTATCTATTTATTTGATCTGGAAACCGCTCGCCAGCACGTCCGCACTGACGAAACGCTGGGCAGCCACCAGCAGAATAATGGAAGGCGCTGTTAAAATGATGGAGAACACCGCGCCGGCATACGCCGGATAATCGCTGATGATCGAATACATGACGATCGGCATCGTTTTGAAATCGGGAATACCGACCAGAAAGGTACCCTGAGCTTCATCGAGGGAATTCAAAAAGGTGAAGATCGAAGCCACCAGAATCCCGGGCAGGGCCATTGGCAGCGTAATGCTGCGGAACACGCGGAACGGGCTGGCGCCGACGTCTCTCGCAGATTCTTCCTGCGCCGTATGAACGTTACGGAACGCGGAAGTCGGGATCCAGGTCATGAACATCAGCACATTAATAATGTGGATCAGGATGACTCCCGCCAGCGTGTTCATTAGACCAAACTTATAGAACAGCACGGCGATCGACACGTACAGGCCCATTTTGGGGAAAGCATGGGTGAGGAGGAAGGAGAACAGGAAAAATCGGCTTAACGGAAATCGGATCCGGGCAAATGCGTACGCCGCCGGGATGCAGAGCACGATCGATATGCCCGTCACCAGTGCTGCGATCACAAAGGATAGCCCGATGGATTTGGCGATGTCCTGCTGCTGAAAGACGAAGGTCCACCATTTGAGCGACCAAACGGAGGGAAGCAGATCGGGATAATTCCATTTGCCTGTGAAGGCCAGAATCGCCAAATTGAGCAGCGGCCCCATAAAAAAGATGACAAACACGACAAGTGCGACAAATTCAAAGATTTTCTTTGGTCCGATGGCTTTGAAATACCAGCGCATGGATCAATCTCCTTTCGATTTTACTTATATGGATTTAAGTAGATTGACGAATAATCAGTTCGGGCACCAGCTCAATATCCAGCTCGTTAACCGGCTGCTGGTCAATCAGCTTGTCCAGAAGGGTGCAGGCGGTTCTGCCCATCGCTTCCGTGTCCACCTTGATGGTCGTTAGGGAAGGGGTATAAATGGAGGCGACGTCGATGCCATCAAAACCGATAACAGCCACTTGGTCGGGAATGCGGACCGATTGCTCAATCAGAAATTTCATCGCACCGAGCGCAATCATGTCATTCGTCGCAAAGAGGGCCGTATAGCCTCCTGACTTGAAATCAGGCCAATGCTGCTGCATCATTTCGTATCCTTGCTCAAAGGTGGATGCCTGCGGGTAGGCGAGCGATGACGGATCGAGAGGAGATCCAATTCCATTCAAATAATCGCGAAAGCCGTGCAACCTTAAATAATGGCTCCGGTGGGTCTGCGGTCCGGCCAACACGAAGATTCGCCTGTGCCCTAGACCAGTCAAATATTCGGCTGCCATCATGCCTCCGTCCTGATCCCGGTTAACGACATGTACCACATTGTCGACATCGGTAGATCCGTTCACCATGACGTAAGGAATGCCGAAGTTGTGAATATAATCGATCACATTTTGCTGCAGCCGGCTGATCAGAATGAGTCCGTCCACGCGTTTCTCCAGCATAAAATCGGCGGATCGAAGTGACATCTCATGATCTGTCGTCACAAAGACGGAATAGTTCATGCGGGCCGCGGTCGCCAGAATGGCATCCACAATTTTGCCGTAAAACGGGTGGGAGGCAATCGGGTATTCCCTGCGGTAAATCAGGACTCCGATGTTGTGCGTCCGCTGGGATACCATGGCCCTGGCTACCGCGTTCGGCTTATATTGCAGTTCTTCAATGACTTTAAGCACCGCGTCCCTTGTTTCTGGGTGGATATAACCTTTTCCCGAAATGACTCTGGATACGGTTGACTTGGACACCCCGGCTAGCTGGGCAATTTCCCGGATCGTATGACTCATGTCTAACCCCGCTTTCTGAATGTGAGACCGTTCCCACATCCCAAGATTAACTCGTGAATGTAAGCCGCGTATGAAACGAATTGGCGATCATTATAAAAGCCAATCTCGATGAAAGCCTTTTAATAATCCATATTTAGGGAAAATGACATTAGAACCGCTTCGTTAAGCTTTACATCCGGAAGGAGCAGCATCGTGCCCGGAACACTTCAAGGCCCAATACATGAATGCTTAAGCTCATTTCGGTCCGATCCGGAACGAGAGGAGTTGGCTAAACGTAGATTTTGTAAAATGTCGAATTGTAAAACATTCGTAAAATGGATTTCTGCTGTCGTAGAACCCATTCGATCGAACCCAAACCGTCGAAATCGGACCATTCAAAGAGAAGCCAGGGGCTTCCCTTCTATGAATGTTTAGACCAGGTTCGCATTTGAGATGGTGAAATAAAAGTGATATGAAAGTGATATGAAAGGGGGAGTTTACTCTTTGAAAATAAGCATGCTGGGTAAGAGGGAGAATGAAGGAACTGCAGCAGGTAAGGGTAGATGAAGACGGGTTGTATAATGCTGCGAAAAGAGAAAGGGGAAGCATCTAAATCTATCGGAACTCGTTGCGGTAGGAGGCGACTTAATGGTTTGTTACCAGGTGCAGTCCTGAGCCGACTGCAGGGAGTCTTGAAGAAAGTGTTTTGCGTCGTCCAATTTTTTCTGTAATTGTTCAATTTCATTCATTTTCTCTTTGATGATGTCCAACTGTTGCTCTCGCGCAAGTTCTTTTCGGGAAAGGATATCCTTAATCTCATGAATCGAAAAGCCGGCTGAGAGTAATGATTTTAGACTTAACACGAATGGGATTATTTTTTCGTCATAGGCCCGGTAATTATTTTCATCTCTTACCAAGTAGGTCTCCGGGATAATCCCCTTTTTTTCATAGTATCGGAGGGTTGAAATCGGCAAATCCACCATTTTGGAAACGTCGCTAATCTTCATCGAAATCACGCCTAATCCTTTCTTGCTATGAACTATAGTTCATAGTTTATGCTTTCCTCATGATAACTTAATGAATTTCAAAGGGTCAAATAAGTTATCAGAATAGACATCAAAAAAAGAGGAGAGGTATCCATATGACCACTACGATGAAAAACAACGATTTTACCCATATTATGAAAGGGAGACGTTCGATTCGTGCCTATGACCCCGCATTTAAAATATCCAGAGAAGAGCTTAAAGAGATCATTGAAGAAGCTGCCACAGCTCCATCTTCAGCAAATTTGCAGCCTTGGCGCATCGTTGTCGTTGAAAGCGAAGAAGGGAAAAATACGCTGCGGCCTTTGATCCGCTTCAATACCCAGCAAAATGACACATCTTCTGCCATGCTGCTGATCTTTGGGGACATGAAATCTTATGAGTATGCGGAAGAGATTTTCAATGCGGCGGTGGAACAGGGGGAAATGCCGCCGGAAGTCCGGGACCGGCAATTGGAAAGCATTCTTACGATCTATCCTACGCTCCCTAAAGAAGTTGTTAATGATATTGTAAAAGTGGATAGTGGATTGCTGGCCATGCAGCTCATGCTCACCGCCAGAGCTCATGGTTATGATACCAATCCCATCGGCGGATTTGAGACGGATCAAATCGCAGCTGCTTTCGGATTAGATCCGGAGAGATATACTCCGGTACTCATTCTTGCCATCGGTAAAGCGGAAGAAGAAGGGTATGAGTCCGTTCGTTTGAGCGCTGATAAGATCACCTTTTGGAAATAAGCAGTTTATGTTTTGCCGTAAAATAAACAAAGGCCTGGGTTACGAATCCAGGTCTTTGTTTGTTAATATGTATGAGAATGGATGGAAGTCTGACCCAGAGAACATGGATGGAGGTGAATTTCATGATGATTCGGGAGCAGTGCACCTGCCCGCTGGAGGTTATTCATGACATCATCAAAGGGAAATGGAAAACGATGATCATTTATCAATTGAAAGACGGAAATACGTCCCTGGCCCAACTGGAACGGGATATTGACCAGATTACCCAAAAGATGCTGCTGCAGCATCTTAAAGAACTAATTTCCAGCGGGATCGTTGATAAAATCAAAACGGAAGGGTACCCGCTGCATGTAGAATATTTTCTGACCGAGCGGGGAAGAAGGCTGTTGGATGCGGTACTTATTATGCAGGAGATCGGAATTGATTATATGGTGGAACGGGGACAGACGGAGCTTCTGGACCGCAAAGGCATTCCATACCCACAAAAAAGTGGGTAATTCACCATTCATGATACCGATATTATAATGCGGTAAGAAACTACTCTTACAAATTAAAGGAGACCATGACCCATGAATACCGCATTCATAATGGTAGACATTCAGAAGGATTATTTTAAAGGAGGCCGAAACGAGTTATTCCGTCCCGACAAGGCACTAACCCATGCGCAGGAAGCTTTAACTCTGTTCCGGGACAAGAAGTTACCGATCGTTCATATTCAGTGTATTCTTCTCGATGACAACGCCACATTTTTTCTTCCCGGTACGGAAGGGATTCAACCGCATGAAGGCATTTTACCCGAGCCTGGCGAAAAAGTGATTGTAAAGCATACGCCGGACAGCTTTTTCCAAACGGAATTACAGCAGCATCTTGAATCGCTGAATGTAACCCGGTTAGTCATTTGCGGCATGATGAGCCACATTTGTATCGATTCTACGGTAAGAACCGCAAACCGTCTGGGATATGAAGTTCTCGTGCTTGATGATGCCTGCACAACCAGAGATTTACTCTGGGATGGTACCGTGATTCCTGCACAAACCGTTCATAATACGTTTATGGCATCCTTGGATGGCACTTTTGCTCAAGTGATCCCAACCAGCAGTCTCTACGAGCGGATCTAAGCTTCATACATAGACTTTAATTAGTCGACACGTACAATAGATTCAAGGGGTTACCAAAAATATCCTCTATTAACCTGCCCATGGCCCAAAAGCTTGAAAAAGCGTGGTCCATGGGTATTTTTTTGTGCCCATTTTTCCCGGATGGTCCGTTGGTTTCTAAAAATTGTAAGAAAATCTATATATCATGTTTAATTTGCGAAGTGTTATGTAACCGCTGTCATTTTATAATTTTCACAGAAAGGAGGAAAGGAAAAAGAGAAGGACTAGCCGTGTTGAGCACAGCAGAGCCAAGAGAATCCAATGGCAGACGGTTGTAAGGTGCAAAAAAACATGAGGAGGCAGTTTATGTTGAAACGGAGTAAAAAATGGTTAACGGTCGTTCTTGCAGCTTCCATGAGTCTTGGGTTATTTGCAGCTACCTCAAATGCAGCCACGACGGACTATTGGCAAAATTGGACCGATGGCGGGGGCACGGTGAATGCCGTCAACGGATCCGGCGGAAATTACAGCGTGACCTGGCAAAATTCCGGGAACTTCGTTGTCGGCAAGGGCTGGAATACCGGATCGCCTAACCGGACGATTAACTATAATGCCGGCGTCTGGGCGCCGTCCGGAAATGGATATTTGACGCTCTATGGATGGACGAGAAATTCCCTCATTGAATATTACGTCGTGGACAGCTGGGGAACTTACCGGCCAACCGGAACCTACAAAGGAACGGTGACGAGTGACGGGGGCACCTATGATATTTATACGACCATGCGGTATAACGCGCCATCCATTGACGGCACACAAACCTTCCAGCAGTTCTGGAGTGTCCGGCAATCGAAAAGAGCGACCGGGGTCAATTCTTCCATCACGTTCAGCAATCACGTCAACGCATGGAAGAACGCAGGCATGAATTTAGGCAGCAGCTGGGCTTATCAGGTATTGGCAACGGAGGGATACCAGAGCAGCGGTAGCTCTAACGTAACCGTGTGGTAATCAGCATGAAGCTGCTTTTCATAAGTTATACACTTTAATCAATCCAGACATGTTGAAGGCCGTTTGCCATCAGACGAACGGTCTTCGACGTTGACGGATACCGGCATCGGTCCGCCGCGGTCTGTCTTTTTCCTATTCGTCCTAAAGGAGAAATCCCTATGAGAAAGCTATGGGTTTGTATTTTACTAGCAGCTATGTTTTTGGCCAGCGCTTGTTCACAAGAAGAAACGGGCAAGCAGGAAGATATGGTGTACGTTAAAGGCGGGACTTTTAAGAGCAGTGGCTCCAACTATACTGAAACAAGCATGACCCTTTCAGACTTTTATATCGGCAAATACGAGGTTACACAAGCGGAGTGGGCCAACGTCATGGGCGGCAACCCCTCAGCATTCAAAAGCGATCAGCTGCCGGTAGAGATGGTAAGCTGGTATGACGCCGTGGAATATTGCAACAAAAGAAGTATCCAGGAGGGCTTAAAACCGTTTTACAACATAGACAAGGATCATAAAGATCCGAACAACATAAACGAAAACGATCAAATAAAATGGACCGTAACGGTCAATCAAGGCGCGAACGGTTACCGGCTGCCTACAGAAGCAGAGTGGGAATATGCCGCAAGCGGGGGTCTGGAGGGCAAAGGTTTCAAATACAGCGGAAGCAATAAAGCCGAGGATGTCGCATGGTATTGGAGAAACGCCGGGGATAAATATTTATCAGGGGATTGGAACTGGCCGGTCATTGAGAGCAATCATAACCGGACAAAACCGGTCGGCACCCGGAAATCCAACGAGCTGGGTCTTTACGATATGTCCGGCAATGTAAGGGAATGGTGCTGGGACTGGTATGGCGACGGCACGGTTCGTCAAGGCGGTTCCTTCCGGGTTGTGAAGGGGGGCGGCTGGATCGGGGATATCAGCAACACTGAAGTTTCATTTCGAGGCAAATTCGATCCCAACGGGTACGGACCCGATCAGGGTTTTCGTGTCGTCCGCGGGAAATAGGAGGGAAAGCCCTCTTTTTTTGTTGAGGAGCCAACCACCTCATTCTCCGAAGCATTCGTCATGGAATAGATCACTCGGACCTGGGCACGTGTCTTGCGTCCCCCGCATATGATATGCATGTCATGGGATTCAAACGACAAACCAAAAAGAATTGAGGGAGATCCAACATGAACAACTCCATGCGTGCGGTGTGGCCCAGGGAGTTACGTGACCCGAGCGGGACCCGCTTCGATTCCGACAAGGAAAAGAAAGATGCAGCCGTCTCTCGGGATCCGGACCGGGGATTGACGATGGTCATCGATAAAGGCCTCGGCAGAAATACGTTCGCAGATGTGATCGAAACCGCCTCACCTTACATCGACTGCATCAAATTTGGATTTGGAACGGCACCGCTGTATAGAACGGATATGCTTCTGTATAAAATCGACCTTGCCAAACAGCACGGCATATCCGTAATGACAGGCGGCACTTTGCTGGAAATTGCCGTTCAGCAGGATATCGTGCCTGAGTTCTTTGATACGGTGTGCAATCTTGGTTTTAATGCGCTCGAAGTATCCGACGGTACGATTGAACTGTCCCGCCAAAAACGCACGGAGCTGATCCAGGAAGGAAAGAAGCGCGGACTGCGGGTCTTTTCCGAATTTGGAAAGAAGCTGTCCGGTTCCTTGATTGATGCCGCTATTCTTGCAGATACTGTGGAATTGGATCTGGCTGCAGGCGCCGAATATGTTACGGTCGAAGCCCGCGAGTCGGGGGTCAGTGTCGGCATTTTCGATAAACACGGGGAATGCAGGGAAGATGTGGTGGACGACATCCTCAAATTCGTTCCGGATCACCGGACACTGATTTGGGAGGCGCCCCTTAAAAACCAACAGGCCATGCTCCTGCGCAAATTCGGCTCCAATGTTCACTTGGGAAATATCGCTCCGACCGAAGTCATGGCTCTCGAGACACTCCGGCGCGGACTTCGCCAAGACACGTTTGAATTCGGCCTCAAGGAGAAAACGCCGGATGAATTTTGTTATATGATTTAAAAAGTGCTGCGGCCGCGTAAATCGCGGCTTGTTTTTTTGTGAGGACATCCCTAAATCCATAAAAACCATAAAAATAATGAACAATCTCGACAAATCCGTTCAGTATAAAACAAATCCCGTATATTTAACAATTGCATGTTCGTTCATGGGGATTATAATGGGAGTCGACGATTAGCGCTTACATAACAATCCGAAACGGAGGCCTGATTTATGGATTACATGAAGCTCGGTAATACGGGGATGGATGTCTCGCGGATATGCCTTGGTTGTATGAGCTTCGGCGAAGTGCAGCCGGGAGGGCATCAATGGGTGCTTGATGAGGAGCAAAGCCGCCTGATCATTAAAAGGGCGCTGGAGCTCGGGATCAACTTTTTTGATACAGCGAATGTCTATTCCGGGGGAACCAGCGAAGAGATCACTGGACGCGCATTAAAGGATTATGCGAATCGGGACGAGATTGTCCTCGCTACCAAGGTCTGGGGACGAATGCATCCAGGCCCCAACGGTGGGGGGCTCTCCCGGAAGGCGATTATGAGCGAAATCGATAAAAGCCTGAAAAGACTAGGCACCGACTATGTAGATCTTTACATTATCCACCGCTGGGATTACAACACGCCGATTGAAGAAACGATGGAAGCACTGCATGATGTAGTGAAGGCAGGAAAGGCAAGATATATCGGTGCTTCCGCCATGTATGCGTGGCAGTTTCAAAAAGCGCTGTATACGGCAGAGAAGCATGGCTGGACGCGTTTTGTCTCTATGCAAAATCACCTGAACCTCATTTATCGCGAAGAGGAACGGGAGATGATGCCGCTGTGCAAGGATCAAAAAATAGCGGTGACCCCTTACAGTCCATTAGCATCGGGAAGGCTGATCCGCGATTGGTCGGAAACGACGCATAGATCGGAGACCGATCAAGTCCAAAAATCCAAGTACGATGCGACGGCGGATGTAGACCGGCTGGTCGTAGAGCGAGTGGCCTCGATTGCAGAGAAACGCGGTGTACCCCGTATTTATATCGCGCTAGCCTGGCTGCTGCAAAAAGAATCGGTAGCTGCTCCAATCATAGGGGCGACGAAAATCGGCCAGGTTGAAGATGCTGTAGGTGCACTATCCGTTAAATTATCTCCGGAAGAGATTGCATTTCTGGAAGAACCGTATGTTCCGCATCCGGTCGTTGGAGCGCAGTAAAAAACGAAAAGTCAGCTCACTTGCTGAGCTGACTTTTTTTGTATGGGTCAGCGGATTTCGGCGGACATCCAACTAGTTGCTATTCGGCCCATTAAATAAGTATAAGATTATATTTTCTCATGAAGGGATGGTAGGACATGAAGAAATGGTTGTGCCTGATCATAACAGGAGTCGCAGCATGGAGTATCGGAGCAAGTGCCCTTGCAGATTCCGCACCCACAACTTCTGTGGAGCCGAAGGGCGATGTAGCGAAAATGTACAGAGTCAAGCACGAAATGAAATTTGATCTTCAAGGGAAAAAGGCGACGCTTGACGGGAAGGTTATATCTGCGGATAAGCCGATCCTGAAAGGGGGGCGGGTATATGTTCCACTCCGTACCCTTCGGCAGTCTGGTGCGGCGGACACCGTGACCTGGAATGCCGATAAACGGGAGGTACAAGTTGTAGTCCATCCTGAGCTGCTGACTACATTCAGCCGGCTAACCTTCCGAATCGGCTCGGAGGACGTATACCGTCCGGACGGAAAGCCGATCGGTGAAAAAATTCCGGCACCGTTTCTATCTTCGGGAAAAGCTTATGTACCGATTCGGGCGTTATCCTGGCTTGGATTGGCGGTCTCAACCGTGAATGACACAGTGAGGTGGAACTGGAGCGATAAAGTTATCGAGGTGCTAAATCCGGAATGGGAAACGGATGAAGCCAGCACCACATTTACCATGCTGTATCAGAAGGATATGTACACTCCGCAGTATATGTTCTCTATCGGTGAAGCGGGTTGGCTCGGAGGCACAGGCAAGCTCACGCAAAAGGATATATCCATGGATGGACGGTTGTATAACCGTATTCAGTTTATAGTAAATTTGCGCCCCGGTCCTAACCCCGTAATGCTCACAGCAAATTCGGCAGGCAGCAAGGTAGTTACAGTGAGGAGGAATGTAACAAATCTTGCCTCGCTGCCAGTCGCGATCATAGGAGAAGGGAAAGAAAACATTGCCTTCACTAGTCCGACTCAAGGCTATATTCTTGTAGAACCGAATCAAAGGATAGATATCTCGGGAAATATCCTGCAGCATAACGACTTGTTTGATAAGCTGACCGTGAGTGTCGAACAGTATCAACAATCAAGCGAGGATGCGTATCTGCAATATGAAAAGGTGAAAAGTATTGAGCTGCCCATTAAGGACCAAGCATTCGCAGGTTCGTTTACTTTAAGCAAGAAGGGCAGCTACCTGATCAGAGTACTCAGTCCTGCCTATATTTCTTCCGTAGAATCCAGGCAAATGATGACACAATGGGCTGAGTTCGTGGTCGATGTGGAATAGTGAGCCGACATATACCAAGGGACGCGGCATCCTTTTGCACGATTCATAGACGTTCTTCGGGCAATGAATGGTACAATACGAATGGAATAAATAGAAATGATCACGAACGGAAGGATGTTAGCCATGAGCGAATCGAATCAGGAATATATCGTCATCTCGGCTGCGAGGGAAAACAATCTCAAAAACGTTTCCCTGCAAATACCCAAACGGAAAATTTCGATATTCACCGGGGTATCCGGATCAGGCAAGTCATCGATCGTTTTCGATACGATTGCCGCAGAATCTACGCGATTGTTGAATGAGAATTTCAGCATGTTTGTACGGACGTTCCTGCCCAAATATCCGCAGCCGGATGCGGATGCGATCGAAAACCTGAGCATGGCTGTCATAGTCGATCAGAAGCGGCTGGGCGGAGGTTCCCACTCCACAATGGGAACCATTACCGATATTTCACCCATACTCCGGCTGCTTTTCTCCAGAGTGGGTCAGCCTTATGTCGGAGGGGCGAACATGTTCTCGTTTAACGATCCGCAAGGCATGTGTCCCGAATGTAACGGAATTGGCCGCAGCCTCGGCGTCGACATGAGCAAAGCGGTGGATATGTCCAAGTCGCTCCGGGAAGGGGCCATTATGCTGCCGGGATATACGGTGGACGGATGGGAATGGAACATGCTCATCCAGTCGGGTTCCTTTGATCCGGATAAGAAGCTCAGCGACTATTCGGATGAAGACTTGGATCTGCTGCTGTATGGCAAGGCAAGGAAAGTGAAAATGGATTTCGCCGGTAAGGCAACCAATATCACAGTCGAAGGCGTCATTGAGAAGTTCACCAACAAATACATCAAACAGGACGTGAAAACGAAGTCCGAGCGCACGCAGCAGACCGTTGCTCCGTTCATGACCGAGGGGCCCTGCTCCAGCTGTCACGGCGCAAGGCTTAGTCAAGCGGCGCTGGGCTGCAAAATTAATGGACACAACATTGCGGAGCTGTCTTCCATGGAAGTCGGGCATCTCATTCGCGTAATTCGCGAGATTGACGATGCCGCGGCGGCACCGATGGTCAAGTCGCTGACGGAACGGCTGCAGCATCTGGTGGATATCGGCCTTGATTATTTGACGCTGGACCGTGAGACAGATACCTTATCCGGCGGAGAGTCGCAGCGCGTCAAAATGGTGAAGCACTTGAGCGGGAGCTTGGTAGATGTCACTTATATTTTCGATGAGCCCAGTGTCGGACTCCATCCTCGCGATGTGCACCGGTTAAATGAGCTGCTTCAGAAGCTGCGCGACAAAGGCAACACGGTGCTGGTGGTTGAGCATGATCCCGATGTCATCAAAGTAGCGGATCATATCGTCGACGTCGGACCCCATGCCGGCAGCCGCGGAGGAACCATCGTCTATGAAGGAAGCTACCCCGGTCTGTTGGAATCCGGCACATTGACGGGAACTCATATGAAGCGTCAGCTCCAGCTCAAGCAAGATTGCAGGCAGCCATCCGGCAAGCTGTCCATCCGGAATGCCAATCTGCATAACTTGAAGAACGTAAATGTCGATATACCAACCGGGGTTCTGAACGTTATAACCGGCGTCGCCGGCTCTGGGAAAAGTACCCTTATTAACGACGTATTCCTCAGTCAGCATCCGGACGCCATCGTCATCGACCAATCGGCAATCGGCGTGTCGACACGCTCAAACCCTGCGACCTATACGGGCATACTGGACGATGTTCGCAAGGCATTTGCTTCCGCGAACAAGGTGAGTCCAAGTTTATTCAGCTTTAACTCCAAGGGGGCCTGCGAGAATTGCCAAGGGCTGGGCGTGGTGTACTTGGATCTATCATTCTTCGAAAGCGTGAAGCTGCCATGCGAAGTCTGCGGAGGGAAACGGTTTAAGGAAGAAGTGCTCGAATACAAGCTGAATGGCAAGTCCATAGCCGAAGTGCTGGAGATGACGGTCGAGCAGGCTTTGGAATTTTTCCAGATCAAAGAGGTCGTCCGCAAGCTCCAGGCCATGAGTGACGTGGGACTGAACTACATCACCCTCGGCCAGCCGCTCAGCACGCTCTCTGGCGGGGAATGCCAGCGTATCAAGCTGGCTAGCGAGCTGCACAAGAAAGGCAGCATCTACGTGATGGACGAGCCGACGACCGGCCTGCATATGTCGGATATCGGCCACCTGCTTGGGATCATGAACCGCCTGGTGGATACCGGAAATACGGTGATCGTCATTGAGCATAACCTGGAAGTGATCAGCCAAGCGGACTGGATCATCGATATGGGACCGGACGGAGGCAGCAAGGGCGGACAGGTGGTGTTCGAAGGCACGCCGCAAGAGATTATCCATGCGGAGCAGTCGATCACGGGAAAATACTTGAGGTAACCATCCAATAAACAAACGACGGCTTGATTATAAGGTATTCAAATCACATCACAGCAATGGGGAGGTGGCAATCGGTGTTAAGTGAGAACAACGAAAATAAACTAAAGCGGGTCATCCATGAACAGCAATTCGGGCATGCATTGGATTATCTAATGGAGACCGTTCGCCAAGGCATTCGTTTGAGCAAAAGTAGGGTAGAAGATTACAAGGCAGCCGGATGTTCCAGGATCGGTGGTGATCCGGATCTCCCGGCTGATGTGGAATGGCCTGTGGATTCAAAGGGAACTCCCATGACGTTCCTTGCCCAGCTTAGGCTGCGTGAGCTGATGGGTTATGACGAAGCTTCCCGACTTCCGGCAAACGGCGCGCTTTATTTTTTCATTGGAATCGATGAACCGGCCTATGACATTGAGCATAAAGTGCTCTATTTGCAGGAGGAGCAGCTTCAAGCAGCGCAGCGGCGGCATGCACCGGAAGTGACGGCACTCGAAGATGCATTTACGGGTTATCAGGTGTCGGCAAGGTCCACTCTGGAGCCGCCTAATTACGGTTATGTGGATTACGAACAGGTGGAAGACGATGAGCATGATTACGAGCATTACGAGGAGCTTTGCTTCGAGCTGACCGGATACAGCTCTATTGACCTGGCGACGATGTTCGGCTATCCCGGAACCCAGCATGGCGATTGCGAATACGAAGCGGCACTGAAGCTGTTGACCGGCGAAAAATACAACTATTCCGAAACGGAGGCGCTGAAGCAGATCACCCGGCACCTGAACGGTGACCCGGATCGGGCGCAGCAGGAAATCAGGGATACCCTGTTGCTGTTGGCACTAGATTCGGACGATGATGTAGGTTTTTGCTGGTGGGATGCCGGCGAACTGCAGTTTTTCATCCGGAAGGAAGATTTGCTGGCCGGCAATTTTGATCGTACATACTGTTCCCTTTATTCGAGTTAGGGGGCAGCGGTTCGAGTAGAATAAAGCATAGAAATTCGAAAGAAATGACCAAATCCTGCCTGCAGAAGGCTGCGCAAGTCGATGCCTAAAGATTTTAACGATTGGGAAATAGCAAATTTAGAGGATATGCTTACCCGATTGCAGTAATAATATAAGCCAATACTGAATAGGCACTATAAAACATCAAGGAAGGAAGTACACATCATGATCATCGTTCATGCCAAACTTGAGATCTTGCCGGAGCAAGAGGAACGCTTTTTGAAGGAAGCCGAAAGCCTGCTTGCTGCTACCAGAGCGGAAGAGGGGAATATCAGCTATGAATTATTCAAATCCGTGGAGCACGAGCACTATTATACAATGGTGGAGATTTGGAAGGATTTTGGAGCCGTTCAGGCGCACAACAGCAGCGACCATTTCCAGGCATTCGTACAGACGGCCAAAACGCTACTGGCTTCTCCAATGGAGTTGAAAGTTTTTCAGGGCGAGCCTGTGCAGGCTTAACGAAAGCGAAGTGAATCAATCCCTAACCTCCCCAATGTGGAGGTTGGGGATTTTTTGTTATCTGTTAAAATGTCATTCAGCGGCAATCCCTTACAAAGAGACTTCCTCCGCACTCATTTCAACGGTATACTTTTGGGAGAATACGGTTTGGAAGGAGTACCTCATCTTGGCAAAATGGGATAATATGCTGTCCATCCTTTGGATGCTTAAATCCAGAAAAAAGCTGACCGCCGCGCAAATAGCGGATCAATTGGAGATCAGCGTTCGGACGGTTTACCGCTATATCGATGCATTAAGCGCCAGTGGCGTTCCGATTGTTGCTGATTCAGGGCATGACGGAGGGTTCTATATATTGGAGACCTTCAGGGAAACGCCTTTATTTTTTCGGTCGGTAGAACTCAAGGCGATCGTAGACGCATCGAAGTTTGCGAAGGGGGTCGGGTATCCGTATACGGATGAACTCGAGCACGCCCTGGAAAAAATCGAACACAGTTTGAATGAAGAACAAATGCTGGATCTACAGCGTCTGACGAGCGGCTTCAGTGTAATCTCTTCCGCGTCCCATCCGGGTATTGTTCCTATGCTCCGACAGTTGGAACAGGCCATTTTGGATGGACAGACGCTTCTCATCGCTTACCGTAAAGAAAACTCCGATTCGGCCAAAGAGCGGAGTATCGATCCCTATGGGTTGACCTTACGCAGAAACGAATGGTATCTTATCGCATTCTGCCACCAATCTTCCGAAATTCGGACTTTCCGTGTGGACCGGGTCGAGAGTGTGTTCCGGACGGAATCCTTTTTCACCATGCCGGAGAACTTCTCCACAGAGGACTATTTCCGCGAACAATCGCACAAGGAGCGAGAAGCGGAAGGACCGATGGTGTTAATCCGAATTGAAGGAGATACGAGGAGTCTGGATGCGATATGCAGCCACTGGCATATGCATCACTATTTGACGGAACGTACCGACGCCGAAGCGCGGTTCCTCATCGACACCCCAACGATTGACAAATATCTTCCGAGATATCTGCTTACCTTTGGAACAAGCATCCGGGTGTTGGAGCCGATCGCGTTGAAAAATCAAATCAAAGCAATGGCCAGGCAAATCGCCGAACTGTATGCGGATGATGAAAATTGAGCTTCACTGACGGGGGCTGTCAGTGAAGATGCCTATAATGAATGTAAAACATGAATCTTAAAGGAGGAAGATGAATGTCTACATTCAGAATGGAGCATAAAAACCCGGAGGGGTTATTCCAATCCAAAGCATTCAGTCAGGCGATTACAGTAAGCGGAAAGGCAAAGACGATTTATATCGGTGGGCAAAATGCCGTTAATGCGTCAGGCGAACTCGTCGGCCCCGGTGATTTGGAAGTACAGACCAAGCAGGCGCTGCATAATATCGCAACGATTCTAGCATCTGAACATGCAAGTTTCGCCAATTTGGTTAAACTCAATATTTATTTAGTCAGCGGCAGCGATCCCCGAGTTGGCTACAAAGCTTTTCTGGAGGTAGCAGGTGAATTAGAACATCCTCCACTGGTCACGGTTCTATTTGTTTCGGAATTTGCCCGCCCATCCGTTCTCCTTGAAATCGATGGGATTGCCGTCATTGAAGATAACGATTAAGCAGCGGATCAATCAGACTCGGCTCCATTTCGTACTGGGTACGAAGGGGGGCCGGTTTTTTTGATTTTACTTGGGTTGCAGGATCAACAGAAGAGGGGCAGGAAAGCCCGAATGGAATCTGAAATTATCTCAACTCCATCCAAGTTTAATACACCGCACCCGATATATTGTGTGTTATAATGTACAAAAAGGATGGTATAACGCACGAATTGACCGGGCTGTGACCACACTTAGAGACGTATCGTTATTTTATTTTCCGGCTCAACAACGAACATCACAGTAAAGAATTGAGAGGATAAAAGACGTGTCAGAGAATGTTCAACATCATCAACAAGAAATCGAAGTGAAAGAAGACAGCTTGCTGCAGGGGATCAGAGACTGCATCCCCACGCTGCTGGGTTACTTAAGCATTGGATTCGCCGCAGGTGTTGTAGGCAAAACCTCCGGTTTATCCGTCCTCGAAATTACCTTGATGTCCACCCTGATTTATGCCGGCTCGGCACAATTTATTATGGCGGGCATGATAGCGGCGCATGGGTCGGCGGCAGCCATCATTCTAACGGTATTCATCGTCAATTTGCGCCACCTGCTGCTCAGCGCAGCGATGTCGCCTTATTTCCGCCACCTGTCCGCATTCAAGACGATGTTCGTCGGCGCGCTGCTTACAGACGAAACCTTCGGGGTCGCCATGAATAAGGCGATGAATCGCAGCTCACTCAGTGAAAAATGGATGCACGGCCTCAATATTACCGCATATTTGAATTGGATCATCGCCACCATTGCGGGAGCGTTTTTCGGGAAGTGGATTACCGATCCTGAGAAATACGGACTTGATTTTGCACTGACCGCCATGTTTATCGGACTGCTTGTCCTCCAGATGATCAGCAGAAAGATCATCCGGAAAGATCTCATCGTAGCCGTCTGCGCGGTTCTGATCGTGCTCGGAGCGGGCTCCTTTGTATCCGGGAGTGTGGCCGTTATTATAGCAACCATCGTGGCGGCTGCCATTGGAATGGTGGTGGAAAAATGGAAATAAGATGGCACATCCTGCTGGCGATCATGGGCGCCTCGGTCGTCACACTTCTTCCGCGCGTTCTTCCGCTCGTGTTGCTGAGCCGTATGCAGTTGCCTGAGTGGACCATGCGCTGGCTCAATTACGTACCTGTTGCCGTTATGGCGGCATTAATCGCGCAGGAGCTGTTCACGACAGACGGAAAGGTCCATATTTTACAACATTACGTTGAAATTTTGGCTGCCATCCCTACCTTTGCGACGGCGATCCTGACGCGAAGCTTATTAGGAACGGTAGTGGTGGGCATTCTTTCCTTAATGGTACTCCGGTTTGTGCTGTAAGCGGATGACGGGGAACGAAACTGCTCAAAGAATAAGACTGTCGGTGATTTTCATTTACCGGCAGTCTTTTTCATGGTCATTTGGCGTATATCCGGAAAGAACTCCAAATCGGACAACAGAACACGAATTATTATTATGGTGATTTTCTGGAACACAATCTACAATGAAGGCGCAAGTCTCGGATTGCAATAAAACAACCTCCGACATCCATCAGCTGGTATACAGCCGGCGGATGTTTCTTTATCTTTTCTAAATATTCCTGCGGCGATAGAATGAATGTTGAGATCCTTACCATCATTGTCCATGGCGGACAAGCTGAAAAGCGGGGGTGCCCATGTCGTTGATCAAACGTCCCAAACTGAGCATTTATTTGAGGCTGGTGCTTACTTTTCTGTTTATCGTGGCTCCTCTCTATGCAGTCAGCGCCCAGATGAACCGGGTCGGGCAGAACTCCGTCAAGGAGGAAATCTCCAGCTCCATGCTGGCTAAAGTACATTTTTACTTGGCTTCGCTGGACCAGGACTTCAGTAAAACGATCAAGCTCGGCAGAGAGTATATTACGGACGATGATATCGGTAAGCTCAGCGTGGCTGCCTCGATCATGCCGGATTACGAGCGCACGAAGGCGATGCTGCGCCTGCAGAAGCAGATGCTGCTCCTGAAGGCATCCAGCAGTTACATCACCAATGCAAGCATTCATATTTCGATGCTGGATCGGACCATCTCATCCAACAGTGGTGTGGATATCATCCCCAAGGATGAATTCAACGTGCTGAGCACATCGGAACAACGCGGGTATTCGCCGTTTATCGCCTGGAAAAACCGCTTGTTTATCAGTATGCCTTACCCCGAAAACATTCTGTCCGAAGAAGACCCCTCTTATCTCGTCGATATAGAAATTGATCAAAAGGAGATCGTCAAGGCGCTGGGTGACATGATTGACAACGCTCAAGGCGGCGCCCTGCTGATCGACGACCGCAACCAATGGAGCCTCTCGAGCCTGCATCGTCCTGAGACGGAAACGGGCTTGCGTGATTGGGTTACGGGTAAAATCAGCTCCGGGTCCAAGAAAGGGGTAGAGTCGATTGAAATCGGATCGAAAGTCTATTTTATCAGTTATGAGCACTCCTCGACCATGAATGCTGTCCTTTTGACCTACTTGCCTCAGGACAGCGTACTGGGACCTTTGAATACCTACCGGTCCTGGTTTCGCCTTTTTTCCATCATCTCGATTTTTATCATTGCCTATTTTTCCTACATCATTTACCGATTGATACATCAGCCATTGCGGACATTGGTGAAGGCGTTTCGCTCAGTCGAACACGGGAATTTCAACCATGTGGTTTCCTACCGTTTCAAGGATGAATTTTCATACCTTTACATTCAATTCAATGCGATGCTGGAACATATTCGCGTGTTGATTCACGAAGTGTACGAGCAGAAATACCGGGCAAAGGTGTCGGAGTTCCGGCAGCTGCAGTCGCAGATTAACCCCCACTTTTTATACAACAGTTTCTTTACGCTCTCACGCATTGCCAAAAACGAAGATTACGAAGGTGTGACTACGTTCGCTCAATACTTGGGGCAATACTTCCAATTCGTCACGCGCGACGGCGACGGGGAAGTGACGCTCGAGGCGGAATGGATGTTTGTCAAGACGTATGTCGATATTCAATCGTTCCGGTTTTCGAACCGTATTTCCGTACAGCTGGGTGAGCTGCCGTCTGCTTACAAGAAGCGGGAAGTTCCAAGACTGATTCTTCAGCCGATCGTCGAAAATGTGTATAACCATGGGCTAGTGAACAAAAAGAAGGACGGCATGATCGAAATCACCTTTGAAGACGCCGCCAATTGCATTGTGATCGCTGTGGAGGATAATGGGGACGAATTGACGGATGAACGTTTAAGAGAGCTGCAGTCCAAGCTTGGGTCGGAACAACACCCGCTTGAGACGACAGGACTGGTCAATGTCCATCGAAGAATTCAAATCAAATTCGGTGACCGCTATGGTCTCCGGATGTCAAGAGGCAAGCTGGGCGGGTTAAGGGTCGAAATGACAATTCCTTCGGAGGGTGAGGACAGAATATGAATCGTTTGCTGATCGTTGATGACGAACCCATTATCGTTGACGGAATCTATCGTCTTCTGCAGGAGGAAGAAGAACTGCAATTGGATCTGCACCGCGCTTATGGCGGAGATGAAGCCTTGGAGAAGCTGAATACGATCCGGTTTGACATCGTGCTGTCGGATATATGGATGCCCGGGATGACCGGCCTTGAGCTGCAGGAGCATATCAACGAGAGATGGCCGGCCTGCAAAATCATTTTTTTGACCGGGCACCCGGATTTCAATTACGCGCAGACGGCCATTCGCAATCAGTGTATGGATTACATTCTCAAGACCGAAAGCGACGAAACGCTGCTGCGCAGCGTCCGAAAGGCGATCGAGCTGCTGCAAACCGAACGAATGAATGCCGGATTTCTCGATAAAGCTTCGGAGCAGTTTCAGCTAGCCGTACCGGCGCTGCAGAGAGAAATTCTTCAAGGATTTTGCGAAGGAACCCAGCCGCTGAAATCGCTGAAGCCCGAGCTGCTGAAGAGTCTATCCATTCCGCTTACGCTTGACGGGAAGGTCATGCTGGTGATGGGGAGGGTCGACCGCTGGCCTATTCAAATGACAAAGGCTGCGGATAAAGCGCATATGATGTTTGCCATCCATAATATTGCGAAGGAATACCTGTCTTCCTGTGCGCTTCAATCCGTCGATGTAGAGCATAACCGCTTTTTCTGGCTGATCCAGCCTAAAGTGCTGTTGGAATGGGGTTCAACTCATGCAGCAGCCCCTGAGGATGAGTGGTCCCGAACGATCAGGTTTGTTCATGGCACCCTGGAAATGATCCAGTCGACGAGCCTGGAGCTGTTGAAAATTCCTCTTTCGCTTGCGGCTGCAAAAGAAGGGGTGGAATGGAGAGAAATCCCGGCCCGATATCAGAAGCTGCGCGCAGGCCTAAGCCGCGGGCTGGGAATCGGCCAGGAGACCATCCTGATCGAAGGCCAGCAATCGGGAGATTTTTCGGTGGATGAAAGCGAAATTCAGAAGCAAACGATACGTCAATTGATTCGAAAATGGTCGGGGAACGACTACGTCTCCGAAGAGGAGAAGCAGGAAATGTATAAGCTGCTTTCCTTACTGTCCGATATGATGGACCCGTTTTACGAGGATGTTGGTTTTTTTCTCGAAATTTACTACGCCATCGCTTCGCATCTGTTGACTCAATTAAACCGGTGGTCTGTGGATCATGCGGCGCTAGAGGAAGTAGAGATGGACCGGCTGTCTCATTATCAGCTGCACGCGACCAGAAAAGACGCATTCCATTATTTGATTCATGCGGCGCTGCGGCTGATCGAAGCGCGTGATGATGAGAAAAAGGAGCATACAAATCAAGTGGTATCCAGGTTGAACCGCTATGTGGAAGAACATCTGGACTCCGACTTGTCCCTGACGACGCTCTCGGATCTTGTACATCTGAATCCCTATTATATGTCGAGATTGTACAAACAAATGACCGGCGTGAATTTGCCTGATTATATCACCGACGAACGGATCAAAAAAGCAAAAGAACTGGTCGTCGAATCCCATCTGAAGATGCATGAAATCTGCAAAAAAGTAGGGTTTGAATCCCCTGCCTATTTTACGCGGATTTTTAAAAAGAAGACGGGCAGTACGCCCCAGGAGTTCAGAGAAAAGCACCAGCCGACCAGATTTAAATAAATGATGCAGCTGGTGTTTCGCAGCAGTGCTCCATGTCGTGCAATTCGAGCAAGTAATGTGCAATTCTTATTATGGGATGGCTAAATACGTCACTTTATAATATGGGTAAGGCCTAGAATCACCGGTCGACAGGCCGCTTGTCCAGAGCTCGGCAAGTGGTTACCCGTGGATCACGAGGGCTGAAAAGCGATAACAGAAATGGGAGGGTACTCATGAAGTCAGTCAAAGCTATGCTAGCGCTTCTCGCGGTCAGCTCGATGATTGTCGTATCGGCCTGCGGTTCTTCCACAAACGAATCTTCGGATACCAAGCCAGATGCCGGCTCGGATAAGGCTGCTTCCACAGCAGCTACTGCAGGGCCGCTCAGCAAGTACACGTCGCCAATCGAAGTGACTACGGTGAGAACCGCGGATGCTTCGGTAAAGTTTGCCGGCAGCGATACCCTTGAGAATAACGAGTGGACCCGTGCCTATAAGGACGAACTTGGCATCAATCTGAAATTTAAATGGATCGCTACCAGCGGTGATGATGCGACCCAGAAAATGAACGTCATGATTGCATCAGGAGATCTTCCCGACATTATTCCGGTTAACGCAAATCAGCTCAAACAATTGGTAGACGCCGATATGATCGAAGATTTGTCGAGTGTTTATGAAAAGTATGCAACTCCGCTGGCCAAACAATTTATGGATGGTGCACAGCTCGATTCCGCTAAATTTGATGGTAAGCTGATGGCCATTCCGAATACGAACTCGTCCATTGATGGAGCGAACGTCCTTTGGGTACGGACCGACTGGCTCAAGAAGCTGAAGCTGCCGGAGCCGAAAACGATGGATGACGTCTATACAATCGCAGAGGCCTTTGCCAAGCAGGATCCTGATGGAAACGGAAAAAACGACACCTTCGGACTGGGGATCAACAAGGGAATCGTCGGCGGCGGCATCATGGGTCTGGGTGGCTTCTTTAACGGTTTCCATGCTTATCCCGGAGCGTGGATTAAGGATAGTTCCGGCAGCTTAGTCTATGGTTCCATCCTTCCTGAGACAAGGGAGACGCTGCTGAAGCTGCAGGAAATGTACAAAGCGGGGCTGCTGGATAAGGAGTTTGGCGTGAAGGACGGAAACAAGACGGGCGAGGATGCGGTTGCAGGAAAAATCGGGCTGTATTACGGAGCGATGTGGAACCCGATCAATCCGCTCCAGAAAGGTAAAGACCTGGATCCGCAGATGGAGTGGGAGGCCTACAAAATCGTCTCGGTTGATTCCGATCCGGCAAGGCCGCAAGTCGGAAATCCGGTATTCGCGTATTATGCAGTCAAAAAAGGCGCCAAAAATCCCGAAGCGGTCATGCAGATGGTCAACTTGTTTATCGAGAAGGGTTGGGGCGAGAAGGCGGATTTCAGCCACTTCTTCAGTTCCCCGGATGGCATCGAGCTGTTTAAGCATGCGCCGTTCAATGCCTGGTCTCCAACGAAAAACCTGGATGTACACCTGTCTGTCATCGAGAGCTTAAAAACCGGGGACACATCCAAGCTGAACGGAGAACAACTGACGACTTATGAGAAGATCAAGCAATTTAATAACGGTGACAACAAGCAATGGAATCAGGCGAGGGTGTTCGGCGAGTCCAGCTCATTCGCGGTCATCAACCAATATCAAAAGGAAAACCTGCCGCTCATGAACGAGTTTTTCGGAGCACCGACCAAGAGCATGGGGGACAAGAAAGCGACGCTGGATAAAATGGAACTGGAGACATTTACCAAGATTATTATGGGCGAACCGATCAGTACGTTCGATAAATTTGTCGAGGATTGGAAAAAGCTTGGCGGAACCGATATGACAAATGAGGTTAACGAGTGGGCCAAATCGGTCAAGTAAATCAGAGAAGGGCAGGCGATGAAATGACATTCAAGAAATGGAGGCATGAACTGCCGCTTCACTTTATGCTTCTGCCGGCGCTTGTCCTCCTTGCCGTGTTCAGCTATTGGCCGATGGTAGGCATCGTCATCGCTTTTCAGAAATTTTACCCGAATAAGGGCTTTTTCGGCTCGGATTGGGTCGGCTTAGACAATTTTCTCTACGTGTATCATCTTCCCGGCATCTCCCAAATCGTATTCAACACGATCTTTATTGCCGTCATGAAAATTATCGCAGGCCTTGTGGTTCCGATCACGGTGGCGCTCCTTCTGAATGAGATGGCGAGAGAGAGGATCAAACGGATGATCCAGACACTGATCTATTTGCCCCACTTTTTGTCATGGGTCATCTTGGGAGGCGTTTTGATCGATGTGTTGTCGCTGAAGGGGATTCTCAATCAGTTTCTCGGATGGTTTGGAATGGACCCGGTTTATTTTCTGGGCGACAATCACTGGTTTCCGTATGTGCTGGTTGCCACGGATACGTGGAAGGATTTTGGCTTCGGTACGATTGTATATTTGGCAGCGCTTACCGGAATTGATCAGTCGCTGTACGAAGCGGCAGAGATCGACGGTGCAAGCCGTTGGCGGCAGACACTGAACATAACGATCCCCGGTATTTTGCCGGTCGTCGTCCTGATGACGACGCTAAGTCTGGGAAATGTGCTGAATGCCGGATTCGACCAGGTGTTCAATCTGTACAGTCCGCAGGTGTATGAAAGCGGGGATATCATCGACACGTTCGTATACCGGATCGGATTGATCGATGCACAATACAGCGTGGCGACGGCCGTAGGCTTATTCAAATCCGTGGTGTCCCTTGTGCTGATCTCTTCATCATACCTGTTGGCTTACCGGTTTGCCGGATACCGGATCTTTTGACGGAGGAGGGGACTTCATGGTTCAAAAACGGGGGATCGGCCGCACCTTGTTTGTGGCTTTCAATTACACGTTTCTTCTCGCTATCTCCGTCCTGTGCCTGCTGCCGCTTGTTCACGTGCTTTCAGTATCATTTAGCTCCAGTGCAGCGGCGATGGGCGGATTGGTCAAATTATGGCCGGTTCAATTTACGCCGAACGCTTACGAATACGTATTGAAAAAGCCCGAATTTCTAACTGCGTTATGGATTACGTTGAAACGTGTCGTGTTTGGCGTTTCCATCAGCATGTTTCTCACCATTCTGACCGCATATCCGCTGGCAAAAGAGAAATCGAAATTCAAATGGAGAACGATGTACGCGTGGCTGCTCGTCCTGACGATGCTGTTCAACGGCGGCCTCATCCCCTGGTATATGACGATAAAGTCCCTGGGGATGCTCGATTCGATTTGGGCGCTCGTATTACCGGGGGCGGTTCCGGTTTTTAATGTGATCCTGCTGCTGAATTTTTACCGGGGGCTGCCCAAGGAACTGGAGGAGTCCGCCTTTATGGACGGAGCCGGCCATTGGACGACGCTTTGGCGCATTTATGCGCCGCTGTCATTGCCGGCGCTGGCGACGATCGGGCTGTTCACAATTGTCAGCCATTGGAACAGCTGGTTTGACGGTCTCATCTTGATGAATTCACCGGAAAATTACCCGCTCCAGAGCTATTTGAGAACTATTATTGTTGGCCAGGACCTCACGATGCTGACTTCAACCGATTTGTCGCTGCTTCAGGATTTATCGGAGCAAACGGTGAAAACGGCCCAGATTTTTCTCGGGGCACTGCCGATCATTCTGGTGTACCCGTTCCTGCAGCGCTTCTTTATTAAAGGGATAGTTATGGGCAGCGTGAAAGGATGACGAAACAATGACAACGAACATGCGTGTACCTGATTCATGGAGCCATCACTTTCTGGAGCCTCCGAAGTTGACGGGAACCTTATTTTGGCTGCATGGCACGGAAAGTCCTGAAGAGCTCCGGAAGACATTCGACTTGGCCGTCGGGTCGGGAATCGGAGAGCTGACGCTGGAGTCGAGACCCCATTGGGACTATCTTGGGCCGAAGTGGTGGTCGGACTTGAAGCTGATTCTGGGATGGTGCCGGGAAGCCGGGGTAAGTGCCTACCTGTTCGATGAAAAATGGTATCCGAGCGGGGTGGCCGGTAATACGCTCCAGAAGCTCGACCCGGCGTTTCGGCGCTCGTCGATCCGCCTCCAATATATACGCTACCGCGGGCCGCTGAACCGGGTAAGCCTGATGCCTCCATGGACGCACCGGAGCCGGTCCGTTGTGATGAGCGTCTTTGCCTACCCGATGTCGGAGGGGGTGATCGGTTACGAGCAGGGTGTTGATTTGACCGAACGCCTGCACCGCCCCGATTCACCGCACATGCACGGGATCGTGCACGGCATCCACTGGGACGTCCCTTCGGGAGAGTGGATCGTCTGCTTTGTCATCGAAGATAAGGCCGATAACTACATCGATCCCCTTCACCCGGGAGCCGTGCAAGCTTTCATTGACCGTGTGTATGAATCGTCGAAAAGAGAAGTCGGGGCGTATTTCGGCAATCCGGTCCGAGGTTTTTTCTTTGACGAACCGGCTTATTTCAATCATGAACAGGAAATACCTTGGGGCTATGAGCTGCGTCGACGGTTTATTGAAGCGAAAGGATACGATCCGATACGATTTTTGCCGGCATTATGGTTGAAAGGGGAGAGCAAGGGCAGCGAATATTTCATTTACGATTACTATGATTTTCTGAATAAAGCATACGCGGATACGTACTGCCGACCGATTCACGAATGGTGCCGCAATCATGGGCTGAAATATATCGGGCATTGGTACGAACACGAAGCGAGCCCGAATCATGGGGAAAGGTACATGTTCCATGAGCGGACCACGGAGGGACCGGGCGACTTTTTTGAAGTTTCCCGGTTTGCAGATGAAGGCGGGATTGACGTCGTTTGCAACCAGATTATTCCGGGCCACCGGAATCGGGATTACTGGGGGCTGCCTAAGCTGGCCAGCTCCGCCGCCCATATCTATGGATTGAAAGACGATTTGGCCATGTCGGAGACATTTGGGGCCTACGGCTGGCATCTGGGCCTCAGAATGATGAAGTGGCTGACCGATTGGCAGGCCGTGCGGGGGATCAATCATTTTATACTGCATGCTTTTAACCCGAAATGGCCCGATCTGGATTGCCCGCCTTATTTCTATGACGGGGGGCTAAATCCGCAATGGCCTTATTTTCCGGCCTATATCCAGTATGTGAACCGGCTCTCTTATTTTTTTCGCGAAGGCAAGCATGTCGCATCGCTGCTGCTTCTATATCCAGGGGCTCTCGGCCATGCCGGCGAATCGACCCCGATCGAGGATGTCCAGCAGGTGCTCCAGGAGAATCAATACGACTACGATCTCGTTCCACAGGATGAGCTGCTGCTGTTCCGAATCGCCGGGGGCCGGCTGGAGATACGTAGCGAGAGCTACGCAGCGGTCGTTGTTCCCGGGACGGAGGTCGTAACGGAAATGCTGCTTCATAAGCTTCATGAGATGGTTCAGTCGGGCGTCACCGTGGTGTTTGTAAACCGTCAACCGACGGGGGTGTTGAAACGTAAGCAGGAAGCAATGCCGCTGTCACCGTTTCTGTCAGGGCCGGGCATGCATCTGGCAGGCGACCCGTCCGATTTGCCGGAATTGCTTCGCCACAGCGGTATATCAGCGCAGCTCTCTTTTGAAGGAAGCGGCCGGGAGAACCTGCGCATCCTTCACCGGATAAGGGAGGACCAATCTCTATGGATGGTCAGCAATGAAGATGTAGAAACCGTTGTTGACGGATGGATCCGCCTGCCAGGGGAACCGGATGTAAACGCCCTGCATGCCTGGGAGCCATTGACTGGCGAACGATGGCATCTGCGGTCACGGATTTCACCAGACACAGCTAATGAGCGGGAATTTCACCTGCGGATTCCGCCTTACCGTTCGCTGATTCTGATTCCGTCTGTGCTCGATGTCCAGGAAGAAGTGCAGGGTCCCGTTCCGGCGGCCTATATCCGCAGCGGGCAGCAACACGGCGTCATCGATATAGACAGCGCGCAGATTCACTTTGACTGGCAGGGAGAAGCGAGGAGCGGGTTACCGCCGTGGCTCCGCTTGGATCTTTCTTATTCCGGTACACTTGCATATACCTGGACCATGGATATACCGCCGTCCGAGCTGGAGGCTTTGAACCGGGTTATTCTGGATCTCGGTCAGGTGGAGGAAATTGCGGAGGTGGAGGTGAACGGCACATCAGCCGGATTCAGCTTTGTTCCGCCATACCGCTTTGATGTGATGCAATGGCTGGCCCCCGGCTTGAATCGGTTTAAGGTATGTGTAACCAATGTCGTATCGAACCGCATGAGCAAGGCGGAAGTACTCGAGGACGCGGGCCCGGATTGGAAAGAGCGCCGTGAACAGTTCTCGATCCCGGAGGATGGCGGGCTTCTCGGGCCGGTTCGGCTGGAATTCCATCATATCGATTGGAAGTGAACGCAATGGATATCGTCAGTAAACTTACGGACGCTTGGTGGTTATCTGCCTGGGGCTCGGATGCAGATCACGTAAATGAACATAACGCTGCACGCAATGAGGTGGCCTATTTCCGCCGTTCGTTTTCACTGGTCAAACCGGCCACGCTTGTGCTGTCAATCAGCGCCCACAGCCGCTACCGCTTATGGATCAACGGGCAAGCCGTTCTTTCAGGTCCTTGCAAGGGGGATCGCTGGCGTCATTACTACGAAACGATTGACGTAAGTCCATACCTGACTGCAGGCGACAACGTCCTTGCCGTAAAAGTGGTGGCATACAGCCCGTATGAAGCACAGCCGCCAGGCTGGGGAGGACCCTTCAGCGTAACGTCCAACGCAGCAGGCCCTTGCCTGATCGCCAGCGGACGCTGCGTTGCGGAAGACGGGGAAATATTGGCGGATTTTGCAACAGGTAAGCCTGGGGACGAATGGCTGGTCTGTTTGGATGACGCGGTTTCCTGGGAAGCGTATGGGCCCACCCATTTTATGGGGGGGATGGAGCGGGTCGCTGGCGCGCGGCTGCCTCATCACTGGAACCTTCCGGGGAGTACGGAGAACGGGAAATGGCATATTCCGATCCGAAGATGGAAGGCGGACGGCAGACCTTACGGCATCATTCCGCCGTTTCCGCTGATGGAGCGTCCCATCCCGCTCCTCTATGAGACGAGTCGCCGGTTCAGGAGTGAAGTTGATGTAAAGAAAGGAAACCGTGAGCAGTTTTCGTTCATTGAAGGCGCAGCGGAGCCGCAACCGGCTGTCATCCCCCCGCATTCGAAGCGGAAGGTGGTTCTTGATGCAGGCGAGCTTATGACAGGTTATATCATCCTTCCCTTATCAGGCGGGCAGGGCAGCCGGGTTACACTGTTGTATGCTGAAAGCTTTTCCAAGCACCGGGAAGGCGGCTTCCCGCTAAAGGGCAAGCGGGACGATGCAAAGCGGTATGATCTGATCGGGCAGCAGGACGTATATCTTCCGTCTGGGGAGAGGGAGACTTACGAGCCGTTCTGGTTCCGGACCTTCCGCTTCATGCAAATTGAGGTGGAGACCTGTGACGAGCCATTGGTCATTGACTCCCCGGAGATCCGGGAAACGGGATATCCGTTGAATGTCCAATCATCGGCTGTGTCCTCCACCGCCTGGATTCGTCCATTATGGGACGTAAGCGTCAGAACACTGCAGCGATGCATGCATGAAACCTATGAAGATTGCCCTTATTACGAGCAATTACAGTATGCCATGGATACCCGGCTGCAAATTCTTTTCACCTATGCCGTCAGCGGGGACACCCGCTTAGCCCTGCGGGCGATCGACGATTACCACGCTTCACTTCTGCCGGAGGGGATTCTCCAAGCGCGGTATCCATGCATGGAGTCGCAGGTCATTCCTGCCTTTTCGCTCCATTGGATTTTCATGGTTGAAGATTATTACTGGCAAACCGGTGATCCGTCGGTTGCCGTGCGTTACCGGGCTACGATCGACTCGGTTCTGGACTGGTACGACCGTAAGCTCGGGCCGCAGGGACTCGTACACCGGTTAGGCTACTGGGAATTTATCGATTGGGTCGAAGCATGGGATGAACTGCACGGCGCGCCGACGGCGACGCTTACCGGTCCTTCTACGATCCATAATCTCCTGTATGTCTATGCGCTTCAGTCCGCGGCAAGATTAAGCCGACTCGGGAATCGCTTTGAGGTTGCAGACGAATATGAGGCGCGGGCCGGGCATGTGCTCCAGGCTTTGCAGCAGTTATGTTGGTCGGAATCTTCAGGATTGTACCGTGAAGGTCCCGAATGCGAACAGTACAGCCAACACGCCCAAATCTGGGCCGTCCTGACCGGCCTCGCTTCCGGAGAGCAGGGACGGCAGTTAATTCGGCGGATGATGGATCGGGATGATCTGCTGCAGTGCTCGTATGCGATGTCTTTTTATTTATTCAGGGCGATAGAGAAGGTAGGACTATACGAAGAGACGGAGCAGATGTGGAAGCCGTGGCGGGACCTGTTGGAACTGAACCTGACCACCTGGCCCGAGGACCCCTTCATGCAGCGCAGTGACTGTCATGGCTGGGGCGCCCTGCCTCTGTATGAATTCACCCGCTGTTTGCTGGGGGTGAAGCCCGGAGCACCCGGCTGGGAAACGATCCGGATCGAACCCCATTGCTTGTCGCTGCAGGATATGCGAGGGCAAGCGATAACCCCAAAAGGAATGGTTCGAGTGAATTGGTTCATCGATGACGGCGCCATTCATATTTCCGGCGAATCGCCGGAAGGTACGCCGCTTCTCGTTGCTATGCCAGATGGCAGCAACTGCAGTATGCCGCAGGGTGGAGCTTTCCGTCTGTCATGCCCCGCTGCTGGAAATTCTGAAACGAGTTTGGATCGGGAGGGAAATGCATGAACCGCAAACCGGGAAATTGGAAGCTTGGCACCTCGTTCAGCCTGGCCAACCCGATCGATTTGAAACAAGCGGCCGAATCTGGGATCCAGTGCATCGAACTGACGTGGCAGCCGCTGGATATTTTCGATCCGGAAGTCAAAATGAAGTGTGATGAGGTGGTAGCTGCTGCCCGGCGTCTTGGAATCGACGTCTGGTCGTTGCACATTCCTTTCGGCACGGCGTGGGACCCGTCCAGTCTGGATCAGGACACCCTGGAACAAGTCGTCGCCAAAGTCCGGCATCTGTTCCGTTATGCTGCGGACTGGGGGATCGGAACGCTGGTATACCACCCTAGCTGGGAGCCGGTTCCACCGGAAGAAAGAGCGCTCCGTTTAAAAACTTCCAAACAAACGCTCGCTCTGCTTGCTCAAGAAGCGGCCGCTAGCGGGCTTCGTCTGGCGGCGGAGTGCCTCCCGCGCACTTGTCTCGGGCATTCGGCGGATGAAATGGAGTATTTGACCGAAGAGAATCCGGAGCTCGGCGTATGCTGTGACGTCAATCATTTGTTTAAGGAAAAACCGCAGCAGTTCATTGAGAAGCTGGGCGACCGGATTGTGACGACGCATATTTCGGATAATGACGGAACGGACGAAAAGCATTGGATGCCGGGAACAGGTAACCTGGAATGGAATGAAATCCTTAATGCTTTTGCTGCAGCAGGCTACCGGGGACCCATGATGCATGAAGTCAGAAACCCGGATCCGGAGGCCATCACGGTCAATTGGCACCATATCCTTGGTGCAAGTTCTAACCCATGAGGAGGTTATAAACATGAGTATTCGAAAATTCAGCATTAGGTCCCGCCTGCTGCTTCTGATGATGACCGCGGTAACGTTCACGATGGTGAATCACCATGCTTCAGCCGATCCCGGTCTGCACAAGGATTATTGGATTGCCGTGACGGATCAGGGTTCGGAGGAAATTCGTGTTTACGATCCCGAGAAGGAAGACTGGAACCAGTCCAACGCACTGAAATGGTCTTGGGCGCCCACGGATAAAAACGGTTTTGGCGGACTGCTGCAAGGCTGGGGTCTGCCATCCGACGTGAAGCTGCGGGAAGGTACAACGGGGGGCAAATTTATGGTTGTGACCGACTCCAGAGGGCTTGCAGCGCTTGTTCCGTATCCTTCCGGCAACAGCAGAGCATGGGGCGTCATCGTAGGCGGCAACCCGCATGCAGCCGAGCTGCTGCCGGACGGCAACGTAGCGGTTGCAGCGAGTGCCGGCGGTTGGGTGCGGGTCTATACGGCTTCGCAGGGAGCCGATTCTTCAACGTATACCGAATTTTCACTGCCTGGTGCGCACGGCGTGCTGTGGGATCCGGCTCAAGACGTACTGTGGGCCGTCGGCGACTACGACTTAATTGCCTT
The DNA here is from genome assembly GCF_025809195.1 of Paenibacillus sp. PSB04. Classification (NCBI taxonomy): domain Bacteria; kingdom Bacillati; phylum Bacillota; class Bacilli; order Caryophanales; family Paenibacillaceae; genus Paenibacillus; species Paenibacillus sp. PSB04. The sequence goes on from NZ_CP081301.1 coordinate 4,558,985, forward strand.
GAAAGTGAAAGGAACACCGGCAGCGCCTATTCTGGAGGAAGTTCACAGAAAGCGGCTGCCCACCAATTGGGGCCACGACCTCTTTGCGGTCTATGGAGATACCGACAAGTTGTGGGTGACCTCTAATACGCAGGTGTATCAGTATAGTAAATCCACGGATTCCTGGTCTGAAGATTATCCGGGGGCCGCTGAGATTAATCACCATTGGGTGAAAAGTGTAGGCAACCAGCCTTCCGGGCAAGTGGTGATGACCAACCAGAAGGAAGGAACTAAGTATACTTGGACCACGGATGCGGTTGACTTGTACCAGCCGGCGGATCAGCGTCTCGTTACAGGCGGAGCCTTCTATAAAGCCCGGATTTGGAATTCGGATTATCAATAAAAACGAATTTGCGGGGAGGAGCCAAGAGCTCTTTCCCGCTTTTTACTCTCACCTTTCCTCTTACTGGGTGTTATAGTATGCTTGTCTTATAAGAAAGGAGAGGGAATTCATGGTAAAACAATTGATTATCGGTGATGCAAAGCATGAGTTGGCCATTACGCGCCGCATCCTGGAGCGCCTGCCCGAGGAGCATATGACATGGAAGCCGCATGAGAAATCGATGACGCTTGGCGGACTGACCACGCACCTGATCAACCTGCTGAACTGGCAGGTCGCGATTTTTCTTAGCCCGGAATTGGATTTATCGACCGTGCCGCTTCGGCGGGAAGCTCTGACAAGCCGTCAGGACATCCTGGATGAATTTGATGCAAACGTCGTCAAGCTGGAACAGCTGTTAGACGAATGTGACGAACAAGCACTTGGCGAGGAGTGGACCTTGCGTAACGGCGACCATATCATCCTTCGCCAACCTCGTGCCAACGCTATCCGTACTTTCGGATTAAGCCATATGATCCATCACCGGGCGCAGCTCGGCGTATATTTGCGGCTTCTCGATATTCCGGTACCGGGCCTCTATGGTCCTTCGGCCGACGAAAATGGCAATTAATATAGAAGACTAAGATTGCAGTCGCAGAGCTTCGGCGTGAATCGCCGTACGCTGCGGCTGTTTTTTTGGCCGAATGTTATGATGTCTTCCTGGCGACAATGTAGTTCGTCTCATGCGAAATTCTGCTTTTATATACGACAAGGTTTGACGTAATTGGGATATATCATGGACATTGAACGTTAGATCAACGATAGGAGAGTGATTCGTCATATGAAACCACTACGTGGAAAAGTTGCTTTGGTCGCTGGAGCAACACGAGGCGCCGGCAGAGGCATTGCTGTCGAATTAGGGGCAGCGGGGGCAACCGTATACGTCACAGGAAGAACGACGCGCCAACAACGATCCGAATACAACCGTCCTGAAACGATTGAGGAAACGGCAGAACTGGTAACTGCTGCGGGAGGACAAGGAATAGCCGTTCAAGTCGATCATCTCCAGCCTGAACAGGTCCAGGCCCTTATCGCCCGTATTGAAAAAGAACAGGGAAGATTGGATGTTCTGGTCAATGACGTATGGGGCGCTGAAAATTTGGCAGACTGGAATGTGCCTGTATGGGACCACTCCCTTGAACGTGGATTTCGTATGCTTCGCCTTGGCATCGACACGCATTTGATTACAAGCCATTTTGCACTGCCGTTGTTGATCAGAAATAAGAACGGACTGGTGGTCGAAATGACGGATGGTACCGCTGAGTACAATTATAAAAATTACCGCATATCGATGTTCTATGATTTAGTCAAGAACTCAGTCATTCGTATGGCACAATCACTTGCGCATGAACTCGCACCCTATCAGTGTTCCGCGGTGGCCATGACGCCGGGTTGGATGCGTTCTGAAATCATGCTGGATCATTTCGGTGTGAAGGAAGAAAACTGGCGTGATGCTGCCGAAAAGGAACCCCATTTCATCATATCGGAATCTCCGCGTTATGTAGGCCGTGCGGTTGCAGCATTAGCTGGCGATCCGGAAGCTGCCCGGTGGAATGGGAAGTCCTTGTCAAGCGGTCAGCTCGCAAAAGTCTATGGTTTCACGGACCTCGACGGTTCGCAGCCAGACTGCTGGCGGTACCTTGTAGAAGTTCAGGAGGCAGGCAAACCAGCAGATGCCTCTGGATATCGTTAGTCGCTGCTAGTTTGATGTCAAGAAAAGCACACTTTAAGAGCCGCATAAACTGCGGCTTTTTGTGCGTTTAACAATATGAGGAATCTCGGATATGCGACATACATCTTGACTCTTCTCGGCAATCATGTCATGCTGCACAACATCGTTATTAGGTGGTGTGAACTTGACATCTCCCTCAAGCCCGTACTAATGTTGTTTCAAGAGGTGGAATACATGAGCAAGAAGCAGGACATAATGGCGGCCACGCTGGATTTGATCCATGAAGAGGGGCTGCAGTCGGTAACCTTTTCCAAAATATTTAAGAAAGCCAACGTAGGTTCCGGCACGGTATATAACTATTTTGCCAATAAAGAAGAGTTGGTGAATGCGGTTTACAAAGAAGCGCGGACACATATGGGGGAGTACCTCCTTCGCGGTTATAACCCGGATGCCAGTCTGTATGAACGATTTAAATGCTTGCAGCTGAACAGGTTGAAGTTCGGTATCGATTCACCCAAAGAGTTTCTGTTTATCGACAGCTTTTCCTTCTCCCCGTATATTTCGCCGGAGCTGCGGAACATGGGCGATGCCCTCCATTCGAGTGACGTGGTCATTTCTTTGATCGTTGAGGGTCAGAAGCAGGGAATCATGAAAGAGATGGACCCCCATTTATGCCATCAGCTCATCCATGGGATCATTTCTTCCATCGTGAAAGGGTACTATATTCAGAAATATCCATTAGACGAGGTCCAGGTTCAGCAAGTGCTGGAAGCCTCATGGAAAGCTATACTCGTGTAGAAACAGCCTTTTTGGACGCTGCGGTCCTTAAAAGGCTGTTTTTATGTTGTCTTGACTCCTCCGATTCATGAATTTCTTATCAAATATAACTTCAGCTGCCCTCATCTGTTATCCACATCGGCTCTTTTTGGGGACTTTACCGTGTCGTTTCCGGCGAACACAAAGTGCTGAGAATCGGAATGTATATTCCAATCTGGGCAATATCAGTACTTTGAAACCAAAACACTTGATTGGAATTGATATTCCATATTTCTTATTTTCCTTATCTACTATGTGGATTGTAATACAATAAAACAGGGGAATGATCCAGCCTTCCACACTTTAAGAACTTACCGTTCATCATGTTTACAGAACAATTTCAGTGATCTAACCTTCGGATTGTAAATAGAGTCAAACTTGTTCGAATGGAATGTATATTCCAAAAACTCTTGACTTACGAAAATGTCTGAGTTATATTTGCTTTGGAACAAACATTCCAAACCTATGTTGAGGAGGCATTTTTGATATGAGTAAAGTTTGGCTGATTACAGGCAGTTCCCGGGGATTTGGACGCAGTCTTGCAGAAGCGGTACTGGCAAAAGGAGATCAGTTGGTGGCAACAGCCCGCAATACAGAACAAATCGCCGATCTTGCAGCACGATATGGCAGCCAAGTCCACATCGTTGAGCTGGATGTAACCCGGTTCGAGCAGGCTGAGGCTGCCGTGCAAGCCGCCTTCGAAACGTTTGGGCGTTTGGATGTACTTGTGAATAATGCGGGATACGGCAATATCTCTTCGATTGAACAAACCCCGATGGATGACTTCCGGGCTCAATTGGAAACGAACCTGTGGGGTGTTATTAACGTAACGAAAGCAGCGCTGCCGCACCTGAGAGAGCAGGGTCACGGACATATTGTCCAGTTCTCCTCGATCGGCGGCCGCATCGGCGCGCCCGGTCTAGGACCATACCAAACGGCAAAATGGGCGGTAGAGGGCTTCTCTGAGGTGCTTTCCAAAGAAGTTGGACCCCTTGGTGTAAAGGTTACGCTGATCGAACCGGGCGGTTTTCGTACCGATTGGGCAGGTTCATCAATGAAGCATATTGAGCCTATTGACGATTATAAGGACACGGTCGGCAACCATTTGAAGCATGCCCGGGAGACTACCGGCAGGGAGAACGGTGATCCGGATAAAGCTGCGCAAGCGATCATTTCTATTGTTAATGAAGATAACCCGCCGCTCCGCTTACTGCTCGGAAGCGATGCCGTTGCGATTGCGAACGCGGTGGATAAGGGCAAATTGGAAGAAACCAAGCGTTGGGAGAAACTTAGCCTGTCCACGGTCTACCGGGCAAAAGAATTGGATCCGGAGGTTTCGCGCATGATTCAAGCGCTTCCGGAGTCATGATATAAGCGAATCCACTTATAACAACAGGGAGTTGACATCTTGACTCAAATATCATGGAATAACCAGGTTCTGACACTGATCAATGTATTTACCGTTGATCCGGCAAATCAGGAACGGCTGATCAAACTGCTGACCGACGCAACGAATGTTTCCGTCCGACACGCCCCAGGATTTATAACATGTATTCTCCATCGAGGTACGGATGGAACGAAGGTTACGATGTATTCCCAATGGAGAAGCGCAGAGGATTATCAAGCCATGCGAAATGACCCTAGGCCGCTTCCGTATCTGCAGGAAGCTTTGAAAATAGCGAAGTTTGAGCCGGGGATGTACGAAATTGTCACGACATTTGAAGCAGCCGGCGAATAAAAGACGATAAAAAAGATACCGTGCACATCGCGGTATCTTTTTTCTGATCCATCAATAACGTCCTTCACTTGGATGCTGTATCCATATACTCAATAAACCTCTTGGCAGATGGCGATAAATAGCGGTCTTCTCGCCACTTCAGCCCGACTTCCCAATCCCAGCCTTCCTCCTGAATAGGGATCCATACCAGACCGTCTAACATAAGCCCTAATGTTTGCGGCAGCACCGACACGCCCAGACCCGCTTTAATAAAACCAGCCACGGTAATCAAATCTTCGGCGTCATAAGTGGAGGCCAGTTCAAAATTCGTATGCTGAAAACGGGAGGTGATGGTCGCCTTAAGGCCGCAATTTCTCTTGAGTCCCACAAAAGGCTCACCGGATAATTCAAACAAGCTTAGGCTGGAGCGGCTTGCAAAGGGGTGATCTGCGGAAACAACGATAAACAGCGGTAATTTGCGAATTACAATCCACTCATGATTGTCCAGCGTCGTTTCCCTCGAAGTGATCATCATGTCCGCCGTACCCTTATCCAAATACTCATCGATATCCCCGTGATCTCCTTGGTACAGTTCAAAACGGACCTGGGGATGATGAACCTGGTAATCCCGAACCATAGAAGGGACCAAATCCACGCCTAAAATATTCAAATAGGAGATGTGAATCACACCCGTTTCGGGGTTGGACCACTCCTCAATTTCCTGTATGCCGTTTTGGATGTTGTTCAAGGCCGTCTCAACCCATCTGCCGAACATTTTTCCATAGCGATTTAATTCGACATTCCGGCCGTTTCGCTCGAAAAGGGGAACTCCCAGTTCGGTCTCCAGCTTGGCAATCGCGTGGCTTAAGGCTGGTTGAGTAATATTCAATGCCTTCGAAGCCATCGTCATATGCTGCAGCCGGGCAACGGTTAAAAAGTATTCGAGTTGTGTCAGCTCCATCTTGGCACCCACTTATATAAATTTAATTCATAAATTTAATGAAAACTATAAATTAGACGCTGGGGTCCGTCAAGCTTACAATAAGGTTGTTCTCAGGGGACGTTCACTGTACCAAGCGGCGTTCTTGATTTCTAACCAACCCAATCATTTATGCTCAGGAGGAAACAACATGGCTGTAACTTATGCAAATCCAATGACGGAATATCAAGGCAAAAAAGTGCTGGTAACCGGCGGTACAAAAGGGATGGGGGAAGCTATCGCAAAAAGATTTGCATCGGCTGGTGCTGAGGTAATGACAACAGCGCGTTCTGTGCCAGCGGACCTTGCTGATCCGGAACGGTTCGTGGAAGCTGATTTATCCTCAATGGAAGGAACGGCAAAGGTCGTCAAAGCCGTTAAAGAGCGGTTCGGCACGATCGATATCGTCGTCAATAACGTCGGGGGGAGCAGCACACCTCCGGGAGGTTTTCTTGCGGCAAGTGACGAACATTGGCTCGAAGCACTAAACTTGAATCTTTTGGCTGCTGTACGCTTGGATCGGGGACTGCTCCCGTTGATGCTCGAAAAAAGGAAGGGAGTCATCATCCATATCTCATCCATCCAGCGGGTATTGCCCCTGGTTGAATCTACAATTCCTTATGCAGCTGCAAAGGCGGCACTAAGCAACTACAGCAAAAGCCTTTCAAAAGAATTCTCTCCGCAAGGCATTCGTGTAAACCGCGTTGCTCCCGGCTTTATTCAAACGACTGCAGCAGACGCGATGATGGAGAATATCGCACAAGTAACAGGCAGCTTCGAAAGCGCACTCCAATCGGTCATTGATGCATTGGGAGGAATTCCCGTTGGACGACCTGGATTTCCGGAAGAGGTTGGCGAACTTGTCGCTTTTCTGGCGTCAGAACGTGCCGCCTCAATTACGGGCGCTGAATATGTCATTGATGGAGGAACTGTCCCTACCGTCTAATTAGAAGGAATCAACGAAGCAATCAGAAATGAAGCTGCTCCTCTGTATAAAATCGGGTATTTTTTATCCATATTAAGACAGCCTGATATATTCCAAACGTATAGAGGAGCAGATAACAGTGAAAAACAAACGGCTTAAGGCTTTACTTATAACCTTGACGCTTATTTTCAGCGTGATTCAGATCGCAGCACCTGCACAAGCCATGGGGGATGGGAAGAAGAATCCGGTTTGTATCAGCCCTAAAATGGTGCAGCTGAAAACCGATATGCAGAAAGCTTGGATCGACCATACCATCTGGACGAGAAGTTATATTGTCAGCGCCATATCGAACCGTCCGGATCAGCAGGACGTATTGGACCGGCTCCTGCGGAACCAGCAGGACATCGGAAATGTGATCAAACCCTATTACGGGGAAGCTGCCGGTAATAAGCTGGCTGAGATTCTAAGAGAACATATTCTCATTGCAGGGAAAATTGTCGCCGCCGCCAAAGCGGGTAACCAGGCGGATGTGCAAAAGCTAGAAGCGGATTGGCATCGTAACGCCGACGATATCGCCAAATTTTTAAGCGCTGCGAATCCGAATTGGTCGTTTAAAGAGCTGCAGGATATGCTGTACACGCACCTTCAGCTGATCACGGAAATCGTCCTTGACTGCCTCAAGGGAGACTGGAAAGCGGATATCGCGGCAACCGACAAAAACGAGATCCATATGATTCATTTGGCGGACATCCTGACAGAAGGCATTGTTAAACAGTTTCCCGAGAAATTTTAAACAACCTAAACAGGCGATGCAAATCAATTTAGCTTTTCATATCCTCCGTTCGGGAGGGTGTGGGAAGCTTTTTTTTCTGCCGTGGATGTTTTCACATTTCGTTTGCTTTTGGTATGACTGGAATCACAAGGCAGGCTTCGAAGATTCCTTATACTGGGGCTGTAAATGAGTTCTGCATCAAGATATCGGAATGAATCCACTACAGGAGGTCCTTTCAATGAGTCAATTAACGCTTCAAACGCACGTTGCCGACATCGTCACAGCCGTACCGCAGTCAGCCGATCTGTTCCGCGCATTGCGCATCGATTTTTGCTGCGGAGGCAAAATCCCTCTGGATGAAGCAGCGACCAAACGGAAGCTCGATTCCAGCGCGGTTCTGGATCAAATCCGGACTCTGGAGACGAAAATAGCGGAGTATCAGGACAGCCGGCCGGGAGATCTGGCGGAACCGGAGCTGATCGAATACATTCAGAACAAGCATCACGCTTTTTTGCGCGAAGAACTTCCCGCGTTAACGCCTTATGTGACAAAGCTGGCCCGCGTCCATGGAGAACGTCATCCGGAGCTGCTGCGGGTGCAGAAATTATTCGCGGATTTGAAAAGTGAACTGCAGGAGCATACGGAGGACGAAGATCACAACGTATTTCCGCACATCCTGAAATCTATGGCGAATCCGAATCCGCAGCATTTGGCGGAACTTCGGCCGCTGCTGTCCGGGCTGAAGGAGGAGCATGAGCAGGCCGGAAATCTGCTGAAAGAGCTGCGGGAAGTGACCGGCGATTTCGCCCTCCCGGCAGATGCCTGCGGCACGTATCGGCTTGTCTACCAGCGGCTTGGACTGCTGGAAAAGGACACCTACGAGCACATCCATTTGGAAAATAACGTGCTGTTCGAGCGGATTCGCGAGCGGTGCAGCTGATCCGGATAACGGTGGTTTAGAAGCCCCTTTCTTCACAAGGTGAAGAGGGGGCTTTTTTTGTGGGGGGGAGGATCTTTAAGGTTTTCGCTTTCGTAACTGTATCTCCAAACAGGGAATGGATTCGGGGTGGAAAGTTTACATGCCGCCTTTGAATCCGTGTTCCTACATCCCTATCAAATCTAGGGAACGCGGATTTAGGCAGCGGCTGGAACCCGGAATCCATCCCCACACCATGGACAAGTGTAGAAGGTACCTCCCGAGTTTTAAAATAGCCTTTGTACTCCACAAAAGGCAAGCTCCAGCTCCCTTCCCCAACCAACCAAGGGATTTCTCGCTCCGATATAGGAGTTTCCCTGATACCAAACTCAGCAGTAGGCTCTCATAATTAAGTCATACGAATGGACGACACATTGATTCCCCGATCATGGTCATTCACGTAAAGGAGTTGAACCGTCCTATGAAACGGAAGAAGGGACTGAAGTTCTTCAAACGATTGGAAAGCTATTCGGACAACTGGTCCGTACTTGAAGAGAAAAGCCGGGACTGGGAGGACATGTACCGCAAGCGCTGGTCCCATGACAAAGTCGTGCGCACGACGCACGGCGTGAACTGTACAGGCTCCTGCAGCTGGAAGGTGTTTGTAAAAAACGGCATCATCACCTGGGAAAATCAGCAGATCGATTATCCGTCCTGCGGACCCGATATGCCGGAATTCGAGCCGCGCGGCTGTCCGCGCGGAGCCTCGTTCTCCTGGTACGAATACAGCCCGCTCCGCGTGAAATATCCGTATATGCGCGGCAAGCTGTGGCACATGTGGAATGAAGCGCTGAACCAGCATGGCGACCCGGTCGCAGCCTGGGCCAGCATCGTGGAAGACCCCGAAAAAGCAAGAACCTACAAAAAAGCGCGCGGCAAAGGCGGTCATGTACGCGTCTCCTGGGCGGATGCGACCAAGCTGATCTCCGCGCAGCTGATCTATACGATCCGCAAATACGGACCGGACCGCATTGCCGGCTTTACCCCGATTCCGGCCATGTCGATGATCAGCTACGCATCGGGGGCGAGATTCATTTCCCTGCTCGGAGGCGAAATGCTGAGCTTTTACGACTGGTATGCCGACCTGCCGCCGGCTTCCCCGCAAATTTGGGGCGAGCAAACCGACGTGCCGGAATCCAGCGATTGGTACAATGCCGGCTACTTGATCATGTGGGGCTCGAACGTGCCTTTAACGCGGACGCCGGACGCACACTTTATGACGGAAGTGCGCTACAAAGGCACGAAGGTCGTATCGATAGCGCCGGATTATGCGGAGAATGTCAAGTTCGCCGATAACTGGCTTGCCCCGAATCCGGGAACGGATGCGGCGGTCGCTCAGGCGATGACGCATGTCATTTTGAAAGAGTTTTATCAAGATCGTCAGGAACCGATGTTCCTGAATTACGCCAAGCAGTATACAGACATGCCGTTCCTTCTTCTGCTGGATGAGCATGTGGGCAGATATAAGGCCGGTCGATTCCTGCGCGCAAGCGATCTGGGTGATACGACCCCGCATGCGGAGTGGAAGCCGGTGATTTACGACGAAAACAAAAATGAAATCACAGTCCCGAACGGTACGATGGGACAGCGCTGGGAGCCAGGCAAGAAGTGGAACCTGATGCTGGAACGCGAGGACGGATCGGTCATTGCGCCGGCGCTTTCCGTGGAATCCCTGGGAGCAGAGCGGCAGACGATTTGCTTCCCGTTCTTCGATAATAACGCCAACGGCACGTTCGAACGCCAAATCCCGGCAAAGAAGATTCACCTCGCCGACGGGACCGAACGCTTCGTGGCGACGGTATTCGACCTGATGTTAAGCCAATACGGTATTGTCTCAACCGACAGCGAGTCACATGGGGGCGGATATGACGATGCGGATTCCTTCTACACACCGGCCTGGCAGGAAAAGATTACCGGCGTGAAGGCTTCAATCGTCGTGCAGATTGCCAGGGAATTCGCGCAAAACGCGCTGGATACCGGCGGCCGTTCCATGATCATCATGGGCGCGGGCATCAACCACTGGTTCAACAGCGACACGATCTACCGCTCGATTCTGAACCTGGTCATTTTGACGGCTTCCCAAGGCGTGAACGGCGGCGGCTGGGCACATTACGTCGGCCAGGAAAAATGCCGCCCGATCGAGGGTTGGTCCACAATCGCCTTCGCCAAAGACTGGCAGGGGCCGCCGCGGCAGCAAAATGCGACGTCGTTCTTTTATTTTGCGACCGACCAGTGGAAGTACGAAGAAATGGGTGCCGATTCCTTGAAATCGCCTACGGGCGGGGACATCCGTTACCAGCATCCGGCGGATTATAACGTCCTTGCCGCGAGACTCGGCTGGCTGCCGTCCTATCCGCAGTTCAACAAGAACAGCCTGGCGTTCGCTGAGGAAGCGGCCAGCCATGGGAAGACGACCAACGAGGAGATCGTGAAGCATGCGTTAACGCAAATCGTCTCTGGAGATACCAAGTTCGCCGCCGAAGATCCCGATGCGCCGGAAAACTTCCCGAGATCGCTGTTCGTATGGCGCTCGAACCTCATATCCAGCTCCGCCAAAGGGCAGGAGTATTTCATGAAGCATTTGCTTGGCGCTTCGGACAGCCTGCTCTCGACGCCGAACGAAGACGAGAAGCCGGAAGAAATGGTGTGGCGCGAAGACGTGGAAGGCAAGCTGGACCTGCTGGTCGCGCTCGACTTCCGGATGACCTCGACGCCGATGTATGCCGACGTGGTGCTGCCGGCAGCGACCTGGTACGAGAAAACCGACTTATCCTCCACCGACATGCATCCATTCGTCCATCCGTTCAATCCGGCGGTGGATCCGCTGTGGGAATCGCGCTCGGACTGGGACATTTACCGGACGATTGCACAAACCTTCTCGGAGATGGCCAAAACGCATCTTCCCGGCGTATACAAGGACCTCGTGGCCAGCCCGCTGGCGCATGATTCGATCAGCGAAATCGCCCAGCCATACGGCAGGGTGCTCGATTGGCGCAAAGGCGAGATCGAAGCGGTTCCGGGTAAAACGATGCCGAACCTGACCGTTGTCGAACGCGACTTTACGAAAATTTACGATAAATTCGTGACGCTCGGCCCGAGCCTGGCGGCAGGCAAAATCGGGGCGCACGGCGTCAGCTTCTCGGTGGCCGAGGAGTACGAAGAGCTGAAGCGCATGAACGGAAGCTATGACGACGACACGATCAAAAACGGCCTGCCAAAGCTGCATACCGCCAGAAATGCGGCGGACGCCATTCTTCATATCTCTTCGGCGACGAACGGCAAAGTATCACAGCGTGCCTGGGAGTCGGCGGAGAATGACACCGGCGTGAGCCTGAAAGACATCTCCGCGGACCGCGCGGCGGAGCGCATCACGTTTCAGAGCATCACGGCCCAGCCGCGGGAAGTCATCCCGACACCGGTGTTCAGCGGCTCGAACAAAATGGGGAGAAGATATTCGCCGTTCACGACGAACATCGAGCGGCATGTGCCCTTCCGGACGCTGACGGGCAGACAGCATTTCTATATCGATCACGAAATTTTCCTGCAATTCGGCGAAGCGCTGCCGGTCTATAAGCCGACGCTGCCGCCGATGGTATTCGGTCCGCGCGACAAACAGATTACTGGCGGTAAAGACACACTCGTGCTCCGCTATCTGACGCCGCACGGCAAATGGAACATCCACAGCACATACCAGGATAACCTGCACATGCTGACGCTGTTCCGTGGCGGGCCGACAGTATGGATCAACAATGACGATGCGGCGGCAAACGACATCCAGGACAACGATTGGCTGGAAGTCTACAACCGCAACGGCGTCGTCACCGCCCGTGCCGTCGTCAGCCACCGGATGCCGAAAGGCACGATGTACATGTATCATGCGCAGGATAAGCACATCAACGTGCCAGGCTCGGAAATCACGAAGGACCGCGGCGGCAGTCACAACGCACCGACGCGAATTCACGTGAAGCCGACCCAGATGGTCGGAGGTTACGCCCAGCTCAGCTATGGATTCAATTACTACGGACCGATCGGCAATCAGCGGGATGTGTACGTGGCTGTCCGCAAAATGAAAGAGGTGGATTGGCTTGAAGATTAAAGCGCAAGTCGCCATGGTCATGAATTTGGATAAATGCATCGGCTGCCATACGTGCAGCGTCACCTGCAAGAGCACCTGGACGAACCGCCCGGGCGCGGAATATATGTGGTTCAACAATGTGGAAACGAAGCCGGGCGTCGGTTACCCGGTACGCTGGGAGGACCAGGAGAAATACAAGGGAGGCTGGACGCTGAAAAAGGGTAAGCTGCAGCTGAAATCCGGCAGCAAGCTGTCCAAAATCGCACTCGGCAAAATTTTCTACAATCCCGATATGCCGGAAATGAAGGATTACTACGAGCCATGGACCTATAACTATGAGCATCTGACCAACTCCGGTGAGAAGAAGCATCAGCCTGTGGCCCGCCCGAAATCGGCGGTGACCGGCGAAACGATGAACCTGGAATGGGGCCCGAACTGGGAGGATGATCTGGCAGGCGCTCATGTAACGGGTCCGAAGGATCCGAATATCGAAAAGATCGAGGAAGAGATCAAGTTCAACTTCGAGCAGACGTTCATGATGTATTTGCCCCGCCTGTGCGAGCACTGCCTGAACCCCAGCTGTGTGGCGTCCTGCCCCTCGGGCGCAATGTACAAGCGGGACGAGGACGGCATCGTGCTCGTGGACCAGGAAGCTTGCCGCGGCTGGCGCTACTGCATGACCGGCTGCCCATACAAAAAGGTGTACTTTAACTGGAAAACGAACAAGGCCGAGAAGTGCACCTTCTGTTTTCCAAGAATCGAAGCAGGGCTGCCGACGGTATGCTCGGAGACCTGCACCGGCCGCATCCGGTATTTGGGTGTGATGCTGTATGACGCCGACCGGGTGAAGGAAGCGGCCTCCATGCCGGATGAAAAGGATCTGTACCAGGCGCAATGCAGCCTGTTCCTTGATCCGCATGATCCGGCGGTGATCGAGCAGGCGCGCAAAGACGGACTGTCCGAGGAATGGATCGAGGCGGCCCAAAACTCGCCGGTCTATAAACTAGCCATCGAATACAAGCTGGCCTTCCCGCTTCATCCGGAGTACCGTACGCTGCCGATGGTATGGTACGTGCCGCCGCTCAGCCCGATCATGAACTACTTTGAAGGCAGGGATTCGATCGGAAATCCGGACATGATCTTCCCGGCGATCGAGGAGATGCGCACGCCGATTCAGTACCTCGCCAACCTGCTGACGGCAGGGGATACGACAACGGTGAAGGATGCTCTGCAGAAGATGGCAATGATGCGCTCCTACATGCGAGCCCAGTCGTCCGGTGCCGAATTTGACGAAGCGCGGCTGGCGCGGGTCGGCCTGACGGCAGGTCAAATGAAGCAGATGTACCGGCTGCTTGCCATTGCCAAATACGATGACCGGTTTGTTGTACCGACATCGCACAAAGAAAGCCATATGGATGTGTACCGCTCCCAAGGCCTCGAAGGCTTCAGCATGGGCTGCAGCGGCTGCGGACCGGCAAGCCCGCAGGGCAAAACCGGCAAGGAACTGTACGAAGAAAATTTCTATGGGGGGATCTGGCGTGATTAATCTCGAAAAGCTGCAGAACGATCAAACCGTATTCGGATTTTTCGCCCAGATGCTGACTTACCCGGAGAAGCTGGATTTCCACCCGTCTGTGCTGGCGGAGTCGCTGGACTCCAAACATCCGGCCTATCCTTCGGTCCGTACATTCTGGGACCTGATGCATGAATACAGCATGGAGCAGATCGAGGAGATGTACGTTCAGACGTTCGATTTTCAGAAAAAAACGACTTTGTACATGACCTTCCATAAATTTGAGGACAGCCGGGACAGGGGACAAATGCTGGCCAAGCTCAAGGAGACGTATCAGCTGTACGGCCTCGATATCGCCGGCTCCGAGCTGTCCGATTACCTGCCCCTCATGTGCGAATTCGTCTATGCGGCCAACTGGCAGGGGCATGAAAAGCAAGCGGCAGAGAGCCTGGATCTCATGCTGGCGGTCATGGAGGACGGCACCTACCATCTGCTGAAGGCGCTGGAGAAGTCCGGCAGTCCTTACGCTCATCTGATCCGCGGCCTGCGCGAAACATTTAAAGCATGTATCCAGCAGGAAACGGAGGCGCATGAGCATGATTAACCAGTTTCTATGGGTCATATTCCCCTATGTGTGCCTCGCGGTGTTTGTCGTCGGACATATTTACCGGTACCGTACCGACCAGTTCAACTGGACGGCCAAGTCCAGTGAGTTTATCGAGAAAAAGCAGCTGAGGCTGGGCAGCCTGATGTTCCATCTGGGCATCATCCCCGTGATCGGAGGCCATGTCGCCGGCCTGGTCATTCCCCAATCGTGGATGGAAGCGGCGGGAGTCAGCGACCATATGTACCATATCGGCGCGGTATATATCGGCAGCGCCTTTGGCCTGCTGACCTTGGGCGGCATGATTCTGCTGACCTCGCGCCGGTTCACGATCCGTAATGTCCGCCGGCTCAGCTCCGCGTCGGACATGATCGTCAATGTACTGCTGCTGTTCATCGTGTTCATGGGCATGTACAGCACGCTGGTGACGAACGCTGTCCAGCCGGAGTTCAACTACCGGGAGAGCATTTCTGTCTGGTTCCGGGATTTGTTTATGCTGCGCCCGGATGCGGCGCTGATGGTGAATGTGCCGCTGTCGTTCAAGATTCACATTCTGGCCGGATTCGGGATTTTCGCGCTGTGGCCTTTTACCCGGCTCGTGCACGTATGGAGCGTTCCGTTGAATTATGTAGGCAGAAGATATATCCTTTATAGGAAGCACCGCAATTATGAATCGTAGACCAAAGAAGGCGAACAGCCTTCTTTTCTACATCAAGGGGAGCTATGGCCATGAAGAATCAGCCGAACTATCAATACCAAGCGGAAATCGAAAAGCTCCGGGACCGGTTTCAATTCGATTTCGTGTCCCTGGCTCTGGTTCAGCCGGCTGAGGACCGATTCGTATTGACCTGGCAATATGCCTCCGGCAACATGAACGATCGCTATAAGCGGATTGTCCTGCATTCAGGGAAAGGCATTGCGGGCATCGTGTTCAAAACCGGCAAGCCGATGCTGATCCAAAATGTGAACACCGATATCGAATCCCGGGATTTGTTCAATTATCCGATCATCGTGGCGGAGCAGCTGAAGAGCCTCGGGGCCATCCCGCTGTGGGAAGCAGCGCGGGTTCAAGGCGTCTTGCTGGTGGGCTACCGCGCGGAGAACCGCCTGACCCAAGCAGCCTTCGACCAGTTCCAGGAGGGACTTGGCAGGGAATTTGGCGCTTTTCATGCGGGGGAGGTGGGACAGCCTTGATTCGGATGACAGATGAACATTTAAATGACCTGCTGAAGAAGATGTATGCGAACAGCATGGAGGCGATCTTTTTTATCGATGAAAAAGGCAGCGTCGTCGCCATGAACCCGGCCGCGGAGAACATTTTGGATATCGACGTGATCGAACGGATGCAGTCCGGCGTCGACGATTCCTTCTGCCAGGCCTGCAAGGGCTACACGGATGAAAAAGACCAGATTTCGTGCTCCAAATGCTATTTGGACTATCCGAAAGGGGATTTTTCCTCGTTCCAGGTCTATCTCCAAACCCGGGGCGAAGGCGTCGTCCCTTATGCAGCCAGCTATCATACCATTGACGAGGAGCGGGGAATCCGCGTGCTCATGCTGTTGGACCTGACTAAACAGCAGAAGACGCAGGAGATGCTCCAGCGCTCGAATCTGCTGAAATACGTCATTAAAGCGCAGGAGGACGAGCGAAAGCGGATTTCCCGGGAACTGCATGACAGTGTCGCCCAGGAGCTGCTCAGCTCGCTTGTGGACCTGCGCGTGGTCAAATATATGGAGGTTGGCGAAGATGTACTGAAGAAGCTGCAGCAGACCGAAGTGTCGCTGACGCGGCTGCTGGACGACATCCGCCATTTATCCGTGGAGCTGCGGCCGGCCTCGCTCGATGACCTGGGACTGGAAGCGGCATTCCGCTCGCATTTCAAATGGATCGAGAAAAACTACGGCCTGCTCGTCGATTTCTCGGCGGAGCTGTCCGCAGCCCGATACGGCAGCGAGATCGAGACCGTGGTCTACCGCGTATGCCAGGAAGCCGTCCTGAACGCGCTGAAATACGCCGGTACCGACGAGGTGCATGTCCGGTTATGCGAAGAGGACGGGGTCCTTCAGCTGACCGTCAAGGATGACGGAACAGGATTCAATATGAATGAGAATGAAGCCAAGGGCACCGGCCTTGGCCTATACGGGATGCGTGAGCGCGCCGAGCTTGTCGGCGGCCAGTTCATGCTGTATTCGGCCATCGGCGGAGGGACGAAGGTGGAGCTGCGCATTCCGTGTTCAGAGGATAACGAGAGGGAGAGGGAGACCGATACACGATGAAAATTGTCATAGCGGATGATCATGCGGTGGTCCGGAGCGGCTTTTCCATGATTCTGAACTACCAGGAGGATATGGAAGTCGTCGCGACGGCCGCTGACGGCATGGAGGCTTACGCCATGGTAGCCAAGCATCAACCGGACGTGCTGCTGATGGACCTCAGCATGCCTCCGGGCGAGAGCGGTCTGATTGCCACGGGCAAGATCAGCAATGATTTTCCGAATACGAAAATACTGATCCTCACCATGTATGATGACGACGACTATTTGTTCCATGTGCTGAAAAACGGCGCCTCCGGTTACGTGCTCAAAAACGCGCCGGATGAAGAACTGGTCTCGGCCATCCGGATGGTGCACAAGGGAGGAACCTACATCCATCCGCAAATGGCCACGTCACTGGTTCGGGAGTATATTAAAAAGGACAGCGAGAGCGCGGACAACGATCCGTTTAACAGCCTCTCCCCCCGGGAAATCGAGATTTTGCCGCTCATCGCCAAAGGCTACGGCAACAAAGAGATTGCGGAGAAGCTGTATGTCTCCGTCAAAACGGTGGAGGCCCATAAGGCCAAAATTATGGAGAAGCTGAACCTGAAAAGCCGGCCGGAGCTGGTGGAGTATGCACTAAAGAAAAAACTGCTGGATTTCTAGCATTTTTAAGGATACCGGGTGTTCCAGCCACAGAATATAGGGAAGTTCCCCTGACGAATTCAGGGAACTTCCCTATTATCTTTGTGAATATCGTCACGTACAATAAGGCATGGGGATCAATGAAGTCAGCCATTTATCATGTTCAGAAAAGGTGGTTGAAATGATCAAAAAAGCGCAGCTGCCGCTGCAGACGATGAATTTGGTGCTTGGATTTATGGTATGGGTCATCATTTCCGCATTGCTGCCGTTCATTCGGGAGGACATATCCATCCCGGCGGACCGGCTGGCGATCCTGACCGCGATCCCGGTGGTGCTGGGCTCGGTGCTCCGTTTGCCGCTGGGATACTACGCCAACGTCCTGGGCGCACGGATCGTGTTTATCGCAAGCTTTATTCTGCTGCTGTTCCCGGTTTATTTTATCAGCACGGCCACATCCTTTACGCATCTTGTGATCGGCGGCCTGTTCTTGGGTATCGGAGGAGCCGTCTTCTCGGTCGGTGTCACCTCGCTCCCTAAATATTATTCGAAAGAAAAGCTGGGCTTGGTCAATGGAATTTATGGAATGGGCAATGTCGGTACAGCCATTACCACCTTTGCCGCACCTGTCGTTGCTACGCAAATCGGGTGGGAGCGTACCGTCCAGCTGTATTTAATTCTGCTGCTCGCGTTTGCGGTGCTGAACGTATTCTTGGGTGACCGCAAAGAAACGAAGGTCAAAACGCCGCTCATGGAGCAGATCAAAGGCGTCTATAAAAACGATAAGCTGTGGTATTTTTCATTGTTCTATTTCATCACCTTCGGTTCGTTCGTTGCGTTTACGGTTTACCTTCCCAACTTCCTGGTTACGAATTTTGAGCTGGCGAAGGTGGATGCGGGGATGCGCACGGCCGGTTTCATCGTGGTGGCGACCTTCCTGCGGCCGGTGGGCGGGTGGCTGGCGGACCGCTTTAAGCCGCTGTTCCTGTTAATGGGTGTATTCGTCGGACTTACGATTGCAGCCATCATCTTGGCGTTCTCTCCGTCGATCGGCCTCTATACCGTGGGTTGCTTAACCATCGCGGTAGGCGCCGGACTTGGCAACGGGATCATTTTTAAACTGGTGCCGCTGTATTTCAACAAGCAGGCGGGGATCGTGAACGGGATCGTGTCCATGATGGGCGGCCTTGGCGGCTTCTTCCCGCCGCTGATGCTTTCCTTCATTCATTCGGTGACCGGGCAGTATTCCATCGGGTTCATGGCGCTATCCCAGGTAGCGCTCGCCAGCCTCGTCATCGTTGTCTGGATGTTTTATCAAGATAAACTGGCCGTTTCCTCGGAGGTGTTCAATTCCACAGGGCAAGGCATTCTCGTGACGGACCTGAGCGGAAAGATCCATGCCGTGAACCCGGCATTCACGAAGCTGACGGGCTACACGGAGGAGGAAGTGATCGGCAAAAATCCGAGCATCCTGAAGTCCGGCCGTCAATCCGGTGATTTCTACAGCACCATGTGGGCGGAAATCAAGGAGCGGGGAAGCTGGCAGGGGGAGATCTGGAACCGTCGAAAAAATGGCGAGGAGTATTTAGAGTTATTAATCATTAATGCAGTTAAAGATGATGCCGGAGACGTTATCCAATATGTCGGAACGTTCAGCGATATTACGAACAAGCCTACAAACGACCGCTATGGAGGCGGAAGCTCAAAGCTGAAAAGCAGTCCGCAGCTGCAAGGATAAAGCGGGCTGAAGCATGTACGGCTATACGAAGGAGGAAGGAAACATGGCGGCGAACCCCCATTTGGATCAGCTGGCTAGACCGATGCGCGACCTGCGGATTTCCGTGACGGACCGATGCAATTTCCGCTGCACATACTGCATGCCGAAGGAGATCTTCGGGGATGATTATGCCTTCATGCCCAAGGAGCAGCTGCTGTCATTTGAGGAAATTACACGGGCAGCTAAGTTATACGCTTTGCTTGGCGTCCGAAAGATTCGCCTGACCGGCGGTGAGCCCCTGCTGCGCCGTGGACTTACCGAGCTCATTCGTATGCTTGCTGCTATTCCGGGGATTGATGATATCGGGCTGACGACGAACGGCCTACTGCTTGGGGGGCAGGCAGAGAGCCTCTATCATGCCGGGCTTCGCCGGGTGAATGTAAGCCTGGATGCGCTCGATCTGGAACGCTTCGGCCTTATCAACGGAAGGGGCATACAGCCGTCTGTCATTATCGCCAACATGGAACGCGCCCGTAGTATTGGAATCGAGGTTAGAGTAAATATGGTCGTGCAGATAGGTCTCAACGATCAGGAGATCGTCCCAATGGCGGCTTTTTTCAAAAAACTCGGCATCACGCTCTGCTTCATCGAATTTATGGACGTGGGAAACGACAACGGCTGGCGTATGCAGCAGGTGATGACGAAGCGGGACATCTTCGAACGCCTGGGTGGCGATGCCGAGCTGACGCCGGTCTCTCCGCGTTATCCCGGGGAAGTGTCCAAACGGTACCGCTACAGAGACGGGGAGAGCGAGGTTTGCTTTATCTCGTCCGTATCGGAGGCATTCTGCTCTTCCTGCACACGGGTCCGTTTGTCTTCGGACGGTAAAATGTATTCCTGTCTGTTTGCCTCCAAAGGGTTCGATCTCCGAAGCCTGCTGCGATCCGGCGCATCGGATGAACAGCTGCTTGCGGCCATCCGCGGCGTGTGGGAGAAGCGGGAAGACCGGTATTCGGAAGAGCGAACGGAACAAACGGCGATGAGCCGGAAAAAGATTGGTATGTCCTATATCGGCGGCTGAGCGGCCTGAACCCAAAGTCGTGAACAGCCAGCCATGGAAAAGGAGCAGAAGGCGTATGAAAAAAATAAGCATGGTCATTCCACGGGAGCACGGGGGCTGGGCGATGGTCAGCATTCCCTTTATCATCGGCATGATGGCGGCGAACCCCGTTCTTCTGCATCTCCCCTTGTTCCTTGCCTGGCTGTTCCTGTATTTGTCATCCTATCCGCTGCTGCAGGCTTTAAAAAAGACGACCAAGCGGACCTGGTGGCTTAAATGGGGGGCAGGTTATGCGGCGGTGGCCCTTCTGTGCCTCATTCCGGTGCTGCTTCAGGAGTTATGGCTGTTCTGGCTCGCTCCGGTACTTATCCTGCTTCTCGCCGTAAATATCTGGCATGTGCGGCGAAAGTCCGAGCGGGCGCTGCTGAACGATATTTGCGCCATTCTGCTGTTCTGCACCGCCGGCGCGGCGGCTTATCTGCTGGGTGGCGGAACATGGGGCAGGGAACTGGCGGAGGTTCTGCTGTACAACTTCCTGTACTTTATGGGAACCGTTTTTTTCGTTAAATCCGTATTTCGTGAGCGGAAAAATAAACGGTGGACCATCTATGCGAAGGTATATCATCTCATCGCGCTGATACTGCCGCTGCTTTTGCTCAGCCCTTGGATGTGCTTGCCATTTGTTTATCCGCTGATCAAGACATGGATGTACTCCGGCAAACCGTTAAAGCCGATGAGCGTAGGCATCATGGAAATTGTCGGTTCCGTGCAATTTGTAATTCTAACGCTGATCCTGCTGTAAGCGAAAAAAGCCGTCCGAAAACGCAGCAGTACCAAATTCATCTAAAATGCCTATTTGTTATGAAGAGCGGCAGACCAGGGCTCGTAAGTCCTAGACTGCCGCTTCTTGTTGCATGGGATTAACCGTAACCTGGCTAGCCGATCTGGTGTTATTGCCCCACAGAAAACTTTTCATGAAATTTC
Source organism: Paenibacillus sp. PSB04 (assembly GCF_025809195.1). Lineage (NCBI taxonomy): Bacteria > Bacillati > Bacillota > Bacilli > Caryophanales > Paenibacillaceae > Paenibacillus > Paenibacillus sp. PSB04. The sequence continues at coordinate 4,580,109 of NZ_CP081301.1, forward strand.
TCATCTAACAGCATAATTTCTGCTCTTTGACTGATAGCATGATCCCCGAGCATGACATCAATGATAAAATCATTGCTCAGCATCTGGCGGTACATCGCAGTAAGATCTTGTTCCGGCATTTCCCCCATGGCCTTCGTTTCGGTCGGTATGACCGGGATTCCGGCCAGCCCGACCAAGCGAAGATTTTGTTTAATATCAGCCGCGATCTTGCTGAGCGTGCGTTCGCTTCTTGCAGTCTCCAGATCGACCACACCCTCGTCCGTATAGAAATGCTTGTTGCCCACGGCAACCGCAGTATGCGAAACATGGAATGCATACATATCGTGTTGAATTTCATAATGCAAACCTGCCGTTTCAAGTATTTCGGCCAATTCTTTGACCCTTTCGCTCGTCTGTCCATTGATTTCACCAAAAATGGTCCCTTGATGTTTTTCCGAGCCGAATTGGGCGTATAGTACATCCTCTTTCATGTCTCCACCTGCCCCGGGAAATCCGGGGAGCAGCCGGTCACCCACGATATCAAGCCAGGATTCATAACTGACGGTGTTGGTCAAAGTGACAATCGTTTGGCTCTGGTTATTTTTGATCGCAGACAGGGCGGATTCGGCTTGATCAAACCGTACCGGAACAAAGATAAAATCGTAAATATCGTCGTCCTCAAGCTTCCCGATCGTCTTGATCGACATTTGTTTTATCGTGCCGTGATCGTTGTAACGCAGCCCGTTCTTTTGAAGGGCTTCGAGCCGTTTTCCCCGAGCTAACAGTGTGACATCCAGACCCGATTGGGCAAACCGGAGCGCGTATATGCTGCCAACGATACCTGCGCCAAATATTAAAAGTCTCTTTTTTATCGTATTCAACAATGATCTACCCTTTCCATGAATTAGTCAGAGATTGCTTAAGCAACATCTGTTGGGTAAGATGATAGTATGGCAAGCTTCTGATTTCAATCGGCAGATGAAGCGGAACGTTGCATAGACAACACATTTTGAAATTTGATGTTTTAACAGGAGGCTGGATATGGTAAATCAGCAGGATCCGAGGGTATTGCGCACACGCCAGTTAATCAGGGAAGCGTTCAGGGAGCTGCTCCGAAAGAAAGATTTTGATTCCATAACCATTAACGATATCGCACAAAGAGCAACGATTAACCGCGCTACCTTCTATGCGCATTATGAAGATAAATACGCTTTGCTGGAAGAAATCACGGAGCAGGCTTTTCGCGATCGAATTCCTGATCAAGTGCTGAATGCACGCGACTTTACGGACGAAATCTGTGACGGGCTGATCATGATGACTTACCACTACATAATGGATTTTTATCAGATATGCAGAATGGATTCCAAACCGATTGCATCGCTCGTCGATGAGAAAATCAAGCAGCTGCTGCAGCAATCCATTGAGAACATTTTACGGAGAGGGAATCTTCATTTTATGGAAGACAGACAAACGAAAATCATCTCGGCGATGACTGCCTCTGCGATTTATGGCGCTGCGCATGCTTGGTTAACGGTGGGAGAGAATGACCGAACCGATTTACTTGTGGGCATTGTTCGCCCCTATGTCATGAACGGCCTGGATCTGCCGAAAGCGCCTTAAGGTTACGCTCTAAACAATCTGATGTTGTATTTACTAATAACTACTTAAATCATTCGCACTTTTCATTTTGTTGCAAATGCAATAAAAATAATATAATATGGATCAAGAACGATTGATCAGTTGAAAAGGATGAGGAGCTGCCCAATGAAAGAAATTCTGCGTGAAATCGGAATGATTGCCAGGGCGTTGGATTCAATTAGCAACATCGAATTTAAGGAATATGAACTGACGAAAGGGCAGTATTTGTATCTTGTCCGGATTTGCGAGAGCCCGGGGATCATTCAAGAAAAGTTAGCCGAAATGATTAAGGTAGACCGGACTACTGCAGCCCGTGCCATACAAAAGCTTGAAACGAATGGCTTTATTGAGAAAAAGGCGGACGAGCATAACCGAAAGATCAAAAAACTTTTTCCGACGGAAAAAGGGCAATCGGTGTATCCTTTTATCCAAAGAGAACATGATCATTCGAATCGGGTCGCGTTAGCGGGATTTTCGGAAGAAGAAACAGATACCATTTTTCAACTTCTGCAAAGGGTTAGAAAGAATATCGAAGTGGATTGGGAATACGTCAAAAAGGGGAACAAGAGGGGTTATTGATTTTCGACAAAGGAGCCTTCGACTAACATGACAGTAAGCATAACCAAGTGCAGCCGTGAAGATTTACCGCGGCTCCGGGAAATCAGCATCGAAACATTTACGGACACATTTAAAGACCAGAATTCACCGGAGAATTTGAAAGCCTATTTGGAGAAGGCATTTAATGAGGAACAGTTGGAAAAAGAATTGGCTCATAGCTCTTCGGAGTTCTATTTCGTCTATTTCCAAGATGAACTTGCCGGATTGTTAAAGGTCAATATGAATGAAGCCCAGACCGAACCCATGGGCGATGATTCGCTTGAAATTGAACGGATTTATATTCGAAGCCAGTTTCAAAGAAAAGGGCTTGGCCAATATTTAATCAACCAAGCGATGGATATCGCTAAAACTCATAACAAAAAGAGATTGTGGCTCGGAGTTTGGGAAAAGAACGAGAACGCCATTCACTTTTACAAAAAGATAGGTTTTGTTCAAACCGGTGCTCACTCTTTTTATATGGGTGATGAAGAACAAACGGATTTTATTATGCAAATAGCCTTGGCCTAATGCCAAGGCTATTCTAGATCATTATTCATTAGAGCAGGGAATGCTCTGTTTCGGGAATACGTTCGGCTTGGACAGGTTGGTTCTCTCCAATCGGCCGTAAGTGACGGAACTGGATCGCGACCAAAACGATGATACCAAGCATGATGACTCCACTAACCGCTGCAATCGCGTGAAACCCGCCCATAAAAGCTTTGCTTGCCCCCTCGACGAGCGAAGTACCGGCTTCTACTGTGAGACTTTTTGCTGTCTCGATCGCCCCGGTCAAACTGTCGCGAGAGAGTTGTGCAGAGGATTCCGGGAGGTTGGCAGGGATCGAGCTCGTCACCTGGCTGCGGTATACGACGGTTCCGATGCTGCCCAAAACGGCAATGCCCAGCGCAAACGCAAATTCTCCGCTTGTTTGCAGCATGGCTGCGGCCGATCCTGCCTTTGCCGGCGAGACCGAGCCGATCACCAGATCGCTGGACAGGCTCGGTAATGGAGCAGCACCCAAGTTGAACAGCACATACCCGATGACAAGATAGGTGAGGCCGGAATCACTGCCCACCTGAGTGAGGAACAGACAGCCTGCCGCGGAGATCAAAAGGCCTGCTCCGATCAGGCGAGCCGGGCGCACCAGGCGTGCGGCAAGCGGTGAGAGTAACATCCCGGCCATGGAGGCGATGGCTCCGGGGAGCATAAATAACCCTGCTTCAAGCGGAGACAGCCCCTTTACGAATTGCAAATACTGCCCGATATAGAGCATCGTTGCTCCCGTAAATGTGATGCCGAACATGCCTCCAAGCGCGGAACTGAATCCCCGGTTCGCAAATAGATGCAGATCCAGCAATGGACTGGTCAACCTTTTCTGCCTCGCAATAAAAAATGCGCCAAAGATTAAGCCGGCGAATACAAGCAGTAATGGTACAATTTGCAGGCCGTATTTGGCAATTTGTTTAAGTCCATAGATGACCGGCAAAATAGTAAGCAACGACAACAAAACACTTGTTACATCCAGAGGGCCGGTTTGGGGATGACGATATTCCGGCAGCAGAACGGGTCCGGTAAGGACCAAAATCAACATGATGGGCAAGGAAAGCAGGAATACCGAGCCCCACCAAAAGTGATTTAACAGCATGCCGCCGAAAACCGGACCAAGCGCCATGCCGCCCATGGAGCACATCATCCATATGCCAATGGCGAGAGAGCGCTGCTTGGGATTGCGGAACATGCTGCTGATTAAAGCTAAAGTCGAAGGCGCGACCGTTGACCCGGCGATTCCCAGCAGCGCACGTGCTCCAATCAGAGTCCAGGCGTTTGGAGCAAAAGCGGCTAATAAGGACGCTGCCGCAAAAGAGATTCCGCCGATCATCAGCAGCTTCCTGCGGCCGATCCGGTCTCCCAGCGAGCCCATCGTGATTAGAAATCCGGAGAGCATAAATCCGTAGATGTCGATGATCCATAATTGCTGAGCGCTATCTGCGCCCAGGTCGGCGCTGATATGCGGCAGCGCGAGGATCATCACGGAGAGATCAATCGAGACCAGAAGGGCGGGCAGAGCCAGTACGGCAAGTCCGATCCATTCCTTTAGGCCGGCGTTCAGCTCATTGCTGTATGATGTGCTGCTCATTTTGAACCCACTCCTCGTCTTGCATCCTTAAAAAACGGTGTGCTGTGTTGAAGTTGCCGTTTCGTCATCATCATCGATCTCCCTTTTTATTTTTTTGCCGGCAATTGAATCTTAGGACATGACGCTGCGTAAGGTTCAAGGAGAAATTTTACATCTGAGTACCAGCTATGAAACGGGTCCGATGATGACAATACGTCTGAGGTAACGTTACAAGTATATTGCTTGTATCACAATAAACGGGGGGACGAAAGGATTAGGCCCAGAACTACTCTGATTTAGGACTATAATGACTTGAATGAGCAGGGATTCAGGTTAAACTACAATAGAACGATCCTTGCCGGAATTCCATTAAACAGCTGCTCTGTATTATGGAGGTTGGCAGGTAGGAAACTGATTTCATTCATACAGACAACATAACATCAATTTTATGGAGGTGTCCGTGTATGAAGTGGAGGTTTACAGAAAGGATGGCAGCGATAACCCAGATTTGGAGGAGCAGCAAACGTCTGACTTTATTTATCGCTATTCTTCTCTGCGCATCCATGCTGGTGCCTGTTGCAGCCAGTGCAGCATATTACAACACGTATTCCACCGTCGCCACGCTGGGCAATGCCAATGATTGCTATGCCGCTCAGGGATTTGCCGTGGGATCAACCTACGTCTATTCTGTAAAAGTCAATGGCGACAACAATAAAGCGGTCATTTATCGCACCAAAATGAGTGACGGTACCACAACGCTCATGACCAACGGGGATAACGGATCTACTTACGCAACCTATCTCGGCCATGCCAATGATGTCGTTCTCAGCTCCAACGACGGCAATTATTATATGTTCGTCGTCACCATGAACGCTGGCAGTATGAGTCTCGTGAAATTGAAATATGTAGGAACGACTTACTACAAAGTAGGCAATTACACTATTAAATACGATGGTGCAGACAAGGCGATGTCGGGTGTGAAAATTACGAGCAAAGACGCGAGCAACATAAACTTTTTATTCAAATCCGGACGAGCCTTGTACAGAGGTTCGCTGCCGCTAACCGCAACCAGTGGAACGATCAATGTCACGAATAGCTTCTCTCTGAATATTGAAGATGCCAAGGTTAACGGCAGCACGATATCCAATATCACTTCGTATGCTTTCCAAGGCTTCGGTTATTATAACAACACGATCTATGTTCCGATGACTTATAAAAACGTCAGTATTGTGCTCGTTTATCGTAATATTTCTACGGCTTCGGGTACTATCCAGGCGGATCCCAATCTATCGTTCCGCGTGACGTCTTCGGCATTTCCTGATCTGTTTGAAATTGAGGGCGTCGGAGTGGCGAACGGAGATAAGCTATGGTTCAGCACCAACCGAAGAACCGCACCCGGCGATACGGCGCATGACGGCGTGCACTATTTTAAAGATTTCAGCGCTTCCTGATGGAGAGCTGTCCACCTTTAGACCATTCTTCGTGAAAAAATAGAACCGCACATGGAGCTCTGCTCCCGTGCGGTTCTTTCGTTTGCCCTTACAAGGTGCTGAACACGATATTACGCAGCTTGCGCGTAATTGGCATCGTGCCGCCATCTTTTTTCTGGATCATAAACAAGATCGTCAGTCCGTCCCGTGGGCTGTTGCTGAAGTAAGCCCCCAGCCAGCCGTCCCAGCCGTATTCGCCCGGGCTGCCGATAAATCCGGCTTTTCCGGGATCGGTCATGATGCGCATCTGGTTGCCATAGCTGTGGCCGCGCAAGGTGTGCCACGTATCGAAGCCTTTTTGCTGCCACTCGGTTAATGCCGCCGACGTCATATATTGAACCGTTCTTGGCTTTAACAGTTGAACACCGTTGAAGCTGCCTTGATTCATCAGCATCGTCGTGAACTTGGCAGCGTCGTCAATCGTGGATGCCAGGCCGGCTCCGCCGGACTCGAATGCCGGATCACGGTCCAGCTGATGGGCGATGCCTAGGTGGCTGTGCGAGTACAGCTTTAAGCCGCCTTCGCCATCATCCTGATAGGTTTTCACAAGGCGCTGCCTTTTTTCTTCAGGCAGCCAGAATCCGGTATCCTTCATGCCCAGCGGCTCGAATATTTCCTTTTTCAAAAATTGTCCGTACCGCATACCGCTCACCGCTTCTACAACCGCACCAAGCACATCGGCCGACGTTCCGTACTGCCAGTACGAGCCCGGCTCGAACGAAAGCGGGATCTGGCCCAGGCGGTTCGCGAACTCCAGCGTGCTCATCGGGTTATCACCGTTCAACCGGCTGCCCAGCTCCTGGAACAATGCATCCGTTTGCTGTCCGCCTTGGTTGGTTCCGCCATATACTAATCCTGATGTCATATTCAATAAATCGTGAATGTTGACTTCCCGGCCGGCCGGAACCAGTTCGCCGTTTTTCTCAACCTGCTGGTTTTTGAAACCCGGAATGTAACGGCTTACAGGATCGAACAAATCGATAGCCCCACGCTCCAGCAGCATCATGATGGAGGTGGAAGTCACCGGCTTCGTCATCGAATATAACCGGAAAATCGAATCCCTTGTTATCGGGCGCCCCGACTCAAGGTCAGCTAATCCGTCTTCATGGTAAAAAACTTCGTTTCCGTCCTTGAGCACCATGAAGTTCGCGCCGGCGATCTCCTTGTTATCAATACTTGCTTTCAGCGTATTTTTCAATAAGTTGGTGATGTTTGGTTCCAGCATGCCTCTGATGACTCCTTCTCGAATAAGTTCACTGCAACGATTGCGGATTTGAAACAACTCGCTATTGAAAATATTAAGCGCTTTTGGAGCGGTTGTATAGTGCCGGGTTCAAAGCAATCTGCAAAAAGGACCCGATTTTAAGTTCGGATGAAGTAACAGGGTATGAAAACAAGGTCAGGCGCTCATGTTATGGATGGAGGTGAGCGTCATGACTGGAAGAAACAACAAGCCAAAAAACGATGGCCCTGCATCTTCGCCAGAACGGCTGGATCAATTTGGAGAGAAGCTGGCTGAAACCGGGGGAAATCAACCGATGAATCCAGGCAAGAAGAGTGGCAAGAACTGCTGAGTGAAGCAGTACCGCAAAAAAACGGCTTCCGTAAAGCGGAGCCGTTTTTCTTTCCTGCATGTTGATTCGCTAAATACACGACATCAGAGGTGACATGATTTTCGGAAAAAGCTAAGGTTACTATCCAAAGCGCCTATAAGGCGGATGCCGTTGCCAGGTCAATTGCCCCGACATAGGAATAAGCAGATGAGTACAGCTTACTCCATGATCGAGGATGGTGGACATATAATGACACAAAAGCGGAATACAGCCGGTACCCCATTGACCGGAAGAATCGTGGTGCCTGGCAATCCGTCTTACAATGCGGCCAGAATGGAATACAACAGGCGCTTTTCCAAGTTTCCACGGATCATCGTGTTTTGCCAACGAACGCAGGACGTTATCAACGCAGTCAAATGGGCTCGTGAGCGAGGCGTACGGTTTAGAGTCCGCAGCGGGAGGCACAGCTATGAAGGATTTTCGTCTGTTAATGGCGGGTTAATTATCGATGTAAGCGAAATGAATAGCGTGAAGGTGGATCGCAAAAACATGGTGGCCCGCATACAAACAGGCAATCCGCTTGCCCGTGTATACAGAAAACTGTGGAACAAGCGCGTAACCCTGCCGGGGGGAACGGCGCCAGACGTGGGCATTGCCGGGCTTACCCTGGGAGGCGGAATCGGGCTGCTCTCGCGAAAGTACGGACTTACCTGCGATAACCTGAAACAGGTGAAGATGGTTGTGGCTTCAGGACGGCGCGGGGCGAAGCCGATCATCGCCAACGAGAAGAAACATTCCGATCTGCTCTGGGCATCACGAGGGGGCGGGGGAGGGAACTTTGGGATTGCTACCGAATATACGTTTCGGGTAAGGCCCATCGAGAACGTCTCCATCTACAGCATCACCTGGAAATGGCGCGATCTGGAGAAGGTATTTCCGTCTTGGCAGCGCTGGGCTCCTGCGGTTACGAACCGCTTAACTTCAACCATCGAGGTCGCTGCGAAACAGGTGGGGACCATCGTGTCTACCGGACAGCTGCTGGGAAGCGAGGAAGAACTGCGGCGATTAATCCAACCTTTGCTGCAAACAGGAACCCCAGTAAAGGTGATGGTAAGGACAGTCCCTTTTATCGAAGCGACCCAATTTTTTGCCCAAGGGGATCTCAACCTGGAGCCGAAGTTTAAAATTACCGGAGCATTCGGGTTTAAGCCGCTGCCTCGCGAAGGCGTGCGAGTGATTCGTGATTTTCTGTCCAATGCGCCTAATCAGCACGCTACTGTGTGGTGTCAAAGCTTAGGGGGGGCAGGAAGTGCGGTAAGCCGGATATCCCCAACTGCGACGGCCTATCCACATCGGAAGGCAGAGACGGTCTATGAGCTGTCGGCAAGATGGAGGAACGACGGCGAGCAGCAGCGGAATATCCAGTGGGTGACAAGATTCCGCAAAGCGTTGCGTCCCTTTGTCAAAGGGGATTACGTAAACTTCCCCGATCTGCAAATCAAAAACTGGCCCAAGGCGTATTATGGAGTGAATGTTAACAGACTGAAGCGGGTCAAGCGGAAATATGACCCCCATAACGTATTCCGTTTTGCCCAAAGTATCCCGGTAGGGAAGAAGTCCCGCGGTCAAACTGAACACACTCGATAATGTTGAAACAAATAAAGATCGCTCCCCATCATGAGAGGAACGATCTTTTTGATTTGTTTATCTTTTGATGGGATATGCAATAGCGGTTCTACCACTCGGCTACGCTTCCGTCCTTGTGGCGCCACAGCGGATTTTGCCATTGATGGCCTATTTTCGCCATTTCGCGCACCTTTTCTTCGTTAATCTCGATCCCTAAGCCTGGGCCGTCCGGGATTTTAACGTAACCGTTTTCATAATGGAAAACAGCGGGATCGATCAAATAATCAAGCAGATCATTTCCTTGATTGTAGTGGATGCCTAAGCTCTGCTCCTGGATGAAGGCATTGTGGGCGGTGGCATCGACCTGTAAGCAGGCGGCCAATGCAATCGGACCTAACGGACAATGCGGGGCAGCCGCGATATCGTAGGCTTCCGCCATGCTGATGATTTTCTTGCATTCCGTGATGCCGCCGGCGTGGGATAAATCAGGCTGAATGATATCCACGTATCCGCCGGACAGCAGATGCTTAAAATCCCATCTTGAGAACATCCGCTCTCCCGTCGCAATCGGAGTGGAGGTTAACGATGCGATCTCTTTTAATGCTTCATTATGTTCAGGTAACACAGGTTCCTCTAAAAACATGGGTCGGAACACTTCGAGCTCTTTAGCCAGTACTTTTGCCATGGGCTTATGTACGCGGCCGTGAAAATCGATTCCGATTCCGATGTGGTTCCCGACAGCGGTCCGAATCGCCGCTACGTTTTCCAACACTTTCTCAACCTTGTCAAAGGAATCGATGTATTGTAACTCTTCAGTTGCATTCATTTTGACGGCTTGAAACCCTTTTTTCACACACTCCAGCGCCATTTGTGCCGTTTCGCTTGGGCGATCCCCGCCGATCCAGGAATACACTTTCATCGAGTCCCGGCAAGCGCCGCCGATCAACTGATAGACAGGTGCATGATAGAACTTTCCTTTAATATCCCACAGTGCCTGGTCTATGCCGGCAATCGCACTCATCAGGATCGGGCCGCCGCGGTAGAATCCGGCACGGTACATCACATTCCAGTGATCTTCAATGCGCAAAGGGTCCTTGCCGATTAAATAAGTCATCAGCTCCTCGACCGCCGTTTTTACCGTTGCGGCTTTCCCTTCAATAACAGGCTCTCCCCAACCCGCAATGCCCTCATCCGTTTCGACTTTTAAAAATAACCAGCGTGGTGGTACAAGGAATAATTCGTAACCTGTAATTTTCATTCGTAACCCACCTTATTCATATTTTTAATGAGCCGCAGAAAAGATTTGCTTTACGTTATCAGATCATCTCACCTCGCATCATGTCATTCCTGTTAGAGTCGAAATTTGCAAATTACGCTGCGATGAACTTGGCTGTATACCAAGAGTATACTAAAAAGTCCGCCCAAAGCGGTCTTTTTTTAATTAGCATTTCGAACAAGAGGGAGCGCGCTGGCAGACTCACGCCCCTGATTATGGTGCAAAAACTTCTACCTGCTTTAAGCCCTCGCTGATATAAGCTGCGCGGTACTCTTTTGGCGGCGTTCCCGTTAACTGCTTGAACAGCTTTGAGAAATAATGAACCGACGAGAAGCCGTATTTCTCGGAAATTTCCGTGATGCTCAAATGGGAGAACCGCAGATCATCTTTGGCACGGTTAATCCGGAAATGGTTCATATATTGCGTGGGTGATAAGCCGGTGGCCTGATGGAATTTTTCGAAAAAATAGCCGCGGCTGATGTGAAGCTCCCGGAAATATACTTCCAGCGGCTTCACGCTGCCGGTCATCAAATCCTGATCCAGCCGTTCTAAAAGATGAAGCATTCGGGGATCGGGGATATTGTTCTCCTTTAGAGCGAAGGTGAGGAAGTACTCCATGAACTGCTGGAAATTAGATTGAATCTTCAGGCCCCGATAATAGGTTCGCTCGTTTATGTATTCATTGTTATTAAAAAAAGTTTCAAATCCATCCATCCATATTCGCAGCTTGCTTACCGTCATCAATTCGGGAATCGGCACAGGAAACGCAGGCCCAATGAGCGAAGGCTGCAGTTGAGAAAGGTCGAAACAGATCATGTTGGGCGTCGAGAAGGCTTCTCTGCGATCGATATACGTCCAATCAAAATAGCAGCAATAGTGAACCATTGGCTCTTCCAAATCTGCATACCAGTCGTGAATCAACCCGGGAGGCATATAAACAAGAGAACCGGGAACGACCGGGTGGTCTTCTCCCCGAAAGCGAATGATGCCCTTACCCTCGCTGATCAGATAGAGCGATGAAGCGTAGCAAGTACGCGACAGGCTGTTCTGGCCTCTGGAAAATGGATATAGGCAGGCATGGTAGACGTAAGGATGAAGATTGGCAAAATCCATTACAGACCATCTCCTTTTCTCCGAAAATAGGCATGACGATTGTATAAAAGATATACGTTTCTGTAAATACGCAGCTCACAGAACTTGATACAATTTTTAAGAGATTTATCATTTAACCCTGAAGATGAAGGATGACGAATGCATAAAGTTTTAGGAGCGTGACAGGAATGGCGAAAATCAAAGAAATATTGTGTTTGCACCATAGTCACCTGGATATCGGCTACACGCATCCCCAGCCGTTACTGCTGGAGCTGCAGAAAGACTATATTGATGAAGCAATCCGGCTGTGTCTTCAATCGGAGCATGAGCCCGAGGACTCAAAATTCCGCTGGACCTGCGAAGCCACGTATCCCGTGATGCAGTGGCTGGAGACAGCCGCCTCTGAGCAAATTTCCGATTTCCGCAGATTGCTGCACAATGGACAGATCAGTATAGCTGCACTTCCGATGCATACGACGCCCCTTGTACATACGGATCAGCTTGCACGAATGCTTCAGCCGGTTCGCGAGCTGCGGGAGCGATTTGGCGTCTCCATCAAAACGGCAATAAATCATGATGTCAACGGGCAGCCATGGCCGCTCAGCCAGGTATTGCTCGATGCGGGGATCGAGTTTTATATTACAGGGATTAACGTCCATTTCGGGGGCATACCGCTGCCACGTCCTGCCGTGTTTAACTGGACAACCCCCGACAACCGCCAGCTGCTGACGTTCCTGGGCGAGCATTATTCGCTGTTCAGCCAGTTTTTCCACACGAGTCAGGATGATACCCAGCTCATGGCGCAAGGGATTAGAGACTATATTGATCGTCTGGAAGGGGAGGGTTATCCATATGACTTCGTATACTTAACGGCAACCAATCCGCCGCTGTATGACAATAACTGCCCGGACCCGAACCTGCTGTCGCTGATCCGCCGATACAATGCAGAAGGACATGACCAGAAGGTGATTTTCGCGACCCCGGAGATGCTTCTGGAACGGGTTCGCCGGATGCCGAAAGAACAAATCGAGACTCATTCGGGCGATTGGACAGACTACTGGAATTTCGGTGCGGGAAGTTCCGCGAAAGAAACTAAGATCGTTCGCCAAACGAAGCAAAATCTGAAGAAGGCTGATTTTCTTGAAGCGATCCAAGGGGCGCCAAACCTGCAATACACGAAAGCGAAAACCGAGGCATGGGAGCAGGCGCTGCTGTATGATGAGCATACCTGGGGTTCTTGGGGCTCGGTTAACCTCCCTGACCATCCGCTTTCGATTTCGATGCAGCTGCACAAGAGGGTGACGGCGTACAAATCGGCAGACCTGTCTGCTTACGTGTATGCCAAACAAATGGAAACGGTTGCAGGGAACCCCCTGCAGTCCGATGAGCCTGGCGGCGTTATGCTGGTCAACACCTCAAGTGAAACGCAGTATGCGGAGGTCAAGGTCCCTGAATATTACCTCGGCAGCGGTCGTCATTTAACCGCTTCGCGCGTCATGGATTTCTTGCCGTACATGCAGGAGGTACAGAGCTATAAATCGTATGGAACGGTAGAGATGGCGCCATTTTCGTGGAAAAAGATCCCGTTTGCCCGGTTAGAAGCCCGGCTGGCCGCCTCGTCCAACCGTATTTCGGTCACAGAAGGGAAGATCGAAACGCCATTTTACCGGATGACATTCAACCCTGTCAGCGGAAGAATTGTGCAGTTATTCGATAAGATACATCATTGGCCTATGCTCGACGAAAAGAGCCCATGGACGTTATTTGAGTTTGTTCAGGAGACGATCGACAGGCGCCACAATCCTGAGCATCGAAGCACCTTGTTCCCGCGGGATGTCGACAAAGGGAATCGCAGTATATCCGTCTGGAATCATGAATGGAAAGCAAAGCGTGCCGGTGCCAACCGGCTGCAAGCTTATTCGGTCGAACAAACCAGTGATTCGGTGACGTATGTCTTGGAGCTTGAAGCGCCGGGGGTTTCCCGGCTGGAACAGCGGATTACCTTTTCTGCCATCCATCCCCGGATCTGTCTTTCCGCGTCCATGAATAAATCGGATATAAGGACGCCTGAGTCGATCTATTTCGCCTTCCCGCTGCAGATGGATCAAGGCTGGCGCGCCCATTATGATACAGCCGGCTTGTTAGTCGAACTAGACAGGGAGCAGCTTGGCACCGCTTGCCGGGACTGGGTGACCGTTGACCAGACGGTATCCATCTATGATCAGCAGAAGGGGATCACCTTAGCCTGTCCCGATGCACCGCTCGTTCAAATCGGCGATTTTCATTTCGGCAAGGAGAGTAAGCAGATCGGCCGCCAGGAAAATCCGCTGCTGCTTGCATGGGCCATGAACAATTATTGGGATACCAATTTCTGGGCCAGTCAACCTGGAGAGATCGTTTTACATTATGAGCTAAGTCCGTTCGGGCAATTTGATCCCGTTGAGGCTTATCGTGCGGGCATAGCTGCAGCGGATCCTATAGCCATGAATGCGGCGGTGATGTGTGATCGGGAGGAAGAAGGGCAGTGGTTTAGCCAGTCAAGCGGTACGGTCGTCCTGCTATACGTGAAACCGGCTGTGGATGGGAATGGGTTTATTCTGACCCTGCGAAATGCCGGAACCGAGCCGTCCGAGTATACCTTTAGCGTAATGGATAGAGAAGTCGAGGCTGCCTGCTTGGTTGATCCCCTGGAGGAAGTGGTTCGCCAGATTCCAAGCAGCGGTAAAGATGCACAAATGATCATGCAGCCAGGGGAATTAGCCTATTTGAAGGTTATTCTTAAGTAAGTCTATACGAGGCTTTATCTTAAAAAGAAAACGTTAAACCAAAAAGCCTTAACCCTTGTGAGAGGGTTAAGGCTTTGTTTAAGAGATCAGAAAGTATAAGTTTCGGAGCTTCTGCTTCCTGATCTCGCAAGAAAAACTTCCTCTAGACGCGGTCTGTCTTCTTTGAAGGTACGTCGATAGACGTTTTTCTTATTCATCAAGCAAGTCTCATCTTGAAATCCTGATAGCCGAACTCGCGCACGACACGGCAGCTGCCGTCTTTCTCCTGCACGGCGATGGCCGGCAGCGGCATGCCGTTGAAGGTATTCGTTTTGACCATGGAGTAGATCGCCATGTCCTCGAATACCAATCGGTCGCCGCTCTGAAGCGGCTGATCGAAGGAGTAGTCTCCGATGACGTCGCCCGTAAGGCAGGTCGGACCGCCGAGCCGGTAGGTGTACGGCTTCTCACCGGCTTCGCCTGAACCGATCAGCGGCGGACGGTACGGCATTTCCAGCACATCCGGCATATGGCAGGTGGCTGAGGTGTCCACGATGGCGATCTCGATGCCGTTGCGATGGATATCCAGCACGGAAGTGACCATATAGCCCGCATTCAGCGCGATGGCTTCTCCGGGTTCGAGGTAGACTTCCAAGCCGTATTTGGATTGCATTCGAGTAATACAAGCCTCGAGTCTCGGAATATCGTAGTCGTCTCTCGTGATGTGGTGGCCGCCGCCGAAATTGATCCATTCCATTTGCGGCAGCCATTGTCCGAACTTATCTTCAACCGCATTCAGCGTGGTTTCCAAATCGTCGGAGTTCTGCTGGCACAGGGTATGGAAGTGCAGTCCCGTAACACCTTCAAGCAGTTCCGGCTGGAAATCCTCCTGCTTCACGCCGAATCTTGACCCCGGAGAACAGGGATCGTAGATTTCATGTCCCACTTGCGTCGAGCATTCCGGATTGATGCGAATGCCAACTTTTCTGCCGGCTGCAAGAGCTTTATCCTTATACTTTGCCAACTGGGAGAAGGAGTTGAAAATGATATGGTCGCAAATGGAAACAATTTCGTCGATCTCATCTTCACGGTAAGCGGGGGCAAAGACATGATTCTCTTTGCCCATTTCCTCATGGCCCAGCCGTGCCTCGAATAATCCGCTGGCGGTCGTACCGCTTAAGTATTTTCCGATAAGCGGGTACATCTCGGTCATGGAAAAAGCCTTTTGCGCAAGCACGATCTTGGCTCCCGTACGCTGCATGACACCGTTCAAAATGTTCAGGTTTTTCTCAATGAGTTCTTCACTGACTACAAAACAGGGTGTAGGTAACTCCTCGAACCGCATCTTAACGAACAAGCTCCGGCTCTCTTGCTTCTTCAGGCAAGGCGTCAACCAGCACCGGGTTAAAGTCTTCTACCCATGGCAGTCCCCATTTGTTCAGCTCTTCCATGAATGGATCCGGATCGAACTCTTCGACGTTGTATACGCCCGGTTTGTTCCATTTGCCGGTGAGGACCATCGCAGCGCCGATCATGGCAGGAACGCCAGTTGTATAAGAAATCGCTTGGGAGCCGACTTCTTTGTAGCACTCTTGGTGGTCGCAAACATTGTAGACATAGTAAGTTTTATCTTGGCCGTCTTTTTTTCCTTTGAAAATACAGCCGATGTTGGTTTTACCCACGGTACGAGGTCCGAGGGAAGCCGGGTCCGGAAGCACTGCCTTCAGGAATTGCAGCGGAATGATTTGTTTTCCTTCGAATTCGATCGGTTCGATGGAGGTCATTCCTACGTTTTCAAGCGCCTTGAGGTGCATCAGGTAGCTTTGGCCGAATGTCATGAAGAAGCGGATGCGCTTCAGTCCAGGGATGTTTTGCGCAAGGGATTCCAGCTCCTCATGGTACAGCAGGTACATATCCTTTTGGCCGACTTCAGCGAAGTTATACTCGCGTTTGATTTCCATCGGTTTCGTTTCGATCCATTCCCCGTTTTCCCAGTAGCGGCCGTTAGCGGACACTTCACGGATGTTGATCTCCGGGTTGAAGTTGGTGGCGAAAGGATAGCCGTGATCTCCGCCGTTGCAATCCAGAATGTCGATGTATTCAATTTCGTCAAAATAGTGCTTGAGCGCGTAAGCCGAGAATACGCCGGTAACACCTGGGTCGAATCCGCTGCCGAGCAGAGCTGTAATACCTGCTTGTTCGAAGCGCTCGCGGTATTCCCACTGCCATTTATATTCAAATTTCGCCGTATCTTCCGGCTCATAGTTAGCCGTATCCATGTAGTGTGTTTTGGTTGCCAGGCAAGCATCCATGATCGTCAGATCTTGGTAAGGAAGGGCCAGGTTCATTACGATATCCGGCTTCACTTCGTTAATCAGAGCGATCAGCTCATCCACGTTGTTGGCATCGACCTGTGCGGTCGTAATTTTGGTTTTTCCACCGTCAAGTTTTGCTTTCAGTTCATCGCATTTGGACTTGGTACGGCTGGCAATGCAGATTTCTTCGAAGACATCGCTGTTTTGAACGCATTTATGAACTGCTACAGATGCTACGCCACCGGCGCCGATGATTAGTGCTTTTCCCATTTTTCAATCAATCTCCTCATCCAATTCAATTTTTTCTGTAAAAACGGCAACAAAAAAGCAAGCGAAACACGCACCATGCGCATCACACTTGCTTGATATAGTCAAATAATAAGAAATTCCAATAAGCATGACCGGACAAACCCCTAGTGTGCTTATCAGTCAGCCATAAAACGTTACGTTTCATGGAAGGGCTCTTAATATTCAAATATACTTTGTTAGGATCAGAGTCTATATAGCAAATAATTACTTTTACCACTCTTATTGACCGTTTCACAAGTTGTGTGCGTCAGCACTGGTTATAAAGTTACCAACTTATAAAATTTGAGCTTTTAACTCAATCAATAAGGCAACGAAAGTTGCCAGTCGGCATTTGACCCGGCTGTCCGTATGGCCTTAACTTCCCGAGGGGAAGTGGTCAAAGTTTATCTGCTTGGAAAGATCCTAATATATCCGAATATTTCGCTTTCCAAAATTTACGCTTCTCCATAATAGCAGGATAGGCAATATTGAGCAAGAGGAAATTTAAAACAAATGAGATCGTTTTACACTGGACAAGCTCTGAACGATGTGTATGAGCGTTGAGAATGAGCAAATCAGAAGAAATTGTTACTCCTAATAAGTGTTAATATTGTGGTGACACAAACTTTTCGAAGGGGATGAAAACATGGCGAAAAAACATGAGGAAGAACGTAACCCTGACCAAGGATTTCTGTCACTGCTCGCTTCACCGGCAAGAAACGCACTGCAGCATCACGGGATCACTTCATTGGAAGAACTCTCCAAATATACGGAAAAAGAGATTTTAAAAATTCACGGAATGGGGCCGAAATCTTTACCCATCCTTAGAAGCGCCTTAGAAGAAAATGGACTGTCATTCAAAAGTTGAGAAAGTCCCTGGATCGGAGGCAACGGTGTGGAACCTGCTTATCTGCTGAAATATGAATATTTAAAACGCGTCCCGGTAACGGCAGGGAATTTTCAATCCCACGATCACTATGAAATCTTTTATTTCCATGAGGGCAAAGGGCAGTATTTGATCGGCGACAAAATTCATGTTCTCAAACCAGGTACACTCATCGTGATGCATGGTTTGACTCTGCATATGCCTAAGAGCTTTGAAGGACATCCCTATGTGCGGACGCTTCTGAATTTTGATCCCGGTTACTTTCGCGCTGCATCCGAGCATGTATTCTCGATCAATCCACTGCAGCCTTTCGAAAGACTTCGAAACTACAAAGTTCAGCTCAGCATGGAGGAGCAGGGTGAATTCGAAGAAATGCTGCGTAAATTGAACCGCTTATATACCGCACCGGATGCCGTCTCCCATGAGCGGTTTCGGGTCTTGTGTCTGGATGCGCTTTTTTTCATTTGCCAAGTGCTGATGAAGCCGGTGACAGAAGAAGCCGGTTTCCCGTCCGAAAAAGAGCAGCACGTTCAGAACGCGTTGTCCTATATCGAAAAACATTATATGACCGATATTCGTCTCGACCAATTGCAAGAGAACCTGCATATCAACAAGTATTATTTGGTGCGCATTTTTCAAGAAGTGACGGGGATGACGATATTTCATTACGTTTACAGAAGACGGATCAATCAGGCCAAAATCCTGTTTCTGCTCGACCCGGAGAAATCGGTGACGGATATTTGTTATGAAACGGGCTTTAAAAATCATTCCCATTTCAGCAAGGTATTCAAGCAATGGGAGGGTAAAACACCGACGCAGTACAGACGCTTGGTAAAAAGTCAATTTTAGAACATTTAGGATATCAACCTGGTCAACCGGGAAGTACCTTCAGCTTCTCGCCGCCTGCTACACTAATCCATATCGACAGTTAAGCTTAGTCGCTGCGAATTTAAGGAGAGGTGATGCAAGAGTGCTGGTACTAACCGGTTTTGCCGATGAAATTTCCGATCGTTTGGAGGAACAGCTCGACGTGCTCGTGTCCGAAGGCATTTCCTATTTGGAGCTCCGGAGCGTGTATGGTAAAAATGTACTGGAATTGACCGATGAAGAATTGGTCCGATTGAAATCTGCATTAAGCAAAACAAGTATTCGCGTGTCCTCCATTGGCTCGCCAATCGGTAAATACCCGATTCAAGACCCCTTTGCCCCCGAACTTGAGAAATTGAAGCGCGCATCGGATATCGCCAAACAATTGGATGCCCGCTATATC
Source organism: Paenibacillus sp. PSB04 (assembly GCF_025809195.1). Lineage (NCBI taxonomy): Bacteria > Bacillati > Bacillota > Bacilli > Caryophanales > Paenibacillaceae > Paenibacillus > Paenibacillus sp. PSB04. Next base: position 4,599,000 of record NZ_CP081301.1, read on the forward strand.
CGCGTATTTTCTTATTACATCCCCGACAATGAAGAGCCGGAGAACTACCGCGGCGAAGTGCTCTCCCGTATGAAGATGCTGACCACAATAGCTGAGGAGGAACATATTACGCTGCTGATGGAAAATGATAGCGGCGTTTACGGAGATACCGATGAGCGCTGCTTGAGCATTCTGCAGCATTGTGACTCTCCTTGTCTGAGACTTGCCTTTGATCCCGGCAATTTTGTCATGAACCGGGTGATGCCGATGAGTGAGGCGTACCCGCAGCTGTCAACTTACCTCGAATATGTACATATCAAGGATGCGGACCAACAGTCGCGCATGTTTGTCCCGGCAGGCGAAGGAGACGGCGAGTTTTCAGCGTTTGTTAAAGCACTGAAGGAGAGAAGCTTTTCCGGATTTTTATCCATCGAGCCTCATCTGCACCGTGCATTCCCGGAACAAGAAGGACCCGAGCGATTTAGAATAGCGGCACAAGCCTTAAAAAGGCTGCTGTTAAATGAAGGCTTGGCTTGGTCGTAATCGTATCGAATACTCAAAGGAGAGGGGCTATAAGCATGAGCGTGCAGAAAGTGAAGCTCGGATTGGTCGGTTTAGGAAACATCGGAAGAACGCATATCCATAATATAAAGTCGATGGAGCAAATTGAGCTTGTAGGCGTGTGTGATACGGTTCAAGAGCGGGCGGACAGGTTTGCTGCCGAATGCAGCACAAAGGCCTATTACAGCCATCTGGAGCTGTTTGAGCAATCCGGGCTCGAGGCGGTCATTATAGCGGTGCCGCATTACAGCCACCCGGCCATTGCAAGTGATGCGTTCGAACGCGGAATCCATGTGCTCTGCGAGAAGCCATTGGCCGTTCATGTCAATGACGCCAAGCTCACCATCGATGCTTATGCCGAGGCCAAGGAGAAGTTTCCGGACTTGGTGTTCGGCATGATGTTCCAGGAACGGACGCTTCCCTATTATAAAAAAATCAAGGAAGTGGTTGGCAGCGGTGAACTGGGGCAGCTGACGAGAGCCACTTGGATCAATACCGCTTGGTTCCGATCACAGTCCTATTACGACAGCGGTGATTGGCGTGCGACCTGGGCGGGGGAGGGAGGCGGCATCCTGACCAATCAATGCCCGCACAATCTCGATTTCTATCAATGGGTCTTCGGGGTCCCGGCAAGAATCAGCGGACATGCCCATATCGGCAAGTATCACCATATTGAAGTGGAAGACGAAGTCACCGCTTATTTCGAGCATGATAACGGCATGATCGGGCATTTTATCGTGACGACTGCCGAGTCACCGGGTGTGAACCGTCTGGAGATCGTTGGGGAGAACGGAAGACTTCTGTACGAAAACAATAAGCTTCGCATCTACCGCAATCATATTTCCATGCTGAAGCATCTGCGCGAAACGCAGGACGGGTTCGGGAACGTGGAGTATGAAGAAGAGGAGATCGAAGTGGATACAAGCGTGGAAGCAGGGCATAAGGTGGTCACAGAAAAGTTCATTCGAAAAATAAGCACAGGGAAAGGCGAGCTGATTGCAGAAGGAACGGAGGGGATCCGGTCGGTCACCATCGCCAACGGAATCATGCTCTCATCGTTCACCAAGCAAATGGTAGCCGTGCCATTTGACGCGGATCAATACGAGGAGCTGCTTCGGGAGTTGATTTCGACTTCTAAGTTTCAAAAGTCTGCCTCCAAAGAGCTGAAAACGGATATGACGCAGTCATTTTCCAAATAAGCGAACTTTTTGCAGGACGAGACTAGTGCGCGTTAAAACCAGCAGCAGTCGGCGCAGTGTTTTGATGGTATTTCCTCGACAACGATATGTTCATGTCCGGCAGCGCTGGGCATGAACATATATTGCTGTAAAGGACCGACAGCATAAAGCTATTGTACCGTTTTCTTCTTGAAAATTTCATGCAGTCCAAGCATCGCCGCCCCCAAAGCAGACCCGTACTCTTTCCAGTGGAATACGACGATCGGGGTGTCCCCATAGGGGGAGTGATCAGCTTCGTGAATCGCATGTACGAGACGGTTGAAAAACGCCGCATTGTCAGTAATCCAGCCGCCCAGAATCATTTTTTGCGGGTTGAGCATTTCCAGCATTTTTCCGCAATAATCGGCAATATCACGGATAATGAGCTCTCCTTGGTCACTGAAGGGCTGGACGCCGGCGAGAACCAGGTCCATAAAGGCATGAACCGTTGCTTCCGGCGACATGGATCCGAACTCCTCCGGATGGTTCGCGCGAAGTCTTTCCGCAAGGATGGGCGTGCAATACGGAGAGAGGTGAGTGGTTCGTCCTGCCGCTCCGCTGGAGCCGTGATAAATCTCCCCGTTCAGGACAAGTCCAGCTCCTGTGCCTTGGCCGATCAGCAGAAAAATAATGGTATGTTCATTTTTGGCGGCTCCGCTGAATCGTTCGGCAAAGCCGGCAGCGTCCAAATCGTTAGTCAGCAGTACTGGAATCGAGAGTTCTTGCTCCAACGCTTGACGCATAGGGAACTGTTCCAGCTGCAAATATTTAGAAGAGATGACGATGCTTTGCGTCTCATCGAGTCTCCCCGGCAGAGAAATGCCGATGCGTCTGATGAGCTCATGGGGAATCCGCTGCTTATGGATGAATTGCTGCAGCTGTTTCACCAGTGAAGTTCGAATTTGGTCCTGGCCGCGCACCGATTCCAGGCTTTGGCTTGCTACCAGCTGACCGTTTAAGTCGAGCAGCACGCAATGCGCCGGCGAGCTTGAAATATCCACGCCAATGACATATCCGCCGTCAGCGCGAATATTCAGCAGTGTCATTTTTCGACCGACGCCTTTACCGGCCATACCGGTCTCGTGCACAAGCTGTTCGCGGATGAGCTCCTCGATCAGCACGGAAACGGTCGTTGGGCTCAGCTTGGTTTTTCGCGATAATTCGACACGGGATATCGGTCCATGCTCAAAAATCATATGCAGCAGTGTCGATACGTTGATCTCCCGCAGCATCTGCTGATTTCCTACTTTATTCGTCATCGCATTCTCCTACTTTCGGAAGTTATGATTGGCCGAGTCCCCGTCAGGACAGGAGTGCTGACCCTGGCGGCTAGGCTGAAAGAGGGCATAGGAACGGGAGTGTAGCCTATTCTTGTGTCAATGCGATTATAGAAAAATGTCCATTATGCTGTCAACGAGTCCCAGTCAAGGCGGGGCGGTGGAAGGAATGGTAAATAAAATAAAAAAACACATTGACAGGGCTGTAAAGGCGTCCCTATAATGATCACAAACGTGCCCCAAGGAGGCGTATTTTTTTCGTTAATTAATTCGTCCGGTGGAAAAATTAATCGAAGTGGAGGAGGATGCCGAGTTCAATCTTTGAGAATCCCGCTAGGCGTGCAGCAGTCATTTATTCCGAGGAGGGGTATTACTATGACATCCCGGTTGGACCGCACAGTTCTCAAAAAGGCCAAAAAATACAAAATCCTGTACCTGATGATTCTCCCCGGTATTGTCTACTTGCTCATCAATAACTATATTCCCATGTTTGGCATCATCATCGCTTTTAAGGAAATCGACTTCTCCAAAGGGGTCTTCGGCGGGGATTGGATAGGTTTTCGAAACTTCGAGTATCTCTTCAAGACGTCCGAAGCCTACATCATCACCCGGAACACCATCCTCTACAACGTTGTATTCATCATACTCAATCTTGTCTTCGCCGTTGCGCTGGCCATATTGCTGGCCGAAGTGAAACAGCGGTTTTTAAAGCGATTTTACCAAAGTGCCATTTTGCTGCCCTATCTTATCTCAACGGTCATTGTCGGTTACCTGGTTTTTTCGTTATTAAGCATGGAAACAGGCTTCATGAACAAATCGGTCCTTCCTTTTCTCGGACTGGATCCCGTCATGTGGTATACGGAACCGAAATACTGGCCTGTCATCCTCACCATCGTCAAGCTGTGGCACAGCGTCGGCTATTTGTGCATCATTTACTTTGCCGCCATCGTCGGCATCGACCAAGAGTATTATGAGGCCGCCACCTTGGATGGGGCAGGGAAGTTCAAGCAAATTTTTCACATCACCCTGCCGTCCCTTACCCCCGTCATCACCATCATGACTTTAATGCAGATCGGGCGGATTTTCTATGCGGACTTCGGTCTGTTCTACCAAGTGACGCTTGACTCCGGGCCGCTGCTGCCAACAACCAATGTGCTGGATACATACGTATATCGGGCGCTGCTCAAGAGCGGGGACATCGGAATGGCTTCCGCCGCAGGCTTCTACCAATCCGTGATTGGCTTCGCGCTGATCCTCATTTCCAACTTTGTTGTGAAGAAGATAAACCCCGACAACTCATTGTTCTAATAAGGAGGCGAAGTCCTTGAGAAGAACACGGATTGAACAAGTCGTTATCCATTTTATTTTCTGGTTGATTGTTGCGTTTTGCCTGGTGCCGTTTCTGCTGCTGATTACGGCCTCGTTCACCGATGAGGATGCGATCATCCGGGAAGGCTACTCGTTTTTTCCCAGTGAATGGAGCCTGGATAGTTATGTATTCATTTTTCAAAAATCGGGGGAGATCTTGAATTCTTACGGCATCTCCGTCGTTGTGACTATTTTAGGTACACTGGCCAGTCTGGTCCTGATGACTTTGCTCGCTTATCCGCTGTCAAAGAAGGATTTACCGCTGCGCAATTTCTTTTCATTTATCGTCTTCTTCACGATGCTCTTCAACGGAGGACTTGTTCCGACCTATTTAATCTACTCGAATGTTTTTCATATTACCAATACCTTGCTTGCGCTGATCGTCCCGGGTCTTCTGGTCAGTGCCTTCTATGTTATTTTGCTGCGGACGTTTTTTACCGTATCGGTTCCGGAAGCGGTACTCGAGTCGGCGAACATGGATGGAGCAGGGGAATTTCGGATATTCGTGCAAATGGCGCTGCCGCTGTCTCTTCCCGTGCTGGCAACGGTCGGACTATTTCAGGTCATTAATTATTGGAACGACTGGTTTAACGGACTCATTTACATTTCAGACTCCAGGCTGTACAGCATTCAGGTGCTTTTGAATACCATTTTGCTGAACGTACAATATTTGCTGGATAATGTAGACTATTCTTCAAGGGTGGACGGCAGTTCCATCCCGACCCAGGGCGTCCGCCTGGCTATTGCCGTCATCGGCGCGCTGCCGATTGTGTTAACGTATCCGTTCTTTCAGAGATTTTTCGTTAAAGGGCTGACCGTCGGGGCGGTTAAAGGATGATTTCCCTGCAGCATGTTAAGGAGGTGATGAAGAGCTGCCAGAGGTTGCAGGACGTGGTTACAAAAAATAGAAACCAAATCAGGGAGGCAAATCCATGAAAATCAGCATTGGCGGTTTTTCTTTTTTCAATATGATCCGGGAAGGGAAGATGGATACGTTCGGGTACCTGGAATCGTCCAAGTACAGATACCATCTCGATACCGTTGATTTGTGGAACGGGACCTTTGAAGGGGTTAAGGACGACATTTTTTCACTGCCTGATGAAGCTTATATTCAACGTCTGGCCGAAGCGATACGGGAAAAAGAAATGACGATTATCAACATCGCGGTGGACGGGGCGCATTTATGGGATGCAGATCCAGACAAGCGCAGCAGGCTTTATGAAAACGCTGTCGCCTACCTATCCATTGCTGAGAAGCTTGGAGCGCGAACCATCCGCATCGATGCGGGAGATCAAAGCTCGGCGCCCGGGACGGAAGAGCAGTTCGAATATGTTGTGAACAAGTTCGAAGCGTTGAGCCGGAGAGCGGCTGACCTTGGTCTCATCGTCGGGCCTGAAAATCATATGGGAACTTCCAAAGATCCAAAATACTTAAAAAAAGTGGCCGAAGCGGTCAATCACCCGAACTTTGGCATACTGCTCCATATGGGCCGGTGGGATACGGATGAAGACATTGGCGACACGTTGGTCGCGCCGTGGGTCTATCATACGCATTTTGACGGCAAGACGGTAGGATCACCAAAGGGCGAACACATGGTGAAGACACTGCTGGATGCCGGCTATGACGGATACTGGGGCATCGAGTACAACGCGCCGGACAATCAATACGCAGAGATGGAATGGGCAATCGCTTCCGTGAAGCGGATGTTGAGCCGTTAAAATTAAAAAAAGAAGGGATGATCGAAATGGGAAGAACCGTTCGCATTGGCATGATTGGGGCAGGGTTGATCGGCAAAGCTCACCTGAGAAATTACGCGAATATGGAGGATGTTCAGATCGTGTCCATCTGCGACATCAATGAACAGGAAGCCCTCAAGGTCGCGCATGAGTTTCATATTCCCCACGTCTATACCGATTTCAGAGAAATGCTGAAGCGCGATGACATTGAAGCCGTTGATGTCTGCCTGCATAACAATTTGCATGCCCCCGTGACGATTGCCGCTTTCGAGGCAGGCAAGGACGTATACTGCGAGAAACCGATCGCCGGGACTTACCGGGACGGGCTGACCATGCTTGAAGCGGCAGAAGATTACGGCAAGAAACTGCATATTCAGCTTGGCACCTTGTATCGAAAAGAGACCAAGGCGGCAAAAGCGCTGATCGACGGGGGCATGCTCGGCAAGCTGTATCATGCCAGGGCTACCGGCCATCGCCGGAGAGGACGCCCTTATATTGACGGATACGGCACCCCGGCTTTTCTAAACAAACAAATCGCCGGCGGCGGGGCGCTGATCGACATGGGGGTTTATCATATCGCGCAAATGCTGTACCTGCTTGGCACACCGAAGGTGGAGCGGATTTCGGGTAAAGGCTACCGGGAGATGGATGTGGATGCCGGACGTGCCGGGCAGGCGGTCTTTGACGTGGAAGAGCTGGGGCTGGGGTTCATAAAATTCGAAGGCGGCGCGACGCTCGATATTATTGAAGCGTGGAGCATTCACCTTGGAAGCATCGAAGGCTGCTCTGTGGTGGGGGATAAAGGGGGCATCAAGCTGCCGGCCTATTCGGATCAGCAAATTTTGGCCCCGTTTAGTTTTCATACGACGATTTGCGATATGGATATCAACGGCAGCGTCAACCTGGATGAGATGGACGGCCGCTGGAATCATTTGAAGCCGAATTATGACGCATACCAGTCCTCGCAGCATCACTGGGTCGCCGCGCTGCAGGGAAGAGTGGAGCTGCTTCCCACGGCCCACATCGCCTCGCAGACGATGCTGATCAGCGAAGGCATTTATTTATCCGACCGGCTTGGGCGGGAAGTAAGCAGCGACGAGATCATCGAACAATCCCTGTCGAAAGCGATCCAGCTCTAATGCTGCCTTTAAGGAAGAGGGAGGTCCAACCGGCGGCCGGCCGTTCCTCCGAATCGTTGTCGGCACTGAAACGTTTCAACTTTTTCCTGTATGGCACGATTGCGATTTTGACTTCATTCTTTCCTTTATATTTTCAAAACATCGGACTCAGTAAAGTGGAAATTGGCATGATTATGGCCGGTGGGCCCTTCATTTCCATCTTCGCCAATCCGTTCTGGGGTTATTGGAGCGACCGGCTGCAGAATGTGAAACGTATTCTCATTTTTCTTCTGACCGGGAATTTGTTAGCGACGATCGTGGTATTTCAACTCCGTGAATATGCCGTCATTTTCGCTTTCATGCTGATCTTTTTTTTCTTTAACAGTCCCACGTTCTCGCAGAGCAACAGTCTGATTCTGAATGCCATCGAGAACACGAACTACAAGTTTGGCGCATTTCGCCTATGGGGTTCGCTGGGATGGGCGATCATCGCCGCGTTGGCCGGACCGGTTCTCAGCTGGATGGGGCTGGTGAATCTTTGGATGTTGTACGGGATCATGATGCTGATCTCACTGGCATTTACCATCGGACTCCCTCAGGGCAGAGTGACTTCCAAGCCGAAGACCGAGAGACAAAGCTATTGGAAAGTGATGCTGTCGAGCAGGTTGTTCTTTGTGTTCGTTATCCTTGGCATCCTCATTTCGGTTCCCAACTCGATCAACCAAACGTTCGTCACACTGTACATTTCCAACCTGGGAGGCTCCAACGAATTGATTGGCTGGTCGGTGTTCCTGTCGGCGATCTTTGAAATTCCGGTGTTTCTGCTGTTTGACCGATTCCTGAAAAAGTCGGCAAGGATGATGCTGGGAGGGCTGGTCATCGTAAGTATCCTGTTCGTGATCCGCTGGTTATTGATGTCGGTTGCCGGCGGACCGCTCCAGGTCATCTTTATCCAAGTGCTGCATTGTATTACGTTCGGTGGCTACTATTATATCGGAACCAGTCTGACCGCATTATTAATACCAGCCGAGTACAGAGCGACCGGGCAGGCCATTTATGCCCTGACGTGGGGTGGAATTTCCGGCATCATCGCGGGTCTGTTCGGCGGTTGGATGTTCGATTATTTGGGTCCCCAAACGATGTATTCGATTTGCGCAATCATATCTGTAGCAGGGGTGGCAGGTTTTACGTTCATGTGGATGAAATACCGCAAGCAGTCCGAGTTGGCGGCATCATGAAGATCGGGATCGGACGAATGCCGCTGTGACGCGGCATTCGTCACCCTTTCTGCTGCACTTCAGCTCCAAGCGTGGAGATTCCATATTGAAGATCCTGGGAGGTCAAAAGCCTATGTGGAAAAAGTCGGTTCATTCCTTGTTGTTCTTTGTGCTGGCTGTTACCGTCGTTTTGAGCGGATGTTCAAGCTCCTCTTCGAACGGTGAGAAGAAGCCGTCGTCATCAACGCAAAAAGCATCTGGTGACGGTAAGCTTGCCCCTTATGAAATTACAATCGCTTTCTGGGGACCGGATCAGCGTGATCTTGGTCTTGTGGAGCAGGAAATCAGCAAGATTACGAAAGAAAAAATCAATGCAACCGTCAAACTGAAACGCATTGAAGCGGCTGCGTGGACACAGCAAAAAGTGCTGATGTTCTCCGGCAATGAGAAACTCGACCTGGTGTTCACAGGGGAAGACCAATATATTTCGGAAGTCGCGCAAAAAAAACTGCTGCCCATCGATGACCTGCTTCAGTCCCATGGCCAGGATATCCTAGCCGCCTTCGATCCCGACGTATTGGCTGCGGCAAAAATTGACGGCAAAATATACGGCGTTCCAACGATCCGGGACTTTGCCGCTTATCCGACTATTCTGATGCGAACGGATTGGTTAAAAGAAAGCAATATGGACGTCAGCCAGGTGAAAACAATCGAGGATTTAGAGCCGATTTTTGAAAGCGTTAAAAAGAAGCATCCGGAAGCCAACATGCTGGGTAAAGCGTCAGGGGGAGGTTCCATTGCCTATCCACTGCTGCAGACGACGATTGATCCGCTTGGCGACATGATCGGTGTACTTACCGATCCGAATCAGCTGAAGGTCGTTAATTTGTATGAGAGCGAGGAATATGCGAAGTTCATCGGGGTGATACGTCAATGGTTCCTGGCAGGATACATCCCCAAGGACATTGCAACGACCTCGCAAACCGGCCGGGATTATATCAAGGCAAACATCGGGTTCGCGACACCGAATAAAGGCAAGCCGGGGATCACGACGCAGACGGGAGCATGGGCCGGCAAGGAGCTGACGGAAGTCGCACTCGCGCCGTCCAAAATGAATACGCTGACGATTATGAACGCAATGCTTGCCATTGCGGCCAAGTCCAAAAATCCCGAGCGCGCGATGATGTTTCTGAATTTGCTCTACTCGGACAAACAAATCATCAATTTGCTGGATTGGGGGATTGAAGGAAAGCACTATCAAGTGAAGGAAGACGGGACGATTGACTTTCCTAGTGGTGTGGATGCGACGAACAGCGGCTACAACATGAGACAAGGTTGGATGTTCGGGAATCAGCTGCTGTCTTATCCGTGGTCGACGGACAGTCCGGATATATGGAAGCAAATGGAGGCCTTTAACCAAAGTGCGGAGAAGTCTGCAGCGCTCGGATTCACCTATAACTCGGAGCCGGTCAAAACCGAATTGGCCGCGATCCAGAATGTCGTTCAGCAATATTCAAAAGCGCTGGAGACAGGAACTCTGGATCCGGATGTCTATCTGCCGAAATTTAACGCAGCATTAAAATCGGCCGGAATCGATAAAGTGATCGCCGAAAAACAAAGGCAGCTGGATGTGTGGGCTGCAAACAATAAGTGAAGGACCTCTCAGTACGAAGAAAAAATATTCATTACGATCTAACCTCGAAATCATCGTGCAATCTGCGCAGGCGGTAAGCGTTCATGGCGGATTCGCGAAGCTCCTCAAGAATGGTGTAATTCGCCCATGCCCCTGCGATCGCGCCGATCCCTGGCAGCATCTGCAGCATTTTCCGGAAATCGATCGCATCGCGATACTCGATCTGAAAAGTCTCCCAGTCCATCGTCCTGGAATATTCGGTATCAGACAGCCATTGTTCCTTTTCTATATGCCAATATTTGATGGAATCGAGCAGCCTGGCACGGTTATCCGGCCCCGAAAATGTCATTTGAAACACCTTGAGAATAAACACCCGCTCGGAGAAATGTTTCGTGTCATAACCGTAAACATGCGCCAGCTCGAACAAAAATTTCATCTTGATTGCGATGAGAGCCGGAAAGTCTACCATGCCAAGGATGATGCCGCCGGCTCCCGTTCCAGCACCTTCAGCAACCGCAATTTTTTGGTACAGGGCAAACAGGTCTTTGGCTTCTTGATCGGCAGCTTCCAGATCCATCGTACTTTGCACCGGGCGTCTAGGGGTGTATTCCGCGCCGAACAGTGCCGTGCGCACGATCGACCGGATGGTGGTCGTGATGACGTTTTGCACCTTTGGGGGAATCAAATGGTTGATCCGGCCGCCGACGGATTTCGATGCTTTTTCCATCCATCCCGGCGGCTTGAACATCTTTTGTTCCCATTCGGCAACTTCCCTCTGGACTTTATGTTCGTAATTCATGATCCATCGCTCCTCCAATGTGCTTGCTTTATTCTATTGTAACGAATAACGCCGTGATTTGAACCAGACTGCAGCAGGTTTCTGACCTCGACTAAAGTCCAGCACCGCAAAGAGGTTAGTCATGACCTGACCCTGACATTCACGATTCCGCAATTCTGAAGAAATCTTCCCGCGCATGGCGCTATAGGATGAAGGTATGAATGGCGTTAGCCAGAGGAGGAGATCACCATAAACATGATTGAAGATTGGATTCGTGAATTAACAAGGGAAGCCGAATCGACACGCTTGCTTCTTGAAAGGCTGCCTGAGGACAAACTTTCTTGGCGGCCGCACCCGAGGTCGATGTCTCTGGGACAGCTCGCCCTGCATGCTGCGGGAGTACCCGGGGGGCTGGCTCTATTGCTGGACGAAGCGGTCAGCGAGGCTCCGGTTGTTCCTCTGCCGGAGCCGACCACCCGGCAAGAATTGCTTGAGGCACTGGAATGGAGCGTGTCTCTTGCCGGGAGCAAGCTTCGGGAATGGGGAGAAGATGGGCTAAGGAATTCCTGGAAGCTCGTCAGCAAAGGAGAGACCATCTTGGAAGCACCCCGAATCGATATGGCCCGTACGCTGATGTTCAATCACGTGTACCATCATCGGGGACAGTTGACAGTTTATATGCGACTGCTCGGGATATCCGTTCCTGGGATGTACGGACCCAGCGCGGACGATCAATAACAAAAGTTTAGAGACGTCCTATTGAGAGCAAGGCGATGGAACCCGATGGAACGGCTTGGATGACGATATCGACCCTCGGAGTGGGATGCTGTAAACCAAAAAAAGAACCTGGATAAAATCCCAGGTTCTTTCTTATTGCGCAAAAAAAGACGTGATGATATAATCAGATCACGACTGTTCATGTTATAAAGTCATAAATATCTTATCTTACATTTTAAGTGTAACATGCCGGTTAAACTCTTGTCAAATGTTTTTTTCTCAATCAAATGGTTAGGGAGATGGTCGAATGAGTTCAATGGTTCTTGGGTTTCATGAAATCGAAAAATCGCAGCTTTATCTCGTTGGCGGAAAAGGGTTGAATTTAGGAGAATTATCTAAAATTGACGGAATCCAGGTCCCCGAAGGATTCTGTATTACAACCGCGGGGTATCAAAAAGCCATCGGACAAAACGAAACGTATCATGCATTACTCCAACAACTAACCATGCTAAACGCAGATGATCGGGACCAAATTGGTGAGATCAGCGGGAAGATCCGGCAGACCATTACTGAAGCAGAAATTCCTTCCGATGTTGTGGAGTCAGTAATTCACTATCTCTCCCGGTTCGGCGAGGAACATGCTTACGCTGTGCGTTCTAGTGCAACCGCCGAAGATTTGCCGCACGCTTCTTTTGCAGGGCAGCAGGATACTTATTTAAATATCATCGGTGTTGATGCCATTCTGCAGCATATCAGCAAATGCTGGGCCTCCTTATTTACGGATCGCGCAGTCATCTACCGTATACAAAATGGATTTGATCACCGTCACATTTACTTATCCGTGATCATTCAAAAGATGGTATTCCCGCAGGCTTCGGGAATATTGTTCACCGCTGATCCAATGAGCGGAAACCGGAAGCAGCTGTCTATCGATGCCAGTTTTGGACTTGGGGAAGCACTGGTCTCCGGCTTGGTATCCGCTGATAATTATAAAGTACAAGGAGGGGAAATCGTCGATAAGAGGATAGCAGCCAAAACATTGGCGATCTATGGACGAAAAGAAGGCGGAACCGAAACATGCCAAATCGGTCCGGCACAGCAAAAGGCTCAAACCCTTACTGACGAACACATTGTGCAGCTGGAACGGATCGGAAGACAGGTCGAAGCTTATTTCGGCCAGCCGCAGGACATCGAATGGTGTTTGGCTGATGATGCATTTTATATTGTTCAGAGCCGGCCGATTACAACGCTATTCCCGATCCCTGAAGCAAATGATCAGGATAATCACGTCTATCTGTCTGTTGGCCATCAACAAATGATGACAGATCCGATCAAACCGTTGGGATTGTCTTTTTACCTGTTAATTACTCCTGCACCGATGCGTACAGCGGGCGGAAGGCTGTTCATTGATATTGCGCCTAGGCTGACTACCACTGCCGGCCGGGAAGCTTTATTAAAAAACTTGGAATCCGATCCGCTTTTCATAGGCGCAATCGAGAACGTAATCGAGCGAGACTTTGTCAAATTGGTACCGAATGATCAAACCGCACCCATTCCCGCTAAAAGTAATACAGATAAGCCGGCAGCCTTTGAGAACGATCCATCTATCGTTACTGACTTGATCCAGCGGAATCAAGCCTCGATTGCAGCTTTAAAACAAAAGATCCAAATGAAATCCGGGGCAGAATTGTTCGATTTCATCCTCGAAGACATCCAGGAATTAAAGAGGATTTTATTTGATCCGCAAAGTACGGCAGTGTTTATGTCTGCAATTAATGCTACATTCTGGATCAATGAACATATGAACAAATGGTTAGGCGAAAAAAACGCAGCCGATACGCTTTCTCAATCCGTGCCCAACAATATTACTTCGGAAATGGGCTTGGCGCTGCTGGATGTCGCGGATGTGATTCGCCCTTATCCGGAAGTCATTGATTATTTGCAGCATACAACAGAAGATCACTTTCTGGACGAACTGGTGAAGTTTGATGGAGGAAGGGAAGCCCGGGAAGCGATCTATGATTATCTGAGCAAATACGGCATGCGGTGTACTGGAGAAATCGATATCAGCCGTACCCGTTGGAGCGAAAAACCGCTTACGCTGGTCCCGATGATCCTGAGCAACATCAAAAACTTTGAGCCTCATGAGAGCCGCCGGAAATTCGAGCAGGGTCGCCAGGAAGCTTTGGCCAAAGAACAAGAATTGTTAAATCGGCTGAGACAGCTGCCGGATGGCGATCAAAAAGCCGACGAAACGAAACGGATGATCGATCTCGTCCGAAATTTCATCGGGTATCGGGAATACCCTAAATATGGCTGGGTGAGCCGCTACTTTGTTTATAAGCAGGCTTTACTGAAAGAAGCCGAACGACTCGTGCAAGCCGGTGTCATTCATGATATCGAAGATATATACTATCTAACTTTTGAAGAGCTTCACGAAGCCGTTCGCACCAATATGCTGGATGATCGGATCATCAGCAAACGCAAAGACGAGTATAAAGTATATGAAAAACTGACCCCACCGCGTGTCATCACGTCTGATGGCGAAATGTTTAGAGGTTCGTACAAACGGGGAGATCTCCCGGCCGATGCGATTTTAGGTCTGCCTGTTTCTTCTGGAGTGATAGAAGGAAGAGCTCGTGTCATTTTAAGCATGGAAGATGCTGCTTTGGAAGAAGGAGATATCTTGGTTACCGCATTTACGGATCCAAGCTGGACCCCATTGTTTGTATCCATCAAAGGTTTAATCACGGAAGTAGGCGGCCTGATGACCCATGGAGCCGTGATCGCGCGTGAATATGGCCTGCCGGCCGTAGTCGGAGTGGATCATGCGACCAAGCTCATCAAAGACGGGCAGCGAATTCGTGTGAATGGAACAGAAGGGTACATTGAAATATTGGAATAGCTTGCGTCGTCAAGTTATTCTGTTGTTGTTAACGGCTTGTTTTTTAAGGAACGAATCCAAGGCATTGCACGTAACATGACCCAGCTCATGAATGGGTTATGAATGGAGAAGCGCTTCAGCATCGCCTTGGCAGCCTCCACCTCACGAAATGCATACTGGCTCATCTCCGCTTGATAAGATGCAATGGCTTTCTCTAAAGGTTCGCCTTGGGATACTACTGCTTTAAGTTTTTCAGCGAGAAGAGCTGCATCTCGTAGAGCTGTGTTGCCTCCATGAGATCCAGTGGGTGGCATAACATGTACTGCATCGCCCATTAAAGTGATTCGCGACACCGGCCAGGAAGACGGCTTCCTGGCCGCTTTTAATTTTACCAGCATGGTGTAATCGGCATCGGCTTGATTCACGAACCGCCGCAGCACGGGATGAAAGTCCAGGGCAGTCTCTAGTGCAAAGCGATGCAGTATTTCGGAATCAAGTTTCTCTTGAGATACGGGAAACAATTCTTTGGGCAAGAGAAGAGCCCACATGACATAATCGTCAGAAATGGGAGGTAATTGCTCTGCTCCAAATCGAGAAAAAGCCGCTTGCGGAGCTTCGCGAAAGTTCATCGTCGTAAAGAAAAAGCCTTTACCCGCTTTTCCGATGGCGTATACGCCGCTCGTTTTCAGTGGAGCAGGAACGATGGACTGCCCATTATGCAGAAGAGGCGTGCGACCATAAATTCCCCAGCTGTTCGCATCCTCCGGGTCACAGTCGGGCAACAGCTGCTTGCGTAATGCCGAGTTTACACCATCGGCACCGATGACGAGTGAAGCATGTGTATAACTTCCGTCAGAAAAGTGAAGGGTGGCGCCATCCGCTGCTGTATCGGCCCGAACCGCCTTTTTTCCATAATGAATCCGATCCTGCAGCCCTTCGAGCATAATCGTACGCAGGGTTTGGCGATCGGTTTGACGCGGCGTTCGTAAATCGGTACCACTCCGATCCCCTTTGAATGTGAGCTTGAAGACCTCTCCAAGGTCCTGATTTGTAACTCGAAAGTAAGAATCTTCGTCAGTGGGCGATGTGGTCGCCAAAAACAACTCGAATAAACGCGGCGGAAGGCACTTTTGAAGTCCTGCCATCCCATACTCGTCTAACGTGACCCGATATCCTTGGCGGCGTGCAAACGGTTCCGGATCACTTTCGTACACTTGCACATCGAACCCGGCGCGAAGTAAAGAATGGGCCAAACATAATCCGCTTAACCCGGCTCCAGCAATGGCCACTGAAATTTGGGACATATTTATCAGCCTCTTTTCATTTGCTCATCGGCAATATTATTGATACAATGAAAGCGGCAAAACATTTTATCTCACGAGATAAGATAAATATAAAAGAGGATGATTTGTATGTCAACAAGCAAAAACATCAATATTCTTACTGATGAATTACGAAATAACAGTACGGCCACGATCCTGTTTCACCAAGCCATTGCTGCAAAGTTGGGAATCAATTCCACGGATCACAAATGCTTGGATGTCATTATGAAGAACCAACCGCTTACAGCCGGTCAGCTTGCTGCATTGACTGGATTGACAACGGGGGCGGTCACGGGCGTTTTGGACAGGCTGGAAAAGGTAGGATATATTTTTCGTGAACAAGATCCGGAAGACAAGAGAAGGGTCAACATTTACATGAACCAAGAAAATGCAGAAAAAAACATTGTCCCGCTTTTCAGTTCATTTGCAGCGGAAATGAATCAACTGCTATCTAATTATGATGATAAGGAACTTGAGTTCATCATTGATTTTATTAGACAGTGCAATCAGGTGTTAATGAAATTTACTGAAAAACACTAATTCGATGCCAGACTGAAAAGAGGGGGCTTTACCGATTCAGTTTCAGTTTATGGAAGGTACAAGCCCATTCTTTCCTGGATCACCTCCAAGACTTCTTTCGGCATCTCCCTGACCTTGATATCTCCACCCAGAAAAAGCAGCCAATTGGTTAGTTCGGTTATTTCTTCGGCTTTATCGACATGAATATATGTCCTTAAAATGGCTGTCGTTTGGTAAGGATTCGTATAGGAAAGGGATACTTTTATGGGATGGTATTTTCTGAACTGCGCAATCGCTTTTGGACCTAGTTCAATGACCAGGTTGATGATTTCATCCTGCTTACGCAGTTGTTCTTGGATCTTTTTCTTACTTATTCTTTTTTTCAAAGGGTACGGCTCTACATTGGTAAGGTCATCAACAGGAATAATCCTCCTCTTTTCTTCCTTCAAATCAAATCCCTCGATCAGCCACACGCTTTTCTCACGATAGAGGTGCAGGAGATAAATGGGATAGGACTTGATTTCCATCTCTTCTTGGATGGTGATCCATAAATATTCGTCCTTGAGAAGGACTTGGATGAGCTTTTCCAGCATCGGATGGGGAAGGTCCGACAGGTCGAGCAGGTCGGGATTATTGGGGTTGGTTCCTTCAAACAGCAAAATTTGATTCAACAGGACAAGGTCATCCTGCTGGTTTTTTGAAATCAGGCCAAGCAATTTCTCGGCCAGCGATTGGCGGCTCTTCAAATAGGGGAGCTGCTGATTTCTTGTGGCCATAAAGCCAATGAACAAGGCTTTAATTTCGTTATCGGTAAAGCGGACCGTGGGCAGGATCGAGTTGTTCATGACGAAATACCCGCCATCCCTGCCGACTTCTGCAACAAGCGGCATCCCCATCGCCTCGATTTCCCGAATATCCCGGATCGCCGTCGATCGGGAGATGTTAAATTCCCGCATAATTTCGGAAATCGTAAAGTGGGCACGATTGTTGATATACCGCATGATGGTATTAATCCGTTCAACTTTTTTCATAGGAGTCTCCTAAACAGTATCACTTTTTGACATGATTCAAGGTTATTATAAACCTATCAAGTGAAAACACAAATCATTTGAACAAAATTTTAAAAAAGGAAGGTAATCAAATATGGCACAATTTACGTTGGAAGAAAAGGACAGCTTTATCGTTTTGGGGATTGGAACGGAACTGAAGAGCGATTACACAGACTACGCCGGCATCAACAAAGAAAAAGCAGAATTCTGGTCGGCCGTCGAAGAAGACGGAAGGCTGGATACGTTAAAATCCATCGCCGCTAATGATTTCATTTTTGCCGTGAACGAAGCGGTGAACAACAAGATGATGTACTATGCCGGCGTCATGACGGATGCTTCACTGCCGGAGGCAACGAGAATGATCCAATTCCCTCAGGGTGAATACCTCGTTGTTAAAGGGGAAGCGCCGACATCCAATGATCTGAGCAATCAGCTTGCTGGCTTTGCGTTTGGTCAAGTGCTGCCGGAAGCGAAAGATTATGCTTATGTTGGAGGACCGAATGCGACCGTTGAGATGGGGCAGCGAGACGGCGTCGTATTTGGCGAAATGTGGATTCCTGTTGTGAAGAAGTAAGCAAATTGATGAAGTAATCGGGGCGGATTTTGCCCGAAGTGAGATTCTAAGGTATAACGCCTTACCAAACTTTTAGGAGGGATAGAAATGTCGTATATCGTTGATTTTAAAGATGTGTCTACCGTTGGGGTTGAGTCTTCTCCAGTAGCAGAAGCGCTCGCTGGGCTTCGGGCGAATGAGGCCCGTTACTTCATGAACAAGTATAAGCACAAATTTACGGTCGTACCCGCCAGCGAAAGCCAGGAGACTCTGGATTATGTGAACCGGATTTTGAAAGAAGAACGAGAGATCGAGTTTGCAGCCAAGCCTTTGGAAACGTCGCAATTCCAAGTCGAAAATATTCAATTCACCTATGTCTTTTATGAAGATGGTCTGGGGCTCAATGTGATGTATACGGTGGATGACCCGAAGAAGCGGGCCGTTGGTTTTAAGCTTTCGGATGGGATGAAGGAACCGAAGGAGCTGGAAAAGTTTAAGTTTGCCCGGCAGAAGTCTAAATTAGCTGGAACGATCCGGGGCTCGTTTTTTGTCATCAAGAAAGAGTATTAAACTACTTATGAAAAAGCCGCATCCTTGCGGCTTTTTTTGCATTTTATTTTACATAAACATTGGGTAAAACAAATACTAGATTAGTTAGGTGGAGGCATTTCACTGACTCCTTTGAATGAGTTCGGTGTGAGTTGTTGTCTCGTTCTTGGTTGATCGCTAGAAGTGCCCATATTTTCGTAACAGAAGAACGACTACTCCAATCAAAATAAATATGATCCCGCCAAACATTTCAGTGGAACCATTTGAGCGTACTTGTTGGACTTCGGTATCATTCTTGGGAGCACGTCGCAAAAATTTAAGAAGTTTGGAATCTGGATTTTTATAATCGTACAAGCCTAATACAATCATGAATATACCGAGTACAATCATCCCCATTTGATTTTTCTCCTTTTCACGAATTGCTGCTTGGTTATATCAAAATGATTGGCTTTCGCGGTAGGCCTTCTTTACTCTTTCAATTTGGGCAAGGTGACCACGGACATGTTCAACACGAAATACCAATAATTGCTTAAAGCTGAATCGCGCCTGGTCAATATACACTCCGACTCGCTCGATTTGTTCGTTGGTAAGATTGTCTAGGATGGTCTGCATACTGAGGCGCAGCAATTTGAACAGCTGCAGATATTGTTCGCGGTCCAATAAATCATAACCTAAGTTGTTCGCCCATGCGTCCTGGTCAAATGAAATGAGTGCCGGCTCATCCTCCGCCAAGACTGTTTTAAGTCGAGATGTAGAAGACATCTCTGAATCCGCCACATGTATGATAATTTGATGAATGCTCCATTGGTCCGGTGCAGGCTTGTAACGAAGCTCCTCCTCCGTTAACCCTTCGATGGCCTCACGCAGCATTGCGTATCCTGAGGCATATTCCTGAATGATGTCTTCCATTTGAACTCCTCCAATCCTTAAATAAATTTCATATAATAAAACAACTATATAGATTGAACTAAAGTTTAGCTTTGAACTTCCTGTTATAACGGTCCCTTACGGCTCTATAACAATTAAATTCTTTAGTTCATTCTATCTAACATGTTAAGAAGTTCTTGGTTTTAGGCAAATATCCTTTTTTTCTTCAACGGACCAGACCGTGGCAGAATAAGCGCCATTAGAGCAGAATGGTTTACTAGAATTCATAATGACAGGAACTGCCCATCTGAAATATGGTATACTGTGAGCGTTAAGGGGGTGCTTTACTGATGGAGAATCGATCAAGATTGTCTGTGACTTCTTTCACTCATGCAAAGCCAGTATTGGAGAAGCGTTACTTTGCATGGGGCGGAATTTTAGCTAACGCTGAATAAGCTTTTCTAATATTTTGGCTTTGCACCTTATTTACAAAATAAGGAGTGAAGCGAATTGAAATATACGAATGCTAAAAATATACTACCTGAAAAGCTAATTTTAGAGATTCAACAGTATGTCCAGGGAGAGACGATTTACATTCCGAAGCAGCAGAGGGAATATCAGCATTGGGGGAGCTTGAGCGGCGGAAGGCAGTGGCTGGATCAGCGAAATGCCGAGATAAGACAAGCATATAAGAATAATAGCAGTATCGAGCAGCTAGCTGAGGACTATTTTCTTTCCATTGAAACGATTAAGAAAATTGTATATTCGGGAAACAACAGCGAACGGCACTGATGAAGATAATCTTCATCAGTTTTTTTTAAGAGATCAGAAAGTATAAGTTTCGGAGCTTCTGTTTCCTGATCTCGCAAGAAAAACTTCCTTTAGACGCGGTCTGTTTTCTTTGAAGGTACGTCGATAGACGTTTTTTTTAAGAGATCAGAAAGTATAAGTTTCGGAGCTTCTGTTTCCTGATCTCGAAAGAAAAACTTCCTTTAGACGCGGTCTGTTTTCTTTGAAGGTACGTCGATAGACGGTTTTTTTAAGAGATCAGAAAGTATAAGTTTCGGAGCTTCTGTTTCCTGATCTCGCAAGAAAAACTTCCTTTAGACGCGGTCTGTCTTCTTTGAAGGTACGTCGATAGACGTTTTTCTTAAGTCGAAAACGATTCTAAGTCATTGTTTACATATGAATTGCTTAATGCGCTCTTTTAGAATTTGAATAGGCGGAGGAACAATCCGCTGGTGCGGAAGATAGATACACAACTTATGAAATCGATCCCAACGGGGAATGCTGGACCACATTATCCTTCGAAGGATTCTATAAGAAAGCGGGGAAACGTAACGATGAACGAACAAAAAAGCAGAAGCAGGCATCTGGTCGATCCGGAGATTATAAGTGCACTTGATTTATTTCCGACAAGCGATCTGACGGGTGCAACCCTAATAGAATCACGGGAAAATCAATCAAAAATGATTCCGCAAACGGATGTAACGCAGTTGTTTCCTGTCACATGGGAAGAAAGAGCGGTGCCAAGTTATTTTGGCGGACCCGATATAAGCATAGAAATCATTAAACCTCGTGAACCCAAATACGATAAAATGCCGTTATATTATTCGATTCACGGTGGCGGAATGGTTATGGGCAGTCCGGTCGGCGAGCGCTCAGCGAATGCAGCCTTAGCTGCGCAGCATGGTTTTTGCTGCGTATCTGTGGATTACCGTCTCGCGCCGGAACATATTCAGCCAAGCCAGTTGCAGGACTGTTATTCAGGCCTGAAATGGTGCATTGAACATGCCGAAGAATTAGGGATCGATATTCAGAAAGTCGCGGTTGGAGGGAGCAGCGCAGGTGCCGGACTTGCGGCAGGGCTAGCCCTATACATTCGCGATCAGAAGGAATTCGATATTCATCATCTAAGGCTGCGCAGCCCGATGCTCGATGACCGTACGAGTATTTCGCCGGATCATCCCTATGCCGGCGAGTTTGTGTGGACAAATCGCAGCAATTATTTTGGATGGAAATCGGTACTAGGGCACGAACCCGGTCAAGAGGGGACCAGCGAGTATTACGTGCCTGCGCGTGCGAAATCGCTGGCTGGTTTACCGCCCACGTATATCAGCATAGGCAGCATTGATTTGTTCATAGATGAAGCGATATTATTTGCCAAACAGCTTGCCTTTGACGGTGTTTTGGTGGAGCTGCATGTATATCCTGGATATCATCATTTGGCTCCAGCGTTTCCGAATGCGCATTATTCGCAAGAAGGCGCCAAATCCAGTGAATACGCCTTGCTGAAAGCACTGGAGCTGGTTTGATTTTATTTTCTTGAGTATGATCTTAAAAGTAAAAGCAGCAGTTCAAAACTTTGAACCGCTGCTTTTTTTGTTGCTTACACATCGGATGCTCAATTCTAACTGCAGGTACCGTACAAATTTCAGCCACCGTTATCAAGACATGGCATCATGAATATCAATGATTTATTTTCCCTCTTAACGGCTTGTAGAAGGCACGAATGTCTTGTGCCAAAAGCACGGGTTCTTCCAATGCGGTAAAATGTCCGCCACGGGGCAGCGTAGTCCAGCGGGTTACATTTAGGTTGCGTACAGCCCATTCTCTGGGCGGCAGCAATATATCTGCTGGGAACAACGCGATGCCTGTCGGCACCTCAATGTAGCCCAATGGCGGCAAGGAATGAGAATTCTCATAATAGATGTTCGCTGCCGACATGGCCGTGTTTGTCACCCAATAAATCATCATATGCGTGATCAGTTCATCTTTACTGAATTTTTGCTCAAGATTACCGTTACAATCGCTCCATGCCCGGAATTTTTCAATGATCCAGCCTGCCAAGCCGACCGGTGAATCGGATAGTCCATACGCCAGTGTTTGGGGGCGGGTCGATTGAAGGGACATATAGCCACCTTCTTCAGCAATCCATGCCGATGCGTTTTTCTTATATCGCAGTTCTTCTTCCGACAGCTTTGCCTGATCCGTTGCCGTCATCAGATCTCTAATAATGCCGATATCGGTCAAGTGGATTCCGAATAACAGTTCCGGATGGTTGGCTGCCAGGTACCTTGTAACACCGGAGCCGATATCTCCGCCGGCGGCAGCAAATTTACTGTAGCCTAAGTGCTGCGTCATCAGCTTAGCCCACATTTCCGAGACACGAAAATTGTTGACACCGGAATGTGCAGGGCGGCTTGAGAACCCAAAACCAGGTAATGACGGGACAATCACATCAAATGAGTCTTCAGGGTTTCCGCCGTAGCTGGCTGGATCCGTAAGCAGAGGAATGATTTTTTCATAACGAAGGTAACTGTCGGGCCAACCGTGGGTAAGAATGATGGGCAGAGGGTTAGATCCTTTACCACGCTCATGTACAAAGTGCACATCGATCCCGTCAATATGGCAGCAATACTGGGAAAAGCGGTTCAACTCGGATTCCTTGGCTCGCCAATCATAATGGTCCTTCCAGTACGACACGAGAGACTTTAAGTAACTTAATTCCGTGCCTCGTTCCCATCCATCGTTATCTACTTGTTCCGGCCAGCGAATATGATCCAGTCTGTATTTTAGATCGTCCAAAATTTCGTCTGCGACATGAATGTGAAAACGCTCAATCGTCATCTTGCTTTCCCTCCTTTTGTCGTTGCATCGCCATTATATCCTTTGTGCTGGTATGGTACACTGGCATAAACGAAGCATCTAACTATAAAATTTGATAGGTGATGGCTATGCCGCAAATAGACCGACACAAACACCGTACCGTGAATATTGAGTTTGCCGCCGTGGAGGATCTCAGCATGCTTCCTTATCCTGAGCGTTATACGCTCATTCTCTTCACATCAGGAAGGATGAGCGGGACGTTAAATGAACGGCCGATATCGATCGCAGCTCCTGGTATCCTTTGCTTGGCCGAGGATGATGAGATGGAAGTGATAGAAAAACAAAACGTTGCTGCACAATCCTTTCGTTTTCATCCCGAATTTCTTAACACGATCACTCTCTCCGAAACGCGGGGCTATTTCCCGACGAGTCCGAGAATACAAGCAGGCCGTTCCCTTTTTCACAGGGAGGATCCATATACAGCTGTACCCCGTATCACCGAGAAAGCATTTCCGCTATTATTTGAATGGTTTTTTATACTCGGCATGGAAGTGCAGGCGCAAAGTGATGCCCGCTGGGTGTGCAGAATAAAGAAATACCTCATCCAGATTTTAGGTTTGCTCGAGGATTTAAACCGGAATGGCGAACATTCCCCTGTCGATTTGGTGCTAGAGTATATTCACACGAACTATTCCAGAAAAATTTCTTTGGAAGATCTGACGAGCTGCGCTCATTTAAACCGAGTGACGCTGAATAAGCTGTTTCAGGAAAGATGCGGTCTTACAGCCATGGGTTACTTGCTGTCATACCGTTTAAAAGTTGCAAGTGAACTTTTAACGCACACCGGGATGAAGCTTGATGAAATTGCTCACGCTGCCGGATTTGAGTATGACACTCACTTGATCAAGCAATTTACGGCTAAAAAAGGCATTTCACCTACAAAATACAGGAACATCTCCCGCCAGTTCTCCACGGTTCAATAAAAGACGGAGAGCCTTTGAGCCTCCATTGACAGTGATCCGCTTAACGATTAAGGTAGTGGAGGATATGAAGTAGAAAGTCATTTATTGTGGAGGATATTTATGAATCAACGCTTTCGAATTACGAGATCGATGCAGCCGGACTCCGGTGATCAAGACATTTCATTGGAAGAATGCAAAGCTTATTTTTCAACCAAGGCTGATTTTACTTACCAAACGGTGCTGACTGTACAAGGGGAAGAAAGTACCATGTCGATCGAAGGGGATTTCTTTATGTGGCGGCATGGAGACGCCCTCATTCCTTTTAGGCACTATATGGGGGAGTTGTATGCAGCTGTCTCACATCAAGACGTCGTACCCCTTATGATCGAAATTGCTGGAGATTTGCGGGCGGACATCGTGGAAGGGTAATGGACATAGGAGGGGAGACCATGGAAGTTTTTGAAGAATACTTAACACGGATCGATAACCTCGAGCATCGTGCCCGATTGGAAGAAATACTGGGCTGGATCACGAAAACATTCCCGAATTTAACGCCAAAGATTGCATGGAATCAGCCTATGTTTACCGATCATGGTACATTTATCATCGGTTTCAGCGTTGCCAAGCATCATCTTGCTGTTGCTCCTGAAAGGGCGGGAATTATTCGTTTTTCCGATGAAATAGTACAATCTGGCTATGATCACACCAAGGAGTTGGTGCGGATCCGCTGGGATCGTCCTGTTGATTACTCCTTACTTGAGAAAATGATCAAATTTAACATTATGGATAAAGCAGACTGCACAACGTTTTGGCGGGCATAGCTTATTCATAAAGTGCAAATCACTAGATTTCGAGAATACACATTAGATAAAAAAGCCGCAGCTGCGCGGCTTTTTTTGTATTTTATATCCAATTGCAAAAACCTGTCCTACTTAGCCTTGATGTTCTTCTTAAAATAGGCACGCGCATCTTCCCGGGTTTCCTTGGGCAAGGTGCGCTCCAGTTCCTCGTTCATCCATTGCAGTGTCCGGCTTCGCAAAGAATCCCGCATTTTCTCCTCCGCATCCAGCATGACCATGTTGATCAGGCAATCCGAAGGCGTACAGGAAGCGCACGCATCGTTGTTCTCCTTGCTCCGGTAGAAATAATTTTTATCTTTAATGTTCTGGCATTGAAAAATGGGCTGATCTCCTTCGACGGCCGTGACGACGTCCCAGAAAGTTATCGCATCCGGGGATTTGGCCAGCTTGTAGCCGCCCTTGACCCCTGGTACCGAATCCACAATACCCGCTTTGGACAGCTTCCCGAAAATTTTGGACAGATACGTCTCCGACAAACCTTGGTAGGCGGAAAGTTCTTTGATCCCGATCGGACTGTCCACCGGGAGATCAATCAAATATACGAGGCAATGCAAAGCATATTCGACCCCGATACTATACTGCATGCAAGCCACCTGCCTCCCGACAAATTCACTAACCATAATGTTAAAAGCAAACATTTTTGATGTCAAACGTAACGCGATTGACAAACGGAATGATTGCAAGTTATAATGTCGACAGATCCAATCGACGATTAATGTTATCGACAATTATAGATGAGTAGGAGAGGATGCATCATGAATAAAATGCTGGTTCTAAATGCACATCCGGACGTAGAATCCACCACCTCGGTGACTTTAAACGTGCTCGAGTCTTTTTTACAGCGTTACAGAGAGCTTGTCCCGGATGGTGAGGTCGAACAACTCAATCTTTATCGTGACGAGATACCTCTGCTGGATCACGTTGCTCTAGCGGCCCGCAGCAAGTCCGCTGCAGGACAATTGCTCACACCGGAGGAGCAGGCAGTTACGGACCGGACGAACGAACTGCTGCGGCAGTTCAAAGATGCGAAGAACATCGTCATTGCGATGCCGATGCATAATTTCAATATCCCGTCCAAACTTAAAGACTACATGGACGCCATTCTCATTCCGCGGGAAACGTACGCGTTTACCCATTCGGGATCCGTAGGCTTGCTCAAAGACGGACGGAGCGTACTCGTTATTCAGGGAAGCGGATCGATATACACCAATAACGACTGGTACACAGAAGTGGAGTATTCCCATCAATATCTGCGATCGATGTTTACCTTTATGGGATTTGACAGCTACGAGATCATTCGCGCCCAGGGAAACGCTGTTTTACCGAAAGAGAACGTATTGGAGCGGGCTAAGCAGGAGGCCCTTCAGGCGGCCGAACGTTTCGCACATCGCATGTCTGGCAGCATGACGAGATAAGGGCTCGTATTAAAGATCGTGCTGGGGGATACGATAAAGATCAAAGCGGATCTGAAACGCCCCGCCATCTTTAGGCCAGGAAGGAAAACCGTCATGGAATGCGTCATTTTCACTGGGATACAAGCTTCCGGAAAATCAACATTTTACAAGGAAAGGTTCTTTGCAACTCATATGAGGATTAATCTTGATATGTTGAGAACAAGACACCGGGAGAATGTTTTTCTGGAAGCATCCGTCCGAACGATGCAATCCTTTGTGGTAGACAATACGAATCCTACCGTGGAGGATCGAAAAAAATATATCGATATAGTAAAAAGGCATCATTATAAGGTAATAGGTTATTATTTCGAACCTGACTATGAATTATCCCAAGAGCGTAACAACAAGAGGGAAGGGAAAGAAAAGGTTCCTGAGATTGGAATGATTAGCACTTTGAAGAAACTGCAACGGCCGTCTTATAGTGAGGGTTTTAATGAGCTGTATATAGTCAAGTCACTAAACGATGCGTTTGAGATTCAAAAATTACCTTTATGAAGGATAACGCAATCTTACCGTGCGCCGTCAGGCGCACGTTTTTTTGCTAATCCCTTCCGGTCAACAGTCGTCTTCCCAGCTGCAGCCTTGCTTCAAGCTCGATCCTGTTTTTGCAATCCTCGCAGTAATACATTCCATTTCTGTTTCGTTTCGCGCGGTCGTAAGCTGAAGTGCCCTCGAAGGCGATAAATGCCCTTTTGCACCCATAACAGATCAGTTGCACACGAAATCCATTCGATTGCTCCTGCACAGAATTCCCCCTTCTGTCATTGATAAAAAGTCCAGCTCCCTTGACTTGGTAATCACGGCACGGTATAACTGAAAAATAATGAAATAACACACTGTGCTATTTATAATAATACAGTGTGTTAAAATAAAATCAAGGGGCGTTTTCACCATGCCAAAAATTGTGGACCATGACCAAAAAAGAAAACTGATCGCCGAATCGGCATGGAAAATTATCGAAACAAAGGGGATCGAGCATGCGTCTATCCGTGCCGTTGCCGCTGCGGCAGGGGTGTCGCCTGGTGCCTTACGGCATTATTTTTCAACGCAGGACGAGCTGCTGCTATTTATCGTGGATTATTATTTAACGAGAGGAGCCGACAGAGCAAAAGGAATAGAGATAAGCCGTATTCCAATGAAAGCCGCACTGGAAGTGGTTTTAGAACTCCTTCCCATGGATTCGGACAAACGAACGGCAGCCGGCGTCTGGTGGGTATTTGCCATTCGTTCCCTCACGAGCCCGGCATTGCAAGATAAAAAGAATGAGCTCACGGACGGGCTTCATGACCTGAGCAGAACCGTCCTTGATCTTCTGGCTAAGGCAGAGCTACTTCCCTCATCCATCGACATGGAACTCGAAACCTTGAGATTGGCCGCGGTAATTGAAGGCTTGACGGTCCTCGCATTGCTTCGGCCGGAAATCTACACGCCGGAGACCATTGAACGGATCATCGCCCGCCACCTTCAGGAGCTGTGCGGGCACGCGGTGAATGAGTAAACAAGAAGAGGAACGGTTTCACCAAACTCAACTTAGCAATTGAAAAGAAATCGCTTTAGTTGATATACGTTAATATTGGTTTGAGCTTATTGCGTCATTCAAAAGCGATCTGCATCATTATTTCTCGGATGAAGGAGATGTGCGTGATGAAGGTTAATAAAATAGATCATGTAAGTATAAACGTAAATGATCTCGCTGCCGCCAAAGCGTTTTTTCTCGATATAGGCTTTGAGGTGCGAGCGGAATGGGAGATGGAAGGCGAGCTGTTGGATCGGGTCCTAGGGCTCCGCGATGCAAAAACAGCCTGCGTAGCATTGGGGGCACCAGGGAGCCAGGCATGGATCGAGCTGGTCAAATATTATCAACCGTCAGATGATACCGAAATTCAGCAGTCTTATCCCTATACGCTCGGTATCCGGCATATGGCCATTGAGGTTGAAGACATTGAAGGCATCGTATCCACATTGAAACAGAAGGGCACGGAAACCTTTAGTGAGATCCAGCAATATGAACAAAGTTACAAATTATGTTATGTTCGTGGGCCGGAAGGAATCATTTTGGAATTGGCAGAGAAGGTCAAATGACGGGAGATCACGTCTCTGACGTACGTTGGATGCGCAGACAACCAGGGTTATTCGAATTTCGAAGGCGGCACGTTGTAATATTTTTTGAAGGCTTTTGAAAAGGTAAACGGATCAGGATACCCGAGAAAGCCTGCGATCTGTTGGATCGTGTATTTTTTGGCGTAGAGATAGTCTCGTGCCCGGTTCATTTTGATTTGGGAAATGTATTGTCCCGGCGTAATGCCTACGCTTTTCTTGAAATAGGAGATAAAATACTTCTCGGATACGCCGACAAGCGCAGCGAGCTCATTCATCCGAACGGAACGGTGCAGGTTTGCATCCACGTATTGAAATACGTCCTGCAGCACACTTAGGCTTCCTTCGGTTTTACCCGGTTTCTTTCCTTTGAGGAATGTGCCGGTGTAGGTGCCATGCCCGTGAAGCTCAAGGATCTTTGCAATGACCGCTAGGAGGCATGCTTTCAAGTAAAGCTGGTTCCCCGGTGTGCCGCTGACCTGTTTCAACCGGCGATAGGCCTGTGTGAACAATACCGCTTCCTCCTGGATCAGGCCGCTGGGCACGATTCCAGGGAGTTCGAACTCACCTAGTATTCGCTGTTGTTCGCCGATACCGAAATTGAAATGAATGTAAATGAATCGGCAGCCGTCCTCGGTCGTCGTAGCGATATAAGGCATATCGGGATAAAAAAACACCGCATCTCCCGGACCCGCCGTATGCTCGGACCCGCCGATCGTCACCCTCACGGAGCCCGATTGAATGAACCATAGATCGTAATCGGGATGAGACTTGTGTTCGATCCAATTCTTATCGTGAGTTTGTTCTAAATAAGAGCTTATGCCGAGCGTGACATACTCCGAGAGTTCGTTGAGAATACTCATGTTGGCATTCATCGGGTTGCATAGCCTCCTCTACCGAATGACATCTAAGATTTTAAACTTAGTATAACAAAGGGTTTGCGAGTTGTTAATGATATTACTTTTTGACATGTACTTGAAACGATCTCACATTCCGTTTTCCGGCCATCCTCCTATAATGGATTTATATCATACGAGGAGGGTTATTTGTGAACGGTGTGAACATGCAGCAGCCGAAGGTCGTCGTCATTGGAGCAGGCAGCCTGTTTTTCGGTCGTCAGTCCATTTGGCAGATGGTCCATTCACCATACTTGAATCAGGGAACGCTTGCTTTGGTGGATACGGACGAGGAACGATTATCGAAAATGGTCAAACTGGCGGAGATGGTGGCCCGGGAGAACAACGTATCTTTGAAAGTGGAGGGCTCGACGGACCGAAGACAGGTGCTTCCGGGGGCTGACTTTGTCGTACTCAGCTTTGCGGAGCAATCGGTCAAATATCGGGGCATCGACTGCCAAGTGTCATTAAAATACGGCATTCGCATGTGCTCCGGGGATACGATCGGTCCAGGCGGTATATTTCGGGCGATGCGGGAGCTGCCGGTCATTATGGAATGTGCTAGAGATGTTGAAGAGCTGTGCCCCGACGCCTGGGTGATCAACTATATTAACCCGTCTACCGTAAACGGGATCGCTTTACACCGGTATGCGCCGAAGCTGAAATCGTTCGCGCTGTGCGACAGCCACCATATGCCGCATAAAAAAGCCTATTATGCCGTACGGGGGGGAATTATCGGGGACAGAAGCGGGTTCAACGAGGAGATCGACAGGAAGTTCGACTTCCGCGTCGCCGGCGTCAACCATTTCACGTGGCTTTTGAAAGCGGAGTTCGAAGGCAAGGATGTCATGCCCACGATCGCGGAGGCGATGCGCAAAGCGGCTGGCGAGGAGAACAACGGGGGAGACCGCGGGGCAAAGGCGCTTCATAACGACGCCATTACATATGAGCTGTACGATATTTTCGGGTATATCCCTACGTGTACGGCCCATACCAAGGAATACGTCCGTTATTGGCAAGGTCACGGCAAGACGCAGGACACCATTCCGCCGTTATCGATATGGGAGACGGAGGACCGGTATCAGCGGCACGACGAGATGTGGCGGCAGGTCGATGACTTCCTCACGGGGAATGTTCCGATTGCCGATTATATGAGCACCTTCGGCCCGGATCACGCAACGGACATTATCGAAAATATGGTAGGCAACTTGGGGAAACGTTTCTTCATCAATACGCTGAATCGCGGCGCGGTCACAAATATGAGCGACGACTCGTTCCTGGAACTGCTGTGCGACGTGAGCATGGACGGGGCGAAGCCCGTTCACGTAGGCGAGATGCCGCGGGGAATCCGGGGCATGCAGGAGCTTGTGCTGGATACGCATGAGCTTACGGCAGAGGCCGTCGTGGAGCAGAGCTACGAGAAGTTGAGGAGAGCGATGCTGACGGATCCGCTTGTGAACTCGATCAGCGACGCAGACCAGATCATCAAAGAACTGCTGACACTTGAGCGGGAGATGGTCCCTGATGCCTGGTATTAAGCTTGACAATCCAAACCCAAACCAGGTTCGGCGTCATGAGCGTCAGTATATGTAGGAGAAAGCCGGGCGCATAAGGCTGAGAAAGTTCCATGATTGAACCTTGGTGCCCATACAACAACAACCAAGCGAGCTGGCGCATTATGCGCAGCTCGTTTGTTGTTTTTGGATAATCAAGCCTCCGATCGTTCTGGATTTATCGTTTCGGTCTGGGGTATATCACCATCACGCCAATTATACACATGAATCTTTAATAACACCTTATTATATAGAAGATATGTATTCAGATAAAATATGATTGAGGGGTACATAAAGAAGAAGGGATGGTGGTAAATGATGAATTTTACGAAGCTCACTGCGTATCTGGATACTTTTTATAATGAAAAAAACATTCCTGGTTTAGGTGTCGCTATGTATCACAAACACCAGCCTGTTTACGAACATTATACCGGATTTTCAGATGTAGAGAATCAGGTTCCATTTAGAAGGGACAGCATTTTCAAATTGTATTCTGCAACAAAGGTCGTGACCTGTACAGCACTGCTGCAGCTGCTAGAGCGAGGAAAATATAAGCTCACGGATCCTTTGTATGAGTACATCCCAGAGTTTAAGCACATGCTTGTTCGTCATTCGCTGCCAGATGGAACAGTCGACCTGCTTCCTTCACAAAATCCAATTACCATCGAGCATTTGTTTACAATGACAGCAGGAATCGAAACGATTCATACGGATGCAGTTCATAAGGCTGTAGCCGAGAGCAGCAGTGAGGGCCGGACACTTGCTGTGATCAAGACAGTGGCGCAGGAGCCGTTAGCCTTTGAACCGGGCTCGCATTTTAAATATACGGCGTGCCACGATGTGCTGGGTGCATTGCTCGAGGTCATAACAGGGCGAAGCTTTGGACAATATGTACAGGAGAATATTTTCGATCCGCTAGGGATGAAAGATACCTCATTCCAGCTAAAGGATGAGAGCCGCTTTTGCAAGCTGTACAATCGATTTAATGGTAAGACGCACACGGCAGAAAGCGTTGGAGAAACCTTTAAGCTTAAGCCAGGTCCAGCTTATGAAAGCGGCGGCGGCGGATTATATTCGACAGTGTCAGACTATATTATATTTGCAGAGGCATTATGCAACTACGGATTGGCACCGAATGGCGTGCGCATCCTTAAACCGGACACAGTGGATGCTATGCGAAGCAACCGCCTGTCGCCTACTGCGCAGCAGGATTTTGCCAAATTCGGCGGGGGAAGCAAACTGGGCTATAGCTATGGCTTAGGCGTAAGAACCTTAGTGAATCCTGAGGATAACAATGCACTTAGCCAACATGGGGAATTTGGCTGGGATGGCGCTAGAGGCTGTTACGTTGTCATGGACCCTGAATCGGAAGTCACCCTGTTCTATGCGCAGCAGGAACATGGTTCGGAGTGGTATCGCTGGCACGGTACGATACGGAACTATGCCTATGCGAGCATTTGGGATGCAGGATGCCGCCAACCCAATAACAAAGCCGCCGTTTAGAGGATTTGTGAGGCGAAAAAAGCCGCATGGTTGCGGCTTTTTATGTTTTCTTAAACGACTCTTGCTGTTCCAAATGCATAATGATGCCATAAAATATCTTCCACCGTGTCCGCCTGCTCCTCCTCGCATTCAATCAAGAGGATCACTTCCGAATTTTTGCCCCGTAACAGACGCCGCTGCTTTTTAATGACTTTGTAGTAGAACAAGTCGATGCAAATCCCAAGGATAAAACCAGCTGACGTGCCAATCAAGCCGCAGTAGATCGGCCCCCAAGCCAGCTTAAAACCGACACTGGCACCAATGACGGCAAACGCCGTTCCAAGCGCAGCTCCTGTGCTGACCAATGAAATGCCGTCTGCGTTGTGAATGCTGTCAAACAATCGCCGCTCTGTTTTGCGGTTCGTTAAAGGTACAGCGAAAATGTTCTCTTTGTTGATTCCGTTTTTCTCCAGAACCGTGATCGCTAATTCCAAATTGGTGGAATGCTCAAACGTTGAAAATATTTGTACCATCCGGTTTATTTCACTACCTTTCCCTTTTTTACTTGAAACGAAGGGCTTTGGTAATGCTTGATCAGGAAGCTCTTCTGCTCGTTGTTAAACAGCTTGTTGTTTTCCACGGTGTTTGCATACGAATCGTACGCTGCGAATCCCCACATGGAGGGCATAAACAGCAGCCATTGTTTATCAAGCACGGCCGTTGACTCCGTTAATTGACCAAGGAACAGGTAATGGACGGAAAGAAGCAGCTTGGAGAAATATAAAAATGCGATCGTCCAAGCAAGTGAGAAAAACGCGGTGACGATGCGGTGAATGTGCAGCTGTCCAAGCCCTGGCATAAATAAGGACCAGATGACCGACATGACGGGTTGCCGTTTATCCAAATAATTAATTTCCATCGCTCCGATGGTAAAAGAGTTAAATGGCGCATTTTCTTTTTCAGCGAGCAAATAAACTTTGTTCATATCGACCGATGTCCGGTAACTGTCCCAAATGCCAAACAGATAAACCGGAATATACATGAGCATCCACCTTGAATCCAGCACCTCTTTCGCTACCTCAATATTCCCGCAAAACGAATGCACCATCGCCAGATTAATCTTTGCGTTGTAATTGACAATCACTTCCCATATAAACAAGGTGAGCCCACGCAAATATTTGCTTAACAGGAGGTGCCCAAAACCCGGAAATGCCGCAGACCACCAAGCAATGACATACGGATTGCGGATATGAAACTGGGTGGTGCCGGCTATGGAAATATGGGCCTTGTAGCGGCGGAATTTGTTTTCGACATTCCTGTAATTATCCACGAACTTTCCTCCATAAATACACTTAACGATTGGCTGTTTGCCTTCTCACGAGTTTCAGATTACACACCAGAATTAAGAATATAAAGGGATACAATACAGCTGAATACCACAGCTTCCAACCGTTGTAATAAAAAAAGTCAGTCTGCAAGGTCAGCCATTCAAAGCTGATCGAAAATGCGGACCACGCTAAAATATATATGATTTTGGACCAGTTTCTCTTATGGAAAGGGAAAAAATTCAAGAACAGAAAGCTGACGGACGGGAAATACATGATAATTGCCAACATAGATAACCACTGGAATCCAGGGGATAGATAGCCATAGAGATCATAATGCAGGTCAAACACCACATCCGTGGTAAGACCGAATGCGTAGGCAAAAAAAGAAGTCGCATAAACCTCAATCCTGCTTAAATTTTTGGGGACAAATAAAGACACAATGTTCAGAAATAAAAAAAATACAAATATATAGACCATGCTTATTGACCACTTCCCATTTTGATCCGGCGCAGTTCTGTGCCTGATTAGCATTATGGGATGATTCAGATGATTATAAACCCCCTTCACTGAAGACAGTAAAAAGCCTTCGGCGATGGTGGCAAGGACTTATCGGATTTTTGTTGAACATTACTAGTCTCCCAAAAAAATCATACTTTTGGCCGGGGCGTGTTTCTACCCAAGCATTACCATAGGGACAGCATACATTAATAGAGTCAACTTATGATGATTAAGGAGGAGATATGATGGGGAACAACAATATTCATGGCTGTCCCGCTCCACAGAATATTACATTGGTGCAGCGCTTGCAGGCGCTTGTGGGACGAACGGTTACGGTGTTCCAGCCCGGGTTTCCGAGATTAACCAAAACGACAGGCAAGCTCTCCAATGTGACCAAGTCCTCGTTTACAGTTGGCAAGACTGTAGTTGAAATCCAAACCTCCTTCTATATCGTCACGAACGAAAGGGTTGTACGGACGAAACCCTTTGACTTGACGGCCACCGCAGAAGATATCGGCGAACTGAGCGGGATTTTAATCCGCGTGGGCCGGGGATTTGTCGAGTTTGTCCAGACCCCGGGCCGAAGAGTGCCTACCATTTTCCCATTGAATATATTTACTGAAGTGATTTGCGAAAGCGAAGAGGAGTAAGAACCGCACCAAAGCGAAAAACCTTCAATCCGTGGTGGCATGGATTGAAGGTTTTTTTGAGTTTAGATGTTTCTATTAAATTGTAAGATGAAATGCAGTTTTTTACCCTTCTTCCGTCGAGTAGGTCTTCAGGTTCCGAAGAACCGGGAAAAGCCAATACATCCAGATTACGGCAACAGCTAGGGTGCCAACGCCGCCGATGATGGTTGCCGGCACGGCACCGACCAACCCGGCCATCGTGCCGGATTCGAATTCGCCGAGCTGATTGGAAGTGCCGATGAAGAGCGAGTTAACGGCATTGACCCGGCCCTGCATCTCTTGGGGCGTGTTCACCTGTACAAGCGTCGAACGGATCACGACGCTGACGACGTCGGCTGCGCCGGTGAGAAACAACGCGAAGAGCGAAAGCCAGATGCTGCGGGAGATGCCAAACAGGATGGTCGCCAAGGCGAACATCACGAGCGAGGCAAACAGCGTTTTGCCAATGGCTTTCTCAATCGAAATTCGCGTGAGAATCAGCGAAACAACGATCGCGCCGACTGCTGGCGCGGCGCGAAGCAGACCGAGACCGGTCGGACCGGTCTTCAGGATTTCGTCGGCAAAGATGGGCAGCAATGCCGTCGCGCCGCCGAGCAGAACGGCGAACAGATCGAGCGAGATGGTGCCCAGGATGATTTTACGGGCGAATACGAACCGCAGACCGCTGAAAAAGGTGTCGATCCCGACGGCATCCAGCTTTTTAACGAAATGAACGGTCTTCACGAAGAAAATCAATACGACGGATATAAGGAGCGCGACCAGCGTTGTGATGTAGGCCGTAGAGATGCCCCAGATCACGAGTACGCCTCCGAGCGACGGGCCGACGATCATCGCCGTTTGCATCCCCGAGGCGGACCAGGCGGCTGCCTGCGGCAGCTGCTCGCGGTCGACGATATCCGGCACGAGGGCGGCAGAAGCCGGGCCCTCAAAGGTACGGCAAGCTCCAAGTATGGCAGCGGCGATCAACAAATGAACAGAGGTGATCCAGCCCTCAATACTGCTGATGACGAGAAAGACGACGACAGCGCACTCCATGAGTTGGCAAATATAGACGATGGTACGGCGATCATAACGGTCCGCCGTCTGCCCGGCCGGCAGCGTCAGCAGCAGCATAGGCAGGAACTGGGCCAGGCCGACAAAGCCGAGCTGAAAGGCGCTGTCCGTCAGTGCGTACATCTGCCAACCAATGACGACGGACAGAATTTGAAACGCGCTGGCCGAGAAAATCCGCGCAATCCATAAGTGCAAAAATGAGCGGTTATGGAGCACGGACGAAGTGTTCACATTCAATGCAAGTCATCCTTTCTTGTTGTGGAAAAAATGCCGAACGTATTGTTTCGGTATAACGAAACTATGTATTTGCTTACATAGTGCTCATTCATTTTATATGAAATGAAAAAAAGAAGGAAGGGAGGGGGAGAAAAACATGGTCGGAAATTGGAGGTTACCTGAAAGAGTCAAAATTAACGGGGATGGTAGAGTAATCCCCTTTAACTCAGCCCTGCATTTTTGCAGCCTTTTGTTGTTGGAAGATAAAGTCTTATTTTACGAACGCTGTTGAAATCTAGTTCATATAAGAATGCGAAACAGATCCCACGAAACGGCATACAGTTGACGATCCATCTTTGTAAATGTTATTTTGTAATAATACCCATTTTATGGGTCACAAATGAAGGAGTGCTTGGCATGAAGTTACCTTTACACGATCGATTCATTAAACAAGCGATTGAACATGTAAGCAAAGATCAGCGTTTTATGGGCCTGCTCGCAGGCGGATCTATGATGTATGAAGAAATGGATGAGTATAGCGATCTGGATTTAATAATCGTCTACGACGATGCTTTTCAAAAAGAGATCATGGAACAACGCATCCAATTCGCCGAAAGGCTTGGTCATTTACTTTCTGCATTCACAGGCGAGCATGTTGGGGAACCCCGATTGCTTATTTGTTTATATGGACCAGCCCCTCTCCATGTCGATTTAAAATATGTTCATTTGGAAGAGCTCGAATCCCGGGTCGAGAACCCACTGATTCTTTGGGAGAGAGGTAGTGGAATTTCAACAATACTCCATAATACAAGTGCATCGTTCCCCTCCCCTCAGCCTCAATGGATCGAAGATCGCTTCTGGGTATGGGTTCATTACTGTGCTGCAAAATTAGGGAGAGGCGAATTATTCGAAGTGATTGATACGATAACATTTATGCGGAATACAGTGTTAGGACCATTGGTACTCATCCACAACGGTCATTCCCCGAGAGGAGTCCGAAAGCTCGAGAAATATGTCCTCAAGGAAATGGAGGAATTACAAGGAACGGTCCCTATCCATAGCTTTGAAAGCTGCTATCATGCGTTAAAAAATACGATCCAGATGTATCAGCGACTACGCCAAGGTTCGGATATTGTGCCAAGGAACGAAGCAGAACGCGTTTCCATCGAGTTTCTTGACGGTATCTATTCAGAAAATTCCAATGGAAGCTCGTTCAACGAACGGAAACTATAGCTCAGCATAAACACAACAGCAGCCGATCCAACGGATCGGCTGCTGTTGTTACTCTGACAAGGGTTTGTTCGATGAGGCGTCATGATTTTAATGAACTATTCATTTATACTCATCGCCAACAAGCGTTTGAGATTGTCATCAATAAATTGATTATCGGCAGGGTTGATTCCACGGCCGGCAAAATGGCCCCAGATCGATTCGATCGGTTTAAAAACCGCATGTGGTATGTGCTTAGCCTCATATTCACTATCGTCCGCGGGACAGAAGAGATCCGTACTTCCCGGCATGATGCAGGCATGCGCCTTAATGCTTCCCAGCGCCTTATCGAAATCCCCGTTATAAGCGGGGTTTGCACTAATATCCGCATGTTGGCCGGTCCATAACATGGCCAGCACGTTGTGCGGATCCATCTTCATAAAGCTGTCTTCCCAGACGCCAGCCATAAAATCTGCCAAAGAGCTGAATCCCATCTCACGATACATTTCCTCTCTGTAAAAGGCTTGAGATACGCCCCATCCTGCATAGACATGGCCAACGGCGCGCATGTCAGCAGAGGTCAACCCGTCAAGTTTGCTGGAATCGAACCGGACTGAAGCCATGAGCGCGGCTTTCATTCCGCCCAGGACTACATACGTTTGGGGCCAAGTCTTTGCTACTCCGGCGAAAGGAGCGATTCGTTCCACCATGTCGGGATAGCTTGCCCCCCATTGGTAGGCTTGAATGCCTCCCATGGACCAACCGACAACGAGAGCAATCTTCTCAATGCCGAATTTTTCGGTCACCAGCCGATGCTGGAATGTAACGTTGTCATAGATCGTTACCTGCGGAAAATTCGCCCGGTCGAATGGAGGAGGCGTGTTGCTGGGAGAGGAGGATAATCCGTTGCCCAGCAGATTGGGGACGATGATGAAATATTCTCGCGGATCCAGTGCCATGCCGTCTCCGATCAACCATTCATTTTGAACATGCTGGTCGCCAAATGCCGTTGGATAGACGATGACATTATCTTTATTTTCATTCAATTTTCCATAAGTCTTATAAGCAAGAAAAGCGCTCGGTAACGTCACTCCCGATTGCAAGGTTACGTCACCCAAATCAAAAATTTCATAATCCATCATATCGTTTGCTCCTTTCAAGTTGAAACCAATAGATTGTATTTCTTGTTGTCAGTATAGTTCTGTGTTACTCTCAATAAAAGTGAATAGAATTCAAAGCAGTGTTCAATATTATTGAAAATGAAAGGGGAGCGTGTGATGGAATTGCGCCAGCTGAATACGTTCCGTACGGTTGCATCCACATTAAATTTCAGTCGGGCTGCGGAAGTGCTAAACTACGTCCCCTCCAACGTTACGATGCAAATAAAAGCATTGGAAGATGAGCTTGGGGTTCGTCTCTTTGACCGCTTGGGCAAGCAGCTTGTTCTCACGACGGCAGGGATACGCTTTTTAACTCACATTCAAGGTGTTCTGGACAAACTGGACGAAGCTCGCAGCGCCGTTCATGACAATGAAGATTTAACCGGCACCCTGACGATCAGTGCCAATGAGGTCGTGTGCGCCTATCGGCTCCCAGCTGTCTTTCAACGATTTCGCTCGCAGCATCCGGGGGTTCGTCTGATCTTCCGCTCCGTTCCAAATCTGGAGCTCAAGCAAGCACTATTTGAGGGAACTGCCGATGTCGTCTTTATGCTGGATGAGCCCATTCGCTCGAGCGGACTTGCCGTGGAGCCGTTGGTGGAAGAGAGGTTCCGCCTCTTTGCTGCTCCCGACCATCCTCTCGCCAAAAGAAACCTGCTGCAGCTGGAAGATTTTCACGGAGAAGTGTTCCTGACGAATGAAAAGGGCTGTCCTTACCGAACCATGTTCGACCGGTCATTTGAGAAAGAGGGAGTAGATAGTATTACGTATTTAGAGTTTCAAAGTGCTGAAGCGATTAAACAATGTGCCGTTTCGGGAATCGGTATTGCCTTCCTTCCTGAAATCGTAACAGAAGCTGAAGTTGATCGGGGCGACCTTGTTGCTCTTCCATGGGAAATTCCGGATCTGCACGTGTATACCCAGATGTCTTGGCATAAAGACAAGTGGCTTTCACCAATCATAGAATCTTTTATAGAGACGGCAGGAGAAGTGCTTGCAAATTCCCCTATTCATGCCGTGTAGTTCGCAGAACCATTTATTAAACAAAAAAACAAGTTCTCGTCTTTTTCGAAAGACAAGAACTTGTTTGGTTAAGATGAATTGTGGGGGAACGTATCATATGGATAGAAGGGATTGGCTAGAGGCACTAAGGTTCTTTCCTTACAACCGCTTGTAATCCTGGACAATGGTGTCCACCACATGCTTTCCCCAATCCGCAGCTTCCGAGCCCTTTTCATTCCAATCATAGGTGATGAGCCCTTTCCATAGGGCCCAGCCGCGAGCGCGATGAATGGTGTCCTCATCAAAATCCATCCGCTTCAGGAAGTGGCCGCGGCTGGCTTCATCAAAAAAGTTCCAGGCCATCACAAGGTCGCTCGAAGGATCGCCTACGCCCATCGTTCCAAAATCAATAACGCCGCACAGTCGTCCATCCCTCACGAGCAAATTGCCTACGGCAACATCACCATGCAGCCACAGCGGCTCTGATTGGTATGTTGTCGCAAGGGCAAGCTCCCATATTTCCGTTAGCAGCTTGTGATCGTATTGCCCGGATAGCTTTTCGATGATCGTTCTTGTCTCATCATCATATACCGCAAGATTTCCCCCTCGATGAAAGTTCTGGACCCCTGCCGGGACGCCGCGGCTTGCATCGATCGCCTCCAACTCTTGTAAAAAACTGGCGAGATCTTCGGCAAATTGGTTGTGATCGGATATGTTGCTGTGCGTGACCGTGTCGCCGTCAATCCAAAGGTTCACGGACCAGGGAAGAGGATATTCGTCCGTGGGCGCTCCTTTGGCAACCGGAACCGGAATGGGGACGGAAAGAAGCGGCTTGAAAACGGGAAGCCAGGTCAGTTCTTTTTCAACAGCCGAGGCGTAGCGTTCATGGCTTGGTAAACGGACGGTCATTTCACTGCCCAGTCGGTAGGTACGGTTATCGTGGCCGCTTTTTTCTACAGGCATTATCTCTAAATTCGCCCATTCCGGAAATTGACTATCGATTAATCGGCGTACAAGCTCGCAGGTAATCTCCATCTTCTCACCGCTTTCTAAAAAATGGTAATCAAATTATAACCTTTCACCTGCATCTCCTCAAGGGTTGGAGAGACCGAGAAATAAGAACGTAAAAAAACCGGGATATGTATAGCCCGGCTAGCGTTATTTTTGATCATGTCTTTATGAAATCAGACCAATCACCTTGGGGCAGAGCAATGTTATAATCAGCTCAAACCTTTAAAAGTTGAAGAAAATAAGATTTTAAATCGACGACCCGCAGTGATTCCGGTTTATGGTCTGTACCGGCAATTATTAGAGGAACGAGCGACTCCGCTTGACTTATGCCCCCGTGCCCTGCGCCTCCTATATGGGTGGGTGAACTGCCGTACTTCAATTCATATCCCGGCTTTGCGGTTACGACCATGTATTCCCCATGATGGGAATGTAAGGCAGCGGACAATCGCCGGAGGACATCGGGGTAATGTCCATATTCCACCGTATGCTTTTGGGTATTGATTTGTAAATCAAGCACTTCGTGATCTTCGGCCAATGTCCATG
Organism: Paenibacillus sp. PSB04; assembly: GCF_025809195.1. Taxonomy (NCBI): domain Bacteria; kingdom Bacillati; phylum Bacillota; class Bacilli; order Caryophanales; family Paenibacillaceae; genus Paenibacillus; species Paenibacillus sp. PSB04. The sequence continues at coordinate 4,639,966 of NZ_CP081301.1, forward strand.
ATTGATGATAGGGATCAACCAAGTCTCCTTGTGACCGATAGGCGAATTTCTTGGATGATCCAGATCGAACAACGCGAATCCAATCATCGTCTTTCCAAGCCAATATATCGATTCTTTCGTCAGCCTTCAATACCTCTGATATTTGCTCAAAAGAATATTGTGAGGTTAGCTTATACAGATAAGCCATTCTATCATTGATGGCAAGAATAAGCTCGGTCTGGTCCGTGACGGCGCCTCCCTGCCGTAAAATGCGGTATTCGTTCAAGATTTGCCCTAAATCAATGACCGGTTGGCGATTTTTCGGGTGGACATGAGCCATTCCGTTATCCCCCATGATGATGATTACGGCTTTTTCCAAAGCCTCTTCCGGTGAACCAAATGCCTGCAGCAAGGTCTTCAATTGGTGATCGGTGCGGATCACGCCATCCAAATCCGACGGCCCTTGTTTATGTATTTTTTGGTCCAGATCGGGGAAATAGACATACAGAAAATCAGGCAATTGCTCGTTTTGAATAAGATGCGTCACCATTCCGAGCGAATATTCATTGTTAAAGCCGAACTTACCGATGGGGCTCACCGGCAAGCTTTTCACGCTTTTCAGCGGATTTGAAAATGCTCCATAGGCAAACAAATCCGGACCTTTAACCGTGATATTTTTAGGTAATGCTGTCGGCATATGAATCCAAAAAGGAAAATTCAGCTGGTGATCCGCGCTTCCCCGATAGATCAAACCATTAACGGACCCCGATTGTAACCCCATACGGTCCAATTCTTCAAAAATGGTCGGTATTTGCGGATTCAGGTGGTCGCCGTTCATACGGATTAAGGCATCATTCAAATATTGGTTGATTCCGTTCCTGTAGATTTCCCAAAATCCGCTGCCATAATTAATGACTTTTTTGTCTTGTGCTGAGTACCAGACCAGTCCCGGTACACGATGTTCATCCGGATACGTTCCCGTCAGCAGTGTGCAGTCAATCGACACGGACATGGTGGGAAATGAGGTGACGACATTCTTATAGTATTGACCGTGTTCCATCAAGAACTGAAAAGTTGGAAGTTTGTTTTGCTCGATTCCCTTATCAATCGCCTGGCTCATTAACGTATCGACACAAATGAAGATAATGTGCTGCAACCTGTTCACCTGCCAATTTTTTCTGCAAGCCTATTCTTAAGCCACATTATTTGCTTTCAGTATTCAAAATATTCGGCAAGCGGAATGTCATGTAGGATGACATTTGTATCGAAGGGGGAGTAGAAGTGAGCGATCGTGCGGATTTGGCGCTGCCATTGGATAAGCTTTTTGAACAGTTTCATATCAAAGTGGCCTGTTCATTGGGTGGGAGACTCAACCAGCATTGGCTGGTAAATTTCAAGAACGACCACCTTGTATTACGGCGCTGGTACAAAGAAACTCATTTGGATGAGATTGATTATGAAGTGAAATTGCTTAAAAGCATAGCTGAGCTTGGATGGCCTGTGGCTTCCGTTATTGAAGGGCCGTTCGAGATGGAGGGGCAAATCTGGGGGTTATTCCCTTATCTTTACGGTGAACCGCCATCTGTCGACAACCGGGCGGCCGAACAGCGTGCAAGGGGGCGGCTTATGGCTCAGTTTCATTCAGACCTTGGGAAACTCAGTGGAATCGGTCAGCGCAAGGATTGGCGGCGGTGCGAAGAGATTCTATTTGACTCCGAGCTAGATCGATTGCTGTCACGAAATGAAAAGCAGCGCCCTGAGGAAATACGGATTCTGTGGTGGCATTTGGAGCGTGCCCGCAGGCGGGTGGAGGAGCTGAAACTTCATTCCAGACCCGGGATCGTGATCCACGGGGATTTTACACCCTGGAACCTGCGATTCCAGGATGGGAAGCTCTCCGGCATACTCGATTTTGAGCTTGCGCACTGGGACCATCGAGTAGGCGACTTTGCTCTTTCTTGGCGGGGAAAGTACGACGAGGTGATTTATGGGTATAATGAAGTATCACCTCTTGAGCTGGAGGAGTGGGAACTGATTACGCCCATGTGGTGGGCGGGGTTGATTGAGAATGCATGCAGGCACCTAAAGGAAGGAACTTGGGACGACGGCTGGATTGTCAGGAAATTGTTAGAGCGTTCACCGTTGATGGGACAGGACGCCGTCCCGTTCCGTTAAATGCGGCTGTTAGACTTCAGGATGATAAACTTTAATTGGTTTGGTTCGTTTGAAAAAGCACTTCGAACATCGCTTTCCCTTTCTTCTCCAGCCAAGTGTCAAAATCCATAAGACCAGGGTGTAGGCTGCGCAATGTTGGAAAATCGACTTCGTAGCCGTCTCCGTTTAACCATTCATAGATCCGCGCCAAGGTTTCGTTGTGCTGACGTATCGTTTCTATAGGGATTTGTACATAGCTTATCGGGCGGCCTGTCGCACGAGTGATGGCTGAGGCAATGCTAGGCGGAGTCCGTGCGTCACCGGCGATTTCGATCGTTTTGCCCAGAAATTTGTCGGGATGTTTGAAGGCCAGCTTGACGAACGCACCGATGTCTTCCACAGCTATGCAATGTACAGGTACGTCCGGGTTGGTGGCTTCAGCCAATGTCCCATGCTGAATACCATAAAACGGACTGGCGTAACTTTCCATAAATCCCGACGGGCGCAAGATCGTTGCAGGAAGGCCAAGCGTCGTAATGTATTGTTCAATTTCCCACTTGGCAAAATAACGAAAGTGAGACTGTACGTCAGCACCGCTATTCGATGAATAAACGAAATGCTGAACCCCGGCATCTTTCGCCGCATCGGCTGCATTTTTACCCCAACGAATTTCTTCGGCCGTTCTTGCATCGCTAGGCTCCCACGTAGGTGGTTGAACGCTGAAGACCCCGTGCACTCCTTGCATGGCAGCATCCAGCGATGCGCGATCTCCCAAATCCCCACGGAACAATTGAGCACCCGCTTGAGCAAGGGTTTGGGCTGCCGTACTTGAAAGATCACGTGTGAAAGCACGCACCTGCCAGCCATCAGCAAGCAGATGTGACGCTGCCGCACCCCCTTGCTGGCCTGTGGCTCCTAAAACCAAAATCGTCTTCTGAAGCGTAGTCATATGCTTCCTCCTTCAAGGTAATGGAATAACTAATTGAAAGTGTAAATCATATATGATTTCTTTGTAAGGAGACACTTTGTTGAGTTATACTTACGAATAGTAAGTAATTTGTGAGGAAGTGATTGCTTGAACCCAAGTGATGAACAAAAATGCCTATCCGCAGTTAACGAAGCGTTACAAGTGATAGGCAGCAAATGGGCTTTCCTGGTAATCTCTCAATTGTATTATAGTCCTCAGCGCTTTAATCAGCTGCGCCGGAATTTGAGCACCATCAGCATCAAATCTTTAACCGATATTTTGCGGCATTTAGAACATTATAAAATCGTAAATCGTCAGGTTTACCCAACAAATCCTATTAGCGTCGAGTACTCTTTAACGGAAAAAGGGAGAGAGTATAGGGAAGTACTTTTTCAAATGCGCCAATGGGGAGAAAAATGGAGCTCCACCCCAAATGAATAAAAAGGTTGTCAACCATCGATGCTTTAATGATTAACTCTCAGGACAGAGTATCTGTGTCCATCAGGGTCAATAAACCCAAAGAAGCGGCCAATGTCTTCATTGCGGATGGGTGTAACCGGAACGCCTTTTTCACAAAGAAAGCGATAGAGCCTATCAATTTGATGAGTCTCAAGTCCGATCATAGGAACAGCTTTTCCTTCCGTGCTTATTTTTCCATGGGATGACCTGTTATCAGATCGGGTAAGAATTAATCCTGGACCGCGCTCCAAACGTAATATTCCGATATCGTCATTTTTATATTGAACATCAAATCCGAGAACGGACTGATACCATTCAAGCGAATACTCCAGATCTGATACCGGGATATCATTGAAACGGATTTGATTCAGGTAGCTGGCCATACGAATCAACCCCTCTGCCCCGAAGCACTGACAGCTTTTCAGGGTGCCGTTGCTGTCCCGCTTTCAGTAAGAATATCAGCAGGAATGCATAGATGACGGACAAGATCAGAACAAATTCCAGCGCGATGGTAAAGGCGTGTGCATAACGGGTATGCGAGTCAAGCAAAGCTGAAATATCCAAAGCACGATAGAAGAAGATTCCGACGAAACATACGCCTAGCGCGGTGCTAAGCTGGGTTGCAGTCGTTAAAACACCGGAAGCCGCGCCGATATTCACCTGGCGGACCTTGGACAGAATGGTTCCAATGAGCGGCGCCGCGCAGGCGCCTTGCCCAATGCCAATGATAAACAAGCTCGGCCAAAGCGCCATCCAAACCAGATGGCCGCCGTGATGATGGACAATTTCCAAAGTGTAACCGATGCCGCCTGCCGTAATTATAGCTCCTACTAACAGAACAGCCGGTCCGAACCTGCTCACGAGCTTAGGTGATGCCAGTGAAGCGAGGAAGAAGCCGATTCCCAAGGGCAAATAGGTTAACCCCGACGTTAAAGCAGAATAGCCGAAGCCCTGCTGGAGCATAACCGCCAACGTGAAGAACAATGCCGAAGCGATCGCATAAAAGACGAGTATGAGCGATATGCCGAGGCTAAAGGAACGATCCCGGAAAAGTGAAGGAGAGAGCAGTGGCGATTTTCCATTTTCAAGCATTTTGCGCTCATATATAATAAACAGTGTCAAACCTGCCGGGAAGCAGGCAAGCAAGATGAACGACCATGCGGGCCATCCAGCCTCACGGCCTTGAACAAGTGGAAATGCCAGCGCCAACAGGCTTGCTGTTAAAATGATTGCGCCGGCCAGATCAAGCCGTTTGGCTGAAGGGTTGCGCGACTCTTGAAGCAGCGGGATTCCGGCCAGTAATGCAGCCACACCAATGGGGACGTTCACGAGAAACACGGAACGCCATCCCAAGCCGAACAGATTTTGGCTGATAAGGTAACCCCCGAGCAGCTGCCCGGATACGGTGGCGATGCCGATGGTCGCACCATACAAACCGATGGCTTTCGCTTTTTCACGCTCGGGAAAACTCACTTGGATCATAGCGAGCACTTGCGGCATCATGGCCGCCGCCGTTATGCCCTGAAGCACGCGAAACAGGATCAGGTACAGCGAGGAGGGAGCCGCACCGCATAGCGCCGAAGCGACTACGAATCCTAACATCCCTATGAGAAACAGACGTTTTCGCCCAAACATATCGCCGAGCCGGCTCCCGGTAATGAGCAGCACGGCATAAGCCAGCGTATAGCCCGCAAGAATAAACTGAATGTCCGAGGCGCTTGCCCGTAAATCGGCTTGGATGGACGGAATCGCAACGTTAACGATAAAAGAATCAAGCAAAGCCATAAATGTCGCTGCCAACACCACCGCCAAAGCCCACCATCTGCGAGAATCGACGCGCTCTCCACTAGTCATGGTCATTTCAATCACCTTTCTCCATCAAGTTATATCCTTATCCTAGATGAAAAAGGTCTTTTCGTAAGAATACCGTTTATACGATTATAAAAAATAATACCTAGCAAGAATGCACGTGAAAAATGATTTCATATGCAGATAGAGCGGAGGGAAGAGGATGGAAGAAGATTTGAAACGCCGCAAAGAGTTAGGCGCATTCTTGAAATCGCGCCGAACGCGCATATCCCCGGCCGACCTTGGTATCCAAAGCGCACCGCATCGGAGGGCCAAGGGTCTTCGCCGTGAAGAAGTGGCGGACATCGCCGGGGTCAGCAACATATGGTATACGTGGCTGGAACAGGGACGGGACGTCCGGCCTTCTGCACAGGTTCTTGATAGTTTGGGCAAAGCTCTCCAATTGAACCGGTATGAGCTGCTGCATTTGTATACGCTTGCGGAACACCGTCCACCCGCCAAGGATTGGATGTCCGACATTCACATGGATCCGTCCCTGCAGCGTATGCTGGATAAACTAGAGCCTTTTCCCGCTTACATAAGAGGACCCCGATGGGACACGCTTGCTTGGAATCATGCGGCTTGCGAGCTGTTTGGCGACTTTAACCAAATGAACGTTCTGGAAAGAAACAGTTTGTGGCGAATGTTTGCCCGTCCCGATTACCCCGATTTGCTTCCGGACTGGCCGTATGTAGCCCAGAGCCTCTTAGCCCAATTTCGGACCAGCTACGGACAGCATATTGGCGATCCTTCGTTCGAAGAGTTGGTTGATCTGCTCAAGAAGACGAGCGAAATGTTCAATCAATGGTGGGATCATCATGAAGTGCTCGGTATCCCGCTGGGACTTAAAAGGTTCAATCACCCAAGGCTCGGTGAGCTCGCTTTCGAGCACCAGTCGCTTACGGTTGCCGATTACCCCGACTTGAAAATGACTGTATATATCCCGGTTCAAGTGGATACTTCTCGGGTTGAGAAAGGACCAAGGGAAAGCTAAATATCATGCCTATGGATCCGTGGTGATTTTCAATTTTATTAAAATTAAAATTTAAAATATTTTTTATAGGCACAAAAAAATCAATAATTTTAACTTAGATATTAAAATTATTGATTTTTTGGTTTTACAAATTGAATATGTTGTTTTATAATTCAAAAAAAGAAAGGAGTAGAGTATGAAGTATCCCATCATCACACAGTGTCCTGTATGCGACCATCCGCTGCACGCAGTCAAGCTGGAATGTGGACATTGCAGGACGACGATTGAGAACACGTTTGAATTATCAAAGCTGGCTCTACTCTCACCTGAACAGCTCCATTTTGTAATCACCTTTCTTGTGAACAGGGGCAACATCAAGGAAGTAGAGAAAGAGCTCGGCATATCTTACCCGACGGTTCGCGGCAAGCTCAATGATATCATCACGGCCCTCGGTTACGATACGCGTAAGAAGCAGGAAGTCGATGAGAAGAAGGTCATTTCCATGCTGGAGAATGGCGAAATTACCGCGGACGAAGCGGTCAGAATGTTGAAGGATGAATAAGGAGGAAGAAACGATGAGAGAAGAAATCAGCAAAGTGCTCTCCATGATGCAGGAAGGCAAAATTGATTCTGAAAAGGCAACGGAGTTGATTAATGCACTGCAGGAGAAGCAAATGGCACATCCATCGCAAGCCGTGCAGGTACTTGGGAAACCAGACTATTCGAAGAAATTGTCATCGGGTTCCGGCCGTTATTTAGACAAAACGTTGAAAATTCGAGTAACAACTGAAGAAAACGATAATGTCAGCATTAATTTACCGATTAAACTGGTGAAGGCGGTTCTCGGAGCGGGGCACAGCATCGCATCTAATATTCCGCAATCCGCGGAATATGTGAAGAATATCGATATCGATCTGCTGATCGATGCAATCGAAAACGAGCTTGACGGGCAAATCGTTGATGTCCGTATGGGTGACGGGAATACCGTCGCCGTAGTGATTGAGTAATTGGCCATGATAACTGTTAAGGTTAAGAGCAAAGGGTATGCTTTTGTGATTCCGGTCCCTTATGCCGTATTGCGCATGGGAAGCGGTATTCTGACTTCCGGTTTAGTTCAGCGCAAAATGAAGGATTGGATGAACAAGTCTGGCGGCCATGTGGGTGGGGACCCGAGCCGGAATCAGGATTTCGATTCGGACGGCAGACGATTCGGGACTGAATTGCTGCTGTCAATTCTTGAGAACGCAAGCACGCAGCAAGCGATCAGGCAGCTCATCAAGGAACTGCAGCGGTGCAAAGGTACGGTTCTGGTCGATGTCCAGGCTCAGGACGGAACGAAAGTGTTGATTAAATTGTAGGCAAAGCTTTTAATTACAGCATCATCGTGCTAGAGAGAAGTGGCCTATGCTGAATCAAAGCACGTAAGACGACATGAGCATATACGCGTAATAGCCGCGGCGCTGCGGCTTTTTGTGTTTTAACAAGATATGATTTTTCAAAACCGAAAGCAAAGAACAAATATCACGTTGACGAGAAAAAAAACATGGAGCTTATTTGGTTAACCATAATTAAGTTATGTTAACTAATCACAATTAGCGAAAAAGGAATTTTAGCAAAGTGTTTTAATAAATTAATTACCTTGACAGTCACAGTAGTGAATTGTATTATGCAGATATGGAGGTGATTGTATGAGTGACAACAAAATCACATCCGACCTGCTGCGAGGCCATACCGACACGATGATTTTACGATTATTATCCGAAGCGGACCGCTACGGTTATGAAATTGTCAAGCTGATTGCCGAACGTTCGGGAGGTGAGTACGAACTAAAGGAAGCCACGATGTATTCCAGCGTCCGGAGGCTTGAAGGGGACGGAGATATCGAGTGGTATTGGGGCGATGAATCGCAGGGCGGACGGCGCAAATATTTTCGAATTACCGAGAAGGGCAAGGAAACGTACGAGCGCAACAAAAGCAACTGGGAGTACGCCAAGCGTGTGCTTGAGAACTTGTTATAAGGGGAGTCGATGGGATGAACGAGAAATTGACGAACTATCTGAATGGGGTTTTTGCACCGTACGACGGGGTGAAGAGCGTCAGCGAATTAAAGGCGGACCTGCACTCCGATTTACAGGAGCGGTTCCGTGAATTGAAAGCCGAGGGGAAGGACGATGAAACGGCATTGGAAATGACCATCGACAGCATCGGCGACATTGAACAAACCGTACTGGAGGTGGCAAACCTCTCCCGGTCGCTCGAGCGGAAGGTGCTGACGAACCTCAGTGCGAGCAACTTGAAGGATAGCGACTTTGCGGGTGTTACCGCCCATCAGGGTAATTTTACAGCAAGTGCGCTCCGGGGCTCCGACTTTACGAACGCGGACTTGACCGGCAGTTCTTTTAAAAACAGCGACGTGAGAGAAGCCCGTTTCGACGGTGCCAATCTGACCGACTGCAATTTATCCACCCTGGACCTTGCGAATGCAAGCTTCAATAAATCTATCCTCGTGCGTACGAACTTCAGCAAATCATGGCTGGCCGGAGCAAAATTCACAGGCGTTCATCTGACTGACGTCAACCTGACGATGACCGCTCTTACCAAAACCGTTTTTGAAAACTGTGTATTCGACGGGGTGGACTTCACGTCCTCCGATCTGACAGGGCAGCGCTTCGATGGTCAAATCTTCGTCGGCGTCAAGTTCGATAAAGCTGGATTGAAAGAAGTTTCATTCAAGGGCGCGACGCTCAAGAATGTATCTTTCCAAGGGTCTCTTTTGACCAAGAAGTATTATCGTGCCATCAAAACCGTTTGCTTTGACGGGGCGACGATGGATAAGCTGACCTTTGCCGCGCTCAAGGGCATGGATGCCAATTTGTCCAAGGTTACGGTGATCTAGTACATATCTCGATTTGGATACCCGGAACAGGGGGTGAGCCATCTTTTACTTGCCGATATTTCGTCTCGTTGATGCAGCTAATATACCTTTTTGACAAAGGGCTTCAAAGCATGAATGACAAGAGAGAATCATAGGGCTGATAACAAGAAAAGAGAGGTCATCCAAATGGAAAAGATGATATCGGGAAAAAGCAGCAGCGGCTTCTCCGAAACCGGGCTGCAAAAAATGCGCGACGTGCTGGCGCGGCATGTTGAATCGGGGAAAATTCCCGGGCTCGTCGCCCTGGTCAGCCGGAACGGTGAAACGCATGTCGAAGCGATCGGCACGATGCGCCATGACGGTGGCGTACCGATGCGCCGGGATACGATCTTCCGGATGGCGTCCACTTCCAAGCCGGTCACGATGGCTGCGGCGATGGTCTTGCTTGACGAGTGCAGGCTGCGGCTGGACGATGTGGTAGATCCGTGGCTGCCCGAACTCGCCGACCGGCGGGTGCTGAAGAGAGTCGACGGCCCGCTGGACGATACCGTGCCGGCGCGGCGTCCGATCACCGTAAGGGACATTTTGACCTCCACATTCGGGCTTGGTATGGATATGACGTCGCTGGGCACGCCGATCATGAACGCGATTTTCGAGCAGGGGCTCACGCCTGATCTGCCGGAACCGATGCCCGAGCCGGATGAGTGGATGCGCCGTCTTGGTGCGCTTCCACTGATGCACCAGCCCGGAGAGCGCTGGCAGTACCACATCAGCAACGATCTGCTCGGCGTACTCGTGGCCAGGGTCACGGGTCAATCATTTGAGACATTTCTGCGCGAACGCATCTTCGATCCCCTCGGCATGAAAGACACCGGTTTCCATGTGCCCGCCGACAAGAGCGACCGCCTGCCGCCCCTTTATGCCCCCAACCCGCAGACCGGTGAGTTCACCGTGTGGGACGAAGCCGAAGGGGGACGCTACAGCCAGCCTCCGGCGTTCCAGGGCGGCGGAGGCGGACTTTGCTCCACTGTTGATGACTACCACGCGTACTTTCAAATGCTGTTGAATCAGGGGATGCACGGGAACGAACGGATCCTGTCCCGGCCCGCCGTTGAGCTGATGACCACTAACCGCCTTACGCCCGAGCAGCAAGCCGCCCGACACGCCATGGCCACCAACAATGTCCACGTGTCATTCGGTCAAGGGCAGCACGGCGGCTGGGGCTTCGGGATGGCGGTGCGCACCTACCGTGGTGACTACGCGCCCATCGGCCAAATCGGCTGGGACGGCGGAAGCGGCACCTCGACCTACGCCGACCCGCACAACCAGCTCACGGGTATTCTTCTCACCCAAGTCGGGATGTCTACCCCGGATTCAGCACGGCTTATCCACGACTTCTGGACTACGGTCTATCAGGCCATCGAAGATTGACAACTGGGTAACATTAGCCTCGATGTACCACCTCAAGAAAGGGCACAGAGCCTTTCAGAAAATTCTCCATCCATTTGAGATTTCGGGAATCGATCAGCATATTTAATCATGAAGCAGGTTAGAAGGCGGCCGTCATTATTATCGGCTGTCTTTTTATTTGCTCGTACGTATCACACTTAGAAGCCGCATCATTGCGGTTATTTGTTTTTTTACGATAAACGTTACCGGACAAAACCGAGGACTAGAACAAATAGACGGATGTAGGGAGTAGAGTACTTTTTGGTGCCTATAGTACTTCAAAGTGCGTACTTTCCTTCTCTGTTTAAATGCTTCATAATCTATTTTTGTTAGACGATAAAATGACATTTGTTGATTTGATTAGGCATTAGTTTCCATATCGATGCACTATCAAATTGAATTATATATCCTAGGAGGACATCTTAGATGAGAAATTTACTGCAAGGAAAAATTGGATTTGGTACGGCGCCGCTAGGCAATATGTATCGCAATATCCCGGAGGAAGAAGCTATAGCCACTGTAGATGCAGCTTGGGAGAGCGGCATCCGTTACTTTGACACAGCTCCGCTGTATGGATCTGGCTTGGCGGAGATTCGTCTGGGTGAAGCACTGTCGAAAAGAAACCGGGATGAGTACGTTTTAAGTACAAAAGTAGGCCGAATTATTTCGGATGAATTGGAAGATCCATCTGCACGTGATTTAGGGGAAAAAGGGGGACTTTTCGAATTCGGCCGTAAGAATAAAATCATCAACGACTACAGTGCGGATGCGACTCTTCGCTCGATCGAGGATAGTTTGAAACGTTTAAAAACAGATCGTCTGGACTTTGTTTATATCCATGATGTGGCGCAAGACTTTTATGGTGATGAGTGGATTTCGCAATTTGAAGCGGCCCGAACCGGGGCATTCCGTGCGCTCACACGTTTACGTGAAGAAGGAGTCATTAAGGGCTGGGGACTCGGAGTAAACCGGGTAGAGTCGATCGAACTCATGCTGGAATTGGAAGAAGCCAAGCCGGATGTATCTTTGCTGGCTGGTCGGTACACCTTATTGGACCATGAGCGTGCGCTGCAACGAGTTATGCCTGCGGCAGTAAAACATCAGATGGACATTGTTGTCGGCGGACCCTATAGCTCAGGTGTTCTTGCTGGAGGTACCCACTTCGAGTATCAAAAAGCGACACCGGAAATTGTGGCAAAAGTTGAGAACATCAAAAATATTGCAGATCGTCATCAAATCAGCATCAAGGCGGCTGCTTTACAATTTTCGCTGGCTAATCCGGCGGTTGCAGCCGTCATTCCGGGTGCAAGTCGTCCTGAGCGGATTGCAGAAGACAAAGCTGCATTGAATACAGTCATTCCGGCAGCTTTCTGGGAAGAAATGCGCGAACAAAAACTGGTAGCACCCCATGCACCGCTGCCTATCGACATGAAATCAATAGGGGAGTAATGAACATGGCACATACGGCTGTCTGGCAGTTTCACCCCGGCAGGGGTCAGTGATCAAGAGGCTATTGATCTGTTCCATGGGATCTATCAAGACGGCTTAGAGGCATTACGACAAGCATTTTTAGATTGAAGATTTAATAAGTAAAAGAGGCGTGTATCCGAGGTGAAATTTGAACTTGGATACACTCTTTTTTTGTTCGCTCAAATACAGAAGCGTTCATAAAATATGCCCAAGTATGATTTGCTGTGCTCAAGGTTCGAACTTGTGGGTCATACCATCCTTTCCATAAAAGCAGGAAAGTGCATGAAGCAAGAGGAATACATAGACAAATCATCAAGCGAAGGAGGTTATGAAGTGGCGTTTCCGACACATATCGTATCTGCAGGCGGTATTGTAGAAGATGGAAAGGGAAATATCCTATTAGTAAAAGCGCATGACGACGGTTGGGTATATCCTGGGGGAATCACTGAAGTTGGCGAAAACCTGATGGATGGCGTGATCCGTGAAATCAAAGAGGAAAGTGGAATAGACGCCACGGTTAGCCATTTAATCAGTGTGGTTTCAAATACAGCGATCCATAAGTGGTATGACGGTGTAACAGATGTTCCTACGAAGGTCATGTTTGATTTCGTGTGTACAGCTGTGGGGGGAGAGTTAGCGACGTCTGAGGAGACGAGCGAATGCAGGTGGGTTCCCAAAGAAAATGTTTTGGATTTGATCACCTTACCCGCAATCCGCATGCGGTACGAAGCTTATTTGAACTTTAACGGCTCTGTGAATTATATGGAGTACGTCACTGCAACAACTTCTGAATGTCAGGTTAAACTTCAAAGAAACATTTAGTTGTACGTGCCATTAAATCCTTTCATTTGAATAGCCGCATGATTGCGGCTTTTTGAAGTTCTCCTCCTATTGTGCCGGCGCGGCGGCTAAGAACTCAAGGCTAATGTTGAAGAAAGCATCCTACTGTTCTACATTCCGGAATAATAGGATTTAAACTGTGAAGGCGTCATATTCATATAGAACCTGAACCATTTGGAAAAATAACTGACATGCTGATAGCCAGACTCCAGAGCAGCCTCAAGCACATTGTACGATCCTGTGCTCAGCAAATTAGCAGCTTTGTTGATGCGGATAAAATTCAGAAATTCCATCGGCCGCATCCCGGTCTGCGTTTTGAAAAATTTGCAAAAATGGGAGCGGCTGAGAGAAACTACGCCAGCCAACTGATCCAATGCTAGCTTTTCGTGAGAATGCTCTTCCATAAAAGCCAGCACTTTTTTGATTTGCTGGTTATATTCGTTTCCGGGGCTGTTTCGCGGCTCTGCTCTTTGTTCCATCATTCCGAACTGGCACATATCTGCAATCAGTTGCAGGAGAAGGCCCTTCAAGCTCAGCTCGTAAGCGGGTGAACGGTTCTCGTAACGAACAAGGATCTGTTTTATATAGCCCAACAATTCGGGAGGCGTGCCGCCTGAAACCGATAATAAGTCGGGAAGTCGGAGTTCCCCAAGCAGGATTGGCCCAAGGAACAGCTCCTGGATTCGATCCGCTTGGAGCGAAGACAACCAGGATAACTTAAATACGATCGAGTAATAGCATATCCCCATATCTTGATCGTTAATTCCCGAATGGAGTTCGCCTGGGTGAACGACCAGCGCTTCTCCTTCACGGATAGCAAACTCCCGGCTTTCGATTCGGAATGTGGCCGTTCCCTTGGACAAATAAATGATTTCCATCTCATTATGCCAATGGACGGGGAGAATGGAATGAACCCCGGCTTGATGCTCCACTTTGTATATATACAGGGGGAAGCCGGGAACTCCGTGCAGCTTGTTTTCTCGGTACCGGTGCTCGTACATTTGGGCTCTCCTAAAAATCGTAATATAGTGACGATAGTACGCGATTAAATGCTAGATCATTCAAAAACAACAATAATATCATTATATTAAATCACATCCTTAGGGAAAGGAGTAGTGATATTCATAAAATCCGGGTTTCATACATTTTTATGGTATGGATCATAACCGATGGAAAAGAGGTGAACGGTTTGTTTACCAACTTTCGCCTTGATGAAGTAAGGTTGACAGACAGTTCCTTTGCATTTCGCAGACAACTTGTAAAAAAGTATATTGTTGAATTTGATCTGAACCGGCTTATGCATACGTTCAAAATGAACGCCGGGCTTCCGTCCAACGCGGTGCCCTTGGGCGGGTGGGAAAGCGAAGATGGCGGTCTCCGAGGACATTTCGTCGGGCATTATCTGTCTGCCTGTTCCAAATTTGCCTTTGCCGATCAGGACGAGGGGTTGAAATCAAAAGCAAATGAAATCGTCGATATGATGGAGTTATGCGCTAAGCCTAACGGATATTTGAGCGCTTTCGAAGAGGAGAAGCTCGATACGCTCGAATTCGAGGAAAATCGAAATGTATGGGCGCCGTACTACACCCTGCACAAGAATATCCAGGGGTTAGTCGATTGCTATGCGTATCTCGGCAGTGAAAAAGCTCTGGCTCTTTCCGTAAATCTGGCCCACTACATTCACGGACGTTTTGAAAAGCTTTCCTTCTGGAAAATCGATGGGATTCTGCGTTGTACGAAGGTGAACCCTGTAAATGAGTACGGTGGGATCGGCGACGCCCTGTACACCTTGTATGACATCACCGGCGATGCCAAAATACTTGAGCTGGCCCAACTCTTCGACAGGGATTATTTCCTGGATCATCTTGCGGACGGCAAGGATGTGCTTGAAAATCTGCACGCAAACACTCACCTGCCGATGATTATAGCGGCAATGCACCGGTTTGACCTTACGGGCGAGGAAAAATATCGAACGGCGGCCTTGAATTTTTATGCTTACTTAAAGGGAAGAACTTTTGCCAACGGAAACAACAGCTCAAAGGCCACCCATTTTATCAAAGGCGGAGTTTCCGAAAAATCGGAGCACTGGGGAGGCTACGGACAGCTGGCAGATGCATTGACCGGCGGCGAATGCGAGAGTTGCTGCGCGCATAATACGGAAAGGATTCTGGAGCGGTTGTTTGAATGGTACGGGGCGGTTGAGTATCTGGATCATATGGAATCGCTGAAATACAATGCGGTGTTGAATAGCGCCAGCGATGAAACGGGCCTTTCGCAATACCACCAGCCGATGGGCAGCTGCGCGATCAAAAAATTCAGCGATCCGTACGATTCCTTCTGGTGTTGTACCGCCTCAGGCATTGAGGCAATGAGCGAACTGCAGAAGAACATCTGGTTTAAAAGCGGGGATGCTCTGCTGATGAATGCCTTTATTCCATCTGCTGTGGTTTGGAAAGAAAAGCATGTCACAATCACACAGCATACGGAATTCCCCGATGGGCTTACGTCCAAGCTCGTGGTTGATGCAGCCGGACCGTCAGCTTTCAAATTAATGCTCAAGGAAAAAGCAGTTAAAGCTGTAAAAATCAATTCCGCTCCGATCGAACTTATCAGGGAAAACGGGTACGTCGGGATTCAACGTGTTTTTCAGGATCAGGATACGATTGAAATTGAAATAGAGGCTTCCCTGCATTTGGTTCCGCTCCAAGGTTCAGACCGTTTGGCAGCGGTGATGTTTAGCACCGTGTTACTGGCTCAAATCGGGCAAGGTTCGCTTTTGCAAGGGATGTCAAATGCAAATATCAACGAAAGATTCGTCAGGGCGGAAAAGAAGCAACTGGAGTTTGCCCTTGACGATGACCAAGTCAAACAAGCGAAATTCATACCGCTATTCAGAGTTGAGGAAGAAGCGTATTCCGTATATTTGGACTTAGAAGAGGATTCCAGCCTCAACCGCCGTTTTTCCTTTGCTAAAGATGGCAGCTCGGCGTATGAAGAAGCGTGAAGTCATATTTAAAGGAGTGAACGTTTATGATGAAAAAACAAGGGCTAAACCCCTATCTCCCATCGTGGGAATACATACCTGACGGGGAACCGTACGTTTTTAACGACAGAGTTTATGTATATGGCTCGCATGACCGCTTTAACGGACATGTGTTTTGTTTAAACGACTACGCTTGCTGGTCGGCACCCGTGAATGATCTAGGCGACTGGCGGTACGAAGGCGTGATCTACACCAAAACGGATGACCCGCTAAATCCTGATGGCAGAATGTGTCTTTATGCGCCTGACGTCACAGTCGGACCGGATGGTCGTTATTATCTTTATTATGTCCTGGATAAGGTTCCGGTTGTTTCGGTTGCCGTCTGCGATACACCTGCTGGAAAGTATGAATTTTACGGATACGTAAGGTACGCGGAGGGTACACGCTTGGGCGAAAGAGAAGGAGACGAGCCCCAGTTTGATCCGGGTGTATTGACAGAAGGGAAGAAGACGTACTTATATACCGGCTTCTGTGCACCCAAGGATAAATCCAGACATGGCGCAATGGCCACGGTGCTTGGTGAAGATATGCTTACCATTGTGGAGGAACCTGTATTTGTCGCCCCAAGTGAACCTTACAGTACGGGAAGCGGGTTTGAAGGGCATGAATTTTTTGAGGCTCCCTCCATCCGAAAGAAGGGTGATACCTATTATCTTGTCTATTCATCGATTGTCATGCATGAATTATGTTATGCCACCAGTAAATTTCCGACAAAAGGCTTCATTTATCAGGGCGTCATCATAAGCAACAATGATCTTCATATCGATTCCTACAAACCGGCGGACAAGCCGATGTATTACGGCGGTAATAACCATGGAAGCATTGTGGAAATGAACGATAGATGGTTCATATTTTATCATCGCCATACCAACGGTACGGCTTTTAGCCGGCAGGGCTGCATCGAACCGATCGTCATTCGGGAGGATGGAACGATTCCTCAAGTGGAAATGACCTCTTGCGGTCCTAATGACGGCCCGCTTGTGGGTCGCGGTGAATACCACGCCTACTTGGCATGTAATCTGTTCTGTAAAGACGAAGAATTGTATACAGGCGGTTTTGGCTCAGGGGCATGGATGGACAGCCGTTTTCCGAAGATCACGCAGGAGGGAAGAGACGGAGACGAAGAGATCGGATACATCGCTAACATGACAGACTCCGCTACTGCCGGTTTCAAGTATTTCGACTGCCAAGGAATCCGGAAGGTGACAATCAAGGTGCGTGGTTATTGCCAGGGCAACTTTGAAATTAAAACGGCTTGGGACGGCCCGGCTCTCGGTAAAATACCCGTTAACTTTACGAATATATGGACGGAATATTCAACGGATCTCGTCATTCCGGATGGCATACAGGCTCTATATTTTACGTACACAGGCAGCGGAAGCGCGGATCTGGCTTCGTTTATTTTAGAGTAAGCCGCCCGGGAACCAGCTTCCCAAAAAAATACGCAAGCAGTTCCGAGCATTTTCCGGAACTGCTTTTTGGTTTGTGTGATCTTTTAATGATAAAGCCATGGGGGCCGAGTATTAAAAAATGACAACGCTTTCTTAAGAATGTTGGCTTACGAGCAGGTGGGTCAAGAGGATAGACTAGCAATAAAGGAGGAGCGCATATGGATTTGGATGCACAGTTTACGAGAACTGCGGATCACGGCGGCCAGCAGCACCAATTATGGAAGCGGTTCAAAAAGCAAAAAGTACTGCATGTATTTGTAGGGCTGGGTATGATCTTTCTGCTGATTTTCTCGTACACGCCGATGTTCGGTATTCTTATGGCGTTTAAAGACTACAGTATTTCAAATGGTATCAAGGGGATCTTTACCAGCGAGTGGGTCGGTTTGAAATATTTCGATGAATTCATCCATGATTATCAGTTTGCCACGATTGTACGCAACACGCTTGTCCTGAGCTTACTGAAGGTCATCTTCGCTTTTCCCGCACCGATTTTGCTTGCGATCCTGTTGAATGAAGTGAAAAATATGGCGTTCAAGCGATTCGTTCAGACGATCAGCTACCTGCCGCATTTTATTTCCTGGGTTGTTGTCGTCGGAGTATCCTACGCCTTCCTGTCTGCGGATGTTGGCATGGTAAACCGGGCCCTGGTCGAAACCGGGCTGATTGACAAACCGCTCAACATTTTGACGAGTCCGAACTATTTCTGGGGGCTTGCCGTCGGCAGTGCGATTTGGAAGGAAATGGGCTGGTGGACGATCATCTTCCTGGCCGCCATCACCGGGATTAATCCTTCGCTTTACGAAGCTGCCGAGATGGATGGTGCCGGAAGGCTGGCACGGATCCGATATATCACACTTCCGGGAATCAGAGGAACGATCGTCGTCGTGCTGGTGTTGACCATTGGCAGTATTCTCGGAGGCGGTCTGGTTGGCTCCAACTTCGAACAAGCCTACTTATACGGCAACAGTATCAACAATCCGACATCGGAAATTGTTCAGACGTACGCATTCAAGGTTGGTCTGAGTGACGGGCGATTCTCCTACGCGGCAGCAATCGATCTCATTCAGTCCGTCATCTCGGTCATTTTGATATTTTCCAGTAACTTCATTGCCAAGCGGGTGTCAGGGTCAAGCTTATTCTAAAAAGGAGGGCTGGTGGTGCTGAAGAGCCAAAGACAGAAGGATGTTATTTTTGACAGCTTTATTTACATCATGTTGTTTATATTGATGCTCATCATGCTGTATCCATTCTATTATGTATTCATCGCCTCGTTTAACAAAGGCTCCGATACGCTCCTGGGAGGCATTTATTTGTGGCCCCGAAACGTAACTCTGGAAAATTACAAAATTTTTCTGGAAGATCCGAAGTGGTATCGAGCCTTTTTGGTCACGGTTGCCCGGACGATATCGGGTACGGCATTGGGACTGCTGCTGACAAGCCTGGTCGCTTACGCCCTTTCGCACCGTGATTTGTTGTTCAGCAAAACGTATTTTACGGTCATCATTTTCGCGATGTACTTTTCCGGCGGATTGATTCCTTATTATGTTGTGCTGCGCTCGATCGGATTGCTTAATTCATTTGCAGTGTACATCGTGCCGTCCTTGCTCAACACGTTTTTCCTGCTTATTGCCATCTCGTTCTTCCGCGAAATCCCGGGCGAACTGAAAGAATCTGCGCATATCGACGGCGCTGGCGAACTCAAGATCTTTTTTCGGATCATCCTGCCGGTCTCGACGCCGGTACTCGCCACGATGGCGTTATTTATGGGCGTCGGCCAATGGAATTCATGGCTGGACTCCGCCTATTTCGTGCAATCGGAAAACTTGAGGACGCTTACCTTTCGGATGATGGAAGTGATCAACAAGAGCAACACGCCTCTGGATTCCATTGCCGTAGCAAACAGCGCCTCGGCTTCGGCCGGAGTGACAAGCTTCTCGCTGCAGGTGACGGCGATGGTCATCTCCATCGTGCCGATCATATGCGTATACCCGTTTTTGCAAAAATATTTTGTGCATGGAATTATGTTAGGATCTGTGAAAGGGTAAATCGTTGTTTCTATATTTAACCGCTTACATTAAAATACCAGTAAATCCATTGGAGGGGTACACTTGAAAACAATCAAGAGCTATAAGCTGCTCGCTGCGGCACTGTCTGCGGTGCTTGTCTTTACAATGCTGTCCGCCTGCGGCGGCAACGGTAACGGCGGGAACTCGGCCGCGAAGCAGGACGGTGATTCTTCGGCATCATCAGGCGGCGTGAAGGAATTATCGCTGTTTATCGATGCGCCGTGGTATCCCGTTAAGGAATGGAAAGGCCCGGTAGCCGAGAAAATTACCGAAAAGACAGGAGTCAAGCTGAATGTCACGGTAGCAACCGACGATAAGCAGCTGCCGCTGATGATCGCTTCAGGAGATTTGCCCGACCTCGTCTTCACGTATGCTAACATCGATCGGCTGTCGGACTCGAAGCTGTCCTATCCCTGGAATGAGTTGATCGAAAAATATGCGCCCGATTTCAAAATCGACAAAACGAGAATCGCGATCCATACGATGGACGACGGCAATTTCTATACGGTGCGGAATTCCTTCGCTACGCAGGAGGAAATGGCTCAAAACAAATATTCGATTGGCAGCGACGGCCATCCTGGTATTGCCGTTCGGGAAGATATTCTGAAGGAGCTCGGCAATCCGCCGATCCAATCGCTGGACGATTTTGTAAAAGTTTTAGGCATGGTCAAGCAGAAGCACCCGGAGATGGTTCCGCTGGTTCTGGATAAGGAATGGGTTGAGCAGTATTTTATGCAGCAGTTCGGCACAGAAGCGCTCATTGATGGCTGGTATGAACGAGACGGCAAAATCGATTATGCGATCAGACAACCGAAGATGCTGGAGTATTTCAAGTTTATGAACAGCTTATATCGCAACGGATACATTCTCGCGGAAAATTTTGCTTTTGCGAATGATCAGATTGACGATCAATACGTGACAAGCGGCAAAGCCTTTGCTCACGGCTACACCGTTTCCGCTGCGGAAGCGGACAACAATAAAATCAAGAGTAACGGGGGCGCCTTTACGTTGAAAATGCTTCCGAGCGCATTGTCGAAGGATGCCAAAGCCGTGAGTACGGGCCTGGGATTTGCGGGTACCTTCATCACGAAGAAAAATAAGGATCCGGAAGCATCCATCAAGTTTATTCAATACCTGGCAAGCGACGAAGGCAAAAAATTGACCATGTTCGGTGTCGAAGGCGAACATTGGACCTGGAATGAAGCGGGTTATCCAAATCTGAAATACGACCCATCGGATGCCGATTTCGTTAACGGCAACGGAATCAAATGGTGGTACTTGTACAATGACGGGGTCACCGAAGGCATGTTGTCCTATGTTCCCGGAGCGCAGAAAACACAAGCGTTAATGGAGACGAAGGCCATCACGACCTATAAACCGGCGATCGGTCTTATCCAAACGCAGCCGGATTCCAAAGAAAAGACGCTCAAAACAAAAATCGACGAGATGATCAAGAATGAGAAGGTCAAGATTTACCTGGCGAAATCCGAAGAAGAGGCGGTTGCCAATTACGAGAACATGGTGAAGACCGCCGAGAATATGGGCTTGCAGCAGCTTGTCGATTGGGCAAATGAGACATACCAGAAGAAGAAAAGTTTGTTTGAGTAACACGATGCCATTAAACCGGTAGGGACGTAAAATCTCTACCGGATTTTGCTTGCTCATGGTACGTTTAGTAGAAATAAACCGGCAGCGGGGGGATTCAAGACCGTGAGTATCGTGCGCAAAATTATTATCGGATATATTTTCTTTGTCTTTATCCCGGTCGTTACGTTTGGATATTACTACTACGTACAAATCTACGGCAATCTGACCCAGCAATTCGTAGAAAGCCGGCAAAAGATCCTGGAGCAGGCCAAGGCAAATATGAAAGCGGATTTGACCCGCATCGAATCCGTCCATCGCTTGCTGCAATATAACCCGTATGTCACGGACTACCTGGGCGGAGTTTATGGATCCGACGCCGAAAGCATATATGCCTACAACCGTTATATCAGTCCGATCATGACACAATCGCTATTTGCCAATCCGGAAATCGAGTCGCTTCGAATCTATAAAACCAAGAAACAAGCGCTTCGAATTACCGACCGTTTTCTCGATATGTCATCTCTTGATGCACAGGGCAAGAAGATAGCAAGTTCATTAAAACCCGGTCAAGGAGGATGGATTGTCCAAAATCCGGAGGCTCAAGAACCGCGGCTTGCTTTTTATCAGAACATTTATAACCCGGAGTTTACCGAAATTGTCGGGCTTCTGGAGCTGCGCATTGGCGGCAGTCTTATGCAGAAATTTTACAAGGCTATCGGCATAGAAGGTGACTGGGAGGCGATCCTGTTACCGTTTGGTGAGGAGGCAGCGGAGGACACGGCTTCCGGAATGGATGAGGAGACGCTCAAACTGCTCGGCGGAAGTGACAATAAGCCCTATTTCATTAACCGGAAAACGATCGTGAATCAGCTCTCCTTTGAGGAGCTTGGGGTCAGAGTTGTTGTGATTGGAAAAGTAGACGTCGTGTTTCACGCGATCAAGCGCAAAGAGATGATTCTGATCTCAACCGTCATCGTTTTTTTGGCTGCATTGTCGCTAGCGTATTATGTACTCGCTTCCACAATCACCAAGCGCATTCTTCGCCTGGCCAGACACATGCGTAACCTGGACGACAACAATATGAGACCGTATATCAGCAAGCACGACAGTCCGAACCGTCTGGATGAGATTGGCTTTCTGATCATGACTTACAATTCGATGATTCAGCGGATGGACGAATTGATTAACAATGTCCACCGGGCTGAGCTGCGAAATAAAGAAGCGGCCTATAAAGTGCTTCAGGCTCAAATCAAACCGCATTTTCTTTATAATACGCTCGAAACGATCAGAATGCTGGCCGAGTCCAATAACGATAAGGAGGTAGCCGACATTTCCTTTTGGTTCGGGAAGCTGATGCGTTACAGCTTGTCCTCCAAGGAGGATCATACGGTTCTCGCCCAGGAAATCGAGACGGTCATCTTCTATCTGAAGATTCACAAGATGCGGCTCCGAAACAGACTGAGCTACGATCTGGACATCGATGTGGATGCAGATCGGATCGATTGTCCCCGGTTTATGCTCCAGCCCTTGATCGAGAACAGCATCGTCCACGGAGCTGCAGCAACACTTCGGCCCGTCCATATCAGGCTGCGTGCGTATGAAACGGCTGACGAAGTTCGGATCTCCATATCTGACAGTGGGGCAGGCATGCCGGAGGACAAGCTGTCCAGGCTCCGTACACTGCTCATGGGGGATAGTGACAACTATTCCAGCAGAGAGACCGAGGGCGGTGGTGTGGGCCTGATTAACGTCAGCGAACGGGTGAAATCCTTTTTCGGCGGTGATTCACGGCTGGTTATTGATAGTGAGCAAGGAGTGGGAACATGTCTCACAATCATCATAACGAAAGGGGCGGCGGTTAACGATGAAACTATTGATTGTAGATGATGAGCCGATTATTCTTGAGGGATTAGTCAAGGTCATCAAGGACGCGGCTCCGCTCGGTACGGAGGTGCGAGAGGCAGGCAACGCTTTTGAGGCTCTTGAAGTCATGAAGGGTTTTATGCCGGATGTCACGGTAACGGATCTTCATATGCCGGAAAGAAACGGTTTCGAGTTGATGGAGGAGGCGAAAGGGAACGGGCTGTGTAAGCGGTTTATTATTCTGACTGGCTATGACGAATTTGAATACGTAAGAAGAGCACTGCGCAGCGGCGTCGTGGATTATTTACTTAAACCGCTGGACAAAGACGAAATTGCTAACCTGCTAGCACTTATCGATGAAGAGCTGCCCTCCGAAGCCGATTCCGACTGTGAACGGCACACGAAACGCATTCTTGCTTACACGCAAACGAATTTTATGAACGATCTTTCCTTGGATCACCTTGCCGATTTGATGAACCTTCATCCGAATTACATCAGCAGCCTGTTCAAGAAGGTGACAGGAGACACGTTTATAAATTATTTGAACGCATTTCGGATCAAGGAAGCGCAGAAATTGCTGAGGACGCATCGGCATCTTTCCGTAAGCGAGGTCGGTCGGCGGGCGGGGTTTGAAAATAAACATTATTTCACCAAAGTCTTCAAAAAGTATACAGGAATCACACCGGGTGCCTACCGTGAAACAGATGTTATGGATAATTTAGAGGTGGATTCTAAGGAAAGCTGCTAAACTGGGAGATGACTCATGGTCATTAAAACGTTGATTGAACTGGATTGAACACACCATTTTTTCGCCTGTGAGGCGGATTGGAGGAAAAGCATGACGAATACGAATCCCACGGAGACCGTGGAACAGAAACAGCGATTATGGTACCTCAAGCCTGCCGCAGAGTGGAACGAGGCACTGCCGATTGGGAACGGCCGGCTCGGCGCCATGATCTTTGGCGGAATAACCGAGGAGAAGCTGCAGCTGAACGAAGATTCTGTATGGTATGGCGGTCCGCGTGATCGCAATAACGATGACGCCCTGGCGCATCTGCCGGAAATCCGCAAACTGATTATGGAGGGACGCCTGAAGGAGGCGGAGTCACTTGCGGGGATGACGATGGCGGGGCTGCCCGAATCGCAGAGACATTACTTGCCGCTCGGCGATCTTCTGATTTCGTTCGATCGTCATGAGAAGGCCGGGGATTACGAAAGGGAGCTGGATTTGGAACGCGGCGTTTCCCGGGTCAGCTACCGGATCGGAGATGTCCGGTATATCCGTGAGTTGTTTGCCAGTTACCCGGATCAGGCGATCGTGATGCGGATTTCCGCTGACAAGAAGGGGGCGCTTTCCTTAAAGGCAAGGTTTAACCGCCGAAACTGGAGATACATGGAGAAGACGGAAAAATGGGGCCAGCAGGGGCTTGTGATGCAAGGGGAATGCGGCGGTAAAGGAGGCAGCTCGTTCTGCGCTATTGTGAAGGCGCTTCCAGAAGGCGGAGAGTGCAAGACCATAGGCGAATATTTATTGGTTGAAAATGCGGATGCGGTTACGCTGATGCTTACCGCGGGTACCACCTTCCGGCATCCCGATCCGGTGATTTACGGTAAACGACAGTTAGAGGAATTGAGCCGGGTTTCCTATGCCGAGCTGCTTGCCCGGCATGTGAAGGATTACTTTGAATTGTTCGGGCGGGTTACCCTGAGGCTGCCGGAAAGTCCAGGCAAAAACGCGCTGCCGACCGATGAAAGACTGAAACGGTTCCGGGAGGGTGAAGAGGATAACGGACTAATCGAAAAGTATTTCCAATTTGGCCGATACTTGCTTATTTCCTCCAGCCGGCCGGGTTCCCTGCCTGCGAACCTTCAAGGGATCTGGAACGATAGTTTTACTCCGCCTTGGGACAGTAAATTCACGATTAATATTAACACGCAGATGAACTACTGGCCGGCGGAGAACTGCAATCTGGCCGAGTGCCATGAGCCATTGTTCGATTTGATCGAAAGGATGCGTGAGCCCGGACGGGTCACGGCGAGCGTCATGTATGGCTGCCGGGGATTCACGGCGCATCACAATACGGATATTTGGGCGGATACGGCGCCGCAGGATACATATCTTCCGGCATCATTCTGGCCGATGGGCGCTGCCTGGCTGTGCCTGCATTTATGGGAGCATTATCGCTTCAGCCAGGATCGTTATTTTCTTGCGCGTGCCTATGAGACGATGAAAGAGGCAGCGTTGTTCCTGCTCGATTATTTAATCGAGGACAACGAGGGACGCCTGATGACTTGTCCATCGGTCTCCCCTGAGAATAGTTACAGGCTGCCCAATGGCGAAACAGGAGTTCTCTGCGCCGGGGCCACCATGGATTTTCAGATCATCGAAGCGCTGTTTGACGCTTGTATCCGCAGCGGGGAAATCATTGAAAGAGATGAGGCGTTCCGAGAGGAGCTCGCTGCCGCCTTGAAGCGGCTGCCCAAACCGCAAATCGGCAGACATGGACAAATTCAGGAGTGGATGGAGGATTACGAGGAGGCGGAGCCGGGACACCGCCACATCTCTCATCTATTCGGGCTTTATCCAGGCGAAGGCATTAACGTGGATTCCACACCGGAGCTGGCCGCAGCGGCTCGTACGACATTGGAGCGCAGGCTGGCTAATGGCGGCGGACACACCGGCTGGAGCCGGGCGTGGATCATCAACTTCTGGGCCCGGCTGTTGGATGCCGACAAGGCTTACGACAACGTAAGAGCGATGCTCCAACATTCCACGCTGCCTAACCTGTTCGACAATCATCCGCCGTTCCAAATCGACGGCAATTTCGGCGGCACGGCAGGTATAGCCGAGATGCTGCTGCAAAGCCACGCCAGTTTGATCCGGCTGCTGCCCGCTTTGCCTGCCGGCTGGAGCGACGGGGAAGTCAGAGGGCTGAGGGCCCGAGGCGGCTTCACCGTGGATTTCACCTGGACGAAGGGCCAGGTTACCGAAGCGGTCGTAACCTGCGCGGTTTCCGGTCCATGCCGTCTGGAAGCACCTGGTCTTGATCCCGTATCGTTTGAGGGAGAAGCCGGCCGTTCCTACACGTTCACCAAACGATTGAGTAATGAAGTAACACATTAATTGTTTGTGACTGTTTAAAAACTTATGACCGGATCATAGAGGAAGCCGATTATAGGATATCGTTAAATGAGTTACTGATCCGGCTCATAAGCTAGAGGCTGCTGCTGGACTTGGTTTCGGTACTCGCTGGGAGCCATCCCCGTCCAGCGCTTGAACTGGCGGCTGAAATGCGAATTGGTTTTATATCCGAGAATCATGGCGATGTGGTCGATCCCCAAATCGGTTTGCAGCAGCAAGCGCTGTGCTTCGTTCAGCAGCGTTTCGGACATAAACTTACGCGGGGCTTTCCCGTAGATCTGCTTAAAGATGCGGTTCACTTGCGAAGGACTCATATGGACCGACTTGGCAATATCCTGAATCCAGGTTCGTTCGTTTTCCCGAATCTCTCCGTGAAGGAGAATGTATTTTACGGAATCTTCAATTTGCTCGGCGATCTGCTGGGCAAGTGATTCCTTTTTGGATCGGGCGACGGTTGCAGTCTCTGACAGTTGGCCAACCAGGGATCCAAGAAGCTCGAAGACAGCCGCATGGACCTTCATCTGTTTGGATGTTGGGAGCGGGCTGCGCAGGTGCTCTGCCGCAAGACGATACAGCGTCGATAGAGACGGAGACAACCCTTGGACCAACGGCGAGTCTGACGGATAATAAAATTCCTTGCAGCGGTTGAGCTCCTTGCAAAAGGATGTATCGTCCACGCTGAAGTGAACGGAAAAGTAGGTGAAACCCTGGGATCCGGCACGGGTGCAGGAATGCGTCATGCCCGGATGGATGAACAGCAGGTCCCCCCGGGACTGCCGGTATTTTCGCCCATTAATCACCATGTCCATTTCTCCCTCCACGACCCAGTGGATCTCGTACATGGGATGCTCGTGGGAAGGATAGGTCCAGTTGGAATCCACTTGTCGCGCATGCAGGCCCAACAGCTGAAATGACATGCGGACATCGGGAAGACGGCCAACATAGACTCCGGGAAGCTCGGTCACGGCGATACCCTCCTCTGTATGGTACAAGTTATCAATTTGTTACGATTATAGCTTGATCCTTCCGGAAAAGAAATGCTTGAAAAGGGTAAATCGAAGTGAAGATTAGCGTATCGTCAAGGGTCATAGGCGATGATATGGTAGTATTATCAACCCTTATAGGGAGAAATTGGGGGCAATATTGAATGCGAATTATTCGATATTTGGACGGACGGCAGACGAGACTTGCGGCGGTTACGGATGATGAGAGGGCTTATCCATTGCCTCACTCTGATTTGATATCGTTGATCGATGAGGCCAGGGAGAAGGGCGTTTCACCTGTCCGAATTGTTGAAAGCGCTATTACGCCGCAAAATGAGCTGACTGCCGCATGGCCTTCATTGCAGCTGCTTACTCCAGTAGATGCGCCGGAGATATGGGCAGCCGGCGTCACCTATCAGCGCAGCCGGGAGGCGAGGAATTATGAAGCCACTGGCGGAAGAATGGATGCGGAGACGTTCTACGACAAAGTCTACGACGCCGTGAGACCTGAATTATTTTTGAAATCCACGGCAGCACGCACGGTCGGACCGAATCAGGATGTAACGCTGCGCAGCGATTCGGTATGGCAAATTCCCGAGCCTGAGCTTGGCTTGGTGCTTGCCGGCGACGGGACCATCGTGGGATACACGGCTGGCAATGACATGAGCTGCCGCGATATCGAGGGGGAGAACCCGCTTTATCTGCCGCAGGCAAAAATATGGCGGAAGTCCTGTTCGATCGGGCCCGCGATCCGGCTCGCGGATACCGTGGAAGACCCCTACGATTTCAGCATCGTTTGTCAGATTTACCGCGAAGGCCTCGTTGTGGTGGAAAGTGAGGCAAGCACAAGTCAGTTAAACCGCAAGCTGGATGAGCTGGTCCGCTTCCTGGCGGCGGACAACGATTTGTTTGACGGTACCGTTCTATTGACGGGCACAGCTATTGTTCCGCCGGCCGACTTCACGCTAGCTCCCGGCGACCGCATCGAGATTTCGATTAGCGGGATCGGGACGTTGGTGAACCACGTTATATCAAACTAGGTATTTGGGGAGGAGATTGTAATGACAGCATTCCAGGGAGAACAGATTTATCGCAATTTCATCAATGGAGAATGGACGGCGGCTTCCACCGGACAAACGGAGCCCAGCATCAACCCCGCCAATCGCCATGAAGTGGTCGGTTATGTACCGGTTTCCACAGAAGAGGATGTGAACCGTGCCGTCGCAGCAGCTTCAGCAGCCCGGCGGGCTTGGCGCAGCCTGCCCGGATCGGAACGCGGCAATATCCTGTTTCGTGCGGCCAGCGTATTGGAACGGCGGGCTGATGAGGTTGCCGAGGCAATGACAAGAGAAATGGGCAAGACGCTGGCGGAAGCCAAGGGGGAGACGATGCGCGGAGTCGCTATCTTGCGGTACTACGCCGGTGAGGGGATGCGCAAGTCCGGTGACGTGATACCTTCGACGGACAGCGAGGCGCTGATGTTCACGACCCGGGTGCCGCTGGGGGTTGTCGGTGTGATCGCCCCGTGGAATTTCCCCGTAGCCATCCCCCTCTGGAAGACTGCGCCGGCTCTGATATACGGCAACACCGTTGTGTTGAAACCGGCCCAGGAAACGGCTGTGACCGCAGCCAAATTGGCCGAATGCTTCGAGGAGGCGGGAATTCCGGCGGGTGTCTTCAATCTTGTATGCGGCAGCGGTTCGGTGGTCGGTTCGGCGCTTGTGGAGCATCCGGACGTGGGCGGAATCACTTTCACGGGCTCCAACGAAGTTGGGAAGCGCGTCGGCGCGGCCGCACTGGCCCGAGGAGCCAAGTACCAGCTCGAGATGGGCGGCAAAAACCCGATTATTGTCGCCGGGGATGCAAACCTGGATTTGGCGGTGGAAGCGACGATCAGCGGCGGCTTGAAATCTACCGGTCAAAAGTGCACGGCGACCAGCCGGGTGATCGTTGTACGCGAAGTGTATGAAGCATTTAAAGCGAAGCTGCTGTCCCAAATCGAGGGCATTCGGCTTGGTGACGGCATGTTAGCCGAGACCTGGATGGGGCCCTGCGCTAATGAAAGGCAGCTGGAAACTGTGCTGCACTACATCCAAAAAGGGCTGGATGAAGGAGCCGTATTGCTGACCGGAGGGGCAAGGGCGAGCGGCCCGGCACTTGAGGACGGGTTCTATGTCCAGCCGACCGTATTTGACGGGGTGACTCCTCAGATGTCCATTGCCCGGGAGGAGATTTTTGGTCCAGTGCTTGCCCTGATTGCCGTGGACAGCCTTGAAGAAGCGATAGCGACGGCCAACGATAGCGATTATGGCTTGAGTGCCTCTATCTATACGCAAAATATAGGCGCCATGCTGTCCTTTATTCAGGACATGGATGCCGGGCTGGTCCGGGTGAATGCGGAAACAGCTGGTGTTGAGCTGCAGGCCCCGTTCGGCGGGATGAAAATGTCGAGCTCGCACTCCAGGGAACAGGGGCAGGCGGCCATCGAATTTTTCACTTCCATCAAAACGGTTTTCGTGAAGCCATAATCTTGGGGAGGGTGCCATGCACAATTCGATCAAGTCGATCATGGGGAAGGATGACCTGGCAAGCGGCGACATTACAACGCATGCCCCCGGGATGCAGGGAAGGCTGCCATTAACAGATGATCTGCTGAGAAATGCCCCAAGCGGAGACCTGTTTGGCATGTCCCAAAACGTCGGGATGGGCTGGAAGCCGGGAGAACTGAACGGAAAGCAGTTTCTGATTCTGAGCACGCAGGGAGGGATTCGCCAAGAGGACGGCAGTCCCGTGGCCCTGGGATATCACACAGGACACTGGGAGGTTGGCTTGCTGATGAAGGCTGCGGCGGAGGAAATTTCCGGCCGCGGTGGTATCCCGTTCGCCGGCTACGTGAGCGATCCCTGTGACGGCAGGTCACAGGGAACGTCGGGTATGTTCGATTCGCTCCCCTACCGGAACGACGCAGCCCTCGTGTTTCGCCGGCTTATCCGCTCGTTGCCTACGCGAAAAGGTGTTATTGGCGTTGCCACCTGTGATAAGGGGCTGCCTGCCATGATGCTTGCGCTTGCGGGTATGCCACAGCTTCCGGGAATTATCGTTCCCGGAGGGGTAACGCTTCCGCCGACCGAAGGGGAGGATGCCGGCAAAATTCAAACCATCGGCGCCAGGTACTCAAGCGGCGAACTCACGCTGGAAGCCGCGGCGGAGCTTGGCTGCCGGGCCTGTGCGACGCCTGGAGGAGGATGCCAGTTTCTCGGTACGGCGGCAACGGCCCAAGTTGTCGCCGAGGCGCTTGGCATGACGGTTCCTCATGCCGCTCTTGCGCCTTCGGGCCAGCCGATCTGGGAGGAAATGGCTCGTCAATCCTCCCGAGCACTGATGGCGATGGGGTCTCAAGGACTGCGGATGGGTGACATCCTCACAGATGCGGCGGTACGAAATGCCATGGTCGTTCATGCTGCGTTCGGAGGCTCGACCAATCTGCTGCTCCACATCCCCGCGATCGCCCACGCAGCCGGATTACAGGTGCCGGCGGTCCAGGATTGGATCCAAGTCAACCGGGATGTACCGCGCATCGTCAGCGTACTGCCGAACGGCCCGGTTTTTCACCCAACCGTTCGGGTATTTCTGGCCGGAGGCGTGCCGGAAGTGATGCTGCACCTCAGACGTCTCGGCGTACTGGATGAATCGGTGCTTACAGTAACAGGCTCCTCACTGGGAGAAGTTCTTGATTGGTGGGAATCGTCGGAGCGTCGTCATCGGCTGCGCAAGCAGCTTAAGGAAAAGGACGGAATCGATCCGGACAGTGTCATTATGAGCCCGGAACAATCGAGGCTCCTTGGCATCACTTCCACCGTCACGTTTCCAACCGGGAATATCGCTCCGGAAGGCTCTGTGATCAAATCCACATCGATAGACCCTTCCGTCCTGAATGAGGAAGGCATATATCATCATAAAGGCAGGGCCAAGGTGTTTACAACCGAACGCGACGCGATCCGTGCGATTAAGAACGGGGGTATTCAGGCAGGGGATATCATGGTTCTCATTGGCAGGGGACCGTCCGGAACGGGCATGGAGGAAACGTATCAGCTCACGTCCGCGCTTAAGCACCTGTCCTTCGGTAAATATGTGTCGCTTATCACCGATGCCCGTTTTTCCGGCGTTTCAACCGGCGCGTGCATCGGTCATGTCGGCCCTGAAGCGCTGGCAGGCGGACCGATCGGCAAGCTCAAGGACGGCGATTGGATTGAAATTGTCGTTGACCGGAACCGGCTGGAAGGGCGGGTTGATTTTATCGGAGAAGGGGACCAGGAGATAACGCCGGATGAAGGGGCCCGATTGTTGGCCCAGAGGCCATTCCACCCAGGAATGCGTCCCGATGATGACCTCCCGGACGACACAAAGCTATGGGCTGCTCTGCAAGCCGTCAGCGGAGGCACTTGGAAAGGCAATGTTTATGATGTGGAGCGAATCGTCACAGCTATCGAAGCCGGAAAAAAGGCGCTTGGTTGGAACTAAAACCTAGTAAACCTGATCAAAATTCTGTAAGGAAATTATGGGATGATCATTGCTTTCATATCAATAGAAGGACTGCTGATTATTTCGGTGGTCCTTTTGTTATTGAAGTAAAGGGCTGTTATTCAAGACAGGGACATCAAGCCTAACGGAGGTAAGGAACAACAGAGATATGCATAGGGGAATAAGAGCTGGCCGAGATAGCTTCTGGTAGAGCGGCTCTTGTGGGTTCAGCGTAATTTGCCCGTTGAGCTTGTTACCAATTATTACATACCGTATAATTTCAATGTGCGGCCAAGTGTGCACAATGCGGTAAAGAACAAATTTAATAAGATAAGGAAGTCACTCATGAGAAAATGGTTAGTATGCACGTTGGCGATCATGCTGAGCTTAGGTGCATTTTCCCCCGCGATCTACGCTTCTGAAATCCGTGTATCCGTGGATGGGCGTGAAGTACAATTTCCGGACGGACACCCCTATGTCGATCAAAAATCCAGCCTTACGATGGTTCCGCTTGCTTTTGTATCCGACAAGCTCGGAGCGACAACGAAATGGAACGGAAGTTTAAAACAAATCACGATCTCGCTTAACCGTGACATCATTATTTTGGTGATTGGCCATAGTTATGCACTGGTGAATGGGAAAAGGGTGGACTTTGCAGGGTCGGCGGTGCTTAAAAATGGCCGCACGATGGTTCCGCTGCGCTTTATTAGTGAAGCTCTGCACTCCAACGTGGATTGGCAGCCTTCGAGCAATCTGGTGAGCATCATGTCTTCGGTGGCCCGGGTTCCGAAAGGAACATGGATATGGGACAGTCACATTCTCAAACAGGATCAAGATCAAATACTAAATTTCGCAAAAGTAAAAAGTGTAACATCCATTTACCTTCAAATCGACAGAGATCTAGATCCGGCAATTTATGAAGGGTTCATCCGGAAAGCGAAGAAGGAAGGAATTCAAGTGGAGGCACTTGAGGGCCGTCCCGAATGGGCGAAAAAGTCTGCTCAGGGGGATATTCAAAAATTTATAGCGTGGGTGAAAGCCTATAATTCTTCTGTTGGCCCGGAAGCAGGCTTCACGGGATTGCATTTCGATATTGAGCCTTATGGTCTTAGCGAATGGACCACGGACAATAAGACCATTCTTGAAAGCTGGATGGACAATTTGCGACTGATTGAGAAAGAAAGCAAAGGAAGCGGCTTGAACATCGCGATCGACGTTCCGTATTGGCTGAATACGATTAAATTACCGGGAAAGGATTACAGCATGAGCGCATGGATGCTGGAGAAGTTCGATTCCCTTGTCATCATGAATTATCGGAATCATGCGTTGGGCGGTAATGGCATTGTGGAAAATGCACAGGCCATGCTGGGGGAAGCTTCCACGCTGAACAAGAAGATTGTTATTGCTGTCGAAACGGTCAAAAGCAATGAGGGTCCGCGGGTCTCCTTCTATTCCATGAGCAGCGATATGATGGATAAAGAGCTGCAGTCCGCCCATAATCAATTGGCTCATTATGCAAGCTATGCCGGCTTCGCCATTCACGATTTCAAAAGCTGGCAGGACATGAAGTAAAAAGCCAATCCATTACAAAGTACACCTTATAGCTGCTGAAAAGAGAAAGGGAGCCGTTGACGGGGGGCGTTCAATGAAACTATAATGGTTTTATTGAAAGGGGATGCCGAAAATGGCTATCGTAAGCCGCTACACCGTTGCGCTTCATATATTGACTTGGCTGGCTTATTGGTCGGAGAAGGACGAATTTTTCCCTTCCGACCGGATTGCGAACAGCGTGGGAACGAGCCCGGTTTTTCTGAGACGGATTCTCGGCCAGCTCGCGAAAGCAGGCCTGGTTCTGGTGCAGCACGGAGGGACAGGGGCTGGATGGAAGCTTGCGCGCCTTCCGGAGGAGATCAGCCTGCTGGACGTGTACGAAGCCGTTGTGCAGACGCCACTATTCGAACTGCATCACAGCCAGCCGAACCCGAGCTGTATTATCGGCCATGGCATTCAGCCGGCTCTGCAATCGGTTTACGAGGACAGCGAGGAAGCGTTGAAGCGCCGGCTGGCACAGGAATCGATCCGTGATCTGGTCACCTCGTCGCTGGAGCAAGGGAAGCGGTGATGCCGCCGCAACGGCAGGCATTCTTCGAGAATCGCTTGCCGGAGTGGGCCAGATTAACGGCCAGCAGCTGCTGGGTCCGAGATTCCGGCCTCCGGAAACCCCGGGTGAGAAAGCTGTCCCGCCGTCTGACAGACCCGTGTTTTTTTTGCTCCTCAATGTAACTGATTCAGTTTCAATGAGAGGGGGTGGCAGGCGACTGCTCACTTTCATGTGAGAATGGAAGTGTGGGAAGGTCGTATAGTGAAATAACACCTGCCTGATCGCGGGCGCGAGGGAGAAGCAGGTATGATATTGGACTGTCCTTCAGCTGGTGGTTTGTCCGAGGTATGTATCGAATCGGCTGGATGTGGGCTCATTACGGTGTTTAATGTAACCGATTCGGTTGTATTGCTGATGAGAAAAATTTAAGATGTACCGAAATTGAGCTTTTTTTGCTTTTCAATGTAACTGATTCGGTTCTATTGACAAGACGAATCTAAAAAAAGGAGAGGGTTTTCATGGACAAACGGATTTTTTGGCTGGCGCTTGGGTCGTTTGCGGTCGGCACGGAAGGGTATATGATCGGCGGGCTGCTGCCAACACTGGCGGCGGCAATGCACGTGTCGACGGCGCTTGCCGGACAGCTGGTGACGGCGTTTGCGCTCGTGTACGCTGTATCGTCGCCGCTGTTGACGACTCTGACAGCGAGGATGGAGCGCAGGAAACTGCTATTCGGTTCGCTGCTGCTGCTCACTGTCGGAAACGTGCTGTGCGGATTCGCCTCTTCTTATGGCCTGATGATGACCGGGCGGATTGTCGCCGCGCTGGGGGCAGGCCTGTTCTCGCCGGGGGCCGTCGCCGTCGCCTCCACGCTGGCCCCGGCTGAGAAAAGAGGGCGTGCGGTGTCGATCGTCGTTGCCGGCCAGACCGTCTCCCTGATCCTGGGCGTCCCCTTCGGGATGTGGGTCGCCCTGACGTTCGATTGGCGTACTACGTTTTGGATCGTCGGCGGGGTGGCGCTGCTCGCCGCACTTGCCATCCGGCTGCTGTTCCCGCAGGTGGCGCCGGGCGCGGCGATCGGCATACGGGAACGCCTTTCGTATCTGAAGAAGCCGGAGCTGCTATCCGCCTTGCTGATTACTCTCGCTTGGGCCACCGGTATTTTTGCGCTCTTTACGTATGTTTCCGAACTTTTTTCCGGCTATGGTGCCGGCGGCCGGACGATCAGCATGGTGCTGTGCCTCTCCGGTATCGCCAGCTTCATCGGGGTGCGGACAGGCGGCTTGGCCGCAGACCGGATCGGACCGAACCGGGCGATTCCGCTGGCGCTGACTCTGCTCACAGCCGCGCTTATCTTGATGTCGGCGTTATACGGTTTCGCCGGCCGGCCTGGTATTCTCGCCATGGCGGTGGCTGCTATGGCACTGTTCGGCTTCAGCGGCTACATGTTCAATCCTGCGCAGCAGCACCGTCTGATCGGGCTGTCGGGGCCTTCGTCCGGCATCGTCCTGTCGTTGCAGTCTTCCGTCCTGTACGTCGGCAGTGCCTTGGGCGCATCGGCCGGAGGAGCTGTTGTGCGCTTCGCTACCGTCGGTGAAATTGGCTATTTCGCAGGGGCTATGACGGCGCTGTCGCTCGTCTTGTTTGCGGTTAGCCTGCGTCTGGAGCGTCGTATGAAGCGGCGGGCAGTCGTATCGGGGCATGCGCACGCTGCAGACGAGTCGGGTGCCGCCGGCTAAGCTCAGCTGGCTTTTACATCATTCCGCATTTTGTAAATACGATGTGTCAATGGTGACGAGATGTTGTCATATTTTGAATGCTACGATGAAGAGGTGATCAGAAAATTTCGATAGGAGTGAGAAGGTTTGTTCACACACCGGGAAGTACGTGTCAAAGAAGTCCCGATCCATGTAGTCGAAGCCGGTCCCATATCAAAGCCAACTGTGTTTTTGATTCATGGTTGGCCGACCTGTTGGCTGGAATTTGAAGGCGTGATGCATAGGCTTGCCGAAGAGTACCATGTTATCGCCATCGACATCCCCGGGATCGGGAATTCAGTCATTCCTCTGCAGTCATACAGCAAACGCAATATAGCCGAGTATGTTCGGGGAATTATGGATCATATGAATTTACAAGATGTGACGTTGGTAGGGTGTGATGCTGGGGGCCAGGTGACGTATGCTTTTCTGAAGAGCTTTCCTGACAGGTTATCGCGCGCGGTAATTATGAATGTCGCCATTCCTGGAGTTGATCCGTGGAACGAGGTGAAAAGTAATCCTTACATCTGGCATTTTGGTTTTCATAACGTGCCTGAATTGCCCGAAATACTGGTTTCAGGCAAAGAACTTCCTTACTTCTCCTTTTTCTATGACGTGCTGGCCGGAAAGGGCAAGCGAATGAGTGATGCCCGCAGAACATTATATGCCGAAGCCTATTCCCGTTTAGACGCATTGAAAGCAGGATTTGATTTATACAGATGCTTCCAAGAAGATGAACAGGATAATGCCGCGTTAAAAAATGTCATGGTGTCAACGCCAGTTCTGTACTTACGAGGATCGGATGAAACCGCAGATATTGAAAAATACCTTGCCGGATTTAGGGAAAATGGCCTGCAACATATCCAAGCCACAACCATCGAAAATTGCGGTCATTTTTCAGCAGAAGAACAGCCAGAACGAGTTGCACTGGCCATAAAGGAATTTATCCTTAGTTCTTTGTAACGTTAAATGGCTTGGCTAACAGTACGATGGTACATGGCAAAGTTGTAAGACAACCAGAACAAAAAAATCACTTAAGAGCCGCATAGTTGCGGCTTTTTATCATATCTCGGCCTATGATGTGACTTTACCTATAATTTTGCCGCCTCTTAAATCATAAGTTTGCCATTACTTCGTCTAGATTCTTTAGAAACGACCCCCAAGTAATCTCAATGCATCCAAAAGCCGAATACTCTCATCTAATGTTCCAAAGCACTTCTTCTGGGGACTGCACATAAATACGGTAAAAGTTAACAGGTAAATTTACTCATTGATTAATCGGGCTCAATAGGGGGAATCGTTTCCGAAGTCACATATCATTGCCTTAGATCGTTATATGTGCAAAACGAGAAGGAGCTGAGGAAAATGAGCGACTTGACTTGTATCATCATCGGAGGCGGCCATGCAGGGCTTGCAGCGCTAAAAGCAATAAAGGAAACGACCCGAGGCATGGCTAACGGGCGGCGGATTCGGTTTGTTCTATTCGACAAGCAGCCCGGTCATGTGCGCAAAATATTGTTATTCCGACCGGCCGCGGGCGGGGAAGAGATTGTAATTCCCTGGACGCATTATGAGTTTTCTGAAGGAGTCGAATTCGTGCACAGTACAGTTATTTCTGTGGATCGTAGGGAAAAACAGATCCGATATGAGGATGTGCAAGGAAAGGATGCTCGCATGCAGTATGACCTTTTAGTCGTGGCGGTTGGGAGCGTCGTTCGGCAACCGGGTCCTGAGCAGGGTGGTATTTCTTTAACCGATCTGCAAACCGCAGCAGTCATCCGGGAGCGCTGGCGTGCCAATTTGCGGCAAGCTGCCCATGAGAAAAATCCGAAAGAACGAAAGCGACT
Organism: Paenibacillus sp. PSB04; assembly: GCF_025809195.1. Classification (NCBI taxonomy): domain Bacteria; kingdom Bacillati; phylum Bacillota; class Bacilli; order Caryophanales; family Paenibacillaceae; genus Paenibacillus; species Paenibacillus sp. PSB04. Next base: position 4,677,341 of record NZ_CP081301.1, read on the forward strand.
GATGACAGTTGCAGTTACGGGTGCGGGCATAAGCGGCATCGAGACGTCATCTGAACTGGCACTTGAAATGCAGAAGGAAGCCTCGTCACTAGGACTGAGCCCGTCCGATATTTCTGTTTATTTAGTGAGTGGACAGGAACGATTGTTCATGGAAGGACCCAAGAAAGTTGGACGAAAATTGGATCAGATGCTCAGCGAATGTGGAGTGACGGTGGTTTACAACCGTAAGGTGATGCGGGAGGAAGCCGGAGTGGTGACGCTCAACAATGGGGATCGTCTGTCGGTCGGCCTATGCATTTGGACAATAGGTCTGATTCCAAATCCAGCCCTTCGCACGATGGGTTTGCCGCTTACTCCTGATGGCCAAGTGCTGGTGGATGAATCCTATCGCGTTCAAGGGGCGCCGGGTGTATATAGCATTGGCGACTGTGCGAGAATCGTTGACCCAAAAACCGGCAAGGCAGCTCTGATGAGGTGCGCAGAACTTGCTCTACAAGATGATCGACTGGGCAAAATCATGTTGGCAGATCTGGAGGGCCGCCCTGCGCCAGTCCACAAATCAGCGCCAATAGATCTCTACTGCATCGGTCTGGGAAAAAATCGCGGATTGGTATGGGGACGCAAATGGGGACTTAGCATGATTGTAACGGGAAAGCTTGCGTGGAAATTCAGGAAAGTTGCATGGGATGCAGGCAGTAAGCTTCGATAGGAACTAGATACCAACCAACAGCTAGAAATGGCGAGACGGGGATTGGAGGAACGGCGTTTCCTTATTTCAGCCCTTATGGCTCGCATGTATCGCCTGCTCGGCAATCCTTTTTATAACCGTCAGTAAATTATCGATTAAGACCCGAAGAGAGAGCCTGGTATCGAAGTTGCTGCATATCCTGATGGGCGCCGTCACAGCTCTTTTGGTTGGATTCGGACTAACCTTCCTTGCGCATGGAATGCTGGATCTAGATATTCCTAAATTTACGGATACCGCGCTGTTCTTATCCGTTACGTTTTTCAGTTTTTTCCTTATGATAACAGCTGTATTGTCTATATTGGGGATCAGTGGTGTTGCAATATTTGCCTTATTGCTTTTCTTCGGTGCACCTTTGCTGGCTTTGGCACCAGAAATGATGTCTTCTTTCTATCGCGGGTGGATTCATCCTTGGCTCCCCATGCGCTTTATGGTCGATGGTCTTCGACAATTGTTCTTCTTTGGCAAAGGATTTGGTTGGAATGCTCCCGTAGCCGCTCTTACATGGATCTCATTGGTAAGCGGCATCGTCATTCTGGGCACCGCAGTAAAGGTTCGTGTACAGAAAATCGATAGAACAGCAACGGCTTCAAGGCCATAGTAGCCAGTAAATCATATCGAAACCAAATTTCTTTGAAGATAACGACTTGTTAAGGAGATGCAGAGAGATGAACGACTTGACATGTATTATCATTGGAGGCGGCCATGCAGGGCTTGGTGCGCTCAAAGCTATAAAGAAAGAGACCCGGGGGATGGCGAACGGACGGCGCATTCGGTTTCTTCTAATCGACAAGCAGCCCGGTCATGTACGCAAAGTGATGTTGTTCCGGCAAGCCGCAGACGGGGAAGAGATTATGATTCCCTGGAGTCATTATTGTTCAGAAGGAGTCGAATTCTTGCAAGGTACAGTTACTTGCGTAGATGATGAGGCCAAACGGGTTCAATATACGGATTCACAAGGAAATGATGCCCGAATTCATTATGACCTTTTAGTAGTTGGCGTCGGAAGCATTGTTCGTCGACCTGATCCCGATAAGGGAGGGATCGCCTTGACGGACCCGCAAGCGGCGGCAGACATCCGGGAGCGCTGGCGTGCCAATCTGCGGAAGGCTGCCGTCGAGACGAACCCGGATAAACGAAAGCGACTAATGACAATCGCGGTTGCGGGAGCGGGCATCAGCGGTATCGAAACGTCCGCCGAGCTGATGCTTGCCATGCGAAAGGAAGCAGCGGCGCTGAGTCTGAATTCGTCCGATGCCTCCGTTTATTTGCTCAATGCGCAGGAACGGCTGTTCCCGGAAGGGCCGGAGAAGGTTAGACGGAAGTTGGAGCGGTTGCTCAGCGAATGTGGGGTGACAGTGCTTCACAATAGTAAGGCAATGCGGGAGCAAGCAGGAGTGTTGACGCTAAGCAATGGTGATCATCTGCCGGTTGGCCTATGTGTATGGACGATTGGTCTGATACCGAATCCGGCGCTTCATAGCATGGGCTTGCCACTATCTTCTGGAAGTCAAGTACTGGTGGATGAATGTTATCGCGTCCAAGGGATGTCGGGCGTATACAGCATTGGCGATTGTACGAGAATCGTCGATCCAGGTACCGGCAAGGCGGATCAGATGACATGCAAAGAAGCTGGACCACAGGCTTTAAGGCTGGGGAAAATTGTAACGGCCGATCTGGAGGGCCGTTCGGCACCGGTTCACAAATCGTTTGTGGATACCTTCGGCTTCGGCCTAGGGCAAAATCGCGGGTTGATCTGGGTACGTAAATGGGGACTTGATATCATCATTACGGGGAAGCTTGCGTGGAAAGTGAAAAAGGTGGGATGGGATTTTGCGAGCTGGCTCCGATAGAAACAAAGGGATCAAGTTGTATGAAACCCGGATAATAGCTTATTGACCTTAACGTTACGTCAACCCTTAAAATGATCACATAAGGGCGATTCAGATTTTCAGGGGTCTGTGTTCACGAAGGGAAGGTGAGTTCTATGCAAAATATAGAGCGACAAGCCCGGAAAAAGGGGATCGAGTTGAAGGATTACGGCAGATGCCAATTTTGCGGGTCGAATACCAGGGGTGGAGTATTTGAATGCTTTGATGTTTTCAACGATCTGGCAATGAACTTTATGGAAGGGAATCATCTATTCACATTTATATATGCCGATGCACATTGTTTGCAGCATTCGGAGGTTCATGGGGGATGGAACAACAATTTGCATCTCACCAGACAATATTTAATCCTTGAACAAGCTATAGCATGGGAGTATGCAAAGACAAGCCAGCTGAGCAATATTCTGGATCAATACAAACGGACACACCCGGATATTTTGATTCCTGTATTGCCGCCGCAGCAAAGAGGACATTTAACGGTTACAGACTTACTCGGGCTAAAGCAGAAAGAACTCGAATCCATGGTATTCAAGTGGGCAAATGATGTCTACCATTCATATGATCGGTACCATACCAATGCAAAAGTTGTGGGAGATCTATATATCAACAAATATGAACGATAACAATGGGGGAAGGCGAGATGAATGTTATAAATATCGGCTACGATTCGACCAATTATTATGCGATCGGCTTCCAGGAAAAGTACCTTCTCATCGATGTGGGGTTACCCGGTACGTTGGGGAAGATGGGCAGTCAATTGCGAAAATATAACATCCCATGGAGTGACATTCACTATTTGATGGTTACGCATTTTCACCCTGATCATTGCGGAATCGCACAAGAGATACAATCCATGGGTGTTGAGCTTATTATCAGCCGAACGCAGTCGGATTTTCTTGAAAGTGCAAACGAGACCATGAAAAAGTTCTCCAGTTTTAAAGAAATAAAGGTGGAAGCCCATAATATTATCAATGAACATGATCAGGCCGTCCTCACTAAAAAAATGGGCATTCCAGGATATATTCTTCATACACCCGGTCACTCGGATGATTCCATTAGTATTGTTATCGAGGGGCTGGGTATTTTTACAGGGGATTTACCCTATAACCACCATATGAGTATGGAAACGAATGAAAAGGTTGATCAAAGCTGGTCACGGTTAAGAAATACAAACGAACACAAGGTATTCCCTGGGCATGGCCAGCCCCTCATGCTTTGAAATATGACAGTTAGGCGTAGTTCCAGACATTTACATGAAGTGGAGAAATCGGTAAAATAAACATATTATCGATTGTAATCTTTGGTACTGATTAGACACCGATCATATTTTTGAAAGTGAGGTCTCGAATGATGAGAAAATTGACGATCAGCTCCATGCAAAGTCTTGTACTATAAACAACGGCGGTTGTTTGTATGGAGCTCAGAATTCATTTTTACCGCCTGAATATCAGCGTTCATGATAATTGTTTATAGGATAGGCTTTGCAACCTTAAATTTTAATAAATTTTAAGGAGCAGAGCTATCATGAAATATGTAAACGCAGATATCGTTTTTCCGGAAGAGCTTTTAAAGGAAATACAGAAATATATCCACGGAAGCATGGTTTACATCCCAACTCCTGAAGGACAACGGAAGAAATGGGGCGAAAATTCAGGAAGCCGAAAACATTTGAGCCTCAGAAACGAAACGATACGTCAGCAATATATCGATGGTGCAACGATCGATGAACTTTCTGATCAATTCTGCCTTTCCATCGATAGTATTAAAAAAATCATTTATTCCAAAATATAGGCCGTAGAAATCACATCATATGTTATGATGTGATTTTTTGTGTAACAAATGATTCTGAAAGATCTTTTATATATTTCTAAACGGGATCCTTTGCTACGATTGAAGAAACACCATTCAGAGAGGGGCATTTGGATGTCATTACAAGTTCGTCCATATCGTTCTGAATTTGAGGAAACGGTAAAAAACTTAAGTCACAAGGCATGGATCCTTTTTAAATATAATCAAGATTATGATCATCAGAGGATGAGCTGCGTATTTAACGAGGACGGGAATTTAATATGTGTGGGATATTTACGACACGGAATTGCGGATAATCATGATGTATTCGAAGTCGAAATGCCCACGAATGAATTAGCTTTAAACCGCATGGATGAAGTGAGGGCAGCTCTTTTCCCTACTTTTATGGAAACTTGTCAAAAGCTGCGTAATCCTAACAAGAAAACGAAGCTGGTTGCGTGGAAGGACTTTTATGGTGACAGAGCGTTTTACGAAGAGAAGGGTTTTAGCCCTTTTCAAACCTATTACATAGCACGGCGTTCCCTTGAAGAATCCATACCTGAAGTCAGAACGCCTGTTGGAGTGAATGTCCAATACCACCCGATGGAATCCAGAGAAGAAAGAATCCAATATACCGAGCTGGAAAATCAATTTTATCAAGGTGTAGTATATCGAAGTGTAAATATGTTGGAATGGATGATGGGTGGTCCGGAGTTACATACCATTTCAGCCTTTGAAGGTGATGAGCTGGTTGGCAGCGTAATGTGTTGGCAAACCGGGGCAGTCGAGAGGTTATTCGTCATTCCACGTTGGCGTAATAAAGGGCTGGGTAGGGTTCTCATCACGAAGGGATTTGAGTATCACCTGAAGAACGGCCGAAACGAAGTGGAGACGCTGGTTCATGAACAGAACAAGGAAGCTATGTCGTTGTTAGAGTCAATGGGGTATACCTTTCATGTAAAATTAGTACTTATGTCAATGGATATTTAGAAAAAGAATTTGCAGCGCCCCCGGGAATATTCGAATGTCTTAAGGGGATACTGGAAATAGGTAGGAGATCATTCATTTGGTCGATAATGATCATAGAAACACCCGCATTGATCTCCATTCCATGAAACCCTAGTATAAGCTTAACGACATAAATAGGGGGCGCTTAGCGATGTCCATGTCAATCGCAGATATCCAAATACCTGATAGCAAACTGGCCAAGGAAGCGGCCGAATTACTCCGGGAACATGGCGATGATTTGCTGTGGAACCATTCAAACCGGGTATTTCTTTTCGCAGCATTCAAAGGCAACCTGAATCAATTGAAGTATGATCCGGAATTGCTCTATATCAGTTCTCTTTTCCACGATTTAGGCCTTACGCCTGCATTCCGCAGTCCTGATAAGCGCTTTGAAGTCGACGGCGCGAATGCCGCTCGAGATTTCCTGCAAAGCCGTGGCGTGCCGGAAGAATCCATCCGATTGGTGTGGGATGCCGTCGCCCTGCATACTACGATCGGAATCGTCGAATATAAAGAAACCGAAGCGGCCCTGATGAATTTTGGCGTCGGTTACGACGTCGTGGGGAAAAACTTCGAACTGATCTCGGAAGAAATTCGCCGGCAAATCGTTGATGCGTTCCCGCGAAACCGGTTTAAGCACAACATTCTGCGCGCCTTCTTTGAAGGCTTTAAGCATAAACCGGAAACGACCTACGGCACGATTAACGCCGATATATGCGAGCTGTTTCTGCCGGGCTATAAACGGCCTAATTTTTGCCATCACGTGCTTCATTCCAGATGGGATGAATAACAACGCACGTTCAATCAGCCTAAGTCATGGACCTGGACAAGAGCATACACAATTCATAGCCGCGTAACTGCGGCTTTTTGTGTTTTAAGAAGAATGTATGCTGAAGTATGATGAAACAAATTGGAAATTTTTAACGTCTAAGCAGTGACGCTAGGATAGGAGGGGCTGGACATGAAGAGGATAGCCATGCTGATCATTTTGGCTTTTTCGTATATGACTTTAGTTGGCTGTTCGAGCACATTAACAAGCGGTAAGGACGTAGTCGTTGAAAAACAATTAACGGGGGAACCAGAACAAGTACCAGAAAAGCAACCAGAGAGAAAATCAGATTTAAAGAAACCTCCTGAGGCTGACATTGTGATTGGGGAAAGGGTATATCCTACTAAACTCGGCACCTATTGCTGGACCTCAACCAATCAAAGTATATGTGTGGATACCGCTGGACCGGTTGAACTTTTAAAAGATGAAGTTCCTGTTTCCGTACAGCCCGGTGAAGTCGTGAAGTTTGCAATGAATGTTGAGCCCAAGCCCAACAAATATCACGTCACGCAAATGACGGCGGAGGGAATTTCTATAGACGTTGCGGTGAAAGAGAATAGTTTTTCATGCCCCCGCACAAAAAGGGACTTATTATTACGCTTACGGCGTATGGTGGATGGACGAGTTTTATCAAAAATCAATCGAATGGTGACGCTTTTTATTGTTTTGTCTTAAAAGTCATTTAAAGAATCAGGAGACGATCGTAATCTGTGTTAAGACTCCCAAATATGAATCATTGAGGAGAGAGAGCAAATGAATATGAAACAGATAGATATTTTTCGTATGCAATTTGACTTTGTTTGGGATACGGAGACCTGGTTTTTACCTTTAGAATCAGCTCTTGCGGGTTTAAATTCGACCGATGCAAGCTGGCAGCCCCCTGGAGGAGGGAATACCATTTGGCAAACGGTAAACCATCTAAATTATTACAACGCCCTGCTTGTCAGACAACTTAATGACACAACGCCTGGAACAGAGGCATCTGAACGCAAGCCTACATATGGAGATATCGGAGAACCCCCTGATTCTAAATGGGAGGCCGTTTTGGCGGAAGATACATTTGGAGGGCCTGGGGACCCGGAGGATTCTGACAAATGGGCGGCAACCGTGGCAGAAACCCGCCGAATTTGTGAAGATTTGCGTCAATCGCTGGCACAAATGAACGACAGTCAGCTGGATGAGGAGCGTGTTGGGAGGCTGGCCCGTCAAATGCTGCACAATGTTTACCACATCGGACAAATCGTATTCATTCGCAAACAGCAAGGTTCTTGGCCAAAGGAACGGGAATAATTTGTATATTCGCTTATGGGCCCTATAATGAAGTAACAAAGCCTAATTTCTCACCGAATAACGGGGAATTAGGCTTTTTCACGCTTAATAGCCATATCCGGTGAAGAACAAACGGAAAGTAGGGTGTATTAAAGAAGCTGTCGGTAATTCCGATGATAATACCTATGAGTACTATAGAATATTGCTCTGGGCTTAAGTGCAAAGCGATTCACATACAGTTCATAAATTTACTTTACAATAAGCTGAATCGTTTGTGAGGACCCTGAGTTTACGACAAGTTGATGAATACAGATTGATAATGGAGGCAAGATTCGTTTGGAATTGTTTGAGTTTATTTTGCTAATGCTGGCAGCGGTGTCTTTATCCAATTTAGTGAACCGGTTTATCCCCTCGGTCTCCGTGCCTATTATTCAAATCGTGCTGGGGATGTTGATCACTTGGCTGCCGTTACACTTTGAGCTGAAATTAAATCCAGAGCTGTTTTTGCTCCTGTTCATTGCCCCGCTGTTGTTCAATGATGGAAGGCATGCGGATAAGGAAGCGCTCTGGAAGCTGAAGAAACCAATCCTTTTGCTGGCACTGGGTCTGGTGTTCGTCACGGTAGCCGTGGTTGGTTATTTCCTGAATTGGCTCCTTCCGGTGATTCCGCTGGCGGCATCTTTTGCACTGGCGGCTGCATTAGCGCCTACCGATGCTGTGGCCGTGGGTGCATTGGAGCAGAAAGTAAAAATCCCTCATCAGACGATGCAAATTCTGGAGGGAGAATCCTTAATCAATGACGCATCGGGGCTGGTGTCATTTCAGTTTGCCGTAGCCGCAATGATTACCGGTGTGTTCTCTTTCAAAACGGCCAGCATCAGCTTTATTTCCATATCACTTGGCGGTGTGGTGCTGGGCCTGCTGCTCACGCTTGTTAAATATGGGGTGGTGAAATGGCTGCGGAGACTAGGGATGGAGAATGTCACGCTCCACATGCTGATTGAAATCCTGACCCCTTTTGTGATTTTCATGGCGGCCGAGGAGTTAGGGGTTAACGGCATCCTGGCCGTCGTCGCCGCAGGAATCGCCCATTCTTTCGGTTACAAGAAAATGAATCCCGAGGTAGCCAAGCTGCGGGTTGTATCCAAAAGCACCTGGTCGGTCATTGTTTTTGTACTGAACGGGCTGGTTTTCCTGCTGCTTGGCACACAGCTTCCAGATATTATTCAGACGATTTGGAACAGCGCGGAAATCGGAAATCTGAAAGTCATCATGTACACCCTGTTATTGACCGCAGCTGTGCTTGGGCTGCGCTTCATCTGGGCGATTCTGATGGATAGGGTCGAAGGGACCAAACCGCGCGACCCTTGGCGGCTCAGAGTCAAGAAGGCGCTGATCCTCAGCCTATCCGGCGTCCGGGGAACGATCACACTGGCGAGTACGATGTCACTGCCATTATTTCTTAGTGATGGCACCGCGTTTCCGGCGAGGGATCTGATCATTTTCCTTGCGGCTGGTGTTATCGTGTGGACCCTTCTTGCGTCCAACTATCTGCTGCCGCTTTTATTGGGGAAAGAAACGCAAACGGAGCAGGAAGAGGAGGAGGTTCAGGCAAAAATTGAAATTCTGAGGAATGTGGTGAACGGATTAAACGAACTGACCACGGATCAGAACCGGCTGGCGATTGCCCAGATCATCAATACGTATACTTCCCGAATCAAATCGCTCAGAAAAGAGGAAAAGAACGATAAAGTGCAGCGGGCCTTGGGCCTGTCTATCCTGAAATGGGAAAGAGAGAACACGCTGCACGCGGTTCAGAAGAAAGAAGTGAATCCGGTCACAGCGTACCGTTACCTTAAAAGAATAAACCAGCTGTTATTTATGCACACAGGAGATGTCCGTTATAAAAGAGAGCTTTTCCCTGTGAAGCAATGGATTGAAGTGTTCGGAATGCTGCATCCGGCCCGCCTGAGTATCCGAGAGAGACGCGCCGAATTGGCCAAGCTCAGAATTCAAAATACGGCTTACGTCATAAAGGAGCTGAACGCGCTGCTTGCAAAAGGGGAGACGGATATGGAGTCGGTCAGCTCGCTGATTTTGCAATATGAACGTACGCTGCTTCTTCTGACCCGAAACGAATCGGACACCTACAACCGGGAAGAGTTCGACAATATGATGCAGGAGCTCGCACGGGTCGGGATTCAGCTGGAGAGAGACAACATCCAAACCATGTTCGAGACCGGACGGATATCCAGACAGGGCATGAAGGAAATGAAACGTGATATTCTCTTCATGGAGCATGATTTGAGAGAAGAGATGGGTTGAGAATCATCCTATTGATTTATGCTGCCTGTTAACGGGTTTGTAGACGCCGATGACGATTTTTTATTCAATTTTCTTACCGAGACTAGACTGCTTGCAAGCAGAACAAATGCGCCAAAAAGATAAGGCAAGTCGATATGGATTTCATATAAGATCCCTGCGAGTAACGGTCCAAAGATCGTACCAAGGCTCGTATAGGCATTATTCATCCCTGCGACGAATCCTTGGTCCTCTCCAGCTTCTTTGGATAGGAGGGTGTTGATGGTTGGACGCAAAATATTATTGAATGAAAAAAATAGCATGGTGATGATCATGACATAATAGTAATTGCCTGAGAAAAGCAACGATGCGAGCGTGAAAGCGGATAGCAAAAGCATGGCGACGATAACCCGCTTTTCCCCGAACCGGCGGGTGATCCGATCGGTCAGGAGCACTTGATTCAGCGTGCCGATTAAAGAGCACACAGTAAGTAAAATGGCGATTTGCTGCGTGGTGAAGCCATAACCCTGAACGACAAAAAGCGGAAAAATGGCTTCAAAATGCGTCAGACCAAACGTCATGGCGAAAACAATAAGCAGCAGGATAAAATAACGGGATTTTACGGAAAGACCAATTTGACGAAAGATATTGTCTTTCTTGTCCTGCACAGATTGGCGAAGCCGGCGGATCTCAGGTGACAGCGGCTCGGGGAGCATCCACATACTGCATATCATAGCCAGCAGTCCAACGGAAGCGGAAGCGAAGAAAGGCATTTTGATGCCCCATTCGGCAAGCAATCCTCCTACACCCGGCCCGATAATAAACCCTGAAGTCATCGATGCGCCTAACCATGACATGGCCTTGCTGCGCTGAGCATCTGCTGTAATATCCGCAACGTAAGCAATAATCGCAGGGACCAGGGCGGCTGACCCGATTCCGCCGATCAGTCTCGACACGAATAATAAGGTTAAATCGCCTGCAAACGCCGCCAGTAAATTAGAAATGGCAAACAAAATCAACCCTGTAATGATCATCGGTTTACGACCGTACCGGTCGGACAAATTTCCTGCGAAGGGTGAGAATAGAAACTGCGTCAAACCGAAGCACGAGACGAGATAGCCGGCGGCTTGGCCGCTTGCTGAAAACATCTCGAGCAGTTCCGGCACGATCGGTATGACGAGGCCCATGCTCAGATTGGCGAGAAACATATTCAATAGAAGTAATGGAAATGCGGACCTTGGTAACATCAATGATCTCCTCTGTTGTCAATATATAACGATGGAAACAGGATAAACGGATCCTTTCATTTATGTTAGCATGCGTCAGTCCGCTTGAATAATATGAATAATATTTACGACAGGAATCATTTTTATATAGATGGCTATCCGTATCTGATGAACAAAAGGGGCATAACAAGCGAATAACGATAACCTTTACTGAAAATAAAAAGGGTGTCCCTAGCCAAATAAGGCTTGAGACACCCTCCTATTTTATGCGAAATAATGCCCTTCTTCGAGATCGGCGATGAGTCCAGGCTGCATCGGTTTCCAGCCAAGAAGCTCCCGTGTTGCCTGACTCGCTTGCGCAGTGTTATACAAGCTTGTAATGTCGAGGGCCGCAATGGCTCCTAGAAAGCCGAAATGGGCGGCAGCTTCTTCAGATGTGATGCTGACCGCCGGCACGTTCAATTGCCGTCCGATGACCTCGGCGATCTCGCGGAGCGGAATACCTTCATCGCCGGCGCCAAGCAGCCGTGAGCCCGCCGGGGCGGATTCCAGCGCCAGACGGTACAGAACCGCCGCGTCCAGGCGGTGAACCGCCGGCCAGCGGTTCGTTCCATCACCGATGTAGGCGGCGAATCCCTTCGACCGGGCGATGCTGATCATCATCGGGACAAAGCCCTTATCGCCTTCGCCGTGTACGGACGGTGCAAGCGAGACGATCGATGCCCGAATACCTCGCTTCGCCATCGCGAGCACGGCTTCATCCACGGTATGTCCATTGGCGTGTGCCGTAGTAATGAACGGCTTCCCGGAGCCTTCGAGCGCCGCTCCCATGACTTCTACGGCCCGCAAATCAAGAGCCAGCGCACCTTCAAAGTCGGAAAAATCATTGGTAAACGCCAGATGAATCACGCCGTCCGCAGCCGCGGCGGCGCTGCTGAGCGTATCGAGATCGTCCAGCGTGCCGTACAGCGGTTCGGCTCCCGCTGCCTTTAATCCCGCGGCTTTCTCTTCTGAGCGGCAAAGACCCGAAACGGTGTGTCCTGCACCAATCAGTTCCTTGACAACCGCGGAACCGACATACCCTGTTGCTCCTGTAACAAAAACATGCATTTTGATATCCTCCTTCATGAGTTGACTGCTTGATCATGTTAAGCATAAACTATGAAGTGAACTCTAGGGCAAGCGGTCCAAAGGAGAAAAGACGATGAAAATTCAGGAACTGGCGGATAAGATGGAATTAACGATTCATACGATCCGCTATTATGAAAAGGAAGGCTTGCTGGATGATCGGCATGTCCGCCGAGAAAGCAACAATTACCGCAACTATTCGGATGAGGCCGTCGAGCGGTTGAAGCTCATCAAGAAGTTCCAGTCCATCGGCTGTTCACTGGCTGAACTGAAGGAAGTGCTGCGGGACCACGACGCCAACGCGAACACGAACCAGCAGATTATCGATTGGATTCGCGGCAAGAAAAAGGAGATCGAAGGCAAGAAGGAAGAATATGACCAAATGCTGGTCACTCTTAACTGGATGCTGGAGTATCGGACTCTACTCAGGGACGATCCGCAAAAAGCACAAGAGATGCTAAAGGCTTGGCATGCCGGCTCATCCGATTGAGCTGCTGACGCGTCTCGTCTCCTTTTGGCGGCCATTTAGGAATATTGATTCACCATTTCAAGTAAATAATTTCGAAATTGTTCAGCATACGATGGGGGCTCCACGACTTTTAGGTTTGTGCCGAAGCTTGCTAAAAATTGAAATCCGATGTGGCTTTGAGGAACGTGGATGGTTGCCAAGAATAAGTCACAACTATAGTTTTCAATACTCTTACGGCCATACCTTTCAATGAATTGATCCTTTACGCTGGGCGAAATCAACGCTTTTACAGCGACCAGTTCCGGTTGGTAACTTGGCTCATATTCTTGATCGAAGGAATAATCTCTAGGGTTAAACGTTTTTTCATCCACTTGAAGATGGTCGATCCGGGATAATTTAAACGTTCTATACCTCATGCGATGCAGACAGAATCCTTTCAAATACCAACTCGTTTCGCTAAAATGAAGCTGATACGGCTCGACCATTCTGTCCGTGATCATGCCGTTTTTATCAATATACTCAAATGAAATCAACCGTCTTGCTAATATTGCTTCCTGACACTTCTTCAAGGTTTGACGAATTTCAGACCTGCCCTCCCAATCATAAAAAGACAGTTGAACTGAACTTTTGGGAGCCAACGGGCTAACCATGGCCTCTATTTTTTTTATAGTCACATCCACTTCTTCGCTGATTAGAATTTGTTCCAATCCACTGAGTGCCGTTAATATATTCTCCAAATCGGAGCTGCTTAAAAGGCGTTTATCAACCTTGTATTCGTCCATAATACCGTAACCGCCATGAACTCCGTTGACGGAATAGATGGGGATGTTGGATACACTCAACGTTTCCATATCACGCAGAATCGTTCTTTTGGTAACGTTGAACAATTGTGCGAATTCTGTGGTTGAAACGACATCCTTTTTTAGCAGGATCATGATGATCGATATTAATCTCTCAACCTTTTCCATATGTACTCCTTCTTTATATCCTTGATTTATAAATGGTGACATCATGCTGTCACCTCTTCGTCATTATACTATATTTAGAACAAGAAGGAGGTTTTACTGCATGTCGGCGATTGTCTATTATAGACAAAAAAATGGAGCAAAAGAAAATTAAAAGATCAAGCACGGATCAGGCCATCCAAAGTGGACAGCCCTTATCCGAGGTTTATCATTTAAGCGTTAATTAAACTGTCTTTTTAAAAAATCCGAAAAATTTACTGGGGATCTGCCAATCAGATGTTCCAATGCGGGATTGGTTTGCGAAAAATCTCCGAGTCGACTTGCCTGAAACATCACCGTAAGCATGTCGACCATCGCTTTCGGCAGTCCCCGGGACACCAAGTGGATCCGATATTCATCATCCGACACGACAATTCGCCGAATGGGTCGATCCAAAGCCTTGGAAGCTATCGATGCGATTCTACTCATGTCCAACGCTTCAGAAGCCGTAAGAGGAGGAGTGATACCGTCATATCTCTGCTCTGTCAGGATGACCGCTGCGGCTTCAGCCAAGTCGGAATGGGTGGTCCAGGCGACTGGACCATCTTCGGGAGCAATCAATTCGCCTGTTTCCAAGGCATCACCCATCCACATGATCGCTGATGCGGCATAAAATCCGTTTCGGAGCGATGTAAATGCCATTCCTGAAGATTGTAGCATCTCTTCTGTAGCAGCATGAACGTTCATGGGAGAAAAGTGTGATGTTGCCGATGAAAACATTTGGCTTGTATACAGCAGTCGACCAACTCCAGCCTTCTTTGCCGCGTCGATTGCGGTTTGATGCTGACGAACAGCAGCTTCTCCCAGGGAGTGGGACGAGATCATGAGAACTTGAGATGCTTCCTCAAAAGCGTAAAGAAGACTTTCGGAATCTTCGAAATTTCCTTGCCGAACACGGACTCCGCGTTCTTGTAGATCACGAACCTTGTCCACATCCCGTACACTGACACCAACATCCCCGGCAGGAAGACGCTTCAGAAGTTCCTCTACGACCTTACGGCCCAATTTTCCATTCGCTCCAGTAACGACAATCATTTCTAACTCATCCTTTCGTCTGCAAATCAGATTAAGCGTTTCTTGCCATACGATTTTGCATGTGCAATCATAATCGTATAAGTTTAGTTAAAAGGAATGAGCCCGCGCGAACAACCTGCAAATCGCTGTTTTTGTCCTGTTCCCAACATTGTTGTCCTTTTGTCTGTTATTTAAGTTCAAGAGAAAGAGGGGGTACACATGTCTGTAAATCCCGAAGATCCGCGTGTTATAAGAACCCGTCAATTGTTCGTTCAGGCATTTAACGATTTGGTAGAGAAAAAGAGAAGCCTCTACTCCATATCTGTGCAAGATATCACGAAACAAGCAGCTGTAAATCGAACAACATTTTATGCTCATTTTCATGACAAATATGACTTTCTTGAATATTGGATGAAGGAAAAATTCCAAATGGCAATAATGGATAGACTGCCGGAAGAAACAAGATGCAATGCGAACAATTTGCGAACCCTTCTTCAAACCCTATTCGAGTTTCTTTTGCGGTTTCAACAATGTAGTACGCCGGGAGACAAACCGTTTGAAGCGATGCTTGAAAATGTGATACATCAGGATCTTCATCGACTCCTGCTTAAACGGGTCAATGAAATGGATATACAGGGCTTTTCGCCAGAAAAATTAGAAGCTGCAGCACTCGTTATCAGTTGGGGCATGTTCGGAACGGTTTTACTGTGGAGCCGGAACCCTCAAGATCACTCAGTGGAAACGATGTTTGAAGAGGTTGTTGAGGTTTTATCCGTCAATTTGGCTCCATTTTGGGAGCAAACAGCCAGCTGAAGAGAACCAAAAAGTCATAATCACATCATTGTGTTTATGACTTTTTAGCGTATAGGGGGGATTGAAATGATCCTATCTTCAAAATGGAGACGGCTTAGTAGAGAATATTTGGACTTTTATAGGAGGGGAAGAGTATTTTCCATTTGCCATTAAACTTTTTCAGCGTGAAAGTAATATCTCTGGGTCTTGGTTTATTTTGCTCGGTTAATGCAACTAAGGCAACGTAACTGTCTTTTCCTAAAACAAAGAACTTTTTAATGGAGTAGCTCACGATTTGGTTTGAAATCGCATTTCGTTTATAACTTTCGAATGGCTCAGCAAATCCATTTTCAAAAACAATACATTGATAAGCTTCTTCGATATGTAATTGTTTTAGACTTCTAAGGTAGAAATCTAGGGTCTTTTCTGGATCAGACTTATGAATATAATCAAAGAATATAAACGCGATTGCAATAACAATGATGACTCCCATGACTCTTTTCGTTGTCACAACCACCTCCGTTTCAGTGATATCGCCCCATGTGATTATACATAATTTCTTGCATAACTTGTATAAAACTAGAGAAGAGATTGCAAAGAATGGAATACCCCTTGAATTCGGTCACACGTTGGAGCAGCAATTGCAGGGTCAAATCGATGCCGGTTTTGTCATTGCCGGGTTTTACGAAGATACCTTCGGAGGGGAAAAGCTCTTGGACCGCTATACAAACAGCTTTATTGCAACACGAGCCGTAAAACCTAAAGCATAATGGGTGTTTCTATATGTTGTTATAGGGCCAATCGTTGGGCTTTGTTTACGATTACAAGAACCGGATTCTCCTAGGGATCCGGTTCTTTTCTTTTTGTATTTCCTTGTATTTGCTATCATTCAAACTCTATCTTTTCCGAATTTTTAATCGGGCGAGTCCCTTGCCGTTTTCTTTGCGTGCCCAGTAAAAACAGTCCAAGCAGGATGGCGAGTGCAAGAAAGGCTGCGAACAACCGAAAACCAACATTCGTCGCATGAATAAGGGCATCCCTTGATGAACTCATGTCATGATTCTGGGCCCCCGACAACAAATGAGAAGCAACATCAGACTTCGCCACCCATTGAATGATGACGAGAACAAGCGCTTGGCTGATCGCACGGCACATATTGTAAACGGTCCAGAACACTCCTGATGCAGGTCCGGCTTGATTTGGTGGAGCCGCTGACAGCACAGCTTTCGCAAGCGATGGCCAGGAGAGCCCGGTTGCTGCAGATATAATCATAAGCGGAATGATGACAGCTGCCCTCGACATCTCGGGACCGAGCTGTCCGAGTAATAGGATGGAAAGACCGATTAGAAACGAACCGAGCAATATGATTCTTGCCGGGCCGAAACGGTCCGCAAGTTTGCCTCCTAATGGAGCCGTGAACAGTTGGGGTACGGATAAAGTGATCAACATGAGCCCTGCTTCCAAGGGACTGAGGTGTTGAACACCTTGCAAATACAGTGTCAATAGAATGGAAACAGCAAAATAACCGATGCAATAGCTTGCCGTGATTCCAAGCCCAATTGTATAATCCCGATAGCCGAGGAGACCTAGATCAAACAAAGGGTGTCGGACTTTTTTCTCAATGAAAACGAATGCGGTCCAAAGGAGAATTCCAAGCGCGAGCAGCCCAAGCGTTATCATCGTTGCCCAACCCCAGGATTGCGCTTCGGACAAGACAATGAGAAAAGCGGTTAATCCTGTCCCATAGGTAAGTAAGCCTGGCCAGTCCGTCCTGGCTTTTTGCAATTCCGCAGATTCTCTTAAAATAAAAAATCCGGCGATCAAGCCCAAGATTCCGAGCGGAACGATAACGTAGAACATGGAGCGCCAGCCGAACCCGCCGATGAGTGCCCCTCCAACAACAGGGCCGAGAAGAGAACCGGTCACCCATGCGATGTTGTTGATGCCAAGGGCTCTTCCAAGTTCTTGGGGAGGAAAGGTCCGCATCAGAATCGGGGTGGATGCTGCCATCGCCATAGCGGCCCCTGCTCCTTGCAGCAGACGAGCGAGGATCAACATCGTACCGGAACCCGCCATACCACAAAGAGCGGTAGCTACAGTGAATAAAGCAAATCCCCATAGAAAAATCCGTTTCGTTCCAAACATGTCTGACCAACGGCCGGCAGGAAGCAAAAATACAGTACTTGTGATGTAGAACGAGGTAAGCGTCCACATTCCAAGTTCCAGCGAAAGATGCAAATCCTCCATGAGCGGAGGGAGACCATTGACCACAATCGTCGCATCCAGATTCGTGATAAAGGAAACCAGCGTGACGACAAACAATACGGACCATTTACCCGATTTCCTACGTGTGATCATAAAGGCACCTCCTCGTTGGAATTGTTTCTCCCATGGTCCAACAGCCAGGATTTTTTTCGATTAGCACCTGATCATACGTATGTTTCAAGTCAGCCGATATCATGCTACTCCTCCTAAACGCTTTTTTCATCTTGCTTGAGGCTTTGCACAATTTTAACACTTCAGAAAATGAATGCCGCCGAAAATGGAGCATCTATTTTTGAGCTGTCTACACGCATTAGCTATTGACTCTCTCGCAAGGTGAAGGTTTATGATTACGGAGAAGGAAGAAGTCAGCGGCATCTAATAATATGATTTGAAAAAATATGGATTAGAAAGACGCTTAACATTAAGGGGTTATTAATGCGAGTGGATGAGGAGAAAAATACATGCCGAATACTTGTGTTTTATGCAACGCCGTTCTGCCTCAGGGGATCACCTGCGAATCGATTTTCAACGAATTTTTGGCACTTGAATTCAACGATCCCAGCTATGGACGGGTTCACTTTCTCACCGTTGCCTCCTACATGGTCCAACACCAAGGTTATAGCGATGAGATGTATGCTTGGGTCCAATCCGCATTACAGAAGCATTTGGAGGAAGGCTGCGCTACGGAGTTGATTCGCCAAGATATGGCCAAAGGACCCGGAAGCACGAAGGGGATTCGAAGGCCATTGGATGCGCAGCCTCTCCCCAAAATATCTTGGACCATGACGATCGCTGACGTGGCGGCGCAGATGTATGACGCCGAAAGCTATTGCAAGCTCATCGAGCAGTGGGGGCGTACTACGCTGAAAGAGATGGGACCCCTTGTTTTGAAAAAGATTTAAAACTTTTAATCATGAGCTAAGGAAAGCATCTAATTGTCGACGCATCTTTTCTCTGTCCATGACAGCTCCTGTCAGTTCCTGAGCGTATTTACACCTGACTTGAAGGACGGCTCGGTGGAGCGTCTGGCCATTTTGGCGGATCAGTCGTTGAAGCAAACATCTGCCGTCTTGAAAGGGTAGGAATAGACCGAAAAGAACATCCCCTGTACTGCAAAGTTTTAAGTGAGTCAGAGAACGATAAATTGCTTGTTAAGATCAGGGTATGAAGAAAGACCAGTTCACAGTTCACGCTGTGAAACTGGTTTTTTTGTTCTGTGATTGCAGGCTTAAGAGAGCAGTATCAGAGGACAAGAGCATGTTGCTGGTTATCTGAAATCAACATATTAAAAATTTATCAACTTTTTAAATAAAAATGTTTAATAAGTGTTTGAAATCATATAATCTGTATACATGGAAAGCAAATGAATTCAAAAATGGAGGCGTTTTCATGAATGGTTGGATTCAGGCGGGGTCGGTAGAAGAGCTTCGAAATCAAGGGCCGAAGTTGATCAAAGGGGGCATCGTCGTTTTTTATCACGAGGATCAAGTGCATGCGCTTGATAACCGATGTCCTCACCTCGGTTTTCCTCTCCACATGGGCAGTTTGTGCAATGGAATTTTAACATGCCATTGGCATCATGCAAGGTTTGATGTATGCAGCGGGGGAACGCTCGATCCTTGGGCGGACGATGTTCCTGTACATGATCTTACCGTTCATGACGGATTGATTTGGGTCAACCCAAGTTCCCGAAATGGCAATCAAGTACAACTGTATAAGGATCGGCTTCTAAGCGGACTTGAGCAAAATATCGGTCTTGTCATCGCGAAGGCCATCGTCGGATTAATGGAGGCGGGCGTTCCAGGGAAGGAAATCGCGGTGGTCGGGATCGAATTTGGAGTCAAACAGCGCAGGGAAGGATGGGGCTCCGGATTAACGATTCTGACTGCGATGACCAACATTCTGCCTAAGCTGGATAAGCAGGGCCAGATCCTTGCGTTGTTTCAAGGATTGCTGCACACGGCGCGCGATTCAGCCGGAAGCGGAACGCGCTTCTTGCTCGATCCGCTTCCGAATACAGACGTCTCCATAGAACGGTTAACGGAGTGGTACCGCGAGTGCATCGAGGTTCGGGATACGCGCGGCGCGGAACGGGTGCTTCTGACCGCCGTTCAGGCGGGGGCGGATGAGAGCCGGTTATTCTCCATGATGAGCATGGCGGCGACGGACCATTTTTATATAAATGGAGGCCACACGCTGGATTTCCACAATAAAGCTTTTGAGAGCTTGAAGTATGTCGGACACGATCAGCGCGCAGATGTCCTCGCTTCGCTCGTTCCGATGTTTGGGAACGCATCGCGCAGCGAGGAGCTTCACAGCTGGCAATCTCCGGTCAATTTGGTTCAGCCGTTGAAGGAAGCGTTCGAGGAGTTGTCCGGGAAGGGAATTTCATCTGGAAAAGGGGGCCTCGGCATTGACGAGGAGGAACTGCTTCAAGCGCTGCTCGGAGACGATCCGCTTCGGACGGTTCGCTTGTTAAAGGAGGCTTTGCTCGGCGGCGCCTCTCCGGTGCGTATATCACAAATTGCCGCATTGGCTGCGGCTGAACGGATCGTCCGCTTCCATATCCATAACGATTTCGGAGACTGGATTTCGGTACTGCACACGTTCACCCATGCTCACGCGGTTCATGAAGGCTTGATTCGTTCCGCCGATCCAGGGCTGGTTCGGGGGATTTTTCATACGGCGGTTACCATTTACCTCGACCGGTTTTTGAATATCCCGGCTGCCCCGAGACCAAGTGCAGTTAGCGCGAGCGAAGAAGTACCGCAGCCCTCGGAACTGCTGGAGATTCTCGATAAGCAGCAGCAAGTGGCTCCGGCGGCGGCATGGGTGATGCGTTACCTGCGCAGCGGCGGTAAGCCGGAGCCATTATTCAACGTCCTGGGTCATGCACTGCTGCGAGAGGATGCGGAATTCCACTCCTTCCAGATGTACGAGGCAGCCGTGGCGGAATATGACCGCTGGGCATCCGAGTCTGGGCCGTTTGCTGAGAAGGCGTGCGAAACGCTGATCCTTGCAGTTACCCGTTATTTGGCAGCGCATGCTCCGACTTCCCGTGAGCTGCCTCATACGGCGAAAATTGCATGGCGGCTCCATCGCGGAGAGAAATTGTTCGAGGAAGAATAGGGGATTCGGTGACTATGTCATTCCTGTGATATAGAATGAATTGTGCTGAAAATAGGCTTTCGATATGATCGGTGGCCTATTTTCTTTTGTATAGAAAAGAGATCATGTCTATTGAGAGCTGATTTAAGCTGTAGAAGATATAGCGATGTAATTACATAATATTTTTTTGTAATGTACGTGGCTTTTTGGCTCCCTCTGGTGTCTAATTCATTGTAAATCAAGAGGAGGTTCACATCATGTCAGGAGCTCACGACACAAAACCTGTTTATCCGGATGAACAGGCGGTCATCACAAGCTTTGAAAGGGCGTATGAGCAGTATCGTCAAAGAATCCGCAACTATTTTTCGCTGAAATTAAACCCGATGGTTGCGGATGACTTGACTCAACAGGTATTTTTGAAAGCTGTCGAAAACATTCAGAGCTTTAAAGGCAGCTCTAATTTGTTCACGTGGATATTTAAGATTGCTCAGAATACGGTCAAAAACGAATACCGGAGGTTGTCACGAAAAAAAGAATCTCCTTTTGATTTTACAGATTATGAGTCTCAGTCGATCTCCCTTGAGTTTACAAAATTTGTTGATTTTCGGATTGATATTGGAGCAGCGCTAAAAGAATTAGATGAGGTTGACCAAGAAATAATTTCACTACGTTTTTTTGTGGATTGCACCTTATCTGAAATCTCCAAAATCGTTGGAATGCGTGAGAGTGCCGTAAAGAACAGATTGTACAGATCACTGGAAAGACTGAAAAAGGAATTGAAAGAATGGGGGGAAATTACCATCATGTCTATTCAAGATTTGATTTCAATTGTAGATAAGGGTGGCAGTGAGAGCACGGGCAAACGTTTGAAAAAGGTTCAACAAGATTTGTTTGCTGAACTCAGCAATAATGTAGAGCGTATCTCGACAAAATACAACCACCATCCATCACAAAAGATAGTGATTGAAATATACCCGGATCTTCCAACGTTTCATCGAGCTGTAGGTGAAGCTGATGCACCCAATTGGTTTATGGGCACATATGAAGGACATATTCTTAAAATCGTATCACCGTTGAATCCAGGACCTGAGCATACGTATCAATCCATCCTGAAAAGCACGGTCCATCTGTTCACCATGTGGTTAATCAATGAAATTAATCCAGCGGCTCCGAAATGGATTAGGCAGGGGATAGGCGGATACGAAGCGAAACAAATGACTCAAGACTTTATTAAAGGCTCGACAGAAGATGCCATCCGCAATTTGGCGATCCCGTCATTTGATGAGTTAAATAACGATACTTGGGATTTTGAAACGATGAAAGGATTCCAGTTCTCCTATATGTTCGTCGAATTTGTTGTTGGGCAATATGGAATGGATACATTAAACAAAGTGATCCGTAATCCGCATGATTTTAACGGAATCTTTCAATGTTCGGAATTGGAACTGCATAAGAAAATGGTTGAGTATATCAGTGGATGATTGCCTGTATAAGGGCACCATCTGAGGTTGAAAATCACCGGCACGTATGCCGGTGATTTTTTTGTTGAACGTTCTATTTTACAAACCATTAAAGCGCTTAAGCATCTGAATAAAAGCCTCCAGGCTGGAGTCGTCCCAGTCCGAAATGCGGTGATAAAATTCAGCTCCTTTTTCATTCATGGCCAGAACGGTTTTGTCGCGTCCCAAATCAGTTACAGACAGCACGACGCCGCGGCGATCATGGGGGTCGGGTTCACTATGAACATAACCTGTTTTTTTGAGCTGGGCGACGAGTCTGCTTACGGAGCTGCGGTCCATAGCCAAGGAATCAGCCAATGAGGTAGCGCTGGACGGACCGTAGGCTAGAAGCCATCGAACCAGCAGAAACGCAGCGGGCTGCAAATTCGGATCAAATACAGCCGCCGTTTTTACATGAAGGGCATGGGATGCGCTTAACAGGGCATTTAACTGCTGACCAAGATGAAGTTCCAGCTGCGCTCTCCCGGTTTCGTGATTGTTGTTGTCCATAATAAACTCCCATCGATTCCAAAATAGTTGACATATATCAAATAAATAAATATAGTTGAGATATATCAATTATATGAAAGATATAAGCACTCATCAAGTTCAATGCATCCAAGTAAGGAATCGGGGAGGAATGAATCATGTCAGAGCCAATTATTGCGATAACAGGGGCGACGAGAGGCTTAGGACAACTGGCAGCCATTAGCCTGGCTAAGCAAGGCGCCCATCTCATATTAACGGCGAGGAGCGAAAGGGCAGCGGAAATAACGAGAGATATACTTAGCCAGCATGCCCCCAACGCAAAGGTGGACTTTTTTTTCGGTGATCTTTCACTCATGGACCAAGTCAGACAGGTAGGGGATGAAATACGCTCGGCTTATCCTAAAATTGATGTATTGGTAAACAATGCAGGCTTGCATGGTTTCGAGCAACGTATTACCAAGGATGGATACCCGGAGATGGTAGCGGTCAACTATTTAGCGCCGTGGCTGCTGACGCATCTGCTGCTTCCTTCGCTGAAGAATGCTGAGCAAGCAAGAATTATTAATGTAGCTTCCGAAGCCTCCCGCCATCACGGGGAACTTAAGCTGCCCCAAGACCTTACGGACACCGCGGAGTTTTCGCGATGGGGTTCCTCCAAGATCTATGGAAAGACGAAGCTGTTGAATATCATGTTTACGGGTGAAATGTCGCGGCGGTTGGACGGAACAAGCATCACGGTGAATGCGCTGAATCCCGGTTTCAACGTAACGGGCCTGGGTCGTGAGCTAGCGTTTTCGTCGGTTCTCGAGAAAGCATTGCGATTTTTAAAAATTGGGGATCCGCGGAGAGGTGCGGGGATCATCGTTCAATTGGTCACGGATTCAAGGTATCGGGGCGTCACTGGCGGATATTTTAATGTCGGTTCCGGGAAAGCGATCACTCCAGTGCATCCCGGCGGGGATTCCAACACGCAAAGGCTGTTATGGAATGCCACTGAATCATTGTTAAAGCCCTATTTAAAAAAACTTTGAGATCATCTTGCTGAGATGGTGCGTGTTACAATTACGATGAAAAGGGGAAGGGCGATATTAAGAAAGACGAAAACCCTGCCGGCTATGTGCTGGCAGGGTTTGGTTGAATCTAATTCTTTTGCTCGGTCAATATGATCGGTCCATCCGCAGTGATGGCGATCGTATGCTCGTACTGCGCAGAAAGTGAGCCGTCGGCAGTTCTGGCAGTCCATCCGTCGGCATCAACCGTCATGAATGCTTTTCCGGCATTGATCATCGGCTCAATCGTCATAACCATTCCTTCCTTCAAGCGGAACCCTTTGCCCGGCTTCCCGACATGGGGATAATTAGGTTCCTCGTGCATCTCCCGTCCCACTCCGTGACCGAGCAGATCCCGCACGACCGAGTAGCCGTTGCGCTCCGCATGGTTTTGAACCGCGTGCATCACATCGCCGATCCGGTTTCCGACGACGGCCTTTTCGATACCAAGGTATAAGCATTCCTTTGTTACCCGCATTAAATTACGGGCTTCTTTCGATACCTCGCCAACTGTATAGCTCCAAGCTGAATCGCCGATCCAGCCATCCGCCTCCGCGACGATATCGATGGTGACGATGTCGCCTTCCTTGAGTGGCTTAGGGCTCGGAAAACCGTGCGCAATGACGTCGTTGACAGACGCACAAGTCGCATACGGATATCCGTTGTAGCCGACCGTATAAGCCCTGGCGTTATTCTCCTTCAGGAACCGCACAGCGAACAACTCAATGTCGAGCGTTGAGACTCCCGGCCGGATCATTCCCGCAATGGCTTGATGAAAAGCAGCGACAATTCGGCCGGCTTTTCTCATTTGTTCAATTTCCGCTTTCGATTTCAGGGTGATCATTCCGTTTATCTCTCCTTTGCCTGTATGCCTGAAAAAATCACGTCAATGATTCCTTCGACATCCATCTCGTTGCGCATATTGTGGTGGATGTTCAATGCTGCACAGCCAACCAGCGAGCCAAATATCAGATTAGCTGTCTTCTCCGATGACTTGGAACCGACTCCTTCACGGATCATTTCCGCAAACGGCATATAGATCCGCTCCTGAAAATGGTCAGACAGCTTGATAAACCGGTTACCAGGGAAGTGATGAAAATTATCCGCAACCGTCTTAAGCAATATAAATACGGAGGGATCTTGAATGCATTCCTTCAGAAGCAGCCTCGAGAACGATTCCGCTTTATGCAAACTGTTGCCGTCTCCGGTCAAAACGGGCTGTACTGCCGACTCCGTTCGATATAGGGCATCCCACAATAAATCTTCCAAAAGCATGTGCTTATTTTTGTAGTAATGATACACGGTTCCGTAGCCGAGCTCAGCCTTAACCGCAACATCGCGTATTTCCAATTGGATACCCTTCTCCAAATATACTTCCGCCGCTGCCTGCATAATTTGGTTCATCCGCATTTCCCGGATTGCGTCATTCTGTTCTTTGGTACGAGGTGACATGGCTCCTCCTTTTTTAGACCTGCAGTAATGTCAATGTAAAAACAATATACATCATGTGACGGATTTGCGCAATCAGAAAGAAATGCAGAAATGAAATGGTCATTTTGGGATACCGAGAACTGCGGGTGTAACGGGGTGCGGGCCATCGAGATTCTGGAGCAGCCGCTTTTTGTAGTCTGGATTCAAAAAATGTAAGACGACAAGAACATACACAGAGAATAGTCGCATAACTGCGACTTTTTTTTGTTTTTAACAATGCCTGGGTTGCAGGACGTTGTTTCAGCATTCAGAATACCCGACAATAAGAGGCAGCTTGTGATGGAAAATCAAATGTAAGCCTATTTTTGATAATGCGTCGGGAAACGCGTTGACAATACTAACTACTACGTGATACTTTATAGCGGTAGTAAGTATTACTTCATACCAGTCTCACAGAATAGCAAGGAGCGATTGTGTTGGAAAATTTAACGGAAATGCTTAAAGGCGTGCTTGAGGGCTGCGTCCTTGAAATCATAAGCCGCCAAGAAACCTACGGCTACGAAATTACGCGGCAGCTGAACGCCCTCGGCTTCACAGATGTTGTGGAAGGAACGGTATACACCATTCTGATCCGGCTTGAAAAAAACAAGTTGGTGGAGATCACCAAGAAACCTTCCGACATGGGACCGCCGCGTAAGTTTTTCGCGATCAACGACGCGGGGCGTGAGGAGCTGCGGAGGTTCTGGGAAAAATGGGAGTTTGTATCATCCAAAATAAACGAGTTAAAGGAGAAGGAAAAATGAATTTTTGGGAAAAAATCACCGGCAGCGACATGACCAAAGAAATGAAAGCTTTTGAATCGCGAGCCCAAAAGCTGCCTGCCGATTATCAAGCGGCGTGGAAAAAACTTAATGCCAACCTATGGGTGCATTCCGATTTTACCGGTCGCAACCTCATGCCGATTCTTGACGGTGTGCTAGGCCTGCTTGAAGAAACTGCGGCGGATGGCCAGAGTGTTCAAGAGGTTTTGGGTGACGACATCCAAGGCTTCTGTTCAGCGCTGGCCGGCGAAGAAGGGGCAAAGTCTTTTCGTGACAAGTGGCGCGAGCAGCTCAACCATAATATCGCCAAGAAATTAGGCAAATAGAAGGAGGATCACATGAGTATACGAGATATCATCGAAGGCAAAAAAGAGTGGCGGGCGCACGTGGCGCGAGTCAAAGCGCTCCCGCGGGATTATCAGATTGTGTATAAGGAGATTCAAAAATATCTCTTTAAAGTAGGCCCTGTTGAGCTAACCGAAGGGACCGGCTTACTCTCGGGAATTGTCGATCTTTTTGAAGAGGGTGCTGCCCTGGGGAAAGGCGTGCTCGAAGTAACGGGAAGAGACGTAGCGGCTTTCTGCGACGATCTCATCAAAGATTCAAAAACTTACGCTGACATCTATCAGGAATCAGTTGCCCGAGAAAGTAACAAAGCCATAAAAAAGGCAACGGATAAAACAAAGTAAAAGAGGGGTACCCGGATGGAAAAACCAATTGAAGTGAAAGGTCTGCGAAAATCTTTTAAGGACACAGAAGTTCTAAAAGGCGTCGATCTTGAAGTGGGGCGAGGTGAGATTTTCGCCCTGCTTGGCTCTAACGGGGCGGGCAAGACGACGATGGTCAGAATCCTCACCACGCTCCTCAAACCGGACGGAGGGACCGCCACCGTAAACGGCTGTGACGTCGCATCAAAGCCCGACCGGGTACGACAATCGATCAGCCTGACCGGGCAGTTTGCCGCCGTGGACGAAATATTGACGGGACGGGAAAATCTGATTATGATCGCCAAGCTGCGGCACCTCAAAAATCCGCGCCAGGTCGCGGATAGTATGCTGCAACGCTTCGGCTTGACAGACGCCGCTGACCGCAAGGCATCTACTTATTCGGGAGGGATGCGCCGC
This sequence comes from Paenibacillus sp. PSB04, assembly GCF_025809195.1. Taxonomy (NCBI): domain Bacteria; kingdom Bacillati; phylum Bacillota; class Bacilli; order Caryophanales; family Paenibacillaceae; genus Paenibacillus; species Paenibacillus sp. PSB04. The sequence goes on from NZ_CP081301.1 coordinate 4,704,589, forward strand.
AGGCTCGACATCGCCTTGAGCCTTGTGGGCAATCCGCAGATCATTTTCCTCGACGAGCCGACTACCGGACTTGACCCCGAGGCCCGTATCGAAGTTTGGAAGACCGTCAAGGAACTTGCCGGCGGCGGCACGACGATCTTCCTGACCACGCAGTATTTGGAGGAAGCCGAGCAGCTCGCCGATCGTATAGCCATTCTGCATGAAGGCCGGATTATTGCGAGTGGCACGCTCTCTGAGCTGAAAAAGCTGTTCCCATCCGCAAAGGTGGAGTATGTAGAAAAACAGCCGACATTAGAAGAGATATTCCTCGCAATCGTCGGCAAGAAGGAGGCTATGTAAATGGAGACAGTCAAAAATCACTTTTTTAGCGATATGGGCGTTATGCTTGGACGTTCCATGCGTCATATTTTCCGCAGCATGGACACCATCATTACGGTCTGCATCACACCGATAGCGATGATGCTGCTGTTTGTCTATGTGTTTGGCGGCGCAATCCATACTGGTACGGATAACTATGTGAACTACCTGCTGCCCGGCATCCTGCTGATTGCGATTGCGAGCGGGATTTCCTATACGGCTTACCGCCTGTTTATGGATAAGCAGCGGGGCATCATTGAGCGGTTCCATTCCATGCCGATTTCGCGTTCCGCCGTGCTGTGGGGGCATGTGCTGACCTCGCTGGTATCCAACATGATTTCTCTTGTCGTCATCATACTCGTAGCGCTCATCATGGGCTTTCGTTCCTCGGCAGGGGTTCTGCCATGGCTCGCTGTAACCGGTATACTCGTGCTGTTTACACTGGCTTTGACATGGGTCGCAGCAATTGCCGGATTGTCCGGAAAATCGGTCGAAGGGGCCAGCGCATTTTCCTATCCGCTGATCTTCCTGCCATTTATCAGCTCGGCCTTTGTGCCGACCGATTCGATGCCGAAGGTCGTTCGCGCTTTTGCCGAAAACCAGCCGGTCACCTCTATCGTAGAAACCATCCGTGCACTATTGTCCAATCAACCGGTAGGCAATGATATCTGGATTGCTCTGACGTGGTGCGTCGGCATTATGCTCGTCGCTTATATCTTTGCGATGAGGGCGTATAAAAAGCGGGCGTAACATGGTCTTCTCCATCCTTCCTGCCATCTCGAATTCAGCAGACCTTTCAGTGAGATAGAACATAGCAAACCACCCAAGTTGGGATGTCAACCCGGGGTTCTGAGCATCTTATCCACGACTTCTGGGCTGCGGTCTACCAGGCAATCGAAGGTTAGCACCGATCATTCAATAGACTGACGCGGGCTTTTAATAAAACAGCAGCAGTCTGGACTATTGTTTTCTCGTCCTTGGCTGCTGCTTATTTATTAGTGACAATAGGGAGATTTTTGCTTGCGCCAGGCAACACCGCTAGACCCCACTTATCGAATACGGAAGAAAACACCAATATTTTTCTGTTCCGTAATGACAAACCCGTTTTTAAGCAGACAGAGTACAGCATCTTTTACGGGTGCCCCTACTTTTAAAGTACTGAGGCAAGGGGACGCGCTACCTATAATACGTACTTTGCCGATGTTGGCAAAATTCTTTTTGCTTCTGACGATAATGACCACATCCGGAAAACGGCTCATGATATCAGCTCCTAACTTGAAGTGGATATCATAAGGTATTCCGCTTCATGCAGGAATGCTTGGACACCGTGAAGTACTCGGGATGGGGGGTTGCCAATACGTTTCAGACGGTTATGGATTGACTTGATTATAGGGGCTAATGTAAAATTTTGTTATGCTCATTGTAGTTAATGTACTTACTTACAGGTAAGGGGATGATTCATCAATGATTCATCAGCGTGAATGTCCGATTGAGACCATCATTCATGTATTAAGTGGCAAATGGAAGCCGATGATTTTATGGCTTTTGATTGATTCTACAAAGCGGTTCAGCGATCTGGAAAAGCTTATCCCTGATGTTTCGCAAAAAATGCTTGCACAACATCTCCGGGATTTGGAACGAGAAGGCGTAGTCGATCGAACGGTTTACCCGACAGTCCCTCCAAGAGTTGAATATTCCCTTAGCGAATACGGCCAAACCTTGATTCCTGTTGCGGAAGTCATGTGTGCTTGGGGAGAGAATCATAATAAGCGGAAGTATGAAGAGCCGGCGTCATAAAGCGGAATTAATGAACTTCTACACGAATTCAATCCACTCCAAATTAAAGCTGCCACGGGATTTCCGGGCAGCTTTTTGCTTCCCAGCAGTCACACTCCTGAAAAAGCATTGTATCCCTTCCCGTCATACTTACTTTTAAGTAAGTCCCCTACTTTAAAGTGGGTTCTTAACATCCTATTGAAGCGATGCTAAGCTTGAGCTAACCAAATATTGGGACCCATGAAGAGGAGGACATAACGATGAAAATCATTATTTTTGGAGCGACGGGGAATACAGGGAAAAGAGTGTTGGCACAAGGGATACAAATGGGGCATGAAATGACCGCATTTGTGCGAAATGCTGAGAAGCTTTACGATCAGCTGGGTGAGCATTCCGAAAAGCATGTGAAAGTGATCGTGGACGATATGATGGACCCGGTGAGCGTTCGTGAGGCACTTGTGAATCAAGACGCCGCTATTATTGCAGCCGGCCATGCGGGGCAGGGAGAAGAGTTTGTCCGTATCGTCGATAACATTGTAAGCCAGTGTGAAATGGAGCCTAGTTTCTCCGGGCGGGTATGGGTTATGGGAGGAGCCGGCCTGCTGGATATTCCATATACTGATTGGATCGGCAACAATTTACCCGGTTTTCCGCCTGAGTATAAAAACCACAACCGGAATTTCGAAAGGCTGCAGCGGACGGACCTGGATTGGACCATGATGTGTCCGGGAACCATGACAGATTCGAGAGAGCATTCAGATTCTACTCATCTGCATGTCACAACGGAGATCTTGCCCGTTCCGATGCAGGAGACGATCAAGGACTTTTCCGAAGCAGAGGTAGCCGGTCACTTGTTCAGTAGATTTCAAGAGCTGAATGTGGCTTATGACGATGTCGTCATGTGTATGTTAGACCATCTTGAACTCGAAGGATCGTTTAAAAGAAAAAGGGTCGGTCTAGCCTATCAAAGCAATATCGCAGTGAGCTGAGGAGGAGGGGATGATGGGTTTATTTGGATTCCTGCTCGTTTTGCATATATTGTCTTCGATCGCTTTTATCGGCCCCGCTTTCGTAACGCCCATCATTCGGAGATCCGCCAGAACGGTCGGCCAGCTGCACTTTGTATTAGGTATAACGGCCAAACTGGCCATCATGCCTAAAATTGGCGGAACCGGACTTATTCTGACCGGGGTTGGGCTTATGATCATCACCAAGATGGGGTTATCCCAAATGTGGCTGAATGTATCCATTCTCTTAGCGCTGCTCATGGTTGGCCTGATCGACGGATGGATCGAGCCACGTATGAAAAAGATCAGAAAAACCATATCTGAGCGTCAAGACCAAGGTAATGACATACCCGCCGAATTCGGACTGCAGTTAAAAAAGATCGTACCCATCGAGATGACAGCCATGCTGCTGATGATTGCCGTATTGGTGCTTATGGTCGTTAAGCCATTTTAAAAGCCGCATAACTGCGGCTTTTTTTAATAACAAAATATGTGTATTCTTCTAATCCTGACCTTTCCAGGGGTAGTCCATAACGATGATCCCTTCAACATTTGGGCCAATCGTCTGCAAAAACTCTTGATGCAGGGGATGCTGAATATAGTTCTGGCAAGCCTGTTGATTCTCAAAAGAGACGCGGATTCCCAGCGTATACCCCTGCATATGCTCCTTCTCCTCCGTAACGTTCATTCCAGCGGTAATTTCTGTAATACCCGGAATGTTTCCCTTAAAGTCATAAACTTGCATGACGGCTTCTTCTTTTTTTGCAGTCGAAACATCGGGCTTAAATTTCAATAGTACAATATGCTCAAACATCTTTTTCCTCCATATTCTCGTTTATACTTGACTTTGCAGCTGCTTTAATCGGGATTGTTCTTTTGCCCATTTCACGAAATTCCCGGATACGAGATCCAGGTACTTAATCGTAGGTTCATCGGTCAACTCACCCTTCTCGTTCATTTTCTCATGCACAAGGCCGATGTATACTTCATTTCCCGGTAACAGCGGCGATGAAATGCCGGAAGAAAACAATATATCACGTAGATGGCCCTGAGCTTTCACCGATCCCAGCAGACCCATGGAAGAGCCTACGATCCAAGAGGGCTTACCGACCATCACTTGGTCAACGCGGGATAACCAGTCAATCGCATTTACCATGACACCTGGAATGGTTGAATTATACTCAGGAGTGACCCATAACACCGCGTCGGCTTCAGCGACTTTGCCCTTGAAATCGATAACCGTCTGCGGCGGAGCGGACTCCGTATCCTGATCGTAAAAGGGAAGATCCCGAATATTCAACACATCCAATTGGAAAAGATGCTTATAACGATGTTGAATATAGTAAGCTAGCTTTAAATTAAAAGATTCCTTGCGGATGCTGCCGACAATGGCGGCTACTTTCATTGTCATCACCTCAATCAGATTGGTTCGAATGGAAAAGAACAGGTTGGGGCGTTCATCACTGTCTTATCCATTCTTGCTTTTCCTCCTATGGAGGACATAAACTGAGTTTAATGAAACCTGAAGAGGCTAGGAAGAGATCTGGTTATCGTAGGATTGGGAATCCTACGTTCATGAATATAGTAGGGGGCATGGGGATTATGTCAAAGAGATTGGACCGATACGAGGAATTATCTCGATTTTTACGCTCACGGCGAGAAAGGATAACACCTAAGCAAGCAGGATTACAGGATTCCGGACGCAGACGTACACCTGGACTTCGCCGAGGAGAGGTGGCTCTGTTGGCAGGTGTAGGATTGGATTGGTATACCTACTTGGAACAGGGGCGTCATATTAACGTATCCGTAGAAGTCCTTGATCGGATAGCAGAAGTGCTCCGGTTAGATGAATCGGAACGCAGACATCTGTATCACCTGGCCCGTAAGCAATATCCCTTGGTTGAAACAAAGAAAACATCTAAGGTTACACCGGAACTGCAACGCTTTCTAGATAGCCAAAACCTGTCCGCGGCAAATGTCATGGATGCACGTATGAACATCATTGCCTGGAATGAAGCTTATTGCGCGTTGAATGGGGAGTTGGCCGCTATGTCAGACCGGGAGCGGAATTTTGTATGGATGACGTTTACTTCACCCCGCTTCCGTTACGCTAAGGGAGAACAATGGGAACTGCATGCGCGACGGATTGTCGCTAATTTTCATGCCGGTTATGCGCGTCACGGTGACGACCCCTGGTGGTCCGAACAGTTCGATGCCTTGTCTCAAGTTAGCAGGGAGTTTCGGGAGTTTTGGGACGATCATGAAGTACTCGATGCCATAGATGCTCCAAAGACGCTGCACTGCCCGAATCTCGGGAAGTTGAATTTTGATCTTGTTTCGTTTCAGTATTTACATGATCCGAATTTGACCGTCTCCATTCATGTTCCTCATCAAGATGGTACGATAGAAAAAATGCAGCGTTTACTAAGTGATTATCAGAGCAGCAGGCATGCTGAAGCACTTGAAACTTCACGAAGAGTTTAGTTGTGAGGGCCGGGAGCGGTGATGGTTGGCTTTTGCCCATGATTTCCACTCGGCCCCGTTCTTTTTGTCCGTACTGCGGTGACGACACCCAATATGACCATGAAGGTACCGACGACTTGAACCCAACCTACCGGCTGCCCCATTAGTACCGAAATCATCAGCGTTACAACAGGAACCAGGTTGAAGAATACGGAGGTACGGTTTGCACCTACTTTCTGTATGCCTTGATTCCACCAAAGAAAAGTCAAGACAGCGCCAAATGTCCCCATAAAGAAAATGCAAATCCATGCTGTTGTGAGTGTCGTTTGCGATATACCCGATGAGGGAAAATCCAGAAAAGGCAGAAAGCAAATGGTAGCCATTGCCATGGTGATGGCTGAGGTGGCGAGCGGGGTGCTGTTGGTCAGAAACTTTCGTCCCAGTACACCATAGAGTGCCCAGGTGATATTCGCTCCCAGTGCTATACAATCTCCAAGTGATATGTTAGTGAGTTGCCAAAAAGCCCCGTTAGTAATGACCATAAGAACACCGGCAATCGAGCACAACATCCCGATCATTTGGCCCTTACGGATGTTTTCTTTCAGCAAAGGCACCGCCAAAAGTGCCGTTACGATTGGGTTTGTAGCCATAATCAAGGCAGGATGAAGCGGCGGTGTATACTTCAAAGCTGTGAACTGCAGAGCATTCGTTACGAAAACGCCGACTACCCCTAATAAAATATAGACCCAGATCGAGGAACGAAGAGTGCTCCACGATGGTTTTTCCTTTACAAATAGAAGCAACAGCATGAGTGCCGCGGCTATGAGGAATCTCCAAGCAGTGACCGTCAAAGGGGGCATCGCTTGAATGGCCAGCTCACCGGCATTAAAACTGGCTCCCCAAAACACGGATACGGCGGCAAGTCGGACATAGGTCCATGCATGATTCATTGAACATCCTCCATCGATTTGGAATAGAACCTCGTTAGCATTAGTGTAAGGCATTGCTGTAGAACGAACTTGAACAATGTGCTCTTTATTTTGTACAAAAGAACCACAGTTGAAATTGAGATGGACCTGCCTGCAAATGCGGAAGCAATCGAAAAGGGGGATGAAATGGATCAAGATCACGGATATAATTAAAAACGTAGATAAATGTGACGAATTTCACTTATTATGCAAGGGTGGGGAACACTGATGAAAAGTCGATATTTATTAAGCATGGCACTATTAGCCAGTATAGCTTTTGTTTTATTATCAGCTTGTACTTTCTCACCTAAAAACCATAATGTTTATTTGATTCCTAAAGGCTATACCGGGTGGGTTTTTATTATCTATCACCAAAAAAGTGTGTCCGAAATTATTGCGCAAGACGGTACATACCAATACAAGATTGGATCAAACGGAGTTCTTAAAACAGCTACTGAAGATGTAAGGTATGGCATTACTACAGATGATTATTTCTATATTGACGAAGAAAACAACAGGACAGCTTTAGATCCAGATGAGCTCATTCATTCGCATACAGTTACAAAGGCAAATGCTCAAGGGGGACTCCAGTATCCGGCAGTCGAATCTTTTTTTGTTGGAACTGAAGCTCAGCTAAGCAAAAACCCGAAAGTGGTTTATCCTCCAGATATAAAACCCATAAACGATTAAGATAAACGATAAAAGCCGCACACCTGCGGCTTTTTATTTTTTAACGATAGATGTTCCTGTCAAATCCGACGACAACAACAGGTTACGCAGCCGAAAAAAGACAAGGAAACCAACGCGTTTTCGTCTATATTCATTAATATGGTCGATTCAGTTTTATTTTCGCAAGTAGTCGATCTTAATAACGGCAAACCTTTTCTGATTTTGTACGATTTCGGGAGAAACCACCATCCTTTATGCTGAATATGGCAAAAGCACATCTAAAATTGAGGAGGAGCTACGATTTATGCAGATGAGCAGGAAAATAATCAATAAGCTTGCACCCGTTTTATGTTTGGGGCTAGCCGCCATAGCGATGGCTGGCTGCAGCAGTGAGGAGAACGCAAAGGGGAGTACGAAATCCGCAGAGACAACCGAACCATTGAGCCACCTATCGTATTGGAAAGAAATGCATAAGGACGCAGCAGCCATTATGAAAAGCTATGGAGAGATTACCGCTATTAAAGAAATCGAAAAGAACACCGGTGTCACCATCGATTACCAACACCCGGCCCAAGGTCAAGCTGGGGAACAATTCAACTTGATGATGGCCTCGAAATCGCTGCCGGATGTCGTGGAGTATTCGTGGAATAATTACCCGGGAGGTGCTCAAAAAGCGATTCAGGATGGTAAAATCATTCCATTAAACGACTATTTGGATGATGCGCCTAACTTCAAAAAGCTGCTGGACGAGAACCCGGAATGGAGAAGGCAGGCGTCGACAGATAATGGTGATATTATCGGCTTCCCGTTCATCCGCCCCGTTAGAAAACTGCAAACCCACGACGGTCCGGTTATACGTAAAGATTGGCTGGACAAGTTGGGTTTGCCTATTCCTAAAACGATCGACGAATGGTACACCGTTTTGAAAGCGTTTAAGGAGCAAGATCCCAACGGCAACGGAAAGGCGGATGAAATTCCGATCATGATCGGAGCAGGCGAGCTTGCTTTTACTGGTGTTTTTGGAATCCCGAACGGCTTCTATCACGAAGGAAATACGGTTAAATATGGCCCCGTTCAACCCGAATATAAGGAATACCTTACCACCATGAACCGTTGGTACAATGAGGGCTTGCTGGACAAAGACTTTGCAGCCAATGACAGCAAAATGTACGATGCCAAAATGACCGGCAATCAGGTCGGTGCGGCTGTTATGGCAGTAGGCGGCGGCTTGGGCAGATTTATGGACTTAATGGAGTCCAAGGAACCGCAATTCAAGCTTGCTGCCACACCTTATCCGACATTAAAGTCCGGCGATAAACCGATATTCGGTCAAATGGACAATCAAATTGTAGGCATATTCACGGCTATTACCGGAAGCAACAAGCACGTAAAAGAAACTGTAAAATTCCTCGATTACTTCTATAGTGAAGAAGGACGAATGATCATGAACTTCGGTAAAGAAGGCGTATCCTATACGATGGAGAACGGTTATCCGAAGTATACGGACTCGGTCATGAACAATCCGGATGGATTGCCGCTTGCGCAATCCCTTAAACAGCATGTCTTGTCCGCTGATGCCGGTCCGTTCTTGCAGGATGTACGCTACATGGAGCAATATGCGGCCAGACCGGAGCAGCAAGAGGCTTTAACCGTATGGGCAGAACCTTCGAATGAAAAGAGAATGCCCCCGATCACGATCGCCAGGGAAGACAACAGCCGATATGCCTCGATCATGAACGATGTTGACACCTACAAAAATGAAATGATCGTTAAATTTATTATGGGCGCAGAATCGCTAAATAAGTTCGATGAGTATGTCGCAACCCTGAAAAGCATGGGGCTCGACGATGCGATCAAAATGCAGCAAGCCGGATTGGAACGCTACAACAACCGCTGAAAAGCCTACTAAACTGGAGGCGGAAAGCTCGCGGCTTGCCGTTCTCCCGTGTTCAAAGAAGGAGTAAGCCATGCCTAATGTGCAGGGAAATATGGTGACGACGGCAACGGGGAAACGGGCAGACACGAAATGGAGCATCATTAAAAGGGACATGATCCGAAATCGCTACATTTATCTTATACTGCTGCCTGTCATTGCCTACTATATCGTTTTTCATTACGGACCGATGTATGGTCTGCAAATTGCTTTTAAAGATTACGGGCTTGCAGACGGCATTTGGGGAAGTCCGTGGGTTGGTTTCGACCATTTTAAAAGCTTTTTTGGAAATTACTATTTTTGGAGACTGATTCGGAACACCTTGTTGATCAATATTTATGAATTGATGTTCGCATTTCCCGCTTCGATTATCCTTGCGTTATTGCTTAATGAAATTCGGAAGGGCTTTTTTAAACGGATCGTACAGACGATAAGTTACCTCCCGCACTTTATCTCCATCGTCGTAGTGGTAGGGATGATGATCGATTTTTTTGCCCGAGACGGTCTGGTGAATAACCTTCTCCTCATGATTGGACTTCAACCGATTGCTTTCATGCAGGAGCCGGAATGGTTTCGGTTCATGTACATTTCCTCGGGCATCTGGCAGGGAATCGGATGGGGCTCTATCATCTATCTCGCATCGATTGCCAATATCGATCCGACGCTTTATGATGCGGCCCGGATCGACGGAGCAGGGCGATGGAAACAGACCTTGCATATTACCTTAACCGGAATTATGCCAACCATTGTGATCATGTTCATCCTCAATATTGGGTCCATGCTTTCCGTCGGGAGCGAGAAAATTATCCTCATGTACAATCCGATAACCTATGAGACGGCCGATGTCATCTCCACCTATGTATACAGAAAAGGTATTCTTGGAGCCGATTTCGGTTATACCGCTGCCGTGGGGCTGTTCAATTCGGTCATCAGCTTCATTCTGATCGTACTCGCCAATTCCATTAGCAAACGAGTGAGTGAACATAAATTATGGTAAAAGGAGAAACGGTATGCTTCACAAACGCAGCCTGGGTGAATGGATATTTTCCGGCGTCAACTCATGCTTCATGATTCTGCTTTGCTTCGTCACGCTTTACCCGTTCCTATACGTATTGTTCGCCTCTTTGAGCGATCCTACAGAAATGGCCCGATTTCGCGGTATGCTGTTTTACCCTAAAGGATTTAACTTGGAGGCATATAAAGCCGTAATGGATAATCCGATGATCCTGACCGGTTACCGAAACACGATTTTTTATGTCGCTGGCGGTACTGCCATCAACTTATTCATGACGACGCTTGGAGCCTATGCCCTTTCCCGCCGCAACGTCTATTTCAGCAATTCCATCATGTTCATGATCGTGATCACGATGGTATTCAATGGGGGGCTCATTCCAACGTTTCTGCTGGTGAACAGTCTCGGCATGCTGGATACGCCTTGGGCACTTCTTTTGCCTGGAGCTGTCAGTTCATTTAACTTGATCATTATGCGAACCGCATTTCAAGCGGTACCTGTGAGTCTGGAGGAATCCGCACGGATCGACGGAGCGAACGACTGGACCATTATGAGCCGGATCATTGTTCCTCTCTCGATGCCCGTGATAGCCGTCATGATTTTGTGGTATGCCGTCGGACATTGGAATTCCTACTTTAGCGCATTGATTTATTTGCGTGACCGGGAGTTATTTCCCCTACAGCTGGTTCTCCGTGAAATTCTGATCTCGAACAGTACGGACAGCATGACGACCGATGCAGCGGCCTCAGATCGGTTAGATATCGGAATCACGATCAAGTATGCGACAATTATCATTTCCACACTTCCGATATTATGTCTGTATCCGTTTCTGCAAAAGTATTTTGTGCACGGTGTCCTGATCGGTGCGTTAAAAGAATGATCGTCACACGAATCGGTCATCCAACGAAGGGAGTAAGCTTGCTCTTCCCGAATTATAGGGAGTGAGCAAGCTTTTCTATACTAGGAGGATCGCAATGTTTTCATTCATCCGAAAAAAGAATGCCGGAAGCAAAAGAAGAAGCCTATTCATCAGGATGCTCGTATCCAATTGTCTGCTGCTCCTGCTTCCCATCATCATCTGGTTTGTTTTCTATACCCAGTTTGAACATATCATGAAAGCAAATGCGGAACGTTCCAATCTTGGCATGCTGGAGCAAATGCGTCTCAATATAGACAGCAATCTTAAAGATATTGAACATTTATCCAATCAAATGATACTTAATCCTAAGCTGCGTTATTTATTGGATACACAGAGCAAAAACTTATCCGAACGATATCATCTGGTACAGTTTTCAAGAGACTATTTAAAAATGTACTCCCACATGACCAACAATTTTGTTTACGATTTCTATATTTTTTTGGACCGAAGTGATTCTGTGATCAAACCGAACCTCGTGACCGATTCGCACAGCTTTTACGATAAATATTATAGCTTTGATCATCTTACCTATGAAGAATGGCGTAAACAGATGACCAGCTACCATAGTCAAACTTACTTGCCGGCCGCAACCTTACAGCGAAACAGCAGCCTGAAGAATGACCCTATGAAAGTCATTACCTTTATGCAATCGCTGCCTGTCGAAGACACCTCCACGATTAAAGGGAGTCTTGTCGTTCTGATCGATGAAGCCAAAATTCACGAAATGACACGAAAAATCGAGTCCGCAAACGGGAGCTCCGTTTATATCGTGGACCAAAATCATGAACTTATCAGCAGTACACCCGGTGCCAGCCCTTTATCAAAATCCATATTGAACGAACTTAAGTCGAATACCGGTCTACTCAATACCAATCTGAACGGTCAAGATGTGATGGTATCCTTCACCACCTCGGAACAAGTCGGATGGTACTATATTGATGTGATGCCATTGAATTTATATTTGCATAAATTAAAACAAATGGAGCATCTTGCGCTGTGGCTTCTCTTGTTATGCATTCTTGTAGGGAGCGCAGCAGCGTATGGAATCACATATAGAAATTATTTTCCGATCAAAAGAATTGTAGAAGCGATACAGGCCGGAAAGTTCCATCCCCAGAAAGCGGCTGGTGATGAATTTGACTACATCATGGAAATGATGAAGGTATCCTGGGACGAGGAGAGAAGTATTAAGAACAAGCTTACCCAGCAGCTGCCCTTGCTTCGTTCCAATTATTTGCATCGTGTGCTTCAAGGCTATTATGAGCCTCCAGAGCAAATGAAACAATCGCTGGAATTTATGGGTATCCAGTTTCCGTTTCCTCATTTTGCCGTCATTCTCGTTCAAGTGGACGACTTGACCCGGTTCGCACCGAACCAAAGTGAAAAACAATGGGCACTGGTCCGATTTATTATCTCCAATTTGGCTGAAGATTCGATCTACGACTTGCATACGATACATACCATAGACCTGGAGAAAAACCGGCTGGCCCTGCTCGTCAATCTGTTGCCGGATCAGTTGGAGCATCCGACTTGCCGTGTTAAGGACATCGTCACCGAATTGCACCGCATTTTGGAGACCCGATTCAAGCTGGAGATCAGTATAGCCATAAGCGGAGTTCATGAGGGGCAGCATCAGATTGGAGAAGCCTATTTGGAGGCAGCTGCTGCCTTGGAGTACAGGATGGTAAATGGGCAGCTGTCGATCTTTTATTATCATGATATCCGCCAGCAAAAGCTGCAATATTATTACCCCGTCGAAACCGAGCTGCAGTTAATCAATTGTGTTCGAAGCGGTGACAAAGAGCAGGTTGTCCTTCTGCTTAAACAGCTGTTCGATATGAATTTTAGCGACGAATCTATCACTCCTGAGCTGGGGAGATGCCTATTATTCAGTCTCGCCAGTACCCTGCTGCGTATTATGACTTCGGATACTCCGGCGTACCGCAGGCTTACAGAGGGCGACATCCATCCTGTACGTTTCCTGCTCTCCTGTAAAACAACCGATGAAATGTTTGAAAAAGCGAAGGACCTGTATTTATCGGCTGCCGAATCATTCAAATTGGAACGGAGTGACCACAGTGAACAGCTCCTTTTGCAAATACAGGCTTGCATTCAAGCGAATTACGCCGATCCCAACATGAGCCTCAATTTATTGTCTGAGCATTTGCAAATCACACCGCAATATATCTCACAATTTTTTAAAAGGGTAAGCGGGCAGAACTTAAACGACTACCTGACAGTCGTACGGATGGATCACGCAAAAAAACTGATGTCGGATCCTGGTCTGACCAACGCACAAATCGCCAAGATGGTCGGCTATACAAGTGACAGCGTTTTCATTAGAGTTTTTAAGAAAGTCGAAGGGATTACTCCTGGTAAATATAGAGAGAGTATGACGAAATGTGATAGACGAATACCCTAGACTGCTAACCGCGTATAGTTCTTTAATGTGGTCAACGATTTGAATCATTGGGAAATGAAACCGCCGAGTTGATGAAGGAGGGGGATCCTATGAATATCACGGGTATACAATCGGATTGGATCGTGGAAAAAATCGAATTCGCCAAGTTAAGGGGAGAACGTGCCAGAAGCGCCGGGGCCAATGGCAGAATCGGCATTCATGGCCAAAGCTGTACAGTCGATATCGCCAGAATTACGATCGATGGACAAACGGGTTACGGCAGCTCGATACATATGACGCCGGAGTGGGCCGAAGGCATCATTGGCCGCAGATTGCTTGACTTATTTGATGACAGGGGCAGACTGCGCGAAGCGTATCGCTTACCATTGGAATATCCGGTGTTAGATTGGTTAGGACAGAGACAAGGCAAACCAGTATATGACTTGGTATCGGGTGCCAACTTGGAAAGGGGGGCCCATACGTTGTCCCATGTTATGACACCTCTCTATATTTCGACGATTTACATCTTTCCGATGAGCAGGCAGCCGTCGTATTGATGCAAGAAGAAGCGATACAAGGCTTTGCGAAGGGCCAGCGTCATTTTAAGATTAAGGTTGGCCGAGGCGGACGCCATATGCCGCTTTGGGAAGGGACGAAACGGGATATTGCGATCGTACGCGGGATTGCAGAAGTGGCGGGTCCCACAGGCAAAATTATGATCGATGCAAATAATGCGTATAATTTGAACCTAACCAAAGAGGTATTGGCGGCTTTGACGGATGTGAACCTGTATTGGCTGGAAGAAGCGTTTCATGAGGATGAAGCCTTGTACGAGGACCTGAAGGAATGGCTCCGGCAACGCGGGCAGAATGTTCTAATCGCAGACGGGGAAGGGCTTGCCTCACCGCATCTCGTGGAGTGGGCGATTCGCGGATGTGTCGATGTGCTGCAGTACGATATCATCTCGCCTGGTTTCACGCATTGGATGGAATTAGGCGAAAAGCTGGATGCCCATGGTTTGCGGTCCGCGCCTCATTGTTACGGCAATGCTTACGGGATTTACGCGTCGGGACATTTGTCAGCTGCGGTGCAAAACTTCGAATTTGTGGAATATGACGACATTACCATTGAAGGCATGGATGTATCAGGCTATCGAATCGAAAACGGAGAGATTCATATTCCGGCGACCCCCGGTTTCGGAATCGTCTTCGACGATGAGCTTGTCACCAACCTGATCAAGGAATCCGGATGGTCCCTTTAAAGCTTAAGAATAAGCCGAGTATATATTCAAGTTGTAAGGAGGCTGCCGCATGGCGGCCTTTTTAAGTTCTCTTGATTTCGACTAAAATGTTTACAAGTCGGATACAATTCGGAGATAGTTTGGAGATAAAGTCGCTCTATAGTTAGGTACATAAGGAACCCCAGCCTTAAACAAGATAAACGGGGATATGAAGAAGGTTTGAGTTCTACCAAGGTAAGACATCGCGTTTGCTTCGGCAATAAAACAACAAGGGAGAGAATAATTATGAAAAATCGTGTAAAAGGAACCATTATGGCTGCACTTGTCGTAGGTATGACCGTTTCCGGAGCGGCAGGCGTTTATGCCGGTGCCAACTTGCAGAAAATTTCCGCCTACCTCAATCACAACATCAGTTTCAAAATCGATGGAAAAACGTTTGTACCGACGGATGGAAAAGGGAACAAATTGGCTCCAATCGTATACAACGACTCGACTTATCTTCCGGTCCGTGCCCTGTCTGAGGCATTGAAGGCATCGGTTGCTTATAATAGCCGTACCGGTGTCATCACCATTGGTACACCTTCTGCGCCTAACAATGGGAATACAGGAAACCATACAGGTACCGATCTTGTGGCTGTTACGTATTCGACTTCTCAAATTCAGGCGATTAAGAAAGAATTCGCGAAATTCGACGGCTTTACTACGGCTTATGCGCCAATGCAGGCGGTGAAAAATGATAGTTTCCAGAAAGTAGCTGCTGGTGGGGATTCGGTCAAGTTTACGTTTAATCACATGAACGTAGAGGTATCGCCGCGGGACTACGCTTTCGAATATGATGGCAAAAACGTCACGCTCTCCAATGGAGTGCAGGCTAAATGGTATACACCAAGCGATACCGCGATGCTGACTTTTAAACTCGATGACCGATTTGTTACGCTCTACTCGCAGGATCATTCCCTCTCGAACGCGCAATTGGAGAAGGTCGCCGTATCCGTCGCTAAATTGAAATAAATCATTGCTGACGATTTTGTTTAACTTAAAAAGCAGATTGATTAAGCAGCAGGCTTCCGAAATATCGGGAGCCTGCTATTTGTGTATCAAACAAAGAACAGACATGGAATAAAACGATCTCGTCATTCGTATTTTATATATTGAATATATTGATATGAAATGTGGTGATTCGGATGAACTCAGCGGACAGAATACCTTTGTATCAGATGGTTCAAGAGTATATACGTGATTTGATCACGTCCCAGGTATTGAAGGTTGGAGACCGTATCCCTACGGAAAAGGAACTTATGGAGCGTTTCGGAGTAAGCAAGATTACTGTCGTGCATGCCTTGTCCGGTTTGGTTAATGAACGAATCATTACAAGAGTTCCCGGTAAGGGGTCCTTTGTAAGTGATCCGGAATATGAAATTCCGACGACATCTTCTAAAAGTGCAGAAAAGCAAACCATTATAACTAGCGGAGAAATGCAGACGAGGCTGATCGGTCTGATTATGCCCAGCATTTATGATTATTTTACCATTAGACTTGTCCAAGGGATTCAGCAAGCACTAAATGAAAACGATTACCGTTTCGTGATCTATTTATCGGAGGGCAGCATTGAGAAGGAAAAAGAGGCGATCCAGACCTGCAGTAAAATTGGTGTGGAAGGGCTGTTGATTTTCCCGGTGGACGAGGAATTATTCAATGAAGAAATTTTAAGCATGAAATTTGCGGGATTTCCGTTTGTTCTCATCGACCGTTACCTTCCAGGGGTGGAAACTCATTATATCGCATCCGACGGTAGGCTTGGCGCTAACCTGGCCGTCAATTACTTATGGGAGCTGGGGCATCGTGAAATCGCCATATGCTCTGATTCGCCCATACAAACCGTTACCGTTCAAGAGCGGATCGACGGATATATGAATGCCTTAAAGGAAAAGGGATCCCTCATTAACCCGGCCCACATCGTAACCGGTTTTGAAATCGGAAGTCTTGAGCAAGCAGAAACACATCCTCTGTACCGATATATCCAAAATCGAATGGCAACGGCCTATATTACCCTAAACGGAAGTCTTGGCGTGAAAATCCATCAGATGGCACGTCAAGCCGGATTGAAGGTGCCTGAGGACATATCCATCATCAGTTTTGACGATCCGACTTCCATCATCGAAGGATACAGCACATTCACACATGTTAAACAGTTTGAACGAGATATGGGTTACCGGGCGGCAATCACGCTGCTTGAGGTCATAAACAGTGATGACGGCCAACCCGGAAAATACATTAAAACCCTCGTGGAGCCGGAATTGGTAATTGGCGAGACGACGGGAACATCTCCTTTTTTCTGACTTGAAGATAACTTTTATGCGAATGAAGAAATTATGGAATGAATCCTACACCATATTGAATATATTTGAATCATACAAATGAAACCGCTTGCAATAAAGGAGGGGAAACCGTGCGATATGCCTTACGCAAATGTGAGACCGGAATATGTGAAATCCATGCGATATAAAGCCTGATACGACGAAGATGTAGGAGGTGTTCGGAGAATGGTACCCAAAGGTGCTGTTATCCCTAGATATGAACGACTAAAAAAGAACAGAAAATTAGTTAAAATATGGCAATTTAGATATATATACTTATTTATTCTTCCTGCGATCCTATGGTTTCTGATTTTTGCCTACTATCCGATGTACGGCATTCTGATCGCGTTCAAAGATTACAAATTCAATCTGGGGATCTTAGGGAGTCCGTGGGCAGGCTTTAAATATTTCGAGCAGTTTTTAAACGATTCCAGCTTTTACGATGTTCTCCGAAATACGTTGTCCATTAGTGCCCTTAAGCTTATTTTCGGATTTCCAGCTCCATTGGTCCTGGCCTTGATGCTTAATGGAATCATGCACAAAAAAATCAAAAGGGTTTTTCAAACGATTTCCTATCTGCCGCACTTCGTGTCGTGGGTCGTCGTCGTTACTTTACTTCAAAAAATCCTGTCTCCGAACGTAGGTCTCATCAATGATATTCGGTACCAGATGGGTTTGGATCCGATCTTTTTTATGGGGAAGCCGGAATTGTTCTATCCATTGGTCATCATTTCCGATATCTGGAAAGGTGTAGGCTGGGGTTCGATCATTTATTTAGCCGCGTTAACGAATATCGATCCGCACCTGTATGAGGCAGCCGAAATCGACGGGGCAGGCCGGTGGAGCAAACTGTTTAAGATCACGCTTCCATCCCTTACGCCAACGATCGGCATATTGCTCATTTTCTCCCTCAGCGGAATACTGAATGCGGGCTTTGACCAAATCTGGCTGATGCAGTCTCCCGCAACATTAAGCGTCTCGGAGATCTTGGATACGTATGTCTTAAAAACTGGCCTGCAGCAAGGGCAATTAGCCTATTCCACGGCCATTGGTTTATTCAAATCTGCGATCTCGCTGCTTCTCATCGTGGTTGTCAACAAAGTATCCAAACGCGTGAGCGATGTATCGTTGTGGTAAACAGCTGGCGCTGAAGATTGAGGAGGTGTGTGTATGGGGGAGAGAAGGCTGACGCCGGCAGATAAAATGTATGCGACGCTGAACTATTCGGTGCTGCTTTTATTCTGCGCTACGGCACTCTATCCATTTATCTATTTTCTGGCCCTTTCTTTCAATGACGGCTACGACGCGATGAAGGGCGGAATCTATCTTTTTCCTAGAGTGTTTACATTAGAAAACTATGCGAAAGCTTTTAGCAATCCCTTAATCTTAAATTCGTTTTATATTTCCATTTCCCGAACCCTGATCGTAACGGTTGGCTCCGTATTTTTGACGGCGTTATTAGCCTACGCCCTGTCGCGGAAAGGGCTGCCCGGAAGAAAATATATCGTATTCTTCTTTTTCTTCACCACGTTGTTCAGCGGAGGCCTCATTCCGACCTTTATCCTGTACCGGGAATTGCACATCCTGAATACGTTTTGGGTGTTGGTACTGCCGTCCCTGTATAACTTTTTCAATGCGATTATTATGAAAACCTTCTTCGACGGAATCCCGGAAGGTCTGTCGGAATCGGCCCGAATCGACGGAGCAAGTGAGTTGGCGGTATTCGCAAGAATCATCCTGCCTCTTTCGATGCCGGTGCTTGCTACTATTGCCTTGTTTGTCGGGGTTGGCGTGTGGAATGACTGGTTTACCGGTCAGTTTTTCATACAGAACGAAAAACTGCAGCCTGCGGCTACGTTCCTGAACAAGATGATCAGCGAAGCGTCTTTCCAGTCGATGACGTCGTCGGGAAATAGCGGATCAGCGATCCAAAACATGACCCAGTCTCAGATGGAGCTGCGGGGTGTAACGCCGGAAGCCTTGAGGATGACCTTCGTCATTATTATCACCACCCCGATCATCTGTGTGTATCCATTCCTTCAGAAATATTTCGTCAAAGGCGTATTGGTAGGTTCGCTTAAGGAGTAGTTGGTATAAAAGGCTAAGCCTTTTATATATAAACTTCCAATGGAAGGGGATTGTAGGATGAGGAAGAACAGGCGTAGGAGTGTTCTTGCGATGACACTAATCGCTTTACTGCTGTTAGTGACCATGACGGCATGTACGGGAACAGGCAAAGAAGAGGACGCAGGCACGGTTGACCCGGGTCCGAATAAGTCAGGTACTGAAGAAATAAAGCCGGTAACCTTGACTTTCCTCAGTGCTTGGAACGGCGGCGGAGCCGGTTTCCCGCAGGACCAGAAAAATAATCCGGTGGCCCAAAAAATCAGGGAAAAAACCGGGGTGACGTTAAACCTGGAATCCATCACGACAAGCGAAGTAGAGAAACTGAATACGATCTTCGCTTCCGGTACGGTCCCGGATATTGTTAACGCACCGTTCTGGTCTACTACAGGAGGAGAAGGGCAAGTCATCAAGAAGGCAGCCATGGAAGGACAGCTTCTGGATTTAACCCCTTATCTCGATAAATACCCGAATATTAAAAGACTGGTGACGACCGGGATTGCGAAGGATTTTGCCGAGTTCGATCTCAATAGTCCCGATTTTGAAGGCAAGACGTATCTCATTCCAACGGAGACCCCGGACGGAACCCCAGAGAGCATTCATAATTGGAATTACGGCCTTTTTGCCAGGGGAGATATCCTGAAAGCTCTAAATGTAAAAGCGGAGGATATTGATACGCAGGATGAACTGTATGATCTATTGGTCAAAATCAGAGATGGCGGTTTCAAAGATATTGGCGGGAAGCCGGTCATCCCGGCCGGAACGATGTGGAATGGATGGGATTACGGGCAGTTCCTTGCCGGATGGTCGGATTATTCGATTTCGGACTTCCGTGAAGTGGACGGAAAACTGATTCACTGGACGCAATCCAAGGATTATGAAGCCAAGTTGTTATACATGAGAAAGCTGCTAAAAGAAGGATTGTTTGATCTTGAAGCCTTCAGCAATACGAGTACAACAGCGAATGAAAAGCTCACGACGGGCAAGATGGCTGTATTCGGTGCCCAACCGATGTTAGCTGATTTACAAAAAACGCTGTATAAGACGAATCCGGAAATGCAATATGAACTACTCGGCCCGATGAAGAATAAGAACGGAGACATTCGAACGCAAGTTGAAAAACCCGGCCGTTCCGGTTTCCCTGTCCTTTTCTTGAGCGCGAACATCAAAGATCCCGATGCGGCATTGCGGTACATTGATTATGTCAACAGCGAAGAAGGGCGATTGCTTGCGTATTTCGGGATTGAAGGAACGCACTATACTATGGAAAACGGGATACCTCAATGGATTCCGGATGTGAAAAAACAATTCGATGAAAACCCGGATCTGAAGAGAGACGCAGGGCTCAATTTTCTTCCAGGAAGATTCATCGGGGCATTCTCCAATGAAGTCACTTGGCCAACGCCCGAAGATCAAAAAACGCAGTGGCAAAAGTTGGAGGAGAGCTTCTCGGCAAAAATGCCTATCAAAATCATAGATAAAGTAAGCGCCAGCTACCTTGCAAGAGAATGGCCCAAATACCAGGATTTTATCAGTAAAACCAGCAGCTTGAATTTCGATGACGAATTTAAGAAAGCGCTGTTTGCTTCGTCAGATGAAGAAGCTCTAAATCTTCTTCATAGTGTTCAAGAAAAATATAAAGCCGCAGGCGTGGATGAAATGGCGGAGTTCGTAGCACAAAAAGCTGCGGAAAGAGATGATGTAGGGTTCTAGATCGTTCAATCTATATCGTGAACCATTTTGGGGTGGCGTTACTGCCATCCCAATTCACTTTCTAACGAATGCTCAAGCGCATACGACGAAGATTAACCGATTACGGAGGGGAAAAAGATGTTGAACGTTGCGATGTTAAGCAAGTGGCATGTGCATGCAGCTGATTACGCCAGAAGGCTGCAAAATCATGGAAATGTAAAGATTACAGCCGTCTGGGACGAACAGCCTGAACGTGGAAGCGAATGGGCTGCCCAATTGGGAGCGGATTTTGAAGCGGATTTGGATACTTTGCTGAAACGGGAAGACGTCGATGGCGTCGTCGTGGACGCCCCTACAAGCATGCACGCAGACGTCATGGTAGCAGCCGCTCAGGCCGGCAAACACATTTTTACCGAAAAAGCCATGGCTCTTACCACCCAGGAATGCGATCGGATCTCTGCAGCGGTACGCAAAGCAGACGTCAAGTTTTGCATTTCATTTCCTGCTCTTACAAGACCACACCAATTGTTCGCTAAACAATTGATCGACGACCATATATTAGGGGGAATTACGCTTTTACGCATTCGTAACGGCCACGATGGTGCTTTAAACAATTGGCTGCCGGAATACTGGTATGATGAGAAACAAACAGGAGGCGGAGCCATGATGGATTTGGGCTGTCATCCGATGTACATCGCAAGTATGCTGCTCGGTAAGCCTAAAAGAATCACCTCCATGTTTCATTACTTTACCCATCGAGCAGTGGAAGATAATGCGCAGTGCTCGATTGAGTTCGTAAACAACGCGGTCGCCCTTGTCGAAACAAGCCTTGTGACGTACAAAACTCCTTCCGCCCTTGAGATTTACGGCACGGAGGGCACCTTGATGATCTCAGATGATTCCGTTAGAGTCATCTCGAAGAAGCTCGATTTGCCTTTCTCCGGATGGATTTCACCGAACCAACTCCCTAAAGAGCAGCCGCTTCCGATCATCCAATGGGCAGATGCATTGCTTCATGACAAGCCGATGCCCTTCGGACTGGAACAGGGGACAAAATTGACGGAGCTATTGGAGGCGGCATATACCGCTCATAAGGAAAACCGAACGGTAGAGTTCAAATAGTGTGGGGGAGGGAATTCAGATGAGAACTGTAAAAGTAGGGATCATCGGCTGCGGCATGATCGCGGGCGGTAAGCATATGCCGTGTCTGTCCAGGTTAGATCATGTGCAGATGGTGGCCTTCTGCGACTTGAAGCCGGAAAGGGCCGAGGAAGCAGCGCAAAAATACGGCACGCCAGATGCAAAGGTGTTTACCAATTACAAAGATCTGCTTGCGATAGAGGATATTGAGGTCGTACATGTATTGACACCAAACAGCGCTCACGCTTCGATATCCATTGATGCTCTCGAAAGCGGCAAACATGTCATGTGTGAAAAACCGATGGCAGTCACAGGCGCAGAGGCCAAAGCGATGTACGAAGCCCACTTGCGAACAGGCAAGAAGCTAACCGTCGGGTACCAGAATCGCTCCAACGCCAGAAGCCAGCTGTTAAAAAAGATGATTACCAATGGGGAGCTTGGAGATATCTATTTTGCCAAAGCGGTTGCGACACGGAGAAGAGGCGTACCTACATGGGGCGTGTTCCTGGATAAAGAGAAACAGGGAGGCGGTCCTATGATTGATATTGGAACCCATTCCCTTGATCTGATCCTGTGGTTGATGGATAACTATGAACCGGTTAGTGTCGTCGGCAGCGTCTTCCATAAACTGAAGTATACCGAAAATGCCGCAAACGAATGGGGATCCTGGGATCCAAACGAATTCGAGGTAGAAGATTCGGCGTTCGGGTATGTGAAATTTAAAAATGGAGCGACGGTCATCATTGAAACCAGCTGGGCCCTTAACATTGCGGAAGGTGGCGGCAACCTGCTGTGCGGAACGAAGGGAGGAGCGGATTTTGCTAAAAATGAGCTGCGGATTAATGGCGAGAGGGATGGGAGCCTGTTCCTGAATAAAATCGATGTGAATCCGAATGCAAGAGAACGATTCAGCGGAGAAGCAATGACCGATTTCGAGTATGAAGCCAAGCAATGGATTGACACTATCGTACACGATACCGAACCTTTGGTTAAACCGAGGGAAGCGATGGTTGTATCGCAAATATTAGAGGCGGTGTATATATCCGCAGAAACGGGAAAAACCGTTTATTTTGATGAGGAATAAGGACGTGGAATGAAGATTATAAAATAAAGCGAAGGTGCCCAAAAGCTTGCTTTTGAGGCACCTTCAACATGTAATCACTTATGGAACAAATGTTGTACGCAGCTTACATCGTGCTAATATCAATGACGAATCTGTATTTCACATCCGAGGCTAATACACGTTTGTAGGCTTCGTCAATCTGGTCGGCCGAGATCACTTCGATCTTAGGAACGATGCTGTGCTGTGCACAGAAGTCCAACATTTCCTGTGTCTCGCGGATGCCTCCAATCATGGAGCCAGCAAATGAACGCCGATGTCCGATGAGGGACATGACATTTAGCGACAACGGCTCCCCAGGGGCACCGACGTTTACCAAAGTTCCGTCAAGCGTAAGCAGTGAGAAATAAGCATCCATATTGATGCTGGCACTCACCGTATTAATAATCAGATCAAAGCGGCCGGCGAGTTTTTCGAAGGTTTCCGGATCGCTAGTGGCGTAGTAGTGGTCTGCACCCAATTGCAGGCCATCTTCTTTTTTACTTAAGGTTTGGGACAAAACCGTGACCTCGGCACCCATCGCATGCGCAATTTGAACAGCCATATGGCCGAGGCCGCCCATACCGACTACAGCTACTTTTTTGCCTGGGCCGGCCCCCCAATGATTAAGCGGGGAATAGGTTGTAATACCCGCGCAAAGCAATGGCGCCGCGGCATCAAGCTCGATGCTGTCAGGAATTCTGACTACGAAATCCTCAGTGACGACAATGTGGGTGGAATAGCCGCCTTGAGTTGGCTCGCCGTATTTGTCAACACCCGCGTAGGTCGGTACGTTTCCTTTGAGGCAGTATTGTTCTTCCCCTTTAAGGCAGTTCTCGCATTCGCCACAGGAATCAACCATACAGCCAACCCCTACACGGTCACCGACTTTGTATTTTGTGACATGAGGGCCAACAGCCGTAACAATTCCTGCAATCTCATGTCCAGGCACAAGCGGATAGTTGACAGGTCCCCATTCGCCGTGAGCCGTATGGATATCGGAATGGCATATTCCCGCAAATTTAATTTCAATTAAAATATCCTGCGAATCCAAATCGCGCCGTTTAATTTCAGCTGCTCGAAACGGTTTGTCAGGACCGTCGACAGCTCTTGCTTTAGCAGTAATCATCTCGAAATCCTCCTATCAATGATTGTTCAAATGTTGCAAAATCAATTTTATTCCCTAGAGTTAACTCTAGGTCAAGCACTGATTTTATGATAATATCAAAATAGGTATAAACGACAGAGCTATATCGCAAAGAAAGGAAGATCCCTGTTGAAGACATTTTCAATCAGCGAAGCTGCCAAGCAATTGAACCTTACTATATATACGTTGCGTTACTACGACAAAGAGGGACTTTTGCCTTTTGTAGAACGGACAGCCAGCGGAACACGCTTGTTTAAAGAATCCGATATCGAGTCATTGAAAGTAATCGAATGTTTGAAAACCACGGGGATGCCGATTAAGGAAATTAAAAATTTTATTAGTTGGTGTTCAGAAGGGGATACGACTCTGAAACAAAGATATGATATGTTTCTGGAACGGAAAGCTGCTGTAGAGGCGCAGATGGAAGAACTTAAAAGAACGATGGAAGTCATCGAACATAAATGCTTTTATTACAAGACTGCGCTCGATGCCGGAACGGAAGATGTTCATAAGCACAACAAAATTGGGAGTAACTTCGCCTCGACTTATTAATAGAAAACCACCTGTAATCCATATATTTCTATATGAATTACAGGTGGTTTTGTTATTCAGAGGTTATAAATTTCGATCCAGCAAGATCCCTGTCTGTTCTGCCATGACACGAGGAGGAACAGTCATTCCATTCCTGAACCACCATTCCACAGCCCCCACAACGGCTGCCCCGAAAAATTGCAGGATAACTTCTTGATTTAAGCCTTGATTTTTCCCTTCGCTTACATCGACTTCAACTTTATACTCTTGAACGACTAAATCAAGGAAACGGCTGCGGAAATGAGCCGCGCTTTTGGTGTTTAACATGATTGAAAAAAACAAATGATGCTCTGCAAAATATTCGAACCAGACATAATTTCCTTCTTGGAAGCTCATTTCCGATGCAGATCGGCAAAGTTCGCTGAGATTACTGATGTGTTCTTCGATAATTTTGTCCAGCAGGTCGTATTTATCCAAATAGTGCAGATATACCGTACCTCGATTCACATTGGCCCGGTCGGAAATATCACGGATGGTAATATCATCAAAGTTTTTTTCTGCCATCAGTTCAAGAATGGCCTTCTTGATTGCTTCTTGGGATTTGACTACCCTTCGATCCACTTTAGTCATTTTTATTACGTCCTCCATCTTAAGATAATCGGCAATTTTGGATCATTTGTTGAGTAACGCACACATTGTGAGGAAATGACCATTGTAGGCATGGGGTTTCTGTATAAAATTATAAACACGAGTTGATTAAACAATCAATGTTCATTTTTACTGCTGTAGTTCATTCTATGTGTATGCTTAATATCAAGTTTTAAGGAGGATCCCATTCATGAGTACGTGGTCGAAAGAAGAATTGAACAGGATCGCTGAGTCCGATGATCTTCACATCTCACCTTTCCGGGAAGACGGTGTTACCTATGGTACCCCGACCTGGATTTGGTCTGTTGTGGTTGACGGCTCACTCTATGTACGCGCCTATTATGGGCAGAACTCCCGTTGGTATCAGGCAGCAGTACAGCAGAAGGCGGGGCGGATCACGGTGGCGGGTATGACAAAGGAGGTCGCTTTTGAACTAGTTGAAGGGGAGATCGGCGACCTCATCGACCATGCATATCGTGCGAAATACAAGGGAAGTCCTTATCTGAACTCGATGATCAGTACGCGGGCCCGTTCAGCCACAGTGAAGGTTGTGCCGCTTACCGTACATTAATCATAACGGCTTGTTTGAATTTGTCCCATGAACAGGAGGCTGCATGATGAATCGAATTGAGAAGAGCCAAGAAACGTACAAGCAGCTATTCCGCGATGGAGTGCCTGCTGCATATGCCACGGATCCTGATTTTCAGGATATTTTGAGGCGGTTTATTTTCGGGGAGGTCTTTCATCAAGGCAGCCTGGATGACAGAATGAGGGAGCTCATCACCTTGGTGGTGCTAACCACAAACCAAACCTTGCCTCAGCTCAGGGCACATGTCCATGCCGCCCTGAACGTCGGACTTACGCCGATCGAAATCAAGGAAGCCGTGTACCAATGCGCGCCTTACGTCGGTTTTCCAAAAACGCTGAATGCCATGACGGAGGTCAACGACGTTTTCAAAGCAAGAAATATCGCATTGCCGCTGGAGAGCCAACAACAGGTTGAAGAAGAGACTCGGTTTGACAAGGGACTTGCCGTGCAGATGGACATTTTCGGGGATGTCATATCCAAAAACCGGGAAAATGCCCCGATCAATCAAAAGCATATTCAGGATTATCTTTCTGCCTTTTGTTTTGGCGACTTTTATACCAGAGGAGGCCTGGATTTGAAAACGCGGGAGCTGTTGACGCTCAGCATCATCAGCGCACTCGGGGGTGCGGATCATCAGGTCAAGGCAGCCCTTGGAGCTCATTGAATTCTGCCAAAAGAATGACATCTTGGTGGAGGCATATTCACCCATTGCACACGGTGCAATCCTTGGTAATACTGAGGTTAAGTCAATAGCAGATAAGTATGGGGTATCCGTTGCCCAGCTTTGCCTGCGTTATGATATCCAGCTTGGTCTTGTCGTACTTCCGAAGACGGCAAATCCAGATCACATGAGAAACAATGCAGAGCTTGATTTTGTTATCGGCGATGCAGATATGGAGACATTGAAGAACGCAGAGCAGATCCAAGATTATGGTGAGCATAGCTTCTTTCCGGTATTTGGCGGGAAATTGAAGTAAACAGAGCCAGAGGATACGAATAAATAATGTTTAATGGAGGAACCCAAATGGCCAAACATGAAGAAGTAAAAAACGGCATAATTTTCCCTGTGGGAGAGAAGAACGAAGGATTTGCCAAATATTTTGTCGGACAAAGTTGCCTGCAGACGTTGGTTGCCGATCCCAGCGTTCCTGTTGGCGTTGGCAACGTAACCTTTGAACCGGGATGCCGGAATAACTGGCATATCCATCGTGATGGGTATCAGATTCTATTGGTAACCGGCGGCGAAGGCTGGTACCAGGAAGAAGGAAAGGCCGCCCAGTTCCTGAGAGCTGGTGATGTTGTTGTTACGCATGATGGTGTAAAACACTGGCATGGTGCAGCAAAAGACAGCTGGTTTGAACATATTGCTATCACCGCTGGTAAGCCGGAATGGCTGGAACCCGTCACGGATGAGCATTACGACAAATTGTAATACAGGTGAAGGCTAGGACCACTTGTTCAGGTATAAAAAACGGGATCGTCCGAATTTGGACGCTCCCGTTTTTATTCATGAAGTTTTTTAAAAGCTGCGTTTACCTGCCAAAGCTCCCTGCATTTTAGTTAAGAATACAATTTGCCCAATATGATATGCGTCGTGCATTGCTAAACTCTTTAGTTCGAGCACCAATGATCTTTCTCCAGGGATCGGTCTATACAAATCTTCTTCTTCTGATTTTGCTAGTATTTTTTCAAGTTCGCGATGAACGTATACGTATTCTTGTTTTGTTTCCTTCCAATTTTGAAGCGTTTCAGCTGGTAATCTAAATGTAGATTTATTATCTTCGGCCTGTGGTTCATTGCCTGTCTCACCAAGAAATCGCATCAGAAGTCTCTTTTCATAGAACAGTAAATGACAAACTAATTCCCAAATGGAATTCATTGAATCAACGGGTTTCCAAATTGCCTGTTCAAACGTAACATCCTCTAGCACTTTTTCAAGTGGTGGAAACCAGTCTTCTTGATCTAAGCAGCTTGCCCATTGCTGCAGCAAAAGCGTTTTTACATCCATTTTTACCCTCCATTACATTTTATGGTCACAATTCAATTGCGAAGTGTTGCTGATGGTTATGAAATGAGCCTTATTACGGAACAATGAACGACACATTATTTTGAAAAACTCTGTTACCAATAGATTATCACAAGTTGTGTTTACCAAGAAATAGCAACTATCTAGAGTCGTATAGGGGTGTCACACACCGGCCACGTTGGCCTATCAGTTATATGTACAATTTAGTATAATGTGGATGATTCGAAGTGAGAGGGGAGAAATAATCATCATGAAGCTTATTGACTTGAGCGTGCCGATCAGCCCGCGTATCCGCGAGCCGTTGCCGGCGAAAATCGAATATGCGACCCATGAAGATGGTGCGCGGCAAGCAGCCGAGATACTGGGACTGAAGCAGGAGGATTTTCCAGAGAGCAAGGCGTGGGCAACGGAAATGGTGACCCTGAATACGCATTCGGGTACCCATATCGACGCGCCATGGCATTACTGGCCGGTCTCGGAAGGGAAGCAAGCAAGGACGATCGACGAACTGCCGCTCGAATGGTTTTATTCTGACGGTGTGGTGCTCGATTTCAGCGCGAAGCCGCCGGGTTATGAGATTACAACGGATGACTTGATCGCTGAGCTGAAACGGATCGAGTATACGCTGAAACCTTTTGATATCGTTCTCATTCGGAGCGATGCGGACAAACGGCTGTATCACGAGCATTATGCATTTCTTCATGCCGGGGTATCGGCTGAAGCTACGCTGTGGCTTCTGGACCAAGGCATCAAGGTAGTCGGCACTGACGGCTGGGGCTGGGATATTCCGCTCAACCTGCAGGCTGAAGCGTATAAAAAGCAGCCGCGGGAAGGCGTACTGTGGGCGGCGCATTACGTCGGTAAGGACAAGGAATATTGCCAGATTGAGAAGCTGGCTAATTTGGACAAAATACCGAAGCCGTTTGGCTTCAAAGTATGCTGTTTTCCGATTAAAGTGGAAAAGGCCAGTGGCGGCTGGTCCCGACCGGTCGCCATCGTGGAAGAATGAAACAAGCTGGCCGCTATCCCATCGACCTGACAGGTCTTCGCAGCCACACGCTTGTGATTCGACCCGGGGTGGGGAGCTTATCCATTGGCCCGTCGTACTTAGGGAAAAAGGCGGATCTTCACGTCGAGCCCGACGCGCGTATCGATTGGACCGTATTTGATGCCTTTGCTACGCCAGCCGGCTCACCTTGGCCGCGTTATCTTCGCTATACAGGCAGTGACGCAGGCTTCTTGGATTGGGCACAGAAGCGTCCCATTGAAGAAATGACGTGGGCCCCCATCCTGTCGGCAGACACGGTGGCGGATGCCAGCCAATCCATTTTGCATGGCTTGCACATCGAGTTGGGACCGTCCGGAGGGTGTCTGAACCTAAAACTTCCGATAACGCCTTGCCGCTTGAATGTGTCCGGAAATCTATCACGCCTCTTGGCCACTGGTAACATGCCGTCTTCTCTGACACTAGCGCCTCACACAAGTAGACGCAAGAATGATCCCCCCTTCTTGATGCCTGACCTAGGTGAGCTGCACCAGGTGACGAGCCTGGCGTTACAGAATACGCCGATGGGACAGCCGGTCTCGCTGGAGTGTCTGAACCGCTTTCCGAACCTACATTCACTGAGTTTATGGGGGAATTTCTGCGATATGGACGTGTTGGCCCGTCAGGCCCGGTTAACGAATCTGGAGCTGCGTTTCATGCCGGATCTGGAAGATTTGCCCCGGTTAGACACGTGGCCGATGCTTGATAGGTTTATCGCATACAACGTGGAAGAGATGACGGGAAAACGTCTGAAGCAGCAAATGAAAGCCCGCGCGAAAATCCGGCCGTGGAACGGTCATGCTTCAGTGAGCCAATTGCGCAAGCCCGAGTGGTGGTCGACCGAGTTCGGGCGCCCATTCTCATCCTGGCCTAAACGTCTGGCCAAGGTGGCTAACGAGGCTTACAACGTTGCACAGGCAAGCTTATCGCAGGCCCGCAGCTTCGCCGATGCCGAGGCAGCCATTACCGCCTTCACCGTACGCTTCAATACCCTCAAAGGTATAGAAACGACTGAGAGAGAGGACCTCGGCGAAGCAGTATGGCAGCTCAGCCAGTCCGATCACCTGATCGGCCAGCCTATCACGGAAGAAATGGCTCAACGCTGGTTCGATGCTGCGCGAAATTACTGAAGCATCAACTCCGTATTTTGCTGTGCCAAGTTTATAAAAGGAGTGATGGCGCCATGACTTTAAATCAACAGCATTGTCAGGAATCGATGAGGTACTTAGCGACTGCCCCCTTTCGCGAAAATGATCCGAAGTTTATCGGCGCAATAAATGAAGTAGACTATGAGTTGTTAACAGCAAATGAGGCAGATTTCATAGAGCAGCTGTATTTTAAGTTGAAAAATATCGCCCTGCGCAATAAAATTCTGCATGGTTTAATTCGGTGCAAGGAATTGGAGCTGAAGGATTTTTTTCAGAAAGCCTATAAGAAGGAACGATATTTGGACATGAGACTGCTTACCATCCATGGATTAGCGCATTATGCCACAGAAGAAGAGATCGACAAGGTCATCGATCATTTCCTTAAGATTTTGATGAAGCGGCCGGAGACTACACCCTACAACTACCAGGAATATGAGTTTTTAAGATCCGCCTTCGGGCTGCCTCTCCTCATTAAAAAATACGGGTATCGCTGTTTTGAGAAAGCACTTCAACAAGTCGAGAAACAATATGATGCTATGCCGGAAGCATTTAAGGGGCATTTTACTATTGATGAAAATGGAAAGGCAGTCCAGTTGAGGAGTCCCCACGAAACGAAACAGATGATTGAACGTTTTTTTGCGGCACAGAACGGTCGCTAATCAGCTTATCCGCGGTGTCGTGAAGTGGCTTAATTTTATTTTTTCTTCATTAAAAACGGATAAGAACTTCGAACCAAGGCAAGAGAGCCCCAAAACAAGGCGAGCGCCAGAACGGGATGCAGCGCGCCTGCAATATGGAGAGCCGTAATATATTGAAGACTGATCAGGACGAACAGCCCAAGACTTCCCCAGATCATGCTCCGGTTGAGTTTCCCGACGATGCCGAGGATGAACAGGATGAGCGAGATCGATCCAAACAGGGGAACGAACGACCGATGATATTTCCAAAGTTCCGAATCCCCGAACAAAGCCATTCCGGCCAGATATACTTGCACAACGATACAGATCAAAAATACGAACGCAAGGATGGCATACGCCGAGCGGTAATATTTCACTCGGGAAGACTCCTTTTTAATCGCTTCAACGTTCAATGTTCCAGCTCCTTTCATCAGATGTAATGGTCATACGTCAATTTTTGAACTACACATAAGACGCTGAAGGGCTCTGGATTGTGACAGCGGAAACGAACAAGGAAATGAAACCGGCAAGTAGAATAAATATGGAACATATATTTTTGGGGAGGGATGACTGAATGGCTGAACTGATTTATCATGTTGCCGTTTCATTAGATAACTTTATTGCGGATCAAGGTATGATGGATGGAGATATTCATGAGTCAAGCTTTTTATTTGAAGGGGATCATGTTCCAGACTTTTTAACAGATATTCAACAATACGATGCCGTATTGATGGGTGGAAAAACATATGAGTTTGGATTTCAATTCGGTGCTAAACCAGGTGAACCGGGTTATAAGGGCATTAAACATTACATATTTTCAAAATCCATGCAATTTGAGTCAAACGAAGAGGTCGAACTTATCCATGATGATGCAATAGAATTTATTAAGAATCTCAAACAACAAGGGAACGGTAAAATTTGGCTATGTGGAGGCGGGGAATTAGCGGGGTCGTTGATTAAACATAAACTCATTGATCAATTAGTGCTGAAGGTTAATCCAATTATTGTGGGTGAAGGTGTTCCTCTCTTTGGAAGCGTAAAGCCACGTCTTAACTTGAAATTAGTGAACATGAAACAGTACTCTAATGGAGTTACCAAACCGACGTACAACATTATTTATACATAGGATGATTCTGGAGAACCTCTTTGTTAAGCTAGTTTAGCCGGCTGTTTTTCATTTCTCAATATATACAGAGGAAAAAGTGAAGCTTACAAATGGCTGCAACCTATTTGAAGCCGCTTCCGTCTGATGGATTGTTAGCAGGTAGACGTCATCCATCTCAGGATCGGAAGGAGCTTTTTTATGAACAAGAAACGAACTAAACTAACGGTATTATTCACTTTGGCGGGGGTACTCGGCACAACGGCCGCAGTCGAAGCTGGCGCTTTAGTTGAAAAGGTTACAGGTTACCTTCAAAAAGATACAAAGGTTCTTATTAATGGACAAGACAGCATGCTTACGCCTGTTTCTATTGATGGTAAACTGTATATTCCAGTCCGTGATGCTGCGGCCAAGCTTGGGTATTCATTAAATTACGACGAAGCGAGCAAAGAAATTGAGCTCGGCGAAGCGGTTGACCTGATGCGTGCGTCTGGTGTAATTGTAAGCGTACAGGCCAATGTAGACGGGAAGTACCGGATCGAGCTGCTCGGCAGCACATGGGTTATATTGACGGTAGACAAATCGACGGCTATTAAAAGCCTGGACGGCAAAATGCTAACCCCAGCCGATTTGAAAGCCGGCACACAAATCGATGCAGCGTTCGGACCTGCGATGGCGACGAGCTTCCCGGGCCAAGCGCAAGCTGTGAGTGTTCAAATTCACGCAGATCGCACGGTCAAAGAAGATACCATCAAAGCCGTGAAACACACGGATGACGGCTGGCAGGTTCAATTAGGCGACAATTTGGTATTAAACGCAGGTAAGGAAACGCGTGTCATGACATCTCAAGGGGAGTCCTTGAATTGGGAGGACCTGAAGACAGGTACGAAAGTAACAGCGTACTACGGCCCACTCATGATGCAAAGCCTTCCTCCACAAAGTCCGCTTTTCCTCCTAGTGGTACAGGCTCAAGCACCTGTTGCAGGCGGACTGAAAATGTCGCCGGAGACAGCGCAGGAATACCGCAACTTGGCATGGGCGCAAGTGAGTGCGCAAGTTTCCCATATTACGACTAAGCAAAACGATGCACCTGTTCAAATTGTCTCCTCTAAAGAGGTTGGTGTACTAGCTGCTACGGCCGAGCAGAAGAAATTGCTTGATGACGTCCAGGCTACGAACGGAAGCGTTGTGACGGTGACTTACAACACCGACCAAGACGAGCTGCTTGGGCCGCTGACCGCCGTGTTCGATTTCAACACAAAAGCTTTTATCGGATTCAATGCTAGAAGATAAAATCATTTCTAAGCTGCCATGAAATTCAATCGCCTTGAATTTCATGGTTTTTTTATTTACCGGATGAAGTTGTTAAATGAGAATAAGGGGGCACACTGGAACTCTCCCGGACGATTGAGCACGAAAAAGGGCTGATGAACTTGATAAACGTGTGAATGACCGCTTCCTTATGCCTATTCCTTCGGATAAAGGCTAACATACCATTAAATAGACCTTTTATTTAGTAGGCTATGCTTATGAGCAATCGTAGGAAAGGGGATGTAATTGATATAAATTCGGCTATTCGAAATCTTAGCAGTGCCAGGCTTACTGTGCGATATCGAAAGAACAGGCGTGCTGTTCGAAAAATTAGAAAATCGCAGCTTCACACCGGCAGAAAACAGTCCCTTATCGTTAGCAGGCAGCGCTATGGTAAGAATCGAACCAAGCGCAATTTCATCAGAAGGAACCGTGACAAAATTCTGCTTAAGCATGACAGCCGCATTCATACTAACCCGATCGGTCCTAGTTTTGATCGTCTGATTGGTGGAACGGCTGAAATTAGTGGAGGAATTACCGATATTCCAGGCATTCTTGTAGGTCATGCAGAGGACGAAAGCCACCGCACGGGCTGCACCGTGATCTAGTGTCCTGGTGGCGCAGTACCCAGTGTCGATGTCAGAGGCGGCTTCCTAGGAACGGAACAAACCGATGCCCTGCATCCTGAAACTGCGACTGATGTCATACAGGGTATTCTGCTCACAGGCGGAAGCAATTTCGGACTTGCGGCAACAGCGGGGGTGATGAACTGGCTCGCCGATCATGGAATAGGAGCTCCTACGGATGCCGGACCGCTACCTACGGTGTCTTCAGCAGTTATTTTTGACCTCATTTTTGCAAAAGGTTCCCTCAGACCCGATGCGGCATTGGGCTACGCCGCCAGTCAAGCGGTGAATTCAGGCCCTGTAGCCGAAGGAAGTGTGGGAGCGGGTGCCGGAGCAACGGTAGGAAAAATCTACGGCAGACCGATGAAGGGCGGCGTAGGAACGGCTTCATGGCAAATTCCCGGCGGCCCCATGGGTAGCAGCCATTGTCGTCGTGAATGCCTTAGGCGACATATGGGACCATGACCGCATCATCGCCGGGGCACTTACGCCAGATGGCACTTTTGTAAACCAAACCCGGGCTATTCTCGAGGGAGAACCACTGCTGTCGGCCCAAAGCCGAAATACCACGATTGCCGTGGTGGCCACTACAGCGAAGTTGACGAAAGCCGAGGCAAGCCGGGTCGCAACGCTTGCCCATGACGGTATGGCTAGGGCGATTTCCCCAGTCCACACACAGGGTGACGGAGATACCATTTTCTGTCTGGCCACAGGCACCGATACCAGCGGCCTGACAGGGAATGATGCGGTGACAGCCGTGGGCACCGTTGCCGCGGTCGTTCTGGAACAGGCTATTATCCGGGAAGTCAAAGCCGCTCAATAATTTCACTTATGGCGGTTTGTCGTTAAACCAGATGGCCCAGACAGGGATCGTCCTGTCTGGGCCTGGACTTTTCAGTATAATCAATTGTTGCGGCGGGTTCTCTTCCCGCGAACAACCTTAAGCGGACGCATCATATCGTAGTCTTCGTGCTCTAGAATATGGCAGTGCCAAACGTAATTTCCCGTATACGGTACGAATTTGGCAATAATTTTGGTTACAAATCCCGGGGGAACCCGAACAACGTCCTTATTCCCGCGTTCGTTTGGATCTGGAGGAACGGCCGGACCTGTGTAGCGTATCTTTTTCGTCTTGTTATAGTAATTCACATCGAAAGGTCGTCGGCTGAGAATCTGGAAATGAACCAAATGCGTATGCATGGGATGCGTGTTAGTACCCGGGTTAACGAAGTTCCACACCTCGATCGATCCTAGCTTCGGTCGCTGCGTGGCCGGCGCCTCGAAACCTTTGCCGTTTAACAGCTGAACCTGCCTTCCGTATTGATCAGGAGACGAGTTTAGCTCAATATACCGTACCCGGCGTGCCTTGCCAGGTGATAGCTGAGGGATGAGTCTCAATTTGTCGGGGATCTTGCTGTTGTCCGGAGAAGTAAGACGATGCGCTACCCGGAATTGCATGATTTTTCCCGTTGTATTCGGATCAGGCTTTGCTCCTCCCGGAAACGGTGCCCTGGCACTGTTAGTAAGTACAATTTTTTGGCCTTTGTGTTGTGAAAAGTCTATGATCACATCCGCGCGCTCGGCAGGCCCAAGTGTCAGTTCTTTAACCTGCACCGGTTTTCTCAGGAAGCCTTGATCGTTTCCGATTTGAATAAACGATTGACCGGAGCTCAACCGCATTTGATAAAAACGCCCATTAGCACCGTTTATTATACGGAATCTGTATTTTCTCGGCTCCACGTTAAGATATGGCCATACGGTCCCGTTAACCAGATTCGTATTTCCGAAGAATAGCGGCACGATCGAAGGGTTTACCCCCTTAACCGGCGGGGTCGTGTTGCTCGGATAAAAGAGCTGCCCATTTTTCTTGAAAGATCTGTCCTGAATGAGCAAAGGAATTTCGAACTTTCCTGCGGGCAAATGGAGAGACTCTTCGAGAGCATCGCGCAGCAGATAAGCGCCGGCCAAACCGGCATACAGATTCAAACGGGTAATCCCGAGCGCATGGTCATGATAAAACAAGGTGGTTGCAGATTGCTGGTTCGGATACTCATATACCTTCTGTTTGAACAACGGTCCGACCTGCCGAAAATTGCGGCTAAACCAGGCTAACGGATTTCCGTCGCTTCCTTGACGGGCTACAGTACCGTGAAGATGAACGACAGTGCGAACTTCAGGTTCGTTAGGTCCGGCCCCTGGAATCGTTTTGTCTACAGGCAATAGATGCTTGAGCGGCAGCTCATTGATCCATTTGACGCGGACCTTGTTGTTTTTGTGGGCGATGATGGTCGGTCCCGGATAACTTCCGTTATATCCCCATACGGTCGTAGGCGGAAGATCCCTATGCAGCTTTTGCTTAACCTGCTTCATTCGTACTTCGTAATAAGTGCTTTTTCCCTCTCGGATTTTAGGTTTTAAAATCTGCGGAATGGCGAGTGGAGTAACAAACTTTTTCAACGGCACGTATGATCCTCCTGACTAAGACTTGGCATTTGTTCCAAGGCATCAGCCTTGTCGCTGATATAATTTAATGCCGGTCGAGGAGGTCGTGAACCGTACAAGAGCCCAACAATTTTTAGTATTCTTTCCGTTTATCTCGGCCTATGTCACAGCTTCACAGACCGTAACATGCCATAGATGCCGTTTAAATTCTGGATCGGGGAAAACTTTACTTCAACCGCTGCTTTGCCTGCGGTCATTTCAGCAGGGATTTCAAACATTTTGTCATAAAAAGCCCGTTTTCTTTCCAACGGAACCGATTCGGTAGCAAGCAGTTTTCCGTCCACCCAAATCTCGACGCCCCCGGCTCTGGACCCGTGGCTGAAAGTAACAGAGAGACCGTTTTTTACTTCAGGGTCTATCTTTAATTCATAGCTGAACCAACCGTCTGGTTCCGCTCTTCTCCCATTCAGGCCTTCCCAAGTTCCGGCATGAGTCCGTTCACCCTTAACTTGATGCTGCAGCTCATATTGGTCGTTTCCGATCTGGATACCGTCGATCGTGGCTTCTCTGATCAGCTGTTCTTGCTGAGATTTCTCCAGGTGTTCGTGCAGGCTGTTCGAATCGGCTTCAACGAACCTCCAATAGATGCCGTATCTCTCGCTATGCTGCTTGAAGTGTGGGGTAAAGATCAATCGATTGTCTTCATCCGTATTTCGGAGCACAAAGGAAAGCTCGCCGTCTTTTTGGATGAAATGCCGGTCGAAGCCTGCAAACCATTCCTGAACACTCATGCCTTGCGGGATGACGAAATCTTTCATGAGCATTCGCCGGGTAGGGATACTGACGTTAACCCCTGTTTTCGATTCAACCCAATCATCATTGCCCAATCCGGCACTTAGAACGACCGGACCATAACGAAATCCCACCACATTTGGTGCATCAGGCAAACTGGAGTAATCGGCTTTCATCGGGATGCGGATATGTAACGAGTCGCCATCTTTCCATAACCGATCAATGATTGCATAACCATCCCTGACTTCCGGTTGAATGTTCGCTCCGTTCAGGGATATGGTTGGTTCGCCTGCGGTCCAATAAGGGATGCGAATACGAACGGACAAATGTCGTTCCTTCTTGCAGGTATCGGTCAGCTCAAAAGACAGTTGAACCGTATCGCTGAATGGAACGTCAGGGTTTTGTGTGATCTTCACCTGCTGCTCCGCCCAATCCAGTGTACTGCTTATAAATTGATTGACATACAACCGGTCACCCGAGTGAAAATAAAGGCTGTCGTTCAATTTGGTGAAGCTCTCCATGCCGGTCCCGGTGCAGCACCAGAAATGCTCAAACGGAGAGCTGTACACCTTGAAATAACCAGTCGCCATCGGCTGAAAATACATCGTCATTCCTGTGTCCGGGTTTTGGGAGGAAAGGATAGCGTTGATATATGTTGTCTCGTAAAAATCAGCGTATTTCACATCCTGGGTAAGCTTGAATAGCTCCCGCGTCAGCTTCAACATATTGTAGCTATTGCAGGTTTCGCATGTGATATCGGACCGTCTGGCATCGAGCAGATCAGGCTCTCCGAAATGCTCAGATTCGCTGTTGCCTCCTGTTATGTAGCTGTGGTGGTATACGACCATGTCCCAGAATCTTTCTGCAGCCTCCCGATAAAAAACTTCGCTTTCTCCCAATGCTAAATATCGGTTCAGGGCTCCTACAAATTTGGGGATCATTGTATTGGCGTGCTTGCCTTTCAATATATCTTTGCCTTCCCAAATGGCATGAAACAGGCTGATTTCGTCAAATTGATGGGCGGCTTCCGCATGGCGGGGATTTCCGGTCAATTGATACAAGTTGTACAGGCAATCGTTCATCCCGCCGTATTCCACTGCGAGCACGGTTGATTGCAATTCTTTGGACCAACGGGAAGTCCGATCCGCTGCCCAATCGCCCAGTTTATTGACGAGGTCATAAGCGGCTTGTATTTGGGTCGATTGATAAACGTCGATGAGTCCGGCGATGATTTTGTGCATCGTGTACCACGGCACCCAAGCGGGTATCCGATTTTCCACGTTATCGAACAGCGTTTCGGGAAATGCTGACAAATACCCGTTATCCAACTGGCAACCGGCCAATTCGGATACAAGATACTCTAAATTAGCGAGGATCCTGTCGTTCCGGCTCTGGGCATAGGCCTGCGCGCATGCCGACAGATAGTGGCCCATGGTATGGCCGCGAATCTCCGTTTTTTCCCAACCAGGGTAAGTCTCGGCTGTGGACGGGAGTCCCGCAACTTCCCGGAATCCGGCCAGCAGGCGATTTGGATCGTAGCTTAATAAATAAGCGACCTCTTTTGTAAAGGCATTCACAAAATAATCTCCAGTCAGCACGACCTGATTCAAACCAAAATCGTGTAATCTCATTTCCCCGATCGGTCCTTTCTGTACCAAGTTTCTCCTTCAGTGGAGAGTACATCAAGTGTACCTTTTCCTCACTTTTCGTTAAATAATCGAAGGTCGGTTTTTGTGTCAAAATGTCAGCAGTTTATACTTACATCTGCTTCAGCATGATTTTTAAATTTACTTGAAAATATCATGGATAAACCTATCCAAGTTTGGTATCTTATTCATACGCTTAGTGTATAAAGGTTTGATCGCAAGGGAGAGACCAACGATGAATTGTTTTCGCTTCCGGGTGGATGGCCCGGTGAAAATGGTGATGACCGGGAAATTTATGTCTCCGTCTCCGGAGTGGCAGCATATGAACCGGATCTTAATGGAGTATGAGTTGTTTATCCAGACTCGCGGAACGTTGTACATTTCATGCAATGCGAAGAAATTTGCCTTGAGAGAAGGGGAATTCCTGCTGATGCCGCCTCGATCGCATCAATACGGCTATCAGGCGTCGGACTGCAGTTTTTACTGGCTGCATTTCTCGGCGCGCGGGGAAACGGAAAGCATCACTGCCGATGAACTTGAGCAAGCCTGTGATCCTGAGGTCATCGCGATTCCAGAGTACGGCACCCTGCGCAGCCCCAACAAACTGACCGTCATGCTCAAGCAATTGCAGGATTCCGTCAGGAGCTACCGAGAACCAAACTTGAACAATTATTTGACAACAGGTGTCTTGTGTGAGATTTACAATCAGATGTTTTTCGTTCAGAATCAACCCGCCAAACCGGAGAAGCAGCAGCTGTACAATGACATTGTGGATTACATCAAGTGGTATAAGGAAGAAAATTTGAAGGTTGAACATTTGGCCAAGCATTTCGGGTATAACGCCAAATACTTGACGGGCTTGTTTTCTTCCATAGCAGGCATTTCCTTGAAGCAGTACATCATGCAGGAAAAGATGGAGGCGGCCAAGTTTCTGCTAACGGATACGAATCGGAAGATTACCGAAATCGCCAACCAATTGGGATTTTCAAACAGCCATTCGTTCATGAAAGCATTCAAGAAAAAAACAAGTCTGACCCCATCGGAATACCGCAATGCTTACGCTACCCGCTTGCTTTATTATAAGTAAAAAAAATCCGCTCCAGAGCCCTGATGGCTTACTATATCAGCAGTAGAGGCGAATTTTATAAATGAAACCGCAAGATATGACATTGATGTCATGCATCCTGCGGTTTCCGTAGTGGACTTATTACTTGTCTGTTTCAGCATCGCTCAACCGATTGACATGGTACATGATTGCACGGTAAAGAAAATCTGCTAAATCCTCAGTACTATATTGATTAAAGTAGCTTGCGAATCGTGTATCGAATTTATAAGTATTGGCAATGCAAGCCAGTAACTCCGCATCACAAGGCATGAATTGCATTAAAATTGTTTTCCACTCCTCGATTAATTGCTGCACTTCATCGGAGGAAGGATCCTGATGGATACAAGCCGCCATTTGTTTGAATATTTCCTCCATGGCTGAAAAACGTTCCTCTTTTTCTTCGGGTGAACATGCTTCCAACGTTTCATTGTACACTTGATACGCCTCTGTTTCACCATAAATGAATCTTGCCTCATTTGCATATTGTTCTCTCAATGGCAGAGCGGAAGTACTGTTGAAGATTTCCAAATGGCTAATATCATTCCCCGACACATATTCTTCGAGAGCCGCCATGATGTTTTCCAGTCTTTGCTTTTTCGATAATAGGGTTTGTCCTTGCTTCTTTAATATTTGTTTCTGTTCTTGCTTAGTCAGCTTTAAAATGTCGGCAATTTCTTTCAAGGAAAAATCCAATTCCTTTAAGAACAAAATCGTTTGTAGTTTTTCCAAACTGCTTCGATCGTATAGTCGATACCCTTTTTCTGTCAGATGTGTCGGTTTAAATAAATGAATTCTATCGTAATAATGCAGGGTCCGTGCTGTAATGCCTGTAATCTGAACAATATCATTAACCGTTAATAATGGTTTCTTCATCCCAAAATCCTTCGACTTCATCTAGTATTTGAGCAGCGGGCGTTATCGTTGCCTCAAAGATCGTTTTTCCTGTTTTGCTTAAATAATATTGGATTAAATAATATCCGCAAGCGTAACCAGCGCTATAAGGCATATTGACCGGTTTAAAGTTTTGAAGTTTTGCGATCTCGTCGCCGTAAAGATACGGAGCGATTTGATCAAATCCTGTTACTTGCCATTTCTCTCTAATCACAGGCTTAATGTGCCTGTTAAGGGTGTCTGCGTTTGTTTTCGTTACCCAAGGGCCGAGCCATTCTTCGCCAAACATGAACGCAGCATAGTTTTCAGCTAATCCTTCACTGACAATGAGCTCGCCTAAATGAACGGTGTGATCCCACTGAATAAATTGATATCTCACATTATGGTTGCATTCGTGCGCCAGCGCAACCTTCATGCGAGGGATGGTGTATTCATTAGGCAAGAGCGTGCCCCAGATAAACCCGGGAATGCCCCCAAAGCCGCTATATCCTTCGTTTATGGTTAGAGCACGGCTTTCCGGATTCCCTAGCTGCACGGTAAACAAATATTCGGATACGGGGAGGTCAATTCCATGCTCTGCAAATAGATCCAGGCTTTTCTTCACAGTATGCTCACATTCTAACCAAAAGGATTCGGACGAAATCTGCTCGATCTCTGCCGATATCTGAGGGGTAATCTGATCCGGGGATCGATGCATCATGCTGTTAAACGCGATAACGTCAAACCCATTCGCCTCTTCAGCTCTAAAAGGGATCTGTTGAATTTGCCATTGTTTCATAAAGGGAGCCATCATTTCGTTTCTAAATAATTCGAGCTTGTCCTCGGGCAATGCTTGGGCAACTTTCTGATAAATACGATCTGAGCGCAGTGTTCTTATATTCATTTCTCTCACCCCAATTAATTTATAGTGAGAATTATGCACTATGACCTTACGTCATAGTCAAGTACATCGGATCAAAAATCCCCATTCAGGGGAAGTTTTTTTAAAATTACTTTTTCCCTTCATTTGTACAGGATGAAAACCTAAACTTGAAGTACGACAAAGGTTTACCTTGTTCAAACGATTGGAGGACTTCATGATGAGCGAAATCAAAGCCGAAACGCTGACAAAAGTAATAAGCCAAATGCTCGGTACTGAAATCATCTGTGCCGATATCCAGACCAAACCATTACATGGCGGTACAGTAGGTAATGTACAGCTTGTAACGGGCATTGCCAAAACCTCAGATGGCAGGGAAATCACCTATGACATCGTTGTAAAAACGCAGAGGAAATGGGAACGCTACAGGGATCCCGATTCATGGCGCAGAGAATATGATTTTTATAAGTCCAATTT
Organism: Paenibacillus sp. PSB04; assembly: GCF_025809195.1. NCBI lineage: Bacteria > Bacillati > Bacillota > Bacilli > Caryophanales > Paenibacillaceae > Paenibacillus > Paenibacillus sp. PSB04. The sequence continues at coordinate 4,746,808 of NZ_CP081301.1, forward strand.
TGGCGCCTTGTTTTCTGAATCATTCCGTTGGCCCGAATGTTATCACGTGGAAATGAACGAAGAAGAGAACGAAACACAGATATGGATGGAATATACCGACGGCATATCGGGCTTGGACCTCACCGGCAATATGCATGAACGCGCAGCCGAGGAATTAGGACGGTTCCAGGGCAAGTTATTTGCCGAACAGCCAGCTTTTTTACAAAATATGTCCAATCTGAGCAGAGCGGAGTATATGAAGGATATCTATCTTCATTACCGGTCATGGAATCGAGTGTATGATTATATCCGTTCCGACGATTGCGGTATCCCGAAGCATCTATGTAAAATGCTCATCGACATAGATGAAAGCGCAGACGAAATATTCAACCGTATTGAAAAGCTGCCCATCGTGCTTTGCCATAGGGATTTTTGGGTGACAAACATCATTTATTCAGACGGTAACATTATACTCATCGACTGGGATACCACGGGGTGGGGCTATTTAGGTGAAGATTTGGCAAGTCTTATCGCGGACGAAGCCGATATTGAACACATGGTTGAATACTACCATAGATGTATCCCGGCGTATTACAAGGGCTTTTCGGAACAAGCGGATATTTCGCACATAACGGATAACTGCGTTTATGAGATGATTCTCCTTTTGTTCGGTTATAGGCTGGTAGAAGGTTATATGGATGCAGGATCGGGAGACCAACTCCAGGAAACGGATCATGAAAAAACGCTGCACATTCGTACCCTGCAAAAAATCTTTGAGATCAAAAATGAACAATAGTTTCGCAACAAAGCGGGAAAATGACCGTCTATATGATACATAAAGGGGACAGCGGCGGTTCAGCGAAACCGGCGTAAGGTTCGAATGAATGTGTTTGGAGGCGGGATATCGATGATGAGGAAGAAAAGTGTGAAGCGGTGGCTGCAGGCTACTGTAACTACTGCCATACTGATAGCAGTGACTCAAGCGTATAGCGAAACGTCTGTACTTGCTGAACCAAATGGCTATGCGGAAACCATTCAGGGCTATACGGAAAATCCCGAAGATCATGTTACGCTAGAGCCAGGGTTCGGCTACTATAACTATTTTATGAGACCGATGGCTGAACAATTATACCTGCATAGTACGGTTACCGCGTTTTTACCGACCCGGTTGCCGGATTCGGCTTGGCAGTATTACGGTTACAAGAGCCGGCTCACATCGGACGGCTATGAAATACTAGGTTATCGGACGCCGGAGCTGCAGGCGGTTAAAGATACGCTGCCGGTATCGGCAGCGCAAGCCGATTCTGCGAAAGTGCTGCAAGCCCCTAATGTTCTGTTTCGGCTAAAGGCGGGACAAGCCGGATCGGCCAAGCTGCAAATTCCGTCGACGGCCTCGCTGCTGCTCAATAAGGACGGATGGGATTACTATGCGGAGGGAGAGGCTTCTGGTCAAACATTGCAGGCCAGCAGCAATCCGCAGGCCAATCCACTCTATCAAATGTTTAGCAGCCTAGCGAAATCAGGTGCTCCGGTAGCCGGCTCTAAAGGCACGGTACTTATAACGGGACAGGGGACTTCTAACGTCACCTATGCCGCAAGCTGGACCGTGGATGGCTCAACGTTCTACTCCTTTGTATTGACTGGAGCAGTCCAGTCCGATTTTACATCCATGCTGACAAGCTTCCGGCCGGTTATTAATTTGCTGGATTATGCAAGCGTTATTTTGCTTCCGGTGGATAAGCAGCTCAATCTGCAAATTGGGCGCGACCACATGTTTATGCCTTATGAAAACCGATTTATCCGGCTAGATCATAAACCGGTTGTTTATAATGGATCGGTATTTTTGCCGCTGCGGGATATCGTGCATGTGATCGGTGGCGAAATCCAGTATGTGAGCAATGAAGGAGCCGTCTATTTGTCACAAAACGGTTGGCATAACGAGTTGAAGCTAAATTTAAAGACAGGTGAGGTTGATCGCAGCGGCAAGAAGATCGCCACCCTGCCGATCCGGGTGGAAGCGGGCACGACGCTTGTTCCGCTCCGTTTTATGACCGAGCAGTTCGGCCTGCCGATCGATTACAACGCCGCGCTCAAGCAGATTACGGTTCATGATCGCCACTGGGCTGGGAACTATCGGCTGCTGCAAACGAGCGATCAGGCAGATTATCCGGTCTCCGTGCTCAGCGTCGGAGGGCCTTCCTTTACGTACAGCAACAGCCGCTACAGCCGGGACGGCAGCTGGAATGGCTGGAGTTATGTGCAGCACAAACCGCCGGTTGGCTATAACAGCCTCAAATATAACGTTGCTGATATCAGTATTGCACTGCTTCCCGGCGATAACGAGCTTGTGCTGCAAGATTTGCAGACGAAGCAGGTTATTATGAACGTGCCGATCAAGGCTGATCTTTCGCCGAATCAAATTCCGTTTCGTTATAGCGGTATCCCGTATTATGATGGTTTGAAGACGGAGCTTAAGCTGCAGTCCTCCGACGGTATTGCTTGGCCGGCCGGGTATGCGGAGACGAACGAGTCCGGCTATGTTACCATTCAGGGCAAGCTGAACGGATTATCCTTCGATTCGCTTCGCCTCAGCTACCATGTGGATAAAGTCGATAGTAAGACTGTCACTGTTCCTTTAAAGGATGGTGCTTTCTCGTACCGATTCAAGCCGGAGAAGGGACCCGGAACGTACTACATCACGCTCTATAACCCGCCAAATTCACTGCCGAAGACGGATATGGCGGCGATCGTAACATTCGTTATTGTTGTGAAAAATTAGCTTCTATTTGCTGCACCTTTTTCAATTAGGCGGGATATCACAGCAACAAATCGAAAGATCCTTTGTTCTATAATCACAGATGAAGCGGAGGTTAATATGAACGGAGGCTAATATGAATGGATAATACTTGGAGTGATAACAGCAATAAGGCAATGGAAATATTGGATCGAATGTTTTCAGCCGAAATGGAATTTATGCGTTCGGATGGAAATGACTTTAGCGGTATAACATCTGTTTTTTACCCCGATATCGTTGTTCATGAGCCTGCATCCCTGCCTTATCCGGGCGATTGGTGTGGTTATAAAGATCTTGGAAAACTCTTTAATACGATGCATAATACTTGGAGTTCCATGAATGTTGAGAACATCGTTGCCACATTAGATGGTGACACCCTTTTTATGGGGGGGACTTTAGTGGCAAAGGCTAGACAATCTGAGAAAGAAGTTCAATTACCTTTCGCTCAAATCTTAAAAATTAAGGACGATTTAGTCGTAGAAGCATTTCCTTATTATTTTGATACTTCTTTAATTAACGCAGCACTTGGCCATTCAGAAATTAATAAATAAGCTTTAAGCTAACGGGGGACAATAGACCATACAGCACAACAGCAGCCGGCAAATCTTAGGCTGCTTTTTTTGTTGGTATAAAAGGGCAGTATGGTTCTGATTGCTGATGAAGGGGTAACTGTATGATGACTTGACATGCTGATTGTACAGCAGCCAAACTAACGGTGCTTTGGTGCTGCCCAAGAATACTGCGGGCACGAAAAGATGTAGTCCCTTTTATCCATGGTGATGGAGCGATACCCAGACACATGACAGTGTCAGGTTACATGGGATCATTTTGAAATTTCTCAGGAGTCTGCAGTAACCTTTTTTACATGGATTTTCCTGCTGAAAATGCTCACATTATAATGATCATTGGTGTTTTATTTTTTGGTAGATTAGAGATATTAATTCCGTTAAGGGAAATATTAGGATGAATGGAGAGGTGGAAGTGCCTGTATAATAATGTTAGACGACAAGAACATACACGCTGGGTAGCCGCGTAGCTGCGGTTTTTTTTATAACCATAAAACCATTTAGAGCCTTACTTGAACGTGTCATCCTAAGGGTTCATTGCTCCCGTTGATTAAGCCCTTATCCTATCGATTGATACCACATTAAAGTCAGATTTGTCCTATCCAGAAGGTGTAACCTGTACAATGACAGTCATGGTTGAACAGATCGTTCGTGACTACATTTACTACTATGAACTTATTGACATATCGATTAAATGGTTAGATAATAGTTCGCATGCGAAATATTTGCGAAGGGAGCTTAACGTTGCAAGAACAACGGATCCTGGAAATATTCCAAAGCTACCGTGAGGTCCATCAGGCGTTCTTCCAGCTGATGACCAAAGCGGCGAGTAAGCATAAACTCACTGCGCTGCAGCTGATCGTGTTGAGGGTGCTGCGGGAGCACCCTGAGATCCGCCTTTCGGACCTTGCCGAAAAGGTGAAGCTCGGCAACAGCACGACCAGCGGCATCGTCGATCGGATGGTCAAGGCCGGTCTCGTGGACCGGGAGAGGACTGAAACCGACAGGCGAGCGATGACGCTGACCCTTTCCGAGAAAGGGATGGCGCTCTGGCGCGAGACGGAAGCCACCCGCTTGCACATGATGCGGTCCCTGCTTGAGCTGCCTGAGGAAGACCAGAGGGAGCTTGACCGCATCCAGCAAAAAGTACTGCAACTTTTAAGAAATTATAGAGAGGAAGAAGCTTAAGCCATGACCACTATGGTATCCAATCACTTGCGCAAGGGGCCGATCATGGCCTCCTTGCTCATCGCCGCGTTTGTGGCGCTGTTAAGCCAAACGGTGCTTAACGTCGCGCTACCGAAAATGATGGCGGATCTCAATGTAACGGAAAGCACGATCCAGTGGCTGTCTAACGGTTATATGCTGGTTAACGGCGTACTTGTGCCCGTCAGTGCCTTCCTGATTAACCGGTTTACAACCCGGAAATTGTTTCTGGTGGCCTCATCCATGTTTGCACTGGGCACGGTCATCTGTGCGTTATCCGGCGATTTCAGCTGGCTGCTGGCCGGCCGTCTCGTGCAGGCTTGCGGTGCCGGCATTCTAATGCCGCTTATGACGGTCGTCACGCTGACCATCTTCCCGGTCGAGGAACGTGGTAAAGCAATGGGCCTGATGGGGGTCGCAATGATTTTCGCGCCGGCCATCGGACCAACGCTCTCCGGCTGGATCGTCGAGAATTATGACTGGCACGTGCTGTTCTACATCGTGCTGCCGCTTGCGATCATCGCCGTGATTTTCGGCGCTTTCTCGATGAAGGACGTCATCAAGACGTCGCGTCCGAAGCTCGACGTCCTGAGCGTGATCCTGTCGACACTTGGGTTCGGTGGACTGCTGTACGGCTTCAGTGAAGCCGGTACGAAAGGCTGGGACTCGGAGGAAGTCATCATCTGCCTGGCCGTCGGCGCGGTCGCGCTCATCCTGTTCATTGTGCGCTCGATCATGGTGAAGAATCCGCTGCTCGAAATGCGCGTGTTCAAATATTCCATGTTCTCGCTCACGTCCCTGATTAACGCCATCATCACCATGGCGATGTTTTCCGGCATGATCCTGCTGCCAATCTTCTTACAGAACATCCGCCACTTTTCGCCACTTGATTCCGGTCTCCTGCTGCTGCCGGGGGCTATTCTGATGGGTATCATGTCCCCGATCACGGGCATGGTGTTCGACAAAATCGGCGCGCGCTGGCTGGCCGTCGCTGGTCTTATCATCACAACGATCACGACGTACGAGTTCAGCCATCTGGAAGCCGATTCATCATACAACCATATGATGCTCATTTATACGGCGCGGATGTTCGGGATGTCCATGCTGATGATGCCGATCCAGACAGCAGGCCTCAACCAGCTGCCGCGCCGCCTGAACGCGCACGGCTCGGCGATGTCCCAGACGCTCCGGAACGTATCAGGCGCGCTCGGAACCGCCTTGCTCGTCACGGTCATGACGAACAGAGCGGCCTCGCATGGGAAAGAGCTCGTCATCGCAGGCCATATCAACCCGAAAGACGCGGTCAAGATGGCCGAGGTCACGCAGCAGGCGACCATTTACGGCATCAACCAGTCCTTCGTCGTGGCCACCTGGCTGACTGTCGCTGCGCTTGTTCTGGCGTTCTTCATCCGCAAGGTGAAGCCGCAAGAGGATACGTTGCAGGCACCGGTTAAAGCGCCCGAGGCGAGTGAGTCGAAGGCCCAACCGGCGCCAGCTGCAGCTGTAGCCCAACCGGTAGAACAACCGGCACTCGCGGAGGTAGCGGCTCACGCGGACATGCAAAACAAGGATAGCGAATTCCGAAATGCCATTCGAGGGTTTTTAACCCCGTCTCAGCCTGAGAAAGACGAAGGGCAATTCACCGATAAAGAGTACCGGAAGGCGCTGCTGAAACTGAAGGATGCCACTAACCAGGAGGTAGCGGAACCGGATGAAGAAATGTCCCCCGACCAAGCTTACCGGGAAACGCTCAAGAAATTGAACGGGCTCCTAAAGGAAAACAAATAAAGAAGCGCGTTTGAACAGCGATCAAGAGAGGAGATCAATCGATGAAAATCTATATTGTGTATGATAGTGAAGCGGGGCATACAGAACAGCTGGCCCGTTCCATTGCCAAAGGCGCCCAAAGCGTGGAAGGCACGGAGGTGTTCATCAATCACGTAAGTAAGGCAAACGTCAAAGATCTTGCCGATATGGATGCGATTATTTGGGGATGCCCCGGACACTTCGGCACGATTAGCTCCGGCTTAAAGGAGTGGATCGATAAGCTCGGATATTTGTGGGCAAACGGGACGTTGGTTGATAAAATCGGCGCAGTATTTTGTACGACGGCAACCATTCATGGCGGGATCGAGGCGACCTTGCTAAACCTGGTTACACCGATGCTGCATCAAGGCATGATGGTTGTCGGCTTGCCGGCTAATATTCCGGAGAATGCACTGTACGGCAGTTATTATGGGGTCGGAGTGACATCCCCTGTTGAAGATACCCGCGATGACCTGATCCAATCGCTATTTACGAAGGGTCTCGGACTGGGAGAAGCCCTTGGAAAACGTGTGGCGAATACAGCAAATACCATTGCGGCAGGCAAGAAATTGCTGAGTAACCTTTAAGTGACCTAATCAAGTACCCGCTGAGGACATCCTCAGCGGGCTCATATCAACGAGAGCGCAGTCCCATTGTTATGGACCGCGCTCTTCTTTTTGATTGAACGAGTAAACATTCATCCTCGACATTGAACCATGTTAGGCCGAAAATAAAATGGTAGGCATAATTACAGATAGCTTGGGGGAATGGCAGGGTGGCTGATATCAATGACAATTTTCATCGGCATATGGGGGTTTATGGAATTTGTACAGCTGATCACTGTATCTTAGTTATTCGAAAGGTATTAGGTCCCTACACAGGGAAATATGATTTGCCTGGTGGCCGATTAGAGAAAATGGAAACTTTAGAGCAAGGGGTCATAAGAGAACTCCGGGAAGAAACGGGATACACAGTTCGAAAGCTTAAAAATATTGGTGTTTGTGATTTTTCTGTGATGTGGACCTTACAAGATCATACAATAGAAAATTTACATCATATTGCCATTCTATATGAAGTTGATGTTGATTCAGAAGAGATCGCTAATGCCATTGAATCGTTTGAAGGACAAGATTCAGAAGGGGCTATTTGGCTGGACTTTGATGAAGTCAATGGTAACAATTCATCGCCTTTGGTATTGCAGGCAATGAAATGGGTACGTACTGGTACCATTGCAGCTGCGGGTGGTTCTTTTGATTATAGAATTTAAGTTTTACATGAAGTACATATTTACCGAAATTTCCATTCTTAAGGGAACAGGAAGAACCAGCAGAAACCGCGGGCAGATAATATCGTCCGCAGCTATTACGAATTGGGGTTCTCAAATTCCTTTCAAATAGCGTCGAGAGCCGGCTTTAGAACCGTAACGGCCCAATGGCGGAAGCTGGTGGGCGAGGTGTTTTCCGGCGTACGCTAAAGCGTGTTGAAGATCCCGTCCGCTCCGGCTATGTCCATGTCCATCATCCTCTCGGACATGGCCTCCGTATAGCCCATGCCAAGAAATAATTGCTTGTAGCTGTCGAGTACATTTGCTCAAAGCGAATCGGCGTTCCGAGCGCCTCGGTCAGAAGCTTTGCCATATCCTCGCAGGAGAGGTCTTCCGGTCCGAGCACAGCCAGGTTGTCCTGTTTCTCCATGCCTTTTCGGTGCATAATCTTCATTAGTAATGACGGGTTACGAGGTTCTTGCTATATTGGAGTTACCGATAACTCTAGAAAGGATGGAACCCATTTGAAAGAAGCATCAGGTAGCCATGCAGTGCTGTTAGTCCGCTTATTTGTGCCGTACGCCGTCATTTTATTGGCCTCGCTACTGGTTGGTTTGCTTATCACAAAACATCCGAGCTGGTTGAGAGTGAATCGCGGGAAAGGAATTCAGCAGTACTGGGCCAAGTCAGGGAATCGCTTGATCGACGGTTTGCCGAAATCGAGACGATCGCTCGGCAAATGTCCAGCGAATCCAAAGTGCTCTCGTTTCAGTTTGTTAAATCACCCTTTTCCGATACGCATCCCTACAGGCTCTGGGAACTCGAAAAAAGCTTGTTCGATTATCAGGTCTTCAATCATTTTATCGTTGACTATTATATCGCTTACAAAAACAGCGGTATGGTCGTTTCGCCAGGAAAGGTATACACAAGCAGGCAGCTTTATGATCTGCAGCTTCATTATGAAGGGTTATCTTATGAGGATTGGTATAAGCAATTGTTCAATGAATTTCATTATAAGACCTACATGCCTGGAACTGAGGTAAAGTATGAAGGCAAAGCCTATTCGGTAGTGAGTTACATGCAGTCTTTCGGGAGCAGGGACAGCCAGGGAATGATTACGGTGTTAATCGATAATAAGCAGATTCAGGAGATGCTGGGCCACGTCGATATAGAGCAAGGGGGCTTTGCTTACATTGCGGATCAGAACGGGAGGGTGATCAGCCAAATTGGAGATGTATTTCCGGATTCAAATTTGAAAGCGCTTGCAGTTAGAGAAGGGTTTTCCAGAGGCCAGTGGAAGGGCGAAGATATGCTGATCACTCAAACAACCTCCGGATACAATGGATGGACCTATGTGGCGGCACAGCCCGAGGCAGTCGTACTCAGAAAGGCACATTACATCAAAGAGCTGACGCTAAGTGTGTTCACGGCGTCGCTGGCTTTGGGGCTTGCCGCGGCCTTTGTTCTGGCTTACCGCAGCAGCACTCCCGTCATCAAGCTCCAGCGGATGCTTCCTTCGGCCGACAGAAGGGGGACGAATCGGAACCGCTTGCTCCGGCTAAACGCGATGGAGGATATCCACCATTCGGTATCTGCGCTGATTGACAGCCGTGAAGAGTTAAGACGCAGGCTGGATGAGCAGCTCCCGCTCATGCAAAACGTGTTTTTTGACAGGCTTCTAAAGGGCGGCTTTACCTCTATGGAAGACGTGGAGAACGCTATGGATCATGCCAAGATTTCCATATGCGGCACCTGCCATACGCTGGCGGTCATCCGGCTGGGGGGATATCAGGCACCTTATAATGAGGGGATGCTCACGGAGCTCGATATTGTAAAGCTGGCGGTCTCCGACCGGATTTCAGAGATGGAACCCGACTCGTTAAAAATTCATGATCTTGGAGAAAACCAGCTTGCCTTATTGCTAAGCAGCCATGCAGACACGGAAGAGCAGTGCCGCGAAGAAGTCAAACGCCGGTTGACCCGTATTTTTGATCAAATCCTTAGTCTGCACCAAGCCGGAATCACCATTGCGGTCGGCGGACAGCAGAGCCGGTTGACGGAAATTTACCGTTCTTTTGGGGAGGCCATATTCGTCCAGAATCATGCCTATTGGGGCGGAAGAGAACAGATTATATTTCATGATGACATGAAGTTGGCGGTTCCTGCATACTTTTTCCCTTCCGACGTGGAGCAGAGGCTGATTCAAATGGTGAAATCCGGGAATTACCAGGAAACTCAAAAGCTGATCCAGATGATTCGGGATAAAAACAATGTAGAGTTGCAGCCGTCCCTTGCTGTAGAACGCATCCTGTCACAGGAGCTCTGTGGAACCCTTTTGAAATGCCGCGAACGGGGGCAGCAGGGACCGGACGGTATGATGCCGGAGATAGATACCATTCTGAAGGCGTCCGACCCCCGCATGGATCCGGCTTCTTTGATAGAAATGGTTCAACGGGCACTGCTTGAGCTGTGCAGACAGAACGAGCAGCGTAAAAAAAGCCATAATGATAAGCTCGCCGTCCAACTCGCCTCCTTTATCCACGAACATTTTCATGATCCGGACCTCAGTCTGGCTATGCTGGCGAGGGAGGCACGTACTTCCGAGGCATACGTATCCTACTTTTTTAAAGAGCACATAGGGCTTAACTTTTCCGACTACTTGGAAGATATCCGTATGAACAGGGCCAAAGCCTTACTCGCCGGAGAAAACAGGCCTATTAGTGAAATCGCCCTCTCCGTCGGCTACCTTTCCCTTAATTCTTTCAGCCGTGCGTTTAAACGGGCCAATGGGGTAAGCGCGACCGAATACAGGCGTTTAAATCAAGTCTAATCCTTTCATCACTTGAGATTTGTATAGTCCATAAATCGGGAATAATGCCTTTTCTAAAATTTCGCATAGTGCAAAAAACGTGCAGATTTACCCGGAATTCCTCCCCGTTCTATACTTCGATCACCGGCCGGTACCACATAGCAAAGTAAGGGGGGGATGAAGCTGAAGACGTTGAAGGAGTTGAGAAAAGGCTGGCAGTTGTACGCACTTTTTTTGCTGCCGCTGCTGTATATCATCATTTTTAAATACGTGCCGATGTATGGTGCCCAAATCGCATTCAAGGAATTTAATGTGACCAAAGGGATTACGGGGAGTCCTTGGGTCGGGTTTGGGCAGTTTGAACGATTCTTCCGGTCTCATGAGTTCTGGAGGCTGCTGAAAAATACGCTCTCCATCAGTTTCTACACATTACTGGCGAGCTTCCCGTTTCCGATTGCCCTTGCACTCGGTCTGAATTACGTCAGAAACCGCCGTTTCAAAAATACGGTTCAAATGGTGACCTATGCTCCTTATTTCATTTCACTGGTTGTACTGGTAGGACTGCTGCTGCAGTTCCTCGATCCGCGGACAGGAATGATTAACACGGTGCTTGGATGGGCAGGGCTTGGACCCTACCATTTTATGGCCAAGGCTTCCTGGTTTCAATCGATCTACGTATGGTCTAACGTATGGCAAAATACGGGTTTTTCCTGCATTATTTACCTGGCTGCGCTTTCAGGGATTGATCCCGCGCTGCATGAAGCAGCCGTGATGGACGGGGCTACCAAGGTGCAGCGCATGCGGCATATCGATCTCCCGGGGATTATGCCCATTGCGGTCATCCTGTTGATTCTGAATACAGGTCAAATGATGGAGACAGGCTTTGAGAAAATTTTGCTTATGCAAAATTCACTGAACCTCCGTTCCTCGGAAGTCATTGACACTTATGTGTATAAAGTCGGCCTGGTCTCGCAGGCCATGAACTTCTCCTATGCAACGGCGATCGGACTTTTCAAGTCTGTCATCGGCTTTATTCTGCTGCTAGTCGTGAATCAGACCGCGAAGAAACTGAAGCAAGAAAGCTTATGGTAGAAGGGGATGCAAGTTATGAAACCATCCATAATGAAGGAAGCCAGGGCCGACCGATGGTTCACCCTACTGAATTATGCCGTGTTGTCCATTATTTTGATCGTTGTCCTGTACCCGCTCATATTTGTCGTCAGTGCGTCATTTAGTTCCAGCACGGCTGTTTTATCCGGCAGGGTGTGGCTATGGCCGGTTGAGCCTACTCTAGAAGGCTATCGGGCTGTCTTCAAAAATGCCATGGTCGTTAAAGGCTTTTTGAACACGATGTTTTATACCGTTGCCGGGACCGGGATCAATTTGGTATTCAGTGTGATGGCAGCCTATCCGCTGTCCCGCAAGGATTTTCGAGGAAGAAATGGTTTTATGCTGATCTTCGTATTCACGATGATGTTTAGCGGGGGACTCATTCCTTCATATTTGCTTGTCAAAGATCTAGGCATGATCGACACCGTATGGGCGATGCTGCTTCCAGCTGCTCTTTCCGTTTGGAATGTGATCATTATGCGGACTTACTTTCAGACGACGATTCCGGATGAACTCCTCGAAGCATCTCAACTTGACGGGTGCAGCGATTTACGATTCCTGCTCCGCATCGTTCTCCCTTTGTCCGGACCCATACTAGCGGTTATTGCCTTGTTTTATGCAGTAGGCCACTGGAATCAATATTTTAACGCGATGATTTATTTGAAACGGGCGGAATTGTATCCGCTTCAATTGGTTCTCCGCGACATCCTGGTTCAAAACGAGGTCAATATTGACATGCTCGGAGATGCCAAAACCGCTGCTGCACGGCAGGGATTGCGGGAGCTGCTAAAATATTCGCTCATTGTGGTCACATCCTTTCCGCTGCTTGTCGTATACCCGTTTGTCCAGAAATTTTTTGTCAAAGGGGTCATGATCGGATCGTTGAAAGGCTAATACCCCAATATGATGGAGGGCTGTTATGAGGAACTTCGTGAAAAAAACCATTGGTTTGGCTGCAGTTCTGAGCTTGCTGCTGGCAGGATGCTCTACGGAATCTGGATCCAAGCCAGCTGAACCGGATCGCAATGCATCCGGAACGGACATTCAACTGACATCGCCAGGCACCTACCCGCTGGTCCAAGAGAAGACAACACTTAAGGTCATGGTGCGCGGCAACCCGCTGGTCGAAAATTTCGAAACGAACGAATTCACGAAATGGTATGAGGAAAAAACGAATGTGCATATAGAATGGGAAGTCGTCCCGGAGCAAAGCATGCAGGAAAAACTGAACCTTGTACTGGCGAGTGAAGATTATCCCGACGTGATTATGGGCCTGAACATTTCTCCGTCACAGCAAATGATTTATGGCTCGCAGGGCGCTTTTCTTCCATTGAATGATCTGATTGAGAAGCAGGGGCAGCAAACGAAAAAAATGTTTCAAGATAATCCGGAAATTAAATCCATGATCACAGCTATAGACGGAAACATTTATGCACTGCCGGAAGTCAATGACTGCTATCATTGTTCCATGAGCCAAAAGATGTGGATCTACGAGCCTTGGCTCAAAAAATTGAATCTGAAGATGCCTGAAACGACGGAGGACCTGTACAAGGTACTGAAGGCGTTCAAAGAACAGGATCCGAACGGGAACGGCAAAAAAGATGAAATTCCGCTGGCTATCACTCAAAAGTCGTGGAGATCCTCGATCGACGCTTTCCTCATGAACTCGTTTATCTATAACCCGATCTATGGATCAGGCTATAAGCATATGTTCGTCAAGGAGGGCAAGGTCGACGTCGGCTATAACAAGCCGGAGTGGCGTGAAGGCCTTCGGTATATTCAAAAGCTGTACCAAGAGGGCCTGATTGCTCAAGAATCTTTTACCCAGGACGAAAACCAGCTGATTCAGCTGGGCGAAAATCAGGATGCCGTCATCATGGGAGCATCCACGGGCGGGCACCAAGGGGTGTTTACCCAACTGCTTGGCGACAGCGGCCGATGGCTTGAATATAAAGCTGTCCCTCCTTTAAAAGGGCCGGAAGGCAAGCGGTTTGCAGCCGTGGATACTACGGCATTGACTCCAGGCGCGTTTGTGATTACGAAAAAAGCGAAGAATCCCGAGCTGGCGATGCGCTGGGCGGATGGGTTATACGAAAAAGAGCAGACACTGCGCAGCGTTTACGGCCGTCCTGGGCAGGAGTGGCGTGATGCGGAGAAAGGGGAGATTGGCATTAACGGCAAGCCGGCGGTATGGTCTGAGCTTAAATCGTTCGGCACCGTGCAAAATGTGAACTGGGCACAGACGGGCCCGGCGCTCCGTACCAATGACTTCCGATTGTCTGCGGTTGCAAAAGGGGACGACGATCTGGAGGTTATTTTATATCAGGAAACGAAAAATAAATATGAACCCTATAAGCCGACGGATGTGAGTACACTTCCTCCGCTCTTCTTGACCAATGAGCAGGCAACCGAGGCTGCAGATTTGGCCAAGACGATCAACGATTATGTCGATGAAATGATCGCCCGCTTCGTGATTGGCGATGCAAGTTTGGATCAGGACTGGGATAGCTATGTCAGCCAATTGGATGCTATGAATCTGAAGCGGTATCTCGAAATTTATCAGACGGCATATGATAGCCGCAGTAAATAAAACAGACGAAGAGCATGACCATCGATAAGGGGAAGTACCAAGGGTATATGAAGGTCGGTGAACAATAGCTCATTCATGACACGACGGCAGCCGGCCCAAATCATCGGCTGCCCTCGTTACGTTATCAGGCAGTAGACGTTTGCAGGCAAAGGTTGCTGCAATGGAATAGCAATCCCGAAGAAATCGAGTATGCGAATAAAGGTATAATAAGCTTTGTAACTGTCCAGCTATTCATTTGTCAGTCAATAAATTGAAGGAGTCTGTGATGAAAAACATTTTTAATCAAACGGACACTATGGAGATCTTGAGCCGAATAGACAAATTGAGTCCAAATTCACGCGCTCAATGGGGTAAGATGGATGTTGCCCAAATGCTAGCTCATTGCTCATCGTTCCATGACATTGCAATGGGCAATACCTTTCCCCCAAGAGGTTGGTTAGGCATATTCATTGGAACGTTTGTGAAACCAATGTTTTATAATGACAAGCCACCAGCCCGCAACATGTCCACGATTCCTACAATTATGATTGTAGAAGAAAAAGAATTTGAAACAGAAAAAGTAAAATTAAAACAAAAAATTGTAACATTCCAAAGCAATGGCCCGGAAAAATGTACGTCTCACCCACATCCCTTTTTTGGAAAACTGACTCCTGAGCAATGGGGAAAAGGATTATACAAGCACTTGGACCATCACTTAAATCAATTTGGTGTTTAGTCATTAACAGAAGTATCAAGGTCTGGCAAGATAAAACCCTCACTTATCAGGTTATGGTAGGTGAGGGTTTTAACGTGTTTAGATGATAGGATCCATGCGGCATATTCCGAGTTGGGCCAGAGCGTAAGCGACGCCATCTTCTTCACAGTGCCGTGTCACGATGTGTACCCGTTCCTGCACGTAAGAGACTTTTAGGATCCTGATACAAAAACCAAAACTGCCAGTAAACCAGAAGATGTATAATGTATTGGATAAGTAAAACCGCCTTGGATGAAGGTCGAGTCTTTTGGGTTGACTGAATATGTAAGCGGATACATACTGTAAGGCAGGTCTTTAGGTTATTACAACTACCCGAAAATAGAGGAGGAAAAGCAAATGAGCATGTGCATTCAAACCCACATCGATTGGCCCGCATTCTTGTCCCGTCACGATATGTTATGGCAAACCAAACCTATAAGCTGGGATGAAGGAGTTTTTATAGGCAACGGTCTTCTTGGAGCCATGATATATAGTGAGGAGCATCGGGATCAACGACATGTGCTGAGGTTCGTGCTGGGACGGACCGACGTGACGGCTTCGCATGAAGGGGAGGCTAAGGCGTTTCCTGTGCGGGTCCCTATTGGTGAGATCGCGTTGGAAATGGAGGGGTGGATCTATCAGCCTTGTGAGATTCGGCTTGATCTCTGGAATGCTGAAATGCGCGCGGTGATCCCTACGACGAAGGGAGAAGTCAGATTAAGGGCATTGATCCATGCCCTATATCCGGTTCTGGCCATTGAACTTGATAGCGATGAAGGTGAGCAGAGGGCGGAAATGAGATGGTATTCCTATCCTGAGGTCGATCCCATTCTGAAGAATGCCGATGGAATCAACCTGAACCAATACATACCGGAGATCACTGTCGAACGGACGGAAGAGGAAGGGACTGGCATCGGTGTTCAATCCTATGGCAAGGGCGAAGGCTGCACAACGGCTTGGAAGGTGCACAATTACGGAAGAGTGAAGGAAGGTAGCGGAGAATGCGAAAATGATGTGAGGTATCACCGTTTATGCCTGTTGACGGTGGTCAACGGAATATCAAATGAAGACAGGGAAATTGCACGCCATGAACTTGAGAATGTGCCCCAGGAAGATTTGACTTCGTGGATAGCCGAACATCGCCGTTGGTGGCATGACTATTATCCGGCAAGCTTTATCTCGATTCCGGACACGCAGCTCGAGAGCTTTTATTGGATCCAAATGTACAAACTGGCCTCTGCAACAAGAAAAGATCTCCTTCCAATAGATAACCAGGGCCCGTGGATGACCTCAACGCCATGGCCTGGATTATGGTTTAATATGAACGTTCAGATGAGCTATTCACCGGTATATACCGCGAACCGTCTTGAGCTCGGACAATCCCTTATTTCTTCGCTGCGGCAGCATCAGGAGCAATTGATTCGTAACGTTGACGAATCTTTCCGCAGCGATTCGGCTGGCCTGGGGCGAAGCAGCAGCTATGATCTGAACAGCCCGGTTGAAGATGAGGTCGGAAATTTAACGTGGATCATGCATAATTGCTGGAGGCAGTACCGCTATTCGATGGACGAGACGCTGCTCCGTGATTTTGTTTATCCGCTGTTGCGGCGAAGCATCTGCCTCTATATGCATCTTCTGGAGGAAGGTACGGACGGCAGACTCCATCTGCCACCCACGGTATCGCCTGAATACGGCTCGTTTAAACAACTCAAGACCCCCGATGCTCATTACGACCTCTCCCTGCTGCGCTGGGGCTGCGAAACACTGTTGTATGCTGCCAAAAGAATGGGGATCGAAGATCCGCTGCAGGCGCGCTGGGCCGATATTCTTGCCAGGCTAACGCCGCTGCCGGTAGACCAAACAGGATACAAAATCGGAAGGGATCTCAGCCTGGAATTCGGCCATCGTCATTTCAGTCATTTGCTGGCTGTATTCCCGCTGCATATTACCGGAAATTCTGAGGAGGAACGGCAGCTCGCCATTCGTTCCCTCAGACATTGGATAGCCAAGGAAGGTGATCTGCGCGGGTTCAGCTTCACCGGAGCCGCTTCTATTGCAGCAGCCATGGGTCTGGGCGATGAAGCACTAGCCTATTTGCGAAGCTTAATGCATTTGATTAAACCAAATACGATGTATAAAGAGGCGGGTCCGGTCATCGAGACGCCTTTAGCCGGGGCGGAAGCGATTCATGACATGCTGCTGCAAAGTTGGGGGAACATCATTCGGGTATTTCCTGCGGTTCCGGAGACGTGGCAGGAGGCTGTTTTTCACAATTTGCGTGCTGAAGGAGGATTCCTTGTAAGCGCTGCCTCGAAGGCGGGACAAACGGTTTTTATCCGCATCCAGAGTCTTGCCGGGGAGCCATGCAGATTGCTAACAGATCTTGCATATTCGGAGCAAGGGTTTGTGATCGAAGTTCAAGGTAAGAGGGCCCAATATATATTACATGAGGATAGATCGATCGAAATTGTGCTGAAATCTGGCGATGAGGCCGTGCTGTATATTTCAGACGGTGAGGAGCCACGGGTAATTGCACCTGTGCCGGCTGAGCCGGGCATGCAGCACTTTTTTGGAAGCAGGAAGCCATGGCGATTGTATGGATTCCCGAAATAAGCCCAGGGAGGCATGAATGATCATGTTTAAGCAACTGCGCAAGTACAACCGAAGCGTGATAGTGACCTGGCTCATTTCCTATATTACCGTGTTAATGGTGCCCATTCTCATCAGTATTGTTCTGTATTTCATTACCTATCAACAGGTCAAGACGGAAACAAACCGTTCGAATGCGTTGTTATTGGAACAGATGGAGATGTCGATTGACAGCAAGCTGAAGGGGCTGGAGCAGCTGAGCCTGGAGATTGCTTTAAACCGGAATATCTCCAGCTTCTCGAGTGTCGATCCCCCGCTCAGCGATGCTCATTATTATGATTTGTTCCAAATTTCCGAAAGCCTGCGCACGTATAAAAATGCGAATGATTACATTGAGCAAATCTATGTCATGTATACAAACAGTGATACGGTGATCTCCACCTACGATCATATGAACCGCCAGGGTTTGTTTCAAAAGCTGCGCCAGCAGGACGATACCTCTTTTGAACAATGGAATAGCTTATTTGAGCGAAAATATGTAAACGGCTATACGCCGATGACGTTTTGGGATGGAGGGACTTCAACGCCGGTTGTTGTGTTTGCAAGATCCCTTGTTTTTAACACACCGGGGCAGCCGCCGGCAATCGTGCTGTTTGTCATGAAGGATTCGAAATTAATCGAAAGCGCCCCGCGGCATCCGGATGCAAGGATGTTCATTCTGGATACGGAGAGCCGGTATATCGCCGCTCGGACAGATCCAGGCCTCCTGCCGCAGCATCTCACCTACGGGGAGCTTCGGGATCAGCAGGGCATCGTGTATAAAGATGTGCAGGAGCAGCAAGCAGCCGTTTCCTATATCACTTCAAGGATAACGGGCTGGAAATACGTTTCCGTATTACCGGCATCCCTCTTTAACGAGAAAATGCAGTATATGCGCAAGCTCATATGGATCAGCATCGGAATGTGCTTCCTGGTCGGAGGCGTAATTTGCGTCCTTTTTCTGCGGAAAAATTATATGCCGATCCAAGTGATGCTCCAAAGTCTTTCGCATAAATTCGGATTGCGTTTTGACGGAGGTTCAAGTGAATATTCCTTCCTACAAGGGGCCATTCAGCATTATTTTACGGAGAAGGAAGATATGCGTGCGCGTTTAGACCAGCACCGTAACACGATTCGGGCCCATCTCATCCGCAGGCTTCTTAAGGGATCCATAGAAAAGGAGGCTCTTCTACACGAATCCCTTGCTGCCCATCATATTGAGTTCTCATCCGACCGCTTTGTGGTCATTCTCATGTCCGTGGACGGTTTCGGGAAATTCGAACAGTACGGCCAGAACGGCCTGTCGGATCAAAAGGAGCAGATGCTGCATTTTATTCTGACAAATGTCCTGGTGGATGCAGCAGCGGATGATGCCGCTATATACACGACGGAAATGAATGATGTTCTTGCATGTATTGTGAATTTTCATAAAAGCGATTCTGAAGAGCGGGAGCGGCTTACTCTGCATCGCATATCCGATCAGGTTCGTGAATTTATGCAGGAACAGATGCAGGTTGAGCTGACGATCGCGGTTGGCGAGGTCTATTCAGACATCTATGGAATCGCACAGTCCTATCATGAGGCACTGGATGCCCTGGAGTATCGGATTGTACTTGGAAGCGGACAGTTCATCCGGTATCGGGATACGCAATTGAATCAGGCGCCGCCGCATCATTATTATTTCCCACTCAGCGTCGAACAGCAGCTCATCTATGTAGTGAAGAGCGGAAATTACGCGAAGGCTGAGGCGCTGATCGAAGATATTTTCCAGAAAAACTTCACGGGACACCCGGTATCCGTTCCACTTGCCAAATGCTTAATGTATAACATGGCCAGCACGATGCTTAATACGGTTGATGAAGTCAGCATTACCGGCAAACGATCGCTGGAGGCGCATCTCTTGGATGTAGAACCGCTCCTTTCATGTGAGCATGTCCCGCAAATGAAGGAACAATTGAAGGTCAAGCTGAGTCAGGTCTGCAGCTGGATTCAAGCCGAGAAGCGGGATCACCACCGCTATTTAATTGAAGATGTACAGCGCTACATAGAGAACCATCTGCACGATCCGAATTTGAATATTTCCATGATCGGAGATGTATTCCGGATGACCCCGTCCTATATCTCGCGTCTTTATAAAGATCATACGGGAGAAGCGCTGCTGGACACGATTAACCGTTCGCGTCTGGCCGAAGCCAAAAACCTCCTGAAGCATAACAAGCTGACCGTCAATGAAGTCGCTGGCCGTGTCGGTTATGCGGATGTCAGCACGTTTGTACGAACCTTTAAAAAGTTTGAAGGCATGACTCCCGGAGCATTCCAAAAGGCGGCGCAATAACGCAGAGGACAGACAAGATCACGGTTTTTTCAAGAATTGCCTATCATTTTATGTTTTGTCTATGTTCACTTTCGCGGATTTGTTGAACAATGGCTTCGGATACTTTGTTTTGAAAGGGTATTCATCATACTATCCTGAATCGGGGGAATGGCAATGGATCGACGTTTGCGGATAGGCAAAATCTTAATAAGGCGTTTTAAAGCGGGTGTCTCTTCTGTCCTGCTCATGAGTTTGATCCTGGCGGGATGCTCAACAGGAAGCACTGAGGAAGGTGAACCGAAAGATCAAGCGGGCGCATCCTCAGATATCGGTTCGACCTATCCGCTGAAGACGAGCGAAGGGTTCACATCATGGGAAGCTTTGAACAATAATGCCGTCACCTTCTATTCCAATCTAGCCGAAACACCGTTTGGAAAGGCGCTTGTGGAGAAAACAGGGGTGAACGTGAAGTATGTCCATCCGAATGATCAGCAGACGAAGGAACAATTTAATCTGATGATCGCTTCTGATGAGCTGCCGGATACGGTCGAATATGACTGGACCGGGCGAAGCGCAGGCTCGTATCCGGGGGGACCGGAGAAGGCGATCAAAGATGGGGTCATTCTGGAACTCAATGATCTCATTGATAAGTATGCGCCAAACCTCAAGAAAAAGCTGGAAGCAGACAAGGAACTCGACAAGATGGTGAAAACGGATAGCGGCAAATATTACGTATTTCCGATGATCCGCAACCCGTCCGGGCTGGTATTCCGGGGACCGATCATTCGAAAAGACTGGCTCGACGACTTGAATTTGCCTGTACCTACCACGATTGCGGAATGGGAAACCACGTTAAAAGCTTTCAAAGATCAGAAAGGGGCGAAAGCTCCGCTTAGCGTCACGTACACGGGAGGAAATTTTGAAATCCGGGATGCTTTTATCGGTGCCTATCATACGTCCAACTCTTTTTATATTGATGACGAGGGCAAGGTGAAGTATGGTCCGGTCGATCCACAGTACAAGGATTTTCTGGCGTTGTTCCGCAAATGGTTTGCCGAAGGCTTGTTCGATAAGGATTTTGCACTTACGGACGGCAAAGCTCTGGATAACAAGATTTTGACCGGCCAGACCGGAGCAACGGTATCGCTGCTGAGCGGCGGCCTTGGAAAGTGGATGGATGCTATGAAGAAACAGGACCCGAAGTTTAAATTGGTGGGTGCCCCTTATCCAACGATTCAGAAAGGTGAGGTTCCGTTTACGGGTCAGCGTGATTTCAAATACAACCCCGGTCCAAGCAAAGCGATTACAACCGCCGCCAAAAATCCGGAATTGGTCGCAAGGTGGCTGGACTATGCATACAGCGATGAAGGTGCCATGCTGTTCAATTTCGGCATTGAAGGCGAGAGCTATTCGATGGACAACGGAACTCCGGTGTATACCGATTTGATCAAAAATAACGAGAAATACAGCCTGCAGCAAATGGTATCCCAATACTCCAAACCGAATGGTCCGTATGAAGCGGATGAGCGCCGCAATTGGAATACGTTCCCTGAACAGGATGAGGCCGTTAAAATATGGTCTCAGACAGACGCGGAAAAGCACACACTGCCCGCTTTCCTCACCCCAACGGACGAGGAGAGCAAGGAGCTCGGCAAAATCTTGACGGACGTAGGCAACTATAAGGAAGAGATGTTCGTGAAGTTCATCGTTGGGAAGGAACCGATGGAGAATTATGATGCTTACGTCGCACAGATTAAGAAGCTCGGGATTGATCGGGCGGTCGAAATCTATCAGAACGCGCTGGATCGGTATAACGAGCGGTAAGTGTTGATCAGCCCGGAGGAGGGCGATAACCGCCCGATTCTTCTGGGCTTTAGATTGATCATGAGGAGTGACAACGGCATGGCGAAACATCCGCCTCAAGAGCAGCATGCGGCTCTATTGACCACTTCCGGAAGCAGGAGCCTGATCCGCTGGGGAATTCTGAAGGATATCCGAAGAAATCCTTGGCTCTATATCATGCTGACACCGGTGCTGCTCTATTTCACTATTTTTCACTATTATCCGATGTACGGCGCCCTGATAGCTTTCAAAGATTTTTCCCCGCGATTAGGAATCATGGGAAGTCCATGGGTAGGCTGGGAACACTTCGAGTCCTTTTTTGAAGGCATTTATTTCTGGCGTGTCATTAAAAATACGCTGTTAATCAGCTTCTATGAGCTGCTTTTTGGATTTCCCGCTCCCCTGATTCTCGCCCTTCTGCTGAATGAAGTGAGAAAGACGGTATTTAAACGGACCGTCCAAACCTTTACCTATATGCCTCATTTTATATCGCTTGTTGTCGTATGCGGCATGATCAAAGAGTTTACGATGAGTGATGGGATCATTAACGACCTGCTGGCGTTGTTGGGCTGGGAGCGGGTTTCTTTACTGCTTGAATCCCAATATTTCCGTACGATCTTTGTCTCATCAGGAATTTGGCAAAATATCGGATGGGGGACCATTATCTATTTGGCGGCGTTAGCCGGTATCGACCAGGAGCAGTATGAAGCGGCAAAAATGGACGGCGCAAGCCGCTGGAAGCAAATGCTCCATGTGACATTGCCGGGAATTATGCCCACCATCATCATCCTGTTCATTCTGGAAATGGGAAGAGTCATGAATGTGGGAGGGGAGAAGATCATTCTCCTATACAATCCGTCCACCTATGAAACCGCGGATGTGATTAGTTCATATGTGTATCGTGTAGGACTGCAGGAGTTCGATTACAGCTTCAGTTCGGCCGTAGGACTGTTCAATTCCGCCATCAACTTTATGCTGGTCATCTGCTCCAACTGGTTGAGCCGGAAGATGAACAATACGGGCTTATGGTAGGAGGAACTTGCTCATGAAACGAAGAATCGGCCGACCATCCCTAGGTGAGAGAGCATTCGATGCCTTTAACTATACTTTATTAACAGTTATCACCATCTTTACGGTTTACCCCCTGGTCTATGTTTTATTCGCTTCTCTAAGCGATCCGACGCTGTACATGCAGCATTCCGGGATATTATGGAGACCGTTAAAATTCAGTTTCCATGCTTACGAGCTGGTGTTTGAAAATCCAATGATTGTTAAGGGCTATGTCAATACCTTCATTATTCTTGCCGGCGGACTTGTCCTCAATATCATCTTAACAGCCTTTGGGGCGTATGCGTTATCGCGCAAGGGACTACGTTATCGTAAGCCGCTCATGCTGTTTATCGTATTTACGATGTTTTTTAATGGAGGCCTGATTCCGCTATATTTCACGGTAAAAGGGCTTGGCCTGACGAACTCGCTGTGGTCTCTGATGATCCCCCAGGCGATTTCGGCCTTTAATCTGATTATTATGAGGACGGCGTTCGAGGCTGTGCCTGACAGCCTGGAGGAATCGGCAAAGATCGATGGGGCGAATGAGTTCGTCATTCTCTTCCGGATCATGATCCCGCTCTGTATGCCGGTGGTGGCCGTGATGCTGCTTTACTATGGGGTCAGCCACTGGAATTCATGGTTTAACGCAATGATCTATCTGCAGGACCGATCCCTATATCCGCTTCAGTTGGTTCTCCGCGAGCTGCTGCTGCTCAATGATGCCAGCTCCATGGCCACCGGAGCCAGCGGTGGAGAGGTTGCCATTATCGGTGAAACGCTCAAGCACGCGACGATTATCGTGGCTACCGTTCCGATTCTGCTGGTCTATCCATTTCTGCAGAAGTATTTTGTCAAAGGGGCCTTGATTGGGGCGATTAAGGGATAAAAAAGTTGAGTAGCCAAGGGAGGTTTACGATGAATAAGCTCGGAAGCGTAAATGACAAGCATGTGGAGACATGGTGGAGGCAGGCTCAGCAAAAAGTGGAGCGTTTGATGCAAAAGGAACCTCTGCTTGCGCCGCATGCGGCAAAATCCGGAGAATACGACGGGTTGACATTGGATAACTGGATATCGGGGTTTTGGCCGGGAATGCTGTGGATTTATTACGATATGACAGGAGATCAAAGGTACCTGGATGCAGCTTGGGACTGGGACATCCGAATGGAGCGGCTGACGCTGGAGGAGAACCGTTTTCATCATGATGTCGGATTTCAATATTTGCCGACCTCGATTCTGAAATATAAGCTAATCGGCGACGCCGATGGCAGAAGGAGGGGATTGGCAGCTGCCAATTTTCTGGCAGGCCGGTTCAACCTGGCTGGCCAGTACCTGCGGGCTTGGAACCGCGATCTCCCGGGATGGGCAATCATCGATTGTCTCATGAATTTGTCCATTCTGTTGTGGGCGGCAGACGAGAGCGGGGATCCGAGATTCAGCCATATAGCCAAAGCGCATGCCGACATGGCCTTACGGTATATGGTCCGGCCAGACGGTTCTACCTGCCATGTGGCCGTGTTTGATCCCGCGAGCGGCGAGCTGCTGGAATATAAAGGCGGGCAGGGCTATGCTCCGGATTCCTGCTGGTCCAGAGGGAATGCTTGGGCATTATACGGCATGGCAAACCTATACCGGTACACGAGGGAACACGAATATCTGCAGGCATCGCAGCGGGTGGCACACCACTTTATCGCTTCATTGCCGGAGGATATGGTTCCGCCTTGGGATTTCCGTGTTCCGAACCAGGAGACCGAGCCTCGGGATACCTCTGCTGCGGCCATTGCCGCTTCAGGTCTGCTGGAGCTTGCGGAATTAACATCTCCCGAAGTGGGGGCTGTATATCATCATGCAGCCACACGTATTATCGCTTCTTTATCTGAACGCTATTCCACTTTCGGCGACGATGAGCACGAAGGGATTCTGCATAGCGCGACAGGGCATAAGCCGGAAGGCGTCAATGTCAATGTATCCTTGATCTACGGGGATTATTATTATGTGGAGGCGCTCGCGAAACTACGGGGCTGGTCTCACCGTGTATTTTAGTGCTTTACACCGTTAATTAAAGAAAGAGGTGGAGCGTATTGAGTACGTTACTGAAAAAAACGATCAGGCAGAGGCTTACGGGCAGAGTAGGGATAGGACTTTTACTGACGTTGTTATTAGGGTCATTAACGTTACAACCTTCACAGGTGAATGGAGCAGCGAATGAAACGGGAGGCAGCCATATGAAACTAGCAGTGAGCGGTGTGACGGCCAGCTCATACCAGCCGAACACGAATTATGTACCTGAAAAGGTCGTGGATGGGATCTGGGGAGAAGACGCAGACAGCCAGCAAAGCCGCTGGTCTGCATCCGGGCAAGGGGAATGGCTTCAGTTTGACCTGGGACAGCCGCAAAAGGTAACTTATGCGAACATCGCTTTTTTAAACGCACGGGAACGGCTTTCCAGCTTTGAAATCACTGCATCGGATACGCCTGATTTCGAGACGGGGACCGTCGTTCTTGGCAGGCAGTCCAGCCGTCAGCTCCAGCCGGAGGAGAGCATCCTGCAGACCTATGTGTTTGATCAGCCGGTGAAGGCGAGATACCTCCGTCTTACGGGATATGGAAACAGTGCCAGCGGAAGCTCGGGAAATTGGAACAGCATTATGGAAGTGGAGCTGTATGCAGGAAACCCGCCAGAGACAGGGGAACCGGCCCCTCCTCCATCTGACGCGGGAAGTGTTAAGGAAGGGGAGGTCAAACCTCCTGAATTCAATCATATTAAGGTCCGGACGGCCAAGGAGCTGCAGTCGGCCCTTGATGAAGCCGTCAGCGGAACATGGATTGAGCTTCAGCATGGCAGCTATGAACAAAATGGCCCGTTCGTCATTAAAGAAAAGCATGGTACCGCAGCGTATCCGATCCGGGTAACGGCAGCGAAATCCGGCAAAGCGGTGATTACAGGGAACAGCTACATGCACATTGAGAATTCCAGCTACATTGAGGTAACGGGACTCCAATTCCGGAATGGCATCGGAGATGAGACGGGAGATCAAACCCTGGTCGAACGCGGATTAGAAAACCGCTCCTTGACGGGTGTCCATCCTGGCGTGCAGCTGCAGAGCTCCAGCCATATCTCCATTGTGGGGAACACCTTCGCGCTCGATGAGACCGGTCAGCCGTACCGGTTCAAGGCAGATAAGCGTTCCGTGTGGTGCCTGGTCAACATCAAGGGGAGCTGCCGCTATGGAGAAAACAGCTATGATCCGAGCGGTGAAGTTTATAGCGGGTCGACACCGTATGAAGATGATAAGCTGCTAACCGACAATGGAACCAACCGACATTATATCCGGGTCGAAGGTACGAGCAGCCATAACCGGATCGCTTATAACGACATCGGTCCCAAGAAGGGATTTGGCGCTGTGGTGATCTATGACGGCGAGGGCCACAGCGGGCAGAGCATTTCGCAATACGATGTGATTGAATACAATCATTTTCACGATATCGGCCCCCGGGTCAGCAACGGCCTGGAAGCGATTCGCCTCGGGTTATCCAGCTTGTCATTATCCTCAGGCTATGTGACAATCCAGCATAATCTATTTGACGGGTTAAACGGCGAAGACGAAATTATTTCGGTAAAAAGCAGCGATAACATTATCCGCTACAATACGGTGCGCAATTCGTATGGCGGGATCGTATCCCGTCACGGGAACCGCAACCGCTTCTATGGCAATTTTATTCTCGGCGATGGAAAAACGGCTGGGCTCAGCGGCTTCCGGATCTATGGCAACGACCATCAAATCTTCAACAATTACATGGAGGGGCTAACGGATAAAATTATCCGCCTTGACGGCGGCACGCATGACGGGGGACCGGAAGGCGGAACGAACCCGACCGTCCGCTGGGGCGGAGAGAATGAACAAACCGCTGTGTTAAACAGCCTTCCGGAAGAGGAAAGAACAGAGCTGCTGCGTGGGCACTGGCGGCAGTATAACGTCCAAATCTACCATAATACGATTGTGAATGTCGGCAACAACACGCCTGTGTTTACCCTCGGTGGAAGAACGTATCAGCCGGTTGGGACGAAGATCTATAACAATCTGATCTTCAGCCATGCGGGCACCATGTTTACTGAGACGGAAGCTATGATGAAAGCACCAGCTCAGGAACGACCCGAATACAAAGGGAACAAGGTAGAAGGCATTGCGCCTATTTCGAACAATTCCGTTGTTGGCGGGGCAATCCGCAAAGAGGATCTGAGGCTGGTCCGCGGTAATGACGGGTTAATCCGGTTGTCGGTATACAGTCCGGCCATCGATGCGGCCATCAGCCCGCTGCTGGCTCTGGACGACATGGACGGCCAGATGAGATACGCGCCGGATGTGGGCGCAGATGAATATAGCATCGGCAAATCCATAACCAATCGGCCGCTCACGACCATTGATGTTGGACCCCGGGCATTAATGAAATAACGCGCTTCCAACGGCAAGTAAATGAAATTCCGTAGCAATACAGAATGCAGTTAGTAAATGAAAAGGCCAACTCGGTTAACGAGTCGGCCTTTATTTTTGTAAATCCTTACCACAGCATGTGGTGACACCTATTTGGACACATACATGCCATCCAGACAAAAATGTAACTTGGCCGCTAATCTGCATTATAATCGTCAACCCAGGGTAATAAGAAATATCTGCGCCGTGTAAGGGAGGAACTAGATATGCATTGGAAAATAAGAGAGGCGAAACCGGAGGACTTTGATGCGATCAACGAGCTCGTTGGTCAATTATACAGCATCCATGCAAAGAACCGGCCGGACATCTACAGACCTTGCGATAAACCGCTCGATTACGATTATTATATTTCAATGTTGAACGATGACAACGTAAAGGTCTTCATCGGGGAAGACGGTGACCGAATAATCGCCTACACCATTATAAATTTCATGGATGCACCGAAGAGGGCTGCTTATGTAGAACGAAGATATATCGAATTAGACCATATCTGTGTGTCAGAAGAATACCGAGGGAACGATATCGGAAGCAAGTTTATCGACTATATTAAAGGGCTCGCAAAATCGCAGCAGTTTAGCAGTATCGAATTGCATGTAGCGGAATTCAATGAAGATGCGATCGGATTTTATGAAGCCAAAGGATTCAAACCGAGAAGCAGGACGCTGGAATTGCCTATCGTATAAATCGCGCGACTAACCAAGTACAAGGTTCGAGTTTAAGCATGACTACTACTTTCAAAGGTTAACGAAGCTACTGGGCAGGATTGTGGATCGCTATGCCGAATACCTCAATAATCAAGTTGATTCAGACAAAAATTTGCATCTTAAATAGGAGAGTCGTATGGGAGATCAGTTGAACTGGGCCGGGAACTATCGCTACAGCTCGTTGGAGCTGCTTGAGCCTAAAAATCTGGAAGAGGTTAAGGATCTGGTAGTTAACCGCAGAAGCATACGCGTGCTTGGGTCGAGGCACTCTTTTAACGGGATTGCCGACACCGGTGGCAGCCATCTCTCGCTTCGAAAGATGGATCGGGTCATCGATCTCGACCGTGAACAGAACATTGTAACTGTCGAGGGTGGCATTCGGTATGGTGATCTGTGCCGCTATTTAAATGATCATGGCTGCGCGTTGCATAATTTAGCGTCGCTTCCGCACATTAGCGTGGCTGGCGCCGTGGCGACAGCTACCCACGGCTCGGGCGTCCATAATGCAAGTCTGGCGTCTTCCGTCCGTGCTATTGAGCTAATCAAATCGGATGGAGAAGTTACGGTGCTTACGCGAGGGGTTGATCCCGAGTTTGATGGGGCTGTCGTCGGGCTTGGCGGACTGGGGGTTGTCACTAAGCTTACACTGGACTTAGTACCTTCGTTTCAGGTAAGTCAGACCGTATATGAACGTCTTCCTTTTTCTGCACTGGAGAGTGACATTGAAGACATTTTATCTGCCGCGTACAGTGTCAGCTTGTTTACGAATTGGGCAGAGCCCATATTCAATCAAGTGTGGGTAAAACGAAAGCTGGGAGCAAACGGGGAAGATGAGGCACCGTCCCATTTCTTCGGGGCTATACCCGCTCCGGAAAAACGGCATATGGTTTCTGGCCAATCTGTCGTAAACTGTAGCGAGCAGTTAGGCGCTCCGGGACCATGGTACGAACGGCTGCCTCATTTCCGCATGGATTTTACCCCCAGCGCAGGCAATGAACTGCAAAGTGAATATTTCATTCCGAGGCGGCATGCGCTCGAAGCGATACATGTGCTAGGCAAATTGAGTGATCGAATTGCGCCTCTGCTCTTCATTTCCGAGATACGAACAATTGCTTCGGATCCTTTCTGGATGAGCCCATGCTACCATCAAGACAGCGTTGGTTTGCATTTTACATGGAAGCCGGAATGGGAGCGGGTGCGCGAGTTACTTCCGCTTATCGAACATGAACTGGAACCCTTTGGAGTACGTCCGCATTGGGCGAAGTTGTTTACGATGGAGCCGGAAAGATTACAAGCCCGGTATGAGCGGTTAGCGGATTTCCGTCAGTTGCTGCTTCGATACGATCCAACCGGGAAGTTTCGGAATTCGTTCCTGGATCATTACATTATGAATTAATGTAAAGTATTAATGACTTATCTAGAAAATGTAATTGACCTCCACTTCTTGCAATAAGGAGTGGAGGTTTTTGAGTTTGTAAGCTACGAAAGAATCAAATTGAAGCTAATAGGTAACTTTCTATTATTTGGATGCGTTTAATAATTATAACTGCTATGAAGTGAAGAGCGAGGAAATGTTTAGGAGTGAACAAATGTGAGGATGTATTTTACAAGCATTAGAATATTGATTGTTGTTGGTTTTATCGTTTTTGGAGTGGGTGGTGTCATGGTATTCCAAAGCACGGATGCTAAAAGTACAATGAATCAAAGCAACACACATTCTCTGAACTATTTTGAAAATGAACATGGGCAAACATACGGTTCTGCTCAAGAGGACAACTCTCCTGATATGCTGCCTGATTTAATCCATGCAGGAAGTGTGAATGGTATTCAAGGGTATTTGCTGAAAAAAGATTACCTCGGTGAACCTGGCGATGTTCCACTGTATGATGTTGATGGGAAAACGGTAATTGGTACTTTTCATGTTGGCGCCAAGAATGTGAACTTTCCTAAAAATAAACACGGACAGACGTACGGTTCTAGCGCAGATGCTGCTTCTCCTGGTATGGAACCTGAATTAATCAGGGCTATTGGTGTAGATGGCACTGAAGGATATGTGCTGAAGAAAGATTTAGATGGTGAGCTACCTAAATCACCCGATGAAGCCATTGCGATACAGAACAGTAGATCACCAGATGGTCGTGATATTCCGCTGTATGACGTTGATGGTGAATCCGTAATTGGTGTGTTTCATGTTGATTGAGTGCAACGTTTATTCCGATAAAATTCAAAAGCTTCCGATAAACACATACATATTAAAGCCGCGTAGCAGCGGCTATTTTTGTTTCACAATATAGGTGTGAAAATCCTATAACGGTCATCCTGAAGAATTTCCTATAACATCGCCAAAAAATTTTATTCTCGTACTGAACCTTTTTCCCCATGAGAGCGAATTAAGGGTTGTAACACGTTCAGGAGGGGCCCCCATGAAAGATATTGAGTTACTATCGTGGCTTGAAAAAGCGAAGTTGGGTGACGAGTCGGCCTTTGAGCTTGTTTATCAGGCGACTCACCAAGACGTCTATCGGACGGTTGCTTTTCTCGTCTACAACAAACAGGATATTGAGGATATCGTGAATGAAGTGTACATGAGCATGTGGCGGACGTTTCAAACCTACGACCCGAACCGGCCGTTCCGGTTTTGGCTGCACGGGATTACTGTCCGTCTAGTCCAAGACTGGAAAAGAAAGACATGGCGGCGAATTCGCCTCTTTGAACGAAACCGCCGGATGACATGTGAACATTTCGACGGGACGGACAAAGCTGTGCTGCAGTTCGAGATGCAGCATGAACTTTTCAGCCTTGTCCGCCAATTATCGTACAAATTACGTGTGGTCGTCATCCTTCGCTATTTTCACGACTACGCTCTGGAAGAAATTGCAGACATTCTACAGATCCCCGTTGGCACAGTGAAATCCAGGCATCACCTGGCAATGAAAGAACTCCGGAAACGGATCGAAATGACGGGAGGAGACGCGTATGTCCATTGAGAAGGAATTGCGTGAAGAGCTTCGCCAGGTGGCGGATTCGATGCAGTGCCCACCCGAATTGTATGGTCGTGTCCGACAGTCCTATCATCAGTATGCAAATGATAAGAGAGGTAGATCTCCCATGAAAAAACGAGTGCTCGCAGGTATTGCCGCAGTAGCCATCCTGATTCCGTCCGCGGTATTTGCTTCTTCCTATCTAGCCGATGATCTATTCGGTTCTGTTTCAACCATTGAACAGCACGGCGGTACACAGGAGGATTATCAAGAGATTGAGGGAATGCTGCAGGCAGCAAAAGGCAAGCTTACGGAAGATGAATTTAAGGAGTATCAGGTGCTGATAAAGCAGCTGATCCAATTAAAGCTGAAGATCACCGATGAAAAAGGGGTCAAACATGAGGAGAAGCTGACCCAAGAAGAACAGCAGAGGTTTGAGCAGCTAGCCTCTAAGCTGGCACCATACTTCGAGAAGATAAACAAAAATGCCAAGCCGTAAAAGGAATGAAGTAGGGACCGATCCAATGTGGATGGGTCCCTTTTTTTAAGTCAGATTGACCGAACGAAAATAGAACCATTCGAGATCATTCGGCGAAATTCCATCCTGTAAAGATATTCATTTTGGTATATATTTCTTCTTCATCAATGGACATGTTGTTCTCAAACCACCAATTTAGGACACCTAAAACGGCTCCGATATAGGCCTCTATTTTAATTTGTATTTCGATGGAATTTACTTCAATGGCGTGCTGTTCGGCTAAGTATTTCTTCATGCCTTTCCCCATATCCCTCCGCAACAAATTCCTTAGGGAATCCCTTTCTTCAAATAGAAGCTGTGAAAATAAGGTTTTATGTTTCGCTGCTATAGAAAACAATTCCCGGAAATTATCCGATGGAGAAAGGGATACTTCGGCAAAGTTCCGAAATTCCTCCTCAGCAATTTGCATCACGGCATGTGAAAGTAAATCAAATTTATCCTGAAAATGCGTATAGAACGTAGTTCGGTGCACCATCGCTAAATCACAAATTTGCTTCACTGTGATTTGTTCGAAGGAGTGTTTTTCCATTAGATCAAACAGAGCATTGTACAGAAGCTTGTGGGTTCTTCGGACTCTGAGGTCGTCCGTTGTTTTGTTAACCATGACAGATTCCTTTCCGTGTATCGTTTTTCGACATATTCGCGATTTTATCGGTTGATGAGGTACATTATACATCATATCATTTAATCTACAAAGGCAGTTTAAATATACATCTGTCTAATATTGATTTTGTAGGAGTGATAAATATGGCCAACTTAAGCACAGATCATCAACTCACTGCACTTGAACAGCAATTACTAAACAACGCAACAGCGTTAGTTCCCTATCTTCAAAAATTCGGAAGGCTTATAGATGAGGAAAGACATATTCCCGAAGAGGTGATTCAAAAAGTTTCGGATGCAGGTTTGTTTAAACTTGGAACACCCAAAGAGCACGGAGGTCATGAGGTTAGTATTCGTGCCATGGTTGAAATTATTTCGGAGGTAGCTAAGGGGAACGGTTCTGTTGGCTGGGTCGTTCAAATCATCAACGGGAACAATTATACCGCTTCATTATCTTTCCCTTCCCAAGTATTAGACTCGCTCTTCAGCCAGGAAGAGGAGGTGCGTTTTTGTTCTGTCTTAGCAGCACGCAAAGCTGTTGTAAAAAAAGTAGACGGCGGTTATTGGGTAGAGGAGGGCTTTTGGGGATTCGGTTCAGGTTCTAAGCATGCAACCCATGCTTTGTTAAATTTGAATGACGTGAAGTCCATGCAGGAAAGCGCAAATTTGGGAATGACGTTGGCTATAGTACCGATGAGTGAAGTTACCATTGTAGATGATTGGTATACGATGAGCTTAAAAGGATCTGCAAGTAACAGTTTGGAATTAAAAAATGTCTTTATTCCAGATCAATATGTCGTCACCCAGAACACAGAACAGATACGTTCTTTGTCTGCCGAATTAAAAGGACGTGACAGATATAGACCTTATGTTCAGCTTATAACAAGCATTACAACAGGGATCAGCGCGATCCTCGGGCTTGCCAGAGGGGCCGTTGAATATTTTGTTGAAAAGGCGCCTCATAAAGGAATTACGATGACCTTCCATACCTCTCAAGCGGCAGTAGGCCATATTCAGTATAAAGTAGGGCTCGCGGCCATGAAGGTTGAATCCGCGCATCTTCATATCAGTCGGGCGATTGATCATATGGAGCGGCATGTACAAAATGCGGAAATATTCAGTCTAAAAGAGCTTGCTCAGCTTCAAACGGATATGACCTATGCAGCGATGTTATGCTGGGAAGCTGTAGACATGCTAATGGCTGAGAGTGGAGGGAGTGTTATTGCCGATTCCAATCGCTTGTCCCAAATCTTCCGCGACATTCGAGGCGGCTCCAATCATGCGTTGACTACTGCATCCACGGGACTTGAGTTATACGGAAGAGTACTGTTGGGCTTACCGCCACAGCATGGTATGACGTTAGCTTACGTATCTTCTCTAAGAACAACTACTGGAGCTGAAGCAAACTCATGAGTAAAATAGCGATCATTTCCGGAAGTCTCAACCATAAATCCCGAGTAAACGGCATGATCAACTATGCCAAGCTGAAATTGGAGCAACAAGGCTGCGAAGTGGCGATCATTGAGGTTTCTTCCCTGCCTCCCGCTGATTTGATGCACGCCAATTTCAATAGCAGACTGATATTAAGTGCACACGCTAAAGTGGAAGAAGCGTCCGGTATCATTATTGCAAGTCCGGTTTATAAAACGACTTATACAGGCGTCCTAAAAGCTTACGTTGATTTATTACCGCAAAACGGCTTTAAAGATAAAATCGTAGCTGCTTTTTTCGTAGGAGGCACCATTTCGAACTTACTTTCGATTGACTATGCGTTAAAACCCCTTTTATCTTCAATGGGAACGAAGTCTTTTGCGGAAAATGTATTTGCGATCGACAGTCAAATCGAACGGATTGAGGATAGCGAACAAAACACTCGTTTCCAATTGGCTGACGAAATCCAGCAACGAATTGATGCTTCAATGCTGGATCTGGTTTACTACACCAAATGTATCTGACGGAGGTTTATCAAACCTACGAGTACAAAGTTACCGCTCATGGTGAAAGCGGGCTATGAGTCATGAATGTCTGCCGTACAGGAGTTTTGTTGATGATGTTGATTGATCTTGAAGGAGCTGTCGTGGACAGCTCCTTTTGATATTTGCATGGGTGTAATCACCTACCGTTTAACTGCCCATAGCGATCTCATTTATTACATTATTATTGTATGATAAGCTAAAAAAACAGATATTTCTTTGAATATTACAAGATAATTGAAATAAACCGTTGACTTTGTCTGGATAATGCCGATATACTCACGATGTATTACAAATATATTGGATGAATGGAGGTGATAGGATATCGGTGGCAGGTGAAGATCGATACGATCATTTTACTATGTAAGCGTTTTAATAAAATCAGTGAGGTGATAAGTTTGATATTAAAACGGAGTATTGCGGTCGTGATGTGTGTGCTGCTCTTGTTTGCCCCTCAGGCGGCATTCGCCTATAAGAACCCGGCATCGCTGCCGGACGAATGGGGGCAATATGGACTTGGCGACCCTTACGTGCTGAAGTTTAACGGTACATATTATTTGTATGTGAGCACAAGAGACACCGATGTCGGGGTCAAAGTGTGGAGCTCTCCTGACCTTGTCAACTGGAGCTATGGAGGACTGGCCACAACCGATCCGGTTACGAAGGGAGCCTACGCTCCTGAAGTCGTTTATTGGAACGGATATTTTTACATGTATACCTCTCCTGCCGGCAATGGTCATTATGTGCTGCGCAGTGAAAGCCCGACGGGTCCGTTTACAGTTCAAACGGGCAATTTGGGACATTCGATTGATGGCAACGTCTTTATTGACGATGATGGCAAGTGGTATTTCTATCATGCGAACGGAGAAGGAATTCTCGCAGCTGAAATGCCTACGCCGACGACGATCGGTAACAGCGTCAATACGGGGGCAAGCATGAACGGTTGGACGGAAGGTTCTACGCTGTTCAAACGCAACGGCAAATACTATATGACGTATACCGGCAACCATGTATTCAGCAAAGGCTATCGAGTCGACTACGCGGTCAGCACAAACCCGCTCAAGGGATTCGTGCGTGATACGGACAACCCGCTTCTGATCAGCACGGAAGGTCCGACCGTCGGTCTCGGCCATAATACGGTCGTCGTTGGCCCGAATCTGGATGCCCGCTATATTATTTACCACAATCTCGAAGGAAAAGGCATTGTCGGACCTCTTCGCCATATGGGGATGGACCGGATCGTGTTCAACGGTGACAAAATGTCCGTGCTCGGACCGACAGCAACCGAACAGCCGGATCCGGAGATGCCGGATTTTGAGGACCGGTTCAAAGGTACGGAACTCAGCACGGCGTGGACGAATGCAGACGGTGTTAACTGGAGCATGGATTCGGGACTTCTGCATCAGCAAGCTGCCGGTACAAGCAGGCTGTTGACTACTGTTGAGGCCGGAAGCAGCTATACGGCAGAATTTAACCTGCAGCTGGCTGAGTCAAGCAAAGCCGAAGGCCAGCGGCTCGGGGCCGTGTTCTCCTACAAGGGAGATAACGATTTCGGTACAGCGCTTTTAGATCCGGTGAGCAATTCGCTGAAGACACAGTTCCGGGTGAACGGCGCCGATCTGGGATGGGAGGAGAGCACGCTTCCGGAAGGATACGATTATACAAAACTGCATAATATCCGGGTTGAGAAAGCAGGGGACGCGTTCAAGATCTACGTCGACGGCATGCTGAAGCAGACGCGCAGCGCCAAGCTAGGCGGCGGCAGTATCGGTTACGTCACGGAAAATGCGAAGGCTAATTTCGGTTATGTTGCTTTCAGCAATGACGTGAACGGAAGCAGCGATTTTGATGCTGCGAAACCGGTTCCGGGGCAAGTCGAAGCCGTTCATTACCTGCCAGGCGGCGAAGGAGTCGGATATCACGACGAGACGCCGGGCACCATCGGCAAATACCGTGGAGATGGCGTGGATACGGACACAGCAGATGACAGCACCTCACATGTCACCGCTTTCGAGAAAGGCGAATGGCTGCAATACCGGCTGAACATCGCGGAGACAGGCAAATACGATATAGATCTCTCTTATGCAGATGCAGCTCTGGGCAGCAAAGTACAGCTCACTTTGGATGGTGGACAACCGCTGGGTGAGTTTGAGCTGGCAGCTGACAGCAACGCTGCTGATGCAGGGTGGCAAACCGCACAGCTGAATGGGGTGGATTTGCCGGCAGGTGAGCATATTTTGAAGGTCACTGCCGCATCGGGGACGACCTCGCTGGACAAGCTGTCGTTCCACCGGCACGCGGAAGTTCCGGTTCTCTATGATAACTTCGATGATGGACAAGACGACGGCTGGCAGCGGTATGAAGGCTTCTGGAGCGTGAAGTCCGACATTGCCGAAGAGGAGCAGGCTTATGACGCCTATCATCCGATCCCGGGTACGATTGGCACAGTCCACTATATCTCTGGTGGAGAGGGTGTAGGTTATCATGAGAATACACTCCAAAACATCGGCGGCGAGTACCGGGGAGATTCGGTCGACATTCGCTCCAATCCGGCCAGCGGCGGTTACAACGTCGGCTGGAACCAGACGGGAGAATGGCTGAAGTTTAACATTGACGTAGCGGAAGCCGGAACCTATAACGCAGAATTCAAAGTGGCTACTACGATGGATGGAGGTCAAATCCGGCTCTGGCTGGACGACACGACGGATCTTACCGGCATCGTAGACATTCCGAAGACCGGTGACTGGAATATCTGGAATGTGGTGCGCAAATCCGGTGTTACTCTGCCGGCAGGCAAGCATACGCTAAAAGCGGAGACGGTCCGCGGAGAATTCGATTTTGCAAGCATAGCGTTAACGAGGAGTGATCAGCCGATACCCGTGCCCGGCGTCGTCGAGGCTGAGCATTACAAGCCCGGCGGTGAAGGCGTTGGCTATCATGACTTGACGCCTGAGAACATTGGGGGCAAATACCGCAGCGATAGCGTCGACATTCGATCCGCTGCAACAGGCGATCAGATCGTAGGCTGGAATCAAACCGGCGAATGGTTGAAGTACAACATCCGTGTCGCGGAAGAGGGATTGTACGATCTCGACTTGTGGGCAGCTACGACGTTTAAGGATGCACAAGTCCGGCTGTGGCTGGATGACACGACCGATTTGACTGGTATACTGAACGTTCCTGCTTCCGGCGACTGGAATAAGTGGAAGTCGGTGACGAAATCCGGTATCCAGCTGCCGGCCGGTGATCATGAACTGAAGGTCGAAATTGTCAAAGGCGAGTTTGACATGACGAGACTATCGCTCACCCAGTTCGATAAGCCGCACGTGCTGCCCGGATTTATTCAGGCTGCTGATTATAAGGCAGGCGGCGAAGGTACGGGCTACCATGATCTGACTCCCGCTAACATCGGCACGGAATACCGGAATGATGCGGTCGACATCCGCCGGAATGCGGGCGGCAGCTACAATGGGGGCTGGAACGCTACCGGCGAATGGCTGGCCTACAACGTAGACGTTGCCAAGGCCGGCGTGTATAACGTCGATTTCGTGACCGCTACATCGATGGATGGGGCGAAAGTCAGGCTGTGGCTCGACGATACAACCGATCTGACCGGTGAAGTCAATATCCCGAATTCCGTCACGTGGGAGAACTGGGCGACAACAACGAAGCAAGGCATTTATCTCCCGGCGGGCGCACATACCTTGAAGGTCGAAACTGTGGTAGGAGAATTCGACTTCCAGGGAATACGAATTCATCAGAATCCGATCGAACCGAAAGCTGCTCATGCTGGTGAATATCAAGCAGCGGTCGGCAGCTTCGGGAAAACCTTGATCGGAGACGCCAATTGGTCGGATTACAGCGTGGAGTCTGATATCAAGCTGATTAGCGATACAGGCGACGGAGGCATTCTGTTCCGGGCGAGCAACCCGGCTCACGGCAAGGAGCTGAACCAGAACAACGCTGATTTCGTGCAGGGATATGTCGCGTACCTGAACAAACAGGGCGTTCATCTCGGCAAGCTGAATTACGGCTGGACTTATTTGACAGGAGAGCCGCTCGAGGTGAAATCAGGCGAATGGAAGCATGTAAAAGTCGTAGCGCAGGGTGCTCGCATTCAAGTATTTGTCGATGATATGAGCAAGCCGGTTATCGATTATACGGACCGCAGCGGCAGACCATTTACACACGGTAAGGTCGGCATGCGGACGTACATGAATGAAACGAGTTACGACAATTTCACGGTTCTCCCCGCTCCCATTAACGCTCCTGCCATCGGCAAGCTGCTGGAGGAGTTTGGCTCAACCGGACAGTTAGACGAGAAGATCCGGAAGCAGCTGGATAAGGAGCTTGAGCATGCCGCCGATGCGGTAAGCAAGAAGAAGCCGGATTGGAAGCAGGGGATCAAGCATCTGGAGAATTTGCTGAAGCAGCTGAATAAAGAGCAGAAGCAGAATGGCGTTTCTGATCAAGCAAAAACAACGCTCAATCGGAGCGTACAAGCACTTATTGAAATGTGGAGCGCTAATTTGGGCAAGTAGCAGGCCAAGCAATGATCTAATACCGACGTCCCCGTACCGAAAGAGCTTCGGTGCGGGGACGTTTTGCGTTATTTTATCGTGTGCCGAAAAAGACAAGAATACGTATGCCTAGCCGAAATTAAAAGGATTATCAATGGCGTGGTTGGCGCATAAATGTTACTACAAAATCAGGTGAAGGATGTTAACGGGTAGGATTGGTGAGGGGAAATATTGAAATCAAAGCCCATTATTAAAGTCCACATGTTTGCAGGCTTTTTTGTTTTCGCTTTAGGTGTTCACCCTGATATTTACGGAACATGCTGTTAAGAATAAAATGGAATCATGCACGATTCTGGCCATTGCTACGTTCAACAAACTCAAACGTTCATTTCAAAACAGAAAGACAGGGGATTCAATTGCAGATCAAGGTTGTCACTTTCAATATTCATCATGGGAAAGGGGCGGATGGAAA
The DNA here is from genome assembly GCF_025809195.1 of Paenibacillus sp. PSB04. Lineage (NCBI taxonomy): Bacteria > Bacillati > Bacillota > Bacilli > Caryophanales > Paenibacillaceae > Paenibacillus > Paenibacillus sp. PSB04. The sequence continues at coordinate 4,785,780 of NZ_CP081301.1, forward strand.
AATAAACCTGAACAGAATTGCCGAAGCTATAGAAGAAAGTGAGCCTGACCTTATCGCTCTAAATGAAGTCGACAGGTATTTTTCCAAAAGAAGCCATTACTTGGATCAAGTATCATGGTTAGCCGGACGATTAAAGATGAATGCGGCTTTTGGGGCAGCGATCACCATCAAGAAAAAGAAGGGTAACATGATCAGACAGTATGGAAATGTCCTTTTGTCTCGTTATCCCATTGTATCGGAGAAAAATCATCCTATGAAATCTGGTATGATCGAAGGCCGATCTTTATTGGAAGCAGATGTACTCATAAATGATAAGCCACTCAAAATGTATGTCACCCATCTCAGTTTGAATCCACGCAGACGTAATAAACAAATTGAATTTATTGCGAGCAAAATTAAGGAGGATCGTTCACCTGTTGTCATTGCGGGGGATTGGAATATGAAACGGGGAGGTAAGGCATGGAGCACCATAGCGGGAATTGTTCAGGATTGTTATATGGCGGCCAAAACGCCTAGCAATACGTTTCCGTCGTTACGTCCCGTTTTGCAGCTTGATTACATTTTCACCACCCGGAATATAGAGATTACTTCCGTTGAAGTCATTAACAAGATTCCGGCTGCCTCAGACCATCTACCGTTAATGGCAACATTGAGCCTGCATTGATGCTGTATCCTTAACCGCGGCCGAACTTTTTAATAAACAGTTTACTTCCAAAGGAACGGAATCTTGACCTCAGTGAACGGATATGCTAAGTTGTGTTCATATTCATGAGATCTTGAGGGGAGGGATAAAGCGATGTCCGAATTAGAGGTTGTAGATGTTCAAGTGAACCTGTCACATCCGCGTTTTGGCATGGTTCACCGAATAAACAATCAGTTACCGGAGCTTTATCCCCCATGTATACATCTGCCAAGCGATTTTTGAATGAATGTCGCTCGGTTTATTTATTGTATGGTCGGGTTCGTATAAGCGCCGAGAAGCACTGGTTGAACTGGTGTTCTTTCGGCGTTTTTTGTTGGCTTCCGGTAACAGGCGGGAACGGTTTATTTTCTGCCTACACTTAACTGGAGGTTGATTTGATGTCACAGATTTATGTTTCAAACCTGACGTTTGCCTATGAGGGCAGTTATGACAACATTTTTGAGAACGTCCATTTTCAGATCGATACCGATTGGAAATTAGGGTTTACGGGCAGGAATGGAAGAGGGAAAACGACATTTCTCCGTCTGATGCAGGGGCAGCTCGAATACAGCGGGACCATATCCGCGAACGTCGAATTCGATTATTTCCCGTTCGAGGTACAACATAAGGAATACCTTACTATAGACGTAATCAGCGAGGTTTATCCAGACTTTCTTCAATGGAAACTGATTCGAGAGCTGAACTGGCTGAAGGTATCGGAGGATGTGCTGTACCGCCCGTTTAATACGTTGTCGAACGGAGAGCAGACGAAGGTGCTGCTGGCAGCCTTATTCATCAAGGACAACCATTTCTTACTTATTGACGAGCCGACAAATCATCTCGACTCGCATGCGAGAAAGCTGGTCGCCGATTATCTCAACCGAAAGAGCGGGTTTATTTTGGTTTCCCACGACCGGGCCTTTCTGGATCGGTGCGTCGATCATATTTTGTCCATCAACAAAACCAATATCGAGATCCAGAAGGGCAATTTCTCGACCTGGTGGGAGAACAAGCAGAGGCAGGACCAGTTCGAGCTGGCTCAGAACGAAAAGCTGAAACGGGACGTTCAACGCTTATCAGATTCTGCCAAGCGGACGAGCGGCTGGTCGCATGAAGTAGAAAGTACCAAAAACGGCACGAGAAATTCCGGCTCCAAAGTGGACAAGGGGTATATCGGTCATAAAGCAGCCAAAATGATGAAACGCTCAAAAGCAATTCAGCAGCGGCAACTCTCTGCCATTGAGGAGAAAAGTAAGCTTCTCAAAAATATCGAGAACACGGAGAGTCTCCAAATTTCCCCGCTTCCATTTTACAAAGAGCGCCTTGCCGAGCTGGATCATATCTCGGTTTCATACGGGGCGAACCCGGTATGCGAAGACGTGACCTTTGAGATTCAACAAGGGGAGCGGATTGCGCTATCCGGTGCAAACGGTTCAGGCAAGTCCAGTATTTTGAAGCTGGTCTGCGGCGAGAATATCCCATACAACGGAGGCTTCCATAAGGACGCCCAGCTAAAAATATCATACGTAGCCCAGGATACGTCCCATCTTCGGGGCGATTTGTCCGAATATGCGAAAAGCTGCGGGATTGATGAAAGCCTGTTTAAGTCGATATTGCGGAAGCTTGATTTCTCGAGACTGCAATTTGAAAAGGACATCTCAACCTACAGCGGCGGGCAAAAGAAGAAGGTATTGATCGCTAGAAGTCTCAGCGAAAGAGCCCATTTGTATATTTGGGACGAGCCGCTTAATTTCGTTGATGTCATCTCCCGCATCCAAATTGAAGAACTGCTGCTCGAATACACACCGACGCTTCTGTTTGTTGAGCATGACAGCGAATTTGTGAGCAACATTGCCACCAAGGTCGTTGAACTATCCGGGTGATGGATGGATTTATACCGACCCGCCTTGAGAGGAGTTGGCTGGGGATGTAAGGAGACAAGAACAGAACATATTCTCTTCATAGCCGCGTAACTGCGGCTTTTTTTGTTAGCCGTAATGGATATGCTTATCTACTTGCCCTTATAAAATGATCTTAATTCAGCTAACAGGCAGGATCGCTTAATCGATTCGCGAATATGAAAATATAGGTTGTACTCGATCCTGTACATATCGATTCGAGAGAGGAGTAGATGTCTTATGAAGTACGCAAAACTCGGCAGAACAGACATGGAAGTGTCACGCATTACGTACGGCGCAATGGAACTGGGAGGGGGCAATGCCTTCTCAGGCGGATTGACTCGTTGGGAGCTGAAGCCCGAAGAGGACAACATCCGGCTTCTCCGTCAAGCTTTTGAGCACGGGGTCAATTCATTCGATACCGCTGAGCTCTATGGGGCCGGACGTTCAGAGTTTATTGTAGGAAAAGCCTTGGCCAATGTAAGAAAACAGTGCGTAATCGCAACGAAGATAAGCGCTCATCATCTTCGGCCCAAAGATATCCGTACGGCCCTGTGGCAAAGCATGTTCCGGCTGAACACGGACTATATCGACTTGTATTACATCCATACGCCCAGTAACGACATCCCAATCGAGGAAACTATGGGAGAGCTGAGCAAGTTGAAAGAAGAAGGCGTAATTCGTGCAATCGGTGTCTCCAATTTCTCTCTGGCTCAACTGAGAGAAGCGATGCAATATGGACGGGTTGACGCGATCCAGCCGGAGTATCATATGCTCCAGCGCAGCATTGAAGACGAATTGCTTGACTATTGTTTGCAAAACGACATCAGCATCATGAGCTACAACTCCCTCGCTAAGGGGATTTTGACCGGAATTTTCCACAAAGGCAAAGAAGTTACGGATTTTCGCAAGGAGAGGCCTTTATTCCAATCAGAAAACCTGCGGAAGACGGAGGACCTCATCCGTCTCTTAGGGGAAATCGCAGCAGCCAAAGGTGCCACTCTCTCGCAAATCGCAATTAGCTGGCTGCTAGGCCGGAATGGCCTGACCTCGGCCATCGTGGGCACACAGAACGAGAAGCATTTCTTTGAGAACCTGCATTCCACTGACATAGAATTGACCGAAGAGGAAGCGACCAAGCTGGACGACTTAAGTAAACAGACACTAAAAAATCTCGACTAAACATCTAACCATTTGTTCAACGTAGGCATCGGATTTTCTTATAACTGCTGAATGTACTAATAAGGCGACCAGGGGTTGGTTGCCTTTTTTTTATTATGGAATGAAGATCTAGATTTAAATCAAGCATTGAAATTAATTAAAGGCTAAGGGAGATGTTTGAGAAAGCAAACAAGGAGCCACCAAGGGAGAGGAGAGGACACGCTGATTAAAGTGGATTTGTAAAACGACAAAAACATACACTCTTAATAGCCGCGTAGACGCGGCTTTTTTGTTTTAACTGATATATGTTCTTGAAAAATTATCAGGTTAATTATTTGTCGATCTCACGATCGTCGTTGATCAAGAAATGAGTGTGTTAAGAACCCAAGTCACCGAGATGATCGAACAAGAACTCATGGAGAGGCTCCGTTAATTTCGAGCTGCTTATGCTGCTGATTTTTAAGGAAATAAAAAAACACCTCATCAGCATATTGGAACAAGCAAACGCCATATATTCTGCGTATAATCCGATTCATTGGCCTCTAAGAAGGAGGGATATATTTGCCAGACGTATTTGTAGAACGGTCATTAGACGAAATTCGATTCTGGTCACGTATCATGAAGGAACATTCGTTTTTCCTTCGATTAGGTTTTAGAAGTGAAGATACACAACTAATTAACGAAGCTAACCAATTCCAAGCCATTTTTGAAGATATCGAAAGAAGAGCGTATTCATTTTCTGTAAACACAGATCCTCAAACCATTAGGGAATTCAACGTAGAGGTACACAATGCAGCGGCTCATATTTGGGCTTTTAAAAGAAAGGTATTGGGGCTAATCCTGCAGTGCAAGTTGCCAGGACAGAATAATTTTCCTTTACTTGTTGATCATATTAGCCGGGAAGCCAACTATTTTAGAAACCGACTGGAAGAACTGAATTCCGGAAGGCTTGAGCCTTTACATGATGCCATTATTGATGAGAATGTTTTCTTCCTCAAAATCATGGCTGATCACGCTAAATTTATAGGACACCTTCTAGATCCTTCGGAAAGAAAGCTTGTTGAACAAGCTAGAGAGTTCAGCCATGAATTTGATACCCTTATGTACCAAGCGATCGATTTAAGTTCAATGCGGCCCCAATCCCAGACGATTCCATTATTGAGTCAGTTTGTTGATGAGAACCGGGTCTCCGTTAAGTCATTACGGGATTTTAAGAAGACAGCCCGAGATTTAATCGAGGAATGCCGTATAAAAAGTATCATTCATCCCCTGCTGGCAGATCATGTATTTCGGGAAGCTGAGAGGTTTTTGTTTATTCTGGATATGTTTGAACGGTCGCTATCCGGTGAGAAGGTAAACAAAAGGGAAATATTGTTCTAACTCTATTTTTGATGGCAGCCCTATCGTAAAACAAATCCTTTCATAATATAATCTAAATGGATTTGTTGCTTAGGCGGATCATGAAGCAAAATGTTATAGATAAACACTCGAAAAAGGTCACCGTAATGGTGGCTTTTTTTTCTGACTGTATAATGAAAAGATCATAGTCATCTTATGTTTTCAAAGCGGATTTATGGTTTGAACTTACTATGAAATTATTGCAAGACGACAAGAACATGTATGATTAGCTGTAATTGATATTGTTATCAATTAAAAAGCAAGATGCCATAACCAACTCCATAATATACCAAAAAATCACCGGCACTTATGCCGGTGATTTTTTGTTGATACACTTCATTTATTGATTTTTGCCTGGTGTCAAGAGGAGTATACGAAAGTAAAAATCAGTATATAGAACCGCGGGGAGCTTCTTTCTATACTAGGATTATGAAAGCCAGCAGTGCAATTTGCAGCGAAAACTAAAACGAAATATACCGGAGGGGTAAAATGTGAAGAGCAAAAAGGCACTTGCTATCGTCTCCTTGACGCTTGCATTGGCGATGTCAGGCTGCAGCAGCAAAACGTCGTCTGAGACAAACCATTCATCTGGAAATGCCAAGGAACCGATCGAAGCGACAGGCACAGGAAACGGCAATGATATGATAGAGGTTTCAACGGTTTCGCCAAGCGATCCTTACTTGAAATTTGACGAAGGTGAAAGCTTCGACAAAAACTCAGTTTATGATGCTTATGAAAAAGATATCGGTGTCAAAATTACAAACAAATGGGTTGCGGATATAAGCCAATTTAAAGAGAGGGTAAAAATAGCCATCGCATCCAACGATCTTCCGGATTTCTTGCCTGTAAACGCTACACAGCTTAAAGAGCTTACGGAAGCGGATATGATCATGGATTTGACCGAAATTTATGATCAGTATGCTACGGAAGAAACGAAAAAGTTTCTGACCATGGACGGCGGCATGCAAATGAAAACAGCGATGATCGACGGGAAAATGATGGGGATTCCGAGCTCATACAACCCATTCAACTATCAATTTTTGTTCGTTCGTACGGACTGGCTGAAGGAGCTGGGCCTGCCTGAACCTAAAACAATGGATGATTTCTTGAAAATTGCCGAAGCGTTCAAAGCGAAGAACCCTGGCGGCACCAAGGAAGCTTTCGGTATTGCGGTCAGCAAGAGCCCATTTAGTTTAGAGACAGGCGTTACCGGTCTGAGAGCTTTCTTGAACGGCTATCATGCTTATGAAAACATTTGGATGGAAGACGGAAACGGCGGTTTGATGAACAGTGATATTCAGCCCGAGATGAAGAAGGCGCTTGCAGCGCTGCAAGACATGTTCAAAAAAGGGTTGATCGATCCTGAGTTTTCGGTCAAAGATACGGAAAAAGCTGCTGAGCTCATCTACGACGGCAGCATCGGTATGGTATTTGGCGCTTCCTGGACACCGGCGCAGCTTGCGAAAGGGGCTGTGAAAGACGGCAAGGTTGTTCAAGAATGGGGTGTGTTCCCGATTCCTTCAATTGATAACAAGCCTACATTAAATCAAATTGGTCTTGGCGTTGATGAATACTATGTTATCTCTAAACAAGCCAAGCATCCGGAAGGCGTGATCCGTTTGTTAAACCAATGGATCGTCGCTGACAATCATCCGACAGAAGAGCAGAAAGTATATGGGTATGGTAAAGACCGAGTTGAAAAAGGCAACAACTACTGGCTGCTTAATCCGCTTCGAGTCGGCAAACAATTTGACAATAACGGCGAAATCCTGCCCAAAGCCATTGAAAACAAAGACGAAAGCATCCTTGAGACAGCAGACCAAAAAACGCGTTATGCACGCGCCATGCAGTACGTTGAAGGCGATACAAACATGTGGTGGGAATATTTAATCTCGGGTCCTCATGGAGCCTTTTCTCATGTGCCAGAAATTCAAAAGAACAAGCAATACCTCCAAAACAAATTCTACGGGGCGCCTACTCCGACGATGGCAGACCGTCAAGAAATTTTAACGAAAAAACGTGATGAAATATTCATCAAAATCATAATGAACCAAGTATCCGTAGACGAGTTTGATAAATTCGTTGCAGAGTGGAAGAAGCTTGGCGGTGATGAGATCACGAAAGAAGTTAACGAGTGGTATAAATCGCTTAAATAGATCTGCAGCGCTGGGAGGGATTGAATCGATGCAATCCCTCCTTTTTTCAAGAACAATCAGGTTCTTGAGTAGGGAATGCACAGCATGAAAAGTGAATCAGCGAGGTGAGGATATGAAAAGTCTGACGCGCGTGTGGAAGAAGGAATGGCCGCTTCATTTGATGCTGCTGCCGGGGTTGGCTTTTATTATTATTTTTAGTTACATTCCGATGACCGGAATCATGATGGCTTTTCAAAAGTATGTGCCGAATAAAGGGTTGTTCGGCTCCCCGTTTATCGGGTGGAGGAGCTTCCAATTGTTAATGGATTATCCGGATATCGGCCGTATTTTTTTTAACACGGTATATATTGCTGTCATGAAAATCGTTGCCGGTTTGTTCGTGCCGATCGCCATTGCCATTTTGCTTAATGAATTGCGTAGAGAGTGGATGAAAAGAACGTTCCAAACCCTGGTCTATCTGCCCCATTTTTTATCCTGGGTGCTGCTGAGCGGTATTTTGGTCGATATTTTGTCACCTTCCTCCGGCATATTTAATCAGGTGCTTGGATGGTTAGGCATGAAGCCGATCTTCTTTCTTGGCGATAATAACTGGTTCCCCTACGTCATGGTCGTCTCCGATGTATGGAAGGAATTTGGATTTGGCACCATTGTATATTTGGCAGCGCTGACCGGAATTAACCCTACGCTGTATGAAGCCGCTGAAATGGATGGCGCGGGACGCTGGAAACAAACGCTTCACGTGACGCTGCCGGGCATGATGCCGATCATCGTTCTGATGCTTACACTTAATATAGGGAATGTGCTGAACGCCGGATTTGATCAAATATTTAACTTGTACAGCGCGCCGGTTTATGAAAGTGCTGATATCATTGATACTTTCGTCTACCGCATGGGGATCCAGCAAGCCCAGTTCGGATTTGCCACAGCTGTCGGCTTATTGAAATCAGTCGTATCTTTTATTTTCATTTCCGTATCCTACGTACTCGCATACCGACTAGCGAATTACCGCATTTTCTAAGAGAGTGGAAAATTCGGTGATTCAGAAAGGAGACAGACCGTGGTCATGAAACCGTCATTCGGAAGAAGGGCTTTTCTAGTTAGCAATCTACTCTTTCTTGTGCTTGTATCTCTTTTATGCTTAATGCCGATTATTCATATTTTGGCGATCTCCTTTAGCTCGGGTTCGGCGGCAGCAGCCGGCAAGGTTGCGCTGTGGCCTGTAGAATTTACAACGGCAGCTTATGATAATGTGTTCGGTAAGCCTGAATATTTAAGAGCCTTTGGCGTTTCTATAGAGCGGGTTGTAGCAGGGACGGCATTAAGCATGCTGTTAACGATTGTTACAGCTTATCCTTTATCCAAGGACCGCAATGCGTTTCGTCTAAGAACCGTTTATGCCTGGATCTTTGTGTTTACAATTTTGTTCAACGGCGGGCTTATTCCTACTTATTTGACCATTAAAAGCTTGGGACTTATTGATTCTCTCGGGGCGCTGGTGTTACCTGCGGCGATCAATGTGTTCAACGTCATCCTGCTATTGAACTTTTACCGCAACTTGCCCAAGGAGCTTGAGGATGCTTCGCGGATTGACGGAGCCGGGCATTTTGCAACACTTTGGAAAATCTATGTTCCGCTATCGTTGCCTGCACTGGCGACTACGGGGCTTTTCACGATGGTAGGGCATTGGAATAGCTGGTTTGATGGCATGCTCTATATGAATCATCCGGAAAATTATCCGCTGCAAACCTTTTTGCAAACCGTTATTATTAAGATGGATTTTCGATTTATTAAATCAGAAAATGTGGAACTCATGCTCAAGCTGTCAGACCGTACAAGCAGGGCAGCACAAATCTTCGTTGCGGCTTTCCCGATTCTTATTGTCTATCCATTCTTGCAGCGGTTTTTCATTAAAGGCATTGTAATGGGAAGTGTAAAAGAATAGGCAGGAAGGTCGTAGATCTCGGGCACAGGAGAACAAACGATGAAAAGTATATTCTTTTTACAGGATTCCTCCATATTCAAAAAAATAATGGCCGCCTTTTTGGCGGCCTTGCTGCCGCTTATGGCTATTACCTGGATGATGAATGAGCAAGGGGCCGATCATATCCGCAGTGAAATATCCGATTCGATTTTGAATACGACACGGTTTTATCTAGACTCTCTGGATCAGGAAGCAGACCGGATCAGCCGATATTTACCCAACTACGTCATGGACAGGGATTTAATGGAAGTCGCTGCGACAGGTGAGCAGATGAACTACTATGAGCGGTCTTATAAAATATTGGATATTCAGCACCGCTTGGATTTAATGAAAAATTCCAGTCCGTTTATTCGCGAGTCGAAGGCGTACATTCCGCAGATCGAGCGCACAGTGCTGAGCAACAGCTATGAAACCAAGCTGAATGCGGAAGAATATGAAGCGATGCAGCCAGACAAGAAGCTGTATACGGGGCCTTTTATTTATTGGCAGGACCGGTTGTTTATTACGATGCAGTACCCTGCAGGCAAAAAAGACCCGCTCTATGTGGTAGGCGTAGAGCTCTCAACCGGCAAAATTAAAGAGACCTTAGCGCAAATCGGCAATAGCAGGGGAGGACAAACCGTATTGTTTAATCTGGAGCGCGATTGGGAAATCAATAGCGGCCCCGACCTTGAATTGCATGATCTGATGAAGCAGCTGGCTTTTGAGAAGCAGGCAGCGAACGTGGATGAAGGGTATGATACGATCCATTATAAAAACAAGCGATTTCTAACTGTATTCAAATATTCCAGTCTCTGGAATTGTTACATGGTAACGAGCATTCCGGAAGAGATGATTCTCGGTTCGCTGCAAGTATATAAAGCTTTATTTTGGTGGGCCTGCGTGCTTGCCGTTATTATTGTATTTTTCTTCACCTATTTTTTAATCCGGTTAATATACCGTCCATTGATCAAGCTGGTGCGTTCTTTCCGCCGCATGCAGCAAAACGAGCTGGAGCCGATCCTGATCGACCGCAGGAAGGATGAGTTCGGCTATTTATACCAGGCTTTTAACGATACGGTGAAATCTTTGAAAACACTGATTGAGGAAAATTATGAGCAGCAAATTCGCACGCAGCGTTCGGAGCTGAAAAGATTGCAATCGCAAATTAATCCTCATTTTTTATATAACTGCTTTTTCGTGCTTTGCCGTTTGATTAAATCTGATAGCCAGAAGGAAAAAGCCTACCAGTTTTGTTTATACATCGGGCAATATTTTCAGTTCATTACTCGCCATAATGATGACGACATCCTGCTGGAGATGGAGCTTGAGCATTCCCGCACTTATGTGGAGATGCAGTCGATCTGTTACGGGGATCGAATACAAGTACTGTTTGACGTCGAAGCCCAGCCGATTGAAGTGCCCCGATTGATTTTGCAGCCTATTATTGAGAATGCTTATAAGTACGCGCTCGGCAATATGCTGGGCACGGGTGAGCTATGGGTGCACAGCAAGCTGCGAAATGATGCTTTGTACATATATGTAGAAGATAACGGCGAGTTCATTACGGACGAAGAGATCGAAGCGCTAGGCAAGAAGCTGCGTTATTCAACAAACCAGATGGAGGAGACAACCGGCCTGTTTAATGTTCATCGCAGAATTCAGCTTCGTTATGGAGAAGAGTTTGGGATCACCGTATCACGCTCTGAGCTTGGCGGGCTTCAAGCTATTATTAAACTGAGCATGAGCTAAGGAGGAATCGCCATGTACAGGCTTCTAATCGTAGATGATCTGCCGATTATCGTAGATGGTCTTCTGGAGTTGTTCGAGAAGACGGATCATTTGGAGCTTGAAGTCATGAAAGCCTATTCAGGCGAGGAGGCATTGGAGGTACTATCTCATCACCGAATGGATATTGTGATTTCGGATATTGAGATGTCTGGCATAGAGGGTATTGAGCTGCTGCAGGAAATAAAATCGCAGTGGCCGAAGTGCAAAGTTATTTTATTGACAGGGTACAATGATTTTCACTATGCGAAGAGCGCCCTGACGTTTGGGGCTTTTGATTATTTGCTGAAAGTGGAAAGCGACGAGAAGATTATTCATACCGTTAAACGGGCGATAGAGGAAATTGAAGAGGAACAGGATCAGGCGCAAATGATCATGCGGGCCCAGTCCAAAATGAGAAAAGCGCTGCCCTCCTTGCAGAAGGAATATATTTGGGGCTTATTTCAAGGCAAGATGATGACAGAGCAGCAGCTTCGGGACGCTTTTGCGGAAATGGACATTCCGCTCGACGCATCGCTGCCGGTCTATTTGCTGATTGGCCGGATCGATGCCTGGAAGGAAATATTCACGGCGCCGGACAAGGCTTTGCTCGCTTACGCTCTTCAAAATATCGCCGATGAGTATTTATCCGCCCATTTGCGCTGCTTCTCCGTCGTATTTGACATGAACAAAATGGTATGGATCTTTCAGCCCAAAGCCAGTCCGGAGCTAACGGCGGATACCGGTACGATGGAATGGACCCGGGCATATCGCTATGTGAGCGGCAATTTGGAGGCAATCCAGGCTACCAGCAAAAAGCTGCTGAGACTCTCCGTATCTTTTCTCATTGGCAGCGAGGCCGTTCCATGGAATCGGCTGTCGGATCGTTTTCATGCGATGAAATACGGTCTTATGCAAGGCCGTGGCTTGTTCCATGAAATCATTATGACCGATCAAGATATTCAGAAGTCCGAAGAAAAAGAGAGGGCAAAAAGCTATCATGACGGCATGTTCCACGCTCGAGTACAGCTGCTGATGAGCTGTCTGGAAAATAATCACCGGGAGCAGTTCAATAAACTGTTTGTTGAATTGACAGACAGCTGGAAAGATCCGGATACTCCGGATGGTCGAAAGGTTGAGCTGTACCATTCACTATCTGCGGTATTTCTGGCGCATTTGCACAAAAATAAAGAGATGCGAGATTACATCAATACCCAGATGAATTTGGATTTGCTGTTCCGCCAGGAGAAAACCGCTTCATGGACGGAGCTCATTCCTTACTATTGGCAAATTGCGGACTGCTATTTTGAATGGAATGCGATCAGGGGAACAGAGCTGCCCGTAGAGGTCGTCAATAAAGTGCATCGCTATATAGAGGAGCATATTGCGGATGATATATCCCTTACCGCGCTTGGAGATTATGTCAGTTTGAATCCATCCTATTTATCAAGGCTTTACAAGCAGATCACGGGCATTGGACTGTCTACATACGTAAATGATTACCGCAATGTCATGGCAAAGGACATGCTGCTCAATACATCCATGAAGGTTAATGAAATTGCCGCCAAGCTCGGCTACAATTCAGCGCTTGCTTTTATCCGCTTCTTTAAGAAGCAAAATGATATGACACCTCAGGATTTTCGTACGGCCCGTGCCGAAACGATGCAGCAAGGTCAATAAATGTATATGGGATGTAATCAATGATCTCTTTTGATGCGCGGGGTCACCCCTTACAATGAAATCATGATCGATGCCATTGTATATAGGCAAGGGGGAAGAACATTGAAAGCATTAACGGCTGTACTATTAGGCGCAGGCAGCAGAGGAAGATACATCTATGGACCATATGCGGAAAAATTCCCGAATGAGCTGAAGTTTGTTGCAGTTGCCGAGCCGGATGATGAACGCAGACAACATTTTGCCGAGATTCATCAAATCGCTGAAGAGCATGTTTATCATTCCTGGGAAAAAGCATTTGAGCAGGGAAAAATAGCCGACGTGATGATCATCTGCACGCTTGATCGGATGCATTATATACCGGCATTGAAAGCGCTGGAGCTTGGCTACCATGTCTTGCTTGAGAAGCCGATGTCACCGAATGTGCGGGAATGCATCGAACTGGAGCAAGCTTCCCTTAAGCATAAGCGTTTGCTGGCAGTCACGCATGTGCTTCGTTATTCCCCGTTCTGGTCGGGCATCAAGAAATGCGTCGAGGATGGGGAGCTGGGGGCAATCGGCACCATTCAGCTGACAGAGAACGTAGGCTATCACCATATGGTTCATAGCTACGTACGCGGCAATTGGCGCAATTCCGAGGAAACAAGCCCGATGATTCTGGCCAAATCCTGCCATGACTTGGACCTCATCTCCTGGCTGATGGATGAGCCGTGCACAGCGGTCAGCTCCTTTGGCTCATTGCTTCATTTTAAAGCCGAGAACGCGCCGGAGGGGGCAGCCGACCGCTGCATCGATGGCTGCGAAGCAGAGAGGGAATGTGCCTTTTCAGCGATTAAAATGTATTTGGAGCAGCCTGCCGATCATTGGGCGCGCTATATGACGCACGATTTATCACAAGAAGGCATTATCCGGGCCCTTAAAGAAGGACCGTTCGGCCGCTGCGTCTATCGCTGCGATAACAATGTTGTCGACCATCAGGTCGTCAATATGGAATTTGCCAGTGGTGCCAACGCTAGCTTTATTATGTCGGGATTAACCAAGAGCGCTACTCGCCGTGTGCAGATTATGGGCACGCAGGGTGAGATCATTGGCGATATGGATAAGGGCTCATTTACACTGTACCGCTATACGACGGGAGAAGAGATTGAAATTAAATGCAGCGTTCAGGGAGACGGTCACGGCGGAGGGGATCAGCGCATGGTGAGCTCCTTCCTCCAAAATGTACATAAGTTTGATCGCAACATGACCCAAGGCCTTACATCGGCTACAGCTTCCCTGCAAAGCCATTTGATGGCCTTCGCTTCCGAACGATCTCGTCTGCAGCAGGGCAGAAGCATCAAGCTGACAGAGATGTATCAGAAGGAAGAAGCGGGCGTTTGATTGTTGAAATCTGTGAGACGATGTGGGAAAGCCTAATATTCAACAGAATCACTCGTTGCGAAGTAATCATGGCGGATATCCGCGGCGTCCGGGCTTGGGAACTGTGTGCCCCGGATGCTGCGTAAGTTCGCGAGTAAAGAAGGAAGTGGGAACGAGAATTTTGTTTTTTTGAAAGCGGTTACAATATAAGACATGTGCCGAAATCCGTGAAAGGGGGGATCCATTCGTTTGACGAGATAATATAAGGCTTTTCCATCAAACCAAACCATGCATGGAGGGACCAATGAAGAAAACAAAAATGAGAGCATTTTCTGTACTGCTAGCCGCTGCTGTCATGCTGACGCCTGCCGTTCAACCGACAGCCGCGCTCGCGAAGCCCGAAACTCAGGACATCATGAATGTTTCCGCTGTTGGGCCAAATGATCTGCCGCCTCAACTGCAAGAAGAAAATGGCGATAAGCCCCCAAATGTCACCGATGCCGTTTACGGCCAGGATTCCGGTACGCCCACAAACGGGCCCCAGGAGGATGAAGCCGCCAGCCTGATGGCTGCATCCTCCACGTTCAGCGGAACCAATTTGGCTCTGAATAAACCGGTTTTCGCTTCCGGCAACGAAGTAGACTATTTGAATCCGGAGCTTGCCGTGGACGGGAAAGGAAACACCAGATGGTCTTCCGCAATAGAAGATGACCAGTGGTTTTACGTTGATCTTGGCGAACCGCAGGATATCGACCGCGTCGTCATTCGCTGGCAAACCCCTGCCGACACTTACAAAATCCTCGTGTCAGTTGACGGTGAGAACTGGGAGAACGTCAGGGATAATGACGGCATTATTCAATGCAAAGGTGGCGTCGAAAGTATCGACTTCTCTGTGCGAGAGGCAAGGTACGTAAAATTCCAGGGTGTCAAACGGGCGCCTGTCGAAGGTACGCTGTACGGATACTCTTTTTATGAGTTCGAAGTGTACCAATTACATGATTTGCAAACGATTATCGACAATGTCTCTGCGGCATTGAAAGTCCAGCCTGGACAAACGAAACTCGATTGGTCGGATGTGGACGTGCCCGAGGGTTATCAAGTCAGCCTGTATGGAAGCGACCGCCAGCCTGTCATCGACCAGGACGGCCAAATCCGTACACCGCTGGTGGATGCCAAAGTCAATCTCATTGTACAAGTGGAAGATGAGAAAGACCCGAACCGGAAGCTGATTTCGGGGAATATTCCCGTTGTGGTGCCGGGACTGCATAAGCAAACTCCGGACCGGAACGCCGAACCGGACGTCATTCCGTCCCTGAAGGAATGGTACGGGGATACCGGCGAGTTTAGGTTGAAAAACTCTTCGCGCATCGTCGTGAATCCGCAAGACGAATCCGCTTTGCGGAATGCGGCCGAGCTGACCCGCCGGGATTTGCTGGATTTGACCGGGGATGATCTCAAGATCGTGGCCGGCAAACCGAAAGCCGGTGATTTGTACTTGTCCATCGATCCATCCCTGACAAGGCTCGGCGAAGAAGGCAACCGGTTCAAGGTCGGCGATTACGTTTCGATCGCTTCCGTGTCCGCCAAAGGAGCGTTTTACGGTACGAGAACCGCGCTGCAAATCATCAAGCAGCATCCGGACCGGACGATTCCGAGAGGCGAAGCCATGGATTATCCGAAATACGCCCAGCGCGGATTGATGATCGACGTCGCGCGCAAGTTTTATACGATCGATTTTCTCCGAAATTACGTGAAATTGTTGTCCTGGTACAAAATGAACACATTCCAAATCCATTTGAACGATGACGTCGGCACACCGTTTGCGGACGGCACAACGGCCGCCTTCCGTCTCGAAAGCACCACCTATCCAGGGCTGGCAAGTCCGAACGGCCATTATACGAAACAGGAATTTAAGGATCTGCAGCTGCTGGGCATGGAATACGGCATAAACATCATTCCGGAAATCGATACGCCGGGACATTCCCGAGCATTCACTTCCTACAATCCGGCGCTTGGAAATGACCGGGGGCTCGATATTACCAAACCGGAAACCGTTCAGTTCGTTAAATCTTTATGGGATGAATATGTGGACGGAAATGATCCGACGTTCATCGGTCCGGACGTCAACATCGGTACAGACGAATACGGCGGAAATACCGAAGTGTTCCGCGGTTATATGGATACGATGATCAAACATCTCAACAGCAAAGGCAAACATCCGCATTTGTGGGGCGAACTTACACAACATAACGGCACGACGCCGATCAGCACCGACGCTACCATGAACATATGGCATGAACCTTATGGTTCTCCGCAGCAGGCAGTGGATCTCGGCTATGACGTCATCAACACCCAAAACGTATTCCTGTACATCGTCCCTACTCTATACGGCGACTATTTGAATTCCCAATTCATCTACAATGAGTGGGAGCCAGTTAAGTGGGAATCTACGACACTTCCTTACGGCCATCCGCGCGTCAAAGGCGGTATGTTCTGCTTATGGAATGACGTGTCCGAAGCCAACGGCCTGTCGATGGACGATTCGCATGAACGTCTGCTTCCGGGAATTCAAGCAGTTTCGGAAAAAATGTGGACCGGAACGAGGGATGACCGATCCTACGAGAAATTCGAGCAGCGGGCGAAGGCAATCGCCGATGCGCCAAACGCCGACATGTCCCACAAAATCACCGTAAGTAACAATGATAACAAAGTCATTTCGTATCTTTTTGAGAACAAATTCAAGGACGAATCCGGAAACCTCTTTGACGGCAAGGGCGTGAACGTCAATATGACGGAAGGAAAATACGGCAATGGTGTTCGACTGAATGGCGGGAAGAGCTATATTCAAACGCCGATCGATGCCTTAGGTATCGGCTGGACGGTTTCGATGTGGATCAAACCTGACAAAAACAACCCCGATAACGCTGTATTGATGGAATCTCCGGCCGGATCGCTAAAATTGAAACAAGGCAGCAGCGGCAAGCTTGGTTTCACAAAGGAGCATTACGACAGTACGTTTAACTACTCGGTTCAGGAAGGCAAGTGGACGCATATTACGCTGAAGGGCGACAAAAAAGGCGTGACACTGTTCGTTAATTTGGACGAATACGTGGAAAGGCTGGAGGAACAATATCCGAAATTAAATACGCTTGTGCTGCCGACGCTGAGGATCGGAAGCGAAACGAATGCGTATCAGGGCGTATTGGATAACGTCATGATCTACAATAAACCGATCGAGCTGCTGAGCGGCGATAATTTGGCGCTCCATCAGGCCGCGGAGTCGTCCGAACTCGAATTCCCGTATTACTCTTCTGACAAGGCGGTTGACGGGGATATGTCTCCACTGTCCAGATGGTCGAGCGCTTACGTGGATGACGCGTGGTTTATCGTCGATCTGGGCAAGCCAAAAGACGTCGGCAAGGTCATCATCAAGTGGCAAGGAGCCTACGCCGAAAAATACCAGCTGCTCGTATCTACGGACAAAACGAATTGGACGAATGTGTCCGGCGATGACGGAGTGATCACCTCTAAGGGCAATCTTCTGGATATCATTACGTTCGATCCGCAGCAGGCGCGTTACGTCAAATTCCAGGGTGTGAAACGTGCCACCGTATTCGGAAACTCCTTCTTTGAATTCGAGGTGTACGGACCCTATCATAATCAGGAGTATAAGCAGCTGATTGCTCAAGTGGAAGATCTTCTGAAGAAAACGGACAACGGAACGCTGCGTAAACTGCTGCTGCAGGTGCTGAATCGTTATCCGTACGACGCGACGGCCGACCTGGGACCGCTGCGAGATTTGGTGAATGGCATGCAATCCAAATGATTTTATAGAGTTCTTTGTGAGGGATGAGACACCTTCTTCGACTAACTGTGCATCATCAGGGAAACGAAAAAACGACAACCGGCATAAAGGCTGTCGTTTTTTCAATTTGCCTATCGTGCTGCTATTGCGGTACCCGCTGCGGAGCGAGCCGTGCATTCCCGACGAACTCCTGCATGACCTCATTAAATTTGTCGCGTTCGTCGTAGAATGAGCCGTGGCCGCTGTACATGAACGGTACAAGCTGCGAATGGGGGATTAACCGCTGCATCTCCTCCGCCTGGCTGAATGGAATGACCTGGTCGTGAATGCCATGAACGATCAGCGTTGGAACCTGGATGTGTGACAGGTCGGCGGTTAAATCAAAGTCCCGCAGCATGACGATGATCGCGGCCGTCGACCACCCGGCAGCCTGCATGCCCATCTGAACAAACCAGTCCGCAAATGGCTTGCTGATGTACCGGAAGAAGAAAATGTCGGTCACGCCGCGCATCATGTTTGCCCGGTCGTTCAACGACTGCTTCAGCAGCTGCGCTGCCGTCTCTTTGGTGAAGCCGCGCGGCGCGGCCGCGTCGATCAGTACGAGTTTGGATACGCCGCCGCCATTGTACCGCACGACGTATTTGATCGCGATCGCTCCACCGGTCGAATGCCCGGCGAGCACGAAGTCTTTCAGTTGCAGCGCATCAACGACGGCGCGAATATCGTCCGCAAGCCGTTCTAAATGATATCCACCGTAGGGTCGGTCCGACTTGCCGAAGCCACGCCAGTCGATGCCGATGCAGCGGTAACCCATGCCCGGCAGCACGTTGAACTGATATTCGAACTGGTCATGATTAAGCGGCCAGCCATGAAGAAACACGATTGTTTTGCTTCCTGCGGGGTTGATGTCCTCCACATAGAGTTGTACCCCCGGCTCAACTGTCACATAGTATCCCACTGTCCATGCCTCCGTAAATCAAAATCCTTTCCCGATAGGATACGCGCCCAGCGCCCAAACGTGAATGCCCTGTCGCGGCATAGCTGCATGCCGGAAGCATGGCAGAACCGTGGGGTGAATTTTTCGTTCCACTAATGGCTGCATAGACCAATACCGAGAAGGGGCTGCCTTGCAGAAGGTTGCCTTTTTTTATGGGCAAAAAAAGAAGCCGCTGAGGGCTTCTTATTGTTTATGAAACGTATTCTTGATGAATTCCTGCTCCTCTTTCTCCGTAAGAACGCCTTTCGCTTTCCCGATCGACCCATTTTCGATCATCCAAAAAAAGTTGTGATCCTCATCGACGGTAGAAAAGTCGCCGGCCTCCCATTTCTTCGCGATATCGAGCATCCTTGCGTAATTAATCCAACTCGTCCCCTTGACTTGAATGATCTGTTCCAGCAGCTGCACCCGTTCCGGCGTCATTTCGATTGAGACCCACTTTTCCTTCGCCTTTACCTTTTGATGGGTCATATGGTGCATGATGTTGACGACGTCACTCTCTGCAACAACGATCTCGGGCTTTAAAGCGTCTTTCAGCAGTAGATCAACTTTGTCATTGTCATCTGTGCGAAGGTTCCCAAGGTCGGTTCGGGTTTGCCCAGGTTTCGGAGAAGGTGCAGGAGTTAGATTCTCGGCTTGTTTACGATCATCCGGGTCACTCACTAGAGCATCTATGAAGTGTTTGACAAAAAGGCCAGTTCCAACAACGACGGCAATGGCTGCCACGACAACAAACGTGATAACCCATCTCTTTTTAGTGGACATTTCAAGATTCTCCCGTTAAGTTTGTGTACTTCGTACATAAATACACTATAGATATCGGACTATATCCCGTCAATAGTCTGGGAACTTAGAAAAGAACCTGATGATGTAGCACTTAAAGCCAATGGAGAGTGCTGTAAGAAGGCAAATTTGTTTGATCAAGCAGGTCAGAATTGTGGGTGTCGTATCGGGCTTTCTAAACAGTATCATATTTTGACATGATTCATCGTTATGATTAACCCATCAAGAAAAACAAATGAATTGATCAAATCAAAAAAAGGAGCTGGGATGATGGCAACATTTACTCTTGAGGAGAAAGACAGCTTTATCGTTGTAGGGATTGGAACGGAACTGAAGAGCGAGTACACGGACTATGCGGGCATGAACAAGGAGAAGGAAAACTTCTGGCGGACCGTGGAGCAGGATGGAAGGCTTGATGCATTAAAGGCTGTCGCTGTGAACGACTACACCTTCGCCGTAAACGAACTGGTAAACGGTAAGAGGATGTATTATGTCGGCGTCATGACAGAAGCATTGTTATCGGAAGAACAGAGAGAGATCCAATTCCCTAATGGACCATACCTCGTCATCAAAGGCGAAGGGAAGACGACAGAGGATTTAAGTCGTACGCTTACCGGCATTGCCTTTGGTCAAATTTTACCCGAAGCCGAATACTTCGCCTATGTCGGCGGGCCCAACGCAACGGTCGAGATGGGGCACCGTGACAACCTTGTATATGGGGAAATGTGGATCCCGGTTGTGAAGAAGTAAATAAAACAAAATAAAACCTTAGGAGGAATGGAAATGAATACAATTACCAGTAATGAAAAAATAACGAAGGTTGAATCCCGTCGGTTCGGAAAGACGGCCGCTTATTGGACTGTCACCATCATTCTCGCATTCTCTATTGCATTAAGCGGGATCGGGCAATTGATGCGATTGGGTGGCAATGTCGATTTAGTGACTCATATTGGTTTCCCGTTATATATTACTTACATTCTCGGGACTTGGAAATTGCTTGGAATCCTTGCGATCGTCATGCCAGGCTTCCCCCGTCTTAAGGAATGGGCTTATAGCGGTATCTTTTTTCTAATGACGGGCGCCACCTTATCTCATGTGTTCGCTCACGATTACGGGGTTGGTGGGTTCAATGTAATTCTTCCGCTTTTCTACGCCGCGCTTGGCATAGCCTCCTGGGCACTGCGTCCGAAAAGCCGCAGACTCTAATAAAGGCGTGACATGACGCAACCTCATTTGTGATCCGATAGACTTCCCCTGCCTAATATTAGGTAGGGGAGCCGCGGGGGAGGACAATTGGTTGCCCTCTAAACAGTATCATGTTTTGACATGGTTTATGGTTATGATAAGCCTATCAAGTAATTAAACCAATGAATTGATCCATTCAAAAAAAGGAGCTGGAATGATGGCAACGTATACCTTTGAGGAAAAAGACAGCTTTAGCGTTCTTGGTATTGGAACGGAGCTGAAGAGCGACTACACGGATTATGCCGGCATGAACAAGGAGAAGGAGAACTTTTGGCGGTCCGTGGAACAGGATGGAAGACTTGAAACGTTAAAGGCTATTGCTGCGAACGACTATATTTTTGCGGTAAACGAAGCGGTAAATCACAAGATGATGTATTATGCTGGAGTCATGACAGATTCCTCGATCCCGGAAGAACACAGAGTGATCCAATTCCCTAAGGGACAATACCTCGTCGTTAAAGGCGAAGGGAAGTCGGCTGATGAGTTGAGTAATACGCTTACTGGGATTGCCTTTGGTCAAGTCTTGCCAGCAGCCGAACATTACGCTTATGTTGGCGGACCCAATGCAACGGTTGAGATGGGACAGCGAGACGGCTTTGTATATGGGGAAATGTGGATTCCGGTTGTCGAGAAGTAAACGAGATTAGCAAGAAGCATGAGGAGCTTATTTATACGCTAAAAAACCCCACTTCTATGAAAAGAAGCGGGGTTAGTTTATTTTTCACTTCACTATATAGATGTCGAGTAATCTGTGCCGCAATTCAGTTATCGCCAGCTTCTTTACCGGACTTGCCGGCGGCCAATTCGTCCGTTGACTTATCCTCCGAAATGGAACCACCCTCCGTGGAGGAGGATGAAACATCCTGCGTTGCCTCTTCATCCTTGACCGGCTTCAGCGTCAGCTGGACGGAACGCTTACCATTCTTGTCCGTGACCAGCTGTTCGCTGACGTATCCTTCCCCTTGGACAGTAACCGAGCATTTCAGCAAGGTCAAAATATCCAGCGCATCGCGCAGCGATTCGCCTTTTAGGTCCGGCACCGTCATCTTATCGGTCTCCTCCGTGAGCAGATAGATACGCTGTCCTGGGCTCATCGGCGTTCCCGCTGCCGGGAACTGCCGGATGACCGAGGTCCCTTTGCCAATGGTCTCAAAATCGACACCGGCGTTCAGCAGCTTTTGTTTGGCGTCCTTCACCGCCAGCTTTGTCAGCGTAGGAGCCGCAGGACGTTCCACCGTCGTTTTGCCATCGGACGTTTTTTTGGTGTTCGACTTCGGCACACCCATGTAAGGCAGGGCCTGGGACACGATTTTCTTAAAGACCGGCGCCGCCACCTTGCCCCCGCCGACATCCGGATCATTCGGCTGGTCCACAATGACAATAAGGGCAATCTTCGGATCGTTCACTGGCGCGAAGCCGATAAAGGAGACGACGGATTTCGAATAATCCGGTTTTAAGTCCGGGCCGTATTTGACCGCGGTACCTGTTTTACCGGCAACGCGGTAACCTTCGATATATGCGTATTTTCCGGTACCGATCGCCCGGTCTGCCACAACCTGCTCCAGATAGCTGCTCGTTTCCTTGGCGGCTTCCGGGGAAATAACCTGCCGGACGACGTCGGTATTGGTAGAATTGATAACTTTACCATTATCCGGATCTGTGATTTCTTTTAAAATATGAGGTTTTAAAAGCTTTCCACCGTTTGCTACCGCGCTGATCGCAGCCAGCTGCTGGATCGGCGTCACGGACACGCCGTGTCCGTAGGAAGCGGTCGCCACTTCGACCGGACCCGGCAGATTGATCGCCATTGAAACTTCCCCTGGCAGTTCAATCCCGGTCCTCTGGCCGAAACCGAAATTCTTGATATATTTCAGCAGCCGGTCTTTCCCGAGCATTTCCGAGCCCAGCTTGACGAAGGCGACGTTACTTGAGCGTTTCACGCCCTCCAGGTACGTGATCGTTCCCCAACCTGAACGGACAATGTCATGGGGTTTCCAATCAGTCCCTTGGACCTTAACTTCCCCGGACAGGTAGAAAGCATTTGGATTAAACAGCTTCTCCTGCACTGCACCTGCCAGCGTCACGATTTTGAACGTGGAACCCGGCTCGTACGTAGCCCTGACGGCATAGTTGAAAAAGTTCTTCTGGTCCTTCGTGTTCCAATACGTATTCGGGTTGAACGTCGGCAGGTTCGCCATCCCGAGAATTTCCATTGTCTTTGGATCGGCCGCAATGACCGTCATGCTGATCGGCTTGTACTGCTCATACGTTTCTTTCATCGCGTCTTCGATATAATACTGGATCGTATCGTCGATCGTCAGCTTTACATTTTTACCATTAACAGCCGGCTTGTACACCATATTTGCTTGGGGAAGCTGGTCACCATGCCGGTCGCTCTCGTATTTCATTTCTCCGGGGGTACTTTTGAGGTAATCATCTAGACTTGCCTCAAGTCCGGCGACAGCCATACCGTCCCGGTCGGTATAACCCAAAATATGAGCCGCAAGTGTTCCCTTCGGATAATACCGCTTCTGCTCCTTAAGCAAGCCCAGCCCGGTCTCCATACCTTTTTTTTCTTTCTCAAGTTGGTCCATTAACTCTTTGTTGAAATCAGCGATCTGAGCCTTTTTCGTTTCGTTAATTTTCCATCCTTCATTCCTGACTTCACGGTTTTTATGGTATTTGCCTTCTTCGTCCTTGGCTGTTACAAGTGCCTTAAGCTCGCTTTCATCCTTGCCCAACAACTTGTGCAGTCCCTCGACAATCTCGTCCTCCAGCCCGTTCTCGTGGATCACAGCGGGATTGACGATGACCGTATAAGCTGGCACATCGGATGCAAGAACGTCGCCGTTCCGGTCCGTGATCATCCCGCGGGTTGCCGGAATCGGGACCTTTTTCGTCCATTGGAATACCGCCCGCTCGTGCCAGTCTTGTCCTTTGACAACCTGCAGCGTAAATACCCGAATCAACAGAACAACAAAGAGAAGGGTAATGAATCCTCCTATGAGCAGCGCGCGAAGCTTTATTCTTTTAATCATACTCAGCCCTCACAAGTTCTGTATCCACAATGTAAATGTTAAATTTCTCTCCGTGTTTCTTACGAATATCCTTTTGTGCCTTCCACGTCTGGCTTTTGAAGTTGCTTTCAGTACGGTTTAATTTCGTCATAATATCACCCCAGGACAATTTTAATAGAAAAATCCCTAATTGGCTATACTTGGAAATATTCATCAAAGGCGGATGGAGATACAAAGTAAAACTGGCTCCAGGCATGAAGGGATGTAATAGCGTGTATGTGTAAGAACATCAAGGTGTTGGGAATCCTTACTAAATACATGGAGGTCATAGTATACGGAACATTTTAATTCAACAAATAGAAGAATAGTCTAGTGCTCGCGTATGCGATTGAAACATTCATACTCGCTATAGCGTTGTTAAATGTGAGGTGATGATTCATGATCAAATGGGTGTTAATATTAGCAGCTGGATTGGTTTTGCTATCGGGATGCAGTGAGAAGTCGGGCGGATCTATCGACAATACGACCACTCCTTCCACTGCTCCTGCACTAGGGGAGACGACTTCACTGCCATCGAAGCCGAAAGCGTTCCCCGCTGTGTCTGACCCTTATGATGCTGACAAAGCAGCCGCGAATGGTGATATCGTGAACGTTCATGGGAAGATGTACAATTTAGAGAAGTGGAAGCTATTTCTGGGGAATCTCGACATGGGTGTGCCGAATCAGGTGCGCATTACACAGTACACGGATGAAGGCGACCCAATCTTCTATGAACTGGTCTATGATGGGGCCGAGGCAATTGTGTATACGTATGACAATTCGAGGGACGGGTTTGGCAGCGATGCAGGTCGTCCAAGCACGGTGTGCCGTGGTATTGAACTCGAGAAGAATAAAGAGTACGGGTCTCATTACAAGCTAACCGGGTGCGATAATGAAACTAGCGATACGTTCTGGTTCACGGATGTAGAGGAGGAAGCTGAGCAGGGCAGCCAATAAACACATAAAATACATTACGGACGGAGCCAGATTTAAGTTTAAAAATGGGAGGGGAAAGCATGAAAGATCAGCGTTCAACCTACAATATCCAAAGTGCTGTATTAGGTTTTCGAGAGGAAATCGAGCGGTTGAAAGTACAAGCAACGATGGGTTGGCAGAAAGAGTTGCGAGCCTTAAAATGGTATGGATTGCAAAATGGTATGAGTGTATTGGAAGTTGGCAGCGGACCTGGATATATAACTGAGCAATTACTTAATAACTTACCCGACAGTCATATTACCTCTCTCGAAATCGATAGTATTTTACTCGAACAAGCAAAAAAATTACTAAGTGACGTCCCACCTGAACGAATAAAATTTGTGGAATCGTCGGTTTATCATACGGATCTACCCAATGATTCTTTTGACTTTGTAGTAGCAAGATTAATTTTTCTCCACTTAAACAATCCACTTGAAGCGGCACAAGAGATTTATCGAGTACTAAAGCCTGGTGGGAAACTAGTAATCACTGATATTGACGATGGAATGTTTGGTACGGTAAACCCGGAAATCCCATCATTACATAATATACTAAAGAAAATCTCGGATTATATTGCACAGAAAGGTGGAAATCGATTCATAGGCAGAAGTCTACCACGTCTCTTATTAAAGAGTGGATTTATTGATATTGATATTGATTCAGTAATTCAACATAGCGATGTACATGGTATTGATGGGTTTAAACGACAAATGGATATGAACCGTTTTGTACATTTTTATAAAAATGGTGTAATAAATTCAGATGAATTTGAACAAATGAAACTGGCTTCTGAGGCCATTAATAATAATTCGCCTGATGCATATGTGATGATGAATTTTATTACTGCATGTGGTACAAAGCAGAATTATTAAAAAATGAATAGCAACCAATTGAGCTGAACGGGAACCGAATAGCTTAAGTGGATTTCGCCTGCAGATGATACTGGACATTTGGCTGGCCTCTCCAGCGATTATCAATCCGGGCAATTCTACCGGCAGTTGAATAAAGCGGAGTGTGCCCATTCAACCAACGCTTGATAGGATGACGTTTTTGGAAATGTTATGCTGGTATCGACAGTGCGTACTGTACATTTTGTTTAATCGGAGGTAGGTATACGATGCTCGACTTACGTAAAATTGGAGCTTATATTTCGAAGCTTCGCAAAGACCGGGATCTGACACAATTGGAACTTGCCGATCAACTGAATGTAAGCCATCAAGCGGTATCGAAATGGGAACGGGGCGACTCGCTACCGGATATCGGAACGCTTCCGCAGTTGGCTAGATTATTCGGCAAAACAGTAGACGACATTTTAAATGCAGGAGATCACACAGAAGTTCGGGAGCGCCTGCACCTAGGAACGATCGTGGAGGAGATCGCAGAGAACAAGCCGGAACAAGTTGCAGAGAGAGTTAATGCCGGTGAGATGGAACTGGAAGAGCTTGTAGAAGTAGCGCCGCTTGTAAAAGCAAGCGCTTTGCATAAGGTGACTGAACGATTAGACAGCAGCGTCCTTAAGTTAGACGTGATATTGAGTCTGGCGCCGTTCCTCGGAACAGATACATTAGATGAACTGGTTCGTCAAGTAGAAGGAAGCGAAATTCTGTGGGACGCCGTTACCGGACTTGCTCCATTCGTTAGCAGTGACACATTAAACCGACTGGTGGATAAATCGATTGACGGTTCCTTAGAAGTGCATCGTCTTGTTGAAATTGCTCCGTTTCTTGGAAGAGAACAAGTAGATCGGTTGGTGCAGCATGTCGAAGAGGGTGGCTTGAGCTGGCATTTGGTCCAAGAGCTGGCACCTTTCATCAGCAAAGAGACACTAAATCGTTTGGTAGACCGGGTTGTAGACGGCACCATCGATGCGAACCGAATTGTAAGCCTCGCCCCTTTTCTGGGTAGGGAGCAGGTGGATCGGTTGATACTGGAAGCTGAAGAAGGCAGCGTGAGCTGGAATGTCGTGAATCAACTGGCACCCTTCATCAGCAGAGAGACATTAGGTCGTTTGGCAGATCGGGTTGTAGACGGCACCATCGATGCGAACCGGATCATTAGCCTCGCTCCTTTTCTGGGCAGGGAAAATCTCGAAAAGTTGATTGCTGGAGTTGAAGTTGAACATCTTAGCCCGGATCTGCTGGCGAGTCTTGCACCTTTTATCGATCAAGGGACATTGAGCAGAATGGTAACAAACTTATTAAATAAAGTAAAATAGAAATCCGGTTTTTCATCGATTTTGGATCATTGAACCAGCAAGGTTCTGGTCAATAGGTAACGACGTCAAGTTAACGGGGAGCAAGACGACGGCATCCGGCCAAAATCATCGGCTGCCGTCGCAATGTTAATAGGCAGGATCGTACAACTTTCGGTTGACGAAGGTGTCCTGCGCTGAATATAACAACTGGTGCTACAACAGCATAAACCAAGGCAAATCCTGCGTCTCAAACAGATCCCAAGTCGTTTAACTTTGCCTACTGTCAGCGGATGTAACTACTTGAATTCGGTACTTTATTTCCTTGATCGAATCTGGGTTTATCGCGGGTTCCATTGCACTACGCAAACCATTTTGAAAGGCACGATCCCATTCCACTTCATTCTCCTGTAAGTATTCATATACCTCATTCGGGAGATCTACAACTAATTGGACCTGTTTGGGATCTCGGGCGGGATTGATTTTGGCCAACCACTCAAGCTCGTTTTCAGATGCGTTGATATGCACTGGTTTTTTGCGGAATTTGGGCCGGGGTGAGACCGTTTTTGATCGGCCCTTATTTTTCTTGTTCACCAAAAGCCTTTTCCTCCTTACTCACATTGGATAAATCAGTCTATGCATCCGATGGGATTTTGGGCCGGGCGAGAGGGCTCTTATTGTTACCATGGCATGGACGGGGCATGAGGTTTTTGCGGATGCAGTCCCACATCCACCGAAAGATAATGACATAAAGGCCTCCCCCTAAAGACATATGAAGAGGAGAGGCCTTCAAATTAAATTGAAATCGGATGGGTAACTCATTCAGATGAACCTTATCACAAAGGCACAAATTATAGGTATGTTTTTACGTAGGCTTGATTTTGTTAATAAACACTCTATAATTATGTTTAATAGATTAAACCAATGAACCTAAGAGGTGAATGGCATGAGCCAGCAAACGGAGGATATTCTACAACAATTTAAAGATTGCATCCCTCTATTGGAAGTGCTGACCGATGTAAACCGTCAAGCTATGATTATGCTGTTAGCACAGAACAAATCGGGACTTAATGTGAATACAATAGCAGGACATATCAATTTGTCCAGACCGGCGGTATCCCATCATTTAAAGGTATTGAAACAGTCTGGTTTTATTAAATCCGAAAAAAAAGGTGTAGAAAACTACTATGTGTTGACTGTCCGTAAACCACTTGAACAACTCAAGTCATTAATTACTGCCGTTGAAGACGAATGCGATGGTCTCAGTGATTAACCAAAAGAGTTAAGTTCTAGTGAGCTTTTATTCAACATTTGGTTTAATTGTTTAAACCAATAATCATAATATTAGGAGTGATATGAAATGAAGGCTATGACCATTAACAAGTACGGAAAAAATGTTCCATTAATCATGACAGAACAACCAATGCCGGATATCGGAGAACATGATGTGCTAGTAGAAATACATGCAGCCAGCTTAAATCCTATTGACTATAAAATTAAGGAAGGGAAAATGAAATTATTATTGAACTACAAGTTTCCTCTAATTTTGGGGAATGATTTCTCAGGAGTTGTAGTCAAGGTTGGCAGCAGGGTCAATACATTTAAACCAGGAGATGAAGTTTACGGAAGACCACGCAAGAACCGGATCGGAACTTTAGCTGAGTTTATTGCTGTTCATGAGGAAGATATTTGTCTGAAGCCGGAAAATCTCACCTTTGAAGAGGCGGCATCGATACCGCTGATTGGACTTACGACTTACCAAGCATTTGTTGATATTTTAAATCTTCAAAAAGGCCAAAAAATCTTGATTCACGCAGGTTCGGGAGGCGTAGGAACCTTCGCTATCCAACTGGCCAAGCTGATGGGTGCATTTGTTGCTACAACTGCAAGTGAAAAAGGCTATGAGTTGGTCAAATCGTTGGGGGCTGATCTAATTATTAATTATAAAAAAGAGAATTTTGAAGAAATCCTTAACGGATATGACGCGGTTTTTGATACTTTAGGTGGAGAAGCTTTGGACAAATCATTCCGCATACTGAAACCAGGTGGACAAATTGTATCCATTTCCGGCATGCCGAACGCCAGATTTGGAAGAGAGGCGAAATTGGGTTGGGTGAAAACAACCATTTTGTCGATCGCGAGCCGTAAGATCAAAGCCCAAGAGAAAAAGAGCCAATCGACGTATCACTTCCTATTTATGAAACCGAGCGGAGAACAATTAAAGGTTATAAAGGGGTATATTGAAGGTGGACTTATTAAGCCTGTTATTGATAAGGTGTATCTTTTGAAAGATGCCGCGCAAGCATTTCATTACTTGGAAAGCGGAAGGGCTAAGGGAAAAGTAGTTATTAGAATAAAGTAATGTAAGACGACAAGAACTATAAATATCCATGCACAAGTTACAAAAATCCATTCCACGCCTAATCCATTAAACATAAACTATTGCTATGGTTTGACTAGTAAAGTGGAGGGTGTGGATGGATTACATACAACATTTAAGGTCAATGGTAGGGAACGAGAAGGTCATTATGGTTGTTGCGGGTGCAATTGTTTTTGACAAAGAAAACCGAGTCCTGATGCAGAAACGTTCGGATAATGGTCAATGGGGTTTTCCTGGCGGGTTTATGGATTTAGGAGAGAGCGTTCAAGATACAGCAAGAAGAGAAGTTTATGAAGAGACGGGACTTACATTAGAAGAACTTAAGTTATTCGGGATCTATTCTGGCCCTCAGTATGACAAGACATTTTCTAATGGCGACCAAGTCTCACTTGTCCTAATATCATTTGTTTGTGATCAGTATAGTGGAAAGTTAGTTGAAAGTAACGAGGAGTCGATTCAAAATAAATTTTATTCTCTTAAAGAGTTACCACAGAACATATTCACCGAACATAAGATGCTTATTGATGATTTATTATCGAATAAACAGCTGCCGATTATTGGTTAAAGTAGGGCGAGCCGAACTAAAAGAAAATTCAGGAGCGAGACGCCGCTTAAGTTCTTTGCAGGAGAAATTCAGACATAATAAGTTCTCAAGTTGGACCACCAGCTTGCGGTACACGATAGCTGTTGGGCTTACTAGCATCCATTTTGTTATTTTTAGAGAAAAAGGTTCTTACTAATTTCATAAAAGGGCAGCCTGCCATGGGACTTTTTCGATTTTCGTGCGTTCTATCTTTAGACGATAAAGTCTATAGAATTTCTATGGAGGAGTGGCCGATGCATGGCAAAGACGCAATTGGAGGATATCGCCGTACGTTTACGCAACGCCCGTATTAACCGTAAACTAACGCAAATGGAAGTATTTCGTTTGACGCAGATCAACAATAAAACCTTGAGCGCGTATGAAACCGCAAAGACCGAACCGGATCTGGTATCGCTGTCCAGGCTGGCCGACCTGTACAAGGTGTCCACCGATTGGATTATTACCGGATTTGAATTCAAAGGAACAGGCAGGTCAGAAGATGCAGAGGCCGAAATTGGTCGGCTCAAGGACAAGCTTAAGGCACGGGAGCAGATCATCCGGGGGATCCGGGAACTCGTCTCGGAGTAATAATGTAGAATTAGTTAGCCTTAATTGATATGAATTACAAATACAAGGTTGGCGCTTATAACGTTGGTAGGGCTTATAGATCTGTCCTTGGATTGGAAAGAAAAGTAGGGGTTTGAGAAATGAAGGCACGAGTTTTCCTTATGGAGCCATGTGATTTTTTTGCCTGCAAGGAACGAGCAGAATTATTAATTTGAGTAGTTGTAAGACGACAAGAACAACATGTATGTTCTTTAGCCGCTAGTTGCGGCTTTTTGTGTTTTTACGATAATGCAACAATATCCTTACATTATCGTTGTATTAGTAGGTAATCAAAAAATGATAGAAAAGGAGTTTATTTAATGAAGATGCGGAGTATTCTCACAGCTGTATTGTGTTCACTAGGCTTAATCGCACTTGACGTTCCCGCTACCGCAGCACCTTTTCCCGACTCTGTACAAGTAGGGTATCCAGATGGAAGTGAAGCAACATTAAGCAATGGAGATTACACGATAGATAATGGAAATATCTTGGTGAATCCCACTTATGTAACGGGCGCACTTCCTTTTATTGTACCAGGTAAAGGGATCTGGTGGGACAATACGAAGAAAACTCTGATATTTGCATTTACCGATTCGGACGATTATATAAAGGAGCGAATTAAGATTAAGATCGGGGAAAAAGAATTTAAAGATAAAGGCAAGATCTTTGAGCTTCGTCAAGAAGCGATTTTGAAAAATGGGCGTGTATATTTGCCAATCAGAGGAATTGCAGAGGCATACGGAAAGAAAGTTCATTATACAAAGAGTAATGGAATAATCAACATTTTGATTCAAAAATAAACTCTTTTTAGGGTGACAAGAAAGAGATGGAAATAAATAAGGCTGAAGATATACCCTGCAGGTGAAAATGGACATTAACATGAGATATTCGCTTAATTACTATCCGTGAGTAGGAGGAAAATTTGAAAAAATTACTTTTTGTTGCAGCATTGCTGACAATTACTATGACAGCAAATGCTTGCAGTATAAGAACACCAAATGTGATATTAATTCCGGAAGGTTACGTGGGTTGGGTACAGATTATTTACAGTCAGCCAGATGGAGAGAAATTTGAAAAGAGGGGTGGTAAAAATATCATCCATATATCTAATAATGGAATCTATGAAGCATCTGCTTTAGAACCAGAATATGGTACAGCTACAGATGAATATTATTATGTTGATGATAATGGGAATCGCAAGAAAATCGATATGGAGGAGCTAATCCATAATCACACTATAGGAGAAGGCAGTTTTCATGATAATAACAGCAGTAAGCTATATCCTAAAGTTGAAAAGTTCTTTGTCGGTACGGAGGAGGAAGCTAAAAAGGTACCAGTTCCTGAATATCCAGGCGACTTGGAACCGATCAATTAATGAAGGTAAAAGCGATTTCTCTATCACAAGAAATAGCTCATAGAAGACATTTCAAAGTGGCCCGCTTTTTGGCCGGCTGCCGTTTCCTAAGGATCCGGGTCAAATAAGCAAATATAGTCCGGCGATGGAACTCGCCCTTCCAATTGGGCAGACGCATGTGGAATTTTATCGTTTAGGTCCCCATTATAAAGTATACTCTTGCTGGCAATGGACAACGCTTAAGGTTAAATAACTACTTTCTTACGCAGGAGGTCATCGCTAATTGAAATTTGAACTTGGACGTTGCTTGCTGAATGAACGATTGTTGGAATCCGGAAAGTCAGCGGAATGGCTGGCAAAAGACTTGCTATTTAAACCGGAACGGGTTTATGACTTTATGGAAAACAAAAGAGTGATGCCACTCAAAATTGCCATATCGATCGCAGATTCCATCGGCTGTGATGTTCGTGACTTATATGAATTAATTCCAAACGAATAAGAAGTAATGGGAGAATGAGAGGGTCTGGCCATGGGCATTAGGAATTATCTGATTGAAGGCGTCTCTGGCACCGGCAAAACTTCGGTCTGCATAGAATTGCAGCGGCGCGGCTACCATGCCATTCATGGTGACCGTGAATTGGCTTATCAAGGCGATCCGGAAACGGGGATACGGACGGATGGTATCACGCACGAGCACCACATTTGGCATGTCGATAAAGTAAAAGCTCTGGTCGCCAATCAGGATGAAGCGGTAACATTTTTTTGCGGTGGTTCTAGGAACTTTTCCAAATTCATAGATCTATTTGACGGCGTGTTTGTCCTTGATGTCGACCTGGACACATTGAACCGGCGGCTTGACGAGCGACCGGAGAATGAGTGGGGTGGAAAGCCATCCGAACGGAAACTCATTGCGCGATTGCACCAAACGAAAGAAGACATTCCGAAAAACGGAATTATCATTGACGCCACCGCGCCGATCGAGCACGTCGTTGACGAGATCATCCGTCAAATCAAATAAAATAATCGCCGACGAAAGTAAATTACTAACACTTACGGATTGCCTTAGCCGAATATACCGTCGCACCTGGATACGAATTGTCATAACGATTGCATAACGCTGATGGTAGGTTCAACTATAGTTATTCTATTATTGACTGAATCGAGATTAACCGTTGCGCCAATTGGCAAAGCAGCTTTATAAAAGCCATGACCTGTGGCAAGGTTCGTTATCAGCGGCTTACCGAGAGGTACAACAAATTCGTTGATTAAATCCTCATAGGATTTACCATAAGCCGCCTGGCAGCCTGAGCACTCTCCCATAATAATGCCGATGCAGTCACGAAATTTTCCGGCAAGCTTCAAATGATTCAAGTACCTGTAGACGGTATTGGTAGGTTCGTGTGTTTCTTCAAGGACGAGAATTTTACCCCTTGTATCAATTTCGAAAGGCGTGCCCAACGTATCGATAAAGGAGGTCAGATTACCGCCCACAAGCTGCCCAGTAACGTTGCCCGGAACACGGCTGATCAGTGGCATCCCCGGCGGATTGAAGAGGGTCCGGGTTGATGAATACACGGATGTCGCAGAGAAAAACTGATCGAAATTATAAGCGGGCGTATCGGGTTTGAAGTCAATGAGCAGCAGACTATGGAATGTTATTAAATCTACATATTGATGCATTACGTTTAATAGTACCGTAATATCGCTGTAACCTGTCACAATTTTTGGGTTATTGCGGATCACCGTATAATCAAGGTAAGGAAGAATTCCCGCCACTCCTGTACCGCCTCTGGTGGGTAGGATCATTTTAACCCGCTCGTCTTGAAACATCATCATCAAATCAGAAGCCCGCTGCTCGTCTGTGCCGGCAAGAAACCCGTTTTGTGCATATACATATTGACCCAATACAACATTAAATCCCATTGATCTCAAAATTTCGATTCGTGCATTAATTACGTCTGCAGCGAGCGGACTCCCCAACGTAACGACTCCAACAGTATCGCCCCTCTGCAGCATTTGCGGACTTATCGGCATGTGCTGATCTTCCTTCCTGAAAATAGAAGAAGCCATTGTCATATCATATCTTTAGAGTATATTGGCACAATCCCAAGCACAGTACAAAAAAGGAACTTAAATGAACGAGAAACCATCTCACTTAATTTCCTGCCATGCTCCTCGAGCACACAGCCTTTATCCAGAAGCGGCAGCTGTTCTTTGTTGGATCGGCCCCCATGCTCTCCCTTATAATTAGAATGAGATGGAAGTTGAATTGCGATGAAGGTGGTGGGGAATTCGATGAAAATCGCGGTAGGGTTTGTACACGGCATTGGAAAGCAAAAAGAACATTTTCATGAGGCGATGGCAGGGCTCATTAGCAAGCGGTTAGGTGAAATATGTCCAGCGGTGGAGCTGGTCAGCAAGGGGATTTATTGGGCGGACATCACGGACCGGCTGGAAGATGAGCTCAAGGAAAAGCTTGCGCCTGACCATCTGCACTGGAACAAGTGGATCGATGCACGGGGGTACGCCATCAGCTTTCTAGGTGACGCGATTGCCTATCAACCGCTGCCCCACAAAGCAGGTGACGATGATCGGAACTACATCTACACCGCAATTCACGAACGATTTTATGAAAAGCTGCAGGAGCTCGCGCAGTGCACAGAACCCAGCGCCCCGCTGTGCATCATTAGCCACAGTCTTGGCACGATCATCGCGAGTAACTTCATATACGACCTGCAAAATGGCAGGCTGCCAAGCGGCAAGCTTGCATCAATAAGTGAGAATCCTTCTGCACTGGTTCGTGGGGATACACTAACACATTTTTACACAATGGGCAGCCCGATCGCGATCTGGACGATGCGGTATAACGACTTCGGCAAGCCGATATCGTTTCCTTCGCCAGCTCTTTTGGCCGAGGGGCTCCCATACGGCGAATGGGTTAATTTCTACGATAAAGATGATGTGATCGCCTATCCGCTCAAGCGTCTAAGCGCTGAGTATGATGCGGCCGTGACAGAAGATGTGGAGGTCAGAAACCCGGGTTTTCTGGCCAGCACCCCACTTAATTCACACGGCGGGTATTACCGTTCGAAGACGGTCATCGAGCGGATTGCCAAATCGCTTGCGGACCTTTACGACCAAACAACCCGACAATCGATTCGTTAAGCCAGCGCCGGCAGCCGGTCATGATGAACGGTTAAGCTATTCCAACGATGGCCAAAGGCGCTATCCATCTCCGCCGGTCCGGCCGTTCATTCGGAATTCCGTCGGCGTGAGACCTGTCTCCTGCTTGAATTGATAACTGAAATAGTGAAGGCTCTTAAAACCGTATCTTTCAGCGATTAATTCCAGCTTCTCGCCCTGCAGAAGCGCGAGCTTCGCCCGTTTGATCCTTTCTCTGATAATAAAATGCTTCGGTGTCACCCCCAATTCATGTTTGAACAGCTTGGTGAAATGTACCGGATGATAGCCGCACAAGCTGGCAAGTGCGGCAACCGACCAGTTTATGCCGGGCTCATCCTGCATTGCTTGAATGGCCGGTTCGATCTTGTTCCTCGAACCCTGTACGGAGTCGTTTCCGAGCAGCTGTCGACAGATCAGCGTAATCGCCTGCATCATAAGCGAACGCAGTGTCAGCGTATATCCTGGGAGCTCGGATTCGTATTCCTTAACCATTTTAGACAGGATCGGTTCAAGTCCGGCAATGGTTAGCAAGGTTGGAACTTTCACTTCTCCGTAAGACGGTATATGAAAAACGGACAGTTGCGGGGCACTGAACGAACCCGGATCGCCATATTTGATTTGGAGTCCGGGATGGACGGGCAAAGGAGAAGAGGCGTGCCAATGGAAATGAACGCTGATATAATCAGTCGTTCGAATAGCCGTCAGCTTTGTTTGGCATTCCGGACCGTAACAAACGCATTCTCCCGGCCGAATGGTTACTTGTTGTCCTCCAATCTCGAGCTCTGCGCAGCCGGACACGACATAGAAAAGCTGATTGTCGGGGATCTTCCGATACCCCCAGTCCGTTCCCGCCTCCGCCGTTGCCCTGGCAGAGAAATTGACCGTTGGCGTAATCATATCTAATGTACCGGTATACATGACCAATCTCCTCCGTCTGAAGCTTAAACTTGCAAATACCCAAAAAGATGATGGATTTCGGAAAATACAATAATGAGCACACCATCTATGATAAACCTATAGGAAGGCGTTTACATCCATCATTATAAAACGGGCGGGAGCGTGAGGTAAGTTGCTGAATGCAAATCAATTGGCCGAATTCGAGAAAAACGGTTTTGTGAAGGGCGGCATTGTCTTAAACGACGAGGAAGTGGAGCGACTACGAGAAGAGCTTGATTTAGTCATGGAAGGGAAGTCGGTGAATAAACCGGTACTGAACCGAAACATGCTCGCGGAAAGCAGCGATTCCCTTCATGAGGGGATGAAAATGACGGTCAGTGAGAAAGTGGTGCAAATCGTCAACATTTGGATGGCCAGCGACGCTTTCTTTCAGCACGCCGCTCACCC
Organism: Paenibacillus sp. PSB04; assembly: GCF_025809195.1. Taxonomy (NCBI): domain Bacteria; kingdom Bacillati; phylum Bacillota; class Bacilli; order Caryophanales; family Paenibacillaceae; genus Paenibacillus; species Paenibacillus sp. PSB04. The sequence goes on from NZ_CP081301.1 coordinate 4,822,340, forward strand.
AGTCATTTGTGAGGAGATCGCCCAGCTGTGCGGCACCGATACGCTGCGGATATGGCATGATCAAATCCAATACAAACCACCTGTCTCCGGCGGTCCGACACTCTGGCACCAGGACCACCCGCTTTGGCCGATCATTCAGCCCGCGGACTTGGTCAGCGCTTGGGTCGCGCTCGACGATGCGGTCATCGAGAACGGCTGCATGTGGATGGTGCCCGGCAGCCATAAGTGGGGGAATCATCAACATTATTTGGCGAACACGCCCGATTTTATGCCTTTTCATCGTCAGCCCGAGCTGTTGCCGAAGGAAGCAAAAGTGGAAGCGGTACCGTTTGAAATCAAGAAGGGGCAGGTTGGCTACCACCATTGCCTGACTTGGCACGGAAGCCCCCATAACCGTTCGGAGCTTAAACGGCGGGCAATCGCCGTTCACTACATGCCGGGACATACCCGTTACGAACCGGACGGCAGCCATCCGATGCTGTCATATGTCACGGTTAACAAAGGGGACATTCTGATGGGCGATCATTTCCCGGTCGTCTATTCATCGGCTGCCAACGGGTGATGAGGGCTTGGTGATAGAGGTTGAAGGGGCACTCGAAATCGGGTGCCCCTTTTCCTTGGAAGATCTGATCGGGCGAGTGTTATTTTTCAATCCTTCTTGTTTTTATTCTCTAAATAATGGTAAAATGTATGGGAACGTGTGTTTGTTTTCGCGTTTTCCACAGATAGGGGGAATAGGCGTGGTTGGAATCGTTGAAAAAGAGCCCTTTTCGGTATTAGGGAACAGGATTGCAGACGAAGCTCCCGAATGTTTCGTTAAGGAGTCGATGCGTTCATGATCGAATTGACAAACCGCCAGGCAAGACAATTTCTGTTATTGAAGCACGGGCTCCTAGGTGAATATCAATTTGCTGGAAAAGAGGGAGTATTGGATTTTGTGCGGCAGGTCGGCTGTATTCAATACGATCCCATCGATGTTTGCGGAAAAAACGCCGAATTGGTGCTGCAGTCGCGAATCAAAGGATTTACCAAGAACATGCTCGACGAGCTGCTGTATAAAGATAGATACCTGATCGACTATCCTGACAAGAATCTGGCTATTATGCCTCTCGAGGACTGGCCGTATTTTGAGCGGTACAGGCAGGCCGCCCGACAACATGCCGAGCGCTACCCCGGAATGGAAGAGTTGACTGAGCAAGTGCGGATTCACATCCACAATCACGGTGCGCTAAGCTCGGATGATCTACAATTGGATGGGAATTTCTCTTGGCAATCGGCCATCCACTGGAGCAGCGGAAACAATACTTCCCGGTCGGTGCTGGAACAGATGTACTCGACAGGCGAGCTGATTATCCATCACAAAAAAGGAACACGTAAATATTACGATATCGCCGAAAAATACATACCGCCAAATCTGCTGAATGCGCCGGAGCCGCTGATGGCCGAACTTGATCATCACAAGTGGCGGGTACTGCGCCGGATCGGTGCTGTTGGCCTGTTATGGAATCGGGCATCCGATGCTTGGCTGAACATATGGGGATTGAAAGCGGTGCAGCGTAACGAGGTTTTCCGGCAGTTGTTGGACGAAGCTCGCATTGTTGCTATTGCCGTAGAGCAATTGAAGGATACGCTGTACTGCCGCGCAGAGGACTTGCCGCTAATTGAAGCCGTCCTGCAAAATCCGGAACCGAAATTTCGCTGCGAGCTGATTGCCCCGCTGGACAATTTGATTTGGGACAGAAAGCTGATCAGCGAATTGTTTGGCTTCGATTACACCTGGGAAATTTACACGCCCGCAATCAAACGGAAATTCGGTTATTATGTGCTGCCTCTATTATACGGAGAAAGCCTAATCGGACGAGCTGAAATCATCGCGGAGCGAAAAACCGGTACACTCATTGTTAAAAATATATGGTACGAGAACGGCATACAGCCAACAAAGCAGTTGCGAACAGCAATGAACCATTGTTTTCAGCATTTCGCATCATTTAACGGATGCGGGACGATAACGACAACGTCTATGGACTGATATTTTCATTTCCCTGGTCTGGTGAAAGGCCGTTTTCAATAGGACGTTTTCGTTCGGATCGGAAAACATCACTTAGTGAGGTGGAATATGAATAACGAAGTGATATTGCGAGACGTGAATAAAGATGACTTGCCGATATTTTTTGAGCAGCAATTGGACAAGATTGCCAACCATATGGCTGCCTTTACTGCCAAAGATCCAACGGACAAGATCGCCTTTATGTCTCACTGGCACAAGATATTAGACGACGATCGGATTATAAAAAAGACCGTGCTTTTTAACGATCAAGTGGCGGGGCATGTTTCGAGTTTTGAACAGTTCGGTGAACCAGAAGTCAGTTACTGGATCGGACGAGAGTATTGGGGAAGAGGTATTGCAACTAGATCTCTTTCTCAACTTCTTGAGTATGTAAGCATTCGTCCCTTATTTGCTCGTGCAGCAAAAGATAATACAGCTTCTATTCGGGTATTGGAAAAATGCGGATTTAAGATTTGTGGTGAAGACAAGGGGTTTTCCAATGCACGTGCTGAGGAAGTTGAAGAATATGTTTTAAAGCTGCCTTCTAAGGCAGAGTAGCAATCTCAATATTTCTCAGCTAACGGGGAACGTTAACTCAATGAACATTAAAGGCAGCCGCCCCCAAAAGCCGGCTGTCTTTTTCCTAACTTTCAGAAAGATAGAACATGTCTGTTGCAACGATTCCTGAACGAACCACGGCCACGCTAGTGAAGCCTCGTGTGATGGAGAAACAGAGGGCAATCCGATGCTTAACTAACAGTAAGATGACAAGAACGGACACGCTTAAAATGCCGCAGAGTTGCGGCTTTTTTTCGTTATAAATGCTGCAAGGAGCTAGAACTTTGAGTAAAGATCCTTGTCTAAAGGTCAGTTCAATAACGTAAAATGCTGTCTCTTATGAGGGAAAATACGCATCTGTGTCGAAAAGCAAACAATTTTTTTACTTTATTTGCAGTAAACAACATATACATCCTGTAGAAGAAAATGATTTCTATAGGAGGTTTCCATGGATCCAAAGGACCAAAGTCGTCAATTAGACCAAATAAGGCAAATGCAACAAATGTTTAAAGCGAACATGATAACTCAACCTTATCCTATGTACCCGAACTATGGGAAAATCACACGTTACGAAGAAATTCCGATAAGTTTGCCTGAACAGCGTCAGTTGAGCCATCCCGGCGTGGAAAAATTAATGGTACCCCTTCCAATTATCGAAAATCCGAATTATAAAGGGAGCGGAAAGTTAACAGGAAAAGTTGCACTTATTACAGGAGGTGACAGTGGTATTGGTGCAGCAGTTGCAATTGCGTTTGCTAAAGAAGGAGCAGATGTTGCTATTTCGTACTTAGATGAACATGAGGATGCAAATAGAACAAAAACGAGGATCGAGCAACTCGGACAACGCTGTATTCTAATGCCTGGTGACTTGCGAGACAAACAACAATGTATCTCCATTGTAGAACAAACAGTAAATACGTTTGGACGTCTAGATATTCTTTGTAACCACGTGGGTATTCAATTCCAACAACTAAGTCTGCTTGACATTACAGATGAGCAATTTGATGACACCTTCAAAGTAAATATATACTCTCATTTTTACACAACAAGAGCAGCGCTTCCTCATTTAAAACCAGGCAGCTCAATCATAGGCACTTCTTCAGTAGTGACGTATGTGGGTGAGCAGCAAATGATTGATTATACGTCCACAAAAGGCGCAATCGTTGGTTGGACACGTGCCTTGGCAAAAAATGTCGTGAAACAAGGCATCCGAGTCAATGCCGTCGCCCCCGGCCGAATTTGGACCCCGCTTATTTCAGCAAGTTTCTCGTCTGACCAAGTCGCTGTATATGGAGCATTTAATCCAATGGAACGAGTTGCCCATCCATTTGAACTTGCACCAACGTATGTCTATCTTGCTTCCGATGATTCTCGTTTTGTTACTGGTCAAGTTCTTCATGTGGATGGGGGAGAATCCACACATTCTTAATGGAAGGGAGTTACCACTTTGAGATATGAATTTAATCCAGAAGTAAAGCTATTGCTAGTAAACCATTCAAATGAAAAAGTAAAGATGGTCTATATAGAGGATTCCTGGCCGATGTCTAAAATTGGACTTAGACCACCGTACTATTGCTACCCAAGTTACAAGTTGAATTATCCAATCATCTAATTGGGTCGAACTCGTATAATTGATATTTCAGATCCAAACTAATGGAAACACATTATAATCCCAAATCATCAAGCCAAATCGTCATGAAGTCAAGCTGGCCCTGAGGTTGTTATGAACACTGACAGGGTCAGCTTTTTTATTGTTCACAGGAATTGGGGTTATAATAAAGCTGTAGCACAGTAGGGATTTCCCTGATTTTTAACCATTCCAGGTTTTTTAGATACTGAAAGTAAGATTGAGTTTGGAGAAAATTAAACCCAACATGAGGTGATAAAGTGTGGCAAAAGTATTAACTGGCGTACATGCTGTTGTTACAGGTGGATCAAGCGGCTTAGGATTTGCCATGGTAGAAGCACTTCTTGTTGAAGGAGCAACGGTTGCAGTGGCATCCCGTCCGGGACCAAAAATGACGGAAGCTGTAAAAAAACTTCAGGATAAGGGATATTCGAATGTTTTTGAACTTCCATTGGATGTCAAGTCTGAGGAATCGGTGCAAGATGCAGTGAACTGGGTAAAAGCGGAATGGGGGAAAATCGATGTCCTCGTGAACAATGCCGGGATAGGCATGAGGACTGTTAACCCAAAATTCCTTACCGAACCGCAGCCTTTCTATCAGGTCACTCCGGAAGGATTTCGAAATTTAATCGATACAAATGTGACCGGTTATTTCCTAACCTCCCGGGGATTCGCTCCCCTGATGGTCGAGCAGGGAAGAGGAAAAATCATCAATATATCGATGAATTATGAAACGATGAAACGAAAAGGATTTGTCCCATATGGCCCTTCTCGTGCCGCGACAGAGTCCCTGTCATTTATCATGGCTGAAGACCTGCGTGAATTTGGAGTGACGGTAAATATGCTTCTTCCTGGCGGGGCCACCGTAACCGGAATGATACCTGAGGAAGTGAAAAGGGAATTTGAAGGAAACTCTCAGCTTCTGAAGCCGGAAATTATGGCGAAACCTATCGTTTATCTTGCTTCCGAGCAATCTGAAGGATTAACAGGTGAACGCCTTGTTGCAACTGAGTTTGACAGCTGGTTAAAAAATAGAAACAAATGAAATGAATTTAACAAGAACCAGGCACTACATCAAATTTTCATCATATATAGGTGATATCCGTTTAGATTTGATGAGGAGGATATCATGCAACCTATGTTACCTATGGAAAAGTATTTTGGACAGTTTGAGCTAGTGCATGCTTTTTATGGGGCTATGCCTACTGGTGTCAGTGTTTCGGAAACCGGTCGTATTTTTGTATGCTTTCCAAAATGGGGAGACGATGTCCAATTTACTGTGGCGGAAATTGTAAAGGGTGAGTTGCAGCCTTATCCCAATTTAGAAACCAATTTGGTTAATACTGCAAATATAACGATGTCTTTCGTCAGTGTCCAAAGCATCGTTGCTGACGGAAGAGGAACACTTTGGGTACTGGATACAGGGGCACCAAATTTTTCTGAACCTATTCAAGGGGGAGCAAAATTAGTTGCTGTTGATTTAAGCACGAACACAATAAGGAGAGTATATACCTTTACTGAAGATGTTGTTTTGCCAACAACTTATCTGAATGACGTCCGTTTGGATTTTCGGGTAGGTAGAGCAGGTTATGCATATATAACGGATTCTTCTTCCAGAGGGCCAGGGGCTATTATCGTCGTGGATTTAGACAATGGAAACGCGTTTAGACGGTTAAATGGGGCAGTATCAACTTCACCTGATTCTCATTTTTTACCAAAAGTAGAGGGTAGAATTTTGATGAATCGAAACCCGGACGGCTCAACTTCGCCTTTTAGAATGGCTTCCGATAGTTTAGCGATTTCTGTTGATGGTAAGGTTTTATTTTATGCTCCGTTAACCAGCCGTCATCTGTTCTCGATCTCAACAGAAGCCCTAAGAGACAGAAGGATACAGGACATGAATTTATCTCAATATGTGCAGTATTGGGGGGAAAAAGGTGCGTCTGATGGAATGATCACCGGCTCAAAAGGAACTGTTTATGCAGGAGACTATGAAAATAATAGCATCCGGAAAATATTGCCGAATGGCGCAATGGAAACCATCGCACATGATCCGAGAATTTTATGGCCGGATACTTTTTCGATTGGCCCCGATCAATACTTATATGTCATTGTGAATCAACTACATCGGCAGGCGAGATTTCATTATGGGAAAGACCTGCGGGAAAAACCATATAGTTTACTTCGGTTGAGAATTGATGAATTCCCTGCTCCTACCTTTTGATAGTATCGTAAACGAGCAAAAGACTGATTTTACTCACAGCATATCCTCATTGTAAAATCTTACCGATGTTTGTGAGGAGTAAGGAGGGGTGGTACATATGTAACAAACAGGGGTAACCCTCTGTATTCACTGAGTGATGAATATATCGAAGCTCGTCATCCGGAATTTTTGGTGGTGTGGCCTCGGTGAAGGTTACGCCCAGCAGTTAGCAAGAGAGGCAATAAAAAGATTAAGTGTGACGAGAAGGAGAACGCCTATGACGGTCGTTCTCCTTAGAACTGACTTACGTATATGCCAATTGAATGTCAATAAACTGAACGACGATTTGGCAAATTTTACCTGCTTGATCGTATCCCCAATAAACCGGATAAGCGCCATCGCCAAATCCGGATTGGAACATGGGGATATGGTACTCGGTATCAGGGATTTTCCAGTTTAGCCAATCGCCACCACTGCGTTGATACTGTGGATTTTCGCGATAACTGTTGGCAAACAGGGCTGCAAAATAATCATCGTAAAGATTACCATCAGGATGTTCTTGATGCCACCGACTAGCAAAGTCGCAAAAAGCTTGATGCGCCTGCTTATCGCAAATACATGCCAGACCGGCATCTACATTGAATCCAAAAAACTCTCCGTCTCCCATCCCTAAAATATCTTCATGTCCAATCAGAGCTTCCTCGAACCGGACGGCAGGAACATCGGAAAATCGCAGACGAACGGCGGCATAGCGGGCACAGTCACCCTCCTCGTCCGGCTTCACCACACAGGCTTCGGCTGAGTAGGTTCCAACGGACGCTGTTTGGAAATAAGGCTGCTCCTCTATACTCCCCAAATAACATAGCGGGTCGCGAACAAGAATTTGGCCGGTAGGAATGGAGGTGGGACCAAAATCTATAACTGCCAGCTGCTTGCCTGCTATTTCAGGCAAAATAAAATAATCATTCAAATCTACAGGGCATTTCAATTTGCAACGCTGCTGCTCCCAATGGGACAGCCATTCACTTGTTGGGATCATGGGCATTTACCTCCTGATATAGGCTTGTAAAAGTAGAGCGTTTTGAGGGTATTGAAGTTACAGACATTCACACCAAAGTGGCATCCTCCCTATGTTAGAACAGCAGCTCGACTTGAATCAACTGCACTTTGCTAAAATGAAGATGATGATGTGGCTTTTGGGGCTATTCGTCTTAGGTATAGAAAGGCACACAAATTGGATATAGCCGCCACCACGGCAAGCCCCCAGAATAGGGTGGCATACGTCTGGCTAGGCGGAAGATGCTTTTGCCATTCCATTGCACTGGACATCACCGCAATGCTGAATGCGCCGCCGATAAACTGCATCAGTTGGTACAATCCCGTTCCTGAACCCATCTGAGAAGAGGGGAGTATGCACGAAATTTCGTTAGAAACGCTGCTGCTAATGATAGCAAAGCCTAAATTCATCAGCATGTATACAAAAACATTGGCCACCCAAAAGTGGGTTCCCAGTCCTGCGAATAATACGGCCGCCAATAATAGGAGCATAGGAGTCGTACGCAGCATTCTGCTGCTTCCCCGCTCGTCGATCATCGCCCCGACCCTCCTTGATAGCAATGTAGACAAAATAGCACCTGGAAAAATAACAAATCCGGCATGACTTGCGCTCAAACCAAAATGTTTCAAAAGCATTTGCGGTAGCAAAAAAAGCGTTGCAAAGTTACATAAATAGGCTAAGACTCCGATGAAAGCAAGCGTAAGATAGGTTCTGTTCGCTAATAATGATGGCAGCACAAATGGATGTTTCGCTCGGCGGATATGCAGAGCAAAGACGATTATCCCTGAAATTCCGATCAACAAGGCAACGGGATGATAGTTGGTGAAAAATAGCAGCAGACCTGCTGTACCTGCACTCAGTGTCACTGCTCCCATTACATCGAAAGACCGTTTGGACATCGACTCTTTTGGAATAAAGCACATAAGCAGCGGGGCAATGAACAACAGCGAGGATGTAATGGCAAAAAGATATTTCCAACCGAGATATTGCACCACAAAGCCGCCAATGACCGGGCCAAGTCCAAAACCCAGTGACACGGAGGACATGATGAACGTCATCGATTTCCCCCTGCGTACCTGAGGTATGTAACGGGCTAGGAGCACTATGGACAGGGAGAGTGCCGCCCCAGCCCCGGCAGCCTGCACGATGCGGGCAGTTAGCAGCACCCAGAAATGGTTGCTCAGCATCGCCCCAACCGAGGCGCCTCCCGTCAAAACCAGACTAATGCCGAACAATCGGTTAAGCGGAACCAAATCAGACAACCGGCTGTAGGTGATCGAGGAGATGGCGAACATAATAGAATAGCCGGTGACGGTCAACGAAACGATAGATGAAGGCAGGTTGTAATCATGGCTTAAATCGCTTAATGCCAAATTAAACATGGCCGTATTCATGGTGACTAACACAACAGTAATGCAAAGCAACGTAATAATAAAGCCTTCACGCGGAAGCAAGAGAACTTCATTTTTCTCGGTCTTCGTTTTGTGGAGAGCATCCTCCATGAGATTTCCTTCTTTCCTTCTTATATTGTGAGAGGTTACATATCTAGCGATCTAATGCCTACTTCTACTCATTGAACAATCCTCCTAAAAAGTTTATTTATTCCAAACCCAGCGCTATTTCATTTTGGAATGGCTTGCTGTACAATAAAAGAGACCAAACGGTATCTTTTATATTATCAGGATTCTAGTAAATGACAAGGCCAGAATTGTATAATTTATTTACATCTATTGAAATAAAAGAGGTTCATACGGAGGAGCACATGAAAAAAGGGGATCGAACACGGGAATTTATCATTATGAAATCGGCTGAAATTTTTAACCAGAGAGGATATGCCGGCACATCGCTAAACGATATCATTGCCGACACAGGAATTAAGAAAGGGGGCATCTATCGACATTTTGCCAGTAAAGACGAGATCGCGCTGGAAGCTTACAATTACGCTGCCGGCATGGTCAACAGAAAATTTTCTGAGGCGATCGACCAAGAGCAGTCTGCTTCAGGAAAGTTAATGGCTTTTTTTCGTGTCTATGAGGACGTTGTAAACAATCCACCATTTATCGGCGGATGTCCTATGCAGAATACAGCTGTAGAAAGTGACGATACGCATAAAGAGCTTTGTGGTCGGGCAAGACAAGGTTTGCATACGTTCTTGGATATGATGAAAAGTATCATTCGTGACGGCATTCAAGCTGGGGAGTTTAGAGAGGATCTGGATGTGGATGCGCTAGCATCATTTGCATTTTCCTTGTTGGAGGGAGGGATTTTGCTGAGCAAGCTGGATGGGGATAACAAGCACATGCTAATTAATACAAAAATCTTCTCGTCCTATTTGCAGCAGTGCTGCTTAAAGACACGTTAATCTGGTTTGCTGGCACACCGCATTGGAGTAGGCTGCTGTTTTGGGTAAGAAGAAGTGTTAAATAAGCTGTTATAAAAAGGGCGTACCGAAACCGCAACGCAGTGCAGTGGTACGTCCTTTTACTGGTAGATGAAACCTGACTCATGTATGTGATCTAAAACTATTCCTTACTTTTGAGCAATTTTAAGGTAACGATAAATGGTGGCTTCCTGATGTTTTTAGTCAGCATGATCCGTCTCCTATCCTTGCGCTGTGGGGCGGACCACGATTTCACTGACATCCACGTCATGGGGCTGCTCAATTGCGAACGCAATAGCTTTAGCGATAGAGTAGGGGGATAACCCAATATTCTGATAAGCTTCGAGTTTGGCTTTCATCTCTGGGTCCCTTATAGCGTCCAGAGCATCCGATTGCATGGATCCAGGTGTGTTTGTGAATCCGGGTGAAACAATCGTTACGCGAAGCTTATCGCCGGCCTCTTGACGCAGACCTTCTGAGATCGCACGAACGGCAAGCTTTGTCCCTGCATAAACCGACATATTAGGCAAAATCCGATAAGCTGCCGTGGAAGCAATGTTAATAAAATGTCCTGAGCCCTGATTCCGAAAAGTGGGTAGTGCCGCTGCTATCCCATATAGAACTCCTTTAACATTGATGTCAATCATGTCTTCCCACTCCTGGACCCGCAGATCGTCAAAGGGAGACATGGGCATGAAACCCGCATTATTAATAAGAACATCAAGCTTGCCGAATTTCTCGCTTGCCAATTGGACAAGGTTTGAAAGGTCTTCGGACCGCTTCACGTCAGTAACGAGATAAGCAGCCTTACCGCCAGACTTCTCAATCCGGTTAGCTATTGCTTCAAGCTGATCCGATCGCCGCGCGCCAAGTACAACTTGGGCTCCTCTCTCGGCAAGCAGCATTGCAGTTGCTTCACCGATTCCGCCACTTGCGCCTGTTATTACAATGACTTTATCTTGTATTCCGGACACACTCACCACTTCTTTCTTCTATAATATATGTCTCTTACACATTTCATTTTAAGAAAAGTGGCGGTTCAACCGGTAGATCATTCATGCCCGTTCCTTGCCTAATCCCGCCAGAGAAGTATAATGGGTTTAACTGATTTTTGAACAAAAGAGGTTGGTGCATAAACTTGAAAGAGCTCATTTCCGAGTTAGTCCAGTACATGGATCGTCTTACACCGATGGATGGCGTACACAGCATGGCAATTCCTGAGCTTTATTTCAGACGTCAATCTCAGCAGTCACGGCCAGTTTACAGTAGCAGCCATCCTTCCCTTTACATCGTTGTCCAAGGTTCTAAAACGGTGGAATTAGCCGAGGAAAAATATAATGTGGACCCAGGTAGCTATTTGGTCTCTCCGGTTCATCTGCCTGTGATCGGACAAATTACTCAAGCATCGCCAAGCCATCCGTACCTAAGTTTACAACTGACCTTCGATCCGGATCTTCTTCTCGATATATCGAAAACATCCAGTCCTTCGAAGAAGATGACGACTGAACGAGGAATCCTGCTCAATTCGTCAACCTCGGACTTGCTTAAAGCGGTTTTACGCCTTGTAGAACTTCTGGATACCCCCACTGATATTGAGATGCTGGCTCCCTTGATCGTTAAGGAAATATTTTATAGGGTCCTTCAAGGCGAGAAGGGAGAGCTGCTGAAGCAATTTGCCGTGATCGGAAGCTATGCTCAATGTATATCCGAAGCCATACAATGGATCAGAAATCATTATTCCGAGCCTCTAATCATTGAAGAGCTGGCTAAGACGGTCAAGATGAGTCCGAGGAGCTTGCATAGACATTTCAAGAAAGTAACGGCCATGAGTCCGCTTCAATATCAAAAGATCATTCGCTTGCAAACAGCAAGACGACTGCTGCTTACGGAAAACCTGGATGCAGCTAACGCAGGATTCCGTGTTGGATATGAAAGTCCTTCACAATTTAATCGAGAGTACGCCCGGTTATTTGGACGTCCCCCGATAAGGGATATTCATGATTTACGTGAATTCTCCTTCAAGAACATACACACTTAACAGCCGCATTGATGCGGCTTTTTTTTAGTTTCTGTTGAAGTAACGAAGGGTAAGCTACATCTGTCAGATAACTAGGACTCATGCAGCTGCCCGGACTCCTTGTGACGCCAAAATACGAATACCAAGGACAATGCAATTATCGTGAGGATAATCCCAAGTACTCGAAATCCCTCGAAGCTGAAGTTATCTCCCATTACGCTGCTAATGAGTAATGAAGAGAGAATGGTTCCCAGGTATCTTGAGGTGTTAAATATGCCAGATGCTACACCTATAATTTCTTTTGGTGAACTTTTGAATAAGGCCGCTTGCATAGCGACACTGTTTAACCCGTTGCTAATACCGAATGCAGCTAAAGCCACACACACACTGATAACCGGTGAAGTCTGATCCAGTGTCATGATCACGATCCATACGGACCCAAATGTCATCAGCACTCCGGACATAAGCAGTGCTGGTCGAGGTCCTGATTTATCGATCCATCGTCCTGCCATCGGAGAAGCAACGAGCGAGCACAAGCCTAAGCTTAGCATGAGCATCCCGGTATGGAACTCGCTGACATGACGTACGATTTGCAAGTAGGAAGGAAGTCCGAAAAAGAGAGAGTAAAAAAGCAAGTTAACGACCATGAATTCGACATTGACCCAAGTCATTGCAGGATATTTAGCGAATGTGCGTAAAGGAATAAAGGGTGCCTTCGCTTTTAACTCATGTCGCACGAAAGCTGCCAGTCCAACGAAGCCAATCAGCCCGACAATAACGTTACTAAATGAAATTTGACCAGATGATTTTGCGGACAATAATCCAACGAGCAGAGCAACCAGACCCACGGTGAATAGCAGAACTCCTGGCGCATCAATCAAATCAGACCATCTGCGAAAGGACATGTTGCGAGCAACGGATGTCATAGACGGAACATCATTAGGAATATGCCTCCAAGCTAATAAAAAGCTTGTCACTACGAAGGGGATATTAACCAAAAAGATAGCAGGCCAGCCCCACCAGTGAATGATGACCCCGCCAATAAAGGGGCCAATCGCTGCCGCTCCGGATAGGAATATGGACAAGACTGACAGTGCAGTCGCTTGTTTCTCCCTAATATGAATTCGCACAATGGCCATTCCAACCGCAACCATCATGCTTGTTCCGATGGATTGCACAATGCGGAACACGATGAGCCAACCAAAGTTTAGGGATAGTGGAGCTAATAATGATGCAACGAAGGATACAACAAGCCCGCTAAGAAATATCCTCCTCCGACCGAATAAATCGCTGGCTTTTCCCATGATAGGTTGAGCGATAGCACTTGCAATGTAGAAAGAAAAAATGATCCAGGATACCACTGTATAGTCGAGTTGGAACACATGTTGTAGCCTTGGGATAGCAACTGAAACCATTGAAGAATTTAATGGGTTCAATAGAATCCCTAGTCCAACGGAGATCATCAACCACCTATTGCGAATACTCATTTTTATCCCTCCGATCTGTATGTAGTGTCATCATCGTACTTGAAATCATTTATTTATTCCAACGCATTTTATGTTATGATTTCATTGACTCAAAGGAATGAAAGGAGAGTGTGAAATGGAACTTCTTCAACTGAAATATTTTCTCGAGGTAGCTCGTTTGGAACATATGACTGAAGCAGCACGAAGTCTGCATGTCACTCAATCGTCACTAAGCAAAACGATTGGGCGCTTGGAGGAGGATTTGGGGGTCCCGTTATTCGATCGAATAGGTAGGAAACTGCGATTGAATGAGTTTGGAAGCAGATTCTATCGCCGTGCTGAAAGGGCGTTGTTTGAATTGGAACAGGGGAAGCAGGAGATTAGCGATGTGTCCAGACAAGAACATGGCACACTCGAATTGGCGGTGACCACCGCAAGCACATTGCCACAGATCCTTCGAGAGTTTCGGAACAAGCGTCCCGATATCCAATTTCATGTGCAAATGCTCACCACGCAGGAAATGGTTACGCTTCTTCATAGAGGAGAGGTTGATTTTTGCTTGTCCTCACCTCCTATACAAGGGGAAGACATTGAATGTCAAATCATGTTCATCGACCCGATTCTTGTAGCTGTTCCCCAAGGGCATCGGCTTGCTAACCGAAACAGCATATCTTTGACTGAGCTAAGGGATGAATGTTTTGTTGGTGTAAAAAGAGGCTACGGTACTCGTGATCTGGTGGATTCTATATGCAAATCGGTTGGATTTGAACCTACATATGTGTATGAGGGTGACGAACCTGCAAGGCTAAGTTCTTTAGTAGAAGCGGGAATTGGCATAGCCTTTATACCAAGTACGGCAAGGTATTCTGGGGAACATATCAAATATCTCAAAGTAGAGAATCATGAATTGGTACGGGAGATAGCTTTGTTATGGCACAGGAGTCGGTACATTTCGCGGGCTGCTCTCGAATTCCGTGAGGTAGTTGTGGAGTATTTCGGGACGTTATACAAACAGACAAATTAATTATCCTTCATAAAACCCAGGGAAGCAGTTCACCATCATGATCATCTGCTTTTGTTGAACTAGCGGGCAAGTTAAATTAACAAAGAATGCACAGAAACGTTGATGAATTAGACCGCTTCATTGCATATAATGAAGGTACTGCCCTTCGGGGAGATCGTTAAAGGAGGACACGATGAACGAGAAAGCATTTGACGAACCATTATTTGCAAGCTTGAAGCCGGGCTTAACCTCGTTCTGTTACCGAATGCTAGGCTCCATGGACGATGCGGAAGATGCTGTTCAGGAGACGAGTATTCGGGTCTGGCAGAGCTGGAGCACGTTCAGACAGGATTCCTCGTTCAAAACGTGGGTCTATCGGATTGCCTCCAACCTGTGCTTGGACAAGCTGAGGCAATCCAAACGCCGCGCGCTTCCCGTTGACCTGTTCGACCCGGCCGTCGCCATCGTCGAGCCGCGCCACACGCTGCCGGACTCTGCCTGGATCTGGCCGTCTTCCGACTTTGGGGGCAATCCGGAGGATCGACTCGTCCGCAGAGATACCCTTCAACTGTGCTTCATTGCTCTCCTGCAGACCTTGCCTCCGCGGCAGCGTGCGGTACTCATTTTGAAGGATGTATTTGAATGGTCCTCCAAGCAGATCGCAGAAACGTTGGCGATGTCGCCGGCAGCGGTGAACAGCGCCTTACAGAGAGCACGAGAGACGATGGACCGGGCGCAGCTTCGCTCGGATGAGCTCAGCAGCATGGACGTTCAACCGGAGCAAGAGCTGCTGTCCCGGTATGTGGAGGCCTTCGAGCAATTCGATATTGCTGCGCTCGTAGCGCTGTTCCACGAGGAAGGCTGCATGTCGATGCCGCCCTTCGAGATGTGGATCCACGGCAAGGAAGATTTGTCCGCCTTCTATTCGCTTACTCGCTGGCATTGCGAAGGTTCGCGTTTTGTGCCCATTACGGTGAATGGCGGTTATCCGGCGTTGGCCCAGTATATGCCGGACAAAGACGGCTCCGGCCTGGTTCCCTGGGGCATCCACGTCATCGAAATCAAAGAAAATCAAATCCTGCACGTTCAAAACTTCATCAATACAAAATTATTTTCGCGATTTGGGCTGTCTGAGCGACTCGACCGATGAATTTCGTATTTGGCATTCGTCTATATCATTGAGATTAACCAAACGACGAATATGATGAGAGAGGTGTCCAATCCAATGGAAACGAATCAACCAACGAAAGTAACTGTACAAACCGTCATTCAAGCTCCCGTCGAGAAAGTATGGCGCTATTGGTCCGAGCCGGAGCACATTACGAAGTGGAATCAAGCGTCCGAGGACTGGCATGCGCCGAGAGCGGAAAACGATCTGCGGGTTGGCGGCAAGTTTTCGACACGGATGGAAGCGAAGGATGGCAGCATGGGCTTTGATTTTGGCGGCGTCTACGATGTTGTGAATCGGCATGAGGCGATCGGCTACACGATGGAAGACGGAAGAAGAGTAGATATTGCTTTCGTCGATCAAGGGAATGAGACGAAGGTCATTGAAACGTTCGACGCGGAAAGCTCCAATCCCGTTGAGTTCCAGCAAGCAGGCTGGCAAGCGATCATGGACAATTTCAAAGCCTATACCGAACAAAACTAATCATCGCGAAGAAGACGCCGGGGAAGATGCCCGGCGTCTTTTCTTTTTAAACCCTGGTATGAGCATGCTCCCCGTTAGCCTTAACCTTGTGCCGCACCCATGTTCATGTAGTTAATGGCCCACAGATGGCCGTCCAAGTCCACGAAGCCCCAATGATACATGATCCCATGATCTTCAGGTTCAGCGTGCAATTTCCCGCCCAAGGAGAGCGCGGTATTCACGATTTCATCGACCTTTTCCCGGCTCTCGAAGGCCAGCGCAATCGTCATCTGCGCATACTTGCTCGTATCGACGATTTCCCTCTCCGTGAGCGTAGTAAAGAATGCTTGATTGATCAGCATGACCTGCAGGTTGTCGCCGATGATGATGGCTGCCGAATTCTCGTTATCGGGGAATTGCGGATTGAGATCGAATCCGAGTCCAGTGAAGAACGCTTTCGATTGTGCTACGTTTTTTACAGGCAGGTTGAAGCTCGTGAATGCGGACATTAATGCCATTTTCAAAACACCTCTTCGTCAAATTAGTCTGTGTTCATTTATGCCTTCGTTTATATAGACGACAGCCGATCCGGGAATTCATCGGTCTGAAGACAGACTCATTCTTTAAAATAGGGCGTAATCCCGCTTGAATATAAGTTCTCCACTAGCTTGAAAAATTGTTCTGACGATAAATCCTTTTGACGCTGGATCCAAAGCCGAAATAAAGAAAGGGACGTTGTCAGGTAAAACTCAATGAAGTATGGCGTTAAGGTATGGTTTTGCGGAACGTTTAATTCTAATTGCCCCACAGTGATTTCTTCTTTTAAGCGTTTTATAAAACGGGCACTTCCATAATCTCCTAAAAGGGCATTAAGAACCAGGAGATGTTCTCTTTTGTCCAGACAATAGAGCGTATCTTGAAACGTATGCATCGAGAGCTCTTGATTCGCCAATTCTTTTTTCATGTCATTCAATAAGTCATTCTCAACCGAGTCTAACAATTCGTAAATATCAGTAAAGTATTGATAAAAGGTGCTGCGGTTATATCCTGACTTATTCGCAATTTCCTGAACCGAAATTTTCTCAATCGGCTTTTGTCTATATAACTCACAAAAAACTTCTATAAACGTTTGTCTTGTTTTCTCCGTTATTTGCGGTTGCTTTTTCATGTTACCCTCCTACTAGCCAATAAAAATATCATCCGACAAATTCTAAAATACTGATGGTTGATCAAGGAATAATAAAGATTTATGATCACATCATACAACACGTTGTCTGATAATCCAAAGGAAATGTTAATAAGTAGGGGTGGTTTTCATGTCAGCAAAACAAGATAGAATTTTAATTTTTGGTGCAGGTGTCATCGGCAGTATGTACGCAATGAAGTTTATTGAAGCAGGGTTTGATGTTACCCTACTTGCCCATTCGAAAAGATTTAAATCATTAAGCGAAAATGGCCTGCAGTATAAAGAACAAGGTTCAGTTAAATCGATACAAGTGCAGGTCATTGATACGCTCGAAAATGATGATATTTACGATTTTATTTTCGTCACCGTTCGTTATGACCGGTCCGAATCAGCGTTGTTAGCGCTAAAAGATAATCAAAGCAAACATATCGTTACGATGACTAGTAATTCAATTGGGTTTTCTTCGTGGCTGGATATCGTAGGGGATCGACTTTTACCCGCTTTTCCCGGCTTTGGCGGACAGATGAAAGATGGAGTATTGCATGCTCGATTTCTACCAAAGATTATAGCGGCAACTGCATTTGGAGAAGTGAATGGTGAAGTGACAGAACGTATCAAAAAACTCGCAAAATTATTAAAAACAGCAAAGCTTCCCTACGTTATTAAAAAGGATATGCAAGCTTATCTCATCACACATTCGGTATCCGACATTGCCATGTTGGGCGTTATACATTCTGAGAATAAAATAATTGACAAAAAAACAGTCAGAACCAGAAAGACGGCACGCCAAATAACAGTCACTTTAAAAGAGTATCTAAGGGCCATACAAAATGCAGGCGTTTCAATTGATCCACCCATGCTTAAAGTGGTGCTTAAATTTCCAAACTTATTATTGGATCTGTTCTTTATGACATGGCTACGAACTAAAATGGTTCGCGATATGATGTTACCGGACTATGCGAATCGTGCTAACCATGAGATTGTGCAGCTGAGTCATGACTTAATGAAATTTTTAAGTCAAAAGGATATCAAATCGGCTGCGCATTTATCTGAATAGATGGAAGACGACAAGAACATGGTTGAAGATAGCAATCCAAAAGAACTTGGAAACTTTTGCTGTGATACTATTAAAAATACCAGTCGTCCGTTGGTCGAAACTTGAATGGAATTTCTTACAAATACAACGCTAGGAGGCTTAAGCATGAATGGGAAAAAATGTGGTTACGAGAAAGTAAATGGATTACATATGTATTATGAAATCCATGGGAGTGGTAAACCACTAATTTTGCTCCATGGGCAGTTTGCGACTGCCAGCATGTTCGATCCCATATTACCGGAGTTGGCTCTTCACCGCCAGGTAGTATTAATTGAACAGCAAGGCCATGGTCATACCGCAGACATTAACCGCCCCTTAAGTTTTGCTCAAATGGGTCGTGACACCGCTGAACTTGTGAGTCAGCTAGGAATCACGGAAGCAGATGTGTTTGGATATAGTGCTGGTGGCACAGTTGCACTGCATCTGGCGAAGTCTAATCCTCACCTTGTTCGCAAGCTGGCACTAGCCTCGACTATTTATAGTATGGATGGCTATTTTCCCTATATCGTCGAAGGCATAAAGCATGCTTCTGCCGAATCTTTTCCATTACAGATGAAGCAAGAATACGAACGTGTAGCCCCCCATCCTGATAACTGGTCCAAACTTATTGCCAAAGGTGCAGAAATGGCGAATAACCCGAATACAGAGGATTTTCTTGAGCCGACGCGATTGCAACAAATTACCGCGCCCGTTCTGCTTGTCACTGGAGACAGAGATATTATTCGCCCAGAGTACGCCAATGAAATGGCAGAGCTGCTTCA
Source organism: Paenibacillus sp. PSB04 (assembly GCF_025809195.1). Classification (NCBI taxonomy): domain Bacteria; kingdom Bacillati; phylum Bacillota; class Bacilli; order Caryophanales; family Paenibacillaceae; genus Paenibacillus; species Paenibacillus sp. PSB04. The sequence continues at coordinate 4,841,371 of NZ_CP081301.1, forward strand.
CACCAACCTCATCGTAGTGCCTGGAGATCATGTTTCGTATATTTCTGCTCAACCTCAGATTTTGCTCGGTCATCTAATAAAATTTTTCGAGTTATCCCATAACCAGTAAAGCCTAAAGCCTATGGTATGACCGCAGCGGCTTCTGATGATGTCCGGGTTAAATCCGGCGAATCCAGCGATGGGTAGAGAGCCTTGGTCGTCATTCTTTATTATTTAATCTGCCGATACTCTGAAGGGGAAACACCGGCGATAGATTTGAAGACAGAGGAGAAATAATGTTGATCGGCGAAATTCAGCTTGTTTGAAATTTCGTTAATGCTGAGATGGGTATTCAGTAAATATTGCTCGGCCAATTCAATTTTATGTTTGCGAAAATAGGCGTAAGGCGTGATCCCGTACGTTTCCCGAAACATCTTGATCATATGATTTTTCGAATAGCCGAGTTGTTCACACAGATCGTCCAAATCCACTTTATTCTCGATATTGCCGTCCAGATACGATTTGATCTGCTCGGATACGGTTGGCGCTTTATGTTTTAAATGGTTCTTTAAGCGCAATACGATTTTAAGAAGAAGGACGGTTACTTCGTCTATAAAGCTGGGATAGTCCATATGTGTGGCCGACGAAAGATTAATAATTTCATTCATATAGGAGAGAATGTTGCACTCCTTGATGAGATACGTATTTTCAGGGAGATATTGTTTGAATAAAGATTCGGCAAAATCACCATTAAAAATAATCCAAATTTTAATCCAGGGCTGATCTTCGCTGGAATAATAGATATGGTCGCTGTTTTTAGTCAATATGTAAACGTCGTTTTTCTGAGGGTACAGCGTTTGGGAATTGATCTCTAGAACGCCGCTGCCGTCGATGATATATTCAAACGAGTACAGGTTTTCTCCATGGCGTTCGATCCGGTAATTCTTATCACAGTAAGAGATGCCCGACATGAGCACATTGAGTGGAAGCTTGGAATCATTAAGATGCCAAAAATTGAAAATGGTTTCGTTCATCATGATAATCCTCACATATACAATGATAAATCCTATTAAATTACGTTTTGGAACATGATAAATTATACACTAAGAAACGCATTAATGGGAGGAATCCAAATGAATCTTCGTGCACCAGCTGTTCCGCTGATTACGGTTGATCCTTATTTTTCCATCTGGTCTATGGCAGACAAGCTCAATGAATCGGACACCAAGCATTGGACGGGCAAGCCACACCGGATGACCGGCACTGTGCTTGTAGATGGAAAAGAATATGTTTTCATGGGCGTTAAGCCGGATAGCCTGCTCATGGAGCAGACAAAATTGGATATTCATGCATTGTCAAGCCAATACGAATTTGCATGTGATGAGATTCGGTTAACCGTTACGTTCACGACTCCATTGCTGTTGGATGATTTGAAACTCATGTCCAGACCGGTGTCTTATATTCATGTGACAACCGAGTCGAACGACGGGAAAAAACATGACGTCACAGTTGCCATCACTGTAGATGGAGAGCTATGCCAAAACTTGAAATATGAGTTTCCGACCGTGTACACGGATCTGAGCGAACCTGGTTTTACTTGCGGCAAGGTGGGCAGCAGAATTCAGCATCCGTTAACCAGAAGCGGGGATGATCTTCGAATTAACTGGGGGTACGTCTATCTCGCATCCAATCATAGCGGCGCTTCAGTAAGCGCTTCCGAAGATATAAACCTCTACGGAACCGTAAATCATGCCATGGGGCTATCGATCGTTCTGGATACGGAGCAGAATGCAGAAGGGCTTTTTGCAGTCGGCTATGACGATATTAAATCGATTGAATATTTTCACGAAAAGCTGGATGCCTATTGGAGAAAAGACGGAGAGACGATTGAAGAGGCGATAAAGCAGGCGCTAAAAGAATATGATACGTTGTATGAAAAATGCGAACGGTTTGCTGAAAAATTGTATCAAGACGCCTCGGCATCGGGAAGCGAAAAGTATGCAGACCTGGTATCCCTCGCTTACCGGCAAGCGATTGCCGCCCACAAAATCGTAGCGGGTCCGGATGGAGAAGTTCTGTTCATTTCCAAGGAGAACTTCAGCAATGGCTGTGCGGCTACGCTTGACGTGACTTACCCATCCATTCCACAATTTTTGCTATATAATCCCGAATTGGTGAAAGGGATGCTTCGGCCGATATTTAAGTACGCATCAACCGATGTTTGGCATTTTGACTTTGCTCCCCACGATGTGGGCACTTACCCGCTTCTGAATGGGCAAGTATACAGCAACGGAACTACGCCCGACTGGCAAATGCCGGTTGAAGAATGCGGCAATATGTTAGTATGCGCTGCGGCGGTCGCGATAGCGGAGCAGGATGTTTCATTTGCGCAAGAAAACTGGGGACATCTTGAAACTTGGTGTCAGTACTTGATCCAAAACGGCATCGATCCGGATAACCAGCTGTGTACGGACGATTTTGCAGGGCACCTGGCCCATAACTGCAACTTGTCGCTTAAAGCGATTATGGGTATCGCCAGCTTTTCTATCTTGAATCGCATGGCAGGAAACGAGGAAAAGGCAGAGGAACTCATGGAACTTGCCCGATCGATGGCGGAGCAATGGAAGTCTATGGCTGCAAACGATGACGGTACGTTCCGTCTGGCGTTCGATCGCCCCGGCTCTTTTAGCATGAAGTATAATGCCATCTGGGATAAAATCTTCGACCTGAACTTATTCCCTGAGGATACGTTCAAGGCAGAGACGCAAGCCTATATCGAGAAGCATTCGGGTACCTACGGCCTTATGCTGGACAATCGCAACACCTACACCAAATCCGATTGGATCGTGTGGAGTGCCGCGCTCTGTGAAGACAAGGATGATTTCAATACGATCGTCGATCGGCTATGGCTCGCTTACGATCAATCGGAGAGCCGCGTTCCGATGACCGATTGGTACCAGACGACCGACGCGAAGATGGTTGGTTTCCAGAACAGATCGGTACAAGGCGGGTTATTTATCAAGCTTCTTATGGATAAGGAGATTTGCAAGCTTCAATCGTAGTCAACGACTTGCATTAGAATAGCGAAATAGTCAAATCCCCCTTTGAGTATTTATTCTGAAGGGGGATTTGCTGTCTTCAGAGGACAAGGTAGATATCAGCTGGAAAATCACCATGCGTGCCAAGAAAGCCAATGGTGACAACGTTGATTTGAGTTAGAGATCCGCGTTCCAATAATATAAACTGACCAGACGCTAACCAAAGGTAGCTTGGAATAATAAGGCGCTTTTTTCTAATTTGATGACATGAAGCATAAACATAAACAAAGGCGAACCTTTAATTCTAAGTAACAGATTCATTGGAGGCTGATGGGATGATGACCGAAGGAGATTGGGTATTTGCCAGCTACAGAGGGCAGAAGGTCACCGGCTTTTTGTTGCTGATGCGGGAATCCACGGTTTTGGTTCAAGCCACAATTCCAAATGATTTGGGAATTATCGAAGTTTCTACGGATCGGATTTCTTGGAATAACAACGCTGTAATATGTATGGACGATTTACCGGAACTTATAGATCTCTCCTTGGATTGGAAAGATAAAGAGTGGTTTGAGAAGTGGACACACGAACTATCGTTATGTAAGCGGTTAACGGATCAAAATGTATCGATGAGGTCGTTCAACCCAATCTGATTATGCCAGGAGAGAACAAGCAGAATTAAAAATTTTGCGAATATTTGATTTCGGTTCTTGTTTTGCACAAATCAAATCTTATAGTACCAATTAACGGAGGTACTAAAATGACCCTTTACGGAAATATACGTGAAATGGATCTCAATAACACAAGAAAAACTGCGACCAGCAAAACCAGTGTAATCAATAACAGTTTTTATCAACAAATGAATTGGGCAAAATTAAAAACAGAACAAAAACTGGCTAGTCAGAACATGCTGGTTCAAATTCCTTTACCTGTCATCTACCGAAAAAACACCTCACAGACTGTTTGGGATTTAACTAGATATTCTTTTTTATTACAAGAACAAATCCCAGAAACCGTCCACCCAAAGCTATGGGAACAGGGAAAGTTAAATCTTCATTCTGGATTGTTTAAGGTAACCGAGAATATTTACCAAGTGAGAGGGTTTGATTTAGCCAATTTGACTGTAGTTAGAGGAAAAAACGGCTGGATTGTCATTGATTGTTTGACATCTCAAGAAACGGCATCTGCTGCACTACAATTATTAAAAGGGTATTTTGGAAGCTTTCATATCAGTACGGTAATTTTTACTCATTCACATGTGGATCATTACGGAGGCGTATTAGGAGTCCTTCCATCAGAACGGCCAGTGAATGTCTATGCGCCAAATGAATTTATGAAATCCGTAATTCAAGAAAATGTGACCACAGGTGTGGCCATGTCTAGACGTAGTGTTTTTATGTACGGGGAACCCTTACCTAATGATGACAAAGGCCAGATAGATGATGGAATTGGTAAAACCTTATCCAAAGGAACAGTGACATTAATACGCAATATACAAGAAATTTCGAACAATACTTTTCAGCCATATGTTGAAAAAGTGATTGATGGAGTGAATATCCAGTTTCAACTGACTCCAGAAACAGAAGCGCCTGCCGAAATGAATTTGTATTTTCCTGACGAGAAGTCATTATGTATTGCCGAGAATTGTACGGCAACTCTGCATAATATTTATACTCTGAGAGGTGCTCAAGTAAGGGATCCTGTTGCTTGGGCAGCTTATTTGCAACAAGCAATTGATTTATTTGGCGATCGCTTAACCAGTGTATTCGGTGTTCATAATTGGCCGCGTTTTGGTACGAAAAATTGTATCGATTATATGGAAAAACAAAGAGATGTATATCAATATATCAATGACCAAACCTTGCGATTGATCAATCTTGGTTACACATTGGAAGAAGTCGGCAGAATGGTAACATTGCCAGAAAGCTTAAGTAACGAATGGTATAATAGCTCCTTTTATGGAACGGTCAATCACAACTCAAAGGCCGTCTATCAAAAATATATGGGTTGGTATAACGGAAACCCAGTCGATTTGAATAAGCTACTCCCAGAAGAATCCGCAGTAAAATACGTGGAATTTATGGGAGGTGAGGAGGCGGTTTTAGAAAAAGCAAAAAAATCTTTCCAAGATGGTGAATATCAATGGGTAGCAGAAGTAACCAAACATGTGATTTTTTCAAATCCAAACAATGAAGCGGCTAAGCTGTTGTGTGCCGATGCATTAGAGCAATTAGGGTATGTAGCTGAATCAGGCCCATGGAGAAATGAATATTTAACTGGAGCTCAAGAGCTGCGTTTCGGAAAAACACCTATTCCTATTTCAACGATAACAAAAGAGGTGCTGGATGTTATCCCTCTTGAAAACATCTTATATTTATTGAGTATTAGAATAAATGGTATTAAGGCAGGAAATTTTGACTTCAAAATTAACTTCGTCATTCCTGACCGAAAGGAAAAGGCTTCGACTGAAGTCAAACGCGGAATCTTCAGATACTTAAAGAGTGAATTAATAGGTAGTTCAGCAGTCACAGTCACCATGTGGAAAGATCAATTATATGAGCTTGTTGCGACAAACAACCGTTTTGGTAACTCCATTATCCTTATCCAGGGAGATAAACACAAATGGTACTCATTCCTAGAAGCCATTGATAAAATTGACCCTAATTTTAATATTATGACCCCTTAAGAATGAGCAGGCCCGGTGTTAAACCGATGCTATATCTGAGCTGCAGGCGTTAAGCTAACGGACAGTTCGTTGAATGAGTTGTAAATTTATCATTTTAAAGGAAGAGCATTTCTTTATAATGAGAAATGCTTTTTTGTTTTTTTATAAAAACGATATTAATTTATTGTAAAACAATAAATGATGTGGCAAAGTAAAAACTGACATCAAATAAGTGAGGTGCACTTATGAAACGAGGAACAACACTCTTTTTGAAGATGGCTGTTATTATGATTGGGATACCCATTCTCGCATTTTGCATATTTTTAGTGCCTAAGATCGGGAATTTTGCTGGTGAATTGTATCCCAAAATAGCTTATATGAAATCTCTCGTTTTAATGGATATGTACGCAGCAGCGATTCCTTTTTACTTTGCTCTGTATCATGCCTTTACACTTTTAAGCTATATTGATAAGAACCAAGCGTTCTCGGAATTATCGGTAAAAGCATTAAAAAATATAAGATACTGTGCCATCACAATCAGTACTCTGTACCTGTTAGGTATGCCACTCTACTATCTCTTGGGAAGGAGAGTTGACCCTCCAAGTTTCATACCAATGGGATGGGTCATTATTTTCGCCTCTTTGGTGATCGCCGTGTTTGCTGCGGTTCTCCAAAGACTTTTACAAGAAGCTATTCATATAAAATCAGAAAATGATTTAACGGTCTGAAGTGGAGCTTATGGCGATTTATTCGGGCCAAAATATTAATCCCTTTACTTAATCGATGATCGAGGCGTATAATCCGTTAAGACATCGGAGTAAGGAGAGGGAAGTTGATGATGAACAACGGGTTGGTCAATGCTATTATTGCGTATATTATGTGGGGGATTCTCCCGCTTTATTGGAAGTTGTTTAACGATGTGCCGGCAGGCGAGATACTGTCACATCGGGTTGTCTGGTCATTCGTCTTTATGGGTATTTTCGTCGCAGTCCAGCGTCGCTGGGGTGACATGAAACGGATTGCGTCTAGCCGCTCGCTCCTGCTGTCGCTCACCGCTAGCGGACTGCTGATCGCTGCCAATTGGCTCATCTTCATCTGGGCGGTCAACAACGACCATGTCGTTGAGACAAGTCTTGGCTATTATTTGAACCCGTTGGTGAACGTGCTGCTTGCGGTTGTCTTCCTTCGTGAGAAGCCAAACCGTGGCCAATGGCTCGCGATTGCCATCGCTGGCGCCGCGGTTCTCCTCATCGCCATCGATTACGGACGGTTCCCATGGATTTCAATCTCACTGGCTGCGACGTTTGGCTTGTACGGCCTCGCGAAGAAAAAGATCGGACAAGACGCTTCTGTAGGATTGCTGTCGGAGACAGCTGTAGTCCTGCCCGTTGCGCTTGGCTACTGGATCTATTTGGCCGCCGTGGGAAAAACGACAGCATGGACGCTGCCTGTGTCCACTTTCGTCGAACTGCTACTTTCCGGCGTGGTAACAGCGCTACCGCTGCTTTTCTTTGCGCGTGCGGCCGCCCGGATGGCCCTGTCTACACTCGGCTTCGTACAATATATCGGGCCGACAATCATGCTGTTACTGAGCGTATTCGTGTTCAAAGAATCGGTCTCGCCGGTTCTTCTCATCGGCTTTGCGCTCATCTGGACAGCGCTTGTCGTATACGCTGCAGCATCGGTTCGCGGCACGAAACTCGCGAAGGCTCGATGACGGCGGCAAAATGTCTACCCGGGTACCGTTATATCAGCCATTTCCGTCCGCTGGGGGGAGATGGCTGTTTTCTGTTCGGGGTTAAACGAACGGCGTACAATACATACGAGTCATTGACAAAAATAAATACCCCATATATAGTGTAGTCATCTACATGAATTCAAGGAGAAACCTATGCCAAGCGTATTCGAAATGTACCCCTATAGCCTATACATCAAAGTTATTGCACAACGGGTCCGGGAAATCATCGACCAGCTTCTGAAGGACCACGGCTTGAATAGCTCGCAAGCGATTCTTCTCTCGCATATTCATCAATCCATAGAGGAGCATATAGAGATCAATCGAAAGTATCTTGAAAAAACAATGGCTTTAAGCGGTCCGTCTGTGACGAATTTATTGAACGGTTTGGAAAAGTCCGGATTCATTACGCGTAATAGCAACCCTAAGGATGGACGCAACCTCCGTATTGACATAACAGATAAAGCCAAACAATTTCTTAGCGAGAGGAGTGATGCCTTCTCGAAATCTGAAGAATTGATCACACAAGGGATGTCTGATGCCGAAAAAGCCATGTTTGTTTCTTTGCTGACCCGTGCTTTTGAAAACGTCGAAAAATAGCCGCCGAATGGATGAGTTTACCACATGTGATTATTTTTTTGAACAAATATGTAGACGGCTACATAATTTTATTTTAAAGTTCAGGAGGTTTCCATAATGAATGATCAACCAAGCGGACTGGAGCTATCCAGAATCGGACTCGGCTGCGGCCATATGTCAAATGTCAATGAAGCTGCCAAAAGTGCAGGCGTTGCTGCTATTCATACCGCTTTTGAGAGTGGAATCAATCATCTCAACACAGGGGACTTTTACGGTGCCGGCCGAAGCGAGATGGTCATCTCCGAAGCGCTCAAGGGGTACAAAAGGGATGACTATTTTATATCGCTGAAGTTCGGTGCATTGAATACGCCAAGCAGCTCCTTGTACGGACTGGATGTTTCCCCCCAACATGTTAAAAACTATCTTGCCTATTCGCTCACACGACTCAATCTTGACTATATTGATCTGTATCAGCCCGCAAGAATCGATCTGGGTATTCCTGTAGAAGAAACGATCGGCGCCATTTCTGATTTGGTTAAGGCCGGCTATGTCGGACAGATTGGAGTCAGCCAAGTTGACGCAGAAACGTTGAGAAGAGCGCATGTGACGCATCCGATCAGCTGGGTGGAAGTCGAATACTCGCTTTTTAACCGAAGCATCGAGAAAGAACTTTTGCCGACTGCGAGGGAATTGGGCATCGGCGTTGTTGCTTTTGGGGCATTGGCTCATGGTCTTCTTGCCGGCCAATGGACAGATGAGCGGATCGAAAAGAGCAAGGGCGGCTATGTTCCGTTGTTTTTTGAAGAGAATATAGGAAAGAACGTTGCCCTGGCCAAAAAACTGGAAGAGATCGCCGTAAAAAAACAAATGACGTTATCCCAACTGGCGTTTGCGTGGATATTATCCAAAGGGGAAGACATCATACCGCTTATCGGTACCGTATCGCCGGTTCATCTTCAAGAAGCTTTGCAATCACTCGATATTCATTTGACCGAAGAAGATATCAAGGAAATAGAAGACGCAATACCAGAACAGGAGATCGCCGGCGCTTCTTTTCCCAATATGCAATTTAGAAACGGGAAGACTGTTTCCGTATAAACACGATCATACAAATGAAAGGATGTTGTTTGTTATGATTATTGTTACCGGAGCCAATGGGAAATTGGGGCGGGCCGTGGTAGAACAACTACTCAAGCGTGTACCAGCCGAGGAGATCGGTGTCAGCGTCCGTGATCCGAATCAAGCACAAGAGCTTCGAGAACGTGGAGTTCGTGTCCGTCGGGGCGACTACGACGATGCCGAGAGTCTGCACCACGCTTTTGAGGGGGCGTCACAGGTTCTCATCGTTTCGTCCGGCATCATGGGCGAGGCTGACATCCCGCATGGCATTCAGCAGCATCAAACCGCGATTGACACGGCAAAGAGGGCAGGGGTTACTCGGGTGCTATACACAAGTCATATAGGTTCTTCCCCAACATCACACTTCGCCCCTATGATTCACCATGCGGCTATGGAAAAACTGTTGAAAGCTTCAGGTATGGCCTTCACATCGCTCCGTAATGGCTACTACGCCGCATCGGCACTCCTGTTGATCGGTGAAGCCATAAAAACAGGGGAACTGATCGCTCCTGAGGATGGTCCGGTTGCCTGGACAGCCCACTCCGATTTGGCCGAGGCTGCGGCGGCGATCATCAGCGAGCAGAAACTGGATGGCATAACCCCCAATCTCACGGGATCCGAGGCCATTGACATGGAAGGGATTGCATCAATCTCTTCCGAGGTCTTGGGGCGGACCATCCGCCGAATCGTTGTGTCGGACGAAGAGTTTCGAGATCGCATGATGGCTCAAGGCGTGCCGGAAGCGAGTATAAATATGCGGATGGGGATGTTTCTGGCAAGCCGGCAGGGCGACTTCGCACAAGTCGATCCGTCTCTGGCTGATTTGATCGGCCGGCCTCCGAAAAGTTTTAGAGAGGTCCTGAAAGAGTCGATTTCTCAACAGCAAGGTTGATTGCGTTAAAAATGAAGGAGCAGTTTTGCCGGCGGCAGCTGCTCCTTTATTCAGCTGATGGGCAGAAAAGTTTAAAGATTAGATAGATCATTATTGTAAATGAATTTTGTTCCCAAAGAAAAAACAAAATCGGGATCATGAACTTACTTAAGCAACTCTTCCAACTGTTCTTCGGTTCCCGAGTTTTCAAGTGGCGTGAACACCCTCATTGCAAAAGCGCTGCTTTCAGAAATTGTAAACGTATGGTAACGGAAAGTCAGCTGGCCAGCTTCAGGAAGATGGATTATTTGTTCTCCTTCCAAAATACCGGAAACATCTTGTCGATCCCATAACGTCCTGAACTCCTCGCTCCTGTCATATAACTTGTCGAATAGCTCTTGGAACCACGAATCGTTCATGTACAAGGCAAACCGATTTCTGAAAAAAGCCACCATCGTAGAGGAGACATTCTCCCAGTTAACGATGCGGGACTTGTTGTCTTCGACCTCGAAGACGCGCCAGAGCATATTTCTTTCGAGCTCCGGGGCTCGGTTTAAGTCTCCGCACAACGTACCCGATATTCGGTTCCAAGCAAGAACGTTCCAGTGCCTGTCGATAATGTAGGCCGGGTAAGTTCCCATTCTGTCCAGAATCCGCTGAAGGGAAGTGGGAACGGAATCATCCGCTTTCGGCTGAGGAAGTGAGGAATGATTGGCCAATACGAACAGATGGTTACGTTCGTCGCTGCTAAGCCGTAATGTTCGTACCAAGCTTTCCAAGACTTGCTCAGACACATGAATGTCCCGGCCTTGCTCCAGTGCGGTATACCACGGCAAGGAGATGCCTGATAAGCTTGCCACTTCCTCCCGTCTTAAGCCCGTTATGCGACGGCGCGATGTTTCAACCAGCAACCCCGCCTCTCTTGGGGATAAACGCAAGCGGCGTGACCGGAGAAAGTCAGCCAATTGTTTACGTCTTCTTTCATCATTCATCACGAAGTTCCCTCTCCATATGGTGATAGAATTTATAGCAGTATAAATTCAGATCTATTTGTTGGTACTATGACTCATTATAATCTACTTATCTTCCGTCGTGAAGGAGAGTCGGAGATAAGACAAGCTGTATCGAAATTCGCATTGAGCAGCTGTTCGCGGCTGAAGAGAATCATATTGCAAGGTCGGTCCAACTATCGAAAACGGAGGAGAATATTATGGTGAAATCGGAACAGATCGAACGTAGGCATTGTTTCAAGGGAAAGCGTGTTGTTGTTCTTGGAGGAACGTCCGGAATCGGGTTTGCGGCAGCCGAAGCCGCTGCACGGGAAGGGGCATCCTTGGTCGTAGTGTCCAGTCAAAAAGAAAGAGTGGACCGTGCTGTTTCACGTTTGCCTGAAGGTACCCAGGGATATGCGGTTGATATGACAAATGAGGAACAAGTTCGTCAATTTTTCAGCGAAATCGGGGAATTCGATCACTTGGTCTTTACTGCCGGCGATCCATTGATGGTTGAAAGTCTGGACGCCACCGACGTCGACACAGCGCAACGATGGTTTAACGTGCGATACTGGGGAGCGTTCATGGCCGCTAAATACGGCAGCCGAAATATCAGACGGGGAGGGTCAATCACGTTGACTTCCGGTGTTGCCGGAGTTCGTCCACAGAAGGGATTTACTGTCTCAGCCAGCATATGCGGTGCCGTTGAGTCGCTCACCAGGGCGTTGGCCGTCGAGCTGAGCCCGCTTCGCGTCAACGCCGTTTGCTTCGGACTTATGCGCACCGAGTTGTGGGACGATATTCCTGAGGAACAACGGAACGCAATGTATGAACATACTGGGAAATCATTGCCTGTTGGGCGAGTCGGTGAACCGGAGGACGGCGCTGAGGCGTTTCTCTACTTAATGCGCGAGAAATATTCCACCGGTCAGATCATTGTCGTAGATGGCGGTTCTACGCTGGTTTAAGTTACTTGAAATATGAACGGTAAACGTAAGCCTCTTCCATAAAAACCCACCCGGAAGAGGCTTTACCTCAAATTATCTCCGCTTTACTCTTACACAAATCGTTAATTCCCTACGATGTATCGTTAGCTAGAGGGCTCCTGGAAAGTAATCGGAATAAGCATTCAAGTGTTACTTTAACTTCCAGGCGAGAGCATTGGCTGAAGGGATATAACGGGTCACAACAAGAAGAGCCCCTGGAAAACCGGAGCTCTTCATCATCACTGCCAATTCCGCTTATAAAGCACAACGTACGCTAACGGGCAGGATAGCGTGATGACTTTCTCGAAATACTTCATCTAAGATTATCTGCCCATACCGTTGAAGCAGAGTGAAACAAGGAGGAAAAGATAATAGAGTTTATGAGAAATCAATTAGAACAAGACATTATTTCAACAGCGGAGAGCTTTGCGGAAAATTTTTCGGATCGGGGTCATTTTGATTTTAGTATTCAAAGTCTACGAAAGCTAGACGATATTCTCGAAGAGTTATGTGATTATAAACTGGATAACGACGCATTGAATTCTGTTTCATCTATGGCTGGAAGCTACATCTTTGAAGTGGCAAGAAGGAATTATGGAGGCCAATACTATTGGGTACAGGATAGAGAGCAACCGGTTTTGGTTACCGGTGAGCCTGATTATTCAATTTCTATATTTGCATTCGATAAAGTTAAAGGCAGAATCCAGAACAGTAAAGAAGATGAGATTCCATATTATTTTGACGGCTATATTGAGGCAGTTAAAAAAGGTAAGAAAACCGGATACCGTGCTACTATAGTTTAGAACTCATGATCCCAATACAGTGAAGGACAAAAGTTCGTGGTTACATTCGATATGAATGTGCCAGGCGAACAGTCGCAGCAATAGGCAGGAGAAACAAGTACCTCTTTACATTCAGGGCTTTTACGCTGACCCCGACTCATGATCGGGGCTTTTTTTGTTTTGTATGGATGATTGCGTAGACAGTAAGCGTCTTACTAATTTGAAAGGGAGATGTAAGGAAAGTCGATAGCTTAGGCCAGCCTCGCAGGATAACATTGGAGCAAACGAAAAGATTTTCTTAATGGAGGAATCGAGATGAGGCTGTTTGAACTGTTGCTTTTGTTGTCAAACATCGGCTTGTTTATCATAACAGTCCTATTGAAAGAAGGACGGCGTCGAGTTCCAGTATTCGTTGTAAGCGGGATCGCCACGCTTGTACTGGTCATTCATTGGACGGTGGAAGGATACAGAGTTCAGCTCTTATTCTCATATGGTATAACGGTCATGTTTTTAGCCATATCAGGTTATCGTTATTTTAATAAAAAAGGCCCAAAGAAAATCCCGCGATTCATGTTGAGATCCGTTTATACCGCAATAGTAATCATGCTGGTCATCACAGCGGGTCTCATGTATGCTTTCCCGGTGTTTAAACTACCTGAGCCGACAGGCAATTTTAAGGTGGGTACGCAAACTTTTCATCTCGTGGATACAAAAAGGGAAGAGATTTTCGACGAAGCTAGAGATCGTAAGAGAGAATTGATGGTTCAGGTATGGTATCCAGCTCAAGCAGGCACTGGCAAATACGCTCCCTTTATTCCCGATACCCCGATTTTACGTTATATGGCTGCGAACTATGGCCTTCCCGGGTTTACATTTCAACACCTGAAGTATGTATCCAGTCATGCTTATTCGGATGCTGAAATATCTTCGGCACAGACATCATACCCGCTGATTCTTGCGAATCCCGGCAACGGTTCTTCCAGGTTCCTCCACACGTCGCAAGCCGAAAATCTTGCGAGCCACGGATATATCGTAGCCGTGATCGACCACACCTACAATACATTTGCAACTGAGTTTCCGGACGGTCGAATCACGACCAGCACAACCGACCATTTATTCTCGCCCGACCATGATTACGCGACGGAAAGAGAGAATCGCGACAAGTTGGGAAAAGTGTTAACCGACGATGTGGCTTTTGTGCTGGACCAATTCGAGCTCATCCAATCGGGGCAGATACCAAGTCAACTACATGGGAGGATTGACCTCGGTCATGTCGGAGTGTTCGGTCATTCCATCGGCGGAGCGACGGCCTATGATGCTGCTTACGATCCGCGCATTGCGGTGGGAATAGACCTTGATGGAGGGCTTTATCGTCTGCGTGACAAAGAGGGGCTGCGAAAGCCGTTTTTATTCATCAACTCGGAAAGCTATTTCGAACAATTAACAAGGGTGATGAATAACCGGGCCTACACGGATGAAGAGCTTAACCGTATGGGGTCAACAAGAGAGTGGGAGGATCAAGTAGCGGCGGATAAAAAGGTGGAGCTTGAACGGATGCGCGAAACGGTCGAGGAAGGGGGACAAGTCCTCTATATCGAGAATACGGAGCATTTGAATTTTACTGACATACAGTTCATTTCTCCGATTTTTAAGATGCTGGGCATTACAGGAAAGATAGCCCCGGAAAGAGCGAACACCGTTATCAATGCCTATATGATGGATTTCTTCGATATGTATCTGAAAAATCAAGGCGGAAAGTTAATGAAAGGAGCGGATAGCCGCTTTCCGGAGGTGAACCGGATGCGATAATGAAGAAGGGAAATCCACCTAGGATCTCCCTTCTCTGAACTACATACTTTAGACCAAGCTCTTGCTAAACGCAAGGCTTAGAAGTTGATTACCAAGCGTAAATGCCTTTCTCATCCAGAAACTCGCCGTTATGGCGTTTGCCATCTATGACATAACCCACGATAATGGCAGCAGCGGCTTCCTTGGATTTACCGCCTGCTGCATTGCCGTTGAGATCGGTGGTTGTAAACCCTGGCGTTACCGCAAATACTTGAGCGCCGCTGTTTCTAACTTCATAAGCCATCGATAAGGTCATGGCATTGTTTGCCGTTTTGGAGGAATTATAATCAAAAGCGTTTAGAGTGGATTCCGCATTTTGCATATGGTCCAAGGAGGCCATGTCGGTTGAGACGTTGATGATAGTTCCTTCGTTGTGCTTGATCAACGGGAACAGACGCTGGTTCAAACGGAAAGTACCGAAAAAGTTAACTTCAAAGGCGTTCCGCAAATTCTCCTCTTTAGTATCCGTAAACGAGCGTGAGAATGCACCAGGCATGCCAGCGTTGTTAATCAGCAGCTTCAGGTCAGGATAGTTTTGTTGGATCGTATTGGCAGCTTGTTCGATAGACTCTAAGGATTCCATATCTACTTGTACAAATTCTACGTCGAGCCCTTTGGAAGTCAACTCAGATACGGCTGCTTCGCCGCGTTCGGTGCTGCGGGCGCCTAGAATGACTTTCCAGCCGGCTTCACTCAGCTGCTTAACGATTTCAAATCCGATTCCTTTATTGGCTCCGGTTACGAAGGCGGTTTTTTTCATTCAAATCCCTCTTTCTGTATATTGGTTATGCTACCTGATTTATAAGTTACTATGCTACACTTAGTGTAGGTCAACATAAACTTTTTTATAAATGAGGGGTTATATGCTTACAATCGGAGAAGTAGCAAAATCAGTCGGAATCAACATCGGTGCGATCCGTTTTTATGAGAGAAAAGGACTGCTGGAACCGGCTGCGCGCAGCGAGCAGAATAACCGTTTATATACGGAGAACGAGTTGAATTTGCTGGTGTTTATCAAATGTCTGCGTGAAACCGGAATGAGTGTGGAAGATATCAAAATGTATTATGACAAGGTCAAAGAGGGTACATCGACCCTTCCGGAACGAATTCAACTGATTCAAGACCAGAAGCAAAAGCTGCTGGATGACATTGAAGCGAAGAAAAACCAGCTCGTCCATTTGGAACAAAAGCTGGAACGGTATTATCGCGGGGAAAATTATTAGACAGCATACACACTTATAGCGATGTTATCGATTAGGCACCGAAAGAGCTTCTGCTGCTGCCCGGGCGATGCACTCCGCAACAGCGAGCTGATCGACGTATCGATGTTAATGTCTTCGCTCGAATCAGGTTGATATTTTGAGGGAAATGAATAAGGAATGGATACGAGCTTTTAGATAAACTGCCCCTAGACTTGAACGTAACTGTTCGAGCGCTAGGGGTTTTTTATTAGGGAGAGCTATTCGGAGGGTTCTCAAGAGTTTTCATCATAAGTGGAACATGAAGCAGATCTGTTCAAATATCGACTCGGGCGAAAGGCCGCGGACATCTCTTTGGATAGAATAAAAGTCACGGCTAAGCACCATCTGGAGCATATCGGCTTTAAAAACACTGTCACTGTCTGCACTTAATGTCTCGGAAGCTGCCATCTTATCGAATAACGACACAAAAATTTTGTTCAGCTCATTGTAGATGGGGCTGCTTGTCCGCGACTTGGGTCGGTTTGTCTGCGAGGAGTCCTCGACGCCGATCAAGAGCTGCGATTTCTTCTCCCGGAACCGGATGAACAAACGGATAAAATATTTCAATTGCTCTTGCGCCGGCTCCGTGCGGTGTTGCTCCAGGTAGGACTCGTATTCTTCGAATAGAAGGTCGGCGCTGTCGCGGATCAAATCCAGGCACAATTCACTTTTGTTTTTGTATCGGCGATAGAGCGTTCCAGGCCCGACCTGCGCTTCCGATGCGATCTGGTTCATGCTGACGGCTTCTACACCATGCTGTTCAAACAGCCGAAGCGCCGCATCCAAGATGCGCTGACGATTCGCCGCCGCGTCGCGGCGTTCGGAACGGGGTGGGGATGTATCGGTTTCTTTCATCTGTACATCACGTCCTTGAATTCGATTTCGATCACGGTTGACAAGTGGAGATGTCTCCGCTTAATATGAAGTGGAGGGTTCTCCGCTTAATCATACCATATGGACTAGGAGTGTTCAACGAATGACACAGATCAATTCTGCTTTGTTAGTTATGGACTTGCAGAACGCTATTGCCGGGCACCTTGGCGACAAGCAAGCGCTGTTCCCGTACAAGATAGCGCTGGAAGCCGCACGCAATCACAACATTCCGGTCATCTTCGTGCGAGTTGCCTTCCGCGAAGGCTATCCGGAGATCAGCCCGATGAACCGAATGTTCGCGAGAGCGGCTCAATACGGCGGCATGACGGTGAACGACGAGACGACGCAAATTCATCCGGAGCTGGCGCCTGAGCCAGGAGAGCCGATCGTTACCAAGAAGCGCGTCAGTGCCTTCGCCGGCAGCGATCTGGAGATGATTCTTCGCGCTAAGGGCATCAACCAGCTTATTCTGAGCGGCATCTCCACGAGCGGCGTTGTACTGTCGACGTTGACGGAAGCAGCGGATAAAGATTATCAGCTTACCGTTCTATCCGATGCTTGCTTCGATCACGATCCAGAAGTGCACCGCATTCTGCTCGAGAAAGTATTCACCAAACGGGCGGATGTTGTGACGGTAGACGCGTGGGTCGATACTTTGGTGTAAAGAAGGCGCATTTGTAATGCAGATATGGAAAAGAAATTTATGGGTCTGCTGGTTCGGCATGTTTATGACGGGTGTAGGCATGAGCCAGATCGCGCCTGTTTTACCTCTCTTCATTAAGCAGCTCGGCGTTGAGAACGCATCCTGGATCTCCCAATTGTCTGGCGTCGCATTCGGTGTGACTTATATTATCTCCGCTATATTCTCGCCGATCTGGGGACGCGCGGCAGACAAATATGGTCGCAAGCCTATGCTGCTCAGAGCCAGCCTTGGCATGGCGATCGTCATCGGCTGCATGGGCTTCGCGCCGAATGTCTACTGGCTGATCGGCTTAAGGTTGCTGCAAGGCGTCATTACAGGCTATGGCACGGCCTGCACAACGCTGATCGCGACCCAGACAAGCAAGGAACATTCGGGTTGGGCTCTGGGCACGCTATCAACGGCCAACATCGCGGGCTCTCTGCTCGGACCGTTGATCGGCGGCTTAATCGAAGAGCATTTCGGGATGCAGAACATTTTCTACATCACAGGTGGCTTCATGTTCATCGCCTTCCTGACGACCTTATTCTTCGTGAAAGAGACGTTCGTCCGTACGGAAAAAAAGGTGCCGAGCTTCAAGGAAGTCTGGGCTCAAGTTCCGCAGCCAAGCTTAACGATCACCTTGTTCATTACGTACTTCGTAATGTCGATCGCCACGTATTCGGTCCAACCGGTGCTTACGGTCTTTGTCGATCAGATTGCACATGATCTGGGCCACGTCGCATTGATTTCAGGAGCGATTTTCTCGGCTTCGGGATTGGCTACTATCATTGCTGCTCCTCGGTTGGGGAAGCTGTCAGATAAGATCGGGGCACATAAGATCATGCTCTTCACGCTGCTCGTGGCAGGTATATTGTTCATCCCGCAGGCGTTCGTCCATAATCCTTGGGAACTGTTGGCGCTTCGCTTCCTGCTAGGATTGGCGGCAGGCGGGCTAAATCCATCGGTTAACGTCTTACTGAAGAAGATCACGCCGTCCAATCTGACCGGCCGCGTGTTCGGATTGAATATGTCGGCTGCCTATCTTGGCGTCTTTGGCGGTTCGGTGCTTGGCGGTCAAATTGCAGGGCATCTCGGCGTCCGATATGTTTTCATTGTCACTGGCGCACTGCTCTTAATGAATGCCGTTTGGGTTTACTTTAAAGTGTACGGCGAGCTGCAGAGGGAGAAATTGCTAGAATAACGCTAAGAAACAAAGCACAGAACAAGGGGCCAGAGTCGCGACCCGATAAACGAAAGGAGCGCATACAATCATGCAGATCAAGTGGTATGGCCATTCGTCATTCCTGTTCACTTCGGACGCTGGAACCAGGATTCTTATCGATCCCTACTATAAGTTCCTCGGCTACCGCATGCCGGTCCCGATCGAATCGGACATCGTCGTCGTGACCCACGATCACAGCGATCACAATAAGATTCAAGCCGCCTCAGGCGATTACTTGGTCGTGAACGAGCCGAAGGAGTACAGCGTAGGAGACGTGGATATTAGCGGCTTCCGCACGTTCCACGACAAGGTGAACGGTCAGAAAAGAGGCCCGAACATCGTGTTCCGCTTCCGGATGGACGGGTTGACGATCTGCCACTGCGGGGATCTGGGCCATCTGCTAACGGAGGAGCAAGTGAACGCCATCGGCTCGGTGGATGTCCTCCTCGTTCCCGTGGGCGGAAGGATGACGCTGGACGGGGCGGAGGCGGCACAGGTGATGCGGCAATTGCAGGCGACCGTGGCAATTCCGATGCACTACAGCACGAAGGCGCTCGGCCTACTCGGGCGATTGTTCTTCGCTAAGGAGGATAAATTTCTCCAGGCTGTAGGGGCGAAGACGACTCACGTTCAGACGCTGAACTTGTCCAAGGAGAACGTGCCCCAATATGCCGGGACCGTGACGATGGAGTATAAATAGCAGTCAACCAGCTTTCGCCAGGAAGCTGGTTTTTTCCTTTTCCCCTCAAGCTTGGATGCTGCCTCCGAATGAACTATGCGAGGAGCTGGGGCAAACTTCTAAGCCGATCGGTCTCCTTTATCCCGGCTTTGTTTAAGCTCGATCCAAGGTGAAGAAAGGCTTGTGGATGTGCCGTACGGTTTAATCAAAGTTTCATGTTAGTTGATTTTTTCAACTGAAATTGATTACGACTCCATTGTCATCATTCCACTCCTTTCGTTAGACTTATTAACGGAAGGTGATGAAAATGAGGGAAATCAATATCGCCGAGGTGCTTGCTCGAAAACGAAAAGAAAAGGGCATGACCCAGGAGGATGTCTCCAATTTTATAGGAGTATCGAAAGCCTCGGTCTCCAAATGGGAAACAGGCCAAAGTTACCCGGATATAACAATGCTGCCGCTTCTTGCCTCATTCTTTAATACAACCATTGATGATTTAATGGATTATCGACCGCAATTAGAATCGGATGATATTCGAAAATTATGCGATCAGTTATCCCGTGCTTTCGATTCACAACCATTGGATGAAGCCTTGAACCATTGCCGTGAAATAACGAAGAAATACTGCGCCTGCTTTCCGTTGCTAAAAAAAGTGGGGATGTTGATTCTAAACCACAGTACACTCTTGCAAGATGTCTCTGAGATGAATGTGTTGATCCAAGAGGCAAAGAAGCTTTTTATTCGAGTGAAAGAAGAAAGTGACGACATAGAGCTCATCCATCAAGCCGTGTATTTGGAAGCAAGCTGCTGCATGGCCCTTGGCGATCCTAATAAGGCACTGGACCTGCTTGGGGAAATGAACGCGCCACTCATGCCCGTCGAATGGATCAAATCTTACGCATACCAAATGCTGGGCAACACGGATAACTCGAAAACTTTCCTGCAAATGGGCATGTACCGGCATGTCACTACATTGTTCGGACTTATGATCTCTTACTTAATGTCTTCGGTGGATCACATTAAAACATTCGAGGAGATCTATCGACGAGCACTTGCCCTAGCGGAAGCCTTCGATTTTAAGCATCTAAACCCTAACCTGTATGCAAACCTTTTTCTTACAGCTGCTCTAGGGTATACGACTCTGGGAGATAAAGAACAGGCGCTGGATAACCTCAAACGATTCACAGAACTCGCAGCTCGTCATCAGAAGCGGACTGCAGCAGGCGGGGACTCCTTTTTTGACTTGATCCATGATCAGTTAGCAGAGTGGGGCTCGGGGATGTGGTTCATGGGCAATACACAGCACCAGCGAAAAAAGATGTACGAAATGATTGCGAATCATCCTGAGCTATCTGCGTTTCTGGATGATCCCCGTTTCAAAAAAGTATTGGAGAAGCTCATCTGCAACGTTTGGGGGAATTTCGTTGAATTTGACGATCCCCTCTAAAGCAATAAGTAGAATCGGACCGTGGAAGAATCTTTTTAAACTAGTTCCCTTTATCGGAAAGTACCGACTGTCCTTTATGTTCGGGGTAGGCGCTGTTCTGGCGAGTTCGATTTTGACAGTTCCCATCCCGTATCTAACAGGGATATTGCTTGATCGGGTTTTATTAAAAGATAAGAACATCAACGACATGTTTTTGTTGTTAGGCATGATGGCTGTTCTATATCTGGTGCAGTATGCATTTTCTCTTTTATCTGGATGGTTGTTTGTTAAAATAAGTTATTCGATCGTTAACGAGTTAAAGTATTTGGTCATGTCAAAAGTACTATCATTGCCAATGAGTTACCTCTCAACCACCGAAAAAGGATACCTCCAGGGACGAGTGGCTGAATGCAATTCAGTTGGAAATGCCTTTTCGCCAGTCATTATCAGTATGGTGCTTAGCGTATTAAATGCCATGTTTGCAGTGATCACGATGTTCGCCATTAATTATAAAATATCTTGCGTAGTTATTGTTTTAGTACCTATCTTCATTTTTATATCCAAATCATCCAACAAAAAATTTTTGAACAGCACAAGGGAAATGATGGAGTCGTCCGCTGTTTTAAGCGGGGAAGTCTTTGAATCCATGAATGGCATAGAGGACATTAAAATTCTCGGCGGTAAAGAGACGCAGCTCTTCAAATTTAAATCCAAGATGAATGAGCTGTTTCACCATAGCGTCAAACAAAACAAGTCATTGATTTTTTTAACTGAAAACGTCAGCTTGTTAAACAACCTGTTCACCCTAATCATATTGTTAATCTCCGGCATCCTCATCTTAAAAGGGCAATTTACGGTTGGCATGTACACATCATTTTCCCTATACACTACAAAAGTGTTTGCCAGTGCACAAAGTCTCACATCCTTGAATACGATCTTGAAACCGGTTTGCTTGAGTGTCGAAAGAATTTACCAGCTATTGGACATGGAGGACGAAAACAGTGGTAAGGTTGTCGAGTTGAATTCAAGGATTGAAACGATAGAATTCCTCCGTGTAGGATATCGGTATCGATCGGATCTTCCTCTGGTCTTTAATGACTTGACATTCTCGTTCATGAGAGGGGATAAGGTTCTTCTTCTTGGGGATAACGGTACGGGAAAAACGACACTTATTAAACTTTTATTAGGGTTGTACCAGCCTGCCTTCGGAATCATTCGCTTTAACGGAATCCATGCCTCATCGATTCAAAGCGACTCATTAAGGCAAAGAATTGGTGTGGTATCCCAGAGTACCTTTCTCTTCCGTGGGACTGTGTTGGACAATATTTTATACGGGCAAAATTGTAACCGCAGCACTGTTGAAAACCTGATTGACGAACTTGGGTTGAAAGAGTATATAGACAGGATGCCAAAAGGACTGGATACCGAAATCAATCAAAACACTTCAGGTGTCTCGGGTGGTCAGGCTCAAATCATCGCTTTTATACGAGCCATGCTTGCCGACAAGGATGTATTAATATTAGATGAACCCACAGCTAACGTCGACGAAGAGACTCGACGCATCATCATTCACTCCCTACGGGAACAGCGATATATGGGTATATTGATTGTGATCTCGCATCAAATGGACGGAATGGACTTTTTCAATAAAACCATTCATATGACGAAGACCTTATAAAACCGAGAGAACTCCTTAATGGGGCTCATTTACAGAATCAACGGCAAGTGGTCAAACGATCAGTTGCCGTTAATAGCCGCGTAAAATGCGGCTTTTTCCGTAGCCAATAAAGTCACTGTGGTGAATAATAGCCTACTCCTGTTACCCGCATAAACGGAGTTACAACGCTAACTGGCTACATGCGTTAAGCTAACGGGCAGGATCGTTCAAGACCATATAGGTAAAAGATCCGAAAATATCGTGGGAATTCATGATGTGGTAGAGAAGTGGTCATAATGTTTTCAAAAAATCCTTTCGGAAGCGCGCTCCGAAGGATTTTGATGTCTGTTCTATCGAAGCCTAATTCAACATTATATCAAAGCGAATGCAATCAGTAATGTTTAGCTATATAAGCTATCCTTCATTTGCCGGACTTGCTCTTCCATCTCTTGCTTGACGACAGCCAATGCATTCATTTTTCTGTTGACTTCTAGCAGCATTTCTTCATACATTTGGATCATTTCCCGACAAACCTTCTCTGCTTCATCTTTATAATACCCGTCCGTACACTTTAAGGTTTTTTCTATTTGTTTTGTCGTCAATCCTAAGTTGAAGTAAGTTTTGATCGTTTTGATGCGCTCTATGGAAGCTTCATCGAACTCCCGAAAACCAATTTTTTAGACGGGAAGCAGTGAGTAAATTGGTTGCTTCATAATGTCGGATTGATCGGGTACTAGCGCCAGTTATTTTAGACAATTGGCTTATTTTCATAGAAATGGCTCCTTTCAAGTGGTATGCTCGGACTAACGTTAGTTATCGTGAGGTTTACGAATCAGCTCTGCTAAATACGAGAAATCTTGCTTGCCGTAGCCCAAATCGATCGCCTGACGGACAAGATTTTTCGCGGCGATTAGTACTCCAACTTCGATGCCGCGGGCTTTGGATGCATGGATAATGTTATCCATTACAGCCTCGGTGGAGATGAGGTTGGATTCAATTCCTGGGTAATGGCTGTTGTCGACCTGATTTGCAAATTCAACCATTATATCGGGCATCATGCCGATGATTTTTCTAGCATAAGGCACGAGATCCGTCGCCGTGATATTCTCCGCACTGGCCATGGCAAGGGCGTGGATGTAACCGGTCATCGATGTCCAGAAAATATCCAGTAATGCTACATCGTATGCTGCTGCACGGCCTGGATCAATACTAAGATATGAGGCAGTGCCTCCCAGACTCATTAGTGTTCTCTGGTGTGTAAGATAAGCATTCTCAGAACCGCTGTACAAAATAGACGCTTCCGGTTGACCAACTGCAGGGACTATAATCGCACCGTCGAGGTAGTTAAATCCGCCTTTTGCAGCCCATGCAGCCATTTGCCTCGCTCCATCCGGGGAACCACTGGTGAGATTTACCAAAGTTCGACCTTTCAGAGAAGCAGCCGAATACTCGAGAATAGAGTATACGGCATTGTAATCGAGTACACAAACGATTACCAACGGGCTTGCCGCAACCGCATCGGCAACCGTATCTGCAACAGTCGCTCCTTGGCTGACAAGCTCGTCTGCTTTACCTTTGGTGCGGTTCCATACTGTAGTCGGATGGCCATTTTGTAAAAATGCAGCAGCCAACATTCGGCCCATTGGACCAAGACCAATGACCGTAACCGGAGAGCGATCAGCAGGGGGGTTCATCGTTTGGTTATTATCATACATACAAATATCTCCTCTCCAACTATTGTTCAGAGTTAATTGTAAATTATGACACTAATGTAATAGCAACGGTAAAGTGCGATGTGAAATATCTATCTCAATCAAAGAGGATTATTGGGCCAATACCTTCTGAAATAGCTTTAATTATTTCTGAGGCAATAAGACAAGGATGGAAACCCAAGGAGCAAGGTGCTTTATTAAGTTCAAACTTTCTGAAAACAAGCTTATGGCGCTAAACTAAGGGGAGCTTTTTCATGCAAAGACGATCCTATTCGGCTTCTGAGAAACTTACGATCCTAATAGAAATTGAGCGTGGTGAGATTGGTTTTAATGCTGCATGTCAGAAGTATAGCATTCACAACCCGACGTTATGGAAATGGCAGCGTCAATACAAACTGTACGCTTGCAAAGGATTGGAGAATCGTAATCGAAATCGAAGTTATAGTGCGGAGCTTAAGCTACAGGCGGTGCTGGATTATTTATAAGGTGGTTTGTCTAAGTACCAGGTTATCGAAAACACTGTCTTGCAGGCAGCCCCAGGAAGCAAGCCAATGCTTCATAGCGACAGCGGTTTCCAATACACATCGCTGGACTTTAAAGCGCGCTTGGACGAAAGCGAACTGTCTCAGAGCATGTCTCGAGTTGGGCGATGCATCGATAATGGCCCCATGGAATCATTTTGGGAAACTCTAAAATGCGAGAAGTATTATTTGCATACGTACCACACTTTTGATGAGCTCGAAAAGGACATTATTTCATATATCCACTTTAGGTGAATTAGAAGTTATTTTTTGGGGGACGGAAGTTTTACTGGCATAATAAATCTTTGAATTTGGTAAGGGCAGGATCGTTTATTTATAAGTGATCTCTACTTTTCACTTTAAAACAATAGCGTTGTTAATGGATAAATTATCTTAATCCATATCTGAAATGGAGGTTAATAAATGAGTAATAAAGCAGCTTCAAGTTATGATCAGACAGCAGAAGCAATACTAAAGTATAAAGAATTCGATGAACAAAGCCTTCTTGAGCCAATAAGTGAAGGTAAGTGGTCAGTCAAGGAAATCATTGGGCATCTATATTATTGGGATAGGTTCATTTTACGGAATCATGTCCCACATATGAATGAGGGTGCAAACTTGAACGCTTTCCCTAATCATGACTTACATAATAGAGAAGCCATCGAATACATAAGTGTTTTTACAACAACTGGTTCTTTAATAGATGAGTTTGTCCTGAATCGTAGAATGTTAATTAAAGCGATATCTGGAATCGACAGTAATGCTAAGTTCACCATTGGTTCTGGAAAACGTCAGTTTACAGTGGATAAATACTTGAAGATATTCATTGACCACGATTCTCATCACCTTAAACAAATGAATGAACGACTAAGCTAACGGGATACCACAGTTGAATAACTTACAAGTAAGAAGCTGCCGGTTGCTGATTGGCAGCTTCATTTTTGAGGTATCACATGATCCTGATGTATTTGCCATGCAGAAGTAAAAAACATTTTTGAGGGTGAGGATAATCCGAAAAATGAACCAGCAGCATTAAAGTAAGAAAACAAGAGTAAGCGAACGATAAGATTGTTTTACCTGGAAACGATTATTTATATTGTGTTAATCTGGCTAGTAGTGAACTCAATATAGAGAGGGGGATGTTACTTGAAAAGAAGCGTATTATATATAGAAGATAATGAGAAGATAGGCAGTTTGGTGAAAGAGGAATTGGAAAAACGAGGATTTTCAGTTCAGTGGCTGCTTTCCGGTGAAGGAGCCGAGAAAGAAGTAAATCAGCATGAGATCGTTATATTGGATATCATGTTACCTGGTTTAGATGGTTTTACTGTGGGAAAACGATTAAAAAAAGCAGCTCCTGCTGTTCCTATTTTGCTGTTATCCGCTCGAACATCGATCGATGATAAGGTAGATGGCTTACAATTTGCTGATGACTATTTAACGAAACCATTCCATACGGATGAATTAGTTGCAAGATTGGAAGTATTAATCCGTCGAAGTGGTGTCACACATTCCGAACGCATTTTATTAGGAAATCATATTGAAGTAGATCCGGAAGGCCAAATGGTATTTGACAAACGCACAGGTGAAGAAATTATATTGACGGGGAAACAACATCAAATTTTAATGTATTTCTTACGCCATCCTAATCAAGTTTTACCTAAAGAACAAATTTATGAAGCAATTTGGCAAGAAGCTTATATAACGGGTGATAAAACAGTAATGGTGCATATCCGTCGGCTACGTCAAAAGTTGGAACGTAATCCAGATTCCCCAGAGATTATCGAAACGTTGAAGGGAATAGGCTACCGGGTGAAACTATGAAACAGAACAGATCATTATTTCGTCGGTTTCTAAAAGTACATTTTCTATTTATCTTTCTTCCTCCGATAATGCTGATTTTCATCAGTGCGTTTTTTGGGGTTTCAAATACACATGAAAAAAATGTGAATACGTTAAATCTGTTTTACATTTCCGTGCTATTGTTTGGTTTTATTATGGTCGCATTTGTTATATTATCTTGGCTGTTCTTCTTGAAACTTCAAAAACGTCTCGCTCACTTACAGGAAGTCATGTCATCTTCAGCTAAAAATAACTCATTTCCTAAACCCATATCTGTTCAAGCGGCTCGTATGGATGAGATAGACCAGTTAGGAAGTTCTTTTAATTGGATGATTCAGCGGCTTGAAGACAGTCGTAAGCGGGAATATGAAGAGGAGTTATTACGACATCGACTCATTGCGAATTTATCTCACGATTTACGAACACCACTTACTATTTTGAGAGGACACGTCACCAGATTAAATAAAGAATCTATAAATTTAGAAGGACAGAATTCATTAACAGAGATAAATCATACGATTACTAGAGTCGGAGATCTAATGGATGATTTATTTTCCTACACATTGCTTACATCAGGGAAACATCCTTTTCAATCCACTTCAACAGATATTGGACGTTTAGTAAGAGCATCTGTTGCTGCGTGGTATCCTCTATTTGAAGAAAAAGAAATTCAGCTCGATGTTGATTTACCGACAGAGGAGACTTTTTATTGGGAAGCAGATCCTAAATGGATGACACGAATTCTGGATAATTTATTTCAGAATATTATTCGCCATGCAGCAGAGGGAAAATATATAAACATTGTGGTTGATGTAGAAAAAGAACAGATTATTGTTGCAGACAGAGGTCCAGGTATGGATAACTCATCCTACGAGGGCGGAGCGGGGATTGGTTTATCGACTTCAAATTATATGTTAAAAAAAATGAAGCTGAAAGCTGATTTTACATCCAATGAAAATGGAACAAGAGTAGCTATTGGCAGAGCTTAACCTAGAGTTAACCCAGAAGTAAACAGCATGATAACCGAGATGTAACCTTGCTTCTTTATAATTGGACCATAACAGAAAGGAAGTGTTATGGTTGCTTATCATTAATAACTTAGTCAAACATCGCGGAACTCAAGAAATCTTATCAGGTATCAGTTTTAAAGCTAGACCAGGTAGAGTAACGGGTTTTTTAGGTCCAAACGGGGCAGGTAAAAGTTCTACACTACGGATCCTGCTTGGGTTAGATCGTGCCACCTCAGGAAATGCACTAATTGATGGGAAGCCATTCGCAGAGTTACATAATCCTCTAACAACAATAGGTGCCGCACTTGATGGATCTGGAGCTCATCGTATGCGAACAGGACGGGCGCACTTGCGTTGGATGGCACATGCCGCAGGATTGTCTCGCTCACGTGTTGAAGAAGTGCTGGATATAGTAGGTCTTACGAATGCAGCCGGTAAAAGAGTCGGGAAGTATTCCCTCGGTATGGGGAGAAGACTTGGGATGGCAGCTGCACTGCTTGGCGATCCCAAAATATTGGTTTTAGATGAGCCCGTAAACGGCCTCGACCCGGAAGGAATTCGCTGGATTCGGACATTTTTACGTGAACGTGCTGCGTCTGGTAATACGGTGTTACTATCCAGTCATCTTATGGGAGAGCTTGCAGAGACTGTTGATGATGTGGTGATTATTCATCACGGAAAAATCGTTGCAGATGGAACATTGGAAGAAGTAATAGGTAACCATTCCACGCTAGAGGAAGCCTTTTTTGCCCTGACATCTGGACTTGCAGGTGATGTTGTATGAGAGCGTTCAACGCGGAATTATCTAAATTGTTCTCCCTGCCGGGCATTTGGCTTGCCTTTCTTATTGGAGCAGTAGCCCCAGCGGTCATTGCTGCTTTGGATAGTACCGCACAAAAAGAAGAGATTATAACTGGAGTTGGCACACGGCTATCGGAAGTTGGCTACATTGGATTAGGTCTTGGTGTACAAGGCGTCATTATTCTCGGTGTGCTTGCCGTCAGCAGCGAGTATTTGGCAGAGGGCAATGAATCCGGCGGAGGACAGCAGATTACAACAAGTTTAACGGTTGTTTCATCAAGGATTCATTTTTTGTTGGCAAAAGCAGGCGCTGTGACAGTGATCAGCATATTGCTTAGTGTTGTGGCTATTATGACAACGGTGTCTGCTACGCATCTTGTTCTTGGCGAGTACACCCCTGCATTTGAATGGCCTAAACTGCTCGGTGCAGTTTGTTACTGGGCATTCACTGCTCTTTTAGCATTTGGGATTACTGTTCTAACAAAGCATGGCATGATCCCGCTTGCTGTGCTCATCATAAATACATCCTTTGTATCATTCAGCTTCCTTCTTTCTAAGGTTATAAAGTTGGCGTTATACTTACCGGATCGGGCCGGCTTTGAAATGTTTATGTTTCTGAGCAATAGATTTCTCACCCCGTTCACAGGCGGTTTAGTCATGTTTGCCTGGGTCGTCGTTCTTTTCATTGCTGCAGCTATCGTATTCCATAAAAGGGACGTTGCATCATGAGTTTCCCTTCGAGTAAAGAGATAACACGAATCCTAGGCGCTGAACTGGATAAATTAGTTACACTACCTTCAATATGGCTCACTCTTACAGGTACATTCATTCTTAATTTACTGTTAGCTGCAGCTTTTACTTCTGTTGGTCTACAAGGGGCAGCAGGAACGCAAAGTATACTGAATATAGGACTTGCTTCTATGAGATATCTTCAAGCAGGGTTCATTATTCTTGGTATACTAGCTACTTGTTCGGAGTACACTGGTGGACAGATTCGAACTACTTTAGCTACGATACCTTGGCGGGGGGTTCAATTATCCACGAAGCATTTCGCATTGGCAATTATAACCATTCCTGCGGCATTTATTATGGCTGCTTCAGGTGTTCTATATACTTTTACGATGATGAGAGACACAGCAGTAGTGATTGAAATAGACACGATGATAAAAATACTATTAGGTGCAACAGGTTATCTAACATGTACCACACTTCTTAGTGCAGCTATAGGTGCTTTATTTAGAAGAACCACTCCTGCTTTAGTTGTGCTGCTTGGTTATTATTTCGTTGTCAGTCCATTGACGAGAGATTTTCCTACTATTAGAAATTACTTTCCAGATACAGCAGGATATTATATGTATATGCCGCCTTCCACTGATGAAATAAATTACCTTACACCCATGCAAGGGGCAGGTATTTCAATGTTATGGACACTGATCTTGATTACAGTAGCTATTGTACTTTTCCGTAAACGAGATGCCTAAGTTTTAGGTTCTCAATTTGACAGAAAAATGAGTCAAATCGCGGGTTTGCTTTAGTGATGACGGGAAATCCTGCACCTTTAAAGTTATGGAGAAAATCGGAATGAAGTATGAAGGGATCCTGAGTAACCGCTACGAGTGACGATTGAGTTAACCGGAACCGCTAGCTCACTGAAAACATCTGGAGGTTGCTGGCTTTTTGGTCGGCTGCACATCGCTCCCTTTAATCGAACATACATTTTGTGTATATTTAACACACACCAATCAAAGGAGGGTAAATATGAGATCAATTGATTTAACAGGAGTTTCCTTCAACAAGTAATAGTTAGAGGTGTAGAAAATCAATGAATGTATCTTTAAAAGGAACAAAAATGGTATTTGTATTACTCATTTTGTTAGTAACGATTACAGGATGCACGACCAAAAATCCTATATCTCCAGATGAAAATCAATCTCTATCTAATCAACCTCAAGATACGAAACCTATAGAAGATGCTGTAAATGAAACACCAGTTGCCGAAGTGAAGAACATACCAACTAACAAACCGATTGATTATGATCCTGCCTGGCCAGATCAAACGGTACGCTCTTCTAGCGGGCATCTTGTGAACAGTTGCGTTCCAGAAGAGCTACGCGATAAAGCCACTACGTTGACAACTAGCGATGGGGTGCATCTGTCTGCACTTGTGCTTGGCAGCGGAGATAAAGGAGTCCTGCTTGCACACGAGCAAGGCTATAACATTTGCTCTTTTCTTGACATGGGAACAGAGCTGGCTGATAGTGGATATCTCGTTGTTATTCCTGAATATCGTAATCATGGTGCCTCACAGAATATTCCGGAGGATAATCAGAATATAGATCGTGATGCAGATGCTGCCTTAAGCGAACTCAAACGATTGGGTGCAAAAAGAGTGTTTTTGGCAGGAGCATCATGTGGCGGCAGTACAGCAATCATTGCAGGCGTTCGTCAAGCGCTGCCTATTGAGGGGCTGATTATTCTCTCTTCTCCTGCACAATGTGGACCACTTGATGCCATTCCAAGCGTGGAGAAGATTAAAGCACCATCCGTGTTTGTTTTTTCACCTGGCGATTATGGAGGCTCCATTGAAAAAGAAGTGCGCAAATTATATCAAGCATCCGGAGCAACGGATAAAGAGCTGATTGTGGATGAGAGTGGCTATCACGGAACAGATATGTACCACAGGGGAGAGCACGGTGATGTATTAAAGTCCAAGCTTATTGACTTTGTTAAGAAGGTATTTAATTAAAGTAAATCGGGGCGTAGTGTTGTAAGACGACAAAGAACATACATGATTAAAAGCCGCGTAAAAGCGGCTTTTTTGTTTTAACGGTAGATTTATGATGCTTGTAGGGCTAATCCGTAATGTCTCCGCACCAGCGAGTGATACCTTCATTTATTTTTTGCATTGGATTCGCCTCAGATAGAGAAATCGCCCAGGCAATATGTCCATCCGGACGAATAAGTGCCGTGTGGACGTCGTTCCAATCCGCGTCTGCCTCAGCCAAAGATGCATGTAATACTTGAAGGTTGCTATACGTTTCCCATTGGCCGCTAATCTGTTCATTAGAATGGAACTGCAGCAGAATAAAAGTACCTTTGTTCAGGAGCGGATAGGAGTTAATCAATTGCCCGTCTTTCAGTTGTAAGCGGAGATCTTTGAACCGTTTCCCGTTTAAAGGATGGGAAGGCGCTTCGGCGTCGGGTGCATAATGTACATCCATGGCGGAAATCTGTGCAGCGATTTGATAATTAGCCTCCGGTATTTGAATCAGATCAGCCAGCATGCTTCGCAGTTCCGTGATGGGAGGAGTCACGTCCAGAAGCAGGGTTTGGACCTCGGTATTCCGGAGCAAGGCCGTATTCCATGGAAAACGTTCGGTATGATAACTGTCCAATAGCCATTCCGGAGCCCAGCCTTTGATGGCTCCTGCAAGCTTCCAGCCTAAGTTCATCGCTTCTTGTAAGCCGACGTTCATTCCCTGTCCACCAGCCGGAAAATGAATGTGCGCCGAATCTCCCGCTAAGAACAATCGACCATTCCGATAGCGTCCCGCCTGCCGCGTCGCATTTCCGAAACGGGACATCCATTTTACATCGTTCAATCCCAGGTCGCTTCCGGTCGTACGGATGAGTGATGAACGAAACTCTTCCAGTGTAACCTTCTCATCCTTAGAGATGTTGCGTCTCTCCATATCGATAATCAAGACCCGATAGATACGATCATTGATCGGCATGATGCTGACCAAAC
The DNA here is from genome assembly GCF_025809195.1 of Paenibacillus sp. PSB04. Taxonomy (NCBI): domain Bacteria; kingdom Bacillati; phylum Bacillota; class Bacilli; order Caryophanales; family Paenibacillaceae; genus Paenibacillus; species Paenibacillus sp. PSB04. The sequence continues at coordinate 4,873,376 of NZ_CP081301.1, forward strand.
CTTTTTCTGTAATTCGGGATATAACACTCATAGGAGCCAAATCAGATAGAACGGCATCTCCCAGAATAGCCGTAAAGGTCGCATCTGTACCTTCAAAGGATATATTTGCAGATTTGCGAACCAAACTTCTGGCTCCATCCGTACCAACCACATAAGCTGATCTTAACGTTGTTTCTCCATGAGGTCCGGCGATCTTAACGTCGACCCCATCCTCATCCTGATGCACAGATAGAGCCTCAAACCCTCTCCAGACCTCTGCGCCAAGGCTAAGAGCCCATTCCTCCAGCACCTTCTCCGTCTCACTCTGCGGTAAAAAGAGAGTGTGATTGGAAGAAGAATCCAGCACAGAGAAATCCAAAGGAGTTTCTAATCCGGCAAAATGTCCTCTCGAAAGTAAGCGGCCTTTACTGATTAATTGTGATTTCACTCCACGCATATCTAATATTTCAAGGGTTCGTGGATGTACGGTAAGCGCACGTGAATACGGGGTTGTCTCTTTTAATCGCTCAATGACGCAGACCTTTACACCGGCTAATGCCAATTCTCCAGCTAACATCATGCCGACAGGTCCGCCACCGATAAGGATGACTTCATATTTCATATCAATAACCTCTTTTCTTAAACATTATGGGAAGATTACGATAGCGTCTATTTCGATAAGCCATTCAGGATCGGCTAATGCTTGAACGCCTATATAGGTACTTGCTGTCTTCGGCCAGTTAGAGCCAAACACATGAAATCCGGCGTCAAAAATAATCGAAATCAATTCCGGGTGGTGGTTTACCACAAAAATGCTCATTTTTGCAATGTACAATGGATCCGCTCGCACGGCTTCCAATGCATATTTAAGATTGGTGAACACTTGAATCGCTTGCGCGTAATAGTCCCTTGAACCGACCAATGCGCCTGTTTCATCTACAGCAACCTGACCTGAGATGAAGGCCAGTTTAGAGGCAGTAGTTACCACGACATGGGAAATGACAGATGTAACTTGATCCGTCAATGTCTTGGGATTCACGATTTCCATAGGCAGGCATGAACCTCCTTCATTAATTATTGTTTCACTTGAATCTTTTTCGATACTTATAAAACAGGGTGTTATAAAATTTATGTATAATTTATGTTTCATATGAAACAAAATAATTGTACGCGGTCACTCTTTATCCTGTCAACCCCAATTTCAATATGCGAGTAAGTCTATATTTCTCTGGAAACAATCTGTGATGTGATGTGGCAAATAAGTCGAGGAGCCATTGTGAAGGACTTCCTAAAATGCTTGTCGAATGTGTTCCTATTCGAGCCCTTCTGAAGAGGTGTGGAGACCAATGCTTAGTCAACCATCGGACAAGGATCTAGAAAAGTACTTCCAAGATATTGAGGAAATATTACGAGAGCAGCAAGGTATGACCTTCAAATTTATTAATGAAGATGGGCGGTTTGTTCATACTTATTGTGCTGGACAATTAATGTCCAAAATGGGTTTGGATGAAACAGATGTCGTTGGGAAAGAACTTAAGGACTTTCTCCCCGCTGGGAAAGCGGCAGCCAAGGAATGGCACTATGTTAAAGCCTGGGAAGGAAATGAAGGAGTCACGTATGAAGGGGAATCGAAAGGCATCTATTATTTAGCATCGCTGAGGCCAATTCGACGAAATGGTAAGGTCATTGAGGTTATTGCCTCATGTGTGGATATTACGGAACGGAAAAAGGCGGAACAAGAGCTGGAAAAAACTAAGAAATTGCTGGAATCGATCATTGATGACTCGGCAGATGGGATTTGTATCATAGATACTGGGGGGAACGTAGTACGTGTAAACCATTCATTTGAATTGTTATATGGTTGGTCAGAAGATGAGTTGGTTGGTAGGCAGTTGCCCATTGTCCCGCCGGAGATGGAAGATGAATACAAATCCATTACCCAAGAAATCCAAGGTGATATGCTGGCAAAGACTTTTGAGACGGTTCGGCAGAATAAAGCCGGAGAGTTAGTGCATGTTTCTATAACCCTTTCTCCAATTAAAAATGGCTATGGCGAAATTATTGCATTGACAGGCATTACCCGGGATATCTCAGAGCGAATAAAATCTGAAGAATTTTTCCGGAAAGCAGATAAATTAAATGTTGTTGGACAATTGGCCGCAGGGCTAGCACACGAAATCCGTAATCCTTTAACATCACTAAAGGGATTTCTTCAGCTTATGAAGGAATCTGATAAGAGAAGAGTTGAGCACTGTGAGATTATGCTATCTGAGGTCGACCGGATGAATAGTATTATCAATGAGCTATTGATATTCTCCAAGCCGCAGCCGAAGGTTTTAAAAAGGAACGATATAGTTACCCTTTTGTATAGTGTAATAAATTTATTAGAAGCCCAAGCTACAATGAATGGGGTTCAAGTTTACATAGAAATACATGGAGATCTTCCTCCAATTTGTTGTTCGGAAGTGGATATTAAACAAGTGTTCGTCAATGTATTAAAAAATGCAATTGAGGCAACTCCGAATGGTGGCAAAATTCAGATCGTCGCCTTTGAGCAATTGAATGAGCTCATTATCCGTATTAAGGATGAAGGTATTGGGATACCTACTGACAACCTTCATCGGTTAGGGGAACCCTTTTATACGACAAAGGAACAGGGGACAGGGCTTGGTTTGATGATGTGCTATAAAATTATTCATGACCATAAAGGGAACTTGAGCATTCGAAGCGCCGTTAATCAAGGAACCACGGTCGATATCGAATTACCTGTTACGGACTAACTACTCTGGAATATCGATACGGTGGTTTGAGTTTAACAGTAAAAATAGTTTAAGGAAAATAGAGGCGAGAACTATAGCTGAAGTGTATTACGATAGGAGCATAAACGATTTTCTCATGTTCCCTTCTTCTCCAGCAGCGCCAATTTGTTGTCTAGCATCCGGGCGAGAAGAGACTGCGATTGTTCCAATTCTCTTTTCCTATGGTCCATTTCCTTCATCTTCTTCCGCAAAAATTCAATGGCCTTGGAGAGCTCAAGTTTGTTCTCGTCTTCTTCCTTCAAAATAACTTTGATTTCCCTTATTGTAAAACCCGCAGCCTGAACCCTTTTAATCAGTAAAAGGTGTTCGACCGCTTCCTCGGTATATTCACGATAATTATTGTCTCTGCGCTCAACGTGGCGTCTATCCAGCAATCCTTCCTTCTCGTAATAACGAATGGTCGGCGGATTTAACCCGGTCTTCTGCGCCAGCATATGAATTTTCATACTTCCTCCCGCGTAAGGCTTGACCTTCAAGTATACTTTATAGTTTATACTTTAGAGGTCTAATGGAACCTTGTCAAACCTATTAGCACAATAGTCGATCAGAAGGAGGAGCTGTGAATGAACGCTCAGAAAAAGAATTCACCGACCAGAGCTGTAGTTTTGGGGGGCGGTGGCGTGACGGGGATCGCATGGGAGGTTGGCGTCTTAGCGGGACTCCTCGAATCTGGAGTAGACCTCCATCGAGCTGACGTGATCATCGGAACGTCCGCCGGTGCCTTTGTCGGAGCAGCCTTGGCCAGTGGATACGACATGAATAATCTGTTTGCCGCCCAGTCGGAGGCGAACGCGGCCGAGTTACCGGTCGCCGCTTCCGATGAATTGAGGCAAGCGTGGTATAGGGCATTTGCCACGGGAGGAAGCGATCCGCGAAAAGTCGGGGCAGAATTCGGCCTTATCGCCAAAAATACTCCCTCTCCAGTATCGCCTGAACAGCGGCGCACCGTGGTCGAGAGTCGTCTTGTGACCAGAAAATGGCCGGCGAATCTTAAGGTGACCGCCATCGATGCCGATACCGGGCAACTTCATACTTTCGATCATCAATCGGGAGTTTCTTTGCTCGATGCCGTGTCAGCCAGCGGAGCCGTTCCGGGAATTTGGCCGCTTGTATCGATCGGTGACCGCTTATGGACCGACGGAGGAATGGTGTCTACGACCAATTCACGGCTGGCTGAAGGCTACGAACGGATCGTGATTCTTTCCCCGATGCCAAATGGTTATGGCTCCATCCCGGGAGCGGCGGAGGATGCGGCAAGCATGCGTACAAGCTCGGACGTTTATCTCATAACACCCGATGAACGCAGCATTGTAGCAATCGGCCCGAATCCGTACGACCCGGCCCGCCGCAGCGTAACAGCGACCGCAGGTCGGGAGCAGGGGTACTCTATCGCCGAAGCCGTTCTGACTATTTGGTAAGAAGCCGTTTCTTTCTGTCCTAACGGACAAGAGGGTGCAAAAGATGGCGGCGATTTCGCTCGTTCATCTTATTAATAAAGTACAGCTGACAAGGAAAGATGCTCATCTTGCGAATCCATGGAGGAATTAAGCTATTTCAAGGGCGGATTGATCCGTACGTCTTGTTTAAGGGAAATAAGAGAAACTGCACCTCATTTGGCCAAGCTAGCGTCGTCACTTTGGGCAGTAAAGTGAGGCCGCAAGAAGAACAGAAGATAAGGAAAAAAACAAGTGGATACTCGGGAACGATTGGCCGAGGTCATACGAACGTTTATCCTAATGCTACTCAAATTGAATAGGCAGGTATGCTCGGGATCACTTATGGTTAGTTGTCAGTTATTTGATTCAAACTATGGAAAAAGCCAACTCAGATGAATGAGTTGGCTTTTTCCATAGGCATGGTTTGACTACATAATCGTCAAGACATCAAGATCCAGCCGGTTTAGCTCTTAAAAAGGCTCATTACGCTAACAGGGAGGATAGTTCTACTATAATGTTTTTTTAACTATACATTGCATCCAGATTATGCTGAAATAATGAGTGAATGGGCTTAAAAATGAAAATTGTGGTTGATGGACTTGGGGGAATGGGAAATGTCTTTTATCAAAGGAATAGAATTATGCCGTCGATTTCATATCGAAATCGTTGAGCCTGTCATGACGGACAAATACTCTTTCTTGTCTTATTCATCGGCTCTAATTGGTCCCGGTAGCGAAGTGCTCGGATATGATACGGAAATGTCGACTGATCATGATTGGGTTCCCCGGGTATATCTTTTTCTTAACCAACCAGATATCGGGTATTCCGAACACATACAATCAACACTGCAAGAACGAGCTCCAGAACGGTTCTATGGCTTTCCCGTAGATATAGGGAGGAGCGTAATTACCACGGTGCCGAGGTTCATTGAAAGTTACCTGGCTGTAAACAAAATTGAAGAGTTAGAGCCAATAGATTGGCTAACCTTTCCTTCGCAGTCACTTCTCGAAATAACACAGGGGGAAGTTTATAGGGATGATAACGGTCAACTTTCCACATTACGCAAACGATTCGAATATTACCCTCACGATATTTGGTTATACCTGATGGCATCCAGTTGGCAGCGAATCGGTCAAGAAGAACATCTGATGCATCGTTCGGGTTTTATAGGGGACGAACTTGGCTCAGCTATTATTGCTTCTCGCCTTGTCCGCGATATTATAAATCTCTGTTTTCTCATGGAGCGTCAATATGCACCTTATCCAAAATGGTTTGGTACGGCATTTAAACGTTTGAAATGTTCTGATCAAATACTTCCTTATCTTTGGACTGCTCAAACGGCAGTTACATGGAGAGAACGCGAGTGTGCTTTGAATAATGCTTACAAGCATCTATCACATATGCACAACGGACTAAAGATCACTGAAAAGATTCCTGAAGAAGTTTCATACTTTTTTGATCGTCCTTTTAAAGTCATGAGGGGTGAAGATGTTGCTTGCCTCATCGCAAATCAAATTGTCGATACAGACATTCGGCAGTTATCCAAAAAACGTTTGATTGGTAACATTGACCAGATCACAGACAACACTGATTTCAGGAACATGAATAAGTGGTCTGAGGGAGAAGGAGTTAACGCAAGAAAAGCTTTGAAAAAACTATTTAAGCCCGGTTTGTAATTTAAATCCAAAAGGCTTCCACGGTGACCGTTAAGAGCCGGGATGAGGCGCTGCAGGCTGTGCTTTCCAGAATCGACCCCTGCGGCACTGTGCAAGAAGTTTTCGAATGGCACGTTGGTCGCTGATTCCATTGAATATTATAAGCAGAATAAAACTTGCCCGATGCCATACGGCCAATCGATGACGCTGCTTATGATGGTGGAGAGTTAGAAGCATGTGTAGCTGTTGTGGCTGCATTGCGGTATTGGCTGGGTGAGAATCCAACCATATTCTTAAACATTTTATTGAAGAAACTTAAGTCCTCGTAGCCGACATCCTGGGCAACTTCCATAATTTTGCGATCGGACTGCTCCAGCAGCTGCTTCGCCACTCGAATGCGTGTCTCGTTGCGGAATTCAGTAAATGTCTTGCCGATATATTGCTTAAATTTGGTTGAGAATCCGGTCTGACTCATCCGGCACATCTCGCTGACCTGAGCAAGCGTTAACGGCTGTGCGTAATGCTTGCGAATAAACTCGCTGATGTGCAGGATGACCTTCTCGTCAGACGATAATTCCTGCAGGGGGGAATGCTTCCGGTCGTGATGGCAGCGGCTCAAAAAAATAAAAAGTTCAATCAGGCGCGTCTTCGTCAAAATACGATATCCAAGCTTTTTTTCTTTGAAATCGAGAATCAAGCGATGGAGAAGGGATTCCATTTCGATCTGTTCATAAGGCTTCAATCGGAGATGCCCTTGAAAACGTACTGTCTTTCGAAGAAAGGGTTCCAAGTAGAAGAAGTCTACGAAGGAGGCGACATCGGCGAGCGGTTCCAATTCGCGCCGTAACAACTCGGGTTGAAAGAGCACGTTATATACGACCGGGAGATGCGCATGGCCCGCTCGATAAGCATGCTCCTCATCCGGCTCGATCATGAAAACGTCGCCTTCCGCAATATTGTAGTACTCTCCCTTATAGTAATGCTCTCCTTGTCCTTGGGCAACGTAAGCAAGCTCGATGAAGTCATGCGAATGGGAGGGGACGATCTCCCCCGAGCTGAATCGGTAGGGAGCGGCATGAAACAAGAAATCACGGCTTTCTAGGAACTTTCCGCTGTCCATTCGTGTCATGTGATCATCTCCAATATTTTACATAGGCCTAATCATAACTAAATTATAACGCTTTGCAGGCAAACGGGTAAGACAGAAAAGGCGGGCTAGATCGAATGACCCCGCCCGCTTTCGTGTCTATGTCTGTTTGGCGACCAAAGGAAATAAACCGCCGCCGAACGGTTTCCCTCCCTCAAGACCAGCATGGTCTGTTACTAGGTGGCTTTTGCCGCTGTAAATGGTCCCGTCCGGCATGTAAATGATTGCCAATACACGTCTTGGTTCGTCGCTTTGATTCGCGTGTGCGAAGTGGAAGGTGAGACCATGGTGGAACGTGCAGCTGCCTCGTTTCAACGGGACCTTCACCGGCTTCGTCTTCTCCAGCTCTGTTCCTTTGATCTGATCATATAAGTCCTGAGGGTCTGCTAAGTTAATCCCCCGCAGCGTGCCTACCTTATGGGAGCCAGGAACAAACATCATGCAGCCGTTATGTTCGTCGACATCATGCATTGGAATCCAGACAGACAAGGCGCCGGGTTCAGTCATCGGCCAATACGGAAAATCCTGATGCCAGGCCGTCGGCTTGGAATCCTGCGGCATCTTCCATAATCCGTGGTCATGGAAGAGGCGAATGCCGCTCGCACCGCTTAGCTTCATTGCCATCTTAGCCAGCTTCGGGTGAAATGTGTAACGGCTCATACCGCCATGATCGCGCCAAAGGTTTACTTTCTGGTTTAATACCTTGTAGTAGCTTTCGCCTTTGACAGAGGTGGCTACCGAATGATTACTTTCCTGTGACATGGCTTCCTCCAAAAACTCGGATAATTCATTCATTTCTTCTTCCGTTAGGGCATTCTCGATTTCAACGAAACCATTCTCCTGATAAAAATCAATTTTGCTTTGCGGTAACAGTACTTCCATCGCGATAACTCCTTCCAACGTATAGGGTGGTCATCTTTGATAACACATTACCAGAGGAATATGTTCTGATTCTTGGTTTTTTCTACAATACAGTAAGGTTATTTTTCAAATAGCTGTATGTGCAAGCAGAAAAAAACGCTCATTAAATGAGCGTCAACCAATCATTGATTACATCGGTTATTGATAACGAAGATTAGTTACTATCCGTTCGTTCACTTATTTTCTTATTTGCCTGCATATCTTCAAGCAGCTTGTTATATTTTTCGGTTGCCCGCTGGTATGCGTCGGATCCCAGAAATAAGCAGGTCGGTGGATTGTCGGATTCTACCAGCTCGATAAAGACTTCAGCAGCCTTTTCCGGATCACCAAGCTGCTTGCCATGATTTGCAGCAAATTGTTTAATACCTTCGTGGAGAGGAAGATAATCCGCTATTTTATAATCCGCGACAACAAGAGATTCGACTGAGTTAAACTCAGTTCTAAATCCTCCCGGCGCAACAACCGTTACATTAATGCCCATAGATCTAACATCCTGGGCTAACACATCAGACATCCCAATAATAGCCGACTTTGTGGCAGCATAAATACTCCATCCCGTGTGTGGAGCAACTCCAGCGATCGATGAAATATTAATGATGTGGCCATAGCGTTTCGCCCTCATGTAGGGTAGAACACTTTGGATCACGTAAATACTGCCAAACACATTAACTTCGAAGTTTGACATGATTTCTTGTTGTGAAAGTTCCTCAATTGCTCCTCCAATTCCGTATCCGGCGTTATTGACCGCCACATCGATTTGTCCGAAATATTCGTATGCCAATTTCACGGATTGATCAATAGACTCGAAACTTTTCAGATCCACTTGCAGTGGCAAAAAACGATCCTCGGGGACCTGGCCAACAGCTCGTTTCAGCTCCTCTAAGTTTCTTGATGTAGCAGCGACCCGGTAATTGTTACTTAACAACTTTTTTACAAGAGCAAGTCCAAGACCTTTCGAAGCTCCTGTAACATACCATACCTTTTGATCCAGCAATGATATCTCATCCTTTCATTTAAGATGTGTTTATTATGTATCAGCACCTGCTCTGACCTGTATAACAAAACTTTCAACATGATGCCTATTCTTGTCATACTATTAACAAACACAATGCTTTACTTTATATTTAAAAGCATGAGAGACAGCATATTAGAGCAGAGGTGTTCCGTGTGACCGAAATCGCTTTGCAACAACAAGAGTTAGCGGGACTCATCAAAAAGCTTACAGGAAAAGATGGGGACCATAAAACCCTGATTCCTTCACTCCATCTCATCCAAGACTCCAAAGCAATGGTCCCAATATGTAGGATTCAAAAGCCCTCCTTATGCATTGTTGCCCAAGGTGAAAAAATAATCATTCTGGGCAATGAAAGTTACAAATACGGGGTTAGCGATTATTTAGCTGTGTCTTTAGACGTGCCTATATCGGGACAGGTGATCAAACCTTCGCCGGAAGCTCCCTTTTTGTCAATCAGGCTTGATCTTGATGCAGGAGAGATTTTTGAAATCATGAAGGAGACCCATCTGTTACCAGAAAGCATAGAGTATTATCCGAAAAGTTTATTTGTTGGTAAAATGAACATTAATCTTCTTGATGCAGTGATTCGGCTAGTAAGACTATTGGATACTCCAAAAGATATTTTAGCGCTAGCACCATTAATCATTAAGGAAATCATATACAGGTTACTTACTGAAAAAGAGGGGGATTTTTTCAAGCAAATTGCTACATCTGGGAGTCATTTTGCAACGATTGCAGAGGTCGTAGAACGAATTAAAACAAACTTTAACAAACCTTTACGCATTAATGAATTAGCGCAGATCGCCAATATGAGTACTTCATCTCTGTATCGGCATTTCAAGCAAGTCACTGCTATGACACCCGTTCAATATCAGAAACAGCTGCGATTACAAGAAGGGCGGCGACTTTTAATAACTGATAAATACAACGTCGCAGATGTCGCATTTCATGTCGGCTACGAAAGTCCTTCTCAATTCAGTCGCGAATATGCCCGATTATTTGGTTGTCCTCCGTCTACCGATATTTTACGAATTCAGTCCACAACTAATTTGTCTACTAGTTAAAAGATCAGTTGGTTAAATATATTATAAGTTGTTGTATAACAAGTATTCTTCATTGGGCTAATGTAAAAGGCTTTCATCATTGATATATTGGGGAGAGGTTGACGTTCATGTTGGCTGAGCGATTTATTAATGACAATCTTGGAAAGTGTTTGCTTAACCGGGATAATTACCGACCGTTTCCTACAATCGAAGACCGAAATCAATGGAACCAGCTACCATTGAATCTTAGGTCTTTTTGGATCAATGAAGCCACAAGTAAGCTTCATTATGCATGGCCTACTATAACTGCCACTCAATATATGGATTATAGCAGAACGGGTAATCGGGTCGATTTTGACAATGCTTCGTGGAAAAGAAGAGAGGTGCTGGCTTCTTTAGTCATCGCCGAATGTTTTGAAAATCAGGGACGCTTCATGGATGATATCATAAACGGAATATGGTGTATATGTGAAGAAACATTCTGGGGGATCCCTGGCCACGGTTATATGATGAAGAGGCAGGATCCACTTCCAGACATATCGGATCAGATCATTGAATTATTTTCTGCCGAGACGGCCGCGCTGCTTGCATGGACTTATTATCTGCTGAAAACCAAATTGGATGGAATAAGCATTATGGTAAGCGAGCGTATACAGCACGAGGTGAAAAGGAGGATTCTTGATCCTTATTTACAGCGGAATGATTTTTGGTGGATGGGTTTCAATCAGGAGAAGATGCTGAACAATTGGAATTCATGGTGCAATTCAAACTGCTTAGCGGCGTTTTTGCTGTTGGAAGACGACCCCAATCGACGGGAAGCAGCGGTGGTCAAGGCGATGAGAAGCTTAGATATGTATCTACATAGACTCCCTTCAGACGGTGGTTGTGAGGAAGGTCCGAAGTATTGGATGTATGCCGGAGGAACGATTTTTGATAGTCTGGAACTGCTTCACGGCGTTTCCGGCGGTAAAATTGATGTATACCAAGAACCTCTAATTAGGCACATTGGATGTTATATTTACAAAGCTTTTATCGATGACTCGTATTTTGTCAACTTCGCTGACAGCCAGGCACAAGTCCATATACCCGCGGAACTTACATATCGATATGGACGCCGTATTGGAGATTCGAGGTTGTGTGAGATTGGAGCAAGGGCCCAGAGAATGAAGCGGGAAGAAGGGACCCGCTTAGAGTTTTCATCCATGTTTCGCCTTTTGCCGGCTTTATTTAATTATACGGAAGTAGAGCAGTATTCCGGAGAATCTCCTTATATTCGAGATGCATGGTTTGACAGCATTCAAGTCATGGTGGCACGAGAGCAGGAGGGTTCGTCCAAAGGGTTATTCCTAGCTGCCAAGGGCGGGCATAACGGTGAAAGCCATAATCACAATGACATTGGACAATTCATTGTATATTGTAATGGCTCCCCGATGATAATTGATCCCGGATTATTGACCTATACATCTAAGTCGTTTTTCTCGGAGCGGTATACCCTATGGGCGATGCAATCCGGATATCACAATCTCCCTTTGGTAAATGGCGTTCAGCAACAGGACGGAAGACAATTTAGGGCCGATGAAGTCGAGTATAACCTGAATGATAAAGTTACATCGTTATCCATGAATCTCGCGGGAGCCTACCCCGAATTCGCCGGAATAAGAAGCTGGATACGATCAGTTCATTTCTATCGTGATTTGTCCCCGAATATTGAAATCAGTGACAATTTTCTTCTAAATCAAGTGACGGATGATATCACACAGATTCTAATAACGCCTCACCCTCCTCAAACCCAAGAAAACGGGAATATTATCCTTCAAGATAAAAATTACAATAGGATAAAAATACAATATGACAGCGAAATGTATGCGTACTCAGTAGAAAAAATTTTTCTCGAGGACGAAATCATGAGAGAGATATGGGGAGATACCTTGTATCGGATGAAGCTTACAGCCATTATACCCGCCGCTCAGGGTGAGTGTGTAATCAGGATAAGCAGATAGTGGCGTTATGCTAAAATGATGAGCAGGGAACGGAGACTTTAGTTAAACAATAGAGGAGCATATCGCCGGCGGCGACTGCTCCATTTTTTATTACGCTAATACGCTTTTTGATGATCCTGAAGTGCTCATCTTCGTCAGACGCTGCCTACCAAATTGGCCAAAAGAGCCAGTCCAGAGAACAACATACCATCGATTGCCGTCGTTTGCCCTCCAAAGCCCTATCGTCAAGCAGATGGTTCCTCATAGCTTTGCAAGCCAGCATCGCGCAAAGTTCTTCCGACATAGCCCAACTCTCGACGTGCAGCGGTATCGTTGACGGTGAACTCACGCCCAATCATGCGTATCATCGAGCGTGAGATCGGCGGATCGCCGTCTTTCCGCGTGACGGCCCAGATCGTGTCGAACAGCCGGCCAATGGCAGAGGCGAGCCAGTATGGCATCGAACGCAGCTTATCGATGGACAGGCCCTGCAAGTTCGCAAGCGAGGCGACGAACTCACGGAAAGTCTGCCCTTCCTGATCTTTGATGAAGAAGGCATGGCCGCCTTCTCCGCGCTCAAGAGCGCATTGTATGGCTTCAATCACATTGTCCACATGGCAGGTAGAAAAAGGGTAATCGCCGCGGTCGATGAACGCGAACTGCCCGGATCCGACTGCTTCGGGAAGCGCTCGGCTAAACGGATCACCAGGCCCCCAGATAGCCGGTGGGCGAAGCGCGATCGTGCGAAAGCCGGGTTTGTTGGCAGCCAGAACCAATGAATCGGCCCGTGCCTTGCTCGCCAGGTAGGCCGAGAAGTGGTTCGGGAAAGTCGGCGCGCTTTCATCGGTGTCACGGATGAGCATACCGCCGTTATCCATGTGGATCCCCGCCGCGCTGATGTAGACGAATGTCTTCGCACAGGCTGACTCGGCTGCCTTCAGCAAGGCTGCGGTGCCATCGATGTTGGTACGGAAGAAGGGTTCGCGAGGCCCTGAAAAGCGGAAAAGGGCGGCCGCATGCACTACCGCATCGATCATCGGTAACACGATTGGCGTGCTGCTTTCGAGATCGGCATCGACCGGCGTCGCACCCATGGCCTTGAGTTTGGCGTGAGATGATACAGAGCGTGTGAGGGCGAATATCTGGTGACCATCCTCCACGAGCTTTGGGATCAGGCGGCCGCCGAGCAAGCCGGTGCCTCCCGTGACGAGAATTTTCATTGTGATCATCCTTTCGGTTCGGAATTCAGGATAATCCGCATGGCGCCGCCGCGGATTTGCTCAAGAACCGCAGAAGTGGGAGTTCCACCTTGCGCAGCGATCTGTAACATGAAGCAGGGATGCAGCGTCCCAGCCTTCGCACAGCGCCATCACCGAATCGGCATTATCGTATTGTGGCGTGCATCCTTCATAGAATTTTCCTTCTCTCCATCTTTTGATTGTTTATCTAGCGATCTTAGCGAAGTGCTCCAGCGTACGAACCAATTGGGCTGTATAAGACATTTCGTTATCGTACCAAGCTACGGTTTTCACCAATTGCTGGTCACCGACTGTCAGAACTTTCGTCTGCGTGGCGTCAAAGAGCGAACCGAATGTGATGCCTTTGATATCGGAAGATACAATTTCGTCTTCCGTGTAGCCGAAAGTTTCTGGATCGGAAGCTTCTTTCATAGCAGCGTTAACTTGCTCAACCGTTACCTTGGTATTCAAAACGGCAACGAGTTCAGTCACGGAACCTGTTGGTACAGGTACACGTTGAGATGCCCCATCCAGTTTGCCCTTCAGTTCCGGAAGAACCAGGCCAATGGCTTTTGCGGCACCGGTGGAGTAGGGAACGATGTTCTCGGCTGAGGCGCGCGCAGCTCGGAAATTGCCTTTTGGATCCGGAGCGTCAAGCGTGTTCTGGTTTCCCGTGTATGCGTGAACGGTCGTCATCAGCCCGGATTGGATACCAAACTTGTCGTGCAGAGCTTTAGCCATAGGGGCCAGGCAGTTGGTTGTGCAGGAAGCGCCAGAAATGACGGTTTCCGTTCCGTCCAGTGTGTCATGGTTCACGTTGTATACGATCGTTTTCATGTCGCCTGTAGCAGGGGCGGAAATGACGACTTTCTTCGCTCCGCCTTTCAGGTGAAGCTCGGCTTTTTCTTTTGTGGTGAAGAAGCCCTTACATTCGAGAACAATATCAACGCCAAGCTCACCCCAAGGAAGATCTTCAGGATTCCGCTTAGCCAAAACCTTAACCTCTTTGCCGTTTACTTTGAAGGTTCCGTCATGGACTTCAATGTCACCGTGAAAAGTGCCTTGCGTCGTATCATATTTGAGCAGATGAGCTAACATTTTAGCGTTCGTAAGGTCGTTAATCGCTACAACCTCGACGCCTTCCACATCTTGAATTCGGCGAAAAGCGAGTCGTCCGATTCGTCCAAAACCGTTTATACCTACTTTTACAGTCACTGAAAATCCCCCTATAAGTTTTATTTATTCCAACAAGCCAATGCCAGCAATGAAATAATAATGACCCAGCGCTATTTCATTCTAGAATGGCTTGCTGTATAATGCGAAAAGAGACCGATTGGTATTTTTTTATATTAGCATGATATGAGTGAATTGCAAGGACGAATTGGGTAATTCGTTTAAAACAAATGAAATAAAATACGGTTCATACGGAGGAGCTCATGAAAAAAGGGGACAGAACAAGGGAACACATCATTATGAAATCGGCTGAAATTTTTAACCAGAGAGGATATGCCGGTACATCGCTAAACGATATTATTGCCGACACAGGAATTAAGAAGGGGGGCATCTATCGACATTTTGCCAGTAAAGACGAGATCGCGCTTGAAGCCTACAATTATGCTGCCAGTATGGTCACCAGTAAATTTTCTGAAGCGGTCGATCAAGAGCAGTCTGCGTCAGGAAAGTTGGTTGCTTTTTTTCGTGTCTATGAGAACGTCGTCAGCGATCCCCCATTTATTGGCGGATGTCCCATGCAGAATACAGCTGTAGAAAGTGACGATACTCATTCGGAGCTTTGTGGTCAGGCAAGGCAAGGGATGCATACCTTCTTGGATATGATGAAAAGTATTATTCGTGACGGCATTCAAGCTGGGGAGTTTAGGGAGGATCTGGATGTGGATGCGCTAGCATCATTTACATTTTCCTTGTTGGAAGGAGGGATTTTACTCAGCAAGTTGGATGGGGATAACAAGCACATGCTAATGAATACACAAATCTTCTCATCCTATTTGCAGCAATGCTGCCTAAAGACCAGTTAATCTGGTGTACTGGCACATCGGAACGGAACTGGGCAGCTGTCTTATGCAATAGCCCAAACGGGTGGTTTTTGTATTTTTCACGGAGTTGTAAGAAAGAATTGATCTTTACTTGAACGTTTAGAGGAGAAGGTGTGACCATGATTGCAAGGCTAAACGTCGAATATATAATAAATTTTAAGTATCAGCTTTTGTAATATTTCAACTGCATTTCTCACACATTTGGGGAAATGCCAACTTACTATGTGAAAAAGTTCTCTTTTTATTCACGAAGGAGCAGAGCATAGGTTAGCCCCCGAAGGTCGTAGAGTTTTACGTCTAAACCTGATGTTTTTATTTTTCATTGTGTGTACAGGAACAGCGTGGAAGGGAGGAAGTTAAGATGGGAATCGATACGGTGCTATGGAGTAAACTCGTGACTGGAATGACACTAGGATTCCACGCTATTTTCGCGACACTTGGCGTGGGTATCCCATTAATGATTTCACTCGCCGAGTTTATCGGTATTCGTAAGAAAGATCTTCACTATATTCTAATGGCAAAGAGGTGGTCACGAGGGTTCGTTATCTCTGTTGCAGTAGGCGTAGTCACAGGAACAGCAATTTCGTTACAACTCTCCTTGGTATGGCCCAATTTTATGAAACTTGCGGGAAATGTTATTGCACTTCCATTGTTTATGGAAGTGTTCGCCTTCTTTTTTGAAGCCATTTTCCTAGGGATTTACCTGTACACGTGGGAACGGTTTAAAAACCCGATGATGCATTGGTTACTAACGATTCCTGTTGTCATCGGTGCAGGGATGTCAGCAGTATTTATCACGACGGTTAACGGATTTATGAATCAACCAGGGGGATTTACGTTTGAAGGAGGACAATTCACAGCCGTTGACCCCGTTCAAGCCATGCTGAGTACGGCAACATTCTCCAAGGTGTTTCATGTATTAAGTTCGGCCTATTTAACAGGAGCTGCTCTGCTTGCAGGTGTTGCAGCATTCGCAATACTTCGAAAAGGGGTTTCAGCATACCACAAAAAAGCCTTAAAGCTGATGATGGCTGTCGTTTTGTTGTTCAGTTTAGTAAACACATTAGCCGGAGACGTATCCGCTAAGTTTTTGGCCGAACATCAACCTGAAAAACTTGCGGCTGCCGAATGGCATTTTGAAACGGAAAGCGGCGCAGATTTGATATTGTTAGGGTGGCTTAATGCTGAGCATGAAATTATAGGAGCACTCCACCTTCCCAAATTTCTGAGTTTCTTGGCTTTTGGAGATTTCAATGCAGAAGTAACGGGCCTTAATGAATTTCCTATCGATGAACAACCATCACTCGTGGTTCATTATTTTTTCGATTTAATGGCAACCATTGGATTTTTATTCTTAGGCATTTCCTTTCTGTATTTCCTATTTGTATTTTGGAAAAAGCGTAACGAACTCAACAAGTGGATACTGCGAATGATTGCATTAGGAGCACCGCTTGCTTTTTTAGGAGTTGAACTGGGATGGTTTTACGCAGAACTCGGCAGACAACCTTGGATCATCCGAGGATATATGCGTGTAGAGGAAGCGGCTACGACATCCCCAAGCGTCAGGATCCTTTTTTTCTTTTTCCTTCTACTATACATCGTATTGGGAACCGTTAGTGTTCTTGTGCTTCGTCGCATGTTCTATAACAATCCGGCGGAAGTTGAGATGGAGACGTGGACGCAGCGTGCAAGCGACAAATCAACATTGAAGGGTGAGCACACATGATGAATTACGAATTGATTGGAATTTCCGTGCTATGGTTGTTTTTGTACGGATATATCATCATCGCTTCCATTGATTTTGGCGCAGGTTTCTTTGCCTTTTATGCTCGTTTAACCAAACAGGATCATGTCATCAATAAACTGATTTCTCGTTACTTATCGCCAGTTTGGGAAATCACGAATGTATTTTTCGTTTTTTTCTACATTGGCATCATTGGCTTTTTCCCGGAAACCTCCTATTATTATGGATCAGCCATGCTTGTCCCAGGAAGTCTTGCGGTCATTTTGCTCGCTATACGCGGTTCATTCTATGCATTTGAAAATTATGGCTCCAAACATAATATGGTTTATCTGTTTCTGTATGGAGCAACCGGAGTGCTTATTCCTGCTTCCTTGTCAGTGGCGCTGACATTATCCGAAGGCGGATTTATTTTGAAACAAGGAGAGACGGCCTCGTTGGATTACTGGGCACTCTTGAGCAGTCCACTGTCTTGGAGCATCGTTGGACTGGCTATCGTATCTGTTTTATTCATTAGCGCTGCGTTTCTCGCTTTTTACGCTTCGCGCGCTGAAGATCATGCTGCATTGAAATTGATGCGAACCTATGCGCTTTTTTGGAGCACGCCTACAATCGTTATCGCACTGACAGCATTTATTTTTTTAGGTCAACACAATGAGCGGCATTTCCAAAATATGATGGATTTATGGTGGCTTCTCGCGCTCTCCGTTGCCTTTTTCATGATTGCCATGTGGTTATTATACCGAGGAGGCCGTTACGGGATGGCGTTTATATGCATCATGCTGCAATTCTTCAGTGCTTTTTTTGCTTACGGCATTGGGCAATATCCTTACATTCTTGATCCATACATCACCATTCAAAGTAGTGTCACCTCTTCGTCTATGGGATTCGCACTGGTTGTGGCGTTTATCGGTGGTATGTGCCTCTTAGTTCCTTCATTGATCTTGGTCTTCAGGCTTTTTCTGTTTGATGCAGATTATGTGAAAGGAAACAAATAGACTAGTACATTGTTTCTTACGGGAATATTCCCTCAAGGCCACTTTCCGGAAGGAGGAGAGTTTTTACGTGAAGAGAAATAAAAACCTCGTTGCTCAACACATGTCTGCACAACGAAAATATGTTGTTCTTCTTGGCATCATATCCTTTGCACTTGGTACAGCCATTGTTGGTCAGGCTGCATTGCTTGCAGAAGCCATTCAGCGTATCTTCGTGGAAAAAGCCTCTTTCTCATCCGTGGCTCTGATCCTTGGCATGCTTTTGGCGATGATGGCTTTACGTACATTGTTTTCATTTGTCAATGGGAGAATTGGTCTCCATATGGCTGCCACTGCAAAGACCAACATGCGTGAATCTGTTTTGCAAAACTTGACCCGTGTTTCCATGGGTTTAAGTCTTCAGGGACAGACGGGAGAGAGGGTCAGCGTAGCATTGGATGCAGTAGATGAGGCGGATAGTTATTTCAGTCAGTACATCCCGAAAATGGTGGAAGCCATGATCATTCCCATTTTAGTCCTGATCGTTACATTTACTCAACATGCCAATTCAGGTTGGATCATGATGTTTACGGCTCCGTTTATTCCGATATTCATGATCCTGGTGGGGCTAAAGACGAAAAATAAATCGGAAGAAAAATATGCGCAGCTGGCCAACTTTTCCGGTACGTTTTTGGATTCCCTTCAAGGGTTGGTTACATTGAAAATATTCGGGCGAACTCAGCGTCAGCAACAGGAGATAGAGCGCAGTAGTCTCAACTATCGTGACACAACCATGGATATTTTGAAAATCGCATTCATGAATACGTTCATGTTGGAATCCATTGTGATGCTTAGTATCGGTATTGTCGCCCTTGAGTTGGCCATTCAGTTGGTTGTTTTCAAATCAATGGCGTTTCACACGGCTTTACTCGTTCTGTTACTCGTTCCAGAATTTTATAATCTCTTAAAAAATACAGGCACCGCTTTCCATAGCGGGCGGACAAGCATGGGAGCGATCCGTAAGGTTGAGAGTATGCTTGAGAAGAATACGGTAGAAGCGCATGTAAGCGATGGTAACGATCGGATGCCAAATTTTCAGTTGTCCCATGCAAAGACACTTCCGGTACCCCCTTCGATAGAATTAAAAAATGTACGATTTCAGTATGCTACTGATTCATTTGAATTCCACTCGGGAAGTGTGTTTATTAAACCGGGGGACAACATTGCCATTGTTGGTAAGAGTGGAGCCGGTAAAACGACACTGCTTCATCTTATTGCCGGTTTGCTGAAACCGGATTCGGGGATCATTCTGGTTAATGGAAACCCACTCTCTCATGATCATGAAGAAGAATGGTTTAAACAGGTTAGCTACATCACACAGCACCCTTACATTTTTGCTGGTACATTCGCAGAAAATATTGCGATCGGTGCGGGTAGGGACGTTTCTAGGGCAGAAATCGAGAAGGCCGCAGAGGAAGCCGGACTTACAGCGGTTGCAGCACAATTGGATAAGGGGTTTGATACATTCGTTGGCGAAGGCGGACGTGGGCTATCGGGTGGCGAAAAGCAACGTCTTGCCCTGGCACGCGCATTTTTGAAGCGGCCTGCCATCATATTGTTCGATGAGCCTACAGTAGGGCTCGATTTGCGCACCGAAAGCATACTGCAACGTTCCATTTCCACATTGTCGAAAACGTCTACCATGATTACTGTGGCACATCGTTTATATACGATTCAACACGCCACCAACATTTTGTTTGTAGACCATGGATCGATCGTGGATTCAGGGTGTCACGAGGAGCTTCTGAAACGCTTGCCCCAATATGCTGAAATGGTCGCTGTTCAACAAAAAGGAGAATTAGCATGAGTGAGCTGGCTATGTTATCGAAAGCGATGTTTCAAGAGCGGAAGGATATTATCTTTTCGATAATAGGAGGGTTTATTGCTGGAATAGCCGGTGTAGCTCTCTTTTCCGCAAGCGGGTATCTGATATCTCAAACGGTATTTGCGCCACCGCTCTATACATTGATTATCCTTACATCCCTTGTGAAATTTCTCGGTTTTCTCCGGTCGGTGAGCCGTTATGGAGAACGATTGTATACCCACCGGGCGACGTTCTCCATCCTCAGCCGCTTGCGAACTTCCTTTTTTGCTAAGCTCGTCCCTTTGACACCTGGAATACTGAATAAAAATCGAAGTGGGGACTTACTTGCACGGATCGTTGGAGATGTAGAAAGTTTACAACACTACTTTCTGCGCGTTGCATATCCGCCGCTTGTTGTAATGATGGTGTTTTTGGCAACGGTGCTTTTTACAGCTTCCTATTCCTTCTGGATTGCTGGTTTGCTGGTATTGGGAATGTTGATGACTTCACTGGTCGTGCCTGGAATCGTTCTGTTGGGACAGCGAAAAATTCATGAGCGCGTCCGCGAGCAACGATCGAAACTGTCCACGGAAATCACAGAAACACTGTATGGATTTCGTGATTTAAAGATTTATGGGCAATTGGCACAGCGTGAGGAGCAGCTTCAGCGCTATTCAGCTTTATTGGCAGCTGAACAGCAACGAGCTGCTGTCCAATTGTTACGGGGACAATCCATGCATGTTTTTGTTACATTTTTTGTTGCTTGGGGTGTGCTGACGCTCAGTGCCTATTTGATTCTGGACGGAAGACTTGCTGGCGTATTTCTTGCCATGCTGGTCATGGCCACGCAAACCGTTTTCGAAGAGGCAGCTCCATTGGCCGTTTTACCTGCATATAAGCAAGATAGCGAACATGCAGCCAATCGGCTGACGGAAACAATACCATCTCAAGCTGCAACATTACGATCAAGTAAGTCTGAGTCTTTGCCAACCGATTTACCTGTATCCATTGAAATAAGCAATGTTACTTTTCAATATGAGGGGGAGTGGCGGCCAGCACTATTGAATTTCTCACTGCAACTTGCTGCAGGTTCTAAAACAGCGATTGTTGGGCCGAGCGGGTCAGGAAAATCTACATTAATCGAGTTGTTGCTCAAACTGCGAACAACAACATCGGGGAATATACGCATAAACAAAGTCTTGATTAACGAATTGGATGAGGAAAACATCTGGGAATTGACAAATGTAGTGTTGCAACAAAGCCATTTTTTCAAAGGGACGCTTCGTGAAAATCTGTTGGAGAATGCAGATGAACATTCTGACGAGGAGCTAATGGAGGTACTTGCTAAAGCCCAATTACCAAATGTTTCGCTAAACCAGGTGGTCTATGAGAAAGGTGAAAACTTATCCGATGGGGAAAAACAGCGTCTTGCCCTAGCACGAGCCATGCTGCGCAAAAGACATCTGTGGTTGCTGGACGAACCAACGTCTTCTCTGGACTATGTAACCGAGCAACGCGTTCTAAAGCAATTGTACGAGCAAGCGAGCGGAGATACACTTCTTCTCATTTGTCATCGCCTCACCGGTTTAGAGAAGATGGATCAGATTGTCGTCATGGAGCAGGGCGAAATTGTGGAGATCGGTTCATTTAAGGAATTGATGGAACAGAAGGGATACTTTTATAAATTGAAACAGATTGAACTACAGATGATTGGTGAATCTGGGGTTTAAACCGCTTGAGCTCCTGTAAGCTAACTGGTTGATTCCGTTCACTCAGGCGTAGGAGGGCGATTAAAAATGATAACAAACCATAGAAGAGTTTTACTGGTTGATGACGAGACACGCATTCGCAACATTCTACGAATGTATTTGGAGTTCGAAGGATTCATAGTCGAAGAAGCATCGAATGGTACACAAGCCATCGAAAGATATGGTGAGAACCACGCAAATTATGATTTGATCGTGCTGGATTGGTTACTGCCTGACATGAATGGGATCGAGATTTGCAAGTGTATGAAACAAACACAACCTGATATTCCGATTCTGTTGTTATCTGGGCGATCGGAAGAAAAGGACCGCATTGAAGGTTTTGAAGCCGGAGCAGACGATTACGTCATCAAGCCATTTAGCCCGAGGGAAATTGTGCTGCGTATCCAAAACATGATAACCCGTGTATATTCTCCCAGTCCCTATGTTTCTGAAACCGGTGATTTGCTAAATAACGGTTTTAAGATTGGTGAAATTGTGCTTTATCCTTCAGCACGCCGTGTTATGGTGAAACAAAATGAGGTCCATCTGACTCCGAAAGAATATGATCTGCTCTATTTCCTGATCACACATCAAGAAAAAGTTTATTCTCGTGAAGTATTGCATACTGAAATTTGGAAGTCATCGCACAGAGAGATTTACGACCGGCGTACAGTAGATACCCACATTAAACGCCTGCGTGATAAGCTATTCTCCTATTACCCGGAAGGAAATGGATGGATTCAGACATTATGGGGACATGGGTATATGTTCAAAAAAATTTAATTTTTGGGATATCAAATATAAAAAATGCATAAAAAATGTTTGCCGAAAAAGACAAGAACATGTATGGTTAACTTAATTATTAATTACCAAATGCGATGAAGAGGACAAGTAGATCAGGAAACGCCGTTCAGAGAACTGCCGGTTGGTGCGAGGCAGCGGATATCCGAATCAAAAATCACCTCAGAGCTGGCCTCCGAATTATAGTAGATGGGCCCGGGATTCTACCGTTACAAAGAAGCATCGTTGTTGGATGATGGCTAAGAGGGCGTTTATTATAAACATCAATCAGGGTGGTAACGCGGAGCAACTCCGTCCCTAATGGGATGGGGTTTTTTTGCGTCTTCATAGAATATTTATTATATTGGAGGGTTATCGAATGAGTAAATTGATGTTACAGAACGTTTGACATTACGGCAACTTGTATATGATGATGCTGAAGCTTTGGGTAGGGATTGGTGTAGTTTAACTGGCTGGGTTAAAGATCAGGAATTGAGCTGATGAAAGGGTGATATTGCAATGCAATTCAAGTTGTATACGGATGTGCATGAGTTTTACAATGACACCTATGATGTGCTGATGCGTCATGAAGCGCAAAATTTGATTCCTCTTGGCAATATCATCATTGGGCATGAAGGAAAAGACAAAACAGACTGGCGTGACCCTGTAAATTGGCTTATGGCAACTATTTCGGATGCTAAGGGCGTACAGCTTACCGCCATAATGACTCCGCCACACAATATTACGCTTTATGCAACAGACAACATCATTAACCCGGATGCGATAAACTGTCTGATAGACGGGCTGAAAGACCGTGAAATTCCAGGTGTGATAACTGAAAAAACCTTGGCAGAATATTTTGCCAAAGAATATACCTTGCGCAAGGGAATAACCTTTAAAACCACCATGAGCCAACGTATCTATGAACTTACGGCAGTAAACCCAGACATTCAAAAGGTTGGTATCGTTCGATTGCTAAATGAAAAGGACATTCACTTTTTCCCATACTGGGCTGAAGCATTTTATGCAGCGGGGAGTTATGGCAAAACAGAAATGTCCATCCCGCAAAATGCAGACCCTTACCTCTACCGAATAGCATCAAAAAAGCTCTATATTTTAGAGGACAACGGGATACCCGTTTCTATGGCAGGATATACAAGGGAATTGCAGACGGCTATTGGCGTGGCATTTGTATATACCCCTCCATATGAGCGCAGGAAGGGTTACGCTACTTCAATTGTGGCGCAAATAAGCCAACTTGCATTGGATAAAGGGTTTACTAAGTGCGTCTTATATACTGACCTAGCAAATCCCACATCTAATAGTATCTATCAAAAGATAGGCTATATGCCAATTTGTGATTCGCTCCAGTTAAAAT
Organism: Paenibacillus sp. PSB04; assembly: GCF_025809195.1. NCBI lineage: Bacteria > Bacillati > Bacillota > Bacilli > Caryophanales > Paenibacillaceae > Paenibacillus > Paenibacillus sp. PSB04. The sequence continues at coordinate 4,897,147 of NZ_CP081301.1, forward strand.
TTGAATAGTACAATGATGCGGACAGAACTTTTACTACCTTAGAAAATAAGAGCATCATATAGAGTTATAATGAAATCACTTGGAGTTATAGGGGGGAAACACATTCTATGTTAGGCGCTGAGATCAGCATAATGGAGTATTTTACGGAGCAAAACATCGAACTCCTTTTGGAGCGTTTCCGCTCGCTGGGGCCGCTGCCCGGCATTCTGCTAACTTTTCTAAAGTCTTTTGTTCCGCCGCTGCCTACTATCATGATTGTCGGCGCCAATGCCGCCATCTATGGATTGTGGCTGGGTTTTTTATATTCGTGGATCGGCCTTGTAACGGGCAGTTTTCTTACGTTTTGGCTTTTTCGCAAAGCGTCGGATACACCATTTATTCAACGCTGGGCGGTCAGGCCCAAAGTACGGATGGCCATGGTATGGGCGCAGAGGAACGGGTTTAGCTTCGTTTTTCTCTTAAGCATGCTCCCGATAGGACCGTTCGTAGTTATAAACATGGCCGCGGGATTAACGCGAATGCCGACGGTTTCCTTTGCGGCAGCCGTAACTCTAGGCAAAGGTGTCATGGTATTCTGCGTTTCCTATATCGGAATGCACTTGTCCGATTTTATTGCCCAGCCCGTCAAGTTAATCGGAGTGGCATTGTTTATTGCAGCTTCCATATGGTTGAACCGGAGGCTGCAGGCCTATTTTACGTCCTCGGCAGCTGTGGCATCCGAGCCCTCGAACACTATGGAATAAAGCGGGGAGAGAACTTGGAGTTAGATTATAAAAAATAATGAAGGGGTATGCTGCCAGGCTGATTTGGTCATGTAAGACGACAAGAACATACACGCTTATTAGCCGCGTAACTGCGGCTATTTTTGTTCAAACGATAAATGTCCATGTCAGCTTCACTTATTCTAAAATGTTGTATCGAAGCCGCCGATCGCGCTAAAATGGCTTTACATGTAATGCTAAAAAACGGGGGCTTCGCCGTGACGATGAAATGGATTGACTTGTCCAGGAATGCGATAGACTTATACGAACAGAAGCATAGGGGCGGGCATCTCGTGTCTGAGCACTATCACCAGACGTACCAGCTGCTATTTGTGCTGGAAGGGGAAGGTACGATCCGGCTAGGGGGTGAAGTACGGAAGCTTGCGGTCGACGATACGGCGCTGATCGTTCCGTATTCCGTCCACTCCGTCATGTCCGACTTCAGGCTGACCTTGTTAGTGTTGGCGTTTGACGAGGCAGTGCTCGATCCGGATATGAGGGCGCAGCTGCTCCACGCCTACTTTCCGGCCTCCTGCCTGATGAAGCCGGGATTGTTTGCTGCGAGCGAACTGCGACAGCTGCTGAGGAAAATGCTGTTCGAGCAGTCCAGGGAGCTGTCGCCGCTCGTCCGGCTTTCGCTCAAAGTCCAGCTGTCTCAGTTGCTGCTCTTGCTGGTTCGATCGGCCGGAACGGAGGCCACCGGAGCGGGCTCCAGCTCCAACAAGCTGCGTGCCGAGAAAATTCGCAGCTATATCGATTCGAAGTATTTTGATCCGCTGACCGCGGGGGACATCGCCTCCAAGCTGGACATCAGCACACGGCATGTGAACAACATCTTCAAGGAACGGTATAACATGACACCGATGCAATATTTGACCGAGGTACGCATCCGCGTCGCCCAGAAGCTGCTGGTGGAAACGGGTAAGGATATTATATCGATCTGCTTCGAGGTCGGCTACGATTCCGTGTCTACGTTTTACCGGTCGTTCAAAGCGGTCGCCAAGCTGTCACCAAAAACGTACCGGGAGCTGAACGCGCCCACGCAAGCTGAGTAGGCAGGGAGCCTTATTGAAACATATTTTCCCCTTCATCCCCCATCGGATAAGCGCCGGCGGGGGGTTTTGTTTTTTGCTCGAATAATTCGCTTCCAAAATTGAGAATCGTGTTCCCGTAATTGTAAGAAAAGTGGTTTCGCATCGACTACAATACGGTTATACGAAGCGAAGGGAGCGATGAATGTGGCAGTTCGCAACATCGGCATTATTATGAACGGCGTTACCGGACGGATGGGAACCAACCAGCATTTGATCCGTTCGATTCTTGCGATTCGCAAGCAAGGGGGCGTCGCGCTGCCGGACGGAGACGTCATCATGCCCGACCCGATTCTGGTCGGCCGGCAGGAGAGCAAGCTGCAGGCGCTGGCCGCCGCCCACGGCGTCGAACGTTGGAGTACCGATCTTGAAGCATGCCTCGCCGATCCGTACTATGAAATTTATTTCGACAGCCAGACGACGGTGCGCCGCGCCGAAAGCATCAAGCAGGCGATCGCCGCGGGAAAGCATATTTATTGCGAGAAGCCGACGGCCGTCGATTTTGAAGGGGCGCTTGAACTGGCCCGCATCGCCGCTGAGGCAGGGGTGAGAAACGGCGTCGTGCAAGACAAGCTGTTTTTGCCAGGATTGCTCAAGCTGAAGCGTTTAAACGACTCTGGCTTCTTCGGGCGTATCCTGTCCGTGCGGATGGAGTTCGGCTATTGGGTGTTCGAGGGCGACTGGCAGCAGGGTCAGCGGCCATCGTGGAACTACCGCAAGGAAGACGGCGGCGGTATAATCGTCGACATGTTTGCACATTGGCGCTATGTTCTCGAGAATTTGTTCGGGGAAGTGAAGGCTGTTTCCTGTCTTGCCGCTACACATATTCCGAAACGTCTGGATGAGCAGGGCGTTCCGTACGAATGCACGGCGGACGATGCGGCGTACGCCATATTTGAGCTGGAAGGCGGCATTATCGTGCAGGCCAACTCGTCCTGGGCGGTGCGCGTAGACCGCGACGATCTGCTCACGGTTACGGTCGACGGCACCGAAGGCAGCGCCGTGGCGGGTTTGCGGGACTGCAAGACGCAGCATCGGGTTAATACGCCGAAGCCGGTATGGAATCCGGACATTCCGAACCCGTTCCGGTTCCGTGACCAATGGGTGGAGGTGCCGGACAACGCATCATACGACAACGCGTTCAAGGTGCAATGGGAACTCTTCTTGAAGCATGTCGTCATCGGCACGCCGTTTCCGTGGGATTTGCTCGAAGGCGCGAAGGGCACCCAGCTTGCCGATCTCAGCTTGCAGTCGTGGCAGGAACGCCGCTGGATCGACGTGCCGAAGCTGAGCCTGTAAAAATAAATACTAAAAAAAATCTGCTTTTCAGCACCGAGAAGGTTGGATGAAGCTAGGGACTGAGCAACGCAGCGTAGGTGAGCCTACGTGAGTAGCGGAAGGCCCGGCTGAATTCAAGATTCGACATCGAGTAAGCTTCATAGCTATACTTCGTGATCAGAAGCCGATTTTTTAATTACCTCTTAAGGAGGGGAATACAGATGACCCAATCGCTGCTCCTCCCCCGCGCAGGGGGAGCGTTGTTTGAATATACTCCGGGCAAAGCAGGTTCGTTCTCCGTGCCGGCCAAGCCGTTTACGGGCCGCATTGCCTTCTCGGCCGCCCATGTCGTCTGCGATCCGTTTGCGGACGCAGATCCGCTGCATCATTCGCAGATTGATTGGAACTCGACGCTCGCCTACCGGCACCATTTGTGGTCGCTCGGTCTGGCCGTGGCGGAAGCGATGGATACTGCGCAGCGCGGCATGGGCCTCGACTGGAACCGCTCGAAAGAGCTTATCCGCGCTTCGATCGCGGAAGCGCGCTCGGTCAGTGGCAAAATCGCCTGCGGCGCGGGAACCGACCATCTGTTTCCGGGTCCGTCGGTCACGATCGCCGACGTGGAAGCCGCCTATGAAGAACAAGTCGGCTTCATCGAAGGCGAGGGCGGTCAAGTCATTCTGATGGCGAGCCGCGCACTTGCCGCTTGCGCGAAAGGGCCCGAGGATTACGAGCGGGTATATGGTCGCATTTTGGGACAGGTAAAACAGCCGGTCATTCTGCATTGGCTTGGCGACATGTTCGATCCCGCTCTGGCCGGCTATTGGGGATGCAAGGACGATCTGGACGACGCGATGGACGTTTGTTTGCGCGTCATTCGGTCAAACGCGGACAAGGTCGACGGGATTAAAATCTCGCTGCTCGATGCCGGTAAAGAAATCAAGATGCGCCGGCTGCTGCCGGAAGGCGTCAAAATGTACACCGGGGACGACTTCAACTACCCGGAACTGATCAAGGGTGATGAGCAGGGCTACAGCCATGCGCTGCTCGGCATATTCGACGCGATTGCGCCGGCCGCCGCCCAGGCGCTTCATGCGCTAGACGCAGACGATCTGGTCAGTTATGAGGCGATAATGGAGCCTACCGTTGCCTTGTCGCGTCATATTTTCCAGAAGCCGACGTACGCCTATAAGACGGGAATTGTGTTCATGGCCTATCTGAACGGCCACCAACCGCATTTCCGCATGATCGGGGGAGCGGAGGGATCTCGCTCGATCGTCCATTTGGCCGAGCTGTTCGTGCTTGCCGACAGGGCCGGGCTATTGGCCGATCCGGAGCTTGCCACCGAACGGATGAAGCCTGTCTTGGCGCTGGCGGGTATTTGGCCGTAATCATTTATAGAGATGTTTGAAATCCGGGAGGGATCAGTATGGAACCGCTTCGTTCCATAGACAGACTCAGCTTGAACCAGATTACGACCGATCGGCTGAATATGCGTGAGGCCGTGGAAGCATGCGTTCGCGCCGAAGTGCCTTGGATCGCGCTGTGGCGGCATAAAGTGGCCGAGACCGGCCTGGCCGAGAGCAAGCGGCTTGTGCGGGACGCGGGCCTGCGCGTCTCCAGCCTGTGCCGTGGGGGTTATTTTCCGGCGGCCACCGCGCCTGCGCGCAAAGAGCGGTTGGACGACAATCGCCGCGCTGTCGAGGAAGCGGCCGAGCTCGGTACCGATGTGCTCGTGCTCGTTTGCGGACCGGCGCCAGACCGGGATATCGATTTCGCCCGCAAGACGGTCGAAGAAGCGATCGCGGAACTTGTGCCGTTCGCCCGCTCGCACGGAGTCAAGCTCGGCATCGAGCCTTTGCACCCGATGTACGCTGCTGAACGCTCCGTCATCAATACGCTGGCGCAAGCCAACACGCTCGCGGAGCAGCACGACCCGCAAGACGTCGGCGTCGTCGTCGATGCGTTCCACGTCTGGTGGGACCCCGAGCTGTACGCGCAAATTGAGCGGGCCAGGGGGCGTATACTCGGCTTCCACGTCTCCGATTGGATCGTGCCGGTACCCGACCTGCTGATGGGCAGAGGAATGATGGGGGACGGCTTTATCGAGTTGCGCCGGATGCGTCATGCCGTTGAAGCGGCCGGTTACGTGGGGGCGATCGAGGTGGAAATCTTCAACCGGCAGGTATGGGATATGCCGGGAGACGAGGCACTGACGCTCATCAAGGAACGTTATTTGCAGCATGTATGAATGATAAATTTGCAGCTTTGGCGGGCCGGGAGAATCGTTCCCGGCTCGTCAAGCCATAGCTTTGGAGGGAAGGAATGTGAAGATTTGTCGCACCGCGCTGATCGGGATCGGGGGATTCGGCGCTGAACATGTGAAAGTCATGCAGAAGCTGGTCGAAGAGGGGAGCCTGCAGGTTGCTGCTTTTGCGGAGCCGAATGTCGGCGCTCATCAGGAGTCTTACGACAAGCTGACCGCGCTTGGGGCCGTCCATTATATAGACTACGTGCAGATGCTCACGCAGCATCCGGATATCGATTTTGTCGTCATCGTCACGCCGATCTCCTCCCACAAGCCGATGTGCATCCAGGTGATGCGGATGGGCTTTCACGTGCTGGTGGAGAAGCCCCCGGCGGTAACGATCCAGGACTTGGACGAGATGATCGCGGTGCAGATGGAGACCGGGCGCTTGTGCCAGGTGAACTTCCAGAATACGTCGGGCCAGGCGTTCCGAACGCTGCTGGAAAGGATCGGCTCCGGTGTGCTCGGGCAGGTGGAGCATGTGGTCGGTATTGGCATGTGGAAACGGCTTCGCTCTTACTACGATCGAACCCGCTGGGCTGGCAAACTGGTCAGCGACGGCCAGTATGTGCTGGACGGGACGTTCAACAATCCGTTCGCCCACTTGCTGCACCATAGCTTGCTGGCGGCCGGAGGAGGCGCCGCAGACTTGTACCCGGAATCGGTGCAGGCCGAGCTTTACCACGTCAATGACATCGATGGGGACGATGTCTCCTGTATTCGCGCCGTTATGGCTAACGGTGTGAGCGTTCATTTTTACGCCATGCTTTGTCACGAAGTCAGCGAAGTGCCTTCGATTGCCGTGTATGGAACGCGAGGGGAAGCGCATTGGAATTACCAGAACAAGCTGACCATTCGCGCACAGGACGCCGAAGAGGATTTGGCGTTTGGTCCGACCGATTTGATGTGCAGCATGTATTTGAACCTGATGAAAGCGATTGAAACCCCAGGGAACCCCCTCTTCTCGCCGCTCAAGGCAAGCCGAAGCTTCGTGCTGGTATCCAACGGCGCCTATGAGTCGGCTCGCGCCGTTCGTGCCATTCCCGGCCAATTCGTGACCGAGCGGGAGGATGGAGATTCCACGGTGCGCTTGCTGCCCAGCTTGTCCGAGAAGATGAGAGACGCGGCAGCGAAGCGGCAACTGTACAGTGAATATCCGCTTCCTTGGGCGGCGCCGACCCGGCTGTTCCGGATGGAGGGCTACAGCCGATTCGAGCTGCCTGCCACGATGTGCACAAATAACGGTAGACCGACCAATTAGAGGCATTCCTCTAGGTAGCGACGGCAGCGTTCCGGAGGCTGCTATTACCCGTGAGCAGCTGATCACGCTCCTGTACCGGTATGTCGAGCAACCTGCTGTGGACGGCATCAACAAGAGCTTTCCGGACAGCGGCGAGAATTTCCGCTTGGGAAAAGGATGCCATGAGCTGTGCTACGAAATTGGGATCCTGAACGGCAAGCCAGGGAACCTTCTAGACCCTGCCAGTATTGTCTCGCGGGCTGAAGTGTCCGCCATACTCACGCGCTTTATAGCTTGGCTAAAGTAATGCATCTTGGTAGAAATCCGATCTCGGAAGTGTTGTTCCGATTGTTTTACCGAGACAAAACTCGAACGCTTGTTAACAAACGGCGCGTGAGTACATTGGTCAAACCTTCGATATGATTCATCTTATCTTGGTCAGCTCTTCCCATTCGATGCGACCATTCGACACGGTGTCTCGGATTGATGCGTGCTTCAGCTTGAATATGAGAACCGATATCTGCACGGCGGATCTTGAGCGATCGCGACTCGAATATGTTGCTCAAGATCCGCTTAGGTTGTAAGACGACAAGAACATACACGCTTATAAGCCGCTAAACAGCGGCTTTTTTTGTTTTGAAGATATTGTAGTTTTTAGCATTTTATAATACGTGGCTGAGCAGGCTCCAAAGAAGAACCGAGTACGATAAGCTGATGCCCGGAAAAACGGAGTAACAAATCTATAACTGGCTTCAGACATTAAGCTAACGGGCAGGATAGTGCTAATTTGTCTACAGGAATATCGACAAATTCAACCCCTAACTTTTATCGAAATTTTAATTTATATTGAATTTATGAACAATAAAAGTACGGATAGGAGGGCGAGAAAATGAGTCAAGTGCGGAACTACTACGAGAATTCACAAAATAAAGAAAGCATACGATCAATTTATAACACAGGTAATAATCTTAGTGCTAAGTATGAGGTCATGGGTAAATACGGAATATCAACAGGAATGTTTGAAACTTGGACCATAGATAAGCTTAACTTGTTGGGCAGTGAACGCGTTCTTGATATTGGAACAGGGAATGGGAGGTTCTCGATCCCCACCAGTAAAATTTTGAAGAATAATGGCGGGTTTATGGTTTGTTGTGACTTAACAGAAGGAGTTATGAATTCAGCACGTATTCAGGCAGAACAGGAAGGGCTACCTATCCTCCACATGATTGCTGACGCTGAAAAATTGCCGTTTCTTTCTGATGAGTTTGATGTCGTCATGGCTAATCACATGCTTTACCATCTACCTGATTTGAAAAAAGGATTGAAGGAAATTTGCAGAGTTTTAAGAAATACAGGACAATTTTTAGCTACGACTAATAGCAGCCGGGGGATGCCTGAATTCTTCGCACTGCATCAGGAGACAATGCATCAGTTACATATCCCATTTGAAATTAAAGACGATCCGATTCCTTTTTCCTTAGAAAATGGAGAGGCCATACTGTTAGAGCACTTTAATCGAGTAAAACTACTAACTTATGAGGCAGGATTCAAGGTAACAGATCCAGAGCCTGTGTTAAAATACTATATGGCAACTCAACTCTATCAAGGTCCTTTTCATGACATATCATTAAGCCGCGAACAACGGGAAGCAATTTCACACACTTTCCTTACTCTAACTAGACAAAAAATTGAATCCTGTGGTGGAGAATTGATCATTTCAAAACAAGTTGCGGCTTTTATTTGTGAATTGAATTAACTAACAGGAACGATAGCTCAATCGAAGACTTTTTCTCTAACAGGCAGTTTTGCGCCAGTTGTATGCCGATCCGGAGGAAAAGTATGAGGCACTGTTCCATGCCTCTAACGAACCGAAGTTCATGATGGGTTTGCCACTCTACATCGATGGCGTCCCCGTCTTCGGAAAAAATGCTTAGGGAGGACCATAACCTATGAAACTGCTAACCTATCTTGAAGGCAATACATACCGCCTCGGTGTCGCTACCGAGGTAGGCATCGTCGACGTTGCGGCGGCGCTTGGCGACGGCCCGGGACCGCGCACCGTGCACGAAGTGATCGAGGGCGGGGAGGAAGCGATTCGGACGCTGCAGCAAGCAGTTAACCGCACACTGGCGTCTTGCAGCGACGTCCTGCTCGGAAAATCGGGTCTCAAGCTCGGACCGTGTGTTACACACCCGAACAAAATCATTTGCGTCGGCCTTAATTACCGCAAACACGCCGAGGAGACAAACGCGCCAATCCCGGAGTATCCGATTCTGTTCAGCAAATTCAGCAACACGTTGGCTGCTGACGGCGAAGACGTGCCGCTGCCGCGCACATCGCAGAAGGTTGATTACGAAGCCGAGCTTGTCATCGTGATTGGTAAGACGGCCAAATATGTCGCCAAGGAGGAGGCGCTAGACTACGTATTTGGCTACTGCGCCGTCAACGATTTGTCCGCGCGTGACCTGCAGATGCGCACTCAGCAGTGGCTGCTTGGGAAGTCGTGCGACAAATTTTCGCCGCTCGGGCCGTACCTCGTTACCGCGGACGAGGTCGGCGACCCGAACGCATTAGACATCAAGTGCATAGTAAACGGCGAAGTGCGACAGCATTCCAACACGTCGGACATGATTTTCCGCTGCGACGAAATCGTCAGCTACATTTCGCACCATATGACGCTCGTGCCCGGCGACATAATTTTGACCGGGACGCCGGAAGGCGTCGTGCTCGGCAAACCTCCGGAGAATCAGGTCTACTTAAAGGCCGGCGACATCGTCACGATTAATATCGAGAAGCTGGGCAGCCTCACGAACCGCATGATATCCGAATAAGCGCGAGATACCAAGTTATGATGTAATCGCCAGTCACATTGCCTCACAGAGAGTAGCTCATCGATTAGGTTATTTTCCCGCATGGGTTTCTGATTGGCGATGCAATTTTGTAGGACTTGAACAGTAATAGTTTCTTTAAAAAGTTAAGCTGACGGGGAACGATCGCTGAATGAAGACATTTAAAGGCAGCCGGCTTTTTGGCCGGATGCTTTTTTTCAAATAACGGGCAGTATAGTATCGCGTCATCCAATATATGGTATTATGGAAAATGAAGTTAATTTCATGTTATATGGTGATTGAGGATAGCTTGTGAATGGGGGGGGATTTCTTTGGTAGATGCATATTTGCCGCCAAAACATCAGATTTCAGTGTCGGCACTCATTGAGAATAATAAAGGTGAAGTTCTGTTAGTAAAGACTCATTGGCGCTCGGATACGTGGGAATTCCCTGGTGGAAATGTAGAAGAAGGTGAATCACTTGATGATGCAATTACTCGTGAAGTCCTTGAAGAGACTGGAATTCTGATACGTCCTGTTGGTGTAACGGGAGTTTATTATAAGGAAACAAGCAATCTATTATCGGTGGTATTTAAAGCAGAACTCATTGATGGCCAATTAAAAATTCAGCCCGAAGAGATAATGGAAGCTATGTTTGTAAGGCTGACGGTGAGCAACATAGAACAGTACATTACTCGTCCTCATATGAAGTCACGATCATTAGATGCAATTCGGAGTAAGGGGTTCGTACCGTATGAATTTTGGAAGACAAAGCCGTTTCAACGGATTTCTCGCTTAGACCCTCACGGTGTACAACCTGAAGTGAAGCAAGCTAACGGGAAATGATAGCTCAATGAAGATAATTGAGGGCAGTCGACCTAAAAACTGGCTGCTTTTTCCTCAACTAACGGGCAGGATAACGGGGAGTAGGGGGCTGCTGTTTATTATGTAAGCGACAGGAACATAGACGCTTAATAGCCGCGTAGGAGCGGGCACATTAAGATATTGGGCAGATTACATCAATACGGTTGGAATTTTATAGGGAATATGGTCGTTATAATGTAATGAGCTGAGAGGAGTGATTATTGTAAAATTTCTTTGTACTAGCATATTAATCGTTGGATTGCTGATTTTATTTGGTTGTTCAAATACTTCCGAAAAAGATGCAGAAGTCAGCCCAAAGTTTGTAAGTGAAGGAATCGAAATGCAAGGCATAGAAGGGAAAATCGGTATCTTGGGACCGGATTTCGTTGCGAATCAGGCTAATAAACATATGTGGCACTTATGGGGAAGTAAAGCTGATTTGGACGGGGAATTTAAAGTCGATGCCATGAATATAAAATCCGGTGAGAAGATAAATCCGTTTACTGCTGATATTCCTACATCCTTGTTCGGTCCAAATAACGGTGCAGATGCACATTTACCATCCTCAATGAGGCTACCGAAACCTGGCATTTGGCAGCTTAACGCTTATATTGATGAGAAGTTGTTCGGCAGTATTAATGTCGAAGTCAAATGATTATTGAAACTAAAGGGAAACGTTAGCTTCAATAAACCGCCTTTTCACCAAGGCGATTTTGCAAGGGATATCAGACTACCTCTGGGAATTCCAGGATCTGGAGCAGGCGCTCATCTTTTTCTGCGAACAATTTGTAGCTTCTGCGAACGGTTCGTCCGATTACAGCGCTCTGATCCGTCTGGTTACAATGGAAGCCGCCAATCTGCCAGCCTCGTTTTTAGAAAAGCTGGATAACGCAACGGAAGAGGGGATTACCAGGAGGTTTACCGAGTTTGGATAAACCGGACTGCTCGATGTGCCAGATCCTGTAATAGCTACAAAGCATTTCGCTGCCTTAACGTTTTTATTGGTATTTGATCAACCGAGAAAAAACGGGACATTAGATGAGGAACAAACAAAACGTATCATCACTGAAGGCGTGCGCGTCTTTCTTTGCGCTTATGGAAAACGCACCGTACAAAACGAAAATCAACCATCAAACTGATAACTTGATAACATTCCCGACTGATGACAAGAACATGGTTACATTCCCCATGATTTCATGGAAGTAAACATTTGGTATGTGTGATTGGCGTAAATGTAGAGACCCACGAGGGAGCACAAATTGTCATATGCCGTACGCCTAGGCAGACGTAAGGGTTAGGTCTACCTGGTTAAGCAGGATGGTCCAGAGAGAATGGCTCGATCTGATTTTTAAAAAGTCGAAACAGATGTGTGCTGGATTACCAATCAGATTCATTCAGGGAGGAAATAACATGCTATATGAGTTGCGAATCTATACGATTTACGAAGGTCGAATGGATGCCATTCAGGAAAGATTTAAGGAGCATACGTTTAGAATTTTCACAAGGCTGGGAATGAAGGTCGTGAATTTCTGGATAGACGCAACGGGCCAAAATAAAATATATTACGTGATGGAATATGAGGATATGGCGCAGCGTCAAAGGCTATGGGAGCAGTTTAAGAAAGACATCGAATGGATTCAAGTAAAACGCAATTCGGAAGAAAACGGAGGGCTCATCGTCGAAAAAATTGATGAATATTTTATGAATCAAGCTGAATTTTTCAGATTGGGAAATTGAACTAACGGAAAACGATAGTCGAATAAACGAACAGAAAGAGTTGCCGGTGCTAATCGGCAGCTTTATTACGCTAATGGGCAGTTTAGTTCATTGAAAATGAAAAAATTGCAATAGTTACACATCAGGATGAATTTGCAGGCGTTGGAAGGATTGTTTATTTTAATGCAGAAGAAGCTGAAATTGGCGGTATATATATATTGGATGAGTTCAGAGGATTATCGCTTGCAAATGAGTTAGTTGATTACTTGGTAAAGGAAACTAAAAAAAATAATTTAAAAGAAGTGTATTGTCTACCGTTTGAAGAGTTAAAGCATTTTTATCAAAAATTTGGTTTTAAAGAATTTGACTATGAGGGCAAACCAATTAACAATCATATCCTAAAGAAGTTTCAATGGTGTTTAGACACCTATGAGAAGAAGGTTTTATTACTTAAATTATAAATAATACAAAAGCCAGCTGTAAGACGACAAGAACATATACGCTTAAAAGCCGCATGGCAGCGGCTTTTTTTTGTTTTAACAATAATGAGCCAAGATCGGCTCGTCATTTCTCGGGGACTCCGATCAGCGTAGCGGCCGCCCGGTATACTCCCGGCCCGCACAACGCGCTTGCAAGCCCCTCGACTCCTCGCGCGAGGAACCACGTTCCCGGATACGTTTGGCAGATGGCGATGCCTCTCTTGAAAAGTGCCAACGCTTCTGTGGGCCTCTGCCGGATTAACGCAATATATCCCAAGGCCCGAAAAGGTCCCGACAACTCCAAGTCGTCTTTTTTGCTTTCTCAAATATCGTGGCATTTTCGACCCAAGTGCTTTTTTATTATTGGGTTTTGTTATATCAGTAATATTGTAGATTTGCGTAACGCTGTTCTTAAGTAACTTTGTAATGTAAAATTATACTAGTTATTAATGTATTGGAGCGCTCCTATGCGGACTGCGAACTTTACAACGAGGAGGAGAGACCGATGATCAAATCAAAAGCTCCCAAGAGACCGACAAGGGATGAATTTGTATTAGAGGAGATAGGCAATCAGCTTACAGAGGCTTATCAAGAAGGGTCAGAAATTCTACTTACTGTGTGGGGTTGGGATGAGCCAGTAAGGGGTCAAATAGATCAAATGGACTCTCGGACTGGAAAAGTACACATCAAAAAGGATGGAGTTATTACCAAGGTCCCTTTTATGGATATCATGGAAATTAACTATCCTAGAGATTAGATTTAGTGAAAGGGAGATTTGTAGATGAGTAATCTTATGTGGATCTTGGAGGGATCAAATGACCGAAGTAGGGCGGGAAACGAATTCCTTTTATCGTATGTTTCAATTAACCGATACTGGATTTGAATTCATAAGTATCTTACTAATTGTGACAATTATATTTGGATTAACATAGCGGAAAAGATAAATACAAAGACAAGTGCGGTCCAATGAAAAGGTTAATTGTTACTTTTAGAGTGAGTCGGATAGAGTTGATGAAATGTCAGTACCAATCAGCTATAAGTGTTCAATAGAACAAATGGTGAGAGTCGAATTGACATATTTTGATGGGATGGTTTTTAAAAGTGAAATCCATAGCCAGAAGAGGAGTAAGATAAATAAGTAGGTGTCCTGCGTAGGCTATCGCCGCATTAAGAATTGCCAAATGGAAGTTTACTTACGACGCTGAAAGATTGAGCGAAGCCTCGCGGATGCTAAAGAGCTCCATGGGTTTCGCTATTGCCGTTTGCGCGGACTCTCCAACATCACGGAACAAGCGTTGATAACGGCCGCCGTGCAGAATATGAAGAAGATGACGATCCACCTGGATCGCCTGGAAAAGAGGGGGTAACCCTTCTTTTTTAGGCTTTTTAGCAACTGCAAATGAAAAAAGAGAAACCCAACGTCTCAAAGACATGGGTTTCTCGACAATCTGAGGAGCTCTCAATGAGCTCTTTTATTTCGCTATATTGAGAATGTTCAAGATGGGAAGGAATGTCACGCCTACCTCAACATTCTTGACAACGTAGCAATCATATTGCCTACTGGTTCTATCGTGCCAAGCGCTTCTTTCCGGCTTCGTCGACAGCTCGCCGGCGAAATCGAAGCTGAAGACGTTTTACATCTCGTAGAATCAGCGCAATCGGCGACAAAATTGTCGGTCTCTATTAATAAAACATACGATAAAGGCACCCTCTAGAGGTTGCCTTTATTTACATGCTGAGCGAAAAATCGGGAAGCTTCGGGAGCGCACGATGCTTGTACAGTAGAACAATGGACTAAGGCTTCCTTTGAAGCGATTCGCTGAAAATGGCTTGACAAATAATTTCAGGTTCCAATATGATGGTAATGAAAACGTTTAACGTATATCGATTGCATTAAGGGGGGGATCTTACTTATTCAATTGCTGAAAGTGTGTGGGTTTATTGGTGCAAGCCAAAACGACAATAAGAAATACCGAGTTAAGCATGGAGAGGTTGAAGTGAATGGCGATTCAATATGGAATTCTTGCACTCTCCTGGATTGGCGGAATGGTCAAACGAGTCCGGACTGCTTGCGATCCAGCGCGCTTCACGGGCAGGCTACGATCTGTTGGAGGTCTCACCGGTAAAGCCTGACACTTTCGACTCGATTTTCGCATATGGGTTGACTTTGCGACAAAAAGGAAAGCGGTCTAATGTTTGCAACGACTTGACAGATCAATACTTTGAGGTGATCGCAAATGAGTGAAGTGAAAGTGAAAACGGTTCGAACGCCGCAGTTGGAAATTGCTTACGAAGAGGAGGGGGCGCCAGACGGCTTCCCTGTTATCCTGATGCATGGTTTCCCCGATGACGTTCGTGTTTGGGATGGGACGGCGTCAATATTGTCTTCGGCAGGCTACCGGGTATTGATGCCGTACTTGAGGGGTTATGGTCCGACTCGATTTATCGATCCGGATACGCCAAGGGTTGGGCAGCAGGCTGCATTGGGGCTGGATTTATTGCAATTCATGGATGCCTTGCGGCTCGAACGGGCGTCTATAGCCGGCTATGATTGGGGATGTCGAGCCTGTTGCGTCGCCGCGATCCTGAACCCGAAACGAATTCGAGCTCTGGTTGCAATCGGCGGTTATGATGTCCACGATGTGATGTCTCCGCCTAAGCCGGCTCCTCCGGCCCTGGAAGCAGAATGCTGGTATCAATGGTACTTTAATACGGAGCGTGGAAAAGCGGGACTGGAAGCTTATCGAAGAGAAATCTGTCGAAAGTTGTGGGAACGCTGGTCGCCTAGCTGGCATTTTGACGATCTTACCTTCGAGCGAACGGCCCATTCATTCGAGAATCCGGATTTTGTACAAGTGGTGATTCAGGAGTACAGGCATGTTCATCGAAATGATAACGGTGATCCTGCATTCGTCGAGACTGAAAAGTATCTATCGACATTACCGCAAATTGAAGTTCCGGCAATGGTGCTGCACGGAGATGAAGATACGGTCCACCCTCTCTTCCGATCGGAGGAACTGATGTCCAAATTTATCGAAGGCACGGAAAGAAGAGTCGTCCGAGGAGCAGGACATTTTCTGCCGCGGCAGCGCCCTGATGCGGTTGCGGAAGCGTTAGAATCGCTGCATCTTCATCATCCCTCACTTGTAAAATCTCGGAGGTATCCGCATGTTTAAAGCAATTGCATTTGATATGGATGGAGTTCTTATCGACACTCAATCTTCCGTCAAGGAATTCTGGAACCAGGTCGCCACTGGATGTGGCATCCGCTTGGAACCTTCGGATTTTAATCAATATATCTATGGGTGTCAAGCTTCCTATACACTGGACCGTCTATTCCCTATGCTGACTTCTATCGAACGTACTGTGGTTCTTTCCAAACTTGAATCGTATGAAGCAACGATGACCTATCAGGAAATCATCGGCGTATCAACATTTTTGGCATCCGTAAGCGAGGCGGGTGTAAAGACCGCGCTCGTAACGAGTGCTTCTCCGTCAAAGGTGAACGAGGTCATTTACCAGATGAAATGGCAGACTTACTTTGATGTAATCGTTACAGCCGAGCACATCGCTCAAGGAAAACCTGCTCCGGACTGCTATCTTCTGGCTGCCGAACGGTTGAACGTCGACCCCGGCAGTTGCATTGTGTTCGAAGATGCCAGAAGCGGTGTCCGTTCAGCGGTGGCGGCAGGAATGTATGTTGCAGGTGTTGGTCTGGATCGATTATTGAAGGGCGAGGGAGCGGCGGTTGTCGTCGATAACTTCAAATCCGTCAAGCTGGTGAGCAAGAATGGCGGGTCAAGTAAGAGCCATATTCATATTGGGGAAGTCAGCGTGCCAATTCGGACTTCTTATAACCGTACACTGGGTTCCGGAAAGGAATGACTGGATGACTACCATACTTACTGCGTAATGGCGATTCAAACACATGGGGTTAAAGTCCCCATACAAATAACAGGTATCCCCGATCAGTCAGATGGCCTGACATTTTACAACAGTTACTGGGGCCTGATTTCTTAAGAGTAAATTCGGAATGACCGCTGAAGCCATTGCTAAGGGAGCCGGCGAGTTGGCGGACATCATCAAGGCAACCCCCGTTTGGAGCTTATGACAACCCTCCGGCCTTGATTCTCGTGGTTCCACTGTCTATCGGAAAATTGTGCGAGTCAACCAAATTGTTTTTTAGGTGCTCAGTTCCGATGGAGCGATTTGGTGAAGTGTTACAAATTGCGATCGAAATGTTGCGTATCATGGAAGCATCTTAAGAGTCATCCGCAAGCGGACGGACCAAACTTCTCAGCTAGACTCGGGTAGCAGTAGTTTGCCGGATGATTAGTTGCGGCTCGACAACGGATTCGCTTTGCGCAATCGTATCAAGCGTTCCATCGATAAAGCCGGTGAGCAGGTCGATTGCCGTAATGGCAAGTTCTCGCGCTGGCTGCTTCACGGTTGTTAGCGGCGGAAAGGAATCAGCCGCTTCTTCAATATCGTCAAATCCAATAATGGACAGGTCGTCTGGTATTCGCTTGTTTAGATACCAAGCCGCACGGATTGCGCTCAAGGCGTACTGATCCGACGCGCAGAACAGGGCCGAGGGAGCTTTGCGACATTCAAAGAGCGCTTTGGAACGTTCGAAAGCGGTAAACCGGTCGCGAGCGTCTAGAATATGGCTTTCGTCTAGCTCAAAACCACGGTGCTGCAAGTAATCTTTAAAGGCTCTCAATCGTGTTCTTACTCCACCGTGCTCTAGATTCCCAAGGAAACCTATACTGTGGTGACCCAGCTCGATTAAATGATCGAGAGCTAGATGAACGCCTTTTGCGTCATCTGTTCTTACCTGCGGAATTGGTAGTGAACTGTCCCCGGTAATCGATACAATGGGGGGACCGCTTTGTTTGCTGCGTTCCAGAAGAGAATGGGTGGACAGATTTCCAATTAGAACGAGACCATCGAACCAATGGTTTATCATGAAATGCAGCTGACGCTCTGCAGTATGCGCATCGTAATCGGCGTGTCCCATAAGCATTTCCATTCCTTTATCGTGAGCGGCTTTTTGCACTTCACGTACAAGAAGCGATAGGAAGGGGTCATGAATGTCGCGAATGATCGCACCGATGACTCCTGAGCGCTTTGATCGGAGAGCAGCGGCGAAGGGATTGATCTGATAACCGAGTTCTTGGGCCGACTGCAGCACTTTTTGCTTTGTCTTTTCACTGATCTTTATACTTCCATCGCGGCTGTTTAGCACTCGAGATACTGTCGCAAGCGAAACGCCGGCTTTGGCCGCCACATCGGCAATCGTAATATTAACCATTCATCTCAACCTTCCCGTGTATTCTACTTCTTTAGGATATCAAAAAGCATTTAGATTGCAACATTATACGTATAACGTTTTCATTATTGTTCGGATATCTTTTTGATGTACAAGTAAAATGAAGCGAAAGAGCGAAAAAATGCGCAGAACAGGACAATATTGTAGGGGATTTTATGCTTATCGGAGCGATTGAAGCTGGAGGGACAAAGTTTGTATGCGGTATCCGTAATAAGCATGGAGTCATATTGGATAGTGCTGTTTTCCCAACAGAAACCCCGGATCTAACCATGAAGAAAGTGATCGAGTGCTTCCGACTGATTATTCTGTGTTGGATGAGTTTCTGCCGCACCATCATTATGCACGTAAGCATGTTGCTTGCATCCTTGATATAGTTGGAGAACATGCCGGTGGGCCGTTGACGGGGGTGATTCAATGTAACTATAATGGTTTTATTGAAAGGGGGTGCATCGCATGATCATCGTCAGCCGTTATACGATCGCGCTTCATATTTAGACTTGGCAGGCTTTTTGGGTGGA
Organism: Paenibacillus sp. PSB04; assembly: GCF_025809195.1. Classification (NCBI taxonomy): domain Bacteria; kingdom Bacillati; phylum Bacillota; class Bacilli; order Caryophanales; family Paenibacillaceae; genus Paenibacillus; species Paenibacillus sp. PSB04. The sequence continues at coordinate 4,915,561 of NZ_CP081301.1, forward strand.
GAAGGACGAACCGAGGAGAGCCGCTCACCAGAGGGGATCGGAGAAGCGCAGGCCGGGAACAGCTTCTGGCTCGGAGAAGCCGAACGACCGAAGGACCCGAGTCATCGGAAAAGGGAATCGGTCGCAGGAGCCGTCCGAGGAAGCCGGTCTGCCGTTTGAATAAGCCGATTGGCGTTATTTTCCGCGTCGATCAATGCAACTAATTCAGTAGCATTGAGAGAGTAAGTGACATTGGGATCCCCAAGCAGCTGTATTTTTTTATAGGCCGACGGAGGGGGCGTATCTCGGTGTTCAATGCAACTGATTTAGTTATGTTGACGTTGAGAAGACCTCTGGTTCCAGCCGCGAATGAACCTGGTTATAGTTTTCATTGCGATGGCTTGAGAAGGGTCATGATCGGCGGCGTTGCATGTGTCGACGGCGATTGCCGGACAGCTGGTGACGGTGTTCTCGCTTGTTTATCAGTGTCGTCGCCGTTGCTGACGACACTGCCCGGGAGGATAGAACGCAGGAGATTGTTGTTCGGTTTGCTGCTACTGCTTGCCGTTGGAAACGTGGTCTGCGGATTCGCTTCCTCGTACAGCCTGATGCTGACCGGACGGATCGTAGCCGCGTTGGGGACGGGCCTGTTCTCCAGGTATCCGTCCCCACGCCTCCACTCTGGCCGGGCCCGCAAGGTGGGGGAGCGCGGTGGCGATCGTCATTGCTGGGCAGATCATCTCGCTGATCCTGGGCGTCCTATTCGGGACGTGGGTTACCATGACGTTCGACTGGCGCACGACGTTCTGGATCGTCTGAGGGGTTGTCCTGCACGCCGCGCTGGCCATCCGGCTGCTGTTCCCACATGTAGCTCCGAAATGCGTTATAGCGTATTTTTTGGACATTATAACAAACTAGCAGAGGAGATCCAAGATGCCTGTATTTTCGTTTTTAGTCTATATTTTAGTGAGCACCTTTACCCCGGGCCCCAACAATTTCATGGCGATGTTGTTTGCCCACCAGTACGGTTTTCGACGAACGATCCCCTTTTGTCTGGGTGTTGGCGCCGGTTTTTTTGTCGTTGCGCTGCTGTGCAGTTACTGCAATCTGTTGCTTAAACATCTCATTCCCGGCATCCGGTGGTGGATGACGATTCTGGGAGCGGCCTATATGATGTATCTCGCCGTTAAAATCGTATTCCACCGCAAGAAAGCTACGAGCAGCAGAGAGGACAAAAACAACCGCTTTCTGACGGCGGCGCTCCTGCAGTTTATCAATCCCAAAGGCATTTTGTACGCCATAACGTCCGTATCGACCTTTATTCTCCCGTACCATTCTTCCCATCTGGCCTTGATCAGCTTCTCTTTGTTTCTGGCACTCTTGAGCGTGATAAGCACCTTCTGTTGGAGCATGTTCGGCTCCATATTTCAGCGATTGCTGTCGGCGTACCAAACCCCGTTTAACGTCGCGATGGGCCTGCTTCTCGCATACAGCGCGGTTTCCATCTTAATAGAATAAAAGGCACAGTGCCCTGCATACCATCCACAGAAACTAGCAACACAGTGACTAGCACGCATAATGCACCACTTTACTCAGCAGGATCAGGGTAACGGCACTCTCCATTCTTATGTAAAAAGGAGGCGTCACCGGCTCCTTCTCTATGTTCGTTTTGATCCGCTTTACAGTGTTTCGCTCCAGTCATGCACCATGCTGCCTTCCAGGAACTTCTCGTAGTCCATGGCAGCCATGCATACGGTTCCGGCAGCGGAAATCGCTTGACGGAAGCGCACGTCCTGCACGTCGCCGCAGGCGAATGCAATGAAGGGGAGGGAACCTGGAACACGCTTGAAGTCGTTGAGCATCTCGTTGAAGCGGAGAAGCATAACTGGATCCCGCGGATAGAATCCATTCTTGCGGAAGGGGAAAACCATCCGTTTCCCGTATTCGATCGCTATTCCCACTTAAAGGACACGTCCGAGAGAACTGTTGAAGAGGCATTATCAGAGTTCCGTGCCATTAGAATGGCGAACATATCCAAACTGAGGGCAGTCGTCAATCCTCACGATCTGGAAAAGACCGGTCTGCATCCGGAATTCGGCGTCGTGAAGTTAAGGGAACTCCTCTCTGCATGGGTTGTTCATGATTTTACGCACATGGCGCAAATGGTTCGGGTAATGGCGGAGAGATACCGGGCTGACGTTGGACCGTGGAGTGCATACTTAGGCATTTTAAAAAGGAGCTGATTTCTTCTGCTTTCGAAAAGTCAGGAAATTCATTGATAGATGGGTTCGACAGGGTCGAATTGCCTGATACCCGACGGAAGCAGTTGGAGAATTAGCTTTACTACAAAGATGCAGGAGGGAATAATGGTATGAATAAAATTCAGGAGTTTAAAGTACTACATCAATCAAACGAGCTTTTATTGTTAGGAGTCGCGTGGGACTTGTTTTCTGCGTTGTCTCTGGAGAAAGCCGGATTCAAAGCTATCGGTACAACCAGCTGGGGAATAGCGAAAAGCTTGGGTTATCCGGATGGTGAAAGAATTGAATTTGATACAATACTAAATCGCGTAAAAACGATATTGGATCATGTGAACATCCCTGTTTCTGCCGATATAGAGTCGGGTTATGGAAAAGATGAGAATACGATCGTCGAGAATGTATTGAAACTTGCTGATATAGGGGTTGCGGGGATCAATATAGAGGATTCACGCAAGAATCAAGCAGGACTTAAACCATTGAACGAACAATGCAGGCTTTTATCGAAAATCAGAGGGGCCCTAGAGAAGAGCGGCTATAACGATTTTTATATTAATGCAAGAACAGATACCTATTTGCTGAGTATGGATCCGTACAACGAAATGATAGTCCGGGCACAAGCCTATGTGGAAAGCGGCGCAAGTGGAATTTTTGTTCCTGGATTGAAGGACGATAACGAAATTAAAGCGGCTGCAGAGCAAATTGCCGCGCCTCTAAACCTTATGTCTGTGCCAGGGCTTACAAGTTGTAAAAAGCTCCAAGAACTTGGCGTCAAGCGGCTAAGTCTCGGCGGCGCCTTATATCGGAAGCTTCAATCATTACTGGATACGTGCGCGGCTCAAATTTATGAATCTCAGGATATGTCTTTGCTATTCGATTAAATGAAGAAAGGATAACGTAAAAGTTCCACAACGATTTACTGAATGTGTGCGGCGGCTCACGAACGGCGCGAGCGTCGTGCGGGCGTTCCATACGTCGACGCGGGAAGCTAAAATAGAGGGCTCGTGAAAGGCACTTAATTAGGTGCCTTTTCTTTTCACTCTATAGATGATTCCTCCTATAGATGATTCCTCATTACAGATGTAGTTTTAAGCATTTTATAAACTGAGTGCGATAAGCTGATACCCGCATAAATGGAGTTACAAAGCCAAAATGGCTTCAGCATTAGGCTAAAGGGCAGGATAGTTCATATAAAGTAACGAATTGTTGATAATTCACATTTCTTCGAGAAAGGGATTCATTAAATGAAAAGAGTAGATGTTGCCTACGTGCTTCTCTTTGATGAACAAGAAAAAAATGTATTGATGGTCAAAAACAAGGGTATGAAATCTTCCTACTATACACTTCCTGGTGGAACAGTAGAACGTGGAGAAACACTTGAAGAAGCTGCTATTCGTGAGGTAAAAGAAGAAACGGGCTTAGAGATTGAAATAAATGGTATTTTCAGTGTAAGCGAAGCGTTTTTTGTAGATAGGGAACATCATACAATTTTCTTTACCTTTAGAGGGAATGTAATTGGTGGACAAATAAATATCTCGTTTCCAGAAGAAATTGAGGAAGTTTACTTGGATGGAACCACAAAGAGCAGAGGAATACATACATATACCAAGTGAGTTAAAGGGACTTATAATTGGTAAATCATCAGCACCATATGTACTCAGAGGAACTATCAATCACAATTCTTAATACAGTTTGTTGAAGTAAGGGGAAACGATAGTTGAATAAACGAACAGGAAGAAGCTGCCGATCAGCACCCAGGTACAATTAAATATCCAGCTGGATGTACCTTGCGATTTACCGACTAACGTAATCCGATTAGAAAAAAAGGAATACGAGCGGAACAGTTTCAGTTAGTATTCAAGAATGTTCGATATTCAGAAGGATGGCAGTTATTTTAAGAAAAGACGGGGATGCATCAGATAACGGTGACCATCCTGTAAGACGACAAAAACATACATCTTTAGTACCGCTTAGCTGCTGCTTTTTCTATTATATATATTGGATATGATTTAAAAATGTGAGTATGTCGAGGCGAAAAATGGAGACTCGAATTTTGGATTCAAAAGATGCTGAAATATATCGTGAGTTAAGGTTAAAGCCTCTGAAGGAAAATCCAGAGGCAATAACGGTCAAGTACATAGTCCTACTATGCGCATCAGTAGCCGTGTCGTTCAATCCGTGACCGGCCATACCTTCCCACTTCTTTCCATATCAAGGCGGTAGTCGGTATATTTGCGCACGAATAAGTCGCGCCCAAGTTGCTCAGCAGCCTGCAGGGGTAAACCCGGATCGTGGATCACTTCTCCACGGCTATTGCCGACCCCGCGGACGACGCCGACGAACTCGGAGTGAGTGTATCGGGAAAATTCCTGAAGTTGATGAATGATTCCGAGCGTAGCTCCCGGGTACGTCTCCTCGGAAGATAACACAAGTCCAATGCGTTTGCCGGACATGCGCTGGATGATCTGCGCCGAATCGGGATGGGAAGCCGCATTGTAACAAAACGTGCGGTCAAAGAATGATTTCGTTTGGGCGGATAATCCGTACCAATAAACCGGGGAGCAGAACACGACTCCGTCAGCAGACAAATAGTCGTCGATAAACAACGAACGAAAGTCGTCAGTGATTGAACATTCTCCGTCAGGCTTCCGGCATATCCTGCAGTCGCGTAGAAAACTCGAAATGTAATCGTCTATAAACCTTATTGCCACCGTAGCTCCGGCTTTCTCCGCACCCCGACGGACCGCATCAGCCAGCTCGGAAGAGTTGCCGTTCCGTCGGGGACTTCCTATAAGAACAAGCACCTTTTGATTCTCTGTCGTTGAAGTCATCTTTTACTCCTTTCCACCTCCGGGTGTAAAGTCATTTTCCATAAGCAAATTGTAATCTAAATAATCCATACCGTATAATGATTGGTATTGATATATCCATCTTTAATATTGATGGGCTTTCGGAGGAATATAGATATGGAAATGATGGACCTTAAAGTGTTCATAAGCGTGGCAGAGGAAGGCGGGATTTCCCGCGCGGCGAAAAAACTGGATTATGTCCAGTCTAACGTGACGGCCCGGATTCAGAAGCTGGAGTCGGAAATCGGAGCCGATTTATTCCATAGATATCCCAAAGGGGTCCGACTGACGGAAAAAGGTGCCCAGTTTCGCGATTATGCGCTCGCGATCTTGAGCCTTGCCGACGAAGCAATTAGAGCGGTGCAGGAGAAGTCGCATCCCAGTGGACCTCTTGTTATTGGGGTGGTGGAAACCGTGACCTGCGGCAATTTCATGAATGTGTTGTCGGATTTTCAATCCTGCTATCCTGAAGTGTCGTTGTCATTGGTAACCGGATCCTCATCTGAGCTGCTGTCAATGGTGATGGACCGCAGGCTTGACGGAGCATTCGTGACGGGCGATATAGCGCCATCGCAGTTGATTTTCGAATATACGGTAAAAGATGAAATTATGCTTTTGACCAGCGGGATGGCTGGCGCGTACCCTGATTTATCGAGCGCAAGATGGGCGGTTTCTCCAATAGGTTGCCCTTTCCGAAGGGTGCTTGAGGAGTGGCTTGACAGTGCGGGAATTTTGCGAAAGAACTTCATTGAAATTGGTTCGCTGGAAACGCTGATGAGCTGTGTCAAGTCGGGGCTTGCCTGCACACTGCTGCCGGCATCCGTCCTTAAAGGGGAGTACCGGTCGTTAGGGGCTTACCAGATACCGGAGCGCCTTCGCTTTACGAGCACGAGTCTCGTTCGCCGAAACGACCGTTTCAGCAGCAAAGCGTTTGCGGCTTTTGCCGAAATGGTACGCTTGGAAGGGCTGTAGTTGAACGCGTCTTGACGAAAATGAGTTAATCTGCGGAGTTGTTGACACACCTGTTTAAGGATCACGCTCGGTTTAAATGATCTTTTCCCCATTGTTCGAGACAATCCAGAACGGGTCCAAGACTTTTCCCATGATCTGTAAGTGAGTATTCAACCTTAGGCGGAATTTCCGGAAAGACGGTCCGGTGAACGAGTCCGTGATTTTCCAACTCACGCAGGTGCTTTGTCAATATTTTTTGTGTAAGTCCGGGAATAAGCTTCGGAAATTCGCAAAAACGGACAGTCCTTTTTCGTAAATGACACAAAATCAGTAGACTCCATTTGCCGCCGATCATGTTCAGTGTGACATAAGCGGCATAGTCGTTTTCTTCGTTTTTCACGGTTCTCCCTCCTGTTTATTACTTTCTTATTGGAAACTAACGCAATTAAAAGTGCCTACTTAACAAGCATGCATGTTCCCTTTATGGTAAGGATTGAAATTAATTTTATTTTTTATTATATAGGGAGGCTTCTCAAATGAACAAGAAGGTGTTCGTGACCGGTGCGACGGGCTATATCGGCGGGTCGGTCGCGCTCAAGTTGCGTCAGGCAGGTTTTCAAGTAACAGGGTTGACCCGAACAGACGAGGGAGCTGCCAAGTTAAGGGAATTAGGTATTTCACCATATATCGGCACTCTGAACGATTTCGAACCACTCATACAGGCGGCAAAGGAAGCTGACATCGTGGTTAACGCTGCGGACTCGGATAACATCTTCGCGGTGACGACGCTATTAACGGCGCTTGAAGGAAGCGGGAAAACGTTCGTTCATACGAGCGGTTCCAGTATTGTCGGGGATAAAGCGGCGGGAGAATACACCAGTAAGGTGTATCATGAAGAAATCATCGAACCACTCCCCGAAAAATTGGCGCGCGTCACGATCGACCGGACAGTGCTCGCGGCCGCCAATCGCGGCATACGTTCGATGGTCATTTGCCCCTCGCTGATTTATGGCACAGGTCATGGTATCCATAAGGATAGCATACAAGTTCCTTGGCTGATCGAGCTTGCATTAAAGCGTGAGGCAGCGTGTCATATCGGAAAAGGCGAGAATGTCTGGTCGAACGTTCACATCGACGACCTTGTCGAGCTTTATCTATTAGCGATAGAGCGCGCGCCAGCCGGTTCTTTCTTTTTTGCCGAGCACGGCGAAGCCTCCATGAAAGAGGTTGGTGAGGCGATCAATCGGGCATTCGAATTAGGGCCGGAAACAGCAATGATGAGTCTTGATGAGGCGATTAAGCAATGGGGCCCTGAAGCTGCTCATTTTGCTTTCGGTTCCAATAGCCGCATTCGTTCGACAAAAGCACGAAAAATGCTGGGATGGAATCCGAAAGGGACTGCGCTGCTCGAAGAAATTGAAAATGGGTGCTATAAAAAGTGATGTTCTGATATGAGCAAGGGAGTCAAAAACGTTCAACATGCCAGGCGTTCAGACTGCAAAGTTTGAACGCCATCTTTTGTCAAAATGCATAGCTAGACGCAAATTTACTGTAAGATGACAAGAACATGCACGCTTAAAGCCGCGTAACAGCGGCTTTGTTTGTTTTAAATGAACGTTGTTCGGTTACCAGAAATATAAGGCATAAGGCAATGGGTTATTTCGTGCAGGTATTGGGGGATAGTTCTAAGCTTCCAAATATGCGTGGCTGAGCAGGGCGAAAGAAGAACCAACAGCGATAAGCTGCTGTCCGCGCTGACGGAGTTACTTAGCTTTATCTGGGCTGCGTTCCAACAGATTGAATATATTGTAGATTTGTTTGCATTTCGAGAGAGGTGCGTGAGGAGACGTGTATGTCCATTGACAATATACCTCATCATCCGTTTGATGGAGGAATCTAAAGTGTCTGTGCTAAGATGAGGGTAATTATGATTCAAGCTAGGGAACAAGGCTAGAAGGGGTGTACAGTGAAGAAAATACTTGTCATTGACGATGAAGTCGCAATCAGAGATTTAATTGAGCTCGTACTGAGAAGAGAAAACTACGTCGTTCAAACGGCTGAAAATGGTAAAGTAGCCCTGCAGCTGCTCGATGCTTTTGGGCCGGACCTGGTGGTGCTTGACTTGATGCTGCCTGACTGCTCCGGATATGACCTGTGCAAGGAAATCACCAGGAAACGTGCTGTTCCTGTGATCATGCTCTCTGCCAAAAATGAAGTAATCGACAAGGTGTTGGGACTAGAGCTAGGGGCGGAAGATTACATGACCAAACCCTTTGACAATCGTGAATTGCTCGCTCGGATCAAGGTGATTCTGAGAAGAAACGAGAGCAGGGAGGAATCAAGTGAAGGAACAGAAGTGAAAGCTACACGCATCATTCATGAAGAGCTGACATTTGATCTGGAAAGCCGAAGGGTGCTGAAAAACGGTGTACCCGTGTCTTTAACGGCCAAAGAGTTTAAAATTCTGGAAACGTTACTCAAAAGACCAGACAAAATCTTTACCCGGGATGAGCTGCTGCAGATCGGATGGGGATATGACTTTATGGGAGACAGTCGAAGTGTGGATATGACCATCATGCGATTACGGAAGAAGCTGGAGGATAACGCTGACGAACCGAAATATGTCAGGACGATCTATGGATTTGGCTATCAGCTTGGAGGTGGCGAGGCCTGAAGTATGCAACCCGGTTACTGCTGAATTATTTATTTTTCTCCGTGCTGTCCTTTGGCATCATCATTTTTGCGGTGAATAAAGCCATCGATTACTACAGCTTCATTACCATTGAAAAACAGATGATGGAGAAGGCGGATCTGTCCGAGTTGTCCTTTCGTGAGGTGTTGGCACAGCATAGATCATCGACAGGAGAGCCGCAGACAAAAGAAATCGTCAGACTTGCTCTGGAGAAGCTGAAAGCTTCAGGCAAGGAAGTACGTATATATGACAGCTCCAAGAAGTTGCTGGGCTTGGCTGCGGATGGCATCATTATTCATGATGACAAACCTCTTATTTTTGAAAAGAATATTGAGAAAGCCCTGAGCGGCAGTTACGCCTACACCGTAACGGAAAATCATCTGCTTTATTTTGCCACGCCCATTCAGGATCAATACTACCAAAACGCTTATGTGTATGAGTTCGTGGAGGATATTTCCTACTTCTATGCGATTATGGATCAAATCCGTTATATCCTGTTTGCGGGTGCAGGCGGATTTATTGTACTGATTACGTTATCCAGTCTGTGGATTGCCCGCAACACAACCAAGCCGATTAAGCTGTTGCTTGGCGCTGCGCAAAGTTTCTCTAGACAGGAGTTTCGGAGAGTTCATCTAAATCGGAAGGATGAGCTGGGCATGCTGGCAGATGGGCTGGATTCCATGGGTCGGCAGCTTCATGATTACATTCAGTACCAGAAACAATTTGTCTCCAACGTATCTCACGAGTTAAAAACACCATTGGCAGCCATTCGTGGTTTCTCTCAATACTTGGTTGAAGGGGAGAACGAGAACAAGGAGCTGCAAAAAATCTATGCTCATCTGCTTCAGGAATCGGATCGGCTGACGCGCTTGATTAATGAACTGTTGTTGCTATCCCGATTCGACAAGGCTGGTTCTAACGAACTGGAAGTCGAGAGGACAGAAATGAACGGACTGATTCAGCAAGTCGCAATGAGTATGGGTGCCAAGGCCAAAGACAAAGGAATCGAGATTATGTTCAGGGAGGCGGAAGCGGAACCGGAGGATAAGCTTCTGACGAGAGTCCACGCCAACGTGAATCCCATGCTGATGTCCCATGCGATCGCCAACCTTGTGGACAATGCCATCAAATATTCAGGAAGTCCTTCGCTAATCGAATTGAAGTTGGAACATACGCCAAGCGAGGTCGTTATACGAATACGTGATCAAGGTATCGGTATTGCGGGTGATGAGCTGGAGAGAGTGCAGGAACGCTTTTACCGGGCGAAAAATGCAAGCACAGCGAACGGTTCAGGTCTTGGACTTTCGATTTGCAAAGAGATTGTAGAGCGGTTTAATGGATATATCGACATGGAAAGTCAAATCGGGGAAGGAACGACCGTTACGATTGTGTTACCCCGTGCGTAAAAACGCGCGTAAATAGTTACGTTACAAGATTGATACAATTCTGTTATGAGACTAACAAATGCCTTTTTTATAATCACTTCATAAGAAGAAATCACACATTTATGGAGGGATCATGATGAAATGGATAAATAAAGCTGCAGCTGGTATCCTGCTGAGTATTTTACTAACGCTGACACTGACGGGCTGTCAGTCCAATGGTGCTAAGTCGCCAGAAACGGCGCAGAACTCGGCTGAAAAAAACCCGTCGAACGAACAGGCCGAAGGCGAAGGAGCATCAAATTCTACTGCGCCTGCTTCAGGAAATTCGGGAGGACAGAGTGCTGAAGCTATTAAGGAAGGTTCGATGGAGAAGGAAGGCAATGTGGTGCTGAAGGAGCTTGCTTTTGTCTATAATGAGCACACCATTGCGATTTCGGATACAGCGAATGAAGATCAGATGGAACAGATGCTGGGCAAACCGGATAACCTGAAATCTCATACGTACAGTGCCGGCGATGGAACAAACATGGATACGTTAATCGGTTTTACAGAAAAGGTGTATACGTATCCTGGTCTGGAGATTAAAACAATCAGTATACCGGAGGGGAAACAAGACTCCATCTTTCATATCGAAATGACAGATCCTAAGTACGCGACAGTGCGAAACATTAAAGCAGGAGATAGCCTGGATACACTCAAAAACGCCTACCCTGAGGGGAAACTGCTTGGTGATGGAGCCCCTAATGAGGAGGATGAATTCCGTTACGAGCCATCCAATTATGTAGATGTGATGTCGTTTCATATCAAGAATGCCAAGGTGGAAGGCATTCAAATCTACAGCCTTCTGGACTAATATTTAGTGATCGATTGTTGGTAAGCCATTCATACGAATCACCTTTAATACCTGCCCGGGAGAGGGGCAGGTATTTTCTCTTGTTGATAATTATTCTCATTACAAATGTAGTTTTTAACATTTTATAATACGTGGTTGAGCAGGGTCGAAAGAAGAACCGAGTGCGTAAAGCTGATGCCGCATAAACGGAGTTATAAAGTGATCGAGGCTGCGAATGTTGAGTTATTTATTGGCAACGATCGCAAACATCGGTCTGTGTCGATTCAGAATTTGTTCACCTATATGATACAGTTCACCATCGAATCCTTGATGAATTTGGATTTGGGCAAAGCCAATTGAACGAAGCATTTCGCTGTCCCATTCAGGTCTCCTTACATAGCTCAATGGCAAAGTAAGTGCCAGTTGGTCTCCTTCTTCGACATCCTTCTCTGAGCGGTACGGCACGTACCCTTTTGCGGCAGCCTCCTCCTTGTCTTTTTGAAAAAGCTCTGCCTCCTTCGGATCAGATAAAAATAAATTCCAATTCGCATCAAAAATAATAACCTGGCCTCCGTCATTAAGCATTCCATGCCAATTTTGATATGCAGCTACAGGATTGTACAGGAACCAGGTCACATTTCGTGAAATGATGATATCATATTTTTCTTCTGTCTTATATTCTATAATATCTGTCTCAATAACCTGGATACTGCAATTATATTTATGGGCGTTTTGTTTAGCCCTAGCCACCATCTCCGGAGAAGAATCAATAGCAGTAACCTGATGCCCCATCTGGCTGAGCAGAACCGCGAAGAAACCAGGCCCCGTACCTACATCGAGCACTTTTAAATTACTTTTCCCGGACAAAAAATGACTCAGAATTCCCTTCCATTGATCATATCGGTTGGACGCAAATTCGGCATCCACAATTTCATCGTAGACAGCTGCTCCTTTGTCCCAATAATCCCGATATTGTTGTACAAGTTTATGCTTACTCACTAACATCGACTCCTTGTTATGTAAAAAAATCCTTGCTAATCGTAATGATTACGATTAATAATATACAAAGATTGTTCATCTAGCAAGTATTCATGAGAATAACAGCTATGCAATCGTATACAGCTTAAAAGAGGAATAGGAGGAGTAGGGATGTTTGGAAGATCTGGATTTGGAGTAATTGCTGTTGTCTTATTGTTGTTCATTATGGGGTGTTCACAACATGTGAGCTCACCGTCTCCAGCAGAGGAGGACAAGAACATTGTGGTCGCAGTCACGCAGGATACTGAAGCAGACAAGCTTGACGCCTCGACTTACCATGGTTCCAGACATACGCATGCGGCTATATATGATGCCCTTGTAGACTATTCAGGAAAAGGTGAATTTGCGCCCAGCCTGGCGGAGTCATGGGAGATATCCGATGATGGCAGGACTTACATTTTACATCTGCAAAATCAGGTCATGTTCTCGGATGGCAGTCCACTGAATTCAGCAGCCGTGAAGTTTTCTTTGGAAAGAGCGGTAAGCAGGGAAGAGAATGCTTCGCTTGAAATCTCCCGTTTATTGCAAAAAGTTGAAGCGCCTGATGATCAAACAGTCGTCCTTTCCTTTAAGGATACAGCAACGCAAGTGTTGTACGAGCTTAGTCAGGCAAGACCATATCGAATTATGAGTCCGAACTCGGTAACCCCTAAGGGAGATGTGAATGGTACTTTTCAAAAAGCAATCGGAACGGGTGCTTGGAAAATAGGAGAGTATCAATCAGGGATTCAGACTGTTCTAATCCCGAATGATCATTATTGGTTAGAACAGCCATCCGACTATTCACTTGTATTCAAAGTCATTACAGATCCTCAGGCGAGGGTAATGGCATTGCAATCTGGAGAGGTGGATCTTGCGGGCGGGGAACTTGGTAATATCCCCATGGAAAGTCTCCCTGTATTTCAGAACAACGACAACTACGTAATCGAAACCGGAAGCAGTACAATGTCCTACTTTATGGTTATCAACCAACACAATACTTCTCTAGCTGATAAGAATATCCGCCAAGCTATCAATTATGGCAATGATACGAGCAAGTATGCAGGTGGTAGCGGGGACCCTGTCAGAGGATTGTTCCAAGAGAAGGTTGCATTTATATCCGACAGTAATCAGCCTTCGTATCCGTATAATCCCGAAAAAGCCAAACAGCTGATTGAAGCGTCGGGCTACCAATGGAATAAGAACAAGCAGCTCTATGAAAAAGATGGACAAGTACTGCAACTTCGTCTGGTGATTCAATCAGAGGAATATCCGGAATGGAAAGAGATGGCTGAAATTTTTCAAGACAACATGAAACAGATCGGCATTCAAATCCATATTGTGAATCAGGAACGGGCAGCTTACTACGATACCCTGTGGAGCACGAAGGAATATGATCTGCTTATGTATCGGACATACACTGATGCTCAATTACCTTATCGATTCCTGTCCTCCTTATTCTATGATTCGCCATCTTCACCGGGAGTTGCGTATCAGGACAAGCCTTTATCCGATTTGCTGGATCAAATCACGGCTACGGTTTCCACTCAGCAGCAGCAAAAGCTGTTCAATCAGGTGTTCCTCCGCATGCATGAGGAGGCCATGTCTGTTCCGATATACTACGCCAAGCAAACCTTTGTTCATTCAAGCCAAGTGGTTGATTTTAGGTTCAATGCTATTGAGGACAACCCGTTGAAGTGGCATTACCTGAAGAAAGAAGCGAAGTAATGCTCCGCTCTATGATTCATCGTCTGTTCATGTTGATAGTCACGTTTGTTTTATTTTCCTTGTTTGTTTTTACATTAATGCGTTTGGCGCCGGGTGATCCGGCGTCGATGCTGCTGCTGGAAATCGGAACCGTACCGGAGCAATCCATCGTAGCTGATTTACAGAAACAATGGGGACTGGATCAATCGTTCATTCAGCAATATTTAGCATGGGCACATTACGTATTTCAAGGAGAGCTAGGGCATTCCTTTTCTTCCGGAGAACCCGTATTAAGTGAAATGATTGAACGTTTAGGCCCAACGTCGAAACTCATTGCAAGCTCTTTTGTATTAACCCTCTTCATATCCATACCGATTGGAATCTGGATGGGATTGAATGAAGGCACAATGGCAGATCGAGTGGTTTATTCAATGACCATTTTGGGGTTGTCGATCCCTTTATATTGGCTTGCTATTCTTCTTATGTATGGCTTAGGCGTGTTATGGCCCGTCCTGCCTGTTGTAGGCAGTTCGACCATACGGCATTATATTTTGCCGGTAACTGCCATGACGCTGGTGCAAAGTGTTTACTTTATTCGGATGGTTCGATCCTATACGATCCAGTACAGCAAGTTCTCGTACATTGAGGCTGCAAAAGCTAGGGGATTGCGGCCGAGCATCTTTTATCCGTCTTATTTACTGCGCTCCATGTTCATCCCAATTCTGACATTAATCACGACGAGTCTACCCAGCTTTTTTGGGGCTTCGATGATCACCGAGACGATTTTCAGTTTTCCGGGATTCAGTAAATACATGCTTGAAGCTATTTTTCGCCGTGATTTTCCAGTCATTCAAGGGAGCGCACTCTTCGTGGCAGCATTTATTTTTGTTTTTAATTTTATGACCGACCTGTTGTACTTCCTTGCGGACCCTCGTGTTCATCTTGACAAACAGAGGTGGGAAGTTTGATCAGTATCATCCGAGCGAATAAACTGCCAACGGCAGCGTTGTTATATATCATCCTACTTATTATTACAGGACTTGCGGCCCCGTGGATTTCACCTGATGATCCGTTCCATACCAATCATCAACAGAAGCTTCTTCCTCCCAGCGTTGCTCATCCATTTGGAACGGATTATTTGGGAAGAGACCTGTTAAGCCGGGTCATACACGGGATTAGTGAATCGGTATTTCCTGTTTTTATTGTCCTTAGTGTTGTGATGTTGATTGGTCTTCTGGTGGGGACATGGAGTGCTTTTTTGGGGAACAAGCTGGACATGCTTATGATGAGCTTAACCGACATTTTCACCGCATTACCGAGTATGCTACTTACCATTGTGGTCGTTGGTTTCCTTGGCTTTGGCATGGAAAATGTATATTTTGCGGTGATCCTCTCCTGGTGGGCCAAGTACGTACGAATCATAAGAGGGCTAATTCATGATGTGAAAAAGGAACCTTATATTACCGCCAGCAGGGTAAGCGGGGCATTTGGACTTAGAATAATAACCAGACATATGATTCCGAATATCATGCCTCAGATTGGAACGATGCTCATTCTGGATGTGAGTAAGGTGATCCTGACTTTATCCGGTTTATCCTTTTTGGGTATTGGTGCACAGCCTCCTTCTCCAGAATGGGGTGTCATGCTACTGGACGGAAAAAATTATTTGCAGGTCGCCCCATGGATGGGCTTCTTTCCAGGCTTTATGATATTTCTGACTGCTGCTTCGTTCCAAATTATAGGCGAGCGACTGAGGAGGGAACACTAAATGACGACTTTGCTCGAAGTCAAAAATCTAAATATCAGAAATAAGGAAGGTCAATCGCTTGTGCATGATAGCAGCTTTTCTCTGGAGATTGGGAAAACATATGCATTGATTGGAGAAAGTGGCAGCGGTAAAACGCTGACAAGTAAGGCTATCTTGGATATGCTGCCTGCTCATCTGCAGATGTCAGGTGACATCGTGCTACAGGGTGAACATCTGCAGCAATTATCAAGGAAGCGCTGGCGCAGCATCAGAGGGGGCCAGATTGGTGCCATCTTCCAGCATCCGGAACAGGCCTTGCATCCGTCGATTCCGATTGGTAGGCAATTCGTTGATCTGATGCGCAGTCACTTGCCTGTTTCAATATATGAGGCTGAGAAGCAAGCAAAAAAAATGTTGTCCCAAGTTCTCTTAAAGGACTCGTCCCATGTGATGAGCAGTTATGCTCATGAGTTAAGCGGTGGAATGAATCAACGTGTCATGATTGCGATGGCGCTTCTGTTAAAGCCGAAAATCCTGATAGCCGACGAGCCAACGAGTGCACTTGATGTCAAAACACAGGCTGAGATCATATTCCTTCTGAAAGAGCTCATTCTGGACACGGATATGAGCATGTTGTTTATTACCCACGACTTACTTATATCCGGCTATCTTGCGGACACGATTGGTGTTATGCGGGAAGGGAAAATAATAGAGCAGGGCAGTAAGGTGAACATTTTAAGCGCACCTGAACATGAATACACCCAAGAGTTATGCGGGCATTGCTCTCAAAGATTTCTTGGAAAAGGAGAAATACCTTATGCTTGAAATCCAGCGACTGTATAAGGAAATTCACGGAAGACCCATTCTGCAAGATATTCATTTTGGAATAGAAGATGGAGAATCTCTGGCTATTGTGGGGGAGAGTGGTAGTGGTAAATCCACGCTTGCCCAGCTTATCATGGCTTTAAAACAACCAACCTCCGGCCATATTTTCTTTGACGGGCGGCCCTTGCCCAGCAAAGGAATTTTATCATATAGAGAATGGTATCGCGATATACAGATTGTTTTTCAGAATACTGGCTCCACATTAAATCCCGCAATGAGCTTGTTTCAGTGTCTGGAAGAACCATTAATTAATTTTACCCGTTATAATAGAGCCGAGCGCAAGCATAAAGTCCTTGAATATTGGGGAAAAGTAGGCCTGAATGAGACCCTTCTTCGAAATCGCCCCGGAAAACTGAGTGGTGGGCAATATCAAAGAGCTTGTCTGGCCAAAGCTTTGTTAACTCGTCCCAAACTGTTAATCTGTGACGAAATGGTCTCCAACCTCGACGTCTTATTACAACAGCAGATGATTGAGCTGCTCATATCCATTCAGAAGGAACAAGGCTTAGCTCTTCTGTTCATTACTCATGACCTCACGCTGTTACCAGGACTATGTTCGAATATTATGGTTTTGAAAGAGGGAAAACAGGTTGAACTTTTCAGTACTTCTGCGCTCTATGACGAAGCAGAGAGGGATCCATATACCGTCACGTTATTAAACTCAAGTAAGATGTTTGAAACAGCATGGAACCAATGGACATAAAATTCAGCGGGAATAAAAAAGAAAAATGGTCTCTCAGTTTCGAGGCACAGATATTCATCCAGCAGCATGGAGTATTATCCTTTTAGCAAAAAAAAAAGATTAAACCGATGGATTTCCCCGATTTCAGACAAAATCGTTGTAGCGATTTTGCTACCTATTCCGGGAATCGATTGGATAATCTGATCGACTAGGGCAGAAGCAGGTAATTGTGTGTGTTACGGTTGATACGCCAGCTGTTCGAAATGCCTCAGGTCACGAACTGTTTTAAAATCAGCAACGAAACTTTTGAATAAAGGTCACCGAGTTGATTGTTTTTTTGTCGAAGGACAAGAACATAGCCCCATTGAGAGTCGCTATTATAGCGGCTTGTTTGATCCGATTACCGATTAGATAAGCATTGAACTATTAATTAAATTTATTAAGCTAACAGGCAGGGGAGTTTATTGATTTCACGAATACTGTACATATGAAGTTATTTACGAAGTTCCTAGATTAGACGTTATAAGAAATCAGCGCAAAGACGAATAACCAAGGTGCTTTTCCCGAAGGAGATGAGCTTAATGCTTTACATATTTAGTGGACTGCCGGGCACCGGAAAAACCACTTTATCATCGGCTTTAGCAAGAGAACTAAAGGCTACGTATCTTCGGGTCGATGTCGTGGAGCAGGCTATGCGAGATGCTGGAAAGACCATCGAAGGGCCTGAGGGTTACATTGTGTGTTATGCAATTGCATCACAGAATCTTCAACTGGGCTTAGATGTGATTGCAGATACAGTTAACCCTATCAAAATTACGCGCCAGGCATGGCGCAACGTGGCCGATTCTCTTGGAATACCTTATGTGGAAATTGAAGTACTTTGCTCTGATTATATCGAGCACAGGAATCGAATCGAAATGCGTACAGCTGATATTCCAGGTTTTATACTTCCGACGTGGGAGCAGGTCAGAAATAGAGAGTATGATGTTTGGGATCGGGACCACATAGTCATAGATACAGCTCATCAAACTGTAGAAGAAAGTTTAAATACATTATTTAAACAATTGGAAGATAGAAGACTTTCTTGAACTAACGAATATCAGGCGGACAACCCTGCACCGATTAACCGCATCGCGGCCGTTCCCTTCGGTCACTTAAGTCGGTGAGGGTTCGTGAACGCCTGAACGTTAACCGAAAGAAGTTCTTAGTTTAGGAGGAGTCTATATGATATTAGAAAAAGTTATAAATAGAATTGAAATACAAAGTGAATATAAGGATTTTGTTGATAAGTACATAGATAATATCCTTAACGAATTTAAAGATAAGATTCATAGCATTTATATGTGTGGCTCGATTCCCAAAGGAACGGCTACACCTTTTAAGTCAGATGCAGACTTTACTATTGTATGTGCAAATCCTGAAGATATTGATTACGAAAGATTGTCAAATATGAAAGACAGGCTTTTAGAAGAATATCCCGTAGTAACTAAGATTGATACGACTATTTGCTCGATTGACGATGTATTAAGTAAACCAAATGAGTGGGGTTTTTGGGTAAAGATCATTTGTGTTTGCATATATGGTGATGACGTTGGTGAAAAAGTACCACCGATTATGATTTCTCCAGAGTTCATTTTAGATTTAAATACAGAGACCAAGAAGGAAGTAGATCGTGTACATCGTTCACTTTCTAATGCTAGTGATAACATAATGAAGAATAGATATATTAAAGGTTACTCTAAGAGATTAATTCGTGCATTATACTCTTTGGTTTTAGAAGATACAGGTGTATGGCAAGATGACATTAGTAAGATGAAGAATCCCATATTAAACTATTGTGAGATTGACTCTGCTTTAGTTGATTATCTGTATGCTTGTTACTTGGATAGTAATAATGTACTTGTTGAAGAGTTTCTGGGAATTGCAGATGAAGTATATAGCTATTTTGAGAACGCGTTAAATGCAATGGCTGCTTCCAGAACCTCCTTCGACTATCATGATATTGACGCTCCTGGTCACTCTGAGAAGTGAGTGACCCCATCCAGTCCCCTGAGCCCGTCTGGACGTCACTGCATTAGGTGTTCGGCAAGCCTCACAACGATAAGCAGCGACTCTAAGGGGCCAGGACGTCGTCAATACAAAACGTTATCATAGTCCCATTGAGAGTCGTTATTATAGCGGCTTTTTTGTTTGCCGTTATCGAATCATAATGTAATTTGCTCGTTCAAGCATACATCAAGAATCCATGGCCACGGACCGTAGCCCGCTTCAACGTTGATATGTCCCATTTTAGGCAACATCACGCAAGGAACCCCTAGGTCAAAGTACTGTGAAGCATCTTTCACCGAGCAATAAGGATCTGTTGACGATAAAACCAACAACGTTTTTTCCGCAACCATTCCGATCTCATGCATGTTTTCCGGTACAGGAAAAAAAGTCATCACTGGTTCATATTCCAAAAATGGCGAGGGTGGGGCTATAAGAATGGCTCGCTGAATTTTTCGTTTCGGAGTTGAAGCCGCGTAGTGGAACCACATGATGCACGCTAGACTATGAGCCACGACGATGACTTCTTCATCGTTTGGAATTTCTTCAAAGACAGAAGATAAATGATCGAGCCAAACATCCCTGTCAGGTTGATCTTTGTCTGGAAAGTCAGGAAATCGGACGGTTTCACCTCGTTTTACTAGCTCTTGATGTAACCAAGTTTGCCAATGATCGGGGTCACTGCCGCCGACCCCATACAATAGCAGAAAACTTCTGCTCATGATGAGAGACACCTCCAATATGGTCGTTATGATCATTGCACACGATTCCTATCACTTTAATCTTCATGTTCAAAGTGGCTTGTATGAGTTCCCACCCAACGTATGATTCAAAAACCATGCTCACACATTTGGAGGTAGCCAAACGGCATGTCCCTTTTTTGCATGACCTGGATCGACTGGACAGCATTCCGGGGATTGCCCGGCGACCCGCTGAGCAGATTCTTGCCGAGGGTGTCCCCACTGTATTCTACACTTGCCAGATGAAATCCTATGTTTTTTTAGCATTCCCTCCAAAATCCGCCCGAATGTTGAATATTCATCCCTGACATGTGCGCAAAAGTCGGCTTGATGAAAAATCAACGATTCGAGATCCTGAACAAGTTCGTTTGGCTTGTTTAATCAGAAACGAGCGATATGAGTAACTGGTCAACTGAAAAAATAATGATGGATAAACATGATATTCAAAACCTAAATGATCAATGAAACTGGCTTACTGGCGTTATTGCTCCATTGTTTTGCTCACGGCTTATGAGGCCGTATCATTCCAAATTTCATCAGGTATCGTGGGCTTGGCGGACATCGGATCCACTATTCCCTAGAGCAGGAAACAGGGCTTTACAACACCTTATGTCGAATAAGAGAGGAAGTAGACTACTTTCTGAAAGGAGTCATTTGGTATGATTGTAATCCCTGATACGTTTATTAAAAGAATGCACGAACTCCACGGTAAGCAAGGCGTAGCATGGGCAGAAGCGTTGCCTGGATTGATTGCCGACTGTGCAAGCCGTTTCGACTTTATCCCAGAAGCTCCATTTTCCGATTTATCCTATAACTTCGTGATCCGTGTAAAGCGCAGCAATGGGAAGCCCGCCGTCCTCAAATCATCTTTCAGGAAAGACGAGCTTTCTAGGGAAGTTAGTGTGCTTCGGGCTTATGAGGGCCGGGGGGCGATTGATGTCCTAGATGCAGACGATGAATGGGGCGTGGCCCTGCTAGAAGGTGCCGACCCTGGCACACCGTTGTCATCAATTGAGGATGATGCGCTTGCGACGGGTCTCTTTTGCGAAGTATTTCGCCGCCTTCATCTTCCTGCACCAACCAGTAGTCGGTACCCATCCATGAGGGAGCATTTTGCGGCAATCGAGCGATACCGCGAGCGATTCAGCGACGTGAACATTGCCGGGCCACTGCCTAAGAACTGGGTGGAAAATGCTGAAGAATGTCTGTTGTATCTCATATCGACCACGAGTGAGAATCTTCTACTGCACGGCGATCTGCATCATGAAAACATCCTTCGCCATGGCGAGGAACAATGGGCTGTCATTGATCCCAAAGGCATCATGGGTGACATCCATTTTGATACTATCCAGTATCTGCTAAATTATGAGGATCGAGGTGGTGACTGCGAGCAGGTTCTGCGGAGCCGGATTGCAATCATAGCCGATCGTCTTGACCTGGACCCTCACCGAATCGCAATGTGGGGTGTGGCGCGAGGCGTGCTTGAGGCGTGCTGGACGATTGAAAACGGAGGAACGGATTGGCACAGAGGGATACAAATAACGGAACGCTTTGCCAAGTGCCTGCATTGAGATCTATACAAAGTGGGGGGGTTACGCTAACGGGCAGGATAACGCAAAAGCAGGTTATATAGGACATCATGAGGAATATAACGTACATACCGTAAATTTTGGAGTTGGTCAGATGGAGACGATGTTATCAGAAGAAATGATCCGAGATGACTTAATAAAAACATTTCAACGCCTTTTCGATTTGGATGTGCTTGAATCTACTGCAATAAGACGAGGTTGGTTAAACTTAAAATGGAAAGTTACAACTGATTCAGGTCAATTTCTACTTAAACAATACAACAAAAAAAGATATAAGATGTATAAACCAGAGGAGCTATTGCTTGCATTCTCTCAACAGGTTAGATTATTTGACAAAGGTCTTGCGTGTCCCAATTTGTTATCACACCATAAAAGTATATTACTTGAATCTGATAACGGAGAACTCTTCACGGTGATGGAATATTGCCAGGGCAAACTAATTCCACCAGGTAAAGCTAATGTACATCAAATATACGATTTAGGTCGAGAAACAGGAAAAATGCATCGATTATTAAACGATGGGACACTTAGTATTCAAAATAAACCACAATTTATCCCTCCAAGGCGTGAGGAACGCTTAGCACATTGGAACTCAGTTTGGGAACAGACAAAGGAAGCTGGTAAAACTGAATTGTTTTCTGATATAGAGACTCAACGAAGGGCAACTGAAGATATAGATATAGATATACTCGAATTACTTCAATCAGGGTGGGCTCATCGTGACCTTTGGGTCGATAATCTATTATTTAATGATAGTCGACTAACTGCAATCCTTGATTTTGATCGGCTAAAATATGACTATCCGCAGTTAGATGTTGCTCGTGCTGTTATATCATGTGCGTTAGATGATAATTTAGATGTCTCCCTAGCCTCAGCATTTATGGAAGGATACAACGAAGAACACACCGTAGTAAAGGGTTACTTAACAAACTCATTAAAGTTGTTGTGGTATATGGAAAGCACCTGGTGGATAAATGCTAACATGGATGAACATAGTATACCTCCCGCTCGCTTCGCAAAGGAAATGATTTGGCTTGCTGAAAATCAAAAGAATATGTCCGATTTGTTAGGGAATATTTAGATAATACCATATTCTGTTAAGCTAACGGAATACAATAGTTCAAAACAACTCACAGCAGCCGGCAAGTAATCGGCTGCTGTTTTTGTTAAGCTAACGGGCAGGTTAATACAAATGAGATCGATCTCAAATTGATTAGGAAGCCAAGTTCCCCGACCGGGTGGCGCAGCGAGGCGCCGTTTCCTTCAAAAAAACAGCCAGCTGCGCGCCGGCTGTTTTTTTTGCCGAATAGTCCGCCGCATAGGGCTTTTCGGGCCCCCGCAAGAATGGTCAACGCCAGGAAACGGGCGGACAAGAATGGGCATTTGCCAGAAATGGACAGGGCATGTACCCTTGCCTTAAGACGCATGAAAGCGTTGACAATCACCGATTCGAAGGAGGAATCCATGATGGACGTGCCTGCGGATAAGGTTACCGCGGCCGCCGAGGGCAAAAAAGCCGCCGGCTCCCCGCCCAGCCTCGTCTGGGGGGGCCTGAAGAGAGACAAGTATTTGTATTTGCTGGCACTTCCGGGACTGATTTATTTCATCGTTTTCCGGTACGTGCCGATGTGGGGGGTGATCATTTCATTCCAGGAGTATTCACCCTATCAAGGAGTCCTAAACAGCCCGTGGGTCGGGTTCGATCATTTCGAACGGTTTTTCTCGAATCCGGATTTCCTTCTGCTGTTCCGCAATACGATGGCGATCAATCTGCTAAGCCTGATCTTTTTCTTCCCGCTGCCGATTCTGCTCGCCGTGCTACTAAACGAAATTCGCGTTTCGTCTTACAAAAAAGTCGTGCAATCGATCATTTATTTACCTCATTTCCTGTCCTGGGTCATCATCGTCGGCATCACGTTTCTGCTTCTGTCCACCGGCGACGGCGTCGTGAACAAGCTGCTCGTCGCCTTCGGCTTCGATAAGGTCGATTTTCTAACGAACAAGAACTATTTCTGGGGACTGCTGACGCTCCAGTCCATCTGGAAGGACGCAGGATGGGGCACGATCATTTTCCTTGCTGCCATCGCGGGAGTCGATCCGCAGTTGTACGAAGCAGCCAAGATGGACGGAGCGAGCCGACTTAGGCAAATCTGGCACGTGACGCTGACGGCCATCCGTCCCGTCATCGTTATTCTGCTCATTCTGCGGATCGGTCATATGATGGACGTCGGCTTCGAGCAGGTGTTTCTGATGATGAACGGCGCCGTCTCCGATGTCGCGGACGTCTTTGATACCTACGTATACCGTCTCGGTGTCCGGCAGGGCCAGTTCAGCTTCAGCACCGCCGTCGGCTTGTTCAAGTCCGTCGTCGGCCTGCTCCTCGTCATCGGCGCCAACCGATTGGCCAAGAAGTTCGGCGAGGAAGGCGTCTACTAACCCATTTCACCTGCTGGAGGCGAACGTTACAATGAGAGAAAGCTTGGGAGATCGCGCGTTCGGTGTCATCAACGTCATCGCGCTCGGCTTAATCAGCCTGATCACTTTCTTCCCGTTCTATTATGTATTCGTCGTGTCATTCACCGATCCGTCGGAATTTATCCGGAGAGGGCTGGTGCTGTTTCCGCAGCATTGGAGCCTCGTATCCTACAAATATTTGCTCTCCACCGATGCTTTCATGAGAGCTATCGGGAACAGCGCGTTCTTGGCGATCGTCGGCACCGCGCTGAGCCTCATCGTTACTTCAGGACTATCCTACGCGATATCCCGCAGAAGGCTGCAGGGAAGGCGGTTCATCATGCTGGCCATCCTGCTGACAACACTATTCAATCCGGGCATCATTCCACCGTATCTGCTTGTGCGGGACCTGCATCTGATCAACAGTATCTGGTCGCTTATCTTGCCGGTGCTGACAAGCGGCTGGTACGTGCTGCTGATGAAAGGCTTCTTCGACAGTATCCCGTCCAGCCTGGAGGAAGCAGCGCGGATTGACGGCTGCAACGATCTCAGCGTCTGGTACCGGGTCATCCTGCCACTGTCGCTTCCCTCCATGGCGGCGTTCGGACTGTTCTACGCCGTCGCGTACTGGAACACCTTCTTCACGGCGCTACTGTATATTAACGATTTCGCGAAGCATCCGCTGCAGGTGCTGCTGCAGAACATGCTGATCGACGCATCCACCGCGGCGGGAGGCTCGGCCGCGGCTGAAATGATGTCGGAGCAGCGCATTCCGCCAGAGACGCTCAAGATGGCCGCCGTCGTCATCGCCACGGTACCTATCCTACTCGTCTATCCTTTCTTGCAGAAGCATTTCGCGAAAGGAGCCTTGGTCGGTTCCGTCAAGGAATAGACGAAGGCTAGACTACTAGAAGCAAAATAAAAAGGGGAGGTTCGCGTATGCGAAAAAGAAGGTTCAAGCTTGATAAAACGAAGATTGCCGTTTCCGTGCTGCTCATCGCAGCCCTGCTGGTCGGCTGCAGCGGCGGAGGAGGCGGGGGAGGAGCTTCCGGCGACGGTCCGCTGAACGTCAGCATCATGACGATGTATTACACGCCGGAGCCACCGGGCAAGGATAACGTCGTCGTCAAGGAAATCGAGAAGCGGACCAACACCAAGCTGAACATTACATGGGTCTCGCCGAACAACTATGCCGACAAGGTGAACGTAACGCTCGCCTCGGGGGACATTCCCGACCTGATGCTGCTGGATAACGCCTTCACCGCCCAGGTTCGGACGATGGTGGCGCAGGGGGCGTTGTGGGATCTCACCCCATATATTAAGGACTACCCAAATTTGATGAAATTTCCGAAGGAAACCTGGACCAACACAAAGCAGGCTGACGGCAAAAACTACGGAATTCCCCGGGTCCGTCCGGTCGAAGGCGGCGGCTTCGTTTACCTACGCAAGGACTGGATGGACAAGCTGAATCTCGAGGTTCCAAAAACAATCGACGAATTTTACGACGTCCTTAAAGCATTCGTTGAAAAGGATCCGGACGGCAACGGCAAGGACGACACGATCGGGTACGCCAGCTTCGTCGACCAATCCGGCATGGCCTCCCTTGGCCAGCTGCAGAACGTCTTCACAAAGACGAACGGTGATTGGTCGCTGGTAGACGGCAAGCTTGTGAACGTCAATCTGCTACCTGGTGTCCGAGACGCTCTCGTCTGGATGAACAAGGCGTATCGGGAGAAGCTCCTTCCCGAAGATCTCGCGACGCTAAAAAATTCGCAGGCGAAGGATTTGCTCAAGGCGGGCCGGGCGGGAGGCTTCCAGGATACGGTCGAAGCTGCCTGGGAACCGACGGAGGAGCTGCGGAAGACCGATCCGAAGGCGGACTTCCTTCCGCTTGTCTCTCTGAACGGCTACGTCAACCGAGATTCCGGCTTCTTCGGAATGTACGCGATTCCGAAGACCGTGCCCGAAGCGAAGATGAAAAAGCTGCTCGAGCTGATGGACTACGGCGCTTCTGACGAAGGCAGTGATTTGGCAAGCTTCGGCATCAAGGACGTACATTACAAGGAAGAGAACGGCGTGAAGGTGCCGACCGAACAGGCTAAGACCGATATTGTCGCACAGCAGGCGCTCGGCCAAATTTTCATCAAATACGACAAGTATTTGCGCGCTTACCGTTCGGGTATGCCAAGCGACATACTGGAGCGGAACAAGCAAATTATTGACGAGCGGGCCAAGCTGAGCGTGCCGGAGGTTGCGGTCGGTCTCAATTCCGATACGAATACCAAGGTCGGCACCGAGCTGGGCAAGAAAATTCAGGACATGAAGACGAAGGTCATTTTGGGGAAAGCGCCGATCGAAGAGTGGGACAGATTCGTTGGAGAACTTAAGAACGATCCCGACCTGCTTAAAATCACCGAGGAAATCAATGCGTCCTATCAGCAGCGGATATCCAGCTCCGAATAAAGGTTTGGAAAGCACCACCCTCTTTTTTCTAATTTGGAAAAAGAGGGTTTTTCCCGTTCATCCCGCGAGAACCGTTTATTTTCGGGAGTAGGCCAGTTAAGGCGTTTCAGTCGGCAAGGGAAGGTTATCGGACCACGGTCCGGGCAGCTATTGAAAAAAAGAAAGGCAGGGAGCGTCATGAACCATTTCGTCCAAAGGGACTGGCCGGATCGGCCGCCGGCGATCAAAGGCCGTTTCTACCGAAAAAGCCTATTGATCGTGCTGAGTATCACATGCCTACCGACGGCAATTATTGGAATAACACTCTATCTACTCGGCAGCTCACATATCGGCAAGGAGGTGACGAGCTCGAACGAGGCGCTACTCCTGAATGCGGTAAAGCGCATTAACGGCGATTTGAACCAGCTCGAACTGACGGCGACGCAGTGGGCGTTCGACCCGCGGTTCGACGGAAGTCTCAGGAACGTCGATCTGAAGGACCAATATACCGTTACTCAAAACCTGTACCGCACCTTGACGGTTATGAAGGGCTTCTATCCGCTGGTCGATCAGGTGCATCTGTTCGTCGACGGCAAGTCGCCCGTCGTTGTCTCCGACTTCGACGGGATCGAAGCCGTCTCCAGCCCAGACGATCTCGCCGGCTACCGGGCGGTCATGTCCAGCAAGCAAGGCGCGTTCTGGCTGAACGGCTTCCCACGGGTCAATCGGTCGGACGATCATACGGTGGCGCTCGTACATAAGGTTCCAGGCATCGGTCAGCCTTACGGTACCCTGATTTTCTATCTGGACCGGGATAAGCTCGTAAGCCTGGTGCATGAGCTGTCGCTCGGCAAGGCCGGCAGCTCCTTCATTATCGACGAGAAGGGCCGCTTCGTCGTGACCGAAAAAGGGGCGGGCCTTCCCGAAGGAACGCCGTTCGAGACTGCGCTGGCTGCCGAAATCAAGCGGCATGAAACGGGTTCCGGCACGTTCCTGTACAACTTTCAGGGCGAAACATATACCGTTACGTTCGGCGATTTTACCCGGCTGGGTCTGCACTGGACCTACGTCACTGCCGCTTCGCTTTCCTCGATGACGGCTCCGGTCAAAATGATGTCTAGAATGATTGTCGGTGTCAGTCTGTTCGGCTTTGTCGTTGCGCTTCTTCTGTCCTGGCTTGCCTCCAAGCGGATCTATCATCCAATCCACCGGCTCGTCGGTTTGTTCCATGACGAGAGGCGTGCGCCCGATCCGCCCAGCGACGAGATCGGCTTTCTCGAGAAGCAGTGGCGCCACCTGAACCGGGAAAGCCGCGAGCTGCGGGAGAAGCTGGAGCAGGCGCAGCCCTGGATGCGGTCAAGCTTTTTGCTTCATCTCATACAGGGACATTATTATTCCTTCACGGAAGAGGAACTGCGAGAGAGGATGAACGCCTACGGCTGGAGCATGGACGGCAAGCGGTTTCTGCTCGTGCTCCTCCAGGTTACTGGGCTCAGTCGGCTGCAGGGGCGCTTCACGGACGGCGATGCTCAGCTCGTCTCCTTCGCGGCAGCGAATATTGCGCAGGAGTTGACCGCCGCTCGCGGCGAACAGGCGGATATCGTCAATTTCCAGGATCTATCCGTAGGCATCCTGTTGTCCTTCGGGCGGGAGGAGCCGGAGGAGGCGGTACGAGGCAGCGCCTTCCAGCTGGCGGCTTCGCTCGCGGAGACGATCTGCGCCGTGCTGAAGGTGCAAAGCACAATCCTGATAGGTCGGCCTCTGCCGAGAATTGCGGATTTGCCGGAATCATTGCGGCACCTTCGGCAAGCCGCCCGCTACCGCGATGTTCAGGAGGAGACGCAGATTCTTTCCCTGGAGGACCTTCTTCCCAGCATGGGAAGGGAGGCGGTGCCGTATCCGTTTGGCGCGGAGAAGGAGGTGAAGCAGGCAATCCGGATGGGGCTCCCCGAGGAGGCGGCCGCCGCCGTACAGTCTTTCGTGGAAATTCTCGTGCAGGAGGGAGGCAAGGAAATGTTCGTCCAGGACGGCGCGCTCCAACTGCTCGGCAGCATCCAGCACGCGATTCTGGAAGCCGGCTATCAGCCGCGCGGACTGTACGGGGACGATGATCTGTACGCCGAGCTTCGCGGAATGCGGGATCCCGAGAGGATGACCGAATGGTTTCGTGTCCGCGTAATCAAACCATACGGGAAAGCGCTGGCCTGCGACAAGGCTTTGCATCAGCGACGGCTCGTCGAGCGGGCGATGGAGTACGTCAAAGAAAATTACGACTCAGACGTCTCGCTGGAGCGCTGCGCCGAGGATTTGGGGACAAGCCCGTTCACGCTGAGCAAGGCGTTCAAACATATCGCCGACATCAATTTTATCGATTACTTGATCCAGCTGCGGATCGAGAAGGCGAAGGAGCTGCTGGACGACACCGACATGAAGGTTGGCGAGATTGCCTTGCAGATCGGCTATCAACCCTCTTATTTGAACCGGCTGTTCAAGAAGCTGGTGGGCGTTACACCGGGGCAATACCGTGAGCGGAAGGCGAACCTCGAGTGAACGGCCTGCGATAAATAACGGCGATCCACCCCGCGGCTGCGCCCTTTTCCGAACAGTACGGGCGATGGGAGTTCGAATGCGTAGAGCTTGAGAAGTTCGCCATTTCATCAACAACGGGTGAAATATAGCTTAATGATGACCCAAAGACAGCCGACCACAAAGATCGGCTGCCTCGTTGCGATAACGAGCCGATTAATTCAAATAAAAGACTCAACATAACATACTTGTTAAGTTTGTTCTCGGTTTAAGTGCTGGTTATACATTTCCTTGAACAGTAGAATCTAAATGTAACGTAAGAAATTCGCTTTAGGGGTGCAAACATGAAGATTGGTTCGATCATCAGCTTAGAAATGCTGCCCTTAATTGCGAGGTATTTCCGTATTACAACAGACTATTTATTAGGAATAGAAGGAGGAAATAATAACATGAAATTGCTTAAAACCGTTGAAACATTTGAAGTTCCTAGCCGGGAAGAAGCTGAATCGTTGGTAAAAAAATTCTCAAGCGAAAAATTCCCTGTATTGCTAGGTCATAAAATTACGGAAAATGATGATGGGGCGATTATTCTTGAGGTAGAAAAGAAGTTTGGCGTTAACCTTGAAGATATGCCATGGAAAGCTAACCAGGATTAGCAAATAGTATTCAACTATCGGGAGACGATTAGTTGTATGTGCAGTCGCGGCAGCCGGCCATGTGATCATCCAGTTCCAATCCAGTTCCAAAACAACAAAACACAAGAAGCAAGATCGCCAACAGGCGATTTTGCTCCTTGAACTTAGTTTTTTTATTGTCGAAGGACAAGAACATAGTCCCATGGAAAGTCGCTATTTTAGCGGCTTTTTTTGTTTTATCGGAACAAGTTCTTGTCCCGATTACCGTAATGGACAAGAACTTGAGCCGATTACCGATATTAACGGCAAATTGCTTGATGCCTTTTACGAAGAAGCACGTCGACTGGGTGATGATCTTGAAAGTTTAAAAAAAAGCTTTAGAGCGTGTTGACTTAGAAGAGCACGTAGGTGATGATTGGATCCGCAGTAATGATAGCAGATTGTTCGGCCCATTACCCGCAGATAAAATTGAGGGGAAAGTGGTGGGGGTGATAGGTAGCCCGTTAAGCTAACGGATAATATAGCACAACAACATCAAAGGCAGTGCATTAGTAAAAACTGTCGGGTGACAGAAACATAGTAACATTAGAAGCCGCTGATTATGCGGCTTTTTTATTTAGGCTATCAAGTTATTGTCAAAATCCAGTGACAAGAACTTTGTTATATTCCCGATTTGATTTCATCGAGCCAGCAGACGTCTATTTATTAAGTTTAGGGGGAAAGGCGTGTCATATGACATTTTGACACTGTTGTACATAACATCGAGTGCAGTAGGATACAGATGAGAGTTCTGGGAACTAGAATATATCTCATCAGACCAAATCACAAAGTATTTAAGGAGAGGATTTTATGAAAAAGAAAATGGGGATCGCAATTGCTGCTTCGATGATCACACTGGCTGGTTTTACAGGAAATATTCATGCAGCTTCGGAAGTAGGTGCTTCTCTTATAGCTCCCTACAACACAAATCAAAAAGCCGAGCAGATAAAATGGTTAGAAAAGCATGCCATGCCATTAAAGTCAACGGATCCAACAGCATCGCTTCAGGATTTAAGACCGCTTAAGGATATGATCGGATCAGCTACAATTGTTGGTTTAGGCGAAGCGACGCATGGAGCTCACGAAGTTTTTACCATGAAGCATCGCATTGTTAATTATTTGACAGCTGAAATGGGCTTTAAGGCCTTAGTGTTAGAAGAGGGATGGGACAGAGCATTGGGACTCGATCGCTATGTTCTTACGGGTAAAGGGGACCCAAGCCAATATCTAAGTCCTGTATTTAACACGAAAGAAATCATAGATCTGCTTCAATGGATACGTCAATATAATGCTGATCCAAAGCACAAATCCAAAATACGGATCATCGGGATGGATATCCAAACCGTAAACGAGAGTGTTTATAACAATATCCGAGCGTATGTAAAGAAATACGATCCAAAACTTGTCACTCGGTTCGATCAAAAGATGAAAGGCCTTATTCCTGTAACCAAGGATTTAGATACCTTTGGCGGTCTTAAGAAAGAAACGAAAGCACGGTATGTTTCAGATGCGAAACAAATCAGCGCTTTATTAGAGCAAAATAAAAATAAACTGAATGGAAAATCCCCAGAGTTCGCATGGATCAAACAAAATGCCCGTATTATTGAGCAATTTACGACAATGACAGCCGCATATCCTGATAACCTGGAAGACTTTTATTTGAAACACGATATTGCCATGTATGAGAATGCGAAATGGACAGAAGAACATGTAGGAAAAACAATCGTCTGGGGCCATAATGGGCACGTTTCGAAAACAAATATGCTCCCTTTCGTATACCCTAAAATGGCTGGGCAGCACTTAGCAGAACATTATGGCAAACGGTATGTAACCATTGGAACATCTGTTTTCGAGGGACGTTACAATGTTTATAACACCAGCCAACAATTCGGGCCCTATGGAATCTTAAAATTAGATGACCCGAACAATTTTAATTATACGTTTGGACAAGTCAAATACGACCAGTTTTTTGTTGATTTACGTAAGGCAAGCGGAGTGACTAAAACTTGGCTAAACGAGCAACATCCCATTTTTGCTGGAGTAACAACGGTAGGTCCAGATATCCCAACAACTGTTGATCTATCATTAGGTCAATCATTCGACATCATCATTCATATTCAGAAAGTGAAGCCATCTCAACTGAATCAATAAAATCTTAAATAAATTATGCAATCTTAAAAGTCGCTTAGTGGCGGCTTTTTTGTTTTGAGCATAGTGCTTATTTACTTTTTTCCTTGTAAGATAGTTAGAGAATACTTGGGGATTGTACATATATACGGATTTATTCTTGTTATTTGATATCCTGAAAAAATAATTCCAATATTGAACGTATAACGTCTAAGTAATTTCTACACCTAATAGATGGAGGGGGACTTTTGTTAATGTAGCTGTATCTGGAGCGTATGGCTCTCGTAAGAGTAGCGTAATAGCATCGTATAAGAAAAGACATAGTGAGTTGCGGTTTGTACATGTATCACTAGCACACAGGGATCATCCTGAGTTTGAACAATTCTATTGTGAAGTTGGGCATGACCGTAACTCACGCTCCATTCATTTTGTGTCATATGACATTATGACACTGGCAGATTTGACATCAAGAGCAGTAGGATACGTTTACTACTTGCAAAGGATGTGAGCTCTTTGATGGCAAGAACTGTCACCTGTTTTGTTCAAAACGGCTATTTCCTGCTGTTTACTTTCGTCACCGGATTGTTTTACTTCTGCTTTTATCTGGTTGCCATTATTCTGGGTTTGAGTCTTTCGTTTACTGTCGCGGGCGTTCCTCTCCTGGCTAACGTTTTGCGAACAACGACTGCCTTCCTGCAATTCGAACGAGTACAAACCAAGATCTATATGGATATCACCACCGAGCCATGTGTTAAAGCCGCCAACCCGAATGTGTCCAACTGGCTTCAAGTGAAAAAGGAGCTGATGAACCGACGCAACTGGAACGCTATTGGCTGGCTGATGTTGAAGTTTCCGGTAGGGATTATAAGTCTGATCAGTGCGACTTTGCTCTACGTGGCGCCGCTTGTATTGATTGTGGCCCCGTTCCTCTATCCGTTTATCAGCCTTTCCTTTATGGATGCAAAGGTAGACACGGTTGCCAAAGCCGTGATGGTATCGGCCACAGGGGTTGTACTGATGATGGTGAGCTGCAGGCTTGCGGACCGGTTAGCTCGCTGGATAGGCGGCTACACGCGTCTGATGATCAAGCATGTGAACCGGTAGACGAATGCCGGTTTCGCCTCGTAGGTCGTCGGGGGATTGTTCACTCGATAGCAGTTTACTTTATACTAGTTACGTAATGTCATAATGAAAGTCTTTAGGGGATGATGGTTTTGTTCGATATGGTCAAGCAATGGTACTGGTACGACTGGCTCATGTTCATAATCCGCCTGTTATCCAGCATTTCTCTCGCGTTTACGACCATAGGACTGCAACAATATTTCACGCTGCCGATTGTGGTCGTTGTCCTATGGCAGCTGATTGCTTTTTCCGTTCCATGGCTTTGCTTGCAGCTCGATTATAAATACTACTTGTTTACCGAAATCGTAATCTCGGGCGGGTTGTGTTTGTATCTGGCATCATTTTTTCCGCAAGCCTACATAGCATTCCTGCTGTATGCTTTTTTCATTGCTGCCCACAGCTCTCATAGAACCTATCTCTGGTCAGGGCCAGTATCCATCTTGCTCCTGCCCGCCATAATCAAGCAGCTTGCAGAGCAAAGTGAATACTGGGTCATGGCCGTTCATATCGGGATGGCGTATATCTTCGGATTCTCCTTCCATTTACTCGTGCTCAATCATCGTCAAGGCGAAACGATTCGCGAGCAAAATGCGGTGTTGGAGCAGTACCTGTCCCAAATCGAGCGTATTACGCTTACCGAAGAACGGAGCCGTCTGTCCAAAGAGCTTCATGATACCGTCGGTCATGCCTACACTTCGCTCATTATGGGGTTGGAAACGTTGCGTCCTCAGATGGCAACGGATAAAGGAACCGAAAGTCTCGATTCCCTATTGAACCTGGCCCGCCAAAATATGGAGGAAGTCAGAGGTTATGTGCATCAAATCGAATCGCCGCATGAGGGGCTCCCGCTGCTTCAATCTCTGAGGAAGCTGGCGGAGGAATTTCAGGAACATGCCAAGGTGCTGGTTACTTTTCGAGCCTACGGGGAGGAATACCCTGTAATGAAACAAGCGAAGACAGCACTCTACCGCTGCCTGCAAGAGTCGTTGACGAATGCTGTGCGCCATGGACACTCGACAGAGATTAAGGTTTCTGTGCAATTCGAGCCCCGACAGACGAGACTGGAAATTCAAGATAACGGCCGCGGGATGGAGCATGGAAGGGAGGGCTTTGGCCTCAGCGCCATGAAGGAGCGGGCGATGATTTTGCAAGGCCATGTGGCCGTCTATACGGAGCAAGGAAAAGGCACTCTCGTTACATGCACGCTACCCAGACAAACGGAGCTTAAGGATGAAGTCATCCGCCTGTTGGTCGTCGATGACCATCCCGTTATCCGTGAAAGCTTGCGGACTTTGCTGGAGGAGCAGCAGGATTTTCAGGTTGTCGGGACGGCAGAGGATGGCGAGCAAGCGATCGAGCTGTGCAGGCAGCTTAGGCCGCAACTGGTGCTTATGGATGTTGAAATGCCGAATGTGGATGGAATCTCCGCATCCCGTACGATAAAAGAATCGTGGCCCCACATCCGGATTCTGATTCTCACTACGTTTGAGGATACCAAACAGGCTCTGGAAGCAATGCGAAGCGGGGTGGATGGATACCTGTTGAAGTCCATGCAGCCGTTAGAGCTGGCTGAAACAATTCGCACCGTCCACCGCGGGGGCACGCTGATCGAACAGGGCATGTCGCACAAATTATTTGCCCAACTGGAAGCGGACAATAGCGGGGATGATCCTTCGTCAATCAAAGCGTCCTCGGCCTATGATTTAACGTCGCGGGAGCTTGAAATTTTACAGTTCGTGTCCAAAGGGCTGCGATATAAAAGCATTGCTTCCAATTTGTATTTATCCGATGGTACGGTTCGAAACTATGCGTCATCGGCTTATTTGAAGCTGGGGGTCCGCAACCGCGAGGAAGCGGTACAAAAAGCCAGGGAGGCTGGGCTTCTGGAATAACCACAAGTTATGTAACCTGGTGACGGGTGCCGATCATAAGGAGTGCATGATCGGCACCCGTCATTTCAATTTTTAAAGGCCATTTTTACTTTTTCAGAACTATGGTTTCTGTTCATTAGACGACAAGAACATACAAGCTTAATAGCCGCGTAACAGCGGATTTTTTAGTTTTAACAACAGGACAGAGTTTATTGTCGAGGGACAAGAACATAGTCCGATTATCGATTAGATAAGCATCAAACTACATTTCACTACACTCATTCATTAAGCTAACGGGCAGGATCGTTACAATACTTGGTAATAGAAAAATTGGTAAAATAGGTTACGGATATTACAAAACAATTTGAGTAAGGAGTGAACAACTTGTTTGTTACTTATGAGGAGATCACCAGGAAAGGCGTTGGGGTACTAAATGAGGATGCCATTATTACAAATCCGAAAGTAAATTTGTATGGAGCTTTGGACGGTGTATCTTCCTTGGTACCCTATCTAAACACCAAAAAGGAAACAGGCGGTTTTATTGCCGCGAATCTGGTAAAAAACTACTTCGAATCTGTTACTGATCCTAGAAGTTTAATGGACCACATGATTGAGGTGAATGATCTTCTTAGGGAACAAATGGTGTTCGCCAATATTGATCTGAGGAAAAAGGAAGAACTATGGGGAGCAGCATTGGCAATCGTTCGTATTCAGGATAATGGTGTGGAGTTTATACAGACAGGGGATTGCATGATTCTGGCTGTATATGAAGATGGGGAGGTTCGCCCATTAACATGGAAACAAGTTTCTCACTTAGAAGCTCCAGCATTCGCTAAATGGCAGGAAGGAATCACTAAAGGCTTAAATAGCCAGACAGAGCTTCATGAAACCGTTATTGATACAATAAAAAAGAACCGATATCGCGCTAATACAGATGGTGGTTACGGCGTCTTAAATGGGGAAAAGGATGCAGTTCATTTTTTCGAATACGGAAAAATTAATCTGACGTGTTTAAAACATATCATTTTGTTGACTGATGGGATGTTTTTACCAACAAATATCGTGCCCGAACAGAGTTCGTATTGGAGCTTTGTTGCGCGAAGCATGTTGAATAAAGGTATAAAACTATATACTCAAGAATTAATAGAACTTGAAGAATGCGATCCTGAGTGTATTCAACATATCCGCTTTAAGAAATCGGACGACAAGACAGCAATGGTGATTAATTTTCATTAGCAGCTGCGCTAACGGGAAACGATAGCTCAATCATGACAAGAAAGGCAGCAGGTCAATTGACCAGCTGCCTTCATTGCACTAACGGGCAGTTATGCCGAATCCAGAAGTTGAGGTTAATGGTACAATTCGTTTAGAAGGATGCTGAGTTGAGTAATGAAACCAATTCTTAGTTGGGGTATTTATGTTTGTGCGATATTTCTTATGAGTTATTACTTTGTGGATATGAGTTTTGTAAAATCCATTCAGTTTTCCGCAATCATCACAATAATACATATTGTGATGATCCTCATTGATTAGTTATACAAAGGGTAGCAGAACAATTAGTTGTCAGTTGCCATAACCCTTTATGTTACGCTATCAGGAGACATTTATTTAAGATGGCAGCTAGCATGATGGTCAGAAGCAGAAAGGAGGAGCGCACATTTCTACCCGAGCGGTTTTATTCCGAAAAATGATAACACCTAGTTCTATTTTCTTCGTCTCCGTGCTCCTCGTGTCCGTCTTGACGGGCTTCTTTTCTAGACCCTATTTCACGGACCGCGTTTTCTACTTGAATGAGGATACATACAAATTCTCAAGGGAGCAAGACAGTCTAGTCACCTATCATAGCAGCACAGCCGGTCCCATCCAAGTACGCACCGACGACGAGTTGCATCGCACTTTGATCATCGGCGAGCAGTCCTATGCGATTGCGGATAAAAGCGTCCCTTACTCGACCAAGTTCCGCGTGACCTATCCGAACGGCCATGTCTACAGCGTCGAGGATAATAACGGCATGCTCTTGAGCTACGATGACAAAGGCAATATCGTCATGGTTATTCAGACGTACGTCAACGGCGAGCGGATCAAGGAGGAAGGGGAAGAAGATTTTCCGCCGTCGGCGCTCGTAAGCGCGGCTTACTCCGATTATCATGTCAAACGAGGCATGCCAGGGTTTCTGGTTCTTGCCCTCGGCTTGTTGATCTTTGGTTGGTGCAGCTTCCGGTACCAAGCCTTCCAGAATTTAATGTTCTGTCTATCTCCACAGCGGCTCATGTACGAGAACCCCGAACCGAGTGACTTCTACTATTTCATTAGCAAGGTCGGCGGCATTGTCGTAATGATCGGTTCGATTTTCGTCGCTTTCAAAGCTTATTAGGCGCATGTGGACCGTTGCGCCGGCTGCCGTCCATCCACCGAGCGGTGTATGTGCGGCTATTGGCGAACCAGCAATGGAAGAGTTGAGGAAACACACGGCTGAAATGCGCAGGGCTCTCGTAACCGACACGATAAGCCGCCTCGGCGGCATCGGGGGATTCGGCTGAATAGCAGACGGCGCGCCTCTTGAAGGCGAATTCGTTTCAGGTACTGCAGCGGGCTCAGTGCAGTCAATTGCTTGAAGTAACGATGCAGCGACGAGGGTCCCATATGGGCCGTTCTCGCGAGATCATCGATATGAAGCGGCTGGGCATCCTCCAACTTGATGCGGGCGATGACTTTGGCGATCCGACACGTACCGCTGCCGGCGAGGGCAAGCTGCTTAAAGGCTCCGCCTTGGCTTCCCCTCATGATCCGGTAAAAAATTTCACGGACGACCAGCGGCGCCAGAGAGGAATATGCGAAAAATGGCTTGAACCGGTTCTTAGCTAACGGGCGGCGTAGTGACAAATTACAAACACTTGTAACAATACATGAAACAATACGAATCAAAATAATAATATAATATTTGTGTGAAATCGCTTTCGAAACGATGTGATACGGTATTCAAAAGAGAAGCATTCAGCTCACAAGCCTAGAGGAAGCACCTAAGATCCGGTAAGTTTTTTGGTGGAAACATGCAAGGAACTTTACAAGCGTGTCAACTGGCATGGGTTTGGATTAGGCAACTGGCTGTCGAAATGTCAGCATAGGTACGCTTGCAAAGTTAAATGTGTAAAGGAGGTTCTGCTTTGGGAAATGAGTATACACCTATGGCATTCCAGTTGAAAACTGAACGACTCGATCTGAATATGTGGGAGGAAACCGATGCAGACTGGCTGAGGCATCTTATTCGTGAGCGTGGAGTGGACATGCCTACACTCGAAGCCACTCGAAGCCTAATCATCGATATGCGCAAGAAAGCACTCGAAAATGGGATTTCCCTGCTCACTATTCGCCGCCGTGACGAGGGCGATTTCATCGGATACTGTGGCCTTATTATCGGTCGTACTACACTTGAAGAGCCTGAGATCGCATACGAACTGTTCCGCAGTGCTCACGGTAAAGGCTATGCGACTGAAGCAGCGTCCGCGGTCTTGGACGCCGCGATAGCCACCAAGCGCAGTCGGCTCTGGTCTACTGTGGGTGCATGGAATGCTGCATCCTTCCGGGTTCTCGAAAAACTAGGCTTTGAGCGGCAACATAGTACCTGGAAAGAGAATGGAGAAGAAATTGTTTGGAACAAGCGTGAACTTTAGAGAGATGGACAATTTAGGGCTTTGCTGTGAAAAGACTAATCGTATCTCATTGATCTCATTGTTTTCACGTTGGCTTCACTAACGGGATTGTAAAAACAAGATCAAATGGCCATCCCTCAAAGGATAGCCCTAAAACTTGCCTTTACAGACAGTGCGGTGAACCGTATCACAGTAAATCATTAAGCTAACGGGAAACGATAGCTGAATAAACGATCAGGGAGAAGGCTGCCGATGCTGAGCGGCAGCTTTATTAAGCTAACGAGCAGTTTAATATATTGTGCTTATACAGTTGAATGGAGGGTCTGCCATGGGCATTAGGAATTATCTGATTGGAGGCGTTTCCGGCGCTGGCAAAACTACGGTCTGCAACGAATTGCAGCGGCGCGGCTACCATGCTATTCATGGTGACCGTGAATTGGCTTATCAAGGCGATCCGGAAACGGGTACCCCGACGGATGGCTTTAAACCCGAACACCACATTTGGCATGTTGATAAAGTAAAAGCATTGGTCGACAATCAGGATGAGGCGGTAACATTTTTCTGCGGTGGTTCGCGGAATTACCCCAAATTTATCAACCTCTTCGACGGCGTGTTTGTCCTTGAGGTCGACCTGGAAACCTCTCTCCGGCGGATTGATGAGCGAGTGGCGCTGGACCCAACTGACTGGGGTGGCAGACCAGAAGAACGGGAAATAAGTGCGCGCTTGCATCAAACGAAAGAAGGCGTTCCTACAAACGGGATTATAATCGACGCCACCGCACCGATTGCGCACGTCGTTGACGAAATCCTCCGTCAAATCGAGTAAATGAACGCCAACGACAGTAACTTACGGGCGCTCAAGGACAACCCGATACATCAGTGCACCCCGATACGAATAGCATCATCCACTTACGTAACGGGAAACGATAGCTCAATAAAGAATTTGAAGGCAGCCGGTTACTTAGATCGGCTGTCTTTTCTCAACTAATGGGTAGTTATCAGAAGCAGGTGAAAAGGACCATTGATAAAGATGGGATCTCTACATTCGGTTATCAACGCGCTGGAAATCTAAGTTCAGATGAAAGGGAAAAACTTGGACAGTACAAAATCAAGCTGAGTGGGCACCAACACGAGCTTTTGAAGTCATAATGAAAGGGTGTCCCAAAAGTAAACTTGGAACCTAATGCAACCCAAGACAAGAACTTGTACCGATTACCGATTAGATAAGCATCAAACTACATTTCACTGCACTCATTCATAAAGCTAACGGGCAGTTTATCACAGCAAATATTACGAAACCGGACAACGTCCTGCGAGTTATGACTAGATTAATTGCCATTCCCTAAGGGGCTCTTTTTATTAAATCTTTTTTCTTGACCTTTACATTAATGTGAAGCTTTATAATTAAGCTAACGTTCCCAATCGATGAGGTGATTGTTTTGAAGATCGGAAAAGTAAGAAAAATAACTGGAGTTAGTGCCCGTTCGATTCGTTATTATGAGGAGAAAGGATTGATCAAAACATCTCGTCAAGAAAATAATTATAGAGAATATGACGAAAAGACAATCGAATCCATTAACACAATTCAACTTTATTTAGGATTAGGACTGACAACTGACCAAATTCGGGACATTATCTTCTGTAGATTTCCTGAGCAACAAGAGCATAAAGAGAAAGACGTCTATTGTGAGGAATTGCTGCTTATGTATCAGTCGAAAATGCACGAGATTGACCAACAATTAGATGCTTTAACCAAAGCGAAGTTCAATTTGGCTGAAAAAATCGATCAGATGGTGCAAAAACGGGAGGAGGATAATAAATGACGATATTAGTTGCTGGGGCAACGGGAACCGTAGGGCGGCATGTCGTGGATCAACTCCTTCAAAGGGGACAAAAGGTACGTGCA
This sequence comes from Paenibacillus sp. PSB04, assembly GCF_025809195.1. Classification (NCBI taxonomy): domain Bacteria; kingdom Bacillati; phylum Bacillota; class Bacilli; order Caryophanales; family Paenibacillaceae; genus Paenibacillus; species Paenibacillus sp. PSB04. The sequence goes on from NZ_CP081301.1 coordinate 4,955,692, forward strand.
TTGACACGTAATCCGCAGCAAGCCAATCTTCCTCATGGTGTAGAGGTTGTCGCGGGAGATTTAAGTGATCCAAGTACGCTAGTTTCTGCGTTGGTTGGCATCAGCGGCATGCATTTAATTACAACAGGTGCCGAATATGCCCCGTTACAAACAGGACCAGAAATCGTTGAGCTTGCTGAGAAGGCCGGGGTGCGAAGGGTTACAGTTTTGTGGAACGGAGAGAAGGGCCCTTTTGAGAAGGCGGTTGAGTCAAGCAGTCTGGAGTGGACTCAGCTTCAAGCTTTTGAATTTATGGCAAACGCACGGAAATGGGCGAACTCTATACGCTCCGAGGGGGTTGTTCGAGACCTGTTCGGAGGATCACGGATTGCTCCTGTTCATGAAGCCGATATTGGAAGAGTCGCAGCAGTTGCACTAACTGGGGAAGGTCATGCAGGTCAAATCTATACATTAACAGGGCCTGAGAGTTTATCGGTTCAAGATAAAGTTCGGATAATCAGTGAGGTTATTGGACGTGAAATTCAATTTATCGAAAGCTCTGAAGAAGAAGAACGTGAACAGATGAGGAAAATGGGTGTACAGGAGGATGCAATAGATTATGTGATTCGTTGGCACCTTAATCCGCCTAAATCTGCTTATACCGTTATGTCGACAGTGGAGAAAGTAACAGGACACAAACCGTATACGTTCGCAGAGTGGGTTAAGGAGAATGCAGAATTTTTTACCAATTCGGATAACGCTTGAATCTATTATTTTATTAGACAGACGTGTCAGAGCACACATCGCTGGTAGCGATACGTTCAACGATTCGTTCTGAATTGTTAAGCTAACGGGTAACGATAGCTCAGGCGGACTCCCGTATCCCGCATTAGCCTTGCATCCTGCTCCCACATCGACCGCTCCCAGTGCTCCGGATAATAGTCAACACCCATTCTCAATTCATATCCACCCCTATATCCCAATACTATCACATTAAATTATAGAGCACGCTTTCATTGTGAACCATGGTTATCAAGTCATGGAATAGCACGAAATAGACACTAGTGTGCACAAAAAAATGACGCACCAATCGTGCGTCATTTACGTTTTCATTCGTAGTTATTTATGGACTGTTGATAGAAAACACGTTCTCTCCATTGCGTGGGGGTCATATTAAAGTGTTTTTTAAACTGCTTTGAAAATTCCATCTGATTGTCATATCCGACACTATTGGCAACTTCTTTTATGGTCATGCTGCTCTTTTTGAGAGATTGCGAAGCCATCTCCATTTTAAGAGAAATAATAAATTGCTGCGTACTTATGCCGCAAATGCTTTTGAAGATGCGTGCCAGGTGACTGCGGTCTATGTTTAAAAAATGGGCAATTTCGGAAACGGCTATCCGTTTGTGCACATTGCTTCTTATATAGTTTTTGGCATAAGAGACATAGGTTTCTGCCGTATTCTCATCTTTCGTCAATAATTTGCCCTTCGTAAGCGCCGCGATAAACGGCCAAAAATGGCTCATGATCGTTTCATAGTCGGTCCAGCCTAAATCGATTATATTCTTCAGCGCGTTTCCGACGCCGTTATCATCATTGATGACGTGGTTCTCGTTCGAGAAGCCTGTCACGGACATCATCTTCTCCGAGAAGCTGCCGTCAAACTCTATCCAGCGATACAGCCACGGATCATGGTCATCCGCTTTATAATAAGCCGTTTGTTTCGGATAGATCAGGAAAAACTGTCCCGCGTGTACTTGATAAACTTTTTTATTAATATGCAACTCACCATGCCCGCTGTAAATGTAATGGATGAGATAGAAGTTACGCGCCGCGGGCCCGAAGGAATATCCGTTATCGCACTGCTGTTCCCCATATTGCATGGGATAAATATCGGATGAGATTAAAGGACTTTTAGCATAATAGAGTTTCATTACATTCAGCTCCCGGAACTACTATATCACATTTCCCCATAATCACTCGATAAAAACACATTTATCTACTCCACTATTTATCCTATCATAACAATAAAAATGCAACTTGCGAGGAGGATTTCTTATGGAGAAAGTATCAGCTAAGGTTACATCAAGGACAGCGCCGGACAAGATCACGGATCCCGACTACATGTTTCCGGCTTTCTCGAACGGCAAGGTGCTTCTGAATAAAAAGCAAGGACGCCTCCCTGCCATGGGCTGGAACAGCTGGAATGCCTTCGGCAGCAAGAACAACGAGGCTCTCACAAAGACGATGGCGGACGCGATCGTCGATTTGGGACTTGCGGAGTTGGGATACAAGTATGTCGTGCTCGATGACGGCTGCTATAAGTCCGAACGCGTCAACGGATTGCTTTCTAACGAATCGATTAAATTTCCAAGCGGCTTTAAGGCGCTATCCGATTACATCCACGGCAAGGGACTTAAATTCGGTATGTACAACGATATAGGGACACATCTTTGCGCAGGCTCCGCGGTAGGCACTTGCGGCTTTGAGGATGTCGACACGAGGTCTTATATAGAATGGGGGGTTGACTTTATCAAGGTTGACAATTGCTACTACCTTTGGGATAACGCCACGTTCTCGGACTCGGCAAATGCCAAATATTCCTATGCCCCGAATATCAGAAGCATAACGGTTATGGGCGAAAAACTGAATATTACTTTTAATGCGGTGAAGGACGGTGTGCTTCTAGGCCAGGGCGCATACAAAAACAGTGGCGACTATGTAACAAACATCGGTACCTTCGATGGAACAAACGTGGGGACAACACCTGTGGGCGACCGTTGGGGAGAGCTGGCGTTTACCGTGAACGCGCCAGCTGGCGGAAACTACGCCATAACCGTCAATTACGCAAGCGGCGAGGAGAATGGCATGGGACGCTGGCTTCAGCTTGCGGTTGGAAGCGCAGAGAATGAAACCCGATATTTTGATGATTTGCTTCCTCTTACCGAAAGTACGGCTGCCTTTGCAGATTCGGAAAAAATAACGGTTTCCCTAAATGAGGGAGAAAACATCATCCGTCTTATGAACCATAGAAGGCAGGAAAATACCCTTAATTCCTATGCAGTTTTGCTGGAAGGCTTGAACAAGGTTGACCCTAACCATGATATTGTATTCTCCATCTGCGAATGGGGGAAAACGCAGCCGCAAAACTGGGGATATAAGGTTGGAGACTCCTGGCGCATTCTTAACGATATAACCTTCAGCGTCGGCTCCGATGGCAATCCGGGCTCCGCCGAATGGAGTTCAAACCATACCGCAAGTATAACCTCGCAATATAGCAAGGCGGTCATTATGGATGAGTTTGCCAGGCTTGATAAGGGGTGGAACGATCCCGATATGCTTGTCATCGGTATGAACGGGATCACGACGACCATGAGCAAAACGCATATGACGATGTGGTGCATGATGAATTCTCCGATTATGCTTGGAATGGATTTAAGACGGATTGCAAAGGGCGACGAGCTATGGAGGATTATTGCGAACAAAGAGGTCATCGCCTTGAATCAGGATCCCCTCGGTGTCCAGGCCAAAAGAATTTACTGCTCTATCGACTATGACAATCCCGATACGGCCTATATTGCGAATATCAACCGGGTTGATATTCTTGCAAAGCCTCTTGCGAACGGAGATATGGCCATATCCTTTATCAATCTCAGCGACTCGAAAGATACGAAAATGCACTCCGTTGATGTAAGCCGCATTATCGATTATCTTGGGCATAAAATGGTTGATGCTGAAAAATTCAAACATGCAGCAAGCTATTGCCTAAAAGATTTATGGACAGGCGAGGTTACTACGAGGATATCAGAGACCTTTTCTGTTACAGGCATTGACGCCTATGACAATGTTACCCTAAGAGTTACCCCTGTATAGTAAGCTGATGATTGAGGATCTTGTTACTACCGAACAGTTTGTGACCATGGTCATTAGAAGCATAAAAGGCCATATAGAGCCAACGCGCGGCAGATGGTCGTCAGGCTATATGGATTACGCGTTGTATAAGGGAATAATCGAGGACTATGATCTAACCAACATAAGCAAACCCATTGAGCGCCGTTCCGCTGCAAGAATCGTTCACGAAACCCTGCTGACAGAATTCGGAGAAAGAGACGAGCATGATTGGTCGGCGGCAGAATATCTTAGGGACTTGTATTCCTGCCGTACCTGCGTCATGCATATCGCGCAGATGTATGTAAAAGGTATAATGCACGGACGTGACCCGTACCTGTTCGATACAGCGGGCAGCTTAAATCGTGTGGAAGCCGAAGAAGTTGTTGCGAGAATGCTTAATAGGGAGCAGCGTATGCCTCACACAGGGGGCAGAGTATTTCAAAGTAAACATCTGACCCCCGATGAAGCATGGGAGCTTATGGTGAATGACCCTACGGCTATGCTAGTAGATGTGCGGACGAATGAGGATTATCGAACAGGGCATATCCGGGGAAGCATTGGTATACCGTTACAGGATATCTCCAATAACCCGTTCTCGGTATGCGTGCGAAAGGATACTCCATTAATCCTTTACTGTCAAATGGGGTATAAAAGTTCTATAGCGGCACAAGCCCTTATAGATGCAGGTTATAGCAGAGTTTATACGATTCCAGGAATAGAGCAGTATTCGTATCCTTTAATATAGGAGACCGGCTGCTTCCGCTGTCCTCATAATAGCCCCCGTCTTTGTTTCGGGGGAATAGCATGGCAGGCTTCGAGGGTGCGGGATATGTGACGGGCTACGGCACGAATGCCGACGCTAATACTCGCTTCGTTGTCAGCGTGCTTGACGATGGTATGTATGGCGGGACGATTTGTTACACGTCCGGCTATGGCGCCATCTTCTCTATTGAAGCGGAGGACGCCGTTGTCGCGGGTACTCCGGCAGGAGCCGAGCTTCCGTTGATTCGTGACGACGCGTTCGCGAAATATGCATCAAACGGGAAGTATGTCAACGGAATGAACTCTTCCGACGGTGCGGAAAGATATCTCGAAATTGACGATATCGTAGTACCCGAGGACGGAATCTACAAGTTGGTTGTCCGATATGCCAATGGGGAAAGCGCGGGAACGCATGCCTATAACAACGATGTTGTGGAGAGATACGCTACGCGTAAATTAGCGTCAATGGCGGCGAGGCGGAGACCGTATTCTTCAAAAACACAATATCCTGGCAGCAATTTGCTACTCAAACGATAGACGTGGAATTGAAGAAAGGCGCCAATTCGATCAGATTCTCGAATAACAATACGTATAATGGCGGGTCTAATCCATATGGCGGCAATATTACGGGCTCGGTATACGCAAACGGACCGATCGTTAGGGACATTCACGGCAGTCGATTCAGGAAATCGTAAAGTGGGACTCGAAACGGTGCCAATCAAACAAGCCCAATATGGCATTGCTTCGTACTTCGATAATTTAAAACTGACGAATACCAAGAACATAATCCGATTACCAATTAGCTAACCATCAAACTACATTTCACTACACTAATTCATTTAGCTAACGGGCAGGATAGTGTAACTTCTTTTAACATTGGGCCTTACTTACAACATTGAAATTCGCGTACCCACCGGATCCGATGAATATCATCGAGAACAGATTGTGGTAATACTGTCGTCCGGCTGTCTTTCATTACACATGTTCGCAAAATCCTGTAAATGTTTGTTGCGAGAGTGTGATACTACTTAGCCTACCGATCGGAACCGGCAGGCTTTTCAGCTGACTTAATAAATAAATATTAGTAGAATTCCAAGCACATTCTAATGATCCTAAAGAGCCACTGTTGTTAATATCTTTACTACAGAAAAGATTGAACTAACATTAAGGAATTCAAACACAGTTAAAAAAAACGGTGCCATTGGATAAGCTAGCAAGGCTAATCGAGCTGCTTGAGAAGATCAGGGATAGGGATGAAGGAGGCATCATCTTAGTTATTGCACCGTCCCGTCCTTCGCTTTGTTTCCTGGGGTATAGACTTGGATCGTTATGCCAAATCGGTCCGTCACGATACCTAAAGCGGGGCTGAAATACACTTCTTGCAAAGGCATCACCACTTGGCCGCCATCCAGGAGAGCATTATAGAAGCGGGCAGATGTTTCGGTATCGGGGGTTGTGATGCAGATCTGCAGGCGATTGCCGGTCTCATTCGGCTTGTCCGAAATTGTATCGGCAACAAATAATTCCGCCTCTCCGATTTTTAGAACAGCGTGTGCTACCCAATCCTTTGAGTGTGTGGGCAGTGGGTGCGACTGATCCTCAGGGCCTTCTCCGAAGGTTTCCATGAATACAACTTTGGCCTCCAGCGCGGATTCGTAGAATCGAATTGCTTCCCTGGCATTTCCGTTCAGCATGATAAAAGGTGTAATTTGAAACGTCACGATATAACAACTCCTTCTTGTTTAGTTTAGCTCGGACTGTTATGCCGGGCTCAAGATCTATTGTATTCCTTATTAGTGACATACCTTGTCATAAACTATTTCGCCATATTCATGATAAGGTCAACCGATTCTAATATTGAACTATCCAGCCCGCTGCTGTTTTAAGGCGTACGCCCTTCAGCTAAAGGACAGTCAGGTGGAATAGATGTTTACTCAACTGTTAGTACGAGTTGCCAGTTACCAGTAACATATATAGGAAATTAGTTTTAGTTCCGAGAGAGTATTACTGGGGTAGTACCAGTGAAGTTGACACTACCCGCAGAGTGATGATGAAGAAGATTTACCGCTTACGCGATTTTCGGTGCGGCCCGCATGCCGATGTAGCAATATACTGTGCCGTTCATCAGTGTTGAGAAAATCACGGGCATCCAGTCTTGGCCTGGAATCGCCCCCGCAAATACCGTCTCGGACACGGGGCTGAGGGTTATTTCCAGCGGTGGAGAAGGGATTTGCCTGCCATCAAAAATTTCGTATAACATATGCAGCATTCCGTTTCTTTCCGTAACCGTCATGACGACTCCTTGCCGCTTATAGACACCAACGAACGGCTTAATATCAATCACAAGTGGGTGTGGTGCCGGCTCGAATACGGTGTCCGGCATTTTTGCGCCCGCCAATTCCTCGAATAGTTCCCGAAACAGAACAGACTGGAGCAGATCTGTGTTTCCGCCGTTGGTCAACAAGGCAACGGCTACGCCGCATCCGGGGACAACACGCAGATACCCGTTTTGTCCGATCGTAGCACCGTCATGCCCAAACACAGGAACTCCGTTCCAGTCATAAATCATCCAACCCAGTCCCCATCCGATGTTGCCAGATGTCCACTTATCAGGTGTTTCGGCTGCCAGATGTTGCATAGCGGCTACCGACTTAGAAGTTAACAAGCGGTTATTGTCCGGCGTAAGTCCTCCATTAAGATGCACCTGGGCAAACCGGATGAGGTCAGCAGCCGTTGCGCATAAAGCTCCGCCGCTGGGACCAGACGAGCGCGGCAGTAGATTCCAGAAAGGAGCAGGTTCAGGATTCCGACCTACTTCGCCGGCCAAGTGCCCCATCGCAGCCCGAAACCGCAATACTTCCTCTGGCAGTGTTACCGTTTCGGCGAGTCCAAGCGGAACGAGAAGCCGATCTCTTAAGGCATCGTCCCACGTCTGGTTAGTCAGGACCTCAATGATGCGGCCCAAGACGTTATATCCCACACCGCTGTAAGAAACAACCGTTCCGGGGGAACTTTCCAATCTTAGCTCATTGCAAGCCTCGATGTAACGAGCCAAGCAGTCATCTCCCCGTCCGGTGTCGATCGTAAAATCGCTCGTCAAACCGCTACTGTGGCTCAGTAAATGACGAATGGTTATCGCTTCGGTTCCGGGGATGGATAGCTCGGGAAGAATCTCCTTTACCGTTGAGTCCAAAGTCAATTCGCCAGAATCTACAAGCTGCATCACCAGCGCAGCTGTGTACACTTTTGAAATAGAGCCGATCTGGAACAACGAATCGCTTGTCGCCTCTACACCTGTCCCTAGATGCAGAAGTCCACAGGCTAACTTATGAATTTGTCCACCGATGAGCACAGCCAGAGATGCTCCCGGTACGTCATTGGTTTTGCACAGCTCATTCAATCGTTTTAGCCAGTCATCCGGATCAAAGGTTTTCGTCGTAATTTTCATAAATAGATTTCCTCCTTCGTTTTTTTGATACCGACTAACGGTATGAATAAGTTTAAAAAAATTTTATAGTCTCATTTCAATATTTCAGTGATTCTCGCTATACAAACGATAATACTCCTCATAACGTCGGATGGTTGGCTCGTCTAGTAGGTCAACCCCAATTCCTTTTAGTAGCTCCTGTATGAACCGGCACCTACGCAGCATGATCTCGGGTGAAGCCTCGAATATCATGGGACTTAACCAAAGGTTACTGAGAAGCATCACCATTTCGCTAAGCTCCTTTGGAAACTCAGTTTTGATTGTCCCATCCAATATCCCTTCCTCAACGATAGGCTGTATATAGATAGGCACAGCATCCTCGATTATACTTTGTAATTGAGCAGCTAATATCTTCGGATTTTTCAAGAGGTTTGGTGCTGTCGACATCATCTCTAGCTGCGCGGGGTCGTGATTCAAAGAAACACTAATGATTTTGCGCAGCTTCTCAAGTCCGGATAGTTGCTTGTCATCCCGGACAGCAGCCAATGTCTCTTCGACATCTTTGTAGAGCTGTTTGAGAACCGCAATCATAATATCTTCTTTAGATTTGAAATGGTGGTAAATCGCACCCCTTGAAAGCCCCCCAAGCGCCCCAGTGATATCCTGTAATGTTGTGTGTTCATAGCCGTTTGTTAAAAACAGATTTAGTGAAACACTTAAAATCTGCTTTAGTGTTTCTTCGGGATATTTATTCCTTGCCATCAACATTTCGTCCTTTCATACATTTAGTCGGTATGAAAAAACCATAAGAAATTTCCACCAAATTGTCAAGCTAAAATGTGGCATTACAAGCGAGATGTGTTCTATGTCTAAGTGCCCGTTGGAATTACGACATTATGCTAACGGGAAACGATAGCTCAATGAAGTTATTGAAGGTAGCCGGTTTTTGGTAGGCTGCCTTTTTCTCAACTAACGGGCAGGATAATGGAAATGAATTGAAGAAATTTAGTTAGTCAAAATGAGCAATGGCATCGTCATCTGGATCGAAGATGCCGGTATGATATGCAACTTCGATGTACAATCAAGGAGAAACTACATTATTGTGGAAGGAGGGCTGTCCAGCGGCAAATGACGTACTTAAAATCGTTTTTCCTGCATGGGATGATGAAACCATTGATAAATTCTTTCAGCTGCAATCCTATTACGTGATAGGTTTATTTCCTTATACATCGCCGGCACCGATCCAAAAACAAGCTATGGAGCAAGCCGGAATCCCTTAAGAATGCTTATACATATATTGTTAACTTAAAGCTAATATACAAAAAGAGAGGTGTGTTTATGAAGTCAAAGCTTTTATTAACTATTGTTTCTTTCACATTATTTTTTTCCTTAATGGGTACGATTGACGCAGAGAGTATTCAAACTAAAAATGATACGAGTACTGATTTTAAAAACACGATGGTTCTTTCCCTGGACAGTTCCGTGGCATTAATCAATGGTCAAAAGGAATCGGCTGTAAAACCGATTGTTAAAGATGGCAGAACATTAGTGCCACTTCGTTTGATATCTGAAGGATTTGGTGCAGTAGTAGATTTCAATACAAAAAGTCAGTCCATTCGCATTCAGTATTCAAATAAAACAATTTTAATGAAAATAAAAAATAAAAACATCACTATAGACGGTAAAACCGTTGCTATGGATGTACCTGCAAACATCTACAATGGCACAACCTATATTCCTCTAAGATACATTGGGGAGGCTCTGAACAAAAAAGTAGTATATCAAAAAAGCACTGAAACTCAGCCATATAGACTTATTATTATAAGGGATGTCAATACTTCAACGATTGAAGAGTCCAAACTAATTCGCGTCTATGGGCTGACCTACGAAGGTAAGAATGTTATTTATAGTGATAAATATTTGGTTGTAATAAAAGAGAACAATAAATTACGGGTAAGCAATAATTTCTATGACTTCGACGACTTTAGTTATCATGTAACAAATGACGACAAGAACACAGTTCATCTTGGAGATATTTGGTTCAAAACGGAGAAGAGTGACTTCTATCTGAATTATGACTTCAATACAACGCAAAAATTTATTTTATATCAGGTAAATGGAGAGTCGATTTCAAGAGTAGCTACTGAAAATGTGCCTATAAAGTCGGTAAAAACATATTTAGGCAATGTCTATTATCTAACTCAGTATCAACGTGGCTTGCTAAATGCCGATCAAACAACCAATTTGAAATATGCAACACACAGTAATGGACAATGGTCTTCAGAATATTTAGGTAAGCCTGGATTTTATTATGGGTTTGATACCTTAGGCAAGGTCTATGATTGGACCATTGATCAAGATGGGATCTCTACATTCGGTTACCAACGCGCTGGAAATCTAAGTTCAGATGAAAGAAAAAAAACGTTTGGACAGTACAAAATCAAGCTGAATGGGCACCAACACGAGCTTTTGAAGCCATAATGAATTACCATCTTGAGTAAAATTGGTTACCCACGAGTTTGCCGCAAGGCAAGTTACAATTAATTAGGGCTCGAAGGTCTGCTTTGATTCAACTATGAAGAGGGTGTCCCAAAGAAAACTTTGGAACAGCCTCAGCAACAAAATAGGGTGTTGCTCGTAAAAAACCAAGGAGCTAAGAATCTATTCTCGCTTAGCTCTAATGCAGATGTCAGGGGAAAAGAACATAGTCCCATTGAGAGTCGCTATTATAGCGGCTTTTTTGTTTTATCGGCACAACTTCTTGTCCCGAGTCGAGGACAAGAACTTGGTACCGATTGCCGTAATGGACAAGAATATGAGCCGATTACTGGTAAGATAAGTATCAAAAATTGTTTCCATGCAATCTCATTAAGCTAACGGGCAGGATTGCGTGGCAGCAACACAGAATCAGTGAAGAAATAATAAAAAGGTGATTTATTTAAAGGGTACGTTTATGCAATTACTTTTTCAGTACAATTGGCAAGTCCGTGATGAATGATTTCAATTATTGAAGAGAATAGCAGAGGCAAAATTAATTTAGGAACGTGCAGGTGGGATGAGCAGTATTTTTTCGAACACTTTTTCTCATCGAACCTTGTGTCCGTCGTGTACGTTCCGGAGAGCATCCCTGAAGCAACGGACTGTAGGCAATTACCCTGATGAAGTAGCACAACTTGCCCACATCGGAACATCATGGTATACCTCTCTGAAGCTAAAATGTTATTTCAATCATATATGGAAATGAGTGATCGGCGAATGGAAGCGAACAAGGAACTGAGTATCAGCCAAGTTGCCAAGTATACCGGACTGAGCCCACACGCCCTGCGATTCTATGAGCGTGAAGGACTTCTGCTGTCCGCGCAGGTTATGCGCGGCGACAGAGGGCACAGGCGCTACAGTCAGTCAGATGTCGAATGGCTCGACATCTGTATCAAGCTTCGAGCTTCAGGAATGCCTCTTGCCCAGATCAAACGATTCGCAGAACTGGTTCGCCGAGGGCAAGGAAACGAACAGCAGCGTTTGGAAATCCTTCGGGAGCACCAACGGCGGGTAGTCGCTCAAATGGATCAATTAAAGGACTGCCTGGATCTCATAAACTGGAAAGTCGGTGTTTACGAAGAACATCTCAAGCAAGGCACCGCGCAGCACCTTTGGACTGGAAGTGATTCGGATGATGCGCCTTCTGATGCTTGATCTGGATTGACTCTTGACATAGAGTTCGCTCTAAGTTGTACGATCCAGATATGTCAAGTTAAGAAAGGAATGGTAACCATTAATCAACAACAGGATTCAAGAACGGCGCAGCATTCAATCGGCTCAGGATTCGGCTATCGCAGCACCGCTGAAGAGGCGCTGCTCAATCTCGATTTATCGGGGCATACGGCACTTGTGACTGGGGGATATTCGGGGTTGGGCTTGGAAACGACGCGGGCGCTTGTCAAGGCAGGAGCGCGCGTCATCGTGCCAGCTCGCAGGGCGGACACCGCAGAACAAGCTCTCTCTGGCTTACAAAACGTAGAGATCGAGGAGTTGGACCTCTCGGATCTTGCAAGCGTCCAAGCGTTCAGTCGTCGGATTCTCGGCAGGGACCGGGGTCTGGACATGGCTATTCTTAGCGCCGGGATCATGGCTTGTCCAGAAACGAGAGTAGGACTCGGCTGGGAGGCGCAATTCGCGATCAACCATCTCGGGCACTTCGCCTTAATCAACTCGATATGGCCAGCGTTAGTTGCCGAAGGAGGAGCGCGTGTTGTATCCGTGTCATCGGGCGCCCATCACATTACCCCGATCCGATGGCATGACGTTCAGTTCGAGCAAGGTTATGACAGGTGGCAGGCGTACGGGCAATCCAAAACCGCCAACATCTTGTTCGCCGTTGAACTCGACAAGCGCGGTGCAAGTCAAGGGGTTCGTGCCTTTGCGGTTCATCCAGGGTCCATTCTGACTCCCCTCCAGCGCCATTTTTCGAAGGATGAATTGGTCTCGTTCGGCTGGATTGACGAGCATGGAGCGCCTGCGGATCCAAGCTTCAAGACACCTCAGCAAGGCGCTGCTACACAAGTATGGGCTGCAACTTCTCTCCAGCTCATAGGTCTAGGAGGGGTCTATTGCGAGGATTGTGATATCGCGGAACTCGCTCAAGAAGGAGTACCGAACGGTGTCAAGGACTACGCTATTGATCCTGAGGAGGCTTTGCGATTGTGGAATCTTTCTGTAGAACTCACATCAGTCGACATTTCGGGATCATGAGAACGTCACTGTTCGAATGAAGAGCTGGAAGTCACGTATAGATGTAAAAGAGGCACGTTTGTTATTAAAGTCAAACGCTCCGCTCTGCATCTTCTGATGTATACCATCAACAAGAAATTTAGCGGTTTAACATAGAGCCCTCTCGTAAAGGGGGGCTCTAAAAGTTGCCGTTACAGACAGTGCGGAAGACCGTATCACAAATAGTGGTAAAGCGGAGGGCGGATTTCCGATCGCAATGGGGAACGCGATAATTGAACTAAAAAAATTGTGCAGCCCGAGTAACCGATTCAAATGATAACGATGGTGTTGCTGTTCCAATTGAGAGAAGACGAATGGCCACACCAACTTATACGTTATGCGGTTAAGAAGCTTGCAGCTCGTGGAGAGGTTCGGTTAACGTTTATCCTCATCGCTTTCGTCATACATATGCTTGCCATTTACTTGATAATGGTGCCTATTAGATTTTATTCAAGGAATGTTGGGATCACGAGAAGGCATCAACGACACAGATCTACGCTCAGTTACGCGTGGACCGTCGGCGGGATATAGGCGGTATTTCTAGGGCTAAAGGCTCCGCTGAACTAAAGGGCAGATTTGCGACGTACCGAATGAAAGCAGTGTTCTTCTCAATTGCTAGGAAAATTGTAAAAATAAGATCTAAATGAGGTGATCTTGTCTATGAATTATATAAGTCCGAATTGGAACACATCCGTACTCATTACCATTGATACGCAAAACGACTTTACATTGCCGAATGCTCCTGCCCAAATTAAGGGTACTATTGAAGTGTTACCGAAAATGAGGTCTTTGCTAGAAAAGTATCGTGAAAAAGGACTACCGATTGTCCATGTAATTCGTTTGTATAAAGAAGATGGTTCAAACGTCGATATTTGCAGAAAAAAAATGGTTGAGGAAGGTGCCAAGTTTGTCGCTCCAAATTCAGATGGTGCCGAGTTAGTCAGTGAAATCCGCCCATTAAACTATAATTCTTTGGATGCTGACAAGCTGTTGAATGGCGAGTTTCAGTCGATTGGGGAAAATGAATGGGTTATGTATAAATCACGTTGGGGTGCTTTTTACAAAACAGACCTGGAAGGTTTCCTCAAACAGCGTAATATCGACACCATTGTATTTACAGGGTGTAACTTTCCTAACTGTCCACGAACATCAATTTACGAAGCCAGTGAACGTGATTTTCGTGTTGTGATGGTAGCAGATTCCATGTCACAAGTTTACGAAAAGGGTATTCAAGAAATGAAGAATATTGGTGTTTATGTTTGTAATTTAAATGATGTTATGAGTTCATTAAAATAATCCATAGTTGAACTATCGGATACTTTTTCGTAATGAGCGGTTGCTTCGGCAGCTGCTTTTAACGCTTCATTTTATTGGTCGCAATAAATATTTCGCTGGGGAGGTTGTTTTGATGAATGTTGTGGTTACAGAATACAACGATAATTGGAGACAGCAGTTTAGCGAGGAATCTCATATTTAAAACGTTCCAGATCACGAAGGACAGAACGATCCATTTCGACGACCGTGAGGTTGCGCGGAATGCAATTCGGGAGCGGGGAAGTTCGCCCGCTAATATTGCCGATCGCGCTCTCGGTCTAGGGATGACTTCTTCCTAGCGCGGATAGCGTATTGCTGTAGGGTTACGACGGAGACGATAGTTCCATGACACAGGCTATATGAGTCTAATTTTCATCATCTATGGTGCCCAGCAGGGCAGGGGAGGCTAACGGGCAGGATTCAAACAAAAAATGTTCATGTATTCCCAATATCTGGTACTTTATTTAAACAAACAAATATTAGAGGTGTCGAAATGAACATAGATGTCAATAAAGCACTTGTAAAACGTTACTTGAAGATGTGGAATACGGGGGATGTGACGATCGCCGACGAAGTTCTTTCCCCTAAATGGATGGATCATGCGCATCCAGAAGTAATTGGAACAAAAAGTGTCAAACAAGCAGTGCTGAAAGTTCGAGAAGTATACCCGGAATTCCGAATTACAATTGAAAGCATATTGAGCGAAGGAGACCTTGTGGCAGTACGTGGCATCGTTGAGAGAGAATCCACATCACGAGTTATGTGGTTTGTGAGAATAGAGGATGGTAAAATGAAGGAAATGTGGACAGGTTCTGAGATGTAATGCCAGATTATCACTACGCTAACGGGATACGATAGCTCAATAAAAACAAGAAGCCAGCCGATCACTTTGACTGGCAGGCTTTACTCAACTAACGGGCAATTTATAGCGGACAGAATGTGGATTATGATCAAAAAAACCAGCTTCACTACTCGGAAGTATATCAACTGGAACTGTAGTCCATTTGAAATGGATAAAATAAGCTCGTCAATAAGCACAGAGGATGGCGAATTGAAAACATTGTCTAGATTGTACTTTGTGCTGATCCTGTCATTGTAGAGGGAACAAGACACACAAACGAACCTAAATCACCAGTCGTCGATTGGTTTCCGGCGACTGGCTACCTAATTTGAAAGGTGATTTGATCCCTGTCTCACAATTGGGGGTCAGTCCCCAACCGATGTAAGCAGGCTTTTTTAATTGTAATTACCGTGGTACAGCACAGCATTCGATTTATTTCTTGATAGGCTTTTTGCTGTCTATATGATGGGGCTGCTTGGGTTGTAGGGAGAGTAGCCTAAGAAGTTCCAGTCAAAAGGAATGACATTTTCAGTTTGGATCACGCCATTAATTCGAAATTCGACCAGACGCTGTGCTCCAGGAAATCTCAACTTTTCTTCCCCACTAACCTCCCAAACAATTGATGATCGTCCAGTAAGTTGGAGCGTTCTGCCCATATTGAAATCGAGAAACAAGATTCCTGTATTGGGATTAATCTGAATATTGCCAAGCGTATTGAACAACATGTTCCCTCTGTAGTCGGGAAAAACCAATGCGTCATCATCCAACATTTTTATAAAGCCCGGATTGCCCCCGCGATGCGAAGCATCCGTTTTTCCTTCGGGGCCGCTGCTGGCAATAAAAAACGTATCTGCTTCGCGAATCCATCGGTTTTGTTCCGGGGTCAGTATCCCCAGTCTTCCGAATGTTTGCACAGGTCCGAGTCGACGATCAATCGGTGTCAGGCTCCTCATTTGAATATGTTTCGGACAATTTCCATAAATTTGTTCGACATCAACTCGTAGAGCATTTTCATCCGTAAACTCGGCATTCCCGTTAACTCGAACCCGAATTTGGTGTTCAAAGTCAATAACGATGAGACCTACATTGCCATTGTGTTTAATGTTTGAGATAAATGGATCTTGGAGCACAAATTGGGTACAAATCTCTATCGTCTTCGGATCCTTCACTTGGATCATGCCCGGGTATCCAGTGATCAGAGACGCCCACAATGAACCTGTCGAGTCCGTTGACGCTATAACCACAATAGATTGCTGCTCCAAAAACAAATCGAATCCTTGAGGAATAAAAGGTTGAACCATTCTCCCAATCGAATCGGCGGTCGCCTGCACACCAATTCTTTGCTGAACCATACGTTCACCCTCATGGAATACGCTCATCGACTTACTCCTCCTTCGCGGATTGCAGAATCATTGAATAACATCTAGGCCTGTGCTTTCTTTGGGCTGTAACGAACTGCACGGACAGCGATAAACACAAAACTTAGAACCATGAACAAGATACCTGCCCAGATAATCGATCTCGTCCCGAAATCGTTGATGAATGCCGCGCCAACAAAAGTACCGAAAGATATTCCAAGATTCCCGAACGCTATGAAGAGGCCGTTCGCAAATGTGGGCGCTTCGTATGCTGCGGTAGTAATCGAATTCTGGCAGAGGTTGAGCCCCAGCGTATACAACATTCCCCATACGGCAATCAATAGGGTCATTGGGATAGAGTAATCTCCTAACACATAGATCAGCAGGTAGAGGATCCCGAAGATAATCGGGTAAACCAATGCCGTTAGCATCGCGCGTTTGTGCAGCAAGACGCCCGATAATATATTTCCAATGAATCCCGTTGCTCCAAAAACCAGCAGCATAAGGCTGATTTGTTTTCCGGACATGCCAGTGATTCCGTCTAGAAACTCTGCAAAAAAGCTGAAAGTCGCGTACATTCCGGCATTTAATATAATCATGGTGATGATACTGATCCATACAACAGGTTTACGTAATACCCCTAATTGAGAACCATACGTCAGTTTTTCTTTTACAGGCATAGACGGAATAAAGATCAGTATGGCAATAAACGTAATCGCATTAATGATGGCAAAGAAATAAAGGGATGCTTGCAGTGTTAGAACGTCCGCGAGCAAAGTAGCGATGGGAGATCCGATGACCATTCCGGCAGTGACACCCATGAATATTCTGGAGTTTGCGCGCGTAACGTACTCTTTGCTTACGGAATTAGCCGCAGCAACGAAAGCAACAGAGAAGAATACGGGGTGCAAAAAAGCCGGGATAATTCTCGCGATGAGGAGCACCTCGAAGGTCGGTGCATAAACGGAAACAAACCCAGCAATTGAAAATAGTCCCATGACGAGTAACATGGACGTTTTGCTGTTTATTCCCGAGAGAAGCAAAGGCATAAACAGTCCGGAAATCGCCACCGCCAGAGCAAATAAGCTGACGAGTAATCCCGCTTGCGATAATGGAATGTCAAAACGGTTAGCCAGCTGAGGCAGAATACCAATAAAGCCCATTTCGGTGTTAATGATACCAAATACACCGAATGCAAGAATGAAGATAATAAATGATTTGTAACGAGACATGTTCCCACTCCTATGTTTTGTATTTATGTACCAATATATTAGTACAATAGAAATAAAACATAATGGCATGCTTGTTGTCAACAAAAAACTATTGTACTAATCTTTTAGGATATTGATAATAAGATCTTCCTGTGATATGATTTGTCTATGAGAAAACCTTATCAACCTAATGTGAGCGATATTCGATTGTTGCCGGTCTTGAATGCGCTAAGTGACCCTCGGCGTATACAAATGGTTTTAACGCTAAATGATCTCGGCGAGCAGAACTGTGCAGTTTTTAAAGATTTAATGCCAAAATCCACATTAACTCATCATCTCAAAATCCTTCGGGAGGCAGGTGTGACTAAACTGAGGATCGATGGGACACAACATTTCTATTCGATCCGTATGGAGGAGCTAGAACAACTATTCCCTGGTTTGATGGGGATCGTCCTCAATGTGAAGCCTGAGCTCATTGAGTAGGAGGAGACAGGAAATCACAAAAAAGCTCAATGGAACAGCGGAAGAACACTACAACTGTTCCATTGAGCTTTTTGTATTGGATTTAATAGCCGCGGGAATCAACATTCCAAGCGATGTGTCGGGGGACAAGAACATAGTCCCATTGAAAGTCGCTAATTTAGCGACTTTTTTGTTTTATCGGTACAAGTTCTTGTCCCGAGTCGAGGGACAAGAACTTGGCAGGATAGCGTAATTTTTACCGCTAACTAAGCCTAGTATAATTTCCGAGGTGCAGCGATATGTTTTGTCTCTAAAGGTTATCATCTATCGACACATCCCTTACAGAAGAATAAAAAAACCATGAGCAGTTTTCCAGTTCAGTTAAATTATAAATCAGTCATTCCATATATTAAGTTGAACCGTGCCCCCTTGTCAGGGACTTTTGGATCGACTAGTATATAATTAATAAAGATGGCCGCCAAGAGGTATGGTAAGTGGTAAGATAGAGGTAAACCATGAGATATTGGATGTGACAAGACCGTGATGAAGATAGTTCAACCCAAGTCCTTCTTCCTAAAAGGAGGAGATCAAGCGGTATTATTATTACATTCTTTTACAAGCAATACTCGTGATGTAAAAGAACTGGGGAAATTCTTAAACCTTCATGATTTTTCATGTTATGCCCCTGTTTATGAAGGTCATGGTTTAACTCCTGAAGAATTAATTTCCACCAGTCCGTTGGAATGGTGGAGGAGTGTAGAAAAAGGGTATCACTTCTTGATCAAGGAGGGTCATGCGCAAATTGCGGTTATAGGTATATCTTTAGGGGGAATACTTGCTTTAGACGTAGGAAAAACATTCAATGTTAATGGTATCGTAACCATGTCTGTACCATATAAAAAAGAAATGAGTTCGTTAAAAGATCGGCTAATCAAATACGCAAGAGCTTTTAAGCAATTTGAAGGAAAAGATGAAAAAGAAATATCCAGAGAAGTGGACGAATTGGAAAAGTCTTCAACTCCATGTTTAATCCATTTTAAAAGTTATATTGACAAGACCATGAAAGAGTTAGATAGAATTAATCAACCAATAAGGATCTTGTACGGAGAGTTAGACGAATCTTTGTATAAAGAAAGTGCACATTATATACATGATAGAGTGTCTACAAATAATAAATCAATTCACGGTTATCCTAATTCTGAGCATTTGATGACACTAGGAAGTGACCAGAAATTAATTCATGAAGACATACTATCTTTCCTCAAGCAATTAAATTGGTAAAAGAGGCCTCTCTTGCCGCCTGAAGTTCATTCTTCAGAGCGGAAAGAGGGGCCTTTTGTGCTGCAGCTATACCTACGGCAGCACGATTTTGACCGGCAGCGGGAAGGGATCCCCGGTGATCTGCAGAATCGTATAAGATGCTGTCGGGGGACAAGAGCAGATTACTTTAGATACAACATTAACCTTCGGGAAAATACAAGCTCTACTGCGATGCCCAACCGATACATTCTTATCTAATCAAAACTTTACCTATACCCTTGGCAAGGCAGCATGTTACCATATTACTGTTGTCCGAAAATTTACCAGTACCGGGGGTATTTTAATATATGAGCATTAACTTACAAGATTGGATTCAGGAAGCCGATTTGGTGAGCATGAAAAAGGCAATGTCTTCGGGTGAATGTACATCCGAAGCCCTCGTCCTTGCATATATCGAACGCATTCATAGGTATAATCCTCTGATCAATGCCGTATTAGAGATCAATCCAGATGCTCTTGAAATAGCAAGGAATCTTGACCTTGAGCGAAATACAACAGGTAGTAGGGGGCCGCTGCACGGAATTCCAATCCTGCTAAAGGATAACATCGATACGTACGACCGGATGCATACGAGCGCTGGTTCAATCGCATTGGCTGAGTCGTTTGCTCCTGAAGATGCGTTCGTAGCCGCAAAGCTCCGGGCTGCTGGCGCTGTTCTTCTAGGTAAGGCCAATATGACCGAGTGGTCGAACTTTATGTCCAATCGTATGCCAGCTGGATACAGTTCCAGAGGAGGATATGTGTTGAATCCATATGGACCTGGCAAGATCTTCGTCAGCGGATCAAGTTCAGGATCGGCTGCAGCCGTAGCGGCGAACCTGACAGCAGCAGCGATCGGAACAGAAACCGCAGGTTCGATTATTGGGCCGGCCAGCCAACACTTTCTCGTCGGAATAAAACCTACTGTAGGGCTTGCGAGTCGCAGCGGAATTATCCCAATCTCTATAAGTCAGGATACGCCAGGACCGATTTCAAAGACAGTCACTGATGCAGCGATTCTACTTGGGGCAATCGTCGGGATTGACGAAAACGATAAGGCAACTTGGACTAGCACACATCGTACTTTTCATGACTACACAACTTATCTAGACCGAGACTTTCTGTGTAAAACTCGAATTGGGATTCCTAGACATTACTATCGGTCTTTGGATAAAGAAAGACTTTCCATCATGGAATTCGCCATTAATGTTCTGCGTGAGCAAGGTGCTACAGTTATCGATCCTGTGGACCTCTATTTGGAACAGCATCCATGGAACAATGATGTTATCTGCTACGAATTCAAAACAGGCCTGAATCGCTATTTATCAAAGTTGAACTCGGATCTGCCCGTACATTCTCTTCAAGATCTGATAGCTTATAATCAGAAACACGCTGCATCCGCATTGAAGTTTGGCCAAGATAATCTGATTCGTTCGGAACAAAATGCGCTAAACGAGACAACATATCAACTTAAACGACAAGAATATAACCATCCGGCTGTAACGCAAGGGATTGACTATGTACTCGTACAACACGGCTTAGATGCTTTAATGTTACCTGGTGACGTTGATGGCATGTACATTGCTGCCCGGTTAGGGTATCCCCTTATTACGGTGCCCGCCGGTTATTCAGCAAAAGGAACAATTGATGCTGATGGCGATTCGACGCAGGGGCCATTTGGTGTTGTCTTTTCCGGGAGGGCTTTAAGTGAGCCCACGCTAATCAGCATCGCCTATAGTTTTGAGCAGGCAACACTAATCCGTCGTCCGCCAGATCTGGTGAATTGATGTAATTACTGTTTCTAATTCACACCATTGGAATTATCAAATACATACTGAACGTTCATGGGGTTGGACTTAACCATCGCGTGATTAAGCTAACGGGAAACGATAGTTTAATAAAAGATGACACAAGAGCTTAATGTTATATTAAGGAGGAATTAATCTGATTCCATAGGATATTTAGTTATCAAGTATCCAGTTAAAGGAGGGTAAAGGTTGAATAATTATGTCGCTAATGTCAAGCTCCATGCAAAGTCTATATTATGACCATAGCGGTTATTTGTATGGAGCTTAATCACCGCACGTTTTCAACATACTGATCTGGTGAAAACAGTTTATAGTATAGGTTTTGCTACCTTAAAATTCTATATATTATTTTAAGGAGAAGATCTATTTTGAAATATACAAGCGCTGATGCTATTCTGCCAAAAGATTTGCTTAAGGAAATACAGAAGTATGTGGAAGGTCGAATGATATACATCCCTAACGCATAAGGGTCTCGAAAAAAGTGGGGAGAAAAGTCAGGCAACAGAAGTTATCTGAACATCAGAAACGACGAGATTCGCCAGCGATTCCATGATGGATCAACGATTGATCAGCTCTCTGAACTGTTCAGTCTTTCCCATGATAGTATCAAATAAATTGTGTACTCAAAAAAAAGCTAAAATTAAGGTTTGTGGGGTTAAACCCACAAACCTTTTTATGTGCAATACGAATAATAATCGTTTTTTATATATATTAAATGCAGTCAAATGTATAAATTAAGCATAGGAATTGTCAAGATTGAATAAAAATTTTACCCAGAATCGAAAGTAGGTGCTAAACATGGAACATTTTAATAAATTTGATTATTTAGAAGAAGCAACGATATTCGAGTTGCAGGATACACTGCAAAAGGAGAAAGTTACATCAAGAGAACTTGTGATGTATTACATGTATCGGATAGCAATGTTCGATCAGAGTGGACCCATGATCAACTCAATTATGGAAATGAATCCAGATGCGATTTTTATTGCTGAAGCATTAGATCAAGAAAGAAAATTAGTTGGAGTAAGAAGTCTTTTACATGGTATCCCCGTATTATTGAAAGGAAATATTGAAACAAATGATAAAATGCATACTAGTGCAGGTGCATTAGCTTTGGAAAACCATGTTAGTGCGAAGGATGCTTTCCTTGTGCAAAAACTAAGGGAAGCAGGTGCAATTGTTCTTGGAAAAACGAATATGACAGAATGGGCAAATGGTATGTCAGCATCAATGTGGGCTGGATACAGTTCAATAGGAGGACAAACAAAGAATCCCTATGGAGATTATTTCCCAGGTGGTTCTAGTACGGGCTCTGCTGCATCTGTTGCGGCGAATTTTACTTCAGTTGCCGTTGGTACAGAGACATCTGCTTCTATTCTAAGCCCATCTATACAGAATGCTATTGTTGGTATAAAACCAACCGTAGGTTTAGTAAGTCGATCAGGAATTATTCCATGGAGTTATTCTCAGGATACAGCTGGACCAATGGCAAGAACTGTTGCTGATGCAGCGATCTTATTAAGTGTTCTTTCGGGAAAAGATGAAAGTGATCCAGCTACTTGGAAAAATGCAAGTTCTAAGTTGGACTATACTGCATGTTTGGATGAAGACGGATTAAGTAAAGCAACCATAGGAATTTTCAGGAACATTCCGCCTGAGAAATATTGTGACATTGGAGAGTATGATGAAAAATTATTTAATGATGCTGTGGCAATACTTAAGGGCTCCGGCGCCAATGTAATAGACGAAATAGAAATTCCATCGTTCAATAGAGGTTGGGAATATAACAAAATGAACATCGAATTTAAATATTCTGTTGAACGTTATTTACAAAATACTCCATCTCATTTACCAAATACTTTGCAAGAGTTAATCGAATGGAATGAACAGAATGCAGAGAAGGCATTGAAATATGGTCAGGATGCATTGAAGTATCGATCACAACAAGAAAATCAGTTAAAGAGTTTGAATTACATTCTTGAGTCCATCTCTGATTTATATCACTCACAAAATATGGGCATAGATCATGCTATAGAAAAGTATGGATTGGATGCAATCCTGTTTCCGTCTTACGTCGGAGCTGATTTATGTGCTAAAGCTGGTTATCCATCTATAGCAGTGCCTGCAGGATTCCAAGATAGTGGAAAAGCATTTGGGATCACATTCGCAGGAACGGCATTTAGTGAACCGACACTAATTCGTATTGCATATGCATTCGAACAAAAAACAAAGCACAGGAGAATGCCTAATTTAAAGCAATAAAAAGCTAAGGCTATATTCTATTCTTAAAGAAACACTCATTATATTGGGGACTACAATAAAACATCGTTCACACCTTATTTGTGCATTAAAATAATTAGATTGGATTATTTCAACTAACGGGAAACGTTAGTTCAATAAAACTTATTGTTGAGCAGGCTACAGAAGCCTGATCATTTTATTAAGCTAACGGGCAGGTTAGCGCAACAGCATGTTTGTGTAAGAACATCAAGGTGTTGGGAATCCTTAACTGAATATATGGAGGTCATCGTATAGAGATGACCGGCAGACTTTTCACAACTAAAGGGAGGATAGTTGATTAAGAACCACACTTTAACGAAAAAACCTTAGTGATGGATCTTTTGATCTCTTCTCACACATGGCATTATCTAGATTAGGTAGTATTAGGGTTCAAAGCACTGCTTTAAAAATTGAATTTAGTTGGTGGTGTAATGATGATTACTCATGAACTCAAAGTTATTGAACGAATGTCTGAAGGCGATGGGTTATCTTTGGAGTTTGAGGGACTTTTGATTCAAGGAGTGTCTATTGACTCCAGAACCGTAAAGCCAGGTAATTTATTTATCCCAATTATAAGAGAGTTAGATGGGCATAATTATGTTAATGAAGCAATATCTAAAGGAGCGACTGCTTCTTTTTGGCAAAAGGATCACCCTAACCCACCAGTTCACCTACCGTTAATTTATGTAAATGATTGCTTAGCAGCTTTGCAAAAATTAGCGGCACAATATCGACGAGAATTACAAGTCAAAGTTATTGGTGTTACGGGTAGCAATGGTAAAACAACTACAAAAGAAATGCTAAATTCTGTTTTGCAGACAAAATTCCGAGTATATAAAACAGAGGGGAATTTAAACAGTCAAGTAGGTGTTCCACTAACAATATTAGGGATAAAAAAAGATGCTGAAATTGCAATCATTGAGATGGGGATGAGTGAAAGAGGGCAAATCGAGCAACTTTCTCGTATTACCAACCCTGATATAGGTGTAATTACAATGATAGGTGTTTCCCATCTATCAAGCCTCGGCTCCAGAGAAGCAATCGCAGCCGCAAAGCTGGAAATCGTTACTGGTCTAAAGAATGGTGGATGTTTTGTTTTCAACGGAGACGAGCCATTAATAACTAAAGAGCTCCATAGAATTCAAAAAAATAGCTCGTTAGAGACCATTAGTTTTGGTCATGGGGATTTTAATGATGTGAGCGTCGAGAATGCGCAATCCAACTCCAATGGTTCCCACTTCTCTGTTGCAAACGATAATTATTACATTCCACTTCTCGGTGCCCATAATATCAATAATGCGCTTGCTACAATAGCGATTGCTCTAAGATTGGGTTTAAACCCAGCAGAAATTAATGAAGGATTTCTTCATTTAAAAATGCCTGATATGAGATTGGAGAAGATAACTTTACCATCGGGATTTACCATAATTAATGATGCATGGAATGCTAGTCCGGATTCGGTTAATGCAGCAATTAAGACTTTTCAAGAGCTGACGGGTTATAATGATAAGCATTTAGTCATTGGTGATATGCTTGAACTTGGTGATCATGAAGAAGAGTTCCACCGAGTCATTGGTAAAAACCTTGATCCGGATAAAATAAACTATATTTATACATTCGGTGATCTTAGTTACCATATTGCATCAGAAGCAATAAAGAGATATCCAACAGGTGCGGTAAAAACATTTAAAGATAAAATGGGGTTGGCAAATGCACTAAACCAAGCAATTAAGAAAAATGATGTGATTTTGTTAAAAGCATCAAGAGGGATACAGATTGATTCAATTATCCCATTCTTAATGAAGTAATCACTAAACTTACGGAATACTTTAATTCAACAAATAGGGGAGCAGTCTTGCCGGCGGCAGCTGCTCCATTTTTTTACGCTAACGGGTAGGATATCACAAAAATGTTGTTGAATATGATTTAAAATGTGAGAATATCGAGGTGAATAAGTGGAGATTCGTATTTTGTATTCACAAGATGCAGAAATATATCGTGAGTTAAGGTTAAAGTCTCTGAAGGAAAATCCTGAGGCATTTTTGACTACGTATGAAATTGAAAAAGATAAACCAATTGAGCAACTACGACGTAATCTCATTGCTTCTCATAATCGATTTACTTTAGGTGCTTTTATCAATAGTGGACTCATTGGTATCGTAACCTTTGTAAGGGAAAGTAACCCCAAAACCGTACATAAAGGCAATATCTATGCTATGTATGTTCAGCCTGAATTTCGAGGAAATGGAGCAGGCAAATCCTTGGTTCAAGAATTGATTAGTAAGGCGAAACAGTGTGATGGTCTTGAGCAGATTAACCTCACGGTCATCTCAAATAATAACGCGGCAAAGCGGCTTTATGAGTCTTTCGGTTTTGTAACTTACGGAACAGAGCGGAACGCCCTAAAAAGTGGCTATCAATATTGGGATGAAAATTCAATGGTCTTACGATTAAACTAACGGGACACGATAGCTCAATAAATAAACTAAACACGGTTGGTCCCCTTATAAGTCGCTTAGACTAGCGGCTTTTTTTGTATTTAACGAAAACTAAATAAATTTCTGCACAAACCGTATTGACATTAATTAACTACAGTTGTAGTATTGATTTGCAACTACAACTGTAGTTTGTAAAAATAAATAAAAATTTAATTATAGGAGAGGAGCATTACCAAGTGAAAGCAGCAACGAAAGTAGCAATCGCGACACTAAGCAGCATTTTATTAATGGGTTCTTCCGTCAGCCTCGCGGCGAAGACGCAATCCTCCGAGAAAGTCCAAGAAGCCGCTGTTAAAAAAACGGCCGAAGCAGCTAAGACTATATCTGCAGAGGAGAAAAAGTTTATCGAAAATGAGATCCAAAGAGTGAAGAAGTTGAGCCAAGAGTCTGGCGATATGTATGTCTTGTATTATAAATACCCCCAATTAAATAGCGGATTTGATATTAGTTATTGGGGAGGGATACATGAATTCACAACATACGAGGACTACTTGAAAAAAGCCTCTACCCTGAAGGGATCGATCTTGAAGCAGCCTGCGAACCTGCCAAAAGGATACAAGTTCTTAACAGCAGTCATTGAAGCTCCGATCGAAGGAAAGTTCGTTGATGAAGTAAGGGCCGAAGGTAAGAAGAGCGGAAAGCCCATCTATGTGAAAAAGATCGACTGGAAAGAGGCGGCAACGATCGGACTTAAATATACGAACGGAAAAGACACGCTGGGCTTTTCCAAGTATGCGGTAGATTTGAAGGGAAACATGAAGAAAGGCTTTTATAACGATACGCTGCCGGCACATGTCTTTCCAAAATACGTCTTTTGGAATGATGGCGGCAAATTCGAATACAGCATTTCAACCTCATCTGTGGATATGTCCAGGAAACAGAAGATTGAAATTTTAAAAGCAGCCGTGAAAAAATAACATATTAATTTAGCTATAGGTCTTCTCGAACAGGTGCTCCAAAATACGATTACATGGGTTCTTTTGGAGATCGTCATGACCGCAGACGTGCGATACATTTTTGTGTGTAACAAAAACGAGAATATTACGCTCTCACATACAAGTTGACATTACTAAACTACAATTGTAGCATGTGTATTGTAACTACATATGTAGTTTGAGTACATTGACTTTGGAGGTTTTATGCATGAATCAAATACCACCGATTACGGATGCAGAACTGGAAGTTATGCGTGTATTATGGGCCAATCGCGACTGCCCTTCCAGCGAGGTCGTAAAGCAAATGACGGATCGAATGGGGTGGAGCCCCAATACGACCCGGACGCTCCTAACTCGTTTGGTGCAGAAGGAAGCAGCGGGTGCGAAACTGGAAAAGGGTTCAAAGCGCACCCAACTATTTTTTCCGATCATCAGCGAGCAGGAGTATCTGCAATCCGAAACCAAATCCTTCATGAAAAAACTCTATGGGGGAGCTTTAAAGCCGATGCTGGCTAACTTTCTGCAGGATAAGAAACTAAATGCACAAGAAATCGAGGATTTAAAGGCTTTGTTTGACGAAAACCGCAGCGACGGGGAAACAGAAAAGAGAGAGCCCTGATGAGTCTTACATTGCTTGAGAATGTATCGTCTTTTTTCGGCTGGGTGATTCGCGGATCGTTCATGGCCTTCATCCTGATTGTACTTGTCCTGATCCTGCAGTTTCTATTGAGAAACAAGATTGGAGCCAGATGGAAATATTGGCTTTGGCTTCCCGTGGCCATTCGCCTGCTGCTCCCTTGGGCCCCGGAATCCTCGCTTAGCCTATACAATGTTTTGTCCCTGGAGGCCATAGCGCCCGGTATTCATCAACAAACTCAAGCTTCATCGGGTTGGAAGGAAGCGGGGAGAAGAGGCGAGGCAACGGTTCATGTTGAGCGCTCTACAAACCCGGAAGCAAGCGGAACTTCGGAAGTACCTGCATTTGAGTCGGGACCTGTGCAGGAGAGCGGATTTTGGTGGAATGGGTTCAAGCAAATAGGCTTCGCCAATACGCTGATGTCGGTCTGGCTTGCAGGTGTGCTGCTTTTTTCGGCGAAAACGGTATGCGACCAGCTTCGATTGAAACAAGCTCTGCGCACGGGTCGAAAAATAGATATGCCTCTTCTATCGGCCGTGTTTCACGAGACGAAACAGCAAATAGGCGTAAAGCGTAACGTGCAGTTTGTGGCCAGCGAGCGAATTCCCGGGCCTGCCGTGGTCGGTTTTCGCAATCCGGCGATCGTTATTTCGCCCAGTCTGCTCATTACGCTGAAAAAAGATCAACTTCAATATATTCTGGCGCATGAGTTCGCGCATATTCAGCGGCGGGACGTCGCCGTGAACTGGTTGATGCATATCATCCTGATCATTCATTGGTTTAATCCGTTATTATGGCTAGCCGTACGTAAAGCAAGACAGGATCAGGAGATGGCCTGCGATGCATGCGCCTTGAATCGGATGAGCCCGCAGCAAAACAATGCATACGGACAAACGATCATCCATGTGTTGGAGCATTATTCAGGAAACCAACGCCAACCGGGGCTTGCCGGCTTGTCCGCCACACATAAACAAATGAAAAGGAGACTTACGATGATTAAACATTTTCACAAAAAATCATACCGCCTGTCCATTCTGGCTATGGGGATGATTATTGCGCTTGGCAGCGTGACATTGGTTAATGCTAAGGAAAGCGATTCAGGGAGCGTAACACCGAAGGCTCCCGTGCAATCGGCACAGGATTCAAAAGCTGTTGTGAATCCTGTGCCGGATATGATCTATCCCGAGGGAAATATAGACCGCGAGCTTTACAAGACAGAACTGGAAAAGGCGCGAAATAAAGCAGTAGCTGCAGCCAAGGCTCTAACTCCAGAGGAAAAAAAGTATATCGAAGATGAGACCAATAGAGTGAAGAAACTTAGTGAAGAGACAGGCGATATGTACGTTCTGTATCATAAATATAAGGATCCTAACAGCGGATTCGACCTAAGTTATTGGGGAGGGATAGAAACATTCTCTGCTTACGAGGACTACTTGAAAAGTGCTGCTACGCTCGAGGGCTCCATTCTGAAGCAGCCCGCCAACTTGCCGGAGGGATATAAGTTTTCCAAAGCAAGAATTGAAGGTCCAACCGAAGGAAAATTCCTTGATGAAGTAAGGGCCGAAGGCAAGAAGAGCGGTAAACCCGTCTATGCGAAAAAGATAGACTGGAAAGAGGCGGCAACCATCCGTCTTGAATATACGAACGGGAAAGATACGCTGGCCATTTCGAAATATACGTTGGACTCAGAAGGAAGCAAGAAAAAAGGTTTCTTTGAGGATGAATTACCGGCACATATCTATCCAAAATACGTTTTTTGGCATGAAGGTGGCTTCGAATACAGCATTTCAACCACATGGGATATGTCCAAGGATCAGAAGGTCGAAATTCTGAAAGAAGCGGTGCAGAAGTAATATTTTGAGCAAGCTTTGATCTTGCGCGGGAAAGCCCATGCAGTCTGGAAATAGGATTGCATGGGTTATTTTATAATGCTGTTCGAGTTATGTCGAGGGACAAGAACATAGAAAGTCGCTATTTTAGCGGCTTTTTTGTCTTATCGGTACAAGTTCTTGTCCCGAGCCCAGGACAAGAACTTGTACCGATTGCCGTAATGGACAAGAACATGAGCCGATTACCGATTAGAGAAGTATCTAACTATATCACCTACGACAGTACATTCATACGTTTATGTATTTTCTACCCATTTAGCATTTTCCACACAATATTTTCCTCTTTATAGATTCATGCGCAGGGTTAGGTAATTGCCAGCAGCAGAAAATCAACAGCCTATGGAAATATGTAGCTTTACTAAAAAGTAAAGCAGTTTTTATACTAAAGAGCCTACGAAGTCTGATGCTCGCTTGGAGTTGGTGAATTGCACAATAAACTAACCAACCACAGAGCGAATGACCGTAATGGTAATAAAATGAGGATCATGGTGATAGCAATCGTGATGGCCTTGATCAAGAGGGGGGGATTGACGGGAGCGGTGGCTTACATGAATATGGAGACCAAGAAGGTCAAGTCGGTTACCTACCCGTTCTCCGGTAATCCGATTCCGATTCAGACGCTGGAGAAAGGGCCGGACGGCAAGCTGTACATGAGCGGTTATCCGGGTGGGAAAGGGGCTGCATATTCCCCGATTTCCGGTGAAATTGAAACCTTCTCTTTAGGACAGGCGGAAGGCATGAAATCGGCGATAGCGGATTAGTAGATATATGTACAAAATACGAGTTTTGTGAAAAAGCACCAAAGAAACGGCCGGATGACGGCCAATTTTTCTACTTTTATATATTCACACTACTTTCATCACTTATCCATATTGTTAACGGCTTTTCTCATCTCTTCATCCGTTAAATGTGTATAGATCATCGTCGTCTGGATCGATGAATGTCCAAGCTGGTTCTTCAGCCTCGGCACATCGTTGTTCTCCAGGTGGTAGCGGGTTGCGAAGGAATGTCTCAAGGAATGCACCGTTAGTGCCGGTTTACCAAACGCTGCAGCGTATTTTTCGATCAGCTTTTCAATCGATCTCGGTGTTAACCGACGGCTTTTACCTTTGCGGCCGATTGGCGCTGCTATAAATAAGTAATTTTCCGATTTTTCTGGTACATATCGCGTTTCCCGGATTTTTAAGTAGCTTTCCAGGTCTAATAAGGCTTGCTGGCTAAAATATACATATTGTTCCTTGTTGCCTTTGCGCAGTACGCGCACTTGGCCTTTGTTCATATCCAAATCCTCAATATTGATTCCCGCTACCTCGGATAAACGCAGTCCTGACCCGAGGATCAGCGATACGATGGCCGTATCCCGCTCACGGTTAAATTCGTGGAACCGGACCATACGTTTGTTGCTTTTGTTCAGCTCACCGAAATCATGTGCCACAAACTGCCGGAACTTCTCAAAATCGTCTTCACGTAAAATTTTGCCCTCAATGCGGTTCGCCACAGTTTCTTGGCTTTCCTTAATGGAATTAAAGTCGATCTTAGCCATCACATTTCGTTGAATATACGGCTTGAGGTCCGACGTTTCAGCCTTGTTTTGCAGGTAATCAAACAACGACTTTAAGGCCGACAATTTCCGGTTGATCGTGTATTTGTTGTTGCCCAGCTGATACTCCAGAAATGATAGAAAATTTTCGACTTCGCGCACGGTTAGTGATTCCAGAACATTCAATTCAATGTCTTTGCGATCATCCCCAGCCAGTTTCTCAGCCACAAGCCAATCAAAAAAAATAAGGTAATCGTGGCAGTAATTCAGCAGCGTCGTGTGCGACAGCTTGCGTTTGCGGCTATCGATGTATTCGGTCACGTACCAAGGAAGCTCCGCACATTTATCGTCAACGCGTTTCATGTAATGCAGCTTCGTGTTTTTATCCATTTATTGCTAAACCTCCTTACGTACAGAATAACTTATATATATTTATTCGTCAAATTATTATTTTACGTAATTATAAATTATAAAGATGGCACGCACCTCCTTACAGATTCATCTAGTCATCTTAGTCACTAGTCACTACTCAGTATGCGGCGCTTATTCCATCACATCCTCTATACCCAAGTTCCAAAAAGCTCCGCGATAAGATACTTATTATCAATTAGACTCATCATATGAATGATCTTCATTGTACATTAGTGTTAGTGTCAGTTGGCTTAGCTTTTTAATTTAAATCTTACGTCATCGAACAATCGCCCAGTTATAGATTTGCACCGCTGATACTCATGGACAGCATCTTATCTAAACCGTTCCTATAATAATGAGCCTGATCATTTATATCCGTCCACTTAAAAAAGTACAATAAAACCGCGCTTACGCGCGGCTAAAATATTGCTAAGTTGTTTTTATTTAACCCACCATTTAAAACCGGTTAGGCCAAATAACCACCATCTTGATACAAATTACTTCATTGTCACCGGCAGCACCCCGCCGGCTTTCAGTTGGCCTAGCAGCACTTTGATCCCGGCGGCTGTATTTGGCTCCTGCTTACCATAAACTGCGATCCCCGAACGTATGTTCTTAATGTAGATCATTTCATATGGATTGCCCAGCGATAACAGCGTATAACGCTTGTTACGTTTGTTCATCTCATCGATCAACGTTTGATAATCGGCCCAGCCAAATTGACTGGCCACGTTACGGAACTGATATGAAGCCAGGATGACGTAATCCGCTTGATCCACCGCCTGAAGTGCCTCATTCGTTTTTCCTTGCCCGACTAGGGCTGTTACTGTTTTCAGCGACAGGTTATTTGCGGCTTGCTTCAGCTGTCTCTCGAGCTGCTTCGCCTGCTCCCCATCGGCTGCGACAATCGCAACCCGATCGCCTTGACGAATGGAATCCGGCTGCGCACCGTCACGGCCGGCTAACAAGGTGACCGCTCGCTCTGCGATGTCCCGCTCCACTGTACGATGTTTCTCGGAACCAATGACACCATTAAGCGCAGCCAATTGCTCTGTAAGGCTTTCGCTGCGGTCAAACAAACCGTATTTCGCTTTCAGCTCCAAAATCCGTTTCACTGACGAATGGATGGTTTCGATCGGTATCGCCCCGCTCTTCACCGCGTTCACCAGCGTTTGGTGCGCGGCTGCCGGGTCTTGCGGCATGAGGATGATATCCACACCTGCGGAAACGGCACGTACCACCGCTTGATTTTCGCCAAAATGCTCCGCGATCGCATTCATCGTGAAGGCATCGGAAATGATGACGCCTTTATATCCAAGCTCCCCCCGGAGCAGCCCGGTCAGCACCTTCTTGGATAACGTAGCAGGGATCGGTACGCTGCTTCCGTCCTTAAGTGATGTGACGTGTTCGTTGTCTACTGCTGGAAACGCAATATGTGCGGTCATGATCATCTCTACTCCGTTATCGATGGCAGACCGAAACGGTTTGAGCTCAACGGCATCGAGCCGCTCCTGATCATGCGAAAGCACCGGCATTCCCAAGTGGGAGTCTACTACCGTATCACCATGGCCTGGAAAATGCTTGACCGCCGCGATCACTCCCGATTGCCGCAGTCCTTGGATCTCTGCGAGACCCAGTCGTGTCACCAAATCCGGATCCGAGCTAAACGACCGCATCCCGATAATCGGATTATCCGGGTTGCTGTTAATGTCGAGCACCGGAGCAAAATTGACCTGAAGCCCGAGCGCCTTTAGCTCTTCCCCGGTCAGCCGTCCGGCCGCTTCGGCGAGCGTTGTATCTCCGGTTGCGCCGAGCGCCATTTGACCCGGCAGATTCGTACCTCCGGGGATTCGTTTAACGACCCCGCCTTCCTGATCGATGCCAAGGAACAGCGGAATGTCGCCTGCCTCCATCTG
This sequence comes from Paenibacillus sp. PSB04, assembly GCF_025809195.1. Classification (NCBI taxonomy): domain Bacteria; kingdom Bacillati; phylum Bacillota; class Bacilli; order Caryophanales; family Paenibacillaceae; genus Paenibacillus; species Paenibacillus sp. PSB04. The sequence continues at coordinate 4,988,917 of NZ_CP081301.1, forward strand.
CAGATCATGCGTCAAAGTGGTGACCTGCCGAGCGTCTACGATATTTTTATCAAAAAGAATAAGTCCGCCCAAATCCTGATCATGGATGCTGCGTTTGACTCCTTCATTGACCGTAGTCGTCACTTGCCCGTTCCATTGCCTGATGTCTGGCATGAGCATTTGGCCGACCTGCTCGCTGACCGTCATGTAGGACATCAGCTTATCCCAATCCTGTGCCTGAATGGCCCCTTGACGTTCGAAGCGAATGACCCGTGACATAAATACGGCAAACTCCGCACGCGTCACAGATCGGTCTGGACGAAAGGTGCTATCTGAATATCCGCCGATCAATCCGTTGGAGCTCATGATGAGAATAGGCGCTGCCGCCCAATGCTTTGCTGTATCCGTTATTGTTACGGGTTGCTGGCCTTTTACGAGTGAATAGGCCCGTGTAAGAAACGCCGCCGTTTCGGCACGGCTCATCGGTGCATCCGGATGGAAGGTGCTGTCAGGAAATCCGCTGGCCAGCCCATGTTTTGCGGCAATGGCAATTTCAAGATAAAAAGGATGGTTCTTAGGCACATCTGTATAGGTCATGCCGCCGCCCGCTTCTTGCTGCAGCTCCTGCGGATAAAGCTCCCGCACCATGAAAGTAACGGCCTGCGCTCTTGTGACTTGCCTTTCGGGCATAAACTTCCCGTAACCGTATCCAGCGACGGTTCCCCGTTCGGCCATATAGGTGATGCCGTCTTCCGCCCACTTCGAGTGCTGCAGATCGCTAAATCGTTCTTCCGCAGCTGCGCTTCCTGCCCATACGAGCACAGAACCGAGTACGGCACCGAATATCGTTATTAGTTTCCCATTCATCTGTTCCACCCCTGTTGCTGTTCTATATACGTTGATTAGACGCAATGGATGAATTTTTGTTGCGTTAATCCTTTGACACCCTGCACATCGTGAAAATATACGGATCCCCTACTCTGCAGGAAATAAGCCCTTACTCATAAGCCATTACACTCAAGCCATTACACTCAAGCCATTACTCCCACGGGATTACTCTTTCCCATCATATATATCCGCTGCTTTTACGCAAAAAAAGACCGCCGGCACAGATGCCGGGGCCTGATTACGAATGGTTTGAACCATCTGAATCGCTATTTTTTTAAATGATACGGTACCGTTGTCACAACAACATCTTTGCGGAATAAAAGATAAGTCCGGATCATCAAACTCGTCTGGTTGTGCAGCAGATTGTGCCAGCTCCGCTTTGGAATAAACTGCGGAATGATCACTGTGACCTGGTAGTTGGATTCGCTGGCTTTCCGGTGCACCGTATCGATAAATTTGCTAAGCGGATGAATGATGCTCCGGTACGGAGAATGCAGCGTCACAAGGCGCACGTCGGGCCGCCATTTTTGCCATTTTTCCTCAAACCGGTTCTCTTCTTCCCGTTCAAACGGAATATATACCGCAATGATCTGATCCGCCGCCAGCGACTTCGCATAATTCAGGGAATGCTCCACGACATGCGTAATGCCCGAAACGGGGAGAATGATTACATTGCCTTCGATCGGTACCGCCGGCTCGCACGTCGACAGCCGCAGCTGCTCGCCAACCGCCTCATAATGCTTCTTGATCCGGTGGAACAGATACACGATCAGCGGCAAAAAGATCAGTACCGGCCAGATCTGCGCAAACTTGGTTGCGAAGAACATCACCGACACCGTGAAGCTGATCAGCGCGCCGATCGTATTGATGACGAGCTTCGTCACCCAACCCTGCGGTTTTTCCCGGATCCATTTGACGATCATTCCCGTTTGCGAGAGCGTGAAAGGGATAAATACCCCTACCGCGTACAGTGGGATCAAATGTTCCGTCTGTCCGTGGAAAGCGACGATCAGCATGATGGACAGTAGCCCAAGGATGATGATTCCGTTCGAATATCCCAAACGGTCACCGCGGACAGTAAACATCCGGGGAATAAACCGGTCTTTGGCTAAATTGACCGCCAGCAGCGGAAACGCCGAATATCCGGTGTTGGCCGCCAGGATCAAGATCAGTGCCGTCGTGCCCTGGATGAAAAAGTACATAAAATTCCGTCCGAACGTCTGATTGGCAATCTGGGATACGACCGTCTCCTGGGGATTTGGGGATATACCCAAATAATAAGCAAGAAATACGATGCCCGAGAAGAGTACAGCCAGCAGAATCCCCATTGCCATCAAGGTTTTGGCCGCATTGTTCGGAGCCGGATCCTTGAAGTTCGGGATGGCGTTCGAGATCGCTTCGACCCCGGTCAGAGCGGAGCTGCCCGAGGCAAAAGCTTTTAAGAGCAGGAACAGGCTGATTCCCGCCACCGGCGTCCCGACCGGCGTATGCAAATGCGGTGAAACGTGACCTGTCACGATGTTGTACATACCAACGCCGATCAAAATGAACAGCGCGAAGGCGAACAGATACACCGGATAAGCCAGGATGGAGGCGGACTCGGTGACGCCCCGCAAATTCAGCAGCGTAATGAGGATGACGAAGGTGACGGCAATCCCCACCGTATGCTCATGCAGCGCCGGAAACGCTGAAGTCAGCGCGTCCGTGCCCGCCGAAACGCTGACCGCAACAGTCAGAATGTAATCTACCAGCAGCGATCCGCCGGCCACCAGCCCGGGATAGATTCCCAGATTCTGTTTGGAAACGACGTAAGCGCCGCCGCCATGCGGATAAGCGAAGATGATCTGCCGGTAGGATAAAATGAGTGCAGCCAGCAAAATCAGTACGCAGATTCCGATCGGTATCGAATACCAGAACGCCGCCGTGCTGACCGTGACCAGAACCAGCAAAATTTGCTCCGGCCCATACGCTACGGACGAAAGCGCATCGGAGGATAGAATGGCCAAAGCTTTTTTCTTATTCAGTTTTTGTTCTCCCAATTCGGTAGACTTCAGCGGCCGTCCGATCAAAAGTCTTTTCAATGCTGCCATAAAATGTTTGTCACCGCCAGTGTTAGAGTTGAAATGCTCATGATGTACCCGTTAGACACGTGTTCAACCCTTTTTGGGCACAACAAAAAAAGCCGCAGGAAAGCTGGACCTTCCCGTGGCTTTACGCGCACGACAAATCCCTCTTTCATAACGCTTACGAGGTTAGCTGACGGATTCGGGACCGAAAGTATCCCTACACTCAATAAATGAAGATCAAGTGATTCACCCCTGGGACGAAGGCTTAGCTTCCTCCCTTTGGTTCCCCCGCTCCTGATTTCAGAATTCAGCGATCAAGGAGTACTACGTTTCAGGTTCACAAGTTCACGATTACGAATTGAATCTTACTCCTTCCGGATGCCTGCTGTAAAGAAGCAAACGGTTTGAGATACGTATGAAAAAATTCAAAAGAACTTCATGTCAACGCTTACATTGGCGGCACTCTATTAATTTCTGGCTGTAGCTGTGCATATCGCTTGTTTACGCTATTAAATTCATATCGGACTTCTATATATTTCGATCCGCCGCATTCCTCAGCGAAGCCTCTACGGTATCCAGCCGGTTCAAGCAGTGATGCCGGACCATTTCGAGGTCGTTATCCAGCTGGTCTGGCTCCAGGTCACGCTGCAAAATATTCATGCACCAATGGGTCAGGTTTCTCAAATGATGGCGGTATGCATAATAACGCAGTAAATCCGGGTTCAGCTCCATCTGTTGACCTAGTTCCTGCTCATACCCTTTGAGAAAATGACCCAGTCCGTCCCCGATATACCCCACGATATCCAGCTCTGGGGGCGCGAGCATGGCTGCTTCCCAGTCCAGGACGACAAGCCGTCCGTCTGCGGTCTCCATCAGATTCCCTCCCCACAGATCACCGTGACAGAGCACATTGGGGGCCGGGTCAAGTACGAGACGTTCACGAACCCCTGTGATCTGGTGCAACAGCTCGGTTATGCGCGTTTGCTGAGGGATAACAAGCTCACGCAGCAGCTGGCTAGCTGGACTTGAACCGGGCTGAAGATGCTCAAGCTGCTCCAGGCATTGGATCAAACGTTCGGAAAAGGAGATATCATACGTTTCAACCGCAAGGCCGGATGTGGTAGTGAAAGGAGTCAACTGCCGAATTCGCGCCGCCAGCTGTCCAACACGCTCCAAGTTATGCTTGGAAAAAGGGTAAGCCTCAGCCCAGGTTTCTCCTTCGATAAATTGAAACAGTACCGCTGTGCAATCAGGAAGGGAAAGCAGAAAAGCACCGCTTAAGGTTCGGAATGGACAAGGCAATTCCATAAATCGGCCGGTCTGATGCAATTCCCACATAAACGGCACATAACGCCTGCAGCGAAGGATGCTTTGGCGGTGGCTGTCATTGCTATGGTCAAACAGTTTCAGATAGTATCGCGTTCCATTTTCTCCCTCCACCCGGTAAGAATAGGCCGAATCTCCATAAGGGATAAAAATAAGCCTCCGGGCAGCAATTCCGTAAGCTTCGTTCAAGTGATGCACAAAAGCCCCTTCGTCCATTCGATAAGACTGCCTCACTTCGCTCTCCCCTTTCCCCTTTACATCACGTAGCGCGGTTAAAAGCAATCAAGCCCGGTGTCTGTGTAACCCGGACTTGATCGCACTCACCTCTTAGGAGATTAAAACAATCTTTCATTCATTCACCAATGTTAACAGGCAATGTTAACCGATGTAGACCACCGCACCGCCGCGCCTGTACGCCTTTGGCAGTTCCGTCTCCAGCAGCTCGAGTCTGCGTAACATGTGGTCGAGGTCGTCCCCATGCATGTGGCTTCGCGCCCATTCTTTAAGCTGGGACACTTCGCCCAAGACAGACGGGATGTCCTCGGACTCCACGTCTGTACCGTCCTGGAAAAGTGCGACCCACTGCAAGTTCAGCTCTTCCACCGCCGGCACCCAATATTTCTGGAAAAAGGATTCCGTCGCCACCGGAAGCATAAAGGACCGTTCAAATTCGTCTTCCGGGTCCACAATAATGGCGCTGATTGACATGTTATTTCACCCCAAATCGAATGTTGAATGTATAATCCGGGAATTCTTGACGCAGCTTGTTCAAGCTGTTCTCCGCGGCTGTCCGTAACGCCGGCGAGTCCCCGTCCAGCTGAAACTCAAAATGCCGGATTCCTTTGATTTGCTCCAGTGTCGGGATCTCCGCCGTTCCATCAGGCGTCGTTCGCGTCCCAACCGCCTTCTGCATCAGGTTGTTGATCCGCACCTTCGTTTTCTGGTACAACTGCTTATCTGTAAATTGCTGCGGCGTCTGCTGCGGCTTGCCCGTTTTTGGATGGATGCGGTCGAGCCCTTGCGCCGACTTGGCTTCATAGAAGATGCCCTTCTCCAGATCGACGCCGTCAAACTCCCCAAGCGCTCCGTTCTTGGCATCGTGGAGCTCCACCCCACGGTACTTCGCTTTGCTCCAATGTACGTAATCGTCTGCATCGTTCTTCGGCGGCTGCTCCTCGGGATCTTTTTCCTTCTTTGGCGGTGGATCCTCTCCATCCGGCTTATGCGGCTTCTTGGGCAGGTCAGGTTCCGGCTTCGGCTCCTTTCGCCGTTTAAGCAGCTTCTCCAGCCAATCCTTCAGCCTGCTGCCGCCCTTCTTTCCGAAGCGTTCGGCCAGCCTGCCGAACGGAACACGGCTCAGTGCCAGCGCAAGCAGCGTAGAGATCACATTTTCGGGGGTGAGCAGCCTTTTTGGATCGCGGATATCCTTAGCGATTTCGTGGCCGCTCGCCGGTATGCTCGCCGCCGTTAAGGCAATACCGAGTGCCGGCCAGAAGCTGACGAACATGAAGGACAAAGCGAACGCTCCGAGCACGATGGCGCTTTTTTCCCAAAAACCGAGGCGGTCCCACCAGTTCTGCAGCGAATCGAACATGCATGAAAAGCAAGCCGGATCGGCGGAATGGACGTGCGCCTGGAAATAAGCGGCGAAGCCCGCTAGCCCGGCGACTACCAGAAGGGCCGCGGTTACACCGGCGGCGGCACGGAAATGCTTCAGCAACCTCGTCTGCAGGTCACCCTGCAGCGCGGCGGCTTCCTGATTGCCGTATAGGAGCGAGAAGCCCAGCTCCCTGCGTTCCCGGGTCCAGGACATGACGCTCGCCAGCCGTTCCCTGCGGGTCAAGAGAGACTCCAGCATATACCACATCTCTGACACCGGGTTGATCCATCCTTCGCCTTCCATTCTCGGCAGCCGGCTTTTCACCCGATTCAACGAGACGTAATCCAGCACGAGCCCAATTGCCAGCATCAGGAGGAACACGCCTTTCGTGCGGTATCCGCTCCCCGTCAGGTCGCTGATTTTCATAAACCAGTCCGGCAGTGAGCCCTGACCGTTATATGCGGCATGATCGATGATCGACCAGACGAGCAGCAGTGCGGGCAGGGCGAAGATGGCGTCGCTCAGCCGCTTGCGCAAACGCACGGCCAAACCGAGCCCTAAGGTTATCATGCCGGTGTGCACAGGATGACTGACCGACATGATGGTCGGAAAGATGCTCTCCTCAAACCGGCCGGGGAACAGCGTCCAAAAATCCCAATGGATGGTTTCCCCACCAAGCATCGTCACACTGTAGCCGTACGTCCGCCCGATGATGCCGGAGTTCAGCCAGCGGCGCGTCAGCTCTTCCATCAATTGAAAGCCCACGCCCGCCCCGGCTCCGGCCAGCGTATAATCGGCTAGGCTCATGGAGGAGGCGCGCCGTGAAAAGAGCAGAAACAAACCGAGCGGCAGCAGCTTCCACACTTCCTCGAAGATCGGGGTCAGGACGGCCTGGGACCAGGTGTCCCGCGTATCCCCGCCAAACAGGCCGTGAGCCGCGAGCAGCGTCAGCGCCGTAACCGGGATGACGAGAAAGATGCCCAGCAGCATAAACATGGCCGCCTGCTTCCAGGTAAATGTTTTGCTCCGGCAAAGAAACCAAAACTGCAGCATGACATAAAAGGACCATAAATACTGAACGAGCATCGTGCGTGAATCCCGGTACAGGAACAGGCCCAGGATAAAAAACAAAAGGGATACCCAGCACCAAATCGTATATAAGGTTTTGAGCCATGGGAGGCGCCGGAGCGTTCCCTGCACCCACCGATACACCCCTTCAGCGATATCCCTGATTCCGTTTCGGATGTTCCAGATTGTATCCGTTTCCATCTCCTCCTTCATGGCATCACCCTGATTCTGAGGGGCTGTCCTGACAAGAGCTGTGAAGATATAAGATCCGCTTCCTCCCCAATATACCTTATATTCGTCTTGGGTTGGGCAGTGAATATGGGTATGCAAACCAAAACTGGACCATTTTCCCCCTTCAAGGGGACTAAGGTCAGCCGAAAGGCCGCCGTTAATCGGCACGAGTGGTGCATAGCTCCTATAATCAATCCGTCCTGTTCACTCGTTTCTGAAGATCTGCAGGACCGTTTCCGAGATAACCTGCTCCGGGACGTCCCCGTGCAGCGTATACAAAAAATCATCCTTCACGAAACGATACACCACTTTCTCCGTTCGGTCATCACGAAGCTCCTTCGTGGATGGAACGGCTTTCTGGTGAGACAGAACCGGATAAGGGGACGGACTACGCAGACGGGTAACGGACAAGCGTAATCCATTTGGGTAACGGATTCGGATCTCCGGTTCCATAAATTTATCGTCATACACCTCGACCGTGCGAATCTGATCTTCATCCGGAAAACGAAGCTCGCTTCGAAGAAGCACCCTCGCCTCCTGCATCGTACTTGGGCGCAGGTTTCGGTCCCAAAATAGGCCTGCACTCAAAATCATCAATACGACCAAGGCTGTAACAGACATTGCACTGATCAGTATAAAAAGAAGCTGTCTGCTTTCCTTTTCCAACGGTCTGCTCCTTTCCGCTACGGTTTGAATATACGTGTGTATATTAACGACGCGAGAACACAGGCAAGGGTTACGGGGGTTAACCCGATACGAAATATAAATTTAATGAAGTTGGACGCAGTTACTCCTGAAGGATCCGTTACATTTGATTTCAACTTGATATTAACCTGTATATGCGGGGCAAAATTCTGCCGGGACATGGCGGAGAACGATACTTATTAATGAGATTTATAATTAATATGATTAAATAAAAATGGTAACCCCCTCTTTTTCCTTTAACATCGTGCCTATGAAACCGAAAAGCACGCTCCCCACAGCGGGAATCGTGCTTTTTAAGGGTGATTCGCTAATTAATTCATGCCGTTAATTATTGGATGTCCGTCCTGTAGTTCCGAAGTCATTTCCCATCGGGCTCCTGCGCCTCTTCCAACCTGCGGCGCTTGGCATCCCGCATTTTCCGCCAGACGGAAACGAGGATGATGCAGCCGGAGAGAATGATATTGATCCAGACCGACAGAACAACCACGACATACGGCCCGGTGCCGGGCTTTACCGCCGTCAGGGAGACGAAACAGAGCAGCAGCAGGACTAGTGACATCGAAAGAACGATTCTGGACAGTGCTCCGAAGTCCCCCATCACACGCTTTTGATGGCGCCGATGTCAGCCATCTTGCGCTGCCACAGCTCATGCGCCTCCTCCGCGTAATGACAAGCCGTCTGCTCCGAGCCCACCAAGCGGAGCTGGGGCTCTTCCGAGGAGCAGCGGTCCGTGGCCATCGGGCACCGCGGATGGAAGCGGCAGCCAGACGGCGGTTTGGCCGCGTTCGGCATCTCCAGACTGCGCAGTGGCAGATCCGCCATCGCTTTGGCGATTTCGGGATCGGGCGTCGGAACGGCGGACAGCAGCGCCTGCAAATAAGGATGCTTCGGATGGCTGAGGACATCGTTGACCCCGCCAAGCTCCATCACGCGTCCGAGATACATAACGGCCATGCGGCCCCTTCCGGCGATGTAGCGGGCCGTTGCCAGATCGTGCGTAATATAGATGATGGCGATGTCCAGCTTGCGGTTCAGCTCTGACATCAGGTTCAGGATCGAGATGCGCAGCGACACGTCGATCATGGAGACGGGCTCGTCGGCCACGATGATCTTCGGATTCAGCGAGATGGCGCGGGCCATCAGAATCCGCTGGCGCTGGCCGCCTGACAGCTGGTGCGGGTATTTATCGAGGAAGCGTTCCGGCGGTGTCAGGCCGACGGTCTGCAGCAGCTCGATGACCCGTGACCGGGCCGCCTTGCGGCCGCGGACGATTTTACGCTGCAGGATGGGGGCCGACAGCGACTGGTAAATGGTCCGCATCGGATTCAGCGCGGCATAGGAATCCTGCTGCACCAGCTGAACGTCGCCGCGGAATTGGTTCGCCTTCTCGCCGCTGAGTTTCGTTACCTCCTGCCCCTTGTACAGCACCTTGCCTGAAGTCGGCTTTTGCAGGCCCGTGATGATGCTGCCAAGCGTCGTCTTTCCGCATCCGCTCTCGCCAACCAGCGCGATGATTTCGCCGGGATGAATGTCCAGGCTGACATCGACGACAGCTCCCACTTTCTGGGGAGGACCAAACATGCCCTGGCTCCGTTCAAAGTACATGCTTACGCTATCGAGCCGCATCAGCGCTTCGGAACTTTCCGTTCTGGCCGCTTCCCGCAGCCGCTGTCTGGGCTCTACCTCAAATTCAATATTTCTGGCATTCATGACGTACGCACCTCCGCAACCGACTCGGGATTCGGATATAGATGACAAGCGACTTCATGCCCAGCGGGCGTATACACCTTGATCGGATTCTGTTCCTTGCATTTCGCGTGCGCATATTCGCACCGCGGGTGAAACGGGCATCCCGGCGGCATGTTGAGCAAATCCGGCGGAGATCCGGGGATCCCCTTCCGTTCCGACACGTCTTCATACAAGCTCGGAACAGCTTTCATGAGCTTTGCGGTGTAAGGGTGCTTCGGCCGCTTGAACATATCGTAGACGTCGCCGGCTTCGACGACATTGCCTGCATACATCACGCCGACCCGGTCGGCGGCTTTGGCGACGACGCCGATATCGTGGGTTAGGAGCAGCATGGTTATATTCATGTCTTTGTGGATCTTTTTCAAAATATCAAATATATAAGCTTGAGTGATCACGTCCAGCGCAGTCGTCGGCTCATCAAGGATAACGAGCTGCGGATCGAGCAGCAGGCTGAAGGCGATCATAACCCGCTGCTTCATCCCGCCCGAGAGTTCGTGGGGAAATGAATTCAGTACCCGGTCCGGATCAAGCCGGACATAATCGAGCAGATTCCGCGCTTTATCCACCATCTGCTTCTCCGTATACGATTTGGAATGGGCCCGAAACGTCTCGATGATCTGATCCTTGATTCGGGCGACGGGATTAAGCGCGTTTTGCGCCGCCTGAAACACCATCGACACTTGCTCCCATTTATAAGCCTGCAGTTCTTTTTTACCCAGGCTCATCACATCCCGGCCATCAAACGTGATCGATCCGCCGGCAACGCGTCCGGGAACCGAAATCGCCCGCATGATGGCGGATGCCATCGTGGATTTGCCGCTTCCGCTCTCCCCGACCAGGGCGGTGATCTGTCCCTTGGGGATGACAAAATCGGCTTCATTGACAGCCCGCAGCAGACCTGCGCGCATCGGGAATTCGATCGTCAGCCCCCTCACTTCCACCAATGGTTCCATCATTTTCTCCTCCTTCATCGCCGGCCCTTACGATCTCAGTCTCGGATTCAGCGCCTCTTCCAGCCCGTTGCTGAAAAAGATGCAGGCCATTTGGAACAGCCCCAGGCACATGATCGGCGAGATCAGGTAGATATAGCCTTTGGGGTTGAAGATGCCGCCGGTGTTCTGTACGGCCAGCTGGATCATCATCCCCCAGTTTGTCGGGGAATATGGAGCTAGACCGAGCATCATCAGACCAACGCTGGCAACGATGGCCCCTTGGGCCGCCATAATAAAGTTGATCGCCAGATACGGCGTCAGGTTCGGAAGAATCTCCCGGAACAGGATATAGGGCGTTTTCAGGCCCATAATCCGGCAGGCGATAATAAATTCGCGGTTTTTCAACGACAGCAGCTGGGACCGGATCGCCCTGGCGAGCGGCGCCCATGACCATGCCGCCAATATAAAGGAGAACATGACCGGATTCTTGATCTGCACGAGCGCGGCGACGATCATCAGCACGGGAAAGCTCGGAACGGTCAGAAACAGGTTGGTGATGAACATCAGCACCGTATCGGTTTTGCCTCCGACAAAGCCGGATACCGCCCCAATCACGAATCCGAGCACCAGCGTAAACAGGGCGGCGAACAGCCCAATCGACAGCACGTCCCGGGAACCGTATACCAGCTGCAGGAATGTATCCCTGCCGCCGTAGTCGGTGCCCAGCCAGTGGGCGAAGGACGGGCTCTTATACCGGCCGTCGAAGTTGACAGTCATGTCCAGCGAGGCCATCATGGGCCCGAAGATGGCCATAAAGATGAAGATCGCCAGGATGATCATGCCTGAGAACGCTTTCTTGTTGCGGTACATCGTCTGCCAGAAATCGATAAATCCTTGACTCATCCGTCAGCCCTCCTCCAGCTTGACGCGTGGATCCAGCTTGGCATAAATGAGGTCCGAGGCCAGGTTGGCCAGAATGACCGCGATGCTGGTCACGAGCAGCAAGCCCTGCATCAAAGTATAGTCGCGCTGCTGTGTTGCCTGCCCGATGTAATAGCCCATACCGGGATAACTGAACACATTTTCGATCAGCGGCGATCCGCCGAGCATAAAGCCGAAATTGACGGCCAGCGTCGTAATCAGCGGCAGCATGGCGTTGCGCTTGACGTAACGGCTCATCAGCGTCCGTTCGGAGACCCCGCGGATGCTGGCGGCGACGATATAATCCTCACCCAGCACGTTGACCGCGCTCCCCTTCATCGTCAATGCCCAGGTGCCGATCGTCGTAATGACGTAAGTCAGAATCGGCAGCGCGCCGTGATACAGCACGTTTAGGATGAACGGAAGGTTGAAGCCGGGCTCCACGATCGGGTCATAAGCCCCGTTGACCGGGAACCAGCCGAATTGAAAGGCGAAAATAACAAGCAGCAGGATGCCGACGATAAAGTTAGGCACCGAAGACGTCAGGATCGCATAGATCGAGATGATCGGATCCAGAACCGTCTTGCGCTTGAACGCCATCATGGCGCCCAGGTTAATGCCGATCAGGAAGCTGATAACGAGCGACACGCTGAGCACAAACAGCGTCCAAGGCAGCGCGTTAGCGATAATTTCGTTTACCGAAACGTTCTGATAGATCATGGACATGCCCAGATTGCCATGCAGCAGTCCTCCCAGGTACCGTCCCAGCTGGGTGAAGATCGGCTCCTTCGGATTATAATTGATCATGGCCGTAATCTGGCGGTACGCTTCCTCGAGACTCATCCCGCGCTGGGTGGCAAAGTCCCTCGCCCACGTATCGATCGCACTGCCGGGCGTCATCCGCAGCAGGAAAAACGTAAGCAGCATCGCGAGGAAGACCGTGATCAGGGAAACACCGATTCTTTTTAAGACCCCTTTCAGGCTCATTCCTGTCACCTCCAAGTGTTTATCCGGCTTGTGCGGCCATTATCTCGGCCAATACTCTTCCGGCATGTACGTTGAGTTGAAGCCGTGGTTCAGGTGGGTGATGGCCAGCTGCTCATCCGGATCGGTAGCGAGCGGCATATCCCGGTTGTATTGAACGATTTGGTCCATCATCGGGAAGTTCCCGGACATCGTTTTGGTATTCAGCCAGGCGCCTGTGGCGTTCTGGAAGAAGTTCACGCCCCAGCAGTTTTCGTTGGCGATCCAGGCCAGGTTGTCGATGATTTTGCGGCGTTCCTGTTCGTCCTGAACATAAGGGAACCGCTTCATTTCCTTGTCGATATCGTACACTTTCCCGTCAATGCCCTTCAGCTTCAGATCGAGTTTGCCGGTATCGACTTCGTTGCCGTCTGCGTCCTTCTTCTTGACGTTCGGGAAGCCGACCTTCGTTTTCGTTCCTTGCCAGAACAGCACCCGCATCGAGCTCCACGGATTCTGGAAGCCCCAGGACACGTCAACCCAGTCCATGGACATATCGTATTGTCCCTTGTCGGCGTTGGAGAAGTAGATGGTGCTGTCCACAGCCTTCAGCTTCGTCGGAATGCCGAATTTGGTGAACTGCTCCGCGGCGATCTGCGCCGAGTTCACGCCTGGTGCCCAGTTGTTCGGCGCTCCGATGATGAAGGAAGGCACCTTGCCGTCAGGATCGCGCCATAACCCATCGGATCCTTTGGTCCAGCCGATTTCCTTCAGCAGCTCGGCCGCCTTATCCAGATTCGTCGTATAATCGGTCATCTGATCAAGCACGGATTTGTCGACTTCTTTTTCGAGTGACGAAGGCATGATGCCCGTCATCGATATTTTCGGGTATTCCTGGCCGTAAAAGTTGCCGATTTCGCGCAGCTTTTTCTTATCCAGCACATAGGTCAGCGCCTGCCGGAATTTGAGGTTGTCGAACGGCTTGTTGCGGATGTTGTACATCAGCCCCACGCTCGCCGGATCATACATCCGGTAGTGAACCAGATCTTTGTTCTGCTTCAAAAGCGATTCCAGGATGTCCTTCGGCGGGGTGCCGTCGTACCAGTCGAGCTTGCCGGCCTTCACGAGAGCGTATTGGGCCGAGAGTTCCGGAACGTTTTTGATCCAGATCTTGTCAAAATGGACCGCATCGGGTCTCCAGTAATCTTCAAACTTATCCAACAGCATATCGGTCGTCGTCACTTTTTCAAACTTATACGGTCCGGTGCCGACCGGAATTTTCGGGCCCGCACGGGTGAATTCATTCCAGTTCAGGGCGATTTTTTTGCTGAGCTCGTCCGTAATATCCAAGTTGAACGGTCCGTCCTTGGATTTGTCTGTAAGCGGTTTCGCTTCTTTCAGCAAAGCGTCGGCCTTATCCACGTATTTCTTGTAGATGTGGTAAGGGATTTGGCCCTGGAGATCCTGGGCGAGGAGCAGCTTTCTAAGTTCGGGATACGGCGCAGGGTTCATCCAGTGAAAAACAATGGTGTAGTCATCGGGGGTTTCGATCGAAGTTAAATACTTCGTCACTTCGGCCCCGTTGTTCAGCCGGTAGTACGCCCATACATCTTTACTGGTAAAAGGGGCTCCGTCATGCCACTTTACGTTCTGATGCAGATGTACGGTCGTCGTTTGCTCGGTATCCTCGGAGGATTCCGCCAGCCGGTTGTACACATTGTTCATGGACCGGATAAAGAAGAAGAGGCCTTCAAACATGTAGCGGTTGTTCGTATCCCCGGTTCCTCCGGAGCCGAACGGGTTGCCTTGGTACAGAGGTGGCTTGGGCCATCCGCCCAAGACGTGGAAAATCTTGTCCTTGTTGTACTTGATCTGCGCATCCGGAACCGGCTGCTGCATATCTTTCACTTCGCCGGCGCTGAGCCGGTCCACCAGGCCGGGAGCTGAGGTGCCGCAGCCTGAGACGATCATTACGGCTCCGAGCACAATGCTTAAACAAAGGCCTGATAATCTTTTGCGTCCGCTCAAGAGGTTCATGCAGTTCCTCCCGTCTAGGTTATCTTCTCCAGAAGATTGGCTCCTGGAGTATTCCCTATTATAGCGAACGATTTCAGAATCAAGTTCATAAAAACGCTTACATACTCTCCCGAAAATGTATAGAATCGTTTCGTTTTCGACGGTCGAAAACTTTTATATTCATTCTTTACCAGATGCCAGCAAACGGCTGCACAGCCCCTGTTCACAGCAAAAAGGCCCTTTGGACAAGGACCTTCCGAGTTATTCACAACATTAACTTTCTCCGCTGCGCCTCCATTCCATCGGCGTCATGCCCACATGCTTGACGAACAAGTCATGAAAACGGCTGGACGAGCTGAAGCCGACTTCGGAGGCGATAAATTCAACGGGCTTGCGCGAGGTGTGCAGCAGCCGCTTGGCTTCGTCAATCCGCAAGGAAATAATGTACTGTTTAGGTGACATGCCGATGCGGTCGGTAAACTTTTTGCGGAAAATGCTTTCCGACAAATAGTGGTTCGCCGCCAGATCCGACACCTTCAGCGATGTATGGTAATTCTGGTGAATTTCCTTCAGCGCGTCCTGAATCATTTGCTCTTCAGGATGCTCCGAGGGGGCTTCAGCCGCTTGAACGCAAGTTCCAGTATGATAAGCAAGCAGCAGTGTCTCCAGAGCATTGCGCAGCAGATCGTAGGAATATTCGGTCTTTTCTTCCCGCCTGTATTCTTCCTCAATCTGGTGCATGGCGGCTAACGCTCGCTCTGCGGCGCCAGGGGTCAAAGAAGCTTTCAGGATCGGACCCGGACGCTGCGAAAACGCATGCGACATCAAATACTGGCAGTAAGGCGGAAGGTTCTGATCGTAGATGTGCAGCGAATAGCCTTCCCAGGCTTTGACACAGACGTAGCTGTGCTTCAGATCCGGCGGAATGAACAGTAGATCACCCGGAAGTGCTTCAACGTTCTGTTCCCCAGCGGCATAATAACCCTCTCCCCTTACGATGAGGGTAATCTCGGCGGATGGGTGGGAGTGGGATAGAAATAGTCCTTCCTTGTGATCCTTGTCGCTCGGATTCGTATGAAAATACACGATGCTGTCCATAAATCCGATATCCATCAGTGATCCCTGTCCTTTTCAACTATAATTGTAAAGACGGTAGCATTACGATAACACATACCCTAAAGACTGTATGTCAGACGGAAGTATGGGGACGAATGGCCCCTGCCAGCCTTGAAAAAGGGTTCTCTACATGCATTGACGCCCGTCACGCCTTGCATGCACCTGCACCTCAGCGCTTGACCCACACATCCTTGTAGTTGATTTTACCCCAGGTATCCAAGGTGATTCCGCCTAAGGATTGATCATGCCCGATGATGTGGATGCTATGGTACATAAATAACAAATGATGGTCTCTCTTTAACTGATCTTCAATCCGCCTCAGCAAAATCCTTCTTACGGTGTAATCCGGTTCTGCCAGAACCTCGGACAACGCCCGGTCTACCCCATCCCTCGCGGCTTCGTCCAAGTGGTTGCGGATATATCCGTAATGGGAACGGTACATTTCGATCAAAGACACGGAAGGCTCGTTACCGAGGACCTCTCCGGCATAAATCATATCGGCTTGTTTCAAGACGGATGGATTCGTGAGCTCACGGATCGGCATCACATGGACTTCCACCTTCACCCCGATGTCTTCGCAGGCCCGACGGATCCATTCGGTATCCAGCTCGTTACTGGTCATTTCGTAAGTATACAGGGTCAGCGTTTCTCCACGGTAGGCGGATTCGGCCAGGCAGGCTCTCGCGATCATCAATTCCCCGCCCCGCCCGTACGCCTCGTCATGGTCATACGGATTAAAGCCCGAGGAGGGCTGTTCTCTCTTTCCTCCAAGCTCCTTGACCATCTGTTCGCGGTTAATAGCTAAATGGATAGCCTCCCGAAGCTTAACGTCATGAAGTATTCCGTCCCTCGACAGATTAAAAGTCAGATAAGTACTGCCCTCTTCGAGCCGGGTCAGCAAAGTACTCGTTTTCTTCTTACCCGTCGGTTCAAAATAGAGCACCTGCGTGTCACGTTCCTGAAGTCTGTCGGGCTTCAGATGCTCCAAATAGTTCGGCCAAACCCAAATCTCGATGCGGTCCATCATCGGCCTACCCTGGAAATACCGCTCGTTCGCTTCGAGGATCATGCCGTTGTCGCTGTTCTCCTTCATGACAAATGGGCCTGTACCTACCGGCATCCGCCGTATATCCCGGGTCGCCGCAATGCGGTCCAGATCTTTGGGTACGATGGAGAAGCGTTCTGAAGCCAATAGATGCAGAAAAAGGGCGTTAGGTTCGCTTAGGTGAAAACGGACGCTGATATCACTAAGAACCTCAACCCTTGCCACATTCGCCATGAACCAGTCCGGCGGATTCAGCTGCCCAAAGCGCTGGAACGTAAATTGAACGTCTTCGGCCGTCATCACCTTCCCGTGATGAAACAGCACGCCTTTACGTAAATAAAAGGTCCATTCGGTGTACTCGTGATCCGATTCCCAGTAATGGGCGAGCCCCGGCTTGATCACGTGACCGGCCGTGTCGAACTCCACCAGCGTGTTCAAAATCTGTCGAATCAGGTGGGTCTCCGTGCGGCGAATGACGAACAGCGGCTCGAGATCGGGCACCGGCCGGTAAAATGGGAAACGGAGAATGTCCTTATGGTCGGAAGCCTTCTGCGCACCAAACTGCCCGGTCAGCCAATCGGAAAAATGGGTTTCGGCCAGGGGGTCCGTATGCGCATGCAGCAGCCCAAACGCCTCACCGACATGTCCTTTTAAAGCCAGTTCCTTGGCTTTGTCCAATAGCAGCTCCTGTGCATCGGCAACCAGGACGAGCCGCGACGTATTGCCCCGGCCCAAACCGCTCTGCCAATCAATAAGCCCCTGCTCCTTCATTTTCTGCACGAGCAGCTGTGCATTTCGCCGGGTGCATTCCCATATGTCCTCCAGCTCCTGCATCGTCACCTGGATCGAAGAGCCTCGGGGCTCGGAAGCAAAGTGTTGATTCAGTTTATTGTAGTAATGGACAACGTCCATATGAATTCCCCTCCTTTGCCATGAAAAGGCGAAAAATAAGTTCGCAGCTTTCGCCTTTCCCTTCGCCTTTTTCAAAATTATAATTTGACTTGTATGAAACGTAAAGAGGATGTATTGAAACATGTATTCGGCTGAGCCCCGGCAAGGTCCGGGCGCCTACTATCTTACGGATACATCTTCCTTGATGCACTCTTGCATCTGGCGCCATCCCGGCTCTGGAGGAAAATGTATGAACTGGCGCTGTCCTTCTATGTATGATCTTACATAATCTTCGCTCGTCATGTCTATGTACGCGAGTATTGATGGTCTACACCTTACCGTTCATTTCCCTGGAAACCGTCATTCGCCGGCCTTGGATCATCTCTACAACCGAGTCTCTGCTGATGACCTTCGAACGCTGGGCCAAGCTAGGCCGTGGGTCTGCTGCTGTGGATGTTGAGCATCTTGGTGATCTACATAGCCAATGGTGCTTCTGGAATGATGGTCACAAACATCATTTTGTACGCCAAAGATCACTTGGAGTTCTCGCGCTATTGTATTGGGATTCGTTCTTTCTGCAGCTGGAGCAGGCTGGACTCATGACGCCGCTGGTTCACACACAATAACAAACGCCTCTAGTGTACAAATGTCTTGGACGACTTTAGAGGAATTCCGGTAAGCTTCAACTTTTGCTAGCCCCATTTAGGTCAGACGGTTAAGTTCGGTGGGATGTTGCGCTTGCTGGTTGCCCTGACTGCTCCATATGCCGCCTAGGCATCATGTTCTTCTTCGCTTAAGCGGTGGCAAATGAGATGATGAAGCCTACCCAATGAAGCTCTGCCCAAACGGGAAATCCGCGTCCAAACGATCAAATTATTTCTTGGGTAATCGCAAAATGTTCATAGGTTCGACATCCGCTGATGTCCCTCTATGTCGTTCATGCCGTTAAATGATTGAGGCAATCTGTCGAAACAGCACCGATTGAAAACGCTGCAATTTCCGATTATACTAGCTCCGCGGGTAAATCAACGAACAACGAACGATTGCGGAGGATGATGCTGACATGTTCTATTTATTGCCGCTTATGCTGGAAAGAGTCGGCATCCTGATTATCGTCGCCTTTCTGCTGTCCAGGATGACGTCGTTCCGCCAGACGCTGCATCACGAGGATCGGCTTCCCGCCAAGCTGCTGCTGATCGTCATTTTCGGCGTGTTCGGCATGATCAGTAACTATACCGGTGTAGAAATTCATGGAGGCGCCATCGGCTCCGAAATCTGGCAGGCCGGCGTGCAGGTTGACAGTGCACTGGCCAATACGCGGATTATGGGCGTGGCCATCGGCGGTTTGCTTGGCGGACCGCTGGTTGGACTTGGGGCCGGGCTGATCGCCGGTCTCCATCGGCTGACGCTTGGCGGATATACCGCTGCCGCCTGCTCTATATCTACCATACTGGCAGGTGTGGTCACCGGCTGGATCGGCAGGAGGTTCCGGAGGTCCGATCCCGGCGCGCCATGGCGTGCGGTTACTATCGGAATTCTGATGGAATGCGTACAGATGGGGATTATTTTGCTGATAGCCCGCCCTTTCGACGCCGCAGTTCAATTGGTTTCGGTCATCGCCCTGCCGATGATTGTCATGAACGGATTCGGCACCCTGATGTTTATGCTGATCATTCAGTCTATCCTGCAGGAGGAGGAGCGGACTCGCGCCCTGCAGACCAACCAGGTGCTTCATATTGCCGACCGGACGCTGCCCTTTTTCCGTCAGGGCCTGAACCCGGCATCGTGCCGGGAAGCGGCGAGCGTCATTCTGGAGGCCACGGATGCGGATGCGATCTCGATCACGGATCGGGAGCAGGTGCTCACGCATGTAGGTGCCGGCTCGGACCATCATGTCCCGCTCCACAGCCTGGCGACCCAGCTTACCCGGTCCGTACTGGAACAGGGACGGATGTCTGTTGCGACATCGAAGGAAGACATTCAATGCTTCCATGATGGCTGCAGCCTGCAGGCTGCGATCGTGCTTCCGCTGCAGGTGCGGAGCGGCACCGTCGGGACGCTGAAGCTTTATTATACGAACCCGGACCGGCTGGACCGTGTTCAGCGGGAAATGGCGGAAGGGCTTGGCCGCTTGTTCTCCACGCAGCTCGAGCTGGCCGAGGCGGAGATGCAGAGCAGGCTGCTGAAGGATGCCGAAGTCAAAGCGCTCCAGGCGCAGGTGCATCCCCATTTTCTGTTTAATGCGATCAATACAATTTCAGCGCTGTGCCGTACCGATCCGGACAAAGCACGGGAGCTGCTCATTCAGCTCGGAGTCTTTTTCCGCAGCAACCTTCAAGGTGCAAGGCAGATCCTGATCCCGCTCAGCCAGGAGCTGAGGCATGTGGAAGCCTACTTGACGTTGGAGAAGGCGCGCTTCCCTGATAAATTCGAGATGAAATTCGATATCGAACCGGAGCTTGCGGATTTGGAGATACCGCCGTTTACGCTTCAGCCCTTGGTCGAAAATGCCGTGCGCCATGCCTTCCATGGACTCGGTCCCCACCATAAAGGGAGCGTATGTATTGCCGCGAGCCAGAAAGGCCATGAAGTCATGATTGTAACGGCAGATAACGGCAAAGGAATCCCGGCGGAGCTGCTGGAACAGCTTGGTGAGCAGGCCGTTCATTCGAAAGACGGAACCGGCACGGCGCTGCATAATATCCGTAAGCGGATCGCGGAAATCTACGGCAGTGAGGGCTCGTTCCGGATCGTAAGCGATGCCGATACCCCCGGAACCCGAGTCGTGATTACGCTGCCTTTGCATCTTGCACATAGGAGGGAAATGCATGCTTAAAGGATTCATTGTCGACGATGAGCCGCTCGCCCGGGACGAACTGGCTTATCTGCTCGGGCGTACCAGACAGGTTCATATTGTCGGAGAGGCCGATTCGCTGGAGACGGCGCTGCATTCGATTACGGAGATGGAGCCGGACGTCGTGTTTCTTGACATCCAGCTGGCGGAGGATAACGGCATGGAGCTGGCCAAGCAGCTCTCCGTTCTGGAGCAGGTTCCGGATATCGTCTTTGCCACGGCTTACGATGAGTATGCGCTGCAGGCGTTTGAAGTCAACGCCTTGGACTATATTTTGAAGCCGTTCGAGGAAGAGCGGGTGCGGAAAACCGTCGACAAAGTCATGAAGCTCCGCTCCGCCCGCGAGAAAAGGGCAGCCCCTTCTCCCCCGCTGGGACCCGATCGCACAGGCAAGCTGGCGGTCAGCGCGGAAGAGCGGATACTGCTTATTGATATCGACAACATCGTCTACGTGGGATCCGATGACGGCAAGAGCGAGCTGGTCACAACAGGCGACCGGTACAAGCTGAATGAGCCGCTGGTCAATCTGGAGCGCCGGCTGGCCGGAACTTCCGTCGTCCGGGTGCACCGGTCTTACCTGGCTAACTTGAACGCGGTTACCGAAATTCAGCCGTGGTTCAACTCCGCCTGTATTCTCGTCATGAAAGACGAATCCAAGGTTCCCGTCAGCCGATCCTTCACCAAGGAACTGAAGCAGCTGCTCGGATTGTAGTCTGAGGATCAACAACTTACCGTCTTTTTGAGATCATTCCTTTACCGGCGGCAGATGGCCGGCAGTCCCTTTCATGTCTGACTTATCCAGTGGGGGCTCACCCGGAATACATCTGTCTGCCATTCACCGCCTTCTTTTGGCTGTTCATCCTTTCCTCCCGACTTTTCGGCCTGAAAACACCTTGAATCGGTTTTCATCAGGTATAGTACGGATAAAATCTCTTCACCCGTAACAAGCGGGGTGTGAATAAAGGAGGAACTCCAAAAATGAATGCGGTTACAATCGTCATAGCATCCATCTGTATTCTCATGATCGCCTACCGCCTGTATGGGACGTTCATGGCCGCCAAGGTGCTGAAGCTCAGCAACAGTACGCCAACGCCGGCCCATGCCCTTGAGGACGGCAAGGACTATGTACCGACGAACAAATGGGTCACCTTCGGCCATCACTTCGCCGCGATTGCCGCCGCGGGGCCGCTGGTCGGGCCGATCCTGGCCGCGCAGTTCGGTTACTTGCCAGGCCTCTTGTGGCTGCTGATCGGAGCCGTCATCGGCGGTGCGGTTCATGACGCGGTCGTCCTGTACGCGTCCATGCGCAAGCAAGGCAAGTCGCTGTCTGAAGTTGCCAAAGAAGAGCTTGGACCGGTCGCCGGCTTTTGCACGGGTCTGGCCATGCTGTTCATCATCATTATTACGATGGCGGGCTTGTCCATGGTCGTGCTCCATGCGCTCGAAAACAATCCTTGGGGTACCTTCGCCGTCGGCATTACGATTCCGATTGCTATGGGCGTCGGCCTGTACTACAAAAAAACCGGTAAGCTGAAGACCGCGACCACCGCAGGATTTATTCTGCTTATGATCGGCGTATTTGCCGGTCCTTATATTCAGGAAACGGCCATCGCCCAATGGCTGACGCTGGATGCCAAGACGCTGGCCGTGATTCTGCCGATTTACGCTTTCTTTGCAGCGGCGCTGCCGGTATGGCTTCTGCTCGCTCCCCGGGACTATCTGAGCAGCTTTATGAAAATCGGTGTGTTTGTTGCCCTTATTGCCGGTGTGTTTATCATTAACCCGGTGATCCGCTTTCCGGCTTTTACCGAATTCGCCGGCGGCGGGGGCCCAGTTATTGCAGGTCCTGTCTGGCCTTTTATTTCGATTACGATCGCCTGCGGAGCGATTTCCGGTTTTCATGCGTTCGTCGGCTCCGGAACGACGCCGAAAATGATCAATCAATGGACCGACATCAAGGTCATCGGCTTCGGGGCGATGCTCGTCGAGTGCGTGGTCGGCATCATGGCGCTGATCGCCGCAACTGCACTGCATCCCGCCGATTATTTCGCCATCAATTCCGCCCCGGCCGTGTTCCAGACGCTTGGGATGCATGTGGAAAACCTTCCGCAGCTCAGCAAGGAGATCGGAATGGATCTGGAAGGCCGCACCGGCGGAGCGGTCACGCTTGCGGTCGGCATGTCGTATATTTTCACAAAAATTCCGTGGTTCAGCCATCTGGCACCGTTTTTCTTCCAGTTCGTCATCATGTTTGAGGCGGTGTTCATTCTGACCGCGATCGATTCGGGGACCCGCGTCTCCCGTTATCTGATCCAGGACTTTTTCGGCGAGCTCTATAAACCGCTGAAGCGGACCGATTGGCTGCCCGGCAATATTTTTGCGAGTGCACTCGCCTGCTTCATGTGGGGATACTTGCTCTTTTCCGGTGATATCAGTTCGGTATGGGCCTTGTTCGGCGTCTCCAATCAGCTCATGGCTTCCATCGGCTTGATTATCGGAGCAACCGTTATTTTGAAAATCGCGGATAAGCCGATCTACGCTCTAACGTGCATCATTCCGCTCGCGTATCTATACGTCACGGTGAACTACGCAGGTTATTGGATGGTACGTCATGTGTACTTGAACCCGCAAGCTTCGGGATATAACGTTCTCAATGGTGTGCTTTCGATCATTATGCTGATCTTGGGCGTCATAATTTTAATCACAGCCATCAAAAAATGGATGGAGCTGTTAAGCTCGCCGACGTTACACCAGGGATCGCTGATTCCGTGATCCGTCTAATATATTTTTCATCTGTATACCAACCTGCCGCAAGGTCCTCCACTAAAGGCCTGGCGGCTTTTTTCGATTCATCCCCTGACATGGCAAGCCAATAATTAGCATTTGCTTCCAATATCAAGGAGTGATAATATGTATAGCGGCCATTCTGAGGCTGCATGAAATCATGATCATACAGGAAGAAGGAAGTAATTAACTACATGAATAACTCGATCCGTTTATTTAAGGTGTCCGGCATTGTGCATAAGGATCAGCTTGTCGTTTGCGTCAAGGAATGGAAGCTCCTGAAGGAAACCGGGCGTTATTACGAAATTAAATCAGAAGATGCCAGCGTCAAGAGAGTGTATAAAGAAAAGCTCGGTGTGATCCATGACGACACCAAGGCATATGCGAACGGGCTGATTTCAAGTCACACCTTTTGTGCACATGAGGACATTGAAACCATGAAATCGCTCATTATTACAGAACTGGACTCCAAAATATCTTCCTACCTGCAAGACCTGCTGCTGAACAGAAAAGCACTGGAAAGCGCTGACGAAAACTCGATTTCACTTCATATTACTGAGCTGAAACGTTAACTTATAAATGACATGAATTCTTATGCAAGGGCGTCCATCCACTCGGTTGGCGCCCTTGCTGCTTGTAACGAGAATCATCTGTACCTGCGGTCCGATTCCTGAATCGGATAATCGTTGCCGCTCATATCCCGTCTTCGCATCAGCCCTTCTTCATCAAACTCCCAATGCTCATTCCCATGCGTTCTCATCCACTGTCCCGTGTCAGCGTCCCGCCATTCATACTCGAAACGCACCGAAATGCGATTGTCCGTGTAACACCATAGCTCCTTCATGAGCTTGTAATCCAGTTCTTTCGCCCACTTTCGTTTCAAAAAATCCCGGATGGCCTCCCTTCCCTTAAAAAACTCGGTGCGATTCCTCCACTCCGAATCGGGAGAATAAGCCATCGCCACCTGATCCGGATTTCTTGTATTCCAGGCGTTTTCGGCAGCTTTTACCTTGGCCAGCGCCGACTCATGGTTAAACGGGGGTTTAATAATATTAGACATGGACTCCACCTCACGATATAAACTAACCACAAAAATGCAGTTGTTATGGTTAGTATGATATAGTGCTTTCCATTAACCTGTCAATCCATTATTATGAGGTTAGTTAAAAAGAATGTCAGTTGGAGGAAATTTCATGACGTTAAATAATACGGGTTCGTTTCCACTGCTCTCCGGTCATCCTTCGCTGGATTTGGTCAATACCGAGTTGGTTCGCAGAGGCATCCGTCATGATCTGCTGATCCGTCCGGAAGATCTAACCGCTTGGCTTGAAGCACTAAATATGAAGGAAAGTCTGCCTTCACTTCAGCATGCATCATCGGAGATCACGAAAGAAGCGCTGAATAAAGTTAAAGAATTTCGGATTGTCGTCAGAGACATGTACGAGCGGCTGGCTGACGGCCGAGAGGTTACCCGCTCATGGATCCGCCTCATGGAAGCGTGTATTGCCAACGCTCCATTGTCCTATCACTTCCTGGACGGAAGACTCGTTCCCGTTCCGCTGGGGTCTGATACCGATGCGATCCTGTCCTTGGTTGCCCTGGATGCGCTCCGGCTGCTGGAAGCCGGTGAATTAGCTTATCTTCATCGATGTTCCAATCCCGAATGCGTCCTGCTCTATGTTGACCGTTCGGGACGACGGAAATGGTGCTCCATGAAGATTTGCGGAAACCGGATTAAAGTGGCGCGAAACCAGGCCAAAAAAGACCACAATCAAGATATGTGATCACTAACACCACCACCAATACAAACACCAATACAAACCGAACAAACTTTTTTTGTATTCCATTAAATCTCTAGCGGGACACAATAAAGAAAGTGGTTACGTAATATATATTATGTTAACCATTAATTTCGCGGATGACCAAGGCGCACTTTCAAGATGTCCTGGCTCCACGAGTTTAAACTTACAATAATCATTCTTTCCTCATTAGGAATGCATAAGCTTTTCGTAATAGTCCAATTTGGTCCGTGCTTCCGCGATCGTTTGGTCCAGCGCCTGCCGCTGCTCCTCCAACCGGTCCAATTGAGCCGTTAGAATTGACTTCCGGCTTTGGATTAACTTCATCTCTTCATCGTCCAGAGCTACCTTGTCTCTGAAACACTGCCCATCGGCAATAAAATCCTTAATGTCTTCCAGCGACAAACCGCTCTGTTTTAAGCATTTAATCGATAAAATTTGGTGGACATTTGCATCGCTATAGCTCCTGACACCACCCGTTCCACGTGAAGCTGGTTGGATCAGTCCCATTTTTTCATAATAACGCAGTGTGTCCCGACTAAATCCAGTCATTGTGGAAGCTTCCCGAATGTTATACATAGAAAATCACCGCCTTTCCCCCTTATTGTAAACGCTGGAGCTGACTCCAGGTCAAGGGGAACGTCAACCGAAATGAGGTATACATGTATGGATTTGGAGTGCTGCCCTTTTACTGATAGAATCAAATTAATTTTAATGACATGAAATACTTTCGCTTTCAGAATCGTGTCAGAAAGAGAGGAGAAGTGCAGGATGAAGGTACTACAAGTGTACACACGAGTGTATGTGAATGATATGGAGACGTCCCTTAAATTCTATGAGAACTTGTTGAGTGAAGTTTCAACATTTAGGTTCAAGTATGAAGCAGCGGGATTGGAATTAGCATCTGTGGGCGACATTTTGATTTTGGCTGGATCAAATCAGGCATTGGAGCCATTCCGTAAGACCAAGGCAACATTCAAGGTGGATAGCATTCATGAGTTTTATGACCACCTAAAGAGTTCAGGTTGCCAAATAATCCGGGATCTCACAAAAGTTCCAACTGGCACAAATTTTACGGTGCAGCATCCGGATGGCGGGATTTTTGAATACGTTCAACATCATGAGTAGGTATTTGCCCGCCATTGTGCGGGTATCTCTTTTTCCGTGCTTGGTCAATGTCCATGATAACCAGTCAATATCCATAAATGATAAATGTTTTAAAAAAAATGATATTTATGTTTACATAATAAATGTTACGTTAACTTGATGCTATCCCAACCTCTTTGAAGCCGCCCAGCGGCATTCGTGAATACTTGAATCACACTTGTTTTCATAAAAGACGTCTATCGACGTACCTCTCAAAGATGACAGACCGCGTTTAGCGGAAGTTTTGCTTGCGTGATCAGGAAGCGGAAGCTCCGAAACTTATACTTTCTGAACTCTTAAAAAAACCCATCCCCGTATCCGGGAATGGGTTGAAATCGTTCTTACGCTATGCTTGCCGTATTCGTCGTATCGTCGTTTGGAGCCGGTCCAGATCTTTTTGAAAAGGACTGAGCACGCTGTATACGTGAGCGCCGGATCCCTGTTTCCACAAATGCTTCGTGAAGTTGGCCAGCGTTCCGGACGGCCCCAGATCAACGCAAATATGCTCCGATGGGTTCATGCGCTGCATCGCTTCCCGAAACCGGATCGGATGCCGAACGGCATCCCAGACATAGTCTGAAGATAATGACGTGATGCCCATTCCGTACAGACCGGAAACCAGCTTCACCTGCGGCCGGTTCACATGGATTCCTGTCAGGGAAGGTTTATACGCCGTCTCTGCAGCGTCAATGGATGCGGAGTGAAAGCCGTAGCGCACAGGCAGCACCTGATGAGCGATCCGGGTTTGCTTTAAATACGCTTCCGCCTGCCGGATACCCTCGCTTGTGCCGGAAACGACGAAGTGGGACTGATCATTGACGGCCGCCAGCTCGGTATTCGTATGAAGCTCTGCGGCTTGCGTGAACAGCGCGGGATCACTTGCGATGGCGATCATGCCTCCCGGCTCACAAGTATTCCGGACCGCATCGGCTTGATTCGCAACAAGCTCCAGAGCCGTTTCCCAATCGATGACGCCGGCAACGGCGCAGGACGCAAATTCGCCCAAGCTCGTCCCAAGTACGAGATCCGGATAGATTCCGTTTTCCATCATCACCTGCGCCAGTGCATATTCCACCATAAAGATGGCCGGATGGCTGTAGGATAAATGATCCAGCGGTTCCTCTGATTTTCGGCCGCTGCCGTACAATTCCAGGACGACAGACCTGCCTGTCGACTGGTACAGCCGCCGATCCATGCGGTCCATCCATTCCCGGAATCCGGAATGCCGTTCGTAGAGTTCGATTCCCATCCGGTAATATTGAGAGCCTTGACCGGGAAACAAGAAAACGACGGATTTTGCCATAATCGAATTGACCTCCGTAAGGTAGAAAAAGTCTTGATGATGATATTCTTCTACCAACTTACCATTTCATGTTTCCTCCGTCCATCTCCCTTACTAACGGACCCTTGATCAAACCTCATAACCGGGTTCAAGCCGCACGGTTGCCCCTGTCTCCCCCGCCTTCCGCACTTGATCCAGCAGCTCGTGAACCGCAAGTGCGGTTTGAAAGTCCGGCGCCTCGTGTGTGTCATTCGCCAGATCCCGGTGGATCTGTTGGTAAATGCCCGCCACATTGTAAGCGGGTGTTCCCACCAGCTCGGCCGGAGGCAGGTGGATATGCCCGGGCAGCGTCAGTTCCTTCAGCTCTCCCCTCCCCTGCGTGCCAAGCACGATCAGATCATCGATCTGGAACATAAAGTTTTGCCGTGATCGGATGTGTAAATCCCCTTTCGTGCCGTTGATCTCGATCGCGAAGCTTCCCACGTGCGCGTTGCGGATTTGGGAGCTGAAAACGGCCTGGCCCGGCAGAATCCCGCTGACCACGACATGATCCGGTGCCGACGCACGGATGATTTCACCCGTCTCCTCCACAGGGACCTGCCGCGTTTGCGTCTTCAATATGGCCGATATTTCGGAAAATGGACCAAAGAGATACATGATCCCATCCAGAAGATGACCGCCGGCGATCGTCAGCTGATTGGCTCCGTTCGCATCGTCCAGCAAATAAACGTGGCTCCGGTCGATCTGCTTGGAACGGATCGGATACGTCGGTATGGCGTAATTAACGTGAACGGCAAGCACATCCCCAACGTAACCCTCTGCCAGAAGTTCCCGGACGTAGCGGATGACGGGATTGGCGCGCGACTGCAGCCCGGCGAAATGGCGAACTCCTCGGTCGCGGGCCGCCTGCAGCAATGCTGACGATTCCGCGGTCGTCCGTCCGAGCGGGAACTCGCTGTACACATGTTTGCCGGCCTCAAGTGCCGCGCGAATCAGCCGGTCATGCTCCGGAACCCGGACGGATACGGTCACCAAATCGACCTCTGGATGCAGGGCCAGCTCAAGCGGATCGGAAAAGGCATGCTCAACGCCAAAGTGATCGGCGCTCGCTTCTGCGCTTTCCTGCCGCGATGTACCGACGGCGGTCACCATAAACTCGGGAAGCGCCTTCAGAGCGGGAAGATGTGCCAGACCTCCCCACGCACCGTTCAAACCGGCACCGATGATTCCGACACGAAGAGGTTGATGATTTATATTCATAAGTAATCCTCCTAATAAATGGATAAGCGATCCACCCGCCTCCTGGCAAATTGTGGAGGGATTTTCGGGTTGGTAGACATAGATTAATACAGTGAGTACAATGTGAAAAGAAGGCACTTTTCGGTTCGTTACGAACCCGCGGGTGCGTTAGGAGGTGGATGATGGAAAACATAAGAGCAGCGGAACCCGCATTTTCGGTAACGTCCTGCACGGCTCGGCGTGTACTGGAAATCGTTTCGAATAAATGGGCGGTCCTCATCATTTTCGTATTGGAAAAAGGCACCAAACGGTACGGTCAGCTTCAGCGAAGCATCGCCGACATTTCCCAAAAAATGCTGACCCAGACGCTCCGCCAACTGGAGCGGGACGGACTAATTGAGCGCAGCGTCCTTCCAGAGGTTCCGCCTGTGGTGGAATATACCTTGACTCCGATGGGAGAGAGCTTGATCCCCTACCTGCGCCAGCTAAACCATTGGCTGAACGAGCATTATCCTCAGATCGAACAAGCCCGGAAAGATTACGATGCGAGAGAAAAGTTTAAGACAGACAAAAGCACGCAGACCGTTTAAGGTTTGCGTGCTTTTTTAAATGCATGGATGGTGTCAATACGAGTCGGTGCTGTGGCCCTTCCGTTCGGCATCCTCCACCGCTTCATGAGTGTGAGCGGCGCCCAGCGGGCCATGATGGCTGCTCGTGCCATGCTGCTTGATCCCCTCGGCGACGCGCCGGCCGTATTCCTCGTCACACTGGGTCAGATGGTGGATCATCTTCTCCTGTATGATCGGGCTGCAGGAAGACAGCGCATTAACCAGATTGCTGATCAGTTCGTTCTTTTCAAAATCGTCAAACGCACGGTACGTCTCCCCTGCCTGCTTGTAATCGTTGGTTCGTTCAATGCTGGCCCTCATCAGTTTGCCTTCCACATGCGGCATGTAGTCGATTTCCTCCCGGGGGGCTTCCTTCAAACCGTTCAGCGAGGACGGTTCGTAATTGATGTGAGGATTCTGTCCAGGCGCCATATCTACATCATACGTCATCTGGCCGTCACGCTGATTGGTGGCCACCCGCTTCTTCGGTGCGTTGATCGGCAGCTGGAGGTAATTTGGTCCGACGCGGTAGCGCTGGGTATCCGAATACGAAAGTGTCCGTCCCTGAAGCATTTTATCATCGGAAAAATCCATCCCGTCGACGAGCACGCCGGTACCGAATGCCGCCTGCTCCACCTCGGCAAAATAGTTCTCTGGATTTTTGTTCAGCACCATCCGGCCGACCGGACGCCAAGGAATCTGCTCCTTCGGCCACAGCTTGGTATCGTCCAGCGGGTCGAAATCCAGCTCAGGATGGTCGTCATCGCTCAAAATTTGCACGAACAGCTCCCACTCCGGATAATCGCCGCGCTCGATCGCTTCGTACAAGTCCTGGGTCGCATGGTTGAAGTTTTTACCCTGAATGGCTTCCGCCTCGGCTTGGGTCAAGTTTTTGATGCCCTGCTTCGGCTCCCAGTGGTACTTGATCAATACCGCTTCGCCCTCGGCATTTACCCATTTGTAAGTATTGACCCCGGACCCTTGCATCTGCCGGTAGTTGGCCGGGATGCCCCAGGGGGATTGAACGAACGTAACCATATGCATCGTTTCCGGCGAGTTGCAGCAAAAATCGAAAAACCGCTCGTTGTCCTGGATGTTCGTGACCGGATCCGGCTTGAAAGCGTGGATCATATCGGGAAACTTGATGGCGTCGCGGATAAAGAAAATTTTCAGGTTGTTCCCGACCAGGTCCCAGTTTCCGTCTTCGGTGTAAAATTTCACGGCAAAGCCGCGCGGATCACGCAGCGTCTCCGGGGAATGGCCGCCGTGAATAACCGAGGAGAAACGGACGAAGACAGGCGTTCGCTTGCCCGCTTCCTGGAATAATTTCGCCCGCGTATACTTGGATACCGGCTCATCTCCAACCTTGCCGTAGGCCTCGAAGTATCCGTGTGCTCCGGCTCCTCTTGCATGCACGACGCGCTCTGGAATGCGCTCGCGGTCAAAATGCGTAATTTTCTCGATAAATTGATAGTTTTCCAGCGTTGCCGGTCCGCGGCTTCCAACCGTCCGCATGTTCTGGTTGTTTTTCACCGGATGGCCCTGGCGCGTGGTGAGAGACATTTCGTCTTCGCCCGGAGCCATGCGGCGGTCAAGGGCATCGCCGGAACCGGTCACCGAAGTGCCGTGCTCCATAGGCTTTTGTTGTTGGTCCATGCTGTTGTTCTCCTTTTCGTCTTTATGTACAAAGGGCTGGTTAATTTTAGATGGCAAAGATATGAAGTAGCGTTTCCAGCCGATTCCGTTTTTATGCCTTGAGCCTTCCGCGCTGCAAAAGTCCGGACATCAAAAAAATCCATTTTACATCAATTTATTCCGATTGATCCCCCGACTGAAATCGCTTAGCATGATTCTGAGCACGTCCAAGCGTGAGTCTCGAACAGCCCACGCCCGCACTCGACACAAACCAAGTGATGTCAAAGGGATTAGAAATAGGTACATACATTGATCAAGGAGGAGCAATCGAAATGGAGAGGATGTTTCAAAACCACGAAGTCCGCGTCAGCCGCACTATAGAAGGCACCTGGGATTTTACCGTCGTCGACGAACCCGGGATGTCCGCACAGGCCAGTCAGTCCTTCCCCTACCGGATGGCAGTGCCATCCTGCTGGGAGACGCATCCCGATTTCAGTACATACCAAGGCGTTGGCGCCTATCGAACGATCGTAAATATCCGGAGGGAAGCATCTGTCCGGCTTATTTTTAAAGGGATAAGCCACACGGCCCACATCTACTGGGACGGGGTGAAAGTTGCGCAGCATTATAACGCCTACACCGCGTTTGATGTGGTCATCCCGGATGTACGGCCGGGTGAGCATACGCTGATCGTCGCAGCAGACAACCGTTTCAGCGAAGCATCCGCCTTGCATGTTCCAAACGACTATTACACATACGGCGGTATCATCCGCCCAGTGGTCCTTGAGGAGCTGTATAGCCCTTACGTGCGGCAGCTTTATTTCACACCTGAATATAAAAGCGGCGAATGGAGTGCCGAGGTCCGCGCAGTCGTCAGCAATCCGAATGACATGGAGCGAACGGTCCAGGTAACCGGTACTCTCGCAGGAATCGATTTTTCGCTTGGAACCGTCACCTTGGCGCCAGGGGCCGAAAAAAAGCTGCAGAAGACGTTTGCCTTTCCGGACGTTTCTTCGTGGTCGCCGGAAGAGCCATCGCTGTATCAGCTTCATGTCCGGCTGTACGAAGACAAGGATACGGGCAGCCCGCCTCTTGATGATTTGATCGAACGGGTCGGATTCCGGACGGTGACCACCCGAGACGGCAAACTTCAGGTGAACGGCAAAGATGTGGTACTTCAAGGCTTCAACCGGCACGAAGATCATCCGATGGCCGGAGCGGCTCTTCCCGTATCTTTGATGCTGCATGATCTCGACCTGATGCGTGATATGGGTGCCAACGCTGTCCGGACGAGCCACTATCCGAACGACGAACGTTTTCTGGATTTATGCGACGAGCTAGGTTTCCTGGTGTGGGAGGAAAATCATGCGAGAGGCTTGTCCCTGGAGCAAATGCGCAATCCGAATTTCGTCTGGCAGTGCGAACAAGTCAACCGCGAAATGGTGGAACAGCATTACAACCATCCTTCGATTATCCTATGGGCGATCCTGAACGAATGTGCCAGCGATACCGAGGAAGGACGTGAGCACTACAGCCGGCAGCTAGGGCAGCTGAGAGCGCTGGACGCCAGCCGCCCGCTGACGTTCGCTTCGCATCACAGGGAGCGGGAGCTCTGCTTTGATTTGGCGGATATCGTTTCCTTTAATCTGTATCCCGGCTGGTATACGGACGAGGATCCAAAGGCTCTCTGTGAACAGGCGCGGGCTTGGGCCGACCAGGCCGGTGGCGCCGGCAAGCCGATGATCATGAGCGAGTTCGGCGGGGATGGATATTATGGTTTGCGCGACAAAGCCAGGATGCGCGGCACCGAGGAGCGGCAGGCGGATATCATTGAAGCCAACCTGGCAGCATACACATCAAGCCCCTTCCTGTCCGGTATGTATATTTGGCAGTTTTGCGACTGCCGTGTCACCGATGCGACCGGCTGGCTGTTGTCCCGGGCAGGTGCCCAAAACAGCAAAGGCATCGTCGACCGGTACCGCAGGCCGAAGCTGGCTTACGATGTGGTTAAACGATATTTTAAGGGGTCGCAGAACGTAATATCGAATGAATTATGATGTTTGCACACAAAAAAAAGGATGGATACGTCCGGTGCTCCACCGGTCATATCCATCCTTTGCTATTTTAAGATAATGAGTGGCTGAGCAGCCAGGTATACAATACCTTGTTAGCGTAAGTCTCGGTCCATGAGTCGTGATTCGCGTCCGGATACACCGTAAATTTCACGTTCCCGCCGATCTCTTCCAGCGCCTTCACGATTTGTTCGGATTCCGACAGCGGAACGACATCATCCTTAGCCCCATGGAAGGCCCAAATCGGGATATCCTTGATCTGCTCGGCATATTTCGGTTCCATTCCTCCGCAAATCGGGACGACAGCCGCCCATTTATCTGGATACATCGCAGCCAGCTGCCATGCACCGTAACCGCCCATACTTAATCCCGTTAAATAAATGCGCTTTGGATCCACGCGATAGGTATCTTCCACTTCCTCCAGGAGAGCCATTAAAGCGTCTTCCTCCATCGCCCAGAACGAGTCTTCCGGGCATTGAGGCGAGACGGCGATGAACGGAAACTGCGGATCCTGATCGGCTAACTTCGGAATGCCATGCACTTTGACCAGCTCCACATCGCTCCCGCGCTCCCCCGAACCGTGAAGGAAGAGGATCAGCGGCCATTTTTTCTCAGGCTCACTTTCATAAGCTTCAGGCAGATGCAGCAGATAGTCCAGTTTGACCCGCTTCGTTATTTCTTTGTCCAGCCTCTTGGCACTTTGGCTCATGTTCTTATTCCCCGCTTTCGATTTATGTATTGGTTCCTCGGCTCCCTGTATGCCCGAACGGTGAACCTGTGCTTTCATCGTGACCGATGTTCCCGACATGCCGACTTCCGTGAACCCGAATCGTTCGTACAGCTTCATCGCACGATTTCTGGGGTCCACGCTTAAGGATACGGACGGTATCCCTGCGGCGTGCAGCTCCTCGAACGCCCGCTGCATGAGCAGGGTTCCAATCCCCTTGCCGCGGTGTTCCGGCAGGATGGCCATGCCCAGCTCCGGCGTATTCTCGTCCACATATCCGTATCCGGGATATTCCGGATCAAACAATCGGAGCGTGACCGATCCCAGCCGCTCCCCTTCGCTGGAGACGGCAATGAAGGCCATGTCGCCTTCCTTTCCCCAATCGTCCAAGTACTTCGATATTTCAGGGCGTGCAAGGATATCGCGGGACAATGGTGGCTCCCCTTCCGGCGTGTACATGGAAGCGAACAGCATTTCCCACAGAAACGGGAGATCCGCAGCCTCCGCCGGCCGGATGTTGATCGTTTCAGGCATATCTTCACCTCCATCGTTGTACGAGTGATATAAGTCGAAACATCGAAATGGTTTATTGGTACACTCTGTATTCTTTAGTTCAACTTATATAACGCTCGATTTAAGAGATCTGCATTCCAAGTTCAACATAACAGATCGCTGAATTGCTGGTCAATTGTGGAAATGTATCCGCTTTAAATTATGCTTGAAATCCTAAGTGGATGAACTATAATGAACATTATAGAACTGATATAAACCATTATGAACCTATGGAGGTACGAACATGGAAATTAGATACGCATCCCATCCCCAAGAAGTGAAAGCGTTTGATACGGCTCGCCTGCGCCAGGAATTTTTGATCGAGTCGATGTTTGTAGCGGATCAGCTCACGCTCTATTACACGCATGTCGATCGTTTCATCGTCGGCGGCGCGGTTCCGGTAAATCAGAGCGTCAAGCTCGAAGCCGACCCGAAAACGATGGGTGCCGATACGTTCCTGGAGCGCCGCGAGATCGGTATCATCAATGTCGGAGGACCGGGTACAATCAGCGTCGACGGCACGGACTATTCCATCGATTCGAAGGACTGCCTCTACGTGGGACTCGGTGCCAAGGAAGTGGTGTTCAGCAGCAGCGACAAAGCCAATCCGGCTAAATATTACCTGAACTCCACACCTGCCCACAAAGCTTATCCGACGGTTAAGGCGGCTATCAGCGAAGCTTCGCCGAACAACCTGGGCAGCTTGAGCAATTCCAATGAGCGCACCATCTACCGTTATATCCATACCGGCGGAATCCAAAGCTGCCAGCTCGTCATGGGCATGACGCTCTTGAAGCCGGGCAGCATGTGGAACACGATGCCGTGCCATACGCATAACCGCCGTTCCGAGGTTTACTTCTATTTCGACATGCCGGAAGACGGCAACGTCTTCCACTTTATGGGTGAGCCGCAGGAAACCCGCCACCTCGTCGTCCGCAACGAACAAGGTGTTATTTCCCCAAGCTGGTCCATCCACAGCGGCGTTGGAACAAACAGCTATACCTTCATTTGGGGCATGGCCGGCGAGAACCAAATCTTTGAGGATATGGACCCTGTCGGCATGGA
Organism: Paenibacillus sp. PSB04; assembly: GCF_025809195.1. NCBI lineage: Bacteria > Bacillati > Bacillota > Bacilli > Caryophanales > Paenibacillaceae > Paenibacillus > Paenibacillus sp. PSB04. The sequence goes on from NZ_CP081301.1 coordinate 5,024,176, forward strand.
TGAATTAAAATAAGATAAAACTCGAACGAATGGATGAATAACCAATGAACCCTTTACGCCGCTACGAAAACATTATGGAACTGCTCCTGGCCAAACAGGAGGTGACGGTTGCCGAACTGAGCGAACGGCTGAACGTCACCGGCAAGACGATCCGCGAGGATCTGGCCAAGCTGGAGGACAAAGGTCTGCTTCAGCGGGTGCATGGCGGAGCGATTCTGGCGCAAAGCGACCAGCTCGGCATTTTGTCCACCAAGGAACCGCTGGCGCGCCACGCTGCGGAGAAGGCGGATATCGCCCGCCTTGCCCTATCGCGCATCGAACCGAATGACGTCATCGCCCTGGACGGCGGCAGCACAACGCTTGAAATCGCCAAGGCGCTGGACAACCAGCCCCTGACCGTCGTCACCAACGATGTCCACATCATTTCGGAGCTTGCCCGCAAGGACGCCATCCGGCTTGTCGTTCCCGGAGGTTACCGCGTGCGGAACATGCTGGCGGGGCCGGAAGCGGTCACCTATGTTCGGCGGCTGAATATTCACAAGGCGTTTTTGTCGGCAACGGGCCTGCATCCCGAAGACGGGCTGACGATCTACACCGGAGAGCTTCTGGACATCAAACGGGCGCTCCTCGAGACCGCGCGTACCTGTTACGCTGTGGTGGACCATCACAAATTCGGACAAAGCGCCCTGCTGACGTTTGCGAAGCTGAACGAAGTCGAAGCGATCCTTACCGACTCAGGGTGCAGCCCTGAATTCGCTGAAGCCGTTCGCCAAGCGGGCGCCCGTCTCGAAGTGGCGAATGCGCAGTGAAGCATCCAACCTATCCCATGCAAAGGACTGATATTCGATGTTTGATTTGACGGGTAAAATCGCCCTGGTCACCGGCACCTCCGGCGGCCTGGGACAAGGCATGGCCGTTGGCCTGGCGGAAGCCGGAGCCTCGGTCGTATGCATCTCCTCGACGAACAGTGACCGGACGGTCGAGGAGATCCGCAAGCTTGGTGGGAAGGCGGAACAAATTTCCGCCGACTTAAGCGACACGGACGCCTTGGATCAAGTGTTTGCGCAGGCGCTTTCCTTCTATGGCGGCATCGATATTTTGGTGAACAATGCCGGTATCATCCGCCGTACGCCGGCAGCGGATCATGCGCGCCAGGATTGGAACGACGTGATCAATTTGAATCTGAACACCGTGTTCTTCCTAAGCCAGCTCGCCGGACGCCACATGCTCGAGCGCGGCAGCGGCAAAATCATCAATATTGCGTCCATGCTTACTTTTCAAGGAGGCATTAATGTGCCAGGATATACGGCGGCGAAGCATGCGGTTGCCGGGATCACCAAAGCGCTTGCCAACGAGTGGGCTGGCAAAGGCGTCCAGATCAATGCCATTGCCCCCGGGTACATGGAGACGAACAATACGGCGCAAATCCGCTCGGACGAACAGCGTCTGCAATCGATTACGGACCGGATTCCGGCAGGCCGCTGGGGCACGCCGGAAGATTTGAAGGGTCCGGTTGTCTTCCTCGCTTCCCAGGCATCCGATTATGTCAACGGCCACGTCCTCTGCGTCGACGGAGGATGGTTGGCCAGATAACGCCATATTCAATAAAAGCTGCGCATTACAGAAAGGGAATCGTTCCCTTCTTCTGAAATGCGCAGCTTTTTATATGCTGAAGTGAAGTCTCCCACTTTACAGCATGCTCGAATCGTTTCCGAATGGAGCCATTTTCAAAATTCTGACCAAAGAAGCTCTTCCGCCCTTTATTTTCATCATATGTGCGGGCATGACATCGCCAAGCTGGCTGAATCATCCGGATTTGTCCGCTTATCAAGCGTAACATTGTTTCGAAAAGATGTAACGATGGGAATAAACAAGCAGTTTTTTATAAAAATGATAGTTTATTGGCGAATTCCCCTCCTCCTTCCCTTCGACACATTGCGCAACAAGGGCGCTTTTTATCGACAAAACGACAAACCGTGCCCAAAAAACCTATTAGCCCGTAATGGCCTGTCAAATAGAACATAACAATGTTACGTTAAATTAAAGCGACCTGCCGCAGGGAAATTCCCCGAAGCAAATCGCCTTTTAAACTTTCATATTACGTTCATGTTCATCTTCCAGCCATAGGAGACGTCACTGTCAGCCTAAGTACGGAGTGACTAACTTCCTTACCCGATTAATGCCGTCCCACATGTCCCCGGGACCATCATAGACGATCGTAATTGGTCCTTCATACCGATGCTCTTTCACCAGCTCCATGCACGAAATAAATTCCGCATCGTCAAGGTTACCCTGTTCGTCCTGCTGCGCTTTGGCGTGGATGGATTCGCTTCTGGCAATCGTTCTGGACAATTCCTGCAGCTTGGTCGGCCCCTTAAAATTGCCGAAATCCGTCGTCAATCCAAGCTGGTTGCCGCAGTCATCCAGCAGAGCCAGGCAGTTGTCCGCCGTGGAGGTCATTGCATGAAAATTCTCGGTGATGATGCGAACCCCTTTATCCGACGCGTAATCGATCAGTCGCTGGAGCTGGCTGGCGGCGAGTTTGAGTGCTTCGGCATCGCCGGGATCGGCATCGCCGCCGATAATCCGGATCCGTTCTGCCCCCGCAGCGGACGCAATATCGATCCAGCGCTGCAGCCACTCCATATCTGCCTCACGGCGCGTTTCATCCGGATTCGTAATGTCGCCGTAATCGGCAAGCAGCGTATAGAAACGCATCCCCGCCTGCTGAATCGCCTCGCGAAGCTCTTGAAGATAGCTGCTGCTCGTGTCCTTGAAATGAAAGTGGCAAATTTCCATCGTGGTGAAGCCCTTGTCTCTCAGCACTGCCGGCAGTTCAAGCAGCGAGAGCTTCTCCGGCTGCTCTTCTACCCGGGTGACGTGTTCCTTCCGCTCGTCATCCCACTGCGTCCAGCGCAGCGGTCCCAGATTGCGGTGCAGACTCCACGTCGTCAGCGATAAATTTGGCATCCAATCCCCACACTTTCCTGTAGTTGCTGCCCGTATTGTGAAACCTTGGTACAAGTCCACTAAATCTCTTACTCCATAAGAATCGGGCAGTTCAATCGCGTTCCTAATGCGGTGTTAGCATAAGGTCTGCCGATAAGACACGTTTGTGGACGATGCCCTGCCGCCCTTAAACCCACCTCACCCTGAAAGCGATTGCATCTCCCCTAATACTGTAACTTCCGATTAGCGTTGTCAATACAGGCTCGCGACATTTCAAAAAAAGGAGGGGATACGCTCAGGTGGCATCATGAAAAATAACACCGAGCGTATACCGAATACCAGTCTGTACTGTGCTTACCCCATGACGGAGCGTGGTTCGGTAATAGCCTTTAGTCCCTTGAACCGGCCGGTAGTTTGTCGGGAAAATCAGCCCTTCACCCTGCTCGAGCGTGATCACATGCCCCCGGCTCTGCGCCCGCGGACGCTGCTCTACCAGCAGAAACTCGCCGCCGGTGTAATCCTGCTGCCTTTGATTCAGGGCGAACACGACCTGAAAAGGAAAATACGCTTCGCCGTACAAATCCTGATGCAGGCAGTTGTAGCCCCCGGCTTCGTACTTCAGGATCAGCGGCGTAGGCCGCAGCTGGCCTTGCCGGTGGCACTCTTCCAAAAATTCGTCAAGGGACGCCGGATACCCCGCATCCATGCCGAGCTGCTCATGCCAACGGTTGGCGGTCCGGGATAGCTCCGGGTACAGATTTTCCCTGAGCTGCTGGACCGCCGCAGGCAGCGGGCGGTCATAGTATTTATATTCTCCGCTGCCAAAGCGATACCGGGCCATCGAAATCGTGCTGCGGAACCGTTCTTCGCTTGCGTAGGTTCCAATCAGTTCTTCGCATTCTTCCGGAGTTAGAATGGCAGGCAGCTTGGCATATCCTTGATCGTCTAACGTCTTCCGGAGCGCGCCCCAATCCACCATCTGAATCCGTTCCCGGATACTAGTTGGCATGGCGCGGTCCCCTAGCCGGGATGGATTGGCGAGCTTCGAGCGCAAGCAGCCGCTCTTTCATTTCTAGGCCGCCGCGGTATCCCGTAAGCGCCCCACTCTTTCCGATGACACGGTGGCAGGGCACCATGATCAGCACCGGATTGGCTCCAATCGCCGCGCCAACGGCCCGCACCGCAGCCGGGCGTCCGATCTGGTGAGCGATCTCGGAATAGGTTGTGGTCTGCCCATAAGGAATGGAGCAGAGTGCCCGCCATACCTCCCGCTGGAACGGGGTTCCCCGGTCGTCCATTGGAATCGTAAATGCTTCTCTTGTTCCCTGAAGATATTCAGCGATCTCCGTAATGTAAGGAAGCATTGTCACTTCATCCCGAACCCATTGATGGTTCGGATAACGCTGTGCCGCCCAGGCCTCAAGTTCATCAAACGAACCGTCGTGGGAACCGACATAACCAAGCCCTTGGGCCGTAGCGGCTGCATAAAGGCTCCAGCCGTCTCCGTCGAGCCTGTCCCAGTACAGGGTTACCAGGTCAGTTTTGCTTGCTGTGATCATGTTCATATTCATATGTTTGCACCTCCTGGGCAGCGCCGTGCTGCCATATTTGCCGGAATTCCAGCGGCGTTTGACCCGTCATTTTTTTGAACAGCGTAATAAAATACGGGACATTCGCATTCCCGACTTCCGCGGCAATCTCCGTGATGGATTGGTCCGTGTGGGCCAGCAGGTGTTTCGCTTCCTGTATCCTTTTGCGCTGGATATATTCAACCGGACTGATACCCTGCACCCGCTTAAAGGTCCGCTGCAGATGAAAAGGACTTCCGTGACAGACATCAGCCAGATGTTCCAAAGACAGCTTATCCCGAAAATGACGGTCGATATAATCGGTGATTTGGTTCACCCATTCCTGATCGGGCAGCTTCTCGCCGGTCGGCTTGCACCGTTTGCACGGCCGGAAGCGGGCCGCCAGCGCCTCTTCCGCATGTTGAAAGATCCGTACGTTCTCCTTGTTAGGCGGTCTGGATTTGCAGGAAGGCCGGCAAAAAATCCCTGTCGTGCTGACCCCGTAAAAGAAACGGAAATCATAATCCGCATCGTTGGAGACAATCGCCCGCCACTTTTCCTCCGGAATATCCTCTTTCGTCCGGCGCTTCATCTCGGTTTGGTCTATATCCCGGTCATTCCTGTGATCCTTCATCTGCCTCACCTCCATCCCCAGTATACCCTTCTTTGGATCGCTTGGGATGAACTTGGGAATGTAAAAGCAAGATAACGAAATGAAAGCGTCCAGGTTTCGGTATACACTGGTAAGGTAAGCAAGATGCAAAAGGAGGACCTCTTATGTCTACAACATGCCGACAAGAGACGATGCATTCGGTCTGGGATGCGCCTTATTTTACGGGCGTCACCACAATGAACATTTATTGCACCCCGTGGTGCAGCGGTCGTCCTAAACCTGAAAATACAATTCGCTTCCATACCCGGGAAGAAGCCGAGCTTGCAGGGTACCGGCCATGCAGAAATTGCTGCTCTACCCTTCCCCGCGGCTCCTGGGAGGACCATAAGCACGAGATCAAGCTCTTCATCCCTGCCGAATTCAATTTCGAGGAAAACGTAAAATATTTGCTGCGCTCCTCCAATGAATGTCTGCACCGGATCGACAACAACCGGATTTACAAAGCGCTTTCCGTCGCAGACGAGACACCGGTGATCGAAATCCGTGCCGGAGACTGCCGGGAGCTGGTGGTCCGTTTTCTTGGCGATACGGCCCCTTCCCGCAAATGGGTACGCGCCGAGGTAGCCCGTTATGTGCGGGAGTGGTTCGATTTGGAGCGGGATATCGTCCCCTTCTATCGTTTGGCCGAATCCGATCCCCTTTTGAAAGGTCCCGTGCAGTCCTTCCGAGGCTTGCGGACCGTCGGCATTCCCGACTTGTTCGAGGCCGTCACCTGGGGAATCCTTGGGCAGCAAATCAACCTGACCTATGCCTATACGCTCAAAAGACGCCTGGTGGAGAACTTCGGAAGAAGTGTGGATTGCGAGGGAGAAACGTACTGGATGTATCCGACACCGGATAAAATCGCGGCATGTTCGGTTGAAGATCTTGCCGTGCTGCGGATGACCGTCAAAAAATGCGAATACCTCATCGATACCGCACAGCGAATCGCCTCTGGTGAGCTCAATAAGCTAGGGCTGCTGCAAACCGGAAGCCATCAGGCGGCAGAAAAGATGCTGACGAGCATCCGGGGGATCGGGCCTTGGACGGCGAACTACGTATCCATGCGGTGCCTGCGGTTTCCGTCGGCGTTTCCGATCGACGATGTCGGGCTGCACAACGCCATGAAGCATATTTTGGGAAGGGACAGCAAGCCGTCCAAGGCGGAAATCCGGCAGATGTCCGCAGGCTGGTCGGGCTGGGAGTCATACGCCACCTTTTACCTGTGGAGAGTATTGTATTAGGGTGCGCCAACAAATTAACGCTATAAAACCGCTAAGCCATCGCAGATGATCGGCTTAACGGTTTTATTTTTCACTCTAAGACCAACGCAGATTGGCTAAAGTTCCTGCCAAAATATCTTACATCATATTTCTAATTTTCGAAAAATTCCTTTGCATATTCTACAACGCCATGGACATCGGTAAGACCACCCTCAATAAGCTCAACAGCCATGAAATGATCGTCAGAAACGTCGAATGGCGCTTTAATGCCATATGAACTGGCTTTCTTATAGCCAAATTTCGGATAATATTTGTCATGACCCATAACGACAGAACCCTTATAACCACGCTGTGCAGCGATTTTGTGGCCTTCCATAATCAGCAACTTCCCAATGCCCTTGCTTTGCATTTCTGGTAATACAGCAACAGGTGCAAGGGCAATCAGCGTATGATTCCCCACTTTTATTTCCGTAAAAAGAATATGACCCACGATTCTGTTCCTGCATTCGGCTACAAGGGACAATTCCGGAACATAGCTCGCCGAATTTCTAAGCCTTTTTACCAAATGATGCTCATCGTGGTCTGAATAGTAAGCATCTTCAAATGCTTTTTGAACGACATCGTAGACTTCGTTAATGTCTTCAAGTTTTTCTTGTCTAATGATAACATTCATTGGATTACCCCCTTGTTCGTGATGACGCCGCTACATGCTGTTAATCATCATTTTAACGCTTTACAAAGAAAAAAGTGAATACGGTCAATAGACTGTACTCACTTCTATGATCGATTATAAACGCTAGACATTCTTGTGAAAAGCAATATACCACTTGAAATGTTCTATGATCAAATTATCTTAAATAGACGGGATTGGTCAGGCAGGTCATCACCTGTGCCCCCAATTCCCCCATATCGCGTCTGGCCTCCATCCGGTAAAAGAGCCGGTCCTGGGGCAGCTCGCAGGTCAAGGTTAACTCCTTATTTGCTGCCGTCCACTGCCGCTCCAATCCCCGGTCGGACCATAGGCTGATTTGATCTCCTTGGGCCCGGCGGATCAAGGCTTCAAGAAGAACGGTTCCACGCTCAGAGTTTCGCTGTACCTGATCCCCGGCGCAAGCGCCATTGATCTGAAAATCGATAAACGTGGAGTCCGGATCAAGCGTCAGCACCACATTTCCCCGGCGAATCCCTTCCAGAATTCCGGCTGCGGTTAGTGACTCGGACCGCACGTGCGCGGTCGGCCGTCCATGCTGAACCCACGGATGGGGTCCATGGAAATCGCTCCCTCCCACAGCCACGATCCGCCGGCCTTCGGCCAGCCGTTCCTGCCACCAGCGTACCGCCGTTTCGTTCAGCTCCCGCCACGGGCCGTTCCACACCTCGATCGCATCGAACGGAACGTCAAAGCCGAATTCCCACGGGCAGTCCGTGCAAAAAGGATGATTCAACACCGCAAGCGCTCCCTTTTCCCTTCCTTTGGCCAGCTGTTCCGAAGCTTGTTCCACCGTATACACCCTGAAGTCCTCCAGCGCATCCAGCTGTCCGAGCAAATTCGCATGCCCCTTATAATTGGTCATCTCGACGCCTGGGATAAGCAGCATTTCTTCCGTCTTTGCCAGGGTGTTTCGGTTTTGGGAGAACGTATTATGGTCGGTCATGGCCAGAAAGGCAAGCCCTTTATCCAGACATAAGCGGGAAACCTCGCCGACGCTGTGTTTGCCGTCGCTGTAATAGGTGTGGGCATGCAAATCGCCTGGAATCCACCGTTTATGCTTGAGCTGGATCTCGATGGAGACCGCAACCTCCGTTCCTTCATCCGGTACTTTGTAGGCGCCCAGCAGCACGGCCCACTCTCCTTCGGCGATATCGCCCGAGGCATATCCGGGGGTCGCGGTTTCCAATCCGACGAACATTTCGGTTCTGGCACCGCCGCTCCAGCCGACGATCCGCTCCGGGGAACGCAGGCCAAGGTCGATCACCGTCTCCCCGTCAGCGCGGTCGTACCGGTAAGCGACATGGATCCGTTCGGCATCAGCTGGAACGTGAAAGCGCACTTCCAGGTACGTTTTCTCCTCTTCGGGAGATATGTTCACTTGCCGCCCGATCGTTACGACCGGCAAAGGTTCCGTCTCATTCATATGTGCCTGCATGGCGTGTTCCCCTTCTTTCATCCCATTTATTCTTTCGTGGCGCCCAGCATGATCCCTTTCATAAAGAACCGCTGCACAAATGGATAGATGACGATCAGCGGCAGAATGGCGATCATGATTCCGGCCATTTTCACATTCGTGGTGATGAGGTAGTTGCTGGAAGACGTGCTGGAATCGATAATCATGGCTTTCAGAGCTACCTGCAGCGTATATTTCGAGCTATCATTAATAAAGATCAGCGGCGCCGTGAACATGTTCCAGCGTCCCACGAACTCAAACAGCGTCACCGTAGCCAATCCGGCGGTCGCCAGCCTCATATAAATGGCCGCGAAGATCCAGAAGTCGCCCGCACCGTCGATTTTGGCGGATTCCGAAATTTCGTAGGGGATGCTCATGAAGAAGTTCCGCATCAGCAGGATCGAAAACCCCGAGACGAGTCCAGAAAGCACCAGCACCGTCAGCGTGTTGATCAGGTGGAAGTCCTTGTTGACCACGTAAAGCGGGATCAGCACCGCCTCCTGTGGAATCATCATCGTAATCAGGATGAAGGTGATCATCAGCCGTTTTCCCGGTACCCGGGGATGGATCAGTACATAGCCCGCCAGCGACGACAGCAGCACATGCAGCAGCGTTCCGAAGACCGTTACGATCGTGCTGTTCAGGAAAGGTCGCCACAAATCCAGACTGTTCCAGATCGTGCGATATCCCTCCAGGCTGAATTCTTTGGGAAACAGGATGATATCCGGCCGCATAGACGCAACCCCGGAGGACAGCGAGAGCGAAATGACGTTCAGGAAGGGAATGATCATCGTCAGCATCAGGCAGATAATGAACAAGGCGTTGAGCCAATCGAACACCGACATCCGCTTGGCGTTCAAACCGTAATTCGCGTGTCTCATCATCTATTCCACCTCGTCAAATCGGGTTAGTGTCCGCACGGCAAGCGTCAAGATCAGCGTAAAGACCAGAACGAAAAAGCTCGCGGCCGCACCCACACCGACCTGCATTTCCATAATGCCCTTCTGAAACGTGTACATCATCAGCACATCGACCTGGGAAGAGGTCGACGGATTGCGGAGGACAAAGACCTGATCGAAGATCCTCAACACCCCGAGCGTATTCAGGAGGATAATGACTTTCATCGTTCCTTTCAGTTGGGGAAGTGTCACGAACCGCACAAGCTGCCATCTGGTGGCCCCGTCCATGCGGGCTGCTTCGTACAAGGACGGATTGATCGAAACGATCGCGGCAAGAAACAGGATACAGCTGTAGCCCATGTCCTTCCATGTGGAGACCAGGATCATGACCCATCTCGCCCAGGTGGACTCGGCCAGAAAATGGATAGGTTCGATGCCGGCCACCTTGTGCAGCACCAAATTGACGATCCCTGTGTCGGGTGAAAGGAGGAAGATCCACATTCCCCCGATCACAACCCAGGACAGCAAATGCGGGATGTAGAGCAGCATCTGCGCCGTTTTTTTAAACCATGCCGTCATGACTTCATTCAGGGATAAAGCGATGACCAGGGGGGCGACAAATCCGAAGACCAGAATGCCTCCCCCGATCACCACCGTATTGCCCAGCGCTTTCCAGAAAAACGGATCATGCCACACGGCCGCATAATTCGCAAATCCGATATAGGGGCGCTCCCCCATCAGCTTGTAGTCCTGAAAACTGATCTGCAGACCCCGCGCGAGCGGGTAATAACCGTAAATGATAAAGTAAATGACGACGGGAAGCATCATGGCATAGAGTACGCCGTATTTACGAATCGCTCTCATCTTGTCTAACTTCACATCCTATCGTGTAAAATCAAACCGCGGGAGCTATTCGTCGATCAAATTCGCGCTCTTCAGTTCCTCCCGCATTTTCTTGACGGCATCGGCGGCGGGCATTTCCCCGGACATGGCTTTCAGCGCGTAATTTTGCACGATTTTTTCCGCGTCCGGCCAGCCCGGAAGGGCTAGTTCCAGCGTCGCATGCTGTTTGACCAGTTCTTGGGCGGCCTCGACGCCCGGCAGTTTGTCAAACGGGGACTTGACGTTTTCGTTGTACCAGAACGGCACGCCATGGTCCATGTTGTGCTCCTTGCCCTTTGCCGTCAGCGTATATTGGCCGCCGCTCTCGGTATAATCGACGTCTTTAATACCAAGGCTGCCGAGGGTAATGCCGTCCTTGGAGTTCCAGAACTCCAGGAATTTTTCGGCTGCTTCCACATGCGGCGCATTTTGCGGCACGATCCAGAAGTCGGGGTCGCCCCGGCGCATCAGGATCTTGCCGTCCGGACCGGCAGCGCTGGCGATCGCTTCCGCCTGGAACGTTGTATTCGGATCCTGCTCTTTACGCAGGTTGTTGAACATGCCAACCCAGGCATCCCAGTACGTCACCATGCCGACCCGGTCGGTGAGGAACAGGTTGCGCATTTTGCCAGTATCGTTCGTTACGAAGTTTGGATCCATGATGCCTTCCTTGACCAGCTTGGCAAACCATTCATACATCGGAATCGCTTCGTCGGAAGCATACGGGATCGTCCGCTTGCCGTCCTTCATCACGTAGCGGTACTTCAAACCGGCCGCACTCATGAACCCCTGAATGTCATATAAGCCGGACGTGCTCAAGCCGTAAGTATCGTTTTTGCCGTTGCCATCCGGATCCTGCTCTTTAAAAGCTTTTAACACCTGATAATATTCGTTCAGCGTTTTCGGCTCCTGCAGATGCAGCTTATCCAGCCAGTCCTTACGGATGATCGGCATCGTGCCGCCCTGGAATTTCGTGAAGACGGCATGGATTTTGCCATCCTTGTCTTTCAGCTGATCCCATTCAGCGGCGGGAATCACCTTCGGATCAGAGAGCGTGCTCGACCCCTTTACAAAATCGCTTAGATCCGTCACCGCACCCTGCCCGACAAATTGATCCAGCTTGCCCAGGTCGCTGAGCTCGATCAGATCGTATTTCTCGCCCGAACCCAGCACGGTCAGCACTTTCTGATCGTAGTCGCTCGCCGGCTTTTCGATCGTCACGTCAATGCCGGTTAACCGCTTAATCTCAGCCTCGAACTGTTTCATCTCATCCGGGGTTTTCCCGCCGACATTAGCGGAGAGAATGCGAAGCTTCATTTCCGGCTGCTTGCCGGTATCCGCTCCCCCTTCCGCCGCCTTACCCGTGTCGCTTCCGCCGCTGCTGCTGCATGCCGTGACAAGGAGTGAACCTGCCAGCAGGGTTGCCATCAAAATGCCTGACTTTCTTTTCATTCAAAACACCTCCAACCATGATTTTTTTTTAGATTATAGAATGATAAATTTTCAGCGGAGCTGAACGATTCTATAATCGCAAGAAAAACTTCCACTGGACGCGGTCTGTCTTCTTTGAAGGTACGTCGATAGACGTTTTTCTTATAAATAGCAATGTGTTAACGGTTTAATGGGTGTAAGCGCAGGAACCGCGCTCCACCAGTTCGGACGGAAGGAGTATCCGCTTAACCCCGGCTGCGCCGGCAGTCACCTGCTCGATCAGCAGGCGGGCGGCTTCCATGCCGATTGTTCTTGCATCCAGCCTCATCCCGGTTAACGGCGGGTGCATTGCGGGCGGGAAATGCTCGCCGCCGCTGAAGGCGATAACCGAAAGATCTCCGGGAATGTCAAGTCCAAGCGCTTCCGCCGCTTGATAAATGCCCATAGCCATCGATTCGTTGTCCGCCAGGACGGCGGAAATGCCAGCGTGTTCGCGAAGCATCTTCAGGGTCGTCTCGTAACCGAAGCGGATCGAGGTTCCATCGTCATCCGGCTTGTTCAAGATTAGTCCTGCCACCGGATCCACACCGGCTTCGCGGTGGGCCAAATAATAACCTAGCTCCCGATCCTCCGCGACGGTCCGGTCCTTCGCCGAGTTGAGAAACAAAATCCGCCGGTGCCCTTGCGATAGAAGAAGCCTGACCGCTTTGGCGGCCGCCGCGATATTGTCGTTATCGACGGAGCATACCTGTCCGGCACGTTCACCTGATGGACGTCCCACCACAACGATGGGGACGTGTCGCTTCAGCCGGTCTTCAATTCGGGGATCGTCATGAATCGGGTCGAGCAAAATTTCTCCGTCCACCGGATCTGAAGCGATTAGCTCCACCTGCTTCAGCAGGGAAGGCTGCAAAATGTTGATCAATATCCGGTAGCCATGTTCATAACAAACCTCCATCATGCCGTCGAGCAGGTCGTGCTGAAACGCGTCCAGCGGCATTTTCTCGCTGCGCATGTTCAGCCCGATAATGTTGGTTTTCCGGTTTACGAGGCTTCTTGCCCAGTAATTCGGCCTGTAGTTCAATTCCTCCGCCGCCTTAAGCACACGCTGCGTGACCTCTTTGCTGATGGGACGTTTCTTGCTGAACACGCTGGATACCGTACCTTTCGAAACCCCCGCAGCTTTTGCTACATCAGCAATCGTAACCACGTTCGCCTGATCCTCTCCTTCATGTCTTGGCTTGGAATTTGTCTCAAGTACAAGTCCTACATTAAACCGGTTTTGTTAAAAACGTTCCATGTTCATGAAATATGTATGTAAAACCTGAACATTCGATGATCAATTCCGGCATTAAACCGTTTTTTCTTGTCCAGCGGTTTGGCACAACCCTTACGGTACATCGGATTTCAGCACAAAAAACCCCGTTTAGCGGGGTTTTGCATCGTTGCCTTATTCAGATAGGGTGCGGTTTACTCAACAAGCCGAAGCCCGATGACACAGCCGATGACGCCCATGATGCAAAACAGGCGAACCGGCGTTTTCGATTCCTTGAAAAACATCATGCCCACAACGGCCGCCCCAACCGAACCGATCCCCGTCCAGATTGCATAAGCCGTCGACAGAGGGATCGACTCGATCGCTCTGACCAGCAATGAAAAGCTTGCAATGAAACCGCCAATAAGAATGAGGTTATTAGTCCAGTTATTTTGTTCCGATACCCTTTTGATTCCGATCACGCCGACGATTTCAAGCAATCCGGCAGCAATAAGCAGCACCCAAGCCATTAGCTGTGTTCCTCCCCGCTGGTAAGTTTTAAACCGATGATAAATAGCAATAAGAGCAAAATAATGCCGACTTTCAGCAGGCCAATACCACCGGAATACATAGCTTCCACAACGACGGTTCCGATCGTGCCGATTCCGGCAAAAACGGCGTAGGTTGTCCCAACCGGCAGAACCTTCGCTGCACGGATGACCAGCTCAAAGCTCGTCAGCAGGGCGATCAGCACGATAATGGAGGGAATCTCCACATATTTGAAGCCTGAAGCCCAGACGATTTCGAGGAGTCCTCCGATCGCCACATAAGCCCACGCCTGGTTTTTGCTTAACGGTTTGCGTGATTTCACGGGTTTCGCTGCCGTCGCGGTTTTTGCTTGCTCATTCATTTCGATCCCTTCCTTTCGTCTTATCCGTTTGCTGTTCTTGCTCGTGCCGCAAATACTCGTCGACGATGCGGTCGATGTAGTTTACCGTATCTTCATCCAGTCCGAGGACCTTTTCGCTTTCACCGGCTTCGGGACGAATCCACTCCCAATACTTCTCCAGCACGTCTTCCCTGCCTGCCATCAAACCACCCTTCGCCAATGGTCAGCAGCCGCTGTGCCAACTGTCTGGATGCCGGTGAATCCGGCGGCTCCTCGAGGTGGCGATGAATGTCCCGCAGCAGGCCGATCCATTCATCCGACCGCGGATCATCCTCATCCATCTTCGGCAGCTTCTCGATAATCGGGAGCTCGTCGGGAGCAAACTGCCGAACCCTGTTGTTCCGCTGGACGGATTTTGCAGCCGAGTCGGCTTCTCTTGAATGGAGCATCTGGATGAACAGGACCAGTTCTTCCACGGGTACGTCACCACGCAGCTCGATCGTGCGCAGCGTCGTCAGCAGCCGGCGCTCGAGCAGCTCGAGGCGATGCTTTTCATCCTGGAGCAAATCAAGCTGCACCCGAATTGCGTGTGTCCATTTTTCAGCGTGAGACTCCCCGGCTTCCGTCTCTAAGACGTTTCGGATTTGTCCCAGTGTAAACCCAAGCTGCTTCAAAGTCGTAATGTGATGCAGCTTCATGATGTCGTCTTCGTTGTAGTACCGATATCCGGCATCAGATACGAAAGAGGGGGTCAGGATACCCATTTCATCGTAATAGCGCAGCGTGCGGATGGAGATACCGGCCTCCTTGGCCAACTGTCCAATTTTATACATCAACTTAAGCACCTCCCATACCCATACTAAACTCTCACGTATAGGTGAGAGTCAAGCACAAATACCGCTGGTTTCCCCAACATAAAAAAGCACCCCTTGTAGAGCATTAGAACAGCCCAGGGCTGTCCGATGTCTCTCAAGCGGTGCATTCGTTTATTTCGTCAGCTTTAATGATTCCCTCCGAAACCGGTACGCCACGAGGGGTACAGCGGTTTCCATCCCAGTCCGCGGGCTTTGGCATTTGCCGCACCACGTTCCCAAGGCTGCCCCTCACCTGCAGCTGTGTGCCGCAGGGAAACACCGACCGACTCTGCAAAAATCGGGAGCCAATCGGTGCCCCGAGCCGGCTCGTCATCTACAATATTATAAGCACCGGACCGCCAATCCAGCGCTTGGCATGCGGCATGGGCGGCGTCCTCCACATGTACGAATGAGGACACTCCTTCATTGGCAGACATTCGTCCCTCACGCACCTCTTCGGCCATATACCCACCGCTTGTATACCATGTTCCGGGACCATAAAACAACCCGTAGCGAAGAATGACATGCTCCGGAATTTCCGCTGCGGTCTCCTCAAGTGCAGCAACGGCATCCACGCTGCGTTTACGGGAAGGATCCGCAGATTCGACATCCAGAGGTACATTTTCTGTCGCCGGACCATTCCCCGGCTGATAAGCCCACGCAATGCTCTGGACAATGATTCGTTTCACGCCGGCTTCACGGGCGGCATCGACCAAATGACGGGTTCCTTCCACCCGAATGCGGGAGTTTTCAGCGAAAACCCGGCTGCCGAGGGATGTCAGCTGGTGGATGACAACTTCCGGCCTTGCTTCGCGGACTGCTGCAAAAGTAGCATCCCGGTCAAATGCATCCGCGACAAGGGCTTTAGCTCCCAATGATTCAATGACTTGTATGTTTTCCGGCCGATGAGTCGTACCTGTCACTGTATGGCCGGCCTGGACCAGCCGCGGCACCAGCAAACGGCCAACCGCTCCGGAAGCGCCTGCGATCAAAATATTCATGTGCCCTCTCCCCTTTCATGCATCGTAAATTCCATGACACGGCTATTGTAGCATGAGTCATTGGCGGGAATAAGGGCCAATCCACAGCGATTTGGAGCAGACCAATTTGTTGATAAACCTAATGCTGAACTCAGATATGCCGTATATTTTTTCTAAATAATCTCCCCTTCATCTTCTGACCATTCTTCGGCAAGAGGCCGAACCCGGACGGCGCTGACTTTAAAATCAGGCATTTTGCAGTATGGATCAAGCTCCGGATTGGTGGCCAAATTCACGTTCTGGGCGTCTCCCCAATGCATCGGAATAAATACGGTATCCTCACGAATTTTGTCAGAATACCGGCTGCGTACGGTAACCGTCCCCCGTTTGGAACTGACGCGTACGAGCGCTCCGTCTTCAATCCGGTGCTTACGCGCGGTCAGCGGGTGAATCTCCATGAAGCTCTCCACGAACTTTGCGGCGAGCACCGGACTGCGCCGGGTTTGAACGCCCGTCAAATAATGTGGAAGCACCCTGCCGTTGGTCATGATGAGCGGATATTCGCTGTTCGTTTCCTCGCCCTGGAAAGCAACAGGTACCGTCTGAAACCGGGCAAGTCCGTCTGCGTGAGCGAAGGAGTGTTCGAACAGCCTCCCTGTCCCCGGGTGGTCGGTTGACGGGCACGGCCAGTAAATGCCTTCTTCCCGCCGCAGGCGTTCGTAAGTAATCCCGAAGTAGTCGGCAATCCCGCCCTGACTGGCTTTCCTCAGCTCATTAAAAATTTCTTCTGCATCCTTAAACGGAAAATAAGCCTCTCTGCCGAGCTTTTCCGCAACCGAGCACAAGATCTGCCAATCATGGCGCGTCTCGCCCGGCGCCGGTCTGGCTGCTTCCCTCAGCAGCACGCGGCCTTCCAGATTCGTCAGTGTCCCTTCGTTTTCCATATAGGAAGTGACCGGCAGGACAACGTCCGCGTATTTTGCCGTTTCGGACAGAAACATATCGGCGACGACCAGAAAATCGAGCTTCCGGATGCCCTCCTCCACCAGCGAAGCATGGGGATTGGAAACAACCGGATTCGAGCCCATGACGAATAACGCTTTGATCTGTTCCTGGTGTACGAGCTCCATCATTTCATAGGCGGATACCCCTTTTCCAGGGAGCTCTTCGGGCGGAATTCCCCAAACCTTTGCCACGAACGCGCGGTCGTTTTCATTTTCAATCGAACGGTAGCCGGGCAGCTGATCCGCCTTCTGTCCATGCTCTCTGCCGCCCTGTCCATTCCCCTGACCCGTAACGGCACCGTAGCCGCAGCCTTCCCTGCCGATTTTACCGGTGGCCAGAACCATATTCAGAAAATTCCGGACCGCCATATGGCCATCGGCATGCTGCTCCACGCCGCGCGCAGTAAACACCATGCCGGTGCCCGCTTTGGCGTAAGTCACAGCAGCGGTTCTTATCTGCTCAACGCTTACACCTGTTAACTCGGCAATCCCTTCCAAATCTATTCGGAGCAAATCAGCCTTGAGCTGGTCAAAATCCTTTGTGCGGCTCTGAATAAATGCCGAGTCGATCAAATTTTCGTCCAAGATAACCTTCAGCATACCGCTCACCAAAGCGCTGTCGGTTCCCGGCTTCACCTGGAGATGAAGATCCGCCAGTTCCGCTGTCGCGGTTGCCCGGGGATCAATGACGATGATGAATGCCCCATTCTCTTTCGCCCGGATAAAATAAGGCATGAGGGTCGGCTGGCACTCCGCGATGTTCGTGCCGGCGAGAATAATGCATTCGGCCAGCGGGATTTCCGACAGCTGATTGGTCAGCCCCCGGTCGATCCCGAACGTCTTCACCCCGGCCGATGCCGCAGCCGACATGCAAAATCTCCCATTATAGTCGATATACCGGCTTCGGAGGGCCACTCTTGCAAATTTGCCGAGCGCATACGCTGTTTCATTCGTCAATGAACCGCCGCCATATACACCGACAGCATCGCGGCCGTACGCCTCCTGAATGGCCGAGAACCGCGCTGCGACGATGTCCAATGCCTCTTCCCAAGAGGCGCGGACCAATTCTCCGTTTTTCCGCACCAGCGGATACAGGAGGCGATCCCGGCTTGAAGCATGCTGGTGTGCGTTCATCCCTTTCACGC
This sequence comes from Paenibacillus sp. PSB04, assembly GCF_025809195.1. Classification (NCBI taxonomy): domain Bacteria; kingdom Bacillati; phylum Bacillota; class Bacilli; order Caryophanales; family Paenibacillaceae; genus Paenibacillus; species Paenibacillus sp. PSB04. The sequence continues at coordinate 5,042,072 of NZ_CP081301.1, forward strand.
ACAGCCGCCCCTCGGATGCGGCATTGGGGACTCCCGTCGCCTGAAATCCCGATCGCTGCCTGGCCTCCCCGGGTGTAATCTCTACGGTCATTTTGCACTGCACGCTGCAAAAAGGGCACTGCGTATTCATCGTCAGCGTCATATGCCCACCGTCCTTTCTTCGGATTGAGTATCAAGGTGTGTATTGATCCCCACCGATCGAGCCATGTCCATCGTTTCGAGCAGCGATTCGCGCTCATCGGGATCGAGAAGCTTCTCCCGTAAACGCTGAAGCCCGTACCGTTCCAACCACTCCCACACAGGCTCCCGATAATAGGCGGAATCCCGATACAGCGCAAGGCAGCCGAGAGCCATGTCGATGATGTCCCCGGCATCGGGCAGGACACCAATCAGTTGACCCGGCTTGACCGGATGCTCCATATGTCCGCCGGCGTACAATTCCCATCCGGCCGGGGATGCGCCGATACCGAGATCATGTACAAGGACACCCGCCGGGTCGCGCGGACCCGCAGACACTGCGATGCGTATCCGTGCCGGCATGAACCACCCCATGCTTCTTCGCTCCAGTTCGAGTGCGATCCACCCGGCCTCCGTATGCGGAATTCCTGGTGAGACGACCGGGCTTGCCGACGCCCGGATCATAGGCCCTCCGTCGCCGGCCGATCGATGGATGCCGAGATAATAAGCGGCGGCCGATCGGCATACCGGGCAGCCTTCCGGGCGCTTCCAGCCCAGACGCAGCATGGCTGCTTGGACGCTTGCATCGCTGCCCGGGTACAGCGCGGCCCGGACCGCTGCACGGTCCATGTCCGTGCAGCCGCAGATCGGCACCGGAGCAGCGGCCGGAGCCGGCTTCTTCCCTCCCGAGGACTTCGCCAGCTCCAGGATCGCGGCCACCATCGGCTTGCAGCCTCCGCAGGAACCGGACGCCTTGGTCCGCTCCCGGATCTGGTCCACGGTTTGTGCCCCATCCAGACCGGCGGCTTCCATAATGGCAGCTTTTGTGACACTGTTGCAATTGCAAACCGTATCTTGATCCCCCATAGCTTCGGCCGTTTTGGCCAATGAAGAATTCCCCCCGGCAGGCAGCGCCTTCAAGGCGGACACCGGCGCCCGCCGCTTTAAATAGCCCAACAGCTCCGTCCCTTCCGAGGTGTCGCCAAAGAGCACAGCTCCGGCAATCCTGCCGTTTTTCATCGTCACCTTCTTATAGGTCCCTTTCACGCCGTCGTAGTGCTGCAGCGCCGTTTCGCAATCCCCACCCTGGATCAGCCCGGCGGAAAATACCTCCACGCCTGACACCTTAAGCTGTGCATAAGGTACTGAGCCTGGATAGGGCTCCGTGTGCCGCCCGCATAAATGCATGGCGAGTACGCGGGCCTGCTCATATAACGGGGCTACCAAGCCGTAGACAATGCCGCGGTGCTCCGCGCATTCCCCGACAGCATATATATGGTCGGCACTCGTCTGCATATAATCATCCACGACAATCGCCCGGTTTGTGCGAATGCCGCTGGCTTCCGCTACGGAAATGTTCGGACGGATGCCCACTGCCAGAACGATCAAGTCAGCCCCAAGCCGGCTGCCGTCAGAGAACTGAAGGCCTTCCGCACGCTTTCTGCCGAGAATACGCTCCGTACGTTTTTCAACCAAAAAGCGCATCCCCTGCATGGTCAGCTCCCGCTTCAGCATCTCCGCTGCGGAGGCATCCAGCTGCCGGTTCATCAGATACGAAGCGTTATGAATGACATCGACCTCCATGCCGAGGTTTAGCAGTCCCCTTGCCGCTTCCAATCCGAGCAGTCCTCCGCCGATCACGGCTGCATGCTTATACGTTCGGGAAGCTTCCATCATCCGCTCACAATCCGCGATACTCCGGAAAGCCGTCACTCCCGTCTTATGAATGCCTGGAATTTTGGGCATAAAGGCCGAGGAGCCGGTCGCAATAATCAGCCGGTCATAAGACTCCACACGCCCGGATTCCGTGTAAATCAGCTGCAGGTCGGGATCGGCGCGAAGTACAGTTTCTCCGGTATACAGGGATATCCCCCGTTCTGTATACCAATCCCAATCATGGATCGTAATATCATTTACATTTGTTCCGCCTTGGAGCACTTTCGACAGCATGATCCGGTTGTAATTGGGATGGGGTTCATTTCCGAACACGGTGATCTCATACCGGTCGGGCGCAAAATCGCATATATGCTCCACGCATCTCATTCCTGCCATCCCGTTGCCGACCACGACAAGCCTGGGCTTCCCCATTGCAGTCACCTCCGCTAAAAAACTGTGTAGGCCAGGCCTAAAAATGAAAAAACCCGTCCCTTGGAGATCAAGAGAACGGGCGTCATTGCCAGTTAGTCAACAGGTACACCGTTGTACCGGATAATGGATTTGAACTGAGCATAATCGAAAACAAAGTTAATGTCAACATATATTACACGACATTCTAATATTCACCAATAACACAATAAATCATGTCCAATAACAAAATTTATGTATAGTTTATTGACACGCATTTTACATTGCACTATAATTCATTTCGAAATCACAAAGACGTGATCTTTCATCCGGGAAGAATACTTCCCATGGCAATGAGGCCGCTGGTTGTCCGCTTATGGGCAATCTGCGGCTTTTTGTTTTATATGCGATAAAAGATATGGAGGAGATGGAGATGAAAGAAGGCACGACGTTTTGGAAAAGTGGGCATAAACCGTCTTTATTCAGCGCATTTTTCTATTTTGACATCAGCTTTATGATTTGGGTGCTCCTCGGACCGCTGAGCGTCATTATGATGGAGGACTATCCGATGACCGCGTCCCAAAAAGCGAACCTGGTCGCGCTGCCGGTGCTGGGTGGTTCGGTATTAAGGCTGGTCCTCGGTTTCCTGACCGATTATATCGGGCCGAAGCGCACCGGACAGCTCGGAATGCTGCTGACGATGGTGCCGCTGATCTGGGGCTGGCGGTTCGTGGACTCGCTCGGCGAGCTGCACGTCATCGCCCTGCTGCTCGGCATTGCCGGGGCTTCGTTCTCGGCTGCGCTTCCGCTCGCCAGCCGCTGGTACCCGCCGCAGTATCAAGGCCTGGCGATGGGCATCGCCGGAGCCGGGAACAGCGGCACAGTGCTGAGCACGCTGTTCGCGAACCGGCTGGCACAGCATTTTGGCGGATGGGAAGCCGTATTCGGCATCGCCTTGATCCCGATCGTCATCGTGTTTATATTCTTCAGCATTTTTGCCAAAGACAGCCCCAACCAGCCTGCCCCCAAAAAATTGTCCGAGTACGGCTCAGTGTTAAAGCAAAAGGATACCTGGCTATTTTGCTGGCTGTACTGCGTGACGTTCGGCGGCTTTGTCGGTCTGACCAATTACCTGACGATCTTTTTTCATACGCAATATAATCTTTCCGCTGTGCATGCCGCCGATTTTACGACCATTTGCGTCATCGCCGGCAGCCTCTTCCGTCCGGTGGGCGGGTATTTGTCCGATCGGATCGGAGGCGTCCGCATGCTGCTCATCCTGTATACCGGGGCAGCCATCATGCTCGCCTGTGTCTCCTCGCTGCCGCCGCTGTACGTGATTTCCATCCTTCTTTTTGCCGGTATGATGTGCCTGGGTGCCGGTAACGGCTCGGTCTTCCAGCTTGTGCCCCAGCGTTTTCGTGATGAGATCGGCATCGTTACAGGCATCGTCGGCGCTGCCGGCGGGTTCGGCGGTTATCTGCTGCCGCTTGTTCTCGGCGGATTGTACGAGTCTACCGGGTCGTACACGCCCGGGTTTCTGATTCTGAGCGGTGTGGCCATAGCCAGTGTACTGGTAGTCTTGGCGGCGAAAGGCCAATGGAAGAAAACTTGGTTTGCTGCGTCTTCCGCAAAGAAGCTAATAACGGATCCGGTGAATGCCGAATTCAAATCGTAATTCAAGATCGCTGGCGTATAACCAAGCGTCTTCGTGTATTGTGTAGTGTTACGCCCCCGGCTAATCGTTTGGCCTGGGGGCGTTTTTTTCTGTAGCGGTCCTCTAGAGGAGGTAGTCCTTTAACTCAATTCATTACCACAGCTTCTCCTATACTGCAGCTTGCCCGATAGGCAGACACATCCAACCGAGCCGGCAGCTGGTTAGTTTATGTCAGCTATCATCTTTTCAACACTTCGTACGCCAGAGATACCATCTGCCCCATCGGTTCGGCTGTGACCAGCTTCAGCCGGGTGAAATCCGTTCCTTCCGGAAACAGCGGGATGCCCTCGCCGAGAATTTTAGGAATGATCGTCATCTCAATTCGATCCAGCAGTCCTTTTTCCAGGAAAGCCTTGGTCAACTGCCCGCCTCCAACCAGCCATACGTCCCCTTTTGACTCTGCTTTGACCTTCGGGACCAGAGAAGCCAAATCCTCGGCCGTAAACATCACATCGGGGGAAGAAGGATGCTCCGATCGGGTCACCACATAGCAAGGTTTCCCCTTGTACGGAAATTGTTCCGACAGCTTAAGCACTTCGTCGTAAGTACGCCTTCCCATCATCAGTGCGCCGATGCGCCCGTAAAACTTCGCATATCCGTTGTCTCCGCCATCGCCTTCAACATCAAACAGCCAGTCCACCGATCCGTCCGATCGCGCAATATATCCGTCCAGACTAACCGCGAGATACAGCACTACTTTCGAGCTTTCCATGTTTTTATCGCTCCCTTCTATTCATATGTTACAATGTAACTACGACATATATTGACGTAATTAGGAGGATATCATGAATGAGCGGAGATTAGCGATGATGCGGATCATTGACTCACGGAAGAAGTTTACGGCTCGCGAATTGGCCGAGCGTTTTAACGTCTCGGTCCGGACCATCCAGCGCGACCTGGATTACCTGCAGCAAATCGGTTTTCCGCTGTACAGCGAACAAGGGGCTCACGGCGGATACCGCGCGCTGGAGAACCGAATTTTGCCGCCGCTGCAGCTGACCCGAACCGAGGCGCTCGGTTTGTTTCTGATGCTCGAAATGCTGGAGAAGGTGCCCGACTTCCCTTTTGACGCGATCCGCTCCCACTTGGCCGTGCAATATTACGGGTCCCTGCCTTCCGACGTACAGACGAACATCGATCAGATGCGCAGCCATATTTCTTTCCGAATGATGCAGCTGCATGAGCCTGCACCTTGGACGACGGAAATTCTAGAAGCTTCGATCGCCAAACAGGAAATCCGGATCGCGTATAAGTCTGCCAAAGGCGATAAGGAGCACAACGTGTACCCCTTTGGCATTTATTTTGAGAATGGCTATTGGTATATGCCTGCGCGAAACCCGGAGAAGACGCTCCTTTTTCGCGTGGACCGGATCCAGCATGTGGAAAAAACCGGTGCGATCGATCCGGAAGTGCCGTCCCTGGCGGAGTGGATGCAGTCAACCGATGATCGGGACAAAGCTGAGGTAGTGCTGCGGTTTACCCCTTTTGGTATGCGGCTTGCCAAAGACGACCCGATTTTGCATACAGCTGCGGACGGACAGTGGAGCGGCCCGGTTCCGCTTGAGGAGTTCCCGTTTACAGCCCGGAGGCTGCTCCGATTTGGCCCGGATGTGCAGGTTGTATCGCCGCCCCGGCTGAGGGATTTGGTGCTCCAGCTGCTGCAAGACAGCATAAACCAGTACAAAGAGTAGGCAAAAAAAACACTCCCCGCAGGGAGTGTTTTTTACTGGTCTCTGACCCAAAAGGAATTGGTATACACATGCCTAAACCCTTGGACCAGCATATGGTTATGACTTGAAGAGCCGAACACCACATCCGTGTACACCGTCGACAGGCCAGTCCGCTTGGCCTCCGACAACCGATGGCGGATCAGCGCCGTTTGGCATCCCCTGCCCCTAAACGCGGGCAAGGTATAATCGATGGCCAAATAGCCTTTCCCCGTATGGATAAACATCGATCCGATCCCGGCCAGCTGTCCATCCGAATAGGCGAGGTAATTCCGAAAAACAGGGAGGGTAAAGTACCGTTTTTTTCTCGCCAAAATATCAGCTGAAACGCCTCCCATCAGCTCACTGACGGCCTCCAGCAAAACGTCGACATTGCCTTCGTCCACCGGTTCAATGGTCATATCCGGATGCACTGTTGCAGCCTCCACCGGCTCTGCCTCCAAAAATGCCAGCTGATCTATGGGCAGAAATCCTTTGCGGTGCAAAGCCAGCGCAACCTGCTCGTTCAGCCGGGTTGGTGCCATATCAAAACAAGGACGGGCATTTCTTTGCTCGTATTCGCTGACGATTTGGTCCAAATGCTCCAGATCCGCGATCCCGAATCCTTTCACCCGATTGTAATAGAGCGAATCCGGACCGGTAGTTTCGATTAGCAGACGGGCACTGCCGATTCGAATTTCTTCCAGACGCTTGTCTTGCGAGGAAAGCGCCCGCCCTGCGTTAAACCGGGTCAGTTCCAGCTCTATTTCCTCGATATCGTTTACTTTCTGATGTACCTTTTGCTGAATCAAACCTATTCCCCCTTACTTGTTCCGGGCTGCCTCATTCCCCCGGTGCTCGTACCAGGCTGCTGCTGGCCTTGTTGCCGGATATCCGAATTGCTCCCGGTATTTTTTCCTTTCTTCGGTAAAATCAGGCCATTCCCGCTCACTGCCCGGATGGTTGGCATGATGCACCAGACAGCGAAGAGCATCCTCCAGGCAAGGATCCTCCCAGTATCCGAGGTGCACCTCCATTTTGTCTATGAAGTCCGCGCCGTCCAGGTCTTTAATCTCATCCAGCGAGTAGTATCCCATGCCAACCACCCTTGCGGCCACTTTCGGGCCAATCGAGGGCACGGATTGAAATATGGCCAGCCCCTTTAGCATGTTGGCGCGTTCGCGGGTGGTTTCCAGCATTTGCGATAACTGTGCGGTATCGAGGGTGGCAATATCGTTCAATTTCACTTTAAAGGCTCTTAAATGGGCGCGTTCCTCGGGGGTCAGCGGGAGCTTGGGCGGTGTTTGCTTCAAGTGTATCACCTCATGAATGGACTATCGATTCAGGCTGATCCGTCAATGTACGTTTATTGGACCTCCACTGGAACCCCATTATATACCAGGAAGCTTGGGGCGACAATTTTTCTGACGACAGCCCGCTAAAACTTAGCAATTCCTCAAATATAAACAAAGCCCGGTATCAACCGATACCAGGCTTCGTTCTCTATTGTCATTTCTGATGATTTACGGGTACACGCTTGATGAACAGCGCAATCACAAATCCGATGACTGCGATAATCATCCCGAACATAAACGCATTTGAAACGCCTGAAGTCAACGCGTCAAGCGGATTGCCGCCGGGGTGCGCCTCAGCGTAATGCTCCTGGCCTGCCGACATCACGCTGACAGCAAGCGCTGTGCCAATGGCACCGGCTACCTGTTGCAGTGTGTTCATGATGGCTGTGCCGTCCGGGTAGTATTCACGCGGAAGCTGATTCAGCCCGTTCGTCTGTGCCGGCATCATAACCATCGAAATGCCGATCATCAGGCAGGTATGAAGCACGATCACGAGGAACGCCGCTGACGCGGCCGTAACGCCCGAGAAGAACCACAGGGATGCGGCAGCCACCAGAAATCCGGGGAACACGAGCCATTTCGGTCCGTATTTGTCAAACAGCCGTCCCATAATCGGTGACATGATCCCGTTGATGATTCCCCCCGGCAGCATGAGCAGGCCGGCATAAAAGGCCGATTTGCCAAAACCACCCTGAAGGAACAGCGGCAGTACCAGCATCGACGACAGAATGATCATCATGCTGATAAAGATCATCACTACGCCAACGGAAAACATCGGGTATTTAAAAGCGCGCAGGTTAATCATCGGCTGCTTCATCGACAGCTGACGCCATCCGAACAGCAAGAGGCCGACCACGCCAATAACCAGCGACAAGATCACTTTGGTGCTCGTCCATCCACCGCTGCCTTCACCGGCGCTGCTGAAGCCAAACACGATGCCGCCGAACCCGATGGTGGACAGCGCGATGGACAGCAGGTCGATCTTCGGTTTGGTGATGCTGGATACATTTTGCATAAACGCAATGCCGAATACCAGAGCCAGAATCAAGAACGGCAGGGACAGCCAGAAAATCCAGTGCCAGCTGAGGTTCTCGATTAACAGACCCGCGATCGTCGGTCCGACCGCCGGCGCAAACATGATGACCAGCCCGATGATTCCCATCGCGCCTCCCCGTTTCTCCGGTGGAAAAATGACCAAAATCGTGTTAAACATCAGCGGGAGCATAATACCGGTTCCGATCGCCTGCACGACGCGGGCCACCATCAAAAATTCAAACGATGGCGCTAGCGCCGCAATCAAGGTCCCGACAATCGAAAAGCTGAGCGCAGTAATAAACAGCTGCCTTGTGGTAAACCACTGCAGCAGCAATCCCGACACCGGGACCAGAATGCCCAGCGTCAGGAGGTATCCGGTTGTCAGCCATTGCGCTGTCGAAGGCGTAATATGCATGACCTGCATCAAATCACTAAGCGCGATATTCAGCGCCGTTTCACTGAACATGCCGATAAATCCGGCAATAAGCAGTGAAATCATGATCGGTAAAACTTTAAATTTTTTCTCCGTTTGCATTTGAGCTTGCGTATGCTGTACGGCTGCTTCCACAATCCCATCCTCCTGTCATATGTCCAATGTCTCTCTTATCTCTCTTTATATGTCTCTATCTATTTTCTCTGATATTTGTAATCTCTCTATTCATTCGGCCTTATTTTTCTTTCTGTGTTTCATCCGATGTATTTTTGGCCAAAAGGCGGTCCAGCAATATGCCAACATATTTGGATGCAAGGAATATAGGTCCCGTATCCTTGTTCGTCTGGGCGATCAGCAGCGATCCTTCGAGTAATGAAAGGATGACTGTCGCAGCTTCCTGTGAACGGGACAGCTCTACCCCGGCATCCTGCAGCCGTGTGGTCAAGACTCTCTCCCACTCCTGAAGCACGCCTTGACAAGCATCCCTCAGGGAGTTGCTGATGCAGGAGGTTTCTACCGCATTCCAGAAGCTGAGCGGGATAAACCCTTCGAAATTGGTGGCTTTGGCATCGGCCGCAATCACATCGATACAATGCTGAATGGCCTGAGACGGATCGTCGAACCGGTTAAAAGCCTCTTCCCACTTGTCGGATACCGCGCTTTTAATCCGTAAAATGCATTCTTGGGCAAGCTCCTCCTTGCCCTCTGGGAAATAATAATACAATGAGCCTTTTGGGCAATGGCTTTCCTTGATAATTTGGTTTAATCCCGTTCCGTGATAGCCCTGTTTGGCAAAAAGACGCGTTGCTGTTTCCACGATGGATTCACGGGAATTGGGCTTTTCCGTCATCGCGCTTATGACCTCCTTTCAAAATTATAACGAACGGTCTACATATTATAGTCGATGAAATGCGCTTTCTGTCAACTCATTTTTTTTATGAAAAATGTGGGTTGCCTTAACCTTTGCCGAAGAAAATACAAAAAAGCATTCCGACTGCCGTACAGCCGAAATGCTTTCTTTATACTCGTTTAAAACGTTACAGCGTATTTTGCTGTTTGATCCAGTCCCTTTTGAATAATGTCCTTGGCTTCGGCGGGCATCTGGTTATGTCCCTCGATAATGATTTCTTCCGGTGTAATTCCCCACAGCATCAAATTGGATTTCACGAACCGGATCGCGCCTTCAAAAGGAGCCATGTTCTCCGTGGAGTAAATGCCGCCCCGGGCGTTCAGCAGAACCACTTTACGCCCCCCGGCTAGACCGACGGGGCCATCGGGTGTGTATCGGAACATGGTTCCGGCTTGAGCCAAATAGGACAGATACGTAATCAGCGGGGCAGGCGCAGCGTAGTTCCAGAGCGGGAACGCGATGACCACCTTATCGGAGGCGAGAAATTGATCGATATGAACGCGTACCAAATCGGCGATATTCGTCTCCTCCGGCGTCAATTCCTGTTCCTGGCTGCGCTTGAATAGCGCGGTAAGTGCCGTGTTCCCATAATTCGGCAGGTTCAAGGCGAACAAATCCAGCTCGGTAACCACGTCATCCGGATGGGTATCCCGGTACGTTTTGACGAACGTTTCATACATTTGAACCGTAACCGATTGCTCTAACGGACGGTCATTCGCTTTGATCATTAACACATTGGACATGTTGTTGTGTGGCCTCCCATTAACAATATAGGTTTCAGAATAATTAGGCACATGAGTTCGGAGATGAATACATTGCGGACTTGACTAGGTTTCCGCATTTCGCAATTTTTTATGAATGGATTCACTCAAACACTACCTAAATCGTTGTTTTTTATTATTGAGGGGGAGGCTTAATTGGTTTATCGTTGTGTTAAATGATACTAATTATTACTAAATATTGATTTTTTATGTATTTTCTTGATTCAAAATCGACATCCATGTTCCGATATAAGCTCGCCTGCCGAGTTTATATAACCAACATTCCGAAAGCTGACCGATAACGGTCGGCTCTGGCCAAGCAAGTTGAATGAATATTCTTATAAGGGGGTGGGACGGCCAAAGCGGTATCTGCAGCCAGAATGACACATGTTGTTTTCATATTCGGATTTGAGGAGGAAATTTGGATGACTACGATTCGGTTACGACAGCATGGAGTGCTTAAATGGCTGATCGCAGGCAGTTTAGCTTTGATCACGCTGCTGTGCACGTTGATGATTGTGGAGCGTGCTTCCGCGCATGGTTATGTCCAGTCCCCCGGCAGCCGCGCTTACTTATGCAAAACGGGTGCCAACACCAATTGCGGCCCGATTGTCTATGAGCCTCAGAGCTTGGAAGCTCCGAAGGGCTTTCCTGCCGCAGGCCCGGCAGACGGTAAAATCGCCAGCGCCAACGGAGCTTTTCCAACGCTGGATGAACAATCTCAGACCCGCTGGAGCAAGGTTAACCTCTCTCCAGGCACAAATACCTTCAGCTGGACTCTGACGGCGAGACACGCGACGACCAGCTGGAAATATTACATCACGAAGCAGAACTGGAATCCTAATGCGCCACTCACAAGAGATTCTTTTGACCTGACGCCATTCTGTTCGGAAAATTATAACGGTGTGCAGCCTGGAGCAACCTATACCAGCACCTGTAATGTCCCCAGCCGCACCGGATATCAGGTGATCCTCGCCGTTTGGGAAATCGCGGACACCGCCAACGCCTTCTACAATGTCATTGATGTGGACTTCGGCGGCGGCAGCGGCACTCCGGATACCACGGCACCCTCGGCGCCTTCCAACTTGAAGGCATCTGCTATTACGTCAACAGGAGCAACGCTGACCTGGGGGGCTTCGAGCGATAATGTCGGCGTGACAAGCTACAAGGTCTATAACGGAGGCACGCTTGTTGCAACAACGGGAGGTTCTGTCCTCAGTTATCAGGTCACCGGACTTTTACCCAATACATCCTATTCGTTTACGGTTCGGGCTGTAGACGCTGCGGGTAACACTTCGGATGCCAGCAGTGCCGTAACATTCACCACATCTGGCACAAATCCACCGGACACCCAGGCACCTACCGCTCCAACCGGTCTGCAGGTTGACGGTACACCAACTTCGGGAACGGTTACATTGAAATGGGCGGCTTCGACAGATAACGTTGGCGTAACCGGCTACCGGGTCTACAATGGAAGTACGCTGGCAGGCACCGTATCCGGCACCACGCTGACCTACACGGCCAGCGGACTCGCGGCCGACACGTCTTATACATTTACCGTTCGCGCCGTGGATGCGGCGGGAAATGAATCGTCCGCCAGCAATGCGGTAACCGCTAAGACGGCTTCGTCCTCATCCGCAGCGGCATGGGCACCCAATGTTGCCTACACACCAGGCACGCTCGTTACCTATAACGGAGCGACCTATGAATGCCGGCAGGCCCATACCTCGCTGACAGCCTGGAGCCGCCGAACGTTCCAGCGCTCTGGCTGTTGAAATAACGAAAAAACGGCTTTCTCCCCGAAACCTGGCGGAAAGAAAGCCGTTTTATTTTGTGGCTGTTTCGGCCCGATTACCTTAGTCTACTGGTCTTTTACCAGGATCCATCCCGGAATCAGATACCGTCATCACAGGTCTGACCGTCAGGTCGTTATGTACCCGAATTTGGCAGGACAGACGGACATTCGGCTCGTGAATTCCTTTGGTGGTAAGAATGGCTGCTTCGGCTTCTCCGACAGGGCCAGCATCGCCTTCCAACACTTCCACCCGGCAGGTCGTGCATCTGGCATTCCCTCCGCAGCGGTGCAAAATATCCACCCCGTTGTCCTCCAGGGCCAGGACGAGCTTCTGCCCTTCCTCTGCTCTAATCGCTTCTCTGCCTTCCACTTGAATCGTTGGCATACGATCAACTCCTTTTATAATTTGGATCCAATTAACTGGCATTGCTAGATGACAGCCCCAGCCTTCTATTATTTCTTATCTCAAGTCCGAATACAATGAGAACTTTGTCACGGGTGCATCCTTCACGTTTCATTACCCCAAGGAAGAACTACAGAAGCGTTGCATACCATTCCCGGACATCTTTTTCCAATCGCTGCGCAATCTCCGGGAACTCGTCCTTCAGATTGATCCGCTCGCCCGGATCCGCCTCCAAATCCGACAAATGAACATCGTCCGGCTGGGTGCGGTCAAAGTCGAGCTTGCCGCCAAGCACAAGCTTCCATTTGCCCTCCCGAACCGCAAGCTGGCTGCCGTACTCCCAGCATATTTGCTGATGTGGAGTGCCTGCCCCTTGCGTCAGCATCGGCACGATGCTGCTTCCGTCGATTTCTTCCGCCGCAGGGACGGGGAGGTCGGCGAGATCCAACACGGTCGGCACGATATCGGCCATCATGCCGACGTCATCCTTCGTCTGTCCGGCAGCGATGATGGATGGATAGACGAGGATGGCCGGTTCCCGAATCCCGCCTTCGAACAGGCTGCCCTTATGCCCGCGGAAGATTCCGGCGCTTCCGCCATAGTACACATCTTCTGTTCCGTCCAGGTAATTGCGCGACTCCGAAGACGGCCCATTGTCGCTCGAGAAGAAAATAATGGTGTTTTCGTACGCCCCCACTCGTTTAAGCGCTGCCACAATATCGCCGACTCCGTCATCAACAGCCGAGATCATGGCGGCCATCAGCTGACGGTCCCTTGGGAGGTGACTGTAGCGCTTCATATATTTTTCCGGCGCATGCATCGGGTAATGAGGCGCATTATAAGCGGCATACAGGAAAAACGGCTTATCGGCAGCCCGGCTTGCCTCGATAAACTCAACGGATTTGTCGGTGATCAGATGCGTCAGATATTCGCCGTCCCGCCAGACCTCTTCGCCGTTGCTCCATAAATCGTGCACGGGATTCACACTCGGCATTCCCCAGTAAAAAATGTGGGAATAATAGTCCACGCAACCGGCCTGGAAGCCGAAATATTCATCAAATCCTTTGGCATTGGGCTTGGTGTCCTCTGCCGATCCAAGATGCCATTTCCCGAATAAAGCCGTTCGGTAGCCATGTTCTTTGAGACGCTGTGCAAGGGTTTTGGCGTCGGCCTTTAATCCGCCTGTTCCCCTTTTTCCGCCTAAAATATGGCTGACACCTGTTTTTGCGGGATACTTTCCCGTCAGAAGGGCCGCGCGGGACGGTGAACATACCGGCGAGTTCGAGTACCAGTTGGTGAAACGCGCTCCATCTTGTGCAAGCGCATCCAAGTGCGGCGTGCGAATCGCATCGGATCCGTAGCAGCCCAAGTCACCGTATCCCAAATCGTCACAATAAATCACGATCACATTCGGTCTCGTCAAAGTTGAGTCACACCTTTTATGTAGTTTGAGGATGCATTTCGCTCCTTCTTACTCCTTCGCCACAAAATGTAAGATCCCTTGCCTAAGCATGATTTTTAAGCTTTTTTGGTGACAAATCTAAAAATACATCTATATTATAACGAAATCTATAAGTATCTATTTTCTTTACAGAAACGGGACTTCGTATGAAGCGAAAAAAAAGGACGCAGAACAAACACTGCGCCCTCTTGTTATACCAACCAACTGAATCATATCGATCTTGTTACCTTTGAGAGCTTCGGCATCATCCTCCCCACTCCGTGAATCGGCCGTCGGGGGAATCATAAGCTTGTGCCCAGTAGTACCCGGGCGCCAGGATTCTGCGGGCGGCAAAGCCGGCTTTACCCGCGGCCGCAATGATCGCTTCGGATGAAGCGGTGTACGTACCTGTCGCTGTAGTGGCGCCACCGACATATTTTCCGCCCATAGAGGTAAACCGGCCGTAAACCGTTGCCTGAAGCCCGGCTCCCGTCTCTTTGTCGACGACCTGCAGGGAAACGGTCGCCTTGGTCCCGTCGTAAGTGACCTGCATTTGCCCCACGATCATCGGCTTCAGATCGGTAGGACCCGTCGTTGCGGAGAACGGCTGGCTTGCAGGCCCTTCATTGCCGGAGGAATCGACGGCCTTTACCTTATAGACATATGTCGTATCCGGCAGCAGCCCAACGTCGCGGAAATTCAGTTTGTTAGATATACCGGCCAGGTGGGCTGGATCCGGTTCAAACTGCGCATCCGTGCCGCGATAAATGCGGTACTCTTTCACGGTGGCGTTGTCGGACGCCGGCCCGTAGGTGATATCGACCCGCTGATAATCAAAGGCTGTCGCCTGCGGCGTGCCCGTGACGGCTGATGGCGGTTCGCTGTCCTGCGGCGGCTGCCAGAACACGCCTCCCGGTCCCCATGCAGACGGGAATATTCTCAGGTTGCCGTAATGATGGAGCGCGATCCCTCCAAAGGCAGGATTTCCTTCGAAAGCGGCGTACACTTTGTTCAGCTCCGACTCCATGTACGTGCGGCCTTCCTCATAGAAGCTGATGGCCTCCGGATCGCCTCCGTCGGCGACATCGATCGTTTCCACGCCAATGACGACCGAATTCGGCTTGCCGATCTGATTCGCATAGTCGATTTCTCCGCGTGCTTGTTCAATGATCCCTGCACTGCCGTCCGCCTGATCCCGGTAGTCCATGATCGAAATGTAATCAAGCGTATCCTGAACGTGCTGGGACATCCATTTGACCGAGCCGTTCCACGAGATGCTGCTGGCGTCCACCGATGTGTCGAACCAGCGCGGGATGGCGGCTCCGACCTGCAGGTCCAGGCCGGAAGCCTGCTTACGGTCCATCAATGCCTTGAGCATGTCAAGGTACTGCACCTGAACCGAAGGTTTGGCGCTTTTAAAATCACCGAGGCTGTAAGGCTCCGTATCAATGTTTACACCGTCGAATCTTTCCCTTGGATCCGAGGATAAATTGTAATTCAGGATACCTTCGAACTCGGCCACCGCCTGAGTCCGGTAACGGGCATAGGCCCCGAAATAGGGCGGCGTCGTACCGCCGGCGATCAAAGCCTGCACCTGGTAGCCCTTATCATGAGCCCAGCCGACGAAATCCCTGACCTCCGGCCGTTTGTCCTGCAGCATTCGCATGCCGAAATAGGGTCCGACCGCCAGGTACAGCGTCCGGATCGGTCTCTGTCCGAACGTCGACGTGTCGGATGCCATAGCATCCAGCACATTACGTGAACCCGGGTTCATGATCAGGGGGTACGATTCATTTTCCCAGATCCACATGGCCCGATCCTGGCCGTACACCTGCTGGGTAACGGTCGTCGGACTGGATGCTGCTTCAACCTGCCCGGAACCAGGATCTGCATTCATTTGCATCCCCTTATCCGGATTCACTTCATTAACTGTCTCTTCCGAGGGAGGGGCCGTCAGCTCATCTTGTGCCGTGTCGACATCTTGAGCTGTTGGGGCATCTTGAACTGTTGAGGCTTCTTGTGCTTGAGGTACCTCTTGCTCTGTTAAGTTATCTTGTACCGCTGAAGCACCCTGTACTGTTGAGGCATCCTGTACTGTTGAGGCATCCTGTGCGGTTTCGTTATTTTGCAGCGCTTGGGCATTTTGATCGATTTGAGCATTCTGGTCTTTCTGGACATTCAGTTCCGCTTCGGCATTCTGTTGGATATTTTGATCTGTTTGAACATCCTGATCATTCTGGGCATCTTGCTCTGTCCAGCCCTCTTGGTCCTGCTGGTCCTCCTGCAGCATTGCTTGGCTGGATACGTTCGCGACTTTCACATATTTTGCGCTGCTGTATCCTGTATTTCCGTTAGCATCCACGGCTTTCGCTTCAAGACTATTGACCCGTCCGGCATAAGCCGCTGTCTTCCACTTGTATTGGTATTCTGATCCTTTGGGAGGCGCATCCTTCCACTCTCCGCCGTTAATCCGGATTTGCACTTTGCTGACCGGATTTTTGCCCCCTGCTTGAATGTGGACATTGACACTCCCCATCACGGGGCTAGTGTCGCCTGGGCTTGTAATCTGCACTTGTGGGAGCGCGGCGCCCGGATTGTCTACCTCCACCGACATATAGGGAGACCAGGCCACATAGCGGGTCACACTGTCTTTTCCCCTAGCTGCCAGTTCTACCGGACCGTCGTACTTGGAGAAATCGACGTCAGCATACCAGCTTCCGCTGCCGTCCGCTTCCGGATCATCCATGTGGGCACTGACGAGCGAATCGCCGCCTACGGCGAGCTCCACGTCATACACTCCTGAAAACGATCCGGAAATCCGGGACATCCCCGGCCCCAAGGGGCCTGAAGGTTGGTCTATCGCGATGAGAGGCGCAGCAAAGACAGGCAAAGGAGGAATTCCAAACACCGAAAGAACGACCGTGAGGATCAGACAAATTCCGACGTGACGAACAGCTCGCGGATTTCGGGCACGTCTTTGGGCATGCCCCTGCTTAATTGCCATAAGTCTCTTCACTTCCTTTACATAATGTGTGAATGACCTTGACATCGCAACGGGAAAAAGGGCTAGGAGGAAGGGTACAAGCTGAGGAATGTTAGTTTGAAGCGTTTACTTCTTCTTATTATGGCGGACGTTCGCTTAGAACCACATGTGACAAAAATGTGAACAATAAAAGGGGTTTCAGCAATTTTCCGCGGTTTTTCTACCCGAATTTCATCCTCCCGCCGGGTACCGCGATGTCCCCTGTACCTGGATAAACCTTCAGTGAACAACCGCACGTACGCCGATGGAGGATGAAACTTATAACTTCGAATCCGTGCCCTTTCCCCACATAGCAAAGGCTGCTCTATACACCGCTTTCCCGTTCCGATATAGTGGAAGTTAAGCAGTATGAATTCTTTTCCAGCATATATTTTGGGAGGAATCGGAAATGGAACCTTTTGCGCAGAACTTGTTACAGGACAAAGTGGTGTTGATTACCGGGGGAGCAACGGGTCTGGGCCGGGCCATGGGTGAAAAGTTCGTACGGCTTGGTGCCAAACTGGCGATCGCAGGGCGCCGGGAAGAAGTGCTGAAGCAGACAGCCGAACAATTTCTTGATAGCGGTTACAAAATATTCTATGCTCCTTGCGACGTTCGGGAACCTGCACAGATTGCGGAGTTGGCGGATGCCGTTGAACGGCATTTCGGCCGAGTTGACATTCTCGTCAACAATGCCGCCGGCAATTTCATCAGTCCCACCGAGAGGTTGTCCCCTCGAGCCGTAGACGCGGTGCTGAACATCGTGCTGCACGGCACGTTCTATGCGACCCTGGAGATCGGCAAACGCTGGATCGACCGCGGCCAGGGAGGCACCATGCTCAATATCGTGACGACCTATGCTTCGACCGGATCGGCTTATGTCGTTCCATCCGCTGCGGCCAAAGCCGGCGTGCTGGCACTGACCCGTTCCCTTGCGGTGGAATGGGCACGTTACGGGATTCGCCAGGTGGCGATCGCCCCCGGACCCTTTCCAACCGAAGGCGCATGGTCCCGCCTCTCTCCCACGCCGGAGCTGGAGCAGCAGATGATCGATCGCGTCCCTTTACGCCGGGTCGGGAACAAAGAGGAGCTGGCGAACTTGGCTGCCTACCTGGTTTCTGATTATGCGGGATATATCAATGGGGAAGTGGTCACCATTGACGGTGGAGAATGGCTGCAGGGGGCGGGCGAATTCAATGACCTTCGCTCCGTCACTGAGGAACAATGGGATGCTCTCGCTAAATTAACCCGTAAAGGGAAATAAGAAAAAACGTCTATCGGCGCACCTTCTAAGAAGCCAGACCGCATTTAGCGGAAGTTTTTCTTGCGATATAAGGAAACCCAATCTCCTAAGCTTATCCTTTCTTATAAATAACAGCACAAATAGGCTGCTCTGCATAAGGCAGCCTATATTTTTGCATTCATCGATGTCGTAAACCAGGTATTCAAGCCTGATACTCCTTCAGAATTTCCTGAAGCTTCAGAGCCAGGCCAAGACGGCCGTCGATCCGGAGCGATCCGGTCATGTACGCCATCGTCGTGTTCAAGTCGTTCCGGAGCAGTTTCCGAAGATGGCTCTCAGACATCGTCAGCGTGCAGTCGGCGTCACCCGAAGCGTCCTCCACAACCCGCACGGTTCCGTCATGGAAATATACCTGCAAATGTTTCCCTGTATCCTTAATATGAAAATGGTAGGAGGCGTGCAGCCCATCCAGCGCCCCCGGCTGTTCGTTCATTTTTCCGGCCATCGCTTCAAGTTCTTGTACCACGCTCATCCATCGTCCCCCTTTTATCGCTCTCTGTTTGCGCTTCAGGGACATGCCTTTCCAGCACCCTGAAGGTGCCGGTGCCGAAGGCGAGCAGATCCCCGTTCTCTTTGCGCGCATAGGCCTGGGCTGTTATCAGCTTGCGCGAGCTGTGGATGATCTCGGCCGTCACGATGACACGCCCTTCACCCGTGGAAGCCACGTAGTTCATGTTCAAATTCACAGTAACCACATTGGCTTCCGGCCTTGCCAGCATAATGAGTATGCCCATGGCGGAGTCGATGGCTGAAGCATGCATGCCGCCGTGCACGATCCCGATGAGATTGAGATGATGGGGCAAAATATCAAAGGCTACCACGACCTGATTGCCTTTAAGTTCAATCAGTTCGCATCCGATAAAATCCCAAAAGGTATGCTTCGCGGCGTTCTCCAGCTGCTTCAGCTTCAGGTTCATCTTCAGGCTGTCCGTCGTTTCCGGATTCATGTCCTTGCCCTCCTTCTCATTAGGCGTCGCCGGGTATCACCCCTATAGGTCGACCTTCGATTGATTGACCAGCTTCTCATTCTCTTCTTCGATCAGTTTGCGGCGAAGCACCTTGCCCACCAGCGTCTTGGGCAGCGACTCGCGAAACTCGTAGATCTTGGGCACTTTATACACAGCCAGCCGTTCCTTGCACCACTGCTTCAGCTCCTGCTCGGTAACAGACGAGCCTTTCCGGAGCACGATGTAAGCCTTTACATTTTCGCCGCGGTAAGGGTCGTTCACGCCAGCCACGACGGCTTCCTCCACATCCGGATGCTCGAACAGCACCTCCTCGATTTCCCGCGGGTAGATGTTATAACCGCCGGCGATAATCAGGTCTTTGCGTCGGTCCAAAATGTAAAAAAAGCCCTCTTCATCCATCCTCGCCAGATCCCCGGTGTACAGCCAGCCGTCCCGGAGCGTGCGCTCCGTATCTTCCGGCCGGTTCCAATACCCCTTCATGACCTGTGGGCCGCGGACGACCAGCTCGCCGATTTCGCCAAGCGGCAGCTCTTCACCTGTATCGGGATGCACAACACGGGCTTCGGTATCCGGTAAAGGAATGCCGATCGAGCAGTTTTTGCGTTTCTCCCATATGTTGTTGGCATGCGTAACCGGGGACGCTTCGGTCAATCCGTAACCTTCGATCAGCTTGCCTCGCGTGACCTCCTCGAACCGCTCTTGTACCTCCAGGGGCAGCGGAGCCGCTCCGCTGATACATATATTTATGGAAGAAAGGTCGTACTTGTGCACTTCAGGATGGTGAATCACCGCAATATACATGGTCGGCGCCCCGGGAAACACCGTCGGCTTCCGCCGGTCAATGATCTTCAGCACCTGATTGATTTCAAAACGTGGAACCAAGATGAGCGTTCCGGCATTATAAACTGCCTGATTAAGCAGCACCGTAAGCCCGAATACATGAAAAAAAGGCAGCGCAGCCAAGTATTTTTCCTGGCCGATCCGTGCCCGATAAAACCACAGCTGCGATTGAATCGTATTGGCTACCAGGTTCATATGCGTCAGCATGACGCCTTTGGCGAAACCGGTCGTTCCTCCGGTATACTGGATGAGCGCCAGGTCCTGTTCCGCATCGATGTCTACCTTGACCGGGTCGCTGCTTGATTGTTTCATGAGGCGGGTAAAGGATACGATCCGATCGTCATACGTGACGGAGACATTTGTTCCGTCTTTTTTGGCGGCAAGAGGGTATAGGATGTTTTTCGGAAAAGGCAAATAGTCTTTGACCGACGTGACGATCAGCTTACTGAGCGGCCTGTGGGTCATCGCCTGTTCCACGCGCTGCACCAGCGCATCCAACGTCACGATGATGCGGACGTCAGCGTCGGATAACTGATGTTGAATTTCCCGCGGGACGTACAGCGGGTTAGTCATGACTACCACGCCGCCCGCAAGGAGCGCACCGTAATACGCAATGACCTCCTGCGGGCAGTTAGGCAGCATGATGGCGATCCGGTCCCCTTTGCGGACACCCAGCCGGAGCAGGGCGTTCGCAAACCGGTTTACCGAAACCAGCAGGGATCGGAATGTCATTTTCTTCCCCATGAAATCCAGAGCAATATGCTCTGGATATCGGGAAGCGGAATCCACTAGAAATTGCGCAACATTTTGCTTGGGATACTCGTAACTGTGCGGGACCTCACTAGGATACTGATTTAACCAAGGTTTACTCGACATCCAGGCCACCCCATCTCACGAATTGTTACAGCACGTATTTTTCCGCGGCAATGACCTTTTCAGCGATTTCACGCTTCAATCCAAGCGTATTGACAGGCGACTTTCTCGTCAGCTTTTTCAGAACGGACAGCTGCGTCCGGAGTGTGTCGCCCGATTCCATCGCAGCGAGCACTTCCTTCGCCCACGTTTCGATTTTATTGAATTCGTCATGAACGAATACGGTCGTCATCAGGATCGGCAGGCGAGCCTTGTCTTCGCCTGAGCGGTCGATGATTTTTTGCGTACGCAGCAGCGCACTTTCCATCGCATAGACGGAAATCATCATATCGGACAGATGGCTCAGAATCTCCTGTTCGTCCTCGAGCTTCAATTGATATTTCTGTACGGCCTGGGCGCCGGCCATCAGGAAAATTTTCTTTGCCATCTTGATCAGATGGGCTTCCTGATCAAGCGTTCCCTCGAAGGTTTGCGGAGGAATCGGCTCCAGAAGCTCGGCCTGCAGCGCCACGGCCTTTTGCATCAGCGGCAGCTGGCCCTTCATGGCCCGTTTCACCAAAGTGCCCGGAATGAGCAGACGGTTGATTTCGTTTGTGCCTTCGAATATGCGGTTGATCCGAGAATCCCGATAATTCCGCTCCACCCGGTACTCTTGAATAAAGCCGTATCCGCCATGGATTTGCACGCCTTCGTCGACGACGAAATCCAGCGTTTCGGAACCGAACACCTTGTTAATCGAGCATTCGAGCTGATATTCGGCAATGGCTTTGGCCGATTGATAGCCCACTTCCGGACTGGTGTGATCCACTTCGGCAAGGCCAACATCGAACAGACCTGCCGTGCGGTAAACCATGCTCTCGAGCGCGTACGTTTTCGTATTCATATCCGCCAGCTTTTTGCCGATCAGCGGGAAGGTGGAGATTTTCCGGCCAAACTGCGCACGCTCGTTCGCGTACTTGGCAGCCAGCTCAATCGTATCTTTGGAAGCGCCTACACAACCGGCGGCCAGCTTGAAGCGTCCGATGTTCAGGATGTTGAAGGCGATCAAATGCCCCTTGCCTACTTCCCATAACAGATTCTCTACAGGCACTTTCACATCCTCCAGGATGAGCGGACAAGTGGACGATCCTTTTATTCCCATTTTTTTCTCTTCCGGTCCAATGCTGACGCCTTCCATCGTGCGCTCCACGATAAAAGTGCTGAAGTCCTTGCCGTCCACTTTGGCGTACACGATGAATAGGTCAGCGAAACCGGCATTCGTGATAAACTGCTTGCTGCCGTTCAATACATAATATTCACCGTCCTCGGATAAGGTGGCTGTCGTTTTCGCCCCCAGCGCATCCGAACCGGAGGAAGGCTCCGTTAAGCAGTAGGCGGCGATCTTCTCGCCGGTTGCCAGAGCAGGCAGGTATTTCTGCTTTTGCTCCTCAGTGCCGAAATAGACGATCGGCAGCGTGCCGATGCCGACATGGGCCCCGATCGACAAAGCGAATGCGGATGCCTTGGTCAGCCGCTCGCTGATCAGCGTCGAACTGACCTTATCCAGCCCAAGCCCGCCATAGGCCTCCGGCACGTCGGCGCCGAGCAGTCCGAGTTCCCCGGCTTTACGCATCTTCTCCACCGTAAGCTCATAATTCAGTTTTTCGATCGCTTCATCATGGGGCACCACTTCACCGGCTACAAAATCCTCAGTCGTCTCGGCGATCATTCGGTGTTCTTCCGTAAAATCTTCCGGGGTCACAATACTGTGAAAGTCCGTGTCTTCAATGATATAACTGCCGCCGATCACCTTATTCATCGTTGTGCTCATCGTTCCCGTCTCCTTTGCGATATGAATTTTTAAGTTAAAAACCAAATCACTGTAGAACGTTTTCAGCTTACGGATGAACCTCAAACACGCCCGCGGCACCCATGCCGCCGCCGATGCACATGGACACCACACCGTAACCGCCGCCGCGCCGCTTCAGCTCGCTGATCAGGGTCGTCGTCAGCTTCGTGCCTGTGCAGCCCAGCGGATGCCCAAGCGCAATCGCGCCGCCGTTGACGTTCACTTTCTCCTCATCGATGCCAAGCTCCCGGATAATGTGGACGCACTGGGAGGCGAACGCCTCGTTGATTTCGAATAAATCCACGTCTTCCAGCGTAATTCCGGCCATCTGCAGCGCCTTCGGAATCGCCTTGACCGGACCGACGCCCATAATTTCGGGCTCGACGCCGCTGAGCGCGAAGGAACGGAACGTGGCAAGCGGCTGCAAGCCAAGCGCCTCGGCTTTTTCCCGGCTCATGACAACGACCGCCGCAGCCCCGTCGCTGACCTGGGACGCATTCCCCGCCGTGACTGATCCGTTCAGCTTGAACGCCGGTTTCAGCTTGCCCAGCACCTCCACTGTCGTGTCGCTCCGCACGCCTTCGTCCACCCGGAATTCGAAGGTTTTCGTCTGCACTTTGCCTTTCTCATCCACGCTTTTCAGTTCGGCCTGAACCGGCACGATTTCGTCCTGGAACTTGCCTTCCGCAAGCGCCTGCGCTGCCCTGGCGTGCGATCTCGCAGCGAACCGGTCCTGATCTTCCCGGCTGATGCCGAACCGATCGGCTACCTCTTCCGCCGTATGTCCCATGGCGATGTAGACCTCCGGCATCTGCTCAACGATCTTCGGATTCGGCGACATCTTGAAACCGGTCATCGGCACATGACTCATGCTCTCCACGCCCCCGGCGATCAGGATATCGGCATGCCCCAGCATAACTCGTTCCGCCGCGAAGGCGATCGACTGAAGGCCAGAGGAGCAGAACCGGTTGATCGTCAGCGCCGGCACTGTCACCGGGAATCCGGCGTACAGCGACATGATCCGGGCGAAATTAAGCCCCTGTTCGCCTTCCGGCATGGCGCAGCCGATGATGATGTCCTCCACGTCTTCTTTTTTAAGGCCCGGCGCGCGTTCCACGACGGCTTCCAGCACCGTTTTCCCGAGATCGTCGGCCCGTGTTTGTGCCAGGCTGCCTTTCTTGGCACGGCCGACTGCGGTACGCGCCATCGATACAATGACTGCTTCTTTCATGGAATATCCCCTCCCGTGGATGTTAGTTGCGGAGCGCCTTGCCTTTGGTTAACATGTGGTGCATGCGCTGCTGCGTCTTCGGTTCGCCGCACAGGCTCAAGAAAGCCTCGCGCTCGAGGTCCAGCATATACTCCTCACTGACAAGGGTTCCTGCCGGGACATCACCGCCGGCGAGAACATGGGCCAGTTTTCTGGCGATCAGGTAATCGTGGTCGCTGATATAACCGCTTTGCTTCATGCCAAGCGCACCAAGCTGAAGCACGGCCTTACCCTCCGCCCCGACGACCCGGATCTTCTCCTGCGGGATCGGCTCATAGCCGCTGCGATCCAGACCGAGAACAGCCTGCTTCGCCTGATAGATCTGAACATCCTGACTCACCGCGACACGGTCGCTTGGCCGCAAGTACCCGAGACGCTTGGCGTCGTGGCCGCTCGTCGATACCGTCGCCGTCCCCACGGTTTGGAAAATGTGATTGATGTACGGCTGCAGATCCGCATCCGGAAGACCGGCCGTTTGGCTTGCCCGCAGCGCCAGTTCCTTGCACCCTCCGCCGGCGGGAATCAGGCCGACACCGACTTCGACAAGACCGTAATACGTCTCCGGCGCAGCGATGACCAGGTCGGCCGGCATGCAGGACTCGACGCCGCCGCCGAGGCACATGCGGTGCGGCGCGGCCACGACCGGCTTTTCAAACCGCTTCAGCGCGTACATTGTGTACTGGAATTTCCGGATGATTTCATTGATTTCGTCCCATTCTTCGTCCTGTGCTTCCATGAGGAGCAGCATAATGTTGGCTCCCACACAGTAATTGCGTGCCTGGTTCGCAATCACGAGTCCTCTGAAATTGCTGCGCACCTCGTCAATGCTCTGCGTAATCATGGAGAGAATGTCCTCGCCGATCGCATTGTTGGGCGAATGAAATTCCAGGCAGGCGACGCCGTCTCCAAGGTCGATCAGGCTGGCTCCGCTGTTTCCTTTCACCACCTTGTTTTGCTCTTTCAGGATGCGCAGATTGATGACTTCTTCCGGCTGTTCTACCTCACGGTATGCGCCCGACGCCACATGAATCGAATACAGCCGGCCTTCCTCCTGCTTGTAAAAGGACTTGTGTCCCGCAGCGACCCACTCTTTAACCCAGGCGGGAACGGTCAAGCCTTCGGCTTCCATCCGCTCCACGGACCGGGCCAAGCCGATGGCGTCCCAGGTCTCAAACGGCCCGAGTTCCCAGGAGAAGCCCCATTTCATGGCATCGTCGATTTCCTTGACCGAATCGGCGATCTCGCCCACCTTTTCGGCCGAATAGACAAGCACCTGCTTCAGAATGTCCCAAGCCAGATCCGAGTAGCGGTCCTTCGCCCCGAGGAGCGCCTTTGTTTTCGCTCCGGCTCCCTTGGCCATTTTCGCGGCCTCCAACGATGCCGATTTGGGCTTCATCTGCGGCACGTATTCCAGCGTTTTCAGGTCAAGGGATAAAATCTCGCTCCCTGCCGGCGTTTTCTTCTTCAAATAGAAGCCCTGCCCGCTCTTCTCCCCGAGCCAGCCGCGTGCCACCATGCCCGTCAGCACGTCCGGCGAAGTGAAAACCGCTTGTTCGCGCTCATTCTCGACGTTCATCCGGACGTTATCCGCGACATGAACGAACGTGTCGAGCCCCACCAGATCCAGCGTGCGGAAGGTAGCGCTCTTCGGGCGCCCCATCGCAGGTCCGGTCACCGCATCGACCTCTTCCACCGTGAAGCCCTTCTCCACCATTTCCTGCAGAGTCACAAGCAGGCCGTAAGTACCGATCCGGTTCGCAATAAAGTTAGGCGTATCCTTGGCGATGACGACGCCCTTGCCGAGCACCCTTTCGCAAAAATCCTTCATACGCGCCACGAGCTCCGGCTCCGTGTCCCGTCCGGGAATAATTTCAAGCAGCTTCATGTAACGGGGCGGATTAAAGAAATGTGTGCCCAGGAAGTGTTTTCTGAACGCTTCGCCGCATTCGGCCGCCATCTCGTTGATCGAGATGCCCGACGTGTTCGAGCTGACCACCGTACCGGGTTTCCAATGCTCTTCTACACGTTTCAGGAGCTGCTGCTTCACTTCCAGATTCTCGACCACCACTTCGATGACCCAGTCGACGCCTGAAATTTGCGGCAGATGATCTTCGAGGTTACCCGGCGTAATGCGGGAAGCAAACGCAGGATCATACAGCGGAGCCGGCTTGATCTTGCTGAGCTTCTCAATGGCTGAAGTTGCAAGACGACTGCGTACCGCCGGATGCTCCAGCGTCAATCCCTTCTTCGTCTCTTCCTCTGTCAGCTGAGACGGAACGACGTCCAGCAGTAAGCACGGGATCCCGACATTGGCCAGATGTGCAGCAATGCCGGAACCCATAATTCCTGAGCCGATGACGGCTGCCTTGCGAATGGATTTGTTCATTGTGTGCTTGCCTCCATTTCAAATCCTTTATTGTGAGCAGCGGAATCCCCGAACACGGACAGCTCTAAAATTTCGGCGATATCCTTTGCTTTCACACGCTCTTCCACTTCCTTCATCTTCGTCCCGTCCTCCATCATGGTCAGGCAGTAAGGACAGGCGCTGCTGATGATGCTTGGATTCACTTCCAGTGCCTGCTCTGTGCGGGCAAGGTTCACCCGTTTGCCGGACGTCTCCTCCATCCACATCATGCCGCCCCCGGCGCCGCAGCACATCGCATTCTCCCGCGTGCGCTTCAATTCAACGAGCTCCACGCCGGGAATGGCCCGGAGGACGCTGCGCGGTTGGTCGTACACGTTGTTATAGCGTCCCAGATAACACGAGTCGTGATAGGTGATCCGCTCCTTCACTTCATACTGGGGTTTCAGCTTCCCTTCGCGGAGGAGCTGATCCAGCAGCTCGGAGTGATGAAGGACTTCCACCCCTTCGAGCCCGAATTCGGGGTATTCGTTTTTGAACGTGTTAAAGGTGTGCGGGCAGGCGGTCACGATTTTCTGGACGCCGTATTTTTCGAAAATCTCGATGTTCTCCATGCACAGCTGCTGAAACAGCATCTCATTGCCCATCCGGCGGGGCGTATCCCCCGAATTTTTCTCTTCGTTGCCGAGAATGGCGAAATTGACGCCGGATTCGTTCAAGAGGCGGGCAAACGCCTTGGAGATTTTGCGGCTGCGCAGATCGTATGAGCCCATCGATCCGACGAAGAACAAATATTCAAACTGCGGATTGTCCTTGACGGTCGGCACCCGGATGCCTTCCACCTCGCCGGTCCAGTTGGCCCGGTCGTTGCGGTTCAATCCCCAGGGATTGCTTTGCCGTTCAATATTTTGCAGGGCTCGCTGCCCCTCTGCCGGCATGTTTCCTTCCATCAGCACGAGATGGCGGCGCAAATCGATAATTTTATCGACATGCTCGTTGCCGACCGGGCACTGATCCTCGCAGTTGCGGCAGGTGGTACAGGACCAGATCTCCTCCTCGGTCATGACGTCGCCGATCAAGTTCATGTCCTGCGGACTTGTGTCCTGATGGGTCCAGGTGGCCTTCTGCCATGCCAGCGTCGGGCGAATATCCGTCACGCCGTCCGCTGATGACCAATCGGGATGGGTTTCGGACACAGCTGCATCCAATGCATGCGTTCCACTCCCGGCAAAAGCATATTCGGGAACATACGGCGACTTACCTGTCATGGCTGTACCCTTTTCCGTCAAATGATCACGTAGTTTAGTAATAAGATGCATCGGCGACAGTACCTTACCGGTATTGGAAGCCGGGCAGACGTTCGTGCAGCGGCCGCATTCCACACAAGCGTAGAAGTCGATCATCTGTTTTTGCGTAAAATCTTCGATCCTGCCGACGCCGAACGACTCGGCTTCTTCATCTTCAAGGTCAAGCTTGCTCAGCTTGCCGACAGGCTCGGAACGGCCCAGCCAAATATTGACCGGTGCGGTAATGAGGTGAAAATGCTTCGATTGAGGAACATAGACGAGAAAAGATAGCAGAATAAGCAAATGGGCCCACCAAAAGATGTAGAACAATACGGATGCCGCCGTTCCGGACATGCCGGAGAAGATGGCCGCAATCGCTGAGGATATAGGTGCGTAAGCGGATGGCTCGAGGTCGAGCCGGATTCTTTCGAAGGTAAGCGACAGCAGCACAGACAGCATCAGGGAAAAGATAAAGAACACGACAATGCTCGGCTTCCACCCTTTTTTGAGGCGCGCAAGCTTCTCGCCATACCGGCGGTAAGCGGCATATCCCATCGCTACAAGGACCAGAAACACCGTAATCTCCTGAAGCAGACCGAATACATCGTATGCGGGAAGCGGAAGGTGGCCGCCGTCTGTCAGTCCTTTGATAATGAGATCCAGCGCGCCGAACTGAAGGATGATGAAGCCGTAAAAGATCACCACGTGCATAATGCCGCTCTTCCGGTCCTTCAGCAGCTTTTTCTGGCCGAACACCTGTCCCAGGAACTCGCCCCATCTGCCTTCACGCTGCTTCCGGAAATCCACCGGCTTGCCGAGCTTCACGTACAGCAGTCTGTGATACACCGCTTGGCAGAACAAGTAAATACCGTACCCGGTCACAAGGAGAAACAGCAGTAAATTGACGATTGGCCACACCATTTTTCATCCGTCCTTTCTTCGTATTCACCTAAGTTTGGTGACGGGTTACATTTCGTAAGCGGTTACAAAGCTTGTTTAAAAATAAAATCTTACCTTGAAAACATTGACAACTGGCACTGTTTCCCATAAGATTAAGAAAAATGAATGAGGATTCATTCAGTTATTTGAATTCTAACACCGGGGTGGCCTGATGACAAGTAGAAAATTGGAAAAATATGAGTTGATTTTGGATGCAGCCTTAAAAGTAATCGCGGAGAACGGCTATCACGGCTCCCAGATTTCGAGGATCGCCAAGGAGGCAGGCGTCGCGGACGGTACGATTTATTTATATTTTAAAAACAAGGAAGATATCCTTATTTCTCTGTTTCAAGCCCGTCTCGGAAATCTGGTCTCCATGTTCAACAGCAGCGTGAAGGAAACGAATACCGCCGATGAAGCTCTCCGCAAAGTTTGCGAAATTCACTTTACCGAGCTCGAAAACAACATCAATCTGGCTTATGTGACACAAATCGAGCTGCGTCAAAGCTCGCTAGAGCTGCGCAAAGCCATCGGGCTTGTCGTCAAGCCCTACATTCAGCTAATCGAGCATATCATTGAACAGGGGATTGCCGAGAAATCGTTCCGTGCAGACCTCGATGTCAAACTGACGCGCCTGCTGATTTTTGGGGCGATGGATGAAGTGGTCACCTCCTGGCTTATCTCCGGCCGAAAGTATTCCCTTTCCGCTCAGGTGGATAAGACAGTTGAGTTTTTCTTAAAAGGTTTAAAATAACGCGTTTGAGAGAGGAGCTTGTCCGCATGAATATCTACGTTATGCTGAAGCAAACCTTCGACACGGAGGAACGAATCGTCATTTCGAATGGACAGATTTCCGACGACGGGGTCAAGTACGTCATCAATCCGTACGACGAATATGCGGTAGAAGAAGCGTTGTTGCAGCGGGATGCGCACGGCGGTACCGTAACCGTCGTCTCAGTGGGACCGGAGCGCACGGCCGAGGCGCTGAGAACGGCACTGGCCATGGGCGCCGATGAAGCCGTGCTTATTGACGGCGACAGTATTCCCGGCGACGAGTTCAGCATCGCCACAGCGCTCGCGGCCTATTTCGGCCAGCAGTCCGTAGACCTCATTCTCGGCGGCAACTTCTCTGTAGATTCCGGCGGGGGTCAGGTCGCTGTAAGGGTAGCCCACCTGCTTGGCCTGCCTCATGCATCCTCGATTACCAAGCTGGACATTGCCGGTGGAAAAGCATCCGTGCAGCGGGACGCCGAAGGCGATACCGAATCGCTGGAGGTCGCACTTCCTGCGGTATTCACCGCGCAGCAGGGGCTTAACGAGCCGCGGTATCCGTCGCTGCCCGGCATTATGAAGGCGAAGAAGAAGCCGTTCCAGCGTCTCGGGCTTGGCGATCTTGGCCTGAGCGAAGCGGATGTGGCCGCCAAGACGAACCGCCTCTCCCTCGCCCTGCCGCCTGAACGCAAGGCCGGGCAAATCCTGAAGGGAGACCTTGCCCAGCAGGCCGCGGATCTGGTCCAGCTGCTGCGTACCGAAGCCAAGCTGATTTGAAGAAATTCATAAAAGGAGGAATCCCAAATGAGTAAAACGTTTGTGGTCGTAGCCGAGGTCCGCGGTGGCAGCCTGCGTCAGGTATCGTTGGAAGCGCTTCAGGCGGCCTCCATTGCCAAAAATGAAGGAGACGCCGTCGCTGCCGTGTTAATCGGGTCGCAAATTACGACCCTCGCAGCAGATCTGGCGGGCTATGTGGATGGCCGGGTCTACGCCGTGGATCATCCCGAGCTGGAAATCTACAACGCTGAGGCTTATTTTGATGCCGTGCAAAGCGTGTTTGAACAGGTGACACCTGACGTGGTCTTCCTTGGCCATACGGCACTGGGCCGGGATCTTGCGCCGAAAATCGCTGCCCATTTGGGTGCCGGACAAATATCAGACGTGACGGCGATCGAGCAGAACGGCGGCGAAGCGGTCTACACCCGCCCGATCTACGCAGGCAAAGCATTCGAGCAAAAATCGTTCACCGGCGGCCCGCAGGTCGTGACGATCCGCCCGAACAATCTGGCTCCAGCACCAAGCGTATCTTCGCCTGGGGAGATCATCGAGATCGATTACGCCCCTTCCGGCTCCCTCCGCTCGATCGTAAAGGACATCGTGCGCAAGACGTCGGGCAAGGTCGACCTGACCGAAGCGAAAATTATCGTTTCGGGCGGCCGCGGCGTCAAGAGTGCCGAAGGGTTCAAGCCGCTCGAAGAGCTGGCGGATGTGCTGCACGGCGCGGTGGGCGCTTCCCGGGCGGCGTGCGATGCAGGCTACTGCGACTATTCGATGCAGATTGGCCAGACCGGCAAGGTCGTGACGCCGGAGATCTATATCGCCTGCGGCATCAGCGGCGCGATCCAGCATTTGGCGGGGATGAGCCAGTCGCGGGTTATCATCGCGATCAATAAGGATCCCGAAGCGCCGATTTTCAAAGTGGCGGATTACGGGATCGTCGGGGACCTGTTCGAGGTCGTGCCGCTCCTCACCCGCGAGTTTCGCAAGGTGCTGGTTTAACGGCTCGTTGGACATGAAGAAGCCCCATATTTCAAAAAAACAAAAGCATTCGTCAGCCGGTCCACCACCGGCCTGACGAATGCTTTTTCCTTGTCTTGTCGTGTATGAAGCGGTGTTCAAAGGAACAACGCGGCAGCTCAGACGTTTGCCGAAGCTAAAGCTTCTTTAATCTTCCGGTTCACCCATTCGCGCTTGGCGATCAGCCATTCCTCTTCACGCGGGTAGCGGCTGAACGTGATCGGCTCGGGCAAATCTTCCTCCAACGCCTTCAGCACATTCTCCCTGCCGATTTTCGATTCGAGCAGCTGGAGTGCACGCAAATCCTGCAGCGCTTCGTTCATGACCTCAAGCCGGATCGATTCGACCGGCACGCCGCCAGGTCCCGGATACACGATAAACGGATCGCCTGACGGAAAAGCTTTGCCGGCATCGGTCGTCTCGTACGGATCGATTTCGCCTTTGGAGTATTGCGAATAATAGAAGTTATAACCCCAATGCAAAAATCCGGCGGCATCAAACTTGTACAGCTGGTAACCCAGAATCCGGTTGCGGGCCGAAGGGAAGCACATGAAGCGGTTAGCCACCTCTTTATATTGGGAACAGCAATAATACGTCCAGAGCGGCTGGACGTTATGCTCCAGAAACGGCTCGATATGGTTGCTGGCCGGAATAGGCGTTTTCACCAAACCATTTTCGAAGAAATCATAGTCCGACAGGGCGTCGATGATCGGGAATCCTTGCAGCAGACCGCCCAGCAGCTTGCTCGCATAGCCATAAGTCTCCAGGTGATCCGCCCCGGGCTCATCGGAAATGTGGAAATAGCTTCGTTCCGACAGATTATTGGCATGAATCCATTCCGTTAGTGCC
Source organism: Paenibacillus sp. PSB04 (assembly GCF_025809195.1). Taxonomy (NCBI): domain Bacteria; kingdom Bacillati; phylum Bacillota; class Bacilli; order Caryophanales; family Paenibacillaceae; genus Paenibacillus; species Paenibacillus sp. PSB04. The sequence goes on from NZ_CP081301.1 coordinate 5,073,977, forward strand.
GGAACAAACTGCTCCAAGAACAGACGATACGTTTCACCGGTGGCATCGGTCTCCCATCCGAAAATCTTCTGTAGATTTCCGTCTACGGATGCCATAATCTTCGGTGCATGCTTCGCGCCCCATTGCGTGAACAAATGGGAAAATTCAAAATAGCGGATGCCCTTCTCATCGCACAGCTCAACCCATCTTGCGAGCCGGTCAAAGCCGAACGCGTATTGGTCTTCTCCCGTGACGGTCACATCCACAAGCTGAACCGTCGGCCGCTCCCCGCCGACCTCGGTGTCCAGCGGCGGCGTAAAGACGGGCGTCAGAATCATGTTCATGCCATGCTTCACGGCCGTATCCATATATTGACCGATCACCTGCCAGTGCTCTTCGCTGAATACGTCCAGCTTGTAATAGGTCGCCAGGCAGTCTGTATGGAACCATTCGGTATGTATCAGCTTCTGGGGAGGCAGCTCCTCCGGAATCAGCTCCAGCTGAAAAGTCTCCTCTCCGGCAACTTCCCCATCCCCGGATGCAAAACGGACGGTGATCGGGTAGCTGCCCGCCGGCGTCTGACCATTCGGCTGAAGCGTGATCCACACACTTTGCCACTCTCCCGGTACAGCCGGAATGGCTTGTTCTTCATCCAGCGGATACAGCGGATCCGGAAATAATCCCGGCTCGGCACGCAGGACATGTTCATCGTGATCCGGATATACGGGAAGTCCGGACGGCACGAGGCCAACACGGCGTACCGTAACCGGCAGTGCGGCCGGAGCATCCACGATGACCCTGAGATCGTTCACCGTCCCTTCCGCCCGGTAAGCGGCTTGAAAAGCATACGTTTCGTTGCTGAGCATCGACCCGCCGGTCACGGGATGTTCGGTTCCCTGTCCATCGGGAAATACTTTGGATAACGAGCTGAGAAGCCTGGTCTGAAATACTTGATTCTGATTCATTGAGCCAATGATCCCTCGCTTTCAAACGGTATGCTGTATCCTTCGCTGTCCGCCCCCGGCATCCTCTTTAAAAAACCCAAAAATAAATATTTTTTTAATCCGCAAAGATTTCCCCATCTTCCGGAATGATTACCCGGCTGCTGTATCCCGCCTTCTCTATCGCATCTTTCAGATCATCCCTCGTTAAAAAGCAGTGATTGATCGCTTCCATGTGAACGGCAGCCACCCGGGTATCCGGTTGATGACGCAGAACGGCAAGCACGTCATTCACATCCATAATGATCGGATCCCCCGTCACGAAGCGGGCACCGCCGGCATTAACGATCGTCAGATCCGGCTGGTAGGCATCAAGCGCCTCTTCAACATCACGGCACCATATCGTATCGCCTGCAATGTAGACCGTCGGCTCGCCTTCGGCTTGAAGGACAAAGCCGCACACGGGCCCCATCTGTTTACCGATTTCTCCCGTTCCGTGCTGACCTCCGGTTCGGGTCAAGGTTATTCCCTGAAATGTAACGCTTCTTTCGACCGGCGTCGTGCGGGCAAATCTGGCTGCCCGGATCTCGCCTTCGTCCTCCGGCTGGCAGAATACCGCCGTCTCCTTGCTGATTTGCTTCTGGGCAGGCTCATCCCAGTGATCCGGATGCCGGTGGGTGACCAGCAGCGCATCCGGCTGCACGAGCTTTTCCACCTCCACTGGCAGGGATACCCGCGGGTTGCGCAGTTCGTTGGCGGTATTGATAACCGGCGGGTTGGTCTCCTTCTCGCTGAACATCGGATCGACGAGAAGAGTTACACCGGCATATTCAATAAACAATGTCGCATTGCGGATCAATTGAATTTTCATTTCCATTCACTCCCGGTTTGGTTTATGATTCTGTTATTCACGATATCAGTATAAAACAGGAAAACGTGTTCTTTACATAGCCTGGCGAAACGATATTGGCAGCTATATTTTCACGGTGAAAGGAATGAAGGGCAAGATGAGCAAACAAGATATCGATGAGATCGACCTTAAAATATTGCAGCTGCTGGTGGAAAATTCTCTTCAGTCCAACAAGGAGATCGGAGAAAAGGTACATCTCACCGGTCAGGCGGTGGGTGCCCGCATCCGGAAGCTCCAGGATCTGGAGGTGATCGAGGGTTATACGCTTCGGTGCAATCCGGGCAAGCTTGGACTCCAGGTCAGTGCTTTTATTACAGTCTTTATGAAATCCGCGGATACGCATGCTTCGTTCCAGCAGTACATCCAGCGTACCCAGCCCATCGTGGAGGCACACCGGATCAGCGGTGAAGGCTGCTATCTCCTTCGAGTGCAGGTGCCAACCCCTATGGACCTCAATGACCTTCTGGGCGAGATGGTTCAGTTCGGCAATTATAAGGTCAATTTGTCCATCGGCCAGCTAAAATAGCCTATCAAAAAAGAGCTCCCCATCCCTGTTCGAGATGGAATAAGAGCTCTTTTTTGCAGAGTTATAACCTTTTTTAATTAGCTTGTTAATGGACGACCGAAATCGTCATTTCGAGATCTTTATGATAAGTTTTAAGCGGTTCCCCCTTACTGTCTGAAACGATGGTCCAATCCTTTTTCACAGTCAATGTATAAGGCTTGATCGTAATGGAGGTCGGCGTTTTGTCAAACGGCTTATAAGCCTCATCCTCATGATATTCAGTACCCGGGCTGCTGTTGAAGTATCCGATCATGTTCTGCTGCACCGGATTCCCATTCTGGTCCACGATATCGTAATACATTTTGCTCGGGCTTAAATCTCCTGTTTGCTCTGATGTCACAGGAACGCTGCCTTTGCTGTCCAGTACGAGTCGTGTCGTTATCGGCGTCAGATCCACCTGTTTGACCGTATAGCTGAAACCGCCGCTGCTTTGCGTTTGGTCCGGATGAAGGACGACGGCTCCTTTCGCCAGGTTTTTGACAGGAACGACGAATTCAAACGGTTCCTGGATGCCGGTGACGTTCAGTTTTACGGACATATCAAACGCTTCGGGCAGGTTAAGTTCGGTCAATCCTTTCGTCAATTCATACATGGCCATGTTTCGAATCGATTGGCCATCTTCCGTTTTGCCTACAGCGTCCGTGAACATACCGAAAAATTTGCTGTGACCTTGGATGTTGACTTCCGGCATGTAGATATACCCTTTTTTCTGCTGTTCCAATGGAACGGTTTGGATCAGGTTCCCCTTCTCATCCTTCGCCCCTGCCGGTGGATAAGGGGAGAGCATCGTATCGTCGTCCACGCCCTGACGTTCAATAGCGAACGCAAGCCGGGTTCCATCAAACATCACCTCTTTAATGCTAAGCGTCACCCCGTCTTTAGTTACACTCAAGTTCGGCGCAGTTGTCAGCCCTGTGGTGCTGGCCTTCTGCAAAGTGCTGTCCGAATTGTACTGGAACACACTGCCGATCCACGGCACGTTTTTTAAGGCATCCGCCATAACTGGGGATACGAAGCCGCTTCCCATCACCACGCCTCCAAGCATGGCTGCAGCTGTTACGCTAATCGCCGCCTTTTTCTTCCAGGTTCCTCTTCCGATACGTTCGCTTCTTCTGGATCTACTCATCTCATTCAGCCTCTCCATAATTTGATTGGCGTAGCTTTCTTGCGGCATTTCCTTTTGCTTAACCGTTCTCCGCAAATGCGCCATCAGTTCTTCTTCAGTTAGATCTGACCATTCGTTCATGGGTTACCCCTCCTTTGATCTTCTTTTGCAGAATCAGTTTTTTTCGGACACGTTCGAACTTTTTGCGCAGGGTTGCCGGTTTGCAGTCCATAATCTGTCCGATCTCTTCGAAGCTGTACTGCTCCACTGCCCGCAGGAGCACGAGATGCCTTTCTTCAGGCTTCAAACTCATCAGCAGCTCTTCCACCTCTGGTACGCTGTCCTTTTGATGCTGATTCTCCAACTGCCGAATCTCTTTTTGGAGAGATAACGTCTTCTTTTGCCGGCTCTTCTTTCTGGCCATGTCCATGCAATGGTAGTAAGCAACTTTATACAACCATGAGGAGAAGGAAACCTGGTGCTCATATTTATGGATGGATTGATACACCTTGATGAAAATTTCCTGCAGCGCGTCCTCCGCTTCCTCGCGGTTCTTCAAAATGTAATAACAATACGTATAAATCTGACGCTCAAACGTACGGATGATGTCGGCAAATGCCTGCTTATCTCCTTGTTTGACACTTTCTACGACGCTCTCGATAGGTTGTGTCGACTCTTCCCCGGGGTTGAGGTATTTCATGGCATCACCTCCCTTGTTGTCCCATCCTCACCCTGTATAACGTTTGGCATGCTGCCGAATGTGACATCGTTCAGAAATAAAAACGTCCCTTTTCGGAAAACATGCTTTCCGGAAGGGACGCTGAGAAGGATTTGGATCTTTGACGTACTCCTTTGAACATTCCCCCAATTTAGATGCATCAGGAGCGAAAAAGGTTATGCAGCTTGATTATTTGCCAATTACAATAACTCAAAGTTAAGATCCGGTGAATGAGCAGCAGTTACCGGATCTATTGGTTGCTCCAGATAACCCAATTCCAGAACGGCGACGATCCGCTCCTCTTGGTGAACACCAAAACGATGGGCGGATGCTCGATCATAAATCCAGTCGTTCATCGTCATTCGGACGTGGAGCTTACTCTCTTGAGCAAGCATATGGAAATTTTGCATAAGGCAGCATGCGGCTGCGAAATCTTCTTCCCTTTTATGAGGATCGCGCTCTTCTTTAATCACCAGGATCAAATAAGCCGGCGCCTTCTCCTGTAATCCGGCCATGATGTCTGTGCTGCCTGACCCGATAAATATAAAACGCCACGGCTCCCGCAGTCCGTCGTTCGGAGCCCATACGGCCACATTTAACAGATCCAGGATGTGAGTTTCAGGAACGGGCCGATTGCTGTAGTTTAATGTATGTCCTGTATTTGTGATACCGGTGATGTTCATGAGTTCGCCTCCTTATCCCGATATGATCGTCCATTTCTTTTCTGCGCGTGTCCTGGCTCTCGCTTTCGGTATTTTGTCAAAAAAGCCAAGGTGTAAAATTCCCACCAGTTTCTCAGTTGGTTTCATCTGGAAAAGGTGGAATAACTCCCGGCTCTGCATCATCGGCTCCGTATCCCATAGGGTACCAAGCTGCCGCTGCCAGGCAAGCAGCTGGAAGTTTTGCATGATCCCGCAAACTGCCGCGTAATTCATGTCATTTGTCCTTCTGTCCTCATTCGTGCTGGCAATAACAGCCAAATGACCGGGTATTTCCGTTACTCTTTTTCGGACAAAATCCCGAATTTTTTCCGGCAGCCATTTGACCAGTTTGTTCTTCACCAAGGGCTCAAGCATGCAGGCAGCAAGACGTTCCCTGGATTCCGCCGTTCCTGCATATACGTACCGGTAACTTGAAGCCTCGCCGGAAGGATAAGGATATAAGCCCTGCGCTTCGCGGAGCAGCTCCCGCACAAGTTCCTGATCCACCTCGGGAAAGGATTTAAACCTGCGGATGCTTCTGCGCTCTTGGATGATTTTCGCCCATTCCATGATTCGAACCCTCCTGTTCATTCAGCCTTGAAAACCGCCTGTGATGTGATTCCCAACTCCTGACCAACGCATTACAGCCTCGCGAATCACTCGTCGGTTCCAAGTACTGCATCCCGGCTCGTTGTTATGAGTTGATTAAAACCATATGTTTCATTCGAAACAATAAATGTACGTGAAAGGAATGCTCATCGTTCTGCTTTTAGCCTATTCATGGAAAGATGATCTTTTCAGAATCGATCGTTCCTTTTAAAGAGATAAATGTATGCTTCGGATAAAAAATTTGATTGTAACAGTTAAAATGCTTCCGATACTCTCAATTATTTATTCATATGAAACAATTTTATTGTATAGATTTATCCGGCCTCTGTCAATTCCGTTTTCATGCCTGTATCGGTCATACAGCTTGGGTACGTTGACGTAAGTCGTTAAAAGGCTCTGTTCGACGCGGTTCACACTTACCATGATGTTAGTACCTGTACTAAAAGTGCGTACTTACAGCGTGGCGGGGTATTTTTTATACTCAATACGAAGTCATTATCGAACAAAGGAGGATCAATCCGATGAAAACCTTAGTCATCGTATCGCATCCAAGCATTGAAACGTCTGTCATTAATAAACGGTGGGTCCAAGAGCTTCATAAATACCCGGAAAAATACACGGTCCATGACTTGTACAAAGCTTATCCTGACCAATCCATTGATGTGGAAAAAGAGCAGCGTTTGGTGGAAACGCATGACCATTTGATGCTGCAGTTTCCAATCCAGTGGTTCAACTGTCCGCCTCTCCTGAAACAATGGCTGGACGAAGTGCTGGCATACGGCTGGGCTTATGGTTCGAACGGTGGCGACAAGCTAAAGAACCGCAAAGTCGCTCTTGGCGTCTCTGCAGGGATCAAAAAAGCGGATTACAGCGAAACAGGCAGGTACCGGTATACACTGGAGCAAATATTGGTTCCGTTTGAAACGACCTTCCGGTACTGCAATGCAGATTTTCGTTCGGTTTTTGCATTCTACGGTACGGAGAGCGAGCCTGGAGAAAATGTGCCGGGAGCGGAAGCCGATCAGCCTGCGGACGAACTGGAACAAAGCGCGCGGAACTATTTGAAATTTATCGACTCCCTCTAAACCGGCAAATGGATATGGCCATTAAAAAAGAAGTATCTCCCTGTACGGGAAATACTCCTTCTAATGAGCCGAATTACGGGATGCCTATCGCTGAACAGCCTCAACGCCGGGAACAAAGTTATTCTCCCCCCACTCGCACATCAGATTTAGGACAGGGATGAGGGAAAGACCCCGTTCGGACAACGAATATTCGACCTTCGGGGGAACCTGAGGAAATTCCTTACGTAAGACCAGGCCGTCCGCCTCCATCTCTTTTAACATAACGCTAAGTGTTTTAAAGGAAATGGTTCCGATACTCCGCTGGAGTTCATTAAAACGCATCACTTGATGTTCGGACAACCAATACATGATGATCATTTTGTATTTGCCGCCGATTAAGGACAACGTATATCCAAATCCGGTGTCTTTGAGCTTAACGCCGCCCGGAACACAGGTTTCCCGCACAGGAGCACCTTCCTTTCGCCAAGACGATCTGTCTCCATTATATAGGCTAAGTTCTTCAGCGTAAAAGGATGTGCAGGGAATAACGGCGGCTTGCCCGGTAAACGATGCTTACCCATCAAAAGGTGATTACCTATATATTTCTGCCGTATGCCTCAATCTGCGTCAGGGCCGGAAACGGCGTCTCATCGCCTTTGATCAAGCGCTTGAGCACCAGCCATTCGACCGTGCGGGGAGAGATGTCAAAGTATTGGATGCTGCGGATTTTTGCAGGATGGAGCTGCTCCTCTGACCCGTCGGAAAAAGCAACCGTGACTTCTTTCCACCAGCTGTCATGCGGAAAATCGCCGCGCAATACAAGGCCCAGCCGGTCAAGCTGCACCTTACGACCGAAATCCAGTGTCAGCTCGGCATCCGGCTGCTGGTTAATTCCCCAGGATTGATACGGGTAAGAACCGTGGCTGTAATTGGCATAGACGCCATCGATGGCGTTGCGGGCAAAGAAGGTCGGGTCATTTCGGGTTTCGACATTCGCATGAGCATGCGGGAAAGCGCCAGAGTCCTGCTTCTGGTCATGAGGGTTTAAGGCCAGATTACGGTACTGGCTAATCTCATTCTCCGTCGCATACCGGGCAGTAACATAATGCTTCGATCCGGCAAAAGCGTTCTCGGGATACGCTCGTTTGTACGCCAGCGGAATCTCGTATTCCCATGTGGTTCCCTTGACATAAATGAAAGACGGATTGAGCGTCTCATCCATCTGAACCACGATATACGAATCCGGCTGTTCCATCGTAACTCTAAACCTGTCGCCCTCGGCGTACTCCACATGCTGGCAGGCCAGATGCGTAAACCCTTCTTCTTCCCGTTCCATCAAATGGACATGCGTCGTTTGCGAATCGCTGTACTCCTCCGTCCTCACTTCATCTTGACGATTCAATAATTCGAGCTTGATTGTCGGCATCATTGTTCTCTCCCCATTTCAGAGTATCAAATGAACTTGATTGGATTGATATAAACTAATAAGAACATTATATACTGGTTCATATGAACCCTAAAGAGATTTTTAAGATTATAGAATTTATAAATTTCAGCGAAGCTGAACCATTCTATAATCGCAAGAAAAACTTCAGCTAAACGCGGTCTGACTTCTTTGAAGGTACGTCGATAGACGTTTTTCTTATCATCACCTGGTGATCCTTCAGCTTCATTGGGGAAGAAAATGGTTGTAAAGCGAACAGCAGACCCTTAATCGTCCTAAAATCGGCTCCCGTTTATTTGCGGCAAAAGCGCCCTAACTTACAGCGTTTTTTGTTATACTAAAATTGCATTAAATCTATATTTAATGCAATTTATCTTTAAATCGATCAGGTGGGTGCCAAGCTGATGAAATATACGGAAGTTTTTGAGCAATATGAACGCGAAACGAAGCTGTTTGTTTCCTATATGAAGGATCGTGAATATTCACAAGAAACGCAGAATGCTTATTTTCATGATCTCAAGCATTTTTTGACGTCGCTGGACGGCAAAGCCGTTTCGGAAGTTTCAGAGATTGATGTGATGTATTTCCTGACCCGTGTGCGTGAGAGCGGCGCCGGCGCCCGGTACCGCAACCGGTGCCAGTCGGCCATCCGCCTCTTTTATAAAGTCATGATTCGATTCAAGTTAACGGACCATAATCCGGCGATGAATATTGAAAAAGCAAAGGTCGAGAAGAAAAAACAACCTGTGTATCTTCAAAAGCAGTTTCTCGATGCATGCCTGGGACTGGTTGAAGGAAGATATATGATTCGGGACGTTTCGATCGTCGCCCTGATGGCCTATGCGGGACTTCGTGTCAGTGAGATCGTGAAGTTAAACATTTCGGACTTCGATCAGGAAGGGAACAACATCGGTGTGCTCGGAAAAGGCGGGAAATGGCGCTACATCCCCCTCCCTGCCGAAATGACCAACTTACTGCAAACATGTCTGAGCGAGCGGATCCCTCCCCGGAATACCAAGGAAACGGCCTTTTTTATTTCCCAATTCCGGCGCCGTATCAGCAAACGAATGGTACAGAGTATCGCGGAAAAAACCTTTCAAGCCCTGTTCGAAAAGTATCCGCATTTATCGGGAAGAACGCTGTCCGCCCATAAGCTGAGACACTCTTTCGCTACGGATTTGCTGCACAACGGAGCCGACCTGCGGACGGTTCAAGAGCTGCTTGGCCATGAGGATATTTCCACGACCCAGATCTACACCCACGTATTGGATGAGGCCAAAGAGCGTGCGATGAATAATATCCGGCCGGCCATTCCAGGGGAGTTGTTGAATGGACAAGCTTAAACGGGCGGCAGAATTTATTTGGGGAACGCAAAAAGCTCCCGAATGACCGACCTGAACCTTGCAGATCTTTTCATTGGGAGGATGGGAAAAAAGCTAACCTTTAAGCGATCCGGTCGTCCGCTGGATATCGTTCAGCTTAGCGCCGCCCAGCAGCTGCCTCTGCATCCACTGGTTCGAGACGAGCGCATCCCCGTCCGCCTTTAGCTGGTGATACAGCCGAGCGCGAAGTTCTTGCAGGATGCTGGCATGCTCCGCTTCGCTGACGACATTATTCAGCTCGCCGGGATCAGATTGCAGCTGATACAATTCGTCGATATCCGTTGGATTCCAGATGTATTTCCACTGCCTGGTCCGGATCATTCGCTGCGTATACAGTCCGAACTGCTGACCGTTGTATGTGGATACAACCGCGTCCCGCCACGGCTCAGTCAGTCCCTCGCCGGCAAGCAGCGGAAGCAGCGATTTCCCCTGCAGATGGCCGGGGTTACATAACTCAAGTCCCAGGATGGACAGAAACGTCGGAGGCAGATCCAGAAAATTATACACGAAATCATCGCAGGTTTGCCCGGGATGCCGAACGCCGGACCAGCGAATGATGAGCGGCACCCGAACGACATCGTCATATAAAATATAGTGTTTATCCATCATGCCATGCGAGCCGCACATGTCACCGTGGTCGGCGGTAAAGATGACTATGGTATTCTCTGCGGCCCCCGTGCGTTCCAGCACATCCAGTACCTTGCCGATGGCATCGTCAAGCTGACTGATCAATCCGTAGTACCGGGCAACAATGGGCGCCCAGTCATCCCATGTAAAATGCTCCACGCCCCAGCTGAGCTGCTGCTGCCGCTGGATGTACGGCTTGCCCGCCAGTGTATCCCTGAATCCTTCCCATTCCGGCATGTCAGCGGGATCGTACATGTCATCATACGGCGCGGACGGCCTGCACGGCAGGTGCGGTTCTGAGAAATGCAGCGCCATGTGCCAAGGCTCCCCGCTGGATTGAAGGCGTTCCAGTTCCGCGGCTGCACGGTCTGCAAACCAATGCGTCTTTGCGTCCTCCAGCGGAATCGGATTACTCTCGCCGAAGTATCCGTTTGTAAAATGCACGTCCGGGTACTTCTTCTTGGCATATCCGTCGTACTCCGCTTCACCGAGATACGAATGATATCCGTAGGCCGTCGCATCGTAATCGGGATTCACACCCCATTTCCCCAAGTAGGCACAGGAATACCCGTTTTCTGCAAGCGTCCTCGCCCAGGTGTAGGCATCAGGAGGCAGCGCCGCAACAGGAAGCGCCCCGCTGAAGTTCCACAAGGCGCCAAACGTTTCCGGCCGGCTGCCATGGAGCAGGGACTGCCTCGCCGGGCAGCAGACCGGCAACACGGAATACGCATGAGAGAACGCCGCGCCGCCTGCAGCGAGCCGGTCCAAATTCGGCGTGCGGACCGGATGCATACCACTGTAGCCCACGCAGTCGTACCGAAGCTGGTCCGCGGTGATCAGCAGTACATTAGGACGCTGATTAGGCATTTGCACCGCTCCTGTACTCGCTCGGTGAGCAGCCGGCATGCCTCACGAAGAGCCTGCTGAAGAATGACGGATCGTCATAGCCGACGCTGGCGGCCACGGCAATCACCTTCTCGTCCGATTCGGCCAGCATCCGCTTGGCCCGTTCAATCCGGATTTCATGAAGGACGTCGAATACGCTCTTGTGGAATTCTTCCCTCATGATGCGGTTAAGCTGGCGGGTGCTGACGTTAAATAAACCGGAAAGGGATTGGAGCGTAATTTTTTTATCGAAGCTCCGCTCCAAATAACCGTAGATCCGGCGTGCTGTCATCACCCGGTCCAGCTGGCGCGGCGAAGCATAGCTTTTACGGCTGTGCATAAGCGCGTAATATCGAGAGAGGAGCACGAGCAGCTCCACCAGCTGAAGCTTGATCACCGTCGTATGCCCCAGGACGCGCGCTCCGATTTCCCGGATCATGCTGTCAAGCAGCGTAAGGACGGAAGCCGCTTCCTGTCCGAGCAGGTTTAAATGATGATTGAAACGGACGTCATGCTTCAGGAAAGGATGCACATAGAAGTAATCCATCGAAGTGGTAATCTCCAGCTCCCTGAGCAGGGCGTCCGAAATGAAGGACGGCATGAACAGACAGTTGATGATTTCCATCTTCTCGCCTTGCTCCACGTCATAGGCATGTATCTCGCCCGGGTTGATAATGAACACGTCCCCTGCCCGGATGTCATAACGCGTTCCTTGAAAGATATGACTCCCTTTTCCCTTCACAACATAGACGAGCTCGACGAATTCATGCCCATGCTCGGCAAGCGATCCCTGCTCGGTCCGTGTGATCCAGAACGGAAATTCTTCCTTCATGTAGCCCCGGCTATTGAGAATTTCCTGCAAACAGCAGCACCTCCTTCTGACCGTTAGCCATTAATGGCAGGACGAAGCTGCCTGATCAAACCGCTCCCGCCGCGGATCCCGCTGCCATTCGTCCCAGCTCATGCCGGAAGCGGACAGAATTTGCTCGATCCGTCTCCGGAACGGCAGCCCTGCCTCGACGAGCTGCCGGATCATCGGATCCTCGCGGCCGCCGAGCTTGCTGCTGACCCATTCGCCGATTTCCTGTTCGAATTGATCGGCGAGCTCCGGAAGCTGATCCGCCAGATTGTCTTTTTCGGCGGGGTCGGCGATCAGATCATACAATTCCCTTGGCGGACGGGTGAACGGCCCCGAATCGTACGTTCGGATGAACTTGTACCTCGATGTCCGAATGGCTCTGGCTGCCTGCCAGGCGCATTCGCTCAAAAATATTTTCTCCGCCGTTCCTTCGGCTTCTCCTCGAATCGCCGGCCATAAACTTTTGCCGTCCAACCCGATAGGATCAGTTAGCAGAGCAAGGTTAATATGTGAAGGGTGCTCTTGACGGATCGACTCCAGAACGGTCGGCAGCAGATCTACCTGCTGAACCAGCCCATGCACTCTCTTTCCGGATGGAATTCTGCCCGGCCATCGCATGATGAGTGGGACATGGACGGTCGGTTCGTACAATCCGCAGTGGTCCCAGTATATATCGTGCTCCGTCAGGCTTTCCCCATGATCCCCGAATAGAATCAGCAGGGTATCCTCGGCAATTCCCAGTTTCTCCAGATGGTCGTCCAGCTCCTTCAACCGGTCGTCCAAATACCGGATTTCGGCGTCGTAGAGCGCATCATAATAAGCACTGTCCGTTACCGGCCCGACCAAATCGTAGTGGTGGTGTTTAAAAAACGGATATGCCGGGTGATTATACGCCCGCTCCATGCTGCGGTTGGCCGGATCATAGGGATCACGGCCGCTGTCGTAAAATTCGGGAATATAGTCTGCCGGCGGCAAATAAGGCGTGTGAGCATCCCAGTAATGGAGGAACAGAAAAAAACTCTCCTCCCGATGCGCCTCAATCCACGGGAATGCCAGCTCGTTGACCGTCACGCCGTCGATCCAGCGGTTGCCGCCGACGCTGTTCGTATAATAGCGGTAACCTCTGGCGAACCATTCCTTCAATTGATACAAATTGTCTACCGCCGAGGTCGTGAATCCGGCGCTTCGAAGCATTGTCGGCAGCCATGGCACGGACTTCGGCAGGTGAGCCAGCTCGGAACCATGCGATACAACGCCTGTTGTGAGTCCGATTTTGCCCGTGAAAATCCCGGTATGCGCCACTTCCGTCGGAATATCCGCGGCGTACGCCCGTTCGAAGAGAACGCCCTGGGCGGCGATCCGGTCCATATGCGGACTTGTCGGCTTGGTGTAACCATACCCGGTTAACCGGGAAGCGCGAAGCGTATCCAGCGAAATCAAAATGATTTTCATCCGTCTTAGTCCTCCTAAGGAGCTGCCTTTTTTAGCGGTGCCCTGCGATTCAGCCAGGATAAAATCTGATCGCTGTTGTGCTGAAGCGAATGGGATGATGTGCAAATCGTGATGTCGGGATCGGAAGGGATATCGTAAGGGTCGGATATTCCGGTGAAATGCTTCACCTCTCCCCGCCTTGCTTTGGCATACAGGCCCTTCACGTCACGCCGCTCGCATTCCTCCAAAGGACATTTAACATACACTTCGACGAAACCCGGAATTTCTTGCCTTGCGTAGTCTCTCATTTCAGCATATGGCGTGATGGCGGATACGAGCACATGGACTCCGTTACGGGCAAGGAGCTTAGAGACGTAGGCGATTCTTTTAATGTTCTCAAACCGCTCCTCACGGCTGAACCCGAGGCCTTTGCAAATCGTTTCCCGCAGCTCGTCGCCGTCCAGCAGTTCTGCGCGGACTCCCCGCTGCAGCAGCTCATTCGCCACATAACGGGCCGTCGTCGTTTTGCCGGCGCCCGAAAGGCCGGTAAACCATAACACCGTTCCTTTCTCTTCCTGCCTTATATTCATCCTTAAGTACCTCCTGCTTATGGGCTGGTCGGCACCTCTACGGGTATTCCGCCGGACTGATGCGATCGGATAGCCGCTTCGATGACTTCCTGTGCGGCGAGCGCATCCGAGCCGGAAGCCTCGATGTCTTCTGGGGTAGCTCCTCCCTTGATCTGTTCGATAAAGCGGTTGATCCGGTGCTTGAACGTGTCGTCAAAACCCTGCATCCCGCCGAACAATGGATTGCGCAGCACCGTAAGTTCATCCGATTGATGCGGATAATACGTCATGCTCTCATAGACGTTGTCGATGACGATCCGGCCTGTGGTGCCGGCCGCTTCACAGAACTCGATCGGGTGGCGCATGGAGGCGTCGTAACTGCCGGTTAGATGACCGACTGCTCCTGAATCGAACTCCATGTTGATGGAGACGGTCGACCACGAATTCCGCCCCGGCGCTTTCGTCATGAATGCCTGCACCCGCTTCACGTCGCCGGCGAAGTAGCGCATGACGTCGATGGAATGCGGATGCAGCGCACGCATGTGCAGCCACTCCGTATCCTCCTGCCGGTTCGAAATGGTAAGCCGCATGTTCATATACAGCATGGAACCGAGCTTCCCTTGTTCGATGAGTTCCTTGGCTTTGTACGCAGCAGGTGTAAAGCGGTGATTCAGGTTGCAGGCTAGCCTTACGCCTTTTTCCCGGGCCAAGACGACCATGCTGCGGGCCTCTTCGATCCGGTTCGATATTGGTTTCTCGACGAGCACGTCTTTTCCTGCTTCGATCGCGATAACGGCAGGTTCGAAATGATGGCTCCCTTTCTCAACCCCTGCCGTCGCCACGGCCACCATATCCACAGACTCTGCGGCGAGAAGTTCACGCAGATCTGTGTAGAAAGGAACGCCATGCTCGAGTCCCGCCGCTTCAGCGCGGTCCGGCATAAGGTCGCATACGGCGACAAGTTCCGTATCCGGGTGCTGCTTGTATGCCCGGCAGTGAATTTTGCCAATATGATTCACACCGACGACAGCAACCCTGATCATCGGGATTCCGCCTTTTCCTTCGCCTGCAGCGAACGCGCCTTTTTGATGGACCCGATGTGAAGGGAATCATACACTTCCTGGGACGAGGTGAATTTCTTGCCTGTTCCATGCCAATTCAGATTGGTATAGATCGGGTTGACTCTTTGGGTCTCCTGCTCTCTCCTGGCGATGTGATCCTCCATCCGTTTCGTAAGCAGCGAAACGACATCCGGCTCCTGTTCCGCAACATTATGATTTTCTTCGGGATCAAGAATGAGATTATACAGCTCCACCTCAGGCTTGAAATGGAAGTCCGGTTCAAGCGCCCGGATCAGCTTCCATTCCGGTGTGCGCCAGCCATGCTTGCGCATCCAGGTGCATTCGGTGATATAAAATTCGCTGATCCGGTTCCGCTCCTCGCCAGCGATCGTCTTTCGCAGACTGCGACCGTCGAACTTCGTCTCCACCGGAATTTCCAGGAGATCCAGAACCGTCGGCATCACGTCGGAAATGACCGTGACGTCGGATACCCGCTTACCGGCTGGCATGCGGCCAGGAAACTTGATGATGAGCGGGACGACCAACGTGCAGTCGTACATCCCATGATGGTCGAAATAACAATCGTGCTCATACAGCGTCTCACCATGATCGGCGGTGATGATCACAAGCGTGTCATCCTCCAGGCCCATCGCGCTGAGCTTGGCAAAAATGGTTTGAATGCAGGCATCCATATAGGCAACAGCCCCGTCATACTGCGCGGTCACGTATTCCTGGTCGGTGACCCCTTCCGGAATCCAGGATTTCAAAAAATCGGCAAACGGTTTGAATGCGTAGACCGGTTCCATGGAGCGGTTGCCGGGATCTTTTTCGTCACTGCCGTAAAACATCCGTTCGTACGGCGCGGGCGGCAAATATGGGGAATGCGGATCCATATGCCGCAAAAAGAGGAAAAACGGTTTGTTATCCGCTGCCAGACGTTCCAGCTCCGGTACGGCCACTTCGTTCAAATTTTGCGCTTTCGGCGTTCGTCCCGTTTCATCGGGCAGCCAAGCCTCGTAATCCAGATACGTATCGAATCCGCGCGAGGACGGATTGCCGGTAAAACCGATACAAGTCGTGTTATAACCATGATCGCCCAGCGTTTCAGCCAGAGTCTGCACATGATCGCCCAATGGTCCTTCATGGCGGAGTGCCACGACGTCAGTTCCGAACACGTCCATGCCGGTCAGCATAGACGCGTAGGCCGGGGTGGTCGGAATGCTGGGACTGAAATGCTTCTCGAACAGGACGCCATCCTTCGCCACTCGGTCGATATATGGGGTCGTCAGCTTTTCGTAACCATACGAGCTCATATGATCACGCCGAAGGCTGTCGATGCCGAAAATAATGACGTTTGGCTTACGCTTAGGCTCATTCTTACGCTTACGGTTGCTCATGTCGATTGAGTTCACTCCTTACCAAATATGGATTTACCGCGCACCCAAGTTCTTGAGGATCGCGTTCAAGTAGCCGTACGATTCAGCCGCAACGATGGATACCTGCGCCAGCGAATGCTCCGGTGTAGCGCCGATGACCTCTAACACGACCGGGCCATCGTACCCGCCGTCGACCATGGCCTTGCAGTAACCGTACAAATCAATGTCTCCTCTTCCGCACGCCTGCAGCTCGATCGGACCAGGGCCTTGCTCCTTCCCCAGGCAGTCACGGATATGGATGTGTTTTACTCGATTTAACACGGCAGGAAGCGCCTCCTCGGCTTGCTCGCCGGCACGGTGAATATGGCTCGGGTCCATGTCAATGCCGAACGCCGGGGATGGGATAGCCTCCATGGCCCGCAGCGTTGTCGGCGTATTGTGGATCGCGTTGCCTACATGGGCTTTGACGCACAGCGTTACGCCAAATGACGCCGCCTTCTCAGACATGCTGGCCAGTTTATCGATCGATGCGGCGAGGTCTTCCTCGACATTCATCTTGCCCCCTGGACCGACGTTCACGATCGGGATCTTCATCTCGGCGGCCGCTTCGAACGCAGGAAGCAGCCGCTGCTCATCGAGCGATGCCACTTCCGTCGAAAGAAGGGACAGGCCGTTCTCTTGCACGATTTCGAGCAGCTCGTTCTTCTGCTCCTTCCAGCGGCTAAGGTCCAGATGCTCGCACATCCCCTGGATGGCGGCAATCTCGACTCCGTCGTAACCGCAGAGCGCGATTTGCTTCGCCGCTTCCGCAAAGCTGAAATGCTTGAATAATACGGAATTGACCCCTAACTTGATCATCTCGGGTTTTCCTCCTTGTTCTTCGAATATTCGAATAATGGATATCATCCGGATTTCTTATTTCAAGTACAGCGGATCTCCATGCAGCGGCGGCAGCGGATGCGGCCGAACGACTTCACCACCGAGTTCGTAGGACTCCTGAACCGCATGAACGTATTCCAATACGGCCAGTGCATCGCGGCCGCTGGCGCGCAGCTGGTCCTGAGACACTTTGTTCTCTACATCCTCCAGGAAGGCGTGCAGCCGGTTGTTGAACGTCCGGTTAAAATCGTTTGTGCCAAAATCGGTGACGACCGGCTCCGGTTGAACGCTGATCGCAGCGATGCCCTTCTCCGCTTTCCAGAATGAAACCTTCTCGACGCAATTTTCGATGCAGAAGGTCCCCTTGGATCCAGCCACCTCCAGGCTCCACCAGCCGCCGAGCCCATACACCGCATCGCCCCGCTGGCTAAGCAGATACCCTACGCCGCCGTTCGCAAACTTGACATGAATGCTGTTGATGGACACCATCACGTCACCGGCGCTGCGGCGGAACCCCGGCCGGTCCGAGAACGTTTGGATGTGGGTGATGTCTCCGCAGAAATGCCGCATCACACTGAACGGATGGGTCAGAAACGCCCGCATGTGAAAATACGGATGTCCGCTGATTTTCGCGGAGCCGGCAGGCGCATAATTCGCTTCGCCGCCGTTGAAGCCCATCTTGGCGAGGCAGTACACAAGCTCGCCGATTTCTCCGCCGTCCATGTAAGCCTTCGCCTTCTCGGCAGGAGCGGTGAAATAGTGATTCAGGTTGCATCCAAGATACACCTTCTGCTTCTCCGCGAACGCAACGAGTTCACGGCCTTCGCGGACATCGTTGCACAGCGGCTTTTCGACGAGCACATGCTTGCCGTAACCGATCGCTTCCATCGCCGGTTCGAAATGCCAGCTTCCGTTATCGATCCCTCCAGTCGTAATGTCCACGACCTGCAAATCCGGCTCGTTCTCGATCATGTCCTTCACGCTGTAATAGGCTTTCACGCCGTGTCTTTCCGCAGCGGCATCCGCCCGTTCCCGAACGACGTCACATACCGCTACAACATCCGCCAATTCGTCGTCCTTATAACAATTGGCGTGGTTATTCCCGATTCCATTCATGCCGACGATTCCGATTTTGACCGCCATTTCCTCATCCCTTTCACCCGTTATTGATTCGCTGCTCCACAATTAGAAGGTCTGTAACCGTTTTCTAATAACATCATAATCCCCGCGTATTTCTGATTCATGGTCGATCGGGACAGAAACCGCACCGATCCGGACGATTTGTGATGCACATTTAGCCGGGTCATTCTTCTAGCCTTTGACCGCCCCTGCTGTCATCCCCGCCACGATTTTCTTGTTAAAGAAAATAAAGAGAATGAGCGGCGGGATCGAGATCAGCACGATGTCCGCAAACAGCAAGTTCCATGATGTCGTGAATCGGCTCATGAAATTGTACAGCGTCAGCTGAATCGTGGCGTTGTCCGCGCCGGGGAAAAAGTAAAGCGGATTGACAAAGTCGTTAAACACATTGATGGACGTCAGCACGATCACAGTCGAGGTCACGGGCTTCAATAGCGGAAAAATGATGCTCAAAAATAACCGGCCGCCGCCGCATCCGTCGATCAAAGCGCTCTCATCGACTTCACGGGGGAGCGTCGCCACAAACGCTTTGTACAAAATCGCCGCAAACGGAAAATGAAGCGCGACTTCGATAAGCGTGATGCCCGCCAGCGTCTTAAACAAGCCGATGGAATCGAGCACCCAGATCGTCGGCACGATGGCCGGCGGGATCATGAGCCCGGCGAGCACAAGAAAATTAATGAAGGAGGACGTCCTCCCTCCTTCCCTGCGCTGCAGCACGAAGCCGGCCATCGCCGCCACAATAACGAGGATGCTGATGGACAGGACAGTGAGCAGCGTGCTGTTGATGAATGCGCGGATCAGCATGTAATCCGAAGCAGTCAGGACGGCTTTATAATTGTCCAGGAAATGAAAGCTGGTCGGCCAAGCCATGCTCATATCCGCGGATTCCGCCTGATTTTTAAGCGAATTGATGATGACAAAGTAAAAGGGAATCCAAAAGATCAAGGTACTCAGAAGGAGTGCCACGATACCCATGGTGATTTTCCTCACCCGTTTGGATAGTCTGCCGTCAGCGCGCTCGCTCCTGCTTCCGCGGATGCCCTTGATCATCTGATTGCTGCTTATATCTTTGCTCATAAGTTCACCTCGCTTTTCGTCAGGAACTTATAGAGCGGAAATGCCAGCACCGAGACGGCGATGAACAAGATCACGTTACCGGCCGTAGCGAGCCCATAGAAGCCGGCCTGGTATTGCTTGTAAATAATGGAGGCGATCAGGTCGGTCGTAAAACCGGGTCCCCCCTTCGTCATCGCCCAAATCAAATCGAAGGAGCGCAGGCCGCCGATGAATGCAAGAATAATGACAGAGTTCATGGCCGGCCGGCTCAGCGGCAGCGTGATGTTCCAAAAAGCGGAATAGTTGTTCCCTCCGTCGATCTTCAAGGCTTCGTAATATTCCTGGGGAATCGCCGATATCCCTGCGATGTAGATGACCGTCGCGACGCCGACGCCCTTCCAGACATCGACCATCGCAACTGACAATAACGCGATTTTGGTATTGCCCAGCCAATCCGGCCCGGTGATGCCGAGAGAGGCCAGGACGGTGTTGAACATCCCGTGCGAAGGGTGCATCATCGTGGAGAATGCGATCCCCACAGCGATCGTACTTAGTAAAGTCGGAAAGAAAATAACCGAACGCAAATAGTTTTTGAACAAAACCCTGGACGTAAGGAAGGCACCGAGCAGAAGACCAAGCACGACTTTTAACCCGCAGGTCACGACGGCGTACACAAGCGTGTTCCGGAAACCGATGCTCAGCGACGTTTCGGAGAAAAACGTGGCATAGTTTTCAAAGCCGATATACGTCCATTTTGTTAAGGTCCATCTCGTCATGCTGAAGAAAAACGACAGGATGGTAGGGAGCAAATAAAAGACGAAGTAAATGATGCCGGCTGGCAGTAAAAAGAAATACGAATACGTTCTCATCTTGGTTTTGGTCATGAAGTTCTCCTTTCTCGGCGGTTACCAGCCAGGAAGATTCAGCTGCTGCGCCTGTTTCTCCACGTCCTTGTCGTAGTCTTCGGCCCCTTTCTTTCCTGTGCTGATGCCGCTGCCGACAGCGACCGTAATGTTTTCGAGGTTCGGCCCTTTGACCGGGGAAACGAATTCAAGCGCTGGAGCAGTGTGCCCCTCGTCGAAATAATGCTGCATGTCTTTTACGGCACCGTAAGAATCGTCCGGCAGTGTGGCGCCTTTGATCACGTATGGTCCCGCCGCTTTCACCTTGGAAGCGAATACGGCCTGACCTTCCGGAGAGACAAAATAGTCCACCCATTTCTTTGCCGCGTCGGCATTTTTAGTGTCTTTGTTGATATACAGGCCGCTCGGCATCCATATGGTCAGCCCGTTTACGTCCACGCTGTCGCTCGGCTGGGCGAAAAATCCGATGTCGTCGATCTGGTCCGGCGTATTGGCCATGATCGTGTCGAGTCCGCTGGACAGCATCGGGTAATGCACGCCTTCGCCGGTGGCCAGCATTTTCAGCGCCACGTCATAGGTCGTTGCCAGAAAATCCTTATTCATATAGCCCTTCTTGTACACTTCTTCGATCTTTTCGAAGCCGCGAAGAGCCGCAGGCGTGGTTGCATACTTGACCTTGTTGGCCGTGTAATCCGCCGCGAAATTCGGCACTTGCGCCTGAACGTTATAGAAGTCGGCCAGCACAAACAACTGTGAAGTCCAAGTATCCTTGTAGGAAGCGAGAACGGCGGTTTTGCCCGCTGCTTTGATCTTTTCGTTGTTGGCCATGAATTCATCCCATGTTTTCGGTACGGATAAGCCAAGGTCGGCGTAAACCTTTTTGTTGTAGAGAATGCCCCCTGCATTGGTGGATCCCACAGGAGCGCCGTATACTTTACCGTTGGATGTGACGACCGTCTTGAAGGAATCGAGTACATTCGCCATAAAAGGTTCGCTCGTAACATCCATGAAGTGCTCTTCCGGATTTAGTGCCAGAAAAAGCGATCCGGTGTTATATACGAGCAGATCATCCATATCGCCGGTGGCCAGGCGCGTCTTGACCAGATTGTCGCCTTCCCCGCCGTCCGGTTTAATATCGAATTCGATAGCGATATTCAGCTTTTTCTCGGCCTCTGCCGCTACGGCTTTCAGCGTCTCCAGGGTTGTACCTGTGTTGCCGACCATCAACGTCAGCGTCGTCTTTTTCGAAGTTGAACCGGCGGTTCCGGTATCGCCTTCGGCGGCATTGCCCCCTCCCCCGCAGCCTGCAAGCAGCGTCATCATCAACACGATACTGGTAACGAATGCAAGCGGTTTGCTCTTCGTCGTCTTCATGTTTATACAACCTCCCTAACTGATTCCTTCATTGGATCCTGCGGATTGCTCAAAGGTTGAATGCGTTTTCGATGGGAGAAACGATGCAGCATCAAGGGCCCGGGTTCCCTCGTAAATTAAGATTAGATGGATTACGGGTGGGTGAACACCTGTGCTTTTGCCCATTTTTAGGGGGTGAATTTTCTTTTTTGCATTTGAGCGTATGTTTTAGGGGGGGCGCCGACGATTCGTTTGAATACTTGGCTGAAATGCTTTGGATCCTCATAACCGACAAGTCTGCTGACATCCGTGATGCGGGCTCCCTCACTCAGCAGCGTTTTGGCTGCTTCGATCCGGTGCCTGATCAAATAGTCTGAGAAGGTGTACCCCGTCTGGGTTTTAAACAGGCGTGACAAATAACCGAGGCTTACGTGATGTTCCGCGGCAAACTGCTGAAGTGAAAGATCATGCTCATAATTCGAATGGATATGATTTAACAGAATGGGGACAAGATCCTTGGGTTTCTGATCTAAAGGTGTCTGCCCGCCGAACAGCCCGAATACTTTACGGGTGAGCCAGCCGGACAATTCATCATACGTAGTGAATTCGTGAAGTACATGCATGTCGTCATGGAGCGCTGCGATCCGGGTGTCCCGCTTGGTAGAAGCATGAAGGTTATATTTGAGCGAATAGAAAAGATCACTAATGAACAGCGTAAGCTGCTTCAAAGTCAGTTGATGATGCTTTAATTCATGAACTATGCTCTGAATCGTATCTTTCCCCTTTTGAATTTCTCCCTGTGCGATAAAATTTTGGAGCAGCCTGGCACGATCCCATATTTCGCCGATTTCAGCCTCTACAGTGCATGTGTCTGGCGTTACGTATGTGGACATCCCGAACTTCTTCTGCTCCTCGATCATTTTGTTCAGTGCCGTATAGCTGGAGTGCAGGGGCTCCCCCTTCATCTTGATGACGTAACCCATGTGCACTTGAATTCCGGAACGGATCAATTGTTGATAGAGCATTTGAAGGCAGGACGTACAATATGCAATAAGCTGTTCATCCTCTAAGGCTGCAAGCAGAACCTTCCGCTTCGCGCCAACGTCGATGCCGTAGAGGTCTTGTTCCCGCAGCCGCTTGAGAAATACCGATCGTACGCTGCCGAGCGCCGTATCCTTCCCGCCCTCTTCCGAAGCATGACCATCTATTTGCAGTAATGCTGCAAAATATAGGCTCCCGGTAACCGATGCCGTATACTCATTCTCCGGGGTCTCTGAAGACAAGAGCATCTGTGTGACGGCTGCATGCATACGTTCGGTTTTTCTTTTCGTATCGTTTGTAATTTGAAGAAGCGTTTGATCGATGGCCGCGTATAAAACCTCCTTGCGCACAGGCTTCAGCAAATAGTCGATGACTCCCATTTTCATTCCCTGCTGGGCATAGGTAAACTGGTCATGTACGCTCAGCACGATCGCTTTGAGGTCTGGGTGGACGCCGATTAACGCTTTGATCAATTCCAGCCCGTCCATTCCCGGCATCGTGATGTCGGTCACTACCAGGTCGGGCGTGTTCTCATAGGCCGCGGCCAACGCTTCATCTCCGCTGCCAAATGCAAAAATGCGGTGCTGCGCCTCATAGATCCGGAACAATTCGACGAGCTCCGCAAGCGCCCAATGCTCATCCTCCACCAAAAATATATTCATCCGAACCCTCCTCCTTATTCCAGCTGTCGTGATCCCTAAACGGTAACGTAATCCGGACGATCGTCCCTCCACCCTGGCTGCTCTCCAGCTCCATCCCGTATTCAGCCCCATAGAACAACCGAATCCGTTCACGGATATTGCTGAGTCCGATGCCATACGGCTGGTCTTGAATGCGGCGGCTCGATTGTGCAGCATGCTGGAGTGCGCTCCGCAGCCCTTCCAGCTGCTCCTTGTCCATGCCTTGGCCGTTATCGGACACCTCGATGACGAACGAGCTGCCGTTTTGCATCGCCCGAAGGTCAATCCTTCCGCCGGACTTCATGTTACCCAGTCCATGGATGATGGCGTTTTCGATCAGAGGCTGTATCGTTAATTTCAATACCGATGCATGGAGCAGATGCTCAGGGACGGACACGTGAAGCTCGAACCTGCTGCCGAAACGGTGATGCTGGATGTTCATGTAATTTTCGATATGGTTCAGTTCCTCTTGAAGGGGGACCGGGTGCTGTAAATTTTTCATGCTGTATTGGAACAGCTCTGCGAGCGATTCCGACATTTCGGCAACCTCCTCGATACCCCGGACACGGCTGATTGACTTCATGATGTTCAGGGTGTTGTACAAAAAATGAGGATTGATCTGCGCCTGCAGCGCCGATAACTGGGCATTTTTCTCCGCCAATTTGGATTCGTATACTTCGTTGATCAGGCGGGAAATGCTGTCCAGCATGTTGTTGTAAATCCGGCTCAGCCTGCTGATTTCGTGATTTCCTGTAACGGACATGTACTGGCTGAAATCGCCCTGCTCGACCCGCGTCATTTTCTTCATCAAGTTACGCAGCGGAATCGTGATCTGGTGAGACAAAAGATAAGACACGAAGGCGATCAGGACTGTGGCGAGCAGCCCGGCAAGAGCGAGAATATACTGCGACTTCTTCTGTTTGGACAGTAAAAAATCTTTCGGCGTAAGAATGACCGTATTCCATTTGGTATAATCCGAATGCTCGATCGTGTACAGGTAACGCTGCCCCATCCACGTCAGTTCCCCCGAGTGAGGCGATTTCTGAAATGCGGACTTGCCCAGTCCCGAATGGGTGTTTCCGGTCAGTTCGTCCTTGTCGTCGTACACGATGTCTCCCTGGTCCGTCACAATGAGAACCCTCATGCTCCGTT
The DNA here is from genome assembly GCF_025809195.1 of Paenibacillus sp. PSB04. Taxonomy (NCBI): domain Bacteria; kingdom Bacillati; phylum Bacillota; class Bacilli; order Caryophanales; family Paenibacillaceae; genus Paenibacillus; species Paenibacillus sp. PSB04. The sequence continues at coordinate 5,098,370 of NZ_CP081301.1, forward strand.
CAAATTCGTTGGCATCGGACATGACGAGCATGTCGTTAATCACGTTCACATTGATGTTGATCTTCATATACGCGAGGGTGTCCCGATAAGGGATGCGGTTGATGTTCCGCACGAATGAAATGACCTTCTCCCGGCGGTCTCCTCCGGTATTTTCCTCACAGACAGGCAGTAAAATGAACTTGTTTGTCATGATTTCGGCTGTTCGGGGATACCAGATTTCATCTTCCAGATGAAAACTGACTTTAGGTCCGCTGGCTTTCGATACAAAATAAGCATTATGGTCCAATGTAAACAGGTAAATGCTCTGCAATTGGGATCTCGACTGTAAATGCGTGAACAGCCGATTGTTGATCGTGAGCTCGATTTCGTTCTGCTCCACAGGATCGTCGGAATGGTAATGATCGATCAGGCTGTTCTGGATGATGGAATCCCCGATGATCGACACGGATAATTTTTCAATGTCCTGAACATACAGCTCGAACGTCCTGCTGAACTGCCTCGTAATCGTATCCGATAGTGCGAACGTTTGGCTTTTGATATCGCTTACATTTTTGTAGTCAAACATCAGGCAGGTCAACGTCACGATAAACAGGGATACCGCCGAGAATGCGATAAACATTTTTGTTTTCAGCAAATAATCGTTCCACCGTTTGATAGGGCTCTCCTCCCTTTATCCATGCCATGTTCTTGAGGAAATCCTTGTGGAAATCCTCCGGTTCAGATCGTTCTGATCAGATCACCACCTTCCTCCAAATACTTCCGGTTGTCTTTCTTTGGATGCCTATGCGCCGGATGATTGTCCTGTATTCGCTAATCGCCGTCTGGAACCCTTGTCACGCAAAAAAACGAATGCCAGGTGGCATCCGTTCCATATGGAAGCTGCGTGAATGGCAGCAAAAATGACTGCATCCGCCTTTGAATGTGAAGAGATGATCGTTATGATGCGCTTTTTTTATGGGTAAGGAATAGACCCGGGATGCAGATTACCGCAAGGACAACGGCGGATACCAAGAATCCTGTATGATAACCCTGTAATCCGTTCGCTATCGTTGGCTGCATTCCTTGGAGGGCCGCTGCGACGACAGTTGCGATAACCGCTGAACCAAAGCTTGAACCCAGGTTTTCAATCATATTGATCCCGACACCTGCTTGCGGAAGTTGTTTGCTGTCCAGTCCTGTATAAGCGTCACTCGTAAGCGGAAGCATAATTCCTCCAAAGCTGGTACCCCGGATGAACAAGACGATGGAAATCCAGATCATGCTTGTATGATCGGTGATAGAGATTAGCGGAATGGAACCAATAAGCGATATGACAAGGCTGACCAGAACTACGTATTTCGCGCCGATCCGATCAATCATTTTTCCGATCAGCGGCCGGGTAATGAGCATCCCGACACCTTGGGGAATTAACGCAAGCGCGGCCTCAATGGCGGTAAAATGCCGGAAGTTTTGGAAGAACAACGGCAGGATGATCATCGGACCCATGACGGCAATATTCGCCAAAAACAAGCCGATACTCGCAGCCGTGAAGCTCTTGTGTGTAAATAAATTCATTGGAAGCACGGTTTGATTTTTTCGAATCCGATTATAAGCGAAGTAAATGACGGCTAAGGCAAGACCCATGCCCACCCATAGGATAGTTTCACGATTGTTAAAGGATGCATGGTCCGCTGCTTTCGTAATGCCGTAAATCAGGGCCGCACTCATGAAGGACAAATCAATAATTCCAAAAATATCGAGTTTACTGTCTTTGTCAAACGGTTCAAAGTCGGGAATCTTTTTCATCATCAGAGGCGCAGCAATCAGAACAATAAACACGTTAATAAAGAATATCCAATGCCAAGAGGCGCCTTGAACGATAAAGCCCCCGATGACTGGCCCTAGAATTGGTCCAAAAATCATAGGCGTGCTGACGATGGCCATCACTTTCCCCACATTTTCAGGACCTGCTGTTTGAACCAACAGGGTGGACATGAGCGTCGTTATGATCCCCGCGCTGAATCCTTGAAGCAGACGAAAAAAGATGAAACTGGAAATATCCCAGCTTACACCTACTAACACCGAAATGACACCAAAAGCGATGACTGCTCCGATAAAGATTTTCTTTCCGTTACATGTATTCATAAGCCATCCGGATACCGGAACCGCAATCGCAAGGGCTAAAACATACCCTGTAATGGACCACTGAACGATATCCAGCGTCGTATTGAAATCCTTGGTTAGCTGGTCGATGGCGATGTTCACCATCGTTGAGTCCAGCATTGGGGCAATGGCTCCGAGAGCAATCGCCCAGGCGGCAATTAACATTTCTTTGGGCAATCCTGGTTCCTTGGCTTTGACTTTTGCCATGTTCATCACCTCACAGAAGGTTGTTGTTTGTTTCCTTGTCAACAATAACGCAACTTTGTTTCCCTGTCAACAAAATAATCATAACAAAAAAGCAGCCATGCTCCATAGAGCCCGACTGCCTGCGGTTCTCTTATTCATTATTCGAATGGGTCCATCTTAATGAATACTAATACCCTGTTTCATAATTTCGGCATCCAAATGCCTGCTGTACGCTTGGATGAAGCGAAGCATAGCGTCAAATTGCTCCTCGGTTACCTGCTCAAACACGGCTTGATCCCGCTCTTGAAACTCTTGGTGCAGTTCCTCATGGATGTTATAAATGAACTTCCCCTGTTCCGTAAGCCTAAAATAGATTTCTTTTTTGTTATCCGGCTTCTGGTAGCTTTCGATCAGGCCTTTTTCCATAAGCTTCTTCGTTAGTTTACTTAGGGCACCTCTCGTCATATAAAGGGATTCCGCAAGTTTGGTTACGTTGGGATCGTCATTTTTTCCGATGGCTTCGATGCAATGGACTTCAGAGGGCTTATACCCCTTAAGACTGTCTTCCATCTTGGATTTATTAAGCCAAGCCATCTTGTTAAATAAGTCCCTGAAATCCATCATGACCTGTTCTTGTTTATTCATGGTCTGCCCTCCCGCCCGTTGGTGCATGACCCTATTATATGGAGATTTTGTTTCTATTTCAACAATATCGGCGGCTGTGCAAGCATTTGGCTAACTATTTGATCAGGGAGGCTCTCAATTGAACGCCATATTCCAAATACCCTTTTAAACAAGTCAACATATAGACCCATCCTTCTTTATTATCCACTAATTGACGTATCCAGTCCTGCTCGTTTTCGTTAAACCCTTCTTCCGTCACCTCGACGATACTTTCGGAAATTCCCGATTCAGCAATCGTAATGGTAACTTCATGCCCTTCTCCCTCGGCGCCCCATTGAAACACGATTTTTTGGTTTTCTTTGATTTCCATGATCTTGATATCGCCCCGAGCATCGTATTCGTCGTAACTTAATGTAATCGTTTTGCCTTGTTCCCATCTTTCAGAGCTTGATGTAAACCAGAAATTCCCTATTTTAGCTGGATCAACAAAAGCTTCAAACACTTCACTGACCGGTTTGCCGATCTTCATTTTGGTAACGTTGTTCATGCGACCCATTTCCTTTCATTTTGGAGTTTGTCCACATCATTATAGCCTGAATTCTCATTTCATTCATGATACTCGGGATGTTGATGGCGCTCGCATCCGAACAAGTAGCAGCCGGACCGCAAGGAAGTGTCATATTTCATGGGAGGAATATAGCCTGCCGAAATACGTTGGAGCAGCCCCTCATACGCCTTCTGTTCCTCTGCCAGTTTCTGAATATACTCGGCCTTTTCATCCTCCGTCCAATCGTCGTCAAAGGCCTCTTTGTCTGCGTCGCGGATGTCCTCAGCTTTTTGCTGAATGACTTCACTTAGGACTTCATGTGCGCGTGCGACCTTGTTAATTTTCAATAAAGCGTACACAAAGCGGCTGACCCAGTCGGGTGTCTTCCAGTATAACTTCCATCCTTTTTCAAACCATTCTACAGCCTGCTCAAAACAGCCCAGTTCAACATACAATTCTGCCATTTCAACCTGGCCGACAAATTCTTCGTCTTCTTCGGAAAAGGCGTCCAGTTTCCTTTTGGCCTCCTCCACTCTCCCAAGCTCGATCAAGCATTTAATGTGGCTGTACATCGCATAATCAAAGGGCTGAGCACTACGCTGAAAATAGTCGGCAGCGCTCTGAATATCTCCCAAATGATACCTCGCGACCGCCAGGTTATTGTACGCTTCCTCCGAAGGTTGAATCGCTAGGGACCGGGCCAGTATATCCGATGCCTCCGGCCACTTTTCCATGACAATATAAACCTCACCCAACAAATTATATGGAAAATAAGATGCCGGTTTTAAAGCGATGACCTCTTGGAGCAATGCCAAGGCTGCCTCGTGATCTTCCTCTTCATGCACATAGATCCACGCAAGATTGGTCAAAGACTGAACGTCCCGTGACTCTTCCACAGCTTGTTTGAAAAGCGCTAGCGCTTCGTCGTATTTATTTTGTTCAAGGCACGCGATGGCCCTTTGATTCGTGTTCAATGGGTATTACTCCTTTGGTCTTAGGTGATAGTCATCATGCAGCAAATCGATCGCTACACAAAAATGTTATGCGCTATGTCCCTCTGTGACAAGCTAAAAAATGATTATAGATAGAATGAACCAAATATAGCCAACAAGGAAAAAAGCTCCCGCTGCCGGAAGCTTTAATCGCCAAGTCCATCCGCTAGCGCGGATGACTCATCATTGTTCAGTTGAAACCGCCGTTAACGCGAATCGTCTGTCCCGTAATCCACCGTGCTTTGTCACTGACCAGCAGCTCGACCGCATTCGCAATGTCGTCCACTTCTCCAAGTCGACCGAAGGCGTTCATGCGGCGAAAGGAATCGATCAGTTCCTCGGATTTTCCGTTCAAGAACAGATCCGTTGCTACCTGTCCAGGGGAAATGGTGTTAATCGTGATTCCTTTAGGGCCGAATTCTTTGGCCAATTGTCGGGTGATCTGCTCTACGGCACCCTTGGTTGCCGCGTATATGCTGTAACCCGGGAGCATGGCTCCTGCAACCGAAGTTGAAAAATTGATGATCGTCCCGCCTTGCGCCATATGCAAGTTCGCTTGCTGACAAGCGAAGTACGTTCCTTTCACGTTGATATCGAAATGCCGGTCAAACATTTCTTCCGTCACTTCCGCGATTGGCGCCAGTCCCATGATCCCGGCATTGTTGACCAGAATGTCCAGGCGTCCAAACCGCTCCAGCGTATTCGTGAACAGCGCTTCGACTTCATTCAAACGGCCTACATTGGCGTGGATGGCAGCCGCTTCACCGCCGGCCTGCTCAATCGCCTGTACCACCTCAACCGCTTTTGCCTCATTGGAGGAGTAATTCACGACGACCTTCGCGCCGGCATCTGCCAATTGTAACGCAATTTGTCTCCCGATCCCTCTCGATGCTCCAGTAACGATGGCAACTTTTCCATTCAAACTCATATCCGTTTCTCTCCTTTAGAATGTATTGGCCGTGCCGTCTCTCCCGTGCCCGACCTTATGTACTCATTATAGGAAAAGGGGGTTGGGCATCGTTAGAACATACCTATTCAATTCTTGCCTATTTCTCTTCGAAGAAGGAGTGGAGCTCAATGTATCTCATCATTTCGGATATGCCGTTCATTTGGTGTTTCAACTGCTCATTCAGCTTTTGCAGTGCCACTTTGAAAGAGCGTTCAATCGCAGCGAGATCAGATGTCTCTAAAGCGGCAAGCAGCTGCTTCATATTTTCAATAAAATAGACGGTTTTCCTTAAACTGCTCAGTACGATGATCTTTTTTAATTCCCCTGACGTAAAGACCCGATACCCGTTTTCCGGGTTCCTTTTGGAGCGAATAAGCCCCTCCTTTTCCCAATGGCGGATGGCGGAGGGGTTTACACCAGCAATCGCGGCCACTTCCCCGATTTTCATTTCTTCCGTTACATGTACGTTTCTGTACTTGGTGAAATCGGTTTTTTGGATCAGGCCCATGATCTCTTCCACGCGTTGTTTCTCTACTTGAATATGGTATTGATGGAGATTGATTGTCCATAGTGCCTGTTCGACGTGACCTTTTTTTAGCAAACTCATGACATCGTAACTGACCGGTATTTCGAATCCTTTGATTAAGGCACGTAAAGCAATGAAAGCTTGTACATGCAGCGGTGTGTAATACCGTCTATTGCTGGATGTGCGAGGTACATCTGGCACCAAATCGAGTTCTTCATATCTCCGTAAGGTGGTGGTGCTGACATGAAGTCTCGTGGCCATCTGCTTCGGCGTGTAGTTTTTGTCCATGGACGGTCCCTTCTTTAAAGTAAAACCTTAAACTTAAGTAACCATATTATAATAATTACGGGCCTGACCTACAAGGAATGTTGGGTTATCAGCATGCATACGGTATCTGTCGCAACTTGTTTCAAGCCTTGCAGTGCAGAACCATATATTTTACCCCGATGTACGATATAATTAGGGATATGTCTATAAGAGGTGAACCTACATGAGCAAGAACGACTCAACATTGCCCAAGTACCAGTTAGTGAAGGATTATGTGCTTTTGCAAATAGAAAATAAAGAGCTTGGCACCCATGACCGAATTCCGAGCGAATCCGAGTTTTCCAAACTGCTTGACGTCAGCTCGATCACGGTGCGAAAGGCGCTGGCGGAGCTGGTCAATGAAGGAGTCATTTACCGCATTCGGGGAAAAGGAAGCTTTGTCGCCGATCCGACCGTTTCTGTACATAAAACATCCAGTTACGTCACATTTATGATTTCCGGCAACGAAATGTATGACGCTTCGTATATGCAGATTATTAAAGGGATTCAGTCGTTCGTAAACCAGCAGGACTGCAGGCTCATCATTGAATTTGTGGAAAACGACGTGGATCAGGAGCGTGAGGTCATTCAAAAACTGATCCAATCCGAGAACCGGGGACTTCTTATTTATTCCGCCCATCCGGAGTTGGCCAAGGGATATCTGAACGAGATTCGCCGACAGTCGATTCCCTTTGTCATGCTCGATCGTATTCCTGCAGGTTATCCCGTCAATTGCATTACGTGCAACAACCATGACGGCGCCTACGAAGCCGTGGAGTATTTGATTGGCCAAGGTCATCGAAAAATCGGATTTGCGGCTTATGATTTTCATTTGAGCACCGAGGTTGACCGGTTTAACGGGTACCGGAATGCCATGACACATGCCTCCCTTGCCCCGGCTGACGAACTGTTATACCTGGAGCGGGATTTGGACTATACGAAGCTATGCAGACAAATTCAGCAGGGCGAGCTGACCGCACTCTTCTGCGTGAACGACCGGCGGGCGCTCGAAATGATCGGGCAGCTTACCCAGCGGGGAGTCAAAATTCCCGAGCAAGTATCCATCATGGGCTTCGACGACATCGAAAGCGCCAAATACGCCAAAGTATCGCTGAGCACCGTCAAGCAGAATTTTGAGGAACTCGGCTACGAGGGGGCAAAGCTTCTGTTCGAGAACAGCAGCAGTGAAACGCTCAACAGTTACAAAAAGATATTGCTGTCCACTCAGCTTGTCATACGCGAATCGGTCAAAAAGCTGTAGCCTTGCCGCGGCCGCTCCTAAAAAAACAACAACCCGAATGCGCTAAAAGCAAAGGTTGTTGTTTTTTTGACTTTAAACTCTAGGATTCCCTGGAAGACCGTTTGTCTGTATTTCCTCGTTGTCTACTCCAGATGCTATAGCCATAGCGAATGGGTTTTTCCAGGTACGTCCAGGATATCGCTGCGATGACCAGAACAGCAGTCATTTGCACGGCTGTATGAAGGAAAGACCGTTCCTCTCCTGTAAATGTAAGCAAGAGTATCGGGTAATGCCACAGATATATTCCATAGGAACGAATACCCAACCAGCGAAGCGGCTTCCAGCTTAGGCAGTGCCCGATCCATGTAGAGGGCTGAACGGCCGCGGCGATGACCGCTGCTGTGGCCGTACTTTGCAGTACCATGCCGCCTTGGTACAGGAAGGGTTCGTATTGGCTTGTCCCGCAGATCATCCAAATTAGAACAGCTAGCCCAACAAATCCCGTGAAATCCATTGCGATTGTCGAAAGTCCAGTTCTCCCCTTTCCCTCCTTGCCCGAATTACCAGCGGGCCTGCACAGAGCAAGTCCGGCTCCCATCAACAGCGAGAACGCACGCGTGTCGGTTCCATAATACACCCTGCTCGTATCCAGCAGCCCTGGTACGTAGAGGAAGTACATGGCTAAGGCTGAAGCCAAAGCACTTATAAGAATTATCGCGAACAATAGTTTGCGGCTGGTAACGAAGCGGAGTCCCAGCATGAGTATTACCGGCCAGACCAGATAAAACTGTTCTTCAACGGCTAAAGACCAGAAATGCATAAGCGGTGAAGCTGTACTGAACCGCGAGAAGTACGCTGTGTCGTTAACGATAAACCACCAATTGGTTACATACAGCAAGGACGCTGCAATATCGCCCCATAATTCGGCCAAACGCGTGGTTTGAAATAAGGCGAGCCAGACGATCACAATGAGCAGTACCGAGCACATGGCGGGAAGCAGCCTTCGAGCGCGTCGGACCCAAAAGTCCCGCAGATCGATCCGCCCGGTTCTTTCCCACTGCCGGACGAGCAGATCCGTAATCAAATATCCGGAGAGAACGAAGAAGATGCCGACACCTAAAAAACCGCCGGGAAACCACCCCAAATTCAGATGGTAAGCAATGACTGCACATACAGCCAGCGCTCTGATCCCATCCAGACCGGGGATATAGTGAGCTTGTCCCGGATTACTCATGACTCGGGTGTGTTCAGATGGGCTTCCGCTTTTTGAAGAAACCGCGGATAAAACTCATCCTTGAAGTGAACGCCATCCTCGGTATGAAGATCCGCACCCGTCTGGAAAATGGATGACAAGTCGATATAGTCAACGTTTTCATGGGCGGCCATCTGTTTCAGCGAACGGTTGTAGTCCGGGATTTGTTTGTAGCGCGGTTCTTCTTTTAATACTTGGTCCGTCACTGGCGTAACCGATAGGACGTGGATGTTCACATTCGGTACGGCTTTACGAATCCCCTCGATCAGCTTGGCATAATGGTTCATGGAATTGGCGATAGGATCGTCTACCGGCATGAGCAGGTCATTGGATCCAAGCATGATGAACACATGCGCCGGCTGCCTTGCGGCGATTTGATCCACGTCTTCAATGGCAAATTGAGCGGTTGCTCCCGCATTGGCGATGGTTTGACTTTTGTCCAGCCATTTAGTGATCTTTTCCACAAACGAATCTCCGACGAACATACTGGATGCAAATGCCGACCGCGCAGCATTTGCTTCGGTGCTCGCTTGCTGATCATTCACCGCACTTGGTGTATCTGTCGAAACCGCGCTGCCATTTACTCCCGAGCTGCAAGCCGATATGGAACAAGCCATCGCCCCGGCCAGCAGAATAAACCCCATTTTTTTCTTCATGTTGAAGGACCTCCTTGATTTCTGTTCCTTGAGTTCGTAAGACAGCATAAAAGACCCAAATCAAGATCAGATAAAGATGAAGTCAACAGGAGCTAAAGAATGGTTCTTCCAAGCTAGACAAAAGAAAAACGCCCGTCCTGCATCATACAGAACCGGCGTTTCCTTGCGAGGGAATGGTTGCATTCATCAAGCCTTGTGGAGGTAAAAGTAAAACAGGACACCATCCTCCGTGTTCATGGCGCCATAACGGGAGCCGTGGAGCTCCAGAATATTTTTGCAAATGGCTAGCCCGAGTCCCGTTCCTCCATCCGACCGCTTCCGTGCAGCATCTCCCCGGTAAAAGCGGTCCCAGATTTTATCCAGCTGGTCTTCAGGGATTCTGGCACCTTTGTTCTCAACGCTGACTTTAACAGCCTCTCCTTCTTCTCTGGCCGAAATATGGATCGACTGGTTTTCCGGTGTATACCGAATGGCATTCGTCAGAAAATTGGCAAGCACCTGCTCGATCCGTTGGCGGTTGCCCCATACTCTCGCTTGGTCGACTTGAATCATCAAATTCAAATGTTTATTCTCCATATCCAGCGTCAGCAGCCCGCACGCATCGTGAATGGCTTCATCAATGTCAAACGACTCTCCCTTCATTTGGTAGGTGCCGGATTCGAATTTAGCCAGCTCGAGCATATCCACGACCAGCAAATTCATGCGGTCCACTTCCTTCTCCAACGCTGCCATGTAGTAATCGTTCTTGTGCCGGGCTACGCCGTCCTTCACGGCGGAGAGACAGCTTTTCATCACGCTGAGCGGATTTTTTAGCTCATGGGACACGCTCGCGATAAACTCTTTGCGTGTGTTTTCCAGCTTCTTTTCTTTTTCGATGTCCTGTTTCAGCTGTTCAATACGGGAATGCAGGGCGTCAGACAGTGTGTTGATATTTTTGGCCAAATCGCCGATTTCGTCTCTGGACAAGACAGGAACCTTCTCGGAAAAATTCAGGTTGGCAATTTTTTCAGTAACCCGGTTGATCTGCAGTAAGGGACCGGCAATTTTCCTTGAGTAATAGTAGGACGCAAACAGAATCAACACGATGGCAAAACCAAGGACATAACCGTAATAAGCCTTGACCATATTCAACGCATCGTCTACAGGCTGCAGGGATACCATAGCGAACAGATATCCCTCTCCGCCCACCGAATCCTTCACCCGCAGGACGACCTGCTTATAGGGAATATCGTTCCGGTGTTCGTCGGTAATCTGCAAGGATGGTTCGTCCGCTTTACCAGGGTTCAACAGGAGCTCGGCCTGATAAGCCCGCGCCCGCTCCATAAAGAAAGATTGGGGAGCAAGATACGACAGAGATGTGAAACTATCCTGCGGTACATGAACGGCTTGGACGGTCCCAATGATCATCGTCACCAGTGAAGTTTCCGCTGTGCCGGAATACTTCTCATGAAGATACTGATTCACCTGCTCCTCAAGCTGCCGGTTTTCCCAAAAGGGCTGCCCTTTGCCCCCTTCCAGCTGTGCCGGTGTTAAAGCGCCTAGCGTGCCGGGAGGGAAAATTCCGGTTTTTCCGATGATGTAAGGAATAAGCGCGGAATCCTTGACGACACCGTAAATACTGATTCGCATTCCCGGAGATAATTGGGGAGTTTTCCCGCCAAGGATCTCCTCCTGGTTGACTAGATGGTAGAGGGGTATCCGGATTTCTTTGTTCGAGAGCTCCGGGTGCTCTTGGGAAGAGTCCAGTTTGACTTCCAGCGCAAAATCGTTCGCTTGATGCATGTTCCCGTATCGATCGAGCGGGGTGATCCATACATGGTACTGGTCGTAGAACTTCTGCTCCAGCTGCAGTATGGCTTTTTCACTACCCGGCGTTTGCTCGTATTCATTGGCGAAATTCCGGATGGATTTAACCGTTTCCTTTACCTTCTGGTTCGCGTAAAACTGTTTAAAAAATACCGTCTGTCCTATGACGACCGCACCCAAAATCAGCATGCACAGCGCGGCCGTAAGCAAAAATAACTTAAAAACGATCCTCGTCTTCATGCCGGATCCTCGAATTTGTAGCCGATCCGAAGAATGGTTGTGATCAAACTTGACTTATCGCCGAGCTTGATGCGCAAATTGCGGATATGGGTATTCAAAGTCCGGTCGTCCCCCGCATCTTCATACCCCCATATTTTGGCGATGAATTGTTCCCTGGTGATGACCATTCCCGGGTTTTTCATCAGCAGGACTAAAATTTCATATTCCGTAAACGTCAAGTGAAGTGTTCTGCCGTCAACAGCGGCGGATCTTGAAGTGAGATTCAGGCTAATGCCGCCAAGCGACAAGCTCTGATGGACGGTGTTGACCGGTTGCCGACGACGGCTGTCGAGCAGACGCTTCGCTCTAGCCATCAAAATAGGCGGGCTGTAGGGCTTGGTTACGTAATCATCGGCACCCAGCTCAAATCCGAGCAGTGTATCCTCTTCATCCGACCGGGCCGTCAGCATGATGATCGGAACATTTGACGTTTTGCGGATCCGCCGGCATACCGACCATCCATCCAACTCAGGCAGCATAATATCCAGAATAATTAGCGCAGGATCGTTCGTTTGGAATAGATGCAGGGCTTCTTCCCCATCAGCAGCCTCCAGCACTTCATACCCCTCATTCGCAAAATAATCTTTGGCAATTTCCCTTAAAATGGCTTCGTCTTCGGCAATTAATATCGTTTCTTGCATGGAATCTCTCCCGGCTTTCGCATTTCTTAGTCCATAAAATCTTATTGTAAACGAAGCCCATAAAACAAGACAACCTTCCTAAAAAGGTTGTCCTGTTTGATTTGCCGCCTGATACTGTAAACCAACGACTCCGTTGGAATAGGTTTTGGTTTGCGTCAACTGCAGCGACTGCCGCTGTCCGGCCAGTGCGAATAAATGCTCGCCTTGGGATGCGACGACCGGATGAACCAGCAGCCATAATTTGTCGTAAAGCCCGTGCTCGATAAAGGTTTGCCACGTCTTCACGCCGCTTTCCACTGAAATTCGCTGCACGGTTTTCTTACGGGCTTGGAGTTCTTCAGCAAGGGAGTGCTCATCCTTCACCAGCAATAATTCCGAGTTTCTCCAGGTTAGTTCCACATCGGAGTGCGATACCACCAGTTTAGGAATGTCGTTCATCTTTTTGGCAATGGCCTGCTCCAATGCATCGGATGAGTTCTCCGCCTGCTGCCAGTATTCGGCTAATGAGGCGTACGAGTTTCTGCCGACGATGATCGTATCGATCGTCTGATAATAATCCAGATAATCTTCAAGAATTTCCCTGCTAAGCGTCATCCAAAGATGCTCGTCCGACACAATGCCATCCAGCGAGACCTGCATGGTAAGAATGATTTCGCCCATATCAATAACAACCTCCCATAAAAGCGTTGTAATTAAATGCATTATATCAGTGATCCCGGGAGCATGTTTCTCACCGATTGCTCATTCTCCAACTCGGTCAATTGAAGACAGTTGGAGGTGTTGGCTGTCAGTATTTTTACTGAAGAAAAACTGTTTCTCAAGATCGTCCAACCGGGGAGTAGGTATACCCGCATTACGCTTCCAATCGCCGAACGCTTCGAAGAAGGCGGCGATTTCCTCGAAAGATCCGTCCACCAATCGGGCTACCGGCACGCTGTGGTAAATTTTCAGCGCCAGGCTGGCCGTCCGTTTATGGTTGCGGAAAAATGCTGCTTGACCGGCAGGCGTAATCGTATATCCCAAGGCTTCAAGCACCCCGAAACCTTCATCAATCGCCGCAATGATCTGCGTACGTATTTCTTTATCCTTGGCTATTTCTTGCAGCCTTCCGCCTTTGGCAAACAAGGCAGCATTCATCGCCAAAATTGGAACGATGTGGCTCTTTAACCAAGCGTCCATATCCTTATGAAACACCAGCTTGTATTTGGTACTTTCGAACGCTTTTTCCAGCAATGACCGAAAAGAAACCGGCCCGTCAATCCCGCCCAGTACCATTTGCCCGCCTGCGCGGATACAGACGATGCGTCCATTTTCCCTCCGCCCCGCGCTAATCTGAAAACCAAAGGCGACCTGTTTATCGGTCCGGCTCATTTGCTGCAGTTCATGCTGCATCCTGCGAGAATCCGCATTATTTCCTACCAGAACGATATGACGGCTCTGATTCGCAGCCAGTACAGGCAGCACGGATGGAAAATCCGGATAGGTCATGACGACAAAGATGAGATCGAAGCTCTCCTCTGCGTCCAAAGAACGAATAACCCGGATCCGATCGACCGTCGTTTTGCGCTGAAAATAGTGGCGGATGACGAGGCCGCTCTGCTCCAGTTCCTCCGCCCGCTTACCTCTGGCCAATACAGTCACATCATGGCCTCCGCGCACCAGTACGTGCGCCAAGTAGCTGCCTAAAACGCCTGCCCCGTAAACCAATATGTTCATAAATACTCCTCCGCTCCATTATTTTTAACAAATATTGATTTATCAACAAATGTTGATTAGACTTAGCATATCAATGCGATAAGACGGCATCAATCGGTAATGTTCTTGCTTTTGTCGATAAATCAACAAACACATATCGAGTGTTCAAAAAAAGGAGAAACGATGGATAGACGGATTGCAAAAACGCGGGAAGCGATACTCAAAGCCTTCGTCGAATTATTGGAGGAGAAAAAAATCGAGCATATTACGATCAACGAAATTGCGGATCGGGCTAATGTAAACCGGGGGACCATTTATTTGCATTATGCCGACAAATACGACTTGCTGGATCAGTGTATCGACAGCTACTTGAAGCAATTGTACGAGACCTGCATGCCTGGAAAAGACACAACCTTGTTTGCGTCCGATGGCCCGCTGCTTGAAACGTTTGAATATTTGGAACGGCATGCGCACATCTACGAAACGTTGTTGACAAGAAAAGGAACCCACGCGTTCAGAGGCCAAATGATGACTTTCATCATCAGGGGTGTCGAGGAGCAGGTCCAAACTTATGGCCTTCCGCAAGGAGCGAATCGGGAGATCACGGTACAATTTGTGGCGGCTGCAATCACGGGGCTGGTGGAATGGTGGGTCGTAAATTCGATGCCGTATCCGCCAGAAGTGATGGTTAAACAATTGGTGATGCTGCTGGAACAGCATCTGCCGACGGTATCCTGATGCAAACCAGACACGCATACAAGCAGCAAAAAAGCCGCCTGATTGGCGGCTCTTCGTGTGTACCTCCTATAAGGACGCTGTCTGATTTTTTCCCCTCCATCATTACACAGCCATGGATTCGAGTATCAACTTGGAGAATGCTACGAAAGCTTTGCTGGAATAACGATCTTTGCGGCGGATAAGACAGGTCTGCGTATATCTGTACTGTTCCGGAATCGGAAATGCCCCAAACGCCGAGTAGTCCCCTGCTAAGACGGAGGCCGGCAGCAGCGTGGCAGCAAGTCCGGAGCGTACGCACCCGATCAGCGTCTCCAGCGAGCTGAATTCGATGATATTATCGAAAGAAACTCCCTCGCTTCGCAGCCAATCCTCCAATGCCCGCCTGAATGGACAACCTGCCGGCGACACGGCCCATCTCGTCTGTGACAAATCCGGGAACCCGCGCATATGTGACGGGGTTACCAAAGTTAACTCTTCGCGCTGGATATGTTCAGATACCAGGTGCGGAGAAGCAAATTCGCCGGTCACGAACGCTCCATCCAATTGATGGTCCAGCACTTTAGTCAGAAGATCCGGTGACGTCCCGGACCAAATGGACAGCGAAACATCGGGATACCGGCGTTGAAATTCTGCCAGGGTATCCATGAAATCCAGACAAGTTACGCTGTCCACCACGCCGATCGCAAGCGGTCCGCTGGGAAATTCCGTTTCTTTAACGACTTGCACCGCTTCTTCCGACAAATTCAGAATACTCTTCGCGTATTCACTGAAGGTCACTCCTTTATCGGTCAACGTTACTCCTTTAGGATGTCTGTAAAATAAGGGAAGACCTAACTCTTCTTCCAACTTGCGAATCCTTGCCGTCACATTCGATTGTACATAGCCCAATCGTTCGGCAGCCCGGGAAATGTTCCCTTCTTCTGCGATGGCCAGAAACACCTTCATATCCGATAGCTCCATGTACGACCAACCCTCATTTCGGTATCAATAATAATGATGCTTTTATGATTTTCAATCATTATACGCCAAATCGATCCTGCCTTACAATGAAATAGCCGAGGGATTACAAACACGAATAACGGCAAAAAATCATGGGGAGGAATGAACAAACATGAGTGATATAACGGTTATTGGGGCGGGTCCTATGGGTTCAGCGTTAGCCCGGACCTTGCTGCGCAGCGGCAAGAAGGTGACGGTTTGGAACCGGACAAGCGAGAAGGCAGAGGCTCTCGTTCAGGAAGGAGCGGTTTTTGAACCCAATGCCGCACTTGCTGTGAATGCCAGCCCAATCATTATCGTATGCGTGGCAACCTATGAGATATCGCGGAGCATCTTGGGATCAGAGGATGTCGCCGCTAGAATGGCCGGTAAGTTAGTGGTGGAACTCAGCACGGGGACTCCTCAAGACGCAAGGAACAGCGAGACGTGGGCTCATGAGCAGGGTGCCGATTATCTGGACGGTGCCATTATGGCAACACCTCCTCAGATAGGAATGCCTGATACACCTTTATTCCTGTCAGGCTCGGAAGGCGCATATCGGCGGAGTGAGCCGGTTCTTAGAATCTTGGCCGGAAACCTGATATATCTGGGCGAATCGGTTGGATCCGCCTCTGCATGGGATTTAGCCGCCCTTTCCACGATGTTCGGCTCGATGTTCGGCTTCTTTCACGGCGCGCGCATTCTTGAATCCGAAGGCCACCGGGTCGATACGTTCGGTTCTATGATAGCCGACATCTCCCCTGTTTTCGGGCAAATGATCAAGCATGAAGGAGAAGTGATTCAGTCGGAGACTTATGATCAGCCCCAAAGCTCGGTCAAAACCTGCATGTCAACGGCAGAGTTATGGGTGAAGCAGGCGCGCGAAGCACGGATCAATCCGGATTTCCCCAATTTCGCCAAGAGATTATACGAAAAGGCGATACAAGCCGGGTACGAAAACGAAGAGCTTGCTGCAGTCATTAAAGTTCTCCGGACGGACAATGAATGAGGCAAACGGAAACCCTCGGTGCAAATAAAATTTTATTTCCATCGACACCTAAGTCATATTGTCTGCAGAAATTCGGCGTGATAGAATATGTACACTTACTATCGGTAAAGAAAAAGGGGAATCGACAGGATATGCTCCTCACTGGTCGTTCTGAAGTGCAGGCTTAATCGCATACGAAAGCAGGAAATCGCCATCTTTGACGTTCTGTCCATCCGCAGAGCTTTGATTCGATGCGCCTTTTTCCTGCTTCCCACTTCAGAACATCAGCACAACAAGCAGCACTTTGGTCGGAGGCAGGCGCTCTTTCGCGCTCCTCAGTTCCGAAGTTACAAGCTTCCGTGGATCTGTAGTTCCATGGGAGCTTTTTTGCTGCCATAAAAGGAGAATAGCCATGTACCCTTCTAAAGCTTTACCTTACGTTTTTTTCGGTTTGCAGGGTTTTTCCATGTTGGGAAGCCGCATGACCTCCATTGCGATCGGGCTAATATTATTCCATGAAACGGGTCAATCGACCCCCTTGCTGCTGCTGGCACTTTTCAATGAGCTTCCCCTCTTGTTCTTTGGCGGCTGGATCGGCATCGCTGCTGACCGCTGGAAGCGCAAAACGGCCATTATTGCCGGAGATACAGGCCAGGCGGTCTGTACGCTGCTGCTCGTGATCTGCCTGATGAACATCCATTCCACGCTGTGGCCGGTCTATGTTATTGCTGCCGTGCAGGGATTGTTTGTAGCGCTTCAGAGCACGGCAACCTCCGCCATGATCCCGCTTATGGTGATGGATGAAGAGCTGGATCGCATAAATGCCATGAAAGAGCTGCTCTTTCCGCTTGCAGGGGTGATCGCCCCTCCGTTGACTGGTTTACTCTACGAACCGTATGGAATTAGCATCATCTTGGCGGCGGATCTGTTCACCTTCCTGATAGGAACCGGCGTGGTCGCTTTTCTCCCGCTGCCTGAAATGAAGCACGAAGAAAGACCGCTGGAGAAAATTCGCATATGGAACGATGCCATTCAAGGTTTCCGATTTTTGTGGCAAAACAAACCGCTGCTCTATCTGCTTCTGTATTTTGGATGGTGGAATTTTATTCTGAACGGGCCGCTTGAGCTGGCTATCCCTTTTTTCCTGCAGCGCACAGGGAGCAGCGATGCCTTGACCTTGCTGTTGGGAGCAATGAATGCCGGTGCTTTGGCCGGTGCGGCTGCTGCTGTATGGTGGGGGCATTTTCGGTATAAAATCCGGTTCATCTTCAGCGGTTCAATCCTCACCTCCTTGATGTTTGTCCTGCTCGGAACGAGCACTCATGTCATCGTTCTGGGAGCCGCCGTATTTTTGCTTATGCTTCCACTCGCGATGACAGGGGCTTTGTTTTACTCCATTTTGCAGCGTAAAACGCCCCTTTCCCTTCAAGGACGAGTATTTGCCGCATATGGCCAGTTATGTGCCCTCATGGCGCCCATGTCCTTCCTTATTACGGGACCGATGGCCGATCAATGGCTCGAAAGGTTCCTCCTTGGAACGAAGCTGTCCCCTTGGCTTACCTGGATCATCGGTTCAGAAAATGCGACCTCGATTGGGCTCATCTTCATAGTAAGTGGTCTTCTGCTGCTCCTCGGGGCGATGTGGACGCTATCCTCCCGCCAGGTTCGCCGTTTAGATTCAGACATCGACCTATAGGATAGAAAATTTAACGCCGCCGGTATATTACCGGCGGCGTTAAGGTTTTAATCTGATTCGATTAATCAAATTATAACTCCTATTGTGACTTGCCGAATTTTGTTTTATCCCCGATCCATGGTTGAACCTTCGGCTAAAAAGTAAACGTGATAGCTCTCGTTGTGGACATCTGCCATCGGAATAAATGTTACATCGTCCTTTATATAGCGGAATTGGAGCCCTTGCGGTCCGGTTTCCTTGACGAATTGGCTGTCCAAATCTCCTTCCTGAAGCGGAAGCCGCAGGAACTCTTTCGAGTCCGATACCGCAGCCAAAATATAAGGCCCGTAAGCAAGCGATACGCATTCTTTCCGGTCAGGAGCCGATTCCAGACGAATCCGGCAGTCGAGCCTCAAATAAATCACATCGCCGTCCTTCCAATCCCGATC
Source organism: Paenibacillus sp. PSB04 (assembly GCF_025809195.1). Lineage (NCBI taxonomy): Bacteria > Bacillati > Bacillota > Bacilli > Caryophanales > Paenibacillaceae > Paenibacillus > Paenibacillus sp. PSB04. The sequence continues at coordinate 5,117,039 of NZ_CP081301.1, forward strand.
CAGGGACCAATAACCGTCTGGCCCCAGCATGTAATCGACCTGGCGGCCGTTGATCTCGACGCCGCCGCCTTCCGGGCTCCAGTAAGGTCGGCGGATTTTCAAAATAAACCTACCATCACCCTGTATCCGCAGTGTAATCTGCCCCGGTTCATGCTTCTGCGCAGAAAGTGCTATGGTTATCCCCTTCTCCGCCCAATCCAAGGTGGAAGACACAAAGAGATTGACGAACAGCGACTGCTCATCGTAAAAATAGATCGCTTCAGGATACTTAAAATGATTTTCCAAGCCGGTGCCATGGCAGCAGGTGTTGCTTGTCGAATCGAATGACTTTCTGCCTCCTGGCTCTAGCGGCATGAAGTACGTGCTTCCTCCCGTTGGTTTGCTGTCGCCCGAAGCCAGGATATGATTAAACATCGTCCGTTCGTAATAATCCATGTATTTCGCCGCAGGTTCATAACCGAACAATTCCTTCGTCAGCTTTAACATATTATAGGAAGCGCAGGTTTCAGCGGTTTTATCGCTGAGGTATTCCCCGATCTTGCCCGCCTGCCGAAACATTTCGCCTTCACCCGTTCCTCCGATCGAATAGATGTGGGCATTCGTCACCGCATGCCAAAAGAAATGCGCGATCTCATAATATTTCTTCTCGCCGGTAGCCCGAAATATGTTCAGGGCACCGATAACCTGCGGTATATGCTGATTGGCGTGAAGCCCGCCGAGCGCATCGATGCGCTCCAGCATCGGAACGAACAGCCGGTCATTGTCAAACCATTTAGCCGCCGCCAGATGGCTTGGTTTACGGGTCAATTGGTACAGCTCCGCAAGCGAATCGTTCATGCCGCCGAACTCGCCGGCGATGTACATGCTCCACATCGTTTTCAGCACGTGGTTGGGCAGCCTGCCTAATCGGTGATATACCCAGTCGCCGAGACGGTCGGCGATCCCGAGTGCGGTGTCGCTGTCAAGAAGACGATGAACGTCAAGCAATCCGGCGAGGATTTTATGCAGCGTATAATAAGGCGCCCAAATTTCCGGATATCTCGTAAATGATTCCAAGCGGTCAAATTGCTCCTCGGAGTAACCGCTCAGGAATCCCTCTTGATAACCGGGTTTTGTAGAAAAAGCCTGCTGGCATTCCTCTAACGAGCCGATCATATATTCCGCCTTTTTCTTGATGTCTCTATCCCCTGTTGCCGCGTAGCAGAGTGCCAGGGCGGACAGGTAATGCCCTGACGTATGTCCTCTGAGCAAACAATCCGGCGAATCCCAGCCGAGCATTTCCGGGGCATCCTTCGTATCCAATCCGGCAGCAGCCCGGAAATTATACAGCATTTGATCGTCATTGACGGATTTCAGAAATGCCAAGCTTCGGTTTTGGGCAGCCTGAAAGGCTGTTTCGCCGCCAAGCCGGACTGCGCCTGGAGAAAAGCTTAGTACAGTCGGAAGCGGATCCATCTTTTCCTGTTCAACTTCGGCTTGAACCAAAATTTCCGCAGTGACCGGAATTTCCGTATCCTTGAGAAAGCCTCGTGCGGCTGCAGGTCCGGTTTCTTGAAACACGCGTTCTTCCCCGCCTACCCAATTCACAGCATGGGTTATGACCTCGTGCTCTTCGGTTTCAACCACCGCGACGGAAGGCAAATATACCACCTCACCGAGTTCAGCCCTCAGGGATATGGGATGAATCCGTGAAACTTTGATGTTATTTTCTTCTTCCAAAATGGTCACATGATACACTTGTTCCTTTACGGTTTCTCCATGGCGGAACGTCGCAATAAGCGGAACGGTCCGTGTGCCGAGACCGTATTTTGGACGGGCCACCTTGCCGTCATCCTTGATGAACCGGCTGTCTCCCGACTGCCAGGAGATCTCCGATCCGTACTTTCCTTCCCTGGGCAGGTTGATGTCGAATTCGACTGTGCCGAGATTACCCAGATACAGGGCTTCCATGTCTTTTAAGACGATCATTTCGTCATCGTGATTGGAACTCATGTCATCCCTCCTTCTTTATCCCGTGCTTCTCCCTCTGAAACCTGCCCCACTTCCGGTAAAATTGATCCCTGGCCTCCTGGATGCCCGGCCGGAATTGAATGAGCGCGGAGGCGCGCACGCGTCGCACATCCTGCATGGCTTCCAGCACTTCGCGCTCATGATGTTGACCGGGAAGTCCAGTGTCACCGCAAATCGTGGCGGCCGCAAGGCGCCCTTGAGCCATGGCCACAAGCGCGCTCTCGATTCCGGTAATATTTCCGGCTACGTACAGCCCTTCCACCGGAGTCCGCATTTGCTCATCGTGAACCGGTACGTGGCCCCCCAGCTCTTCCGCATACACAAACGAACAGCCGGCTACCGACGCCAATTCGGCCAAAGGGTATAACCCTCCAGCAATCGCCACAAAATCAACAAGCTCCTCCCGCTGGCTTCCCGGAATAACGGCGCCTTCTCCGTTGACATCCGCAAGGGTGACCGATTGAACCTGGCTGCGCCCGTTAATGGATACGGCAACGGTTCGCAAACGTAAGGGGATTTCCCAAATCTTGATCCCGCTCCTTGGAATGAACCTCGATACGAAACCCGCTATCCCCAAAGCGTTTGCAGCTTTTCCTCCGATCCTCATCAGCGGTGACGGCGCCAAATGGGCCATCCCCATCAGTTCCTTCAGGCTCTCTTTTGGCGATGCTTCTTTGCCGGTTATCGGCCCAATCCCGGGCAGGACGATGCCTGCGATCGAAACGCCGCTCACCGACAGCTCGCGGGAGATCGCCATGGCGAGCACATTGACGCCTATGATCAAGCCACGGCGTCCCGGTTTGACGTAATGGACATTGGCCATCACCTGTGCGGCGCCGATCGACATGACACCCGGCAGCGTCCACCCCGGCAGGGGGTGGGGAATTTCAGCGCTGCCTGTGGCGAGCAGTACGTTCCTTGCCTGCATGGATCCTTCGGAGGTCTTCAGGACCCAAACGGCGCCGCTTCGCAGGATGCTGTGGACGGATACTCCGCACCGAATCTTTACTCCTAGCGCGGAGCACTTGTCGAGAAGCTGCTCGGCCACCTGTCTTCCGACCCACCAATGTCCTTTCTCCTCGTGAAACTGCCCTAACATGCGGCCTCCTGGTTCGGGAAATTCGTCCACCACGGCAACGCGGAGACCTCGGCTGGCAGCTTCCGCAGCCGCCGACAATCCTGCCGGACCGGCACCGACGATCAACAGATCAAAAGGAATCGCCTGCGTCATGGAAGCCTCCTCCCCGTAATCTCATTGGGAAGACGCTCCCCTTCCGAGATGCACATCCCCGCTTCCAAAGGAGTCAGGCAGGCTCTCACCGAACCTTTGCCCTGCACGTTCACCCGGCACTCCATGCAGTGGCCGATGGAGCAGTACAGACCGCGGGGGCTGCCCGACTCCTCATGCCGACGCAGTGTTCGTAGGCCCAAGGCGAGCAGCGCAGCCGCAATCGGCTCGCCTTTCAGCCCGGCCCATTTCTCCCCGTTAAACGTGAAATCTACGGGTTCCCGCTTTGTTTTCCTCGGTCCCAAGATCGGATGATTTTCAATTCTGTCCATTACACCTCTCCCTTCGCCAGCTGCCCGAACGTGACGGGACGGATCGGCGGACGGTAAGACAGCTGCTCCGCATCCCGGGGTAACTGCGGGTTCTTCATATGAACCCAGGCGTCGAGCATCTGTCTGCACACCCGGCCCTGGCAGGCTCCCATTGTCGCTCTCGTCTTCATTTTGATCTGCCTGGCTGTACAGCAGCCCGATTGGTAGGCTTCCTCCAATTGTTCCATAGTCACCTCTTCACAACGGCAAACGATCAGGTTTGATGTATTCATAGCCGGCCTCCTACCAATACCGGATGGCGCAGGTTTTCAGCTCGGTATAAAAATCGAGCGCGGCTTGCCCCTGCTCGCGCGAATGTGAGCTCGACAGCTTCAAGCCGCCGAACGGGGATTGATACTCCACGCCGGCTGTTTCCTGGTTGACGCGGACCATCCCGGCCTGAGCCTCATCCAGGAAACGATGCGCATAAGACAAATCCCGGGTAAATAACGAAGCGCTGAGTCCGTATAGAGATTGATTGCATAAGGCGATCGCCTCGTCGAAATCAGCAACCTTCAACATCGCGGTAACCGGTCCGAAAATTTCTTCCTGAATCAATGGATGGTTCGGGTCTACGCCAGTAGCTGCGATCGGCGGAATATAATACCCTTCTTCGTTCGCCTCGGCAGAGCGGCCTTCGGCTACGATATCAGCCTGCTCCCGCGCAAGCTTCACATAGGACATTACCGTTTCATACTGGCTTGCGGAAGCGACAGGTCCAAGATAAGCCGACGGATCCAGCGATGGAGCCAGCTTAATTCCGTCGATCGCCTTCTTCATCGCTTCAATAAATTCGTCATAAATTCCGGATTCAATGATGATTCGGCTGGTTGCCGTACATTTCTGGCCGGCCGAACGATACGCGCCGCTCACAATCATCGGAACCGTCTTCTCCAGGTCGGCGTCATTCAGGATCACGGCGGCATTTTTTCCGCCCATTTCGGTCTGATACTTGATGTTTCGTTTCGCACAAATTTGGGCGATGCGGGTTCCCGTCGCCGTGGAGCCAGTAAAGCTTACGGCGTCAAGGGAAATCTGCTCCAGAAGGGCGTCGCCGATCCTGCTTCCTTTGCCGACCACCAGGTTCAGGACGCCTGGCGGAAGAGCTGCTGCCGCAAAAACTTCGCACAGCAGGGTGGCGGTCAATGAGGCGTTCTCCGCTGGCTTCCAGACCACCGTATTGCCGCAAATGAGCGCAGGTGCGATTTTCCATAACGGGATCGCCACCGGGAAATTCCATGGCGTAATGACACCTACCACACCCAAAGGAACCTTCTTCGTATGCTGGAGCACGTTCGGCTCGCTTGCGGGGATGACCACTCCGTTAGAGCGGACGCCTTCCGCCGCATAATACCGAAGCAGGTTGACTCCCCGGATGACTTCGCCTTGCATTTCGGTAATTGGCTTCCCCATTTCCATGCTGGCGAGGCGGGCGACATCCGTGGAGGCGGACTCGAGCGCTCCCGCCATGCGATACAAATGCTCACCTCGGGCGGCACCGGTCAAACGGGACCAGGAACGATATGCTGCTCGGGCTGCCTGCTCCGCCTGAGCGATATGCGATGCATCCGACAGATGAAGCACCCCGATCTCCTCATGAATGTTGGACGGGTTCTTCACGGCCAGCTCATCCGACGCGGGGGTGATCCACTCTCCGCCAATCCAATTTCGGCTGTGTACCATACGCTAACCCTCCTTTTTCAATCTCTTCTTATGAGCTCTTCGCTTCACCGGCAGGATGACGGTTAACGGCATGCTCAAATGCCCTTTGAATCGCTTCATACTCAGCTTCCGGAAGCGGAAGACGCGGAGGTCTGGTCGGACCAACCGGGAATCCGGCAAGCTCCATCATGTACTTGATCGACTGCACTAACTGGGGACTCGCATCATAATGGAACAATGGGAGCAGGCGGCGGTACAGCGCAGTCGCTTCCTGAACATTCCCTTGTCTCGCCAGATTAAAAAGCTCCACGCCTTCCTTAGGCAGCGCATTCGGCACCCCGGAAATCCAGCCCACGGCCCCCATCAGCGGACCTTCCATGGCTAAGTCGTCGACGCCAATCATCACATCCAGATCGGTATATTCGAGGATGTCGTGCACCCTGCGGATATCGCCCGAAAACTCCTTCACCGCCACGAGATGCTCCAGTCTCGAAAGCCTGGCGAGCAGCTGCGGCGTTAAATCGACCTTATAATCATGCGGATTATTGTAGGCGATCATCGGCAGGCCGACTTCATTCAGCGCTTCATAATGGGCAATGACCTCATGCTCCAGCGGACGGTACTGGATCGGCGGCAGGGCCATAACGCCTGCAGCACCCGAATCCTTCGCATGCCGGACCCACTCCGCGGCTTGCCTCGTGGATGGAGCGGCTGAACCGACGACAACCGGTACGCGTCCCGCCGCGGCTTCTATGACGGTATGAACGACCTTTGCCCGCTCCTCATTTGTCAACGTGGCATATTCTCCTAGCGATCCTGTCGGAACCAAGCCGTTGACGCCCTGTGTGATGAGCCAGTCACATAGTTCAGTTAGACGCTTGTAGTCCACATCAAATGTGGCCGTAAACGGTGTAACGATCGCAACATAAACCCCTTCAAATTTTGGCATATCAAGCTGTCTCCTCTCATGGTTCAAGTTGATATTCGTAAGGCTAATTCAGTACGAACCCATCCGGTAGCGGATCGTCCGGATCCAATACGAAATTCATAAAACCAAGTACATAGGCGGTTCCCGTCAACTGAGGAATGACGGTTTTATTGCCGGCCAGCAGGCCGTCCCCGGCGATGCTTCCTATGACTCTAACCCCGCTGATCCCCTGATACACGGCCTGCTGTCCGGGTTCGAGCCGTCCGCGGGAGCTAAGGACCGCCAAATGAGCGCATACTCCGGCCCCGCTTGGCGACCGGTCAAGCTGCTCCCCGGCAAATACGCAAGCGCTGCGGAAGAACAGACGATCACGCTCATCCCGCTGATAAAAGAACACGCCGTGAATACCGGATATCCAATCCAGCTGCGGATGCCGAAGTTCAAGCCGGCATTCGGCTTCACTGCGGATCATACCCGCCCATTCCCTAAGCTGATGGGGCTCTAAGGACGTTGCTCCGAACTCGCCCATTTCCACCACGGCATAAAATTCCCCGCTAAAAGCGACGTCCACCCTGATTTCCCTTCCCTGGATTGTGACGGGAAATTGCTCCGTATGCACATAACTGGGTACATTCCGAAACGACACCGACTGAACCTCGTCTCCCTCCACATCAGCGACCACCTGGACGGTTCCCGAAGGGCAATCGATCAATATACCCGCTGCCGCATCGGACGGGGCAATCTGCCCCGTCGCGGTCCAAGCCGTGACCGCGGCAATGATTCCGTGCCCGCTGACGAATGCAAGACCTTGCTGGTTCAGGAACAGCAAACCGAATCGCGCTTCCGGCGTCACCGGCGCTGTAATGATGGCACCGGTCATTGCATAGTGGCCGCGCGGCTCCGACATCAGCAGCTTCCTTGCGTCATCATGATGCTGCTGGAACAACAAAGCCTTGTCGCGCATCGTCGAACCGGCCAATGGCGGCAGGCCGCCCGTGATGATCCGCAGCGGCTGTCCGCAGGAATGCACATCGATCGCCGCATACCATTTTTTCGTTTCCATACTGCTGGCCCCCCGTCGTAGTGATGTTTAGAGCAGGAAGAACCCCGTATTCAGTTCATCCCGTTCCTGAAGAATGAATTGGTGAAAGCCCATCACCCAAGCCGAGCCGGAAATCTGCGGAATCACAGCCGGCAGATGGCCGACAGTCGTATCTTCCAGGACACGGGCGCGGAACATCGAACCCACGATGCTCTCGTGGACGAATTCCTCTCCGACTGCCAGCTCGCCCTTGGCACGCAGCACGGCTACTTTGGCGGATGTGCCCGTTCCGCAGGGGGAGCGGTCAATCCCCCCGGGAGGGACGACGACCGTATTCCGGCAGTGGGCGACTGGCGACACCGGATCGCTGTAGAACTCAATATGGGTCAGTCCGCGAATGACGGGAATTTCGGGATGTACAATTTCAAAGCTGATATTCACCGCGTCGCGGATCCGGACGGCGGTGCGGACGATCTCGGAAGCCCGCTGGGGAACCAGAGGCAAATGCAGTGATCGGGCATCGACGAGCCCGTAAAAATTGCCGCCGTAAGCAAGATCCAAGGAGACCTCACCGAGATCGCCGACCTGCACCCGGACATCCTGCTTGTAGAGAAAAGAAGGAATATTCGTAAAGGTGACCTGACGGACCTTTCCTCTCTCGATCTCGAGCCTGGCTTCCACAAGGCCGGCCGGCGTGTCGAGCCGGATCATGTCCTTAGTTGCCGGATAATATCCCGCCTCGATCAGTGCCGTACAGAGCCCAATCGTATCGTGGCCGCACATCGGCAAATACCCTCCGGTTTCGATAAACACGACCCCAATGTCGGCCTTCTCATCGCATGGCGGAGTCAAGATGCAGCCGGACATGACCTCGTGCCCGCGGGGTTCGAACATCAGCGCTTGGCGGAAATCGTCATGATGCTCGGACATGTAGACCATCTTTTCGGTCATCGTTTTCCCGAAGAGCTCCGGAGCCCCGGACATGACGGTCCGGGTCGGATTCCCGCCGGTATGCGTGTCGATCGTGGTAACCATCTTGGACCATCTCATCGAATCACCTCCTGGGGGTGCGGCATGTTACGGAAGCGGTCATACCGAAGACGGTCCACCGGAATGCAGGTCGCCGCCCCGCTGAGCATTTCGCTGATCACCTTCCCGGTTACGGCCGCCAGGCTGATCCCATCCCCTTCATGCCCCGCGGCCACATAGAATCCGGGGACTTCGTCGATTGCGGAAACGATCGGCAGATGATCCGCCGTCCACGGCCTCAGTCCTGCATAGGTTCTCAGGAGCGGAATCTGTTCCAGCACAGGAAAAAACCGAATGGCTCTTTCCGCTATCAAGCTGATAACCTGCTGATCTACGCCGCTGTCCATCCCGACAAATTGGCGGCTGGAGCCGATCAGGAAGTTTTGCGAAGCGGTAGGCTCGAAGACCAGTGCAACGCCATATCGGTCGAATTTGGGGTCCACGGAACGGGTGCCGCCGAATTTACTCATCAAGTATCCGAACTCCATCACCTTCCGTTTCCCGATGTTCGCCCACCGCGATGCGACAAGAATATGTCCCTTGCGGGGCTCAATCGGAATATCGATGCCCACCATCCGTCCGATATGCTTCGCCCATACCCCGGCTGCATTAATGACGGTGCTCGTGCGGATTCTGCCCTCCGAGGTTTCGACGGCGCGTACTTTCCTGCCCTCGTCAAGCTGAATGCCGGTGACGGACGTATGGGTTCGAAGCCTTGCCCCATAACGCCGGGCTGTGGACGCCAGCGAGTAGGTCAGCAGCACCGGATTGACCGTTGAATCCGTCGCGCATTCCAATCCGCCTGGCAGGTCTTCGGCCATATAAGGCCATTCGTCCCTTAGATCCTTTTGATCAAGCATGCGGAAGGGCAGGCCGGCTTCACGCTGGCGTGCAACCCAGGATTCGGCGGCAATCATCTCATCGTCCGACTCGCAGACCAGAATGCTTCCGGGAGCCCGGTATTCGAACTCCTCATCGAGATCCCGTACCCACTCCTTGACCAACTCCTGGGACTTCAACGACATCTGGCTGTCGAAGCCCGGATCCTTGTCGATGGCGAGGATGTTGCCGTCGCATTTGGAAGAGGTACCGCCGGCGATTTCCCCCTGCTCCACGACGAGTACGTCCATGCCGGCTTTCGCGGTATAGTAGGCAATGGACATGCCGATGATCCCTCCCCCGATGATGACGATTTCTGCGGTTTCATCACGCATGGATGCAATCACTTCTTTCGTTTTATAGGACAATCAGCTCTTTGTTTGATTTCGTCAGCACTTCAATCCCGGTGTCCGTTACGAGAATGTCATCCTCAATGCGGACGCCTCCAAAGTCGGGCAGATAGATGCCGGGTTCAACGGTCAAAACCATGCCGGGCTCCAGCCGATCCTCCGTCTTTTCGGAAAGGCGCATCAGTTCATGGATCTCCAGGCCAAATGCATGACCGAGCCCGTGTCCGAAATACTCCCCATACCCATAGCCGGCAATGGAGTCTCTAGCCAAAGCGTCTCCTTCCTTTCCGGTCATCCCCGGCTTTAAGCCTTCCAAGGTCTTTCGATTGGCTTCAAGCACAATCCGGTAAATCTCTTGATGCCGCTCCGTCGGATCACCAATAAAAACTGTCCGCGTCAGATCGGAACAATATCCCTCGTAGCTCGCGCCGAAATCGAGCGTCACAAATTCGTCCCTTCCCAGCGGCTTGGAGCTGGCCAGACCATGCGGCAGCGCCGAACGTACACCGGAAGCCACGATCGTCGGGTACGCGGAAGAGATGGCACCATTTTTGCGCATAAAGTATTCAAGCTCCGTGGCAACGTCCAATTCGGTAACGCCCGGCTTCATGAAGCCCAGAATGTGCTCAAAGGCCAAGTCTGTAATTTCGATCGCCTTTCGAATGTGCTCCTGCTCCCGCTTATCTTTGATTCCACGCAGCTTTTCCACAATATTTTGCGTCGGGATCAGTTCAAAGCCCTGAAAGGTTTCAACATAGGTTTGATATGACTCGTAAGTGAGATGATTTTGCTCAAAGCCGAGCTTCCGCACTCCTGCGGCACTCAGCTTCTCCCGAATCATTTCAAGCGGCTGGCCCGTATGCTGTTCAACCTGATACTCTTTGGCCTGTTCCGACGCTTGACGGGTATAGCGAAAGTCGGTGATCAGCAAGGCCTGATTTTTCGTAATGGCAACAAAGCCGGCTGTACCCGTAAATCCGGTCACATATCTGCGGTTATACGGGCTTGAAATCAAGAGGCCATCAATACCATGACGCTCAAGCTCTTCCCTTACCTTGATGAGGCGCTGTGCTTCCATGTTAGGTTCACACTCCTTATTCATCCTCGCAGCTGCAAAGGATGCAATGGTTTCTTGATAATCAATCTAATGTAACGAGATTCAACCCTGTTGAATGACGGCTGCACAAATCTGCAAATTTGCTTCCTTATCCTTTCATGCCAGTCAGCGTAATCCCCTCGATAAAATACCGCTGGCCGATGAAAAACACGATAATGACCGGCAGGATGACCACGGTGGAGGCTGCCATAAGCAGATGCCACTGCGCGCTGTGAAGCGACTGGAACATTTGCAGTCCAAGGGCCAGCGTAAACTTGCTTTCTTCGTTCAAGTACACAAGCGGTCCCATGAAATCGTTCCACGAGTTCATGAACGAGAATAAGCCGATGACGATCAGAGGCGGTTTGGATAATGGGATGATGATCCGCCAGAAAATCGTCCATGGGCCCGCACCATCCACATAAGCCGCTTCATCGAGATCTCTCGGGATGCCGGCATAAAACTGTCGCAGCAAAAAGATGTCGAATGCGGAACCGAACCAAACCGGCAATATCAAAGGTACGTAAGTGTTAATCAGGTCTGCAAGCCTCCACCCGATAAAGGTGGGTATCAGCGTGACCGCGCCGGGAAGCATCATGCTGGCGAGCAGCAGTCCAAAGAAAAACTTCTTCCCCGGCCAGTCAAGCCTTGCGTAGCTGTATGCCCCGAGCGAGCTGCTGATGAGCGCTCCGATCAGACAGCTGGCGGTAATGGTCAAGGTGTTCCGAAAAAAACGGAGAAAATCGATGGTCGTCAGCGCCTCCGCATAGTTCTGAAACTTAAACGGCGAGGGAATCCATTTGGGCGGCATCTCGAAAATCTGCATGGATGACATCATGGAGCTGCGCACTAACCAGAACAATGGCAGCAAACAGAAAACACTCCCCAGGATGAGAATGGCGTATACGATGATCTGCGAGACCCGGCGGCTTTTCCTCATGGGCGCTACACCTCACTTTCGTAAAATACCCAGGACTTGGATGTCCGGAAAAAGATCGCCGTGACGATCAGGATGATGATAAAGAGGATCCAGGCGATGGCTGAGGCCTGCCCCATTTCGCCGAACTGAAAAGCTTGACGGTAAATATAGTAGTTGTAGAACAAGCTGGCGTTATTCGGTCCTCCCTGCGTCATAATTAAGGCTTCCGTGAATACTTGGAAAGCCCCGATCGACCCCATGATCAGGTTGAAGAAAATGATCGGCGTCATCATCGGAATGGTGATATGGCGGAACTTCCGGACCGCCCCTGCCCCATCCACGATGGCCGCTTCATACAGGGATCTGGGTACACCCTGGAGGCCGGCCAGGAAAATAATGATCGTGCTCCCCATTCCCCACAGGCTCATGATCACAATGGAAGGAACCACCGTATTTTCAGAGTACAGCCAATTTAGGGTAGGCAGGTTCAGCGCTTCCAGGAAGCTGTTGAACAGCCCTAGGTCCGGGCTGAACAGCCAGATCCAGATCATCGAGGACGCAACAGCAGGCACGATCGCCGGCAGATAGAAGATCGTGCGGAACACCGATTTGCCGCGGATAAATTCCATGTTCAGCAGGAAAGCGGCGATAAATGAGACGATCAGTCCGAGCGGAACGCGGAGAATGACGTATTTAAAGGTCACCCACAGCGAATTGTAAAAATAAGGATCCGTTCCGTCGAAAAGCCGCTTATAATTCGTAAACCCGATGAATTTGGGCGTATTCACGATCCGGTAATCCGTAAAGCTGAGCAACAAGCTGGTGAGCATGGGCAGAACGACAAACAGCATAATACCAAAGATGCTGGGCAGGGCGAAGAGAATGCCCGCCACGGCGATACGGCGTTTGTGCAGCATTGGAATCCCTCCTTTCTGGATCGGTTCGTTCGGACGGGGTTATTTGCCGTAATAGCCTTCAATCAGCGGCTGTACTTTAGGTTCGATCTCTTTCAGTGCTTCCTCCGCTGACTTCTTGCCGGTCCATACCAAGTCAAGGGCAGGGGTCACCAGCGCATTGATTTTATCCAGGTTCTTCACTTCAAAGCCCGGGGTCCGGATGCCGTTTTCAATCGTCTGTTTCATGTAAGCATCTGTGTATCCCTCCGGGTGAGCCTTGTTCCCCGACGCCCATTTATTGATGAGGTCCGGATTCGTATACCACTCTTTCTTGAGCGGCATCCACAAGCCGCCTTCGATCAGCGGCAGCACCGATTCTGGATCCGCCATGTACTTATACAGCATCCATGCCTCTTTCGGATGCTTGGTCGATTTGAAAATGACCGTCGGCGCGCCGTCCAGCAGCGTATTGCTTTTCATTAATTTAGGCAGGACACCGACGCCAAGATTGAAATCCTGTTCTGCAAAAGCCTGAAGCGCCCAGTTGCCGGATACGGTCATGGCGACCTTCTTGGTTTGGAGCGCCATGTCAGGCAGGCTCTTGGTCTGCAGCGGAGTCGGCGATACGTGGTGCACATACATCAAGTCCGCCAGCTTTTGAATCGCGTCGATCGCCTCCGGCTTCGCCAGGCCGAATCCCTTACCGTCTTCCGTCAGGAAATTGCCGCCGTTCGAGACCACCGCAGCCATCATGTTGTACGGGTCGTATTGGAGGCCGAACTGCTTGATCTTATTCGGATTAAAATTAGGGTCGAGCGCATTTCGTCCCTGATCGTCCAAGGTCAGCTTCTTTGCGTACTGAATGAACGTGTCCCAGTCCCATGCCTTATCTGCCTGCGTGGGAGGAAGCTCCACACCTGCTTCAAGAAGCATATCCTTGTTGTACATGAGTCCGTAACCTTCTACAGCCGTACTCATGCCGATCGTATTGCCCGGTTCGATTTCATACCAAACTTGATCCAGGTAATCTTCCTTTTTGAATTCCTTGTCCTCCTCGATCAGCGGAGCCAGGTTCAGAAGCTTCCCGTCTTTCCCCCAGCTTAATGCCGCTCCGGATGATAAATATCCGAGGTCGGGTGCGACATTGCCTGCGACCATTGTCGTCAGTTTCGTCAAATAGTCCGCCGGAATGTGCATAGGCTCCACCTGAATCCCGGTTTTCTGCTCAAAGCTTTCGAGCGCTTCCGTGACCGTCTTCTTTTCGATCGTGTCTCCCCAGAAAGCAAACTTTAGCGTGACCTTTTCTTCCCCGTTGCCCCCATCCTTGGTGCCACCTTCACTTTGGACTGATCCTCCGCTGCCCGAACAGCCCGAAAGGGAAACGGTTATAGCCAGTAAAGCGGGTAAGGCGCACCCAGCGAGAAATTTGGAAATCCTCATTCTTTTACCCTCCAATCACATGGAATTGATGTTTGTAAATTCATTGTAAAAAGGCGGAGGTTCAAAGAAAATTCGAACATTTTTGGAATGGTGGACAATTTTTATGTGTTGTTCATTTCGGCAGTTTGATGATGACGGTTGTCCCCTTGCGTTCTTCTGAGGTTACGGTCACGCCGTAGGAATCACCGTAGATGAGTTTGATTCGCAGATCAACGTTGCGGATGCCGATGGAGCGGCTCTCTTCCCGTGTCAAACCAGCCAATCTGTGATGCGGGATGCCGATTCCGTTATCCTCTACCATGAAGATCCGCTCGTCCCCAATAAGCCGCCCCCGGATCACAATCTTTCCACCGCTGTGCAGGCGGGCGAAGCCATGAACGATGGCGTTCTCAACAAAGGGCTGCAGGAACAGCTTCGGGACTTTGAAGGCATACAGCTCAGGCGAGATGTCATAGGTTACCGTGAATTTGCCTTCAAACCGCTGCTCGGTAATCGAAAAATAATGCCTCAACCAATTCAGGTCTTCCTCCAGATCGCCGATGTCCTGATTGCTTGCGGAAGTATACTGCAGCATGGAAGACAGGCTGACGATCATGGCACTCAATTCGTTTTGCTCGTTTTCGAGCGCCGTCCAGTTCATGATGTTGAGCGTGTTATACAGAAAATGCGGATTCAGCTGAATGTTCAGAGACATAATCTGGGTTTCTTTTTCTCTCAGCTTCACCTTATAATTCTCTTCGATCAGGTTGTTGATTTTAACATTCATTTGATTGTACTTGTGGATGAGCAGTCCCATCTCGTTATAGGATTTGACCGGGATGCGGGTATCGAATTCCCCTTCTCCTGTTTTTTTGATCGCTCGAAGCAGCTGTTGAATGGGCTTGGTGATGGAGTTGGCCAGAAAAAATGCCAAGAGAAGCGAGAGCAGCAGAAGGATCAGCGTCAAATAGAACGTGTACGACTTCACCTCCGGCAAAAAGGCGCTGCCGAGCGCCTCCGGCGAGATCGTGACACCGGAAATCCAGCCGGTCACATCGGAAGTGTCGAAGCATACGATGAGCGGTTTACCGTTTCTTGTGATCGTGAGAGTGCCGCTTTTCATCCCCGCCATTCTTTTCAATGAGGTTTCATCCATCGTGGAATCCTTTTCCTGCGAATCGGCTACCCTCTGACCGTCCCGGCTCATGATAAAAAAAGAAGCCCCGGTGGATGGGAGCACGCTGGCGAAGCGGGAACGGTAATAATCGGGCTGATAGGTAATAACCAGCACGGGAAGCTCGGCTGCACCCTGCAGCTCGATCACCTCCCCGTTATTGATCCGAAACAATTTTAGCAGACGGACGCCGGCCAGAAGCTGAACGTTCTCAGAGGGCACGGGAGAACCATCATCCCGATGAAACATGTCACCGAACGAAAACGTCGGGACCCAAGCCATTCCCCCATCCGCTTGTACGGCAGCCTGATACAGGGCTGTTTGGTTAAACCCTTCATAAGGGATGAAGGTCGTAGCACCGGTTGGCCCGATGTCTGAATAGCTGGTGATTAAGTGGATCGAGTACATGTGCTTCAAGTCTGGAAAATATGTATTCAGCGCCCGGCTTACCTTTTTCTCCATCGTGAACATTTGGTATTCGTCTTTCGGGTCGGCGGTGAGGTATTGTTCGTACAGAACCTGCTCCGCGATCAAAGCGAGGCTGCTGTCTTCGACCCTGGCGAGCTCGGCGTCCATAATTTCGTTGTTCTGCTTCACAATGGAGTACAGGTTCTGTCTGGCAAAGTCGGAAATAAACCCGCTGCTCGACACAAAATATCTATAGCTAAGTATCATTAGGGGAATTGTGACGATGAGGGCATAGGATAACATCAGCTTGGTTCGATAGCTCAGATCCTGAAATCGCGGCATCCATCGGCGGCTTCTCAATGAACATCCCTTCCTTATATGCGGGTAGCGGATAAATGGCGGTATTCATCCGGACTTGTGCCGTACTCCTTCCGAAACAGCCGGATAAAATATTTCACGTCCCTGTAGCCCACGTTCTCGGCCACTTGATAAACTTTCTGGGAGGTATGCAGCAGCTGGCTGGCCGCCGCCCTCATTCGGATATGGGTGATGTATTGGTGGATGGTCATACGGGTGTGGTTTTTAAACAGAATACAAAAATACGAAGGGTTAAAATGAAACTTCACGGCCAGCGTGCTCAGGGACAAATCCTCCTCACCATAGTTGGCTTCAATATAGGCTTTGCAGCTGTCCACCACGGTCTCACTTTTACACTGTCTCCGTTGGTCTATATGATTGGCCATATCTAGAGCCCATTGGCACGATGTCTCCCGTAATTCGTCCATGCGGCTGCAGCGCATCAGTGCTCCTTCAAAAACGGCATCGGGAGTGTGAGAGAGCCCCTTCTCCTTCAAAATTGAAGTGACATGGTGGATCGAGGCGGCGACGGAATACTTCAACCTGGAAGGATCGGGATAACCCTGGGCCAATGTACGATCCAGTTCAGTCATAAGACACGCATGAATGCCATCCTTTTTGCCGGATAGAATCGCTTTGGCCAGTTTGCCTGCATCTAAATGGATGATCGCGGACGGGTCTTTAGGGTTCTGTTGGTCAGACTTATACAATTTCCCCGGCCCGTCGTAAAATAAGCTTTGAAGTGCAATTCGGGCCTGCTGATTAGATGAATGTGCTTCTTGCCCCCACTCCGTAAAATACTTGCCAAAGCCAAATGTTAGTTCCCTCTCATGGTCATTTCGAAAATGATCGATCAGTTCCTGCAGTTGCGCTTCAAGCGCATAGATGATGTCAAAAGATACGTCGGCGCTAAGGATCACCCCCGTCAACCATTGATCCGTAACGTAAAAGGCATGGGCAAGTCCGGCTTCCTCCATGATGCGGGCAAGCATGCGTTTAAGCAGGGACAACATCCGCTTCCGGTCCGCACCGCTTGTGTGGATCACGGCACCCAGCGAGATTCCGCGTCTCCAGCCTGAAAAGGATCTCTGCAGCAAAGTGATTTCTGCTTCGGCAGGACTTCCCTTCAGCAATTCGGACAAAGCCGATTCGATGGTCGCCTCACGCAGGGCTCCCGCCTTATGTTCGGCTTTCTGAAGGAGAGGCGTAACCTTCTGGGCTTCCACCGGCTTGAGCAGGTAATCGCTTGCCCCGAGCTGCAGCGCGCGCTGTGCATAGGCGAAATCCGAGTATGCGCTCAAAATTACCACGCTTTCGCTCCCCCCGCGGCGGGTCAAATGTTCCACGAATTCGAGTCCGTCCATGATCGGCATCTGGATATCGGTAAATACCAAATCGATCGGATGGAGCTCCATCCTTTCCAGCGCTTCCGCACCATCCCGGGCATTAAAGATGTGATACTCTGGCTTCAGATTTTTCAGCATCCGCGACAACCCTTGTCTGTGCTTTGGTTCGTCGTCAACGACTAAGACGTTCAGCATATCCAATCCCCCTTGCGTATGAATGGTACAAAAAATGCCCATCCGGGTTTCAAGTAAATTGAAGGTGATGGCGCTGCCAACCGTTTACAAGAATCCTGTATGAGCATGTTACAACAAGGACAGACATCAACTTACCGGGCATTGTCGGTTAGACGGACTCAAGCTTTGGAATCCGAACAGAAAACCGACAAGTACTTTACTTCATCCGTGATGGGCGTATATTTATGATTTTCGTAGGAGTCGAAATACAGGCTGTCGCCGGCATGCAGTGTATAAGCTTCCTGGCCGACATAATAAATCATGGTCCCTTCGAGCACATAAATGAATTCCTGCCCGACATGGGAGACCGTCCGCTTCTCCGTCTTCCCTTTTTTCGCTACAAAATAAAAGGGCTGCATCAACTTCTCGGGCCGCTCGGCCGCGATGGCCGAGAACGAATATCCTTTCTCCGACGTGACCATCTTATCCAGGGTCCCCGACATTGTGGTATACACCGTCCCGTTTTGGTCGCTGTCATCAAGCAAGATGGATATTTTGGTTCCAAGCGCCTCGGCGATTTTGATCAGCGTGCCGATGGGCGGCACCGTTTTTCCGTTTTCGATTTTGGACAGCAGGCTTTTGGTAAAGCCGCAGGCATGAGCGATTTCGTCCAGGGTCCGATTTTGGTCCTTGCGAATTTTTCGGATCTTACTCCCCAATTCCATCAGATTGATCTCCTAAATAGAATGAAATTCAACTTAGTTTAATAAAATGAAACAATATTTAATGACGATTGTCAATAAAATTTTCCAATGTATTCAGCATTTTAGCTGTGTGCGAAAGGACGGAAAACCACCATTTACAGCAAAAAAACAAGGAATCTCCGCAGCAAGGACACTCCCTGTTCTCGATAATTAATCACATAAATGATTAATATAATGAATCATAAACTTTCGCGCTTCAACAAGCACTAATTCCAGAAATACTTCATTTCCCTGTAACCGAGATCCCACAATCTCGCATTTCCCTTAACGGTGATCGTTAGTTTATTCGCTTTCTCAATTGGAATTTCGTACGTTTCAGCAGTTCCCTCTTGATAGGTTGGTGCTTCTGTCAGCAGAAGCTGCTGCCCATCGACCGAAATCGCAAGTGTTCCTCCCAGCTTCCCCGTTGCTCCATACTTGAAGTAGAGGATGATATCTCTTCCCCTTAGTTCAGAGGTGTAAACTGCTGCAGTTTGCTCTTTGAAACTGAACACATTGTACTGAGGCAGCACCTGTTCGCGGCCCAACTCAAAACGATATGGTGCTGTGTGTTGAACTGTATTTCCACTGGCGTCCTTCACTTCGTTGATTGCAATGAACGGTCCTTCTTTTTTTGTCAGCGCCGTTTCGATAACTTCGCAGCAGCCCCATACGGCAGCGAAAATGAACAATGCGGAAAATCCGGAAATCACAAGCTGCTTCTTTATCGTTTTTGCGTTTGATCCTAATTTGTAAGCCGCGTATCCGATGGAAGCCCCTATTGAATTCTGAATCGCGTCGTTGATATCGCCGCTGCCCAGATAAGAGAGCATCTGCACCGTTTCGACCACCATGATGGACAAAAAGAACAATGTAATAAATCGAACGTAGCGCATGGGAAACAACATCGGAATCAAAAAGCCGAAAGGAATAAATGCAGCGAAGTTGCCAAAACCAAACAGAGCCATTAAGGAAAATCGAAACAAATCAGTCAAATCCGGTACATGATAAAAATCAAGGGGCGTAAAAATAAATTCGTACTCTGTAATCTGGTGCGATGCCCCGATTCTACCAAAAGCAAAAAACATAAAGTACAAAATGAGGACTGTATAAAGGATGGTGATGATCAGGATAACCTTGCGATTCTTTGCCATAAATTCTGCTCCCTATTGCGAAATGAGTGGATATCTCATGCAATTTTATCCCAAGATTCATACTTCTCCTAGGGTTCATTCTTACACCAAACTTACACGGTTGTCATGTAAGGGAACATTGGGACGCGGCAAAAAGAAGGGCATCAGGTGAACCCTCACCCGTTGCCCTTCTTGAATGTTACCTAGGACCAGCAGTTCGCAGTGGACACGAACACTTCAAGCGGCTGTCTACCAGTTTTGCCTAGGCTTGCAAAGCTTTTGTTATAAGTTCTTTAAGCGTCGTCTGATGTCCGATCAATTGATGTAAATCGTCGGTCGTTTTCTCCATAGTTCCTTCTGCAACAGTGTTATAGATAAAGGCCGTCGTTTGAGCTAAAGATTCCGATAAGCCTGCTTGAACGAGCATGGCCTTCTCTTCGTCGAAGGAAACCTTTTGATGGATGATGTGCTTACCTGAAACTTCGGAGAGAATTTCCGCCAACTCATCGAAACTCCATGGACGATTGGAAACCAGCGTGTATTCCTTGTTTTCGTGTCCTTCCCCGGTCAGTACCGTCGCGGCAGCAAGTGCCAGATCGCTGCGGCTGACCGCATTCAATCTCCCTGTGCCTGTGTTGGTGAAGATCGCCCCGCGTTCTACATTTTCTTGAAGGTGGTCATTGATGAAAAACTCCGCATATCCGCCATTTCGTAAAAAGGTATATGGAATACGGGTCGCGCGGATAGCATATTCGGTCGCCATATGAACGAGTGCAAACGGATTTTCCTCGGCAAAAGCGAAGCTGGTGTAGGCAATATGCCTGATCCCCGCATCTCTGGCGGCTTTGATTACATTGGCATGCTGAACGATCCGCAGCGGATCATCGGTATCCGGACTGGATACAAACAGCAGTTTGATCCCGCCTGCAAAAGCTGCGCGAAGCGTTTCCGGATCGTTGTAATCGCCTTGGCGGACTTCCAGCCCTGCCTCCGTCAGCGAAGCAGCTTGATCCAGATTTCGAACGACTGCAATGATCTGGCTTTCCGGAATCTTTTTCAGTAAATGGTCTATAACGAGCCCGCCTAAGTTTCCCGTGGCTCCTGTGATAACCAGCTTCATCCGATGTGCTTCCTTTCAGAAAGGTATTGTGCGTGAGGAATCATTTCGATTCCATATACAATCATCCTACCACAATCAAATGGTAATAAAAGGTTATAACCGAACTTTCCTCACGCCAATTGATGGAGGGTTATCTCACTAACATTCTGGTATTTACAGCTGATAACCGTTTTAGCCATGCTTCACGATGTTTTCCGAAGTGCGGAATGCCAAAGCTAGAATCGTCAGTACCGGATTCACTCCACCGTTGGTTACATGCACGGATCCGTCGCTCACCCACAGGTTGTCGTAACCGTGTACGCGTCCCATCGGATCGGTGACCGAAGTGGCGGGATCATCCCCCATCCGAAGCGTGCCTGCCTGATGCTGTCCGCCGCTAAGCCCGGTTCCCGGAGTTGTTCGCCAAACCTGGCGCGCACCGGCAGCCCAGAGCCACTTCTCGGCCTGTTCGCCCAGCATCGCTGCCGCCCGAAGCGACTCCGGATGAACCTGGCCCGAGAGCTGGGCGACTGGCATACCGAAACGGTCCTTGACCGTTCGTGAGAGACGTACTCTCGATTCCGACGTCGGGATCTCTTGAATCGGTCCCTGGATCTGGCTGGTGCGCAAATAGCTGTCACGCATCACTTCTTTGCCTGCCAGCCCCCATCTCGGAGCGTCTGGAGCAAGTGCCCTGTACCAATGAATAAGGGGAAGCCGGGTAAATTCGTTGGCAAGCAGTCCGCCACCGATCACGCCGCCGCCATTGTCATGGGCGAAGCGAAGCGTAGCGATGCTGACACCAGGGCCAAGACCGTCCTGGATCGGATCGTCCATGAGACCGTACGCGCCCGTGTAGACATGCCCCTGCAGATTCCGGCCGACTTGGCCGGAACGGTTGCCGATGCCGTCCGGCTCTGCATCGGTAGCCGAGTTCAGCAGCAAACGCGCGCTTTCGATCGCGCCGGCAGCTACGATGACTTGACCGGCTGCCACCAGTTGACGCCGGATCTTCCCGCCTGCTTCCTGCACCAGCCTTACCCCGGTGGCCCGCTTCCCGCCTTCCGTCTCAATCCGCTCCACCATCGTATCGCAGATGATATCGCAGTTACCGGAGGCGGCCGCCCGGACGAGCATCGTGTTATGTCCCCCGTTTTTGCTGTTGGTTGGACAAGCGAAGCCAACGCATTGGCCGCACTGTCCGCATGCCGGCCTGCCGTCCCGTTCGACCGAGTTGATCAGCAGCGGGACCGATCCGGCGTCCCATCCCAAACGGGCTGCCGCTTCCGCCAGCCGCCGCGCTTCCGTCGTCAAGGGCATCGCCGGCATCGGGTAAGGCCGGCTTCGCTTGGCATGCCCGGTGTGGGCGTTCCCGTCACCGGATACGCCCACCTCCCATTCGGCCCTCACATAATAAGGTTCCAGATCCTCGTACGAGATCGGCCAGTCGCTAAGGGAGCTCCCGTCCGGGATGCCGTAGTGGCTTGCCATTCGAAAATCCTCCGGATGGAACCGCCAGGCCTGAGCGCCGTACACCCGCGTACCGCCGCCAACCGTCATGGCATTGTTGTGGTAATCTCCTTCATGCGGAGCTGTGATTCTCTCTTCCCCAGCCTCAGCAAGAAACGTACGCGGACTGCCCTCCAGATCAGGTCCGGTGTTGTGGCCGAATTTGCTCAGCCGGTGGTTGCGCAAATGGTCCCGGCCTACCTGGTCGTACCGAAGCCAACGGCCCCGTTCGATGACGAGAACGCGCATGCCCGACTCAGCCAGCACCGCCGCCGCTACCGATCCGCCCGCCCCGGCTCCGATCACGACGGCATCGTAGCGGTCTTGAAGCTGATCTAGTGTTCGTAAAGGCAAATCGGCTTCGATTGGCGATCCCTGCTGGCCGGATACCGGACCCGGCCGAAAACCGATCATTTCCCATGATTTACCCTCGCGATTCCCGCCGGATTCAGGATTTCCATAATAGCCTTCGACGACAAGCTCCAACAATGCGTTGAAGAACATTGCGGACGAAACAGGCCAATCGCGGACCCGGTCATGCTGGACATCCTGCAGCAATCCATCCTGTTGTTCCTCGGACATTTCTGAAAATGCGTGCCCATACCGGGCCAATGCTTCCGACTCGAGTGCGCGGAGGCCGGGTTCGATCAGCTTGTTCCAAGCTGAAGGATCCTCATCCGCCCTACGTTCCATATAGACGAGTGCTCCTCCGTTGGCCGCAGACGGCCATTCATTTTCCGGGATAAACCGGTTAGAAACCGCTTCCAATATAGAATGCCACTCGACTAACCGGGATGTTTGATCGTTCTGATTCATTTGCTGCCACCTTTCTTCTCGTTCGGATATTCGCTTCTTGTTTTTTCGATACATTCGTAGAGACTACAATTGTTCTTCATGCAAAATTGCCGGTTCACCGTAACCGTTCTCACTATAAGAGATGCATCTAGAATTCTCTTTATTCGTCTCTAAACCCTGCTTGCGGCCATGGTCATTCTGTAAATATACCTAATCATCCATTAAAGATTTTGATTTGACTATATCCAAGTTAAATCATATATTTAATTATATTTAATTAGTAAGTACGTAAGTTTAAGTAAGCAGCAATGACAACACTGCAAATATTTATTTAAAAAGGAGAGAAATCGCATATGAGCAACGTTCAATCCATCGTCAATGAAATTTTGCCGGAGGTGCAAGGACAGCGCAAATCCGAATACCCGGTAAGCCCGCTATTTCTAAATCGCTGGTCTACACGGGCTTTTTCCACCCGTAAAGTCAGTGATCAGGACCTTTATACCATCCTTGAAGCCGCACATTGGGCTCCTTCTTCTTATAATGATCAGCCTTGGCGCTTTATCGTCGCTAAAACCGAAGAGCAGCTCAGCACATTTCATTCATTTTTAAACGAATTCAATTTAACATGGGCATCCAGTGCGCCAGTTCTCATTGTTGTCGCTTCCGACAAGCTTAGAGAAAACGGCGACCCGAACGGTGCGCACGCTTTTGATGCCGGCGCAGCCTGGGCTTCCTTGGCGATTCAAGCGACGATCCTCGGTCTGCATACGCATGCCATCGGCGGTTTTGACCGCAATAAAGCCCGTGACATATTGAACGTACCGGATCACATCGAGCTTCACGCCGTGATTGCTCTCGGCTACCTGGGCGATAAATCCGTACTTCCGGAAGCAATCCAGCAGCGCGAAGTGCCAAATGACCGCCGCCCGCTGAACGAACTTGTTTTTGAAGGGAAATTCGAGTAAAGTAAGCCGCTCCATCGCATCTATTTAACCATTATGTATACCACCTATTTAAAAAGCTGGCCGATCTTGGCCAGCTTTTGTTGTGCTGCATTTAGTCCCGCGAAAAGAGGACAACCCCTTGGAGAACCAAGGGGCTGTTATGTCTACATTTTCAAATTAAACCCTGACGGCAATCACTTCGATCTCCACCAGACCACCCTTTGGCAGCTTGGCTACCTGAACCGCACTGCGTGCCGGATAAGGTTCTGTGAAGAACGTGGCGTACACCTCATTGACTTTCTGAAAATCGTTCATATCCTGCAAAAATACCGTCGTTTTAATCACATCGTTCATGGTAAAGCCCGCTGATTCGAGAATTGCTTTTACATTGAGGAGCGATCGCTGTGTCTGTTCCTCTACGGATGCTGGGAACACGCCTGTTGTGTCCATACCGAGTTGTCCGGATGTAATCAGCATATTACCGATTTGAACTGCCTGGGAGTATGGTCCGATCGCTCCTGGAGCTTCGGTTGTTGCGATGGTTTGTCTCTCTTGTGTTGTCATGGTTTCTCTCTCCTTGTCGCGCTTGAAAGCACGTATAAATGTTTATGGGAATTGCAAAAACCTGGTCAACGTCAACCTGTATTTTTGCAAGTACCTGAATGGAAATTAAGGTTATCGTTAGTTCGTATGGGCTGCCTTCGTCGGAGCCGTTGTATTCAAATTCAACTCTTCTGCATTCGGACCGTCATATTCTTGCAGCATTTCTTGTTGCTGTTCCGGCGTCAGTTTGGCGATCCCAAAACCAGTGAAGCCCCAAATCATGGCGAAAATGATCCCTGTCCAGCACAGCATGGCCCATGGCAGATAGGAGAGCGTTGCGACGCCCAGCGTACCGGCCATGTAGGCGCCTGCTGCCGTCCATGGCAAGATAGGTTCCGTAATCGCAGCGGAGTCTTCGACGGTCCGCCCGAGATTTTTTGGATGCAGTCCACGGCGGATGTATGCTTCGCGCAGCATTTCGCCCGGCATCAGGATGGACACTTGGCCGTTGCTTGTGACGCCGATCATTGTCAATCCGGTCACGATCGTTGCAACGATCATGGACCCTGTCGAGCGTACATGCTTCAGGATTCGGTTCACGATCAGCTCAAGCGATTTGGTGAGCGATATGGTGCCGGCAAACGTAATTGCGCTGAAACAGATTAACAATGTTCCCATCATGGAGTTCATTCCACCGCGGTTCAAAAGCTTCGGTACATCCGGAATGACCGCAGCCGGATCGAATCCTTGGACGTGAACCATCCCGATATCGAACCCGTTCAATACAGAACTTACGACATCATGCAATGTGAAGCCCTGGAATATCAATGCGTTCGCCATGGCAAAGGCTGAAGACAGCAGCATGACCGGCAGCGTAGGCTTTTTCCGGATCGAGCCGTACAACACGATGAGGATCGGGACGATGAGCAGTAAATTCCAGTGGTAAATCGTGCCCAGCGTATCCATAATGGTCCCTACTTTTTCAGGGATACCTGCACCTGCCGTATGTGTATTCAAACCTGTGATGACATAGACGATTCCGGCTACGATAAACGAAGGCAGCGTCGTGTACAGCAAATGACCGATATGCTCATACAAGTTTACGCCTGTGGACAGGGCCGCGATATTCGTCGTATCCGATAGCGGCGACAGCTTGTCGCCGAAGTAGGCACCGGCAACCACCGCACCGGCAACGGCTGCCAGATTCACATCCAGTCCGGCGCCAACGCCCATAAATGCTACCCCGATCGTTCCTGCAGAGCCCCATGACGTACCGGTACAGACCGATACGACCGACGTCACCAAAAAGGCGGTGATGAGCAAAAACTGCGGGTTAATAATTTTAAGCCCGTAATAAATCATCATCGGAATCGTGCCGCCCACCATCCATGCCCCGATCATCAGCCCTACGGCAATCAGGATTAGAATGGCCGGCATCGTTTTGGCTATTTTTTGGGCAATGGAATTCAAAATATCGTTGTAACTGTGCCCCAGCCTAACTGCAATGATCCCCGCGACAACCGTTGAAGCAATAATGAGCGGTTCAGGCGGCAGCTCGAACATGACGTATCCCAAGCACAGCAGTACCACCATCGTTATGATCGGAAGTAAGGCCAAAAACAGCGTCGGTTCTTTGATTTGTTTTCCCTTCGTTTGCTCTGTCATCGTTGTATTCCCCCTGGGATAAATGAATTGTGAACTACTTCTCGTGCAAAGGATAATGATCTGCCATACGCTGCAGCGCATCCCGAAGAAGAGACCTCGGAGTGGCAACGTTCATGCGGATATAGCCTTCGCCAATCGCCCCGAATGAGGTTCCGTAGCTGACACTAACCCTGCTCTTGTTTTGAATCCAATCCACTAAATCGCTTTCAACCTTCCCGCAGGCGGTGCAGTCCACCCACAATAAATAGGTACCCTCAGGCTGAATGACTTTAAGTTCGGGCATATTGGCCTGTATAAAATCGATCGTATAGGCGATGTTGTCCGTTATATATGCGCGAAGCTCGTCCAGCCATTCATCGCAAGCCGTATAGGCCACTTCCAGGGCAGGCACGGCAAAAAAGGTCGGATTATGAATCCCTGCCTGCTGCAGCCCATCTTTAAAGCGTTTCCGCAGCTGCTCGTTAGGAATAATGATGTTGGCGATTTCCAGACTCGCGAGATTGAACGTTTTTCCCGGGGATGTGCAAATGATCGAACGGTCTGCCACCTGCTCCGTCAGCTTGGCGATCACGGTATGCTCGTGCCCCTGATGGATGAAATCCGCATGGATGTCATCGGATACGATCAGCGCATCGTATTGGATGCACAGCTCACTGATCCGCTCCAGCTCATGGATCGTCCAGACCCTTCCGGTGGGATTATGCGGGGAGACTAGCAAGACCATCTTCACGCCATCCTTCATTTGCGCTTCCATATCTGCAAAATCGATCTCATATCGTCCGTTCACAAGCAGCAGCGGACTTTCAACCAACTGCCTGCCATTGATCGCTACCGCCTTCGCGACGGGTTGATAAGCAGGTGTGTGAATGAGGATGCGGTCCCCCTTCTCCGTCAGGTTCTGGATCAGAACCGAGACGGCTTGTACGATTCGTGGGCAGAATACGATCCATTCCTGCGGCACCTGCCAATCATAAGCTTTGGACAGCCAGCCTTGTACCGCTTCGTAATATGGCGGGAACGGATCGGTGTAACCGTAAATGCCGTGTCTGGCCATTTCCGTTATCCGGTCCACCACAACCGGCGGCGCCGGCAAATCCATGTCCGCGACGGACAGTGCGATCATGTCCTTCCCCTGGGATTGGGCCATTCCGTCCCATTTGGCGCTGTTCGTGCCGTATCTGCTGATGATGTGGTCAAAATTATATTTCATGGATGTCACCTTTCCTTAATCCTGCGTATGCCAGTTCCTGATTACTTAAGCTTCTGCAAATAACGGTAGACAGTAGGCTCGGATATCGCTAATGCTGCGGCGACTTGGGAAACGCCGCCTTTCAGCAAGAATACCCCCTGCTCGTTTAACTCACGCACGAGCTCGATTTTCTCTTGTGAGGATAACCGGTCGACAGGAATATTTATTTTGCTGATGACGGATGCGATCATATGAGTAAGCAGATCATCCGCGTTGCCCTGCAAATATTCCTTGGACTGCTTGTCTTCCTGCGGAGCCTCAATTGAAGCTGGAGGAAGCGGCGAACCGCCTTGTAAAATATGCTGAATCCATTCTGCCGCAGCCTCCATGTGGGTGATGTCAATGTTCAGACACATCAGCCCGACGAGCTCGTTGTCGTCGTTTTTGATAAAAAAGGTGGACGATCTAAAGCTTTGCCCCATCTTTCCCGAAGCCTTATAGTTGGCGATAAACTGTTCTTCCCGGTATGCTTCCGCTTTCAGCAGTTTCAAGACCAAGTCCGTGGACGCGTCTCCTACCTTACGCCCGCTGATGTGACCGTTCTCAATAAAAATAATCGATCGTTCCGGATCACTGATGTCATGGACTACGACCTCGCATTTGGGCCCAATAATAGCCGCAATAAATGAGGCAATTGGAAAAAACTTCTCAAGGAACTGCCGGTTATCATTCATGTACGGATGGTCTCCTTCCCTGTAAACCTTATGTGTTGTTATAAAATTTATCAATATAATAATTTATTATCGTGATAAGAGTATATTACATTTTTAAAACGGTTTCAATCATTATTTTGCAAAAGTGCGCGAAACATGTCGGAATTTGTTTTTTTGATAAGGACATGGATTACCCATGCTTTAATAGCGCAAAAAAGCCGCAAGGCAGGCGGCTTCAGCATGATAAATTTTTATCAAATTAGCTTTAGTTTACATAATATATCTTACGTTAATCAATCTGGAAGTTCCTCTTCTTTCAAAGCCACAAGCTCGGCAATCTGCCCCACTCGGCACCCATTGCACGTTTAAACATCCTTTCACCCCCTTTGTGCGTGTTCTTCAGCTTCCGTATAATGGTGATAATTGGTCATCATAGGAGCCGGAAAGTTGTATATAAGAAGAACCAATGTAAAGGAGACATGGCTATGTTCGGATTTAGAGCTGCTGCAGGGGCAGGTTCGGTCACCAAGCAGTTATGCAGTTACCTGCGTCAGGAAATTGAGAGTGGTGCACTCACACCCGGTCTCCAGCTGCCTCCGACACGTCGGGCCGCCTTGGACCTTGGGATTGCGCGCAACATCGTGATCGAAGTGTATGAGCAATTGACCGCCGAAGGGTATTTGACGTCCAGAGCCGGCTCCGGAACGTTTGTCGCTGAGGGCATCGAAACCCGCAAAGCTATGAAAATCGACCCTATGCCTTCATCAGCATCAACCGCTCAATCCGAGTCCGTTCCTAAGAAACCGAAGCTCATCGACTTTGACGGAGGTCTGCCTGATTTGTCTCATTTCCCCCGCAGGCTTTGGAGCAAATACGTACGGGAAATTACCGATTCGGCGGTGGAAGACATATTTTCGTATGGCAATATTCAAGGGCTGCCTGCACTGCGTGAGGCTATTGCCGATTATTTGTACCGGGTCAAAGGTATGGCGTGCAGCATGGACCAAATCGTCATTACGTCGGGAACCTCCGAAGGAATCCTGCTGCTGGCGTCTACCCTCTCGGACCGTTTTCATACGGTTTACACCGAAGAGCCGACGATCGGGTTTGTCGGTGATATTTTCCAAAGATTAAACTATACTATCCATCCGGTCGAGGTTGATCATCAAGGAATGCAGATCCAACGGATCGAGCATAACTCACCTGCCGGTCTGATCGTGCTGACGCCTTCCCACCAATACCCGACAGGCAGCATTCTCTCGATTCAACGGAGGCAGATGGCTATTGCGCTGGCTGAAAAGGCTGGACACTATATCATAGAGGACGACTATGACAGCGAGTTCCGGCATAAAGGCGGGCCGGTCCCTCCGCTGCAGCTTCTTGCCCCGAGCAAGGTCATCTATGCAGGCACGTTTAGCAAAACGCTGTCGCCCGCCCTGCGGATCGGATTCCTCGTTGCCCCCCCGGAACTGATCGAGCCGGTCATTCGCACCAAAACGGAACTAAACCTGACAACTTCCGGTATCATGCAATCGGCACTTGCGCGTTTTATATTGGACGGGCATTTTGACAGGCATATTCACAAAATGAGAGCGATATACAAACGTAAACGCGTATATATAGCGGAACAATGCCGCCGCTTATTCGGCGACCGCGTCGAACTGCTGGGTGACGAAGCTGGAATGCATGTCCAGCTCCATTTTAAGCAGCATGCTTACGGGCCGGTGGACTGGCACAACATGGAAGGGCTCGGCGTCCGCCTCTCATCTTTTGAAGACTATGCGGTGTTAAAAGGCCGCTCCCCCGGTAAGGTGGTACTCGGATACGGGAATCTGACAGAGAGGGAAATCGCTGAAGGGCTGCGAAGAATCCAGCAATTTACGGAATCTTGGAGAAGGATCTGAGATATAGTTTAAAGTTGTACCTTCAAGTGCTACAACAATATACTTTTGCAATAAGTTCAAGTATATCAAGTAAGTTAATCACCGAAACCGAAAGATTGCATGAATGTTATATGATGACTGTATAAACCATTGGGGAGTGAAATAAATGGAGAAAGTCATCAAGCTCAAGGATTCATCCGAAATCAAAGTTGGTTTGGCAGGACGACCCGGAGGCAAAACAATCATGCTGCCTGTCGCCAAGGAATCTGTGTACGGCCAAGAAGCTGAGAGCCTTAAGCTGTGGGGGGTCGACCCCGAATCCGGACAGCATTTCGTCGAGGGACTGGCTGATATGTTCCAAGTCTTGTACTTTGACTATGAAGGCCATCGCATGAAGCACCCCAATCCCGACCATCTGACACCAGACCAGATCGTAGAAGATCTCCTGCTCATCGCCGACGAAATGAATGTCCGCCATTTTAGCTATTATGGTTACTCCTGGCTGGCGCTGGTCGGTCTGCAGCTGGCTATCCGTACGGAGCGGCTGGAGAGCTTGATCATGGGCGGATTTCCGCCATTGGACGGGCCCTATAAAGAAATGATGGTGGTGACCCGCAGTACTTATGAACAAGCTGTACGCAATCAAAATACCCCTATCATGAAAGATTGGCAGGATTCGAGCAGTCCGGAAAAGGTGGATTGGGACCAGGTTCAGGTCAAGATCGACGCGAATCAGACCAAACAGTTTATGACGCTGTACCAGCATTTGATGGATTTTGACGATCGGGCGGTGAGTCTGAACCCGGCCGTTCCGAAGCTGGCTTTTGCCGGAGAGAAAGATACGATCGTGTATGGGGAAAACTTCGGCGGCGTCACTGTGGACATTGCCGGGATATTGCAGAGAAACCAACAAGCTTTGGAAGAAAGGGGCTGGGACGTTCGTATCTTAACGGGAGACGGGATGGACCATACCAAAGCCATGCACCCGGAGACCGTGCTTCAGGTCATCAAGCCCTGGCTCGTGTCTAATTTGTTGGACGGATAGAAGATATTCCGCTAACGCTTTTCAAGATGATCCCATCGATAATCATTCAAATAAGCTCCTTAATTCACCATTTAAAAAAGGCATCCGGTCGTAGGAACCGGGTGCCTTTATGCGTTTATTTCGACAAAATTTCATGTTCACCTAACGTTTTTTGACTATAGTATCAAGTTTGTTATCTGGAAGCATGGAATCTTCCTTTTATACAATGAATTTACGAAGCGCAAGCTGCAATAGAGAAACCACCGGAAGGAGTGACTAACATGAGTTCAAAAGCCGAGCAAAGCCACAAACGTAAGCGCTTACGTCCGCATTGGCACAAGCAGGATACAGAACTGACCCTGCTCGCCTTGCCGACGACCATATGGTATATCCTCTTCTGCTTTCTGCCTATGTTTGGGATCATTATCGCCTTTAAAAATTTTAGAATTAGCGGCGGATTCCTGAGCAATGTGTTCAACAGCCCGTGGATCGGCTTCAAAAACTTCGAGTTCCTGTTCAAATCGAACGATGCTTGGATCATTATCCGCAACACGATTGGATACAACCTGATCTTTATCGTTCTTGGCATCGTCCTCCCTGTTCTATTCGCCATTATGGTAGGACTGCTGCACAGCCGGAAGGCCAGCAAAATCTATCAAACGATGATGTTCCTTCCCTATTTTTTATCTTGGGTGGTCGTATCCGCCGTAGGCTGGGCTTTCCTAAGCTTCGATAAGGGGATCGTCAATCAAATGCTCGTCAGTATGGGCAGCGATCCGGTGAACTGGTACATGGAACCGAAATACTGGCCGTTCTTCCTGATTCTCTTAAACGTCTGGAAAGGCCTTGGCTACGGAATGATTATCTACTTGGCCACC
Organism: Paenibacillus sp. PSB04; assembly: GCF_025809195.1. Classification (NCBI taxonomy): domain Bacteria; kingdom Bacillati; phylum Bacillota; class Bacilli; order Caryophanales; family Paenibacillaceae; genus Paenibacillus; species Paenibacillus sp. PSB04. The sequence continues at coordinate 5,148,445 of NZ_CP081301.1, forward strand.
ATCACGAGCATTGACAGCACGTATTACGAAGCCGCGGTTATCGATGGCGCCTCGATCTGGCAGCAGACGAGATTCATTACGCTGCCGATGCTGAAGCTGGTCATCGTCATGATGTTCATCTTGGCGGTCGGGCGCATTTTCTACACCGATTTCGGCTTGTTCTACCAGGTCACGCGGGACTCCAATTCCTTGTTCAACGTGTCTACGACCATCGATGTCATGGTATACAAGCAGCTGAAAACCGCTACTGTCGGGATGGCCTCCGCTGCTGCATTCGTGCAGTCCGTCCTGGGCTGTGCCACCATTCTGATCGCTAACTGGATTGTCCGCAAAATCGATCCGGAAAGCGCAATGATGTAAGGAGGTAGGGTCGATGTCAACAAGAACGGCTTACGATACGGGCCTGGAGAAATTTAATCGTACCCACAGAGTCGTCGACGTCATTTTCCATCTGATATTTATCGTCTTGGCGCTGATCTGTGTCATTCCTGTCGTTGTGGTTCTGTCCATCTCATTTTCCAGTGAAGACTCGATCCGTGAGACGGGATATCATTTACTGCCGACCGTACTATCGGGTGATGCATACGCCTATATCGCCAAGCAGGGGACGACAATTTTGAGGGCGCTCGGTGTGTCGGTTCTTGTCACTGTGATTGGGACCGTGCTCGGCGTCCTGCTGACCGCATCCATGGGTTACGTCATTTCCCGCCCCAACTACAAGCTGAAGGGGTTTCTGACCTGGATCGTATTCATTCCGATGGTGTTCAACGGCGGTTTGGTGTCCAGCTACTTTATCAATACGAATTTATTGGGTCTGAAAGACAGCATCTGGGCCCTGATTCTGCCGCTGGCCGTCTCATCGTTTAACGTGATCATCTGCAAAACGTTTTTCAAAAGCACGATTCCCGATGGACTCATCGAATCGGCGGAAATCGATGGCGCGAGCCAGTTGCGGATCTTCTTCTCTATCGTCCTCCCGATCTCGCTGCCTGTGATCGCGACGATTGGATTGTTTCTCTGCTTCGCCTACTGGAACGACTGGTTTCAATCGATGCTGTATATCGATAACCAGAACCTGTACTCGCTGCAGGCCCTGCTCAACAGCCTGATGAGCAATGTCGATGCCCTGGCAAAGAATGCCGCAAGCATGGGCGTCAGCTACGCCGTACTTGTTGCGACGATGCCGAAGGAATCCGCGCGGATGGCTGTGGCGATCCTCATCGTTTTGCCTGTAGCCTGCGCCTACCCGTTCTTCCAGAAGTATTTTATTTCCGGGCTTACGGTCGGTGCTGTTAAAGGATAATGACGAAATAAGCCAAGACATCTTGGTTTATGATAAATCACTGCTAATCACGGTGATTCAACATCTATAAGGGGGATTTGGAATGAAAAGATCTTTCAGGTTCATCTCGACGCTCTGTTTGCTGACCCTGTTGGCCACAGCTCTGGCGGCCTGCGGCGGTTCGAAGCCCGCTTCTACAGCCGATGGATCGGAGACAACCACGGAGCCGTCGAAGGAAACTTCGACAACGACCAAGGATGTTCCGACGCTGGTCTGGTGGACGATCGGCGGCCAGGTGCCGAGCAACTTCAGCAAGGCGGTTGACGCCATGAATGCCTACACGGCCGAAAAGATCGGCGTGAAAGTGGACATCAAGGTCGCCAGCTGGGGCGAATGGGATACGAAGATGAACACCATCGTCAATACCGGCGAGCCTTTCGACATCATGTTCACGAACAGCGGAAAGTACAGCAAGCAGGTTGCGATGGGCGCTTTTGCCGACATTACCGATCTGGTTCAAAGCGAAACGCCTGACCTGTATAAGCTGATTCCGCAAAACGTATGGGACGGCACCAAAATCGGCGGAAAATATTATTCCGTACCGACTTATAAAGATTCCGCGTTGACGCAGTATTGGGTATTCGATGACAAGTATGTGCAGAAGTACAATATCGACATTAACAACATCAAGACGCTGCAGGATCTGGATAAGCCGCTTCATGATATGAAGGCCGGGGAAGGTAAAAGCTTCTACCCGCTGCCGATGACCCAAGGTGAAGGCCTGAACGGATTCTTTAACGATTATGACGATTTAACGCTGGGCTTCCCTCCGATCGGCGTGAAAGCGGACGATGCATCGCGCAAGGTCGTTTCTGTTCTGGAACAGCCTGACGTTATGGCTAATCTGAAGCTTTTGCATCAATGGTATCAAGACGGCATCATCAATCCGGATGCTCCGACCAAAACCGAAGCTGATAAAGGCAGACCTTTCTTTGCGGCACAAGCCTTCCCTGGCGCCGAAATCAGCTGGCAGATCAATGATAACGTCCAGAAATACGACATGGTTCAGCATTACGGACCGATCTACACCACGAGTACAATTCAAGGTTCTTTGAACGCGATTTCGGCGAATTCGAAATATCAGAAGGAAGCATTGAAGTACCTTGAACTGGTCAACACCGATCCGAAGCTGCGCAACATGCTGGCCTTTGGCGAGCTGGGCGTAGACTACAAAAACGTCGACGGCGAAAAGGTCATCGAGCGTACAACCGATACTTGGCCGCTGGCTGCTTACACCCAAGGCACGTTCTTTAATCTGGCGGTGACGAAAGGCGCTCCGGAAGATCAATGGGAACAAGTTAAAAAGTTGAACGAAGCGGCCTCCTCCTCCACGATCCTTGGCTTCGCACTGGACATCAGCAATCTGCAGACCGAAGTAGCGAACTGCCAAGCCGTATGGGACAAATACAAGTATGAACTTATTACCGGCGCATCCGATCCGGAGAAAATGGTGCCGAAGATTACCGCTGAACTGAAGTCGGCCGGCATGGATACGATTATGAAAGCGGCTCAAGAACAAATCGATAACTACTTCAAGTAAAAGAAATGGAAGCGCATCCCTTAATGAGACTCTCTTAAGGGATGCTTTTTCCTTCCCATCGATGAAGTTTCGTACTAATCGTGGTACCTTTGCACTAATCGTGGTACATTGGGATTAGCATTCATGCTTTCGACGAGTTGCTGTCAATCGAGGTGTCTTATGGGCTCTTTTTTGCAAATCAAAATTTACCGCCACAAGTTTATCGCCTATGTCATCTTCGTCGTGAGCATCGGACTCACGCTGGGCACGCTCACCTGTGCCATGCTGCTCAACCAATGGGTCGGTAATGCCCGGATCGAGGCGGCGAACGCATTCTCGCGCGTGGAGAATGAACTTCAGTATGACGCCGACCGTATCGAGGCTTACATGCAGCGGATTTACTCCAATCCGGGATTGCTTGACGATGCCAGAAGCTTTGCGAGCAGCAGCGCTGAAGGTTACTTGACCAGCAGGCTGGATCACAGCATCTACTCGCAGCCGCTGGTTTCCTTTCCCGAAGATCTCAAGACCTACTTATACAGCTGGGCGCAGGGCGAGATTACGCAGATCAGCCTGCACACCGGCGAATACGGCAATGTAGTACGCTTTAACGATAACGGTATCGCCAGTTATACGTTCGGACTTCCGAATAAGGACGAGGCTTTTCATGACACGATTACGAAAGGCTTCGTATACCGCAAGAAACTGTCGAATCCTACGCTGGGCTCTCAGGAATTCGGAGAGCTGCGCTTTTTGGTCAGCAGTGAGCAGGTTTTCAGATCGGTCCAAAATTTCCGGGTTGGCGAAGCTGCGGCCGTCAGTGCTGCCGGCGACATCTACCTGATCGGCGGACACGGCGAAGATTTGGAGCAGATGTCCCGCCTGGCTGCGGCAAATGGACGCACACACGGTATTATTTCAAGGGGAATGCTGAAGCCGATATTTTATGTCACCTTCGCCTCCACCAAGTTTAATTTCAAATTCGTCAGCATCATCGATTTGTCCACGCTGATTCGTCAGCATGCCGGGATGCTGATCACCCTCTTCCTGATCGTGCTGGCCGCGATGGTCAGCGTACTGCTGCTCATTGTCTACAATTTACGGGATGATGCCCTCTTCCTTCACCGCATTATCCAGTCGATCGGACGTGTCAAAACGGCCAATTTTACGACGAGCCGCCCGGCCCGGTACCGGAGAAACGAATACGGAATGATCGCCCGTGAGTTGGATGATATGATACAGCAGCTGGATAAGTACATCCGCAATGAATATTTGCTGAAAATAAAGCAGCAGGAAACCGAAATGAAAGCGCTTCAGAACCAGATTAATCCGCACTTCCTGTACAATACGCTGGAGGTGATCCGCTCTACTGCGCTGGTCAACCGGGACACAGATACCGCCGATGCCATTGCGACTTTAGGGACGCTCTACCGCGAAATCGTGAAGAAGGAAAATATCATTTCGATTGCCAGCGAGCTGGAGCTGCTGCAGAAATACTTGGAGATTATGGAGTTTAAGTATCCAGGACGTTTTTATTATCAGGTCAATGTCGAACCGGCCCTCCTCTCGATCCCGACCGTGAAATTTTGGATGCAGCCGCTCGCGGAAAATTTCTTCATCCACGGCTTTGATGCCGGTCATGAGTTTAATTTGTATGTCGTTAATGGCTGGGAAGCCGATGACGGGTATGTGCTTGAATTTGTGGATAACGGGCAGGGAATCCCGGCGGAGCGTTTAAATACCGTTCGGCGCACGCTGTTTAACCAGGATGACGCTTCCTCCGGAAGTATCGGGCTTCGCAACGTATATACGCGGCTGCATTTCTTCTATGGGGACGGCTGTACGATTGAAATCGCGAATAACGAGGAAGCCGGGGTCAAGATTGCGGTACGTATATCAAAAGAGGTGATTGAACATGTACAAGTTGATGATTGTGGATGACGAGCCTCAAATTTTGGAGGGCATGAAACGGATACTGGACTGGAACCAATACGGGTTTGGCCGCATTGAAACGTGTGAAACGACCGAGGAAGCCATGACCAAAGTGGTTGACCTGCAGCCGGACGTGGCCATCTTTGATGTCTGCATTGGCAAGACGCTCGGGTATGAGACCATCAGCAGGCTTAACGAATTTAAGATCCCGACGAAATACATTATAATGAGCGGCTATAGTGAATTCAAATATGCTCAGGAAGCCATCCGCTGCGGTGTCAAAGACTATCTGCTCAAACCGGTGGAGCGCACCAAGCTGCAGCAAGTCATTGAGAAAATCATTGTCGAGGATCTTAACGGTACGATCGGCGATAAGAACAGCGAGAACCTGAACAGGGATCCCGTATTAGGGGTTCAATATGAGCACCTTTCCAAGCTCGTCAACCGCATTTTGCTGATGATCAAGTTGGAATACGCCCAGAACATAACGTTAAAATCCGTAGCGGAGCGCTTCCAAATGAACAGTACTTACCTGGGACAGCTGTTTCTTAAAGAAACCGGTATGAAGTTTTCGGAGTACCTCATGGCATACCGGATGCTGCTCGCAGAGGACCGAATCCGTTCAACCGAAGAGAAAATATCTTATATCGCGTTTTCTGTCGGCTACAACAATCTCAATTATTTCTATACGCACTTTCATAGCTTTTTCGGAAAGTCTCCTTCCGATCTCCGCGGAAAAGCTTAAGCTGCGTACTTTTCGGAAAGGAGGCTGCTGGTGGTCATGAATGATAGACGCAAGCCGCTCTTAATGACCCTCTCTCTGATTCTGCTGCTCTTATCGTCGACAGGCTGCTTTCGTCAGTCCGGCCAAAATAGCGACTCCGATGACGGCGCACCGGTCAATCTGATTTATTATACGATTGGAGAACCTGATAAGGATTTGCAGCTCGTCAACGATAAGATTAACGAAATCATGGCACCCAAAATCGGCGTCACCGTCACGTACATCAAGGTCGGTTGGCAGGAATATGAAGATCGGCTGCACACGCTCATATCCGCTGGCAGTCCATTCGACATCGCCTTTGTTCCCGATTACGCCCCCACGGCGATGCGCGGTGCCTGGCTGAGGCTGGATGACTACCTTCAGGGACTGGGCAAGGAGATGTACGACGAGGTTGATCCGATCTTTTGGCAGGGAGTTCGCATGAATGACGGTGGCATATACGGCATTCCGACTAATAAGGAGCTGGCTGTGCGCGATCAGTGGATGTACCCTGCTTCTATCGTGGATAAATACCATATCGATATTTCCAAGTACGATACGCTGCAATCGCTTGAGCCTGTTCTCCGGATGATTCAACAGAAAGAACCGGATTACGTGCCGATGGAGCTTGATCGGGATTCGCACAATTTCTTTGCACTCGATGGCTATGAGTACATCATGAACAACAAGATTCCCTTAATGATCAAATCGCTGGATCCGAGTGCCGAGGTTGTCAATATATTCGAAACCAAGGAAGCGCGGCGGATTCTGGATACGCTGCGACGTTATTACAAGGAAGGCTTCATTAACAAGGACGCCGCGCTGCGGGAACCCGGAGGCTTGAAGCGGGGCGCCAAAGTATTCTGGAAATCCTCCGGCGGCGGTCCCCTTTCGGAGACGACCTGGAGCAAGGACCGCGGCTACAAGGTTGTGGCGAATCCCGTCACGCCGAGCGTTGTCACCACGGAATCGGTCCGGGGAGGTATTATGGCGGTCAATGCCAACACCAAGCATCCCGCCGAGAGCATCAAGTTTTTGAATCTGCTGAACACGGATCCGGAAATACGGAACTTATTTAATTACGGTATTGAAGGCGTGCACTACACGCTTGATGCCAAAGGGCAGGTTGTCCCCATCTCCTCAAAAGATAAGGATGGAGCCGATGGCTCGTCCCGTTATGCTGGAGTACAGTATACTCAAGGAAATTGGTTTATCCTGAATACGATGGGCGGCGACTACCCGGATCCCCTCGATAAATGGGAGCAGTTCCGTCAATATAACGCTGGAGTCGTCAAGTCGGCCGTGCTCGGATTTACGCCGGATCTTAGCAAAATGACGGCTCAAACCGATAACATTGAGATGGTCTGGCAGAAATACTACCCCAGCCTGATGACGGGCTCTGTCGATGTTGGCGCGATCCTCCCCAAGTTTAATCATGAACTGAAGCAGGCAGGTATTGAAGACGTGCGTAAAGAAGTGCAGAGACAGCTGGATGCTTGGCGTGCAATCAGCAGGTAGCCGTTTGCAAATTCAACTTTGCGCGTACCATCTGTTCTTTAATTAGTACTTTCCGGCAGCCGATCATGCAGCATGTGACCCGCTGCCGGTCATTTCATCGAAAGATGTTCCTCTTTCAACAGTCCATAATACACAAGATCCTCGTATTTCCCCTGCTTTTTAGCATGCTGTCGTAACGTGCCTTCATATTTCATCCCCACCTTAGCCATCACTTTACCGGAGGCGGGATTCTTGCCAAAATGACGCGCAAATACGCGGTTTAACCTCATTTCTTCAAAGGCGTACCGAACGATTCCCTTTGCGGCTTCGGTACAATAACCATGATTGCTATAGGGCTTCCCGATCCAATAAGCAAGTTCGCCGTGGTCAAATGGCTGATAGAATGCGATGCAGATGGCACCGATCACATAAGCGAAGGATAAAAAAAAGCCGCCGTTTGGCGGCAGCAAATGGGCACATGTTTTCAGCTTCTCCGATGTCCGGCTAGCCCTGTCGATGATCACTGCTGTACGGACCAGCTCAGCCCGCCATCAGCCGTCACGGCAGTCCCCTGCAGGAACTGAATCCAGCCATGCTGCGGATCGGAGAAGCCAATCGATCGGACGTCTACCATCTCGGCATCTGCGGGAAAAGGATGATCCGTCCAGGTGCGGCCCCCGTCATTCGTCGTCAGTAAGCGGGTAATCACACCGTCTTTGGCTTCGAAATCTTCAAAAAGCATATATCCGTGCGTTTCATCGCTAAAATACACCGCATCCGGATACCAGTCCTTGTCCAGCGTCAATACCGTCTCCTCCGAATGGTCCGCACCGAACCGAATGAGCTCAAGACTTCCCTTGGTGTCCGTCTCCTTCAGCAGCCATCCACTGGTATAGGAGGTCAAGGAGACTTGCATCTCACTAATTTCTTTGCTCACCAGCGTTTTGCCCCAGGTCTTTCCGCCATCTGAAGTGCGATAAATAGCCTTCCCTTCTCCTGTGGCGAACAAGATGCCATGATTTGTGTCAAAAAAACGGAAGGCTGAAACGTCGGATATCCCCAGCTTGTTCAGCGATTCGCTGTAAACTTCATGCCAGGTGAGCCCGCCGTCCTGGGTTTTCAATAAAACATGCTGGGGGTCCTTATCCCGGAAGGCAATCATGAAGCCTTCTTTCTCACTGACAAAGCTGATTTTCTCCAGCCGGATATAAGAATCCAGGGAAGCGATGATCCTCCAGCTCGCCCCTCCGTCGATCGTTTTCAGGACCTTACCGCTGTCCAGCTGAGTCCCGATGCCAAATCCGAGTTGACGATTGATAAAAGCCATGTCCTCTGTCGGACTGCCATACGGCTCGGATAGCGGATAAGACTCCTGCCAGCTTATTCCCCCGTCAGTCGAGTGAATGAGAAAATCGGAGCCGTTCATCCCGTCGACGGCGGCCCATATTGCTTTAGTGGACACCATCTGTACCTGATTTACCGCCACCGCCTTGCTCACACTGGTGAAGCTGCGGCCGCCGTCCTTCGTCAGCCAAATGCCTCCTTCGCTCGGTCCCGCGCCCGGGTGCAGCGAAATTACGCCGGTATTCCCGTCGATCAGCTGAATACCGTTTACATAAGGACGACCCGTCCGCTGAGTGCTCATTTTAGTCCAATGCTTACCACCGTCAACAGTACGGTAGACGTCCCCGCTCAGCATCCCCTTCTCATTTGTCAGCAGCCATCCGGTATTTTCACTCGCAAACTGGATTTGAAAGGCGGACAAGGGCGAATCCTTCGCAGAGAGATCTAGCTGTTTGGACCATGTCCGCCCACCATTATTAGTCTTTACAACAGCCAGCTTGGTATCATCCTTGCCGACCGTACCGACCACATAGCCGGTGCCGGCTTTCGGAAAGCTGGTGCTGATCGGTCTGAAGTCCTGAATTCCAAACACAGCCGTTTGAAAATGATTTCCCCCATCCTGTGTGAGCAGCAGGCGGCCGTTTACAAGCATCGCCCCGCTTTCCTCATTTACGAACGACAATTTCCGCAGAACGGGATTGCCTTGGCTGTGGTCCTCTTGGGATTCGGATTTCCATTTTGTAATCCAGCTGCGGCCGCCGTCTCCGGTTTTCAGCAGACGGATCTGTTTGCACTGCAGCTGTCCTGCGCTGCTGGAACAGTTGTCTTCGACCAAAGCATACCCGGTTTTGGCATTGATAAAATCCAGGCTGCGTATATACTTCCCAGGCAAATTCTGTTCCTGCCACTGTGTCCCGCCGTCCTGGGTGGACAGCAGCCTTAGTTGAGCGTCAGTGCGCTCTTTGACCGCAAATCCGTTTATGGAATCGACGAAATCGATGACCGGGAGATCATACGGGATATTCCCGTTCCAAATGAGCTCCTTCCCCTGCTGCGGCTGAATGGGGATATCAGCCGAAGACAGCGCGACCGCTGCTGGTTCCGTCCCTTTAGCACACCCCGTAAGAACGGCTGCCACAATGGACACAAGGACTGCTGCTCTGAAATGCCTGCGTCTTATTCTCATGTTTAACGCCTCCTTCATCCGCGCAAAAAACATTCTGTAAAATAAATCTCCTGTGCTTTAACCGTCCAAGGCTTAAGATTGTTCATGACAAGTTTTATTATAGAGTTTGCTTTAGTGCGATGGGTTAAGGATTGTTCTCGTTTTGGAGTCAAGATTTTCATATTTTCATGGTTCGATGTATTGTGAGGAGTTGTTGATCCTTTTGTGACTTTTATAGAACGCCGTTTGTGATATTCGCTTGATATGATTCTACTGCTAATAAAAAACGCATGAGCTATACTGCCTGGGCTTGGTGCGAAGAGAAAGGAAGATTCAGAAATGAGAAAGATGTTTGCGTTATTTTTATCATTGGCATTGGTACTTAGTCTGGCTGTCCCCGCCGCAAGTGCAAATGCTGCACCAGACAATCAAAACAGGAAGGATTACCTTCATGTTCAAGTCGTGCTGTTCGATGGATTCGATTTGCTCGACGCCTTGGCGCCCTATGAAGTATTTGCCGCTGCGGGTATGTATTCCGGTGACAAAGTGACGGTCGAACTGGTGTCCGCAGAAGGCAAGCGTTCTGTTCCGAGCGGGCTTGGTGGACCCTCTCTGGAAGCGAAATCCAAGCTGGACCCCCATCAACCGGGAATTATTGTGGTGCCTGGTGCTGCCGGCAAGCCGGCGGGAAATACTCCTGATACCATTCCGAACCTTCTTTGGAAGGCGAAGCAAACGTCCTTAACCAGCATGATCAAACAGGCAATGAACGATAAAGAAGTGACGGTAGCAACGGTATGCGGAGGTTCCTTATTGCTTGCGATGGATGGACTGCTGAAAGACCGACATGCCGTGACCAATCCGATTGGCATGGCTGCGTTAGGTGCCGCGGGCGCAATCCCGGTAGAGGCCAGAGTTGTTGAGGATGGACCACGCCTGGTCAGCGGCGGAGGCGTGACTTCAGGATTGGACGTAGCTCTATATTTGGTCGAACGCGAGTTGGGGCCGCAGATCGCTAACGCTGTAGAAAACTTATTCCAGTATGAGCAGCGCGGCACGGTATGGAAAGCCGAAGGCACGGCGCCCATCGACTTTTTCAAGAATACGGCTGTAAAATAAGCGAACGCTGTTCTTTTCAAAAGGTCAAAGATCGGCGTCTGAGCTGAAAATGAGTTATGAACATAATAAGACACCTCTAAAATGCCATGGCATGTAAGAGGTGTCTTTTAGTTAACGTATCAGGGTCATTTCGGTCGAGATGAACTTCATCAGCAGGATAGAGGTATGTTCGCACCGATGGTCGGTAGTTTTTGTTATTGCGGTTAGTCGCTACTAAGTTAGATCTGCTTCAACTCGAGCTCGCGAGCAATTTCGGCAATAAGGCGGTCGAACCACGGCTTCCCCTGAGGAACCCATTTCCTGGCCGCTTGGGCATACCATGCGAGATGCAGGAAATGATAGATTTGCATAATGCCGATCGGGACGTAACGAACAGGATCAATACCCAGCGAATGTAATAAAGCTGCAGCATCCAGCGATACCGGCCCCCGAATCGGACGCTGCCAATCGAGGACCCGGTACCCGTCGTTTGTCACCAGCACATTTTCCGCTTTGAGGTCTGCATGAACATATCCTGAAGGTGAATGGAGTTCGGTAAGCAATGCCGGGGCTTGACTCCACTCGCGCAGTTTGTTGACCTTGCCGATGTCCACTTCCTTGAAGCTTCCTTCATGAATACATTCGGAAATATCATGAAGAGCACCCTCGATATATGCGGCCCATCCTTCTTCCGTACTAATGTCGAACATGACAGGCAATTCTCCATGGATCTGTGAGATCATGCCCATAAGATCATTGGCGATGCTGGCTGCCTCCGAATCTTTTAAAGGAACGTCCTTCAGCCGCGGCGCCTGGATTTCTTCCATTAGTATAGCCGTCATATTGTCCTTCGCTTCGATCATGCGAACCGGCACCAGGAGCGGAGATTGGGCACGAGCATAAAATTGGGCTTCCAGCGTCGGCGGGGCTTGCACTTTATAAATGTAACGGCCTCCCTGCTCCGTAACCAGGCTCTGAACACATGATAATGGCCATTCATGGATGGTGATCCGTTGTGAGACCGGGCTGCCAAGATATTCTGCCAGTTCTTCGTCGTCGTGAAGCAGCAAATTAAACGATGGATGACGATGCATGCGATTCTCCGCTCCTTTTCGAAATACTCGGCATATTGCAACCAGGTTTAAATTGGCTAAAACAATTGTGAATCTTTTTTACTTCGTGATAGCGATCGGTTATCCTCCTTGATCCATTCAACCTTTGCAACCAATGATCGCTGATGAAACGGAGCGCAGGTAGGACATCGCGGCAAAAAGCCGCTTATTCAGCGGCTTCAATCTTATCACAATGTACTTACCGTAATCTGGTTTATCTAGAAATACCCCTTGGGTCTCTACGGTGTTTATAACGCGTTTAACGCTTCCAGGATTGGTGTTTCACCACTAATCATATCAAAAGCTTTACCGATCGTATGAGGATTTTCCAATGATGCTAGTATAGCCTCTGCCACATCTTCACGGGGAATTTTTCCCCGATCCAGGTCAACCGTCGCGGTGACCTTCCCCGTTCCGGGTTCATTGATCAGCCCTCCTGGGCGAACAATCGTATAATCCAGGCCGCTCTGCTGAAGCCAAATATCCGCATAATGCTTCGCGGCGCTGTAGTAAGGCGCACTCTCCATCCAAAGCTCGCGGTGATGGACCCCGATCGCGCTCACCATGATGAAGCGGCGCACCCCAGATTGTTTGGCAGCCTCCACCGACTTGATTGCACCATCCAAATCAATCATCATCGTCTTATCGGCTCCTGTATGGCCGCCCGAGCCTGCAGTAAATACGACTGCATCCGCCCCCTCGGCAGCTCGGGCAATCTCATCGATACTTCCTTCCAGGTCAGCAAGCACCGCTTGCACGCCCTGCTCTTCAAATGCCGCTTTCTGCTCGTCGCTTCGTACCATTGCGATGGCATTGTGCTTGTCGGATTCCTGCAGCTTTCTTACAAGATGCCGGCCAATTTGGCCATTGGCTCCGATAATCAGTACGTTCATAATAAATCCTTCCTTTCTTCTATACTATTTATGGATAAATAAGATTGTTTTTAACGCCTTGCTTTCCATATTTGTTATGGATCAGGTCTATCTTTTGGTATAATCATCCTGAGGTGTTTAACGATGGATGGAAAAAGATTTGTACTGATCATGGTCATTGTTTTAGTGGTAATTGGCGGCTTTTTTATCGCATTTATGCAGCTTTTGAGTTCAATAGGCAAAATCTGATTGGACCTGCAGGTTCATGTGTTTGAACCCGTTCCATCATTGCGGGCTACTGTACACAAGATCGGCCAGCACTCCCTCTGCAGCTGCCGCTAAGTCCTGTCCACTTAGAAAAATTTGCAGCCCCCGTCTTCCTCCGCTAATGCTGACGACTTCCATGGAGCTCACGGATGCATTCATATACAGCGGATACTTCTTTTTCATGCCCAGTGGAGACACGCCGCCCCGGATATACCCTGTTAAGGATTGAATGTCTTTCACAGGCACCATCTCCACTTTTTTATTGCCGCTTGCAGCGGCCAGACTTTTCAGATTCAGTTCCCGGTCGCCTGGAATACAAGCTGCGATGATCCCTGTCTTATCCCCTTTTAAAATGAGCGTCTTGAACAGCTGGCCGGGCTCCAGCCCTACTTTCGCGGCAACCGTTGCCGCATCCAGCTGATTTTCGTCCCATTCATATTCGTGAAGCGAATACTTGATTTGAAGCGTGTCGAGTATTCGGCAGGCATTCGTCTTGGCTGACAATTTACTTCACCTTTCCTTTGCAATGACGATTCGTTAAATAACTAGCCGTTGAATAGCTCCGTACTATTTTATCATGCTAATGGACGCCTGGAAAAATCTCATCATCGCTGCCAATAGAAAAACAACCTGAACCATGCTCAGGTTGTTTTCTGTCTTTTCAGCGAACCAGCTAACACGCGATTAAAAAATGCTGTCTGGAACGTAATAAATTTTCTGGGTATTCTGCTTACTGTCGGGATTGGTTACGATATTAAAATAAACGTTCCCGTTTTTGTTTTGTACACCCTCGATTTCATGTTTTCCCACGTTGGTGATTTTCACCAGACTCTTATAAGCTCCTGTGTTAGATATCATAGCAATCTGCGGGGTGTTTCCTTCAGCGCCACCAGACGTATAAATTTCCGTTTTGCCAAGCAGGTCGGCGCCTTGGAAGGAACCGTTCGGTCTCACGATGGCACTGCCCGACTGGGTAAAGCTGGATACACACGCTGCCTTCGCCGCCGCACTATCCAGACGGACCTGCTCGTTGCTGTCCAGCAGCTTGTTCAGTTTAACCGTATCATAAACGGACCAGGTGACCTTTCCTTGTTTCGTTTGAACCCGGAAAAAGGTATATGTGCTGTTTCCGCCGCCGTCAACACGGTACGTGTCGCCTAGTCTTGTGCCCTTTTTGTTGGCGTAATTCATATACGTGAACCGGTGAAGGTCCGTATAATCCAAGGTCTTGCCGGCCGAATATTGAAGTCTTGCGACCTGGAGCGACCAATAATTGCTTGTTGAAGGATCGGCTTTTGAGCTGAAGTAAAAATAATTGATCCCTTTGTAGGTATACATATCAAGCGTTTGCCCGTGACCGGCATTGGTGATCTTCATTTCATCCTTGTAAGTAGCGGTATTGCCGTTGATAACCAGTCTTGATAGATAGACCGTCCCTTTGGACCGCTGGGTAACATATACGTACTTCGAAGCAATATAAGCTTTCTGAACCGCCAGTTTATGATGAAGTCCTTTGAGGTTGTATGCCAGTTTCGCCGAAGCGTTGACGGTTTTTCCCGGCGATGCGGCAAAGGCGGTCAGACTCGACATCCCAAAGAGCAGGATGGAAAGAGCAACGAAGCAGAATAATTTAAAAGGCTTGTTCCTTGAGATCAATGACTGAAATGAATACATCTTGTTGATACCTCCATTTAGAGTTGTTAGCATTATGCTAATAGAAATAACTGGCTATGAAAACCGTTTTTCAAAGAATTAGGGCTAAATACTCACATGATTTTCCCAGCAAAAATAAAAAAGCGCCATATAGGCGCTTCTCTCGCGTAATCCGGTCAATTCGGTATGCAAAAATACCTTAATCGAGCTTCATTTGCCGGGCCAAGGTGGAAGAGATCTCCTCTTTGTCCACGATCACGTCAATCACAAAAGGCTTATTGATCTGCAGTGCCTGTTTAAACACATGCGTAAATTCGCTGAGCGTCGTGCACCGTGCACTGTCCGCTCCCATGGAAGCCGCATACGCTGCGGCATCCAAAGGCTGCTTAAAGACCGTGCCGTCGGTTCTTCCGGTAAACTCGCGCATCCCTTTTAATGCCATATCCAGCTGTCCGTTATTGATGACGATAAAAATAACCGGAAGCTGCTCGGCGACGCAGGTTGAGATTTCGGAGCCCAGCATAAATAAACAGCCGTCTCCCGTCAAGCAGATGACGTTCTGGTCCCTGTCGGCAAATTTTGTACCAATCGCCATCCCGATCGCATTGGCCATCGAAGCAAAATAGGAATCGAAGAAAAAGGTGACGCCCGGCTTTACATCCAGCCAACGGACCGCATGGTACCCATGTGCGCCATCATCAGCAAAAACCGTGGTTTGCTCAGGAATGATATCCCCTACCGCCTGGCAGACTTCCGCGACCGAAAGGGACTGAAGCTCGGGCAGCGGATCATGATACCGCTCACCAACCCGCAAATCATCACTCACATTTTCATTCGGATACAGGCGCAGCAGCTCCTCCAGATTCGTTGCGATATCGCCGAACACATGCGTATGCTCAGCCTGGATAATCCCGCCCATAAATTCATAAGAGATATCGAACTGAATGATCCTTTGCGGGAAATAAGAACGGTCCAAGCCCGCCAGTGCGGTATCGCTCAATCGCGATCCCATCACCAGCATCAGGTCGACGCCCGACTCCAGCAGGTGTTTGGCTTTTTGGTGTCCGCCCAGACCAAAAGGTCCGTAATATTGTGGATGCATCGAATGGATGCTCCCCTTGCCACCGGGAGTTGTGACGACGGGAATCTGAAACTGCTCGGCGAACCTGGCGAGGGGCTCCTGAGCTCTGGAGAGGACGACCCCCTTTCCTGCCAGAATGACCGGGTTTCGGGCGGCTCGCACCTGATTCACCACATCCGTCAGATTGGTTGCGGCATAGTTTAGACGGCTTGACGGAATATGGATATTCGTCTCGGCTACCGGCGAAATCATCACATCAAACGGGATGCACAGATGTACCGGACCTTTGCGTCCGGTCATGGCTTCGCGAAGCGCATGATTAAGAATCGCCGGGAAGGTATCGGCGCGGGAAACCATCGTGCTGAACAGCGTAACGGGCTTCATAATTTCCGCCAAATCGATGCCGAATAACGAGGAATCCTGGCATTGCGGGATCCCTGTTTCTGCCGCCGACTGATGTCCCGTAATGAAGAGAACGGGAAGGCAGTTCATTTTCGCATGCGCTGCGGCAGTGACCAGATTGGTCCCTCCCGGTCCTGAAGTTCCGACGACCACTCCCAGCTTTTTCCCCGCAAAAGCATAACCTCCGGCTGCAAAACCCGCCCCGCTTTCATGCCTTCCGAGAATAAATTCGATTCCCTGGTTGCCAAATTCCAGAATCACAGGGGCAACCGATTTGCCCGGAATTCCGAAAACATGCTGAATATCCAGACTGACCAGCGTTTCAACTAAGAGCTCTACGACATTTTTCACACAGGACACTCCTTTAAAATGCCTGACAAAGGTAATCGGATATTGAATTCCGTTCCTGCACCCAATCTGGAATCGACGGTGATCTCTCCGTTATGATTGTTAATAATGCGGTAGGATACGGATAGACCCAGACCCGTTCCGTTCTCTTTGGTCGTAAAAAAAGGATTCTGTATTTTTGTGAGGTTTTCAGGACTAATACCGCTGCCATTGTCAGAAATAGTGATGGTTAGATATTTGTTTTGTATGGTAGATTTTAAGGTTACGGCTTCTTTAGGCTGAGACGCTTCAACGGCATTTTGTAAAATATTGATCAGTACCTGCTTAATTTGCGAAGCATCGGCATACAGGACATCCTGGTCGCCGGTATGGTAATCCCGGATAAACCGGATATCGTGCAGCGCGGCCTGTCCTTCCATAAAATCAAGCACGCTGTCAAGGAACAGATTGATTTCGATCGGCTTGACGATTGGAAAAGAAGGCTTGGACATCGTGACAAAATCCGATACGAGATTTTTGACGCGCACCAGCTCCTCGTGTACGAAACCCAAATAACGGGCTGTGTCCGGGTCCAGCGGCCGCTCGCGGATAATTTGCACAAAGCCCATGATGGAGGTTAGCGGGTTGCGGATTTCATGGGCCAAACCGGCAGCCAGCTTGCCGATGGCCGACAGCTTTTCGCTGACGATGATCTGCTGCTCCAGCAAATAACGTTCGGTAATATCCCGCAGCTGCGCATAGGCGCCTTGGATGATCCCGTTTTCAAATATCGGAATGATGTCGGCAAGGCAAACCGTGTGTGTCCCGCCGGCGTGAAAATGAACCTCGATTCCCCGCTGCCGCTGGCCGTTAGCGATCGTTTGCAAAAAATGCGGTCCGAGCTCCGTAATTTGATAGGAGGACTGTCCGACGGAAATATAATCGGGGATGATGTTCAGGGCGACGTGGTTGAAATCGACTACAGTTCCGGAGCGGTCAGCCAAAAGAATTCCGGTATCCAAATTGTCGACCATGAGATGGTGCAGATCCAGCTGCCGCTGGTTTGTTTTCCTGAGCTTCAGCTCCCTTCCCATAGATTCCACCATATTCACAAGCATGGCGAGCTGGTAATTGCTGAAATCGACGATGCTTGTCATCAAGGAGATCGTTCCTTCGCGCACCCCATGATTTCCTGGAAACGAAAAAGGGACGCTGTGGCAGGCCGATTCGTGCAGAACAAGATGATAATGATCCGTCCCTACCGTTTGAAACGGAATTTTGTTCTCCAGTGTGATCAGCGTCGCACATATCCCCACCTCTCTCTCAACCAGCAAGCTCCCTTCTTTAATATTCAGCTGTGAAAGATGTTCTCTAATAATCCGATCACCGAAAGAATCAATTACCAAACCTTTGTCATCCGTGACGAGGAATGAAACCATTTGCCCGTTTAGTAATTGAATCGTGTTCTCTCCAAATCCCTTGGTAACCTCCAGTATGTCGGCATATACTCTCTTCTGTCTCTGTAGATGCTCTTCGGACACGGTTGTTACGGGTGAGGGAACATCTGTTGGCTGCATTCCATAAGCGATGCAACGTCGTCGAACCTCGGCGAGGTAATTGTTTTCCATGTGGTCGAACCCCCAAATTACGACTGTACTTCCTATATCTTATAGTAAATTTGGCGTAAGGAATATAAATATTTTGGGGATAAGGCAATATTTTCAAAGTTAATGTCGAACAAACAAAGAGACCGTCCCCAGGTCTACGGACCCAGGGACAGCCTCTTCATGGTGCTAAAGATAATCACAGATCATCTAATCATCCATTGGTTTCAAATCACTAATTTCAAATGGCTTCTTCAACCGAAATCGCTCCGACCGAAGTGGAAAGCGTAATGACCGGACCCCCGCCGTTGAAGTCGGTGGAACCGCTCGATACACCGGAAATGGTTCCGAGTTCGCTCTGAACCTTCAAGGTGCAAGACAAGGAAGTTGCCAGTGCCGCTTGGACTCCGCCTACATCGGTGCCTACCTGAAGAGTGCTGTCCTTCTCCATTTCCTGGATGTCCACACGGACGCTTCCGGCATCCGACTGGATTCTGGAATTCCCTGCAACATGCGCTCCTTCAACGGTTATACGACCAACACTATTTTCAACCTGATACGATCCGTTCAGGTTTTTCATCGTAATGCCGCCGACATCGTTAACAATTTCATAACCGGTGATCTGATCCGGCACGTTGACGACATACTCGATGAACAGCTCGGATTTCCCGAAACGGGACTCTGCCCAATCCCATAAATCTCGCTTGGGATCCCCCTTTGCATGTGTCACGATTTCCATCGTGCCGTTGTTATCCACAATGGAGGTTTCCGCTTGCTCGGCAATATTGCGGTGTGTTTGATCATTCAAAAACCAGATGGTGGTCTCCACGGTGATCTTATTTCCTGTACCCCGTACAAGAGTGATATTCCCTGCTTTATGGTGAATTTGTAGCGATGAATCCGCCCCAACTTCCTGTACGGCTGTAAGCTGAATGCTGTCACCCTTGCTTTTGATGCTTTCTTCGATACCGCTCACTGTATCCATGACCGTTGTTCCGGCAGTCATTGCCGTTTCGTGCGCCCCCTGCTTGAGCTTTTCTGCAGCATCGTCCACGGTTCCGCAGCCTGCGAGCAGCATGACGGCAAGTACGGCGGTCGTCCCTGTGATTATGTTTTTCATTTGTACCCCCAGTTTCTTCCTGTTTGGTTATGTATAATATTCATTATAAGGAAAATCGCATGGAGCACACCTATCAAAAGGCCAGAGTAATCACTAGACCTTAGTCGAGGATAACGGAATGGACGAGAAGCCCATCAGCCTGCTGGGTATAGATATGAAAGTCTTCACGACAAAAAAACAGCCCGGATCGTTCCAGGCTGTCGTTCGGTATGCTAATGACCCATTCAGCTTTTAGACGGAAGCTGTTTTTCGCTGTTTTTGCCAAAGCCGGACTCATACACGGTAAAAAAGGAAATGTTCGAAGTTTGCACCTGATGCTCATTCAATTCTACCCATTCCTCGCTCTTCAGCCTGGAAATTACACCGCTGACGTCATCGGATATAATATTGAGTGCTTCTCCGCCGACAAAATGAATCGTAATGCTGGTCTCGCTCATCGCTCCCACCTCCCATTCATTTCCTATTGGCATAGTATGGCCCAGGCTGTTACTTCTTATTTACACAAATCAGAAGGAAGGAAATCTGATGGAGAAGCGGCGATTCTATAGGATATAAAACTATTTAAACAAGTCAGGGTACATTTCTTTCGCCAGCTTTTCCATCCCGTCGATCGTATTGTAGCCATAGCCAAACATATAGTTGTAGTCCACCGCATAGATTTGCTTGCTTTTGATCGCCTTCATGCTGGACAATTTGGGATTCGCATAAAGCGCCTCTTTGAGCTTATCCTGGGTCGTGCCGCCCGTCGTGCTCCAGTCCGGGATGATGAGTACATCCGGGTCTGCCTGAATCAGCATTTCGACGCTGACCTCGCCTGTTTCATTTTTAAAGACGTTGTCCAGTTTGACCATTTTGAATGCATCATTAAAAAATGTTTCTTGCTGGGCTGCGTATACGCTCACTTCCTTCGGATCGCTCATATGGAGATAGGCGAATGTTTTTTCCGCTTGGATACCTGCGAGTTTGGAAGCGATGCCTTCCTGCTTCCCTTTCAGCTCCTGGATGAACGATTCGGCCTTATCTTGTACGTTAAAAATTTCACCTAGATGTTCAATATCTTTGTAAATCGAGTCATAGGTTCCCCCAGTCACGGATGATTCCAGAACATAGGTTTTGATCCCCATGCCGTTCAACGTGTCCACCGTGCCGACTCCCCAATCGGCGTTATCGAATAAGCCGCCCCTTCCATAAACCAGGTCAGGATTCGTACCCAGCGTAACCTCTTTGCCGACGTACTCGTCGCTAAGGATATTCAGTTTGTTATATTCCGATTCGACCGCTGGATCCGGTGCCCCGAAATTTGCGCCGACCCCGGCGATTTTGTCGCCAAGTCCAAGGTGAAGCAGCAGTTCCGTTGCCGGGCGGGTATTGGCCATGATGCGTTCTGGCGCCTTATCGAATACCTGCTCTTTTTTCTCCCAGGTCGTTCCGCCTTCCGCCTTCGTGAAATTTTCGATCGTTACCGGATAGTGGCTGGCAGCCTGGGCCTCCGGTTCACTGGTTTTCGCCGCATTTCCGCAGGCGCTGAGCACCAGCATTGCCGCAATCCCGGCAGTCAGCAGCAGATGTTTTTTCACTTGTCTTCCTCCCCTTTTATAGACCATAAGCAAATCCCAACCCGTTCGTAACAGGATTGATATATGTCTTACACTTGATCTGGTACAGCGCTTCAATGTTCTCCGGCGTCAGCACCTCTACAGGCGTGCCATGCGCATATACCTCGCCATGTTTCATCGCATAGAGATAATCGCAGTAATGAGCGGCCATTTCCAAATCGTGAAGCGCGGCCAGCACCCCGATATCCAACCCTTTTACACAAGTCAAAATTTCGAGCTGGTACCGAATGTCGAGATGATTCGTCGGTTCATCCAAAATCATGAATTTAGGCTGCTGCGCGATCGTCCGCGCCAAAATGACCCTCTGCTTTTCCCCGCCGGACAGCGACAAATAGCTGCGCTCTTTATAATCCAGCAAATTGGTTCTCGCCAAAGCTTCTTCCACAATCGCCATATCTTCCGCTTTGTCGGATTCCAGCAGCTTCTTGTGCGGCGTCCTGCCCAGCATGACCATCTGCTGGACCGTTAAATCAAAATTCATCTCATTGAACTGGCCCACGACGCCAAGCCGCTGCGAAACTTTCTTTTCGTTCGTTTTCAGCACATCCAGGTCGTTTAAATAAACGTTCCCTTTCTGCGGAACCAGGCTCTTGTATATGCTTTTCAACAGTGTGGATTTCCCGCATCCGTTGGGACCGATCAGGCCAACGAACTGCCGGTTTTTGACCTGGATCGAAACGTTCTTCACGATATCTTTTTTGCCGATCCGGACTTGCATTTCCTTTGCGGTCAACTCCATGTCTCACCCTCCGAAATTGTAGCCTTTTTTCACGATCATGTAGATAAACAGCGGCGAGCCTATCACCGACGTAATGATCCCGATGGGCAGTTCCACATTATGAATCAGCGTTCTGGATAAAATATCCGACCAGATCAGGAACAATCCGCCCAGCAGCAGCGTTCCTGCCGTCAGCCGCTTATGATCCGCGCCAAAGATCCCCCTGCCGATATGGGGAATGATTAAACCGACAAAACCGATCATGCCTGCATAAGCGACCATCGTACCGGTAATAAGCGCCGCGGCGATCATATAAAACTTGCGGTAGGCACTCAAGTTAATACCGAGCGTAATGGCTGACTCGTCCCCGAGCAGCATCGTATTGAGCACACGGTGCTGCAATAGGAACAATGCGCAGCCGAGCAGTACAACCGCCGCCATGATTGGCGTTTTATCCCAGCTGGAGGAAGCCAGACTGCCCATGGACCAAAATGTGACGGTCTTGATGCCCTCCGCGTTGTTGGCAAAATAAATGACCAGGCTGGAAAAGGAACTGCACAAGGCACCGATGACGACGCCGGATAAGACAAGCTTTACCGATGTCGCTTTGCCTCCGATGCTGGATAACACCAGCACGGCAATCGACGTCACCATGGCCCCGGCAAAAGCCCCGAAGGCGACGCCGAACTGGGACAGCAGCGCACCGCTGCCGAATCCGACCAGGATTGCAAAGGTTGCTCCCAAGGATGCGCCAGACGAAATGCCGAGAATATACGGGTCAGCGAGCGGATTTTGCACGACAGCCTGCATGATCGTTCCGCATAAGGAGAGCCCCATGCCGATCAAAAGGGCAAAAATGACGCGGGGCATCCGGACTTGCAAAATGATGTTGACGTAGGAGTCGCTCTCGACATGGCTCATCGATCCCCATTTGCCGTTGGTCAAGGCATGCACGATGATCTCCCACGCCTGCCTGAAAGGAATATGTACCTGTCCAATCGATACGGAAAAGACAGCGGATAACGCGATTAGAATCATCAAGATCAAAATCACTGCATAATAGCCGCTTCCCAACCTAGTCGTTGTTCCTTCCTTCGTATTCAAGAATTCACCTCCTATCGATGCGTACCGATGTCTGTGTATTTAATGATAATGATTATCATTATCGAATATATTAAGGCATATTCTTCCGCATGACAATCCCTAGTTGAAAAATAAGTTGGGTTTTATGTCCTCACAAAATAATAAAGGCCGGGCACTCTATGCCCGACCTTCGTTTTATTGTCGAATTACAATCATGCATTTTTGATAACCTCAAGCGCCTTCTCCAGCGCTCTGTCCCTTCGTTGATACAGATCTTCTCTCCTCACCGGAACTTCGATATCAGGTACGATGCCGATATTCTCAAATGGGTCCCCGTTTGGAAAATAGGAGCGGATGGCTCCGACCAGCACAACGATATTGCCGTCATCGAAATGCTGAACGAGCGGCTGACCGGTTGAACCGTAAGTCCTCTCTCCGATGATGATTGCTCTTCCGTTGTCAATAAACGGCATGGTAAAGTCTTCGGCTGCAGAACCGGTGAATCGATCCACCAAGATGATGACATTTCCTTGGTAGGAGGTTTCGACCGAAGGTTGCGTATAGTCCGGATCAAATACGGAAAACCGATAATCCGTTGTAAAGGATATTTCGGCATTCGGATGCCGACGGCATAAAAACTCGGGATGCCGCGCCATCTCTTTCCACCACCGATACGGCCGGTTCATAAGTTTGTGCGTTAACCTTCCCGGCGTGTTCCCGCCGCCGTTTCCTCTCACATCGATGATGATCGATGAGGCGTGTTGATATTCCCCGATCAGATCGAGAGCCTTCTCTTCAAACCTCGAATGGTTAAAGCTTGGAATATGTATATATGCAATTTTGTCTTGCTGCAGCCATTTTCCTGATGTATCGCCATTGTTGTGACTGTTATAATCTATAGGCTGACGGGATAACGTAACCGTTCGAGTATGGCCCTGCTCATTCAACAATTCGATATCTGCCTGCTCCTTCATGTAAAAATGCGAAAAATACACAGAAAGACGGCCAGCCATCATACGCCAATCCGCAATCCTGGCCCATTGGTTCATCTCGTTCAGCCACTCGTTCATCGATTTGCCGGCAATGGATACCACCATATCCCCGGGGTGGGTAAGCCCGGTGTCGTCTTCCTTTACAAGCCAAGAGCCATCCGACTCCAGCAGTGATAATGGAAATGCCCCGCCATGCGGGAACGGCGCCGCCCTGTCGATATAATTCGAATGTGCGTTACGAAGCTGTCCAAAATACCCCCACATCACCTTTTGAAAATCAGCCCGGTTCCCGGCCGCTGCCGCTTTGTCGAAAAACTCTTTTGCGGCTTCCCCTAATTCATCAGGTGTGATGGTTGCACTCTCCCAGTGCGCAAATGCCTTTTCGGTCATCCGGATCGTTTCCGATAAAATCAAAAGCCGCTCTTTTAAAGATAATTCCTGCATCCAGCCATTCACTCTCCCTTCGTTTCTATCTGGCTTCGCGTCAGCAAATAAAACTGCTTGGCGAGAAAGGCCGGTGTGTACGGCATGTCATTGCGCAGCCAGGCCACAATCGTACCAATGAGGGCTGCCGATCCATGCCAGATGGCGATGTCCTTAGGTATGCCTGCTTTGTAACAAAAAGACTCGGTCCCCATCTCTTCGATTCTTGCCGAAATTAACTCGGTCAGCATATTTAACAGCCTTTCACTGAATATGGGCGCCTTCCGCGATCCCAAGATGACCTTGTAAAATTTGTGATGCTCCGCAATATGCTCCAGCAGCCGCAGCATCATGAACCAATCCTCTTCCTCGGTTGCCGGTTTTTCCGGCTCAATGCCCACGGCCTGCTTAAAATCTTCGATCATATCATCAGCCATTTTTTCCAGCATGTCGGGAATATCGCGGTAATGCAAATAGAAAGTGACACGGTTAATGGTGGCACGTTCGGCGATCCGGCTGATGGACATCTTCTCGATATCCATTTCCTGCAGCAGATCGATAAAAGCATCCTTGATGAGCTGCCTTGTACGAAGCACTCTGGGGTCGGTCGGCTGTTTGGAAACGTCGGGCATTCTCTTCCTTCCTTTCATCTGCATACGTAATAGACAATTTAATAGCAATGTGCAGTAATTCTCATCACTAATCAACATTAAAACGGTGAAACGATAACTAATTTACATTTTCTAGTGAAAACGTTGTTTGTAAGCTCCAACGGTTCTGTCTATAATCTCATTTATACAATGTTAATTATCCAACACGTTGTAAATTAAGTCTAGAGAGAAAAGAAAGGAAGGAGTAGATTGAGTCATCCTATGGACACAACCAGCAGTTCGGTCAAGAAGGGCCCGATTCTAATCATTATGATTTTGGGCGCCTTCCTTGCAACACTGAATCAGACGGTCATGAGCGTGGCCACCCCGGAATTGATGATTGATTTCAACATTTCGGCCACCACGGCTCAATGGCTGACCACGGGCTACATGCTGGTCAATGGAATCCTGATTCCGATTACGGCTTATTTTATGCAGAGGTTCACCACCCGCCAGCTGTTCCAAGCTTCGATGATGATCTTCCTCGTCGGAACCATTGTGTCCGCCCTAGCGGTCAACTTCCCGGTTCTGCTCACGGGGCGCATGATTCAGGCTGCAGGCGCCGGCATCATCATGCCGCTGTTAACCAACGTGATTTTGGTATTGTTCCCTCCGGAAAAGAGGGGCGCGGCCATGGGGATGATGGGACTCGCGATTATTTTCGCTCCAGCGATCGGCCCGACGCTTGCAGGATACATCCTGGAAAATTTCAAATGGCAAACGATGTTCTATGGCATGATCCCGCTTGCCGTTATCGTCATTATCTGCGGCTTTATTTATTTGAAAAACGTGTCGGAGACCGTCCGCTCCAAGATGGACATCATCAGCGTCGTTCTGTCCACAGTCGCATTCGGCACACTGCTGTACGGTTTTAGCCAGGCAGGGAGCCAAGGATGGTCCAGCTCTGAGGTGCTGGTGTCCATTGCCGTCGGCGTGATTTCCCTCGGGCTGTTTGTATGGAGACAGCTTGTTTCCAAGAAACCCCTGCTGGATCTCAGGGCTTTCAAGTACAACATGTTCTCCCTGACCACGGTGATCAACATCATGGTTACGATGGTCATGTATGCGGATATGATGCTGCTTCCGTTATACCTGCAAAATGCACGCGGCTATTCCGCGCTGGAGTCCGGATTGCTGATGCTCCCGGGCGCGCTTGTGATGGGACTGCTGATGCCCGTCACCGGTCGCCTGTTTGACCGCTTCGGCGCCAAATGGCTTGCCGTTGCCGGATTGGTCATTACGATCGCAACCACAGCCGGATTCATCAACTTGACGGATCATACCACCTATGCGTATCTGCTGCTCATGTCGACGGGACGCCGGATCGGTATGGCACTGCTGATGATGCCGATTCAGACCGCAGGTCTCAACCAACTGCCTGCCCGATTAAACGCGCATGGAACAGCCATATCCAACACCGTGCGTCAAGTGGCCGGTGCGGTCGGCACTTCCCTGTTGGTAACGGTCATGTCCGACCGGACGAAAACGCATCTGACGGACATGATGGCGTCCGGCGGCGCAGCGGCGAATCCGAAGCAACTGGTGCTTGAAGCGACCATCCAAGGAATTAACGACGCCTACGTTGTCATTATCGGCATCGGTATTGTTGGCCTGCTGCTCTCGTTCTTTATCAAGCGCACGTCCCGGAGTATTGAGATTTCATCCGAAGCTGCGATCAAAAAAAGCGTCGTGAGTGAGGCCTAAGGGTTCGCCCATAGTCTTGATCCAACCGTTACAACTGGTAAGCGGACCTTTAGGCATAGGTCATTCGGTCGTGGTTCCTCTGTAGATTATATGTTAGATTAACATATGTTAATTTAATTATATTCCAAATAATTCAAACCGGGAGGGAGTATTATGCAGAAGGAAATTATCTCCTTAGCTAAAATCACCCAATTTCGATCCGCCGTGGAAGAATTCAGCCCCTTTGAATGGTACAGGCACCACTTGGAACATGATCCGATCAGCTATAATGAGGAAACGAATTCCTGGAATGTCTTCCGGTATGAAGATGTAAAAAGAGTATTGAGCGATTACGAGTACTTCTCCAGCGTGAGAGCTCGGACGACGATCAGCGTCGGCGCCGATAATGAAGCCGGCCAGCATAACTCCGGACGGGTCGATCTCAGTTCGGATCCTCCGGAACACCGCAAAAGCCGCAGCCTGCTGTCGGCGGCGTTCACGCCAAGAAGCTTGAAGCTGTGGGAACCGCGCATCCATGAGGTGGTCAGCCAGTTGATCAAGGACATGAGTGACGAACCGGTCATCGATATCGTCAAGAGCTTCTCAAGCGCGCTGCCCACCATCGTGATCGCCGACCTGCTTGGCGTTCCTTCCGAAGACCGCTTCTTGTTTAAGGAATGGGTCGATCATCTGTTCCTCCCTCTTCCGGCCGACAATGTCGAAGATGTTCAGGAGCTGAAGCGGCAGGCGGCCACGAATTACTACAACTATCTCTATCCGCATGTCATTGCTAAAAGAAGCCAACTCACCGATGATATTATTTCCGACCTGATCCAGGCCGAGGTCGATGGCGAACGTTTGACCGATGACGAAATCGTCCGGATGACCATGTTCATTCTCGGGGCCGGCATTGAGACGACAAGCCATCTGCTGTCCAGCACGTTCTATTCCTTCCTGTATGATAACGACCAGATCTATGGCGAGGTCCAGGCTAACCGCGAGCTTCTTCCGAATACGGTGGAAGAAATGCTTCGCTACCGGTTCCACATGGCGAAAATGGACCGTACGGTGAAGCAGGATAATAACGTGCTCGGCGTGGAGCTTAAAAAAGGAGACGTCGTCGTAGCTTGGATGAGTGCTGCGAATATGGACAAAGAGGTTTTTGAGGACCCGTTCACGCTGAACATCCATCGTTCCAACAATAAACGGCATCTGACCTTCGGCAACGGCCCGCATTTCTGCCTGGGAGCACCGCTGGCCCGACTGGAAGCCAATATCGGTCTGGGGCTGTTCATGGACCAATTTGAGCGGATCGAGCCCGTTCCAGGGTTCAAGCTGGAAGATCACCTGACCCCATCCGCCGCCGGACAGACGCTGATTTCTTTACCGGTACGCGTCATACGCCGGTAGCAAGCATTTCATCGAAAGGGTGAGACCCAATGCCTTATGTGATTACTTCGGGATGTATTGATGAAAAAGCGGCAGAATGCGTGGACGTTTGTCCGGTAGACTGCATCGAGGAAGGCCCGGACCAATTTTTTATCGAGGCGGATATTTGTATTGAGTGCGGTGCCTGTGAGGTAGCTTGTCCGGTCGGAGCCGTTTTTTACGATACGGATGTGCCGGACGAAGAAAAACATATGATCCAAAAAGCGGAGGATTTTTATAAATCGAGATGATGCGATCATGAGAACAGCCTGCCGATCCAGAAATCGGCAGGCTGCTGCTGTTACGGAGAGTACGCAGAGATCGGGCTACCTTCCTGTTACGACTTACGGCGAAACTTTAAAGTTATCAAAATGCGTATGCTTATTGGCCGTTCTGACGCCTGCTTTGCCATGCGTGAACGGGTTCAGACTGTTGTCCGTATAATCGATCTTCGGTTGGTTCATATCATCCACGTAAACTTTCATATTTGTCCCTTTTGCCACCACTTTCATATGGTACCAGGTATTTGTCGCATAAGTCTGCGGCGCACTTTGGATGAATGTCCAGCTGTAACTCATCTTGCCTAGGCTAACCCCGCTTGTCGTCAAATAGGCGTAGTACCCCTGGAAGGCGTCATAGTTGTTTTGCCCCCGCTCCGTGCCATGGGAAGGATTGGACACCCTGAAGAGCAATCCACCGTCGCCTCCAGCGTCGATCATTTTGACGTCAGCTTCGACCGTGTAATCCGCCCAGTTCGCGTCACCGATCGTGGACTTGGCAGGTCCAGAGCTTCCCGCGCTGTACTCGCCGTTCTCTACGGCCCATGTCCCTTCAAAGTGCGTCCACCCGTTGTCATTACCATCGTTAAAGTCATCGCTAAGCGCCGGGACTTGTGCGTTCTTATGGAACGTCATCCGCGAGAAATCGGCCTCGCCTTTGACGAATTCGACTCGAAGCTCCCGCTGCCCGGCGTTCAGATAGACTCCCTTCTTCGTTACGGTCTGCCAGTTATCCCAGTCCCCTGTGTTTGGCACGTCGATGATTCCCGTTACGTCCGTCGATCCGTCCCACAGGCGGATTTGCACACCGTTCATCGTCGTGGCCATTCGGAAGTCGATATCGTAATAACCGCTTGATTCCACGTTGACTTTGTATTTATACCATTCTCCCGTTTGATTCCAGCCCAGGTTAAACAGCCCTTCGCTATTGAGACGAATATCGCCTGCGTCCGTGCGGTACGCGCCGCCGATATTATCCGCGGTCGTGTCATGATAGGCGACACCCTCGCCTCCTTTCATGTAATGCACCGCTTCGATCGTGCCTGGAACCGGTTTGTAAGCATCCCATGCGCTGCTTCCGTTGACATCGTTACTTACAGCGACATAGCCGAAATCCGCATGCGTATCTTCCGTCAGGACACCGATTTTACCTCCGCCCAAATTGGCCGTCCGCGTCCCTTTCAGCATGCCGTCCACGTAATACTTAAACGTCGTGCCGGACTTCTCGATACGAATGCTGTGCCATTTCGTGTAATCAAAACCTGCAGGCAGGTCGAACGTTTGCCACGCTTGATCCACACCGTTGATCCGGAAGGACGTCGCAAGGCGGTTATTTTTCGAGCTTAGCAGCGCTACGCCATAATTGTTCTCGTCCGTATACGAGAAGGTGGCCCCGTATCTTGGGCTGGCGGAAGTGCCCCGCTTCATTTCTTTCGTATTGAATTCAGCGGTATAATTGGATGCGCTGGATGCCGACGAAATCTGTTTGTACCAGGTCGTATCCCCGATCGAGTCCTGCCACATCAGCTCCTGATTGTAGATGCCCCAATGGCCGCCGTTGACATTGGTCCACCCGCTGCCGATCGATGTCCGGTCGAAGTAATCGTAGAATGTGGGCATCGCCGGATCCTGCTGCGGCGTTGTTGTCGGTCCCTGAACGATCATCTTGTCGTTGTTCCAAACGATGCGGTCCATATTCAGATGACGAAGCGGACCGACTACGCCCGGCCCCTCCAAGTTGTGATACACGATGTAATGGGTATCGAGATTAGGGCCGACCACCACCGTGTTGTGACCAAGTCCCACGGTCGGGCCTTCCGTGCTGATTAACGCCGGATTCAGGCTGTCGGCCGCGTAACCGGACCGCGGACCTGTCGTACTCACCGCATAATCTACCCGGTATCCTTTGCTGAACACGTGATTGCCGGTATAAGTCATATAGTATTTGCCGTTCCGCTTGAAGACGGTCGCCCCTTCGGTCCAGCCTCCCATACCGACACCTGTAGACGAGCTTGCCCCGATCGAGGTCGGGCTGCTCATCGGTGCTGCATCGATGCGTCCCTGACCGGCATGATAGAAGCTGAACGATCCGTCGTCGTCGATAAAGACGTGGCCGTCGATCGTTTTGCCGAGATTGCCGGTAACGACGTTGAACGGACCGGTAGGACTCGTGCTGCTGAGGACGTAATGTCCTTGGCCTGCCGGCGATGTATACATGTAGAACATGCCGTTCCAATAGACGACCTCAGGCGCATAAGCGCCATGCGTAATCGGGTCCGTTGCGGCCAACCCCCGGTAGGACCAGTTCACCAAGTCCTTGGAGCTCCAAACCTTAACGCCGTCATCCGTATCTCTTGTACTCACATACAAATAGTAATATCCGTTAAATTTCAAAACGTAAGGGTCTCCGAGACCATACTGCCCCCATTCGTCAGGCAGTGTTCTCGGGTTTTGATAAGCAGAGGTTTCGGTGGGAACCGTGGTGATCAGGGAAAATGTAACCGCTACCATCATTAGCCATCGCAAGGATTTCACTATGATATTACCTCCCTAATTTGTACGATAGATTATGTTTTTCGTAAATGGATCTGATAACGGGAAGAGCCAAAAGAAATATGATTCTTTTGGCTCTTGGAGTATCGGCGTTCGGTTATGCCATATTGATCTGTTTAATTTTCTCGAGCGGAAATTTTGGCGTACGGTCTTCCTTCAGAATCCCGTTAATCTCCTGCTGTACATCAGTCAGCTGCGTATAGCAGTAGCCAACGATGGAATCGACACTCTTGATCGCCATCGTCAATCCCTCGAACCGGCTCAGAAACTCCTCTTCAGTTAAGACTTGACGTCCGTAACCCCAGCCTTTGTCCGACCGGAACGCAATGCCGCCGTACTCGGTGATCATTATAGGCTGGCCCCGGTATTCATACCCTTCGGCAAAAGCGAATTTCCATTGGTTACAGGTCGTTTCGCATGTTAAGACAGCCTCCAGGTTCGAGTACCGTTTCATGAACCCGCCTCCATTTTCGACATAATCATGCAGTGTCAAAATATCGGATACGGTATGCTCCCAGCCATCATTTGTAATCACCGGCCGGTACGGATCAATCGCTTTGGTCAAATGATAAATGCCCTCGGTGAACTTCTGCTGTCTTGTGTCGCGAAGGATCGAAGCAATCCCCCAAGATTCATTGAAAGGAACCCACGTGATAATGCTCGGATGATTGTACTGCTGCCGGACGATCTCCAGCCATTCCTTCGTAAACGCCTCGACCGCCAGATCGTGGAATTCAAAGGTCGCAGCCATTTCAGACCATACCAGCAGACCTTTTACGTCGCACCAATAGAGGAAGCGGGCGTCTTCGATTTTCATATGCTTGCGAACACCGTTATAGCCCATCGCTAACATGCTGTCGATATCTTCGATCAGGGCTTCCTCGCTCGGCGGTGTCAAATGGCTGTCCGTCCAGTACCCCTGATCCAGGATCAGCCTTTGGTAGATCGGCACGTTATTCAGCAGCACCCGGCCATTTTCGATCGAAATTTTTCTCATTCCAAAATAGGAAAAGACGCGGTCCACCACTTGGCCGTCCAAAGTCAGGACAAACTCAACATCGTACAGATTCGGGTGCTGCGGCGACCAAAGGCATTTTTTCCACGGCCCGTTCGCCTCATGAATCAGATCCACTTCCACCGTCAGGCAGGGGCGGTCAATCACTAAGCTCACCCGCTTCACAGGCTTGCCCTTCAATGTAACGATCGCCTCCAGCCTCAAATCGCCTGAAGTTTCCACCCCCTCCACTTGGTAATCGAGACGGACGATCGACCGGTCGACATCCGGTGTGATTTTGACGGTTTCCAGCCGCTGCTCTTCTACATATTCCAGCCATACCGTCTGCCAAATGCCCGTCGTCTGGACATAAAAGCATTCGAAGTTGTCCTTCGTCCAGCGCTGTTTGCCGCGCGGTTGGGTGCAGCTGTCGCTGTCTTCTGCTTTCACCGTAATTTGGTTATCGGCGCCAAAGACCAAGTATGGCGTGATATCAAAGGAAAAGGCGGCATACCCGCCCTGGTGGCTGCCGGCCATCCGGCCGTTGATCCACACTTTGGCAACGTGATCGACGGCTTGAAAATGCAGGATGACCCGTTTTCCCCCGGCTTCTTTCGGGATATGTACCTTTTTGTTGTACCACACGTAAGGGTGGAACTCTTCGATCCCGATTCCGCTCAGCCGGGTTTCGTACGTAAAAGGAACATTGATCTTATGCGTTTCAACAAACGTCTCCTGCCAGCGTTCCTGTTCTCCCGCGTTATGGTCGTCGAATCGGAAATCCCACACTCCGTTCAGGCTCATCCAATCGCCTCTGACGAACTGCGGCCTGGGATAATCCTTGATATAGCCTCTGGTTGTCATTTTGCCACTCCTGACCTTTGTTCTTTCTTGATTTCTACCGCATACACCGATGTTTTCCGTAAAGGATAACCGTCCTGCCAGGCGGAAACCGGAACGACACGGGGCAAGCATTTGATGCGCTCCGGTTCGAAAACGGAGTTAATGTCTTCGAATGAGTCGCCTGTGATCTCATGTAAAATAGTGTCACCAAAAGGTTCGAATGAAAGCAGGTCAAGCTTCGCCTTTACTTCATGCAGGCTGCGGTTCACGATCAACAAAGTGATGACGCTGCCGTCCTCGTTAATACCTGCGGTCACGTCCAAGTCAGGCACCGCATCAAGCCCGATGCGCGTCTGCTTCGGCGACTGCACGGCAAAGGTGCCGCACTCCGCATCCACCGGCAGAATCCGCCGGATGTCCCGGTTGGCGTACAGCTTTAATACTTCATAGGTCGGCGTTCCGTACACTGTAAGCGGCAGGCCGCTCCAGCCGGGCTTCTTGCCGCGGTATTGATCGGCGTAGTAATCGCCCACACGGATGCAGCCGCCAAGCCAACCGTTCACCAGATCGGAGAAGCTGCCGATGTGCACCATATCGCTCCTGCGGAGCATTTCGTTTAGGTTGGCGGCGTTGGCCACGGCGGCCCCCAGCGTGTGCTCATCCGGCAGCCCTTTGCGGACCGTGTTCGGAAAATACATGGTGTTGTACTCGGTGACGGCGAGCTTCACATGGCTGTGCTTCGGGTTCGCGCGTATGAGTTCCTCCGCCTGCCGGATATCTTCACGTGTCCATTCCGGGAACGTTGCGATGGCTTTATATCGTTCCTCCGCCGGCGTATCGCGGTTCATCCCAAAGCGTCCGAAGCCGTGGTATAAATGCATCGTCAAGTAGTCGATCTGTTCGCCCGCAATATCGAGTACCGGCTTGTTCCATTCCGGGTCGGTATGCCCGCAGCCCAAGATGACGATGGACGAGTCAACCGCCTTCATCGCTAGCGCGAACGCCTTGCAGCGCTTGGCGAATTCATCGGCGGAGCAGGTTCCCACCTGCCAGTCGCCCCATACTTCGTTGCCGATTTCCCAATACCGTACGTTGTACGGCTCGGGATGACCGTTCGCCGCCCGCAGCGCTCCCATCGGCGTGTCGATGCTTCCGTTGCAGTATTCCACCCACCGTGCGGCTTCCTCAGCCGTACCGGACCCGTCATTGACGGAGATCAGCGGTTCCACCTGCAGCTCTTGGCAAAAGCGGATAAATTCGTCGGTCCCGAAATACTTGCTGGTCCAACCGCCCCAAGCTTCGTTGTACATCACTGGCCGCTCCAGTACTGGACCCACGCCATGTTCCCAGTGGTAAGCGCTGATGTAATTCCCCGAGAGGCGCATCATGCCCGCATTCAGCGGCCGGGCCATATCGATGACCTCGCGTTTCACCAGGCCGATGTTGTCCTCAGGAAGCAGGGATACGTGATCGAGCCACAGCATGCCGGTGGAAACATGGTCGGTCCAGCGGGGATGGTCTGCCGGAACATAGACACGGATCTCCGCGTCGGCACAGTTTCTGGAGACGGGCAGGCTGGCTTCGTATTCCTGCCAATTGTGGCTTTTGAGCTCCATCTTCACACGCCCAAGAAGCTCCTCTGTCCGCCGGTCCACCGCGTCCAGTATGATATAACGGAGCTCAACGGATGCGCGGGCGACAATCCGGACCGTGTATGTCATCGGTCCCTTTAGCGCAGCGTTCTGTGCGATGCCAGCGTATGCCTCATCGTCGCTCACGATCCGAATGCGCTGAGCGCGGCCTGAATGTCTCAGTGCCGGCGCTTCCAGCGCATATTGCGTATTTCGTCCGTTCGTAAAGGGGAACCAGCTTCCCGACACGGCGCTCTCTCCGGCTTTCTCGCTTTCAAAATCCATATCTCTTAAGGGAAAGGCCAGCATCGCTTCCATATGGTCGCGAATATCTTCCACAAAATGCCCGAAGAGATAAGGGTTAACCGTATGTTCAGCAGGCCGGCTGCAGTCGATTGTTATCATCGCATTCGTTTGCACAATGTACCTCCATAAGTAAGATGTTATTAAACGCCGCCAATAAAGGCGTCTGCCCATGTCTATCCTTTAATGGAGCCAATCATGACGCCTTTGACAAAATGCCGCTGCACAAAAGGGTACATAATCAAAATCGGCAGGCTGGAAATAATGATGACCGCGTACTTGATACTTTCCGCAAGCAGCACCTTACTCTCCAGTCCGACGTTGCCGTCAACGGCGTCGGTCTGGCTGATCAACAGGATTTCCCTCAGGACAAGCTGCAGCGGATACCGTCCCTCGTCGCGGATATAGATCAGGGCATTAAAAAATGAGTTCCAATGGCCGACGGCATAAAACAGCACCATAACGGCCAGTATTGGCTTGGACAGGGGCAGGATGATGTTGATCAACAGCCGCCAGTTCGAGCATCCGTCGATGTGGGCGGCCTCCTGCAGTTCCCAAGGGATGCTGCTTTGAAAATACGTTCTCATAACGATCAGGTTGTACGTGGAGATCGCTCCAGGAACGATCAAGGCCCACATCGTGTCCAGCATGCCCAGATTTTTGACAAGCAAATAAGTAGGGATCAGCCCGCCGCCAAAAAACATCGTAAGCGTAATGATGACCATCAGCATTTTCCGGCCGGGCAGGTCGGGTCTTGACAGCGGATAAGCCGCCAATATGGTCAGGATCATATTGACGATCGTGCCGACTACCGTATAAATGATCGTATTCATGTATCCCGTCCATATTTTTCCGTTATGAAAAATATTCGAGTACGCGTCCAAAGACACGCTTTTCGGCAGCAGCCATACTTCCCCGTTCAGCACTTTCGCCGGGTCGCTGAACGAAGCGCTGACCACGAAAATGAGCGGATAAAGCACGATCAGAATGATGAGCGATGCGATCGTATACACGATCGCATCGAACACCCGCTCATCCCTGGGTCTGCTGATCATAGCAGCAGCTTGTTTAGACATGGCGCATGGTCCTCCTTTACCAAAGGCTCGTTTCCGACGTTTTGCGTGCAAACCGGTTCACCAATAGCAGCAGCACCAGGTTAATGACCGAGTTGAACAGCCCGATGGCCGCGGTGTAGCTGTACTCACCTTTGAGAATACCGGTGGTGTACACAAACGTGGAAATGACATCGCTCGCCTCAAGGTTCAAATTGTTCTGCATTAGTAATATTTTCTCGAATCCGATGTCCATGAAATGGCCGATGTCCAGGATCAGCATGATCACGATGACGGGAACGATTCCCGGCAAGGAGATATGCCACACGCGCCGCAACCGGGAGGCACCGTCCATCTTTGCCGCTTCGTACAGCTGGGGATTGATCCCGCTGAGCGCCGCGATGTAAATGATGGATTGCCAGCCCATGTTCTGCCATATGTTCGAGCCGATGAAAATCGTTTTAAACCAGCCGGCCTCCTCCAGAAATCGGATCGGCGAACCGCCGAATGCCTCAATCAGCGAATTGATCGGCCCCGTCGTAGGCGAGAGGAATACGTTCAGGATGCCTACGATGACGACGACGGAAATAAAGTGCGGTATGAACGTAATATTTTGCAGCAGCTTGCTGAACGACTTGCTGCGAATTTCATTGACGATCAGCGCCAGCACGATGGAAATCGGAAAAGCGATCAGCAGCGAGAACAGATTAATTGATAACGTGTTCCACAGCAGCCGCCCGAAATAATACGAATCGAAAAACCGTTCGAAATGATCGAAGCCGACCCAGCCGCTGCCTATAATTCCTTTGGCCGGATTAAAATTTTTAAAAGCAATTTGCAGACCGTACAACGGCCCGTAATGAAAGATCAGATACCAGGCGATCGGCACCAGCAGCATGAGATACAGGTCGTACCGCTTGACCATCTGAATCCATATGCGTCTCCCCCGTCTTGCGGAAACCCGGGATGGAGCGGCCGTCGCCTGGACTTGCGCGCTCTTCATAACCATCTACTCCTTACCTCATGAGGAAATATCATCAAATTCGATTACTTTTCCATCTTGTCATAGGCTGCTTGATACATCTCCTGAAGCTTGTCGATCTGCATCTTTTTCAGCGTGGATTGGAATTCATCCCATTTATCGAAGCTGAGCGCACCGGCAATGAATTTCGTGCTTTGCTCTTCGTAATACTTGTCGATATCGTTCCGGAGGATGTTGACTTCCTGTGCCGTCTTCTCGTCGAACATCGGAGCCGCATAACGGACCTTCGGCATGTATGGATCCAGCTTCTTCTGAGCTTCCTGCACCTGAGGAGGATTGATATAAGAGGCTACCTTATCACTAATGAGGTGTGGCGCTCCTCCCCCTGCATAAGGTGTAATTTTTGGCTGGTTGTCGGTCTTCAGGAAGTCTTCTTTATAATATGGAATTCCGTCCTTCAGCTCATAGTGCTCGCCTTCTCGCCCGAACCGCAGCAGGGTCGATCCTTCGTCGCTGTAGAAATAGTCGATCCAGCGCATGGTGATTTCCGGATATTTATTGACGGACGAAATGGCGAAGGCACCAAAGTCACGCGGCACCGGCGCTGTCTGGGCCTGCAGCCGGTCGCCGTGCGGACCTGCCGGAGGCGCAATCCCTACATATTGGTCGGCAATTGGCAGAAAGTTGTTGTTCGTCTGATCAAAGAAAAATCCGGCATTGCCCGAGCCCTGTTTGGCCAAATACTGTGCTTCCTTCTGCGAGAACAACTCCGGATCCAGAAGCTTCTCTTTGTACAGCTTGTTCAGGTACATGAGCATCTCTTTGTTCTGCTCGCTGCCCATCCAGATGTTAACCTTGTCGTTCTCCAAATTGATGTTGTAGCCAAGCTGCTGATCGAGACCAAACGATCCGCTCATCAAGTTGACGACAGCCAGGCCCGCCCGGGCGGTCATCGGAATTTCATCCTTCTTGCCGTTGCCGTTTGGATCCTTATCGCGGAAGGCCACCAGCACATCGTACAATTCGTCCGTCGTTTCGGGCTCTTTCAGGCCCAGCTTCTTCAGCCACGCCTCATTGATCCACTTCTTATCCGTACGGGCGGCTGCAAGCGTCACGATTCCCGGGATCGCGTAAATGTGGCCTTCCGGTGTCGTGATCGCCGAGCGGATTTCCGGGTACTGTTCCATCAGTGATTTCAGGTTCGGTGCATATTTGTCGATCAGGTCTTCCAGCGGAATCAATTGGCCAACGGCACCATACTGCGTCGCTTCAAGCGGCGTAATGCCTGAGCGGTAAAAAGCGTCGGGCAGCTCATTGGACGCGAACAGCAGGTTTTTCTTCTCCTGGAAGCCGTCTGTCGGCGCTTCGGTGAAGTTTACATGCACATTGCTCATTTTTTCATAATCCTGAAACACCGGCATGTCCTTAAAAGGACCATTCAGCGGGGCAATCCGGGTGAACATGTTCAGTGTGACGGGCTCTTTAGTTAGCGGAAACCCGGTCTCATTCACCGTTGCTTCGGACGGCTCCGCCGTCTTAGCTTCGGATCCCGAACCGCTGTTGGAGCTGCAGCCCGAGAGCAGTAAAGCGGAAACGAGCGCTGTGCTCAGCGCATATTTACCCCAAAGTTTGTACATGATTCTATGACCTCCGTTTTTGTATATTTGGGAACAGTTGAAAGCGTTTCCCCTGGTGCATGTGAGTATTATAGTTCACCCGGCATGACAGCAAATTCTACTTATTTGACTATTTACTCCACATATTTTACGGTTTCGACCGCTGTCGTTCCGGACGGAGGCTCTCCACATAAGCATGCGGTGTCATCCCGGTCAGCTCCTTAAACACTTTGAAAAAGTAGTTATATGTCGTAAAGCCCACTTGGCTGCTGATTTGTTTGACCGAATATTGATCGCTCTCCAGCAGCTTTTGGGCCGCATCGATGCGTATGCGGTTCACATATTCCGAGAAGTTGCACTGCGTCTCCTCTTTAAATAAACGGCTTAAATAAGAGGGATTGAGCCCGATGGAAGCTGCCACCATTTCCAGGTTGATATAACCTTGATACCGCTCCAATATAAAATGGATAGCCTGCGAGACATGCCGGGAATAGCTGCCTCCAGCACGCTGACGCTTCAATAAATTCAGCAAGGCGGTAAAGTAGGATTTCAGCCATTCCTCAAGCTCATCCATGCTGCCGATCCTCCCCAGATCGCGTCGCGGTGGGAGTTCGGACATGGCGGCTTCTGCTGCAGGCGTGGAAATGGACTTTTTCAGAGCTTTGTCGCCGGTTTGAAGCAGCTCGCTGACAATCATCTGCACTGCAGGCGAATGAAGCGGCTGATGGCATACAGAACCGCAGACGGAGGCGATCAACTGCTGCATCCTTTCCTGGTCCAGACTTTCCAGGGCAAGAAGCAACTGTTTCTGTTCCTCAATGGTCAAGGCAACGCGAAGATGCTGCACGTTTGGTTTTTCTTTTGCAGCAGGCTCCTTATGGGTTACATGTTCGGATGGTATTCCATTCTCCACGGCAGGAGAGGTATCGAGCGCCTTTTCGGCCGATCTGTAGCTCGTCCCCAGCTGCATCAAGCTAGCACATGGATGCCCAAGGGCATAGACAGATTTCAAATTCAGCATCAGCTCCAGCGCATGCTGAACTTTGCCCATCCAGCGGTGCGCCTCGCTGCTGCCGGCATGTTCGCTGCGCTCCTTGAACGCAAACACGACCATCAGCCGCCCGTTCTCCACATAAGCGGCCGTCCGCTCATGGATATCTCCAAGGCTCTGCTGCATCACATCGACCGCCTGCTGCACCAGACGGTTTGTTTGGCTGTCGCTGAACGATTCCGTCAGCAGCAGGAACGGGATGATCTGCAGTGCCGCTGCCGCATAACGGACAGCACCTGGATACAAACCTTCCAGCCCGCCCGCAGCCTCAAGGCTACCTGCCCCTTCCCCGTTCTCTCTCACCAGCTCGGCAATGCGGCTTCTGATCAATACGGGTTTCATCGTCTCCGCCATTTTTTTGCTCGCCAGCCTTCCTTCCTCCACCCGGTCTTCTTCCTGCAAATCCTTAACGGCTTTGCCCAAAACGTTCAGCAGCAGCGCCTCATCAAGCCGGTGCTTGAGCAAATAGTCGACCGCCCCATTCCGCAAGCATTCGCGGACATAATCGTAATCGTCATAACTGCTGAGCATGATCGTCTTAACCGACGGATACCGCTCACGGAGGATGCCTTGGAGCTCTACCCCGTTCATCTCCGGCATGTTCACATCGATAATGGCGATGTGGGGCTGCGACTCCTCCATCATCCCCAATGCTTCCGTCCCGCTGTATGCTTCGCCAACGAACTCGAACCCGTGCTTCTTCCAGTTGAATAACGTTCGAATGACATTGCCAATCAACGGCTCGTCGTCGATCAACAGTACTTTAAACATCATCAGACCACCTCTTCATCAGATTGATCGCTGTTACGAATTTGCGGAAAACGAATTTCTACCTTTGTATATAGTCCCGGCTCGCTGTATAAGCTCAAACCGTACGATTCGCCGAACATTCTCACGATCCGTTCGTTTGCATTGCGTACACCCATGCTGCTGAAGCGTGACGGCATATCCTCACGTCCCGCTGCTCCAAGAAGAGCGTCGATCTGGTCCTGTGTCATGCCCCGGCCGTTGTCCGTGACTTCGATTCTCAGTTCTTGATGCTCCGCATAGACCCGAATCAGGACGAAGCCCCCTTCCCCGGATGGACCGATGCCATGCATAATCGCATTCTCGACGAGAGGCTGGAGCATCAGCTTCAGCACACGGCAATCCAGCAAAGCGTCGTCTTCGATCTGTGTGTGCACCTCGATGGGTTCCAAATATTTGTATTTCACGATGGATATGTAGCTGTTCACATAGTCAAGCTCTTCGCGCAATGTTAAAAATTCGTTGGAGTTCCCAAGTAAACCCCGCATGAGCTCAATGAGCGAGCCGGATACTTCCTCGATATTGGGCACCCCGTTCAGCTTGGCCAAGTACTTGATCGTATTCAGCGAATTGTACAAAAAATGCGGACGAATTTGCGCCTGAAGGGCGGTCAGCTCGGCCTCCCGCTTCTTCTTCTCGCTTAATCGGATGCCTTCCATCAACCGTTGCAATTCGTCTACCATGCTGATGAACACGCGGTACAGCTGTCCGATTTCGTCCTTGGAGTGAATCTCCGTTCGGGGAAACGACAGATTCCCGTCCTTCACCTGCATCATCATCGATCTGAGCCGACGAATATTTATTGTGGTCCGCGAAGAAACCTGATGGGAACCGATCAGGATGACGATAAAGACGATGATCGATACCTCGGTCATCAAATTACGGATTCGCGTCGATTCGCTAAGTAACGAATCAAGCGGAATCAGTGCCAGCGTGCTCCAGCCCGTATATTCGGAATGGCGGCTGACCACGATGTAGGACCTGCCGTTGATCTTCTGCTCCACGACGTCGTTATCTCTGGCAAGCTTCCCTTTGATCTGGACGATTCTGTCCAGCGGAGGCGCATAAGAAGACGGCCCAGACTCGGATTGATACACATAGCCGTTCTGCTCATCAAGAACATACAGCATGCTGTCCGCGGTCGGTTTGACCCCGTACGTTTTTTTAATAAAGTCATAGTCCAAGTCAACCATGACGATGCCGACCGTCTCGCGGTTATAGCGAATCTCGCGGCCGACGGTAATGGCATCCGCAGTTCCTTCCGGCTTAAAATACGCATGACGCGATCCATTGTGCAGCATGTAGTTGAGCATCGGAGTACCCAGAACGCTCCGGTCCATCCAGGGACCGCCGGTAAAAAATACTTTTCCGTTCAGCCCGACGACCGCCATGCGGGAAATATAAGGCTTATATTGAATCAATCCGGATAAATACTCCGTAATCCGTTTCTGTTCCAGGAACCATTCATAACTGGGCTCTTCGTTTGGGCTCATGATCGTATTGATCACCGTATTTTTATTGGTTACGACAACCGTGTTCAGCCGGTCGATCTCCTCGAGCATCACATTAAGTGATTCATCCGCCTGCCGGATGCTGTCCGAGACGGAAGTGACCGCGTTATGCTTGATCGTCTCGCGCATATTCACATAGACGATGGCAGTGACGGAGACGATGGACAGAAATGTGATCAGGCCGAATGCCATAAAGATTTTTCCCTGGAAACTCGTTTGCGGCCACAGCCATCTTCGCAGCGTTGATAAATTCATATTATACCACCCTTATTAGTCTGCTTTAAATTCGTTTTATATGGCGTTGGACAGGCAATTTATATGCAAGCGCTTCCCAATCCTCAGAAAAAAATATTCGCTTGTTTCTCTAAGGTTACTGCTGGAAGAGATGGTAACACTTTGTACTTACGCAACAAAATGACAACTTTCCAATTGGCACGGGGCTGCTTCTTAACGGGGGAAATTTATACATATTATATAAAGGAAAACAAAAAATTGTCGAGTCAACCTGACATATTGCCAAATCAGGAGCAACTGAACGAAATAGAAGCAGCTGCTTAAACGCAAAAAAAGCCGGCCGCCGAATGGCAGTGACCAGCCTATTTCAAAGTGTTATCCGCAGTAAGCTCCATCAAGAAAGATGTAAGTCTGCAGCTGGAATCCAGCCCGTCAGCCTTGCGCCTCCCTGCGGATCGTTGCTTGCCGTGAGTTCGCCTCCATGCTGCCGGATAATTCGCTGCGAGATGGTTAACCCCAGGCCGCTGCCTCCGGTCGAACGGTTTCTGGACGCTTCCCCGCGGTACAGCGGTTCGAACACGCGCTCCAGCTCTTCCGCCGTGAACCCCGGCCCGCTGTCTCGGATCATAAACGCGATTTTGCCTTCTTCCTTGTTACATCGGACATCTATCGTACCGCCTTGCGGGGTGTGCCTCACCGCATTATCCAGCAGGTTGCTCAGTGCGCGTTCCAGCAGATGCGCATCTCCGCTAACGATGCAATCGGCGGCCAGATGGCTGTTGATCACAATACTTTTATGCCCGGCACCGGGACTCAAGCTGTCGATGGATTGCTGGAGCACGACCGGTAAATCGATTGGCGCCTTGTTCAATGGACGATCCCAATACTCCATTTTTGTAAAAGTAAACAGGTCTTCCACCAACCGATCCAGCTGGGCCGATTTCTCCTTGCAAACCGCCACATACTTTGAAATTTTCTCCGGCGTTTGGGCAATGCCTTGCTCCAAGCCGTCCAAATATCCCCTCAGGGCGAACAACGGAGTACGCAAATCATGCGCGACCGCGGATATGACAAAGCGCCGTTCTTCCTCCAGCTTTACCTGCTTCTGGTATGAGCTTCGCAGCCCTTTTACCATCACTTCAAATCCGTCCCCTACTTCAGCGATTTCCGTAATTCTGGACTTCGGTAACCGCACCTCCCAGTCGCCTGAAGCAATTTGCCTGGCGGCCCGGCTCATCTTCTCCAGGGGCTTCAGCAGGAACCTCCGCATCTCTACGCCAACGATGAAAAAAGCGAGCAGCAATCCGGCAAACGCCGATATCATCGGAAGCGTATTGGACTTGGGCAGGTAAAGAACCACCCTTCCAAGCAAATGACCGTTCTCGATAACGGAGAACCGCTCGGTTGACCGCAAACCACCTTCACGCTCGGTTGACCGATAAATCTCCTCATCAGAACCTGATAATATGACCGCGTCCAGCTTGGTTTGACGCAGTTCGCTTTGCAGTTGGCCTTGCCAGTTCGGATCCCGCCATTGGCCCGAGCCCATCTCAATCATGTGAATGGCCTCGTTTATATCTTTCCGCAGACTTTCATCGTATGGCTGGTTTGAGCC
Organism: Paenibacillus sp. PSB04; assembly: GCF_025809195.1. NCBI lineage: Bacteria > Bacillati > Bacillota > Bacilli > Caryophanales > Paenibacillaceae > Paenibacillus > Paenibacillus sp. PSB04. The sequence continues at coordinate 5,191,606 of NZ_CP081301.1, forward strand.
GATTTTTAGCGAATGGGTTTCCAGAAAGTTGGCTGCAACGAAAAATACCCAGGGCACGAGCGTGATCATAAATAGGCAGAGTATCGTAAATGTGCGAATGCGAAGTGTTTTCATCTTATCCTCCCTCGAAGCGATACCCTACTCCCCACACGTTGACCAGGAATTGCGGATGATTTGCATCAACCTCTATTTTCTCCCGGAGCCGGCTGAGATGGACCCGAATCGTATGACGGTCGCCGATCCCTTCCCAAAACTTGGCGAGCAGCTGCTCGTAGGAAAATACATGCCTTGGATGTTCGGCGAACAATCGCAGTAAATCGTACTCCTTCGGGGTGAGCACGATGCCGACCCCATCCACAAAAACTTCCCTGGTGGACAAGTTTAATTGGATCCGGCCGTAGTCAAGGACCCTTTCCTTCGTATGCTCCCGCGAAGCGGTGCGCCGCAGGACGGCTTTTACCCTGGCGACAATCTCTCCCGGAGAAGCCGTCTTCACGATATAATCGTCGCCGCCGAGCGTCAGCCCCCGGATCTTGTCCACGTCATCGCTGCGCGCGCTCAGAAAAAGGATCGGAACGTCGCTATCCGTGCGAATCCGGCGGCATAAATCAAACCCGTTTTGTCCCGGCATCATAATATCCAGAATGATGGCGTGAACCGTATTCCGTTCGAACATGTCCCACGCCTCTGCCGTATCGCAGGCCGTGATCACACGAAAATTGTCATTCTCCAAAAAGTCCTTCAACAGTTCGACGATGCTGGGGTCGTCGTCTACAACGAGAATCGTATGGCCTCCGCTCATGTACATCCCACCTTCGCATCTAGTTTATCATCTTTTTAGGGAAGAGCTAACTGCCCTACCCATTTTGTGATGCAATGTTTATCGTTTTGTGACACTTTTATTTCTTCATTCGAGATATTCATTTGATAGGATGTTGTTCGTGAAGGAGGTTGACCATGGATAACAGCAGTGTATACGTGTTTAGCGCTTTGTTTTGTATCACGCTTTTTTGTTTTTTGGTGGTTCGGATTTATTCCATTCGTCACAAGTCCGGTAACAGCCCCCGCCGGGAGGATGGCATTGCCTGGATTCTCAAAAACCGGATGGCCAAAGGTGAAATGGACGAACAGGAATATAGCCGGCTTAAGGACTTGCCGACCAAATAACGATGATGACCCATAATGTACCGTTCGGCGATCGTGTCCCGCGTAAAAACACAAGAGGCTGATGTTGAATGTACGGGCTTCGTCTTCAATGAAGGAGGATGTATCGATGTTAACCGTTCAAATCGTTCTTTTTGATGGCTTCGACCTGCTGGATGCCTTGGCACCTTATGAAGTTTTCTGTGCCGCGGCGATGATGTCCAATGATGCGTTGGAGGTGAAGCTTGTCACCGCCGAAGGAGCAAGAGCTGTGGCCAGCGGCACCCAGGGCCTGCCTATTGAAGCAGCCGGCAAACTAGATCCAAACCGAGCGGGGATTATTCTCGTTCCCGGCGCAGCCGGGGATGTCGAAGGCGACGGTCCCGATTCCGTCCCAGCCATATTGGCACGAACCGCAAATACCGAATTGACCGGCATGATCAGGGAAGCGCTCGGAAGGAAAGACATCATTGTCTCCACCGTATGCGGCGGATCCTTGGTTTTGGCCATGGGAGGTTTGCTGGAAGGCAGACGGGCCGTTACGCATCATCTGGGCATGGACGTTCTTGGCGCAACCGGTGCTCTGCCGGTTAAGGCACGTGTCGTGGACGACGGCAATTTGGTTAGTGGCGGAGGCGTAACGTCCGGGTTCGATGTTGCCCTGCATCTGGTGGAACGCGAGCTTGGCCCTCGGATCGCCCATGCGATCGAGGAGCTGTTCGAATACGAGCGGAGAGGTATCGCGTGGCGGGCACAGGGGATGGTGCCGAACTCGGAAAAGACCAAAACAGACAAGGAATCGAACCTTGTGCTGAGTACTGAAGCGGTGAATCCACCGTCCCCTCCCCTTCAAAACACATTCGAACAAACAGAGTCCGTTTTCGACGGAGACTGGGATGTGACCATTGCAACGCCCGTGGGCAAAATGGATGTCAAGCTCTCGATCGCAACAAGCCATGGTGAAGTCCACGGAACGGCCACCCAAGGGGATGAAACGGTCAAATTTATGAGTCCCGTCATTCAAGGCAACAAGCTGACCTGGTCCCAGCAAGTGACCAAGCCAATGCGTTTAAACCTGAAATTTGATGTAACCGTCGATGGCGACGAGCTGCACGGCACCGCCAAAGCCGGCGTGCTTCCGGCCTCCAGGGTCGTCGGTAAGCGCTTGAAATCAACTTTTTAACAATGAAATGAAGTGCTATCGGGGGTTGTGAATGAAGTGAACAAACGAAATATCTTATATGGTGTGTTGGTTTGTGTCAGTATTTTGTTTATCCTTTACGCTTTATTGGATAATTTTATAATTGATCCCGGGGCGGAAGGCTTTTTAAGCCATAAAACCGGTCTTAAACGTGAAATTCACCTCCCGGCGTGGTTAAGTGTCATGCGCATACATGTTGCTTTTGCGTGCATCGCCATGGCGGCTGGGCTTGTCAATTTTTCCAACCGCATTTTTCAAAAAAGCCGCAAATTCCACCGGATCAACGGATACCTATATATGGTGTCGGTGCTTCTTGTCGTTATCACTTCCGGGTATATGGCCCCTTACGCCACCGGAGGAAAGGTGACGAGCATGGCGTTTAACGCGCTGAATTTAATCTGGCTGTTCATTACAGTGACGGCACTCGTTCAAATTAAGAAGAAACGGGTCATTCGGCACCGCAACTGGATGATTCGAAGTTATGCGTTTTGTTTTACGAACCTGCTCATTCATCTGATCACATCCGTCCTTCAACAGGGCTTTGGGTTGGAATATGCTTTGAGTTATACCGTCGGCGTCTACGGCGCGATCGTGCTGCTGCTGATTGTTCCAAATATTCTGATCAAAACGATGGGGATATCGCGAAAAATTACTGTAGAACTGTAATAAAAATTGTGCTGAGATGAGAAGTGCTAATGTTCCTCCTGTAGAACTGCGAAAGGCTGCCGTGCGTACGGCAGCCTTTTAGTAATCCGCTGAACAGACCAGCAGAATCTGCCGGCTATTGTTGCTCTATCACATGTTCTACGACGATTTCTCCTTCCCCCTGAGGCTCTTCAAACGAGTTAAGAAAATGGTTCAACGTCTCCTCGGTAATAGGAAAGGCGGCGTTCGCATCGAAACGTTGGCTCCGGACCTTGAGGCGCTTTCGCAATTCATCAGGGTGTACTTTTAAATAAATTAACTTCCACTTTCCTCCCGAATGTTCAATAAGCCGTTTATAGTCATCTCTCGCGGAACGGCTCCAAAAGCTGGAGTCGACCACAACCTGCTTTTTGTCTTGAACGAATGTTACTAGCTTTTTTCGCAAGCTTGCATGCGCTTCATCCAGGTATGCTCTGTATTTCTCAACCGGATAATCGATTCCGTAACGGCCATGCGTGTTCCACACCTCCTCGTCAATAGAAAGACGGATGTATCCTTGTTCCTCCAATCTCTGGGAAAATGTAGTTTTCCCAGAACCGGCGATCCCGCACATGAGCACGACTAGAGCAGTGTCACGATCCCGTTCCCGCTCCAACCATTCCTCGATATTCAACGTATCGGTCATTTATCTATCACACTCCATGTTTTTTATGTATTTACTTTACTCTCTAACGGTCGTGTTCAGCCAGCAAGTCATTTGAAATGACTTCCTTCGTTGACGCGATTTTGATATAGTGGATAGGAACAAACATTCGGATATTTGGAGGAAACCTAATTTGCCTACTACCTTGGATACAACGACCATCATGATCGCCGGGCTTGTTGCCCTGCTCCTCGTCCTATTCGTCATACGTTTGGTCAGAAACCGCAGAAAAAGGATCCGCCGGGAGGCGAATCCGCGCAAGATTACGATCAAGGATATCGATTTAATGGCAGACGGCTCTGAATTTGAGCTGTATCTCTTCCGGCTGTTTCACGAGCTCGGATATAGAGAAGTGTATCAAACGACAGCCAGCCGTGATTTTGGAGCCGACTTGGTATTTACGGATCAGAACGGACTAAGGAACGTCTTACAGGCCAAGCGCTATGGCAACAGCAACCCGGTCAGCATCGGAGCGGTTCAGGAGGTATATACCTCGATGCGTTACTATGAAGCTGAACGGGCCATCGTGCTGACCTCCGGCAGATACACCGATGCCTGCCGCATCCTGGCGGCCGTGAACGGGGTGAAGCTGTTGGACAGAGAAGATCTCGAGGAACTGATCATTCTATTCAAAAGCCGCCGTTACGATGAAGCCATGGCTATCATTGAGGAGCCTGCTGAGACGGAAGCGCCAACGTGGAAGCCAAAAGCCAAAAAAGCGACCTGATGGAGCGTACCGCGCTTTCTTGGTTTTCATTCGGGCTGCACCCCTGGGGCTCTATAAAGGAAGGCTCACGGCGTTTGACTATTTCACATCATTAACTTGCAGACCTTTTGCTTTGCGGCAGAGTTTCGATCTCCACCTTCTCTTTATCTTTCGTCATATACCAATAAGCCATGCCTACGAATACGCTGCCGCCAACCATATTACCGAGGGTAACCGGAATCAGGTTTGCGGCCAGCCCTCCCCAGGTTACCGTGTCTGGATGCGGGATGAAGAGCGAGACCGAGAGCAGCGTCATGTTCGCCACACTGTGCTCGAACCCGGAGGTAATAAAGGCGAACAGACACCAGAAAATCATGACCAGCTTGGCGGTCTCATCCTTCAGCTTCATGGAGCACCAGACGGCAAGACAGACGAGCGTGTTACATAAAATTCCCCGCATGAACAATTCCATAAACGGTGCATTCATTTTAACAGCAGCCGTGCTGTTGATGAATTCGGCCGTTCCCCCTTTCGCCAGTCCCGTCCATACGAAGATCGCCGCGACCAGCAAGGATCCGGCAAAATTGCCGAGGTAGCTGTACAGCCATATTTTAAGCGTATCGAGCCAAGTCGTCTTCTTGTTCAGCGTGCTGACCACCATGACCATATTGTTGCCTGTAAACAAGTCCGATCCGGCCATCAGGACCAGACTCAAAGCGATACCAAAGCTGGCTCCCATGACGATCTTCATGGCGGGTGCGTGAACCGGCGCGAGCAGTCCGCCGATCGTAAAGATCAGTATGATGCCGAGACCAACGAACAAACCGGCAAGCATCGAGGATACAAAGTATTTGCCTATACTCCGGTTCATGAGGCTAACCTTGTTTACCCCGGCGGTTTCAACGATCTGAATGGTGTTTTTCATGCTCTTTCAGTCCTCCAATATAGACGTAACCGTCGATGACCGCGGTTTCGTAGGTCTGGATGCAGCCGTCGTCCGGCTTTTGCACTTCCCCTGTCGTAAGCGAAATTTTCCAGTCGTGCAGCGGACAAAAGACAAATTCACCCGACACAATCCCCTCAGCCAGCGGACCGTTCTTATGGGGACACCGGTTGCTTACCGCCCGCACCTCCCCGTTTGACAGCCGGAACAACGCAACCGACTCATCGCCAACGCGTACCTCCTTGCCAATCTGCGGCTTCAGCTCCTCCAGCTTCATCACTTTCATCATTTCTCTCGTCACGCTCATGCCCTTCCCTCCCCTTATGGTCTCTCCACGGTATACATCCGGCGGCGTTCCTCGTCTTCCAGCGCGGCTGACCATGCTTCGCGATACGTTGTTTTTGCATGCTCGAAGCGGCTGGCTAAACCGGCAATCTCCTGCTCATTGCCCAGCATTTGGCGCACCCAATCCGTGCCCATGCGCTTTACCCATGGGGCTGTGCGTTCGCCGTAAATGCCGGTTTCCCGGTATAGCTGTACGTAGGCTTTAGCCAACAGGATCACCTCATCCTCTGTCGCTACCGTCGTCAGGCTGTCGCATTCCCGGACCTCGGTGCCGCCATTTCCGCCAAAATACAGCTGGTATCCGTTCTCCACGCAGACGACGCCAAAATCCTTCGTCAATACTTCGGCACAGTTTCGCGGACAGCCGGTCACGCCCATTTTCATTTTGTGCGGCGTATCGACCATCTCGATCTCCTGTTCCAACCGGATGCCAAGCCCTAACGAATCCTGGGTGCCGAACCGGCAAAATCTCGAACCGACACACGATTTAACGTTACGCAGCGACTTGGAGTAGGCGTACCCCGAACGCATCTCCAGCTCCTCCCAAACATTCGGGACGTCTTCCTTCTGTACGCCGTACAGCCCGATGCGGCTTGCGCCCGTAATTTTCACCAGGGGCACGTTGTATTTCTTCGCGACTTCGCCGATGCGGATCAAATCCTCCGGTGTCGTCGTCCCGCCATACATCCGCGGAATGACGGAGAATGTGCCGTCCTTCTGCATGTTGCCTTCCATTCGTTCGTTGACATATCTGGATGCCTTATCGTCGGCATACGTCTCGGGATGAAGCATCCGCAAATAATAATTCAGTGCCGGACGGCACTTCGAGCAGCCTTCCTCGGATGCAAACCCGAGCACGATACGTGTCTCCCGCGGCAACTGCAGACCTTTCTCGCGAATGGCGGCCACCACCTCATCACGGGTAAGCTTGGTGCAGGCGCACATGCCTGCCGCCTTCTGCGCCGAAGCGTCGAATTTGTCGCCCAGCGTATGCGCGAGGATCGCCTCAACCATGCCGCGGCATTTGCCGCACGAGCCTCCGGCTTTGGTCACAGCTTTCACTTCGTCGAACGTGGTCAGTCCGTTCTCGAGAATGGCGCCGACGATGCGTCCCTTGGTTACGCCGTTGCACCCGCAAATCGTTTCGTCCGCGCTGATCGACGCGACATCGAGTCCGCTGTCTCCCCCGGCTTTATGAAGAACGGAGGCACTCGTATATTCCTGAATGTCGCTGCCCTTCTTCAGCAGGCTGAACAGCCGGGTTCCGTCGGATACGTCCCCGTACAGCACGACACCGACGATGCGGTTCTCGCGAACCAGAATCTTTTTGTAGGATCCGGCGACCTCGTCCTGCACAACGATGGCTTTCGTGTCCGCATCCGCATGGATTTCTCCGCCGGAAAACAGATCGCATCCCGCTACCTTAAGCTGCGTGGACAACACGCTGCCCGCGTAACCTTCCGTTGGCCGGCCCGTAAGGTGGTCCGCAAGCACAATGCCCTGTTCATACAATGGCGCCACCAGACCATAGGCTATGCCGCGGTGTTCAGCGCACTCGCCTACGGCATAAATTGAAGGGTCCGTCGTCTGCATCAGGTCGTTGACTTGAATCGCCCGGCCAACCGCCAGTCCCGCGTCCCGCGCCAGCGCTGCATTGGGACGAATGCCGACGGCCATGACGACAAGATCGCATTCGACGTTCGTTCCGTCTTCAAACCGAAGCCCTTGTACTCTCCCATCACCGTAAATTTCCGTTGTTTTCTTTTCCATTAGAAACTTCATGCCCTGGGCTTCCAGGTCCTGCTGAAGCAGCTTAGCCGCTGCCGAGTCGAGCTGCATTTCCATCAGATGCGGCAGCAAATGAACGACATGGACCTCCATCCCCTGGTTCATCAATCCGCGAGCTGCTTCCAGGCCGAGCAGTCCGCCGCCGATCACGACCGCCTTTTTGTATTGTTTAGCCGTTTCCAGCATCACTTTCGTGTCTTCAATGGTGCGGAAACCGACGACGCCTTCCAGGTCATGTCCTGGTACAGGTAAAATAAACGCGCTGGATCCGGTCGCGATAATGAGCTCGTCGTAGGGGACCACGGTTCCCCGGTCGGTTCGGACTTCCTTCGACGCCCGGTTAATCTCTACAGCCCGTTCCTTGGACAGCAATTGTATGTTATTGGACTGATACCAGTCCCAATCGTTAATCGTGATTTCTTCAAACGTTGTTTTCCCTTGCAGCACAGGGGACAGCATAATTCGGTTATAGTTGGGATACGGCTCATCCCCGATCATCGTTATCTCGTAGCGGTCGCGGTCCCGGCGGAGAATTTCCTCGATACACCGCGCCCCTGCCATCCCGTTGCCTATCATCACCAATCGTCTGCTCATAAACACGCCTCCCGTGCAACCTTGTGAAATTAATTACATTGATATCGTAACGGATATGGGAGGCTTTGCCTGTGAAGTAAATCACAGTGGCTTTGTTGAAACAAAAAATTTGTGAAGGCCAGGAATTTTACGGCGTTATTGAGATGACCTCCAACGGTGAGACGCAAAAGCGCAAAAGGCCACCCTGATGGATGGCCTTGATTTCGAACCTTTGTATTTTACTCGGGTAAGAACTCTAATTGTCGTAAGCTTGCTGCAGCGCCTTTATGTCGATTTTCTTTTTCGTCTGAAGTATGGCTTGCATGACTCGCCCTGCTCTTGCCGGGTCGGGGTCACAGATCATCTCCGTTAAATGGCTGGGGATGATTTGCCAGGATACGCCGAATTGATCTTTTAACCAACCGCAAACCTGGGCCTTTTCGTCTCCTCCTTCGGAGAGCTTATCCCAATAATAGTCCAGCTCCTCCTGATCATCGCAATGAACGATAAAAGATATGGCCTCATTGAACTTAAAATGCGGACCCCCATTCAGCGCGACGAATGACTGCCCTTCCAATTGAAATTCCACGGTCATCACCGTTCCCTCTACACCCCGGCTTTCCGGACCGTAGCGGGCAATTCTGCCGATTTTGGAATCATGGAAAATGGACGTATAAAAATTTGCCGCCTCTTCTGCTTGAGAATCGAACCACAGGTTTGGGGTAATCTTGTGCAATTTCATTCGCGTCATACCTCCTGGCTATAATCATTCTATGATGATTGTAGCCTATCAAGGGAACCGGCGTTTCTTTTCGATTGCTTTGTTTCTAGTTTTCATGGCAGCTAATCGTGAGGTATACGCCATCCCCTTTGCACCCAGCTTCTGATCGATCGAACAACAGCAATGATGAATGAGATGAATAACAACCCGGAAGCTACATACCAAAGAACGGCTTGAAAACGGTCAGGTTCAGGAGGCTCACCCACAGGACCTGTCTCGGGGATCATCGGATGCAGGCACAGATATCCTGCCCGTAACGAGCAGACTGCCGAGATCAACGATGAGATCGCAAGCAGCACCCATTTCATTTTTTCCATACCCTTTCCCCTTTCCGAAAAATGTACAGAACTACAGTTTCTGATTCTTCAGTCCCAAGTTAACTCGCCTTTTCTCATTTTGGCAATATAAATGATCTGTCCCGTATGGTAGTGCACTTCTCTGAACATCGCCATCATCAGATTTAGGGCTGTCGTTTCGTTGTTCACTTGGCTGTATGTAAGCGGCGGCAGATAGAGGAAAGGCTGGGACATCAATCGCTCCGGCTCGGATTGAAGCTGTTCAAGATACTGAAGAATGATATCAAACGCTTCTTTTGTATGCTGATATGCCTCTTCTTTCGTCATCATCAGTCCACGTTCGAATTCCTTCTCCCTGTCCCGCTTGTCCGGAATGTTACACAGGATCGTCTCGACCCGAGAGTGGGCAGCGCCCCGAATATGCGCAACCAAATTAGCAATACTGTTGCTTTCCGGAGTCGGGTGCCAGGTAATATCTTCTTCCGACACTTGTTCAATGGCTTTAAGCGTCCCTCTTTGTTCGGATATCAGCTTGACCTTCATGCTTTGGATAAACTCGAGTGCTAGTTCCATGTTCACACCCCTTCCTTTATTAGCCCGAACATTATGGATCCCCTACTGATCCCTATTCGATCCATTGTCTTGGCCCCACCTTGTGAAACAGCTCATGGTTTGGGGTATTGCGAAGTGCATCTTCGATCCGTCTGCATGTGAAATAACTAATGGGTCTAGGCAGTTCGTCTCTTGAATAAAATCCGCATTCCATAATTTCAGGCGAGCTTGGCTGAGGCGCACGGGTATCTTTACTCGTCGCAAGGAACACAAAGTGATGAATGTCATAATCCGGATCGTAATATATGCCTGTTAGGTTCCCGATAAGCACTTCCATGCCGACTTCCTCAAATACTTCCCTTTTTGCGGTTTCCTGAGCCGACTCGTTCTCTTCCGCCTTACCGCCGGGAAGGTCCCAATTGTGTTTGCCATAGCTGTGTTTTACCAGCAGCACTCTTCCCTCAGCATCCAAAATTATAGCCGCGGAGCCAATTAACTTTGGCATGGCTAGTCCTCCCTATGGGTATTGAAAGATATTTAATCGACTTCAATTCATGAAGGTCTTGTTGTTTTTCCAAAATTCTCCTGCCTATTATACCAGAACATATATTCTGAATCATCCCTGAAAATAACATAACCCTCAACAGATTTCTGCTTTCTCAAATCCACATAAAAAAAGAAGCCGCTCAGGCTCCCTTATCACTCTCATTTGTTAAATCATTCGATTTTCAGCAAACGAACAACCTCACCATCCCAAAGGTCATCGCTAACTTTCTGAAACCTCAAAGATTCGTATAAATGACCTGCGGTTATTCACCTGAATCACTTAATTCACATCACCGAGATACCGGACGTTCATTTCATTATTCACTAAATGATGTCCAAGCGCTTTCGGATACAGCCTGATGTGATCGAGTTGACGAATATCCACCCATTCTACGCCGATCTGATCCTGGTCGGGATGGGTTCCATTCAACCGTGCCGGCGCCTCCTGTGCAAGCGAGCAGACAAAATAAAACTCCACTTGATGAACGTCATGATCCCATGCTGCGAACTCATGATTTTTCCCGATGTACTCGCGCACGTAAACAAGGTCCTGCACCTCAACTTGTACTCCAAGTTCTTCGATGCATTCCCTCTTGAGGGTCTCTTTCAGTACTTCTCCGTGCTCCTGGCCGCCGCCGGGGAACAGGTAGAAAAAACCGTCGTTATCCTTGTTTTTGGTCAATAACAATTTGCCTTGCTGAATGATGATCGCTTTCGCAGAGTTTCTAATTGGCTTCATGCTAACCTCACGATTTCTAGATTTTTTATGTGATATGGATGTAGGCTTTAAAATCCGTTATGTTGGACAAGGTCCAGCCGATTTCCATAGATATCCTCGAAGACCGCCTCAATGCCCCATGGGACCTCTTTCGGTTCACTGAGAAAATGAACTCCGTTTGCCTTCATTTGTTCGTAATCTCGATAGAAGTCATCGGTTTGGACGACGAGGAATACGTGGTTCGCTGCTTGGGTTCCAACCCTGTCCTGCTTAGCCTCCGTGTCTGCCACCACAAATACGATGGCGGTTTGCGCATCCTTCGACGGAGCTACGGTGACCCATCTCATGCCGTTCCCGAAATGGTTGTCCGTTAACAGAACGAACCCTGCCTTTTCTGTGTAAAATTCAATCGCTTCGTCAAAATTGTTAACCAGCAGCGTAACATGTCCTATTTTTTGCTGCATAAATGCTCACTCCTCGTTGGTATATGAAAAAGCTCATTGGTCCTGAACCTTTTTTATATTTTTCCTTCGGCCATCTCCATGGTAACATTTCCGCATAACAGAAAAAAAGAAGAAGTTGACGGAATGAATCGGCTTCTACATCCGTAAAAGGAGGTTCTTATGATGATTCAGGAAAATGATCTGAAGCATCTCAGACGCTGTGTAGCGTTGACCAAAGCCGCTCTAGAGGAAGGAGATGAGCCCTTTGGCTCCATACTTGTCTCTGCCGATGGTGAGGTACTGGCGGAAGACCATAACCGCGTAGCCGGCGGCGATCATACCCGGCATCCGGAATTTGAGCTGGCACGTTGGGCGGCCCTGAACATGACGACGGAAGAACGAAGCAAGGCGACGGTCTATACTTCAGGCGAGCATCGCCCGATGTGCGCTGCGGCCCACGGCTGGGTTGGATTAGGCCGAATTGTTTATGCCAGTTCGTCCAAGCAGCTGATGCAATGGCTGGAGGAAATCGGAGCTTCCCCACCACGTGTACGAAGCCTCCCGATCCAGGATGTAATTCGTGACACGGTCATCGACGGCCCTGTTCCTGAACTTGCTGAGCAAGTTCGCGATCTTCATCGCCAATTTTATGCGCAGATTCGATAACCCCATAGCCCCGATATGATATACGGCTGTTCAGAACATCCATCCATTCTTGCCTGATGTCAGCTCCTTTGTTATTCTTACCGTATGTTTGAACAAGGAGGCGTTCTGAAAATGGATCGAGAAATGCAACCCAACGGACTCGAACCCTATTTGTCTGAATTATCCGGGCGGCTAAATCAGCTGTTGCAGACGGATGGATTACATATAACAGAGATCCCGTCGCTGCACATGATGCGGGCCACGGCGACGTCCGAACCTATTCATAGCATGTACGCGCCTTCTTTATGCTTCATTGTCCAGGGTGCCAAATCCGCAGCGCTTGGTCAAGAAATATACCATTACAATCCGACCACGTACCTCGTAACATCCGTCCATCTCCCGATCAAAAGTGAGATCACCGAGGCATCACCTGAGGTTCCGTTCATTGGGCTTCACTTGGAGTTTACGCCGGATCAAATTCTGGATATACTGCAGCATACAGATCTGGCCTGGCCTGAAGAATCCGAGCCGGGAAGCGGCATATTTGTCGGCAAGACGAATTCGCAACTGCTTGATGCCCTGCTGAGGCTGGTAAAATTGTTCGACCAACCTGCCGAAATCCCTATCCTGGCTCCTTTGATTACACGGGAGATTCTCTTCCGCGTTCTGCAGGGCGAGCAAGGCCATTTGGTCAAGCAGTTTGCGGTGATCGGCAGCCAAGCGCACGCCATTGCGAAGGCCATTCAGCTCATCCATCGTGATTATTCCAAACCGCTTCGCGTTGAGGAGCTGGCCAAAGAAGTAAATATGGCCGCGTCGTCTTTTCACAAACATTTCAAACAGGTCACGGCTCTGAGCCCGCTGCAATATCAGAAGCGGATTCGACTACAGGAAGCGAGACATCTCATGATCAGTGAAAAAATGGGGGCAGCCGATGCCGCTTTCCAGGTTGGATATGAAAGTCCTTCCCAATTCAGCCGCGAGTATGCCCGATTGTATGGTCTGCCGCCTAAAAGTGATTTGAAGCAAGCTTCCATCCAGTAAGAGTTGTCCCTCATTTCTTAGATGAAGCCAAGCTGCCCCACAAGAACAGCAAGCCCGATCTCGATGAGATTGGGGCTTGCTCTCTTTATGATGAACAAATTTAATTAATCATGTTAAGGATTTGTTCACTGGTGCGTAACTTCCCGATTCGGTGAAAAATCGTACAGCACACATGCTCATGATCTTTCTTGGTGGATGGGGCATCGCATCTTCTGCAAACACATGGTGATATTCATGCTGATAGGCTTCACGGGCCGTCGTATCCACACCAATGGATGTCGAAATGCCGCACAGGACGATCATATCAATGCCGCGCCGACGAAACTTCAGGTCGAGAACAGATTAAAGTACACCCAAGCGCTGTTCAGCAGAAGCAAAGGTCACCGTTTTTAATTAATGTTATTAATTATTCATAATATAAATCACAAGGACATTGGTACCGGATCACTGCAAAAAGCCGCTAATTTAGCGGCTTTTTGGTATATGAACCCTCCACTTTCCTAAAACGGATCATGTCAAAAACTCAAAATATCGGAAAAATCGAATACAATCGACGCAATTAATAACAAAGTCAGAAGTGATACGATCACAACAAATCGGATCATCCACAGCCGGAATCTTGGGAGCATCACCCCGGAAGCATGAGCATAGTGCGCGGCAGCCAGCCCGCTCATTATGCCCATGATCAGAAACCATGGTTCATAAAAAATTAGATCCCATATAGCTAGCCGTTCTTTGTCAATGACCGCCCACCCTTTCAGCTCCAGAGGAATAGCCCCAACCAGGAACAGCGTCTTGGTAACGATCCCAGTTGTCCCATGAGCTATGAGGATAGAGGTGCTGAACAGAGTGGGGATCAAAATCAACTGGCGGGGAATTCTTTTGCGCCTGAAATGGGGGACCCATGCGGGAACCGTAAGCCCCCATGGCTTGACAAGACCAAGCAGAATAAAACCGCAGATTATGATTAGAACTCCCGCTCCATAACTAGCCATGCTGAACCCTTTCGGATTGGAAAGCTGTCCATAACCGCCAATGATGCCGGCAGCCGCTTCATAAAAGCGCACAAAAACGGCATAAAGCAGCGCCCAACAGAAACCTGCATATGCTGGCCAAACCGACCGCATAGTAAAACGTTCAAAGGCATTCATCACCTGCGTGGTTGAAGTAACGCTCGTGTGATCTTTGTCCATGGCCTCCCCCTATTAAGCCCGGTTACAAAAACCGCAACCGCCTCGCCGACGGTAATAGTAAGTAACGGCTGCAATGGCAAGCGCCACACCCCAAGGCACCCATAATATCATCGGGCCGATGCCCCCTTGAACAGCATTCAGCGGGAAACCATCGAGTGGGATGAAGTTAAAGCGGATACCCAAATAAGCAAAACTGAACACAACGCCAGCTGCAGTGACCGGGACGGCTACGAACAATGCAGGAATGACCGCCAGTGAAATGGGCACCCTTTTGCCCCCTACAAATGGAAACCAACGCGGAAACACTTCTCCCCATTTCTGGATCAACCCAAGAGTCAACAGACCACCTCCAATGCATAACGAGCCAAACACCCATTCCGTTACATAAGCCATCGGATTCATCCTAGGGAAGTCCCGTACGAAGCTTGGGTCGACCCCCATAGGAATATGAAGTGCCCAAGCAAACCGGGATATCGCATACGGAACGGGGGCTACAGCGGCAATGACCGCTGCGATGCGACCAACTCTATTCAGCAACCGGTGATTCCCACTTTCCTTTCGCCCGCAATGCATGCAGGCATCTAACGATTTACGCCGGTATCCTAATCCGGCAAAAGCCCACAGGCAAGCGCCTAATATACAGACCAATTGATAAAACATTTGCCCGGTAAAAGTGAACTTAAATAAAAAGGCGTAAGCCATACTCATGATCAAACTGATATCCGGAATAAACAAAATTAACGCGATTGCGAATCCCCAAGCATAGCTTTGTATAAGCCAACGAGGAAGAATGCCGATCCGGACGTTATGCATAGCAATGCCGACAAGTATGCTGACAAAACAGATCATCATGGAAATCAGACCGGCCGTTTGTTGGGGAATATAGGTAATTAAGGCCGAAAATATTCCCATGTTTCCCTGCTTATAAGGATATCCTTCTCCGCCTAGCAGCCAGTAAAGCTGAAGCCCCCCATAGATCAGCGACCAGATGATCGCTGCGCTGCCGATCCAAGCTGGCCATCGATTCAAAAATCCGCCGGTCCCCTTTTCCCGTTGTACAATCGCAGTCATCGCACTCACCCTTATCATGTATTATTTGCAGAAGCGAAGATCTGCAAGCTTCGGCTTCGTTAAAAATGATACATTAGGGTACATGGTTTGAAACGCTTCTTGAGGACCGTTTAGACACCCGTCTGGAGATCTGTTTAGCGGCAGGACTTAAAGTTCGTTCAGTGGCCTAATTCGGCTCCATCAACCCTTTCTGCCAGGCAAATACGGCAGCTTTGGTCCGATCCAGCATATGGAGTTTGCTTAAAATATTGCTTACGTGGCCCTTCACCGTTTTTTCGCTGATAATGAGCTTCTCGGCAATTTCGGCATTTGACAGTCCTTCGGCGATCAGGCGAAGCACCTCAAGCTCACGATCACTCAACTCGGCAAAAGGGTTGGCATCCTCATGCCGTGATTCGCGAATTCCCTGAACTACGCGAGCGGCCACCTGCGGATGCATCATCGATTCTCCGCGAACGGATCTTCGTACGGTCTCGACCAATTGGCCTGGTTCGATATCCTTCAGAACATAAGAGACCGCACCAGCCCGAAGGGCAGGAAAAATATGCTGATCATCGTGAAATGAGGTCAATACAATGATCTGCGATCTTGGACTGACCTGCTTTACCCTCTGGGTTGCTTCTACGCCCCCGATGCCGGGCATGACCAAATCCATAAGCACGATATCGGGCACCAGTTCCTCGGCTATCCGAACGGCTTGTTCTCCTGAATCCGCCTCCCCAACGACAAGGCAATCCGGCTGTATTTTGAATAATGCGTGCAATCCCTGCCTTACAATCGCGTGATCATCAACAATCAGAATGGTGATCTGTTCCAATTCTGTCACTACGGCTCACTCCCACATTAGAAATCTATCATTACCAGTAAACTCAGCTTATTTCCTTTTGGTTTTCACGGGTATAGCACTGTGCTGTTATCAAGGTACCTTTGCCAGGTTGACTCCAAATATCTAGCTTTCCGCCCAGGGCTGCCATACGCTCTCTCATGGATGAAAGCCCGACGCCGGGACGGATGTGCAGTTCATCAAAACCGCGGCCGTTATCCCGAATCATGAGCGTTATGGAATCGCTGCACTCCAAACGAACCGTCACTTCTCTGGCCCCGCTGTGACGGGCCGCATTAGATAAGGCTTCCTGCGCAATCCTGTAGAATGCTTCCTCGATGGCCGGTAGCGCCATATCGTCGCCAAATGATTCAAATGCAGCCGCAATGCCTGTCTGCCCCTGCCAAGCCCGTACATACTCCGAGAGAGCCTTGGGCAGATCTTTACCTTCCAATGCAATCGGTCGCAGTGCCAATATAAGAGCATTCAGCTCCCTCTGCATATGGCCAATCAGCTTTTCCGCTTCCGCCAAATGCGATTTGGCAGTTTCTTTATCCTGTTCAATCAAGGATCTTCCGGTATTTACCCAAATAGAGACTGCAAACATTTGCTGCTTGATGCTGTCGTGCAGCTCCCGTGCCAAACGATTGCGCTCTTCGACCGCCGCCAAATCCTGCCGTGTCCGCAGCAGCTGTTGGAGCTGTCCGGCCATATGATTTAGCCTGTGACCCAGTTGTCCCAACTCGTCACCGGAATGGTCCTGTACAAACACGGAGAAATCACCTTCACTCCAGCGGTTCGCCGATGTGAGAAATTTCTGAATCCGGCGGACAAGACTCCGAGATGTTACAATGCCGAATGCAATACCGACAATTGTGGCACCAACCAGAAATCCCAACAGACTGATCCCGAAGAAACTAGCCGCATTCGGAATAAACTGGCTGAAGGTTTGGGATGCCAGATGGATATGGCTCGCCTTGACCACAAGAACCGCCCGAACTTCCACGTTATTAGCAATCGGCGCTACGATATATACCGTATCTTGGACCTTAGCTGTATAAGTCCTTAATGTCTTGGCCGCTGTGGGCACTAGTGCAAAGGTTGACTGGATGTTCAGCCGGACTTTATCAGGTATGTGAAGCATTCGGCTGTCAGGCATAGAATCACCTGAGAAGGCCAGAATCTCGCCGTCTGGGTCAACCACGGCCGAATAACCTTGGAATTCAGCACCGAATTCGGCCGGCCACTCCCGTAGAGCTTGATCGAGCTTGTTTTGGTTGATATAAGGCCCGCTGATGCTTGAAGCAGCATTTTGGGCAACGGTCCCAACCTGCATGGCAAGGACTTTGTTCGTATTGAGATTCACAAAAGCATAATAACCCAAAACGGCAATCATCTCGAGCAGAATCATGACGACAATCGTTGTAAGGATATAAAATAAGGTCAATTTCCACTGCAGCCGATGAAATCGTCCGGATTTGTTCGCTAACACGGTGAATCCCCTCTTTTTCTGATCAAATCATACCGCCCCATCCGCTTGTAATAGGCGATTCGATTATAGCATGGAAACATTAACCAAAGACAAACGGAAATATGAGACTTCTTGACGAAAATGACTGCCTACTAAGCTCAAATGTCATTCCCATCGGCATATTGCGCTTTGAACAGAAAGTTCTAATCGTTACCGATAACGGAATAACACTGAATGGCCTGATAAACAAGCTTTCAAGGATTGTCTTGATGTCATGCTCCGTGACTTTGATGCGGCGGCCAACCCATTGCTCAGATCCTGGAAAAGGAAACAAAATGGACCGGAACAGTACTCGAGAGCGATGTAAACCGTGCTAATTCTGTCTAAATCAAACACTTTAACCCGCCTTCAATTGAAGGCGGGTTAAAAACATTACCCAATATATATAGGGCATCCTGCATTATAAAATGAGATGCTCTTCGATTAAGCGAATTGGAATTGGCTAATTGCCAGGTTCCCTTTCAAAATAAAATACACATTCTGACTTCCGTGTATTCCGCTAAGCTTGCAGGAATAATCCTGCCATGTCTGTAAGTCGCCTGAAGTTAGAGTGATCCGGCCCACAGGCAGCCCTTCAGGATGATCCAGCCGCACTTCAACAACGGCATCCGCCGCTCCGGCCGCCCGGATCCGCAGCGTATCCGCACCGTCCTCGAACTTGGCATCACGGAAAGTGATCCATCCGGATTGATCCTTCACGATCACGGCGCTGCCGCCTTCCGTACACTCACCAATCAGAACGCCTTCGTAATCGTCGTAATTGATGGCTTTCGTTGATTGCGTCAGGTCACGCGGCGGAATGGTCTCCCCGTCTACAACCAGCTCGGCTGTCAGCGGCAGGTTCTCCGAAGAAGCGCCGGCCATCATCATATAGGTGCCGGTCTCGATGCAGTAGCGCTCGCGGGTGACATCCCAGATCGCCAGCTGATCGAGCGGAACTTCAAAGGACACATCGGCTGTCTCGCCCGGCTGAAGCATCACTCTGCGGAATCCAAGCAGCTGCTTGCGCGGACGCTTGACGCGGGACTGATTTGCCCGGCCGTACAGCTGCACCACTTCCTCCCCTGCCACTTCACCGATGTTGGTTACCCTGCATGTCAGACGAACCGTTTGATCCGTGCCTGCCGTAAGCTTTTCCTTCTCAAGCTGCAGCCCATCGTACCGGAAGCTGGCGTAGGACAAGCCGTGTCCAAACGGATACAGAGCCTCGCCCTCGAAGTATTGGTACGTTCTGCCGTGCTTAATGACATCATAGTCCATAAATTCCGGCAGCTGGTCGACGGATTTATACCACGTCATATTCAGTCGTCCCGCCGGGTTGGTGTCCCCGAACAGCACGTCTGCCAAAGCATGGCCCAGTTCCTGGCCGGCATGGGACGTGTACAGGACGGACGGTACATTCGCGTCCACCCAGTTTAGCGCGTACGGGTAACTGCCTACGATGACGACCACCGTGTTCGGATTGGCTGCATAAACCTCCTGAATCAGCTTCTCCTGCGATTCCGGAAGCGTAATGTCCGGGCGGTCGATCGTCTCCTTGCCGTTAATCAGCGGATGATTGCCGACGAACACAACCGCCAGGTCCGCTTCCGCTGCTGCTTCTTTGGCAGTCTGAAGCTTGTCCGTGACGATTTCCAGCTCGAACAGATCGGCATGGACGATCGGGGCATCCTCACCGGATACCTCGGCAGCACCTGCAACGTTGATCTCATTCGCGGTCTCCGCGGCTTGGCCGTCGCCAACCAGCAGCTGACCTGATTCGGCATGCACCGTCACCGGTGTACCGTTCCATGTTGAGAAGGTTACGCACCCTTGCTCATGTTCGGCAGGATGGATAAGGAAGACTTCTTTGGTGAACCACTCCCAA
This sequence comes from Paenibacillus sp. PSB04, assembly GCF_025809195.1. Classification (NCBI taxonomy): domain Bacteria; kingdom Bacillati; phylum Bacillota; class Bacilli; order Caryophanales; family Paenibacillaceae; genus Paenibacillus; species Paenibacillus sp. PSB04. Next base: position 5,211,163 of record NZ_CP081301.1, read on the forward strand.
ATTTGTTCGGACGACGCTTTAACGATCTTATCATCAGTTGTCAGGTAGCGGCCATTGTCTTCAGAGATCAAGGTGTGGCTTCCCCAGCCCCAATCCGTCATTTCAAACACAGACGCATCCATAGCATTTTCGGTCGTTGCAGCCAGCGCGGCCTCTTCTCCGGCCTGAATTCGCACATACCGCCCCGTCTTTTTGGATTTAAGCCGAATCCGGTCCGTTCCCCCGCTGTAACTTGTCTTGCCGTTCGTTCCTGCCCCGGAAAGCTTCTCTTGGATGCCCTGAAGCGGCGTGACGGCATAAGGGAGCGAACCGCTGTACCAATCCCGGTACACCATTCCGGCGAGCGGCCCAATCACGGCCACTTTGTTCAACTTGTCTGCATTGAGCGGAAGAAGCCCACGGTCATTCTTCAGCAGCACCATTGCCTTACGGGCGGCCTCCCGGGACAGCTCCGCATGCTCTGGCCGCAGGATTACGGATTCGTCGATCGCAGCATATGGGTTGCCCTCTTCAGGATCGAATTCGCCGAGCCGGAAGCGGACGCGGAAGGTATTCGTCAGTGCGGCGTCAAGATCGCTCTCTGCCAGCAGTCCCTCACGCAGCGCTTCACGCAGCGCATCCTTGATCACAGCCGAATCGTCCGTGATGCTGTCAATCCCGCCTTCTTTAACGGAGCGGGCGACGGCCTCCTTATACGTATCCAGGTATCCATGATCGCGGACGGTACCGGTCACGTCGAAGGCATCGCTTACAACAAAACCGTCCATGCCCCACTCGTCCTTAACGATGGCTTTGACGTCAGGACTCAGGTTCGCCGGCACGCCGTTGATGGCGTTGTAAGCCGTCATCATGGACTGGGCGCCGCCTTCCTTGAACGGAATCTCAAACGCTTTCAAATAATATTCCCTCATGTTGCGCGGATCAATGCTGACCGAAGCGTCACCCCGGCCAACTTCGTTATTATTCGCAATAAAGTGCTTCAAAGTGGCAACCGCTTTCAAGTATACAGGATGGTCGCCTTGAATGCCCTGAATGAGCGCGGAGGCCAATTTCCCGGTCAGGATCGGGTCTTCTCCATAGGCTTCTTCTGTTCTGCCCCAGCGCGGGTCGCGTTCCAAATCGACGGTCGGAGCCCAGAGGGTCAATCCGTTCACTTCGGGATTACGGCGGTAGAACCCTCTGGCCTCGTCACCGATGACGCTGCCGATTCGTTTCATGAGTTCCGTGTCCCACGTACAGCCAAGGCCGATCGGCTGCGGAAATCCGGTCGCTTCTCCCAGCCACGCCATGCCGTGGGCTGCTTCCGTACCGTGTTTATACGCTTTCACACCGAGCCGCTCGACGGCAGCTTGATATTGAACCATCAGCTCCACTTTTTCTTCCAGTGTAAATCGGGAGACCAGGTCTCTCACTCGTTCTTCTAGAGGTAAGGATGTATTCTGAAATGGATAGTCGGTCTGTGCTGGCATCGTTATCATCTCCTTCAGGCGTATTTTAAGCCATATCGGTTTCAGGAGATACCCGGATAATTAGAGGCGTTTTCATATAGAATTCATAGAAAGCCTGTCCGTTAGATCACGCTGAGGAAAGATTCGTATGTTCCTAGTTCATCGGTACGTATTCGACAAAGCCCGTCGTCAATGTTCTTATGCGGATGTCGACGCGCTCCACCTTCCAAGCCCCTCCTATCCAGATGAGCGTAACGGCCCGATCCTCAATGTATTGATCCTCTCCCGTCAGCCCGTTCCCTAACGGAGCCGATTGTGTAAACGTGGCGGCAGTTTTGCCGGCATATTCGGGGAGTGTATCCGGATCTTTATAGCGGCCGGCTGCCTGCAGCCCTCGATCATGAATCAGCGTACGGATGAAGCGATCGGTAAAATAGGGTTTGTAGTGTGCGCTCACGTATTTAGCGTCCGGGTTTTGGACTTCGTTTAATTTATCCGACAACATCTTCATGCGGGCGGAGGTCAGTTTTTGGGTACCCGGCATAGAAACAGGAGATGGTGACGGTTTAATTTGGATCCGGATTCCTTCCAGCTTCGCCGTGGCAAGCTTGGACGGCCCATCCCACTCAACTGTAGCTCCCAATGCTGCTGCGACAAATTTTAACGGAACATAGACACTTCCATTCAGCACTTGGACGGGAGCTCCCATATCGGCATACTCGCGATGCGGCAGGTCAGGATATTCAGGAAATTCTCCTCTTGATGGGGTCTCCACGATGGCCCGCTTGAAATTTGCAGCCAGCCGAATGGTAAGGTCGTTTTTGCGGATAACCAATTCCTTTTCTTCAGGAAACCATTCTAAACGGGCTCCCAACGGTTCGATTAGAGGCCGGACCGGGACGAGGAGATGTCCTTGGTTCCATTCTGCATGTTGAACTGCTACCGACGGTGGTCCTGCCGCGGCTTGTGCAGATTCATTCATCGCAAATCCCATCATTTCCAATCCCGTTGTGGCCATCGTGATCCATAATAATAATTTCAGCTTTTTCATATGAAACAGGTCACCTCTGCTGCTTTTTAACATATAAACGCTGACCAACAGGAAATGTCACGGAAAATGCAGAACCCGGCGTCGGAACATGGCATTCGTACCTTGCCGCGTGGTATAGTGAAACGAAGAACAAGCGATGGAGTGTAGAACGAACATGAATGAACGAAAACATCCCAATAACAAACGACAGTCCCAAGCAGGGACTCATTTATATCGAAAGGATACAGCTGCTCGCAAAGGCTTCCGCAAAAATGAGCCGATGAAGCAGACGCCTGGCTCTGCCCGCGATCATGCCGATGAGCTTCGGACCGGCGACCGCATCGTCGTGACCATCAAACGTTTGGGCATTAACGGTGAAGGCGTAGGTTATTATCGGCGGAAGGCGGTTTTTATCGACGGAGCGCTGTCCGGTGAAGTCGTCAAGGCCGAGGTAACCGAAGTGCAGCCTAAGTTTATCAAAGCGCAGCTTACAGAGGTGGAGAGACGATCTCCCCACCGGATCGAACCTCCTTGCCCGGTTTTCGGCGTATGCGGCGGCTGCCAGATTCAGCATATCTCGTATGAAGGACAGCTGCAGGCCAAAACGGACATTGTCCGCGAAGCGTTCAACCGGTATGCCGGTATCGACCAGCTCAAGCTGAAGCCGATCCTGGGCATGGACCACCCTTGGGGATACCGCAACAAAGCCCAGCTGCAAGTGGAACGCCGGAACGGCGAAATCATAGCGGGGCTGTATGAAGCCGACAGCCACAGCATCGTGGATATCAGCGGCTGTCCAATCCAGCATCCAAAGGTGAATGAGGCCGTAGAGAAAGTGAAATCCGTGCTGGAAGAACTGCGCATCCCGCTGGCCAAAGAAAACGGCAGTAAAGATGGCGTGCGTACGATCGTGGTGCGTCACGGCTTTCAATCCGACCAGCTGCAGGTGACGTTGGTTTGCGCAAACAGCAGCCTGCCGCGTCAGGACGATCTCATCCGTCTGCTCAGATTGTCTATCGACGGATTGGCAGGAATCGCCCTGAACGTCAATCCGAAGCGGACCTCGCTGATCTTCGGCGACCGGACCATCACCATATGGGGGGCCGAATCCATGCAGGAATCCTTGAGCGATTTGGAATTCTCCCTTTCGCCGCGAGCGTTCTTTCAGCTCAATCCGCAGCAGACCGTGAAGTTGTACGAATCGGTCCGGGCAGCCGCCGGTCTGACCGGCCGCGAGACGGTCATTGATGCTTACTGCGGCACCGGCACGATCGGACTCTGGCTGGCCCCGCACGCCAAGGAAGTCCGTGGTATCGAGACGATCGCAGAAGCTGTAGAGGATGCCAACCGGAATGCCGAGCGCAACGGCCGTCATAACGCCAGCTTCCATGTAGGCGAAGCGGAGGATTTGCTCCCGCGATGGGTCAAAGCGGGACTTCGCCCGGACGTCATCGTCGCCGACCCGCCGCGAACCGGACTGGACCGCCGCTTCCTGGAAACCGTTCTGAAAACGAAGCCCAACCGTTTCGTGTATGTATCCTGTAATCCTTCCACGTTGGCCAAGGACAGCAAGGTGCTGATCGACGGCGGTTATGAGCTCCAGTGGGCCCAGCCCGTGGACATGTTTCCTCAGACGAGCCATGTGGAGTGCTGTTCGCTGTTCGTTTGGAACGGCAAAAGCGGAAAATAAATACGGCAACAATTTGAAGAAGGCGGTGTCAAAGCATGGATTTTGAACAGGTCATGCAGGAGCTCGAAGCTCTCGGCAAGGAACGGCTCAAGAAGCAGTATATGTCCAATGGAGCACACGAACCCCTTTTTGGCGTAGCGACAGGTGCCATGAAACCTATGGCCAAGAAGATCAAAATCGATCAATCGTTGGCTGAGCAGCTGTACGCCACAGGAAATTATGACGCCATGTACTTTGCCGGCATCATTGCCGATCCGAAAGCGATGACCGAAGCGGATTTTGAGCGTTGGATTCAGGGGGCCTATTTTTATATGCTGTCCGATTACGTGGTGGCGGTAACCTTGGCGGAAACCGATATTGCGCAACAAGTCGCCGATCAATGGATCGCAAGCGGTGAGGAGCTGAAAATGTCGGCGGGCTGGAGCTGTTATTGCTGGCTTCTAGGCAGCCGGCCGGACACTCAATTTGACGAAAGCAAACTCGCCGATATGCTGGAATTGGTGACAAAGACAATCCACGAATCTCCGGAACGCACAAAATCGGCGATGAACAATTTTATATACACGGTTGCCGTATCCTATTTGCCGCTCCATGATAAAGCGGTCGAGACTGCAAAAGCAGTCGGTCCGGTAGAAATGAAACGCGATCATAAAAAAAGCAGCATCCTAAATGCTTCGGAAAACATTCAAAAAGCGGTGGACAAGCAGCAGCTTGGTTTTAAACGCAAATATGTAAGATGTTAATTGCAGATATGTAATCTATTAAAAGAAAAGAAGATGCACCGAGGAAGCATGAAGCTCCTTCGTGCATCTTCTTTGGCGTGCGCCGTTTATTTACCGCTCCACAGCTCCACTCTCGCTTTGACCAGCTCTGTGTATTGCTTTTCCATCTCCACGGCGCCCGCGTCGTCGAGCTCCTTCAGCATACCGTCAAAGATCGCGTCGAACTGCTCAGGTTTTGCCAACACGGCTTCCGGAATCCGTTTGCGGATAATATCCTGCGTTTTCTGGTAAATCACGTTATAATTACCGTCCTGCGGAGCTGCAATATTCCAGGCAGCACCCCACGGCTTGACCGGAAATTCCTTGCTCGATGGGAACAGGTCTTTCCAGGTGGTTGCTCCGTATGCCTCAAGCGTTTCCTTTTCCGGCTTGGTGTATGAGGCGATAATTTGTTCCGGAAAATTCGTCGTGTAATAGTTTCCTGTGGCGTCCTTGACACCGTCTCCGTAGTGAGCCGACATGTTTCCGTACAAGCCGATCCCGGTGGTTTTCGTAAAGTTGGCGTTATCATTCACTTTCTTATCCAGCACTTCTTGGGGAATGACCCGTTTGCCATCCACCACATTATAGTGCTTGCCTTCAATCCCCCAGTTGATCAGGACCTGGCCTTCATCGGATGCAAGGAAGTCGAGGAACTTGATCGCCCGTACAGGATCTTTGCACGCGGTCGTAATGCCAACGCCCCAGCCGGACATAAATCCGGTATCCTGGAAGTTATGATCCTTGTACTCTTCCGACATGGTCACCGGAAAATGGGCGTAGGTGCGCTCCGCCTTCCCGCTGGACTTCAGGGCATTCTCCGCTTCCGCATATCCCCATTTGGCGTCAATCAGGCCGAGGACGCGGCCGCTGGCGATTTTGGACTTATACTGATCGCTCTTTTGGACAAACGTTTCTTTATCCAGCAGCCCAACATTGTACATATGGTTCAGCCAGCGGAAGTATTCCTTCTCCTCCGGCCGCTTATAGTGCAGCTTGGCTTCAAAGGTGTCCGGATTAATGTAGTATTCACCGTCGTCCTTGAGTCCGGTAGCATACACTGCGGGGTTCGTGACCGTGATCATGATTCTCCAGTCATCGGCGTCCAAAGTTAACGGAATGGTCGGCTTGCCGTCAATGGTGGGATGCTTATCCTTGTACTGCTGGAGAACGTTTTCAAAATCCTTGACGGTTCTGACTTTCGGGTAACCCAGTTCCTTCAGCACCGCATTTTGGATTTCAAAGCCGCTGCCGGCGTCAAAGTCCTGCTGATCAACAGCCGCGTTACTTGGTATGACATAGATAGATTTGTCGTCGTTGCTGTATGGCAGGCGGTTCATATACTTACCGTATACCTTTTTCAGATTCGGTGCATACTTGTCGATCAAATCGGTCAAGTCGATCATAGCCCCGGCTTCCACCAATTTATCGACATCGCCTTTGCCGTAAATCAGATCCGGGTAATCACCGCTCGCCGCCATAAGCGATATTTTATCCGCTCCCGCGCCGGATACGGCGAACTCCGCATCCAGGGTCACCCCTGTCCTTTTGGTGATCTCTTGGCCAACCTCATCCTGCATTTTGTTCCAGTTCGAGCTCGCGTCCGCCCCAAAAAACGAAAATGTGATGGGGCTCGTATCGTCCGCTTTGGAGTCCTGCGTGCTGCCGGCCGAATCGGCTGGCTTGCCATCCCCTGAACTGCTGCACCCTGCCGAAATGAACAGCATGCCGGCAAGAAGAAGCAGCCCGAATTTTTTCCCAACTGTACCTGTCATGGTCATGTTCCCCCTTATTTCTGTTAAGAATGCGTTTGCATTTTTGGGTTTAGCATAGCTGATTGATGTTAGCTCTCCCGGTTATCCTTCCGTTTGTGCGTGCAGTAAAAACGTTTTCGGAAATATCCTCGAAAAACATCCCTCCTCTACCGGTTTCCGGTTTGGTTAATAGCCATTGTAATTCGTAATCTACAAGCAAACCTTGATTTTTAAGTCGCAATTATAGGATGATATAGACATCAAACCATACTTTTTCGGGTGGGATCCTCCATGAGCATCAACGTGTATTTAAACTGGTTTACGACCGACGAGCAGTTTCCGTTTTTCATCCAGTATGGAGGTCATGACGAAGACATGCAACTGCATAAGCACATCGACTTTTGCGAGCTGGTGATCGTACTGAACGGACATGCTACGCATATCGTCAACAACGAGGCTTCTTTTATCAAAAAAGGCAACGCGTTTGTTATTAATGGCGCCACGCAGCATGCCTACAAGGATCCGTACGATTTTAAAATTTGCAACATCATGTTCAAGCCCGATATGCTGAAATATGCCGGACCGGATTTAAGGGCATCTCAAGGATTTCAGGCGCTTTTTATTTTGGAACCGCTTTATCGCCATCTGCATCCTTATGAAAGTAAACTCAATATTCCGCTGTCCAATCTCGAACATGTGGCTTCGGTCATTTCCGATATGATTGACGAATACCACCTTCGGCACCAAGGTTATCAAACGATGCTGGCGTCACGGTTTATGGAGCTTGCCGTATACTTGTCCAGGCTGTATGAGCACCAGGATCAGGGCGTCGAAAGCAATCTGATGCATTTGGCAAATGCAGTATCCTATATTGAAGACCACTATCTCGAACCGGTGACCCTGGAAGAAATCGCGGATAAGTCCCGGATTTCCGTACGGCACCTGAACCGGATCTTTCGGGCATATTATCAGACGTCGCCGATGGCGTATCTTCAACGGCTTCGCCTGGAACGGGCATGCATCCTGCTCAAGCAGACGAACCTTTCGATCACCGAAATCTCATACGAATGCGGCTATAACGACAGCAATTATTTGACACGCCAGTTTAGAAAAACTTACGGCATGACGCCCAAAGCATTCCGGAAAAGCGTGCAGCCGTAAGGGCTGGAGCACCAGCGTCAGCCAACCGGATCGTACTCGAACCAATCGAACGACGCGGGAGCAGGCTCCTCATAGGCAGATACCGCGTACATCGCCACGAATACCCCGGTGAATCCCCCGGCCACTTCCGTGGAAAGCAGGTGGGTCTCCCCCCAGCCGATTTCCGTCAGTTCTGCTCCCGGCTGCCCGTAATAAAACACGAATTTGTCAGGCTGTACCTCGATCTTCAGTTCCAGCGGCCCTGCTGGACAAGCATGTTCTTCCTCCACGCATAAAGATCCGACGGTGCGCCGAAGCCGTATCTTCTTGACTCCATTTCTTGACGTAACGGCAAGATCATAGTGATACTTCTCATTCATATAAACCGTTAACCCGGCTTCTTCCCCGTCGCCGGCTGGTTCATATTCCATGGCTGCCGAAATATTGCAGGTAAAATGGCACAAACGGCGGCCAACAAACGCCGGAGAGCCGGTGTCGGAAAGCCTCGTCCGATTTCCGCGAAGTTCCAGGTGCCCAGGCCGCCGCTCCAAGGACCAGCTACCAGGAGCGGGATTACGCAAAAAGGTCCACTCCAGCTGAAGCTGTGAGGCGTCAAAGTCATCCCTTGCCGGCTTCTCGTCCCAGCGGACGGCAGGCAAATTCGGCGAGTCCATAACGGGTTCGATGTGTCCGCCTGCTCCGATGACCGGCCAACCGTCCGTCGTCCAGGTTACCGGCGCAAGCATCACTTCCCGGCCCAGGTGGTGGCGCATCGGATAGGACGGTGGCCGGATTCCCAAACAAACCGCCCACCAGCTTCCATCATGAGCTTGTACCAGATCGGCATGACCTGTCGCATGGATGGTGCTCTTTATGCTCCGGTTCGACAAAATCGGATTATGCGGGCAAGAATCATAAGGTCCGTAAGGATCGGTGCTTCTGGCGATCGTCACCATATGTCCGAACTCCGTCCCGCCTTCGGCGATCATCAAGTAATAATAATCCCCGATTTTGTAGAGATGCGGCGCCTCGGGATGCGCCCCTCCAGTTCCCTGCCAGACCAACCGGCTTTCTGTGAGCATCTCACCGGTTTCCTTATCGATCTCACATTGATAAATCCCGTCTCCCTCATCTCCCATTCGGGTCGACTGGAAATACACACGGCCGTCCTCATCGAAAAACAAGGATGGATCGATCCCGCCCTGCGCAACGGGTATCGGATCGGACCAAGGTCCAGCTGCTTCAACACTGGTCACATAAAAATTCCCGATCCCGCTAACATTGGTCGTTGTCATATAAAACAAACCGTCATGGTAGCGGAGGGTTGGCGCGTAAATGCCGCCTGAGCTGCCTGCACCCGCCAGCGGCAGCTGCTGCTCGTTCGTCAGGCAATGCCCGATTTGCCGCCAATGCACCAAATCTTTGCTGTGAAAAATAGGCACCCCCGGAAAATACTCGAATGTGCTGGTGACCAGATAATAATCGTCACCGACCCGGCAGATGCTGGGATCCGGATGAAACCCGGGAATGACGGGGTTGGTATACTGCATCGATACTCAGCTCCTAATCGTGATGATTCCACATGTGACTCTATGAGAGCGGTTACGCCAATTTGTTCTGAGTTCAACCGGCTCTGTCCATATTCTAAACGGTTGCCTGCAGTCAAACCTTGATGATCAAGTCAGGAAAATAGCATGATCTAGACATTTAAGCCACAAGATATGGCGCATTTGACACCCAACCATCCATCCGGATTCGTGCAGCCCTACACAAAAAAGCCCGCATGCTGCGGACTTTTCAAAATATCTTCATTCTAGCGATTACGAAAACTCATTCAGATGCTCCGGCGTCCAATTTTTCACACCATTATCCTCGATGATGCCCAGTACGACATCCGATATATCCGGATCCGAGCTGAGCTGGTCCTGAACGCGGAACTTAATATCATCGGCATCGGCAAGAGACAGGCCGCTCCGAAGTTCGATCATCGTATCCACATGATAGTACCGGCCTTCCTGAATAATCCGCAGACCGTTGATGTCGGTGACGTCCTGATCGGACAAAATGATGGAAGACACCTTCTCCGCCACGTCGCGCGGCGCAGCCACACCAATTAGTCCGACCATATTATCATAGCCTACACGAAAAGCGACGGCCACCATCAGCACACCGATGATGACGGTCACGATGCCGTCCAGTGCTTTAAAGGCTGTAAATGTCGTGACAACAACAGCGACAAGAGCCAGAAACGCACCGGTGACCGCTACCAAATCCTCATAAAAGACCAGCCGCGTCGGAGGTGCTGAGCGTGATACATGCTTGAAGGACATAGGGATGAGTGAGATCCCGGAGGCCTCAATCCTTGCTTCTCGAGCAATTTCCTTCATCACCTTAAATAAAATCGCGCCATCGATCACCAGGTTCAGGATAAGCGCACCCACGTTAATCCAAAAAGCACCGCCCGCTTTGGCTGGATGATGAATCAAATGCCATCCTTCCCGAATCGTTTCATAAGCCATAATCGTCACCACAATGACGGCGACCATGCAGAAAATGTTGATTACCCGGCCGAATCCGGTCGGAAATTTACGGTTGGGCTTTCTTTCCGCAAGCACGCTACCGGCAAACACAAACCCTTGGTTTACACAGTCCGCAAGCGAGTGCATCGCCGATGCAAACATCGCCCCGCTGCCGCTCAAAGCGGCCCCCACCCCTTTGGCTGCAGCGATGACCGCATTGCCGAGCATCGCGATCGCCGATGATTTGTTTCCCTTTTTGATGAGTGCCAGCCAATGCCCCCGTTCCTGCTGCTCCGCCATCTTTTGCCTCCCGCTTAAGAATCCGACATGTTTGAATATGTTCTTACGATGGGAAAAATAGCCGGATTTTATGCAGTGTAATGGGAAATTGACGATGTTTATTGGTTGCCGGGCAAACGATAAACCAAGAAAAAAAGCCCGCTATCAAGCGAGCTTTCGAATAATCCCTAATTCGAGCCGATCATGAGCCCGGTATCTCCGGGATCTTTCAGCCAAATGGACGAGATCGCCCATTGGTCATCAGCAGGTCCAGTACCCTTCTCAATCGTGAGCATTGCTTTGCCCATGCCTTCCACGCCTGCGGATGTCACCAAAGGGTAATCAAAGGAGATTTGCACTTTGCCGTCCGATAACGTCTTGGTAGTCATGTTGGTGATCGTGCCCATATGAGGGCTGGAGCCCCCGGTAACCCAGAAATTGTCCTCAAACTGCTGTTTGGTTTTGGCCTGCAGCGCGGGAGTCATCACAGCGTACTGCATTGGCCCGCTGCGTTTCTGAACGCCGCGGATCCAGGTATTGGCGGCATCCTCCGGCGTATCGGCCTGCAGGGCGTTCATGAAGCCGTTCACCTGCTGAGCCAGCTTGCTCGCCTCGGGCAATGACACATGAATGCCGTCGCTCTTGTACTCCACTTCGCCTTTCAGCTGCTCCACGATGGCCCGCAGCGAGACCATGGCGGTTCCGTTTTCGATTTTCAATTTCATAAAAGTGTTGGCGAATTCCGCCCCATTAATAAAAATCCGCGGCCCGGCCGACACCGCCAGCGCAGAGCCCGACAGAATGACAAATGCCGAACTCGCCGCAATGAACACCTTCAAACGTTTCTTCATGGATCATTCTCCTTTATATACGCCATTGGAGACGTATTTATATGTATCAATGTCATTTCTATTGTAGAAGAATGGCGATCCATGAAGGGTTACGTTCGGGTTACGATTCGGTTAACGAACCCTCATCTATGGCTTTGCGGATATCGTAATCGTGTATGTCGATATCAAGCTCCACGCCTTGCGCCAGCTTAGCTAACTGATAGCCGATAAAAGGCCCCATCGTCAAGCCGGATGCACCGAGCCCGTTCGCCGCGAGCAGGCCGCTCCAGCCCGGAACGGCACCAAGTACCGGCAAAAAGTCGGAGGTAAACGGACGGAATCCGACCCTGACCTCCTGAAAGGTGCCGTCCGCCAATCCGGGCGCCAAGGCTAATCCTTTATTCAAGATTTCCTGCATACCACCCGCTGTTGTTCTTGTATCGTATCCTTCCACGTCATTTTCATGCGTTGCCCCGATCACAATCTTCTGCTTCTCGAAAGCAAGCAAGTATTGATCCGAAGGCGGCATGACAACTGGCCATGTGCCTGTATCCTCATGATTTTCGAGCTGGAGGTGCATGATTTGCGCCTTTTGGTAACGGACGTTAAAGCGGACACCGAGCGGCTGCAGAAGCTGTCCGGCCCACGCCCCTGCACAGACGATCGTGCGGTCCGCTGCATATTCGTCGGGTCCGACCGATACTCCGCTTGCCCGGTTCCCATCCACCAGAAGCTTCGCATCCCCGTGAATCACAGCAGCCCCGTGCCTCTGGGCAGACCGAATCAAAGCGTCGCGCAGGGCACGGCCGTCGACCCGGGCGGCGCCGCTGATCCGTACCGATTGATAGCCTCTCTCCAGCAGCGGAAAGCATTGATGGGTTTCTTCTTCTGAAAGCCGGGTAATACCGCCGATTTCCGGTGCATCCGCTTTGCGCTGCAAAGCCCGCTCCTCCATCTTCCGGATTTTCTCCGGGTCCTGATGAACGCTGAGGGCACCGACCTGCGCATAGCCCGTCTCGGTCTCGCCTTCTCCTTCCAGTTCCTTGATTAACCCTGGATAAAAGGCCGCCCCTGCCTTGGCGAGCCTGTACCAGGCCTGATTGCGGCGCTGCGACAGCCATGGGCAAATGATGCCCGCGGCGGCATCCGTCGCCTGTCCTGGATCTTTGCGGTCGATGAGAAGGACATCCGCTCCCATTTTTGCCAGCTGATAGGCCGTCGATGCTCCCAGGATGCCTGATCCGATGATGATATATTTCTTCATAATTACATTCCTTTCTTGATGCCTGTTACCCCATTATAGCGAACACTTCTCTTACAGAGGAAATTCGTGCTGATCTTTAGGTTTTCCTGAATGTACGGTTACAAATATTTTTTAAAGCCTTTGCTGACTGAGCCGTCATATCCTTCGCGTTCAAAAAATTGATGGGCCCGGACTCGTTTGGAATGGCTGAGCAGCATGATTTTGTGACAATGCAGCGATCTGCAATATTCTTCGGCATATTTCAGAAGGGATTGGCCGATATTGTTGCTGCGGTGGTCCTCATGAACGACGATGTTCTCGATCAATCCATAGGGCCGGGTCCCATGCATGGCTTGAAGACAGATGTTCAGCGTAAGCGTTCCCAGCAATGCCCCTTCCTCTTCATAGACCAGCAGAAAATTGGCGGGATCCATTCTGATTTTCTCGATCTGCTCTTCCAGCACATTCATTTTCTTGCTGTTCGGCACCAGCATTGTGTACAAGTTACTCAGTTGTTCCCGATCCTGGGATTCCGCTTCACGGATCATAATATATTCTCCCTCCGATCTATCTGACGGCTCTATTTTTAATATGTTTGACCCCTGTCGTATGATCTAAATGTCTGATTTCCGAAGCAACAAATTCAGGAATGACGGTATACTGATCAAGTTCATCGATATCGATCCACCGGTTGACAAATCCCTCTTCCATGCCTTGAAATTCTTCAACATGATGATATATGGAATGATCTCTTGGCAAATTCACAAGAAAAAACATCCCCAGCTCGTGAACCTTACGATCCGGAAAGTCTATAAATTTTCGATTATCCAGAAAAGCTCACGGTCATAGATTGGCGCCCCATATTCTTCCATCATTTCACGTTCTATCGTTTCCTCTGCGGCTTCACCGAATTCCACTCTGCCGCCGGGTATAAACCACTATTGATTATGTTCTGCTCTTTGCATCAGTATCTTATCTCTATGGAGGATAATGCAAGCAGCCCTAAACTGAAATGTATTTGTACCGGTCTCATAAGATATCATCATGTTATTTCATTCCCCACCCTTGATAATAATTTATAAAGTTTCTTTTGAGAGGCTTATTTATGACATTCCAGCTAACCTATAAGCGACTATATTTCGATACACAGCGCCGCGAAACCTGCAGTGACATATGGATGTCCACTCATATTTTCATTGATAGTCCGCATAAACCATATAGGAGAGAAGTCATGAATATGGAGGTTAAGGAATGAACGATTCCCATCACAACGGTGCTGCCCCTCAGGCTGGCAATACAGCGAACCGTGAACCCAATTCAGCGGTTCCAAATCAGGGGAACGACAGGCCGCATAGCGTTAACCAGTCCTTACCATGGGCAGAGGATCTGCCGGCCGCGATGCACTCGCAGACGGTTGGCGAACGCGGGCCTGTCCTGGAACAGGATAACATTTTGCATGAAACGCTGGAAACCTTTGTACATAGCAAAATCATTGAGCGTCCCGTCCACGTGAAAGGCTTTGGCGCATTCGGTTATTTTGAGACAGTGCATTCCATGACCGACTATACGATGCTCAGCTTTTTGCAGACGCCCGGTCAGCAGGTTCCCGTCACGGTTCGCTTTTCCCTCGCGGTCAGCAATAAAGGCACACCGGATACTTCGCGCAATGTGCGCGGGTTTTCCACCAAGTTTTACACGGAACAGGGGGTATTTGATTTGTTATGCAATCATATCCCCGTCTTTTTGGTTCGAGATGCCGTCCGGTTTCCGGAATCAATCAAGGCCTTTCTCCCCTCGCCGAAGAACAATTTGATCGATCCCGAACGCTTCTGGAGCTTTGTAGCCAGGGCGCCGGAATCCACCCATTTCCTCGTTTGGCTCTACTCGGACGTGGGCACGGTGAAGAGTCTCCGTCATATCAAGGGTCACAGCGTGAGCACTTACGTATGGAAAAATGCAAAGGGCATGCGTTTTTATGTAAAGTACCACTGGATGCCATTAGCCGGCGAGCAGTATATCGATCGGCAGGAAGCAGCCCGGCTGGCGGGTGAGAACCCGGATATTGCCGGCCAGGATCTGTACGATACCATTGCCGCAGGCAAGACCGTGGAGTACGGGCTGTATGTGCAGCTGATGAATCCCGATGATGCGGCGCATCTTCCGTTCGACCCGTTGGATGATACCAAGGTATGGGACCAGCAGCAGTACCCTCTTCGTCCGGTCGGCCGCCTCGTATTGAACCGCAATACGGACAATTATATGGGACAGGTCGAAAAGATTGCCTTTTCCCCGTCCAATCTGCTGGAGGGTGCCGAGCTGTCGGATGATAAAATGCTGCAGGGCCGCGCCAACATTTACTGGGATTCCCAGCGTCGGCGGTTAGGCCCTAGTTTTCGCAGCATACCGATCAATCACCAGGAGAATTGGTCTCCGGCTTCCCTGGTGACCAGCGGAAATGGCAGATACGTGGAGGGCAAGCTCGAACGGACCGACATCTCCAAACCGGATAATTTCACCCAGGCCGGGGAGTTTTACCGCGCCATTTCACCAGTACAGCAGGAGCACTTGGTGGATAACCTAGCAGCTGATTTAAAAGGAATATCCCATGAAACGCAGCGGATCGTATTAAGTTACTTGTACGAAGCATCTCCGGAGCTGGGTGAAAGGGTTGCGGGGCACATCGGTATGAAAGGAAAAGGCTAAGACTGAACAAGGAATCATTTCGAGGATCATTTCGGGTATGCCATACGTCTGAGCTTGGTAGACGAGAGGGGGATACGTTCTTTAACGTGTCCCTTCTTTTTGTGCTCAGCAGTCTATCTCAGCGAACTTTTGTCGTTCAGCGGAAACAGGAAACAGCATGAACAATGGCAAAAGGCGGCACAATGGCCGCCATCTTAGATCATACTCTATTAACGTTTACATTGACTTCGACCCAGCGTTTAGAGCGACCTTTCGTACCAATACCCGGGCGAGCGACCATCCAGACGCATCAGTGCTTCAAGGAAAAAATAATCGCCCCAAATGACGAAATCATCCGGCGAAATTCCCCCTCTGACAAAGTAGGAGCCATGCCGCAGGAACCCCTCTTCCTCCGTGCTGCCGGCCGTAAAGTAACTGTTTGCCATGGAAATGACGGATTGCTCCGCGAATTCCTGAAAAGATGCTCGCTCGGGATCCGATTCGTCCAGATGCTGCGCCAGCTCCAGCATTCCGCATGCCGCAATGGCCGAAGCTGAGCTGTCCCTCGGTTCACCCGGCTGCTGCGGGGCGTCAAAATCCCAATAAGCCACAAGATCCTCCGGTACGTGATCCATGAAATACCGGGCCAGCTGCTTGGCTGTATCCAAAAAATACGGCTCCCTCAAATAACGATAGGCAAGTGCAAAACCGTAAATGCCCCAAGCCTGCCCGCGGGACCAAGTGGAACCGTCCCTGAAGCCCTGATGCGTACCCCCGCGGATCGAATCACCCGTTTGCGGATCGAAGTAGAACGTATGGTAGGATGATCCGTCCCCCCGTACGAGAAATCTCCGGCTCTTGTCCGCATGAATGCGGGCGATCGCGGCATAGTGAGGGTCCCCGGTCTGCTCGGACGCCCAATACAGAAGCGGAAGATTCATCAGGCAGTCGATGATGATACGCCCGCCGTTTTCCGGGTCTCCTTCCGGACCCCACGCCTGAATGATTTGCGCGGACGGTCTCCATCGTTTTAAGAGCAGGTCGGCTGCCTGTAAGGCGGTTTGCCGGGCATCTTCATTCTGCTCGACAATCCAGCCTGCCATGGCGGACAGAGAATACAGGAAGCCGATATCGTGGTGCTGCAAGTGGCTCTCCTGCTGCAGCCTCTCCTGAAAAGAACGGACGCTTTGGACTGCTGCATCGTGGATATCCGGATCTTTACTGTATTCGTAACTCAACCATAAAATCCCGGCCCAGAAGCCTTCCGTCCAATCGGTATGATTCACCAGCTGATATTTGCCATCTCCGTGGCTGACATGCGGAAATTGGCCTTGAAAGCGGGCGATGTTGGCTTTCGTAGTTAACAGCGTTTGCTCGATCGTTGCGCTCCAGTTCATAACAACCTCCTGAAAAATGATGAATTAGGGTCTCTGTGTTGGAACTATGGGATGAAGCTCCCTATAAAGATGCAGTTAAACCTAATCGGCAGCACACCTGCGTACCTGCCTATTTCGGCTCGACTTCGTCCAGCGTCAGGCGGAATGCCAGATCCTTCATGTACGTACCGTCCCGATTCAGGAAGGTCATGCCGAAGAGAAGGTCCCCTTGTGTCCCGCGAACGATGGCGATGAGCCGGTTCAGCCCGCCCTTCAGGATGATTTCCTGCTCAGGCTTCGAGACCTTTTCCCCGTTTATATAAATCTCGAACCACGCCTCGGTGTTGATCCGCAGCTTCCCCTGCCGCACGTCGTTATCCTTCCCGGGCACCAGGATGAAACAGCTAAGGAACCATGGCGTGTCTCGAGCGTCCGCTATGCGAAGCATGCCGTCATCCGGGCGCCGTTCCTTCTTCTGCATCCATCCGTACAAGCCTTCGCCCAAATTGTTCAAAGAAAATTCGGGGTCCGTGTGATAAGCTTTCATCGCTTCGTAATCGACATGCGGTGGACAAGGCAGGGCCATCACGGCTTCCACGGCCCACTGTGCATCTCCCTTCTCGCTCGTAAGCAAGCCGTCATCGAAGGCAGCACCAAGATTGGCGAGCAGGCGCGAATACAGGCGCAGCGCCTTGTCGCTGCCGGGATCGGGCAGCAGCTGAGAGCATACCACGCTTCCCCCGCCAATCTTGGCTTCGATCACGAATGCCCCTGCGGGCACGATCTTAGCGCGATTCAGTTCCACCAGCGCCAAACGGCTGTACTCCGCCGTGTAGCCGTTCACGAAGTAGTCCTTCCAGGCGGTGCCTTCGACGCTGCGGCACAGCACCTCCGTGCCGGGTGCTTCGATCTTGTGGCTGGCCAGCACCCGGTTGACCACGTCGCGCGGCGACAAGAATACCTTGTCGTAGCCGAACAGGTCAACCGGGCTGATGCCGCGCATGGCGGCGCCGTCATCCGCCGCCAAGTGATACGCCTCGTGCGGAGCCACCCGCACGGGGCGGTCCAGCAGGCGCGCCAGCGCCGCCTGCTGCGGGCCCTCCGCCGGCAGGACGAGCACGCGTCCGCCGGCTTCGGCGTGGCGCCGGACGGCCTCGGCCGCGCCCGGCGCCTCAAGCAGGCAGGCTTCGGCCACCAGCAGGCCGAAGCCCTGCCCGGGCGGCATGGCGGCATGCCGGCCATGCCCGCCTGCGTCCGGCGCCGGGGCGATGCCCTGCGCCGGCATCCCTGGCGCGGCGGCTGCGCCCGCCAGCGCGAGAAGCGGCGCTGCTTCGCCAAGCGCCGTGTAGTTCAGCCGCAGCTTGTCGAGGAAAGTTGCGGCCGCTCCGCCGGCGCGCACCAGCGCGGCCGTGCGGGCGGTTTCGCCTGCGCCCGCGTCATCGGCGCGCCCGGCGTAGGCGAGCAGGTTCCGCAGCAGCAGGCAGGCCTGCGGAACGCGCGTGACGTTCGCCATCAGATCGAGCTGGCTCGCGATAAACATACCTGTGCCGCTGCGGTATTCCAGCAGCGGTGACCACAAGTCTCCACCGTCTCCAAAATCGCCTGCACCGCATTCGAGCAGCAGCGTAAAGTCGCCGATGACCGGCTTTTCAAAGGCCGCCTGGATGATTGGCAGCGGTCCTTCTTCCCGCAGCTCCTCATGCCAGAACATTAAATCCTCGTCGCCGATTCCCTTCAGAACCGGATGGCTGTAGCTGCCAGCATGGGCACGGATGAAAGGCCTCCGTGACAGCGTCAGCTTGCCGAGCGACAGCTGATTTTGCTCCAGCAGAATGAGACGGCCGCCGCGTTCCACGAATGCCTTCAGCTGCGCTTCCAGCCCGCCGTCCGCATCCTCGGCATAGGTGCCGATGATGAGTAAGCTGTCCGCCGGCAGTCCGGCCAAGCTTTCCCGCTCTATTGCTGCGCATTCTGGGATCATCCTGCAGATCATGTCATATTCGCCGGCCGGACCCCAAAAGAAAGCTTCCCGGCCGACTTCCACCGCTTCGCTGCGCAGCCTGCCGGAAACCAATCTGTATTCGATACGCAGTTCATGCACAAGCTGCCCGTCATGCATCAGCTGCGCGGTCAGCTCAGCCCGTTCTTCTGCATCCACAGATTCCGGGGTCCATCGCAGCGAGATGTTTTGGTGCTCAGCCGGAGCTTGGCGGAAGTCAAAGCTTTGCTCGTGAACCAGCCTCCCTCCCTGCCTAATCTTGCATTCCACCCGGACGTCCTGCACGGCAAGCGTATCGTTGTACACGTCGAAGCTGCGGTGAACCGGCGCATCATCGTAAAAACAGCGGTTGTATTCGGCCGCGATGATGGTGGCCGGCTTGAAAGCTCTGGCCATGATGGCAAAGGCCGGATTTGGAGAATAAGCCGGATACTCTTCAGGCAGCAGACCGTTGTTCAAGGTCAGTGAATAAGCGGGGATCCGCTTCGGCTTGACGCCGGGCTGGCAAAGTTCGCCGGGACCTGTTACCGGTAAAATCACGTCGCGGTCAGGCATAGCCCGCATGAAATAATGCGCAAAGTTAAAGGTCGAAATGCCGGATACGCCTTGGCGCCGGGCGTATTCCACAAACAGCCGCTCCTTCTCGGCAAGTCCGGCCGTGCTCTCATCTGTCCCACAGTAGGCTCGCAGTCCGACATACATACTGCTGTTCTGCGGGCAGATGTACCACCACCCGCCATGCTCTCCGAACGTCAGCGGAACGTCGCGGTCCCATTGGCCGATCGTGCCATCGATATTGTAATGGCGGCTCTCCACCTCCGTATCTTCTTTCGACAGAAGACGGTTGTCTCCTTCAGCAAGAATCGGCCGCGTCGGATCCAGCTCGCGGATGGCGGCCATCAGGCCGGGAATATGCGTTTTGAAACCGTCGCGCCCGTCGACCCAGCGCATCTCATTCTGTACGCTCCACAAAATGACGGACGGGTGGTTTTTGTCCCGCTGCACAAGGCGGCGGACATGGTTCCGGCTGTTATCCAGGTAAGCCGGATGGTCGGCCTGCATCGATTTGCCCGAGCCGTATATCGCGGTTTCATCCACGATGAGCATGCCTTCTTCATCGGCGATGCGCACGTAGTCCTCAGGGTACGGCTCGGCATGCAGCCGGATGCTGTTTACGCCGACGGAGCGGCACATCCGGTACCAGTTCCGTATGTAGGCTTCCGTCTGCTGCACCCCGCCTTGAAAATGCCAGGAATCTCCGCGCAGATTGATCGGAATGCCGTTCAGGACAAACTGAGGTCCTTCGCACCAAAACTCCCGGAACCCGAACGTAATATGACGGCGGTCGATGACCCGCTCATCCACTAGCAGTTCAAGCTCCGCCCGATAGAGGAATGGGGAATCCGGACTCCACTGATGGGCGTCCGTCCAATCCAGTATGAAGGAGGAGCGGTATGCCGTCCCGTACCGCTCGTTTTCGCACAGCCTTGGCAGCTGAATAACGGCATCGTCATCAGGAACGGCCGCTGCACTCGCTGCAAGAACCGGGTTTGGAGCCGGATGAGTCGCGGATGCTTGGGCATGCTCCACATGATGCTCATTCCCGCTCAACACGCCAAGCTCCCGTACGACAAGCCTGACCTGAGCCGTATTCTGCTCCATCTCTCGCGAATTGTGCTCTATCTCGGTGGAAGCTCCTCCGGCAATCGCATGCACTTCCAGTTTCCCATCCCTGACAGACGTGCGGATGGTGACGTCTTCCAGAGATAATTCCGGATAGCTCTCCAAGTAAACATCCTGCCAAATGCCGCGGCATACGGTGCCGAACCAGGAACCGGTAAGGCCGGTCACTTTTTGCGATCCGGACGGAAGGGTCACGCGGTCAAAGCTCCCGCAAACGACGTGCAGGTGGTGCTCATGATCCGCCTGCACCCGGGACGTAATATCCAGCCTGAGCGGCAGGTAGCCGTCCTCCCATACGGCGATTTCCTCCCGGTCCAAATAGATAACGGCCTTCTGCATGATGCCGTCCAGGCGCAGCACAATCCGCTGGCCGGCCATGTGGTCCGGAAGCCGGAAGCTCCGGTGCAGCACGCCCGCCTCGGCGGCGTCCCATTCCTTCGGATAATCGTACAGGTCCATCGGAACGTATCCGTATTCGGGAATGTTCCCGAACGACCGGCCGGTGCCCTGCTTGTAGGTCCTTCTCCAGCTGGATGGGACCTGAACTTTGTGCTGATCGTATACAATGTTCTCCGGCAGCTTGCGGGATTGGGGCTGATCGTACAGCGGCATGAAATCCCAATCTCCGTTCAGACATAGCGAGTTACGCATGTTGTGCACCTCTTCTTTCGGCCGGGCAGCGCACTTCTAGCACAAGCATCAGCTTGCGCCAAATGTCCTGCCCGTCCGGAGCCCCCTCCCACTGGATAAAATGGGGCTCCATCACCTCGGCCCAGTTTTCGGGCTTCAACGACGTTTTCAATCGACCCTCATAGAGCACGGGCGTGATCGTCTCCGGCAGCTCCGAATAGAAAAACAAAACGTTCTCGTGCATGCCGATCATGCCGTACTTATCGCCGTCCCCCGGCTTTTCCTCCTGGTATTGGTAGTGATAATATACATAGCTTGCCGTTTGCTCCGGCTTTAGCAGAGCGATCCTTCCGTATGGTGTGCGTTCCTTATGGACTCGGGCCCACTGCGAATTCGACACAGGGTGCTGGTAATGAAAAATATCAGTCATCGGTACCCAACGTCTTCCCGGTGCGCCTCCCGGCCATTCAGCCAGCCGCTCTCCGGTTTCAGCCAGCAAGCTTTCCGGGAGAACCGGCGTGTCCATACATTCATAATATAGAAACAGCTGTTCTTGATCGGCAAATAGGCTTAGATTGGCGACCTGAAGCCGCTCCATCGCATCGGCAAGCGAATGCTCTCTTTCCTGGGCCCGAAAAAAAGAGCGCGGACTGCCTTCTCCGTTCCAGACGGCTCGAAATAAACATCGAATCATGTTGTCCCTCCTTGAGGTGGTTTTGGGTTTTGCCGTGCTAAAAATCTTTAGGTATCCGAGAATCGCGCTTATCCATGAATTTTGCGCTGCTCACAGTTAGCACGATTTTGCCATGGAAGGTATACCGTGTTGTCCTTGAATAGATTTGAATTGAACCTCTTGATTGCTGCACCGTACCAGGAATTGTAAAAGCGCCCCCTCCATGCAGGGAGAGAGCGCCGAAGAAACCCTTAAACACCAGTAAACTTTAAGGCACTACCGAGAAACGGATGTCGTCGAACAGCATGTAATCGAATCCGCTCACATAGAAACCGACTTTGCCGGAAGGTTTATGTCCCGGATCGGTGCCGGACAGCCTCAGTTCCCCGTTCACATAGAGCTGGATGTCGCCGTCTTTGACGACCGCCTTGACGTCATATTCCGTATCCGGCTGCAGGTCTTGCGCGGGCAGCGTCTCTTCCTTGATCTTCTGCCAGGCGGTGTCGTACAGCATCCATGCCGACGTGCCGTCGGCTCTTGTTTTGTAGCCGATTCGCGTCGATGCAGTGGCATCCTGGCGGTCAAAAATGTACAGCACTCCGTCATTTGGCATAACCGCAGGCGTCTTCAGCTTGAATTCAAGCTGGTAGGATGAGAAGTTTCGGTCGAGCAGGCCGGTGGCGCCGTTTAAGATTTTATAGCGGCGGTTCCCGTCCGGATCGGCTGCAATGCTGCGATTGGGATCGACAGGCCAGCCGTTTCCTCCGGTTTCAAAATCGGTCTCATGCATGACGTTCGAGACGGTGACCGCGATATCCGCCTTGATCAGCGGGTTTACCTTGGATACGGCCGTGATGACTGTTTCGCCCTCGTACACGGCGCTCACGACGCCCATATCGTTCACTTCGGCCACCGCAGGATTCGCGGATTGCCAGGTCACATCCGTATCCGGTGTATCCGCGGGATCAAATGTCAGCTGGAGCTGCTTGCTCTCTCCGGCAGCCAGCCGAATCTGGTTATCCGCCGGGATCATGCCAGCCAGATCTGTAGTCAGCGCCTTGAACTGGATGTCATCGAACATCATGTCGCTGACGTTGTTAACGTAGAACCCGACTTGACCCTCCGCGTTATGGCCCGGATCGGTGCCTTTCAGCCGGAGCCCGCCGTTCACGTACACGCTGATGTCGCCGCCCTTGACGAGCATTTTGACGGCATATTCCGTGCCCGGCTTTAAATCATGATCAGGCATCTTGACTTCCTTCAGCACGGACCACGCCGAGTTGTACAGCAGCCATGACGATGTTCCGTTCGCCCGGGTTTTATATCCGATACGGCTAGAACCGCTGCCCGCCTGGCGGTCAAAAATATACAGCGTTGCGTTTTCGCCGATGGTCGCCGGCGTCTTCAGCTTGAAGGTCAGCTCATAATCGGAGAACTTTTTGCTGCTCAGCGCGGATGCGCCGTTAAGTAACTTGTACCAGCGGTTTTCATCCACTTTCACGATGCTCCGGTTGGCGTCCACCGGCCATCCATTTGCGCCGGATTCGAAATCGGTGTAGTCCATAATGCCGTCGCCGGCTTCCACGGTTACTTTCACTGATGCTGTCAGCTGCGGATTTTCCACAGTTGCCACAGTGATCTCGGTTTGGCCGACAGACTGTCCGGTAATAACTCCGGCGTTATCGACGGTTGCGATTCCCGGATCGGCGGATGTGAAAGACAGTGCCGGATGATCTGCGTTCCACGGCAGGACCGCGGTTTGCAGTTTGACCGTTTTCCAGCGGTCAACCATCACATCGTCGTTGTACACGGCAACCCCCTGGACAGGATGGCTGTCCTGACCTGTGCTGGTGCCGGCTCTGCCGTTAATGCCGATTTCTCCAAACGGGATGTTGGGAAAGCCGGGTATGGCGCTGAATACAGCCGCATCCGGCCGCAGGGACAAATCTCCGTTCGCCAGATCCACAAAGCCCGGATCCTCCGTCGTAACGAAGTTATTGGCATACTGAACCAGCCCGAATTTGTCATACGCTCCGTTGGCATTGGTCGTCGTGCTGCGTGGAATGGTCGGGTTGTAGATGACATTGCCCTGGAACGTGTTCGTATCGGGATAATAACGGTTTTCTGTAAAGAAGTTGGCCAGCTCTGGATACTTGGTCAAATAAGGCGTGCCTACAAAGTCGTTGTTGGCGGCGAAGAGCGCCTGCCATTTTGGCATGTAGTTTTTCGGGATTTGATTGTCCGGCTGATCCCCGAGGTAGATGTCCGCGTAATCATACGGAACTTTACTGTCTACGAAAATATTGTTGCGGGACAAAATATGTGCGCCGCCGTTGTTCTTGATCGCCGAGTTGCCCATTTTGTAGAAAATGTTTTCGTCGATCTGAAGCCCCATAGTGAAGTTGTCGGGATAGACGCCCTCCACGCCGGCCTTGCTTTCTCCAATATTGTGAAAATAGTTTCTGCGGATGACGGTCCCCCGCTGCTGCGGAGTTTCGCCCGCGTTCATGTAAATAGCCCCGAGGTCCGAGAAGGTTTTGCACACATCGTATATGTTGTTGTACTCCACGACATGGTCGTTGCCGAAGATCAGCACGCCAGGATGAGGCGCGTCATGCAGCTCGTTATGTGCCATGCGGTTGCCGACCCCGGAGAGAAGAACGCCCGGATTGTAAGCTTTATGGTAATAAGCAAAATCATGAATGTGCGAATTTTCAACGACATTGTTTCCCGGCTGCAGGGTCGTTTTGTCGCCGCCCGTCAGCGTGACCGCGGTCCCGCCGATATGGTGGATATGCGTGCTGACGATGGCATGATCCGTTCCCGGCACGCCCTGAAAATCATTGTAGTAGAACCGGCTTTGCGTATTGACCAGCACGCCGCTGTTCGTGAAGTTGCGGATTTCGCTGTTCAGAATACGCACGTGGCTGCCTCCCATAATCACCGCTGCCGAGTCGCGTCCATCTTCCATGACCAGCTCGGAAAAGTCGATGTACGAAGCGTTCAGCGCATTGATCATCGGCGTTTTCAGCATCGTAACCTCTATCGTCGGATTCGCCGCTGTAAATTCGGCGTTCGGCAAAAAGTACAGCTTTCCCGCCTGGCGGTCGATGTAATACTCGCCCGGCATATCGATTTCTTCCAGCAGGTTTTGCGCAAAATGAAAATCCGGATACCAGTTTTTGAGCAGGCCGCTCATCTCTCCGTAGCGGAGGGTGATGGTTTTGGCGGCTGTGTCAATGGAGGCGATTTTGTTGTAGGACCATTCCCAGCTGTAGCCGAATATTCCGTCCAGCCAAATATCGTCCGCCTGGGTCCAGTACTGGGGCCGGTCATACGAATAGGAAAAGGTTCCTCCGCGCGTATGTACCTCCCCGTTCGGATCTTTCCGCGTCGGACCCGGATCGATGATTTCATCCATCTGTACCGTCCCTTGGTTCGGCCATCTCGCTAAAGTCATTCCCTGCCCGTTGACGTACAGCTCCATCGGCGGAACTTTGCTCAGATCGTTGGCAAGATAGTAGCCGTGGCGGCTTTGCTCGCCGTAATCGGTAATCCCCTGGCCTGCCAAGTCGGCCACCAGCACTTTTGGTCTTGCCTCGGGACTGATGATCCGGTTAAGAATCGCTAGATCGGTGACCGGTGTGAAGGCGGATTTTTCAATGCGTTTCGATCCGGACAAAGTCACCTTCTCTCCCGGATAAGCTGTATACTTAATCGGCTTCCCGGCTTCGCCGGAGTCCTGCTCGTTCAAATCAAAGCTGCCTGATCGTTCGTACCGCCCCTCACGCAGATACACCGTCACGCCGCCGGCGGGCAGGCCATCTTTCGCTTTCAGCTTCCGGATGGCATCCCTTGCCTTCTCCAGCGTTTTAAACGGATGGTTTTGGGATCCATTATTCGTGTCGCTGCCATTTGTGGCTACATACAGCGATTTTCCCGTTGGTTTGGCGGCAGCTTCTTCCGCTGCAGCTGGCGGCGGAGACGGGGTAAACGTGATCAGCACGATGGCTGCGAGAACCGCGAGCAACCGTTTTTTTGCCATGGCTTCTCTTTCCTTTCAGCATGGATTAGGGCCGGCCCCGGTCCCGTTGTATGCTTCTATTGAAGCCGCCCATGACAGCAGGTTTCTCCCCGTTATCCGTGCGCCGCTTGCGCTTCTCTGCCTTTAAATGAACTTCTTACTTTTTCAACCCCTTGTCTTTCAGGAATTGTTCAAACTGTTTCTTCACCTCCTCCACATACTTATCCTCGCCCGCTTCCTTCAGCTTGCCGTAGAGCACCGGCCAGGTTTCGTCAAAATCAAGCGTCCCGGTCACAAGTCCGCGTTTGTATTCGCCCCATACCGCGTTCAGGTTGGCGATCTCCGTGCTGACCGGCTCCGAATTGAATTTGAACGCCCCGACCGGATTGATTTCGGCTGTTTCGTTGATCTTCTTCGTTTCCTCCCAGACGTTCTCCGGCTGGCCTTCCTTCAGATAAGAATTGAATACGCTGCCGAACACCCAGTCCATATTCGGTTTATATCGGGAATCCGGGAGTGCGCTAATGTATTCGCCGGACTGCTTCTCGTAATGAACGCCTTCCAGGCCGTTGCAGAGCAGATTGTACAGCTCCTTGTCGGTGTTCACGAGATTCAGCAGCATCATGGCCCGGTCCGGATTCGGCGAAGTGCGGCTGATCGATTGGTTGGTGGTCGCCGAATACCCGTTGGAGAACCAGTTGCTGAGCGGGATGATGACCACATCGTGTCCGCCGTTTCTCGCCTTGACTTCAGCTTCGACGCCCGGTTTCAGGACGATATGGTAATCCACCGCGATCTTGCCTTTGAAGTCGCCCGATTTCACGGTCGCCGCATCCTTGTAAATGTAACCTTCCTTGTACCATTTGCTGGCCAGGCGGAAATTGTTCAGCTCTTCTTCCGGATAACGTTGAAGCGTATAGGTCGGGTCATCCGTCTTGATGTAGAAGTGGTCATCGAGCCCCGGCACAATCCAATATTTGTCGTCATGCACCTGCGGATTGATAAAATCAGTGCCGAAGATACCGAACGGGATCATATCCGGTTCATTGTCCTTGATCTGCTTCAGGAACGGTTCAATGTCCTCGATCTTTTTAATCTTCGTGGTGTCCAGTTTATACTTGTCGGCAAGCTCCTTCAGCACGATAAATCCGTAGCGGGAACCGTTGATCTGCTGGTTGGGGATGCCGTAAATCTTGCCGTCGACGGACAGGCCGTCCCACATCACCTGCGGCACATCGGATTTCAGCTCCGGCGCGTATTGATTCAGCAGATCGTCAAGCGGCTGTATGGCTCCTTTGCGTACCAGCTCCTCCGGCTTCAGCATGTAGCCGGTCCAGAGAATGTCGAACTTCTCGCCTGCTGCCAGCACGGTGTTCATTTTCTGCACGTAGTCGCCGATAGAAACCGGCATCAGCTTGACGGTAGCGTTGATCTTTTCTTTGACGATTTTGTTGATTTCGTCCTGCACTTTCTGCTGATCGGGCTGGAGCTGGGACAGCGGATAATACCAGGTCAGCTCGACGGGTTTCAATCCGCTTTCGTTCTTCACATCCGTTGATCCGGCCGATTCTCCGCCGCCGTCCGCGCTTTTTCCTCCGCCGCATCCGGCAAAGACGGTCGCGGCCAGCAGGATAAACGCCAGCACGCCAAACCACTTTTTCTTCATCTGTGTGACCTCCTGTTTTTATAATCGCTTGCGTGTATGTTAACCCTTGAGGGAGCCAACCGTAAGCCCTTTCACGAAAAACCGCTGGAAGAACGGGAAGATGATCAGCATCGGTCCGCCGGCCAGCACGGCGATCGCCATCCGGGCGGAATTGTTCGGGAAGCTCGCCAGGTCGATACCCAGCTGCGTCGCAAACTCGGTATTCGTCGTGAGAAATTCAATGCTGTTCAGCGTCCGGACCAGCAGCAGCTGCAGCGGTACCTTACCCGGATCGTCGATGTACAGCATCGCGTTAAACCAGTCGTTCCAATAAGAGAACGAGATCAGCAGGCCCAGGGTTGCCAATGCCGGCGTGGACAAAGGGAGAATGATGCGGAAGAAAATCCGGAATTCCCTCGCCCCATCCATTTTCGCCGATTCGATGATCTCAAGCGGTATCTTAGACATGAAACCTTTCATGACCATGATGTTGAACGGCGACAGCAGCACAGGCAAAATGAGTGCGAGCAGGCTGTCTTTGAGATGCAGGTACTGGGTCATTAGAATATAGGAAGGAACGAGTCCTCCGCTGAACAGCATCGTGAAAAATACGTAAAAGGTCGTCATCCGGTTGTAGCGGTAATCCGGCCGGGAAATGACGTAAGCGGTCATCGCGGTCAGCAGCAGGCCGACGAGCGATCCGATCACCGTGACGGTGATCGTAACCCCGTATGCCTGGATCATCACGTCCGGGGCATCCAGCAGATAGCGGTACGCCTCCAGGCTGAACGATTTGGGGATGAATTGATAGCCGTCCCGGGACAATGCCTTCTCATCCGTAAGCGATACGGCGATGACGAGCAGAAACGGCAGCACGACTAAGACGGACAGGATGATAAACAGCAGGTTGATTAATACTTTCGACAGTTCCAATGTTTTTGTCACCTTTACGTCACCTCCTTACCATAAAGAATGGTCGGGATTGATTTTGCGCACAATGCCGTTAGCCAGCAGTACCAGTACGAAACCGACAACCGATTGGTAAAAGCCCGTTGCCGCCGACATGCTCACGTTCCCGATTTCCCGCAGCGCGCGGTACACGTAAGTATCGATAATATCGGTGGATCCATACAGGAAACCTGAGTTGTTCGGAATGAAGTAGTGCAGACCGAAATCACCGCGGAACATGTTGCCGATGGACAAAATCAGCAGTATGATGACGAGCGGCGACAGCAGCGGAATGGTGATCTTGCGGGCCATCTGCCACTTGGTCGCCCCGTCGATCCGCGCCGCTTCGTAATATTCTCCGTTGATCCCCAAAATTCCCGCGAAATAGATGAGTGTATTGAAACCTACGGCCTTCCATAAATGAACCAGAATGAGAATGACCGGCCATGGCGCCGCGTTCTGATACCAGCTGACCGGATCCATCCCAAACGCTTGCAGCGTCCGGTTGATCAGCCCGTCCGCATGGTTCAAAAAAGCATACGCGACGTAACCGACCAGAACCCAGGACAGGAAATGCGGCAGAAACAAGGCGGTCTGATAGAACTTGCTCCATTTCTGCTTGATTTCGTTCATCAGGATCGCAAGCAGCAGTGCAGCCACGGTGGTCACCAAGATGTAGGCGGCATTGTACAGCACCGTGTTGCGCGTAATCCGCCAAGCCGTATCAGTAGAAAACAAATACCGGAAATTATCGAGTCCCACCCATTTGCTGCCGAAGATGCCCAGATCGTACCGATAATTTTTGAAGGCGATGATGAGCCCCACCATCGGAATATAGGCGAATATCAGCTTATACAATATTCCCGGCAATGAGAGCAGGAACAGCTCCCGGTTGTTACGGAAATGGCGCAGCTCCTTCCGGATGATCGATTTTTGCTTGCGCTGCTTTGGCGGCACGTCCGGCGAGGGTAGCAATCCGGTTTGTCCGGGTTCTGGCGCCACCCGTCTGTTTTCTGCGTCACCCGCCAGAGAAACCTTATTCAACATATCGTAAGCCCCTTTCCTCCTTTGCGCTCTGCCTGGTGTCAGGCTTTGCACGTCTAACGATAACGTAAAACCCCTCCTGCTGCGTACTGTACAATTGCAGGATCACTGTACTGGCGGGCTGTATAGATGCCGGATTCCTGTATTTACAGGCCTGCAGCCGCTCTTGGACATGCAAAAGACCCGCCAGGGAAACGGTTCTCCCGTGCGGGTCTTCATCAGGTTCATATGCTTCTCTCTATGGCTGATTTCAGGCGGTACTCCTTGGGTGTGGTTCCGTATCGGCGTTTGAACAAGCGGTAAAAATAGCTTTCGTTGCCGAAGCCCACCTTTTCCATAATTTCCGCTACGGTCAGCTCCTGCTGCTCCAAATATGTTCGGGCACGGGCCAGGCGGGTGGCATTAATCTGATCGACGACCGTCGTTCCTTCCTGTGCCTTGAACACCTGCCCGATGTAGACCGAGCTCATCTTCAGCATGTCGGCGATCCGCTGCACGTTGAGATCCGGATCGGCAAAATGCTTGTCGATAATTTCTTTCACGGTATCGGCAAGCAGCCTGTTTTTGTCTTCGCGCCCGTTCCGCCGCTGTTCGAATACCTCGCGGACGACCTCAAGCAGCACCGTTTCGATTTCATCCAACGTTTCTTTCTCGAGAATGCGCCGGTTGATGGCCTGAACGTTGACCGATACCGGGTTCAGATTGTGATGGTTCATCTCTCCCAGCGTATTGCTGAGCGTAACCGCCAGATGCAGCAGTGCAGAGTACATATTCTCGAAGCTGAATCCGCCGATCAGCTCTCTCCAGCTCCGGATCGCCTGCTCCGTCTCTTCCAGATCGCCGCTCTTTAATCCTTCCGTCAGGCGCCGCTCCAATTCCTGCGGAATGCGGAACGTATCGTTTGCCTCGCAGCTTCGGACCCGTTCCGGCTCTAGCACCGCACCTTTGCCAAAAACCATGCGGTAATTGGCGTGGCGGACAGCCAGATTATAATGCGCCGTGATTTCGCGGTAGTCTTCAAACGGGTCGCTGAGCGTTACCGTGAAGGTAACCCGATAATATTGAAGGATGGTGTGCTGAAGCTCCCGAAAGCGGTCGGCAAGCATGGCTAGATCCCTGGATTCGCCGCCGACGATAAAGACGAGATGACCGCTTTTCATATCTGCGGCTTCGCAGGATCCGTGTTTGTGGAGCAGTTCCTGACCAATATTGGCTATGGCGAAATACAGCAGCGATTCTGCTTGCGATCCCTGGCCGCGGGCAAGGCTCTGTACGTCGTCAATCTGGACCAGAGCCAGCCGGAGTCTTGATGGATACGCGATATCGAGCCCGTACTGCTCCCTGATCCGCCGAAACTCCAGTTCGTGTACGCCTTCGCTGAGACCGATCAGGCTGCGCAGGTGATAGACCTTGGCGATGTTCCACTGGGATGCCCTCTCCTGCTCGAGCCCTTTCAGCTTTCCGATCATTTCCGTAACGTTGGCGGCAATGACCGACAGCTCATCCTTCGCAGGGGGAGCATCGCGCCGCTGCGGCGGAACGAGCGTCAGGAGTTGCCCGACCGGTTTATACAGCCGAAGCGAAAAAAACACGGACAGCAGCACAGCCAGGACCGCAACGGACAGCGTCACGGCCATCTCCGTCCATTTCATCTGCCGGACGCTGCCGAGCACGTCGTTATAATTCTGGAGGCTGACGATTTGCCAGTTGTTCAATCCTTTGCTCAAATACGTCACCTTGTATTTATGCGAACCGTGCTTATAGATAAAAGAATCCAGCGAACTCCCGGTAGATTGGATTCGCGGAAGCAAATCCTTTTTGACGCTCAGCCCCTCCGGCAGCGACCGGTCGTTGGAGATCAGCATGCGCCCGTCACTGTCAGTCACGAACAGCATGTCGTTCTCCCGCTCCGCGACACGATTAAGCGCTTTCACGTTATCCAGCATCCATCCCGGCTTGACGGTCAAAATCAGGACATTATCATTTACGGAACCTAAGGAGGGGCCGTCATAAATGAAGAAGGCGAATACGTCGATCCCTTCATTTCCGCCGTCCAGATCCATCGGAATCAACTGGAGCTTCGGCAGGTCGCTGCGGGACGACATATAATCCCCCAGCCTTTGATACAGCAGCCTGTTGTCCATATCATGATTGAGCGATGAGAAAAACCGGTGCTGCGCCCCGTTGTAAAAAACAGCAGCGTGGAGATACGGAGACGCTGCGACGGTCTGATTCAGCCGCTCGATCTTCAGAATGCTCTGCTTGTAATCCGCTCCGGATTTCAGTGC
This sequence comes from Paenibacillus sp. PSB04, assembly GCF_025809195.1. Classification (NCBI taxonomy): domain Bacteria; kingdom Bacillati; phylum Bacillota; class Bacilli; order Caryophanales; family Paenibacillaceae; genus Paenibacillus; species Paenibacillus sp. PSB04. Next base: position 5,242,849 of record NZ_CP081301.1, read on the forward strand.
GATCAGCTCTTCATCGTTGTACATGGATACCGCCAGGTCCTTGACGATGCCGTTCATGTTTTCGATGTTATAGTTGATTTGGGTCAGCAGCTTGCGGTCGGCTTCGTTCTGAAGGCTGAGCACTTTGTCGCGTGCGAAGGCGTTCATAAATAGGGAGGCCACCGCCAGTGTGGCGACTACGAGCATAAAGCTGAGCAAGATCCGCTGTAAATATTTCCGCGTTCGCAGCATTTGCAGCAAGTTCATCGTACCTCTCTCCCTCCCAATTGTTGGAGTGACCTAACTATAATCCGGTTGATTTTTAGGTGTCAATCCGTTTCTTCCGCAAGCGATTTCGAAATCGCATCCACATCGGGAATAACACCGGGTGCCGCGCCGAACATTTCCTTGAGAAGCGTACGCGCCATAACCCAGTGCCCGGCACGGTTCGGATGAATACCGTCCCCCGAACGATAAGCAGGATCCAGTGCTCTGTGTTCCTTTATATGGTCCAGCAGCGGACTGCGCAAGTCGATGATCTGGTCGGCCAAATCACCCGCTGACAGAAGCCATGCGGAATATTGCTCGAGGACGCGGTCATATTCCTGGAATGGTGCGAGATAGCTGAAATCCGGTGCGCTTTCGGGCAGAAGCTCGGCGTTCATTGAGAGTGGGTCAAACGGCGGTGGCGTCATGAGCACCACCTTGGCTCCAGCCCCTCTGCTGCGTTCAACTAGACGAAATACCCCCTCTTGATAGGCAGCAAAACGATCCTCGGAGTAAGGATGGTAAATCCCGTCGTTCATACCGTAACAGGCGGCCACGATCCCGGGCGATACCGTATCCAGCGCGTTCCGAAGCCGATCGTGCACGCAAGGGCGCGGAAACGGGTGTGCCGCCTCACTGAGTCCCGACACGGTTTCGCTGGGCACACCGCATGAAACCAGCTTCATCTCCATCGTCGGCCGGTGCTGACGGAGCCAAGCTTCGGTATACCGGATATAATGACCGCTGGCCGTAATGCTGTCCCCCAGAAAAAGAATAACCGGCTTCTCGGGCTGATTCGTCCTTTCATTCCACCATAAATCCATAGGTACCTCCCCATTGACATTCTATAAGCCGATCACATTTCGATCTGCCATGCGTCGGCCCGTAAACTTAATGGTAGCGCGGTACGCCGTTCTTCGCCTTGACGATGCCGACATTGTTTAGCATAATATGGACATGATGACCAGACTGTTTGCCACGGACATCGGACTCGAACCGGGATTTACGTTCCGCATCCAGAAATGTCCGCTAACGCACGAATATTTTGTACATAGCCACGATTTTTCCGAACTCGTCGTCATTTTGCAGGGCAGCGCCATTCATATCATTGAAGGGAGGGAATACTCCGTTACAGCCGGCCAGGTATTCTTGATTCACAGCGGCGTATCCCATGGATACAAAAACGTCGACGGGATTGAATACATCAACGTCATGTTCCAGCCCGAGCAGCTTCTGCAGCTGTCCGAGCTTAGGCTGCTTCCAGGCTTCCAAGCGCTCTTCTACATCGAACCATTTTACCGCAAGGAAATGAACTTCAAGGGCATGCTTACGCTGAACGAAGCGCAGCTGCAGGAAGCGACAAAGCTGCTTGACCTGATTTTAACCGAGTATGAGCTGCAGCCGCAGGGCTATCGTCTGATGATTCGCTCTTATTTTACCGCTCTGGTCGGCCTGCTCTCCCGCTATTATCAGATCGGTAGCGGACATGAAGACAACAAGGCGCTGCGGATCGGTGAAGCCGTCACTTACATTGAAGAACACTTTCTCCAGCCGATCACCCTGCAAGCGATGGCCGACAAAGCCTACCTCTCCACCCGCCAGTTTCAGCGCGTCTTTACGCGCAACTATCACACCACACCGATGGATTACGTCATACGCAAGCGTCTGGACTATTCCTGCACGCTGCTTCGCTATCCAAACCTGTCCATTTCCCAGGTAGCGCTCGAAAGCGGCTTTCGGGACCAGAACTATTACGCCCGCCAGTTCCGCAAGGTGTACAACTGTACGCCATCCGAGTATCGGGAGAAGCTGCAGGATTCATAAATACGGGGGAAAGGCCATGGTTTAAGCAGGCCGATTGGGCGGGCGATCCGGATCCAGCCGAAAGGCCCTGCTGTGAATCAGCGGATTACTTCAAACGGTTGTACAGGTAAGTTAATACCGCTGCCAGTACAGCAGCCCATAACAAAATAATCAGGACACCCGCAGTCCAATTCACCGGTTTCCCTTGGTTCATGCGAGCATCCGCTTTCTTTTTGGCATCCTCAATGACCTCACCAGGCATCATTTTTATAGCAGCCAATACTCCCAGCGGTATCAAAACCAAATCGTCCGCATAGCCAATGACGGGTATGAAGTCCGGTATTAAATCTATGGGGCTGAATGCATAGGCAACGACGCACATGGAAAACAACTTTGCATACCATGGCGAACGTTTGTCCCGATAGGCGTAATAGAGTACAAATACCTGCCTTTTTAATTGTTTGGCCCAAGCTTTCAGCTGTTCCATCATGTCTTCCATTCTCCCCTTGGCTTGTTATGGCTCATTGTATGATCTTCATTTTAACTTGCTGCACGACTTGCCTTTTGTATTCTTCGCCGCCTTAAACTGACAAACCTTCCTGCACTTATTTACGAATCGACACGATGAGAAGGAGACTCTCAGCAGCAGCAGCCGTCCTCTATGCTATCATCATTTCCAGTCATACGAATTGGAATCACTGCGGAATATGTACGTTATATTTTCGTGATCATGGGCACCTGCGGAATATGGACATGAAGCATTCAGCCTCAGCGATCAACGCAGCGACAGCAGGAAATCGCTGAATTCTTCGGCGTTCCGAAACCGGTTGATTTGTACTCCGCGGCTCTGAAGATGCTGCTCCAGCTGCGAATCAAGCTGTTCAACCGCCACTTTCAGGGGGATGAAATCTTCCTGATTCAGTATTCCGATTAAATCTGGAAAGCCAAGCTCCTTATACAAGGTTAACTCTTCCTCCCCGGCGCACAAAGGCGACGGCCAATACCCTTTCTCGGTGAAATAGAGAAAACGGGATACTTCTTTCTGCACGCCGACCGCCCAGAAATAGGCTGTATGGTAGTCGCTTGATTCACAAGCGCTCACCACCTTATCCATAATTCCTTTTACTTCTTCATAGAAGCCCTTCATCCGGCCAGGATAATCTGGACCGCTGACGTCTTTCTCTTTATGCTGCAAAATGAGACGAAGCGTATCCTTGGTCAATCGTTCGCAGGCTTCCCGGATTTGAAATCCCGAACAGGAAGACAGAATCGTCTCCATCGTCTGCTCCAATGTGTCCGGTTGTACAGGGAAGTTTCGGATTTGCTCCCTGTTTTTGCCCCAGCCTTTGGTGTAGTATGTATGATTAATTAATGAAAGGCTCTCAAGGTTTAAGATCAGGATCTCTTGGGCTTCATAGCGAAAAGAAACCAGATCATCCACAGAGCTCATTTTGCTTAAGTTGTAAAGGTGTATATAAGCTTCCTTCAGCCTCGATTCGGCTTTATGGAGCCATTCCAAGCGTGCCCGGGCTTGGTCAGCAATTTTGCTGCGAAGCTGGAGAAACCGCCCATGATCTTCTTCGGACCGCACATACAGTAGCTTGCAATCCGCGATGATCGATACATTCAGTTCTTCGAAAGCGGCGATTCTCTCCGCACGTTCCCAGCTGATCGGCCAAAAATCAAAGCTGATCCCGTTCACTACAAACTGCAAACTATGACGGAAACCTTCCGCGTTCGCCGGTATAAAGAAAAAATCGAGATCGGAACGCTCCGTCGCCGTTCCTTGAACGCGTGATCCATAATATCCGATCAGAGAGACGTCGTCTGGAAAATTCGTTGAGATATGTTGGACCATAAGCTCGGCTACTTCAAATGGATTGAACATCTGAAATCCTCCTTGTTCAGGGCTTGCGTTGCATACTCCCTTCTTGCGAAAAGAGCGACGGATCGTTACCATCGCCCCTTCTTCCGCCCGTGAGCGGCCGTTATTTTTTTTCCATGACCGCAAAGTAATTCGCTTCGTCATCCGCAAAGTTAAACACCCTGCCGGTAGGCAGCTCAACGATTTCACCGACGGTGATCTGTTTATCGGTCAAATCGCGATACAACGCATCCACGTCCTCTGTGAAAAACATTAAAGAAGGCGTGCCGAGATTTAAGCCCTCGGACATCTTCGCGACAGCCTCTTTATCATGCAGTATGATGCTGGAACCTGCATCCTTGGCCGGGGCGACTTCGATCCATCTCATGTGTTCATTGTTTTCTTCAGAAATGACACGAAAACCTAATTTCTCCGTCCAAAATTGTACCGCCTGATCCTGGTTGTTGACGTACAGCATCACTTGACCGAGCTTGTTGATCATTTGCCGTAACTCTCCTTTAATTTGAAAATAGTAGATGACAGTTCATTCATGGTCTTCTCAAATTATAGCACGCCCAGCCACCGGAGTTTCTCATCGATTGCCAAGACCTTAGCATTTGTTCCGCTTCAGACTCGTATACACAAACAAGCAGCCCATATGTGGACTGCTTGTTTGTGCCTTAATTGATTTTGGTCAAGGCCCATTTCTGGGCGTCCGTTCCGTTATCCGTCCACTGCTGAACGGCCGCGCCATCCGCCGTGGATGAACCGGACACGTCAACGACAAGTCCGTTTGCTTTGGAGACCAGCTTATAATACCCTCCGCCTACATCGACAATGCTCCACCTTTGCGCGTTCGTCCCGTTATCATCCCACTGCTGCAGCTGGACGCCGGCTGCTGTTGACGAATTCGGCACATCCAATACTTTGCCGCTGTGCACGGCAGTAAGCTTGTAATAACCGTCACCCGTGCTTTCGATCCGGAATTGCTGGTTGCTGGCGGTATAATTCGTCCACTGCTGGATTTTGGCTCCGCTGGCCATGGACACGTCAATGACATCCATTACTTTTCCACTCGCCTTGGAGGCCAATGTATAAACTCCGTTGCTGATTGCGCTGGACTGGCCATTGTCCTGATATACACGGACGTAGTCCACGAGCATTTGAGCTGGAAACGGCGTCGAATCATTCGGAGCCCCTGGCCAGTTGCCGCCGACCGCCAAGTTCAGGAGCAGAAAGAACGGCCGCTGAAATTCCTCGGTATTTCCGGTGCCATTCTCAATATAAAATTCATTGAACTGCTGTCCGTCAACGAACCAGCGGATATACTTCGAATCCCATTCGACGCTGTACACATGGTATTGGGAAAAATCGAGGTTACCCGAAACTCTTCCGTATTCCGCATGCCCTCCCGCATCCCAGTGAACCGTGCCGTTAACATAAGGGTTGTTATTAACCCGCTCCATGATGTCCGTTTCCCCGCTGTACGGCCATCCGACCGTGCTGATGTTGCTGCCCAGCATCCAGAACGCCGGCCACAGCCCTTGTCCGGAAGGCAGCTTGATCCTAGCCTCTATTTTGCCATAGGTAAAGGATTTCAGGTTTTGCGTTTTGATACGTGCCGAAGTATAGTTCATTCCGCCGTATGATTCTTTTCTCGCCGTAATCACCAGATTTCCTCCGGTAACCTGCAAATTCTGCGACCGGTCCGTATAGTATTGAAGCTCGTTGTTTCCCCATCCGCCGCTGCCCGTGCCGATCTCCGGAGTCCAATTGGAACGGTTCAGTGCGGTTCCGTCAAATTCATCGCTCCACACCAGCTTCCAGTTTGGAGCCGCACTCACCTGTTTGACAGGAAATAAAGCAATCAAAAGACTGACCATGATGATTCCGCATAATCCTTTTTTCAGCATCTTGTTCCCTCCTCATCAAATTGGGAAAACGTCACAGACACTATAAGGAAAATTCGACCTGCATCATTAAAGAGCCCGCCTTTGGGACGTTAATCACCTCGCTTTATGCATGGAATGGGACAGCGGCAGGGAAATCTAGAAGTCTCAATCTACTAAAGCAAGCGCTTACATTGCTAGTATATCCGTTTTGGATAACATTAACAACCTTTATTTATATTTTTTTACAATTAACTCATCATTTACCTCTGTTTATTCACTTGATCAAAATCACAATCATGATAGCTGCCGCAACGATGCTAATTACGTAGAAGCCTAGAAGCCTAAACCATTTTTTGCCCGTATCTTGGAAGTATTGTGGATTTTGTTCTTTATTGCTTTGGGATTGTCCAATTCTCATCGTTGCGAAGAGTCCCCATATTAATACGATCACGGCAAAAACCATCAGCCAGACCATGCTGTTCACCCGCCCGTCAAGTAGATTTGTTGCAGTTTCATTATAATCACCATCGGACGTGAACACACCAGCCATTGCAATCGTTCCCTGACCATCCATTTCACTAAATGAAACGGGCCGTGTTCATGAAAACGCAAAACTTTCAGTGAGAAAAAGACGGAAATCGTTAAGCAAATAAGATATATTGGAAAGGATGATAAAAATGTGTCGTAATTGTTGTTCGAGGAAGTGAAAACGTATGTGGGGTCTTGACCGAGAAAGTAAAAAACCATTATATCAGCAAATCGCCGACCACATCGAGCGGCGAATTTCGTTTGGGGAATTTCCGCCCGGCAGCCTGCTCCCTTCAGAAAGGAAATTGGCTGAGCAGATCGGCGTAAACCGGAGCACGGTCGTACAAGCTTTTGCGGAACTCCGTTCGCTCGGGATCATCGAAAGCCGTTCCGGCAGCGGAACTCGGGTGAGCCAATTTAAGTGGGGTGCTTCGCCAAAACATACACCAAACTGGAACAGGTATGCCCAAGGCGGGAGCTTTCTTCCGAACCTTCCGTTTCTCCGGAGAATTCGGGAAGCTCTGAGCCTGGATTCCTCCCTGGTCGATTTTGCAAGTGGAGAACTTGCGGCCGATCTGGCCCCGACAAGCGAAATCAGCGAAATCATGAGCAGCCATCAGTACGCATCGTATTTGGGATACGACAACCCGCAGGGATATATCCCGCTCCGGCAAGCTCTGGTTCGATATTTGGCCGAATACCGCGGTGTTCAGGCGACGGAATCATCCATCCTGATTACATCCGGGTCTCAGCAGTCCTTATTTTTAATTACGCAATGCCTGCTGTCCCCTGGCGACGCCGTTGCTATAGAGGATCCATCCTATTATTATTCGCTGCCGATGTTCCAGTCGGCGGGACTGCGGATCTTCCGGCTCCCCGTTGATCAGGACGGCATGAGGCCGGAAGAAATTCGTGGACTGTACAAAAAACACCGCATCAAGATGATATTTACGAATCCGAATTTTCAAAATCCTACCGGTACGCTGCTTGCCGACGAACGGCGCCACCAGCTCCTGCAAACCGCAAGCGAGCTCGGACTGCCGATCATCGAAGACGATCCTTACAGCCTAACCGATTACGAAGGCTTACCACGCATGCCTTTAAAATCAATAGATACGTCCGGCTCTGTCATTTACATCGGATCCTTCTCCAAAATCGCCGCTTCGGGACTGCGGATCGGTTGGATGGTTGCTCCGAATTCCGTCGTGCTGAGACTGGCGGATGCCAGGCAGCAGATGGATTTTGGACTTAGCGTCATTCCCCAGCAGGTGGCGGCGCAGTTTTTGGAATCGGACTTTTTTGAGCCTCATCTCGGCCGCCTGCGGACAAATCTGATGTATAAGCGCGATCTTCTGATCGAAGCGCTGCGGAAGGAACTGCCGGGAGAGATTCAATTTCATATTCCCAAAGGGGGGCATCATTTGTGGTGCAAGCTGTCCGAGCCAGTCAATGACGCAAAGCTGCTGGAAGCAGCGATCCGGAACGGCGTCGTATTCGTGCCTGGCAGCGTGTACGGTTCGGATGCCGGATTCGTCCGGTTTACGTTTGCGCGTGCAAAATCGGAATGCATTGGACAAGGCATCGCCGGATTTGCCCGTGCGCTGCACAGCTTAAGGAATTAATTTGTTCCTTGTTTGGACTGTGAAAGCTGCTTCAAGCAAGCCTGTGGTCTAATTTTTCTTATGATGGCCGGGGCTTTGGCTTGCGGTGATGTCGCGCACCTCTTCCGGCAGTTGATGAGATATGCTGGGGACCTTTTTCGGGAAGTATTCGATCACGTCAGACGACAAAATGGACACAGCCATGCTGCCGCCGCCCGCAAACGCGCGAAGAAGGACCGGCTGGTTGTACGCGTTATCAAAAACAAAATCCGGTCCGCCCCAGCTTACGGTTGCATCTCTGCCCGATGGCACATAGGGAACGTGACGGCTGTGGGAATATCGCTGAACGATCTTCAGCCCTGCGCGATCGGCGGCATTAAACAAGGTGGAGGATACCTGACAGATGCCGCCTCCTACGCCTTCAGATAATTCGCCCCGCACAATGACGGCAGCCCGGCGGTATCCTCTGCCGGTCGTTCGTATGCCGACCACCCGGTTAAATGAGAACCGTTCACCAGGAAAGATGACCGTACCGTCAATCGCTTCGGCCGCCAGAGCAATATTATGCGAGCGGTCTCGGTTGCCGGAGTTGTAGTAAGTAATATAATAACCGATTTGCTTCGAACGCAAAGACGCGAGCAGTTCCGTATCGACCTTCGGATATACCGGGTACGTCGGAACCTCAATCGTGGCCGGCCCGCTCGTTTCGTACAGATACGCATAATATTTCATTAAAAAAGCCCTGCGGTCGAGCTTGTATCCGTTCTTCCCCTCGACAATGCGCCCCCCGGCGTCAAAACTGGCGTTGTGCGCTTCCTTATAGGTTTTCCGGTCCAGTTCGTTGACCCACGCATTATATTGTTCCTTGTCCAGTAAAGGAAACACCCCTAAGCTGTGCGCGTCGCGATTGAGCACGGAGATGGTTTTTCCTTCATGGGTGACCGTAAGCTTGTCCTGTGCCTGTTCTTGATCTGCGGTCGGATTATGCAGCAGCATGAACAGGAGGCATGCCGCGGATGTCCATCTCAAGCCTCATCACTCGTTTCATCTTGGTGTTTGGAGCAGATCCTGCTTTCATCCTGCTATTATGATGCGATTCCACAAAAATCATTCACCTCCAATTCTCATCCATTCCCAATTTATATTAGACATTTATATAAGTTTCTAATATATTAGTGACATGAAACCTAAACATCTATCCAAAGAATTGGATGTCGCCGATTTTGTTCAAGTGATCGAAAATCTGACCAGGATTAATATTCGACTGCCGTCCATTGAAAAACTCAGCTTCACCGCCCTGTCGGTCCTGCACACGCTAACCCACAACAGTCCGATGCGCCTGACAGAACTGACTGCCACGGAGCAGGTAACCCAGTCGGCGATCACGCAAATTGTAATCAAGCTGGAGAGGGACGGGCTCGTGGAACGAAGATCCGATCCGCATGACGGCCGCGCTGTTCTCGTGCATATTACCCCCCAGGGAGCTAACGTGATCGATTCCCGGCGCCTGGAACGGATCGGTCGGATTGCCGGTTTTGCGGATCATCTCACGCCGGAAGAGAGACAGGCGATAGCTGACGCCATCCCGGCATTGAGACGGCTGGTCGAAATTGCTGGCGAAGCTTAGCGGATTTTTCTCGCTTGAAACGTTCACCTTTTCGTCGGCTCCAAATCACGTCAGAGGAGGATCACTATGTCCCATGCCGAATTTCCGTTTAAAGCAAGTCCCATCCATGTTTCCGAAGAGGTACTGAACGATCTGAACCGTCGTCTTACCTCCGTCAGATGGCCCCTGGATGCAGGGAACGAAGACGGTTACTACGGCGTTCGCCGCGATGAACTGAAAGCGCTCGTCGACTACTGGATTCACGAATTCGACTGGCGTAAATCCGAGCAGGCGATCAACGCCTATGAGCATTATCAAGTCCAAGTCAACGGTGTGCCTGTCCATTTTATGCGCAAGCCCGGAGTGGGGCCAAACCCGGTTCCCCTCATTTTGTCCCATGGCTGGCCATGGACGTTCTGGCATTGGTCCAAGGTGGTGGATCCGCTCGCTGACCCGGGGGCGCATGGAGGTGACCCCGCTGATGCTTTTGATGTCATCGTCCCTTCGCTGCCGGGCTTCGGCTTCTCTGCTCCGCTTCCCGACCATCCGGACATGAACTTCTGGAAGATGGCCGATCTGTGGCACACCCTCATGACGGACATGCTCGGATACGAGAAGTATGCTGCTGCTGGATGCGATGTCGGCGCGCTGATCACCGGTCAGCTCGGGCATAAATACGGAGCAGAGCTGTATGGTATACATATCGGTTCGGCACTCAAATTGGACTTCTTTAACGGGGAGCGTGCCTGGGATTATGCCGGCGGACGTCCGATTCCGGAAGACCTGCCTGAGGAGATCCGGAATCAATTGTTAGAGCTGGACCGCCGCTTTGCTTCGCATCTTGCCGTGCACGTTCTGGATCCCGGCACACTCGCTTACGGGCTCAGCGATTCACCTGTCGGCATGCTGGCCTGGATTCTTGAACGCTGGATCAAGTGGAGCGACAACAAAGGCAGCATTGAACAGGTGTTCTCCAAGGATGACCTGCTGACGCACGCCACGATTTTCTGGGTCAATAACGCCATCGAAACGTCTATGCGCGTATATGCCAATAACAACCGGTATCCTTGGGAGCCCTCCCATTCACGCCAGCCTGTTATTGAAGCACCGACCGGCATCACTTTCGTGGGATACGAAAATCCGCCGGGGGTGACGACCGATCAACGCGTGGAGCATTTTCTCAAGACTGACCGCGCAGCATGGTATAACCACGTCAATATTACTGCCCACGAAGAAGGAGGCCACTTTATACCGTGGGAAGTGCCGGAGCTGTGGGTTCAAGATTTACGGCGGACCTTTCACGGCCGCCGGTAACAGAAGAAGGACCACCCTTAGCGGGTGGTCCTTCTCTTAGGATTTAAATAGGATAGGCAGCTTATCCGAATGACCGATGCCCATCTCCGTTATAGGAGTAAATCGAGCGGGCCAGGCGAAATCCGAGATCATCGATTTGAAACGTCGGATGGCTGCGCCGGCGGCATGTCGCTCCGCAGCCCCTTGCTTCTTCCGCCCAGCTTCCTCCCCTGAATATGCGATAGGATCCATATACCTCTTCGTCATACAGATCCCAGCACCATTCCCACACATTTCCCAGCATGTCGTATAGCCCCCACGCATTCGGCAGTTTGCCTCTGACTTCATGCGTCATGCCATCGGAATTCTCCTTGAACCAGGCGACTTCTTCTAATTCGCCGTACCTGTAGCCTTGAGAGCCTGCTTTACATGCATGCTGCCATTCGGCCTCTGTAGGCAGACGATAGCCGTCCGCTTCCCGATTCCAGACGACACGCTCGCCCTCATCGGCAATCTCATAACAAGGCTCCAGTCCCGCTTGCCGGGACAGCGTATTACAGAATGAGACTGCTTCGTACCATGATACCCCTGTGACTGGTGCTTGCGAACGTCCGTGCGTGCGGGTTTTATGCTGCAGCACGGCGTCGTAGAATGCATTCGTTACCGGGACGGGTGCCATGAAAAAGGCATCCAGCTTGACATTCCATGATCTTTTAACCCTGTCATCCCTAAGCGCAACGTCTCCCTCTGGAATACGTATCATCGGATAATCGCCTAGACTCGTCATCCATTCAGCCAACTTCAAACTCTGCCTCCCATGAATCTTGATTCTTTATCATCTATCAAATGATATAGGAATCTTTATCTTATAGGATCTCATCGGATTTGTGAACTTCTGGAAGCGAATGAAGTCTAATCTCGATCTTCGTTCCTTGATGGACCTCGCTGGTGACGCGGATCTCTCCCCCATGTGCTTTCACGATATCATGCGCGATGGCCATCCCCAGTCCTGAACCTTTATGCTTCTCGCCCGTATGGGTCCCTCGGTAATAGCGGTCAAAAATCCGGTCCAATTCCTCTTTGCGGATGCCTTTCCCATGATCCTCTATGATCATCGCCACCGAATCCGCCGTTTTCTCAACCCCAACCTCAATGACCGTATCCTCTGCATTGTGAACCATCGCGTTGTATATTAAATTGCTGACGGCCCTGCGAATGAGGAGGTCGTCCACTTTTGCCTGAATGGTCTCTTCGTTGTAGCTGAAATCGATGTTCCTGCCACTGTATCGGGGATCATTCAGCACGTCGATAATTACGCTGCGCACCAGGCTGACCAGATTGACGCTATTCAGATTAAGCGTAATATTTTTGTTTTTAAGACGGGTGGACAAGTTTAAATCTTCAATGACATCTTTCAAGTAGTGGGATTTCTGTTCGATGATTTCCGCGTAATCGCGCATTTCTCCGGTCGTAAACTCATAATCCTTGTCCCTCATCATTTCGGCGTATCCTTGGATCGAAGCCAGCGGCGTTTTGATGTCATGCGTGATATTCGCGATCCACTCTTCCTTCATGCGGTCCAGTTTTTTGCGTTCGGCCTCGCTGGCTTCCAGCTCCGCGCTCAGCAGGTTGACATGATGGAACACGTCTTTGTAAACCCCTTGGGGCTCGTAATGAACCCCATATTTTTTGTGGGCGAGCTGCTTGATTCCATCGATCAGCCTATGAAGCGGCCGGGTCAGTTTTTTGCTGAACAGATAAGCGATGCACAGCGCAATAAATCCGTCGACCCCCATGACGGCCAAGCTTCCGATTTTGAAAAAATGCACCACGGAGCGAATATCGTACGTTAAGACGTTACGCTCCAGATAAGTATTTTTAAAACCGATTAAGTAGCTGTAGCGCTGCTGTTTGCCCTGCTTTTCCCCCACAAAAACGGTCGACATGAGCTCTTTTTCTATATACTTGTAGGTCTGAACCATATCCATCGGCGTATATTTGGTCCTTGCATCCGGGGGACATGGTAACCGTAGACCTCCTGACCGTTCTCATCCAAAACTTGGATCCAGGCCTGGTTACGGTCAAGAAGCTCCTTCCCTTCAGCTGTAATCGTCATCCCCGAATCGGAGAGGATCACTTCTTTGCCGAACGACCGGGTAATCAAATCCGGATTATTCTGTTTGCTTTGAAAAGAAAAATGGGGAAAGGCAAACTGGTTTAAATAAAGACCGGTCACAACGACGATGTTCATGAAAATGACAATCACGACGATGAGAACTACAGATACCAGGTATCTTCCGGTGAGCCTCCATTTCATCGCTTCGCGCCCTCCAGCGCCAGCTTGTACCCCAGACCCTTCACTGTGACCAAATACTGCGGATTGGAGGGATCGTCTTCGATTTTTTCCCGGAGTCTCCTAATGTGGACCATCACGGTATTGTCGTAGCCGAAAGAATCTTCGCCCCATACCTGGTCATACAGGCTTTCTTTGCTGATAATTTGGTTCGGGTGTTTCAGCAAGTGGGTGAACAATCCCAGCTCTTTCGGCTTCAGTTCGATGATTTCACCGTTTTTCTTCAGTTCGATCTTTTGCTCGTCAAACACAAAGGGGCCTGCTTGCACAATATGCGCTTTGTCCACATCTTCAGAGGCAGCCTCCTGCCTCCGAAAGCGGGCTTTGATCCGGTATGCTACTTCCTTCGGACTGAACGGTTTGGTGATGTAGTCGTCGCCTCCGATGGCAAACCCGAGTATTTTATCGATTTCCTCCGTCTTGGCCGATAGGAAGAAAATCGGTACGTTCGAAACGCTGCGGATTTGCTTGCAGACGTCATAGCCTTCTCCGTCCGGCAGCATAATATCCAGGATGACGACGTCAGGGCGCTGGTCCTGAAATTGCTGCCAACCCTCTTTCGCGGAAAAAGCGGCAAATACATGCTCGAAGCCTTCCTTCAGAAGAACGGTTTTCAAAAGCTTGACGATATCTTCTTCATCATCGACGATCAGCACTTTCTGACTTTGCGGCATACGATCAGTACCTCCTTTCTTCATCATTTCCACCCTGACATCTACTATAACTCTATTTTCAAGTCCACGTCCTCATTTGAAACGCTGCCCGTCTTATTCCTGCGCGAAAAACTTAGCCAACGGATTGGCGGTTTTTCGGTCTGACGTGATTTTGCCTGACGCATTCATAACATAATATTGGTAGTAATCCGTGCTGAAGCTGAGTGCATTTAACATCTGAGCAGGAAAAACCTTCATAGCCGGTTCGCTGAGCGCCTTACCGTTCCAGAAAAAGTGCAGCAGCAGGCGGTTTTGGTTGTAAGGATGCTTGACGATATAAGCGCCTGAAGCTGCTTTTTGTCCCATCAAGCTCGTCCAGTTCAGACTGATCGACTTTGCGTTTATCATGATACCGGGCTTCAGCGCCTGGATCAAGCCGTTCGACCCGGCGCTGCCGATGGCGATAATGTTGCTGGCGGCCAGCTCCTTCTCCATTTGCTTCTTGAGTATTTGACGCTCTGTAATGACGTCGGCATGAATTCCCATCAATTGAAGGGAACCCTGCAGCTGCTCCAGCATTGATTGCTCCTGGTTGTGTGCGCTGTCGTCGGCCCGGTCGCTCAACACGATCGTAAGAGGTTCGCCCTGAAGTGCCTTATCCACGATGCGGCTCATCGTTTCCTCCTCAAGATCGGGAATCTGGGTCAGGGACGAGTGATAGATGCTCTTGAACTGCTCATGCCAATACGCGGCTTCTTCCGACTCGGACAACCGGTATTCAGGTTTTAATGTAAAATTCGGGTCATGCAGCGCGCTGTCCATTTCTTTCCGCGCTTCCGTACCGAGCGTATCCTGAATCGTCTGCAGCAGACCGTCGATGGTCGCGTTTTTATATTCATAGCGCTTGAAGTATTCCCTCATGAACGCATCGAATTTCTCCTCGCCCACCATACGGTACAGCTGGTAGATCGCCTGACGTCCTTTTCCGTAAAAGACCGGATTCTCTTCGTCCCCCGCATCTGCATTGGTTGAAGCAATCGGCTTATCTATGGACGACAAGTCATCGATTTGGATCGATTGGAATCCGCCCAGGACATCGCCTCGTTTTTCCGCAAAATATACTTTGGAGAAATCCGCAAATCCTTCATCCAAAAACGACTCTTTCTCCGAATTGTTGCCGATCAGGGCATGGAACCATTGATGGGCGATTTCATGCACGAATACGTCATTATGCGCCGGATCGCTGTTCTCCGCGATTTGCCCCATTTGGATGACCCGGGAGAATTCGACAGCAACCCCCTCTACATAGGATTCCGCAATTCGGAATTCCGGATAAGGGTACTTGCCGTATTTGTCGTTAAAAAAACGGATCGCCTCGAAAGCAGCGTCGATGTACTCATCCACGAGTTTTTTCTTGTCCGGCATATTATCGAAATAATAATATTCAACGGTCAGGCCGTCGCGCGTCACGCTCTCCACCTTGTAATTCGGGCTGGCAAAAAAGACGAGCTCCCGGGTATGATCCGCTGTCGAGCTAACTATTTTCCGTCCCGGCTCCTCGGGAACTTCCTGTGAAGTGATGGTCCCTGGCATCAGGATTTGATAAGATTCGGGTACATTCAAATGTACTTCAAAATCCGAGATGTCATAATAATCGGTTTCGAAGGTTTTGCTGTACGGCGTCTTGTCCCATTGATGCTTGCTTTCGTCATAGACCGAAGCGGCCGGGAACCAATGCGCGGCGTTCACGATATCTTTGTAATACGACAGGCGCTGCATCCCGTACGGGATTTTGACGTCAAAGACGATTTGAATTGTCACCGATTCGCCTGGCTTCAAACCCTGCTTCAGCCGAACGGTCAAAGCCTGGTTGCTGTTCGTAAACTCCGCGGATTGGCCGTTTACTGCAGCGCTCCGGATGTCAATCCCGCCCAGAAAGTCTTCCGCCTTCTTCTGCGGATTCTCTTTCCGGATCTCCTCATTGTTGCGCTCAAACATCGACGTTTGGGTCGCTGTGGACCGGTTTGCGTCGGCAAATGTGTGGAATACGATCTCCTGGAGCGTATCTTTGGACAAGTTCCGGTAGGTGACCGATTCGCTCCCCGTAATGCGCATCTTTTTCTCATCCAGCCGCGCGTCGATCCGGTACTGAACCGGAGCCTGAACCTGTGCAGATTCAGTGGATAGGAGCGTTGGTACCGCCGGGGCGGCCAGCACATGGGAAGAGCCTGCGATTGTTGGACAAGCTGCCAGCGTCAAAGCCAGCGAATACGCCAGCGCTTTTTGGGATACGGTTTTTAAAGTTGTGCGATACATCGGATTCTCTCCCTTTAGTAAGTTTTACTGAATAAATCGTGATTCACGCAGAGAGATTAGTTCCCTGCACCGTCCAGCTTCTGCTTTGCTCCTTCCGGCAGCTCATCGGCCTTCACTTCTTGATAGGAACTGACCCCATCCCCTTTTACATAAATCCGCAAATAAGCGTCCCTGCGCAGTTCCTTATGTGCCGTAAAAGTCAGAGCTTTTTGTTTCCCGCTTGGATCAAAGCCATCCAAGTTGTATTCGTAATAGACATATTTCTCACCATTGTCCGTTTTGTCTTCCATTCGTTTTCCGTCTTGGTTAATCTGCACATAATACTGCTGCGCACCGAGGCGGTTCAAATTCACGTTTTGGATAAATACGACGAATCCGACCAGAACGATCAAAATAACCGCTATTGAGATAAGTCCTTTTTTCACTTCAATCCACTCCTCACTTTACATTCGTAACGATTTTGTAGTAGCTGTTGACGGTCAGGAAATAATAAACGAGATAAATGCAAATATAAATGCCCATGCAGCTGACGACGGGAACAACCAGGCTGGTCATCATCAGGTTCGATAAAGCCGATAAGGCCACGGCGCAGTGGGCAATGCCGGCCGCAAGGGGCAGCGCGAATACAAACAGCACCTGCTTGGCGACCGATTTGCGGATTTCGCTTTTTTTAACGCCGATTTTATGCAAAATCAAATACCGGGCTTTGTCGCTGCTTGCTTCCGTCAGCTGCTTGAAGTAAATAATGCTGCCTGTCGCCGCCAGGAATACGAGCCCAAGGAATCCGCCCATAAAGATCATCAGTCCGGTTGACTCCATTCCCCGTGCATAATCATTAAAGAAACTCGCCAAGCCGGCGGTCTCGGGCAGAATGCTGCTCAGCTGCTTGGTCAGTTCCTTGGCCTTGTCCTGATGCGTGATCTCGTATGCTTGGACGGTCAAGGATTTGGCTTTGTGCTGAAGCGACGCGAACAAATCGTCGCTGACGACCAAGGTGGAATAGACGGTCCCGAGGTTCAGCACGCTGTACGTTTTCAATTCGGTAAAATGGATCTGTTCATGGATTCCCTTTCCAGTCAGCACAATGGTAGAACCTTCGTATGCCGGTGAAATCCCCTTCATATACCCGGGCTCCAGAGCCGCAGCATCGCTGCCTTGAAGGCTGAGCACTTCGTCCCGTCCTTGCAGCTTGGCCAGCTTGTTGAAGGTGTGGTTCGACATCACCGTAAACGTCTGATCATTGGAGCCGTCTGTTTGCCCCAGTCCCGTTGTGTCGGCATCCACTTCAAGCAATGGAATGGACTCATGATAGATCACTTTGTGACCCGGAGCTTGTTCGATCGCCTGATCTGCTTTGTTATCTGTCGCTTTGTCCCCTCCAATAAACATGTAGCTGTTCGGGTTCGCCAGCGCCACATTGATCCGGTTATTGTAATACAAGCTGTATGCTGTTCCGACCGCCGTCAGCGTCGTTGCGCTCAGCACGGCGATGATCGTCAGCGTGCGTGCATTCCCTTTCATCCGGTACAAAAGCTGGGAAGTTCCAATCAGGTTCAACCCCCGCCAATAGCTTCTTTTCCGTTTGCGGGCCAGCTTCAGCAGTGTAACGGTCAATGTGTTAAACAGCAGATACGTGCCGAGAATAACCGAGACCAGAATAACCAGCGGGGTCACCAGCACACCAATCGTTTTCCATGCCTGTGACGTCAGCATGTTTTGCAGCGCAAGCCAGTAGCCGAAACCAACAAGCAAGACTGATAGAAGAGCAATCCACACCGATGACCGAGGTTCCTTCTCCCGCTCCTGGTCCGCCCGGAACAACTCAATCAGCTTGAACCGGTAAATCAGGCGGTAGCCTTGCACCGAAGTGATCAGCGTAATGATTAAGAACACGGTAATCGTGTTCAGGACGGCTGCCGGGGAAATGGCAAAGTTCGGCATGGCATCGTAACCCATCACGTTCATCAGAAGCATGACAAAAAAACGGCTGAGCACGGCTCCAAGCGCGATGCCGACCAGCAGTGCCAACACACCCATCAGGAAATTTTCATAAAAGAGCATGCGGCCGATCTGCTTTTTTCGGACGCCGAGTAATGAGTACAGTCCGACCTCCTTTTTGCGCTTACGCGTAAAAAACGAATTCGAATACCAGATAAAGATGGCGACGAAGATGATCAGGACGACAGCCGCTCCGCTGAACGCCGAGTTGATTTTATCTGACCCTTCCGATGCCGATTGAATGGTATGATCATACTTCAACGACACAAACGTAAAATAAATAACGATGCTGAAAATCATTGATGCAAAATACAGAAAATAATGTTTGAAGTTATTCCGGATATTTTTGCCGGCGATATTAAACAATGTCATCTTCCTCACCTCCAAGCGTCGCCAGAACCTCGAGTATTTGACCAAAAAACTGTTTTCGCGAGAGACTATCCTTCCGGAGTTCCATGAACAGCCGGCCGTCGTTGATGAAAATGACCCGCTTGCAGTAGCTCGCCGCATTCGCATCATGCGTAACCATCATAATGGTGGATCGATTTGCCTGATTCAGCCGGCTCAAGCTTTCCAGAAGGCGGGTGGCCGACTTCGAATCGAGCGCGCCGGTCGGCTCGTCCGCCAAAATCAGGCTCGGATTGGCCACGATCGCCCGGGAAGCCGCTGCCCGCTGCTTTTGTCCGCCCGAGATATGGTACGGGTACTTATCAAGGATTTCACGGATTCCAAACGTGTCGGCAATCTCGTTAACCCGCTGTTCGATCTCTGCTGCCGATACTTTGGACAGGGCCAGCGGGAGCAGAATGTTTTCCTTGACCGTGAGTGTATCGAGCAGGTTATAGTCCTGAAAAATAAAGCCGAGCCTATTCCGACGGAAATCGGACAGCTTTTCTTCATTCATAGTCACGATGTTGTGCCCATCAATGATGATTTCCCCGGAAGTCGGCGTGTCGATCGTCGAAAAAATGTTCAACAGGGTGGATTTCCCCGCACCGGATGGTCCCATGATGCCGACATATTCGCCCTCTTCGATGCTAAGGCTGATATGGTGCAGTGCCGTATATTGGTTTCCTTTGGTGCCAAAGGTTTTATTGACGTTCTCCGCTTGCAGTATCGTTTTCATGAGTGTCTCCTTCAATTGGGTTGTATTCATTCCTTATCGCCTACATCACTTAGGTTAAATCCCGAACCTTTCAGCATGTTAATCCCAACCTTACAGCAACCTTAAATTGATAGAAGGTGCAACAAAACGGAGAGAACCTTTATGAGCTGCGGTCACAAATAAAAACTCGCCTGTCTCCAGGCGAGTTGATCAATGAATTGGAAGCAAAAGAAAAAGTCCGCATTTCGCGGACTTTTCCTCTAACATGAATATGAAGAAGCTTTAAAAGCTGACGGGAAGGCTCACCAATGATCGGAGCGTACTGTAGTGATATGCCAGGTCTTCCGGTTTCACGTCGAGACGCAGGTTGGGAAAGCGCCGCAATAGGGAGCCGAACGCGATTTGTCCCTCCATGCGGGCAAGGGGTGCTCCCAAGCAAAGATGGATTCCTCTGCCAAACGCCAAATGATCAGTTTCTTGTCTTGTGATGTCCAGCCGCTCTGGCCCGTCAAATCGGCTTGCATCCATATCCGCTCCGGCCAGCGAAACCATAACCATCTCGCCTTTTCGAATGAGTGTACCATGGATCTCGATATCTTCATCTGCAACCCGGCCCGTAATCATAACCGGCCCCGCATACCGGAGCAGCTCTTCAACCGCACCCGGCAGAAGGGTCGGATCCTCACGTAGCAGCTGCATTTGTTCTGGATGCTGAAGCAGTGCCAGGGTTCCGTTGCCGATCAGATTCACGGTCGTTTCATGTCCTGCTGTAATGAGCAGCCAAATGGTAGAGAGCAGCTCGTTCTCGTTAAGTTTATCGCCCTCGTCATATGCCTGCAGCAAACCGCTGATTACATCGTTACCGGGCCGCACCCTCTTCTCGGAAATCAAAGATTGAATGTAATCAATAAACTCCTGTAGGGCTTCTTGAACCAAGTTTGCTTGGCCGGGGTTCAGCGCGCCTTCAGCCAGCTTGTAGGTCCACTCGCGAAATCGCGCCTGATGATGGCCGGGGATTCCCAGCATCTCCGAGATGACGATGATAGGCAGCGGATAAGCAAATTCAGAAATGAGTTCCATCTTGCCCCGGCTGACCACCTTATCCAGCAGCTCGTCGGCGATTTGTTGGATGCGCGGGCGCAGATCCTCGATCATTCGGGGCGTAAATGCTTTGGAGACCAAACGCCGGAGCCGGGTATGATCGGGTGGATCCACCATGAGCATATTAGGCATGCTTTTGAACCATTCGAGCAATTCATTGACGGAGCTTTTCTCAGGTGAAGATTGTTGCTGTGAAGCGAACTTTCGCCGGTCCGAAAGGAACCGGGGATCTTTCAAAATCGCTGAGACATCCTCATACCGAAAAGCTATCCAAGCTTTGCCCATGCCAAAAAAGTCGTCAAGCCGGTAAAGTCTTTCCTGTCGATTGACCAGTTTTTGGTAAAACGCGTTGAAATCACGCATCGTTTCCGGTGCCACCAAATCACTGCTGGTGATGTCTTTCACGGCCGCTCACCTCTTCACTTTAGTTTTCCATACCGTATCGGATCATGTCACAAAAAGCTTCCAATTCCTCCATAATGCTGCGGGTATAGGCTTCGTCAATATGGCTCATCCCCTTCGTCTCATCCAGAAACTTCGTTTCGAAATGTCTGGTTACAGACATGACGAGCTCGAATGCATACTTTTGATTTACGCCTTCGCGAAGGGGAACCTTGTCAAAAAGCTGTGCCAACAGCGCATTCCGGGCTTCGCTCACCTGGCCGTACTTATCCTCGATTTCCTCCTTCAAGCCATCCGGTGTGGCATAAAATGCCTCATATACCAACTTCCATTCATCCGGATGCTCGCGAAAATAGCCGAGTTTCGCACGGCTTAACTCCGTGATGGCTGTAAAAAAATCAGCATGTTCCGTAGTCCGCTCATCAAAATGGATACGCGTTCGGACCTTCTCAAAGCAGTGGTCCACTAAGCTAAGATACAGTTTCTTCTTACTTGTGAAATGGTGAAAGATCAAAGCTTTGGAGATCCCGGCAGCAGCCGCCAGCATTTCCGTTGAAGTGTTCTTGTAGCCGTTGCGGGCAAACACAGTTAAGCAGGCTTGCAAAATTTTCTCCTGTTCGTAGAGCTGTATCGGCAGTCTCATCACCTCTTTTTGAGTATGCTGACCAATTGGTTAGTAAAATCATACAGGATGCTGACCTGCTGGTCAATATAAATGACAAAAAAATCCACCTGCAGAAAGCAGATGAATTTTTTGAAGGTAAAGATGTACAGGTTTCCTAGTCTCCTCCCCCTCCACAGGAACTGCAGGATGAGGAGCTGCATGAGGACGAGCTGCAGGAAGAATCGCTGGACGAACTGCAAGAAGAATTGCCGGAATCATCGCCGCTAGGGCTGTCACTGTCCGGAGATAGGCCTGAATCGTCCACCCCAGGATTTGTCGAAGGATCGCTGTCAGAAGGATTCCAATCGCCCGAAGGGTCGTCATCATTCCACGGATCCGTATCCATGGCCGTCAGAAACAGAATGGAGCTGAACGGATCTACCGTCACCCCGTTCTCCTCACTTCGGCGGATGCCACTGGATTGACCTCGGCCGCTTCTGGGAGGCAAAGGACGGCTTGCCCTCAATGTGCCGGGTTTTGCTGACTTGACGTCACGATAATGTTTTCGGATCGAGCCGATGATGGCCAGTTGAATGGCTTCGATTGCGGCATCGGAACTGCTCTGAAAATATCGGCTGCGGATCTCTTGATCGTTTAGATTGTCGAAGGTTTGAAAGAACTCTTCGTCGATTTTAAATTGGAAAAACGGATTCAGAAGTGCCTCGTTTGCCGGATAAATGTGAAACAGCATGCTGTAGATCAAATCATACCGTGCCCTCTCTTCTTCCGGCAATTTTTTATTATTCGTGTAGGCCACGTTAGGTTGATGATGAATAAACCGTCCTGCGAACGTGGTGCAGAAGCGATCATAATCGCGGGTAAACATCAGCATTTCATGCCAGATCAGGTCGGCATCTTTACTGAACATGGGAACCTGCTTGAGAATCGCGCACATGAGAAAGAACCTCTTCACTTCCAGAAGCATCCATTGATACTGGGTTTGGCTGATGGGATGGCGCTCCATAACCCGCTGCTTTACGTGCTCCATATAGTCCATTCCCAGCGCGTTCTCCAATCGTATGACGAGATCGGATAAACCTTGTATCTCTTTATTGATGCCTATGTATGGTGGTATGGGTGTATCAAACCCGTGACCCTTATTCCCTTCTTTTGAGTTATCCCCGGAAGCCGAACCGGAACCCAGCAATCTTTTAAAAAATGACAGCAAACTCATGTTTCTCCTCCTTATGCCGTGGATTTCGGTCCCCAATGGAAATGAATCCCCTTCAATGAGATTACCATATCACGGGAAGGAAGCAATGACACTTTCGTTACTGGAAATCCGTTTCCTATAAAAAGGCAAACCCCCGCTTCTCTAAGAAACAGGGGTTCACCATACACCTTTCACTTCCAGGATTAAGAGCTTTGTTTGGCTGACTTCAGTCTGGCCAGTTCTTCCTGAACTTCTTGCTGACGCGACCAATCCGTTAATTTGTCAGCCGCTTGATAAGCCAGCGTCCCTGCTTCTACGTGCATCAGCTTCTGCTCCATGCGCTCAAAACCGCGGGAGATTTTGCTGATATCGGAGACAGGAGCGGTTCTTGCCGTATCCCGCATCGTATTCACCGCATTGGCACGTACTAGCAAAAATGCCAGCTTGTCCGTTAGCTCTTTGTGCACGTCCTGCAGCCGTTGAATTTCACCGCGAAGCGATTGGGCCTGTTTTCTGACCGTATCACGCTGCTCCGTATAGGTCTGCTCCAGCTTGGCGTGATGCAGCTTCTCTTGAATGGCCATCGCCGCGATATCGTCTTCATTGCGTTCGACGGCTAGCTGAGCTTGGCGCTCCCGCTTTCTGACGATTTCAGCAGTTGATGCCAGCAGCAGATCATACCGCTGCTCCGCGGCAATCTGGGTTTGCAGCGCCCCGCGTGCTTGATCGATCTGGTCTTCAAGCTGTCTGATATAATGTTTGGCCATGCTGACGGGATCTTCGACCTGATCCAAGAGACGGTGCACGTCTGCTACGGCTATATCTTTGATTCTCGTAAAAATTCCCATATATTAATCCTCCTTATGTTGTCTGCGTTCCCATTCATCCAGGAATTGTCCTCGGCTAGAACTTTGCTCATATGATAACGGCGTCACGTCGGAAAAGCCCGGATCGGAAAGCAATTTACGCTGGCTGACAATCCTTTTATACAGCAGGAAAACGGCGATCAGAATGATCGTGCCCCACAGCGGGGTAAATAAGCTGAGTGTACCCAGGGCAGCCAGGATGGCTCCGGCCCATTTCAGCCCTCCCCTGCTTTTCAGGAAGAGGAGCATCCCGCCGATCATCAGAGCCGTCTGAAGCAGTGCCGTCCACACCGAGTTCATTCCCACTTCCGAGCGCCCTCCTGGTCTCGTAAATCCCGGATACCCATGATGCCCCTGTTCGACAAGACCGTGCCAGGTTTTTCCCGGAACATCATGCCCGATAAAGAGGCTCCATTTGATAAGCAGCACAAGGAGAAGGACAGAAACCGATCCGATGACAATACCGGTAAGTAACGAAGTTTTTTTCAAGGAACTCACCTCCTTTCCCGCATCCGTTTTGGTTGTGTATGTTATACCTTGTCCCTTGCGTATGAATAGCTTAAGAGAACAAGCTTTAGTGAATCTTAATTGTGAAAAGAGGATGTTGACCGGCCCGATTCCCGGGTCCGGGACGCTGTGGATTATAGACGTGCCAATGCCCCGAGAGAACTGCAAACTCCAATCGCTTAACCATTCTGAGCAAACGAAAAAGTCCGCGGTTTCCGCGGACTTTTAACCTGTTCAGATGAACTTGCTTTTCGATTTGCAATTGGTCGGCTACGATGTTCGTTGACGTTACGTAAATAAAGACTATTTGCTTTGCAGAGTCTGAAGCCTCTTGAACAATTTTCGGATCCACCCGACGATCACAGGGACCAAAAACAGCATGACGAATCCGGTAGCGATGAGAACCCCGGTTTGCGTTTCCTTTTCACTGGAGAGCATTTCCTCTACACTGCTTCCAATCAAAATCATACGCTGTTCTTCTCCCTCGCCGGGCAGATGAATGGGCTCCAGATGTCCGTTAACGGCACGGCCGATCACCGTGATCCTTTGCCCTGGACTAAGCGCGTGATAACCGTAGGCCGTTTCCTTAGGGCTCTCCACAAGCAGCGGGCGGGATGTTTCCCCCTCATGGACAAAGGGGAGTTGGCTCGTTTCTACTGTTTCGAAATCCAGAGGCAGCCAGCCGGAGTAGAATTTGAAACGTTCACTCTCCACTTTAACGCCTTGAATGCTTAAAATCCCCCATACTTGCGGGACGGCGTCTTCATTCCACATATAGTTACATCCGCTTTTGCTGCAATGCCAATTAAACTTTTCCTTTTGAAGGAGCAGGTAACGCTGCCGTAACTTGCCTTGATCCGCTGCAGCGGTCTCCCCCTCAGCTTCTCCTTCGATCCGGACGATCCCGTTCGTGTCTGCTGTCAGCTGCTGAACCGGAGCCGCATGTGAGATTAATGAGGCCAACCTGGCCGAGTCCCAATACAGCAGCAGTAAGCCGGCTAATATGAAAAAGCCCAGGAATTTTAATAAACCCAGCCAAAGACGGGAAGCCCGGCTTCCGGCCGGTTTCCCTTTCCGCTTGGATTTACCTTTGCGATCCCCTTGATGAGTCTTTGTGCTGCTGTGCTTTGTTTGACTTTTCGAATGCCTGGCCACGCGCTCGTTCCCCCTGTGAGCTCAAAAATGTTGTCCTTGTAACATTACGGAGCCGCACTAGATCGGGTTTCAGCAGCGTGCACCTGTGTGCTTGATGATTCATACACTTTTCCTGTTCCCTGATATTTGGCTTGCAATTTGCAGGATCTTCCATTATTTTTTGAATGATGCCGGTATGTGCTGCGTCCTGCTTGCAGGTGTCGGCTTTGATAAGTCCAAATATGATCGAATGACGAAAGGAGATGCCCATGAAGGAGTTGGGAGCTCTAGTTTCTCCACCAAGGGTCTGGTACCAAAAGAAAAGAAACATCCTGCGGATCGTCCTGCTATTGCTATGCCTGGTAGAACTGGCTATTGTCGGGGTGAAGTATGATGGTCATGTCCGCCAATTTTTGTGGATTGGAATCGCCGGATACAGCGCGGCATTGATATTTTTCAGCTATATTTTTACATACGTGGTGCTTCGGTACGGCAAACGGCAACCGGTTACGCGAAGAGCAGACTTGCTATTAGCCATTTTTATATTCTTCCTATCGTTATTCCCTTTAGTTATGCTGGGGAGAGTAACAGCAGATATCGTTCAGGGGCCAGTGGTCAAAACCGTGAACGTCGTCGAAATATGGGATCCTAGACGTGGCGGGGACCGCGTACGAACAGAGGACGGTAAGGAATACGAGCTCGGGTACAAGCAAATTGTCATAGAGAGTGGCGGCACTTACCGAATCGAGGCTCTGGAATATTCGGGAATGATTCTGGCAGCCGAGAAGCAGAACTAAATAAAAGATTCGATAAACTGAGAGCTGAGAGCATAACGAGCCCGCTGCAAAGCGGGCTTTCTCTTTATATGCCTTGTCAAACCGCCGCTTCCGATAAATTTGTTTGAACTCAGCCCAGATTTCTTTTCATTTGCACCGTAATGATTTTGCGGCCGTCATCTAACTGTGAAATTTTCAAATCGCTCCTAAAGCGGCGTAGAGTGGATAAAATGCAATAAAGATCGTTAGCCTACGCACTGATACGGAATTAAATCAGTTCAGGGAGCGCAAAGACGCCATGGTTCGTAAAGTCGCTGATGATCTCCTCAGGCAAATATTGAACGAGCTCCGACTTCGTAGCCCATCTATACTCGTCGTGCTCATGCGACAGGGTTACACGCGGTTCGTCGGTTCTGCACAGATAAGATAAAAGCACAATTTGCCTCCCCGGATCCGTAAAAAATGTCGTTGCAAACAGCAATCGATCGATACTTGCGTGAATCCCCGCTTCTTCTTTAATTTCGCGAATCAAAGCGCTATCCAAATCCTCGCCAAACTCCAGATTCCCACCGGCCGTTTCCCAGCCTCCCGCGCCTACTTCGTCTGAACCGGAACGTTTGAGGATCAGGATACGGCCTTGATGGATGATTACAGCTTTTAATACGACAACGATCTTACCCGTCATGATATGGTCCTCCCCACATGCAGCGTCTCTCATTGTGATTGACGATACATGAAATGGGGATGGTTTTCAATTCATGAAATCGAATCTTCCGCAATCCATGAAGCTGCCTCTTGAACAAAACGGCTCGGTTTCCCGATGCTGTACAGTTGCAGTTCATGCATGGCCCGGGTACAGGCGGTATAGAACAGCCGACGCAAGCTCTCTTCTCCGTATTCTTCGTCCGAAGCGTTATAGACGATCACTGCATCGAACTCGATTCCTTTGGCTAAATATACCGGAATGACGACGATCCCCTGTTTATATTCGATCGAACCGCTGGTAACGAGCTTGATATCCTCCAGATCGTGAAGGGATTCAAATACGGATGCGCTTTGGGCTGCGGATTTGCAAATAATCGCAACAGTCCGGTGCCCCTGTTCCCGGAATTGTTTGACTTTTTGCCGAATGGACTGATGTAATTGCTCCGCGTCGGCAGCTCTCGTGAGTACGGGGCGGCTTCCGTTCCGGTCAAAAGGAATGATCTCTTCCCCATTCGGGATAAGCGCCCGTGTAAATTCGACGATCGGTCTGGTGGACCGGTAGCTTCGGTTCAAAATAATGGCATCGGTTTGTTCCTCTCCGTACAATTCGGCCAGCATGCCGAAATCATCCGTACCGTCGGCGTGCGCGAAGACTGCCTGGTTGAAGTCGCCAAGCACCGTCATTTTCGCCGCCGGGAACAGCCTTTTTATAAATTCGAATTGAAACGGCGAATAATCCTGCGCCTCATCCACGAGGACATGCCGGATCGAAACATTGGTCTGGAAGCCTTCGATCAGCTCTTTTAACAGCAAATAAGGTGTCGCGTCCTCATATAAAAGCTTCCCTTGGTCCATCTGTTGGGACGTCATTTCGCTGATTTCGTTCCATTCGGAAGGAAGTTCTGCTCCTTCAACCTCGCCGTCAGCCGGATGGGAAACCAGCATTTGCTTATAGATGGCCGGCGTATCGATAAAGCCCAAATCTTTAATTTGTTGCCGAATACGTTTGAATTTCCTGCTAACGATCCGGCGCGCGAGCTCCTTACGGACAAGTTCCAGATCCACATCCTCTTCCGATTCTTCGGTTAACCCGTGTTTTTTTCGAAGATGCGCATAAGCCTGCTGGTATTCATCATTGTCGACCAGCTCAACGGCGTCCTGCACCCAAGGCTTTCTTCTCTCGGCCTTCTCCGCTTCTTTGACCAGCTCCTTCAACCAATCCGACAACTTTTCCAGTCTGTTGTTAAAGCGAAGCGTCGTGTGCTCACTGTAAAATCTCTCCAGAATTTCCTCGGCGGAAACGAGCGTTTTGCCTTTAAAGGATATATCCTTGAATACCATTCCGGATTGTTCCAGCGCCTGGCGGCAGGATTGGATCCGATCAAAAAACGCCTTTGTCGCCTTAAAGCGGATACCCGCCATCCGCACCCGATAGTCCGGGTCTTCCGAAGCCGTAAGGACGTATTCCAGCTGCGTGTAAGGATCTTCAACGTCGAAGAAGCCGCTCAGCCGGTGATTCAGGTACTCCTGAAACGTGACCTGCTGCATATTCTCTTCCCCAAGCTCTGGCAGCACGCTGGAGACATAACTCTTGAACATGGCGTTTGGCGAAAATAAAAGCATTTGGTCCGCCGTCAAACGGTTCCGGTATTTGTACAGCAAATAAGCGATCCGCTGCAGTGCCGCCGACGTCTTGCCGCTCCCGGCCGCCCCCTGAACAATGAGCAGACGTGCGCTGTCATGGCGGATAATCCGGTTCTGTTCCTGCTGAATCGTCGCCACGATGCTTCGCATGTGCGTGTCTGCGGATTGACCGAGCACCTGCTGGAGAATCTCGTCACCGATGGTGAGCCGGGTATCAAACATCGACTGAATAACTCCGCTGCGGATGATGTACTGCCATTTTTGCTCCAGCGTGCCCTGAATCGGCCCGCCGGGCGTGATGTATTCAGCCGGACCCGGTGTGCAGTCGTAATACATGCTTGAGACCGGGGCTCTCCAGTCATAAATCAGGAACTTTTCACCAGTAGCATCCGTGAGTGAAGAAACGCCGATGTACACGCGCTCTGTCTCGTTCATTCCCTCTTCGGCAAAATCAATCCGCCCGAAATACGGCACATCCTGCATGCGCTGAAGCTGGAACAGCCGCTTGGAGGACTGGCGGTGGCTTCCCTGGCTTAAGGAGAGAACCTCGGACTGCTGCCTTAAGCTGATAATCGTTTCTAGAAAATCGTCAAAGTTGTCCGTGTTCACCGTAACGTCTTCCCAGAAATGCTTACGGATGTCCACAACCTCTTGCCGGCGGCGGGCCGTTGCTTCCTCATATTC
Source organism: Paenibacillus sp. PSB04 (assembly GCF_025809195.1). Classification (NCBI taxonomy): domain Bacteria; kingdom Bacillati; phylum Bacillota; class Bacilli; order Caryophanales; family Paenibacillaceae; genus Paenibacillus; species Paenibacillus sp. PSB04. The sequence continues at coordinate 5,271,743 of NZ_CP081301.1, forward strand.
GTTGATCTGATCTTGGATGATGCCAATCACCTGATCCACCCGCTGCTGCTCCTGTTGAAGTTCTTGACTCATGAAGAAACACTCCTTTACACAAATGATTGTGAGCTTCTGAAAAATGGGGGTTGACGGAACCGACGCTATGGTGTAAGATATAATTAGGAAATACTGATTAAATCAATAGGGATCGCATGACGCATATTTAAATTTACCATGTTGCTTTCATTTTGGCAACTCTATTTTTGTTTACTTTCTAACTCCGCCTTTCACGGGATAACGTTCCGTCTGGCGGAGTTTTTTTAAGATTATAGAATTTATAAATTTCAGCGAAGCTGAACCATTCTATAATCGCAAGAAAAACTTCGGCTAAATGCGGTCTGTCTTCTTTGAAGGTACGTCGATAGACGTTTTTCTTATGTTCCGATGCAAGCTTTTTGTGCCGAGCTCATTGATCAAAGTCAACAAGAAAAGGAGCTACACCGCCTGCAGACGACATAACTCCTTCGCAACTTTTTATAAAAGCAATTCCCTCTTTTCTCGGGGACATATTCAGAAGCATTATTTCTATGCCTATTCCTTCTTTACCCCTGGACCGCCTTGGTATACTCCTTCCTCCTGCTTGATGTCGTCTTCGTCCAGCCCCTGCCGTGCCAGCACGTCCGCCGCGTTGTCCTTTGGCACATAGCCGATTTTTTCGCGCAGATATCCAATATCATAATAATTGTCGTCATTCGCTGAGGTTCCGTACATGGTCAAAAACTTAAGGGATGGATCTGCCTCAATGCAGCATTCGGCCAACTGCACCATATCGCGCCGGGAGATCCAAATATGAGCAGTACGGTCCGAGTGCGGACGGTCGTCGCCCGGAAAATTGCCGATCCGGATGTTCACGGAGGAAACTCCATACTTATCAGAATAGTAACGGCCCAGCAGCTCGATATAGCTTTTGCTGAGCCCATAAAAGCTGTCGGGCCGGTGATCCTCGGGCTTGATATGCTCTCCTACTTTATAAAAGCCGGTGGCATGATTGGAACTGGCGAAAATAACCCTCGATACGCCGCCTTTACGGGCGCCTTCATAAATGTGATAAGCACCTGTCACGTTAATCGGAAGCACCTTCCCGAGGAAATCGTCTTCGTCTTTAGCCCAGCCAAAATGAAGCACCGTATCGATGCCCTCCAGCGCTGCCGCCACAGCCTCTCCATCCGTGATGTCCAGCTTGCCGACTCCGTGCTCCGGATCGGGACGAATATCTGTTGCGACCACTTCATACTTGCCTGTCGACCGGAGTCCATCCGCTACACAGCTTCCGATCCGTCCGGCTGCACCGGTAACGAGTATTTTTCGTTTCACAGCTCCCACCTCATTTCTTATTGTTCGATCAGCGTTCTTCCTGCTGCCACACATCCTTATACTCTTTATGCCGCTTGAATTGAACATGGGCAAATGAGCAGGCGGGAATAATCTTCTTGCCTTCCTTCCGGGCCATATCCACCACTGCTTTGACCAGTTCATCCCCGATCCGCTGTCCTCGCAGCTCTTCGGACACATACGTATGATCTATGACGATGGTTCTGTCGTCTACGGGCTGAAAAGTGATTTCCGCCACCGCCCGATCACCCTCTACCATCACGAACCCTTGACCTGCTTCACGGATTTCTCTCAACATTCCCACGCTCCTTGTGCAAAGTTGTTCCATCTTTGTTCTATCTTCTTTATTCTTCCCCGCCGAATGGACAAGCGAAACCTACAGAAGGCGTAACGTCATAAAATTGGCTCCCCTAAATTTTACTCTGGTGCTTTACCAGAAGAAAGTGTATGATTAATACTTGTCAGTGTTTTTTCAACAAGTCGATGCAATATTCATTCAAAAGGAGTTTGACATCATGACCAGACACAAACTGGGATTCTGGATTTTGACCGCTCTCGTCGTGGGGAATATGGTCGGTTCCGGAATTTTTATGCTGCCCCGCTCGCTGTCCGAAGCGGCCAGCCCTGCGGGCGTCATTCTGGCCTGGTTGGCGACTGGGCTCGGGGTTCTTATGCTGGCGCTGGTTTTCGGAAGCCTGGCTGTCCGTAAGCCGGAGCTGAGCGGCGGGCCGCAAATTTATGCGAAGGAGCTGTTCCGGGAAGGCTCACATGGCTCCCGCCTGGCCGGCTTCATGTCCACTTGGGGGTACTGGGTAGGCAATATAGCCGGGTTTGTGGCGGTGATTACGACGTTCGCCAGTTACCTGTCCACCTTTTTTCCCGTGTTGACCAGCGATAAGGTGTGGGTGGATACCGGAATATTCACGTTAAAGGCCGGCAATGTGCTGACATTTATCGTCTGCTCGCTTCTGCTGTGGGGCACGCATGCCATCTGCATGAAAGGCATGAACGGCGCGGGCCGATTGAATTTTATCGCGACGGCTACCAAAGTAGTTGGCTTTGCCTTGTTTATTATCATTGCATTATTCGCTTTTCAAAAAAGCAACATCGGCCCCTTCCTGGCTCCACGGACCAATGACAGCGGCGAAACGCTCAGCCTGCTGTCCCAGGTCAATGCTGCTGCCGTTGGAACGCTGTGGGCTTTTATCGGCGTCGAATCCGCCATGGTCTTTGCCGCCCGCGCCCGCCGCAAGCAGGACATCCGCCGCGCAACCATTGCCGGGCTGCTCATCTCCATCGTCCTGTATGTGGGCATCAGCATCCTGACGATGGGACTGCTGACACAGCATCAGCTGATGGCTTCCCAGAATCCGCTGGTGGACGGCATCACAGCGGTAATCGGCCCGATCGGCGGCAAGCTCCTCGCTGCGCTGGGCTTGATCAGCCTGCTTGGATCGACGATCGGCTGGGTGCTGCTGAGCGCCGAGGTGCCGTTTCAGGCCGCCAAGCTGGGCGTGTTTCTCCCTTCCTTTTCCAAGGAAAACGGAAAGGGCATGCCGAAGACGTCGCTATGGATTTCGAACGCGGTCGGTCAGGTTCTGCTGCTGTCGACGATCTCCGGCTCGATCTCGGCGGCGTTCGATTTTATCATTTACATTGCCACGCTTGCCTATCTGGTCCCTTATTTGATTGCTTCACTCTATCATATTAAGCTGATTTGGACCGGAGAAACCTTTACGGCTCGTAAAGAACGGGTAACCGAGGGCATGATCGCGGGGCTTGCGGCATTGTATTCGCTTTGGGTCATCATCGCGGGAACGGCGGATTTGAAAACCTTCCTGCTGGGCATTGTGTTGATCGTCAGCGGCATTCTGTTTTATCCGCTGCTGAACAAGAAAGGCAAGGTACGCGGCACATCAAACTGATCATTACTGTATGAAACACAAAAAGGCGGCCATCTTGGATGGGCGCCTTTTTCATCAGATTCCGTTGCGTCGACAGCTTCAACTTCTATGGCTTACCGATATACAGCTTACCGTTCGCAAAAATCGCCGAATATCCGAGCTTGTACAGCTCGAAATACGGAGCAAGCGGGTCTCCTTTAAGCCGGTATCGGTGCCATTGAAGGTAGTACGAAATCCAGTAGTCACAGGCAATGGAATAATAAGCCTCGCTCAATATTTGAACAGGTTCCTGATCATCCGTATGCTCACTCACCAGTTCAAACAACGATTCGTGTACGACGGGATCATATTCCTCTCGGAATTTTTCGAATTCGCTGCCGGATACGATGACTATTTCGGAGACCGTTCCGAGATACGCCGATGCCTCAACCGCTTCCTCCAGCTCGGCATGATCGTCCATCAGCTGCTTCAAACCGAGGATATGCCTTTTGCCGAGTTCCCTGAGCTCCTCTTCGGATACATGATCGGATTTTCCGTTAAAATACCCGGGCACCCATTCCCCTTGAAAGTCCTGCGGATCCAGCATTTCATAGATCGGGAGGATGCGTTGTAAAAAGATATCACCGTCTTCCAAGGGTGCGAACGTAGCTTCCACCCCTTTTCCGCTGGGCATATAGATTTGAAAATAGCTGTAAAACATCTCTTCTTCAATGGGCCCTACAGTTTCTTCAGCCTCTTCTTCATCCATCAATCCAAGCACGTATTTTCCATACTCCTGCTGATCGATCATATCCGCCTCCTGTCTCTAGATTCTACTAAATAGAATTATAAAGCGGAGAGAGCGGCCGGGGCAACGGTTGGCCGGGCACTGAGCTTGTCCGATTAAGATTATGCTTGGGCCGCGCAACTTCCCGCATGATGCTTGCGTCTTGATTAGTAGATTCAAGTAAAAGAACACGGAGGATGATCATGAAATATTCCCACTTCATGCAAGGGGTGCTGCTATCTGCAGTGGTTGTGACGGCGGTATCACCCCATTCGCTTGCGGCAGCATCCACTCAACCGGGAGATCGAATGGATTCTGCAGCACGGTTATCGGTTTCCAGCTCTGCAGAGTCACCAGCCGCGTCAGCTTCCAGCACCGCCGCTTTGGGAACGGCTTTCGTTCAGGTAGCAGCCGGGAATTATTATTCGGTCGGACTCCGGGCAGACGGCTCGGTGTGGACCTGGGGAAGAAACTTATTGGGCGAACTCGGGATTCCCGATACTACGGCCGTTTCCAGCATGGTGGCACCTGTTCGTCTCAACACACTGCCACCATTGAACTCGATAGCTACCGACGGGTATGGTTACCAATTGGGCGTCGCACGCGACGGTACGGTATGGGAATGGGGATCACGACCGGGCTACGTCCGGGAAACCCAGGTTCCGCGAGCACTCCGGGGTTTATCCGGAATCTCGCAAGTAACGACACTGCAAAAATACAGCTTTGGTCTCGGAAGCGATGGGTCCGTTAAAGCGTGGATGAAAGATCAGAAGAGCGGCGATTCGAGCCAGCCGATTTCAGTTAAGGGCTTGAAAAATATCGTCCAGCTGCAGTCAGCTTCCGATTATATCTGTGCGCTGGATTCCGCCGGATCTGTCTGGAGGTTTACGGTGAACACTTCAGACAATCAGCTTCACTTCTCCGTACCGGTCCGAATACAGGGTTTGCCGGCATTGAAGCAAATTTCCACGCAGCATGCCTATGACGCTTATGGAGTAGACAGATCCGGCAAGGTTTGGAAATGGTCGTCTATCCAAGCTTCTTCCGGCACAGAAAAGCTGTATGTAAAGCCAGTGAGCATTCAGCCGTCCCTTCAGGTTCAAAATGTGTATGCTTCCATCGGTTATATGTTGCTGGTGAGCCGGCAAGGCGAAGTGTGGATGTACGACGGCAAACCGGGCCGATCGGCCGTTAAAGTCAAAGGACTGCAGCGGATCGTATCGGCATCGGCCGGGGATACCCATCGTTTGGCCGTTGATGCCAAAGGCCAGGTATTCGGCTGGGGGGCGAACAATTGGAACGAGGTTGGCGTCGCGCGTAATGCGGGTGACGGCATGGAATACGCACCGGTTCCCATTCAGCGGCCGATCACCATTCGGATCAACGGCAGCCTGCTCCCCGCCTCCTTCCCGGCGATCAACAAGAATAACTCGATCATTGTCCCTGTAAAAAGCATAGCGAAGGAGCTCGGAGGCTCTCTCGAGGCCTCTACAACTCAGGAAGGGACCACTTACAGGTTGCAATACGGCCAAACTACGGTGACTTTCCGTCCCGGCTCGGCCGAAGCCGCCACACAGGGGCGGTCCATGGCATTGTCCGGCCCGGTAAGTATGATAAACGGCGCCGTCATGGTGCCAGCCTCCCTGTTCAAACAGCTGGGATGCCAGGTCGATTGGAATCCGACTCTTGCCGAGCTGAGCATACAAGGCAAGTAACAGGCTGTTCATGCGCTGTAAGCACACGCCGCTAAATGCGGTGTGTGCTTTTTTCATAGCGTAATTGCCTAACGATAATTGTAGCTAAATTTCATTCAGCGGCGATATGCTTAAGCAAAGCCAACAGCTCTCTGATCCTGGGAGCAAGGTCCTCGTTTCCGTTCATGATCCGGATGAACTCCGCTTCACCCTGTTTTAGCAGCACACCGCTGAAATAATAATATCCGTAAAAAGGATCCGGCTCGTAGCCGCGAGGTTCTTCTTCCTCCCACTCCTCCTCGTCTCCGTCTTCTTGCTCGGGCCAGAGGTACTTGTCATCCAGCAGCTCTTTCAAGGATTTTATCGAGCCCACTTCTTGAATATCCTGATCTGCTAATGCAGAAGCTACAGCAAGGAATAAATCGATCTCTTCGATGGAAACCTGTACCGGTTCCTCTGTTCTTAGTTTCTCCATCAGTTCAAGAATGGTCCATGGGGTCACCTGCCACAAGGTCCCTTGATGTTCGATCAATCCCGCTAGGGAAGCGTACTGTTTTTCTTTAATGAACCGGGGAATGTCCGTGCCTCTCCCATAGGCCGTCGTCAACCGATGCCATGGAACGTTTGGAATTTGAAAATCGGTAATAGCCTTCATCACATGATTTCACCTCTCGCTCTCTATCTTACTTGCTATGCTTTTGTTTACTTCCACGCTGCAGTACATGCTTCCTTTTTCCAGAGGTTAGCACCTTAGTTACTTAAATAAAGTTTTTATGTTGACAATATTAAATTTAAAAAATATAATAACTTACGTAAAGTAACTTACTGATGAATTCAGACTGCAGTCGGTTCATAATCCAAATACATCATAGATGATTCAGGTGGTGCAAACATGTCGTTTTTCAAAAAATTATTTGGCACAGCAGCCAAGGAGGAAGTTACAATGAGCAAATTGAACATCGGTATTATTTTGGGAAGCACGCGTCAAGGCCGGGTAAGCCCGCAAGTAGGACAATGGATCAAGGAGATTGCCGACCAACGCGGTGACGCTAACTACGAAATCGTGGATATCAGCGATTATAATCTGCCTTTCCTCGGAACGACAGATGGATCCGAACCTGGCATCGCTGCCTGGAACCAGAAGCTCGGAGAACTGGACGGCTTCGTGTTCATCGTTCAGGAATACAACCACAGCATTACCGGCGCGCTGAAAAATGCGATTGACTTCGCCCGTGAAGCGTGGAACAACAAGGCAGCAGGCATCGTGAGCTACGGCTCTACCGGCGGCGCCCGCGCAGCGGAACATCTCCGCGGTATCCTGGGAGAACTGTTGGTTGCCGACGTTCGCGTTCATCCAACGCTGTCTCTGTTCACCGATTTTGAAAACGGATCGGTCTTTAAACCGCAAGCCCTTCATCTGGACAATGTCAATGCGATGCTGGATCAAGTCGTGGCTTGGAGCGGAGCCCTCAAGACTTTAAGATAATTGTATAGTCAATCCAAATAAATGCAAAAAAAGCTGCCGAATTCCCGGCAGCTTTTTTGATATTTTCCTGCATGCTTGCTTTCCCTCACTTGCTTCAATCCCCCGTGGTGACCAGCCTATTGGTTTCCTGCACCAGCTTGCGCAGAATATCAAGCGCCTCCTGTAACCGTCCAGCATTTGCCGATACCAAGGTGAATATTTGATGGACCCGCTCTGCATAGGCTGGCGGTACGATTTCGAAAGCGTCGGCGATGGCTGTCGCTCCCTTTTCGTTCATGCAATACTGATGATTTATGGCGAACAGCACCTGGTTCAAGCAGGATACCGCCCTGAAGCAGCATCCGCTCACATAAGAGATGTCTTTCTTGGCGACCCCTTTCATCCCGATGTCAAGCGAAAATTCGGCTTCCCACAAAAACTTGCCGATGACCGCTTGCCGATATACGGCTGGGAAAGGCGACGTCTTGGACTTCAGTGCGGTAATGATGTCCGCAGGATCCCATAGCACTTGGCACAACGCGACTTCCGCCATGTAAATGGCGTTAATAAAGCCGTGAGGATGGCCTGGCTGATAATCAATCGTGACGTTTCCCTCGAGGCATTCTTCTATCACCATGGAGACTTTGCGGATATCGCGGTACAAAAAATCAACGGGGATTTGTTCGACGTGCAGCCAGCCCCCGCCATTGATCCAAGGTCCCCATCCGCCAATCTCCGTGATCAGGTCCGTTCGGCCGTCATCATCGAGGACAGCAGCGATCCGACGGAGTTCTTTGATGTCCAATCCTTCCCTTGAATCATAATAGATGCCGATATCGATATCGGATCCGGGATGATGCGTCCCTCTGGCTCTGGAACCACCAAGTACGATGGCCCTGACCCCATCAACCTGACCAAGATCCTGTGTTATTCGATGGATTATGGACTGAATATCCATGCCGGCTCACCTCATTCGACTCTTTTCATTTATTATAGCAGCCGCACAAACCGGATTTACGGTAGAAAACGATTTAACGTAAAAAAGCACCGGCTAAAGCCGGCGCCTTGCCTTATTTCCACCATTCATCAAAAGGAGTCACGGGCAGCTCACGTTTATGCTGCGAACGGTCATAACGCTGCTCAATCTTGAGCTGTTCCTGCGGGTCAACCTGCTGCCCGGTCAAATACTGGTCGATCACTTCGTATTCCATGCCCAGCTCGGTTTCATCCGGCTGCTGCGGCTTGTTGTCCAGCAGATCGGCCGTAGGCGTCTTCAGATACAACCTCGCTTCGGCGTCCAAAGCTTTAAGCAGCTGACGGCCCTGCTCTTTGGTCAGCCCCGTCAGCGGCAGAATATCCGCTCCTCCGTCACCGAATTTCGTGAAAAATCCGGTGAGCGCTTCGGCGGCATGGTCCGTCCCGATCACCAAACACTGCCGCTCACCGGCGATGGCGTACTGGGCGATCATCCGCATTCTCGCTTTGACGTTTCCTTTATGGTAATCGGGAAGCCCGTTTCCGGTAGATTCAGAATACGTAAGGGCGAAAGCGTTGACGGCATTCATAATGTTGAAATCATAGCTCTCGTCCGGCTTGATAAAATCCAGCGCCTTCTGCGCATCGTCCTCATCCTTCTGAATGCCGAAAGGGAGCCGAACCGCGTAAAATTTGGCCTCATATCCTTCCGAACGCAGCTCCTGGACCGCAAGCTGGGCAAGGCGTCCTGCCAGGGTCGAGTCCTGCCCGCCGCTGATGCCGAGCACGAACCCTTTGGCCCCTGCCTTTTTGCAGTAATCCTTGAGGAAACCGATTCGTCTGCGAATTTCCTCCTCCGGCTTAATTTCAGGCTTTACATGAAGTTCTTGAATAATTTGTTGTTGGTTTTTCATATCAATGACTCCCTTCTATCGGTACAGTTTATGTTGGCACATATAAGCATAGCAGTTGTCGGGAACCAGATAACGCGGCTCACCGCCTCGTTGAAATTCATCCCGGATATACGTCGAGCTGATTTCCATCGCGAGCCCTTTGTCGATCAAATGAAACGTCTGTCCGTCGTCGGCATTCCGCAAAATCGGCGATTTGCTGATGGCCGCCAGCATGTTAATCCCGTCCCGAGCCATCACGATGAACTTGTTTTCCTGGATGAGCTCCTCTGATTTTTTCCATTTCCCTTCCCCGATATCAAGCAGCAGATCCGCTCCCATGATAAAGTAAATGTCGTCGTCCGGGAAAGCCTCCTTATAATGCTTCAGCGTCAGATAGGTGGCAATTTCCCATCCTGCTTGCTTCATTTCATAATCGTCAGCGACAAATTTATCATTGCCATCTATCGCAAGTTGAATCATGTTCCACCGGTGCTCGTCGCTGGCATGCAGCGATTTATCCGGCCTTTTGCTTGAACAGGGCAGGAAGATCACCCGGTCCAGCCGGCAGCGGTGGGCCACGGTGCTGGCCGTCCACAGATGTACGTTGGTAATAGGATCGAACGAGGATCCGTATATTCCGATTTTCGCCATGTTCCCCTCCTTAAGGCTGCAGCTGCCGCTGGATGTCCCGCTGAATTTCGTCGATCAGCCTCATTTTGTTATCCCAGCATGCCTGGCTCAGGTTCACCGGATACTCTGCCGGATTCAAGATCCGCTGGTATTCCTCCCAAAGCACCTGTAGGTTATCACGCGCAAACGCTCTGATGTCTTTCAAGTCTGGCAGTTCATACACCAGCTCTCCGCTGTCAAAAACCAGATGATGGAGCTCCCTTGCCTCAAAACCGGTCACGAACTTGGCAATATACGTATGCACCGGATGGAACATTTTGAGACGCGTCTCTTTCTGTGGTTCTTCATGCTCCAGCGCAATATAATCACCTTCCGACTTACCGTTGCTGCGATTGATGATGCGATAAACCCGCTTTCTGCCCGGGGTTGTAATCTTTTCGGGATTCGAGCTGATTTTAATGGTGTCGACCATATCACCAGTTTCGTTCTCAATGGAAATCAGCTTGTAAACGGCTCCCAGTGCGGGCTGATCGTAAGCGGTAATGAGCTTGGTTCCGACACCCCACACATCGATCTGCGCCCCCTGTGCTTTCAGGCTCATGATCGTCTGTTCATCGAGATCGTTGGAGGCATAAATTCGGGCTTGCGGAAAACCGGCATCGTCGAGCATTTTTCTGGCCTCTTTAGATAAATAAGCCAGATCGCCGCTATCCAAACGTATGCCTTTGAAGGTGATCCGATCGCCGTACGCTTTGGCCGCCTTAATCGCGTTCGGTACCCCGGATTTCAACGTGTCATACGTATCGACAAGGAAAACGCAGTCCCGGTGGGACTCTGCATACTTACAGAAAGCGGTATATTCATCCCTGTAAGCCTGAACCATCGCATGGGCATGCGTTCCTGCAGTCGGAATGCCGAACAGCTTGCCGGCCCGCACGTTTGATGTCGCATCAAACCCTCCGATGTACGCCGCGCGTGTTCCCCATATGGCTGCACCCATTTCCTGGGCCCGTCTGGATCCGAACTCCATCGTGACGTCGTTTCCGGTAACCTGCTTCATGCGGGAAGCCTTCGTCGCGATCAAAGTCTGATAGTTGACGATATTCAGCACAGCCGTCTCGATTAACTGAGCTTCCGCCAGCGGTGCCTCAATCCGCATCAGCGGTTCATTGGCGAACGCCAGCTCCCCCTCCCTCATTGACTTCACCGTTCCCGTGAAGCGGATCCCGGAGAGATATTTTAAAAATTCGTCGCTGTATCCATCTTCATTCAGGTAGGACAGATCGGATTCTGTAAAACGAAATTGCTGCAGATAGCGCACCACCCGTTCCAGTCCGGCGAAAACGGCATAACCGTGGTGAAACGGGATTTTACGAAAATAAACCTCGAATATTGCCCGTCGTTCATGAATTCCATCCTGCCAGTAGGACTGCGTCATATTGATCTGATATTTATCCGTATGCAGCGCAAGGCTGTCATCTGCATGAAGATTGGTATCCGGATTCGGTTGCTGATTCATTCGTTGGTCCTCCTTTTGTAAAATAACAATTAACCAAATGTTAAATCAGATTTCAAAAAAAATAAGATCTTTATTTCGCACAATGGATTTACTTCTTGCTGTGATATATGGAGCTGCTGATATCCGCATCTATAAAGCGGTACAGCTGCGTCGGTTTCTTTGACGTTCGGCTCGTCTTCTTGCCGGCCACCTCCTGGATAAACGGGAGGGACTTGATCTTTCTGGCAAAAGCCGCATCCAGGGCAATCGCCGAATCTTTCGTTACGGTGAGCAGTACGCTCTGCAGCTCCGAATAGGTGAACTCTTCAGGCAGAAAATCCTTGGCCGCCGTCGTCTCCAGCAGCTTCCGCCGGATGACGGCAATGGCGTCCTGGATGATGACTTCATGGTCAAACGCCAAGTCCAGCGACAGGACGTCGTCGACCGGAAACAGCTCAACCTCGCTCGCGTCATCATTGGCTGCTCTCTGGGACAGATGGTGTTCAGGCACGATCGCATAATGCGCGTTCGATATGATCCAGCCCCGCGGGTCCCGGCCCGGCGTATCGTATACACCAAAATGTTCCAGATGAATATGCTCGACCCCAGTCTCTTCTTTCAGTTCCCGCTCCGCCGTTTGAAACGCGGATTCTGTTGGTTCGACAAAGCCGCCCGGCAGCGCCCACTTCCCTGCTTCGATGTTGGGGCGGCCCTCACTGTCCGTCATACTCCGTTTGATGAGCATGATTTGCAGCTCCATAACCGGCGGTTTAAATGCTTCCGTCTTCTCCGAACGGATTGTAAAGACCGCGATGTCGGACGTATAGCCGTCAGGTGTGCGGTACTTTCGGACATCGTATTGCTGAAGTGCTTGTTCGTTGGACATATTTGCCTGCGCCTTTCCTGTTTCGATTTACAATTAACATTTTGTTAATTAATAATATACCTGGGTTGGTTTTTTGTGTCAAGGGTTATGTTGCCAAAATAATAAAAAACAAGCCGACTTCTGCGTCGGCCTGTTCAAATGTTTCGGTCAGGAAGCAGTTAGACAAAATAGGCGGTTCCAAGACTGACCTAATTATTGGAACTTACTTTTAAGCGCTCGAAAGTCTTGACCATTTCGGCATCCTCCAGAAAAATTGTTTTCCCTCCCAATTCTGAACCCATAGCCAGCTTGGTTCCTTCAGCTCTGTAAATGCTGACGGAATCCCCGGCAGTGAACTCTACCGACATACCGTGGAAAAACGTTTCGGGAAATATCCTTGGCAGCGTCACTTCCGAGCCTTCGGCAGTAATTTTTTTAAGCATCCGGCAAACGGTACGAATCCCCTCCTGATCCTGCTTGTTCGCTGCGATCAGCGGTTTGTACGTGATGTCACCATCCTGCATATGAACAGACTTCACAGTGTCGACGGCGCATGAAGCGGCCATCTCCTGAAAGCTGCGTTCTTTAGGCAGTGCCTTCCGTTCTTCGGCATAAGAAGGCCGTTCATAAGTTAATCGCTCGGAGCTGGCGTTCTTTTGGAACGGACTGAGATAAGCAAAATCTACAATTCCATGCCCCATATCCCCGGCGAAGCTCAGCGTATCTCCAGGATACGGCGTCTGGTTGTCACGGGCGTATGCCAAATCTTTTCCCGTTAAAAGCTTGTCGGCGAGTACTGTGGTCGTGTTATCCTTCAGATCGACCAGCGTCAGCAATCCCGTGCGGCTCGGCCGGACCACCAAATAATCCGTGCCAACGGCCTGAACGCCGAACACGTCTTCCTGCTTGGTCAGCTCCGACAAATCATGCGTGGCAACGATCTTCCCTTCGTCGTTATATACCCACACGATCTTTCCGTCCGTCAGCACCGCATATTCGATCCAGCCTTTAGGATCATATACCTGATAGTATGACGTATTCGGTTCGTACCGGCGGTCATAAGCCGCATGCTTCTGCTCGACGATTCGGTTATTGCGGATAAGTAGGGCGTAGACATCATAATGGGGCTGAGGGTTAGCATACTTGTCCACAAAGGTTAGCACCGTATTTTTCCCATTTCGAACCGCTCCATCGGTCGTAACGGTCCCTTTAAATTCAGCATCCAGTTTACCGATCGAGGTTACATCAGTTTGTTCATCTTTGGTTAGATACAGGTCATGGGTAACCTGATTCAACCAAATCGCATAGGGCGTTAATCTCATGTAATCGTCCGATTTCGTCATATGTACGGTTTGAGTGGACTTCTCCCACTTCACTTCCGTTCCCATAGCCTCGGAGAAAAAGCGCAGCGGAGCATACACCCGCCCGTCGACCATTCGAAGTGGCGAGGACAGGGCGACATGCTGTCCATTGACGTTAGCGCTTTTCGAGCCAAAAGGCAGTTTCACGGTGAGCTTTGGATACCTCATGGTTACCATTTTGGCCTGAACGTTCCAAGAGACCAGGGTACCGAGCACTTCTCCCATATCCCGGACCGGCAGATAAACCGTACCTTTGTCCAGGAAAGGGAGTGTTTTCGGATTTGCAGCTTTACCGTTCATCGTCAAGTTAATGCCAGTATTGGCCGCCGCTTTGGTTGCCGCGGAATTGTCGGCGCTAACAGGCAGTGTAATTGCAAATGCAGCAGCGGCGGCCAGAAAAGCAGCCGGCAGAAATGAATTCCATCGTAGTTTGAAGCGCATCAGATAGGATCCTCCCGTTATAAAAAGAATGAGTGCCTAATCAATAAACGCCGGAAATCAGCTGTTGGTTGCTGCCCTGAGAAATTTCCTCGCAAATAATTCACCAGCTACAGTGCCGCATGTGATGGTTCTCGCCTTACCGCCAAGCGCTGACCCGCTCGGATTTGCGGACAAACATCGACGTCAGGGACTTCGCTCTCGCATCAAGCAGCTTCCTGCGACCCTCGGGAGTCCGGGTATAGACCAGCTCAGCCGGTCCGATATGCTTGCGCCACAGAACGGCAAAACGCTCGGCAATGTCCTTGCGGCGTCCGATCTCCTCCGGGACGGCATGATAATCATGCGACCGGCCAAACCACCTCCGCGATGTGCGATAGACTAAATAGCGGGGATTGTCGATCGGATCGAGCAGCTGCTGCAGAGCATTGAGAAACAGCGTCTTTTCATGCGTACTCCCATCCCTCAGCCAGCATACGACGGTACCACCTTCCTCATGACTTCCAATCAGATGAATGCTCGGAGCGGGTTGGACCAGCTTCATTTCATACAGCACGGTGTATACGGCTAATCCGACTTCACGAATGCTTCGATCCAGCGACTGGTGCTTGATCGTCATTTTTGCAGCCTTGTAGATCCAGGGGCTGGCACAGACGGCCGCCAAGACGGCTGCGATGCTGAATTTGAACCATCCCGGTGCATCCGAATGCAGCATTTGAGGCGATGAGGCCGCATCAAAAAAGGTCTCCAAACCGAGCACCAGCGCAAAAATAAGAACTGCTTTGATCGTATAGGGATAAACCACCGGCCTTGGAAAGCTCTTGCCTTCCGCCTTCAACTCCTCGGTCATCGAACCCTGCAGGGCAACAGCTGATGCCCAGTGCTCCTTAAGCAAATGCCGCTCCTTTGCCCTTTCCAATGTTTGTGCGTTGTACAGCTCAATATCCTTTTCCGCTAACTGTCCCTGCCCCAATCCCATTCGCTCCATGCCGGATTCGATCGTCTCATTCGTAATGGACAAGCCCACCAACGAGCGGAAACGTCTGGTAAGAGACGCCATATCTTCTCCTCCATCCGCAAGCTCCGTATCGACGCAGGCCAAATGCCAGATCGCTCCGGTTTTGTCCGGATTTCCGCGCTGCGAACGGATCGCACGGCCCCGCATCTGATTGGACAGCATAAATGAGCCTACGTAGGAGGCCATGATCATCGAATTGATCCCCGGCGCATCCCATCCTTCGCCCAGCAGCGCAGCCGTACCAACGAGTACGCGGACACCGCCTTGGTCAAAGAGCTCTGTGACCCATTCGACGATAACGGAACGATTCGAATCGCGCACATCGATCGTCACGTAGTCGGAATCGTAGGCGAGCGGCCGCTCCGTGAGCGTAATACCGCGCTGACCGGCCGTCTCCCGCACCCATGCCGCCGCAGCGACTGGCAGGATCACAAGGGAGCCGGTCAGAACGCCGATGGGGAGCTCTCGACCACTCGGTTCTTTTTCTCTAAGCCGTCTGCGGATGGTTTCGAATATCGGGACCACCCCGAGGCGCTGAATTGGCTGTTCATCCCCCGCTTGCTTAGGCATGTCTTCCTTCCGGATATAATCGGTCAGGATGACCATGCGCAGGCCTTCGCCAAGGACCGATCTCTCATAATCGAGGATATGCCCGATTTGCTTCAGCTTCGAAACGCTGTGAATCAGCATTTTGTCCAGTGCCGGAGTGGACCGCAAGTACAGCTTGCGCCGCTCAATCATGCCAAGTTGGCTGAGCCGTCTGCGAAGTTCCTTCAGCTCAGGCCGATCTGAATCCACATGGGCATCTTTAAACAATACCCCGTTCAACAGCTCCTCCAGCCATTCGTCGCTTAGATTAGGCGTATCTGCTCCTTTAAGCCCCAGCAGCCTGACTGCATCACGCCATACCGACTGATTCGCCGCCCGTAAGAAAATGACCATGCTGGAGTAATAACCAGGGGAAGATAATATCTCTTCCATATGGGATTCCGCGTTCGTGATCCAAGGGTGGCCGGCGATCAGCTCGGTCATGAACTTGTCCCGGATGAGCTCGCCCCGCAGCCTGGCCGCATACATGCGAAACTCGCGGAGCTGCGCCGCTTCCTTCTCCTCAGGCGGGGTCAGCATGATGTAATCCTGATGCGGGCATAATTCACCATGACGGACAAGCTCCGGCACGCTGATCTCCTCATCAATCGGCCCGCACAGCTCGATATACCGCTGCCACTCGTTGGGATTCACGTCATACGGCGGCGTTGCTGTCAGCGCAATTTTGGTCGGCCGCTCCAGCATGCCGCACAGCTGAACCGCGCTTCTCCACCAGGACACGCGCAAATGATGGGCTTCATCAAAAATGACGGTGTGCAGTCCCAGCTTCTTCAGCTTTTCAATGATCTCCATCGCTGCTGAAGGCTGGCCCACCTCGTCTTCCTTTTCCGCCTCATCCGTGTCTTCTGGAATCTCCTGCTCCTCCGGAGCCGATTCACGTTCAGTTGCAGCATCTTCCGTATCATCGACCGCAGTTTTCATCCCGTGGTCACGTAGAACAGTAGACTGCTTGTCTCCCTGCTCCTCATCCTTTTTACCGGCGGCGGTGAGAACAGTATGTAAGGCCTGATATGTTGTAATTGTGACCATGGCCGGATGATGAATGGAAGTCGACAACCAATCCGGGCGTATGTCTGTATCCAAAAAAAGCTCCGTGAAGCGGTTTGCCCACTGCTCCTTGATCGTCAAAGTCGGTGCCAAAATGATCGTCGGCCGGTTGATGCGCAGCATGACTTCCAGGCCCAGAACGGTTTTGCCGGATCCGGGAGGCGCAACAAGATGCAGGTGCCGATTGCGCAAATGCTCGTCCAACCGGTCCAGTATCCGCTTTTGATAGGAACGCCACGGATAGCGAAATTTGATATGGTCAGGAAAAAGCTTGGTATGATTCTCCATGGCAGTTCACCTCTTTTCATCTATTTCCTTTCGTCCATATCCCTCTTTACGCCGAAAAACGTGCCAGGGATTCGGGGAATGGATATTTTGTAAAATCATTCATGATTTGAGCCCGTGATGAACAATACTATAATAGGGAATCTTTGCCGCTGTTGAAAAGTCATTTATGAAAAAAGGGGGATGCTTATGGCTGCATGGCTTATTTACGCGCTGCTTTCAGCCGCGGCGGCTGCGCTGGTGTCCATTTTCGGGAAAATCGGTCTGCAAAACATCGATGCCAACGCCGCCACGGCGATTCGAGCCGTCATCATGGCCTTATTTCTGCTCGGCGTCATTGCCGTACAAGGAAAGTTCGGCCAACTGGGAAGCATTTTGGCACAAAAAAAAGCACTCAGCTTCATCGTGCTCAGCGGAGTGGCAGGTGCAACGTCGTGGCTGTTCTATTTTTTGGCCCTCAAGTACGGCAAGGTGTCGCAGGTAGGCCCCATCGACAAGTTAAGCGTCGTGATCGCCGTCATTCTGGCCTTTCTGTTCCTCGGCGAAAAATTATCCTGGCTGAACTCGGCCGGCGTCGTGCTGATCGCAATCGGCGCACTGCTGGTCGCCGTGAAATAACCACACGCATTAAGCATCTTTGCTGCCGCTGCCTTTTCCTGGGGCCGTCCCGAGTTCCGACTCCTTAAATTTACGCATAATTTCCAGCAGCATCACATGCAGACTGACCCAGACACCGCCAAAAATGTATCCGGCAAACACATCGCTTGGGAACTGCACGTGAAAATATACCCGGCTGACCCCGACGGCCAAACAGATCAGGATCACCGCCACAACGATGGGGATCCGGACGTAACGGAAGTGATAATGCCGCAGCAGTAAAAAGGCCGAAAAACCGCATACTGTCAGCGTAACTAACGTCTCCTCGCTCGGAAAAGTATTGAACAGCTGCACGCCAGCTGCCACCGGGCCAGGACGATGGAACAACAGGCGAAGCACCCTGTCCAAGAGCTCTCCGCCGGCCACGACCCATACCAGGAACGTCAAGTCCAGCCTGCGGTCCCGACTGTGGAGCACGATCCACAAGCCTGTCAGGCATAGAACCGGCCCATACAAATCCAAAGTCCCGAACCTCGCAAATACGTGCATCCAGCCCGCCCACTCTGGACCGAACAGAACCGATACTAAATAAGAGGCAATTTGGTCGAATTGTCCGTACTCATGCGACAAAAAATCTTGAATGACGCCGAGCATTAACGAAAAAAACAATACAAATGCAGCAAACGAGGACAGCAGCAATAGACGGACCTTTCCGAACGACTGAAAATGCCGCACGCCGCTTGCCAGCAAATCCATCAATCGCTCGATCACTTGATGTTTATACTTGCGGTAGACATAAATAGCCGCTGTGACCAGTGCCGAACCGATCCCGAAAATAACCATGTAACGATTGACCGTAGAGTGATAGGCTTCCCATTTCGGGCCGAGCACTTTACCAAGCGAAATGAACAGGCCTACCCAGAAAAGCGCGCCGGTGTAGGCAAATAGCGCATAACGCCGGAAGGGCATACGCGTTACGCCGCAAAAGTAACCGGTAATGTGACGGACCCCCGGTATAAAATATGCGGCAAACAGAAGCTTGTCCCCGTAGCGCTCAAACCAGCCCGTAATTTGATCCATCCTCTCTTCGGTGAGATGAACCTTGCTGCCATGGCGCGAAATAAATGGGCGTCCAAGCCGGTATCCGATCCAATAAGATAAAGTCACGCCGGTCAAGACGCCGGCTCCGGCCGAGGCCATGCTCAGCAGCCAGTTCAATTTGCCTTCAAACACAAACAAACCGGTATAACTCATCATCATTTCACCGGGAAGAGGCAGAGCAAGCATTTCCAGGCACAAAAATAAATAGATCAATGCGTAACCATAGTGCTCCAGCAAATTCGTCAGCATACGTACTTCCAGCTCCCTCTACACATAACCGCTATAACTTATTTAGTCATATAACTTTTACTTCATCTGCTTTATAGCAGCCACCCTCTTTATATTTCCCCTTCATTTCACGCTTTTAACATGCGCCGATCCGATCTTGAATAATACGCAGTATAAAAAGACCTTCACTTCTGGTCAAACCGCAGGCTCCAAGCCGAAATAACCAACCCCAACGAAAAATCCGCCGGGCTTGGTTGGAGTTACCTGTCATCCTATGATTCGCTAAGCTATTTTGCATTGATCCCAATAAACGGCAACCGTTCCTTGGCTGCTCTCTCATTGTCTACATTACTCAGCCGTCACCCTGCTTTTTCGGGACTTACCGGACGTCCGCTTCTTTACATACCATGACAAACCGGCAAGGAGCATGAAGACCATGCAGCCGATCACAGCCCAGAGCAGTGAACCTGTCCGTACACCGGCGTACAGTGCGCTCATGGCCACAGTATGCGGAAACACACCGATCGCCGTCGTCATCATGTAACGAAATAAATTAACCTTTAACAGCCCGGCGGCATAGTTGACGGCATGATAGGGGATGAAGGGAACGAACCGTGCGATCAGAAGGCCTTTAAATTCACTGGCTCTCAGCCAATCCTCCATTTTGGCAAGATACGGTTCAACCCGCGTACCTGCAAAATAAGAAGAGAAAGACCAGGCAAGCCAATATCCCCCAAAAGCTCCGATGATCCCTGAAGTCCACAAGCAGAGACCTCCCCAATATGGCCCGTAGATTTCCAGAACCATCACGGCGGTGATTTCGCCTGGCAGCGGAAGCATATTTAGCAGGGTTTGAAACAGAAACACAGCGACGAAGCCAATGAAACGATAGCGGCGTATCCACGCGACAATTGATTCCGCATCCCCTGTTTGCAGCACATAAACGGTATATATCCCCAAGGTGGTCAGGAGCAGCATTCCAATCCATTTCATCCTATGCTTCATCGTTTAGGGACGAAGCATCAGCTCATAATCATGGTTTGCATCTTGATAGTTTTGCAGCGTCTTCAAAATATCGTTCACGATCAGCTCGCCTGCCGCTCCTTTATGAAATTCTGCCATTTTTCCGCGGATCCGATCAGCTATCGTTGGCGCCCCGAGAAAATCCCGGAGCTGCTCCGCGAGCTGGTGGACATTGGATGAAATCTGGGCCATGCCGTTGGTTTTAAAATAGCGGGCGTTTTCCCTCTCCTGACCGCCATACGGACTCAGAATAAAAATCGGCAGCTTCAGAATGACGGCTTCGGACAAAGTTATGCCTCCAGCCTTCGTTACGATGCAGGAGGACGCGGCCATCAGATCATGAATGTTTTTGACGTATCCAACAATATTCACCTGCAGCTGACCCGAAAACAGTGTCGTCAATTTTTCATAGGCTTGCTGTTTGCGTCCGCATACGACTGTAATTTCGCAAACTTCCTGGCCAACCAGCAAATGAATGAGCTCCACCAGCTGCTGGAACACCGTAAATGTACCTGCCATAATCAAAATACGTTTCCCCTTGGCCGTTCCTTGTGCAGCACGGCGCAGCGGGGCTTCAACGGCTGCTGTATAGAATTGGGGCCTCACAGGGATACCGGTAACGCTGATTTTCTCCGCTGCGGCGTCATAGCTTTGGACCATTTGGTTCTTAATCTCGTTAGTAGCCACGTAATACGCGAATGTATCGGGATGAATCCAGCGGGAATGCAGGGCATAATCGGTAATGACAGTAAATGTACGCGCGGCGTGAACGCATTCTCGCTCCGAAATGACGCCGAAAGGGAATGTATTGATGATCGCATCGGGCCGGAAACGGCTGATGGTCTCCAGCATTTTGCCTTTCACGAGTCCGTTCAGGTACCGCATCACCGGCCCGGATGGATTGGAATCCCTGGTCATGTAATAGCTCCAGCCATAATAATCGAAACCCAATTGGGACGTAAATGTGCTCATTTGATACACTTTCGAGAACAAGGAATTGAGTACCGGATGAGCTTCCTTCATGAGGTCAATGATTTGCACCTGGTTGACCTGCTGCGCATGAAAATAGTGCAATAACGCCGAAGATACCTGAAGATGGCCGTCTCCAAAGCCGGCTGTCAAAATCAAAATACGCGGGCGACGGTTAGACATGCTTGTTCCCTCCCTTTGGTCTCATCGGATTGCCAGGCGACACAAGTTGATGCCTGATCCGGTCAGGATGATCTGCCAAGAGTTAACCGTAGTTACGCTGATACGAAAAATCCTTGCCGGGGATGACCAATATATGGTCCAAAATAAACTGCTGCTCTTTCTCGGAAAGGCCGGACCGTTGAATCATATGGCGGATACGTGTTTCCAACTCATGCATGGACTGCAAAAACAAATCCATATCCTGAAGCTGCTCATACATGCCTCTCACTCCCCATCTATATTCAAATTCCATGGCTTCAATTTCATTTAGGACGGTTTCCACAGATTTCGGATCGGTTCGCTGCCTGATGTACGGCCAAGATGTGACAAACCGTACAGGTCTTCCAGTGTCCGCAGGACATTTAAATGGGTGATCTTCTGATCGAATACGGCTTGACGAACATGATCCCCCGCGATAATCGTCGGGATATGATTCCGGCTGCCGTAATCGTCTTCGTCCCAGGTTAAAATCAGGATGCTGTTGTGGCTTTTCGCCCATTCGACATAAGGGCCTATATTCTGTTTAAGCCACTTGTCTGCCGACTGGATCGTTCCGTCATGCATATCATGATCCAGGTTAGGGATCACATAGGAAACGGTCGGAAGCTGGGTGTAATCAGCCGGGAAATCTGTGAATCTCCGGTTTGCCGATTTTGGAACGTTTGTGAAGTTCACCCAGGGACTATGTTTTCTTCCGTACTGCTTGTTGGTGCACACGGTCGATCCGACAGAAGGCAAACCTTCCGAGTATCCGGCAAAAGTAAGCTTGTGTTTGAACAGCTCGCTTGCCAGATTGAGCGCGGTAAACGTATGTCCGCAGGAATCATTGTGAACGCCTTGGTCGGACCCGGAAAACAGGATTAAATAATTCGGCTGGCTTGGATGCGCATTGGCATACGAATCCGTGAAATACGCCCCTTGTTTAGCCAGGCTGTTCATATAGGGTGCCGCCCGATTCCCGATGATGTTTTGGCGGGAATGGTTCTCCTCCACGACGATGACGACATGATCGGGAACCTTTGCCGTTCTTCCGCTTTGAACTGCATTTTGACCAACGGGTTTCATCGTCTGGGGCTTTGATACTCTTTCCCCAGCCTCCGCTTGCCCGGTTCCCTTGGGCCCGGCACAAGAACACAAAATACTGAGGAGAACAAACAGTATTGTAAATTTACGCATATGCATTAACTTTTCACTTCCCTGCTGGCAGTTGATCTTCTTTGTTCACATGCCGGGGCAAAATCTTTGATTCGTATTTTTCATACCACCCGAGACCCGCTTTAAATGAACGGGATACGAACGTGAAGCGAGCCGCAAGATGGTGCACCCCTGCTGCTACAATGATACCGATCAACGCCCCACCCAATACGTCGAACGGATAATGTACACCCGTCCATACCCTGGAGAACGCAATACACGCAGCCAAGATCAGCCAGATGACCCCTTCTCTTCGGCGATATATCACGAAAATCGCGGCAATGGCAAATGCTCCAATAGAGTGATCACTTGGAAATGATGCATTAGCAGGATGCGGGATCAACTGGAGCACCGAATGGGCGACAAACGGGCGGTTCCGGTAAAATATGTGGCCGATCACCCAACTGATTCCAAGCCCGATGGCAGCGGAGACGACGGACTCCACCACCATTCTCCGGTTGCTCTCCTTACGGGTGAACCAATAAACCAGCAGTCCGGCAAAAAACAAATAAAACGCTCGTTCAGCCAGGATACGCATAACAGGATTCAGGGAGGAAACGGATCTTCCCCACTCGTTAATGACATGAAATAGTTGATAATCGATTTGGCCCATACTCATTCTCATACTCCTTCTGCTTGTTCTGATCTGATAACGATCCGTAGAGATCAGCTTAACGCAGGAATATGAAAATTTAATGAGAATCAACCCATCAATGGCATCGGCTTAGGAGGATACCGCCGGGAACGACAAGGTTACCCGTGTTCCTTCGTCTTCGACGCTCGTCATGACGATCTCGCCTTGATAATGCGAAATGAGATTTTTGGCGATCGCAAGGCCCAGGCCCGTTCCTCCAATCTCCCTGCTGCGGGCCCGGTCTACGCGGTAAAACCGGTCGAAAACATGCTGGATCTCGGCCGTCGGTATGCCGATCCCATAATCTTGAATCGATATGCATACCCGTTTGTTTTCTTCATAGCAGCGAATGTCGATTTCTTTATGTTCCGCTGAATACTTGACTGCATTTTCAATGACGATCAACAGCATCTGCTCCAGGTGAAGCGGGTTGATCCTCACCATTTTACCGGTACCCTCTGCTTTCATGCGAAAAGCGAATTCCGGATACAAATCCTCCATCCGCTGAATGGTTTGGGCCATAAACGGTTCGATCCGGATCCGTTCGATCTGATCGGTCAATGCCGCTGAATCTGACCTGGACAGTGCCAGGAGCCCTTGTACGAGCCCCTTCAGTCTTCGAACTTCCTGAAGCGACGCATTCAGCGACTCCTCCAGGATGGCCGGATCCTTTTTCCCCCATCGGTTCAGCATGTTCAAGTGACCTTCCAGAATGGTGATGGGCGTGCGCAGCTCATGCGAAGCATCGTCCACGAACTGCTTTTGCTGGCGGAATGACACTTCCAGCTGGTCCATCAGCTCGTTGAACAGGCTGGCCAACTGTGATAATTCATCCCCGTTTCCGATGTTTCCGACGCGTTCCTGAAGCCCGTTTTGCTTCACATTTTGGATGGTAACAGCAAGCGCCTTAACCGGCCGCAAAAACTGCTTCGCGATCGCCCAGCCGCTGGCAGCGCTGATGCATACGGCCAGAAAGCCCCCGATGACCATGACCCACAGCAGCGTCGCGTTAAAATGGTCGAAAGTTTCGAGATTCGTCGCCATTTCGACCGTTCCCGATTCGTTCTTGATCGCAAAGGGTGTCCGGTAAATGAGAATGTGATCCTCTCCATGCCACGCATCCTGCAATGAGCTGGTCGTACTCGGAAGCGGGGTGATCCACTTCGGATTAAAATGGTTCGTGACGAGCAGCAGATTCGCCCCTTTATCGTCAATCAGGCGGATCATTTGATTTTTACCGAGAATATTGCGAATGAAAGAGCTCGCTTCCGGTGATTCCAGCGATTCCTTCGTTGCCTGCTGTTCTTGCAAATAGCCCTGGACCTGCGACATCATGACGTGAAGCGCGTCCCGTTCCTGCTTCAGCATCCAGTGCTTCAATACCAGGTACTGGGCAAAATTGTACGTAGCGAACAGCAGAAAAATGAGCAGTGTAGCGCCAATCATCAGCTTCCATATGACAGGCAGCCGCTTGAGCCAATCAGTTATTCGCCTCATGTCCGCATCACGTATCCCATGCCGCGTACGGTTTGAATGACGCTTTCTTCTCCGGCAGAATCTAATTTATTTCGCAAATACCGGACATACACATCAACCACATTCGTCTCCACCTGCGAATCGTAGCCCCATACCAAGTCCAGCAGCATATCCCTGGTCTGGACCAGGTTTGGATGCTTCATAAACACGGCCAACAGATCGAATTCACGCTTCGTCAGCTCGATGGGGGTACCGCCCCGGGTAGCTACTCTGGCATCCAGATCCACCGTTATGTCCCTGAATGTCAGAACTGCCCGGTTCGGTTGATCCTGAAGCTCAATCCTGCGGAAAATCGCGCGCATGCGGGCCAGAAGCTCCTCGATGTCAAAAGGTTTGGCGATATAGTCATCGGCACCGCTGTCAAGGCCCTGCACCCGGTCTTCGAGACCGTCTCTCGCCGTGAGCATGATGACCGGGGTACTTTTCGCATTCCGGAGCCTGCGGCACACCTCTACTCCGTCCAAATGAGGCAGCATGATGTCCAGCAGGATCATATCCCATTCCTCCGCCAAAGCGAGCTGAAGTCCACTGGATCCGTCATAGGCGGCCTTCACAAAGAATTGCTCATGCTCGAGTTCGAGCTGGATGAAACGCACCAGGCTCTTTTCGTCTTCTATAATAAGTATCCGTTTCATTGATATCTCCTCCAGGTTACTGCTGCGAAGACAAGTATATTGGAATTTCATGAGAAAATGATGAGAAGATAGGCACTGTTGCAATCAACAATCAGTACTAGTTTGATCATACCTTGGAATTGTAAACAAATGATAATCCTTCCTAACATTTTCTGTATACAAAAAGCAGAGCCTCACAAGAGACCCTGCCTTGAATGCTTTTTATTCTTGGCTGCCTGCATTCTGTCCGTTACTGCTCTGTTCATTTGAAGCCTGACTGCTTGCTGTCTGCCCGCCGGAAGTCTGTCCATTGTCGGAAATGACGCGACGAGCGGTTACAAAGGTATGATCCCAGGTGCTTCCTGCAAAATCGGACACCGTCACGCCAATACCAACTCTGTAGGTATGCAGCAGTTGTCCGTTGCCTATATAAATGCTAACGTGATTGATGTCGCCGTCATGATTCGTATCAGAGAAAACCAAGTCCCCTGGCTGTAATTGATCCTTGGACACCGGCGTGCCTACCTGCGATTGCTCTCTTGATGAGCGTGGCAGATCGATGCCGTTTTGCTTGAACACATATTGCGTGAATGAAGAACAATCGAATCCATCCGTTCGGCCGGATGGTGCCCCAAACTGATAACGAACGCCTAGAAATTGTTTGCCTGTCGCGATGACCCGATCCGCCACGGAGCTGTCAGATACCGAGGCTGCGTGAACCGGATGGGCCGGCAGCAGCATGCTTCCGGAAAAAGCAACGGAGAGGCACACGCCGATTCCCATAAAAGTTTTGACGATACGGCTCTTTCTGTTGAGGTTCGTGTTGTTGTTCATAAAGACCCTCCCTAGAAGTCGTATTGGATAAGTGAAATTCATGCGGATTAGTGCTTTACCTTTCACAAACAGTTATAGGCGATAGAAATTAAAAAATGATGAGAATGTCCAATATCCTCCTCAAGCAATTTTATCCAAGCCCATGCCTGCAAAGTAGAAACAAAGTACCGCTTGATATCACCTTTTATAGGATCCAAATCAACATAGCAACGACTTATGTATCCGAACGCATAAATTGGCCCAGCTTACCGAACCATAACCGATAGCTCATCAATGCCAGCAAAATGCTGGTGAGCGCCGCCGACGAAGCGAACGCAAACATGATCAAAATTTGATAACGGACCGCCTCCAGCGGACTGGCGCCGGCCACGATCATGCCCGTCATCATGCCGGGCAGTTGGACGATCCCGACGGTCTTCATCCCGTCGATCGTCGGGATCATGCTGGAACGCGCCGAGCGGTTCAGCATGCGATGGATCGCCTGCCGCGGGCTCGCGCCGAGGGACAGCAGCGTTTCGACTTCTCCCCTCGAGGTCACCGCTTCCCGCTTCATTTGGTTCAAAAACAAACTGGACACGACCATGGCGTTGCCGATAGTCATGCCGCTGATCGGGATAACATAACGTGCTGTGAGCGGGATAATGCTTAGAGCGAGCAGCAACCCCATCGTAACTACTTCCGTAATCGTAATGGTCAAACCTACGTACAAATAGATGCGCTTGAGCCCTTTTCCGCGCTTGCCCGCATTCCAGGTAGCTACCGCAATCATAACGACCAGGATCAATGCAACGAGCAACAGATGTTGTGTGCCAAATATGTATTGAAGAACAAACCCGACAGCGAGCAGCTGTATCGCGGAGCGAATCGTTCCATATAGAATATCCCGTTCCAGTCCGAGCTTTTGCCATATGGATATGCCGACGGATACCGCAATAAATACAAGCGTAGAAGCCAGTGCGATCAAAGACATGATATTCCTCCCTCGGACAAAGTCCCATTGGAGAGCGACCATACCCTTTCCCCGATCCGTGCCGCTTGGTCGCGATCATGGGATATCCAGGCATAGCCCGTTCCCTCCTGCCGATTGATGTCCGTAATCAAACGCTCAACCGCATATTTACTGACATCATCGAGCGAGGAAGTGATCTCATCCAGCAGCAAAAGCTTGGGGCGCAGCAATAAGGACCGCACTAGAGCCACCCGCTGCTTTTCACCGCCCGAAAGGGTGGAAGCTTCTTTGGACAAGCCCATATCTCCAAGCCCAACGCTTGACATCAGATGAGCCGCATAGGCTGGATCATATTCCGTATGATGCAGCCTGCTCACCGTACGCAGATTATCTTCGATGGAACCCTCAAGCATGACGGGCGTTTGACTGACGTAGCAGACGTTCATCCGCCAGGCTTGTGGATTCCACTCATGCAGTGGCTTTCCGAGCAGAAGCATTTCCCCGCTGTCCGCTTCATCGAGCAGGCCAAGAATGCGCAGCAGGGTGCTTTTGCCTTGGCCGGACGGCCCGACGAATACAATTTTCTCCCCTGCGGGGACGGTGCCGGCGATTTTCGAAAAAATGATTTGATTAGAGACCGAGGATATCGTTTTGCTTAAATTCGTAAATGACAAGATGTTATCGATCATTCATATAAATCTCCTCTGCGTGTGGCTTACTATCGTCGATTACCATCCATTTTAAACATTCGCAGTCGGCTTGTCATGGCTTAAGGATCGATCGGTCTTCACTCATTTGCCTAGTTGTCGTGAGCAAATCGAGCATGCAGAAGCAAATGGAACAAACCGGGAAATAAAAAAGCCGCGAAGATCGCGGCTTATCGAGTATTCAATTCGTTGAGGCAGCGTACCGCCAGATGGCTGTAATATTCCGCAGCCGGGAGCAGCGCGTCCTCTTCCGGATTAAACTTCGGATGATGCAGCGCATAGGGCGAGTTAGACCCTACATATACAAATGCGCCTGGGATGTGCTGGAGATAGTAGGAGAAATCCTCCCCTCCCATGCTTGGTCCAAGCACTTTGGTGACATAGCCGGATTCCTCCGCCGCATCGCTGGCGAACTTGGCCCAATATGCGTCGTTGATCGTGGCTAGCGGTCCGGGATACCATTTCAGCTCGGCCGACACCCCTGCCGATGCTCCGATTCCGTCAATAATTTGCCGGATCGTGTCCGGAATGCGTTTCTGAACCTCCACATCGAGCGTTCTTACCGTTCCTTCGAGCTCCACTGTCCCAGGAAGGACGTTCCATGTGTTCCCACCAGAGATTCGGGTGACGCTGACCACGACGGCATCGAGTGCACTGACCCGGCGGCTGGTGATCGTTTGCAGAGCCAGGATGATTTGGGAGGCGGCGACGATCGCATCGGTCCCTTTCTCAGGCGTTGCCGCATGGGCACCGATTCCGTTAATGACGATTTCGAACCGGTCAACGCCGGCGGTGATGGCGCCTTCGCATGTGCCCAGTTCCCCTACCGCAAGCTCCGGCGAATTGTGAAGGCCGAAGATCGCCGATACGCCCTCCAACCCACCGGAGTCCACCACGTCTTTAGCTCCGTGTCCAGTTTCTTCGGCCGGCTGGAAAATGATCCGTACGGTTCCTTGAAGCTCTTGCTCCTTTTCCTTCAACAGATAGGCGGCTCCCAAGGCGACGGTTGTATGAAAATCGTGGCCGCAAGCATGCATTTTTCCTGCAAACTTGGATCGGAACGGAACGTCCGTCTCTTCATCGATCGGCAGCGCGTCGATATCCGCCCGCAAGGCCATGATCGGTTCCCTGCCAGTGCCGATTTGGGCGATGACCCCCGTCTTAAGGTTGGGTAAATCCAGAATTTCAATATTGGCTTCCTTCAGCCACGCTTTGATTTTGCGCGTCGTTTCGAACTCTTCATTGGATAATTCGGGTTCCAGATGCAGATTGCGGCGGATGTCCACCAAGCGATCCTGCAGCTTCGCAGCGGAACCGGTATTCGTTATACCGGGATTGGCCATACGAATTCCTCCTTCTAACTCCGATGATGTAGTATACATTGTCATTCTTCAAGGTACCGGCTTAATTCTTCGGTATAGCGCTCAATAAAGTGCAATATCAGCTTCTGCTCGTCCGGGGAATAACTGTCGAAGTCCCGGTCGATATCCGAGCTTCGGGACTCGTGATACCGGTAATGGCCTTCGAATGCAAGCTGTCCAAGCTCCGTCAGCCGGAAATGGACCTCTTTCTTGTTATCCTCTCGCTGGAACTTGCAGATGAGTCCCTTTGAGCCCAATTTGGCGATCGTCTTGGAGGCGGTTCCCTTGGTGATGTTCAATATGCCGGCAAGCTCCGTCAGATTGGAGTCCTGATGCCTTCCAATGGCTTCAATCATATGGATTTCCGAATAATACAGCAGCATGCCGGACACATATTCTTTTGGTTTTTTATTCAGGAGATTATAAATTTCAAACATCCGTCCCAAGGCCAGGTCCACTTGAATATGAAACTGATCCAATACAAACGCTCCTCTAAATTGTTGTGTTCGTCAGAAACATTCACCTCATCTTATCCATTCTTCCAAAATCCGTCAACCAAACGCAAGGACCCATCGTGAAATTATGAAATGAACCTTTTCCAATGCCAGCTAGTATCGTCTAAAAAGTGTCGCCCAGCATCGGTCGGACCGTTAGCTCTTCGACGACCGCCTGCGGACTTAAAGACAAGATGGCTGCAACCAGCAAACCGATGTCGCTGCCTTCCAGCAGTCGGTCCGGGGCTGTTCGCTCATTGGGAACGCGCCGCTCGGTAAAGGTACCGCCGGGATGGATTAGCGTCACACCGACTCCGGCAGGCTTCAGCTCCTCCCGCAGACCGACCGCGTAATTTCGGAGCGCCGCTTTGGAAATGCCGTACAGCGAAGTATCCGCCCGCAATCCGGCCGTCGACCCGATGACCAGAATGCGTGGGTATTCACCTTGGCGGATAAGCGGAAGCAAAGTTCGCACCCAATTGTAGTTGGATACGACATTGGCCAGAAGGATGCGTTCCAGCTCTTCACCCTTGGGTTCTATAACAGAACGGGTGTCATCGAAGAAAGCGGCAGCGTTTAAGACGAGAACGTCCGGTTGGAATTGATGTTCCTTCATATATATAATGAGCCGATCCGGTGTTTCCTCGCTCGTCTGGTCTGCCGTGAAAACCAGTGCATTCCCACCAAGCGAGGTTCGCGCTTCGGCCAATGATTCCCCGTTCCGCCCCACCAGCAGCAGTTCATGACCGGCGATGGACAGCTGCCGGGCAATCGCAAGTCCGATCCCCCGGCTGCCCCCCGTAATGATGACTCTCATCGAAATCCCCCATATCATCCGGTCTTTAGTCCCTTTGATTCGGTTAAATAAAATACTCGGTGTCATGGCTCTGGACCGGGTTGTTGATCGCCATATAAATCTTTTCCACAATACTCAAGAGCTCCATATCGTTCCGGTTACGAGGCCGATCGAACGGAACGTCGAAGATTTGCTGGATGCGGCCGGGACGCGGACTGAGAAGGACAATTCTTGTCGCCAAATAGACGGCTTCAGCTACATCATGCGTAATAAAAAAGATCGTCTTCTTCTCTTTCTCCCAAATACGTATCATTTCATCCTGCAAGGTCAACCGTGTCAAATGGTCCACCGCGCTGAAAGGCTCGTCCATAAGGATAACCCGCGGATCGGCTACCAGCGTCCGGGCAAGCCCGGCGCGCTGCCTCATGCCCCCGGAGAGCTGATGTGGATACTTCTCCTCGAAACCAGTCAAGCCTACAAGCTCGATCGTCTTTTGAACTTTGGCGCGCCGCTCCTCGCGGCTGACGCCGGCAATCTCCAAGCCGAATTCGATATTGCGGCGGATGCTCCGCCAAGGGAACAACGCGGAATCCTGAAACACGACGCCGATGTCGCGGCTGGTTCCGGCTTGCGGAACCTGATCCAGCAGCACCTCTCCGCTCGTCTGGGATAGCAGACCCGCGGTAATTTCCAGGAGCGTGCTTTTTCCGCAACCGCTTGGACCAAGCACGCACACAAATTCCCCGTCCTGCACCGTCAGGTTAATGTCGTGCAGCGCATAGGTTTGCTCTTCATCGATATTTTCGTATTCCTTGGTAATATGCCGAAGCTCGATTGTCGGCATGACATCAGCTCCTTTCCCGCTTCCCCATTTAATTGTTCGCCTTGTATTTCCCCAGCTTCAGCCTTTTGGCGACGCGCTCCGCAAACGTGTTGTCGAATGTGCCGTCGACCGAGATTTTGTCCCGCTGCATGCCGTATTGATTCAGCAGATCCTCGGTCACTTGCAGGCGGTTTTTATCGACGATCGGATCGTTCTCCCAGAGGACGATTTCCGATTCGATTGCAGTACGTGCCGTCTTCTCATCAAGGTTCAAATACTTGGCTGCCCAAGGCAGGAATTCATCCAGATGCGTTTTGGCGTATTCGTTGGCATAGAAATACACTTCGAGCACGCGTTCCACTACTTCTGGCTGCTCATTGATCAGCTTCTCGCTGGCTACCAGCACGCCGGTTTGGTATTTCGGCATAAACTCCCAAGTCTTGGCCAGCACATTCCCCTTGCCGGCTTGCTCCGCCATCGTTGCGAACGGCTGGTGAATAATCGTGGCATCGACCTCACCCGACTCAAACGTCGCGTAAGCGGATTGATACACGCCGTTCGGCACAAGCTGAACATCCTTTTTCGGGTCGATGCCGTTCTGCGAGAGCACCTCCATCAAGGTGAGCGGCATACCTCCGATCGGCTGCGCAGAACCAATTTTCTTGCCTTTCAAGTCGGCAAACGTCTTGATTTCGGGCTTGGCGATAATCCAGTAAGCCCCGCGGCTTCTCCACATATTGCTGACGACTTTAATTTTCACCCCGTTCACAATGGCAGGGATATAGGTTCCGGGATCCCCGTCGGCGATGTCGACCTCTCCGGCACCGAAAGCCGCAACCGGGTTAATCGTATCGACAAAGTTCAAATGAATGCCGGCATCCTCATACCAGCCTTTGTCAATGGCAAACTGATTGGCAATTCCGGTCATCCCTTTGGAAAAACCGGCCGTAAGGGTGACTTCCTTGTTATCCCGCCCTTTCCATGGCGGAACCCCTGAAGCGATATCCACAGTTGTATTGTCCAGTGTACTTGAAGCTGCCTCCGTGCCGCTTCCAGCTTCGTAAGAACCAGTGGAGCTGGAGGAAGCGGGAGCATCCTTGGAAGACGAGCCGCAAGCGGCGAGCGTGAAAACCAGGGACAATGAGATAACACCGCTAATTGATTTGCGTAACCATTGATTTGAGTACATGTTCCTCTTTCCCACCCTTTGTACAATGTATAATTTTATAATCAGGCGATCCGGCTCGGCATCCACCGGCGGCATACCAATCTCTCGATCAGGTTGATCAGCCCGACGAACAGAACGGATAACACCGTCACCACAATGATGACTAAATATAATCTTGGCGTATTCAGCACAGCCTGAGACTCATTAAGCAGGAAACCAAGCCCATTCTTCGCTGCTGCCATCTCGGCAAATACGACGCCGGTGATCGCCGTCGCCGCCGTCACACGCAGCCCGTTGAAAATGGAAGGAAGCGCCGAAGGCAGCAAAACCTTGAATACCGTTTGCGCCCGGCTCGCCTTAAACACTTTGGCCAGCTTCAAATGCTCCGTTCGGGTCTGCTTGGAACCCGTAACGGTGTTATATAAAATGTTAAAAAAACAGAAAAGAATGACCAGGACGACCTTGCTCTTGAAGCCGATGCCGAACCATACAATGAGCAGCGGCATGATAGCCGTCTTTGGAATGGCCATGATCGCCGCCATCAGCGGGTCGATCAGCTTTTCCAATAACGGGAATGAGACGAACAGCACTCCAAGCCCGATGCCCGCCACCGCCGAAATGAGATACCCTACCGCAACCTCTTGCAGGGAAACGGACAAATGCGGCCAAAGTGTGTTTTCTTTGAGCATATATACGAACTCCTGTACGATCTGGGAAGGGGAAGCCAAGAATACCCGGCTCACCCACTCCTTGGACACCGCCAGCTGCATGCCCGCCAGCAGTGCGGCAATAAATGCGATTTGAACAAATCGGATCCATAGGTTTTTCGCTTTAGTGTCTTTTTTGGTACGTAACGCCATGCGATGCCTCTCCTTTCCTTCAGGCGTCCCCTACGACTACTTCAAATGATAGAATGAACCGTGAATGTTGACGTACTGCTCTGGTGAGCCCTCCTGACCGCTGTTCAGTCCGACAAGAAACGGACGCTCTCCCCTTGATTGCAAGTACTCCCTTGCGGGTCCCTCTTGATCGGGCTCCAGAAAAACCAGTTGGAACGAACCCAGAGAAATGACTTGTTTCTTGCCCTTCCAATAGTCATCATAGACGGCTTCCCCGGCCTCAAAGTGGAGCCATTTCTCCCAACGGCTGACCGTCTTTCCCAAGTCGCGAACCGTAAACGCCACATAATCCAGAGTTATGGGACCCCGGGCATGATCCGTAATGGTGCCGTTTGCCGTCAGTTCGGCCCTTCTGTCTTCATCGGAATCGTTCCATTGGATGAAGAATGGCAGCGGCAGCCCTTCGTCAGGCAATCCTGCGAACAACAGCTTCCATTCCAGCAGTTTTCCGTCCGGCCTTCTGCGGGAACAATCTACAGGACCGATCACCTGATTACCCTCGGCGGCCAGCTGCTCCGCCAACTCATCAATTTGCTCCGTCCGCAGCGCGATCCGGCTGAGCCCTTCGACATAACCGTCACCTGCCAGCGTATCCACGAGCCCATAACGTTGGGTATCCTGGTGGGGAGGCAGCAGCTTCGGGTCAAAAATGCCGATCCATTCGATATAGCGAAGATCAAAATACGTTAGCGCGTTGTACGTTCCTACCGATTCGTGCCTCCCGCCGTTCACCGTATGAATCCCCAGCCCTGCAAGTTCTTCCGGCGCTTGCTCAGGTTTATTCACAAAATGTACGGCATGATCAAACGTTAATTGGACTCCCATGGTTCGCTCCTCCTTGGCTTGTTTAAGGATGAATGATAATCTTGCCGAAAAATTCCCGTTCTTCGATCAAACGGTGCGCTTCCCTGATCTCTTCCAGCGGCAGTACGCGGTCGATGACCGGCTTCAGTTTTTTACGGCTTACCAAATCCAGCAGCGTATGCAGATCTCCCTCTCCCCAGCCGTTGGAGCCGATGATCGAAATCTCACGGACCCATACGTACCGGAGGTCCGTAACGGCCTCGAATCCCGTCGTCGCTCCGCAGGTCAGAATCCGTCCTCCTTTGCGCGTCGCTTTGATGCTCTGCGGCCAGGTGGCTTTGCCGGTATAGTCCACGACAATATCCGCGCCTTGCTTGTCCGTCAAAGCCCATACTTCCTTGGAAAAATCGGTTTTGCTGTAATTGATCACATGATCCGCTCCAAGCTCCTTCAACTTCTCCGCCTTGCTGTCCGATCCGGCTGCCGCAATAATGCGTGCCCCTGCCAGCTTAGCGATAAGCACCGCGGCATTCCCTACGCCGCCGCTAGCCCCCAAGATGACAATCGTTTCGTTGGCCTGAAGCCTGCCCTGCGTAATCAGCATCCGCCAGGCCGTTCCATAAGCGATCGGAAGTGCAGCCGCCTCGTCAAAGGAGATGTCTTCCGGTAGAGGAATCAAATTGATTGCCGGAACCTTTACGTATTCCGCCAGTCCACCCGTCGTATCCTCACCGAGTGCCCCTTTGCCCGGGATATGCGGATCGATCAGGACCCGGTCACCGGGATTAACGTTCGTGACCCCGGATCCGATCTCTTCGACGACGCCGGCGACATCTCCACCTGAAATATGGGGTAGCTCCAGTTTTCTTCCTGGAATCCCTCTCCTGACGAATATATCCAAATGGTTCAGGGATACCGCCTTAACTCTGACTAGAACTTCTCCATGACCGGCTTCCGGTTTCGGATAATCCCCCACCACCACATTGTTTCGATCTCCATGTTCAAGAATCAGCGCTGCTTTCATATCGATTTGCCCACTCCTTTTTGTAATTGTTCGGCCAACATTTGTTTGAGCCGCGTCCGATCCACTTTCCCCGGACCGGTCAGCGGAAAAGCGTCCAATTCGTAAATCTCGCGAGGATGCGCATAGGCCGGTCCCCGCTCGATGAAGAAGCGCTTGATTTCCTCACGATCGGTGGGATGATTCAATACGACAAATGCTGCGGGCACCTCACCCTTGAGTTCGTGAGGGACCGGAAGAACACAGGCATCCTCGACATGCGGGTGCTGGAGCAGGATGTTTTCGACTTCCTTCGGATAGACGTTCTCGCCGCCTACGTTGATCATGTCGTCCTTGCGTCCAACAATGTAGACATAACCCTCATCGTCCTGCCACGCCATATCTCCTGTTTTGAGCCAGCCGTCTGAGGTAATCCGTTTGCGCGTCACGTCCGGCAGATTCCAATAGCCGTCCGCTACGCCGGGGTTACTCACCCATAATTCGCCTATCGTACCTTCCGGGACATCTGCTTCTGTCGCATTCACGATCCGAATCGAACATCCCGGCAGCGGAAAGCCGGCCGATCCCGGCTTGTGCAGACCTTTACGCGATTCCAGCACAACCGGTCCTCCTTCGGTAAGGCCGTAACCTTCATACACCTCGATGCCCATCCACTGCTTGATGTCCTCCAGGAGTTCAACCGGCGTATCGGACGACCCGCATATCGCATACTTCAGTGAGCTGAGATCATAAGAAGCGGATGACTCTTTCAAGTGAGTCACAAGCATGCGGTACAGGGCTGGAACGCCGGAAATATAAGTGGCCCGATGCGTCCCGATCGCATGAAAAATAGCCGCTGGCTCAGGCGCCGGTAGGATAACGGCAGATGACCCGGAATAAAACACCGCCTTCATGGACAGCATGGCATTCTTATGATAAAGAGGCAGGGATATCACGATCCGGTCTTCCTGCTGCAAGTCGCGGATTTCGGCAATCGACGTTACGTTCCACAGCTGACCGCTGTGAGTGAGGCGGCACCCTTTGGGATTTCCCGTAGATCCGGAAGTGTACGGAAGCAGGCATAAATCGCCTCCGCGGGTCGGATACAGGTCCAACTGGGTATCCTGTGACGATAGTATTTCATCATACACCAATGAATTCAGCCCGAGATTGTCCAGATGTGATTCCGTCGTGCAGATGACGCTTGCCGCGACATCAGCCTCCTGATGAATGATCTTTGCCTTGTCCCCTATTGATGAGTGGTAGACCAGCAAGCGGCTGCCGCTATCCCTGTAAATATAAGCAAGCGTATCTGCGCCCAGCTTCGAATTCATCGGCACCGGAACCGCTCCTATGGTCATCAGTCCGAAGCAGATTTCCAAAAACCTGAAGTCATTGATGAATAGCACGGCCACCCGGTCTCCGGGCTCAACACCAAGTCCGGTAAACAAATTGCCCGCCTGGTTTGTACGGCTTTGAAGCTCACCGTAGTTTATCGTTCTCCCTTGGGCAATGATCGCAGGACTTAAAGGAGCACGGGCTGCCGAGGAACGAATGATTTCTGCAAAATTGTAAGAGTTCATCGCTGCTCCACCTTTGTATTCTGAATATTGTTGGCTTCTTACTCTTGTTTTGAGCTAAACAATCCTCTTCCGATAGCTATCGCTTTACCGGTTGTATCGGCAGCCACGATGTCGGCGATGCTGACGGTCCTCCCCAGCTTGACTACGGAAGCGGTAAACAGCAGATCCCCCGCCCTCCCGGGACGCAAGTAGTCAATTTTGAGATCGACCGTCGGTACCGGCTGATTCAGCTGGCTGAACACGGCAAAATATCCGGCGATGTCGATGACAGTGGCAAGAATCCCCCCGTGGATATATCCGTCGGCGGAGGTATAAAAAAGCTCGTTATAGGGCAGCCGGATCGTAACGGACTGCTCGTTCACTTCTTCGAGCCGGATGCCCAGAAATTGATGAAACTTCGTACCGGTCAGAACCGGCTCAATTGCTTCTCGAGTTAAAACGGCGGCCATTTGAGGTTCACCTCCTTTTTGTTTGCCTGTGAAACATTTTTATTCATACTAAACCGGTAGGAATTAAAAGTCTAATTGAACTTTTCTATAAAAAATCAAATAAAATCTATATGTCATTGACGCAGGGCTCGACATTGATCTATAGTTCTCACTAAACTTCGACAAAGAGGAGATCAATTCATGGAGACGCCGCTGAAGCAAATCTATCAGATTCGCATCCCGCTTCCCTTTCGACTCAATCACGTGAACAGCTATCTCGTTCAGGACGGGTCTTTTTGGAGCGTCATCGATCCCGGGCTGGACACCTTAGTTACCGAGAAATCATGGGTGCAGACGCTGCATCAACTCAATGTAAAGCCCTCTGATATCCGCAATATTTACATCACGCATTTCCATCCTGACCATTATGGGTTTGCCGGTAAGATGCAGCGCTGGACGGAAGCCGACGTTATCGCAAGTCCCGAAACGTTTACCTTGGCCGAGCGTTATTTCAGCAAAGAGCAGGGGGTGCGAAATCTCCATTTTTATTTAAAAAGCGGCATGCCGGAGACGCTAGCTCAGGATGTAGCTGAGCTGGACTCGCGGCTGCTCCATCAAATTTCCCCAATTACGGGTACAAGGGTAAACCTGCTCGAAGGTGACTCGCTCGTGCTCGCCGGGGAGCTGTATGAAATCGTACTTGGCGGCGGTCATGCCGAGGGCAGCGTGGGGTTTTGGAATGCGGAGAGGCAGGCGCTGATTGGCGGGGATCTGCTGCTGCAGAAAATCACGCCCAACATCACCTATCAGTTCGAAGAGGATGAGGGGAATCCGCTTGAGTCATATTTCGAGACATTGAACGCGCTGCAAAGACGGATGGTTCGCACCGTTCTGCCCGGACACGGACCGGTGTTTCAGCCGCAAACGGACTATTTTGAATCGGTGATCGCCCACCATAAGGAGCGGCTCGATCATGTCCTGGGCATTGTACATGAGGCTGGAAGCGCTGGTACTACGATATATGACATTAGCATGAGGCTGTTCTCCAAAGTTTTTGACAACGACAGCGCACGGTTTGCGCTTGGGGAAACCGCAGCACACGTACGTTACCTGGAACGACAAAAACTCTTGCGGGTGCAAGAGTCCGGGGGAAAGTATTCCGTTTTTGAAAATGTACAATATTAGCTTCACATAGCCGTTATTCCACACATCCAGCAAAAGTAGTACGATTCTCAAACCATCTCGATCTAAAAAAAAGAAAGGTCCGGTAAATCCGGACCTTTCGTCTCTTTCATGAAAAAAATCAATACAAACTTTCAAGCTCATCGATCAGGGAACCGACATAAGCGGCCGCACTCCGGATCGGATCGGGCTGAGACATATCCACCCCGGCCAGTTTCATCAGTTCCAGTGGGCTCATAGAGCCACCGGCTTTTAACACTTCGAGCCAGCGGTCCACTGCAGGTTGTCCTTCCTCCCGGATCAGCTTGGCAACAGCAGTAGATGCAGAGAGGCCGGCTGCATAGGTGTAAGGATACAAGCTCATATAATAATGCGGCTGGCGCATCCAAGTTAACTTGGCTTCTTCGTCGATGACCACGTCCGCTCCCCAGAACGATGACAGGATATCGCCTTTCAGCTCGCACAAGGTTACCGCAGTGATTGGCACATTCTTCATGGCCAGATCGTAAACTCTACGCTGAAGCTCGCCTTCCAGTAAATGCGTCACAAAGTTATGGAAGTACGTACCGAGCAGCTGCGAAATCACCCAGCGGCGCATTCTAGGTTCATTGGACCGCGTAAGCAAATGATCCGCCAGCAAGAGCTCGTTCATCGTCGATGGTGCCTCGATAAAATACAGGGACGGACGGGCATTCGTCAGCCGCTGGTATTTCCCTGCGAGCATCAAATGGCCGGCATGCCCTACTTCGTGAGCGAGCGTAAACGCCCCGCGCATGCTGTCGGACCAGCTGATCAGAATGTACGAGTGAACGCCCGGAATCGACGAGCAGAAAGCCCCCGTGCGTTTGCCGGCGTTGTCCGCGTAATCCACCCAGCGGTTGCGGAAAGCATCCGATACGATTTCCCCGTACTCCGGTCCGAGGATAGCCAGAGCTTCCTTGATCAGTTCACCGGCTTCCTGAAAGGATATTTCCGGGTTGTAATCGGGATCGAGCGGCGCTTTCAGGTCGGCAAACGTCATCTCATCCAACTGGAGCACCTTTTTCTTCAGAGCAGCATATCTGCGCATATGCGGCGCCAGCTCCTCCTGCAAAATATCCAGGACGTTATTGTACATCTCCTTGGTGACCTGCTGTGGCTGCAAAAGCATATCAGTCACGGACTCGTAACCGCGCAGACGGGATTCAATGACCTGTCGCTTGACTTCGGTGCCGTATGCCTCGGCAAACGTATTCCGGTATTTGTGCAGCGTGTCGCTGAACGCTTTAAACGAGTTGCGGCGCAGTTTCGTATCAGGCGATTCGCAGTACTTATTCTCGTACAGGGCAAACGAGACCGGTACTTCTTCCCCTTGGCCGTTCACCGCCTGCTTGAAGGTCATATCGGCCAGCTTGCTCCGTTCATAAATCCGGTAAGGGGCATCCAATACCTCGCCCAGCGAGGCCAGCACCTTCTCCGTTTCCGCCGTCAAGCGGTGGGGTTTCGTTTGTAGGAGCAGGCGAAGGCTGCGCTCGAATTCCTTCAGTTCGGGCTGGTCTGCTATGTACTGGTCAATCGTACCGTCCGGAAGCACAATGATTTCGGATTTGATAAAAG
Source organism: Paenibacillus sp. PSB04 (assembly GCF_025809195.1). Taxonomy (NCBI): domain Bacteria; kingdom Bacillati; phylum Bacillota; class Bacilli; order Caryophanales; family Paenibacillaceae; genus Paenibacillus; species Paenibacillus sp. PSB04. The sequence goes on from NZ_CP081301.1 coordinate 5,311,301, forward strand.
ACAACGCCGAGCTGACCTGCGACGCAAGATCGCGAGCTTTCGAAGCGTTCGTCTGATTCTCCGGATTGATGCTGTCGCCGGACTGATGCAGGTAGGCGTACGCTCCTGCCCGGCTCATTCTGCCGGAAAGCTCTTCTTGGGCCTGCAGGCAGGCCAGCAAAGTGTCAGCGCCTTGACTTAGTTCGCCTTCATATTTCGTCACCGTGCCGATATCCCGCTGAATATCAGTTAATTCTTGTTCCCATGCTTCTTTGGAAGCAAAGATATCATCCAGGTTCCAGGTGGTTTCCACCGGCACTTCAGCCCGTGTTAAAATTTTCGACATATGCAAAGCCCCTCTCCCAAGTGCTTGAATTGACCATTGTATAAATACCAATATGCTTCATTGTAACATAGATGGATACTGTAACGGTAAGCGTTTTATTGATACAACGAATTGTTCTTCCGGTAGTATGAAGGGGACATGCCGACGATTTTGCGGAAGGTGGCCAAGAAGTGGCTGTACTCCTCGAACCCGACTTCAGCGGCGATATCCGCAAGCGGCCTGTTTGTGGCAAGCAGCAGTTCCTGCGCTTTCCCGATTCTTACCTGCAGCAAGTATTGGTAAGGAGACACCATTAAATGTGTGCGGAACAGAAGACGCAGATGGCCCTCGCTCGTATTGGCTACCTTGGCCAAATCTCCAAGTCTAATGGGAGCTGCATACGATCTTTGAATAAAAGCGCAAACTTCGCGCACCCTCTCGTCGATGACCGGTTCCGGGGTCATCAGATGCGGCTCCAGAACGCGGAACATTTCGGCATACCAGTTCAGGCAGACTGCCTGTGTCTGCAGTTGCCTTGCGGCCTGGGAGATGGATAGCATACCGTCTCCTCTGCTGGAAGCCTTCTCCAAATCACGCGGCTGCCAGGCACGAACAAGATTATACCAGCTGTCCTTAAGCCTTTGCCCATCCTCAATGTTTTGAATCCGGAAGCGGGGAGGCAGCCCGTACAATTCGGACCACTCGACCCCATGCATGTAGGCTGACACACTGGCTGACAAATAATGGATCGCTCCTCCTTCCCCCTCCCCTCCTTCCGTCATAAAAGTGGTGTTTGGCGGAATCAGGACTACTTCTCCCGGCTGCAGGTCAAAGGCTTGTGCTCCAGCGAGCAGCCTGCGGCGGCCGGCCAGAATATACCACAGTGTAACGCCGGGGTTGCGGTACCCCGGAGCGTTCCATTCCGGGCTGCGGATCCATTCAAACGCAAACTGCAGAACCACTTTGTAGGGTTCATGAACGATTCCAATCGGATCAGGGAACATTTTTCAACAGCCACCTCGGGTTCGGTATGACAATGCCATGTTGTTCGTTTTTTATGAGAAAATCATCGTTCTTTTCTACTGGATCATCTTTCGTTTATTTTAACATAGATCTATGAAAGAGGACCTGGTCCAAGAAAGGGATGATGGAATGAAGGCCATTATGGTCATGTTTGATACGTTAAACCGGCGCATGCTTCCTTCCTATGGCTGCGATTGGACGCATCTTCCCAACTTTCGCCGATTGGAAGAGCGGACGGCGGTTTTTGACCGCAGCTTTGTCGGCAGCATGCCATGCGTGCCTGCACGCCGGGAGCTGCATACCGGGCGCTACAATTTCCTGCATCGGAGCTGGGGGCCGCTTGAGCCATACGACGATTCCATGCCGGAAATTTTGAAAAACGAAGGTGTACATACGCATCTGGTCACGGATCATCAGCATTATTGGGAGGATGGCGGGGCGACGTACCACAGCCGCTATACGACCTACGAGTTCATCCGCGGTCAGGAAGGCGACGCCTGGAAAGGCCGGCTGAAGGACCCGGTCATTCCGCCGCAAGCCGTCGACCGTCCGCTGACGGGCATGTTCCGCCAGGACTGGATTAACCGCGAGTTTGCCAAGGAAGAAGAACGTTATCCGCAAGCGTTAACCTTTGAGGCGGGTTTGGAATTTATCCGGGCGAATGCGGATCAGGACCGCTGGTTTCTGCAGCTCGAGACCTTTGACCCCCATGAGCCGTTTCGGGCTCCGGAACGGTTTCGAAAGCTGTACCCTCATGCATATGAAGGCAAGCATTTCGACTGGCCGCCGTATGAAGAGGTCCGGCAGTCCCAGGAAGAAGTGGAGCATTTGCGGTATGAATATGCCGCCCTGCTCTCGATGTGCGATCACTACCTCGGTCAGGTGCTCGACTTAATGGATCAGAACGCCATGTGGCAGGATACGATGCTGATCGTGAACACGGACCACGGATTTCTGCTGGGCGAGCATGATTGGTGGGCCAAATGCATCCAGCCTTTTTACAACGAGGTGGCCCATACACCGCTCTATATTTGGGATCCGCGTTCGGGCGTTCATGGGGAGCGCAGACAAAGCCTGGTGCAGACGATCGATTTAGCGCCAACCCTGCTGGAGTTCTTTGATGTTGAAATCCCTGGGGATATGACCGGGCGCCCCCTCCGAGACACCATTGCGCTGGATACGCCGGTGCGCCAGGCCGCGTTATTCGGCTTGCACGGTGGCCATGTGAACTGTACGGACGGACGGTACGTATACATGCGTGCCCCAGCAGGCCCAGAGAATGGTCCGCTCTACAACTACACGCTCATGCCAACGCATATGCGCACACGCTTTTCGGTCGAGGAGCTGCAAAACATCGAGCTGGCACCTCCGTTTGCATTTACCAAAGGTGTGTCCCAGATGAAAATCCCCTCGGAATCGTTGGAACGTTACCATGGATTCGGCACGATGCTGTTCGATATGGAGAAGGATCCCGGGCAGAAGCATCCGTTCCGGGATGAGGACATCGAGCAGAAATTAATCGGTTACATGCTGGAACTGATGACTGCCCACGATGCGCCGGAAGAGCAATACGTTCGGCTCGGCTTGGAGGGATACAGACGTAAGGCGCAGTGATATTTTACAAAAACTTTATAAAACAAAAAACGGCAATCTCCTCATAAACTGAGTTGGGGATTGCCGTTTGTTCCATTTAGACCTTCGCCGCTGTTCGGGTAGATCCCAGGCTTATATCGTATATTTTACCTTATTTATCGAATGTCACACCGAATGCTCCGTCAGCTTTCCTTTTTCCAGATAAAATACCCGGTCGCAATATGGGAGCACCCTGTCGTCATGCGTAACCATCACCGCGCTTTTCCGCTGCTCCTTGACCTGCTTCGCAATCATGGCGACAACTTCCAACCCGCGCGAAGCATCCAGGCTTGCTGTCGGCTCATCGGCGAACAATACGGCGGGGTCATTCATCAGCGCCCTGGCGATCGCCACCCGCTGCCGTTCACCCCCGGAAAGCTTATGCGGATAAGCATTTTTCCGATGCGTCAGCCCCATCTTCTGAAGCAGTTCGTCAGCTCTCGCCGCGCAAGCCTCCTTGCTGCTTCCCGCCAGCTTAGCCACGAGCATCAGCTGCTCCTCCACCTTGAGATACGGTATCAGATTGGCATTCTGAAAAATAAAACCCATCTTCCGCAGGCGCAGCTCTGAAAGGGCTTGTTTGTTCTGGCCAATGATGGACTTGCCGTCTATCAAAACGTCTCCTCCGGTTGGCTCCAGCAGCGCCCCAGCGATCGATAAAAATGTGCTCTTACCGGAGCCCGACGGTCCCATGACGGCGACCAGCTCCCCCTCCGCCACCTTCAGGTTGAGACGGTCCAGGATCGTCCTCTGAAATCCACCGTCTGCAAAAGTGCGTGTGATGTCGTGCAGTTCCAAGCGATTGTTCATGCTGCTGCCCTCCCTATTGCGTCCAATGCTTCGATGCGGGCTACCTTCCACACCGAAAACAGCGAGCCGGCCAAGGACATCGCGATAAACGCAGCGCAGGTAAGCGCCAGCATGTCTGCCCCTAACTGAAACGGCATCGTCCCGGGAAGCGCCATTTCTAACACTTTCACCAAAAAAATGCTGACCGCTAAGCTGAAAACGGATAAGAGCAGTACTTGAAGCGTCACGCTTCCGGCCAGATACGAAGTGCGCGTGCCTATCGCTTTGAGGATACCGAATTGGCTCGTTTTTTGAATCGTGATGACGTAAAAGAAGACAGCCAGCACGAACGCCGAGATAACAAACAGGAACGCGATCATCATCAGAAGCGAACCCTGTTCCTCTTTGTATCCGGGAATCGCCGACACAGCATCCGCCTTCTTAATGATCTCTGTGTTCGGAACCGCACTTTGAAGCTTAGAGACCTGAACCTCCGTTGCTTTAACCGCAACCGCGTTATATGAGGCCTGCCCTTCGGCACTGCCGGAACCTGATTGCGCAGACGATGGCGAATGAAGCCCCATCCACTCCTCCTTGCTCAAGAACACGGCCGGGGCGTGGCTGAACGACTCATTTTTGACAAAACCGGTTACGGTCCACCGGGTTCCCGAAGCTTGATCGACCAGGATGGATCCTAATCTGACGCCGTGCTCCGCCAGCTTCTCATCCACGACGACACCGCCTGTTTCCTGTTTCTCCGCAGCCCCCATAGTTAGATCCGGTGCCAGCCATCCTTTGGGATTTACGGCTAACAGCGCAACGTCGATTTTTTGAATGTCACCGGAAAGAACGACGCTCGTCATTTGCACCCCCAGCGGCTCCGCATTCGTTTCGCCCACGACGGACCGGGTCTGTTCGAGCTTCTCTCCACTGATCTGTGATCGGGTAAAGCGATGATCGGATCCTTGCTCCAGCACGAAATGGGTGGCGGGCATATTTTGGATCGATGCTGCATTATCATAGGCCAAGCCCTGGGCCAGACCCGTGACGAACAGCACGAGAAACGAAATCAGCAGCATGATGGCTGCAATCAACGTATACCGGGCCTTGGCGAATCTGATTTCCCGTAATGCTAAGTACATCCTGCTTCCCTCCTTTGGAATGAGTCCAGTATAGGAAGCGAATGTGAACGGCGCATGAATGGCAAATTACAACACAGGCAGCGTAACGGTAAAGCTGGTTCCTTCGGGTGAACTGGTTACCTCGATGTGGCCTTCGTGAAGCTGCACGATCCTTTTGACAATGGCCAGTCCAAGGCCTGTGCTTCCGGAACCCCGTTCATGCGCCCGGTCTGCGCGATAGAAACGGTCGAACAAGAAGGACAAATGCTCTGCGGCAATGCCGTCGCCCGTATCCCGGATTACCACCTTGATGTCGGCCTGCGTTTGTTCGGCATGAACGGTGATGGTCCTCCCCGCAGGAATGTGTTGGGCAGCGTTTCCGATCAGGTTCATCCACACCTGAATAAGGAGCACGTCGTCCCCGGTTAACGTTATGGATTCGGGTATAGATATTTTCAGCAGAAGCTCTTTCTCCTCGATACGCCACTGGAGCATCTGAACCGCCTGACGAACCTGATCCCGCAGGGAAAATGTTTTCCGGTTAACTGCAACCTGTCCCTGTTCCAGGGATGACAGCAAGAGCAGCTGCTTGCTGAGCATCGAAAGATGGCGGCTTTCCTGTTCGATGATAGATGCATAGTGCGCAGATTCCTCAGAAGATAGACGGGACCCGCCAAGCAGTTTGGCAAACCCCTGAATCGACGTCAGCGGCGACTGGATTTCGTGCGAGACGTTGGACACAAACTGCTGTCTGGCCGCGTCCGTACGTTCCAGCTCCCGGCTCATGACCATAAAATGCTCGGCGAGCCTGCCGATTTCGTCCCTCCGTTTGGTCGGCAGCACGATATTGTAATTCCCCTGCGCGATACGCTTCGTTGCCTCCGACAATCGGGTCACCGGCTTAACGAGATAGCGTGTGCTGATCAAAAACAAGACGACGCTGATGGCTACCGTCAAGATCCCGACCAAAGCGAAAAAAATCCGCAGCTCCCCAAATTGCAAAATGACGTCAGGATGCATAAACAAAGCGAATTGACGGCCGCCTGCCGCGACGGGTACCCCGACCGTATTGCTTAACCGGTTATCGAAGAACCCGGAGATAAAAGGCTTGTTCGGGAATTGGGCTACCCCGTGATAGATGTCTCCCTGCAGAACCCCCGATATGGTACTTTCACTCAAGTCCATTTTGCGAAAACTGCGGCCGTAATAGCGGTCATCCTTGTCCCCGTCCGTCAAATAAATCTGATATCCAAGCGCTGCCGCATTCTGCAGGTAGGCATCGACGTCCGCAGGCTCATTCTCCAAGAACTGCTTCATTTGGCTGGCGATTCCGACGAGCTTCTCGTCGTTGAACGGTTTGAGTTTGACATGGTAATACATATTGGAAGCCAAAAAGCCGAGCGTGCTGCTGACAACAATCACAATGAGGGTGATAAGAAACACACGCGAGTACAGCGATTTCATCGTTTGGGCACCTCTAATTTGTACCCGATGCCCCTTACTGTTTGAATGGAGAAATCGTCTGTATAGTCCGCAAACCGCTGACGAAGCCGCTTGATATGGACATCTACCGTTCGGTCATCCCCCTCGTAATCGGCTCCCCATACCAGCCGGATCAGCTCGTCCCGCGAAAACAGCCTTCCCGGATACTGGGCAAGCTGCGAGAGCAGCTCAAATTCCTTCATCGGCAGCAAAAAGACGCTCTGACCATCGGTGACCTCCACGTTGTTCCGGTCGATCACAATTCGGTTCAAATAAAGCGTATCGCTTGAGGTGCGCTGATAGCGGCGGAACAGCGCCTTGACGCGAAATACGAGTTCCTCCGGTTCAAACGGCTTGGTCAGGTAATCATCTGTTCCCCGGGAGTAAGCCTCTTCCTTGTCGGTTAGCTGATCCTTTGCCGTCAGCATAACGATGGGAATATCGTAATTTTCCCGAATATATTCGCACAGCTCGTACCCGTCCATATATGGCATCATGATATCCACGACGGCGAGGTCAATGTCATGCCTATCCATCATTTTGGCTGCTTCCATACCGTTCTCGGCTTCATAGACTTGATAGCCCTCTCTCGTCATGACGAACCTCAGCAATTCACGGATATGGCTGTCATCGTCCACAATCAGCAGTTGTCTCATCAAAACTCCCCCACTTTATACAACATTCATAACGATCAATATATCAAAAGGAGATGAACGGCATATGAACAAAACAATACAAAACTTTTCTCTCCGATTAGTTCCCATTGTTCCCCGCTCTGTCTGCATCTAAAAAACAGGCTTAAACAACAAAAAGAGAAGCCCCATTGGGCTTCCGGCTTCCGCTCACAGCTTACACTTTGGAAAAGATCCGCTCACCCTGCAGGAACGGCTTGCAATATTCTGCGCACAAGCGCGGCATCCTCTCCCGCATCCACCCATGAACCGCTTCATTCGGCATTTGAAATGCATAATATCCGATGATTGCCACGAGCGCAAAGCCATCCAGCAAGACCCTATCGTCTGGGCTAATGCTGCGTCCTATCGCTTCATAATACCCATCCAACAGCACGTCCCTGTGTTCGGGCGGCACCATCATGGCCCCCATCGCCACGTCAAGCAGCTCGTAGCCTTGTCCGAAAAAACCAAAATCGATAAAGCTCATGATCCCTTCGGGTGAAATAATTACGTTCCCTAATCCCAGATCTCCATGAACGAGATTTAGCCTGCCGGAAGGAGTCTCAGCTGACGCAGCTAAAAGCTTGTTGATTTCCCGCAAGGTTTCATCAATGATGTCGACATCGGATCCTGTAAACAGGCCTAGGTTGAGTCCTTTCCGGACCGTTTCCGCCAACCAACGATTGTAATCCATCCCCTGGCTGGGCCGGTTCTCCAACGTTTCGTGACGGTAACAGCGAAAAAAAGTGTGCAGCTCGCCGATTTGGCTGCCGAGCCTGCGTACCAATCCGGGTTGGCTGACATCCGTTTTATTGAGGTCCCTCCCCTCTAACCATGAGAGCATGGAGCAATTCAGCTGACGCCCATTATGCTCCATCACGGTGATCAAGCTCCCTTCCGTATTACGGATCGGGGTCTGGACTTTAAAGCCGCTGTTATGGGATAGCTCCTCCAGCATATGCAGTTCACCCAGCAGTCCTTCATAGGTGTGCTGCTTACCGGTCATCCCTTCTTGGAAAGGCTGATGGATTCGCAGAACATATTTGCGGCCGTCGCCCGCATTTACCTTGTATGTTTCGTTTTCGTTATGCCGGAGAAAATCGAATGATGCTCCCTTAATGCCAAACCTTTGTGCCAGCCGCTCCAGTTCTTCGTTTGTCATGGATTATACCTCTTTGAATTGGGATGAATGCCTTCTAACCAAAAGATTATCATACGTCCAGCTGAATTTATAGATTGTTACTCGTAGTCCCTGCGAGTGTGTGGGCCCTATTTTTTTTCGAACTATACTCTCCGGCTTCGCGAAATCCGATATATTCTATAGCTAAATAGAATGAACTATCGAAAATGAAGTTTACAGGCGGCTAACAGAAGGCACGATGCTCAGCTTTAGTTCAATCTATATAGAAACAGCACGATTTATTTCATGACGCAAATAGGAGGAATTTTATGAACAACCGCTCGAAGTACGCGGCAATCATTACCCTGATCTGGGCATTTCAAATGGTAACCTCTTCGGTTCTTCCCGAATCCGCATCCGCTGCGGACGACCCTCAACCTGCTGCCATCGTTAGCGAAGGAGGTGCGGCAGATGATTCATCCCCAAATACCAACCAAATGACGAATGCCAGCACACAGCCGCAAATTGCCACCAGTGACGGAACAACCAGCTTTAGAGCAGGGAATAATACAATAGCCACTCCCGTCACCGTGGATTCGAATATTTCCATCATGAAGTCTGATACCCCCACTTTGTCCTCGGCTCAGGTTCGAATTACATCCGGGCTGCAATCCGGCGAGGACCTGCTTATGTTTGTGAATAACAGTGCGACCCAATATGGAAATATCTTCGGAAGCTACGATTCATTTAACGGAACGTTGACTCTGACCTCTTCCGGAGCATCAGCTACGATTACCCAGTGGCAGCAAGCCCTGCGAGCAGTGACATACTCGAATACGGCCATCACCCCCGATACGGCGAATCGCATCATCACATTTACGGTGAATGACGGTACCGTTTCAAGCAATCCCGCAGACAAAACGGTGACGGTGACAGCGGTCAACCAGGCGCCGATTTTGACAACAACGGGTGGCACCTCTACCTTCAAAGGGATCCCCGTTGCCATCGATTCCGGCCTTACCCTTTCAGACTTGGATAACAAGACGATGTCAACGGCCACGGTCACGATTTCGGGAAACTTTTTTTCAAAAGAAGATACACTTGCCTTTATAAACGACGGCTCGACAATGGGTAACATTACAGGGAGCTATAATGCAGCGACAGGGACATTGACTCTGACTTCATCCGGAGCAACGGCCACGATTGCCCAGTGGCAGCAAGCGCTGCGAGCGGTGACTTACTCCAATACATCCACAGGTCCGTATACAAGCTCGATAAGAACCATTTCGTTCACGGTGAGCGACGGAATCGCAAACAGCAATTCCGCCACCAAGACGGTAAAGGTGTCCAAACAGCCGCCCGTTGTGACAACAAGCGCCGGTTTAACCTCCTATACAGCCGGGACCGTCCCTGTCGATCCAGCACTGTCCATCTCGGATCCCGATAATCAGACTTTGGCTTCCGGCCGCGTGTCTATCGTCAGCCCGTATCATGCCGGTAAGGAAGAGCTCCAGTTCACCAACGATGGAGCGACGATGGGCAACATCATCGGCCGCTTCGATCCCGTTTCTGGTATGTTGACTCTGACCTCAGAAAATGGAACAGCCACTGTTTCTGAGTGGGAGTCAGCTTTTAGAAGCGTAACTTACATCAGCTCTGAAAATGCATCGGAGCCATCAAATCGAACCATCCGCTTTGTGGTAAGCGACGGCAACGACGAAAGCAATCAAGCCGATAAAGGCTTAACAGTTCAGGGCTTGACACGCTTGAGCGTCAGCGCAAGCAGCTTACATATGGAGGTTGGCCATAGTTCATCGGTCTTGTTGAAAGCTCTGTATTCGAATCAGTCTGAAACTGACGTTACAAAGTCAGCAGTATGGACTACTGCCGATCCAGCGGTTGCCGAGGTTACCAACGGCGAGATAACCGGTAAGAGTGCGGGCACGACTGTGATCACAGCCGTCTACGGGGGCAAGAGTGAATCACTGAACCTAACGGTTACAGCCAAGCCGGTCGTTTCTATCCCTTCCCAACCGGCAGATACACCATCTGCACCAAGTCCGGCCCCTGTACCGACGCCTACACCGACTTCAACTCCTACGCCAATACCGGAAATGCCGGAATCTTCATTCCGGAAGTTTATCCGGGCAGAGGATATTGCTGCCTCGTTCCGCCACGCCCTGACGATGAACCATCCGGAGAGATTTGCCGATACATACACGCATTGGGCGGCAAAAGACATCGCGGTGGCTTCCCGGCTTGGATTGGTCAACGGATACGATGACGGAAGCTTCAAGCCGGACCTTCCGATTAGTCGGGCGGAAATCAGTGAACTGCTTGTTAGAGCTTTCGCGCTTCGGCAAGGGAATGAGGTCGTTACCTTCAGGGATATGCATGATCATTGGGCGGCAGAGTCCATAGGCATTCTGGCTTCCAATGGAATTGTCAAGGGCAATGCAGGCGGGCTTTTCCAAGCCGGGCGCAGCCTGACCCGGGCCGAAATGGCTCAAATGATGGCCAATCTGGCGGATTTATCTGAACTGGCCACCGGTGAAGCACGCCATTTTACGGATATTGCCGATTCATATTGGGCTAAGGATATCATCGGACAAGCCGCAGCAGCCGGACTTCTCGAAGGCAGAGACGAGACCCGTTTTGCCCCTAATGAACCCGTTACCCGGGCCGAAGCCGTCACGATGATTCTTCGGCTGTTAGGAACCAATGCAGACCTCCGTTCGCTGCTGGAGCAAAGCTCCAAGTAACGGATACACGCTGCTTTGAACTTGATGGCCAGCTAACCGGAAATCGCCTTGAGAGTATAAGAGCGTGTTTGGAACAAGTCCAAACACGCTCTCTTCAGTTCATCGATCTTCTTGAATTCCACAATCGTGTCCGCGAAACAACTAACGCCCTGATCACGTTTATTAATAAATCGAAAAATTCACGCCATAGAAAGAAAGTCCCATTTTCCCCGCGACGCGCTGAGAAGATAGATTATCGTATGAGGTGCTGTATAGCGGAATACAGTCGAGCTCCCGGACGGCTTCAGACCATCCCGCCGTCGCTGCAGCAGCGTATCCCCTGCCACGGAATTGTTCTAACGTTTCCAGCCCGGCTTCATGTGCCTTCGTGCCGATGCGGACGCTGCGGCACACGGAGACGGCTCGGCCCTCCTGTACCACCGCAACGCAGGGCTGCGCATAGCTGATCTCGTCAGCGAGCCATTCGAATCCTTCCCGCGCAAGCTGCCTTACATTTTCCGGCGTGATTCGCTGCACATCCACGGATGGCTCTCTCGTTTCATTTTCAATAGAAAAGCAAGGCCCCATCGTCATCTTTTTACCTTGCAGCAGGTTCCAATAATCCTTCTCATGTTTCGGCCTGTCTTGAAAGTCAACGACCCCAGCCTCTTCGGCACACCATCTCTCCAGCTGTTTCACCAGTTGGTCAGGAACGTCGTGACGGAAACGCCAAACGCTCCCTCCCTCCGTGGTTCTTCCCAGAAACAATCGTGGAGCCGGGTCTGAACCAGGCCAAGGTTCATTGACCAGATGCAGGCGTCCGCTGCGGTCATGGGTAAACATAGCCTCCGCATGATATTCCATTAGATCACGGGCGGAGGGTTTGTTACTAAGGCCATCATTCAAAATTTCATGCCCCCTTTGAGCGTTCTTAGAATCTCACTGATCGAAAGGTTTAAGGGAATGCGCGAGTTCCGTAAAAATCACGCCTAATGCGTAGGCTCCCGCATCCGGGTAACCGATACTCCGGTCGCCAACCGTTCCGGCTCTCCCCATCCGGGCCGCAATGTTCTCGGTTTGCTTGGCCCCCTCAACGGCTGCCTCTGCTGCGGACAGGCCTGCGCCGATCAGATCAGTGCCCTGCTCAGCCGCCTTCGCCCAGGCTTCAGCATAGGGGACAAGCGCATCGATCAGCGTTTTGTCACCCACAACGGCACCCCGTCCAAAGGAACGCTCACCCGTATCCTGGATTCCCTTCACGGCAGCATTCATCATACCGGCGATGTCCGTAACGGACAGCTCGCTCCGGTTCCCCGCAAATTTACCTGCCGCCCGGAAGGCCGAACCCCAGATCGGACCGGAGGCACCGCCGCAATGCTCCATAATGATTAGAGAGCAGGCATCAAGAAATCCTCCGATATCTTGCGCCTGGGAGGTGAGTTCCTCCCACTCGGATTTGAGCTGCTTAAACCCTTTGGCCACGCTCATCCCAAAGTCACCGTCACCGGCATGAGCATCCAAATCGCAGAACGGAATTTCGTTTTCGATAATGACGCCGCTCATGCGATCAACCAGATAAACCAGGTTTTCCAGTGTAAGCTTATTGTTGTGTATGACTCCATGCGCTTCATCGGTAGTGGCGCCGATGGATGCCGGGTGTCGGACGGCCCCTTCATCTGGTACGTACTGTACCGGCTCGAATGGTCCGCGGACGGTCAGCGCCGGCGTCTCGCAATCCTCGCTGAGCAGCTGCTTCAGCTGGGGATTCAGCTTCATGATCGACAACGACGCGCCGGCCATATCAATACTTGTCATATAGTTGCCCACGAATACTTTATACACAGTGACGTTCCGTGCGGCAAGCTCACGTATGACCGCATGGTTCAGCAGGTACAGCTCCTGCAGCGGCGTGCCGCCGAATCCGTTTACCAGGACAGCCACCTCCGCGGGTGCACTGTCGGTGATACGCAAGCTTTCCAGCAGCTCGGCAACCATTCGGGAAGCCAGTTCGTCAGCCGTGATCAGCTTCTCCCGCCGGATGCCGGGCTCGCCATGGATGCCGACGCCGTATTCCATTTCCTGATCACCGATCTCAAACGTCGGACTGCCTTTGGCCGGCACTGTACAGGACGTGAGCGCAAACCCGATGCTTTTCACGTTATCGACTGCATTCTGGGCGGCCTGCTTGACTTCTTCCAGCGGTAAGCCCGCTTCCGCTGCGGCTCCTGCGATTTTATGTACGAGCACCGTTCCGGCAACGCCTCTTTTGCCGACGGTATACAAGCTGTCTTCAACGGCGATATCGTCATCCACCTTCACGTAGTCGACTTGAATGCCGTCTTCGGCAGCGAGATGGGCCGCATTTTTAAAGTTCATGATGTCACCGCTATAGTTTTTAATAATCAGCAGCGTCCCCTTCTTGCTCGCAGAAGAGCGGATCGCCTGGTACACCTGAATCTGGGACGGGGAAGCAAACACGTCGCCGCAGACGGCCACATCCAGCATTCCTTTGCCGACGAAACCCGCATGTGCCGGTTCGTGGCCGCTGCCGCCGCCGCTGATCAGCGTCACCTTATCCTGCTGGATCACTTTTTTCTTGATGATGTTGTATTTCCGGATAAACTCAAGCTCAGGGTGGGCCAATACGAGACCGCTGCACATTTCCGATACGAGCGTCTCGGGTCTGTTCATGATTTTCTTCATGAGATCTCATCCTTTCTTAAAACACTCCAACACGCTATAACCATTATACCGTTGCTGACACCGATTTTAATGGATACGTCGTACGATTTCATCGGCCACCCCCGAATATCCTGCTTCTTCAAACATGAATTGCCGCAACCGAACATCTGTAATAATGCAAAAAAACCCGGCGCATGCCGGACTTTTCAAAACATATTAAAGCTTATTCGTTACACGCCTTCAGACACTATCCGGATCGCCCGGTTCATCAAGACCGGCATGGCCGATCTATGATTCTCGCCACGGATTTCCTCGTAACGGGTCTTGAGGCCCTGCGAGGCTTACTGCGACAAACGCCGGCCATTCCGATCAGGGATTCAGCTCTCAGTAGTTTTTCAGCGGCATCCCGACAAATTCATGGAAGGACCTAATCCGTTCGTCTTCAAATTCAAACACGACGGTAAGTACGTTGTGATAAGGTTGGTTACTGAGCAGGCCTTCTGCTCGAAAAACGACCACTCCGTACTGAGAATCAAAGAGCTGAAACTGCGGGGTTAACGTTACTTGCAGCACTTCCCTTTCAAATTGGACCAACTCAATGAACCGCTGCCTTCCGAACTGCGGCTCTTTCCAATCGTCATACGGCAAGGGTACGGAAAAACGGAAATCGTCAGTCACAAGCGCGAGAAAATCCGACGTTTCACCGTATTCAAATGCGGTACGAAACGCTTCAAATGCCCTTCCGCAGATCGTGTTGGCATCCCAAGCAGCTGTATGGGGCTTCCCGAAATCAATATCTACTCTCATCATTATTTCTCCTTATTGGCAGTATTATCGTCTCGTCGAATCAAATGAGAAGACACGCTCAGGATACGAAATAAACAAGACAGATGATGGCTTATTTACCCGAAAAAGATGGGGCAGGTGTAAAATATTTTGCAAATGCAGCTCTGCCAATTTTACATGAACATGTGGAGGTTACGTAATATTTGTTATGTTAACTATAACGAGTTCTCTCCCTAAATCTCCGCCACATCGGTTACAATATGAGAAAGGAGCTGTGGATATGAACATCGAAACGAAGGAAATCACGGCCAAAACCATCCTCACCGAAGTAAAAGGATACTTGGATGTGGGGTTCACCCACTCGTTAAATTCATACAGCGGCTGTGCCTTTGCCTGCAAATACTGTTATGTAAGGGAAATGCCCATCCAGAAATTTAAAGACATGCCCTGGGGAACCTGGCTGGAGGTCAAAACGAACGCGGCGGAAAATTACCGAAAGGAGATATTAAAGCTGCGGAAGAAAAACAAACCCGTTCATATCTTTATGTCATCCGCCACCGATCCTTATCAGCCTATTGAACGCAAAGCGGGCATAACCCGGGGAATTCTCGAGGAAATGATCAGCTATCCACCGGATTCGCTGCAAATTCAAACGCGCGGACCGCTCATCACACGGGACATTGACTTGTTGACTCAGCTTAAGGACAAATGTGAACTGCTGGTATCCATGACCGTGGAGACCGACCGGGAGGATATGAAGCGGATTTTTGCCCCTCAGGCACCTGGTATTCGCCTCCGTCTTAGTGCTTTGCAGGAAATTCGTGAAGCAGGAATCCGAACGCAGGCCTCCATCTCGCCGGTACTGCCGTTCACACCTGATTTCCCCAAGACTTTAAGCGGAATTGCAGATTACGTATGGATCGATACATTACTGATAGGAGACGGTATGCTTGGTAAGCGTTCAGCCAGACTCGGTATGCCAGCTCTTTTCGAGGAGCACGGAATAACGCCTTGGTACGACAAAGATATCCATTATCGGGTATTGAAATACTTCAAAAAACACTTTCCGCCGGACCAGATTCGCGTTTCCAAAGAAGAAGCTTTCCCGATGAAACAGACGAAAACTAAGAGAGATAAACACGAGTGAGGCCACTAGATTTCACACCAGTAAAAAAGCTGCAGACCGGGTCATAAAAGACCTGTTGGTTCTGCAGCTTTCTTCATGCCATATCAAGATCTAGGCCAACGATCAAAGCTCACTTATTTAAGCCCGCTTACGATCTGATCCAGTGCTTTTGTTATAGGCGTTAAAGGACGGCCAAGCAGCTTCTCAAAATCCTGGCTTTCGATCTCAAGCTGCCCCTCACGAATCCCCTGCTGAATGCCTACAACGATCGGGAGGGCAAACTCCGGAACCCCTGCTTGTTTCATGATGTCAGCATATTGTTCGTCGTCGACCTGCTGGAGCGGTACCTCTTTACCCAGCACATCGCCCAGCGCAGTCACCAGTTCCGCTTGTGTCAGCAGTTTGCCTGACAGCTCGTACACGGTGTTCTCATGACCTTCCCCCGCTAAAACAGCTGCAGCTGCTTCGGCATACTCCTGCTGCAGCGCCCAGCCTACCTTGCCGGATTCTGCGGACGTCACCCATGGTGCTCCGGCTAGAACCCCCTGAACGCTCGGAATCTCATTCTCCAGGTACCAGTTGTTCCGCAGGAACGAATACGGAATGCCCGTCTTCAAAATCGCTTGCTCTGCTGCTTGATGAGGTGGCGCAAGAAACAGCTTGCTCTCAGCTGCATTTCCCAAGCTCGTGTAGGCGATGAAACCAACTTTGGCTCGTGCGGCAGCTTCCACCGCATTCGTGTGCTGCCGAATCCGGGTTTCGTTGTCTCCATCCGCGGAAATGATCAGCAGCCGGTCAATCCCGGCAAAGGCCTTATCCAACGTTTCCGGCACGTCAAAATCACCATGGCGGACGTCAATACCCCGGGCCCGAAGATCTTCAGCCTTGTCCGGGTTGCGCACGCTGACCGCCAATTGACTGGCAGGGACAGTCTGCAAAAGGGTCTCCACTACTTTTCTGCCCAGCTTCCCTGTGGCACCGGTAACTAATAATTTCATCCTGATTCCTCCATTGTAACGTTATGATCTTATTGTCCCATTATGATCTTAATTGTAACCATATTAGTAACAAATCAGTTATGTAACTATTATAGTTACAGGATTATCATGTGTCAACTGACTAACCCTTTGCTCGTTATCTGTGTTCATAACTAGCAGTGATCCTATTAAACTTAAGCGTTAAAGAAAAGTAAAAAGCTGCCGGACATCCGGCAGCCGAAACGAGCAAAAAGCGTATAAGATTTAATTCGCTGTCAATGGAGTCCGGGAAGAACCGGCCCATTCACCCACTGGCGTGACGGTGTAGGTCGTGCCTTTCACAAGTTTGCTGTCTGGTGCAAGATCGAAGATACCCACGGCCCCTTTGCGGCTGGAGTATTTATAGGCGGCGGTCAGCTTATGCCCTTCCGCATCCGTCAGCTCGACACTGCGGCCCGAGAACAGCTCGTCTCCCGGGTCTTCCGACAGCGTAACCGTAATGGAAGTCTCGCTCACGGCTTCGGCACCGACGATGTCAAGCGGTGCGATGCTCTGCGCCACGAAAGATGGGCGTTCCATCTGCGCCCAATCCGAAGTCACGGTATAGGTGACGCCCGGAGTCAGGGTTTTGCCCTCAGGCAGGCGGAATTTCGGTTCCTGTCTGCCATCGGTCGACTGCGTGAATGGTACATATTTAGCGACCATCGGTTGTCCGCCCTCCGGCGTGATCGTTACCTCCCTGGCTTGTCCGGAGGAAATGATCTGATAGGTTTTGCCATTGGCGCGGTTGTTTTCGTCGAGGACGAAGGCTGCCGCTCCCCGGCCGGTGCTGTACGCGGAAATGACATATCCGTAGTCTACCACACCGTTCGCCTGTAGGGATTCCAGCTCAAACGTATCATTGGTTACCTGTCTGGCCTCGGTCATGTTCAGCTTGTCTGCATTCCCGGTAAAAGTCCCCGCGTGTGTTCCTCTGTAGGTCAGGGAGTATTGGACACCCTGCTGCTGAACGGAGGTTGGTACAATATAAGTAGCGATGGAACCCGTTTTCAGCCGCGGAAGATTGGTTAACGTAAGACCGCCGGTGAAGGCAAAGTCTTCTTTCGCTTTCGTAAATGCCTCGTTGTCCGCCGTTAATGGCGCATCGAACGTCACGATCAGCGTAATCGCATTTAAGGAACGGATGCTGGTGATTTTAGCTTTGTCCGACGGGATCGCCCGCTGCGCCATATTCAGTAAATACGCAGTTTCTCCGCGAGTGACCGGACCGCTGCCTGGATCAAGGCTTTCAGCCCAGTATTCCACGGATTTCGCATCCCGCTTCAGTGCTTTAGTTACAATCTGTACAAGTTCCGTTTTCGTTACGGTTCCCCGGGGCTCGAAACGGCCATCATTTGCTGGCATGATCCCTTGTGCTGCCGCTTCAGCGGCATATTTCGAATACCATGCCTGCGGATTGACATCTGTGAATCCCTGCTGTGCCTGATCTGCACCTTGCAGACTAAACGTCAGGGTAAGCAATTTGGCCAGCTCCGCACGTGTGACTGGCTGTTCTAAGGCGAGTGAACCGTCCTCGTACCCCTGCATAATATGAAGCTGCGATAACTGACGGACTGCTTGGCTGATATCTCCTTCTCCGAGCGCCCTTGAATCGTCTGCGGCATGCACGGCACCGATAGGCAAGGCGGCTGTTCCCAAAGCTGCGGCCAGCATCAAGCCGGCCAGTTTGTTAGCATGTTTATTCATCGATGGTTCCTCCTTCAATCCCATAGATGGATTGGTGTTTGTCATGTCCCTATCGTAAACGAGACGGATAAACGGCCAAGAAACCCGGCATAAACAAAATCGAAACTTTATATTAACAATTTATTAAATCGGTTAGACGGTGAACCGGTATCCCGCTCCCCATACCGTTTCGATATACTGCGGGTTGGACGGATCGACCTCCATCTTCTCCCGCAGTCTCCGTACGTGTACGGTGACGGTCGCGATATCCCCGTTCGAGTCCATGCCCCAAATCCGTTCAAACAGCTCGCTTTTGCTGAATACCCGGTTCGGATGACTGGCCAAAAATTCGAGCAGGCTGAATTCACGGGAAGTAAATATAACCTCCTTATTGCGGACGTACACCCGGCGTGCCGCCTGGTCAATGACCAGGCCGCGGATATGGATTTCGGTTTTGTGGACCGCTTCATGCCTGCTCATGAGCCGTTCATACCGGGTCAAATGCGCCTTTGCCCTGGCTACCAGTTCACTCGGGCTGAACGGCTTCGTAATATAATCGTCGGCCCCCAGGTTAAATGCGCGTATTTTATCGATTTCTTCATTTTTGGCGGAGACGATCAGGATCGGAACTTCCTTTGCCTGCCTGATCCTGCTGCATAATTCAAAACCGTCCAATCCCGGCAGCTGCAGGTCGACAATGATAAGATGGTAATCCGTTTCAAGAGCAAGCTGCAGTCCTTCGTCTCCATGATGGCACAAATCCACATGAAATCCGTTCAATTCAAAATAATCCCGTTCCAACTGCGCGATAGTGGTTTCGTCTTCAATAATCAGAATGCTGCCGGCCATCTCTGCCTTCCCCTCCTTCGTATGTGGTACGCCGCAGCGTGAAGAACACGCGTGTACCCACACCTACCTCGCTTTCCACCCAGATCCTGCCCCCGTGCCCCTCAATGATTTGGCTGGCTATGGCCAGTCCCAGACCACTGCCTCCGGTTGAAGAATTCCGCGAAGCTTCGGCGCGGTAGAATCGTTCGAAAATATGCGGCAGTGCTTCTTGCGGAATCCCCGTCCCGTTATCGCTGATTTCGACAGTTACCCATTCCCGTCCGGGATGAACGGAAATATGAATGTTCTTATGTTCTTTATCCATGTAGTTCTGAGCGTTCCCGATCATATTAAGCACGGTACGCTTTATTTTTTCCAGGTCGGCAAATACGTTGACCGGCGGAATGGGCCGATGAGCCCATCCGATGACCACTCCCTTCTCTTCCAGAACGTATCGCTGCTCCTCGATGCAGTCGTCCAGAAAGTCGACGATATCAACCGCCACAAGCGTGAACGGCACCTGTTTCAGATCCAGCTTGGAGTACAGGAACAGCTCATCCACGAGCTTGTCCAGGTCAACCGCTTTGGAATAAATGATGTTGACATACTTGTTCATTTTTTCGGGTGTATCCGCCACTCCATCACGAATGCCTTCAATATAGCCTTTAATATTGGTGATCGGTGTCCGCAGGTCATGTGAAATGTTCGAGATGAGCTCCTTCCGGTTCGCCTCATCCTCCAGCCGCAGCTGAACCGACTCCTGAAGCCTTTTCCGCATGTTTTCAAAAGCTGCATTCAGCTGTCCGATCTCATCCTTTGTATTCGGTTCAAGCGAAAACTGTAGATTGCCCCTCTGAATGTGCTCTGCCGAGTGACGAAGCCGGTCCAGCGGCTTAACAACGCTGCGTGTAATCCAGCGGAAGAGCAGCGCATTGAATATCACGATAATGCCTGCCAAACTAATGACGAATGCCGGGAGAAGCTTTCTCGTGACTTCGCCAAACGGACTCCTCTCGCGGATGACGAACACACTGCCTTTCTGGCCGTCCGAGTAATGGAAGTCGTATTTGGCGTACGCATAAAAACGCTCACCGATATTAAACGTACTGCGAATTTGGTTGTTGTTCAGGTCATAAGGCGGAAGATGCCGTTCCAACTCAGGCTGGTTGAACGTATACGACTGGTAGATGCGTCCGCTCTCACGGCGTACATACAGCCCGGCTCTGACCGTTTTGAGCTTGAAATCGAAATCCTTCAGCAGCTGCTGATCCTGCAATCGATCCGGCTCATTTTTGGCAAGATACTTCAATTCCAAAAAAATAGATTCTTCTTGTTCCGTCAGCGGATTGAGCTGATAGTGGACTTTGTAAAAATCGCGCAGGCTGTGCACGTCGCCCGTCGCCGCGATCGTAAACAGGCTCGCCGTCATGGCAAAGACCAACAGACTGATGAGCAGCATGCCGGTATAGGATAATAAAAGCTTGATGCGGATGGACATTTGCTCACCTCCGTCTTTGATAGGTACAGAAAAAGCGAACGGTCCTGACCGTTCGCTCTTTAGCGCATGGATTATCACATGCATTATTTTAGCGGATATGCTGAAAGTTACGAACCTGCTCGTTCCAGTATTGCGGCGATTTCGTGATAACCTTTGCTTTGGGCATGCTGCAGCGGAGTGATGCCTTCCGCATCCGCAATCTCCCGATCCGCGCCATGATCAACCAGCAGCCGGACGATTTGCTGATGCTTCTCCCCGCCGTTTCCCAAAATGACCGCTTCCAGCAAAGCCGTCCAGTGCAGGCGGTTGATATGATTGACATCGATATCGGTGCGGGTCAACAGCTCCCGGACCACTTCGACATGGCCCCGTTCAGAAGCGGGGATCAGCGCCGTCCCGCCATAGCGGTTGGTCAGTTTGGTATCTGCATCAGCGTCGATCGCCAGTTGAACGATATCCAGCATTCCCTCAGCTCCGGCATACAGAAATACATTGTTGAGCAGATGATCCCTGATGTTGATGTCCGCCCCTTTGCTGATCAGCAGCCGGACCATCTCCGTCTGATGGTTGTACGTCGCAGCCATGACGGCCGTTCTGCCCCGCTCATCCTGTGCGTTCATTTCGATTCCGTCCTGAAGCAGGTTCTGTACCGCCTCAAGATCACCTACTTCCGCCGCTTGTATGAATTGTTGAGTCACCGTTTCCACCCCCGTTGATGACAATTGTTCCTTCGCTTGTTCTCTTGAAGAGCCCGGCATGATGTCGCATGAGCTGAGCCAAAGTATGCAAACGATACACAAAAAGAGACGAATCATAGATCAAATCCCCTTTTTCCTACTCAACGACATGCTAACACGCCCTACTCCATATGCAAAATATTTAAAACCTTTGTTTCGCTTACTTTTTTCATATAGCAAAATCTATGCCCCATCATTACACATATGAAGCATAAGTGAAGCATAAGTTTGCCAAACATCGAGGCGGGTAATAATAAGAAAGTGAATTTGAATTCGAGGAGGCTTTCCCCATGACAACCCAAGATCCGAAAAAGATACTGAAACAAAAGCATGAGCAAGATGAGCAGAAGGCGGAATTCACTGAATTCGCCCGCAGCCAGTCGGGACACACTGAAATGGAAGCCGGCCAGGAATTCGGCCATGACCGCGCGCCCGACGAACAAAACCGCATGAAATCTGTTGAGAATCGTCAGAGCAGCCGTTAAGGAGTTATCGTCCAGCCCAGCTACCCATTGAATATAGATCAACAAACAAGCCGCCCCGGAGATGCCGGAAGCGGCTTGTTTCATGATTCTTTCATCATTCGAACAAACTCCGTGGACGCTGGTGAAATCTCCGCAAATGAGAGCGCGATGATCCCGATCTCCCTGGTGATGACCGGCGTAATGGGCTTTACGATCAGTTCATGGGACACGGAAGACAGCGTAAAATCGAAAACAAGACCGATCCCGAGTCGTCTGCGGACCATCTGGATCAAGGTTTCGGCGGTTTGGACGGTCAAGCTGCTTTCGAGATTAAAATGGTGCTGTTGTACTGCACTGTTCAACGCCGCCTCATGTCCGCCTTTACAATAAATCATGTCTTGCTCATATTTTCCGAGATCCACAATCTCTGAATTGTGCAGCTCATGATCGTCCGGAATGACGGCCACCATGTGATCCTGAACCAGGCTATGATGCTCAAAGCCCGCAAACGGAGAAGCGACGAGCCCGATTTCCACGGTACGGTCGGTAACCCATTCCTTGATCTGGTCGGATACCCCCTCACTCAGCTCGATTTGAACTTGTGGGTACTTGGCCCGGAACCTGGAGATCGCCTCCGGGAGCAACAGGGTCGACGCCGCAGGAAACGAGCCGATTTTGACTTTTCCGGTTAACAGCTGGTTCTCCCGGCTGGCTGCCTGGAAAATACGATTTTCAATGGACTGCATCTGCCTGGCCAATATCAGAATCTCCCTGCCGACATCGGTCAGCATGATCCCCTTCTGCTTATCCCTGACAAACAGCCTCACTTGCAGCGCATCTTCCAGCTGTTTAATCGTTTTGCTCACAGCCGGTTGGGATATAAACAACGCTTTCGCCGCTTCGGTAATGTTCATTTTCTCAGCGGCTGCCACAAAGACATTCAGATGGTTCAAGTTTAAATTCATCACTCAACATCATAACCTAATGGTTATCTCCTCTATTACTAATGTGTATTTCAGTTATGAACTATTATAACGTATTCTAAATGCATGACAACACGGATGCCCTGCACACATTCAAAGGGTTGGTTGAAAAGGAGGAGATTACCTTGATCGATCATGCAAAAAACGTGGAAATTCCTCAGGCATCGGAGGATTCCCGCGTATCAACACGCCGCATCTGGATTACCGCCTGGATCGTAACCGCCGTATTTATGCTGTCTAATTCAGCAACGCCGTTGTATGTGGAGTGGCAGACGGCGATGGGATTTTCGAATGGAACGTTGACGGTTATTTTTGCCGCCTATATTCTGGGTCTGCTCGGCACGCTGCTCGCGGCCGGCCAATTATCGGACCGCTTCGGACGCAAGGCCGTACTGTATCCGGGTCTATTAGCAGCGGTGGCGGCTTGTGTGCTGTTTGCTTCGGCCGATTCTGTCGGCATGCTGCTGGCGGCGCGGTTGCTAACAGGCATAGCCGTCGGCGTCATCGTCTCCGCAGGCATGGCTGCTGTAGTGGACACTGGCGGACACAGTAAAAAACAGCTGGCATCCCTTGCCGCCTCCGTGGCCATGGTCCTCGGAGCCGGGCTGGGGCCTTTGCTGGCCGGAATGATGGCCCAATTTCTTACGCATCATGTTGTCACGGTGTTTACCACTCAATTGATCATTTTGGCAACAGCCTTCATGGTGGCAGCCCGCCTCCCCTCCCGGCAGCACCCTGCACGCGAAGGATGGAAACTGCGCTTCCCAACAATTCCTAAGCAAAACCGCCTGCATTTAGCTTTAGGAATATCCGCGTTTGCTCCAGGCATTACCTCGACTTCCTTTGTGCTGTCGCTGGGTCCGTCACTACTGTCCAAACTGCTTCATGTGACCAGTCCCTTGGTAGCTGGAGGTACGGCCTGTATCATGTTCTTGGCGGCGACGGGAATTCAATTCGCTGTCAAAAGGCTGCCTGTTCGCAGCCTGTTTCTCCTGGGAAGTGCGGCAACCCTTTTGTCCATGATATGCCTGGTTGCTGCTGTCATTGAGTCGGCACCCGTGTTGCTGGTTATAGCCGCTGTATTTGCCGGTGCAGGACAGGGATTAGGGCAGCTCGGAGGCCTGACGCTGATCAGCCTGCATGTTCCGGCACACCGCCGCGCCGAAGCCAACGCGGTACTGAATATCGGAGGTTATGTACCTGCCGCACTGCTGCCGATCGGAACAGGATTTGTGATCGATATGACCAGCATCTCCCTGGGTGCCTCGCTGTTTGCAGCGGTTTTGGCGGCGGTTTCGGTCGCGGGCGCCGTTTTTGTAAAAGTGAAGTTAAGCAAATAAATGAAATCGAAAGTTATCCCTCTGGAATGAACAATTCAAAATGATGTACCGGGCGAATTTCGATGCGCCAGCCAAACGATTCGCCCGCGCTCACCTGAACGGCCGGATGAAGAGATGCCACACGGACCGCATCTTCAAGATCCTCAGCTTCGATCAGAAATGCGCTGCCAATCAGCTCCTTTGATTCGGTAAATGGGCCATCCATCATTCTCAGCTTTCCGTTCTTGCGCTGCAGGGTCGTCGAGGCCTTGTCCAGGCCGGCGTCGAGAAGCACCTTCCCGCTGTGATACAACTGTTCAAGATGGGGCTTGCACTCCCGCATTACCCCCTCGATTTCTTCCTGGGGTCTGACATCCATCAGATCCGGTTCCAGGTAACCCAAACACAAATACTTCATAACTTCATCTCCTCATCGTCATATACAGCATTATAACGCTGCCTATATAAGACGACGAGAGAGATATTCCCGGATCGACATTTCTTTGCGAAGGACTGAAAAAATAGTTTATTTCCGAGCTCCGCTGCCGCGGACTAGGCTGACCAGGAGTATAAGGATCGGCAGCAGCAGCAAAGCGATGATGGAACTGCCCGTTCCCCCAGTGGGAAAATAATGAAGCATCTGCTGGAAATTTTTAGCCACCCAGATACTGAACACACCGATCAGCAGCCCAACCGGAAATACCAGTAGACGGAAATCCGTCATCTTTAACCATTGGGCAGTTCCCAAAGCAAGCGTGTAATACCACATCGAAATTTGCGCAAAGCCCCCGAGGATCCACAGCGCCATCACGATGGCTTCCACATGCGAAAAGAAATCAGCGATATTCACAAAGCGCGAAGCAGACAGGAACGGGAAGGTGAGATTGGCAGTCGATTCCCCAAACAAAAACAAACAAGTAAAATTCGTGATGACCATCGTGATCATCATTAGAAATACGGCAAACAGCCCACCCTTGAGGCCGTTGTCTCCTTTTCGGACGGACGGGTAGACCGATGAAATAAAGATGAATTCCATAAACCAAACCGAAGGCTCTAAAGAGCCTTTTAGCGAAGGCTTGATTCCGGTCCCCAGAATGGGGAGCATGTTGGAAAAGCGATATTCCGGCAGAAGAAACAGAAAAATCGCCAGGACAAAGCACAAAAAAATCGGACCGAATATTTGCGCGAATCGTCCAATCACTTCCACGCCGGACCGGACGGCAAATGAACATGTCAATACAATACACCCGATAATCATGACCAGCGGAGTTTTGGGCAGAAACGCCTGTACGATGAATTCGGCGTATTCCCGGGTAATCAAGCCGATCGCGTCGATTTGGAATAAGAGGAAAACGATGCCCAGAATGCTTCCGGCCCACTTCCCAAAAAGGTGCTGCGTCTGCTCGATCATCGTAAGCCCCGGATTTCTCCGATACAGCAGCCAAGCGACCGTCACGCTGAAGAAACCGAAGAAAGAGCCAATGACCGGCGAAATCCACATATCCTGCTTGGCATACATCGCGGTAAAAGAAGGCACGACGAGTATGGAGGTCCCGCCGATCATCAGGTACATCATCAAACACAGTTGAAGATTCGAAACTTTCTCCTTATCCATTCCGCCGTCCCCTTCCTAACCTTCGGGATAAAAGATAACCCAGATCGGTTTGGTCACTTGATTAATCCATTCGGTCGGACCGGGCAAGCCGGGAGCAAATAACAGCATGACCGCTACTACCCACCCGGCGAAGGTAATGACGGCAATGGCTGCCCGTTCCTTTTTCTTGTTCGGCTCCACACTCGAAAAATCATATATAAACACGGCCACAAAGAGCAGCGTAATGCCGAGCAGTTTGAGAACAATCATCGCTTATCCCTCATTTAAAGGTTTTACCGGAAAAACCAGGCGAAATAATATGTACACTGGAATGGGAGTAAACGCTGATTTCCGGGAATATTTCATCCCATCGGGCCTGTTCCTTGGTCCAACGTGTAGGATACTTTTGCCAAAACGCATCGGCCGTTCCGAAAACATCGGCGCCAGTCTCATCCTGGATCTGCCGAAACGTCTCTTTCACCTTGGACTCGATTTCCTTGTTCAGCTGCTGTTCCAATCGGGGCATTTCTTGGGGCAGCATCACATTGACATGGGTTTCATTCTGAAGCACACTTGCTTCACCTTCAATCCGGATCATAACACTCCATTGATTTCTGCGAATCAACGGAATCAGCTTCGTATGGCATTTGATCAGCCGGACGGACATGATACCCCCATCATCGCCTTTACTTTCCTGTACAGGAAATGTTACCGTCGTTGATTCCAGCTCGTTACGGATGATCTGAACGTATCGCTTGACTTCTCCTTGATATTGACCCGCCATTTTCCCCTTCATTAAAACCGCCGCCCCGTTAATGTACGGGTAAGCATTACTTTGTCCAGATTCCTCCTTTTTCCCGATGAGTGGAACGATAATTGCTTTCGACCGACCTGCCAGCATTCCTCCCAAATCTTTAAGCGTAACTCCCATGCCTCCGGCTAGAACGGTCAATTCGCGAAGGGTTTCCGCGCTGTCCCGCTCCATTCGCGTGTTTATGCTCAAAATACTCTTAGCCCTTCCTTGGCTGATAAAAAAATAAGCATGCTCCCTCGGCTGGGGATGGCGAAAGAGAAAATCGACCTGATCCATGATCCCCCTCTTGGCGAGCTCCTCCCCCACGATAAATACTTCGCTGTGGCCCCAAAAGACTTTGCGGGGCATTTCCTCCTGCAGCCGCTGGGCCGCATCCGCCAAATCCGTCCCGACTGCGCTTTTCACGATAACCATGTCTCCTTGGTTGCCACTGCTCGTCATCTCGCCGTCGCTGCTCATGCTGGACTGGTTGGGCGTGTAGACTTGAACGGACAGCTCTACTTTCCCGTTTGGCGCAGCATCCATCCCAGCTCCCATAATTAAAGCCAGATCGTTCACCTCGGTGCGGTCCCAGCACCCTGTAACGAGCGGGATGATCGTAAACAGAAAAAACGCAGCGGCAAGTCTTGCGCTTTTCATTTTCTTCGGCCTCCCCTTCCGGGTTCCGGACGCTGGTTAGCACCCTGGCGATACCTGTTCCAAACGCCGATTCGCGGTCTTGTATTCATTTTCCAAGTTGGGACGCGGACCAGGATGTCCTTCAGCTGGCTGAGATTGGTGGCTGTTGACAACGAAACATAAGGAACGCCAAAAGAACGAAGCGCGAACAGATGGGTCAAAATTAAGGTGATCCCCATCATCAGTCCGAAAAAGCCCAGAAAACCTGCCAGCAGCATCATCGGAAAACGAAGCAGCCGGACCGTGATGCCAAAGGCGAAATGGGGGATCAGAAACGAGGCGATCCCAGTGAGCGCAACGACCATAACCATCGGCGAAGAGACGAGGCCGGCCGCTATGGCCGCCTGACCGATGACCAGCGCTCCGACGATACTGACTGCAGCACCAATCTGTTTGGGAAGTCGAACCCCGGCTTCCCTTAAAGCTTCGAACGTAATTTCCATCAGCAGCGCTTCAACCAAAGCCGGGAAAGGGATTTGCTCCCTCGATTTGGTCATATTAAGCAGCAGCGTCGTTGGAATCATTTCCTGATGATAGGTAACGATAGCGACATAGAATGAAGGCCCGATGAGAGCAATAAACGCGAAAAAATAACGCAGCCAGCGGATGGCTGTGCCGATGTAATAACGCTGATAATGATCTTCCGGCGATTGCAGAAAGGTAAAAATCGTTGCTGGAGCAATCAAGGCAATGGGAGTTCCTTCTACGAGTATGGCCGCTCTGCCCTCAAGAAGATTGGCTGCCACCACGTCCGGCCGCTCCGTCGTCTGTAATTGCGGAAAGGGCGAATATGGATTATCCTCGATGAGCTCTTCAATCATCCCGCTTTCCAAAATCCCGTCGATGTTGATGCGGGAAAGACGGCTTTCGATTTCAGTAACCAGCGAAGATTCTATGATACCGCTGACGAAAGCGACGACAACTTCGGTCTGGGAAAAACGTCCGATCCGGATCGACTTCATCTTCAAATCGGGCGACTTCAGCTTGCGGCGGATCATGGACACATTGACCATCAGCGTCTCGATAAACCCTTCACGCGGGCCTCTGACGACGGATTCCGCCTCGGGTTCCGTGATCGAGCGCTGCTCCCACTTTGCCAGGTACAGAGAGATAGCCCTTTCTTCCCCATCCATGAGCAGGACGACATTGCCGTCACCAATCTCGATCACCGCCTGTTCCATCGTTTGGATCAGGGTATAGGAGGACACCGGCAAGCACTTGCAAAAATCCTCTAAGGTGTTGCCCCCATCTTCTGACAACTGTTTCAGAGTGGGTTCGAGAATGTAACGGTTAATCATGTCGCTGTCGGTCAAACCCATAAAGTAGACGATGACCGCAGGAGTTTGGCCGCAGCTGAAATCGTGGAACACGACATCAAAGCAATCCGCATACCGCTCTTTCAGATGAGAGATATTTTCTTGTAAACGAGCTGAGAAGATCACATCTTCATTGGTTTGCATGTCCACACCCCCAACCGGCAAAAGTCCATACTGGTGGCAAAATATACTTTTTTTAGTATCGCAATAAAAATTCCGCTAAACTCGTTCTGGCTACTTTGAAGTTTCTTCGATACAGTTTTAGTTAGATATAAGAATGTGTAGGCATCAGAGACTCGGCTTCCTTATATCGCACTAAAAATTTCCGCTAAACGTGGTCTGGCTTCTTTGAAATTTCATCGATACAGTTTTTTAGTTAGATATAAGGAAGAAATAGCATCGAAGAGCCTGCTTCCTTATATCGCAATAAAAATTTCCACTAAACGTGGTCTGGCTACTTTGAAGTTTCATCGATACAGTTTTAGTTAGATATAAGAATGTGTAGGCATCAGAGACTCGGCATCCTTATATCGCACTAAAAACTTCCTCTAAACGCGGTCTGGCTACTTTGAAATTTCATCGATACAGTTTTAGTTAGATATAAGAACAGTGTTGGCTTCGTTGGATCGACTCCCTTATATCGCACTAAAAATTTCAGCTAAAAGTGGTCTGGCTTCTTAGAATTACATCAATATACATTTTTAGTATGGTCAGAACAGCTTGAAAAATTCGGTAAACGAGAGATTTCTAATATTTCCGGAATTATGGATGAACAGAAAATAAGAAAAACGTCTATCGACGTACCTTCTAAGAAGAAAGACCGCGTTTAGCTGAAGTTTTTCTTGCGAGATCCGGAAGCGGAGGCTCCGAATCTTATACTTTCTGATCTCTTAAGAAAGGAACACCGCTGCACGGCAGTGCAGACAGTGTTCCCTCAAGTGCTTGATTAGTATCCTGCGCAGATTTGATCCCGGAGACGGTAGAATTCCTTCAGCTGGTCCTGCTCATAAGCGTATCCGGCGCGAATCAGCAGATCTTCCCGCTCCTTACGGGCCACAAGCTGCAGTCCGACGGGAAGCCCTTCGATTGTCAGCCCGCAAGGAATGGACAGAGCCGGAACCTCCACCATGTTGAACAGGCCCGTATAACGGGTCATCGCGTCAAAGACACTTTCCGTATAATCGCCAAAATGGACTTCGTCCACGCCGATTTTCCGCGCAGGGATCGGGATCGTCGGTGTGGCCAGCACATCAATGCGTTCGCGGAACAATTTATCGAACATGTTCATATACATTTCTTTTGTCTTAAGCGCTTCGATATACTGCAGCGAGGTGATATCCCGGGACGATTCCAAAAAGGCTCTGGCATCCGCTCCGTATTGCGATAAGCAGCATTCCATCCGGCTTTTGTGGACATAACCGGCCTCCGAAGCGGCGATGGTCAACGAAACCTCGCTGTTCCCCTCCACAAAGGAGACGTCCGTATCAATGAGAATGGCACCGAGCGACTCCAGCGCCTCCAGTGATTGAAGATACAATGCATAGGTTTCCGGGTCGATGTGTTCGTTAAAATAGCTGGTCGGCACGCCGACACGAAGCCCCCGGATGTCTTGATTCAGATATGGCAGGTAGGACTGCTTCGTCATGGCACTGAACAAGACTGCCAAGTCGGTCATATTGGCCGTGATCGGCCCAACATGATCCAGAGTCCAAGAAACGTAAAATACGCCCTCAGTAGGTACTTTGTTATACGTAGGTTTTAACCCGACAACGCCACAGGATGCCGCCGGAATCCGAACGGAGCCGCCCGTATCGGTCCCGATGGAAGCTGCCGTCAAATCAGCGGCTACCGCCGCAGCCGATCCGCCGCTGGAGCCTCCCGGCGTGTACTCATGATTCCATGGATTGTGCACAGGTCCATAATGCGGGTTATTTGAGGTGACACCAAGGGCATATTCATGCAGATTGTTTTTTCCCAGCAGGATCGAATCCTGCAGCAGCAGCCGCTGGACGATAGCAGCGTTCTCGTCTGGAATGTGATTAGCGTCAATCGAGGAGCCGTAAGTGGTGCGGATACCTTTCGTATCGATATTATCCTTATAGGAAAGCGGAATTCCGTACAGGAGACCGGTCTGCTCTCCCGATGAGGATTTGGCTTCGAGCCGCTTGGCTTCTCCCGTGGCCCGATCCTTGGCTACCGTAATATATGAATTGAGTACAGGATCTTTCTTTTTAATCCGTTTCAAATAATGCTTCGTAATGTCCAGCGTCGTCCAAGAGCCTGTTTTGTACCCGGATTGAATTTCCTGAATCGTTTTTCTCCCCATCATTCATTCTCCTTTCTTAGTCAGACAAACGAAAACTTCCCTTTCGGGAAGCTTTCATGTCCAGTTCTCTACTAAGCTATGCGGAAATGCTAGAGAACGTATGGGGTTTTTGACAATAAAAGGTAATTCTAAAACATCACGAATTACTAGGCAGGAGTCCGACGGATTTCCATACTTGCTCGTAAACAGACTTGATCGGGATCCTGTTCTCTTGGGCTATTCGTTTGCAGTCCTCAAACTCCGGAGCGCATTGAACGGTCTCCCCGTGATGAATACCTAATTTTACGGTAACGGCTCCCCATTCTGTTGGGACCTGAGTAAATGTTCGTTCCAGACGGTGCACCGTGAGCGGATAATACCGGATGCCAAGCGTGGTTGTCTCGCGAAAAATGATTTCTTTCATCCGGTCGATCTTTTCTTTGGTGCATAGCAGCTGAAGCATCGTACCCGGCCGGTTTTTCTTCATGTAAATGGGCGTATAGAACACGTCGTTTGCACCGTTTTCGAGCAGAAGGTCCATCACGTAGCCCAGCCATTCACCCGAAATGTCGTCGTAGTTGACTTCCATCTTCACCATGTCATGATCGACATGTTCATGATTTGGGGGCAGCTCGGATTTCATAAGACAAACTCCTTTCGGATCAAGAGCATTATTCGCCCACGATGACACGCAGCACGTTCGGCCGGTCGGCAAACGTTTTGGTCCCTGCTCCGTAACCGACGGCGGTCACCTTGATAGACGGAATGGGCCCGTACTGCTGCGCCAGCACCGATACGATCGCCGCACCCGTCGGTGTCGTCAGCTCAAAGCGGACATCCGACGCTTCCAGCGGCACGCCCTTCAGAATCTCCAGCGTCGCAGGCGCAGGCACCGGGTAAATGCCGTGGTCGATCCGGATTTTGCCCATACCAACGGGCACGGGCGAGGAATGGATCGCTTCGATACCCATTTGATGAATTAAAATCGAGGCGCCGACAATATCGACGATGGAGTCTACTGCGCCTACTTCGTGAAAATGAACGTCGTCTAACGGAACGCCATGTATTTTTCCCTCAGCCTCCCCAATGATCTTGAAAATACGGAGCGCCGTGTCGCGTACCGGCTCCTCAAAACCGGCCGCTTCAATCATTTGGACGATATCCTTGTATGCCCGATGATGATGGCTGTGACTATGCGAATGATTATGGCTGTGATGGTGATGTGCATGGTCGTGAGGATGGTGGGCATGAAGATGGTGGTCATGGGCATGATGATCATGCACGTGGTCGTGATGGTTATCGTGTACATGATTGTGACTGTGCTCATGTCCATGATGATGTTCGTGACTGTGGTCGTGATCATGCTTGTGGCTATGGCTGTGAAGATGCGCTTCATGCTCGTGGAGAGATTCGCCTGAACCTTCCTCTGCCTCAAGATTCGCTTGGGAATGTTCATGCATGTGATGATGATCATCGTGATCTTTCTCATGCACTTCTTGCAAAAGCACGTCAAATTTGGTCGCGGTGATCCCGTTCTTGTTCACCTTGCTCCACTGCAGCGCATATTCTTCTTCGATGTTTAATTTCTGCAGCTCCGTCTGCATCCGCTGCGCATCACCGCCGGCATCCAGCAGCGCACCGATGAACATATCTCCGCTGATGCCGGAAAAGCAGTCAAGGTATAGCGTTTTCAAGTTCGTGTTCCCCCTCTATGTACAAGCTGATGAATCAGCGCGGCGTTATAACCTCCGCCGAATCCGTTGTCGATGTTCACCACGCTGATGCCTGAGGCGCACGAATTCAGCATCGTAAGCAGCGCCGACAAGCCTTGAAAATGAGCCCCATACCCGACGCTGGTCGGTACTGCGATGACCGGGTGGGAGACCAGGCCGCCCACGACGCTGGGGAGCGCCCCTTCCATCCCGGCCACCACGACAGAAACCGTCGCCTGCTGGATTTCCTCCAAATGGCTGAGCAAGCGGTGGATCCCCGCAACACCCACATCATATATCCGGTGGACTGTGCTGCCTAGCACTTCAGCCGTCACGGCTGCCTCCTCCGCCACGCGCAAATCCGAGGTTCCCGCCGCAATCACGGCAACATACCCTTGCGAATCATCAGCGGGCATCTGCTCCTTTTTCCAGTACAAGGCCCTTGCCGTCTCGTGATAACTGTAATCCGGACACGCCCGCAGCACCCTCTCGGCTTTTTCCTTGTCCACGCGTGTGACCAGGACGCTGCTGCCACGGGCTTGCAGGGCGCAGGCGATCGAAATGATATGATCCGCCGTTTTGCCTTCCCCATAGACGATCTCAGGGAAACCCTGCCGTTTACTGCGCTGGTGGTCAACCTTGGCAAAGCCGAGATCCTCAAATGCCGCCAGCCGCGCTTTGGCTTCCGCCACGCTCAAGGCCCCGCTGCGTACTTGCTCCAGAACGTCGTCCAACAAAGTTCTCATCCCCTTCCAGAGCTTTCGTTATGCCAACACCTTGTTCATGCTTCCGCTCTGATAGCCCACCAGGTCAAGCGTTACGTACTTGTATCCGTACTCCTGCAGCCTGCCGGAAATTTGTGAGTGCTGCTCCAGAACAGTCTGCATATCCTTCGGTTCCACTTCGATCCGCGCCGTGTCCTGGTGCGTGCGTACCCGTACCTGACGGATGCCGAGCGATTTCAAATAGGCCTCCGCTTTTTCGACCTTGCTCAGCTTCTCCTTGGTAATCCGTTCCCCATAAGCGATTCTCGAGGACAAGCAGGCAAAAGAAGGCTTATCCCAAGTGGGCAGGCCGTAGCCTCTGGACAGCTCGCGGATTTCTTCCTTATACAATCCGGCTTCCAGCAGCGGTCCGCGAATGCCCCTTTCCTTTGCCGCCTGCATGCCGGGCCGAAACTCATTCATGTCGTCGGCAATGACGCCGTAAACGATATTTTTATAGGATTGCTCCGTCAGCACGGGAACCAAATGGTCGAAAAGACTGCTTTTGCAAAAATAACAGCGGTTTTTCGTGTTTTCGGCATATCCGGGAATCGCCAGCTCGGAGGTTTCAATGACCTGATGCCGCGCTCCGATCCATTCGGCCAGCTCCCTCGCCTCTGCAAGCTCGGTCGACGGATACGTTTCCGAATCCGCGGTCACTGCCAGTACTTGATCCGGGCCGAGCGTATCGACAGCCGCCTTAAGCAAAAAGGTGCTGTCCACCCCTCCTGAAAATGCCACGACAACTGAGTTTAGTTCCCGCAGGATGGACTGCAGTTTCTCGTATTTTTCGGTTAGCATTGTCCTGCCTCCTTCCCGTATGGCCATTAAATCGTCATACTGCCGAACCCGCCATCCACCCGGATCATCGAGCCGGTGATAAAGCTCGACGCCTGATCCGAAGCAAGCAGGATCGCCGCCCCTTTTAATTCATCCGGCGTACCGAAGCGATTCATCGGCGTATGCCGCATGATCGATTCGACCCGTTCCGGGCTTAATATTTTCTGGTTCTGCACAGCCGGGAAAAATCCCGGAATGATCGCGTTCACGCGGATTCCCTCCGGCGCAAGCTCTCGTGCCAGGAATTGGGTGACGCTGTTCAATCCGGCTTTGGACACCGAATACGTAAACACTTTGGAGAGCGGCGTCGTTGAGGACACCGACGAGATGTTGATGATGCTCCCCTTCCGATTCTGCTCGACCATGCGTTTGGCGAAAATTTGGCAGGTAAGCACGATGCCCTTCAAATTCACGTCCATAATGCGGTCCCATTCTTCCATCTCCAGCTCGAAAAAGGGAGTGGTGCTGTTCGTACCCGGAGCGTTAAGCAGAATGTCCCATCCGCCAGACCATGCTTCGATGTCCGCGGCCGCTTGGACCAGAGACTCGCGCGAGCCCACATCCGCCTGAAATGCTTTCGCTTCCCCGCCTTGGCTCCGGATGACGCTTACGACTTCCTCCGCTTTGTCCAGGTTCCGCCCGACGATTGCCACCTTGGCCCCGTGTTCGGCAATGCCCTCGGCAATCGCCGAGCCGAGCACGCTGTTGCCGCCGACCGCTACCGCCGTTTTTCCCGTTAAATCAAACAAACTCGTCGTCATCTAGTGACTCTCCTCCGTTTTCGGTAAATTTCCGTGCTCGTCAAAAGGCAGATCATACGGCTCCGAGGCCAGCTCCATTTGCGGGTGCTGCTTCACATATTCAAACAGCGCTTCGGACACCTCGATTTGGCTCAGAACGAGCGTATTTTTGATCCTGACGATTTTCGCCTGGTTAAAATCCAGCACATTGCTCGTTTTCACCGCCGCCTGAATCGCTTCCTTGTCATTCGGCAGCGTCGTGGCGATCTTCGTCGGGGCGACGACGGTGGATGTCAGCCCGTTGGCGTAAGTAACCTCCAAATCCATCTTGTCGACAAGCCGCTGCGTCGTAAAGTCCGCCGTGCCCACCCCGTTTGCATTCCCTTCGGTTTGCGGCGTCAAATCCAGGACGACCATTTTGTTGACATCCGGCCCTCCGTGCGCATACGGCGTCGGATATCGGCCCGTGATGTTCGGATCCATGCCGTCGCCGCTGATGTTTTTGCCGATCTCGTCAATGATCAGCACTTCCAGCTGGTCAAAAAACAGCTTCGGCAGCAGTTCCTTCGCCTGAAGCTGCAGCTGCGGTTCCTTGTCGGTAATCTCCTCCGGCGTAAGCACCTCAACGACTGCAACCTTGTCGAACGCATTTTCGATGGTCGCTACCCCGAACAGGACCGGTTTCTTCTCCATGATCATTTTGGCCATGGCCGGAACGTTCTCGGCCATATATTTAAACCCTAGCTGGTGGCAGGCCTCCGCCCCTTTCTGCTTGCCAAGGCCGATGCTGATCATTTTCATGATGCCGCTCTCTACCGGTCCCCGAAAAGCCGTATGCGGCTTAATGCGGTTAATGACGACGATGCCGTCCGCGGCGGCGGCGTATTTATCCAAATACACCGGAAGGCCGTTCGGCAGCGCACCGAGCTGAACGACTTCCATCGAGGAGCGGATTTCGCAGCCGGCGCTCTCTTCCGTGACGCCCAGATGCGCCAGTACTTCCCGCTGCCCTTCCGCCGTGGCACCTCCGTGACTTCCCATGCTTGGCACAATAAACGGCTTAGCCCCCGCTTCCTTTAATGCTTTGACGGTCACGGCGGTTAGCTCCACGATGCGGTCAAGACCCCGGCTGCCGACAGCGATGGCGATTTCCATGCCGGGCTTGACCTTCTCCATAATGTGCGGCTGACGCAGCTTGGCCCCAAGGTCGCCGCCCAGGTCCACGATCTGTTCATCGTTGAACCGCACGTTGACCTTGGCCATTTTCGGAATCGGAATATCCTTCAGAAGCTCCTGCAAAATACCCATGCGCTTTCCCCTCCCCCGTTATCGTTTCATGAAATAGGCTTCGGCGTTGCCGTAACCGATGTTTCGAACCATCCGTTCCAGAGCCTCCATATCATTCGGCACGAGCCCCTTCTCCACCCAAGCTCCAAGAAGATTGCAAAGAATGCGCCGGAAATATTCGTGCCGGGCATAGGACAGGAAACTGCGCGAATCGGTCAGCATGCCGATAAAATGACTGAGCAGACCAACATTCGCCAGGTCCTTCATCTGCTTTTCCATACCATCTATATGATCGTTGAACCACCAGCCAGACCCAAACTGGACTTTACCCGGCACACCTTCCTCATAAAAGTTGCCCGTCATCGCGGCCAGGACAGCGTTGTCTTTCGGATTCAGATTGAACAGCACCGTTCTCGGCAGGGCGTCTTCCTGATCCAAAGCATCAAGGAAGCGAGCCAGACCCTGCGCAAGGTTCGTTTCACCAACTGAGTCAAAACCGGTATCGGCACCGATGCGGTTTTTCATCTTTGTATTGGTGTTGCGGAGCGCGCCCATATGCAGCTGCATGACCCACTGCTTGCCGGCGTACATTTTGCCGAGCTCCTTCAGCAGGAAAGAGCGATATGCGTTAATCTCAGCGCCTGACAATTCTTCACCGTTCAATCTTTTATTAAAAATAGGAACGATTTCTTCCTTTGTGACTTCTGCAAAATCAAGGTACGGGATATCATGGTCGGACGCACGACCGCCATGCTCATCGAAGTAATCCACGCGCCGTTGAAGCGCATTCAGGAAGGCATCCAGGGAACCGATGGTTTGGCCTGTAATCTCCCCGAGCTTATGTATCCATTCGGTGTAAGTGGGGCGCTCGATATTTAATGCTCCATCCGGTCTGAACGTCGGCGCGATGATGGTTTGAAAGCTGTCATCGGCAGCCAGCCGCTCATGATATTCCAGCGGGGACAGCGGATCGTCGGTCGTGCCGATAAACTTCACCCGGGCTCTGGCAATCAGCGCCCTCGGCAGAAAATCGGGCTGCTGCAGCTTGGCGTTGCATGCCTCCCATATATCGCGGGCCGTGGCTGGGCTCAGGATTTGTTCGATGCCGAACACGTTCTTGAGCTCCAAATGCGTCCAATGGTACAGCGGGTTGCCGATCAGGTGAGGAACCGTCTCCGCCCAGGCCATAAATTTATCCCAATCCTCCGCATCGCCTGTAATCAGCTGCTCACCGATGCCGTGCATCCGCATCGTACGCCACTTATAATGGTCGCCTCCCAGCCACAGCTGCGTAATATTGGCCCATGGCTTGTTCTCCCATACTTCCTTCGGGTCCAAATGGCAGTGAAAATCAAAGATCGGTAAATCGGCAGCCGCCTTTTCATATAACCGAACTGCTGCAGGGGTATCCAGCAAAAATTCCGAATCGAGAAATTGGCTCATCCTGTTCTCCTCTCCAGGGATCGATAATTGGTATGAAACCCTTTACAATTTTTAATTTGTTTATTAAACTTACAAAATATATTCGTACTGTACCAACTCCCCACGCCTTTGTCAATCGGGTAATTTCTGAGCGGGCGAGGCGGGTTCGTGCTACAATATGGTTTATGCTGAATTTTCATGACGTTCTAAAATGGGAGGAAACAAATGGTAACCGGAGACGCCTCTTATATTAAAAAGATCAACCGGGCGTTGATTATACGGGAAATTATGAAGGAAGGAAAAATTTCCAGAGCGGATCTGTCCAAGATTACGGCCTTGACCCGGGCGACAATCTCCGCGCAGGTCGCGGATTTGCTGGAAGAAGAACTGGTCGTCGAAACCGAGCTGGAGCACAACCCCGTCGGACGCAAACCGATTATGCTCTCCCTGAACGCCCAGGCAGGATATGCGCTCGGCATTGACCTGGACGCAGGACATGCGACATTTATGCTATCCGATTTAACTGGCCATCCGGTCACAACGGAAATCATTCCAATTCAATCGGAAGCCTATGAGGATATCGTACAGCTGCTGGCCTCGGCGATCAGACGTTATCAAAGCCGATGTGCAGGCAGCCGCTACGGGATGGTCGGCATCGTATTGGCGATCCACGGACTCGTCTCCAATGAAGAGACCATCAAGTTCGTGCCCCGGTTCCAATGGCAGGACGTTGACCTGAAGCAGGATCTGGAACGTGCAGTCGGTACAGCTGTCCATTTGGAAAATAACGCGAACCTCAGCGCTTTTGCCGAGCGGGCATACGCTCACCATACAACCGACAACCTGCTATGCGTAACGCTGTATTCCGGCATTGGGCTCGGCATGATCATGGACGGCAAGTTTTTTCGCGGCCATGAAGGCTTTGCCGGGGAAATCGGCCATATGATCGTCGTTCCCGGCGGAGAGCCCTGCGCTTGCGGCAACCGCGGCTGCTGGGAGAAGTATGCTTCGGAGACAAGCGTGCTCCGGAACATCCTTGCGGCCGAACCTGGTGACGCCTCGGATATGGAGTGGATCAGCCGGCGCATTGCCGATGGCGATGAACAAGTGCTTGACGCGCTGAATCAATTCGTCTATTACCTGTCGATCGGGCTGAACAATGTCATCAATATGTACAATCCGGACGTTGTCGTCATCGACAGTGAGCTTCTGCGAATGGTTCCCGATGCACTGCAGAGGATCCATCATCAGCTCCACTCCCAAATCAGCCATTACCGGGAGATCACACTGTCGGGCATGGGGCGGAAATCCTGCGTCATGGGTGCCTGCGCACTGGCGATTTCCCGTTTTCTGAACGTTCCTGTGCTTAGCTTGCCCTCCGGAGACGACCTTGCTGATTGATTACGGGTATGAAAATCTAACTGATGCTCGCTCCCACTCCCTTTTCACAAGCCCGGATACAAGGACGCTGCCTATACAAAAAAACAAGCCCGGATCCATCGCGGCTTGTTTTGCGTTATCGGTAATTTGATTTCTCGTTTTTTTACTTGCCTATAACCCCAGCCGTCTGCCTAAAGGAGTCGGCATTCCGTCGATCGTGCTCCTGTTTTTCTCCTGCCAGTAGTCGTGAAGCCCTTGTTCGCCTTTATGCTCTGCCCACCGATTCAGCGTATCCCTTTCCTTTTCATAGGTCATGAAGGGAACCGCATAACCGCAGGACGTCTGCACTTTATGCACATCGATCGTGATGATCTGTCTGGCTCCGGGCATCGGATCAAACAAAGGGTATAATGTCTCCCACTCCCTGCTCTCCGGTAAAATCACCGTCCCGGTTCCG
The DNA here is from genome assembly GCF_025809195.1 of Paenibacillus sp. PSB04. Classification (NCBI taxonomy): domain Bacteria; kingdom Bacillati; phylum Bacillota; class Bacilli; order Caryophanales; family Paenibacillaceae; genus Paenibacillus; species Paenibacillus sp. PSB04. Next base: position 5,350,621 of record NZ_CP081301.1, read on the forward strand.
TACAGGCGCATAATGTTCGCCGGCCCTTCAAACGCGCAGAACATGATCGTGATCCGGCCGTTTTCTTCCAGGTGGGCACTCGTTTCATTGCCGCTTCCGGTCAAATCCAGGTACGCGACCCGGTTCTCGGACAAGATCCGGAACGTGTCATAACCTTTTGGCGACAAGTTGACGTGTCCTTCCTGTGACAATGGCGCTGTACCAACGAAAAACATATGCTGCTTCCGGATAAAGTCCATATGCTCAGGCAGCATAGCCGGAAATTGTTTCCCCATTTGAATCCCCCCATTCGTACTCTGCCGATTAATTAAATTCATTGTATGTTCATCCGCTGCATATTAAAAATATATTTTTACCGCGTAATCATACATTTTAGTTATGAGTGTTTCGCGAAATGGGGACTTCCATTCAGACGGGGTTAATTACAGCTTACATATTCATAAAATCGTCCCTCTCGACCTTACTCACCCGCAGACCGAACTTTGCGTACCACTCGCTTTTCCCTTTATCCTGAGCTACCCTGTGCAAGGAATTCTCTTTCCAGGCCTTGATCGCCTCAAGCGACTCCCAATACGAGACGGTAATTCCGACCCCATCCGTTCCCCGAACGCTTTCGACTCCGAGAAAACCCGGCTGCTTCGAAGCGAGCTCGACCATCTTGTCCCCCATTTTCCCGTACCCTCTGTTCTCTCCATCAGACATTTCCGAAGTAAAAATGACCGCATAATACGGCGGCTGCGGCGTATTTGCTATAGCTCCCATCCCTGTTCTCCCCTTATCCATCATTCTATTTGCATTATACCGAGCCACTTACAATAAATAAAATGAATGTTTAAAATGGTTGTAATGATTATTTTTCATGGCGGGAGTGTTTGAAAATGACCTTGGCGAAGTACGAAATTATCGGAAAAGTCGTCGAAACCGGAAACCTGACCAAAGCGGCGGAACAGCTGAGTTTAACACAATCGGCGGTGAGCCGTGCCATCATCAGCCTGGAGCAGGAATTGGGCATCCAAATCCTTGCCCGGGGCCGGTCTGGCGTCCGGCTGTCCCATGACGGAGAACGGTTGTGGGGATATATGAAGGAAATGCTCCAACTGCATGAAAACATGCTGCAGGAGGCGGATCAGATCAAGGGGCTGATGCGGGGAACAGTCACGATCGGAACGTTTACCAGCGTATCGATCCATTGGCTGCCGGATATTCTTCACCGTTTCCAGCAGAAGTACCCGCAGATCGAAATCCGGCTGCTCGACGGGCATTATCACGATATCGAGCGCTGGATTGCCGATGGGACTGCAGACTTTGGATTCGTGAATTTGCCATCTTCGCATGGCCTTGAGACCACAATGCTCATACAGGATCGGATGGTGTGCGTTATGCCGGCTGATCATAAACACAGCGTAAAATCCACGATATCACTGGAGGAGATTGCGGATGAACCGTTTATTATGCCTGCGAAAGGCTGCGATACCGATGTAAGGGCGTGGTTTGACGGTCATGCAGCGGTTCCCCGTGTGCGATTTGAACTTGAGGACGATCATGCCATTATGGCAATGGTGCGTAGCGGACTTGGCATCAGCATCCTGCCGGAAACGATTCTTGCCTCAGCTCCTTCTGGGCTCGTGGCCAGGCCGCTTGCCCCGGAAGCTTCGAGGTCCATCGCTCTGGCCGCGGTTTCTTTTAAGAAGTGCTCTCCGGCAGCAGCGAGGGCAATTTCATCTATCGTGGAGTTGATCGGCTTAAAGGAATCGAATTCCTAAAAATATGTAATTCTCGCTCCAACTAAACTGCGAAATACTGCGTTTTACTACTGAAGTGAAAAATGCGTGTTCACTGTTATCTCGGGTTAAGGACGTGACGAATGAAAATCAGATGCATCATACTGTTATGTTTCTTACTGATTACGGGCTGTTCAAATTCCCCATCCACAATCGAAGAAGCGATGCACAAATCCAACATCCCTTATGACGACATTTTAAAAACCTTTGATCCAGACAATAAGCATACGGTGGTGTTCTATAGTAATGACAATCAATATAACGTCGGCCTTTTGAAGCACAACCGTCAAAGTTGGACTTGGATCGTCGGCACGTACACGGATATCCATCCTGACCAGGATATCGACTGGAGTTACTGCAACCTGAATGAGCTTAGCCCCATGTTTGTCGGGACTGTCAATAACAAGGACATTCGGAGCATCGTCGTGGAGACACGAAAAGTAAAAACCGAAGCCCAGTTGATCCATTCATCCAACGGCACCGTATACTGGTATGTGCTCTTGGATGAACCGCAAAACCCGCCAATGCGATTCACCGGATATAACGCTCAAGGGCAAGTCGTGTATGATACAGGTTCACTCGATGAATAGGGTTCCGCTCCTTTGAACAAAAAAAGCGTTCCGATGCTCTCGCATCGGGACGCTTTCTTATTGACCATAACCGATTATTCTTCGGACTCGATCCATTGGAAATGGAAGGTGCCTTCTTTGTCGACACGCTGGAACGTATGCGCGCCAAAGTAGTCGCGCTGCGCTTGCAGCAGGTTGGCCGGCAGACGGTCCGTACGGTAGCTGTCGTAGTAAGCCAGTGCGGAAGCGAAGGCCGGAACCGGAATGCCGCGCTGCATGGCGACGGACACAACGTTTCTCCAAGCATCCTGGTAGTTGGTAACGACCCAGCCGAAGTAATCGTCCAGAAGCAGGTTTTTCAGCTCCGGATTTTTATCGTAGGCCTGCTTGATGTTTTCCAGGAAGCGGGCGCGGATGATGCAGCCGCCTCGGAAAATCATTGCGATGCTGCCGAAGTTCAGATTCCAGTTAAACTCTTCGGAGGCAGCACGGAGCTGGGCGAAGCCTTGGGCGTACGAACTGATTTTGCTGGCGTACAGCGCCTTGCGTACGGCTTCCACGAACTCCCTCTCATCCCCTTCATACGGAGCGGTGTGCGGCCCTTTGAGGATTTTGCTTGCCTCCACGCGTTCTTCCTTCATTGCGGACAAGAAGCGGGCAAATACCGATTCGGTCACGATAGACAGCGGCACGCCGAGATCCAGCGAGCTTTGGCTCGTCCATTTCCCTGTTCCCTTCTGCCCCGCCGCATCCAGAATGACGTCAACCATCGGTTTGCCGGTGTCCGGATCTTTCTTGGAGAAAATATCAGCGGTAATTTCGATCAGGTAGCTGTCCAGCTCGCCGCGGTTCCACTCGGTGAAAATGTCGTGCAGCTCTTCCGTGCCGAGTCCCAGCACATCCTTCAGCAGGTGATAAGCTTCGCCGATCAGCTGCATGTCGCCATACTCGATGCCGTTATGGACCATTTTCACGTAATGGCCGGATCCGCCTTCGCCGATGTACGTCGAGCAAGGATCTCCGTTGACTTTGGCCGAAATCGCCGTAAGAATCGGTTCAACGAGCTCGTAGGCGTCCTTCTGGCCGCCAGGCATAATCGCCGGTCCTTTCAGGGCTCCTTCTTCGCCGCCGGATACCCCGGCCCCGATAAAGCGGATGCCCTTCGCCTGAAGCTCCCGGTATCTGCGCTCGGTGTCCGGGAAGAAGGCGTTCCCGCCGTCAATCAGGATGTCTCCTTCTTCCAGATGCGGAACGAGCTGCTCGATCAGCGCGTCCGTCGGTCCGCCGGCTTTAACCATCATCATGATTTTGCGCGGGGTTTCCAGTGACTGCACAAACTCCTCGATGCTGAATGTACCGACAAAGTTTTTTCCTTCGGCTTCGGCGAGCAGTTCTTTCGTTTTTTCCGGCGAACGGTTATATAAAGCGACCGCGAAGCCTTTGCTTTCCATATTCAAAGCCAGGTTTTTGCCCATGACGGCAAGACCGGCCACACCGATTTGCTGTTTGCTCATCGTTTCTCTCTCCTCCAGATCTCTCTCTTTTTACTTGACGCTGCTTTTCCAGTCGGCCGCAAATTTAACCAAACCTTGGTCCGTCAACGGGTGCTTGGCGATTTGTGCAATCACGCCGAACGGAACGGTCGCAATGTGCGCGCCGGCCATGGCGACGCGGGTGACGTGGTCCGGGTGGCGTACCGAGGCTGCGATAATTTGCGTATCCAGGTTATGCGTGCGGAACAGCTGCGCAATTTTGTCCACCAGAAGGACGCCGTCTTCAGAAATATCGTCCAGACGACCCAGGAACGGCGATACGTAGGTTGCTCCGGCACGGGCGGCCAGCAGCGCCTGGTTCACGGTAAAGATCAGGGTCACGTTCGTTTTGACCCCTTTTTGGGACAAATAACGGCAGGCTTCAAGACCCGCGAGAGTCATCGGCAGCTTGATCGTGATTTTCTCATCGTTGTTGTTGATCTTGATCAGCTCGTTCGCCTGGGCAATCATTTCCTCAGCGGTTTCCGCATCCGGCGTCACTTCCGCCGACACGGACTCCACTTCCGGCACAGCCTGGCAAATCTCGGCGATCCGGTCTTCGAATTTCACGCCTTCCTTGGCAACCAGGGACGGGTTCGTGGTGACTCCGGAGAGAACCCCGATTTTGTAGGCGGATTGAATATCCTGCAGATTGGCGGTATCAATAAAAAATTTCATCTTACAACCTCCTGTGAATGTTCAATATATGATTGGCTCGGTAAACCGAGCATAGAACCCAAAATCAGCTGGCGGTAACTTGCTCGACAAGCGGCTCGGAAGCAGCCTTTCCGGCTTCGTCTTCCTCGTCGAACCACCAGTGGAATCCGTCTGCGGCAAGCAGCTCATGGGCTGCTTCCGGACCGTGCGAACCGGCAGCATAAGGATGCAGCGGCACCTCATTAGCGGCGAAGGCTTCCAGGATCGGCTGCACCCACTGCCAGGACAGGTCGACCTCATCCCAATGGACGAAGAACGTCGAATCTCCGTTCAGTGCATCGTGAATCAGCGTTTCGTACGCTTCCTGGGCTTCTTTGCGGTCCGGATACATATCGATGTATACCGGTTTAAAGCCGGTCGGATGATCCGGGTCCTTCGCATTCAGCTGAAGCGTGATGCCTTCTTTCGGCCCGATCTCGATGACCAGCAGGTTCGGTACGGTTGCCTGCTCTGCTTGCGTCGCCGTGGTGAGCGGTTCCTTGAATTCGATCACGATGCGCGTGCTCTTCGAGGCCAGACGTTTACCTGTCCGGATGTAGAACGGAACGCCGCGCCAGTAGTAATTATCGATGTGCAGCTTGGCAGCGATAAACGTATCGTTCATCGAACCTTCGGAAATGCCGGGCTCAGCTGTGTATGCGGGAACCGGTTTGCCTTGAATGGATCCGGCTGTGTATTGTCCGCGCACGATGTTGGTAAGCACATCCTGCTTTTGCAGCGGATCCAGTGCTTCAAGCACCTGCTTCTTCTTGAGCTGGACGTTCTCCGCCGAAGCCATGTTGTGCGGCGCGTGAATGGTCAGCATCATGAGCAGCTGCATCATGTGGTTCTGGAACATATCCCGCAGGGCGCCGGCTTTGTCGTAGTATCCAGCGCGTTCCTCAACGCCTACGGTCTCGTCAGCCGTAATTTGGACATTAGCGATAAAGCGGTTCGTCCACAGCGCCTGAATCACAGGATTCGCCTGCTTCAATGCTTCAAGCCGCTGCACCATAGATTTGCCGAGGTAATGGTCGATCCGGTAAATTTCTTCTTCCGCAAAAGCTTGGCTCAGCTGGTCGTTCAGCTCGCGGGCCGAAGCGACGTCATGGCCGAACGGCTTCTCGATCACGAGGCGCTTCCAGCCCGTTACGCTGCCAAGGCCGCTGTTTTCGATTTGGGAGGCGATAGTGCCGAAGAAATTCGGCGCAACGGACAAGTAGAACAAGCGGTTCGATGTTCCGCCGATTCCTTGCTCCCAGGCTTCCACCCGATCTTTTAACCGGACGAAGTGATCCGTGTTATCGATGTGCAGGATGTTGAAGCCAAAGAGTCCCAGGAAGGACTGCAGGGAGTCATCCTCTTTCACATTCAGCCGGTAAAAATCGTACAGCGACTGCTTGACGTGAGCCTTGAACGTCTCATCCGTCATTTCTTTACGGCCGAGGCCGATTACAGAGAAAGCTTCCGGAAGCTTTCCATGAATATATAAATGATACAGAGCAGGGTATATTTTGCGCTTGGCCAAATCGCCAGTCGCTCCAAACAATACAAAAGTTGTAGGATTCATCTCAATTGCTCCTTCCTTTCAAAGCTCCGCGACTTCCACTTCTCATTCTGTCGAAAAAGCTCTGGTTTCTGTGTCTTGGATTCACTATAATACAAATATGTGCCATACATGTAATCAATATATTTCTGAGGAGATATAGACCATATCTATGACTAACAATTACGAGTTGTATAAAGTGTTTTATTGGGCCGCAAAGACGGGAAGTTTAACACAGGCTGCCAAGGCGCTGTACCTGACTCAGCCCAGCGTCAGCCATGCCATCAAGCAGCTGGAGGAGCGGATCGGCGTTACGTTGTTTTACCGCAACTCCAAAGGTGTAAGCCTGACGCAGGAAGGCAAAATTTTGTTTTCCTATATAGAGCAATCGCAAATTCTCATTACACTCGCTGAAGAAAAAATGGTAGCACTCAAAAATTTGGACAGCGGCGAGCTGCGGATCGGCGGAAGCGATTCGTTGTTCAAGCACTACCTGCTTCCTTTTCTCGAGGATTTTCACGTCAAATATCCGGGAATCAAGCTGCACCTGAATCACGGAACGACACCGGAAGTGATCTCCTATCTAAAGGAGGGGCGGATTGACCTTGGCGTTGTAAGGATGCCGATCTTCGACTCGCAGCTGGAGGTAACGGAAAGCATTGAGCTGCAGGACTGCTTTGTGGCGGGCGAACGGTATGCGGAGCTGAAGGGGCAGGCGCTGTCCATGGAACAGCTGATGGAATATCCCGTGATTCTGTTCTCACGGAACAGCCGGGTGCGAATGGCCATTACAGAGCTGTTTGAAAAATACGGACACGAGCTGAAACCCGACATCGAGGTGGGAAGCGTCGATTTGCTGATCGAATTCGCCAAGCGTGGGCTGGGCATTTCGTATGTCACGCGCGAATTCGTAGCCAAGGAGCTGAAGGAAGGCTCTCTCTTTGAAATTGAGCTGGATGTGGAGATCCCCCCTTCCAAGGTGGGCCTTATGGTAATGCGAAACATGCCGATATCGGCGGCGGCGACGAGATTTATCGAGGTGGTTCATTAGTCGGATGCACATCTTTCAAGGTAAGCAAAATCAAAAGGACGCCAACACAATGGCGTCCTTTAACGCATCATCCGTTTTTAGATTCAGTGCTGCTTCCGGTACGCTGACGGGGACATCGAACAGTAGTTTTTAAAAGCACGGGTAAATGCAAACAGGGTCGGATACCCAAGGGAGTAAGCGATCTCCGTAACCGCAGCCGACGTCCCGGACAGCATTTGCTTGGCCTTGTCCATCTTGACCTTGGCAATATACTCGGCCGGGGTCATGCCTACAAACCTCGTAAACTGTGTCGAAAAATAGGTACGGTTCAGGCCGGCATATTCGGCTACTTGCTGTACGGTGATCCCCTCGGCGGCATGCCATTCGATGTACTCGGTCCACTGGGATGCCTTGCTTTTTTTTATCGTTGTTGCACCTGGACGCTTGGGCTCGTCCTGTGCTTTAGAGCTTGCGATCATCTGAGATAACGCCTGGTACAGCAGTCCTTTCAGGTTCAGGGCGGCGACGACCTGATCTGTCTTACCATCCTTCCACTCCGCAAACAGACGCCGGATCAAGTTCGCTACCTCTGGACTCCACAGCCCTCTGGAGCAGGGTACATCCGGATGAAAACCTGCCAGATTCAGCATCGGTTCCATGCCGGGTCCATCCATGGCCAGCCATGTTAACTGCAGAGAATGATCGTCGTCCGGCTTGTAATACATATAGGTACGGTTCGGATACATGCAAAAGGCATCCCCTGTCTGGAGCCTGTACGTGTGCCCCTCATATTCAACCATCAGGCTGCCTGCCCTGACAAAATGAATACTGTAGCATTCAATTCTGCGCGGACCGATCCGGTATCCCGGCTTTGCTGTACTCTGACCCGCCCTGACCAGCCAGAACGGGGTATCTTTGTCGATCCTGGTCGGCGTGTAATATAAAAACTCCGCGAATTCGTGATCATACTCCTGCAGCATGCGTTCTCATCCTCCCCATCATCCTTACATGAACTGACAAAATGATAAATCTATCATACAATACGCCATTCTCTTTGGGCACCCCTTTACATATAATCAGTTCGAGGAGGTTGACGGATGAAGAAACCTAATATTTTGTTAATTACCAGCGATCAGCAGCACTGGAATACGATTGGCGCCTTTAATCCTGAAATACATACCCCGAATCTGGACCGGCTTGTCCGGGAAGGAACCACATTCGACCGGGCGTATTGCCCCAATCCGACCTGCACGCCGAGCCGTGCCTCGATCATTACCGGCATGTACCCGAGCCAGCATGGAGCGTGGACGCTCGGCACCAAATTGCTGGAGGACCGCCATACGGTAGGCGAAGATTTCAAGCAAGCCGGTTACCGGACCGGACTGATCGGCAAAGCACATTTTCAGCCGCTTACGTCGACCGAGGAATTTCCGTCGCTTGAAGCCTATCCCATTCTTCAGGATTTGGAGTTTTGGAAAAATTACAAAGATGGGTTCTACGGTTTTGAGCACGTGGAGCTGGCGCGGAATCACACCAATGAAGCCCATGTCGGGCAGCATTATGCGCTGTGGATGGAAGAGAAAGGCTGCCATAACTGGAGAGACTATTTCCTGCCGCCTACAGGTACCATGGACCGGGATCAAACGTATAAATGGCCGATTCCCGAAGAGTACCATTACAATACCTGGATCGCCGAACGGACCAATGCTTTACTGGAACAATATCATGAAAACGACGAAAGCTTTTTCCTGTGGTCCAGCTTCTTCGACCCGCACCCAGAATACCTCGTTCCCGAGCCATGGGATACGATGTACGATCCCGAGCAGCTCACCATTCCCGAGATGATTCCGGGCGAGCATGACCGCAATCCGCCGCATTTTGCCAAAACGCAGGAAGAGCAACCCGACTTCACAAACCTGCAGGAAACGGGACATGGCATTCACGGTTACCGTTCGCATCATTATTACGAGTACGGCAGCAGGAAGCGATTGACGGAGTATGATAAGAAAAAGCTGGTCGCCGTCTATTACGGCATGATCAGCATGATGGATAAGTACATCGGGCATATTCTCGATAAGCTGGAGGAACTGGGAATGGCCGATAACACGATCGTCGTCTTTACGACGGATCACGGGCATTTCTTCGGACAGCACGGTCTGCAGGCCAAGGGCGGGTTTCATTACGAGGACTTGATCAAGCTGCCGTTTATCGTCCGGTATCCCGGTGAAGTGCCGGCCGGCAAGCGGAGCAGCGCCATTCAATCTTTGGTGGACCTGGCTCCGACCTTCTTGTCCCTGTGCGATCTGCCGGTTCCTTATGCGATGACGGGCATCGACCAGAAGAAGGTATGGCTCGGCGAAGCCGTGCAGGCGCGGGATCATGCTATCTGCGAGTTCAGGCATGAACCGACCACCATCCACCAAAAAACTTACGTCGACGAGCGCTATAAAATCACGGTCTATTTCAATCAGACCTACGGTGAAATCTTCGATCTGCAGGAAGACCCCGGAGAGCTGAACAATTTATGGGACGATCCGGAGCATGCGCCGCTCAAAACCGAACTACTGCTAAAATATGCCTGGGCGGAGCTCGGCAAAGAGTCCATGCCGATGCCGAGAATTACCGGAGCATAAGGCTTGTCAGGCCCGATCCACACGATGGGAATGCTTGTCCCGGCGTAATGAAATTCATGAACCTATGAACCTTCGATCGTAAAAGTAACAGCAGCACATCCAAAAAGGCCGATTCACATCGCTGTGAATCGGCCTTTTCCAACTCATTTATCGATTCGGATACAGTTTGAATTCATCACCTGACTCCGTCTCAAACTGGAGCAGTGAACCTTCCAGCATGTGGACCTCGCCTCCTACCATCTGCAGGCGTACTTCGCCTTCTCCCCATGGATTCCGGATCCGGCATGTTCCTCCCAGGGAGGACGTGATCGTTACATATTGTATATCGCCACCCCGAACAGCCGATTTGACGTTAAATCCACCAGGACACCATAGCGAAAATTCAGCGTCCCAATCCACAGGACATGCAGGGAACAGACGGATAACCGAATCCTGGCCTGGGCCCGCTGGCTGGCTTTGGCACAGCGCCGATTGCAGCGCAGCTGCAGCGTTCCCAAGACGCTGAATGCTGATGCAGTTCACCCCTTCCCTGACGGTTAAGCGGTTTTCAAACGATTTGATTCGGCCTGTATCGTTGAAATAACAGTAATCCCGCTCCGCGTTGACACATTCCAACTGGGCCAGCACGACCTGCTTAAAAGGCTCGGCAAGCCCCATATTGGCCAAGACGCGTGCCATCCCCGACATTTCAGAGGCAGCACGGCTCCAGTCGTGATCGAGAAGCTCCTCCTGGTACCGAATCGTCGCCATAGTCGTCTTAAACATGTCTGGGTTACTCCCGGCGGTCTCGAGGGAACATAAGCTGCCGAAATAGGCTGGCTTCACGTCGATATGGCTCTTCTGATCCAACACCGGACCGAGTGCGCCGACCCATACGGCCGCTTCCCCTTCTCCCGTTTTCAGGACGGCGTCTGCTTGGTCGCTTCGCGGAAGCGGGGCCAAATGCTCGTACAGCTCCTGCCACGCCGGCCGTATATCGCGATCCAATCCGAGTAGGTCCGAAGCCCGGAGGACGATCGGAAAGATCGTATGCATGCCCGCCATCGAATCCATCGTGTCTTTGCCGCCGTAATATTTTTCGTCGCTGGTCGTGTGATACATGTGATACAGTCCGTCCTCATCCTTCCGCAGGTTGGGGTAGTGGCGGAAAAACTCGGCGACGCCCCGGATAATCGGATAGGCGCGCTCACGCAGCCATTCTTCATCCTTGGTGAACTCATAGTACAACCAGTAGTGGTAAGCAATTCCGACCTGGGTGGCGAACATGTGCGTCGTGAATCCAAAGGGGCCATAACCTCGTTCCTTGTACGTAAACCTGCCGTCCACATATTTTTCGTGATACTTCCAGTTCCAGCGGCTCTCATGCGGCCGCTTGGAGTAAGCATATTCGCGAAACCGGTCGGACATCTGCTCCCACGGCTTGCGAAGCAAATAGAGGTCCCTCATTTCCTCGGCAATGTCTTCCGGCAGCTCCTCCAAGCCATCAAAGGACAGGACTTCCGGGATATAAATGCCTTGGCTTCCCCACTGCTGCCTTGCTGCGGCTGCACACGAATCGTACATGGCTGAATACATGTTGAAATACGGATGGAACAGTTCATCATGCCCGGTTGGCAGTACGGCGTTATAATACAAATTCATGTTGTTCCACCAATGCATGGCCCCCCAGTGCCGAAGATCTCCGCGCGGGCTGAGCAGCATGCCGCCGAAATTCGGAGGAAATTGTGAACCACGCGAATTGGATGCCATCAGGTATACGTAATACGTGTAATGCTGCTCGACGAATTCGGCACGTTCGTCCTCGCTATGAAGGCGGATATACGATTTGTCCCAAAAGGAATGCCACCACTTGCGATGCTCCGCCAGCAGTGCGTCATATCCCGACTGCATGGCATGCCGCACCGTTCGGATCGCTTCCCCGATGACATCTTCCTGTTCATCAAAGCTGGCTGCACTGCTCATAAAGATGTCAAAACTGCCGTTTCCCGGTTGAACACACAGGCGCATTTCCGTCTCATTCGGCTGCCCGATCACCAGACTTTCCCGATAAGCGCCGACTGGCTTCCGGCCGCCGTACTCGTCGTTCATCCTTACCTGCGCGTCCCTTCCCGTTATCGCAATAACGACCGCTGAAGCGCAGAAATAGTCTCCTTCGCGGAATTGCTGATGAAGCACCATCATGCCGTCCCTTATTATGAGGCGTGATACGGCCGAGTGGTTTTTGGTCACGACCTCTGCAGGGCGCAGCATTTTGAGCTTAATGTTAACCACCTGAGGCGCCGGCCGGCGATCATGGATCCGGACGCCGAACACATCATGCCCGGACGCAGCAAAGGCCTCCGCCGCCACTCCAATCCCCGATATCGATGCCGTCGCGTCATACAGACTTAGATGCTGACGAATTCCTTTGTCATTAAATACATCCTCGCCATAATCCACCAGATCGATATCGACAAAGCCGCAGCCGTAAGCATAATCCGAGTGCCGCTGGTTGAAGCTGTTGGTACGGCTGTCGTTCGCATACACATCGGCCCGGTTGATTTGAAACTTGAGTGCCGAAGGGGAAGTCCAAATGAGACTGCCCATCCGGCCGTTTCCGAGCGGAAGTCCGCCCTCACTTCGCTCCACGGTATGACGGTAATGCAAATCCGCCCGTGAGACATGCTCGCGCATGTTGATGTTTCGAAATTCCACTGCTTTTTTCACTGGCCTGCACTCCCTGCGTGTGTGATGAAAAAGCTTTAGACGATCTCGCTTAATGGTGAATCCAAGTCTATCTTAATCGTGTGCGGGATGCTGCCAGTATGAATAAGTTACGATGGACATGGAATTTGTTACGAAACTACAATTCAGGCGAACCTGGAGTGGCAACAAAAAAAGAAAGCCGCACTTAACGGCTTCCTCGTATAAAGGGCAGGACTCATATGGTCAGTTTATAAACGTACGATTTCTCCGGATCGGACTTCGATCGGATCCCCATCTACGCTGACCCATACCGATTGGGCCGACGGATTATGAATGAGGTGTGAATCGGCTGAGTACCGGAGTCCTTCCACGGCCTTGCAGTAGGCGTAAATTTCCGCATTGGTTGCGTACCAAATGTCGTCCTTGCCGCCGATCATCTCACCGAACCTCTCTACCAAATCCCAGTTATTGTCGTTATCGAATTCATAGCTGTGGCCCCAGACGTAAAAAAGCGACATTCTCGAATATCGTTGCTGCATATCAATCCATTGATCGGCGTATTCGACCATTTGTTTATGATGGCAGGTCGGATGCCAGCGGAGCCAGTCGTCCGGCTTATGAAAGCCTCCATGACTGTTCACTGTACGGGCGTATTCGATACCGATGGACCGTAATATGTTCACAACCTGATCGCTGTAGGTGCCAAACGGATAGCTCATCCCTTTGACCGGATAGCTGACGAGCCCCTCCAATGCCTTGCGGTCTTCCACCACCTGCTCCAACACTTGATCCGGCGGCGTCTGTTCCAGAAAGGGATGGTCCACCGTATGAACCGAAACCTCATGCCCCTGAAACAATGTCGCGACTTCCGTTTTGTCGATATATCCTGCTTTGCCGAGATTCCCGCTGTTCAGATGAAACGTCCCCTTGAGGCCATAGTCGTTTAGCAGACTGACTAATTTGCGGTCATGGTCCCGCCCGTCGTCAAAGCTGAGCGTCACCGCCTTGTTCACACCGTTAGGAAAACGGTCCAGTTGGATGCGCATATGTCGTCTCTCCTCTTTTGTAATCATAGTGACAATCGTTTACCGGTATATATGAATTCGCTTCTGTTGATCCATCTTTAATTTCATAGCCGCCAGCGTTTTGCGTATCCAAGGAATTTTGTTCATGGTCATCACATTCAGAACGTAAATCAACACAAGCTTGATCCCTGTAAAATCCGGTTGTAGTTGATCCTGAAAGGCTTCCATTGACTTCCCTTCCCTCCACTTCATTTCATGACCCGTTTACCCAAGCGAACGGTTTGCGCTTTCAATTACACGTTCTATGTAAGCTTGTAATGCCTCAATGAATATGCGGCCTGCCTTACCCAGATATTTATCCGTCCGGTAAATGATGCAGATCTCCTGGCTCGGTGTTGGATGCAGAAGCGTGACTGCGGTGATTTGTTCCCGGCCAAGGTTGTCGAGCAGCAACCGGGGAAGAATGCATGCTCCAATTCCCTGCTCTACCATGGAGAGAAGCGTCGATAGCGTCGAGGTCACCATAGGGTGATGCAGCTCCATACCTTTTTCCTGGCAGCAGGCCCGAATCAGCTTCGTGATCTGGTGATCGGGGCCGAAGGTGACCATATCCAGCTCCTTCAGCTGTTCAAAGGGGATGGCCTTTAATCGGGCAGCGGGATGATCCGATCGGACGGCAAGCGCAAACTCCTCATGAAACAGTGGGATGATGGCCATACGATCGTCGGGCCGCTCAGGCATCGTCGTGACGCCCAAGTCTCTGTTCCCGGCCAAAACCTCTTCATATACGTTCGTCGTTTCGCTGACCGAAATGGACAGCTTGGGGTAAGCCCGGTGAAAATCAAGCAGCAGCGCGTCAAACAGCAGGTCCCCATCCCCTGGCAGTATGCCGATGTCCAGCTTGCCGCCCTCCACTTTTTTAAGATCCGAGATGGCCCCCTGAATGTAATCCACCCTCTCAAAGATCAGCTGGCTCTGTTCGAGCAGGATCCGGCCGGCATCGGTTAAAGCAATCTTTTTGCCGATTCGGTCAAACAGAGGCATCCCCAGCTCCTTTTCCAGAAACTTGATTTGCTGGCTCAAATTCGACTGTGTCGTGCAGAGATTCTCGGCGGCCCGGGAGAAATGCATTTCTTTACATATCGCTGCAAAGTATTCAAGCTGTCGAAGTTCCATGGACGTCTCCTTCCCATTGTTTCGTATGCTGCCATGTTAAGTTCTATATCCAGTATAACGGAGGACGGAAGGATTTCCCATAAGATGAAAGATCCATTAGTGAAAACGATTCATACCATCGGAATTTCGTGATTGTTGCTTATGGTCTGGACCGGTAAACTTGGTAACAAGAACGAAATAAACCATCCCACAAACCACTAAGGAGGAATTACAAATGAGTACACAATCTATCGTGAATACAGGCAAGGTGCTGCATCAACTGGTGATCGGTCAAGTTCAGGGAATACCGGAGTCACTCTTCGATATTACGCCGGCAGGCTTCAGAAATACGATCCGCTGGAACGTTGGGCATATCGTATTTTGGCTCGATCGATATCAGCAGCTGTGCTTCGGTTCAGCGTCGACTATTCCGGCATCCTACGAAACGTTGTTCAACAGCGGTACAAAGCCGGCCGACTGGACGATTGCTCCGCCATCCCAAGAAGAATTGGTGCAGCAGCTTGCCAATCAGCTGTCCCAGATTTCGGAGATTACGCCGGATATGCTTCAGCAGGATCTGAAATCCCCGTTCGTGCTGGGACCCTTCGAATTCACGACCGCTGCCGAGTTGTTCAACTTCGCCTTGATGCACGAGGCTATCCACCTTGGGACGATTACGAGCCAGCAAAAAGCGGTACAATAGCCGGCTTCCTTGTAAAACGGATTGCATTCGCGCGAAAATGTGCCTCATAGCGGAAGTTCTACCAGCTAAACGGAAGAAGCCCCTTCACAGCAGCGCTTGGCGCCTGGAAGGGGCTTTAACTTATGCGTGAGAACTAATCTTTTACCGTGTTAAGCACTTGTTGTGCCTGATAAGGCTTTCTCGCCTTCTACATAGTCCGCGTATTCTGCGGCATACTTCTCCAGCTGCTCATCGCTGACTTCGCGGATTCGGCCAATAACAAACGGCGACCGATAGATCATCCCGGTCAGGTTTGCCGTCTGTTGGAATGGACGGAGCAGCTCGCCATAAGAGTAATTGTGAAAGCCGCCGGATTGGTACATGCTCGGAGAACCTCCGGAAGAGATGGCGATGATCAGCTCTTTTCCATTCAACTTGACCCCGCCTGGTCCATGGGCCCATCCAAACTCGAACACTTCATCCATCCATTTCTTCAGCAGGGAAGGCGAGCTGTACCAGAAAAAAGGAAATTGAAGCACGATTCGGTCGTGCGCCAGAAGCAGCGCCTGCTCGCTTGCAATATCGATCTTTTCGTCCGGATAGGCTTCATAGAGCCGATGTACGGTCACATTGCCCCGCAATACCAACTCTTCCGCCAGCCGCCTGTTGATCCGGGAATGCTCCAAATCGGGATGAGCAACAATCACAAGTGTGGCGGTCCTTGAGGATCGGTTCGTTTGGCTGGAATGCGTATCGTTGGTCAAAATCGAAGGGTTGGTCATTGAAAACATCTCCTTAACATATAATTATAATTCGAGATATGTCGATGTATTGGATAAAAAATAAAATCGATATTTACATATCTCGAATTATCGATTTATTTTGTATAGAAAAACTGAATTCATTGAATTGAATCCAGTCTCTATCATTACAGGTCTTTCTGGATGTACGAGGCGATGGCCTGAATCGCTTCTTCATCCCTTTTGTAATAGGTCCACTTACCAATTCGGGTTGCATGGATCAGACCTGCCCGCTGCAGCACGGACAAATACTGGGATGTGGTCGATTGAGTCATGTTCAGCTTGGCTGTAATTTGGCTTACGCAAACCCCAACTTCGATCAGTTCCACCTCTCCCTGTGGGCCAAAATGGGCCTGAGGATCTTTCAACCACTCTAAAATTTGCAAACGCGCTTCATTGGACAATGCTTTAAACACTTCAGTGGGTTCAAGTCGTTTCATGAGTTTTATTATATCGATAATTCCCGATATATCAACATGATGATAAAAATATTGTTAAACCCTTACGATCTGCAAGCCAACAACTTGTTATTTTGAGTACCTTATACCTCATGTCACTGTATTTCATCGGACTCGTCTGTATCAGAATTAAAGACAAAGACCGGACCATGCCACTGCTCGTTTTGAAGAAATTCTTCGCAATAACGATCGTGATGTGCATACTCTGAAATCACATGTTTCCAAAAAGCATACGCCGGCTTGTTGCCAACCGTTTGCCTGATCTCCCATGTCCCTTTGAACTCCCCGAATAGGGTATAGGCAGTTTTTTTACCTACCCCTCTCCGCCTGTATTTTCTCATGATAAAAAAATCGCTGATTACATTTGTTTTCTCAGCCTTGCTCAATTTCATATACTCCTGCGGTACATCCAGACTGACCAGAACAAATCCTGCGATTTCCCCGTTCACAGAGACCATGAAGGGCCTCCGATATTCATCTGTCCATTGATGATCAATGTATTTGTATAAGTATTGACCGTGCCTGTTCAGCACATGCCCATCAAACTCACTGCTGTCGTAGCGGTATAGCTGTATGAGATTGTACAGCAGTGTCTTATCTTCATAAGGAATAAGGCACAACTTTAAATCCATAAATTCATTTTCCTTTCATTTGATTTCCGCCGAAATTGTCATTTCGTCAACCATCGTGCTCCGCAATCGGCGTAGGTCCCGGACTGGCGGCATCCCAAACATCCGGGCATATTCCCTGCTAAAATGCGACGGACTCTCGTATCCGACCTGAAACGCAGCTTCCGCCGCATCGATCGATTCGGAGAAGAGCAGCCGGCGCGCCTCTTGCAACCGGATCTGCTTTTGGTACTGGATCGGGCTCATCCCGGTGACTTCCTTGAAATAATCGTACAAAGACGAAGTGCTCATACGGGCCTCCGCAGCCAATTCTTCTACGCGAAGAGGCAGGGCAAAATCGCGGTTAATCTTCTCAACCACCCCCGCGATTCGCTGAGCGTGGCTTCCGATCACGGCAAATTGCACCAGAGATGCGCTGTGCTCGTTCTGAAGCACCCGGTAAATGATTTCCCGCATGGCATAAGGCGCAAGCACCGGAATATCACGCGGTGTTTCAACCAGTTTCACAAGCCGCAGCACGGCATCCAGAAGCGTATCGTTGAGCTGGCTTACCTTCAACCCCCGGCTGGTCTCATTCCCAACTCGGATAGCATCATCAGATGCTTGAATCACATCAAGAATTTGGTTCATATCAAAAAGGACTTGCAGGCTTAAATACGGCGTTTCATTCGATGCCTCCATCACTTGCCCAGTAATCGGTAATTGGACTGAGGCGGTTAGGTAACTGCTCGGGTCATACTGATACACCTCTTGTCCCAGCATAACCACCTTGGAACCCTGCGCTACGACGCAAAGGGATGGCTCATAGACAGAATATACCGGTTCAGATAACCGGGAAGAGCGAATGAAGCGCAAACCGGGAACTTCCGTCTCATGCGTACCGTCTTCCGGTGTGAACTTCTCGATGATCCGGAGCAGTTCTTTTCTTTGTTTCTCGAACCATTCATCCATCCTCTTCTTCCCCCTTTGATCTATATGATTAGCTTAACTTTATCCGCATCTGGAGGATTAGGCAATCATCTTGTATGATCCGGCTACCGTCTCTCTTTCCGAAGGAACGATAATGAACATGTAAGAAATGCGAAACATGGTCCGGATCACATAACTGTAGAAAACGATGACATGTCAGGATTCGATCCGGCTTTCGCAAAGGAAAGGAGAATATTCAATGACTACGCAAAACGAACAATCCCATCCGTATGTCGGCATGTGGGTGACAAAGGACGGTTACATCCGGCATGAGCTGCTGCCGAACGGGAGGTATGACGAAGCGCGCGGTGATCGGAAGAGCGCTTATCAAGGCAGGTATACCATTGTAGGCGACCATATCGAATATGTGGATGATACAGGGTTTACAGCGGACGGCGACTTCCGCGATTCGGTGCTCTACCACGCCGGCATGATTCTCTATCGTGAAAATTAGCGGGGAGATGCCCCTTTTTCATCACAAGAGTTCGAATCGAGCAACTTAGCATAAATCAAATCCAAAGGAGAAATGTTCAATGTCCGAAATCAATGGAAAAGTCGTTGTGATTACAGGTGCAAGCAGCGGGATCGGCGAAGCTACAGCGAAGCTTCTCGCCAGCCGGGGTGCCCATGTCGTCATGGGGGCCAGACGCGTAGAAAGACTGGAAGCACTGGCTTCCCTCATTGAGGCAGACGGAGGATCCGCTTTATATCAACAGCTTGATGTGACGAGTATCGAGCAAATGCAGTCCATCATCCGCTTGGCTCAAAGCCGGTTCGGACGGGTCGATGTCATCGTGAACAATGCCGGCGTGATGCCGCTATCACCGTTGGAAGCTTTGAAAATCGACGAATGGAACCGGATGATCGACGTCAATATCCGCGGGGTTCTGCACGGTATTGCCGCCGGTCTCCCCGTAATGAAGGAGCAGCAATTCGGCCATATGATTAACGTGGCTTCCATCGGGGCTTATTCGGTCACGCCAACGGCGGCGGTATACTGTGCAACCAAATACGCTGTTCGCGCCATCACGGAAGGTTTGCGGCAGGAAATTGATGCAAACATCCGGGTAACGCTCGTTTCTCCCGGCGTAACGGAATCCGAGCTCGCTGAGAGCATTACGGATGACGGGGCAAGGGAATTTATGAAAACGTACCGGCGTAACGCTCTTCCTGCTTCCGCAATTGCCCGAGCCATCGCCTATGCGATCGAGCAGCCGGCGGACGTCGATGTGAACGAGCTGGTGGTTCGCCCCACAGCCCGGCTTGCATGATACGATGAATAAATAAAAATCAAGCATCCTAATGACGAAACAGGCAGCCGGTCGACAAAACGATCCGACTGCCTGATAGTTTTTTTAATGGTTACAAGTCCCGCTCATACCGTACTTCCTCCGATACCTCTTTGAACCCCACGGCATGATACAAGGATAAAGCCGATGAATTGGCCGTTTCAACCTGCAGTACGGCACACTCACATCCGATCTTTTTGAGGTAGGTCAGCGCCTGGTGCAGCAAATGCTTGGCAATGCCCTGTTGTCGCCAAGGTTCTCTGACAAAAACATCCTCGATGACGCCATCCCCCTCTGCATCCACCCATGCCATCACGCTGCCGACCAGCGTATCATTCTCCCGGACGACAAAAGAAGTCCAAGCTTGATTCTTCCGGTTTTCCATGAGCCGCTCCATCCCAATTGGAGCCCCCGGCCAAATTTCCATGTCTGCTGCCAAGTATTCATGGATGCCGGCTTCCGACGGCATGTCCCACTGGATACAGCGATATGGTGCGGAAAGAGCAAATTGATCCATTTCTCCAACCAGATGTCGCTGCATGGTATACAGACTTTTACTGTAGCTGAATCCTTTCGATATAAAATATTGGGTGTTGTTCACTTCCGTGGACTGGTTACCGATCCCAACCAACGTCTGGTGAGCCGGGGGCAGGGCTGCTTTCAACTCGTATGCCCTGTTCAGCAAAGGTTCGTATAGCAGATCATAGAGATGATAATCATTCTCCCTTTCCGGACGCGTCTTCAAGTTGAGATAAATTTGGTGCTTATGGTCCTGCGGGCTGCCAGCCGGGATTTCCGAAATGACGCTGACCTGCCCTTTTCCGATCATTCGTTCTCCCTCCACTGCAATGAACACATTCGGCCAATTGGCTTCGTCTCCAACCCACCAGAACACCGTTTCTCCCCTTAAAGTTACGGCAGCATACAAATCTCCCAGCATCTGAAAATCTTCTTTCGTAAAATGGCGGACTTCAATCAGTGTCATTCACAAACCTCTCTTTTTATGATCTGTAACTCTTCACTAACAGGTTGATTTTACCATTTTACGTTTCAGTTGTTTGGTAACATTCGTTTTGGAGGTTACCGAAGATCAGGCGGTCAATTAGGACATGGCTGGTCTAACCACTCCTGTTGTGTAAGACCGTAAATGACCCTGTCTAAATATTGGTCATGTAAACGTTCGTAATTCCGGATAATCCCTTCCTGCGTGAAGCCCAATCGTTCCGGAATCGCTCGGCTCCTGATATTGCCTACCGCTGCGCCGATCTCGACTTTACGAAGCCGCAGATCATGGAACGCATGAGCGACAAACGTTCTGCATGCAGAAGTCATTAACCCCTTCCCCTCAAATGGGGAGCCTAGCCAGTAGCCTATTTCTGTTCGACCCGCTTCCCAATCGATCCCTAGAAAACCTATGGACCCTGCAATCTGTTCCTTATACCATATCCCAGCCCAGTACCCATCGTTATTGGCGAATCTTTTTAATGACCTGCTTATAAAGGCTCTTGTGTCCTCGACTTTATGCGTAAGATCAGGAAACTGCAGCCACTGCCGTATAGATTCACGACTGCTGTCAATTAAATGATAAAGCTCGTTAGCATGCCTGTCTTCCAGAATCGAAATGTATGTATCATCATTGACTATAGCCTTGTACATCGAATGACTCCTCCTTTGTCAAACATTAACGTTCTTTAATTAAGATCTTAGTCTCTCGTATCAAAATTATGAAGGGATATGAACAGCTATACAATGAGTTTTTCTGAAGTAGGCATTGCAAATCCTTGGAGTATATTTTATTATGGATATTGCAGGTCTATAATATTACCGAACAGAAAGGAGGATCTCACTTGAACCACCCCTCTTCTCTATAGGTGCTTTGGTGTGAGGTTTACGATGGTTTCGGTCAAGCAAGAGCCTTAATGTTTTAAACATACAGGCAAACTTATTTTTTTGTTTCAATTATGGATATAACAGATCTATGGAGGTTTAAAAGATCATGAGCGATTTTTTTAATGAAGCCAGCTGGGAAAACGCGTGGAAAGAAGATCCCGACACCTATATAAACAGGTCCAAACAGGCCGGCATCGACCCTTCTCGAGACTTTGATCATAAAGCCAAGGCTTTCCATGAGCAGTCATTTAGCCCGGAGGGAAGAAAACGAACGAATCGGATCCTGAACTGGATTGAGGGACAAGGGGTATCATTTAAGAATGCCTCTGTGCTGGACATCGGCGCCGCATCGGGCGTATTTTCGGTGCCGTTTGCAGAGCGGGGAGCCCGTGTAACGGCCGTCGAGTCCTCTCCTCCACAAGTTGAATTGCTGAAGGAAAACATAGCCAAGTTAGATAAAGGCCAAATGAAGATTATCCCCGTACCGTTTGAGGAAATCGACGTTCAAGCCAATGGCTTGAGCCAGGCTTTCGATCTCGTCTTCGTTTCGATGTGCCCGGTCATTCGCGACTGGGAGAGCGTAGAGAAAGTGCTCCAATGTGCCCGTAAATTCTGCTATATCAGTCTGCCTGTTTCTTCCGCAGAACATAGTCTGGTCAACGAAATTTGGCCACTCGTCACGGGCAAACCTTACAAGTCCAAACCAGCGGAAATGGGATATTTGCTCCATCTGCTGTATCTCAAAGGCTATTCCTATGAGTCCCTGGTCACCCGGGAAACGAAAACGGTGGAGATGTCGAAGGAAGAAGCGCTGCAGGAGATGATGAGCTGGCTTCGCAGACATGGTCTTCCTGTCGATGAGCGCAACCAAACAATCGTTGCAGACTATCTGGACCAGGCATATCCGTCTGGACAAGTATCCTTCCAACAGGGCGGACGTTTTGGCAAGGTACTGATTCGACTGCAGGATCAGAACATGTATACCAGAGAGATTTGAGTAGGGAAATTAAGAATTGAAAGGAAGATAACGATGGCGATCCAGCATGCAACAGACGCGACGTTTAAAAATATGATGCAGACAGCAGGCGTAACGGTCGTGAATTTTTGGGCATCATGGTGCGGTCCTTGTAAAATATTTGCTCCCATTCTGGAGGATTTTGAAAGGGAAATAAGCGGTTCGGTTAACGTGATTAAAGTGAATGTAGACGAGAACCCGGTGACCTCTTCCCAATTTCAGATTATGAGCATACCGACCACCCTTATATTCAAAGATGGCAAGCTCGTTTACCAGGAATCGGGGATTCTGCCGAAACAGATTTTGAAGGAGCTCACGGCCTAAACAGTAATCAAGGTAGCAAAACAAAGCCGGAATTCCTTCAACGGGAATCTCCGGCTTTTGCTTATCGTTCAAACTTGTACCTGAAGGTGGCCGATCTATCGCTGATTCTGAATCCAAAGGTTTACTGCAAATGAATACCCGTGACCTTCCAGTCGCCTTTACGGACGTACACGTCAACTTTTCTGTCGTCTAGGGTTGTCACATAATAATATTGCGAATCACGATCCATCCCTTGGATGTCGGATGTTCTCTTGCATTGAATCGTCGGGCTTAGGCGTGCCATAAACTGATATGTCTGTTCATTTTGCGAAAGGGACTTGATTTGATCAACAGCGTGGTTTGCAATGATCGTGTTCAATTGCTTTTCAAGAGATACTCGGCCTCTGGTTTGGGGATTGTTGTACATCATCACAATAAAGAACAACAACAGAGCGATCCCCGTACACGCAGCAGCAAAGATGCTGTGCTTCCGATTCATGCGTATTCCCCTTTCCATGCAGTGAAGGTCATTCAGGAGCCCGGCCCTGAGCTTTGAAAGTGGTAAAGCTACTTTTCAATCTCACAGCCGTCAAAGGAGCGGCCATCCGCGATGATTTTCACCGCCTCTGTTATTGCATTCTTCTGAAAATCATTCAGTTTACTTTCATCACCATCCCAATCCTGCAGCCACCAGAAGAAGGAACATATATTTCGGTAATCCATAAACATGGGAATCCGCTGAATCCAATGAGAGTCCAACGGATGATACTTGAAGTAACCTGCAAGAAAATCATCCAAAAATCTCCGGGCAAATTCATTTTTTGATTTCCGGTCTTCTCCAGGGGACCCCCACCAAACCGCATGTGCTGCCGCAATGGCAATGTCCAGTGCATACCAGCCATAAATGCAGTCGTCAAAATCAAATACGGTAATCGTATCCCCGTCGATCATGAAATTGTAGGGATGAAAGTCATTGTGAATCAGCCCATAAGCATTTTCCTCCCGAGGGAGCGAATCGATTTGATCTTCAAGGCTTTGTAATTTATCGAGAAGCACCCTGTACTTCCCATGCTGCAAATTCGGATTGCTGAACTCGCTCTTGATCCAATGATCTCTATGCCTGCCCTTCACCACAGGTATATAGGACTTCGATTGCTTGTGCATCTTCCCCATGGTTTCTCCCCATGCATGATAGATGTCTGTCCCCCATAAGTGACGGTTGCCTTTATCGAAGAATTTTCCCGGTGCCATGCGAAAAACAGCAGCAATAAAACATTGCCCGTCTTCTTCATACAAGGCGGCCAACTGTTGATCCTTCGTTAAAATCGGCAGAGAGGCGTTTACGCCATGGTGTACCAAATCGTGAACCCATTCCAATTCGGCGTGGGTTTTTTCTGCGTAGGCGAGAGGCTTAACCGATATCCGCAGGAAATAAAATTCATTGTTTTTCGAAAACCGGTAAACCTCATTCGTTGAATGGCTAACAAACTCCAGCGTATTCACATCAAAGTCAAACGATGCGGCCGCTTTGGACAAAATATCCGCTGTGACCATTTGAAACCTCCGTGTCTTCATGTTTGCGAACCGAGGTACTGCCCGCTATGGATATCATTATTATTTCTGTAACAGGAGTCCCTGAAAATAGGGCTCACCCTCTTTTAAAGGAACGGTTTGAAAGCTGATTTCCTTAAAATATTGCCCCGTTAGCGCTCGGATGGAACGATCTGAATACGAGGCGAAAAATCGTTTTGGCTCACACCAGTCGTTTTCCCAAACCCCCTCGGAATCTGTACCTCCATATAATCCCATATAAAATAATCCATCAGGCTTCATCACTCGTTTGATTTCCGACAGCACGCCGCCTAATTCATTTTTAGGCACATGCAGCAGACAGTTTAAGGCGTAGACAGCATCAAACGAATCGTCCTCAAATGTTAGATGATAGAAATCCATTACATACGCCTGCAGCCCCCTTTCTCTGCAGTAACGCACCATTTCACTGGATAAATCAATGCTGGTTACCTTTAGACCATGATCTTTAAAGTAAAGGCTGTCTATCCCTGTTCCGGCACCGATTTCCAGAAGTTTCCTTTGACCTAAATCCTGCAGGCGGGTAAGAAACCTGTCCCTCTCGATCACCTTCCAATCCGCCGGATGCGCGTTTGCTCTTCGGTGTGAATCGATATCATACGACTTCGCCAGATTTGTTTTATCCATTTCTTTATCCCGCCTTATTCACGATTTAAACCCTGCAGCTCATCCAATACAAATCGTCCGTTCTCCCGGACCAAGACGTCATCAAACCAAAGCCGGCCCCCGCCCCACTCCCCGCACTGATTCAGCACCATATCCCAGTGGATGGAGGACAGATTGGCATGTTCTTTTCGTCAAACACTTTACTTTCTTACTCGTATCAGTTGGCGCTCTTTCCACTCAAAATTGTCCCCCAATTGGAAAGTGGACAAATCAATTATAAGATCATCTTGGTTAGGCAAGTCCCAGGATCGATCAAATCCGTAATCCGTGCATGAGTACAGCTCCAGCTCTTCACCAATCTCTAAATGACGTCCCATATACTCGAACAGCTCGGTTATGCATTTTCTACTGCATTGGTAGTATTCAGGCGAAGACAGCTTCTTCTCGTCATTCATTTCGAAAGATCCTCCATCAGGGTCTACCTGATAAATGTATGGCTGCCGGAACGGGCACGTAGCGTCTACTGATTTCATAGGACCCGCTACATACAAGCCGGCTGCATCTAATTCCGTTTCAAAGATATCCATCAGCTGATCCCCCTCCGGGTCCTTTTCCAGTAGCGCTTGCATAACAATCTGATCTTTCGCCGAAGGGTTCACTTTTTCAATATAATCCCGAATGGTCATTACCGTTTTGTTCTTACCGAAGGAGCCGGTAGGAAGCCCACGGCTTGAAGCGATATAATAGCATTGAGTCATCAGGCTTACTCCTCGAATTCATTTGGCAGGTCGTCAGTTAATCCGAAATGATGGGCAATAATATGTACGATTCTTTTGGAGGCGAGCCCGTCACCAAATGGGTTTCTCGCATTTGCCATCTGTTGATAGAGATCCGGGTCCGTTAATAGTTTATTGGCTATGTTAAAAATAGAATCCTCTTGGGTTCCGGACAGGTAAACGGCATTCGCCGCAACAGCCTCTGGCCGTTCTGTAGTATCTCGCATCAGGATCAACGGCTTATTAAAAACGGGTGTTTCTTCTTGAAGTCCGCCTGAATCACTTAATATAAGATGAGAACGGGATAACAGATTGATCATATCAGGGTATTCAATGGGATCAAGCAAATGGATCCGATCATGACCGGACAGCATAGAAAATGCGGTATCTTGGACATATGGACTCAAATGAACCGGATAAACGATATGAACATCTGGGTGTTCATCAGCCACACGGCGGATCGCCTTGAACATTTGCTGCATAGGTTCTCCATAATTTTCACGGCGGTGAGCCGTTACAGTAATCAATCTTCCTTGAAGTTGGACAAGATCGATTAATTGTTCATTATGAAATTTATAATCAGCTTTGTTGGTTTGAATTGCTGCATCGACGGCAGTTTGACCGGTAATAAAAATATGTTCGAAATCATAACCCTCTCTATTCAAATTGTTTTTGCTAACAGATGTCGGCGCAAATAGTAAATCTGTAATAACATCGACAATTCTGCGATTTACTTCTTCGGGCCAAGGCGAATATTTTTGATGAGAACGTAAGCCTGCTTCGACATGCCCAACCGGTATTTTATGAAAGAACGCTGCCAAACTGCCACACATGGCGGTTTGCGTATCGCCATGAACCAGTATCATGTCAGGCTTGTCCTCATTTATGATGTTGTCGAGGCCAACAATCGCAGCCGAAGTTAAGTAAGCCAGTGATTGATTTTCTTTCATCAAAGCCAAGTCGACATCGGGTTGAATATTAAAATGTGAAAGAGCTTGAGATAATTGTTCTCGGTGCTGGCCGGTAACAACCACCTTCGTCTCAAACCATTCATGATGATGGCGCAATTCTTGAATCACCGGGCACATTTTCGTCGCTTCAGGCCGAGTGCCGAATATAATCATTATTTTTTTCTTCATTGTCGATTCTCTCCTTTGGTAAATCCATTCTCTGCCACGATTTTATACCGTTTCCATAATATTACTTCGTTGCGAAGCACCACATCTCCTTTTGTTCAGGAATGACTCCCTTTATAACCCAAACAGGCCGCCGTTGTTCGGCAGCCTGTAGCTTGTTTCACCTGGTGTGTATTATTGTGCTTATTCGTCCAACGCCTTCAAAATTTGATTCGCATAATCATCCCACACTGCTTTGCCGGTGTTGATTTCCATTGCAGGAATGAGCGATTGTTTCATACATGTGCGCAGCCTTTCCTGATCCTCAACAAACTTGCAGCAAGCTTCGTCTGCAGACGGATGATTCGCCATGACATAGGACCGCCAGGCATCACCTCGGCTTTCAACAAATCGGGTCGGAACAGCTTCCGGAGACAAGGTCAAAAGAACGCATTTTGCATTGAGACTCAGCAATCGCTGTTCCAAAGCTTCGATTTTAGTATGATCTGCGAATGCCGCACGATGATTAAGATGAAATCTCTCCAAGATGAAAAAAATTCCGTTAGACGGTTTCGTTTGACCCAGAGATTCAATCCAACCGTGCAGCTGTTCAAGATAAGCGATATGCTGATTCAACAGCTGGATGTGTTCATTTTGATCCAAGGACCTCAGCACGCCGTGATCGGAATGCAGGATTTGCGAATAATGTTCACTTAGCGCGATCATCGTTCGCTCGGCATGCGAACTTAAACTATGTACTCTTTTTATTGCAGATAATACGGATGTTTTCCCTGTTGTGGATAAGCCTTCGAGTATGATGCCCCGAATCAAGCCGTTCACCTCTTTCGATAACCATTCGATACGGTAGGTAAGAGCCGGTCTGCCGGACCGGCCCCATGCAACCGTTTACCAGATCTCAATCATCGCGCTTCAGCTGGTGACTTCCAGCCGCCCTTTAAAAAACAATTCGGAAGGCTCGGTTGTATCCATTTCGCCGTCCAAGATTCGTTTTACATCAGCCAGTGTATCATAAAGCGTCAACCATTCACCCGGTTTCTTAGTATAGGGCTCGGATACGTAGAAAGGCTGTGCAAGATAAGCTTCGAGCCTTTCACCACGTTGGTACAGCTGTAAATCACTATCGGAAATTTTTTCCGCGCCCAGTGCGGTTACCAGCGATCTCAGTTCTCTGTAACGGCGGAGCAGTTTCCGTGCCGCTTGCTGGGTGGTCAGATGTACGGCATCCAGATGCGCTCCCTCCAGAACGGTCGAGGTCGACCCGATCGGATCAATAGCCGGATAAATGCCTCTGCTGATTAGATCGGTGTCAAATCTCCATAGGGTGTCCAAAGGTCCATACGCATTATCGTCGTCAGCCGCTTCACACTTAATATCTACAAGGGCGATCGTGATGGGCCGGGCTCCAACCTCTTTAAGACGATCTCTCAAGGATAGCAACTCGCCGGATAAAACTTTGCTCCGATCAACGCCGAGGAGTATATCTTTTTCCCCGCGCAGCTCCACAATTTGCTGATAAACGTCCTCTTTGGCCGAATGGGAAAACTCGGATTGCTCCTGAACCAGCTCGACGCCAGAAATATCCGATTGCGGGTCCCAGAACACGGTTGCGAATCCCCGTTTCTTCATGCGGAGCATCAGCTCTGCGAGCATAACGAGCTGCCCCATGTTCGGCCTTGCCACAAATCCAACCGTCCCCCCGCGAACTACCGGGGCGAGCAAATCCAACGCTTTTACACCTGTCTCGATCATACGAACACCACTCCCTCTAATAATGAGTTCATCAAGACTGCATCCCGCCAAAGAAGCAAGAGCCACCAACGTCCTTACTTCAGCGCGGCCGACGGGGATTTTCCCTGTACACAGATTGGAAACCGTCGCCGCTCTTAGACCAGCCTCCCGTGCCGCCGTCGTTAGATTGGGTACGCGTCGGCGCAGCAGCGGAACGTTAAGCTGTAACTCCTCATCCATTTTTTAGCACCTCCTTACTTTGTATAGTAATTTATTTTACTCTATAGCGCAATATATGATGAGGATAAAATTTGCGATTGTGTGTTACCTTGTATCCAAGACATATTTAAAACCTCAACAATTGAGTGAAAACCGAGGACTCTAATACAAAGTGGTAACTCACTCATCCATCCGCGGCAGCCGATCAGGACGCCAAAAAAGCCACCCTTGTTTGAAATCAGGGTGGCTTTACACATCCATATGCTTCAGTACGTGACATTAGCTTTCCTTTGGTCGATTAGCCTTCTTTTGGCCGGTGGGTTTTCGTAAATTGTTCAAAAAACGGCGTAGTATCCCGGGCGGCCATCGTCGTTTCACTGCCCGTGGTCCATCCGATTTCTGCCCTCCAGCTGCCGAGCATTCCCTGGTGCAGCAACGCCTCTTCGCTGACCTCCACGGATCGGTCCGCATAAGGCGCTACATACAAAGCATCAACTGGACAATACGCTTCGCACATAAAGCATGTCTGGCAGTCTTCCTGCCTCGCGATCACAAGCTGTCCATCCTGCATATCAAACACGTTGGTTGGACAGACCTTTACGCAGATGGAACAACCGATGCACCGCTCCCCGCTGACCAGCTCGATCATAAGACCATCCCCTCCTTCGGCGTGAGTTCGGACGCATGAGGGACTTTTTCCGCCCGGATATGAATCCTGTCGACTCCCGACACCAGAAGGCGGTGGGTCTGACGGGGATCCAGCTGGGGGTATTCCGCAAAGGCATGCAGCCCGCGGCTCTCTTTGCGCGCAAGGGCGGCCGAGTACATCCATCTCGCCGTAGCCACCATGCCTGCCGCTTCCCGGGCACGGACACGATGACGGTGATCGTCAGATACGCTGTCATGCAAAAAAGGAACAAGCCCATGCAAACGGTCGAGAGACGCCCTGATGACCGGTTCGCTGCGAAAAAAGTTAATCGACAAGGGGAGCACCTCGCGCTGAACGGCCGAGATGATTTGCGGGACGTCCATCAGCCGGTCGGCGTCGGAGTGCTGCACCAAACCGTATCGTCCTGCAGGCGTCAGATCCCGCTTACAAGCATCCTTGGATTGGGAAAATGCATACTCCGCAGCACCTTCGCCCGCCCAGTTTCCGCTGCATATCGCCCAGGAAGCGTTATACGCTCCTCCGCCTGAAATGGCGCCCGTTACTTTCTCCCGCGAGGCGGCATCGCCTGCTGCGTATAAACCCGGAACGCTCGTGCGGCAGTCGTTCCCAGTGAGCCGCAGCCCGCCCGTCCCGCGCATCGTCCCTTCGTACCGGAGCGTGAGCGGAAACTTATCCCGGAACGGATCGATGCCCGCGCGCTCAAGCGGCATAAAGAAGATCGGATGCGCGTGACGAAGAAACCGCCGCTTCTCCTCTGTGTCGGCCAAATTGATCGAGGCGTACACCGGTCCTTTCAGGAGATGCTGCTGCAGACTGCCGAAGGCGCGGTCTCCCCGGCCGATCACGCGTCCTTCTTGATCATAGAGCGTAGACCAAGCCAGCATTCTTCCCCGGGTCACACTGCCAAAGGCGGCGCTCGGCGCATATTGGCTGCTGAATTCCATCCCGGAAAGCTCGGCTCCCGTTTCGGCGGCCATAAGCAATCCCTCGCCGGTAAGTACGTTGCAGCCCAATCCATTGCTCAGAAACGCGCAGCCGCCGGTAGCCAGAACGACCGCATTGGAGCGTACTTCCCATTCTTGGCCCGTCAGCCGGTTCACGCCTCTTGCTCCCCCGACGCCATTCGCATCGTGCAGCAGCTCCAGCGCAGGGGACTGATCCAATATACGCACACCGGCCTGCCGGACCGCCCGGCGCATCAGCTTCATATATTCGGGGCCGTGCAAATGCGTGCGGAGCGGATTCCCGTTATGATCTTTCGGAAAGGGATATCCCCATTCTCCGACTTTCTCCAAATAGGTCTCCACCTCATCCAGAACCCGGTGAATCCAGGCATTCTCCGACAGGTAGCCGCCTGCCTTGAGCCTGCTCTGCACGGCATCTTCCCGCAGCTCGGCAACGGGAGGAATCACCAGCAGGGTTGTTCCTCCAGGTGCCGTCGCACCGCTGCTGCCCAAGAAGCCTTTATCCGCAAGCACAACCCTCGCTCCCTTGGACGCGGCTCTCCATGCCGCCCAAGCGCCAGCTGGCCCGCCACCAAGAACCAGTACATCCGTGGTTAATTGAATATCCATTTTGGGTGCCATCCGCTGCAATCCCCCTTGTCGTCCTGAACGTGGTTATTTCAGCACCCAGTCGTTTAGATCAAAATCTTTTTTCGCAAGCTTCTCTTGAACCAGAAAATCTTTCGTTCCTTCGATCAGCTTTAAGCCGTCATCGGTAAACGGTGTATCCTTGATCTCGCTGATCGGGCTGATCTTCTTGATAACTTCCGGAGTCGTTCCCTGCGCATCCGCGACAAATTGGTAGTACTCGTCTTCGTGCTGCTTTAAGTCATCCAGCGCCTTTTTGCGCGCTTCGTTCCATATTTTCGGAAAGTCGGGGAATTTGGCCAGAAAAGCGTCCGACACGACGGTAGCACTCGTACCGATCAGATCGGGATGTTTGGTGGCATCGTCAAGCAGCGGATAACCTTCGTCAATCTGCTTCATCGCCTGCACGCCGTTGTTGGTCAACGCGTCGACATCCCCCCTTGCCAAAGCAGCCTGCGCATCGGGAATCAGCATGTGAACCAGCTTATAATCCTTTACGCCCTCCTGCTTGAGCAAGCCGACGACATAGCGGTGCATAAAAGATCCCTTTTGAATGGCAATCGTTTTGCCTTCCAAATCTTTGATGGACTTAGCTCCGCCTTTTTTGGCAAACAAGTAGCCGATGGAATAGGTCGCTGGCTGGGAAATCAAACGTGTTTTCGCACCGGAGGCGTAAGCGATGATCGCCGGTGTATCGCCAAGGCTGCCCGCGTCCAGCCGGCCGCTGACTAATGATTCCGTTTGGTCGGGTCCGTTAGGGAAGCCGGTCAGGTTCACCTGCGTAATCCCATGCTTCTTCAGCTCCTCCTGAATAATCCCTTTATGGAATCCCCAGCCTTCAGCTCCGCTTGACGGCACATTTAATTTATTGATCCCGATGTAGCCATAATTGAGCACCGTCGGCTTATCTGCGGCAGCTTCGGCAGCATCCCCGGTGCGCTTGGACGGCGAGCAGCCCTGAACCACGATGACGGCTAGCAGACCTGCAAGAATGACAGCTGACTTCCAAAAGCGGCCGTGTTTGGTGTTTTTATGATGCGTTGTCTTCATGATTGGCTCCCCCACTTCAGTCGATAATTAAAATCCGCTCCGCTTCGACAGCTGATACATATATTCGTGACTGGCGACAGGCTTGCGGCCTTTCCCCCAGCCAACCTTCTCCCGGTATCCTCCCATTAGGCCTTGTTCTGACAGCTCGCTTTCCGTGACACCGATGACCGACTCGGATTCCGGGGCGACATACAAGGCGTCGACAGGGCAGTACAGCTCGCACATAAAACAGGTCTGGCAATCGCTTTGCCGGGCGATCACGGGAATCCCGTCAGCAACGCGATCGAATACGTTGGTAGGACATACAGACACGCATTGATTGCAGGCAATGCATTTGCTTTCACTGATAACTTCAATCAATGGACGACGACCTCCTTACGGACTTGTTCCGGACGAACCCACAATTGGTCCAATCCGCCAGTGATCAGGCGGTAGTGCTGATTGTCGTCCATCCCGGCAAAATCGCTGCGCTTATGCATGCCCCTGGATTCTGTCCGGGCCAAGGCGGATGTGTACATCCAACGGGCCGTTGCCGTCATGGCGGCCGCTTCCCTTGCTTTGACGCCATCCACCGTGTGCTCAATAGCCTGTTCCCGCTGCTCGTTCCATAAGCCGTTCAGCCTGTTCAAAGACTGGGTCATCACCTCACCGGTCCGGAACAGGTTGCGGTCATAAGGTTTGACCTCATCCTGAACGGCCTGCACCCATTCCGCTGCCCGGCTTGGTTTAACGCTGCCTTTGCCTTCCTCCACGATCGGCTGGGTGGACTTTCGCTCTAAATTGCGGCTTCCATCCTGGGCACCCAGCTTCTTGACGTAGGCCGCCGCACCTTCTCCGGCGAAGGAGCCGGAGGACATAGCCCAAGCTGCATTGTGGCTCCCTCCCCCGGTAAACCCGCCGCAAATCAGCTCCCGGGTAGCGGCATCGCCTGCAGCATAGAGCCCTGGCACATCGGTTGCGCAGAGCTCATCCGCCAGCCGGATGCCGCCGGTCCCACGGACCGTCCCTTCCAGGCGAAGCGTAACCGGGAACGGGTCCGTAAACGGATCGATGCCGCGGCGGTCGAACGGCAAGAAGAAGTTGGTCTGGCCCACCCGGAGCAGCGGCTTCAAGTGCTCTGGCGCCTGATCCAGGACGGCAAAGACCTGCCGGCCTTCCAAAAGATTACGAGCAATCACGGAACGCCCCCGCTTGGAACCGGCTCCTTCAACAATCGTGCCGTCTTCATAATAGAAGCTGGCATAGCTGTAATAAGCCGTCTTCGTCACGGACGAGAACGTCGGGCAAATCGCGTAAGCGTTGGAAAATTCCATGCCGGACAGATTTGCCCCGGCCTCAGCGGCCATTAGATATCCGTCGCCTGTGAGGACGTTGCAGCCGAGCGCTTTGCTGAGAAAGGCGCAGCCGCCTGTGGCGATCACAACCGCTCCGGCCTCCACCGTCCACGGGATACCCGTCTGCGTATTGACTCCTGCAGCACCTCCCACGCCATGCTCGTCGGCCAGCAGCTCCAGCGCCGGGCTGTGGTCCAGAATCGTCACGCCCGCCTTCCTGACGACCTTGCGCATGAGGCGCATATATTCAGGCCCCTGCAGGCTGCGCCGGTGCTGATTTCCCTCGTCATCCAGCGGGAACGGGTACCCCCAGCCTGCCAACTGGTTCATATTGGCATAGGTGCGGTCGAGCACCCGGTTCATCCAGCGGTGTTCCGCCAGTCTTCCGCCCATGTCATAGCGGCTGGCTTTGGCTTCTTCCCTCAGCCGTTCATCCGGCTTCACATACCACACTCCCGTGCCTGAAGGCGCCGTTGCCCCGCTGGATCCGCAATACCCTTTATCGGCAAGCACCACTCTGGCTCCCTTGGCGGCTGCCGTTACGGCGGCCCAAGTACCCGCCGGTCCCCCGCCGATCACCAATACGTCCGTTTTCAAATGCTGCGCCTGTTCCTGAATTGCCATTTGCCACGCCTCCTATTTTTCGGAATTGGATTTAACCACGATAGGAATCACGCCAATGAAGCCACCTGCGCTCCAGCAGGCGAACCAGCGAATCGATCAGCTTGCCTACAACCGCGAAGATCAGAATGCCGACAAAAATAACCGGGGTATCCGAGTTTTGCTTGGCTTCATTGATCATAAATCCGATCCCGGCCGTAGAACCTACGAGTTCCGCAACGACAAGGCTGATCCACGATACAGCCAGTGACAATCTGACGCCAAGCAGGATGCTCGGCAGCGCCCCGGGAACAATCAGCCGCGTGAACCGTTGATACGGCTTGAATTCGAGCACCCTGCCCACTTCGAACCATTTACCGTCCACTTGGCGAATCCCAGCGTATGTATTGATATACATGGGAAAAAAAGAACCGGAAATGATGATGGCAATCTTGGAGGTTTCGCCAAAGCCAAACCACAATATGATCAAGGGTGCGATGGCCAAATGTGGAACCAGCCGCAGCACCTGGATGCTGGGATCGAGCAGATACTCCGCCTTGCGGAACATACCGGTAAAACATCCGAACACCAGTCCAAGCAGGCCTCCGATCGCAAATCCGAGGAGCGTACGCTGTATACTCACTCCAATCTGGTAGGCAAGATCACCCGAGGCAATGAGATGAATCAACGATTTCAGAATGACCCACGGCGTCGGCATGAATTCGGGCGATATCCAGCCTGCGCCGCCTGCCCATTGCCACAACACCACCACCACAACCGGTATAATAGCTGCCCATAACAGATCGGCCCACCATCTCTTGGAGCTCCTCGGCTGCCTGTTCATTTGTACGATATCCGCTGTAACCTTAACTGCATCCTCCCCACCCGCGGGATTTGAGTGTGGAGGTGAATGGATACCAAGATCTTGTTTAACCGTTGTTTGGGGAATCGGCATTTCGCTTTGCAGGCTCATTTGAATACCTCCTTACCTGGAATAGCTTTCCTTCCACCTTAACAACCTGCGCTCCCCCAGCCGAACGATATAATCCGTAATGAGTCCCGCGGCCGCAAACACGATAATGCCTACGAAAACGACCGGCGTATCGGCAAACTGGCGGGCATCGGACATCATATAACCGACCCCGGATGTCGAAGCAATTAATTCGGCTACCACCAGTCCCAGCCACGATAACCCGATCGATAACCGGGTTCCCAGGAGGATGTTAGGAAGCGCTGCCGGGATCACCAGCCTTCTGATCTGCTGGATGCGGCTGTACCCGAGCACACGGGTCACTTCGAACCATTTGTTATCCACATTACGGATACCGAGATAAGTATTGATATAGAGTGGGAAGAAGGCCCCTTTGGCGATCAACAGAATTTTGGATTCCTCGCCAATTCCGAACCAAAGAATAAACAGCGGCACGACAGCAAGGCTCGGAATCATGCGGATCATTTGAAGCGTAGGATCAAACATCTTTTCGACTTTCGCAAACAGACCGACCAGTATTCCGAACAAGAGTCCCAAGCTCCCCCCGAGCGCAAATCCTGCAAGTGCCCGTACGGCGCTGATCCGGAAATGATCCCATAAATCACCGGATTGAGCGAGACCGGCAAAGGCCTTCAGAATCACGAGAGGCGTCGGGAACAACAAATCGGATATATACCCCAGCTGTCCGAAGATCTGCCACAAAACAAGGACGGCTCCCGGCAGAATCAGTCCCAGCCCGAGAAGCTTCCACCTTCCGAGGCCCGCTCTAAGGGATGGCCCTGCTGCTGAAATTTCGTGACTCATACAATCACCTGCCTTCCTGACATGAGTACAAGATTTTTATATACCTGCCCCATCCGTAAGCTCTAATTCATCCAGGGAATCCAGCAGCTTAAGCACGCGGAGCCGAAGCTCTTGAAAGGATGAAGTCGTTTTCTTCCGGGGATAGGGAAGATCGATCGGCACGATGCTCTTGATTTGACCCGGCCGCGGCTTGAGAATGACGACCCGGTTGGCCAGAAATACGGCTTCATCAATGTCATGGGTGACAAAAATCATCGTCGTCTGATTTCTGCGCCAAATGTCCAGCAGCACATCCTGCATATGCGCCCTGGTGAACGCGTCCAATGCGCCAAACGGTTCATCCAGCAGCAGCACCCGGGGATTACGCAGCAGCGCCCTTGCGATTGCCACCCGTTGGGCCATGCCTCCGGACAGCTCTTTGGGATAGGCTTTTTCAAAGCCCCTAAGTTTGACCAGTTCGATGAGTTCATCGACCTTGCGCCTAACCTCGGGATCACGCAGTGACAGATCCGCGGCAATATTTTTTTCCACCGTCAGCCAAGGAAATAGACGATGCTCCTGAAAAATAAATCCTTTGTCGATTCCCGGTCCCGTAATGTTCTGGCCGCCAAGTGTAATGGTGCCGGAATACTGTCCGTCCAGCCCGGCGATGATGCGCAGCAGCGTGCTTTTCCCGCAGCCGCTCGGACCGATGACCGTAATGAACTCTCCTTCCCGGATGTTCAAATCCACTTTGTGCAATGCTTCAACACGTCCTTTGGCTGTTTCAAAGCTTTTACTCAGCGCCGTGATGTTTAGCAAAGTCTCCGCCATATGCTCTGCCTCCCTTTAGAAATCAAATGATGCGACAAGCCAAATTGATATTTTCCTACCCGTTTACTTGGATATATGACAGCACTTTATCATTCTAAATCCGATTCAACAAGTAGGGATTAATAAATTCAATTGCTAATTCAAAATTCTGATCCACTCTTTTTAGCGGGGTATACAAAATCTCAGGTTAGGTCGTATGATAGTACGGTAGATTGGTTTTCAGTAATGGAGGTTGTCATCATGATCATCCGAGAAATCGAGGAAAAAGATAATAAGCCGGTCGAGCAGCTAATCCGGACATGCTTGATTGAGTTTGGTGCGAACAAGCCCGGAACCGCCTGGGCCGATCCCGATTTAGGTAACTTTTATCACGTATATCGCCCTGAAGGATCAAAATATTGGGTGGCCGAAGATGAGGGCCGTATTGCCGCCGGATGCGGCATTGGACCTGTGCCAGGTTTCCCGCACATTTGCGAACTGCAGAAAATGTACGCCTGCCAAGAAGCCAGGGGAACGGGGATCGCGGCGGAGCTGCTGCGGGTTGCGCTCGATTTTGCCAAAGAGCATTACGAGCAGTGCTACCTGGAAACATTCCACAACATGACGGCGGCCAACAAATTTTATCTCAAGCACGGGTTTGTTCCGATGGACAAGCCGCTGAGCGCGACCGAACATTTTGCCTGTGACGCCTGGTATATCAAGACGCTGTGAACAGCAAAAAAGCACCCCGCAGGGTGCTTTCATTCGTTTTACACGATCGGCTTTTCCATCACATTATCGTCCATGACAAAACCGTTTCCGATATCGGCCACTTGCGTGCGCACGGTTTTAAACCCTTTTTTCTCATAGACCGCAATCGTCGAGTCGTTATGCCGGTTCACGGTAAGCCAGATGGCGCTTAAGCACCGGTCTTTGCATAGAGTTGTCAGAAACTCCATAGCCCGGCTTGCGTACCCATGCCCCCTGTACTCCTTGGCAATGTACAATTTGCTCAGGAACAGCTTGCCCTCTTCCTGCTTGACTCCGGTATATCCAGCATGGGCCCCGTCAACATTGATAAAGAAATACTCGTATCCTTGATGTTGAATTTGGTCGGTTATCGCGGGAACCGATTGAAATTTGTCGACCATGTACTTGATTTGATCCCGTGTGATGATGCGGATAAAGTATTCGTGCCAAATCCCATAGGCCAGATCAGCCAGTGCCGCAATCTCCTCTTCGGTGTTTACTTGAGTTAACATAACTTCCACTCAGGCTGCCCCCTCATTCCCAGTGCTTAAAGCTGCTGCCATTCTAGCACATCCGATCTTCTCGTGACAAACGTGAGCGTGTTATACACCGCAGCGATCTCTATTCGGAGGGATACTGTTTGACCCTTACCGTTAGACCCTCTAAGTCAAGTCTGGGAAAACCCGTTAATGCATACTCCTCACCGCATAATTCGACACCGCTTTCAATCCATTCGGCATCCTGCTCCGAACTGCGGAACAAGACCTCGACGGCAGAACCTGCAGTTAACATGATACCCGTGTTTCCGACTGTATACTGTCCATCAGCGATCTTTATCAAGGCACCTTGGGCAATCACGCGTGCCCCAATACCTTGAATCAGGCGGCGGACGGCGGATAGCTCGTCTTCCAATTTTGCGAATGTCGAACACAGATACATATCGTCCGGATCAGCCGGGTCAAAATGGTCACTCCACGTGCCGTCAATCTGCCGAAGGCCATGGGTGATTTCTTTCAGATGGGCTTCCAAGTTTAATAGTTCCTGTAGCATCGTATCCTTTGTCATGCGAACCCCTTATCCATAAAAAATTTATTGACGCTGTCTCACCAAAAACGTTTTCTGAACATGACAATCCCGGCAAGCAACCACAGCAAGCCTGAGAGCTAAATGATTCGGTAATCGCTTACAAAAACAGTTTGAATCGAACGCACCATTCATGATATGGTACTCAAGTATGCTCCACTAAACTATAATAAAGTTTGTAACAAGTAAACAGGAATTTTCACATTCATCAGCCTATAATCCGGTTTGCAAAAACTAATGATGACTGAATTTCTTTATTACAACTATGCTTATTATAAAAGTAAACCATTTTTAGAATCCATAGAGCAACTAAATATTATTTGTAATTATTAAATATAGTTTTCATCATGCCGTCCGAATGTGGATAAAACGGAACAAGGGGGATTCCGCATGGATTTGAAAAGGCTGCAAAATCTCGTTCCAGACGTTGTTTTCTTCGTGGACAGGCGCTGTTTCCCACAATGGGAAATTATTCGCCAGACGATCAATTTTCAGGATTTGACGTTTGTTGTCGAAGGGAAATCCAATTATTTTATTAATGGCGTTAAATATACGGTGGAAGCCGGGGATGTGATTTACATACCCGTAGGCAGCGTTCGCGAAGCTTACACCTTTACGGACTGTCCCATGCACTCTTACGCATTCAACTTCAAATGGCTTGCTCCCGGCAGATCGGAAGCGCTTCCACTTCAGACCGTTACGAAAAACCTCATCACGAGCGAAATCCTGGGTTACATCAAACAGTTCACCCAGGTTTGGATGCGCAAGCATCCGGGCTATATCATGCATGCAAGAGCGCTGTTTATGCTTATCGTCCATCATGTCCTCATCACCAATACCTACCGCAGCGCCGGACATCATCCTGTTGATCCACGCGTCAACAAGGTGCTCGAATATATTATCGACCATTATCCGGAGGATCTGCATTTAAGTGGGATGGCGGATATCGTCAACCTGAACCCCGTTTATTTCGGCAAATTGTTCAAACAAGTCACAGGATATTCCTTCAAGGAATATGTGAACCAGATCCGGATTAATCAAGCGGAAATGCTCTTATCCACCGGAGGCTTCACCGTGACCCAGGTTGCGGACCGCTGCGGATTCCATGATATATCGTATTTCAGCAACGTATTTAAGTCGATCAAAGGATATCCTCCTTCAGCCGTTTCGAAGTCATGACAAAGGTCAGAAATCCGGAATGCTGAACCGCCTCCTGGGTGGAATATATTACCTCTGTCCCCCCCCGGTTTCTCCACTAAATAAACGAGTGCATGGTACCGATATATTGGTTATTCCAATCCGAGAGGGTGCACAAACGTGAAATCAAAGAAGATATTTAGATTCCGGAGTTTAATGGCGCTGAGCACGCTGCTGCTGGCCGTTCTGTTCGTCGTCGTGATCAGCGCTCAAACGTGGATCTCCTATAATGAGCAGAAAAGTCTGTTCCAGGAACGGTTTGAAGGGCTCGGAAGCGTTCTTGAGTCCCAGCTGGATACCAATATAAGCCAAGTGAAGCAGATTGCCAAAGCGGTAGCTAATCATGAGCCGACGGATACGGAGCCTTTTCAGGTCATTCGCAGTCAGCTGAAGGCGATGGTTAGCAAAGACCAAGGCATTGGCAACGCCTATATTCTGACTACAGAAAAAATGGAACGCAACGGTAACAGAGCCGTTATGAATTTGCAGGGCCCGGATGATCAAATGCTGCAGCCGGGAACGGAATACGTGATGCCTGCTTATTTTGAACATGCTTTTGATCAGACGATAAAAGAAGGCTCGGCCGTAACCGTTCCTTACGACGATGAGTTGGGGACCTGGGTGACCTATCTTTCAGCCGTGACAGATGAACAAGGGAACATCGTCTCGGTCTTCGGCATCGATTTCGACTATGACGGAATTCAGGCGCGCCTCTCCGAAATTCTTTGGACAAGCCTGGCAGTTGGAGCCGCGTTCCTCGTCGCAGCCATCATTATTGTATCGGTAGCAGTCCGATATGCCCTTAAACCCCTTCGCCGACTGGCGGAAGTGTCCCAATTGGCTGCCGAAGGCGATTTGACCGTCAGTATCCCGGTCAAAAGCAGAAACGAGATCGGCCAAGCAGCAGATGCGTTTAATAGTATGGTTTCGAGCTTGCGTGAGCTGGCTGGCAATGTTCAGCATACTTCCCGCGAAGTTACCGATGAAGCCAAGCTGATGCAGGAAAGTGCCCAGCAAACGGCGCAGGCCACTAACGAAATTACCGAAGCGATCAGCCAGGTCGCCGCTGATTCGGAGACGCAGCTTCATAGCTCGACGGAAAGCCAGCGGGCTATGTCCGAAATGGCCGTGGGCATCCAGCGTATCGCCGAGTCCTCCAGCGTTGTCTCGGATCTTGCTGCGAATACGACCGAGCGCGCAGTTGAAGGCGAATCCGTCATGAAGAAATCACTGGAGCAGATGCAGACAATTGAGAACAATTTGTCTGATTCCGTTGGAACCATGCGGGAGCTGGAAGAGCTGAGCCGGCAAATCGGGGGAATTCTGGCCCTCATTGCGGATGTGGCCAACCAGACGAACCTTCTGGCCCTTAACGCTTCCATCGAAGCGGCCCGGGCTGGCGAGCACGGCCGCGGATTTGCCGTGGTCGCCCAGCAAATCCGCAAGCTGGCAGAGCAGTCGAAAAATTCGTCCGAGCAGGTGAAAGAAATCCTCGAAGGCATCGGAGACCGGACGAATGAGGCGGTAGCTTCCCTCCAGCGTTCTTCCGACGAGGCCCGCATGGGTACGCAGATCGCGCTGCAGGCCGGCGACAGTTTCCGCGCCATCGTGCAGGCCATCCGCGAAGTGTCCGCCCAGGTCCAGGAAGTATCTGCTGCCTCGGAGCAGATGTCCGCGGGCAGCGAGGAAATTGCGGCTTCGCTGGAAGAGCTGGAGCGCATCACCACCTCCTCCGCCATGCAAACACAGCGCGTTGCGGCTTCTTCCGAGGAGCAGCTCGCATCGATGGAAGAAATCGCGAGCTCTTCCGAGCAGCTTCTGACGATGGCGCGCAACCTGTCGCAAATCATCAGCAAGTTCCGGGTATAACTCGAATCATCTTCAAAAAGGGTAAGCCTAATGGCTTACCCTTTTTTTAACGGAGATGTCGTGCCCTGCTGACCCCGTTTTCTATTTCCCCAATCCCTATTCCACCTTAAAATGATCTGCACAAAAAAGCTGCGACGGATCGCAGCTATAGATTATTGAATCAAATGATTCAACCTCTAGGACTCAAAAGGATAAAATACGTTCCATGATTCGTACCAGCATACCTAGAGCATTCTCAGCAAAGTTGACCGAGTGATCGATCAGCCGCCCGAAGCAGGAAATCAGAATGATAAACAGCATGACGTAGAGTGCGATATTTAATAGATGGTTTTCTTGTTTGTCTTCCATTACGGTTCACCTTCACTTTCCCTTTCCTTATTTAATCAAAGTATACATGTGAACCGGCTTGCCACCTATTGATTTCACTTACACCTATCTTACACACTTGTAAGTTCCGGGGATGATCCGTCACCTAAAGAGCTGAAAATTTAGCTGCATTTAACCGGCTTGCCCCACCGTTTCTGTGATATATTGAGGTTAAAGCTGGAAGTCCAAATCATGCAGTGGAGAATAGGAGGACGTAAAGCGTGACCACATTTCCTCAGATCACAGACGATGAGCGAATCAGGCGGCTGCAGCATCCCGGAAGACCGGTAAGAATCGTTTTGGATACGGATACCTTTAACGAAATCGATGATCAGTTCGCTGTCATCTATGCCATGAAATCAGGCACCAGCGTTACTGTTGAGGCCTTGTATGCCGCGCCTTTTTACAACGAACTGTCGGAAAGCCCGTTGGACGGCATGGAAAAAAGCTACCAGGAGATCTTGAAAATCCGGCAGCTTGCCCAGCGGGAGGATATCCCCGTTCACCGGGGATCAGCGAGCTATCTTCCCGGCGCTGATGTGCCTGTGGACAGCGATGCGGCACGGGATTTGGTCCAACGGGCTCTGGCCTCTTCACCGGACGATCCGCTGTATGTCGTTGCGATCGGAGCCATCACGAATGTGGCCTCGGCCATTCTGCTGGAACCGGAGATTATCAACCGGATCGTCGTCGTATGGCTGGGCGGCCATTCGCTGCATTGGCCGGATACGCGCGAGTTCAACCTCGCGCAGGATCTGCATGGCTCAAGGCTGCTGCTCGGCTGCGGTGTCCCTCTTGTTCTCGTCCCATGCATGGGAACGGCATCTCATCTCCTGACGACCCTCTCGGAACTGGAAACCCATATGAAGCATAAGGGAGTAGTGGGACAATATCTCTATGACACGTACCGGAATTGTTCGCCGGATCATTACGCGTATTCCCGCGTCATTTGGGACATCTCTGTCATCGCCTGGCTGGCTGTTCCGGAAGCCTGCCCCAGCATTTTGGTTCCCAGCCCGCGAATTTCAGAAGATTTCCGTTGGGTGAATGACCCTACGCGGCATCAGATCCGTTATATTTACCATGTGAACCGGGATGCCGTATTCCGCGATCTGTTCAACAAGATTGCCGAAGTGAAGTAATTTCTTATGAGCTGCTGCTCCCTTGATAGGAAGTAGTCGGCTCTTTTTTAAAATATATGAAAGTACATGTACCCGGGGACTTGCTGCCTCTGATCGCAAAATTCGCCAGAAAAACACCTGCTAAATGCGGTCTGGCTCCGTTGAATGTACATTGTACAAAGATTTTCTAATAATTCGACAAAAATCTTGATTAATTTCTGGAATTCTGTTTAATTATAGTTGATTAACGATTGTGTATGGGGGTGACCATTCCAATTTGAATAAGGAAATGATTCTTTCTGCAGCTGAAACGAATACAGAAATTACGATTCATCTGGTGAGCGGAGAGTTCTATACCGGAGTTTGCCATAGAACCGACGACCCCCGGACATTCGTTATCGTTTCTAATGACCGTAAACCTGTCACCGTCCCCTTTTGGACCGTCAAACGCGTTCAATGGGTTCATTCATAAAGACTCTGCCAGTATGACTGGCGGAGTCTTTCTTTCATATGATTGAATTCATCAATTTTCAGCGATGCTGAATGAATCCCTCTGCTTCCTCAATCCGCAGAAATAACGGGCGCTCGTCAGGTGTACGGTTGGGAGCATGGAGGGTCAATACAAGCTTACCGTCAAACGTCCGGAATACCATGCCATGTCCTCCGTCATTCCGATACAGTGCTTCCGGCTGATGTATCCATGGTCCGGTGACGCCCCCTGTCGCCGAGCGCGCAACACCCAGCGCATACCAGTTGTCGATAAAGCTGGCCCACAGCATGTATACATGACCGGATTCACCGCGGAACAAAAAGGGGCCGTCCGTGACATAATTGACCGTTTCCTTATATCGCGGCGACTCGTAGGGCGTCGTCCACGGCGCTTCAGATGCCCGAAACAGCGTGATTGGTTCTCCGGCCGGCTCGGATAAATCGCTGCTCAATCGCATCGCACACACTTCACCGTCCCCGACCTG
Source organism: Paenibacillus sp. PSB04 (assembly GCF_025809195.1). Classification (NCBI taxonomy): domain Bacteria; kingdom Bacillati; phylum Bacillota; class Bacilli; order Caryophanales; family Paenibacillaceae; genus Paenibacillus; species Paenibacillus sp. PSB04. The sequence goes on from NZ_CP081301.1 coordinate 5,394,556, forward strand.
CTGCCATTCGTGGCAGAAGATCATCCATGGCTGCCCTTCTGGGTCCATAAATAGGCTCCCATCCAGTGAACTCCAGGCTTCCGGAGTGACAGGGCCGCTGCTGTGAGGCATGAATGGCCCCAGCGGACCGGGTGACGACAGAACTGACGTGCCAAGACGCCCGTTGTCGCGCCGGCGAAACGTGGCGAACATATAGAATTTATCGTGCAATGCATAAACCTCAGGCGCCCAAAAATTCGTATCGGAATAAAAATCGGCTCCGGGCCTGAATACAGGGTACGGCCCGTCCCAATCCTCCAGATCGTTGCTGATATAGGCGTCGAATCCGGTTCCACGCCCCCAAATGTTAGCATCCGTACTCCCGTATAAATAATATCTGCCTTCCTCTGGGAGGGGTAATACAAACGGGTCCCGAATCTGAATCTCTTTCCTTTTCATGGCAAGACCTCCTTAAGAATATGTCGGATAAATGATGCCAACATCTCTGGCTTGTTTCAGTTCTCCATCGCCGTACTTGAGATACTCATTACCTTTGACCGAAAAAGGGATGCTCCGGCCTTCCCATTCCAATCGGCCATCAACCGTCCGCACACTCATTCCAAGAATACCCCGCAGGCTTCCCTCCCGGTCCGTAACGACCCGGACGCCGGAAGGGAATTTCATATAAGCTTGACCCTCCCGGTAAATGACCGATTTGTCACGCAGATTGACCAGCTCATAGAGCACCCTGTCTATGGATCGTGCATAAGCCGTCTCGCCGGCGACCTCCTCTCCATGATCCATCGCAGACGGGAGAAGCCCTGTAAACCAGACTTCCCCATCGGGTCTAGGCAGGATTCCGCTAAGCCGTTCCACGTAGTCGAGCAGGCACAAGATGGCAGGCGAATAGGCTTCGGTAAAGCCCTCTTCCCCTGTCCAGGGACTGATGGTCTGCGCGAAACGCTCGGCCCTGGCCAATGAACACAAGATCGGCTGCATGGCCCATGTCAGCTCGACATGCCGGTGATGGTGCTCAAAGGCATGCGGTGCCCGGATCAGGCTGAGAAAGTTGGACGGCCCCGCCCAGCTGTTGTAGCTGGAGAACGGGTCGAACCGCGGATCATCCATCGCAATGGAGGTAAACGGATATTTGGCAAAAAACTTGCGCGTATTCAGCAAGTAACGCGACAGCATCGCATCAAAAAATTCACGGTCACCGACTTCACAGGCGAGTACGCGCAGCAGAACATCGGACTGAACACGGACAAATCGGTTCTGACGGTCACGGTCGTAGAAAAAGGCGTCTTCCTCGTCAAAACAGTACCCGAAGAGGCTGTCAGCGCTCTGCTTAGCTTTGGAAATCCACCCCTCGCCAAGCAAGCCCAGCTCCTCGGCGATTTTGGCCAAATACAAACGCTGACAATATACGTTCGCCGTAAGGTCCGGCGCCAGAAACGGTAAAACCGGCGAATCGGAATCGAACCGGCTCGGATCGCCATGGTGTGGCGTGTCCGGCACATGCCAGAAGCGCGGCGACAGATCATGGCCCGTATCGAAGGCCGAAAATGCCTCGACACAGCCGGTCCCCCGGGTATTACGTTGAGCAGCCAACCAGACATCATAGCGTTCCATCGCCTGGTACATCATCCGCAGAAACGCATGGTCCCGCCCTTGCAGCAAATAATGATTCCAGACGCTGCGGGCAAGCGGGGTAACAAGCTGGATTTGACGGTAAGCCGGCCCGTCGCCCGTAATTTTGTAAGGGAGCAGACCATCGGCCCGCTGGTGCAGCGCAAAGGAGCGGAACGTCGATTGCGCCACGCTCGGCAGGAAACGTGACAGCAGCTCCGCGTTGATCGTGCCGGTGCTTTCGAGCCAGCAGCCAAGATATATCCCTCCTTCCTGCAGCATCGGTACGCCGCCAACAATAGCGATGCAGTCAAGCAGCCTGCGAACCGCCTTGTAATAGACACTTTCAAGCTTGCCTTCGGATGCGGCAAACCGGACACCGCTCCGCTTCCACTCGGCAGCAACATCTAAGTCCGGCGCTTTCCCGGGCTCTCCAATCCGATGTTCCACGTTCACCGCCCTTAATTTTTCTAACAGCGCCTTCTCATCCACGATCATTCTCCTCGCTTTCCGTGTTTCTTCTATCAGAAAAAAGCCCCGCCAAGTCTCTGCCGCAGCGGATGACCTTTCGGGGCCATTGATTATGGGATCGGCGTCATCGCCAGATATGCCGGATACTGCCGAATACTTATTGATTGCTTTGGAAAATTTTTACTGTTCCCGCATAGAAATCAGACACCGCTTTTTCCACGCCTTCTTTCCCGAAGCCGATCAGCTGGACCGTATTATCCGCAAGCTTGATAAACTCGGCGTTCCCCGGTGGGTTGTAGCTGATCGCAAAAGGCTCCTTCTTGTTCGCTTCGGACACGCGGCTCGTGAAGTCATAGACGATCTTGTCGGCAGTGCTGGCCTCGGCCTCCAGCGTCTTGCGGCCTTCCTCCGTCACTGGAACGCCCCGGTTGCTGCCGAGTATTTTCACAGCCTCCGGATCGTTAATCCAAAAGTCCATCAGCTCGGCCACTTCCTTCGGATGCTGGGTCTTCGCGTAGCCGGACATGCCCTGGCTGGATTCGAACACCACGCCGGTTCCTTTCGGACCGCGCGGTACCTGCACCATCGTCAATTCATCTTGGGTCAGGCTTTGGTACGAGGCCAGCATATTGGACGGAAGCAGGGTCATTGCTACTTTTCCTTTGATGATCAGAGACTTGCTCGCATCATTCGCCGGATTGGAGACCTGAAGCTCAGGCGTGACTACGCCTCCTGCCTTCGACGTTTGATCCCAGTACTGGAACCATGGCAGAATATCGGCTTCCTCAAAACCAAGCTTGTTGTTTGTCATGTCATACAGCTGCTTGCCGTTCTGCTTCAAATAAATGTCCATGCCGTCGGTTGTGAAATTGTAAGTCCCATAGTAGCCTTTGCCCAGCTTGTCGGAAATTTCCTTGCTGATCCGGGCGTAATCTTCCCAGTTCCAGCCATCCTGCGGCACTTCGATGCCGGCTTTCTCAAAAAGCGTCTTGTTGATAACGATGCCGCGGGCATTGGCGCCTGCTGAAATATGAACCAGCTTGCCGTTGATCGTTCCGTACTGCACCATCGTCGTGTCCATATCGTCAAGCTTCAGCTCATTGCCTTTATAAGGTCGGAGATCCAGCAGAACGCCCTTGTTGGCGTAGTCCACCACATTGCCTCCCAGAAAAAAAACGTCCGGAGCTGTTCCCGAAGCCAGCTGCGTGTTCAGCTTGTCAAAATAACCGTCCTGCGGCGAGAACTCGCCCACGACTTTAATATCCGGATGCTTCTGCTCGAACAGCTCAAGCGCCTTATTCGTCAAATCCGCCCGAGCCTGGTCCCCCCACCACATCATCCTGAGCTCGACCTGGTCGCCTCCGGAATTCGCTTCCCCGCCGGATCCGCTGGAAGCAGCCGGGCCGCCCGAACTGCCGCATGCCGACAGCATCACGGTCATGGCCGACAGCACAGAGATGAACCATCTTTTTTTCATGTTCCATTTCTCCTTCATCGCTATAAGTTTTATGAAGCGTTTGCACAATTGTCATTCCTGTCGCAGACTGCTGCTCTCCTCATTCGGTGTCTTCAGAACTGCGCAGGGGTTATTTCAGCCCTGTCGTCGCGATGCCTTCCAGGAAGTACCGCTGGAACATCAGAAAAATCAGCGTGATCGGGAGCAGCGACAGCACGGAAATGGCGAGCAGTGCCCCCCAATCGGATGAGCCCGATGGATCGTACAGCGCCCGGATGCCGAGCTGCACGGTAAACAGCTTGATATCGCTGATGTAAATCATCTGGCTGAAGAAATCGTCCCACGTCCAGATAAACGTAAAGATCGCAGTTGAGATCAGCGCCGGGGTTAACAGGGGCAGAATGATCCGCAGGTACAGCTTGCCCTGGCCGCAGCCGTCGATCGTCGCGCTCTCGTCCAGCTCGCGCGGGATGCCGCGAATGAACTGAACCATCAGCAGGATAAAGAAAGAGTCGTGAGCCAGCCATTTGGGCAGGATCAGCGGTGCAAACGTGTTAATCCAGCCTAACTTGCTGAAAATGATATACTGCGGCACAAGCGTCACATGATAAGGCAGCATGATCGTCACCAGCATCAGTGCAAACCATATTTTTTTCAGCTTGAATTCCAGCCGGGCAAAGGCGTAAGCCGCAAGCGAGCAGGTCACGATGTTACCCAGCACGCAGAGGATGGAGATGAGCGCCGAGTTGCCGAAAAAGCGGCTGAAGGATACGCCTTGAAAGCCCTTCCAACCATTTTTGTAATTATCGAACGTAAAGCTGTGCGACCATAAACCGGTATCGGTAAAAATCGCTTGATTTGGCTTAAAGGAGCTGCTGAGCAGCCACAATACGGGATACAGCATAGCCAGTCCGACCAGGAGGATCAGCACATGCCTGATGGCCTTTGAGTAAGTTCCTTTCATCGTCAGCATGGCTTATCTCCCCTCTTTCCCGTCGCCGTAGAACACCCAGAAGCGCGACGTGGCAAAGATAATGCCCGTAAAGACGGCAATAATGAGCAGCATGATCCAGGCCAGCGCCGATGCATATCCCATATCGAAATAGGAGAAGCCTTTCAAATACAGGTATAACGTGTAGAACATCGAGGCATCCAGCGGTCCTCCGTGACCGTCGCCGATGACGTAAGCCGGCGTAAACGCCTGAAACGAATTGATAATGCTCATGATCAGATTAAAAAAGAGAACAGGCGTCAGCATCGGCAGCGATATGCTGAAAAACTGGCGTATTTTCCCGGCGCCATCTACTTGGGACGCTTCATACAGATCGGCCGGCACCTGCTTCAGGCCTGCTAAAAAGATGACCATCGCCGAGCCGAACTGCCAAACCGACAGCGTGACGATCGGATAAATCAGATAATCGGGGTTGGCGATCCATGCTGGCCCTTCCAGGCCGAACCACCCAAGGAACGCATTCATAACGCCTTCGCTGTCAAAGATTTGCCGCCAAACGATGGAGATGGCAACACTTCCTCCGAGAAGGGACGGAATGTAATAGACGGTCCGGTAGATGCCCAGCCCACGAATCCCCTTGTTCAGTGCCAGCGCCACGACCAGCGCAAAAATGATACGGAGCGGAACGGACAGCAGCACGTACACGAATGTCAGCTGCAGCGAATGCGTAAACGTCGCGTCATTCGTAAAGATCTGCTTGAAATTGGCGAAACCGATCCATTCGGGTGGACGCAGCAAGTTGTATTTGGTCAGCGACAAATACAGCGAGCCGAGCATCGGTCCGAGCGTGAGGCAAAAAAAGCCGATAAGCCATGGCAGCAAAAAAGCGTACGCCGTACGGTTGTGCGAATGGATCGGCAGCCTGCGTGATGTTCGCATCGCGAATCCTCCTTCTGATGTTGGTAAGAACATCATAAGCAAGATGCGGCACGCGCTGAATTCTATTTCTTCGGCACTTCGCTATCAATTTTTTCAGGTAACTCTCTCGGTCATCTCTCGCGGAAATCGGAAGGAGAAATGCCGTATATCTTTTTGAATTTCGAGCTGAAGTAGCTGGCATTGCTGAAGCCCGTAAGTTCGGCTATATCCCACAGGCTGAGCTGGGTCTCCTCCAGCAGCCGGATCGCCTGCGTCATCCGCACATCGGTCAAGTACTGAATGAAGGTTCGCCCGACCCGTTTCTTGAACAATTCCGAGAAATAAGAAGGATGATAGTTAAAACGGGCAGCCATATCGCTCAAGTTCAAGTCTGATGCATAGTGGTCATCAATATAGCGGCGGACGGATTCAATCAGGTTGACATCGGCATCGGCAGCGCCTTCTTCGCGCTGTCTGGCGATTTTCCGGGCGATCCCTGCAAGGTACGAGTACGCCTTATCCACCGAATCCAATGAATAGGCCAACTCCGGCCGGAGCCACAGTTGTTCTGTACTCTCGATCCTGATGAGCAAATCGCTCGCTGCCGACTCCAGAGCCAGGTACAACTGAAAAATGACTTTTACCCTACTGGCAGCAGGCCCTGTAAAAGCCAGTCGGAGAATGGGGCGGACGGCCTGATCAAACGCAGCATATTCACCTTTGGCCAGGTACCGTTCGATGACTTTGATTTCATCCGCGCTTATGGACGTTTTGTCGATGGATTGGAGACGGGTCTCGGCCGGCAAACGGCTGTCAGCATAGTTCCAGGCCACAAGCGATGAGAGGTAGCCGTCCTTCCAAGCCTTGAAGCCTGCTACGGATTGGCCGATACCGAAGCCCAGCTCAAACCCAAGCATACGCTTCACTTCTGACCGGAGGTGATCTGCAAAAGAGTACAGCCAGTCCACGGACTCCGCGGTGACCACATGAATCAGCCCCGGATAATGCCCGTCCCGGAACGCCTCGCATTTTCCAGCTGCGTCTTCTGCCTTTTCACGGCAGATCATTTCCAGCGGGAGAAGGAATTGATCGGGTGCCCGATCCGGCGCATGTCCGATATCCATCACCTTCAGGCCGAGGGTCATAAAGCGCACTTGACGCTCATCCCAACCGCCAAGCCCGAATCTACGGGCGTGGTCCGTAACTTTGCTCTCCGACCCGGTTTCCCAGTGGACGAGCCGAAGGATAAATTGCTCCTTCATCTCCCTGTAATATTGCGACAGCTCCCACTGCGTTTTGGCCTCTAGCTGCGCTTTATCCCGTTCCCGGTTCAGCTCGGCGGTGACGTTTTTCAGGACGGAATTCAGCTCATCGCGGGCGACCGGCTTCAGCAGGTATTCGCTCGCCTGGAAGCGGAGTGCAGCCCGAGCGTACTGAAAATCCTCATAGCCGGTAATGACGATGACCCTGACGTTCGGGCAGCGTTCCCTGCACACTTCCATAAACTGCACACCACCCATGAGCGGCATGTTCATGTCGGTAAGGACGATCTCGATATCACCGTTCTCCAGAAGGGACAGCGCCTCCGCCCCGTTCGACGCTTCGCCGGCCAGCGCAATGCCAAGACCGTCTACATCCACCTTGAGCCGCAGACCTTGGCGGATCTCCGGTTCGTCATCCACGATCAATAAGCGATACATCGTTATACACCTCCCTAATCGGTAACATCAGTTCAATTCGCATTCCCCCACCGGGCTTTGAATCCAGATGAGCCTCGAACAACGAGCCATAGTACAGCCGGCACCTCGCAAGTACATTCCCGAGTCCGATCTGCCGTTCCCGGCTGGCCAGAATTTGGTCCGGGCGGGCGGCCGCTGCTTCTTCCAGCACCTCGCGGATCTGTTCCTCCGTCATTCCGGGCCCGTTGTCCGTGACGGACATGACCACATGGCTGTCCCTTCGGTACACCCTGACGGATACACGCGCTTCAGTCCGATGCGCGAAACTGTATTTTACGGCGTTCTCGAGCAGAGGCTGAAGGACAAACTTGACACATGCGGCTTGCTCCGGCAGGCCGTCCTCTTCCACGGACAGCCAGAGCCGGTCCCCGAAGCGGATGCGCAGAATGGAAGCATAATCATGAACGTATTTCAGCTCCTCTTTCAAGGCGACCAAATCGTCGCTGATCCGCAAGCCGAAGCGCAGCATTTTTCCGAGCGACTCGATAACCTTTACGGTATCGTCCGTACGCCTCTGCATCGCCAGGCTGCTGAGCAGCTCCAGCGTATTGAACAAAAAATGAGGATTAATCTGCATCAGCAGCGCCTTATATTCGGCCTGCTGCCGGAGCAGCTTCAGTTCGAATTCGGTTTTGATATGCTGCCGCAGCCTGCCGATCATGTTGCGGAATGTCGCTGTGGCAAACCCGACCTCATTTCGGACGGTGCCTTCCAGAGGCAGCCGGCTCTCCGCGCTGTCAAAATCCCCCCGCTGCACATGCCGCATGGCGGAGACGAGCCTTGACAGGGGCCGCGTAATCCCGTTCGACAGCCAGAAGGCGACGAAGAGCGAGATCAGCAGCAGCGCCGCCGCCAGCACCATAATACTGTTGCGCAGCTTAAGCAGCGGAGCGTACAGATCGCTCTCCGGGACGATGCCAACAAGCATCCAACCGTTTTGAGCCAGCTTTTTGTAAACGAGGATTTGCGCTTCACCCTGGTTGTTCTTGAAATAGACGACGCCCTGCTTGCTTCGCCCTGCCTGCGCCCTGGCGACCTCGTTCTTGGCAAGATTGGCGCTCGTTTCATAATCCGCTTGGGTCAGGAGCGGACTCCCATGCTGATCGATTAAATACATCGTCCCGCTCTCGCCCAAATGGATCCTGCTCAGCGGTTCCAGAAAATAATCGGCGCTTACGTTGACCTTCAGAAGCGTTTTCGCCTGCTTCGGTTCAAATGCCCCGATCGGCATCAGCATGCTGACGACCGGATGGTCGCTGCGGCGGATTTTCAATTCCACATCGTCGGTGTGCGCCGGCACCCAGCGGACCGTCTTGTCCCGAAACTGCTTGTACCAGGACTGATCCAGAAAGGAGATTTCCTTGATGACCTGGTTATCCATACTGACCCACAAGCCTTCCCTGCGGTACAGCGCGACCGATGAGATGCTGGTATAACTGTTGGTCGTCTGCGTCAGAAACTTGCTCATCTGGATATGGGCAAGCATCTTATCCCCTTCCGTTGCCGACGTGTCCGATGCGATGTTATCCCAGGTATCGGTCTGGTCGCTGTTAAAGATCAGGGAAGCCAAGTCGTAAATTTGCGTCTGCACCATGTCGATGTAGGAACCGTATTCATTCATTTTCTCGAGCGCGGACGATTCAATATAGGAACGGATAATCGTTCGTGATTCGTTAAAAATGAGAAGAGACAATGCACTGAACGACAAAACGAACAACAACACAAAAAATAAGATCAGCCTGCTTCTGAGCGAGTAGAACATGACGAACCTTCCTCCCGTTAATTTGACAGCGCTTTCGCGATACTGATGAACACATCATACCAAATCAGGTTCAACCCTGTGTGCCATGCCTTTCCTGCACTCCATTTCCGGCAGCAGTAAGTCCCCGGACCATTGGCGAAAATGACAAAGACACTGATCTATACTGGTCAGTGTCTTTGTAACTCTTACCACATCGGGAAGCCAAAGGCCACCATGGCTGCCGCTCAGGTGGCCTCGATCCTTATCCGTGGCGCATGTTACTTTGCCCCTTAAAACCTTACCAGATCGTCGACTTTCACCGGAAGTCCGGTGGAGATCGATTGATTGGCGGCAATGCCCGTCAGGATCGATCGTGCGCCGTCAATATGGTTCGCCGCCCGATGGAATTTATCTTCCACAGGCACGCCGAAAATATCGTTCAGCAGCACAGGATCGCCGCCGCCGTGCCCGCCGGCCCCTTCCTCGAAGTGCGCCTTGTAAGGCTCGCCGAACATGGGGAATACCAGGATATTGACCCCCTTGACTGCTCCTTCCAGCGCTTTGTCTCCGCCGGAATTGACATAGGACTGCTCGATTACCGTCATTTCGATCCGGCCCTTGGTGCCGTTAAAGGCGATCCGGTATCCTTCCCACGGCATGTAAGCATTCAGCGAATAGGTCAGCTGCGCTTTATTTTTGTACCGGACCATAACGCTCATCGTATCCTCGATCGAAATCCCGTCGCCAAATACGCTTTGATCCCGGCGGTAGCCGTCCTCCCACTCCGCGTCGAGGTACATCGATTTCAGATGTGCGTTGCTGTCGAGCGACAGTGCAAACGGATCGTCCTTGGCGTTCGGATGGCCTGTCGCCCGGTCATAAAACTTGGTGATTCCGCGCTTCTCGGCATTTTCCCGTCCGTAAAACAGCAGGTTTCCCATCGCATAGACGGTTTCCGGCTCGGATCCGATCCAGAAATTAACCAGGTCGAAATGGTGGGTCGACTTATGTACGAGCAGACCGCCGCTGTTGCGCTTGTCCCGATGCCATCTGCGGAAATAATCCGCGCCATGCTGCGTATTAAGCAGCCACTCGAAGTGTACCGACGTCACATCCCCGATGGTTCCGTCTGCAATCAGCTCCCGGGCTTTCGTATGATGAGGCGCATAACGGTAGTTGAAGGTAACCCGCACGTTACGTCCTGTTCTTTCCACCGCGTCGAGAATGTCCTGGCATTTGGCCGCGTCGACCGTCATCGGCTTTTCCGTGATCACGTCGCAGCCGAGCTCCATCGCCCGGATAATATAGCGGTGGTGCGTACGGTCCACGCTGGTTACGATGACGAAGTCCGGCTTTTCGGTCCGGATCATCTCGTCAAAAGCTTCGGTTTTATACGTTCGTACCGCGTCATAATCGTACTTCTCCGTCAGCAGCTTGTTGGCATAATCCATGCGAGTCTGGTTCACGTCGCAAAAAGCGAGCAGCTCCGCCGAATCCCGGAAACGCTGGGCAATCGCACCGTAAAAAAATTCCGCTCTTCCGCCTGCTCCGACCTGCACATATGTTTTTTTGGCCATATCATTCCCTCTCCTTCTATGAACCTGTTTATTTGCAGATTACTGCAAAATTCGCTTATTGTCCCCGCATTTTATGCTAGAATGATGAAAACCCCGCATTTATTGCGCTTGTGGAGGAACGATTATGGCTTTACACCAGGAACTGCGGTACGGAGACGCGTCCGATCCCTTTTCTGTTGAATATAACCGCCGCAAAGGACACTTTTCCATGTCGGAGGATCATATGCACAAACATTACGAGCTGTATTATTTGTTTGGCGGCGAACGCTTTTACTTCATTAAGGACCGGGTGTATCGGGTCCGATCCGGAGATTTGGTGTTCATCCCGGGGAATGAAGTGCATAAAACCTCGGACACCGGTGTGCCGAACCATGAACGCCTCGTCATTTATGTCAACGATTCGTATTTCGAGCCGCTCCAGCAGGATGAGACCGAGCTGCTGCTTGCTCCGTTTCACGGTCCCCACCGCGTGGTGCATCTGCCGGATCAGGACAAGCTTCGGATCGAACAGCTGCTCTATGAAATGCTGCGGGAGATTCAGGAAGAGGCTCCCGGTTACCGAATGGCCGTCCGGCATGCTGCGGGACAGGCATTGCTGTTTGCGGCCAGGCAGTCCGCAGCATACAAGCAAGGGGTCCCCGAAGACTCGGTCTCTCCCGCTGCAGCCCGTATGAACGACATCGCCAGCTACATCTCGGAGCATTACCGGGAATCCTTGACGCTGAGCGGCCTGAGTGAACGGTTCTACTTGAGCCCCAGCCATCTGAGCCGGTCGTTCAAGAAGTATACCGGTTTTGGCCTGATCGAATATATCGGCATTACCCGGATCAAGGAGGCCCAGCGTCTGCTGCGCGAAACCGATGAACGCATCATTCGGGTGTCGGAGGACGTGGGGTTCGAGAACTTTTCGCATTTTGAAAAAGTATTCAAGTCGGTCACGCGGATGTCTGCCCGCAGCTACCGCGCCGGTTTTCGGCGCAGGGAATGAAGCAGACTGGCTCTCCAGACGTTCTAACGAACGTGACCCTCGCGTGACCATCCCCATGCCAAATGAAAATGCCCTGCCGAACCTTCGGCAGGGCTTCAACAATCAGAGCCTTCCTTGTTGAACGGATGGCTCAAGCAATAAGCGGTACGTCATACCCGCAGTCGTAGGGAATGAGTACAAGTTCTCTCCAGTCTGTTGAACAGGAATGCTGTTTTCATCCGCCAAGATCGTCAGCGGATTCAGCGAATAGATTGACAGGGACGATCCGGCATGGGAGACAATCTCAGCCTCCGCAAGCCTTCCCTCTTTCCATTCCAGGCTGACCTCGAACCCTCCGCGTGCGCGAAGGCCCTTCACAAATCCGTTCGGCCAGGAAGCAGGCAGAGCCGGAAGGAATTCCAAATATCCCTGATGCGACTGAAGCAGCATTTCAGCAATGCCGGCCGTCGCCGCAAAATTGCCGTCAATTTGGAACGGCGGATGGGCGTCGAACAAATTCGCATACACCCCGCCATGGTGATAATTATCCGGTTCATCTTCGCGGACGAGGCGCAGCAGGTTGGAGAGCAGAGCAAGCGAACGGTCGCCTTCGCCGAACCGGGCCCACAGGGCGACCTTCCAGCCAAGACTCCAGCCTGTTCCGTCGTCGCCCCGCCGTTCCAGGGAACGGCGGGCGGCCTCGAATAAATCCGGCGACTGCCGCTTGGTGAGCTGCCGGCCCGGATATACGCCGAACATATGGGACGCGTGACGGTGGTGGACATCCTCGTCTTCGAAATCCTTGGACCATTCCTGAAGCTGTCCGTACTTCCCGACCTGCAGCGGCAGGAGACGCTCCCTGGCCTCCAGCCACTCCTGGCACAGCGCTTCGTCTTCTTCCAGCGTCTCGGACGCTTCAATTAGATTGGTGAGCAGGTCCCAGATCAGCATCAGATCCATCGTCGATGCTTCGCTGACCGCAGCCAGACCGCCCGCCGGCGTTCTGAATTTATGCTCCGGCGAGGTCGACGGCGAAGTGATCAGGCGGCCGCTGCCGTCGTCCTGCAGCCAATCCAGGCAGAACAGAGCCGCTTCCTTCATTACCGGGTAAGCATGTTCCCGTAAATACTTCTCGTCGCGGCTGAATGCAAAATGCTCCCACAAGTGCTGGCACAGCCAGACACCGCCCATCGGCCACATGCACCATACCGGATCGCCATGCCCGTAATCGCCTACGGGATTGGACATCGCCCAAATGTCCGAATTGTGGTGGGCGGTCCAGCCGCGGGCACCATAGTGAGTCTGGGCCGTTTTCCCGCCGTTCTGGGCCAAGTCGCCGATAAAGCGAAGCAGCGGCTCATGCAGCTCGGACAGATTCGCCGTTTCGGCCGGCCAGTAATTCATTTCTGCATTGATATTCAGCGTCCAGTTGCTGCTCCAAGGCGGACGCATCTCCTGGTTCCAAATTCCCTGCAGATTCGCCGGCTGGGTGCCGGGCCGAGAACTAGCGATCATCAGGTATCGGCCATAATGAAACAGCAGTTCCACCAGCCCCGGATCGCCGGCTCCATAGCGGACAATCCGGTCCTCTGTAGATAGTTCTTCTCCTGCCTTGCTTGCCCCAAGCGACAACTGGACCCGGTCGAACAGCGAGCGGTGATCGGCAATATGCGTTTGGCGCTGGCCCTCATAATTGCCTTGAATAGCTCTGTCCAAATCGTCCTTGGCGGCCCATTTCTCATCTTTGCCTTGGCTTCCGGGCAGTTTATCAAAGCCGCTAAAACTCGTCGCAGCGCTGAAATAAAGGGTAACCGCCGTCGCGTCTTGAACGCGGATGTCCGTTTCGCTGACCGCTTCGCTGCCTCCCTCCGTTACAGCCGCCAGGCGTCCTTGAAAACGCACCGCTTCCGTCTTATCCGGGTCGCCGTAAATAATGGGATCATCGCTGCGGTAATAATTAGGCCAGACCTGTTCCGGCGCGGTACCCCGGAGGACTAAGGTGCCGTCCTGCGCCTCCGTCACGCTGCGCAGCGGACTGCTGAGCGCTGCCCGAAAATTCAGCTTCCCTGCCTCGCTGGAAGTCAGACGGACGACCAGCACCTGGTCCGGATGGGATACGAACATCTCCCTCGTATACACCACGCCGCCAACCGTGTATTCAACACGAGTAATGCCCTCAGCGAGATCCAGCTCTCTTTTGTAACCCGTGAACGAAGCTTCTCCCTCCTGCTCCAACTCGATATGCAGATCTCCGAGCGGAAGATAGGACTGGCTGTAGGCACCCGTCATCCCTTTCGCCGCACGGTCGGCTTCCTCGTATTGCCCGCTGCGGATCAGCTCACGCACGCGGGGCAATACCTTCAAAGCCTCCGGATTATTCGTGTCCCGCGGATATCCCGACCACAGCGTGTCTTCGTTCAGCTGGATCCGCTCTTCGGCCACGCCTCCGAACACCATGGCGCCAATCCGGCCGTTGCCGATCGGAAGCGCTTCCGTCCATACTGTAGCAGGTTTGTCATATTGAAGTTTCATGCTTCCCCTCCGGTTCAATAAAAAGGTTCGTATTATTCTGCTTTTTTGGTCGTGTCATAAGCCTGCTGCATGATTTCCAAATACCGCTTCAGATTTAATGCGTCCAACCCTTTGACGTAGGCATCCCAGTCTTTGTCCAGGTTCTTGGCGCCGGTGACAAACTGCAGGGCATTTTGATCCACGTAGTCCTTTATATTTTGCTGAAGCATGCTTTGCTCATCGGCAGCCGCTGGATCGATCCAGACCGACCAATTGGGATAGACCTCCTTAGGTTGTTTATTCTCGTACAGGTAGGTCGCTTCCTGCAATCTGCGCTCATAACCCGAATTTTTATAAATATCGGTTTCCTGAATCCAGCCATCGCGGAATTCCCGGGTATGGTTGTACTGGGCGGTGGCTCCCCACGCACTGTTTCGCGGCTCGGAGCCTGCCGGCTGCTCCAGCGTCTTGAAGATCGGTTTCGCTTTTTCGTTCAATGGCACGTCTCCGTCTTTCGGCTTCACCCAATCCTTGCCCTCCTCGCCGTAGTTGCCCAGCAGCTGTCCCTCTTCGGTATAAATGTAATCCAGCATTTTGATGGCGGCGATTTGTACTTCTTTGCTTGCCTTGTTGGTCAGGACGAAAGTAGCGCCAGGATCGACCGGGTAATTGAACGTAGCATATGCGGCATGTGGCCCCTGCAGCGGCGGAATGGCGTCGTAATGGGAGCTGTACTTGTTGCCTTCCCCGGTATCCGTAAATATCGCCGGATGCATCGATGCTCCCGCACCCAGAAGCTCGGTTGCGGTATTGTTGCCGATCAGCTTGAACGCGTCGGCGTTCTGTGTGAATGCGCCCGGGTCAATCAAGCCTTCGGCATACAGCGACCTGGCATAGGCAAGTCCTTCCTTCCATTCCGGCTTGTTGGCTGCGATGTCTACTTTATCGCCATTCACCGTCAGATAGTATTTATCGTCATCATAGATAAAGCCGTTCATTAGAAAAGGCAGAATGTGCACGCCAAAATTTTCGATGGAACCGCTCAGAGGAACCTCGTCGGCTTTACCGTTGCCGTTTGGATCCTTGGTCTTGAAGGCTTCCAGCACCTTCTTGAAATCTTCCGTCGTTTTAGGGACCTCCAAATTGAGCTTCTTCAGCCAACTGGTGTTAACCCACATTTTGTTGGGGTAAGAGCAGTGAAAACATTCGTTCAGCATGGTCAGCCCGTAGATGTTGCCGTCCGGAGCGATGGACATCGATTTGTAATCCGGGTGGTCGTCCAGCGCCTTCTTGATATTGGGAGCATATTGATCGATCAAATCGTTCAGGGGAAGGATCACGCCCTGCTGCCCGAACTTCACCAGATCCGATTGGGAGAACTTGTCGACCCACGGGATCAGCATGTACAAATCAGGGTAGTCGCCGCTGGCGAGGGAAATTTGGCGTTTCTCCGCCGCGCCGTCATAAGGTACCTCGGTAAACTGCAGCTTGACGTTTGCTTTTTTCTCCAGCACTTTGGTGAACAGGTTTGTTTTATAGTCAATGTTGCCGTCGGTATTGACGAACACGCTGATCGGAACGGTTCCGGTTTCCCCGCCTGTACTCGCAGATCCGCCCTCCGCTCCCGAATCATTCGGTGATGCCCCCCCGGAACAGCCTGCAAGAACCAGCACCAGTGCAATCAAGCTGAACCAGCCTCGGTAAACACGTTTCTTCATGAACACGACACGCCCCTTTTTCATCAAAAATTGAAAAGCTCCCCTGCTAAGTCATCCACTGTTATGCGGTTTAGCCCTTAATCGAACCGATCAGCATCCCTTGAACGAAATACCGCTGAATAAAGGGATACAGGATCAGCACAGGCAGACTTGCGACCACGATGAGAGAATATTTCATCAAATAGGCAAGCTCCTGCCGCTTGACCTGCTCGCTTGCGTCCATATTGCCGCCGGAGAAATTTTGAATCAGAATGCTGCGCAGCGTTAGCTGGAGCGGATACAAATGCTGCGACTTCAGATAGATCAGCGCGTCGAAAAAGGCGTTCCACTGCGCGACCGCATACACCAGCGTCAGCACGGCCAGGATCGGCTTGGACAGCGGAATGACGACGCTGAGTAAAAAGCGGATGTCGCTACAGCCGTCGATTTCGGCGGCATCGTTCAGCTCTTCCGGAATGGACGCTTTAAAAAAAGTGCGGGCAATAATGACCTGGAACACGAAGATCGCATTCGGCAGCAGCAGCGCCCACCTTGTATCGATCAGATGCAGGCCTTTGACGACGAGATACGTCGGAATCAAGCCCCCGGAAAACAGAAAGGTGAACGTGATGAACATCATAAGCACATTGCGTCCAAAAAACGTCTTTTTCGATAACGGATAGGCGATTGCCACCGTTAGGACGACGCTGATCAAGGTCCCGCAGCAGGTATAGAACAGCGAGTTTCCGTAGCCGACCAGTATCTGGTCGTTGCTGAAGACCGTTTTATACCCGGCAAAAGAGATATCGACCGGCCACAGCCAAACTTTGCCGGATGCAACCGCCTGCGGGCTGCTGATCGATGAGCTGACAATATAGATGAGCGGGTAAAGTACGGCAACAAGGATTAAACTGAGCAGGATGTAGGTGATACCGAGGAAAACGCGGTCCCCCGCCGATTCGCGGATTTTTCCCCTTGTCGATATGGAAGCGGTCGTCTGTACAGCAGCCATAGCCTCCCCTCCTTGTTCATTGGAATTACCACAGGCTGTTCTCGGATATCCGGCGCGAGACGGCATTGACCGCCACGAGCAGAATCAGGTTGATCACCGAATTGAACAAGCCCACGGCTGTGGCAAAGCTGTAATTGGCGTTCAGCAAACCGATTTTGTAAACATACGTGGATATGATTTCTGAAGATTGCAGGTTTAGCGGGTTCTGCATGAGATATACTTTCTCAAAGCCCAGCGACATAATATTGCCGACGCTTAGGATCAGGATGATGACGGCGGCCGGCAGAATGCCCGGAATGTCCACATGGATGATTTTCTGCAGTCTGGAAGCCCCGTCCACTTTGGCCGCTTCATAGAGCGACGGGTCCACGCCAGCCAATGCCGCCAAATAAATGACACATGAGTATCCGGTGGTTTGCCACACTTCCGACCATACGTAAACGGATCTGAACTTCGTCGGGTCGCCGAGAAAATTCGTGGATTCCATACCCATTGCATTTAGAATCACGTTCAGCAGTCCGAGCCGCGGTGCCAGAAAGATCATAATAATGGAGACCATGACGACGGTCGAAATAAAAAACGGCGCATACGTAATCAGCTGTACCGCTTTTTTGAAACGGAGGCTTCGCACCTCATTGAGCAGCAGCGCCAGAATGATCGGGATCGGAAAAGTGGCTGCCAGCTGATACAGAGACAGAAACAACGTGTTCTTGATCAGCGTCCAGAATTGCGGATTATTAAACAGCATGTCGAAGTACTTCGTCCCCACCCAGGGGCTTCCCCATATTCCCTTGGTCACCTGGTAATTCTTGAATGCAAGCACCGCGTTCGCCATCGGGAGGTATTTGAAAAGAATAAAGAACAGGACCGGCGGTATCACCAGTAAATACAGCTGCCAGTGCTTCCTCAGACTTTTCTTGGCTTCCTTCCAATAATTTTTGGAAGTGCTCCTCTCCCGGGTCTCCGTCTGCGGCTGAACCGATACAGCCTTCACAAGCATATTCCCCCTTCACGTTACGACTCCGGAGCCGTTTGTAATGGTAGCGCTTACAGAATTCATGGTAAAATCTCCGCGCCACGACCGTAAAGGTACAATTGCAGCGAATGCATCCACAACCCGACCGTACAATCCGCGATAAAGCGTACATATTTCGATGAAAGCGCATTCTATCGGTACTTGATCAACGAGCGTCCCCTAATTCGGCCGCCTCCCGGAACATGCTTGGGGAGATCCCCCGGACCCGCTTGAATGCCCGCCGGAATGAATGTGCGCTGTTATAGCCGACCCTTTCGGCAATATCGTCGATTTTTAAAGCCCGGTTCAGCAGCAGCTCGGACGCTTTATCGATGCGCAGCCGCTCCAGGTAATCGAACCAATGCTCCCCCTCGCTTTCCTTGAATACCGTGGAGACATACTTTTCCGGCCTTCCAACCTGCTTGGCGATGTGGTACAGCGTCAAGTCCGCATCCCCGTACGCAGATTCAAGATAATCCTTCACCTGCCGTACCGTCTGATGATGCAGGGCGTTCTTTTTCTCCTCGATCATCGAACAATAGAGGCCTATCATTTCGCCCATTTGCCCGAGAAGCTTGTCAATCCCTTCAAACGGCTGGATTTGAGCGATCCGGCACTGGAGATTCTCTGTGAACTCGGGATCATCTCCCGCCTTTTGATCCAGCAGCTTGAGCATCGTCCCCTTAAGTTCGCCGATCAACTGCTCTGTCATTTCACGGGACAGCTCCCTCTCCTGAAAATTCCGTACGGCAATGTGTTCGAGGATCCGCATCGCTTCCCTGCCATCTCCTGACTTGATCGTGTTCAGCAGCCGCGTTTCCGTTTCGATCGGATAATAAAATAGCGACGCGTCCCTGCTTGAATCCTCATACCGAATGACGCCGCCCTCATCGGTGAATGCCGCATAGTCCAGAGCCTCCGCCGCTTCGCCGAACGAACGCCCGACATCCGCCAGCGCCTCGAAGGGCCTCCCCATTCCGAACTGGACTGGCATGTGATAATGGCTGAACAGCGTGCCCGCCAGATCCTGCAGCCTTTGTATCACCAAAGCCTCATCCGGGGCCAGCTTGCTTGTGCGCAGCAGCAAAAAGGCAAGCTTGTCCTGACCCCAATCCGTTACCAGCATATCGGGCTCGGCCTCCACGAGGGACTGACGCACAATAAGGCGGGCCACACTGGACTCCGCAAGCGATTCGCGGCTGTCTGAACCGCCATAGGTGTTGATTTTAGCCAGGCCGGCGTAACCTGCTTCACCCTTAATGTTCACACCCGCTTGTGCGGAAGCAGCGGCCAACTCTTCTTCGTTGTAAAATTCTCCGACCAACAGCCGTTTGATGAAAGCGTCGCGGATCAACGGCACCTGGTTGTGGAGCTCTTGTTCCAGCTGTCTGTTGCTCGCGATCAGGCTTGAAATGTTTCCCGCGATAAAATCGTAATCTTGGATCCCTGTACCGAGTTCCAATCCAAGCTGTTTCTTGAGTGAATTTATCAGATTGTTGATCGGAGCGCTGCTCCGGTATGCTAGCATAAGTCCGATGACAAGTCCTAAAATCAATGAAATCGCGGTAAGTAATCCGGTGATGTTCTTGATTCGGTTCGCGTTGATCATGAGGGCGGATTTTGGGACACCGGCCGTGTAGACCCAGCCGCTTAATTCATCCCTGATGGATATGAGCAGCATGTCATCCGCCGCACGGCTGATATCGCCGGGTTTACCTGAAGGAATATTTCGGATTTTGGCTATGTCGCTGCCAGTGATCCCCTCAGACAGGACTGTTTCCCCATCATGGTTCCTGACGAATGCCCAACCTCCATATTGATTGGTTATCCCTGATAGGTATGTGGACATTTTCTTCGTATCGATCAGTACCACGACGGAGGCGAGAGGTGTATCGAAGCTGTTCAGGGGCAGGGCTTGCACGAAGGTAACCACCGTTTGCTGATGTGTCTTCATCACGTAATCGTGCTGGGGAACGACCATGCTGAGGTTGCTCTTCTCGAGAAAGTTCTTTTTCCAAGTCTCAAAGGTCATGCCCTCATAATGGTTCGATTCGTAGAACAGCTCCGGCCGGTAATAGACCGTGCTTGGCGTAAGCACCAGATGGCTGTTGCGGAGGTAGATGTAAAAATTCGAAAGGAAGTCGTTGGTTTGGCTGTAGCTTGCGATATCCCGCATCATTTTCCACAGACCGTATACATCGTAATTCTGCTCTTCCGAATGCGAAGTCATGAGCCTGGCTAAATCCTGATTAATGGCGAGCTGTTTGGTAAAACCCTGTACTTCCGCGAGCCTGCGCTCCATCAGATCCTTGCTCTGCTGAAGCGTCATGATGCTGGTCTTCAGGGAACTTTGCTCCGCTACATCGATCGATGTCCGGTAAGACACATATCCCGCAATCAGCGGGATCATCAGCACGATCAGATAAGACATAAGGAATCTGCGAAATACCGGCGAAATGTTCAGCCACACCTGTTTCATGGAACCACCTGACCTTTCATGGATATCGAATGAGTCAGCCGCCTGCGGCTTGTTCCTTCCAAGCACCGCTAAGTTGAGAAAAACGACCGTCTTTAAAGACGGCCGTTCTCTTTAATACTCCATCCAGCTATAAGCCTACATATCTAACATCGCTTTGATGACCTTGGCAGCCGGGTCCAGCCAATGGTTAAATTGTTCAATCATATCGTCAAACGCGGACCGGTGCGTGACGTATGGAGCGACGTCGATCCCGCCGGACCGGATCGTATGCAGCACGTGCATGAAGTCTTCGCGCGTTGCGTTGCGGCTGGCCAGCAGCGTCAGCTCCCGTTTATGGAATTCCGGATCGTGGAACCGGATATCCGCTTTGACCAATCCGACATAGACCAATCTTCCGCCATGGGCGGTATAACGGAACGCGTCAGTCATCGACTGTGCGTTCCCCGTAGCGTCAAACACGACCGAAGGCAGCTCCCCGCCGCAGGCCGCCGCAATTTGTTCATCGGGATTCTGCAATGCGTTAACAAGCGCATCCGCCTCAATCCATTGCTTGCAGAAAGCCAGGCGTTCGTCATTCACATCCATCGCGAGCACATGGGCACCGCTGGCCTTTGCAAAGGCCATGACCCCGAGCCCAATCGGCCCGCCCCCGATGACGAGCGCCGTCTCTCCGGCCGCCAGCCCCGATCTACGCACGGCATGGGCACCTATGGCCAGCGGTTCAATGACCGCGGTCTGGTCCAGCGTCAGCCCGTTCGTGCGAATCAAGTGGGTCAACGGAACGGCAATCCGCTCACGCATGCCGCCGTCCGTATGAACGCCAAGGACCTGCATATCCGTACAGCAGTTGGTCTTCCCGCTTCGGCAGGCAATGCATGTCCCGCAGTGCAAATAAGGGATGATGCTCACCTGATCGCCGGCTTCAAGCCCATCACGGTTAGGGCCGATTTCCTTAATGATACCTGCCAGCTCATGGCCAAGGATTCTCGGATAAGTAAAAAACGGCTGGTTGCCGCGGAATGCGTGCAGATCGGTTCCGCAAATCCCGACCCGCTTGATCTCGACCACCGCATGCCCCGGCTCCATCACGGGCTCCGGCAGATCCAGCGCCATGTCAAATCGGCCGACGGCTGAACATATGATGCCTTTCATCTCACGCCTCCCCTATTTTTGTGTTATATTCGGGCCTTCCGCTGGTCCAGGTCCGGTTATGCACAGGTTCCAAAATGGCGAGCACTTCGCTTAGCAGACGTTCATCCACCGGCTCCTCCACCCAGGAAGCATTCCTGCGGATATTTTCCGGATTGGCTGTGCTGACCAGCGTGGTGGGAATGCGATCATTTGAAGTGGAAAACTGCACCGCGAGCTTCGCGATATCCTCCCCTTGGTCCGCGCAGAACTGTGCCGCCTTCAAACAGGCCTCCTTGATTTCCGGATCGGCCGGATGCCAGGCAGGCGTTCCCCGGGTGCTCAGCAGTCCCATGGAGATAGGTGAGGCGTTAACGAGTCCCGTATTCCTTTCCTCAAGAAGCGGCAGCAAGTCCAGCAGACTGGTGTCATTCAGCGAATAATGGCAGTAGGAAATGATCGCGTCGACATCGATTTGCGGCAGCAGCGTTTCAAACAGCGATAGCGGCAGTCCGCATATGCCGGCAAACCGGATTTTGCCCGACTGCTTGAGCTTTTCAAGCGCAGGTATGGCTTCCTCCAGGATCATTTGCGCCGGGACGAACTCGATATCATGGAGGAACAGAATATCCACTTCATCCACGTTCAGTCGCTTCAGGCTTTCATCCAGACTCGTCACAATCCGGTTATGGGAAAAATCGAATTCGTGCTCCCCGTAGCGTCCGGCCTTGGTTGACAGCAGGTACCGGTCGCGCGGAATGTCCTTAAGCGCCTTGCCGAGTACCGTTTCGGCTTTAGTCAATCCGTAATAAGGCGAGACGTCAATGTAATTGATCCCACTGTCAATCGCCTCGTGGACGGTTCGCAGGCTCTCCTGCTCATCCGTGTCGCGGAATACGGAGCCTAACGAGGAGGCGCCAAAACTGAGCGCCGATACTTCCAGACCCGTTTTTCCTAGTTTCCGGTATTTCATTTCGGTTTCACCCAACCCTTCTATTCAGTCATTTCCCCCGCAGCGATGCGTGTCATCTTGCCTCATTCTTCAGCCGGTAAAATGCTGCGGCGTTGCCCCCGAACAATTTCAAACTCTCATCTGCCCCCCAAGTCGGTGGAAGCGTCTTCATAAGAGCATCCACGACACCGTCGTAGCTCGAAGCCATCAGGCATACCGGCCAGTCGCTGCCGAACATCACCCGGTCTGCGCCAAAACAGTCCAGAACATGACGGACATAAGGCGTAAGCTGATCCGGCTTCCAGCCGTCATGGTCCGCCTCGGTCACCATGCCGGACAGCTTGCAGTACAGGTTCGGGTAAGACGCCAGCCTTTTCATGTATCCGGCCCAAGGCTCCATTTCCCCTGCTGCGATTCGCGGTTTCGCCAGATGGTCGATCACCGCATGCAGATCCGGAATTTGCTCGATCAGCCGGACCAGCGTATCCAATTGATCGGACCGGACGAGCAGATCGACCGGAACGCCAAGGCTCGCATAGTGTTTGAGCGAAGCTGCGTATGAAGGTTCCAGGATCGCATCTGCATCCTCCATATCCTGGATCATGAGGCGGAAGCCGACGAATTTGGGATGCTGCGCGAAGCGCTCAAAATGGCCCTTGTGATCATCATCCGCGAGATCCATATATCCGACCACGCCCAGAACCCGATCATCGTGTGCCGCGAGTTCAAGAATATAATCGGTTTCTTCATACGTTGGTGCAGCCTGCACGAGGATCGTTCCGTCGAGATGATGTTCTGCCAGATGCGGAAGCAGATCCGACGGCTGATAATCCCGGTACAGGACAGGAATGGACGGCGTAATCCAGCCATAGTCGTCCCGGGCGATACTCCAGTAATGCTGGTGAGCGTCTATTCGCATTGCAATTCCCTCCATTCATGTAAACCGATGTTCTTTTCTCAATATAACAACTATGGATCGGTTCTAAAAGAACGAAATCTTGCACAATCATATCCGATTTTGATATCTTCAAAACAACGAACCCATTTGCTGACCCTCCTCTTCTGTTATGAATCGTTTACGGAAGGTGAGGGTTCGGCTGATGGTTCCCAATACACTCAAGGGGCAACGCTATGAATCCCATTCGCAAACAATTTGACGCGCAGCCGGAATTTCCTTTCTCATTCAATTACCGCGACCGCAAGACGGCGCAGCTGGAGCTGCCGCATCACCTTCACGATTGGCATGAGCTGGTGTATGTCCACTCAGGTATGGGCTCCTTTTTTATCGACCGGACAATTTACGAAATGCGCCGCGGGGATCTGTTTATTATCCCTGGCAGCACGATCCACCAGGCGTTCCCGGACAAAGACGATCCGGTCACATCCACTGCCGTGTTTTTTAGTCCCGAACTCGTCCGGCAGTCTTCTTTGGGAGAAACCTTTTCTTACTTACAGTGCTTTGACAGCTGCAGTTCGAACCATGCTTATAAACTGGAATGCCCCGCCGCGCTGGAGTCGCAGCTCGAAGACAAGCTGGCCGCCATTCAGTCCGAGCTGAGTGGTCAACCCCCGGGCTACCGCCACTCGATCGTACTGTACGTTCAGTACCTATTGCTGCTGATCCACCGGGAACAAAGTGATGGGAGCAGCGGCTCTCGCAGCCCGTTCGTTGGTCCGAACTGGATGCGGCAAAGCTTACTGTATATCGATGGGCATTACTGCGAGCAGATCAGCCTAAGCTCTTTAAGCCGGCTCGCTTCCGTGAGCTCCGCCCATTTCAGCCGCGTGTTCAAACAGTTGACCGGGATGAGCGTAACGGATTACATCAACGTCAAACGGGTGATCCGGGCTAAAGAGCTGCTGCTTCACACCGACGACAGCATCAGCAGCATCGCCCCGGCCTGCGGGTTTGACAGTATGCCTCATTTTCACCGGAAATTCAAACAGATTGTCGGCCTGACTCCTTCGCATTACAGGCATAACTCTACGACAGCCCGATAGAAAGCACCGCTCATTGAAATAACAGAAGCACCCATTGGCGGGAATTTGCCGGAACAACAAAATAACCCCTGCTTAAACCTTAAGGTTCAAGCGGGGTTCCGGATATGGCCTATTGAATTGTGGAACGATTAGGACCGGGTAGATACGGACGGTGCAGTAATCATCCAACGGACACCAAACCGGTCCGTAAGTTCGCCCAGGTACAACCCGAACGGCTGCTGTTCAAACGGATAGATGACGTGACCTCCGTCGGCAAGCTTCGAGAATGCCTCGCGGGCTTCCTCCGACGAAGGGTAGTCGATATTCAGCGACATATTGTTGCCTTGAAGATTCGATTCCATGGAGTCCGACATAAAAATATAGTTGCCTCCGGCGACCGATAAGCACATATGAATCACTTTATCCTGCAAGTCATTCTGGACTCCCATCGACTCCCCATGAGTGATAACGGATTCCAGATTACCGCCAAGCGAACGGATATAGAAATCCGCCTGACTTCTTGCATCTTCCGAGTAAATAAAAGGTTTCAATACGCCCATCTTGAATACTTCCTTTCCCTGTGGATTGTTAACTCTTCCAGATCAGCGTATCACAGCGGATCACCTTCCGTTTCTTACTGATTGCTAACTTGGGATATAGCGGTGCGGTGCTTAGACGCAATGCCGGAATCTAAATAAAATGCTGCAAAATAAAAAGGAACACTTCGAAGGTGATTCGAAGTGTTCCTTTTGAACATTACAAACAGCTATACATTCCGATGTTCTTCGCTCATTGAATAGCGGACTTCATGATCGATAAACTCGTGGGACCGGTCCGCTGCCATAATGCCGTGATAACTGATGTCGAGGCCGATTTCCTCTTCCTCCTCGCTGGAACGAACAGGGACGAGGAGACCAATCAGCTTAAGGCCGACCCAAGTAAGGACAAATCCCCATGCCGCCAGCGCAGCCAGTCCGAGCGCCTGAACGCCAAGCAAATGCCAGCTGCCGCTGTAAAAGAGGCCGCCGTCTGTCGCGAACAGACCAACGGCAAGGGTTCCCCACGCACCGGATACGGCGTGGACCGGGAAGGCGCCGACGGGATCGTCAATCCGGCGTCCCTCCAGCCAGCTCGTTGCCGCCATCATAAGCAGTCCCGAGATCGCACCGATCAGGATGGCAGCGCTGTCGCTGACAAAAGCGCATCCGGCCGTAATTCCGACCAGACCTGCCAAGGAGCCGTTAATCACGGATGGTGCGTCGGAGCGCTGGTAGCGGAACAGCGTATACACCAGTGTGACCGCTCCGCCGGATGCGGCAGACAGCATCGTTGTCAGCGCAATATGTCCGATGCGGACATCGGTTGCACTGAGCGTGCTGCCCGCATTGAAGCCAAACCAGCCAAACCAGAGAAGGAAAGCCCCTACCGAAGCGAGTGGCAGGTTGCTGGGCAGGGAGATCGTGCTGGCACCCGCTTTATTGAATTTCCCTTTCCGGGGACCCACGATCAGCGCAGCCGCCAGGGCCGAGAAGCCGCCGAGCGCGTGAATGACGGCAGAGCCGGCAAAATCCTGCATGCCGAGCTTCGTCAGCCATCCGCCGCCCCAGGCCCAGTGGCCGCCGATCGGATAGATCAGACCCGTCATCAGGACAATATACAGCAAATAGGCTCTAAAATTGATCCGCTCGGCCACAGCACCCGAAACGATCGAAATGACGGCGATGGTGAAGGCCGCTTGGAACAGCCAATACGTATCCAGCGATACCGGCAGCTGGAGGTGGGATAAATCGCCCCCAAGGACAAATCCGCTCGTCCCGATGATTCCTCCGGCGTCCTTTCCGTACATGAGCGCAAATCCGAATACATAAAAAACCAAGGTGCCGATCGTGATATCGGCGAACACCTTCATAATAATGTTGACGCTGTTCTTGTAGCGTACAAATCCTGCCTCAAGCAGGGCAAACCCGCCCTCCATCAACAGAATCATAGCGGCGCTGAGAACGACCCATACGGTATCCATTCCCGTACCTAAAGATTCAAGCGTTAAATTCATTCCTGTGAAGCCTCCATTTCCTGAAGCAGTCTGATTTCCCGGATCAGCTCAGGAGACAGAAATACCTCGTTCGAATCCCTTATCGGTAAACGCAGCTTATCAAGCACCTGATCCAGTTCCCGAATACTGCGCTTTATCGCGTCGATTTTCTTGAACCGTTCTTTGACATGGACCATATACTCAACTGCCTGATGATGGCTGGCTGGCCGCCCTGTAAACAAGCGCCGGATCGGGGACATGGATTGATACAACGCCTCTTCCGCCCGGCGTTTCTGCTCGTATTTATCGATTTTGTTTTTCAACTCTTCTACGTCTTCTTCTTTCTTCGCTTTAACGCGTTCAAGTAAAATGAATAATTCCTGTTCCGGCATATCAAAACTGATATTGCGGTACACCTCATCGATAATTACCATGTCAGGTCTCCTTACACGTCGGGTCACTTTAGTTGATTATATGGTCATTAAACGTAGAAGTCAATAGATTGATAGAGAAAAACACCTCTGCTGGCAAAAAAGCTTTCATGAAGTATTTCTACTCGTTTTGTCCGATAGTTACCACTTATATCAATAAACTTTATTGTTTAAACGCCCCTCCTAAGACTCGACCTCGATCAGCAAAAAACAGCTGCATCAGCAGCTGTCCCTGTTCATTTCGATTTATAAAAAGCGGGTGATTGCCTTCTTACATTTGGCGCTAAACTTGGCAGAAATCCTCGATGATTTGCCGCTTCATAGCCTCAACCGGAAATTGCTCCGGATAAGTCGAGATCATGAGCATGATTCCCTGCAGTGCGGAGGAAAAGTACAATGACCTCGCCACCGGGTCGGACGCTCCCAGTTTTTCGAACATGCGGCACTGGATTTGAAACTGACGGGCACTTTCCTCAATCAGGAGCTTGCCGTATTTGGCGACGGTTTCATCGGCTTCCGGCTGGGTCTGCAGGTGCAGGTAGAACCGGAACACCTCGGGAGAACGCCGCACATTATCGACGGCCCCTTCTACGATATGTTTCAGCTGCTCTGCCGGCGTCTCCAATGCCTCTGCCTTCTCCATGACCTGTATCAATTCCCCGATTCTGGCTTCGACCATGGCACTGAGCAATTCTTCTTTCCCTTTGTAGTAGTTGTATAGAAGCCCTTTGGACACGCCGGCGTGTTTGGAGACGTCATCGATCGAGGTGGCATGGTAACCTTTTTTCATAAAAAGGTCAATGGCTGCTTCCCGGATCTTCGCCTTGGCCTGCTGACGTATTCGTTCATTCTCTTCCTGGGTGCGCGGCATTTAACGTCTCTCCTCCAAAAACTCGGCAATATAGCTGTACATCATCTCCGGATGGGTTAAGGGCATCATATGGTCCGCCCCCGGAATTTGGACATAACGAACATTCGGCAAGCTCCGGAACAGCTCTGCGACGCGTTCATTATCCGGGATCTCATTATCGCCGATCATAAACAGGGTTCTTATGTGAAGGTCTTCCAATCGGCCGATGGCTGGAGGCTGCGGCCAAACGGATTCGAAGCTCCCCCACTCGGCTGTTTTGGCCAGGTGATGCCTGAACATGTCAATCATCAAGCGGCGCTGCGGACTGGACATCACGATCCGGTACAGCGGAGCGCTGAACGCAAGCTCCATGATTTTATCGGCATCGGGGGCGGCCGCGTTCACCTCACTCATCCAGCGCTCAAACTCCGGTGATGGCTTATAGCCCGTCAATGATGGGCCGATGAGCACCAAGCCCGAAACACGATTCGGGTATTGAAGGCTGAAGTCAGTGGCGATTTGGCCGCCTCCTGAATGGCCGATGAGGACGGCGGTATCCAGGTGAAGGTCATCCATCAGCTCGCGCAAGTCCTCAACGTAGTTCGCCGGTTCCTTGGGAGAAGGAGATTTGCCTGCACCCCGGCCGTCATAAGTAATAGTCTGGTATTCTTTGGCGACTAATGGCGCCAGGAATGACCACAGCCTGCTGTCCGTCCCGCCGCTGTGTATAAAAATGACGGGTTTTCCACTGCCATGAATCTCATAATACAAATCCATCCCGGATCCCTCCATCCATCATTTACCTGATATTATCATCATATTACTATTGGTTGAACGGTTAGTCAATGAAAAAAACGCCGACCCATTGGGTTCAGCGTATGAGGTTCAGCATATCATCATCTCTGAGCTTTATTCGTCATTCCCAGCTCCCTGCAATCCATATCCAGAGGAATCAACGCAGCTCCTGCGCGATTTCCCAGATGTGTCCGCCCGGATCCTGGAAACTTGCCGTACGGATTCCCCATGGGCGGTCCATCGGACCGTTCAGCAGCGCAACGCCGGCTGAATTCAGCTCTGTACACAACGCATCCACGTCATCAACACGGATCGTGAACACAAACCTCGCTCCCGCCCCGCGGTCTGCCACTGGAGCCGGATGCGTAAGCTCGTCCGCTTCGGTTATTTTCAGCAGATTGACGCTCATGTTCCCGAAGTTATAAACTGCAGAGTTGTCGTCCTCGTAGACGGAGGAAAGGCCGAATACCCGCTCATAGAATGATTTGGCCTCCGGAAGATCTTCCACAAACAACGTGATGACATCGATGTTTTTGGCTCCCCATTGATTCATCGTCCATCTCTCCCTTTTGAAATGTGATCAGAAACACTCGTTATCATGCTGATTCTATCAAATCATCATGAGCCGGATTTATTCTCGCTTGCTATTCTTGCGTAAAAAGTGAATACATTCGATCGGGAACAACAATAAAGCGCACAGGCTCGCCTGTACGCTTTAAGAGCTTTGTCGTTATTTTTCCTCCAGCTCATCGGGCACATCATACTTATTAATATGCGAAGTCATGGCCGCGACGGCATCACTGGCATCGGTCGTAGCCGGCACTTCGCGAACCACATCATCGGTGACGTCATAGTCGTTCAGCCGATCTGCCTCTTTTTCATTTTGTTTTGGCACTTCTTTCATCGCAATTCTCTCCTTTTTATCCCAGAAAATGATCCTGCTCCTCTAACGAATACAGAGGTACTTCCCGCTCAGCTTCCGGATTGTCGAGCGGATAGACACGTGCGGTTTCGCTCAGCTCGTCCACATGCTGTATATAGATGGGGGTTCCATCCAGCAGTACGTTTGCCATGACTGGCGAGGACGCGATTTCCTGCGCTCTTTGAACGTTCATGTTGTGTAATGCCTCCAAATGTTGAGTAGAGTTCGCTTATACTATGTACGGGGGCATGCGGTGTTATGCATCGCGCTCCCCGGAAACAAAAAAACCGCGGCATCCGCGGTTTGCTGTTATACATGTTTTGTATCAGAAATCAGAATCCTTTGCCTCCGATCGGCCGGACCTTGATGCCGCCGGCTTCAGCAATGAGATGCCTGCAGCGTCCGATGAGCTCAAGCACCTTCTCATTCTTCAACGAGGCCGCGTGAGCTTCCTTGCTTTCCCATAGTTCCGTAATCCAAAGATCGTCCGGATTGTCCTCCGCTTCATGCAGGATATAATAGATGCAGCCTTCCATATCCTCAAGCGTCCCGCTGGATTCCAGCATCATTCTCGCGAGCTCATCGCGCTGCCCCGGCTTTGCCGTCAGTTTGCCGAACATAGCGTATTTTTCCATTCTTGTCCTCCCCTTCATCACAACTCGTACATGTGATTCATTCACTCTCAGCTATCATCAGTATAGACGATAATGACTGACAGATACGGTCAGGGATTGTGAGAACTTGTCCTAAATTTCGTGAAAACAAATAGAAAGGGACCGGATACACCGCTCCGATCCCTTGTACTTGTTACTTGGCTTGAATATATCCTTCTTCCTTCAGCAGTTCAGCAATCAGCACAGCCCCGCCTGCGGCGCCGCGCAGCGTATTATGCGAAAGACCCACGAATTTGAAATCATAAATGGAATCCTCGCGCAGTCTGCCTGCCGAAACGCCCATGCCGCGTTCAATATCGCGATCCAGCTTCGTCTGCGGCCGGTTTTCTTCCTCAAAATACGTAATGAACTGCTTCGGTGCGCTTGGAAGGCCCAATTCCTGCGGTCTTCCTTGATACGCGCGCCAGCGCTCAATAATTTCTTCCTTCGACGTCTTTTTCTCAAAAGAGACGAACACGGTCGCCAAATGCCCGTCTGTCACAGGAACGCGGATGCACTGGGTCGTGATGATCGGAGAGGACGCCTTCACGATTTGCCCGTTGTCGATGCTGCCCCAAATGCGCAGCGGCTCCTGCTCGCTCTTCTCTTCCTCACCGCCGATGTAAGGAATAACATTATCCAGCATTTCCGGCCAGTCCGTAAAGTTTTTGCCTGCGCCGGAGATCGCCTGGTAAGTCGACGCAACCACCTGAGTCGGTTTAAAATCAAGCAGCGCGTTCAGCTGCGGCACATAACTCTGAATCGAGCAGTTCGGTTTGACTGCGATAAACCCGGTTTTGGTACCGAGCCGCTGTCTTTGCGCTTCAATGACGCCGATGTGACCTGGATTGATTTCCGGAATCACCATAGGCACGTCAGGCGTCCACCGATGTGCGGAGTTGTTTGATATAACAGGCGTACCCGTTTTGGCATACGCTTCTTCAAGCGCTTTGATTTCGTCCTTCTTCATATCTACGGCGCAGAAAACAAAGTCAACTCCCGAAGCAACCTCTTCGACCTTCGAAGCGTCCTGAACGACAATTTGCTTGACGTCCTCGGGAATCGGTGTTGCCAGTTTCCATCTTCCCTGCACCGATTCTTCATAGGTTTTACCGGCGGAACTGCTGCTTGCCGCAATCGCGGTCACCTGGAACCAAGGATGCTGATCCAAGAGCTGTACGAAACGCTGGCCAACCATACCGGTTCCACCGACAATACCGACTTTAAGTTTTTGTGACATGAGTGATTCCAATCCTTTCGAAGTAGAGTATGAGAAGTTGTCTGCTAAACAAATACTATGGTGACAGGCGTGGCTCGTTAAACCGTCTATTAGACACTATTCAAACCGTTTGAATTGGTGTGCCCATCCGCCTGTGTGCAGCGATATTTACAGGATCATGACGAAAAAATAAAAAATCCCACCCCCAAGACTGCCGTCTTAGGGACGAGATATCATACTCGTGGTACCACCCCAGATTCGCTAAAATGTCGCCATTTTAGCCTCTTCGAGTACGGCATCAGTCAACTGATAGATATACTCTAGCTCTGTAACAGGAGCTCCTGGCACACCATCCTCTCATTGAACATCGGGTTCCGGCGTGCTGCTCAGAGGCTTTATTCAATAAAGGACTCAATGCTCCTTTTCAGCGGACGGAGCTCTCTGGGAAATGCTTCCTTTACCTACTCTTCTCTTCATCGCATTTCAAATTAACGGTTCTTACATTACGCTTATAATATCGGAAGTTACGCCAGACGTAAACCTTTTTTCGCAAAAAAATTCCGATTTCACAAACCTGGCAAAAGAATGGATCCATCGGCTGCGATTCAGCGAACCGATTTCCATGCCTCATCCAACAGTTCGGCATTGATGCCCATGCCTGCCAACGCGCCCATGGAAGCCGCAGCAATGGCTTGATACATATCAGAAGCGGCATCTCCGGCACTGAATACACCGGGGATATTGGTCTTGCCGATCCGATCGGCCACAATGCTTCCGGATTCCGACACTTCGCAGCCCAGCGACTGCGGCAGGTCAGTGGCAGCGGCCAGTTTCGGCGCAAAGAAAATCCCGGTGCAGGCAACGGATTCGCCGTTCTCCAGGACAACCTGCTTTACGTTGCCTTCTTCAGACTCAATCTTGTGAATCGGCGAGTCCTTAACGGTAATGCCGTGGCGCTCCAGCTCTTCACTCTGCTCCGCATTCAATTCATCCGGGCCGTTCGTGCATAACGTTAAATTCGCAGACCATCCCATCAGCACTTTGGATAAATGCATCGCTCCTTCGCCCTTGGCAATCATCACGAGCTGCTGGTCCTGCAGTTCCCAGCCGTCACAATAAGGGCAGACAAACGCGGTTTTACCGTATACCTCGTCCAACCCGGAAATATCCAGAGGCAGGTCTCGTTTGCCGGTTGCAAACAACAGCTTCTTGCTGCGGTACACCTTTCCGTCAACCGTGCGGATCCGGAAGTCGCCGTCACTTCCTTCCACGGATTCCGTCTTCCCTTGAACAAACTTGATTGCAGGGTACTGACTGATTTGTTCTCTGGCGATCCGACGGAACTCCGCGGGAGCGATACCGTCCCGAGACAGGAAGTTATGCATCTCATGGGTTACCCGATTGCGCGGGCGACCTTCGTCAATGACCACCGCGGAACGTCTTGATCTGCCCAGCGCAAGCGCCGCACTCATGCCGGCTGGCCCGCCTCCGATAATAACCGCATCCAACAATACTTCTGACATTTTAATTCCTCCCTTTATAGATCCTTTTTATCCATAATAAACGCGCAAGAAGTTTATTACTTCTTGCCTGCTGCATGGACATCACATGAGCCCGCCTGGTTCAGTGCTGATTGAATCGTATGCTGCTGGAGATAACGGTTCATCTGCTGTTCCGCGGCATCCATCACTTGTTTGACCGGGCATCCTTCGCCGAAAGCAAATTCCGGCGTTTCCGGTTCGTCCCCCGCAGCTTCCAGGGCTGGCAGCGGATGGTTGCTTCCGTGGAAGCATTCATACAAGTGCTGACGTCCTTCGAGAACCTGAACCACATCCAGAAAAGTAATTTCACTGGCGGCCCGGGCAAGCTCATAGCCGCCGTTCACACCGGTAACTGCGCGAACAAGCCCATCCTGCCGCAGCTTGGACATAATTTTGGATAAATAGCTCTCGGAAGCGCCCAGGGACGAGGACAGTTCTTTAATGCCCACGTTGCGGCCCCGTTCCGATTTCGCCAGCAGCATCAAGGCGTGTAAACCGTATGCAGTACTTTTTGAAAATTGCATGCTGGATTCCTCCTTTTCAAGCAGCAAACCATAACAGCGCATTTATTATGGACCTGTAATGTCCATTATATGCAGAACATGATGATAAATCAAGCTTACTTTATGTTAGTTGGTCCAGGTACTTGGATTATATCCATAGATTTTGCGTTCTTACGGGATGTTGCTTCTCCTCTTATAATCATAACAAGTTCAATAAAAGAATCGTTACGAAGGAGTTGTCACCCCATGAAAAAATCGTATTCCCCCCTTTTTGATCCATTTCATTTTCCGTCAGCCAACATTTCTTTAAAAAACCGGATCGTGATGTCTCCGATGACCCATATGAGTTCCAATGCGGACGGCTCCATTTCCGAACAGGAAATTCAATACTACAAACGCCGTTCTCATGGCGCTGCCATGGTCATCACAGCGGCAACATATGTCATGCAGCAAGGAGGAATGACTGGTGCGCCCGGCGCCGACAACGACGCCCTCATTCCCGGACTCCGCCGGCTTGCCTCGACGATCCAGGGGAACGGAGCCAAGGCCGTGCTGCAAATTTTTCACGCAGGCAGACAAGGCTCCAAGACAGGCGATTATGTCAGCGCCGGAAACATCCCTGAAGACCGGGAAGGAGCCCCCGTCCCGCGCAGTCTCGCCGAGCAGGAAATGGAAGGCATCATTCATGCTTATGCAGAAGCGGCCCGAAGAGCGGTTGACGCCGGATTTGACGGGGTGGAAATTCACGGCGGCAACGGGAATTTGCTGCATCAATTTTTATCCCCGATGACGAACCGACGCACGGACCGTTATGGAGGGAGCCTGGGGAATCGAATGACGCTGGCCTTAGCCATTATTCGCGAGGTCCTTCGGACCGTTCGTAAAGAGTCTAATAAACCTTTCCTGGTCGGCTTCCGGTTTTCGCCTGAAGAGGCGGGAACGCCAGGCATTACGATGGCCGATACCCTCTCGTTCGTCGATGCATTGTCGGGCACCGGGGTCGATTACCTTCATGTATCGTTGACCAGCTTCCGTTCCGTGCCGCGAAGGGGGATTCAGGACAGCCGGTCACGATTGGCAATTCTTCAGGAGCGCGTCGGCTCGCGTATCCCCATCATTGGCGTCGGCAGCATTTACACGCCCGATGATGCGCTGGAGGCGCTGTCCTCCGGCATCCCGCTCATCGCCCTGGGACGCGAACTCATCATGGAACCGGATTGGGTACAGTTGGTATTGGAAGGCCGTGAACAGCAGATCCGAACGTCCATCTCCCCTCTGGACCTGCAGGAGTTATCGATTCCCGAACCGCTGTGGAACCTCATGATGAGTATTCCCGGCTGGTTCCCGCTGCGCAGCGACCCGCAAGTTGCGGACGCCGAAAGGTAATGATTTCCCTTCAGTCTATTGCTTGTTTATAAATCGCGACAGACGGCCGCCAGCCGTCTGTTTTGCTTTTTCCGGCACGTTTTCTGAAGAGCAATCCTCTTTCGATGCCCCTAGTTTAAGTTCCTCCGAAAAAGGCAACGATGAAGCAGAATATAAATTTCAAGGTGAGGATTAGGATGCGGCCTTTTTTCAAATCCAAACATGATTCCAGCGGTGATTCCAACCAAAATCAAGACAAAAATGAGCAGCCATCGGAATTTAATAGGCCTGAAACGCCTCTTTCCAAATACTTGGATGTTAACGTCCAAATGATCAAGGAAATGACGGGCGACAGTTCCGATATCATCATCCGTCGGTTGGACCAGGCCCTGGGGAAACCTGTCCACGTCGCCGTCATCTACACCGACGGTTTGGCCGATGAGCAGATTATCAACAATTCCATTTTGAAATCTTTGACGCAAATCCAGGCGGATGCGGATTGTTCGCTGGACCCGCCAAAACAGGTGCTGGGCTGGATCAAACACCGGTTTTTAGCCATTGGCCAAGTCACGGACATCGATACCATGAAGAAACTGTTTGACGCCATTCTTGCCGGCAATACAGTCATTTTGGTAGATGGCACAGCCAAGGGAATATCAGCATCCTCTGCCGGTGGGGAACAGCGCGGTGTAGACGAACCCCAGTCTCAAACCGTCATCCGAGGACCAAGGGAAGGCTTTACGGAGAACCTTCGGATCAATACGTCATTAATCCGCCGTAAAATCAAAAATCCGAATCTATGGATCGTCGACCGAACGATCGGCCGCGTAACCCAAACGGACGTAGCCGTGATGTACATTCATGGTATCGCTAGTGAAGACGTGGTGCAGGAAATTTTAAGAAGGCTTGACCGGATTGACATCGACAGCGTTCTGGAGAGCGGATATATCGAGGAATTTATCCAGGACGCCACCTTTACGCCTTTTCCGACCCTTACGAATTCAGAACGTCCTGACGCCATTGCCGGAGCTATTTTGGAAGGAAAAGTAGCCATTCTCGTAGACGGGAGCCCCTTTGTGCTCATTGCCCCCATTACGATTTTTAAGCTGTTCCAGTCCAGCGAGGATTATTATCAAAAATTCGATATCGCGACATTTCTACGGTTGATGCGTATTATCGCATTTGTGTTTTCCATGCTCCTGCCCTCGATGTACATCGCGATCACAACATTTCATCAGCAGATGCTGCCGACAACCCTGCTTATCAGCCTCGCGGCCCAGCGGGAAGGCGTCCCCTTTCCGGCCTTTGTCGAAGCGCTTGCCATGGAAATCACTTTCGAAGTTTTGCGGGAAGCCGGGGTGCGGATGCCAAGGGCGATCGGGTCCGCGATTTCGATCGTCGGTGCGCTCGTGCTGGGGCAAGCGGCAGTTCAGGCAGGTTTGGTATCCGCCGCGATGGTTATTATCGTGGCTTTTACCGCCATTGCCGGCTTCGTCGCTCCATCAGTCAGCTTATCCAATTCGGCTAGGCTGCTTCGTTTCGGATTCATGCTGCTTGCGGCTACGCTGGGATTGTTCGGGATCATTGCAGGATTAATGGCGATGCTTATCCATTTATCAGGGCTGCGGTCCTTCGGAATCCCTTATTTGATTCCGCTTGCGCCCTTCTCTCCTTCCGACCAAAAGGATGCGTTGGTACGTGTGCCTTGGTGGGCCATGCTTAAACGTCCAACCTTAATCAGTCAAAAAAATATCAAACGCCAAAAATCAATCCAAAAGCCGTCGCCATCGAAAGATGAACAATAGCTGTATACATCCAGGTCAAACAAAGAGGTGGAAAAGATGCTCCGGAGACTGGGCCTTATGATTCTCTCGCTGTCGGTCGCGCTGCTGACGGGCGGATGCTGGGACAGCCAGGAATTGAATACGCTGAGCATCATTTCGGCGACGTCCATCGACCGGAGCAACGGGAAATGGGAAATTTCGTTCCAGGTCGTCATTCCGCAGTCGATTGCCACCCAGACAGGCGGCGGCAGTGCAGGAAGCCAGTCTCCGACGACCATTTTCTCAACCAAGGGGCGCTCTATTGCCGAGGCGATGCAGAATGCCAGCCTGGAAACATCAAGGAAGCTTTTTTTCGCCCATAACTCCGTCCTTATTCTTAGCGAAGATGTGGCACGGAAAGAAGGTGTCGGAGAAATTCTTGATTTTTTCCTTCGTCCGTTCGAGAGCAGGGAGACCATGTCCGTCCTCTTGACCAAGGGCAAAGCTTCCAATTTGCTGGAAGTGCTGATCCCTTTGGAGAAAATATCCGGCAACGCCATCCAGCGGATCATCGATCAAAGCCAGAAAAATCTGTCCCAGGCTCAAAACATGCGGCTCATCGATTTCGCCAGAATGATAGCCAGCCCGGATGAAAGCGCCATGGCGCCCGAGCTCGAGGTATCCGGAGATCTGAGCAAGCAGTCCTCCCTCGATGCCCTGAAATCGACGCGAAATGATGCGGTCATTAAGCTCGGGGAGCTGGGCGTATTCCGTAAGGACAAGCTGGTGGGATGGATCGATCAAAAAGATAGCCGATCTGTCGCATGGCTTTCCAATCGTGTCAGCAGCATGATGGTTGTGTTTCCGTGCAGCGCAAAAGGCCAAGAAAATCAGCTGCTCAGCTATCGAGTGCTGAAATCGTCCACCAAACTGGAGCCGAAGGTCATCCATGGAAAATCGATCATTCTCGCCAAGATTCAAGCAACGGGAGCGATCGACGAATCCGGCTGCAATCTGGACTTAAAGAATCCGGGGGTCATTCGGGACATAGAACGTACGATAAGTAAACAAATCGGCGGCGAAATCATGGAGACCTGGAGCCATCTGCAGGAAATGAACGTGGATCTGGCCGGATTCATGAACGCGATACACCGTAAAGATCCCTCTACTTGGAGAAAACTGATGAAAACGAAGCGTCCCATTGAGGAAATCAGCCTGCGCGTGCAGGTCAAGATTAACATTGAGCATACGAACATGATTACCAAGCCGTACTCCAGCTTGCTCAAAGACCAAAAATTCTAGCGAAAGGAGTGCCCCCAACTTGCAGAAAATAGACAAATACGAGCTGATTGCGATGATGATCCTGTTTTTGATCGGAACTTCCCCATTATACGAATTGGGCGTGGGAGCCAAGCAGGACGCCTGGCTGGTCGTCATTGTCGCGATGCTGGCCGGACTGCTGCTGCTCCTGGTTTACCTTTTCATCCAAAAGGGGAACGAGGACCGCAATCTCTTTGAAATCCTGAACCAACATCTGGGTCGTATTTTGGGAACGATCGTCACCATCGCTTATATTTTCTATTTTTCCTATGAATCCATGAGAAACACCAGGGAGTTTGGGGACATTATCAACATTTCCTTTCTTCCCAAAACGCCGCTGGCCCTCCTTATGCTGATCATGATTCTGCTGTCCGCCTATGCGATTTCCAAGGGAACGGAAGTTTTTTTCCGCGTCGTCGAATTTCTGCTCCCCTTTACCATCTTGGGCTATTTCCTGATTTTCTTGATGTTCATCGTCTCTAAAAATATTCATCTGGAGCGGCTTCAGCCGGTGCTCGAGCATGGCATCATGCCTGTGATCAGGGAAGCCATTCCGAAAGTCATCAGCTTCCCGTTTGGCGAGGTTGTCGTGTTTCTTGCGTTTTGGAAGCATTTGAACAACAAAAAAAACCTGTCCAAGCTGTCGATCTTTTCCTACCTGTTCGTGGGAATCCTGCTGTTGATCTTCAACTTGTTGAATTTAACGATATTGAGCCCCCAAATCTTAAGCATTACCACCCTCCCCATGCTCAGATCGGTCCGCTTGATCGAAATCGCTGATTTTCTCGAACGGCTCGATCCGGTCATTATTTTGCTGATTTATATCGGCATCTTTGTGAAAATGACGGCATTTTACTTGGGGGCGGTCATCGGCCTTTCCTATCTGGTAAAGATGAGCCACAAAAAATTAACAGTCATCGTCGGTGCGTTTATTTATACCATTTCTTTTGCCGCGCCCAATTTTATTTACCATACCTGGATCGGATTCACGCGAAACCTGATGTACGACTTTCCGGTATTCCAAATCTGGATTCCCCTTGCTTTGGCAGCCGTTGTCCTAATGAAGAAGCTTTTTTCCCGGAAAGGAAAACAGACGGGAGGATCTTGAGAGAAACACCGACCGAAGTACATTCTAGGAAGACAGACCGCTTAAAGCGGCAGTTTCTCTTGCGGTATAAGGAAGCCTAGTCAAGAAAAAAGGAACCGCTGCCTGCTGCTTGCAGGAGGCAATGGTTCCTTTTCCGTAATTCAACACAATCCGGTTCGGATTAACGCTGCAGCTTCAAGCATCTGGGCTGCATTAAATATTGGCCCGTAATTCTTTCCGCCTGAAGACGGATCAAATACTCCCCTGCTTCCGGAAAATGCAGTTTCCCTACGTAAAACTCACGGAAGTCATACGGTCCGCCGGTCGGCTGCACCTGAGCACGCAGTGACTGGTCTCCAGTGGTCACCAGGTAGGTCCCGCCTCCTCCCTCTGCGTCACCGCTGCCATATTCGATGCGCACGTCGAAATCTGCGGCTCCCAAGGTCCGGACAGACCAGACCGCCCCGGCACTTTCGTCTGTCCAATCCAGGAGGTTGTCACGGCCCTTTTTCCCGGTATCATACTTCAGTCCGGCTCCGGATATTTCGGCATCGAATACGCCTAATTCAAGGATGCTGCCTTCCCGTGAGTCCAATAGTCCCACCGGATTGCCATCGACTGGACCGGAACAGAGGACGGCGATGACTTGTGGTTTGGAAAATTCGTTCGCTTCGGAAAGCACCGATTCAGGCAGCTCAATCTCTAAATCCTGTTCCGATAATCGGGTCAATTTCAGTTCCCTGCCGTCTTCCAGCGTATAGGCCCGCAGAACGTCTGTCTTCAGGCCGGGAACGACCAGCTTCCGGTCCGTTGGCCGGTCGAAGACATGCAGATACAGCATGTTTCCTTTCACGGTGCACCTGCCCCAGGACGGCTTTGCTGTCGGGGATGCCCCCGCTCCGTAAATACTGTCTCCGTATGTATCTAACCAACCGCCGATTTCCAGCAAAATCGATTCGGATACCGGATCCCACTCTCCCGTCTCTGTCGGTCCGATATTGATGACCAAATTGCCGTTTTTGCTGACGACATCAATCATCTGCCGGATGATGGATGCGGGAGATTTCCAGTTGCGATCCGATTTTTTGTACCCCCATGAATCGTTTAGCGTGATGATGTTCTCCCAGTCCTGGCGCAAAGTCCGCGTGGTCAGCTGATTATCGGACGTGTTCGAGTAATCCCCGAGGGGAGCCTTCCACACCCGGCTGTTCACCAGGCAGTCCGGCTGAAGCGAGTATACGGCGTCCAGAAACTGCTCCCCCTGCTCGCGGGTCAGCTTGCCGCCGCAGTCGAACCACATCAAGCCGACCTTCCCGTAATCCGTCAGCAGCTCGCGAACCTGTGGTAGTGATTTATTATTCAGATAACGCTCAAAGCGGCTTCGCTTATCCGGATCGTGCACCCAGCTCTCCACGTCGTCATAAGCACCGATATTGCCGGGGTAGTCCCAGGTGTTCCCCTGGGAATCGGGATCATGCCAGTCCATAGCGTGCGAGTAGTAAATACCCAGCACCATTTCTTCCTGCTCGCATGCTTCCGCCAGCTTCCGGAGCGGATCTCTTTGAAAAGCGGCATGCTGGACGATGGAGTAATTGGACACATGCGAATCATACATGGCGAATCCGTCATGATGCTTGGCCGTGAAAATGATATATTTCAAGCCGGCCCTTTTGGCGGTACGCACCCACTTCAGCGCGTCAAAAGATGAAGGATTCCAGCCTGCGGCCATCTCTTCATATTCGGCGGCCGGAATCTTTGCGCGCAGCATGATGTGCTCACTGTAGGAAGCTTGGATCTCCTCCCCTTTCCACTCGCCTGCCGGCCGCGCGTAGGGTCCCCAATGGATGAACAGGCCCAGCCGGGCTTCCCTCCACCATTCCATCCGGTGATTTTGCACTTCAGACTGAGGGCCATCAGGGACTGTCTCTATAGGAAAAGGATCATCGAGCAGGTTCTCCGGCGCGGACCCTGCTGCTGTCTGTTGGGCCAGTTGTTCGGATTGTCGTTTCATTCATCATGTCTCCTTTCGCGCTGAATTACTGCCTCAGCGCTGATACACATTACCACAATCTCAGCGCTGAGCCGCGCAGCTTGGATACCGCCTCAACAAAGAAATAATCGCCGTAAATCAGCGGTGTATCGATATGCACTCCACCCGGCAGATTGGATGTGCCGGACAGGATCAGGCCTTCTTCCCCCGGCATATCCCATGTCCCGTAATGTTCATGCAGAGAGCGCACGATGCGTTCCGCAGAACGGAGATACAGCCGCGCTTCCGCCTCGGGTACGAGACGGGACATCTCGATCAGCCCGCATGCCGCGCAGGCCCCGGCCGAAGTATCCCGCGGCTTGCCCCCTTCTTCAGGCGCCCGGAAATCCCAGTGCGGCACATGGTCCTCCGGTAGATTCGCCAGGAAAAAATGGGCGGCCCGCTTGGCGCCAGTCAAAAAGCGTTCTTCTCCCGTGTAAATATAAGACAGGGTGAGTCCGTAGATGGTCCAGGCGCTGCCTCTGGACCAGGCGGATTCTTCCGCATACCCCTGACCGGACATGGCACCGATTCGTTCACCCGACTCGGGATCAAATTCGAGGATATGGTAACTGGATCCGTCCGGACGCAGAAAATGCGCCAGCACCGTATCTGCATGCGCCGCGGCGATATGGCGGAACCGGGGATCCTCCGTTACTTCAGAGGCCCAATACAGCAGCGGCAGATTCATCACCGTGTCGATGATGGACCAGCCTGCCCGGTTCACCTGCTCCAGGTCATGCCAGGCGCGGATGAAGCTGCCTTTTACATTAAAGCGGCTTGCCAGCTGGGCGGCGGCCATCAGCCCACGGTGTTTGGATCGCTCGCTGCCGGTAATCCGGTAGTCGGCCACGGCCGAAAGTGTCCATATAAATCCGGCATCATGATGCACAGCGAGCGAATACAGCGGTTCGTCCAGCTTCTCCTCGATCAGCTCGGCAATCCCCTGCAGCCCTGGATGGTGCCCGTCTTCGGCAATCTGCCACAAGATCCCCGGCCAAAAGCCGGCGGTCCACCAGGACGGGCGCATGTTGTCATAGACCCCGTTAACGGATGCATGCGGAAAACTGACGCCAATCCGCTGGCTGGTGCGCTCCACTTTGTTTACGATTTGCTGCCAAGCCCCTTCCGCCCACAGCTGAAC
This sequence comes from Paenibacillus sp. PSB04, assembly GCF_025809195.1. Classification (NCBI taxonomy): domain Bacteria; kingdom Bacillati; phylum Bacillota; class Bacilli; order Caryophanales; family Paenibacillaceae; genus Paenibacillus; species Paenibacillus sp. PSB04. The sequence continues at coordinate 5,436,413 of NZ_CP081301.1, forward strand.
GGATTCCGAAATAAGCGCCGAGCTCCCTTCGCTACCCATTTGTTTCGATACGGTTTCTCCCATATAATCTCCTCCTGTAATTGATTGTTCCATTCTAAATTCAAGGTGAAGTCCGCAGCGGAATAACCATGTTCCAGGTATGTTCGGCTTGCCGGAAGCCCCCTGGTCCGTCCGCAACCGCGGCGAACAGATGCGTCGGCTGTCCATCCTGAAACAGCAGGAAGGGCCGTTCGAAGCTGCCCATCCAACGCTCCGATCCGTCCTCCCATCGGACGCGTCGGGAATAGGATTTGGGCTGGTCTGCGAGCCTCCAGTCCCCGCCATCCGGAGAAAGTGCCAGAATGCCGCCGTGCTTCTCTCCGCACAGCTTCCCATCCATGTCTTTCGCGATCATGGCATACCCTTCCGCCGTGCGCCAAATGAACGGGTCTTCGATATGAAACTTTTCCGGTGGAAACAGCGGCGCATCCTGGATTACGTGATAAGGCCCTTCATATCCTGCTGCCTCTGCCGCACCCAGCGTCATTTGCCCATGGGCTGTGCCCTCATATCGCCGGGCTTTATAAACCAGCAGCACGGAGCCATCCTCCCGGATACATGGCGCCGGATTCGAGGTCAGGAAGCTGTCGAACTTGCCCGGCCTCGTCGGCAGAATCGGCGTATCGAGGCGCTTCCACGGCCCATAGACGCTGTCGGCGACGGCCAGGCCGACACGCTTGTTCGCCCTTGCCGCAATGACGCGGCAGTCGTCCGCCTCCACCGTCTCTCCTGGCCGCGGCTCAGGGAAGGGATGCGTCGATCCCATGTAATACAGCAAATATTTGTCTCCATACCGGATGATGTGCGGGTTATGGGTGCTCCTTCCGTCCCAATACTCCGCTCCCCGCGCTGGGAACACGGTTTCTTCGTAGGTATAGGGCCCTTCCGGGGTATCGGACGAGGCTCGGACGATTTCCGAACGGAGCAGCCAGCCCGGGTGCATCGGCATCCACTTCGGCCACCGGGACGCAAACATATGAAAGCGTCCGTCCTCTCCGCGAACGACCGACCCGCACCATACCCACCAGCCTTCCATCCGGAAGCCCCCTTCCATGGGGGCAGGCAGCATCCGGTCAAACAGTGAAAATGTCACGTTCTCCCTCCGTTCATCATTAAGTTTCTCGACCATCTGTCTTTGCCAAATGGCACGCGTCATTCACAATTCAGCGGTCCCGGTTTCACGATCAGACCGTCGATTCCGCCAACCCGTACCGTTTTGCCGCGCTGCCATGCAGCCATTCAGCTGCCAGTGCCAGCGCATCCTCACGGCTCAGCCATTCATCCTTGATCTGTTCATCCAGAAAACGGGCAAGCAGCTGCTTCACGATCAGCAGCTTGCCGTACGTCCATTCGATGCAGCGCGCATCCGAGACGATCAGCGAGCTTTTGAGCGGGGATAACGCCTCGAGCCGGTACTGCATGCTCTGCGTGTATGTGCTGGCACGGAAGTTATACCACCACATGCCGCCTACGTGAACATTGGCAAAATTCCAGGCCGCCTGTACGACGTCCAAATTGTTCAGTTCCGATGCAACCACCAGCTCAAACGGGATGTTGTAACGCTCAAACAAGCCATACAGCTTTACGATCCGGAGCGGATCGTTCACAGGGGCGGCCGAACTGCTCCCCCATCTTCGTTCCACGCCAAGGAACAGCTGAAGGAACATGCCCCGCTCCTGCAGGCCGGAGCAGATTTCATGGAGCAGCAGCATCATGACCTCATCGGTCCGCCCCGCGGTTTCAAGCTTATAATCCTCATGCGCCGCAGCCTCATAATGGGGAAGCGTCGTCATGATCCCCGGACAGCCCATCTCATGATAGGACTTCAATTGCTCGGAAATGAACGCTTTCGCCTCCGCGAAACGGTCTTGGCGTTCATTGGCTGCGAAGGAGACGATGCCGGCGGCAAGCTCCGGCAACCATCCGTCGATCCGGGGCAACAGAAGGGCATCGTCCCGCATACCGTCAAATACGGCATGTTCAGGGCGGTTCACAACAAACCGCTTCACATGCAGCCGGTCGGCCACGCTTTGAGCCCAGCCTAGAGTATTTCTCTGCGTGCGTACAGCTTCGTCCGCCTGAAGCACAGACGCCGTGTCATGGATGGTGATTCCGTATATATCCCCCATGATCGCCGTAAAAGCACGGTTCATCATCGTATTACGCGTAGCCTCGTAAGCTTTGACGAAGGCTTCCGCCCGCTCCGGAACCGGCAGGTGTGCCGCATCCTTCGGATATCCCGCCGTCTGCAGTTCTTGGTTCAACCAGAAATAATCGGCGATCTCCCAAAAGTCGGCCGCGCACAGCTTATCGCCTATCAAATGCGTATGCGTATCGATCACAGGCAGACGCATAATTTCTTCTAATAATGAAGATATATTCATGATCCTTGTCTCTCCCCTCTCATTAGCTGAACGTCAACTGCAAGGTTAGGGATTCTCCCTGTTCAAGCAAGATGTGGATTTGCCGATTCTCAGGCAGTCTGCCCCCGTCCCGGAAGCCGCTGCAAGTTTCGGGGAGCACGAGGGTAACGGAGCCTCCAGCCCGCAAAGATTGGAGCCGAACATCAAGCGTGCCATTCTTTCTGTCCCAGGCGATGTCTAGCTCGTAGCCTCCACACGCCAGCATTCCAGCGGCGCTTCCGGAGAGGAATCGCTTCGGCAGGGCTGGGAGGATTCGGATCATGTTGGGATCGGAGTACAGCAGCATTTCCTGAAGCGCAGCCGTCATACCCATATTCGCATCAATCTGAAACGGAGCCCACTCCATATCCAGGCCGATGCCCATGCCGCGCCAATCGTTGTGAAGCGTGAAGAAATTATTGATCACGGCAGATCTGGCCAGCAGATCCAAGCACTCCAGCGCCTTATCCGCTTCGCCCATGCGGGCGTACAAATTGGACATATGAGCAAGTGACCATCCCGTCTGTTCCTTTAATCCAACGACCAGCCTCTTTCTTAACGCGGTCTCGAAGGCTGCGAACAGACCGGGATCGGTCTCCCGCGTTACCTCTTTGCCCGGAAACACCGGATAAAGGTGTGACTGATGCCGGTGATGGTATTGATCCTCATAGGCAGGATGCATCCATTCACGGACTGCTCCGTCTGCATTAACCTGATACGCCGGGATTTTGGCGACCATGTCTTTCCAGCCATCGACTTCTTCAGCATACATTCCTTCCTTAGCGGCACCCTCAACCAGCCGGGTCAGCACTTCCTTGGCGATGGCAAAATCCATCGTCGCGTTCATTGCCGTTCCCTTGGGTCCACCCGCTTCGTTACCCGGCCGGTTCTCCGGCGAATTGGATGGGCAGCTGATGTACAGACCATCGTCCCCGGTAATCAGGAAGTCTTCATAGAACAAAGCGGCCTCCCGCAGGAACGGCAGGGCCCGGTTTCTTAAAAATTCCCTGTCGCCCGTGTACAGGTAATAATCATAATAGTGCTGTGCGATCCAGCCCGCCGCCCCGGTCCAGTGGATAATGTGGGGCGCGATCGTCTTCAGCAGGCCGGAGTCCGGCGCGGTCGGCGCAGGGATCCAGATGCCCCTGCAGCCATAGATGCAGCGCGCGTTGAGGCGATAATCGTCCATCTGCCGCTCCACGTAATCGAATATGGGCAGCAGCAGCTCGGGCATGTGCCCCGCGAGCGCCTGCCAATACATCATCTGCAAGTTCTCGTTGGCCATATGGAACGCCCAGAAGCCGCGATATTCCCCGCACCATAAGCCGTATAAATGGCAGGGGTCCCCGCCTTCGCGCGAGCTTGAAATCAAAAGATAACGCCCATAGGCCCACATCTTCTCCAGCATGGCCAGCGGGGCTTCGCCGCGGTAGGCTTGCAGCAGCAGCTCTTCGTTCGTAGCCTCTCGTCCGGGAGCATCCAGATTCAGCGTCATCCGCTGAAACAATCGTTCATGCTCCTCAATGTGAGGCTGCAGCAGTTCGGTGTAAGACCGATGTTCTGCGGCCAGCTCGTGTTTCAACCGTGTCCAAGCCGCTTGACGCGGCTCATGAACGAACAGTTTAACCAAGATCAATGCCTGCGTGGCGCCTTCAAGAACGGACTCATTGAACATGCTGCTTATCCTGCCATCGATCGTGACCACCCGGGCGACGGCACCGAAATCGCTGCCTTCGTCATGGCATGCGGCATACCATATGAACTCACCGTCGGACCCTGATTCGCTTCCAGTCGGCAATGGAGCGTCAGGTCTGCCAGGGGGACGCCTGACATCCCCGCGATGATGCAGGTCAAGGGCGATCTTCGCCGAAATCGGGCCTGGCCCTGACGACCGCAGCTCATAGACGATCCAATCGTCCGCCCGGGATACAAACAACGCCCGCTCATAACGGGTATGCCCGTCTTTCCAGCGTACTGTTACTTCACCGGTTCCCATGTCCAGTTCCCGGCTGTAGTCTTTAAAGCCTTCACTTACGTCCATGCTCAAGTTCAGATCGCCAAGCGGCAGCGGAACGGCCATGACCGGATCGTAGCCTTGCTCCTTCAAACCGTCGACCAATACATTTTCGGCCAGCGCCTCTTTCCCCTCCATCATCAACCGGCGCATCTCTCCAAGCCGGCCGCTCACGTCAGGCAGATCCGGCGTGCGGCTCTGCCACCACAAGCCGCCGTGCGTCAGCATAACCGTTTCCAAATGGACGCCGCCATACACGGCTGCTCCGGTTATTCCGTTGCCTGCCGGAAGCGCCTCCCTCCACTTGGCTCCCCACCAGGATGAAGGGGTCAAAAGCTTCAGCTTATTTCTCCCGTCTCCGGTTTTCCTGACCATTTATTCCCCTCCTAACAGGAGGAAGCCCTTCGCGTGAAAGGCTTCCCCAAAATCAACCTATTTGCGGCTTTGCTGATCGATAATTCCGTCTTTGTTGTTGTAACGCTCCGTGGCTTCTTTGACGATCTCATCGCCGCCCTTTTGCTTATACTCCTCGATGACTTTAGGAAAATCGCTGATCGGCTCTTTGCCGTAGATCATTTTGACCATGTGGTCGATGATGAGCTTCGGCGCCTGGTCCGGACGCTTGGAAGCCAAGTCAGGGAACTGGCTGAAGGATTCCAGGTCCGGCACAAATCCGATCCCGCCCACGCCTTCTTTGGCCAGCGTATCATCGAGCGCCTTCAGCACGTCTTGTCCGCCTGGGAGCAACTCCGTCCGTTCACGGTTAATCGTTCCGTCACCGACCCAGCGAAGCAGTGAGCGGAATCCGGCTTCGTCCTGAGCGGCTTTGCCTTCCGGCAGCTTGTAATCGATTTTTCCGTCTTTCACCGTGTAATCCTCGCCTTCGATGCCAAAGCTGTAGAAGTTTTTCGCTTCCGGCGTCTGCATCCACTCGAACATCTGGATGATCCGGGCCGCTTTCTCTTTGCTGACCTTGCTGTTGATATAGAGCGAGGTGTTAACCGAGCTGTACAATCCATAACCCTTCTGGCCGTTGTCCCCTATCGGTGACGGGATGATATCGACCTTGGCGCCGGGAACCGCCGCACCGATCTTCGTGCGGAAATCGAGAAGGCTGGCGGCGTTGGCCGTCCACATGCCGGCATTGCCTGCTTCGATATTTTCGCTGTACTGAGGCGCCTGGATCGTCGCGAAATCTTTCTGGATCAGGCCTTCGTCATACATCGTTTTGTAGACGGTCAGCGCCTTTTCCATATTTTCAGCGTTAAAAAACTTCGGTACGACCTGGCCGTTCATTTCGGTAAACTGATAGCCCAGGGCGTCATACGCACCAAATACGATGTCCGCGTATTTAAAATTCTCCCTCATCTGATACGGCGCGCTGAGGCCCAGTTTTTTAAACGCACGCAGGACGTTGAGGAAATCGTCCATCGTTTGGGGCGCCGGCAGGCCCGTTTTTTCCAGCAGGTCGGTCCGGATATAAGTGGCGCGGCGGGAAGGGTTGCTGAGCCAGGTTGGCACGCCGTAGATTTTCCCCTTGTAGCTCACCTCGTCCCACGCTTCCTTCGGAACGGCTTTCATCAAGTTCGGAGCATACTCTTTCAGCAAGTCATCCAGCGGCATAAACACACCGGCCTGAACCGAACCGGCCATAGACTTATCCGTTGCCCCGCCGACGTTTTGCACGACGTCCGGAATATCGCCGCCGGCGAACATGACGGCCATCTTCGCATCGAAGTCTTTCAAGGGAATCAGCCTGATGTCCAAATCCACGTTGGCTCTCTTCTCGACCTCCTTGACCCATTTCTCGTTGTTGATGTCCTTGGAGCCTTCCGCGTAAGCGTTTCCACTTGTGGTTAAAGAAATGCTGAATTTCACCGGTTTCGATGCGTCGGCCGCATCGTCACTGCCGCTCGAGGCGCTTTTGTTTCCACAGCCTGCGGTCAGACCCGTGACAAGCGACGCCGCGAGGATCAGACTGACCCATTTTTTCATCTTATAATCCCCTCTCTTCATGCAAAGTGCAAAAGGTATTCTCTTTGCTGCTGTCCCCATCATAAGGCTTAACCAGAGAAGCTCCCATGGGGCGGATTATTGTCGTGATGTGTTTTTTTGCGGTTTTTTACGGCTGTCTGACCATAAAAAAATCCCGTATTCCATGCTCCGGAATACAGGATTTGCTTAACTTTCTTCTTTGTTTGCGCCTAGCCGCTGCCCGCCATGGGCAGGGTCTGCATAGACGCGGCTGCCTCTTGCCCCGCTGGGCTGCTCAGTTCTTTGACGCCTGAAATCGGCATCCGCATGATCATCCGGGTTCCCCACTCGGGGCTGCTTTCCACAGTTACGCCGTAGTCCTCGCCGAACACCAGCTGAATCCGCCGGTGCACATTGGGTACGCCGATCCCGCCCGCGCTGCCCCGGTCCTCCTCGTCGGCAAGCCGGTTCTCGCTCAGCTTGGCGCGAAGCTCCTCAAGCCGCTCTGGGGCCATGCCGCAACCGTTGTCTTGAACGCTGACCCAGAAGGAATCTCCCTCTTCACCGGCATCAATGATGATCGTATGATGATCCTCCACCCCTTGCCTGAAAGCATGCTGGAACACATTTTCCACCAGCGGCTGAAGCGTGAGTCGGACCATCTTCCGCAGAAGCAGCTCCGGCCTTACCCGCACATCAATCTCGAACGTCCGGCCGATCCGGTGATTGATAATGACCATGAAGTACATGACGTGCTTGAGCTCATTCGCTACCGTGATCTCTTCCAGATTGGTCCGTACCGAATAGTGCAGCATATAAGACAGAGCCCCGACGATTTCCGTAATTTCGTCCGAGTCCTGAATAACCGCGTAACATACGACCGTTTCCAGTGTATTGTACAGGAAATGCGGGTTGATCTGCAGCTGGAGCGACTGGAACTCGGCCTTCTGCCGTTCGGCCTGCATTTCCTTGTTCCTCAGCTCCGCACGATACACCGTATCGACCATCTCCGATAAGCGGTTCACCATCAGGTTGTAGCGGATCATCAGCTCGGTAATTTCGTCCCGGTGCTTCGGAAGCGGAATGAACTTCCAGTTTCCCTTTTCCGTCTGGCTCATCCCCTTCATCAGCGTCCGGATCGGGGTAGTAATCGACTTGCCGAACCGGCTCGCCAGGAACAACGCCGTCAGGAACGTAATGACCGCAACGACGATAATGGAGCTGCGTATCGTGTTAAGCGGTTTTTGCAGCTGGCTGTACGGAATGGACACCACCAGATTCCACCCGGAGTATTCGGCTTTGCGGCTGATATATACCCGGTCCATTCCCTCCGACGAACTGCGGAACATCTCGGTGCCTGCCTCGCTGATTTGCTTGCCCAGGCTGGCCGGAACGATCGATCCTACCTTCGTCTGATCGTTGTGGTATTGAATCCTTCCTTCGCCGTCGACAATGAAAAAATAGCTGTCCTTCCCCAGATCAATCCCCTTCCACAGGGTGGACAGCTCCTCCGCCTTGACCTCGATCCCCACAAAACCTTTCATGTCCGTGGAACGAAGTCCGCGGATGCGGCGGATCAGCGTCATCATCGGCGTCTTTTCGCCCAAAATGCTGTAATTCATAATGGTCAACCGGCCGCTTTCATCCGTGTTCTCCTTAAAATATCGGATCTGTTTGGCAGTATCTTCCGGCTTAAAGGATGGTTCCGATCCGCCGTTATAATAATAGAGCGCATTCCCGGAATAACCGATGATGTATAGTGCTTCGATCTCGGGATTGCGGATCCACACCGGATCCACGATCGCATCCCGGATATCGGTCATGTAGCGGTAATTTTCGTACTCCTCCCGGTCAGCCGGCAGATCGATGTACCGTTTGACCCTGAGATCGGTCAGCAGCGCCACCATCGACCGCTGATAAGACGACAAATACAGATTGGTATGGTGTACGGCATTGTCCACGATTTGGACCATTTGGCTCTTTGCGCTTTTTTGCAGCTGCTTGGCTGAAATGCTGTAGAAGGCGATGCCAACCGCAGACAGGGAAAGAAGAATCACGATGGTAAAATACAAAAGCAGCTTCAGTCTCAGGGATACTCTCATCATTCAATGCCAAAGGAAGACCGGTACTCCGACGGGGATACGCCGACGAAATTTTTAAAGGTCTTCGTAAAATGGGGATAATCCTCGTACCCCACCTTGACCGCGATATCGGTGATCGTCAGGGTCGGTACGGCAAGCAGCCTGCGCGCTTCTTCCATCCGTTTTTTGATCCGGTAATGCACGAAGGTCTCCCCTGTCATTTTCTTGAAAAGAGCGCTGAAATAGGTCCTGGCGAGCCCCACCCGCTTGGCCACTTCCTCCAGTGTGATGTCCTCCGACAGATGCTGGTCGATAAAGGCTTTGGCCTCTTCGATCGGATCCTTGAAATTGCCTTTCCGTGTCAGCTGAAGCTCTTCGAGAATCCGGTCCATACTGGCGGTAAAAGCGATCATGACTTCCTTCTTCGTATTCGACGCGCCTTGTGTTCCCCGGCATCCGGAACGCGGCTTCCAGCCGCGGCTCTCCAGCCGTTCTGTGATCATGCCAAGGCAGTCGCTCAGCACCGCTTCCATGTTGATCACATTCAGCCCATCGAACAAGCCCGACCGTTCGCCCTCTTCGATGATGCGAATCGTTTCGTCCCGCTGCAGCAGCCAGATGCTCTGCTCGAGCTGATGCGCCCACTCCACATATTTTTGCACAGGAATAATGCTGCCGGTCATCCCTGATATCAGCTCCTTCAGCGTATCGTGTACGTCCTGCTGGGTCACCGGCTTCAACAAATAGCGCTTGACCCCGTACGCCATGGCCCGCTGTGCATACTGAAAGTCATTATAACCGGATATGACGACAACCTGGACATGACTGAATTCCCGGTGTATCCGTTCGCACAGCTCCAGTCCGTCCATCCGCTTCATCCGCAAATCCGTCAGCACCAGGTGCGGTTCCAGATTCCGGATCGTCTCGAAAGCGGTCTCCCCGTCATCGGCGGTATAAATCGCGGAGAAGGAAGCCGGATAACGCTGAACCATCTTCACCAATCCTTTTTGAATGACAGGCTCATCTTCCACAATTAAAACTCGCACTTGTATCAAACCCCTTCCTAGAGCGGATAGAAAAAGCGCAGCTGCATTATCGACAAGAGAAAGAAATGTCGCATCCCTATCGGTTGTGCTGGATCAGCACCCCCTGCTTGGCCCGGTACCTCGCCGTCGCTTCCTGAATAATTGCATTTCCGCCGCGTTCCCGGTACTCCCGGACGACCTTCGGCCAATCCGAGATCGGTTCCTTGCCGTAAATCATTTTGACCATATGGTCAACGATCACGGGCGGCGCCTGGTTCGGCCGCTCCGAAGCAAGATCGGGATAAGCGCTGAAGGACTCCAGCTCGGGAACAAAGACGATACTTCCCAGCCCTTCCTTCGGCAGCGTCACGTCCAAAGCATGAAGCAGATCCTTCCCGCCCGGCACCAGTTCCGTTCTGGCCCGGTTGATCGTCAGATCATGCGTCAGCCACAGCAGTTCGCGGAAGGTCTCCTCGTCCTGCTCCTCCCTCGTTTTCGGAAAATGATACGCGATCGTCCCATGGTCTTCCGTATAGGTGTCGCCCTCGATCCCGAACGAAAAAAAACGCTGAGCCTCGTCCGAGACCATCCAATCAAAAAATTGGAGAATACCGATCAATTTTTCCTTGGGCACATGCTTATTAATGTAGAACGAATTGATGACGGAGCTGTACAAGCCGTAGCCTTTCGTCCCTTCCGGTCCTTCCGGTGAGGGGATGATATCGATTTGCGCCCCGGGAACCGATGCCCTGAGCTTGGTGCGGAAGTCCAGCAATCCGGCGGCGTTCGCCGTCCAGCTTCCCACTCGGCCTGCTTCGATGTCATGGGTATATTCGGTTGACGAGACTGTCGCAAAATCCTCCGGGATGAGTCCCTCCATCAGCATCGTCCGGTATACCTGCAGCGCCTTCATCATATGCTTTTCATCCAAAAATTTCGGAACCACCTCACCGTTTCGGACTTCGAACTGGTAACCCAGCACGTCGTAGGCGCCAAAAATGACGTCTGCATACTTGAAGTTCTCCCGCATCTCATAGGGAATTTCGACTCCCAGCTTCTTGAAGGCGCGGAGCACGTCCAGAAATTCGTCTACGGTTCTCGGTATGTTAAGGCCCGTTTGTGCCAGCAGGTCCGATCGGATATACGTTGCCCGGCGCGACGGATTGCCGAGCCAGGCCGGAATTCCATAAATATGCCCCTCAAAGCTGGTTTCCTTCCAGGCTTCCGGCGGCACCGCTTTCCACAAATTCGGAGCATAAGTCTTGATCCAGTCGTCCAGCGGAAGGAACAGTCCCGCCTGGACCGATCCGGCCATGGCAGCCGAGCTTGCCCCGCCGATCATCTGCACGACATCCGGATAGGTATCTCCTGCAAGAATAACCGGCATGCGCCGGTCGAAATCTTTCAGCGAGATCAAAGAGATGAACAGCTTCGTATTTGTCAGCGCTTCCAATTGTTTGACCCAGCGGTCCTCGGATGGATCCGCCATATTCACCGCATAAGGGCTGGCACCGTTGGATATCGCCAAGCTGAAGGCCGTCGGCTGCGGAGAGGATTCTTTCACACCTTCCTGAGCCGGCTGCGGCGAAGGAGAGGCTAATCGGTCCTCACTTCCAGCCAGATAACAGAACAGGAGAATAACGGCTGCTGCCAGAACGAAATAAGCTGCTCTTTTCATGCCGTCTCTCCTCCCTGCATCCATTTGACTCCTGTTTGACTCGGCTTCGCTCTCCTGTTTTTAGCTGCGCGAAAAGCCAAATTCACTCACCAGTCCAACCCCTTGTCTGCCAGCCTATACTTGAGCGCCGCGCTAATAGCATAACACTGATGTTTAATATCTTATCACATTTCACATCTATGAAAACGTATACTTTTCTAGCTGTAAAAAGATAGTATCAGGCCTTGATCGACCCGATCAGCATCCCTTTGATAAAGTACTTCTGCAGGAACGGGTACACGATAATGATCGGTACGACGGAAACGACGATGACCGCCATTTGCACGCCAGCCGGAGAGATTTGGTTCACATTTTCAAGCAGGTTGCCGGCCTGACCGAGGTCATTGCTCAGAACGATCTCCCGGAGGCGAAGCTGCAGCGGGTAAAGCGCCCGGTTGTTGATAAAATACAGTGCCGACGAATACGAATTCCAGTGGGATACCGCATAGAACAGCCCCATGGTTGCCATGGCCGGTTTGGACAGCGGAAGAATGACGCTCCACATCGTGCGCAGCTCTCCTGCCCCGTCGATCCGGGCGCTGTCAATCAGCTCCGACGGAAGGGCGACGAAGAAGGAGCGCATGATGAACAGGTTGTACGCGCTGATCGCCGACGGAATGATCAAGGCCCATAACGAGTCAATCAGATGCAGGTTTTTGATCACCATGTAGTTAGGGATCAGCGGCGCCTGAAAGATCATCGTAATCAGTATAAAAATCAGCACGACTTTGCGCATCGAATACTCGGGTCTGGACAACGGATACGCCAGAGATGCGGTCAGGATCAAGTTGATCAGCGTCCCGACGACCGTGATGAATACGCTTACCATGAACGCACGCCAGATGGAGCTGTCACCCAAAATTACATGGTAGTTTGTCAGCGTCCAATCGACCGGGATCAGCTTAACCTTGCCCGCATTGATCGCCTGGCTGCTGCTGAACGACTTGGCGAGCACATGGAGAAGAGGGAACACCATCAAGCATCCGACCAGCGTCAAGAAAATATAGTTAAATCCGTCAAATAAGCTGCCTTTGTTTTTCATTGTGCCATCCTTCTCCTTTCTAGTATAGTCCTTCGCCCGAAGCCCGCTTGCTCAGCGTATTCCCGATCATAACAAGCACCAGTCCGACCACCGATTTGAAGAGGCCGATCGCCGTCGTGTAGCTGTACTGCTGATCAATGAGGCCGACCCGGTAAATGTAGGTGTCGAGGATGTCGCCCTTGCTTTCATTCAGCGAATTGACGAAGACGAATACGCGTTCGAAGCCGAAATCAAGGAAATTGCCGATATGGAGCAGGAACATAATGGTGATGGTCGGCAGGATGGCCGGGATCGTGATCGACAGGGTTTGTCTCCAGCGGCTGGCACCGTCGATGCGGGCGGCTTCATACAGCTCAGGATTGACGCTGGCCAGTGCGGCCAAATACACGATTGTGCCCCAGCCGCTGTCTTTCCAGATCCCCGTTCCGACCAGGATGCTCCGGATATACGAATCCTCGCCCAGAAAGTAAATCGATTTGAGTCCGAACGCGTTCAATACCTGGTTCACGATTCCAGTCGTCGGCGATAATATGCCGATCATGATCCCTCCGATAATGACCCAGGAGAGGAAGTGCGGCAGATAGACGACGGTTTGGAGAATCCGCTTGTACACGACTTTCCTCAGTTCGTTCAGGAGCAGCGCAAAGATAATCGGAACCGGAAAGGCAAAAATCAGGTCATAAAATCCGATCAGAACCGTATTTTCCAGAATCCGCAGAAACTCCGGGTAAGTGAACATCCGGCGGAACTGGTCGAGTCCGACCCATGGGCTGCCTGTAAATCCCTTGAAGATGTTGTAGTTTTGAAACGCCATGACGGACCCCAGCAGGGGCAGGTATTTAAACACGATAAAATAAATGATTCCAGGCAGTGAGATCAGGTACAGCGCCTTGTATTTGCGCAGATTGCTCATCCGCCTTTTTGGTGCGGGCAAGGCCGGACTGGAGGCTGAGATGGCGGCTGGCGCTTGTTCTGGCATAAATATCGCTCCTTTTTGTATAGATCGCTTCATCGCTAATGTTAATCTTTTTGTCCGGACCCTCGGAATGGGGATTTGTCGCTTCACTTGTGTTTTATTACGGTCGCGTTCATCCTTTGCGCGCCCGAATGCCGCAGCTTTCCCCAGCTGCCATGGTGATCACATATTCAAAACCGGAAGGGTCATCGTGGGACTTATCGTCTGAGGTACCGGCTTCCAAGTGACCGGCAACCGCCAGCTCCAAGGGGACGGGAGACCACAGGCGGCACAAACCCGCCTTGGAAGAGCGGATCGTCACCTCGTCAAGCGTCCCTCTACTCCAAGACAGACCTACGGTATACCCCCCTCTTGCCCGAAGGCCTTCAACACGGCCCGAGCGCCACGCCTTTGGCAGGGCCGGCAGCAGCCGGATTTCCCCCGCATGGGATTGCAGCAGCATTTCCGCCGCTCCCGCAGCTCCGCCAAAATTGCCGTCGATTTGAAAAGGCGGATGGCAGTCCAGCAAATTCGGATACGTGGAAACTGCAAACAGCTTCATCAGATGCCCGTAAGCCTCCTCCCCCATACCAAGCCGGGCATAGAAATTGACGATCCAGGCCCGGCTCCAGCCCGTATGGCCGCCGCCTGCGGCGAGGCGCCGCGCGAGCGTCCGCTCGGCAGCGGCCGCCAGCTCCGGCGTGCGCCGAACATCAATCAGCTCACCCGGATGCAGGGCGAACAGCTGCGAAATATGCCGGTGTCCGGGGTCGGCCTCCTCATCATCGCGCAGCCATTCCATAATTTGCCCGTGTTTACCAACAGCCGGGCGCGGAATGTGTTCGATCGTCTCCCGCAACTCGCCGAGAAACGCCTGATCCACCTCGCCGATGATCGCCGACGCTTCCAAGCAGGCGGACAGCAGCGTCAGCGCGATTTGTGAATCCATCGCCGGACCGATGCACAGGCTGCCGCTGCCGCCGTCCGGGAGAAGAAACCGGTTCTCCGGAGATACCGACGGTCCCGTAACCCGATAACCGTCCTCCTCGATCATGTAATCGAGAAGAAATAGCGCCGCTTCCTTCATCGCCGGGTATGCCCGTTCGGCAAGAAAAGCCGGATCACCTCCGAAACGGTAGTGCTCCCATAAATGGAGGCACAGCCACGCGGCGCCCATCGGCCACACCGTGCAGGTCATTAAAATCCCTTCCGGCCGGGTTTCAGCCCACAGATTCGTGTTGTGATGGGCAGTAAAGCCCCGGCAGCCGTACATCTCGCGAGCGGTAGCCCGTCCGTTAGGCAGCATCCGGTCGATCAGATCGAACAACGGTTCATGGCACTCGGGTAAATGGAGCACTTCAGCCGGCCAGTAATTCATTTGGACGTTGATGTTGATCGTATACTTGGATTCCCACGGCGGGGTATAACTGTCGTTCCAAATCCCCTGCAGATTGGCCGCTAAGGTGCCCGGCCGGGAGCAGGATATCAGCAAATAGCGCCCATATTGAACGTAGAGGGCCGCCAGACCGGGATCTTCAATCTCCGCTTCATTAGGCAGCAAATCGTTTCTGTTTCCTTCGCCGCTTTCATGTCCCAACGCATTCTGCAGCTGGAGCAGCCGCTGGTCTGTAGGAAGTGCGGCAAGCGGATTCCCGTCCGGCGTCAGATCGATCGCAAAGCGGCCGAACCGGGACGCGTACTCGTCTATATGCCGTTTCAGCAGCGTTTCAAACGGTTTGGCCGCCGCCTGCTCCAGCTGCTTCAGGCAAACCTCTGCCGGCTGCTTCACCCGAAACGTGCTGTGCGCCGCCAACAGCAGGGTCACGGCATCCGCTCCTTCGATCGAAAGGTAATCACCGATAACCCGCTGCCGTCCTCCCTGAATTACGGCACGAAAGGCTGCACTAAACCGGACGCCGTCCGTTCCGCATTCCCCGTCCATGACGATGGCTCCCGAAGGGTCGGTCCGGCAGCCATAATCGAGCGGACGGCGCATGAGATTGACGGCCAGCGTAAGCTGTCCCGGCTGGTCCGCGGTCAATCGGATGACCAGAACCCCATCCGGTTCGGTGGCGAAATAGCTCCGCCGATACCGGACGCCCTTGTGCCGGTATCGAACGTCCACAACGGCTTGCTCCAAATCCAGCTGCCGCTCGTAGTCTTCCGCAGGCCCTTCCTGATCAAGGAATTTGATCATCAGATCCCCTAGAGGCTGGTATGGCTGCTCATATTTAGGGGAAGCCGTCATCGCCATTCTCGCCAAGTGCTCCGCCTCTGCCTGCTTTCCTTCCTTAAGCAGCGTCCGGATCTCAGCCAAATAGGGCTGGGACCGGGGATTGGCCGCCCGTCCCGGACCGCCGTACCAAATCGAATCCTCATTGAGCTGGACTTTTTCCAACCCCGGCGTGCCGAACACCATTGCACCCAGCCGCCCGTTCCCTATGGGAAGCGCTTCGTTCCACCCGGCTGCCGGCCGGGTGTACCATAATCGAAGGTCCTTCGTAGTTGCAGACGTATGCTCTTGCAAGCTGACATCCTGTTTGACCACATGCTTCACCTCTCCTCATCCTCCGGCTTTTGCTGCAGACACATCTATTTGGGTATACCCACCTCAAAAATGATCGCTTTCATCGGCACATCCCCGTCATTCCGTAGGCCGTGCCTCCACCAAGGCTTGTTCAGGACGATGTCCCCGGCTTCCACCCGGTACGTTCTTCCGTTCACCGTCATCAACCCGCTACCTTCAAGCAGAATATACAGTTCTTCATCCTCACGATGACCATGGAGGCCGATGGATGACCCCGGCGGGATGACCGTGTAATGCAAAAATTTCAGCGGCGTATCGAAATCGCCGCTCCCTAACAGCTTGCTGCCATGCACCAAGCCTTCCCCCCCATGGCTCACGGAGGCTGTAAGTTCGGCCCGAAGAAAATTGCGGATGACGGCCGGCCCATATCCCCAGCTGTCCGAAGGATCCACAGGGACACCTGTCCTGAGAGACCTTCTCGTGTAATCCGCCAAAGCCTGATTTTTTAAATAATCCCTGGCATTCGTTTCACCCGGGCGGTGCTCCTCCAGTGACCGCAAAAACTCGGTGAACGGTCCCGGGGCGTCTACATCACTAAAATCCTCCATCCGCCGGACGCCATCCGCCGTCACGAGCTCGAGCACGCCGCCCGCAAAGGTCAAGCTGCCCAGCGATCCCTCGATCCGCCAATCGCCGGCCCACTGCGTTTCCCGCCCCTGGCTGGTCAAGGAACAGCGAAACGAGGCCTGGATTCCGGCCTGCAGGTCCATAACAATATGAAACACATGCCTGCGTGAAGCATACAGCCTGCTCACTTCGCGGCCGGACAAATACCGCAGCAGGTCAAAATGGTGAATGATGACTTCTTCCAGCACCTCGTCCCGTTCCAGCGTTATTTTTTGGCGCTGCCTGAAAAAATCGCATTCCATAGACCGCAGCTCACCGATCGCCCCTTCGTCCAGGAGCTGCTTCAGCTTCCGGACCGCTGGAAAAGTCCGGTAGTTTTCCGCGATCATAAACGGAATTTGCTCCTGTTCAGCACGCTGCACCATCGCGGCGGCATCCTCATAATTGTCAGCGATCGGTTTTTCGCAAAATACCGGCAGTTTATGATCGAACGCCAGCTCGTTAATGCGCTTGTGAACCTCCCTTGGGGTAACGTTGATCAATAGATCTGGCCGCTCCCTCTCGATGGCTTCCCGCACATTTTCGTAAAAAGGGATTCCATCTGCCTCTACCGCCTTCCTTTTACCAGAGTCTGTATCTGCAACGGCGAGTTCTATATCCGCATACTGGGACCGGAGCTTCCGGTACCAGCCGCCTCCAAAACCTCCCAACCCAACGAGAAGCGCTTTCATAATTTGGCCTCCTTTTATTGAACAGCATCTTTCAGATTTATTCCGTTCACTGCGTGATTCCAGCCTCCATGCTACTCCTGATCCGCCTGTCTCTCCATGGCATAGATTCCTGGCGGTTGTGTTTTTTTATGCTTACATAAAAAAGAACCATGATTCCGCCCGCCGTACTCAAAAGAGAATAGGATGGGAATCATGGCTTCATCGTCTGGCATCATTCAACAAATTGTGGATGCTACTCAGTCGGAACTAGCTGTTGGTTACTTTTGTATGTTGTTCAGCGCTTTTTTGCCCAGCCGCTCCTGCAGCTGCTGCTTATACAGGCTCTCAACGGTCACATGCTGGCCGTAATTGTCCCAGTATCCGTCGCTGCGCGGACGGGGATCATAGTCGCTCGGAACCAGTCCGGGCACCTTCTCGCCGACATGTCCGATGGCATAGTTCTGTGCTGTCGGCGGCTGTTGGGAGGTGAGCTCTCCTTCCGTGTTCCAGCTCACATAGTTGGCCCCGGCCCAGCCATGGCCGCTGCCGAGCCAAGCTCTGTCCCGGATGGAAATCGGAGCCTTGATGTTGTCGAACAGTCCGCCTACGGACCAACGGTGATGCGGTTCGCTGGTGTTATAATTCTTGACCGCCTCACCATCCAGAAACACGTTTGGCCCCTGCACCCTGCTGTCAACGACAAACGCATGCCGCGCGGTCTCCGTGTAGATCCGTTGCACAAAATTCAGCTGGCCCATCTGATGGATCACGTACCGGCGGCCGCCGGTGATGATGCTGACCATGTCGTACATCTTACTGTCCTGAACGGTGATCCATTTGGAGTTGCGGCTCATCTGAACGAGAGAGTACGACAGATGATACCCCGTCACATCCCGGACCCAGCCGTTTTTAACACTGTTAAACACGACAAAGCGCTCGGCATGCTTCTCGTCCGCATAATACGGGTCGGTCGTATCGTTATCCATGACGGTATCGGTGACGCTCGGATCGAAGTCCGAATCCACCCGCATATTTTCGACGCCTACCTGCTGAATGCGTGCCTCATCCGTGTATTTGTAGATTTCACCGCCGCCCCACTGGCGCTCGATCGCGCTTGCCAGCGGCGCATCGACCGTAATCGAATTGCCGACGACGGCCGTGATGACCCGGTCAAAATCCAGGTTGAACGGAGACCACTGGGTTGCCGTGCCGCCCGGACGATTGTAAATGTAATCCATGCCGATCGCATGAATCCAGTTTTTATCCCCGATCCGGCGGACGACGATTTGGTCGCCTACATGATAGGCACTGGCGTCTTCCACATGAAAGGTTCGCGCACCCGATGGCACGTACAGATCGGAGATCGTCTGCTTAGATCCACTGTCCAAAGTAAGGCCGACATTCTCCCCGATTTCGATCAAATTGCGCGGATTGGCCCCGGTGCCATAAATAAGCGTCCCGTTTTCGTCCTGACCCATACCCCGCAGCACGATTCCGCTGGCTTTTACGGTCAGTGTGCCGCCGACGTCATATCTGCCTTTTTTCAGCAGGACCGTGCCGCGGAACCCATCCTTTCCGAGCGGAAGCCGGGCCACCTCGTCGATCGCCGCCTGGATGCGTGCGGTATCATCTCCCTCTCCCGGAGATACGGTGGCTTTTACATGCACGTTCGGTATCTTTACACCGCCGCCCATATAGCCGGCATTCGAGAAGTCGAGAATTTGGTTGCCGCGGTAATCGCCGACGTATACCATTTTCCCGTCTTTACCCCGGAAAGCGATTTGGCTTTGTCCCGCAGGAACGCTTTTGGGATCAAGTACGGTAAAATAATATGATTCGTACACCGGTTCCTTGCCGCTCTGTTCAATCGTCAACCGCAGCTGATAGGACCCTTGCCGGTCCGCTTTCCCTACAGGCGTCCATTCCACCGCTTCTCCTTTAGTCAACGCTGTCTTTGGCAAGGCATCAACTGTCTCGTTTCCGTTATAAATCAATTCGCCTGTGACATTTCCGTTTACGGTAGGCGTCAGGGACACGGTCGGATAAACGTCCTGCGGTTCGATAACGGCCGGCTGTCCGATTTCCGTCTTCATCCGCGGATGCGTCAGCTTGGAGTTGACGACATAGGCTTCACCTTGAAAAGCTGCGGGATCATCAACGACCACCCATAGGTCGCTTGTCTTCAAATCTTCCGTTGTATGTACGACCGCCTGCATCAGCGAAGCCCCGATCTGGTTCGCCGTCACGGTTCCCGAAGGGGATACGGACACGTCCATGGTGGAAGATTTAAAGGTTTTCGCCACTTCACTTAAATCCACGAAGCTGCCGGATTTCAGTTCACCTTTCAAAAACAGCGCTGCTTCTTCTCCTTTGTTCAGCCGGATTTCGCTGTTGTTCGGGTATTCCTTTCCGGCCGCATCGGTAAAATAGATCCGCTGAAGGTCCGCCGGTGCCGGTGCCTCCGAACTGTTATACACGGACAGCTCGGACAGCTGCACGTTCAGGTCTTTGCTGAGATTCAGGCTCAGCTTCAAATACCGTGCGCTGACCGCCTCAAAGCTGGCGGTTTCCGATGCGCTTAAATCTTTGTTTTTGCTGAATGCTTCATTCCAATTGGTCTGGTCGTTCGAATAGAGCAGCCGGTAATCCTTCAGATTGTCTGCCCGGTTCAGGTTGAACATCACCTTGTTGAAGGTTTCCTCCTTACCCAAGTCGATGGAAAGCCACACGTTCATATCATCCTTTCTGTCGGCGGCTAATGGCTGCCATACGGTTTCGCCTTTGCCGTCCACCGCGTTCGCTGCGCTGCCCGAGCTTGCCGTCGCCGTACTGCCAACCGCCAAGTTCACGTCCCCGTCTGCAGCAGCGTCAACTGCCTGCTTCCCCCCGGCCATTGCCGCTTGGGAGCAGATCATCAATACGATCAGACTTGCGCTGACCTTTTTCCTCCAACCCGTCAAATTATATCCCACCTTTCTTGTTTTGAAATCGCTTACATAATAACAAGGCTCTTCACCGTTTAACATGTCGTTTTTATCGATCGGTTTGTGTTTTCTTATTCCTTCCTCCAAACAGACAAAGACGGCGCCCGGCCAACATGTGAACCATGCTTCCGGAACCGCCGTCTATTGATGACTTCATACTATTTATCAAATCTCACCGTGAAGGCGACAATCCACCCTTCTTACCGGGAAAATCGTCCAGCTTCGCTTACAGCTTAATCCCCATGTCAGCTATGCTTGGATACAACCTGCTCGTAAACGCTCTTCGGCCGAAGACCAACCAGCTTCTCGACAGCCTCACCATCGCGGAACACGATGACCGTCGGAACGGACATCACCTGATATTGGCTGGCGGTAGCAGGAGACTCATCGCAGTCCACCTTCAAAAAATGCACCTGATCCCCCATCTCTTCAGACAATTCATCCAGCATGGGGAGCAGCTTCTTGCAGGGAGGGCACCATACCGCTCCAAATTCCACCAATGTGGTTCCCTGGGCTCTTATTTGCGACGCAAACGTCGTATCGTTAACCGCTTGAATACTCATTTAACCTTCCTCCTGACCGGATAGGGATCGTTCGAGCAGGATGGAATCGATGCGCTCGGTCAAATTGGCCCGGATGCTGGTCAGCACCTGAATCTGTTTATCGATCTCCTGAAGCTTTTGCTGGTAGATCGGCAGCACATCTTTACAAAAGGCTTCTTTATTCTGCAAGACACACTGCAAGATTCCGGATATTTCGTCTGTAGACAATCCAAGGTTCAAATACAGCTGAATGGCCTGCACCTGCTCGACCGCAAACGGGGTATATTCCCTGTACCCGTTCTCCTTTCGCAGCGGCGTAAGCAGCCCCTTTTGTTCGTAGTAACGAAGGGAGCGAATGCTAACACCGGTCCGCTCCGCCAATTCTCCAATGTTCAAGGCCCCATCTCCTCCTTCCTGCCCGGTTGGTCTTTATTGTAAACCCTGACACTAATGTGAGGGTCAAGAGGCCGGCCAATTAATTTTTTATAAAAAGCTTTCGTATGCGTTCGGAAAATTCCTGTAAATTAATGTTCAACGGATCGAGATGGTTATAAGCCGTCTTCACGGCTTCAATCAGCCATAAGGGAATCCTTTTGCCTTCCAGCAGCGGATACACGTTGTCATACGCCCATTCCAGATGCTCCCACCGCTTATCGTTTCCGCTCTGAACATATTCAGACACGTCAATGACTTTCCCGCGCCCGTCCTGAAGCAGCACATTTTTCAGATGAATGTCCCTTGGGTTAAGCCCTTTGCTCCTTACAAATACACGAGCGGCATCCACGTCGTCGATGACCTGCCTTGGCACCGGGATCCCATACAGGAGGCAATCATACAGAGTCATACCTTCTTCCCGGCTGATGACGACATAGCGTTCTCCTGACCCGTAAAACACAGGAAAAAACGGACTGTCTTCCAGCCGGCTGTAGACATGAATTTCCGCCTGCTTCTTTGGAAGCGCAGCTTCCGTGTATAGCTTATATGCATACGCTGGAAGCGGTTCGTATACAAACACAGCCGCGTCGGTTCCGATGCCGATACAGACTAAATCCTCCGATTCACCGGTTATCGCCACCGGCTCGTTGCTGCCTTGTTTCAACACTTCGATTCGGGATAGAGCATGTTCGGCCTGCTTCCACTCTTCACTGTTGTTCATTGTTCGACCGCCCCCTGCGAGCTTAGGTTTTACTTATTCTACTGTATTTGAGCCGGGTAATCCAAGTGAATGGCAGCTCGTTGGTTACAGCCAGGATTTCGCTCCCTCTGTAATATAAAACCACCGCCCCTAAGTAGATGAAGGATGCGGTGGTTCTGCATTCAATGGCTTTGAAATGATGAATGATGATAGCAGGTTACGTATTATACCTTACTTTTTATCGATTTTGACGTTGAACGAAGATCCGGCGTCTCCTGCGAAAACAACGGTTCCGTCCTTAGGCAGGACAACTTGGTTAGATCCGCTGACTTCACTCATATTTACGAGCTTGCCTTCGGCGTCATAAACGACGAATCCTCCTTCAACCGGAAGCTTCACCGTCATCGTTTTTCCGGCGGCTTGCTTCGGAACCGTGAACCATCTTGCATAACCATCGGCCTTGATGCTGACGGTCGATTGTTTGCCATGGTACAGCGGCTTCACCAGATCTTCGCTGACGAACACGCTGCCCGCGGCTTCCAGGTATTCGGCCCCGTCTTTTTTATAGAAGCTGTATTCCGACGTGTCCCGGCCGCCCATGCCCGGAACCTGAAGAACGCTGGCTGCCGTATTCGGTCCGGTAATTTTTTTGTCGTTCAAATACCCTTGGAAATCTTGGGCCCGCTTGATCTCCAGCGTAGGCTTCATCAAATACATGACCGACGTGTATTTTTCGTTCACCGGATAATAGGTTTTACCTTCACGCTGATCCCAAGCTTTGGCCGCGTCTTTCGTCAGCGGGTTGCTGTCCAGCTTTTGAGCCAGATAATGGGACAACGCGATTTGCCCAAGCTCAGGAACGCTGCTGTATTCCTGGACCCATAGGTAAGTCAAGCCATTCTTTTCCTTCACAATGCTGACTTTCGCGGTACCCGCTTCGTTCACGAACGTTCCGTCCGAAGTGTACACATATTTCTCCGCAGGATACTCAGGTACATTCGGAACTGTGACGGACATCATTCCATCCTTCAAATCAACCTTGACCAGTTGATTGGTCGAGCCGTAATATCCGGCTTCCTTCTTCAGATCTTCCGGCATGCTGGACGGAACCGGTTTACCGAACGATTTGTCCGGCTTAATCTCTTTGATCGTCCCTTTTTCTTTCAGCGCTTCCAGCAGGATTTGTGTCGCAAGGAGCTGGTTCGTCGAGCTGCTTCCGCCTGATGATACGACAGCCGCAGCCATATTCTGTTCCGGAAGGGCGATCAGCGAAGCGTGGTACAGAATCGTGTCCCCGCCTTTAACCATTGCTTTGATGCCATAGTCGTTAAACGGATACAGCCTAACGCTGTCCCAGCCCAGGCCGTAATCAAAGGAATTGTCCGCATCTTTTGGCCACAATCCTTTTTTGTATTCAGGCTGACCCATAGCTTCCACCGACTTGGCGGACAGGATGCCCTGCTGTTGTCCGGTAAAGATTTGCGAGAACCGCGCCAAATCCTCCGCTGTGGAATAAATGCCTCCCGTTCCGATCACGTTCACCGTTTCGTTCGGCAGCTGCTGCTGAATGCCCGGATAATAGAGACCTGCCGTTTGGGAAGGATCCACCATATCCTGCGAAGTTTTGGTATTCTTCATGTCCAGCGGTCCGGTGAAATATTGATGAACGAAGGCAGTAAATTTCATCCCGCTTACACGTTCCACCAAGATCTCTGCCAGCGTAAAGCCGTCGTTGCAATACACCGAGAAAGCGCCCGGATCGGCCTTTAAGCTTTGTTTGGACAGCTGCTCAAGCAGAGTGTCGTGCGCATAAGGGTCCGAGTCTTCAAACAAAAACGCATTATTCAGGCTGGAACCTTGAATCCCGGAGGAATGGTTCAGCAGCATGCGCGGGGTAATTTGCTTGTAACGCTCATCCTTCATTTTGAATTCCGGTATGTACTGTACAAGCGGGGTATCCAGGTTGATTTTCCCCTCGTCAACCAGTTTCATGACGGCGGCGGTCGTAAACATTTTACTCGTTGAGCCGATGCCGTACATCGTGCCGCTCGTTAGCGGAACCTTGCCCCCTTGATCATTCGTTCCGGTTTGGCCGGAAACTTGAATCTTCCCTTGGTCGATGAGCGCGTACTGCACGCTGATCGTCCCGTACTGCTTCGTGAGCAGTTCCGCTTTCTCTGCGGCGATTTGTTTAAGCCCTTTGGCGGCTGGAACCGTCGCTTCCGTGCCAGACGCCATCGCTGCGGTCGGAACCAGCGGGGTCAATGTCAGTGCGGCGGCCAGAAGCCATGCCATCCTTTTTTTCATGAATGAACCTCCTTTTGTTGGACTATTCGGTACTACGTTCATCACCCCGAATTTGGTTCAGTTTTCCAACAAAAAGGGAACATCGTCTCATACTGCGGTTCGACATAGGACCAACTATCTAGCTTGCGCTAACTCGAAAAGGCAGCCATCTTGGTGGATGGCTGCCTCAAACCGTACTTTTGTGACGATGGGTTCCGTTGACCTTCCAATCAATATACCCGAATCTCCACGAGTTCGGCGGCAGGGGCACCGTTCGTTTCTTCGATCACGAGGCGCAGCACGTCGGCGGAGATACGCTCATTCAAAGCGATCCGATTGCTTCTTCGTCGATTATTCTGAACACTGGCGATCGTGCCCCATTCCCCACGGATGCATGCCTCGATCCGGTATGACTTGACCAGTTCAGGGATGATTTCGAACGGTGTACGGTGATGATGCAGATTAATCAGGTCTTCATTGACGTCATCGTTCCATGTCAGCCGCACCTCCTGCAGCGTGATTTCACTCTCCCATGTCAACTGCAGCCATGCCTCGTCTTCCGGCCCAATCGGATCCGACGCCCACAGATTGGGTCCGCCGAACGGCCGCTTGTATCCGCCAATCGCCTTGGCCGGCGAATAGGCAGCGGTCTTACCCAGAACCTTGAAGCAGAACGGCTGCCGGACCAGCGCCTTCATGCTCCAGGCCACGACGGGCTGATTCTCGTCATGGTCCTCCAAATCAGCTGAAGCGTTAGGCACCGCCCCCTTCTCAAATGCGAGAACGCCGGTAAGGGGTTCAGCCGCCCGGTACAGGCTGATGTCCGGATTCCCGCGGATGATGACAAAAGCATTCTGCGGCGTGTCCGGTGCCCAAGCCAGCGGAAGGGATATCCACTGCGCTTCACCCTTGGAAACAGCTGCTTCGGCTTCAGCCACCTTTGTGCCGGGCACGTAGTTTTCCGGACGGCCGGTGTCCCACAACTCCACGGTCAGCTGTGTATCCCCGCTCGCGTCTACGAGCAGCTCCAGTCCCTGCATCGCCGGCTCCACCGGAAACAAAATTGCGGCATCCCGCTCCAGCCGGTAGGCTGAATGCGGTTTGGTGACGCCGATGCTGCCGCGGACCGACGAGGCCGATACCTTCGCCTGGCGGGCGAGGTCGCGGTCGTCTTCATGCCGCAGGCCGATGACTGCCGCGTCCTGGCGCAGCAGCGTCTGCTGCAGCTCGTGCAGATGCGAGCGGTAAATGGCCCGCGGCGGCACGCCCTTCGCCGCGCAGAGCGCAGCGGCGGTTCCGGCCGCTTCCCCCATCACCGCGCATGTAGCCATGACGCGCGTTGTGCCAAAAGCCACGTGGGAAGCGCTGATGTTGCGGCCGGCGAACAGCAGGTTGGAGACGTTCGCCGAATACAGGCTGCGGAACGGAATATGGTAGATGCTGTCCGCGTGCATATGCTTGGAGCCGCTGGCTTCGGCATACATCCCCTGCGGCGGGTGCAGATCGATGGACCAGCCGCCGAAGGCGATGCGGTCAGGGAACGGTTCCTGCGCGATGATGTCATTCTGGTTCAGCACATAGTCGCCGACAAAGCGGCGATATTCCCTTTTTCCCGGAATGGAACCGACCCATTCCAGCGTCATGGCGTCGGCATCAAACCGCCCTGAATTTTTAATATAATCCCAGATCCCATAGATAACCGACCATAGTTCATCCCGGATGACCTCGTTGTCATGGACCGTGTCCAGTTCGCCTCCCCACTCGATCCACCAGTAATGGCAGCCCGAGTCGCCGCTGCGGATGACCCGCTTGATCGGAATCGGCGTCTGCGTAATGTCCTTGGCGAAAGAAGGCGGTACGAACCGGACGGGATGACCCGCGTCCTTCGTGTAAAACAACAGCGTACTGCCCAAGGTGATACCGTCCGCCTCCTCCGGCGCCCACGCTTCCCCGTATTCACGGGAGGCTTCCCGGCCGATCCGGCAGCGGGCGCCCGCCATAAAGCCGACGAGACCGTCGCCGGTACAATCGAGAAAGACCGGGCTTTCCATGCGGATGCGCCGCTCGGAGCCCATCATCCAGCCGGTCACCGACCGGATCGTCCGGTTCTCCTCCGGACCGTCCGCCTCAACTTCATGCACATCGGTGTTCAGCAGCAGCGTAATGTTCGGCTCCGCCCGCACCGCTTCCAGGATCACCAAATCCCACAGGTACGGATTGCCTTCCGGATTGCGGTACTGGTTCTCGACGAACAGTTCGCCCATGATGCCGGTCTCCCTAGCGTACCGGTTAATGCCGTGCGCGGTCGCCCCGCACACCCACACCCGCACCTCACTGCTTGAATTGCCGCCGAGTACCGGGCGGTTGTTCACAAGCACGACCTGGCTGCCGAGCCTTGCCGCCGCAATAGCGGCACATACGCCGGCCAGCCCGCCGCCAATGACGGTTACGTCGCTTCGTATCGTCTCGGTTTTCATCCTCTCACCCTTTCACCGCAGAGTTGGTCAACCCTTGAATAATGTAGCGCTGGCCGATCGCAAACACGACGATCATCGGGATAATGCCTGCAGACGCCGCGGCCATCATGCCGTTGTAGTCCACCGTATTTTCCAGGATAAAGTTCTGAAGTCCAAGCGGAATGGTGTACAGCCGCTCGTCGATCAAAAAGACCAGCGCGTTCTCGTAATCGTTCCACTGCCAGGAGAAATCGATAATGGCCAAGGTAGCCAGCGCCGGTTTGGCGAGAGGCAGTATGAGCCGGAAGAAGATCCGGAAATGCCCCGCCCCGTCGATAAAAGCCGACTCGGAAATCTCATGGGGAATGGACAGGAAGAACTGGCGCAGCATGAATACACCGAAAATCGTAAACAGGCCGGGCAGAATCAGTGCGAGATGCGTATTATAAATGCCGGCCCATTCAAACATGATGAACTTGGGCACGAACAGGACCTGCGGGGGAATCATCATCATGGATAAATATAGCATGAACAGCGCGTTCCTTCCCTTGAATTCGATCCGGGCAAAACCGTAAGCCGCAAACGCGGACAGGAACGTGGCGCCCGCCATGCCGATCAGGGCGATTTTTAGCGAATTCAGGTAGTAAGTACCGAAGCTTTTCGGTCCGGTCCACACCTTGAGGTGGTGTTCCCATGTCGGATGCGCGGGAATCCACTCAATCGGGTATTTGAATACTTCGGTCGGTGTTTTCAAAGACGTGCTGATCATCCACAGAAAAGGCATAACCATCACGATGGCCAGCGCCAGCATGATCAGCGTCACCAGCAGCCTGCCCGGCGTGCCGGCCAGCAGTCGTTTTTGGAGTTCCATGATGCTTCAGGCCTCTCTTTCTCTTAGTAATGAACCCATCGTTTTTGGCCGATCCATTGGATCACCGTAATGATCAGGATGATGATGAACAGCGCCCACGATATCGTAGCGGCGTAGCCCATGTCGTAGTACCGGAAGGCGTTCTGGTAGACGTACAGGGACAAGATGGTCGTGCTGTTCCCGGGGCCGCCCTGCGTTGTCGCCTGAATAATGCCGAACGTCTTGATCGTCATGATCATTCCGGTCACCAGCAGCAAAAACGTGGTGGGGCTGACGAGCGGCCAGATGATTTTGCGGAGCAGCTGTCCCGGCCGGGCGCCGTCGATCTTCGCGGCTTCCAGCAGCTCCGGCGATACCTCCTGCAGTGCCGCTAAATAAATGATCATGTTATACCCCATCAGAAACCAGATCCAAATGATGTCGATCGCAAACATGGAGGAGGTGGTCGTCGACAGCCATCCGGGAGGATGATCCATGCCGATGCCTCGGAGAAATCCGTTGATCGGCCCCTGTTTCGGCTGGAACAGCAGCATCCACACAAACGCGACGGCCACCCCGCTCGTAATGTACGGCATAAAGTACAGGGCGCGCAGAAGCTTTTTCAAGTAGATCCGCTGGTTCAGGATGACCGCGACGACAAAGCCGAGCGCGATGGACACCGGCACCGCCACGAGGAACAGTACGGTGTTCTTCAAGGACAGGTAAAACAGCTTGTCGTGCAGCATCCGGGTTACATTATCGAGACCGACGAACCCGACCTTGGGATTCATGAATTTGTAATCCGTGAAGACCAAACCCAGAGAGTATGCGGCCGGTATGAGAAAGAACAGCAGCACGCCGATCATGCTGGGCCCGATGAAGACGTAACCCAGCCTGCGCTGCCTTCTCATCCAATGGTTGTTCATGCGTTTCGCCTACTTTCATATTTTTGATGTCCTCAGTCTAGCAAGCCGGGACGTTTCGCAGAAGGAACAAAACCATCGTCTTCATATCACAAAATGATGCAAAAAAAAGCGCCTCGAGGACGACTCGCTGCGCTTGTTCATCAAATCGTTCTATCGATAATCGGGAAATCGGATCCATGTAGGGGCAATTGCATGAAGTTTCCACCGATCGCTGTTGTTCGCCGTTTTTGTTCTCCCTTGCCTCGGCACTTTTTTTGCTTTGATCCAAGTATCCAGAATGCGCAAGGGACAGCCAATAGACTTGGCCATCCCTTGTGTTCAAATAGCGTACCACCTTCGAGGCAATAGGTCACTGCTGCGGATTGGATTTTAAATATTCGTCATGGCGTTTCACCATGGCCGCCACCGTCGCGTCCAGGTCCTGGGACCCCAGGAAGTACTTCTCATATTCCTGCGAGCGCAGATCCATAACCTCCTGCGGAACAGTCCGGACGAAGGTCGGCGTCTTGTTGTCAAACATGACGTACATCAAGGATTCCTGATCGTAGGTGTCCCCCTTGTCTCCCAGCATGCTCTTCAGCGCCGTATCCTGATCCGCATCCTTGGATGCAGGCAGACGCCCGCCCGCTGCCATCGGTGCCATACCGCCGTCCGCGTACCATTTCAGGAACTCCCACGCTTCCTTCTGATACTTGGACTTGGCGTTAATCGATATATAATCGCCCAGTCCGCCGCGGGTCACGTAGTTTGCGGCGTCTTCTTCCAGCCGCGGTACCGGTGCAAACGCAATTTTGAAATCGCGCGGATAATCGGTAAAGTTGTTGGAGCTGCGGAGCAGCCAGGCCCCGATGTTCAGCATCGGCACTTCACCGCTGAGGAACATTTGCTCGACCGGCATTTTGGACGTCAGCTGCTCGCCGAGCGGAGGCGTCGTCTTGTCATCCTTCATCATGCCATACAAGCTTTCCAGCCATTTGCGCACAAGCGGATGATCCAGATTGGAACTGCCGTCCGCCTTGGTATAGCCTTCTTTGGCAAGCACGGAGTCGATCGGATCGACAAACGGCTCGGTATTCTGGATAAAACCGTAGCCTTCGCCTTTCTTCAGCTTCTTGGCGTATTCCCTCATCTCATCCCAGGTCCAGTCCTTCGGAACCGGGAGGTTGGCTGCATCCAAGGCATCCTTGTTCAGCGCGACGAAAAAGGAGCTTTTTGTCGTCGGTACGCCATAATATTTGCCGTCGATCTTCCAGCCGGCCGCTTCGGGCCCCATTTTCTCATCGATATTATAGTCCGTGAAGGCGCTCAGATCAGCCGCAGCCCCCGAAGCTACCCGTTTTGACGCCTGGGAAGCGGAATAGTTGACGAAGAGATCGACATCCTGTCCGGTCATAATCGCCGTATCCAGCTTCAAGTTGCCTTCATCGTCATTGACAAAGCGCACATACTCCACTTGAATATCCGGGTGATCCTTATTCCAGGCATCCACCACCTCTTGCGGACCGGCCTCCGGCGGAACCCCGCCCCACATTTTCAGTTTGACGGCGCCGCCTGAAGCGGACGAAGCGGCTTTTGCACTGCCCGCCGCCCCCTCGGCATCCCCCTTACTGCCGCCGCCGGAGCAGCCCGATACCACGCCCGCGATCAGCGCCAGCGATACGAATCCCGCAAGCCAACCTTTTTTTCTCAATTGAAGCCCCCCGTATCAAAATGAATTGTTTGTTGCAGCTCAAGGATAGCAAAGCGGCGGGCCCCGCCGTAAGTAACAGAATCATGATTCCCATGGAACAGAAATACGCAGTTCGGCGGCTCGTGACCGATACTGAATATGCATTTTGTTCTATTGCTTCATCCGGTATTGGCTCGGGGTCATCCCCGTCATCCGTTTAAAAATTTTAATAAAATAGTTGTCGTTCATAAAACCAACGTTCTGGCAGATCCGATTGACCGGAAGGTCCGTCGTCGTCAAGTATTCGATGGCCTTCTCGACCCTCGTCCGGTGCAGATAGTGGATCAAGGTCTCCCCGGTTTTCTTTTTAAACAAGGCGCTGACGTAGTTTTCCCCCATCATGACATAACGGGCGAGCGATTTGAGCGTAATGTCCTGATCGTAGTTTTGTTCGATATACTCCATAATTTTGTTCACTTCCGGGTGCGTAATCTTCTCCCGGGCCGCCGGCTGTCGAACCGGACGTTCGACTTGCGGCTGCCGGGCAGACAGCTCCCTGCTCACTTTGGACAGCGTCTCCCGAAGATCCTTCACACTCATGGACAGCTTCAAAATATAGTTGGAGGCCCCGTATTCCATCGCTCGGCGCATGGATTCAAAGTCCCCGATGCAGGTCAGCATGACGAACTTGGACCCGATGCCGGCTTTCCGCGTTTCCTGCAGAAGTTCAAGGCCGTCCATCTGCGGCATGACGATATCGCACAGCACCAGATCCGGCGGGTCGTTCTTGATTATCGGTAACGCTTCCAACCCATTGCTCGCCTCGCCCGCAAGCGTAAAGCCCATCTCCTCCCACCGGATGATCTCCTTGACCGACTCCCTCACGAAGGTTTCGTCTTCAACCAGCAGCACTTTCCACATGCGCGTTCACTCCTTAACAGCTAGATAGAAGGAACCAAAGAAAGTCACAGCTCAGACTTAGAACAGTTGCACATTCCAAGAAATCAGCCGGATCAACATTTTAGTTCCATTTAGATCGTTCATGATATCGATTGACGCGTATTCTCGTAGGGCTCGGACAGCAGCACGGGCAGGTGCATCCGGCACAGCGTACCCTGCTCAAGCGGGATGACCTCAAGCTCCCCTTTGTCCTTGAACAAAAGGCGAAGCCGCTCCCTCACATTTTGCAATCCGATGCTCGGACGCTTGCGGGCTTCGCCCTGATTTTTGCTGGACTGATCGATGCCGATGCCATTGTCTTCGACTTCCAGAGTGAGCCGGTCCTGCAGCAGCGGGCTGCGCCCCATCCGGATCAGAATCCGTCCGCCTTCGGCCATATTGCCGATGCCGTGCTTGATTGCATTGTCCACCAAGGGCTGCAGGCTCAGCTTCGGCACCAGCGCATACACCAGCTCCTCATCATAGCTGAACTCCACTTGAAAGCGGTTCCCATATCGCACCTGCTGAATATAAAGAAAGGCGCGCGTAAGCTCGATTTCATCCCGGAGATGAATCAGGTCCACGTCGGAGTTGAGGCTCGTCTCGAGCAGCTTTCCGAGCGACAGGCAGATCTCGACGGTTTCTTCGCTACCGCTCCGCAGGCCGATCCACTTGATCGTATTCAGCGTATTCAGCAGGAAATGGGGGTTCATCTGCGCCAGCAGCATCTGAAAATGCACCGCATCCTTCTGCCGTTCTTCGGCTCTCAGCCGCTGGACCAAACCATTCATATCGACCATCATCGTGTTAAACGTCCGGGTCAGTTCCAAAATTTCTCCCTTGTACCGCTTCTCAGGCAGCCGGATCCGCAGATCCTTGCGGACCGCCTCCTTCATCTTGATCTGCATATGCGACAACGGCCTTGTAAACGCATGGGCAATCATGAACGCTACCGCAATAAACGCGGCGGTAATGGCATAAAAGGTTACAAAGTATTGCTTCTTCAGCGTTTCGATTTCCCGGAACAGCAGATGAAGCGGTATTCGATCCACCAAATACCAATCCAGGGAAGACAAATAGCTGTAATTCACCAGCGTGTCGGACTGCTGATCCGTCCAATGACCGCTCTGCGGCATGTCTGCGATTTCTTTGACGGCTGCGGCAGACAATGACGAATCGGGAATCGACCTTGCGATCACCTCACCGGTACGGGTCATGATAAAGTAGGCTTGATCGCTTTCGGATTTTTGCAGCATGGATTGAAACCAAAAGGAAAAATCGATGCTGATGCGTGCCAAGCCGTAGGCCTTGTTGCTCCGGTCGCGCAGTTCGGCGTACAAAGACAGCAGGCTCGGGCTCTTACTGATGTCACGTGACACGTAATTGGCGTCGTCGGACACCCAGAGATAAGAGGACTTGGATTCCTTAAGCGCCTTAAAAGATGCGTTAGATGCAATCTGGCTGTAATTCAGGGAAGTATTCGGCGGATAGGATGTATACACATGGCCGCTGTTGTCGAGAAGCGTGAAATAAACGGACGGATTGTACAGGAAAAAGCTGTTGTTGAGCCCTTTGAACTTGTCCTCCATGATCTCTTTGTTATCCAGGACCGACCGTTCCTCCGGCTTCTGCAGAATGCGCCTCACCTCGGTGTCCTGTTCCAGGAAAATCAGCGTCTTGAACGCAATGCTGAGCTGATCCTCGAGTGACCGGTGCAGATTGTCCAGCTGCTCGTGGCTCTGCTCGCTGATTTTATTTTGGACAAGCGATTCGATTTTCTGGTAATTGTACAAATTCAGCACGCTGAACGGAAGCAAAATGACGAGCGCAAACAGGGCAAACAACCGGTATTTCAGCTTGTGGGGAATGAGGTAACCGAGCCATTTCCGCATAACGAGAACTCCTTTTTTACACTTGGTGCTCCCATTATATCTCACACGATGTCCCTAGATAACAAGGTTTGTTCAAGAGCGTAAATTTGTAGTGTGCAGCCCTGAAAAAAAGCATCAAATCGTTCTATTGACACGCCGCTGTTGGTCCTGCCTGTTAACGAAAAAAGAACCGCACCCTTATGCGGTCCTTCAGGAGATTTATACGTATAATTTGATCTTGCTTTCAGCAAGATCGCAGGCTCAGTTTCTACCGTAATACAGCTTGCGGTTCGAGACGTCCACAAGGTACATAATATCGACGCCGTTTTCATTGCGCTCCACGCTAAGCCGCTCGATCGGCTTGCCTGGCGCGATGGACGTTTGGCTCCAGCCCCCGCCCGTCGGTGCGGCCATAAATGCGCGGTCCGTACCGCTGCTCTTGGCGTAGTACACCCGCGGCACCGAGCCGGCCCATGTAATATCAATGGCTGCCTTGGTCTCGGAAGCGTTATACACGGTTTGCAGGTTCCAGCCGTTGACTCCATAGGATGCATACTTCACGGAAAAGGTCGTACTGCCTTCCTCCCGGTAGCGGTAGGCTGCGACGGGATTGCCGGACGAATCGACGGCCAGTTTGGCGCTCTGCACACCGGGGCCACCGGGGTCACTTCCCGTCTGAACATACGCTTCGGTCGGGGAGAGCGGCTGGATGATATCGGCGGTTCCCGGCGTCAGCGGCAGAGAAACGGCGCTTCCGTCGGCCTTGGTGAAGCTGCCTGTCGATGGGCTGTATTTGACGTAAGTCAATTCATGCCGCAGCGGACTGGCTGCAAATGCGGACCACTCGAACAAAATGTGAAGGTCGCCGTTCGCATCAAAAACAAGATCATCAGGGTAGAACGATTTGTTCAAGGACGAGCCGATCACGGCCACCTTGGACCATGTGGAAGCCGCGTTATCCCACCGGAACAGCTGCCCTGACCGGTAGCCGGCGGCGTCTTCGCCGGACCGGATCAACAGGTATACGTCTCCGTTCGGTGCCGTGGTCAAGACGGGATAGGTGCCTTTAAACGTGGAAGGCGTTGGCATATCGGCGGAATGGTTTTGCGGCGCGCCCCCTACCGTGTCGGACCGGAAATAATGCCATGCTTCGTGGTGCATCGAAGCGAACACGTGAAACCTGCCGCTCCCGTCCCGCGCGATCGAGGGCTGATTATGTCCCAAATCATCGCTGTATTCTGCAACCGAGCTCCCGTTCATGACTGGAATATTGGACCATCCCCCATTCCCGTCCCGCCTGGCGATATATACTTTATGCGTTGACTCGGCGCTTCCCGGCGCGTTATACGCCATGTAGGCGTACTCCAATCCCGTTCCATACGTTTCGAGGGGCGTCCACCAACCCGCTTGGTTGCTTGAATCCATGGCATATGGCACCTCGGTCAATGCCGCGTCAGCGCTGCCCATCCCGGACGGCAGGAGCATAGCCAGCATCAACGCTGCAGCTCCGGTTTTCCACGGTCTTCCTTTTTTCATATCTTCAGCCTCCTTTAGGTAAAGTAACCCCTTCATATGCCTGAAGCATGAGACTCTATCCTGCCCACAATGTGAAGCGCTTTCAAATTGTCAGAACCCTCATGCGCACGGTTATCGTAGCACGAGGCTCAACCCCCGTGTCATACACAAATTGATGCATCCCATAGAACAAATTCACGTCTTTTCATTCAGCTGAAAACAGATATAGAACGAATTAGCCCGTGCGCGGACAGCCCATTAAATCGGTCCAGCCGCTTGCATGGACTAAACTTAGCGAGATGTATGATTCGAAAATAATTCTGCCCTGCCAAGCCAAACGATACGGTTATTGCCGACGTAAAAAAACGTCTATCGACGTACTTTCAAAGAAGACAGACCGCGTTTAAAGGTAATTTTTCTTGCAATATCAGGAAGCCATCGCCTTGGAGTTTATACTTTCTGATATTATAAAAAAACGACGCCGGATGCGGCGTCGCTACTGTTTTAAAGCACTTCATTCTAAGCTCTGCCAGAAATTAAGAGTTCTGAACCAAGCTGTATCTAGCGGATAACACTTGCTCCTCATAGCGTTTCACTTCATGCAGCCACTGCTCACGCACAGGCACGCCCTGCGAAGCGCAGTAGTAATCCCACACGGCCCCGAAAGGGTAGGATTTGAACTCCTCGGTCAAAGCCAGCCGTGAGGTGAAATCGCCTGCAAGCTCGATCCTTTTCAGCTCATCCACCGGTTCCAGCATGGCCCGGAGGAGCGCTTTGATCGTATTGCGGGTGCCGATGACCCATGCTGCAATATGATTGATGCTGCCGTCAAAGAAATCCAGGCCAATGCTCGTTCTCGGCAGCAAATCACCCCGGACCAGCTCGCGGGCGATTTCGAGCAGCTCATCATCCATCGTTACGACATGGTCGCTGTCCCAGCGCACGGGACGGCTGACATGCAGCAGCAAATGTTCGCTGAACATCAGGATGGACGTCAGCTTGTTGCTGATCACTTCAGTCGGATGAAAATGCCCGGCATCGAGGCAGACCGATTTTCCCCGGGACAGCGCGTAGCCCATATAAAATTCGTGCGAACCCACAACGTAGCTCTCGGAGCCCAAACCAAACAACTTACTCTCCACCGCGTCGATGTTATACGACGGATCGATCTCTTCGCTGAAAATCTCGTCAAGCGAATCGCGCAGCCGCTGGCGCGGTGACAGGCGGTCGACCGGCGTATCCTTGTACCCGTCAGGTACCCAGCTATTGGTCACGCAGGGCTGACCCAGCTCGCGGCCGAAATGCTCGGCAATCCTGCGGGATGCCTTGCCGTGGCGGATCCAGAACTGGCGGATTTCCTCATCCGCATGGCTGAGTGTAAAACCGTCGGCCGCTTTCGGATGGGAGAAATACGTAGGATTGAAATCCAGACCGAGTCCCTGATCTTTGGCCCAATCGACCCAACGCTGAAAATGGCGGGGCTCGAGCTCGTCAAGATCAACCTTCTCTTCAGTGTCCGCATATATCGCATGGAGGTTTACTTTATGCTTGCCGGGGATCAAGGACAAGGCTTTCTCCAGATCGTCTCTCAGCTGATCCGGTGTGGCGGCGCGTCCCGGATAACTGCCGGTTACCGCAATTCCTCCGCTAAGCTCCGCGTCTCTGAACAGAAAACCTCGCACATCGTCACCCTGCCAGCAGTGGAGCGAAATTTTAATTTGCGCCAGCTTTTCCAGCGCCTGGTCGACGTCGATCCCATGCTGGGCATAAAGCGTTTTGGCATCCTCATAGCTCTTCTGAATTTGTTGATCCATGTTACTTGCCTCCCGAAAATTGGATTTGGTATATGATCATTTCTTCACGATCCTATTCCAGCGTTCCTTCACGCCGGCCACGAGCGGGCCCGGTTTATAGCGGGTCACTTCAAAAGATTCGGCAACGGTTCTTCTGGCTTCATGGATATCCCTGAACACTCCAGTTTGGATCATTTGGACCATCAGGTTGCCGAGCGCCGTGGATTCGACGGGGCCTGCGCAGACCTCCCGGCCGGTGGCGTCCGCCGTCAGCTGGCAGAGCAGTTCGTTTTTCGCTCCGCCGCCTACAATGTGCAGGACTTCGACGGGTTCTCCGGTCAACGATTCCAGCTCATCCAAGTACGTGCCGTAGCTTAGAGCCAAGCTGTCGAAGATGCAGCGTGCCACCTGGGCCACCGACTCCGGAACCTTCTGCCCGGTGTCCCTGCAAAAGCGGCGGATTTCCTCCGCCATATCCGGCGGATTTAGAAACCGGTCGTCATTGCAGTCGATCAGACTGCGGTAAGGCTCGCTTTGCTCCGCCATTTGAACCAGCTCAGCAAAGCTGTACCGGTCTCCGCTCTGCCGGCGGACTTCCTGTATTAACCAGAGGCCCGTAATATTTTTCAAAAAACGATATGTTCCGTAAGCGCCCCATTCATTGGTGTAGTTCGCTGCCATCGTTTCCTTCGTGTTCAGGGGCTGATCCCGCTCCACGCCCAGAAGGGACCATGTACCGCTGCTCAAGAAGGCCCAGGAACTCCCCTCACGGGCGGGCACTCCAAGCACCGCGGAAGCGGTATCATGGGTTGCCGCAACGACGAGGCTGCACAACGGCAAATCGTACCGCTGCTGAAGTGCCGGGTCCAGCCCTCCAAGGGGGGTTCCCGGCTCGGTCAGCGCGGCAAACTGTTCCCGCCGCATCCCGAGAATGGACAACAGCTCTGCATCATAATCCCGGCTCTGCAAGTTCAGCAGCTGGGTGGTGGACGCGTTGGTCACTTCGTTGATCCGCCTACCTGACAGACGGAAATACAAATAATCCGGTACGAGCAGAACCTGGTCTACCCGTGCCCGTTCTTCCCGGTCATGTGCAAACAGCTGGTAGATCGTGTTGAACGTCAGCTGCTGGATGCCTGTCTTCTCATACAGGGCTTCGCGGGAAATCAGCTTTTCCAGCTCCGCCGGGGCCGAATCCGTCCGCCGGTCACGGTACGCATAGACTTCCCTAAGCCTCCTGCCTTCCCGGTCGACCAGTGCATAATCCACCGCCCAGGTATCGATCCCCAAAGTACAGGAATCGACGCCGGCCTTTTTGGCTGCCTGCAGCCCCGCAACGATTTGCTCCAGCAAATGCTCGATATCCCAATACAGAGAGCCGTCCAGCTCACGGAAGCCGTTGTCGAATCGGTGGATTTCCTCCAGCACCAGCTTGGAATGCTTCAGCCTTCCGAGAACGAGGCGCCCGCTTGATGCCCCGATGTCAACGGCGATATGAGCATCCATACCTCCATCCCCTTTCTGTACCAAGTTCGTCCCCTTTCATGGAAACGCTTTCGAATCACACTGCCATATCAGGAAAAGATTCTGCCGCCAGCCTTTCGGCTGCTTCCATACACCTTTTCGCGCAACATTTCCAGCGTTCCATGACCAGATCTTGTTCTATCCTCCTATTTATCATAAAATGATTAACACCCCGGGTAATTTAGGTGAAAGCGACATTTTACCCGGTAATTCCGACATAGCGAGGATAATCATCATGCCTAAGCGTACGGTAAGGCTGCTGAGCGGCAGGGAGTATTTCAACAATTGGGATGACTTCTCGATTTTCGTAAACCGCAACGCCGAGTCCTATGAGTTAACCGAACATCACCATGATTTTCTGGAAATGAGTTATGTCAGTGAAGGAACCGGGTATCACCATACAGGCGATGAGGTCATGCCCGTATCTGCGGGGGACCTGTTCGTCATTCCGATCGGCGCTTCGCATGTGTTCAGGCCGGGGTCAACGGCCAAAGACCGTCAGCTGATCGTGTATAACTGCCTGACTTC
Organism: Paenibacillus sp. PSB04; assembly: GCF_025809195.1. Taxonomy (NCBI): domain Bacteria; kingdom Bacillati; phylum Bacillota; class Bacilli; order Caryophanales; family Paenibacillaceae; genus Paenibacillus; species Paenibacillus sp. PSB04. The sequence continues at coordinate 5,474,544 of NZ_CP081301.1, forward strand.
CATGGAGAATGCCACCAAAATTTTGGAAATGGTGCCTGGAGGCGATGAGCTCGGAAGGCTTCTGGCTTTTAACGAAATCATGCACTACCGCGACCGTGACGGCGAAGCCAAAGGCTGGTTTGAACGGCTCTATCGTGAGTATTCGGTGGAACGTACCGGAAGGGAAACCGCCTTGTACGCAGGCATGCTTCAGCTGATGATCTGCATCATCCGGATTCACGAAGCCACGGTGGAAGGGGCACCGCCGCCTACCGTAGGTATGGACCATGTGCTGTCTATGCTTCATGGCCATTACAGCCGTCCGTTTACCGTAGAGGAGCTAGCCGGTGAGCTCGGGATTGGGGAGCGGCAGTTTCAGAGGCTGTTCGTCAAACATACCGGACTCACACCAATCAAGTATCTGCAGCGGATCCGGATTCAGGAGGCTTGCCGCCTGCTCCGGTCAAGTCACCGCCGGATTCACGATATCTCAGGCGCCGTAGGGTATACGGACATCGCGTTTTTCAACGGGCTCTTCAAGAAGATTACCGGCATGACGCCAAGGGAATACCGGCAGTCACACGCCTCCATAACAAGGACGGCCGCCGGAACGGAAGATTGATTAGTGTAACAATGTAATATTCATATACACTATGCATATACACAAATAAAGCCAGTCCCCAAGGGGCTGGCTTCCTTCATTCCATATTGTTCAGGACGTTTCCGCGGCAATCCGCACCGTGTCTCTTCCGGCCCGCTTGGCATCGTACAGCGCCCGGTCGGCCAGCTTCAGCAGCCGCCGCAGCTCGGCATCCGGCCAATTGCCTCCTCCTATAGGGAGCACTCCCGCGGATGTGACTTCCATCCCCGCTGTAAGACCTCCATCACGGACCCAAGCTGACGACGGGCCAGTCTCGCCCGCCTCCGCGCTCGCCGCTGCTTCCATTCTCGCCAAGCCCGCCGCAGGCAAGCCGGCGGCACCAAAGCTTGCCGTCATCGACAGTGGGCCGCCCGCTGTCTCAAGCGGCTGCAGGGCAAGGCTGGCGCGTATGCGCTCCGCTGCTCCGGCAGCCTCTACCGGGCTGAGCCCCGGAAGGGCGACCACAAACTCCTCGCCCCCGTACCTGCCAAACACATCCTCGGGTCGCAGCTGCTCACGGCATACCGCGACGATGTGCATCAGGGCGTCATCGCCCGTATCATGCCCGAACTCATCGTTGATCCGCTTGAAGTGATCGATGTCGAACAGCAGCAGCGACATTGGCTCCTCCTGTTTCAGGCAGTCGTACAGCAGGCCGCTGGCCAGCTTCATAAAATGGGCACGATTGTAAATCCGCGTCAACCCGTCATAGTAAGCCAGCTGGCAAAGCTCTTCCTGAAGACGCGCTTTCTCGGTGACATCGATCAGCACGATCAGCCGTCCGGCCGGCTGCCCGCCCTGATTGCGGATGACAGACGTCCGGATTTGATAGTTGAAGTCCCTCTCTCCAATATGCCAGTTCAATTCCTGAATATCCGCTGCTGAACCGCTATCCGTATCCGGATCGTAATGAAGCAGCGGTCCACCGGCGTGCTTTTCCCACAGCCCTTCCAGCGGCTCCCCGATGGACGAGACGCCGAGCTCTGGAATCATGGCGCCGGCGGCAGGGTTGTAATCGACCAGCCGGTTGTCCCTGTCGAGTACCAGCACCCCGTCACGCATGCTGGCAAACAGCTTGTCCCGGGCAATCGGAGCGACGTGAAATAATCCTTTGGACACAAGCGCCCATAAGTAAAGCGCTGAAGTCACCGTCATGATCACCGGGATCGGATCCATCCCTTCAGGGGTTAGACCGCCCAGGTAAAGAAAGTCTCCGGCTAGCGGCAGCACCAGGCCGATCAGCATCGTGCCGAGCTGAAAGCGGTAAGAAGGCATTCTCCGCCAGTGCCTCAGCAGAAGCACGACACCGCCGATCATGCAGCCGAACGTGTAAGCACCTTGAATAATATACCAGGGACCCCCCACCACGTCCGCCTTAAGGCTGGACCCGCCTGCCCGCAGGACAATGTCGCGGTAATAGAGGTGATGCCAATCGTTCGTCATGACCAGCAGCAGTGTGACCGCGGGAATGATGAACATGGTTATCTTGAGGCGCCTTCCCAAATAACGCTCCATACCGAGATAGGACATAATGATGAGCAGATTCAGCGGAGGCAGAAACGGCATGCCCAAGTATTCGAACTTGATCCAGAACTTGATTTCTTCGAGCGAACCGCTGGCAAGTTCAAGCGCGGACCCGAACGTATAAATGGCTGCCAAAAGGCTGAACGCAAAAAAGGTTCTCACCATGGTGAGCTTGGACCTTCCCGACAAGGCATATAAACCCATCAGAAGATTTAACACACCGGCGGATACGATCAGAGTCAGGACAGCGGAGTAAGGTGTTCCCATAAGGTTGCAGGCTCCAAATCATGTGTGGTTAGCCGGAGCCGTCGCGGTCCGGTCATTGTTATCCCGATGTTACCACAGGAAATAAGGGCAAGGATACAGAAAAATAATCATCCCGCCATACGAGATGGCGGGATGATGACGGGATTGAATCCCCTGGATGCCTTTCATTCAAGACAGCCATATATATATGCCGGTCCAAATCATTTAAAATACTGAGCCAAATGTTCGGCAGCTTTCACGATCCCCTGCCGCTCCGCCTCGATCGATCCCCAGAACCGGTGATCTTCGAGCTCGATACTTACCGCTCCCTGATAACCAAGCCGGTCAAGCCTTACGGCAACCTTGCTCCATTCCACTTCACCATGCCCAGGGATCGTATAGCGCCATGACCCTTCGGAGAAGCCATACTTCTCCCCAAAGGTTGCGGGGATGACGCCGCACTCGTACAGTTCATCGTGCAAAATTTCCGTATCCTTGCCGTGGCAGTGAACGACTCGGTCACCGAATTCGCTTAAAGCGCGGAGATAATCAATGCCCAGCCGGACCAGGTGGGAAGGATCATAGTTGAGCCCGAAATGCCGCGAAGGGATCGCTTCGAACATCGCTCTCCACATTTCCGGCGTACATCCCAGCGTCGGATAATACGGCGCCGGGCCGGGCCAGCCCTCGATCGCCATATAAACGCCCTTCTCCTCGGCATGGCGGACCAGTTCCGGAAACGTATCCTTCCAGATAGCGAAGCCCTCCCTGCGTGGGAGCGTATGGTCTTCCGGGACGAGACACATAAACATGACGCTGCCGCCGAGTTCCGAAATTCCTTCCATTTGCTGTTTTACTGAGGTCACAGCCGCCTCTCTTACAGAGTCGTCGCGGCTGAGAAGCTTTGCCGTCTGCTGGGCATCGACCGATCCGATCCCGATGCCGGCCTCCTCGCACGCCTGCTTTACTTCCGGAGTCAGCTGCGGAACATCCAGAATATCGAGTCCGGCTTCTGCTGCCCACAGAGCCGTTTGCCGGATACCTTCCGCACCGATTTTGGGTGGTATCCGCATTCCGATAGGATTGCTCATTAGACGTTTTCCTCCTCTGTTATCGATGCGGCCTGCGGGACATAGCCTGCCGCCTGGTAGATCATCTCGGACAGCTTAACAACCTTCAGGGCGAATTCTCCAGGCACCAATACTTCATGCCGTCCCAAAATCGCGTCGATGAAGCTTTTGTCCTGATTCGTCGTCTGCTCCGGCAGATCAGGGACGATCGGTTCCTGCTTCAGCCGCCGCAGCGTGATTTTTCCGTTGTCATAGAAGATACCGCCGTCCTCGCCGCAGAACACAAAGGTTTCATGCCAGCAAGGTGCATAGCCGACCAGATTCAATCCAGCCACAGCTCCTTCCGCAAACCGGATCGAGGTAAAGGTATCGATCTCGACCGGTGCACCATGCATATGCAGCTGCGGTTTGACGTCTACCGGCGTCAGCCCGGTGGTCCAGAGCAGCACGTCGATAATGTGGCTGCCGGAATCCATCAGGAAGCCGCCCCCGGAGAGCGCCGGGTCTTGCCGCCAGGAACCGGGCGTCCCCTGTCTCCATTCCTGATACAGCGAAGCGGTAACCGAGGTAACCTTGCCGATGACGCCGCTCGCAATGGCATCCCTTATGTACAGGAACTCGGGTTGAAAGTGGCGTTGATACGATACCTGCAAAATTTTCCCCGCCTGCTCGGCGGTATGAATCAGCAGCTCGGCCTCGGCCGAAGAGCAGGTCATCGGCTTCTCGATCAGAACATGCAGACCGCTGTTGAGCACATCCTGCGCCTGCTGAAAATGCTGGGTGTGCGGTGAACAGATCACGACCGCGTCCAGCTCTGCCTGTGCCAGCATGTCCTCGTAATTCGAGTACTGGCGGGCTTCGCGAAGCTCGAATTTTTCCACAAATGCATTCCGATTTTTGTCACTTGTGTCCGTCAAAGCTGTAATTTGAACCTCCGGTAGTTCCAGCAGTTGTCTGGCATGCCAAGCGGCGATGCCTCCCGTGCCGATGATGCCTACGCGAACTTTGCTCATGTACACAGCCTCCTCAATAAAATACGGTACAGTAAGGATACTTCCATACGGCTTGCCGGCTTCATCTCAGCAGTATTTTATGTCATCCCCATTATAGAAATGAAAGCGCATCCGAACAATGCAATATAACGACAACTTGACGGCCGTCCTGTCACGATTTCACAGAAAGGCGGCACTTTTGAAACTGAAGCTATTACTTCTGTCAGCAGCTTATTTTCTAAACGCTCGATGATAAGCGGATATAATAGCTCCGATATGGAAAAAGCTGATATATACTCATTACAAGGACAAAGGAAGCTGGCCCATGGATATGCATGCGATTAACAGCTGGATCAGGCAGCTCGCCCACAATTACTTTTTGATCGTCATCGCCGCGGTCGTCTTTTTTCTGTTCAAAGCGGTGCTCGGTTATTTAACCTACCGCCATTACGATAAGAAGCTGGAAGCATTAAATCGTAAGCTGGACAGGTTAACGGATGAGCTGGGCAAAATCAAACGCGATTGACGGCAAAGCACCGCCAGCCTCTAAACGAGAGCTGACGGTGTTGAACGGTTCACGCGAGGTTAGCGGTTTACGGATACAGGCCAATTTCGGCGATCTGCAGCTCCGCGCCACCATTGTTCGCCGTCACGTTGAGCCGGTAATACGAATAAGCGGTCGTGTTGCTAAAGGTATACGTTTTCGTCAGGAAGCGGCTTGCAAAGGTTTGGCCTGTACGGGTATCCAGCGTCGTCCAGCTCGTGCCGTTATTCGATCCCTGAAGTGACCAATTCTTCGGATCCCTTGCTGGAAAATCATTAGCTGACGTTACCGAGTAGGAAGTGGCGATATGGGATGCCCCCCCGCCGAATTGATACTGAATCCATCCCGCATTCGTAAAAATCAGCCATTTCGTTGAGCTGCTCCCGTCAAACGCCTTCTCCTTCTCTTCGCCGGATGGGCTCCCCATTGCGCTGGCGGATACCGTGCCGCCCGTCGTCAACGATCCGTTAGCGGGTGCGCTCAGCGCACTGTTGATCGCCGCCGCGTAGTCCGCCGCCGACCCTCCGCCCGGATTGTTCAAAATGGCGTCATAATACCAGATAAAACCTCCCTGGATGCCCGCCGACGACTTCCACGCGCTCATCCGGCTGTTGACTTGAGCCGGGGTGTTGCCGCCGCTGGACGTTTTGCTGTCCAATCCCGGCATTACCGTCATTCCGAGCTGGCTGCTCCAGGCTGCCGGATCATTCCCCGCTCCTCCGTCGTATACCTGCAAATACACACGGTCCACGCTGGATCCCAGTTGGGATTTGACGCTCTGCCAATAGCTGACGTTGGTATAAGGACACAGCGTGATCTTCAAGCCCATCCCGGACAGCATCTTGCCAAAGGCGACCGCCGAATTAACGTCGTATAAGTCCTCGTTGTCAAAGCTCACCGCATCAACCCCAAGCGCCGACTTGAGCGCAGCAAAGTTTTTGTACAAAATGCTTCCGGTTCCCGTCCCTTGAGTGGCGACGAGATTTTTGATGTTCTGGAAATCGCTCACGCCCCATGAACCAACGCTAATCTCAAGGCGCTTCACCGAGGTGGGCGCCTGCTTGAGCGAAGCCAGCTCGGCAGGCCATGATGCTTTGCCGACATAGGTGCCGTTAGATACCACCGGTTGATCGTTATACACCAGATCCCCGTTGCTGTTGACATGGATAGTCCACAGCATGACCGTCGTGAAACCGGAAGCTTTCAGCGTGTTCATCGTGTCGGTTCCCCCTGCATAGAACGGACCGCCGCCGTAAATCACGGATTCGGGTACCGTCTCTGCCGATGCGCTCCAGGGCAGCAGTCCAAGGAGCAGAAGGCAGCTCATGAGCGCTTTGAATGCTTTTCCTTTCAAACCAGTTCACCTCTCTACACAAAATGGATGGTTTCGGCTAATATACCGCAGATGAAACGTGGTGCCATCTAACGATATGTGTCATATTCGGCGTTCAGAATCAGATCTTGCATGACGGCTTGCGGGCATGCCAACAATCCGACGTTCGCCCGGAACCTCGGATTGTGGATGTACCATTTATTTTATTTTGTTGATATGCAGCATGTATTCACCGCGCTGGAGCGGATTCAGCTGCCTCCGTTGATTGACGGGGATCGGCGAGGCAGCAGTGATGTATCCGCCCGGCTTAACCGACATCACGCCTTCTCCCCCTGTGAGTCCGTGCAGCTCGGTTTTTAAGATGTCGGCATTTCGCACCGGAATCGTTCCCGTGACATATACGCTGCCGTGATCGAACTTCGGTTCTTCAAACGTCCCGTCCAGCGCCGTGACCCGAAACAGCACTTTGCTGATGCTCGATTCGGGAAGGCTGATCTGCAGCTCGCTGACCGGTTCGTACACCTGGGTCCCTGCTCTTTCCAGCGCTTTCATCAGAACAAGCGGTGTCAGCAGGCGGAAATCCTTTGCCGTAGATACGGGACTGCTGTAACCGCTGTGGGTCAGGGTAACCGCGATATCGGTAACGCCCCACCCGTACAGCCCTTCCTGGAGGACCTCCGTTACGGTTTCCCGGATCGCCTTTTGAAAAGACAGCGGAAGCGATCCCAGTTCAACCTCCAGGCGGTATACCAGACCGGAATCTACTGGGCCCGGATCAACGCGGAAGCCGACCGTTGCCCAGAACGGGTTGTCCGGCTCACCAATGCTTTCCGCAGCCTCCCCGGAAGATACCGGTTTTTCGATGCAGATCACTTGCGGTGCCGAGAAAGCAGCCTCAATCGCATACCTCTCTCTCAGCGTTTCCAGCAGCACTTCCTGCTGTACCTTGCCGAAGACGTGGATGATATTTTCGTGGGTTTGAGAGTCGTATACATACTGCAAAAACGGGTCTTCCACGGTCAGTTCGCTCAGCGCCTGATGAAGCGGGTGTCCATCTTCCGGCCGGACGGCGGATACCTGCACTTGAATTGGAGGCTTCTGAAAACGAAATACCTTCATGCTCTCTGACACGCAGCCGATCACGTCCCCTACCTTCACCTGCTCGCTGCCAAAAATCGCGATATCCCCGGCATCGACCTGTTGAACCGGTTTCCTTTCGCCATCTTTCAGCCCGTACAGCTGCTTGATTTTAATCCGTTCCGACAGGCCATCCTGCGTCATGACCGTCACATCAGCCCGGGTCTGCAGCTGTCCGCCAAACAATCGGACAAAAACGAGCCGTTCCCCGCCCGCCTGGACAACCACTTTGAAGACCAATCCTGACAGCGGCAGAGCGGACAGCGCCTGCGATGCTTGGACAGGAAAATAACGGGCCAGCCCGGAGAGCAGCTCCCGAACCCCCAAACCTCTCGCCGCCGATCCGGCAAACAGCGGAAACGCAAGTCCCTGCCGGCTTTGTCTGCCCAGCTCTTGCCTCAGCCGCTCTTCAGTTATAACCTCATTATTTGCGAAATCCTCCATCAGCGCTTCGCTGCCCAAAGCCAGCACTTCGATCCAGCCGGAACCTCCGGGATCCGCCGGAACCACTTGAACAGACTCGGTTCCCTCTTGCTGGGCAACTGACACCTCACATATGCGTTCATCCAGCAGCTTGCGGACTAAATCCCGCACCCGAATGAAATCCGCAGCCAGCCGATCGATTTTATTAATAAAGAAAATAACCGGGATTCCGTGCTCCTTGAGTGTCTGCATCAGCACCCGTGTCTGTGCCTGAACTCCCTCAACCGCGGATACGACCAGAATCACGCCGTCCAGAACGCCAAGGGAATGTTCGACTTCGGAGATGAAGTCCGCATGCCCCGGTGTATCAATTACATTCACCTTCAGATCGCCCAGCATAAACGACACGGCTGCCGCTTTGATGGTGATCCCCCTTCTCCGTTCCATGTCCAAAGAGTCGGTGATCGTACTGCCTTGGTCGACCGATCCCGCCTCCTCGATTACCCCCGCCTGATACAAAATTTGCTCCGTCAAAGTCGTTTTGCCGGCGTCAACATGGGCCAAAACTCCAATATTTATCGTATCGTTCATATCGCTCTAACCTCACAGGTTTCATTTGATTGGATCCTTTCGGTTTCGTGTCGATATAGCGTTGCCGCATGCGTACCGCCTCCTGTATGATTTGTAAACTTATTGTATCCCTGTACCGGACATCCGGAACGGGTAGAAAATGCTTATAGCTAAAAAATATCCGGCCACGCATTCTAAATAGCTCAAAAAAAGACCGCTCCCTTCAGGCCGGAAACCGGCTTGATGGAGCGATCCCAAAAAACTTGCAGCGATTCAGCGATATTATATTTTGAACGAGATGGATATATCCTCGACTTTTCGGGACCAGATCATATGATGCTGCCCCTCTCCCCAATGGTTGTCCAGTACATAGTCCGCCTCGCCAAATTTCCGGGTCCAGATCCGCTGGGCGTTCCGATACCCGCTGTCCAGGCAGAATTGCGAGATGCCTTTTGCCTGCAGCGTGAGCAGCATGGTGCTCCAGAGCGTGCTGCCGATACCCTGGCCATGGAGCTCGGGGTGAACCAGAACGGTCCCGACTTCGATCACATCCCTTAGCGCATGGCCGGTGGATTCATCAATCAGGGAGCTGGAAGGCCCATACTCGATCGTTCCGGCGATCTTGCCTTCCAACCATGCGATGAGAAAATAACGCTGGCGGCCTTGCGATTCCAAATCCTGTCTGAGGTAATCATGCTTAGAGGCGATTTCATGTTCGATATCATCGTGCAGGTCGGCTATGCCTTCCTTCTCAAACGTATCCGTGATAACCAGCCTAAAAAACGTATGTATTGCCTCGACATCCGCTGCCTTTGGTCTTCTGATCTCCAATTTCCCCATATGTCAACCCCCAAACCGGCTTCAGTATTCTATTAATATATCATGAAAGGGGATAACGGATGGATGCAAAAAACCGCCCGGAAGGATCCGGACGATTCATTGCACTGCACTTGCATCGTGATAACCGTTAGGAGACGACGAACTGAACGACGAGAGGAGTTCCTCCGTCCAGTGCATCACCTCCTGGAATGGTGATGGCGGTCGTCGTGACCGAGGACGTGTCCGCCGTCTGGAGCATTCCGTTGATAAAAAGATTGTAATATTTATACGCTCCAGGAAAAGCCGTGGCCGCCGTGCCTGCATCATTCGTAAATGCCGTAGCGGCCACGGTGAACGCAGCCCCTGTTCCGGTCCCCGAACCGATCGTGGACGTATACCGCAGGCTGTTCTGGTATGGTGTTACAATTGGCATCCTTGCTCACCTCCCTTCTCTATCAATAGATGCGATAGGATCAGAGAAGTGAGGGCAAGTCTATAAAAATGGATGAAAACAGCGGTAGATTCATAGCCGGCTTTACCCAGCCTATTGGCTTCGCAGCAACAAAGGCGATTAACGCATTTTGGGTTATATCAATTTACACCTGCAAAGCGTATTTTTCACGGGCAAGGCGCGTAGCTTCAACCATGTTCCGGAGCGAGGCTACGGTCTCTCCGATTCCCCGGGTTTTGAGTCCGCAGTCCGGGTTGATCCAGAAGAGCTTCGGATCCAGCACCCGCAGAGCCCGGTCGATCATCCGGGTCATCTCCTCTACGTCCGGAACGCGGGGACTATGAATGTCATAAACGCCGAGGCCGATACCCAGCGGGTAGGTATTCTCTTCGAAGCTCTGAATAAGCTCCCCGTGGCTCCGCGAGGTTTCAATGGAGATGACGTCCGCGTCCATGTCAATGATGGAATCGATCATGTCATGGAATTCGCAATAGCACATATGGGTATGGATTTGCGTCGAATTCTGCACCGTGCACGTGGTCAGCCGGAACGCCTTCACCGCCCATTCGAGATAGCCTTTCTGGTCCTGTTCCTTCAGAGGGAGCCCTTCACGAACGGCCGGCTCATCCACCTGGATCATGCCAATCCCCGCACTCTCCAGCGCCTCGACCTCTTGCCGTAATGCATAAGCCAATTGGTAGGCGATTTGCTCGCGGCTGATGTCATCGCGGACGAATGACCAGTTCATTATGGTGATCGGCCCGGTGAGCATGCCCTTGACCGGCAGCTTCGTCTTGGATTGGGCATACGCGGTCTCCTTGACCGTCATCGGCTTCTCCCAAGCGACGTCGCCGAAAATAATCGGCGGTTTGACGCAGCGGGAGCCGTAGGATTGAACCCAGCCGTTCTGCGTAAAGGCAAATCCCGCCAGCTTTTCCCCGAAAAATTCGACCATGTCCGTCCGTTCAAATTCGCCGTGAACGAGCACATCAAGTCCGATTTCCTCCTGCAGCTGTATCCAGAGATCGATTTGTTCCCGGATAAAATTCGTGTACTGCTCGGCGTTCCATTCGCCTTTGCGCCACAGCTGGCGTGCCTTGCGCACTTCCGCCGACTGCGGGAAGCTGCCGATAGTCGTCGTTGGCAGAATAGGCAGCTGCCACCGTTCCTGCTGCACGTCGAGGCGCTTCGCAAAAGCAGCCTCACGCTGCGCAGGCTCCGCGCTGACAGCGGCCACCGCCTGCTGGATATCGGTGCGGTTGCGTTCGCCGGAACGCTTGAGCGCGGTTACCGCCGCTTCACTCTTTTCCAGCTCAGCAGAAATCACCGATGCTCCGGATTGAACGGCCTTGCTCAGCAGCACGATTTCTTCCAGCTTCTCATCGGCAAAAGCCAGCGCACCCAGAAGTTCGGGCTGAAGCTTCGTTTCTGCCTGAACCGTGACGGGTACGTGCAGCAGGCTGCAGGAGGACTGAATCACCAGCCGTTCAGACGGCACGGTCGCCGCGATCTCGTTCAGCAGATCGAGCTTTTCGCGCATGGATGCTTTCCAAATGCCGCGTCCATCGATGACACCCGCTCCAAGCACTTTATCCTGCGGAAACCCGAAGTCACGGATAGATTGCCGATTCCCTGCCCCTCCGTGGACCAGATCCAGCCCGATACCGTCGACCGGCAGCTGTGTAACCTCTTGATAACGTTCGACTGCTTCAAAATAGGTCTGCAGCATGATTCTGACGCCTGGCGCCGCAGCTTTGAGCGTTTGGTAAATCTTCTGCAGCCGGCTGACGTCTGTATCGCTTAGCTTCGTTACGAGAATCGGCTCATCCACCTGCACCCAGTTGACGCCTTCCTGTTCCAGCTCCTTCAGAACCTGCGCGTACAGCGGCAGCAGACGATCAAGCCAGGCGTCCGTTTCCGATGCGGCATACCCTTTGGACAGCTTCAGGAAAGTGAGCGGTCCGACGATGACCGGTTTTCCTTCGATGCCAAGCTTGTCCTTGGCTTCACGGTAAGCCGCAAGCGGTTTGTTCTCGGTTAGGACCGGCGTGATGCCGTCCAGTTCCGGCACGATGTAATGGTAGTTCGTATTGAACCATTTGGTCATTTCGCAGGCAGTGGCGTCTTTGTTTCCTCTCGCCATCGCAAAGTAGACGGATACGGGAACGGGCCCGCCGTTGTATTCAAAACGATCCGGAATCATCCCGAACATGGCTGCTGTGTCCAACACATGATCATAATAGCTGAAATCATTGACCGGGATCAGATCGATTCCTTTGTCCCGCTGTTTGCTCAGATGATTCAAACGAATGTCCTGCAGCTGCGCGTGCAGCTCCGATTCTTCGATTTTTCCGGACCAAAACGCCTCCAGCGCCTTCTTCCATTCCCGGTTTGCGCCGATGCGCGGATATCCCAAACTGCTGCTGTATGCCATCTTCGTTACCCCTTTGCAAATTGTTACCAAAAAGATAACACGTGACGTCTGCTGCCGTATAACTGGAAATAACTATATCTAGTTATAGCCGCAAGCTATAACGATCGCTCTTGTTCTAACCAAAATAAGCTCCACAGGCGGCTTGTTTACCCGCAGCTGCAGAGCTTTATCCATACTTTATTTAACGGACAGCAGACTGTTCGATATGAACTTTAGCTGAGCTTCCAATGATACCGGGTCGTTGTACGTGTCCGCCTTCGGATTCAGCTGAAATACATGACCTGCTTTAACCGCGGGCAAGCTTTTCCATACCGGATTGTCATAGACGATGTTCGGATCGCTTGTGTCTCCAGACCACGGACAAGTGAAAATGATATCTCCGGCAAATTCCGGGAGCTTCTCCATAGAGATTGTGGCCCAGCCGGTCCCGCTGTCAATCGCTTCCTTCTGTGCTTCCGGCGGCGCCTTCAAGCCGAATTCGTCATATATGATTTCTCCGCCGCGGCCGAAGTTATGTCCAAACACGTACAGCCCTTTGGCATAAGGGTTCAGGATGGACACCGTTTTGCTGCCTACCGCTTCCTGAATCTTGGGCTTCAGTTCATTGATCTTGTTTTCCCACTGCTCGACCCAAGCCTTCGCTTCTGCTTCTTTACCGGTCAGTTTTCCGAAGTCGATCATCTGATCCTTGTAATTCTTTTTACCGTATTCGATGGCGACAACCGGTGCAATCTGCTCCAGCTGATCGATTCCGTCCGTCCCGGTATAGGTGATGATCAGATCCGGTTTCAGCGACAGAATTTTCTCGGGCGATGGCTCGCTGCCGACGCTTTCGACGCCGTCCAGCATGCCCTCGAAATACGGATTCTCCATAGCGCCTTCCAACACGCCGACCGGCTTGACGCCTAGCGCCAGAAAGTACCCTGTATAGAAATTCGTCAAATCGACGATCCGCTGCGGATGCTCGGGTACCTGGACATCGCCGTTGCCCGCTTGGAACGTAACCGTTTTACCCGTTCCGGAAGACTCATTCCCCCCGGCTTGGGATGAAGTCGTGTCAGACGATGATCCTGCTGAAGCAGTTCCAGCGGCCTCACCTCCGCTTCCCGACGTCCCCGACCCTGCATTGGATCCGTTCCCGCCGCAAGCTGCCAGCAGCAGGGCTATTCCTAACACATAGACCATCAGCGTGTATGGTCTTATAAATTTAAACAACTGAATCCACCCCTATGTATTTGATATTGAGAATCATTATCAATATAGCATGACACTTCGGAGGTGGCAATTCATTTTTTAAGGAATCTGTTTAACAGTGACTAGTTCGATGCTTCTTTGTCCAACCTGCCTTTCGTTTGTATCCCCCTTCGTTCGGAAAGAACCAGTCCGGCGATGGTTAACAATGCGCCCCAGACTGCAGCTGCTGTGATCTCCTCGTGGAGAATCAAGGCCGCCGCTGCCACGGTGATGACCGGCACGAGATAAATATATACACTGGTCTGTACGGGCCCAAGTACACCAACGCTCCAGTTCCAGGTGACAAAGCATACCGCCGATGCACCCAGCCCAAGAAATAGCAGATTGGCAATATTAGCGCCATCGGACAAACGCTCGAGGTTACCGGGCAGACCCTCAGTAAGCAAGACCGGAAGCATAAACAGAAGCCCATAGAAAAAGATCCGCCGCGTACAAGCAATGGTGTGATACCCAAGCCGGCTTATTTTGCGCGTGAGGATCGAATAGATTCCCCAAAACACGCATGCCAGTGCTGCCAGGGAGTCCCCGATCGGATTCAGCTTCAGCACAGCGCTTCCTTGCAGCGTGAGCAGCACCACTCCACTCATGGCCACCGCGAAGCCCACGAAAAACAGCCCATCCAGCCTCCCTTCTTTTAAGATAAGCCTGGACGTTACAGCGGTGACAAAAGGGGCAACCGATACGATGATGCCGACGTTGGAGGCTAGCGTATAGGTTAACGCCACATTTTCCAGCAAAAAATACAAGGTTACCCCGCAAAGGCCCGCCCCCGCAAACAGCAGCTCTTCCCGGATCCGCCGGAATGGAACCATTCGGGGGTGAACGGCGAGCAGTGCCACATATCCGATTGCGAAACGCAGCAGCAAAATGTCGAAGGGTTCAAAATCGTCCAGAAGCACTTTGGTCGATATGAACGTCGTCCCCCAAATCAGAATCGTCAACAAGGCGGTCATATGGCCAGCGTTCCGGCTTTCGGACAGCTTCATACGCCTTTGGCCCCCTTAGTTGGCAGGACAGGCTCCATCTGCCGTTCATTCCCGAAAATTCGCATATACTGGCGCGGCGTTAGCCCGATAAATCGCTTGAAAAAGTTGCTGAAATGGCTTTGATCGCTGAACCCGGTCAGCAGTGCCGTATCTGCCGGAGGCGTTCCCTGTTCCAGCAGTTTCTTGGCGTGTCCGATCCGCACCGTCTCCAGGTAGCTGTATGGCGATATGCCCCGTTCCCGGGTAAACGAGCGTAAAAAGTGGTACTTGCTGAGCCCTGCCAAAGCGCTTAAGTCATCCAGTGAAATGGCCCCTGCGAAGTTCGTCTCCATGTAATCACACACATCCTGAAAGCCCGCTCCCCCCTCATAAGCTTCGCAGGCCGAGACATCCGTATATTCATGAATCAGCTGTCCCATCAGCAAAAAGAACTGTTCTTCCTTGATAAAATCAGACTCTCCCTCACAGATCATGGCATGAAGTTCCCTTAGCGAAGGAGCAAGCTCGCTCTGGTACAGAACGGTTTGCGCAAACGCCGGCAAATAGCTTCGGCCCGTAATTTCCTGCGCGATTTCCATCATCCGCGGAGACTGGACATTTATGCAGCGGTAATCTAGGGCACGGCCGTCCACTTGCTCGCAGGCATGAACATCACGCGGATTAAAAATGATGATATCGCCAGGATTGATAATATATTCCCGCTGCCGGCATTCCAAATAGCGCTGCCCGCCTTCTATAAATCCGATCACGTAATAGTCGTGAAAATGAGGGGGAAATTTTTGTTTGACACCCACAAATCGGTATGCCTCGACCTGCAGGCCGGCGTCATAATAAACGGTTCGAATTTCGTCCGGCATGCCGTCACCTCCTTCTTGGTTTCTCTGTAAGGGTAACCGATGGCTCACCCGTAAGGATTGCATGATATTGCTCTAGGTACGGTCAAGCCGTGAACGCCATGGCGTAACGATCGGTCAAAGGGAAAAAGCCCGCCAACATCCAGATTGGCGAGCTTCGTATCCCTTTCTATATGGTCCGAGGTCGGCCGAACTAAATGCTGAAATGTATTACCAGACGGCAACGCCCCCATCAGTACGGGGGTCGGTTCCTCCGCACAGCACCCCGGTATCCGGATCTCTCCAGATGACCTGCCCTCGCCCAAACGAGCCGAAGTCGTGTGCAACCTGAACGTCATGTCCCATACGCTGGAGACGTCTGACCATATGCATCGGAAAGTGAGGCTCGACCGTCACCGTCTTGCCCTTTACCCATTGCCATCTAGGGGCATCGAGCGCTGCCTGCGGATGAAGGCCGTAATCAATCAGGTTCATCGCCACCTGAACATGTCCCTGTGGCTGCATATACCCGCCCATTACGCCAAAAGGCCCCACCGGCTGTTCTCCTTTGGTGATAAAACCCGGGATGATCGTGTGGTACGTCCGTTTTCCCGGCACCAGGCGGTTGGCATGATCCTCCTCCAGCGAAAATTCCAGCCCGCGGTTTTGCAGGGCGATTCCCGTACCGGGAACAACGATCCCTGATCCGAAGCCGGTATAGTTGCTCTGAATAAAAGAAACCATGTTGCCTTCTCCATCTGCTGCTGCTAAGTACACCGTTCCGCTTGCGCGCGGCTCGCCTGCCGCCGGAACCATCGCCTCGGCGCCGATCAGCCCTCTTCTCAGCTCCCCGTACTCTTCCGTCAATAATACATGCGGATCGACGGACATATGCGCAGCATCCGTTATGTAACGGGCACCGTCTGCAAACGCCAGCTTCATCGCTTCGATCTGACGGTGATATGATTCGGCCGATTCCTGGGATGCCGCCGGAAATCCCTTTAAAATATTGAGCGCAATCAAGGCGATCAAGCCTTGCCCGTTCGGTGGGATCTCCCAAATGTCGTAGCCGCGGTACGGTACCGACATCGGCTTCACCCACTCCGGCTTGAAGGCAGCCAGATCTTCTTCGCTCAAAAAGCCGCCGGATTGGGATATAAATCCGGCGATCCGCTCGGCCAGCTCCCCGCGGTAGAACGCTTCCGCTTCCGTCGAGCCGATCAGGCGGAGCGTCCGCGCATGGTCGGGCGAGCGCCACATCTCGCCGGCCGCAGGCGGCCTGCCCCCCGGCGCAAACACGCTCAGCCACGGCGCAAATTCTTCGCCTTCGAGCGTGCTGTAGCGCCGGAAAGCGGCGTGCCAGTTGGCTGCGGCCGTTGGCGATACCGGGTAGCCGTCCTCCGCATAGCGGATGGCCGGCTCCAGCGACTCGGCCAGCGGCAGCCGGCCGAACTTGCGCGATAGCTCCGCCCAGGCGGCCGGCGTGCCCGGCACGGTCACCGGAATCGCGCCGTAGCGCGGCATCTCGTGATGCCCAAGCGCTTTCACAGCCTCGATCGAGATCGAGGCCGGCGCCGGGCCGCTGCTGTTCAGCCCGTGCAGCTGGCCTTTCGTCCATACGAGGGCAAAGGCGTCACCGCCGATTCCGTTCGAGCACGGCTCCACTACCGTGAGCGCTGCAGCGGTAGCGATCGCCGCATCGATGGCGTTGCCCCCGCGCTTCAGTATGTCCAAGCCTGCCGCTGAGGCAAGCGCCTGCGAAGTGGCCACCATGCCTTTATTCGCGTAAACCGGCAGCCGGTAGGAAGGATACGGATGATATAGAGGATCAAAGGACATGAATGCTTCAGCCTCCTGATTTCTTCGGTTTTGCCGGTAAACATATCATCCGGGTTTTAAACTGTCAATCATCTTTTCATATGCCACGTGCAGGATTCCGGCGGCGGGGCTGCTGTTCTTACTCCCTATTTTCAGTCATATACTGAACCAGAAGAATGAACCAGAACCTTGCGGATCTACGGGCCGCAGCGGCTCCGACTCTTATCAGAAGCGATTCTGATCAGGGTCTTTTTTCATCCCTGCGCAATCAAAATTTTGAAGGAGTGATCGAAAATGAATATGCTGACCAGATTTCTCCTCTATTTCGGCAAAGGCCTGCTGATCGCGGTCATCGCCGTTCCATTCCTGCTGTTCGTCATTATCGGCAGCTATGAAGACACGACGGCCATTGATGAATTTATGTCCCGCTTTTTTTAGGTATACCTGCAGGCATCTGGGTCTGCCTTACAAGCTTGGATTCCCAATCCATGCCTATCAGAACCATGCCGGCAATGACAAGCAGGCCCCCTGCCCACTGCGGCCATCCGGCCTGTTCGTGCAGCAGCCACACGGAGAGTGTCAGGGAAGTGAACGGCATCATGCCCGAAAAGGCGGCCGCGGTCGAAGCTCTGCAGTGCCGGATGCCGGCATACCAGCAAATAAACGCCAGGGCGGTCACCACAGGACCATACCAGACAAGAGCCAGCCACCCCTGCCATCCCATTCCGGAGAGAGCCGCTAAAGGCTGCTCCGCCAAACAGGGGACCAGGCTGATCAGCCATGCCATCGCGGAGACGAGCGTCGTCTGCACGACAGGATGTATAGCTTCGTGTTTCCCGCTGCTTTGGACTGCCGCTGCGCGGGACAGAACGTTGAACAGCGACTCGCAGCCGGCGGCACCCAGGACCAGAATGTTTCCAACCATATGTTCATTGCTGAAACGGCTTTCCGGCATAAACACGCCCTGGATCAGCAATATGCCGCAGACCGTGCCGGCGACGCCTAGTAAATGGGCGGCTCTCATCTTTTCGCGCAGGAACAGCATGGCCAACAATACCGTAATCGCGGGGGTCGCGCCGGTTAATATTCCTGCCTCCACCGAGCTTGTACGGGTAAGACCGTAAAGCAAAAACATGCGGAACAGCAGGACGCCGAACATCGCCTGGCAGAACAGCAGCAGCCACTGCCTGGCAGACAGGGCCCGGATCGTTCTCAGCAGCTGCCCCATACAGAACGGCAGCAGGCAAACCAGCGAGAACAAAAGGCCCATGGAAGTAATCGTAAACGCTCCAAGCTTACCGTTTACAAACGAAGCCGCCACGACAGAGGTGCCGGCAAGCCCAAATGCGCATAGCAGATACACATATCCTTTGATTCGTTCCATTATCAGCATCATCCCCGGTTCAGTAGTTTCGTTTCCCAAAGGCTGTTACAATCATAGTGGAACAAACTGGTACGGAAAAGGACCAGTTCATCCCGAAATGATACCAACCAGTTGGAGGATGCCATGTGGGGAATCGAGTTGGACCGGAGCTTGGACATTTCATTGAAACGTCAGATTTATCAGAGGCTGAGGGATCAAATGATAAACGGGATTCTGAAGGAGGGCTCCCCCCTCCCTTCGACCCGTGAATTGGCCCAGTCGCTGGCCGTATCACGGAATACCGTGAATGAAGCGTATGACATGCTGATCGCCGAAGGGTACGCGGAAAGCCGCCAGGGGGCGCCTACCCGGGTTGTTGGAGGGTTAATACTGGATCAAGCGAAGCAGAGCGCATTCCAGCAGCATCAAGAAGCGATCCCTGTTCCTTCCTTTCGGGCGGACTTCAAAACAGGCCAGCCGGATCTTCGCGAGTTTCCGCGTTACGCTTGGCAGAGGGTATTCCAGAAGGCCTTGGGCGAAATGCCGGTGGAACTTCTGGGATATGGCGGCCCTCAAGGCCTGGTACAGCTGCGCGAAGAGATTGCCGCCTGGCTTTTGCGCAGCAAAGGACTGACCGTTGACGCCGGTGATATTTATATTACCGCTGGCGCCACGCAGGCGCTTCACTTGGTTGCCGACCTGCTCCATACGGACCATCCGGAAATATTGGCCGAGGATCCCTGTAATATTGAGATGATCCAGACTTTTATTCAAAAAGGTTACAAGGTGACGCCGGTTCCCGTCGATGCCCATGGGATTGAGACCAATGCCTTATCCCTGGATCACCGCGGGCCGATATACGTTACACCGTCCCATCAATTTCCTCTTGGGGGTATTTTGCCTGCAGCCAGGCGAGCCGA
The DNA here is from genome assembly GCF_025809195.1 of Paenibacillus sp. PSB04. Classification (NCBI taxonomy): domain Bacteria; kingdom Bacillati; phylum Bacillota; class Bacilli; order Caryophanales; family Paenibacillaceae; genus Paenibacillus; species Paenibacillus sp. PSB04. The sequence goes on from NZ_CP081301.1 coordinate 5,493,880, forward strand.
GCTGATCCGCTTTGCGCGCCGCTGCGGCAGCTATGTCATTGAGGACGACTATGACAGCGAATACAGATATTACGGGGAACCGGCAGCACCACTGTATGCGATGGCCCCGGACCGGGTCATTTATATCGGCACGTTCAGTAAAGTTCTGTTTCCTGCGCTCCGGATCGGGTATGTTCTAGTTCCCCGCGAGCTGCAAAGCCGCTGGAGAAGGCTGCGCACCTATACGGACGTGCAAAATCCGCCATTTGAACAGGCGGCGCTGGCCGAGTTTTTGCGTACCCGCAAATTCGACCGGCATATCGCAAGGATGAAGAAGCTGTACAGAGAACGGCGCCAGGTTCTCCTCGATGCGCTGGCGGACTGTTTTGGGGAGCAATGGCGTCCTTGGGGCGATGCGGCAGGGCTGCATTTGGCCGTCGAGTTTGCCGGCATGGCATTCGATGATTCGTTTCGGAATCATGCACGCCGGAGCGGGATACGCACGGTCCCCGTGGAGCATCACTGCATACGGAGAGGAAGGCACACCGACAAGCTGCTGCTTGGCTACGGTCATCTGGAACCCGGTGAAATCCGCTATAGCGTTCAACATCTTCAGCAGTTTGCAGCCGAGTATTTTAAGGAACATGCCCGTCATCGTTAGAGCTGCAATAAATCATCATACGTGAGGACATTCGATGTCATTCGCTCAAACGAGCCGTGTTCCAGCATGTCGGCGCCGATCCGGTGGAGCAGCGAAATCACGGCGCGGAAAGGGCCGGAGCCGGTGCTGATCCGTTCAATCCCCATCGACTGCAGCTCATGAAAGGACGGCATGCCGGCGCCGACCAGCAGGTTGACCGGACCACCGATTTCTTTCCGAAGGATGCGGATCGCAGCAATATCTGTAACGCCGGGCACAAAGACGCCGTCGGCCCCCGCTTCCCTGTAAGCCTGAGTTCGTTTAAGCGTTTCCTCCAGCATGTCGGCCGGCGTTCCCTTTCGAATCCAATAAAGATCCGTCCGGGCGTTAAGAAACACCGGGATGCCCAACCGGTTGATGGACTGCCGGATGGCGGCTATTTTCTGCTGCTGCTCGGAAATGTCATACAGCCCGTCTCGGGGATTCATCTTGCTGTCTTCCAGGTTGATCCCTACTGCGCCTGATTCGATCACTTGTCTAACCGAATTCGCGACTTCTTCCGGCGTCGATCCATACCCGTCTTCCATATCTATGGAAACCGGGATGCTCACGGCCTGAACGATCTCCCGGACCGCGGCCAACATCGTGTCAAACGGCATGCTCCGGTCCGTGTAACCATGGGCGGCGGCAATGCCTGCGCTGGTCGTTCCTACGGCCTTGAATCCGCACTGCTCGAAGACCTTGGCGCTTGCCGCATCCCAAGCGTTGGGCAAAACGAAGGTCTGCTTATGAAACTGTCTGAAATCCAGTGCTTTGCGGATGTGCTGCTCAATATCCACCATTCACCCATCCTTTCTCTTTCACTTTTTGATCAACCTGACTCCATGATAAACCGGAAACCCTTCGGTCATCATCGAAATATGGATTGCATTCACCGGAAGGCCTTCACTACATAACAAAGACCTCTATCCGCCGCTCTGTGCGGAGAGATAGAGGTCAGAATCAGTTCAACGGCTTTCCCCTCATATACTGCTCCAACCGTTGTTCCAGTATGGACTGTTTCTCCAAAATATCCGTTAACAATTCGTATAGCATGTCGTTGGTGACTTCCACTTTCTTCAGACTGCGCTGGCTTCTCCCTTCATGGCGGGCTTGTATCTCTTCCGACTTGACCCGAAGCGGGTCCTTCGGAATGTGAAAATGGGTTTTTGAAGACACTGCCTTCTTAGCCGGCATCGGCAACCACCACCTTCAGCTCCGCATTTCGGTCCAATCCGTGTGTCTTTAAAACGAACGCGCCGGGCTCATCACTGGTAACCGTGATATGAGCCACGCCTTTTTCTGTTTTCACGGACTGCAGCACCCCGTTCAGCTCCACCTGGATCACTTCATTGTATTGGTCCTGCACGTTCCCCTCCCAATCGGTTATGATGATCTGGGCAGACAGGGTATCTTCACCTGTTGCCGCAATGGAGGATTTATCCGCCTCGATCCGCGCAAAGGCTCCTTTGAACTTGCCTTCGACGAAGCGGGTAAACAGGAGCCGCCGATCTTGATATTGCTCGAAAGTAATCGGGATCATAAGCGGAGAATCCACAACGCCAGCCAGTTCGCTAACCGCAAACACCTTGCCATCCCCATCCAATTCCGCGTAGTAATTAGGCAAATTCGATCACCTCCCAGGAAATTTCCGCATATGCCTCGTAAAATCCGTCCATGAAATTAAATTTGACCTTGTTATTTCCCACAAGGGTTGCACATACCGAGCCGTCCATCATCGGCGAGGTTTGAGACCAATGCGACAAGCCGGTTGTGGTGATATTAACAAAGCTTTTTTGCGGATTAACTGCCGTAATGGTCACTTCTTTAACCAATGAGCCGTTTCCATTCGGATAGAAAAAAGAAATATTCGTCGTTCCGCGCTGTACGCTTTTAATTCCCACGCCCTTCCACCCCGATCCGTCATGAAATTTCAAAACACCATTCTCGACTTTAAAATCGGGACTGCTCTCCGGACAAGCCCTGCTGAGCACACCGAAACCGGCGATAATCGTATTGCCCGAGCTGTCTGGAGCGGTCACCGTTAACCGGATGTAAGAACCGGCTGACGCTTGATCAAAGGGATGATACCTTGGGAATTCGTCCGTTACGCTGCGCGAATAGGTGTAAACCTTTCTCCAATTGGTGTTGTCGCTGCTGGTTTCGATATAGAAGCTGACGGGATCCGCGTTCCAACCCTTTTCAAAAGAAACGCCTTCGATATCCGAATATTCGTCGCCCAGCATCACTGTCATGGATTGAGGAAACTTGTTATAGGCTGAATACAAAGCCCAAAAATGTTCGCCGGATTGGAAATACGGCACCGTCGGCAGCCCGCTGAGCTGTCCGGCAGTTACGGTAACCGGCTTGTATTTGGCAGCATTCCTGCTGATCCGGCCGGATTCCAGATGCCTGCGGCACAATGTGTAGCGTGCCACTTTGTCTCCAGTGACAGCTGTGGATGCGATCTTATCACCTGTGACAGCGCCGCCGGCGATGCCTTCGGCGCCGATGAGCGGCGCATCCCCTGCTTTTCCCGTATGCCGGTGCCCGCCTGTTCCGTGAAACAGCGCATCGGTCGCTTCAATATTTTCATTTTGCGCGATCCTCCTGACCGTATCAGAAGGCTCGTAAGTCTGCAGTCCGCTTGGCAGTTTTGCCATGTCTACTCCCCCTTACATTTCAAGCTCTGTTCCTGGATGATCCGGCTTCCAGACCTCCAGTTCGTCCCATGTCATTCCAAGCGCTTCTAGCTCCTCCCAGGTTAAATCTGCGGCATCCAGTTCCTCCCACCTCAAGTAGGTAAACTGGAAGTTCAGGTGCAGATGCGCCGGGACGATCTCCCGCAGCGCCTTCTGGACGTCATTCAAATTCGGCGGCACGCCGCGCTTGCCGATAAAGGTGACGACAACTTCATAACCTCCGAAGTTTTCCTGGATGTCGACTTCTCCGTTTTCAAACGAGTCGACGACGCTGCGAATGACAGCCAGAGTGACTGTTCCGGCACCGCGCAGCTTCGTCTTGATGACGGATCGCCGTTGATCGTCGGGTTTGCCCGGCGTATGCGGAATGCCGCAAATGTTCTCCCATGTATCCAGCCCCCATGTGGCCGTATCAATAAAAAATTGTTTAAGGACGTCTTGAATGCCTTCATGCAGGCGGTTCACTTCATCCGCTTCACGGCCGGTCAGATTACCAACGATCCGGGAATCCGAATAATACTTGGGGAGATACTCCAGCATATCCGACGAAATGTTACGCAACAACGAAATTCACCGTCCCTGCCACAGCAACCTGCTCTTCGGCGAGTTCCAGATTCCCGGAAGTACCATTGATTGTTAGCTGGCTGAAATCCAATATTTCTTCAACGTCCAGCAGCAGACCAAACACCCGGTTATAGGGAACCAGCGTTTGGTGAAAAGCAAGACCCGCCAAAAATGCCGCCAACTGCCGCTGAAATTTGGTTTTAACGTCTTCAAGCACCGCACCCGGCATCAGCTTGATCGCCGCCGACACATCAATCTTCACCTCCACCGCAGGAGTCACCGTGACCTGAGCCCCAACCGGACGCCGTTCTTCCACGGCCGCACGCACACGCTCAATAATGGTGGGGACTGGGGCGCGTTTGTCGTCGGACAAAACGGACAGTTTGACCGTCCCGCCCCCGTTCCATACCGGGAATACTTTGACGTCGCCCACGCCTGGAACTTCGAGAGCCCATTCCCGATAATGCCACGCATTACCGCTCGTCGCCGGCCTTCTGACGCGGTCGAAATACCGTCCAAGAAGCGATTCGTCCGGCTCCTTGTCAGCCCCATTGACAAAAGGCTGTATATTGGTCACCGTCAGAACTCCAGATAAGTTGCCTCGTACTAGCGAAATCCTGCCAGCAGCCACGTTCCCATGCCTGCCTCCCATGGCCGCGGCGGCTTTCACGACAGCGCTCCCCTGCTTGATGGTCGCCTCTTCGACCGTGACGAACACTACCGGATCCTCGTCTTCCGTCGAGACGGCAGTTCCCCGCGGAATCACGATATGGTCGTCACCTTTAAAGCGAAGCTCTCCTTCCGCCTTTACGCTCGGACGGCGAGCCAGGCCAAATTCGGCGGCCCGGAGATCTAGAAACTCGGAGGGCTGCTGCGGGCCGGCAAAGCCAAACTTCAGCACATTGTCGAGTTCAATATAGGCATGCGCCAGCTCGATGGCCGCTGGCGACAGCAGGTCATACGTTACCGAACCTTGGCGCTTGTCGAGATCGGCAGGCGAAGCATCCAGCATCCGCTGCAAGATGGCCCCTTTCGTCTGCTGTTCATACATATCAGATCGTCACCTCTTGTTCTAAGATCCCTTCACTGGTCCATACGGTAAATGTCACAAACAACCGGTCACCGTCACGCACGATGGCAAACTGCTCCACCGATGTGACGCGGTCATCCGCCAAAATCGCCTCGGTAATTACTCTCGTAATTTCGCTCTTCAGCAGCTGATGGGAAATATCCTGGCCCAGCAAACTTTCAAGCTCGCAGCCGTACTGACTGTCGTAAATAAGATATCGGTACCTGGCCGTGAGAATGGCCTTCCGGATCCATTGTCGAAGCGCCTCCTGCCCGTCGATGATCCGCCCTCCGACCTCTCCTGTATCAAAATCAAGGCTATAAGTCCGCGACGGTGCGGAGAGATGCTTCACTTCAACAAATCGCTCCTCGCGGTTGCGCAATGGTGATAGTGCCATCAGTACATCACCGCCCGGTCCAAAATAATATAAATTTGTCCTTGCTGTATCCCTGCCACGACCACGCGGTCGCCTTCCTCCAGTTCGTCGATAAATTCCAGCTCGGCTTCCTCGGTGGAGAAATCGGCGGACGACACATTTATTCCGGTAAACGATATCTTGCCTTGGCCCACAAACACGGCGCCAGGATCGAAGTTGAAAGGAGGCACCTCCGGATTCATGTTCGTTGCGGACACTTTCGTCTTGCTTTCACTCTTCAGATTCACTTTTCGCTTATATTTGGTTAGAGACTGGGCCACGATGAGATCATCTTTTTCCAGCTCGATATTCATGTGATCAACTTTGATTTTGAGCTCGGGAGGCGCAGCCGTCACGGTCGCAAGTTCAATGGACATATCGGAATTGTATCCGATCGCACGAATCAGCTGCACAAGCTGGCTGGCTCCCGATCCTTCGATTCGTTCCATCGTTTAGCCTCCCTTCGCTTCCTTGTATTCCATCTTGGGGATGTCGTCCGTCGCCGACAGCGTGAGCGACATCGTATGGTTGCCCCGTTCGAACCGATGATCGTCCGCAGATACGTAATAGCCTCCCAGGATGCCGGTGACGCTTTCCTTTACATATACGCAGGAACCCGAAATAACCTCAGGGATACCCAGACAATCGATCCGGGCCTGGTCCTCAATGGTGCCCAAATCGGCAAGGAGCTGCTTCGCCCGCTGCTCCATTTGGGATTTGGTCATGCTTTGTTCGGGCTTATCCAAGTGCTGCATGACACCGAACCTCCGTATTAATTCCCCATCCTTGGCTGCTGCCGATATTTCTTTTTTGGCTGCATCCCCTCCAGCCACTTTAATTTGGGTCTTTGTGTCTTCGATGGATTGGGAATAACTCGCGTCCAGCACATTTACCCCGTTTTCCAGCACCCATTTGACCGACTGCTCTTTACGGGCAAGCAGCTGGAGTTTGCCCTCCCGTGAAGTCAGATGATACCACTCCCCGTTTTGCTTCTGGGACTCGGTCAGCGACATGACCATCATCTCAAACAACGTTTTGTCGCGGAACACGAGCTTAGGGATTACATAACCGGTATCCTGGATTTCACCGGTAGAAATTGAAAATTCGCCGCACAGTTTCTTGATCACAGAGGAAGCGGTCATGTTCCGAAATATTTTGGTATCCTTGCTTTTGGTCAGGTAAATGTTCTCATCATACGCTGTCAGCGTCATCTGTCCTTTAGAGTTGAGCTGATCCGCAAACAGCACACCCCGGAACAATTCCAGCTTCTCATCCCAGATCAGGCGAAGCTCGCCGCCCTTCTTATAGGTCATGTATATCTCCCGCTGATCACCGGTGTTGGACAGCTCCACAACCAGCTTGCGGGCAGCCTGCTTAATATCGCCGGACCAGCTGACCGATTTGACGATCGGGTCCAAATGAACGTTCTGTTGGTCATCTTGGTACTCCACGCTCCAGCTCATGATGGAATCACCAGCTTCTGGCCTGGGACAATCCGGTTTGGATTTTTTCCAATTACCGTTTCATTTGCCGCATAAATTTCTCTCCACCGATCCCCGTTTCCCAGCGTTCTTTGGGATATTTTCCACAGGGTATCGCCGGGAACCACAACGTACGCTGCCGGTCTGACTCTGGCATCTGGACGCTGTTCTCCAGAAATGATCGTTGCTTTACCCGAACCGGTGGTTTCAACCTGACGGAACCGGACTTCGGCATACTCTTTTAACTCCAGCTCGTAAAAAACATCCCCTGGATTACCCGCTCGTTCCGTGTACTGGAAGGAACGGATGGTAACCAGCCCTTTGATTTTCGTCCCCGTTATATCCAGCCGTACAGGGCGCCTGCTTTTGATCCATTTCTCGATCATCTCCACCGTTTCCCAAGGATCCCGAATATCTTCGTACTCGCAGAACCCGGGGTGGTAATCGCGCGGAAAAAAGGACGAAAGCGAATATTCTTTAAGCAGCGCCTCACCGATGACCGTATATTCCCCCAGCTGCGTGACCTGGACATCCTCATAACCATGCGAGGTTTTGACCGATATTTGCTCAGGATTTACAGGCAGCTGCAGCCATTCCGTCTCATCCATCGTTTTCAGCCAAAATTCCAATGAGGCCATTACGCCATCAAACCTCCTGCCGCTTTGATTTCCCTGGCAAGTGCCCGCGCAATCGCATCGATGTCCGACTCTTGGCGAACATGAAAAGTGTTGCCTGTGATAGATATCGACCCGCTTCCGGCAGATCCGCCGGTAAATTCACGGTTGTCGCTGGCCGTCATAATTCGTTCCCCTTTATGAAGCCTAGCGATCATTCCGTCATATGGCACATAATCCATACCATGATAATGTCCCGGAACAGGTCCGCCGTTTGCGGTGATCTGCCCCGCGCTTTTCCGGTTTACATCGATGGAGACTTTTTTCTCCTCATCTCCAAAACCAAAAAACGACCCGATGGCATTGGCTACTTTTGTGACGGACTCCATGATCGCATCCATATGGTATTTGAACAGGTACGCTAGCCCCGCGACGGCAGCGCCGACGAGCAGGACCGCAGCGATGATCGGCAGGAACGGCGCGACTAGTGCCCACCCGGCCACTGCCGAAGCCCACAATGCAGGGGCGAACACGCCAAGAAGCAGAGCTGCCATCGAACCGATGGTGGCCAGCACGATATCCGAATCTCTGGCAAGCACTTCGATGACGGAAGCCATCGCTTCACCAAATGGAAGAAGTGCCTCCCCGAGCGGAGCCAGGGCAATCGTAATCCGGTTCTGAAGCTGATCCCATTGATCACCGAACGTCTTCACCTGACCGGATTGCTGTTGGATGGCTCCATTGGCCGAATTCATCGCGGCTATGACACCCGCAAACTCGACTTGCCCGCCCCTTAGGGCCGTGACCAGATTGGAACTCACCTTTTCGCCGAAATATTTGGTGGCGATGCTAGCCGCATCCGCCGCCGTCGCAGCATCCTTGATGTCGCTTGCGATCTTCGCAATCCCCCCGTTGGGGAGATCCTTCTTCAAAGCATCCTGTATGGGCGTAAGGCCTTGGGCCTGCCACTGGGCGAGAAGAGCCATCGACTGTTCAAATCCGAGGCCCATCGACTGGAGCGGTGCACCGATCTGGGTCATGTTTTTCATTAAGTCGCCCATTCCCACGCCGCTTGCTCGGCTGGCCGCGTAGAACTGGTCCATCATTCCGGTTCCCTCGTTCGCTTTTTTGCCCCAAATGTCCATCACTTTGGCTGCCGATTCCGCCGCTTCCCCGCTGCCCGCACCGGCTAACCTGGAGGCGTCAAGCACCGCTTTGGACATGGCTTCCAGCTGAGAGCCCGACATTTTTGCCTTTCCGCTGAGGGTTCCCATCACTTTTGCGACCTCGTTCAGGTTCTGCGGCACCTGACCGCCGACTTTCTTCAGCGATTCCGTCAGCCCCTGGATTTGACCGGGTCCCGCACCTGAGGAAGCGCGCAGCGTGCCCATGGCGGTACTGAACACCTTGGCCGCTTCGAAAGATTTATCTTTTAGAGCACCGAGCATGCTGCTGGCTGTACCCGTGACCGCAGAGAGCATCTTCATCTGCTTCTCCGAATCCTGGATCGGGCTTGATCCGACGATCTTCTGCAGCCGCTTGATCCCTTTCTTCTTCGGAATCGGCGTGCCGTACAAATAATTCGCCCTTTCCGCAGCGGCATCTTCATCCGCTTCCTTCTGATCGGCTGCTGCTTTCATCGCTTTTACCTTACTCCAGACCGCAGCAAACGGTTTGGCTGCCGTCCTGGCACCAACCGAGATTCCCTTGGACACACCCTGGCCAATTTTCGAGAATGCCCCGGAAATTCCGCTGTAGATCGTCGAGGCCGCTCCGGAGACCCCTTTCGTCACCGTCGTGACCGCGTCGCCGGCCGCCATTTTGACCGCAAACAGCTGCCTCGTGACCTGAGCGCTCAAATCGCCTGCCTTCCACATTTCCTCGCTCATTTGGGCGATTCCGTTAAACTGCTCCAGGCTGATCGTCGTCGTCTGCAGCTGTTTCATCATTTTGTTATATTGCTTGAGGCTGTTCATGCTTTTACCCGATATCTGAACGCCGCCTCCGTTGTTGTTCGAAGACGAAGCCAATCTTCCTCACCTCCCTGCCTGCCGTGTAGACCGTCTAAGGTCCTACGGCGTTTTCCTGCGGGCAGCCCTCGCTTCTTCTCGCCGTATCTTCTCCTCTTCCTCCAGCTGCAGCATCATCGAAGCATACATAAACCGCTTCGTCCCTTCATCCTTGTTGAATACCACGTCAGGCGGAAGATGATGCCGCTGAAAGATCAGATGCAGCAGAAAAGCCTCGCCGCCCGCCTTAATCAGTTTTTTATTTCGTCTTCGTCACTGTCAAAACCGCTGATCTCCAGAATTTCGGAGGACAGCTTTGCAATCTCGCCGGCCAGCAGTACTCCCAAAATGGCTTCCGTTGGCGACCCGTATTTGTCGATAAGCTCTCTGGCGCTCCAGTCCGGGATTAGACAGGCCCGTTGAATCACCAGGGCGCCGAACTGTTCCTCGTCGAGTACTTTTTCCCGTTTTGCTCCTTTGCCGGTATAATGCGTGCATTGTTCCTGGATTTTATGGATCGTTTTCCCGTCCAGCGCCTGGATTTGGAAGTCCACCCCGAGCCTTTTCATCGGGATGTCGCGCTTCGGCTTGCTGTCCGCGCTGAGCAGCGCCTGCAGCACACTGATTTGTCGGTTATCCGTTATCGTCATGGTTCATACATCTCCTTTATATATCGTTGTATATGTTTCCGCAGCGGGTGAAGCGGAGAGCCCTGCGGCGAGTAGATGTGCCCGCCTCTTCGCCAGGTCCCTTCCGGCTTCGTGTCTCCACCGCATTCCGAGCAGGTTTTACTCAGCTGTTATTTTGTCAAGAAGCTCATAGCCTGTGAAATTAAAGGGAAGCTCCTCCTCCACGATGGCTCCGACTTCAAAATGCATCAGGGGAATTTTATCGAATGTCACGCCTTTGAGCCGAACACGGTATGCTCCATACGATTCGGGATCCTCCAGCTTCAGAATCAGCTCGGTAATGAATGTGCCCTTGCTGTCATCAGCGATCTTGCCAATCCGTTCGACGAACTCGGAAGTCACCTTGTAACCGGAGATGGTACCTGTTCCGCTAAGTCCGGTCACCTTGTGCGCTGTCCAGCGGGTTCCTGCCCTTTTAATCTCTTCCTTCGTAATTTCGACGTTTGCCTCGGCCGATTTGATGTTGGTCAGCCAAGTTCCATCATGGTACACATATCCATAAGTCCCGTTAATTACGCGGGTCGAATCCAGCACAATAATCCCTCCCAGTTATATTAGGCATTTATCGTTGTCTACACCTTAATCGTTAAGAATATCCGCTCCATACTGTCAATTTCCGTAAAGCCGATCAGAAGAAATACGCTGTCTCCTTCAGACTTGCGGTCCGGATCCAGGGTAACGACGATATCGGTCAGCACGTTGTTCAGTTCCAGTCGTTCCAGATAGGCTTTCACGGCGGAGATTAGCGCAGCCTGACCGTCCGCGTTATTATCGAGCCTGCCGATATAAGCCTCCGCCGCCGCTTTCGGAATATCGGTCGAAATCGCCTGGCGTGCGCGCATGGCCCGGATCTTTTTCTTGCCTGTTACGAGCCCCTGCTCGACCTTTACTTTCTCCCCGTCGTGGACAAGAACGAGCGAACCCTTCTGCAGTGACGCATTGATTTCGCTGTTTTTAAGGCGTTTAACGACATCCGCCGCCATGACCGGCGTATATGTTATCGATTTGTTGATGCCTGTTCCGGCGATCAGTCCGGCAATGTATGGGGCATAGCGGGCCGAGCTGTACGCTGTTCCGCCAATCTCTACGCCCGTAATCAAGTTCACCGCGTATTCGTCGGCGAGGTCCGTGCTGCGCTTGTTTCCCACAGCCGGATCCAGATCATCTTCGAGTGACCCGCCGAACACGGTCATAAAATGCTTGCCTTCGTCTTCACGGTTGTCCTTACACCACAGCTGGGTGGCTTTGCGCTCTTCGGCAGGAACTTCATCCGGATACACAAATACGTTAAACGGCCGTGATCCAAAGACGTCCCGAATGGATGTGTATACAGCCGGCGTGACGTTGCCCTCTACCGGAGGCACCGTATATACCAATACTTCTTTGGCACCACCCTGCAAAATCAGCCGGATGGGGCCCACCGCTTCCGCACCGAACAGCTGAATGGCTTCAGCCTCTTTCTCAATTGTGTAAAATTTACCCGCTTCGGCTCCTGCATATTGGAACAACGGAAGGGCGACCGTTCCGCGAGCCCCTCCTTTGATTTGTGCGGCAGCCGCCTCCACAAAGTTAATGTACAGCCCCGGCCTAACCGGTAAACTGATCGGATCCCATGCTCCACCCATTTTCTACATGCCACCTTCCTATAAATTGTTTGTGCGTACTTCGACGCGTCTTACTTTCTCGAACATCGGGCCGGCCACAGTTTCCCGTGACTGGATTTGTATCGTTCCAGGGCACCGAAACACCCCGTTATCCAGCTTTTCGGGCGCGGTCAGCGTCATCGTGTCGATTCTAAACTGGGATGGTCCAGCTTCCGGGGGAGCGGCAGGATATTCATTCATCAAAAACTTGCTTAAGGCTTCCATTGCCTGTACCGCCTGCTCCGCATCACCGCCAAACCCCTGGATCACATACTCCCGATCGACCAGCGTGTGGTCCCGGTTCACCGCTTTCCTCGTTTCCTGTTTGAACAAAACGGTAAAATCGCCCGGCGATGCTGCGGCAGGCTCCTGATACCGGTGGATCCCCGCTCCCGGAAATTTGGCCAGAATCAGCGCCGACATTCGGTTGATGCTGTCGCTTACCGACACATGTTTTCACCTCTTCCGGGCCGGACCGGACACAAAGCATAGCGCAGTGTATCCTTTACCGAGCATAATTCCATTATCAAATCATCCGTTCCCCACTTCCTTCAGTCAGCTTCTGCACGGGTTCTCCGACCCGCTGCATTTCGGATTATAGGCGGAAGGAGCGCATGACGAACAGGATGAACTTTCTTCACCTGGGGGTGAGAAGAATTCATCCTCCTGCGGACTCGTAGGTTCTGCTATACTTTATGCAACTGTAATCTTCTGTAAGGGGGTTTGAAATGGAGCGGATTCGAGTGATGCTGGTCGAGGACGATCCTTTTTGGCGGGATCACATCAGCAGCGATTTGTCCGATGAGCCTGATATTGAGATGATTGCCGCCTGCGCAACCAAAGAAGAGGCTGTCGAGACCGCTGCAAAATCAAGGATCGACATCGTCCTGATGGACATCAATCTGACCGGCAACAACCTGGACGGGCTGGAAGCGGCCGAGCTTATTTTGCGCCTGCCCGGAAATGAGCCCGTGAAGATCATCATGCTCACCTCCATTACGGAAGCGGAAGTCGTCATGAAATCTTTCAGGCTCGGCGCGCTGAATTATATTAATAAATCGAGTTATCAGGATATCGTTCACGCGATTAGGGAAGCGCATCATGGCCGGGCAGCGATCCATTCCGATGCCGCCCGGATCATGCGGAGCGAGGTTCAGCTCATGGAGCTGACGCCCATGGAGAGAGAAGTGTTTGATCTGAGGAAGAACGGATTAAGCAAGCGGGAAATTTCCGAGAAGCTGCACAAATCGACGAATACGATCAAGTCCCAGCTGCGCAGCATCAAAAACAAGCTGACCCATTTCAAAATGGATTGACCTGGTCGAGCTTCCGGGAATCCGCTTGCCGTTTGAATGCAGGCGACAATGGCTTGAACCTGTCGTAAGGAAAATGGAGAACGATCGTCGTTCCCTTCCCGGGTTCGCTTGCGGCAACGGATAACTTCCCGCCGTGTTTAGACATGACACTCGTGCAATAGGACAGACCGAGCCCGTAGTTCAGAGCATGCTTTTTGGTCGTAAAGAACGGCTCGAATATTTTGGCCAGATGTTCGGGAGGAATGCCTGCGCCGTTATCCTGTACGGTAATCCGGAACTCCCGTCTGGTGGTAGCCGTATGGAGTTCAATGCCTCCACCGGAGGCAGGCAGCGCGTCAAGCGCGTTGCGGATCAGGTTGGATAGCGTCTCCGCGACGTGAACCGAATCGCAGTATAGCCGCCCTTCTGCGTCGTAACGCGAGGTTATCGTGGCCGGACGGCGCTCGATCAGCGAGCCGGCGGACGCGACGACGGAATCGATCAGCTGCCGGATATCGTGCTCCCCCTCATGCAGGACGACGTCCTCCGCTTTATCCTTGATCCGGTTGACCATGTGCAGTAAATGGGCGGTTAAGCCATGAACCTGTGCGATCGTATGCGCCGCCTTATCCGATTGTCCCGATTCCAGCTGAACCCGGCTTTTCTCGGCCAAATAATCGATTTTCTGGATTTCGTTCTTGATGGAATGGTTCAGGATGGAGACGCCCATGGTCAGCGTCCGGATGGAATAGTCAATGCGCTCCCGTTCGATTCGCAGCTTGATGCCGAGAAACCCGGATCTGGCGATATAAAAAATAATAAACCCCACCGTCCCCAAGATCATGATAAAGTTGGCCTCCCACATTCCATTGCTCTCCAAGTGAAACGACCACCAGCCCAACTCCAAATGCTCAAAGCCGATGTAATCGCTCGTATACGCCCACAGCATTGCCAGCGGCAGCACGAATGTCCGCCACTGTCTGCGTCTCGCTGCTTCGCTCTTCTCCTTAAAATAGGCAAGGATGTAGCCAAAGCTTCCGGCGGCGATATAGAGTCCGTCCCACCATCGAAAACGGGCGACTTCAAACTGATTCCAAGGTTCATGGGCCCAATGGTCCGCCATCAGCAGCCATGGACCAGGCAGCAGCGCAAGCGTCAGCACCTTTTTAACAAAACCGGTAACGCTCTCATTCAGCCATAACCCTCCCATACAGTAAACGTACGGCAGAACGTAAAAATAAATATGCATGGCGGCTACCGTAAGCCAATAAAGAAAGTAACTCAGCCCGGGGGATAACCAATCGGCTGGAATGTAGGGGATGATAGACAGATGCAACGCAAATGCGAAGCTGGCAGATCCGCCAAGCAGTATAGTCAAGCCGATCCATACCGTCGAGCGGGTGCGGTTGGCCAAAAAAAACAGGCCTAAAGACCATAAAGAAACAAACATGAGTATGTATATTATTTTCATGGGTTGGGTGCTAACCCATCCACCTCCGTGCCAGAATCACAGACCTCCATGCCATGTTCGCAAAAGTATTACACTTACTTTCTGACCTTCTATTCCCCTCCTTTTTTACAATATCCAAGCTCTTGGATAAGCTATTCGGCATATGCTATGATTCGGACTTTAACATATATGTCACTGCCCACTTCCCCATGCTTGCGGGTCCAAAACAGGCTCACCCATTCAGCAAGACCATTGACATCTTGATGGCAAAAAAAACGGATTCCGGCCTATTCTCTTTCAGGTTACCTATCATGGCAATAGGGTATCCTTTCGGTCACTTCTCGGGGAATCAACATATTGCCGAATCGCCAGATACATATACATAATCGGGCTGCACTGCACAATCTTACCAGATCCCAATCAAAAAAAGTATCCTTCCCGATACCTTAATTTATAATGGAATAGTGTACCGCAACCGGGATCCCCCAGCCATATACATAAGCATCCGCAATACTATGGATTTCTTCAAAACCCATACTGTGTCGAGCGTATCCCTAAAATTTTCCGAGCTGCGGCTGCTACGGAAATCTGCCCGAACCGGTGAAACGGCGATGAGACCGGTTTAACAGAATAAAGGGCAGCAAAGAACGAATTTCATCGTCCTTTGCTGCCCTTTTCATAGGCCTATTCTTCCACCTTAATCCGCAGTTCACCCTCTGCCAAACCGTCCCCAGCTGCGCGGATCACCACTTCGCCGGCCTCCAGTCCCGCCTGAACGACTAGGAGGCATCGGCCCCCGCGGGTTTCCCTGCGGCTGCTCTTATAGGGCTCGTGGTCGCGCAGATCCCCGTTATCAGCGCCAATGATCTCACCTTTACCTTGAATGTCGAAGCTTAACTCGAAGTCCGAATTCGGAACGACGATCCCCTGCTCATCCACGACGCTGACTTCGATATGTGCGATATCACGGGCGTCCGCCCTCAGCAGGGAGCGGTCGGTGTCCAGCACGATCCGATGCGGCGCCCCTGCCGTTTTCATCTCATACTCGGATACTATCGCATCGCCGTTACGGCCGACCGCACGAATGGTGCCGGCATGGTAGGGCACATGCCATTCCATGAGGCGGTTCGGGTAATCCGTCAGCTTCCGCACGCCGTACGATTCGTTGTTCATGATCAGCTCCACGCTCTCGCAATTGGTGAACGTAACAAGCCTCATCAATCTGCCCGCCTGCTCGGGAAAGGTCCAGTGGCTCGCGAGCCCAGGTGATTTCCAATGCAGCGTCCACTGCGCGCCGGCATCCTCTTGTGCCGGATCGAACACGGCGATATGAACCATCGGCTCTTCCGACCAGAAACTTTGCTGCAAATAAGAAATCGGTTTGCGGAAGCCGCAGGTATCGATCAGTCCAGATGCCCAGCCTTTGTACGGGTATGAAGCCTCTCCCAGATAATCAATCCCGGCCCAGACGAATTGCCCGATAACATAGTCATGCTTCTCGACATCAAACCAAGGATTGACCGGAAGGTAGCCCTTTACGCGGTTGCCTTCCCCCCGGTAGTAGGGGAACGTCTCAGTGCCGACGATCAGCGTATCCGGCATCGCTTCCCGGTAATGCTCATACCACTGCTCCTGATAATTAAGCCCCAGAATATCGACCAGCTCCGCCATCTTTTTCGTATGCAGGACCTTGTCTTCAATCGGGCCTTCGCGCAGGCTGATCGGCACGTTATGCGGTTCGAGCGCGCAGGTGACAGGGCGTGTTGGATCCAGCTTGCGGCAGTAGTCGGTAAGCTGCTTCAGCATAACCAGCATGGATGGCTGTCCCTGGTTTTCGACCTCATTGCCGACGCTCCACAGGAAAATGCTTGGATGGTTCCGGTCCCGGATCAGCATCGCCTCCAGATCCTTCTCCCACCAATCATCATACAGGTGCTCATAATACAGCGATTTCCACTTGTCGAACGCTTCATCAATGACCAGAAAGCCCATGCGGTCGCATAGATCAAGCAGCTCCGGAGCCATCGGGTTATGGGCAAAGCGAATCGCATTGCAGCCCATTTCCTTCAGCCTCTCCAGCCTGCGCTTCATGGCCTGATTATTGTAGGCTGCACCCAGGCAGCCCAGATCGTGGTGGATGCACACGCCCTTCAGCTTCAAAGGCACCCCGTTGAGAATGAGGCCCCGGTTCGGGTCCAGAACGACTTCACGGATGCCAAACGGCGTTATATATTCATCGGTTTCAGATCCATCCCGAACAATCGTTGTCCGGGCATAATACATGTCCGGCTGGTCCGGCGACCACAAATGCGGAGAGGGGATCACCGTTTCCTGATCGACCGTAACCTCCTCGGAAGGAGATACGGTCACCGGAGACTCACATTTCCCCAAGACTACACCCCGGCTGTCCACGAATTCGGTAATAACCGTACAATCCGCAGGCTCTTCGCCATGATGG
This sequence comes from Paenibacillus sp. PSB04, assembly GCF_025809195.1. Taxonomy (NCBI): domain Bacteria; kingdom Bacillati; phylum Bacillota; class Bacilli; order Caryophanales; family Paenibacillaceae; genus Paenibacillus; species Paenibacillus sp. PSB04. Next base: position 5,510,927 of record NZ_CP081301.1, read on the forward strand.
TTAACCCGGATTTGCGCCTGGACCGTTGCTTTATCCGGGTGGATCTCCGGTGTTGTTATGAAAGTTCCCCACGCTGCAACATGCAGCTCATCCGTCCGAATCATCCATACGTTGCGGTAAATACCCGAGCCCGAATACCACCGGTCGGATGGCATCGGCGTATTGTCCACCTTGACCGCGATCACATTGTCTTGATCCCACTTGATATAAGGGGTCAGATCGTATTGGAAGCTGACATATCCGTATGGCCGTTTTCCGGCGAAATGACCGTTGATCCATACTTCGCTGTTATGATGAACCCCATCAAACTGAATATAGACGCGCTCCTTGTTGGATGGCGACTTGATATGGAAGTGCTTTCTGTACCATCCCACGTTCCATCGCGGCAGATAAGCCTGCATGCCGCCGAATGCCATGGCGGGATCCACCTGTTGCTCGATGCTCCAGTCATGCGGAACCTGCAGCTTACGCCACTCCTGATCTTTAAAATCCGGCTGCTGGGCGCCTGCGTAGTTTCCCAGGGCGAACAACCAGCCCGTATTCAACGAGCTCATCTTCCTGCTTCGGGTTCCCGCTTCCATTGTCAGTTCTGTCATGAGCCTACCTCCTGCTCTCCTCGTAAGGGATATGATCGTTGAATGACTAATAGATGGTTCGGCCGGCTGCATCCGGTATACCGGATTTCCGGTAAAAGTACGTATTGATGACATCCCGCCATTCTTTGGCATGCTCCAATTGAATATGCAGCCGCTCCCAGACATTCCGGTAGCGCCATTCATCGATATGACCTTCCAGCTTGCTCCAACGCCCGATCAGCTGCTCCACACCCTCCACACCGTCGAAATGGGTGTCATAAATATGCTGGATTACCGTCTTGCCGGAATGAAGCACATGGCTGTACGGAACGTGATGGAAGAACAGCAGCAGCTCATCCGGGCACGATTCCAGCGATTCATACCGCTGTGCATTTTCGGGGAAATATTGGGAGACAAAGCCGGTTCCGTCCTTGACCGTCCGGTTTACGCCGATGCCGTGACAATCGGCAAAATGATACGTCCCCCACACCGAATACTCGTACCCGTCGACATTCGGTCCATAGTGATGCCCCGGGTTGACCATCCAGCCGACGCCAAGCGGTGAGGTGTAGCTCTCGTAAACATGCCAGGAGTCTGCAAGCATGCGCTTCACTTCCTCGAACACCAAGGAATCATCACCAAAAGTCAAAGAAATCCATTCGCCCGTGATATCCTCTTCGGTCAGATCCGGATTCCAGGCAAGGCGGCCGTACCCGTAAAGGTTGGCCTGCGCCAGCGTATGCCCGGTCCAATTGTGGTCGTCTCCCACGTTGATGACGGCGGCGATCCCGCAGGCTCGATAAGGATAGATCCCCCGGAGACCACTTTCTTGACCTCGGTGCCCTGGCCTTGGGCGAACGTATCAAAATCCAGAATTTCTTTCCACTGGGGAACAAGATAGCACAGATGCTTCTGCTGTCCCGTATACTCCTGCGTGATTTGAAACTCCAGCATCTGATTCGTGCCGGGCATGGCTCCAAGGAGCGGGGATACCGCTTCACGGACCTGAAAGTCCATCGGACCGTTTTTGATTTGGAGAATGACGTTAGGTTTGAACTGCTCATCGAGAGGCTTAAAATGGTCGTAAGCTGCGCGTGCCCGGTCCGTTGACCGGTCTCTCCAATCCTGAAGGCAGTTGTACACGAAGCATCTCCAAATGACGAGCCCGCCGAACGGCTCCAGCGCTTCCGCCAGCATGTTCGAACCGTCCGCATGCGTACGGTCATATGTAAACGGGCCCGGACGATGCTCCGAATCCGCTTTTACGACAAATCCGCCGAAATCGGGAATATATTCGTATATTTCTTTTGCTTTTTCCTTCCACCAATCGCCCACCCGGGAATCCAGCGGATCGGCCGTGTCCAGTCCGCCAAGCTCCATCGGGCTTGCATAGTTGACGCTGAGAAACAGTCGGATGCCGTAACGGCGGAAGAACCCGGCCACGTTCGCCACGTCCGGCAGAAACTGCCGTGTAATCAGCTGCGTTTCCGTCCGGTGGACATTGACGTTGTTTATCGCGATGCCGTTGATGCCGATGGATGCCATCAGCCTGGCATAGTCCCGGATACGGGCGTCATCCTCAACAAATCGGTTATCTTGAAAAAAGATCGATCTGCCGGCATACCCCCGCTCAATGGAACCGTCCATATTGTCCCAATGGTTCATCATGCGCAGCGGATTCCGCGGTCTGTCCGTCACATCCAGTTGCTCCAGTTCCTGTCCGGTCCGCAGAATCCGCAGCAGATGAAATGTGCTGTACAAGAGGCCCCTGTCCGTATTCGCCATCACATACAACGAACCGCCGCCGTTCTCGGGATGACGCCGGATGGCATACCCTTCTTCCCCCAGATCCTTGATTCGTGCTGCATCCATCCATTCTTCCGGTACACCGATCTTCTCAAGTAAAGCAAGCCGGATCAGGTTCGGCACCTGCCGATCCGGGTCTGACACGATGGCAGGAAGGGTGCCTGTCATTTCACGAATGCCGTGCGTGAGTTCGGCGAGCGCGGAATCGATTACATCCGAATTGCCATATACCGCGATTTGGGTCAGTTCCTTCATCCCGGCGAGTGATTCATTATTCGTATAGCTGAGCCAGCCCTGATCGGCTGACGAGTATGGAAGCCTTGCCTCTTGCGCCATGAGCTTCTCGTCCCTCCCGATGATCTTTATATAAAATAATGCGGATATTTCTCTTTTAAAAAGTCCTGCTCCACGACGACAAGGCGGAGATGCTGCTCCATCACCTTCATCGCGTGTTCTTTATCCTGCTGAATGATCAGCTGGTAGATTTCCTTATGTTGACGAATAATATTTTCCCAGTTGGAGTCTTTGGAGAGCCGGAGCAGCCGCAGCCTGTTAAAATGAATGTTCAGCTGCTGCAGCATTTTCCACGTCCGCTGTTTGCCGGTGGCGTCAAACAGGATCTGATGGTACTCTTCATCCAGCTCAAACAGCCTGTAGAAATTGTTCTGCCCGGCACAAACATCCTGCATGGCAATGTTCGCTTCAATCTTGAACCGGGCGTCTTTATCCAATTGGTCGCAGGCAAGCGCCACGATTTCTTTTTCCAGCTTCTCGCGGATAAACCGGCCTTCCTCCACATGCTTCAGGTTAATGCGGGACACAATGGTGCCGCTCTGCGGGATGATGTCCAGCAGTTCTTCTTCCGCCAGCTTCATAAACGCTTCCCTGACGGGCGTTCTGCTGACGTTCAGCTCGTCCGCGATTTCCTTCTCCGAAATTTTGGTGCCGGGTTCGAGCTCCAAATGAAGAATTCTTTCCCTCAGCAGGTTATAGGAATAAGCCCTGGTGGAACCCTTGATTTTCTGCTCTGTCGACATTACGGTTACCTCTTTCTCCTTGCTTTCATTTCACAACACGCGAAGGTCGAAATGACTGCCAAACATTCTTTTTTTAGTAAATAATTTAGTCGGACAACGCTGCGGACACTTACAGGATTTCAATCATCGAACCGGTTGGAATAAAGTGGACCGGAAGTCCAGGAAATCTGCCGGCAAGCCGTTCGCTGATCAGCTTCATCCCCGGTTCCTCGCTGGCTGCATGACCCAGCATCAGCAGCGCTTTGGCTCGTCCCTGCGCGGCTGCATCCCGGACATATTCGAGCGTTTCCCATTCCGGCCCTTCACCGATGATCATCAAATCCAGACGTTCTTGCTCGAATAACGGGATCGCGTGCTGTCCACCTCCCCTGTACCCGACAGCAACTCCGATTAGCCCGCAGACCGTTTCGGGATCGCCGACGGCACGCAGGTACGGCAGATTCAGCTTCTGTTTGACATGCTCGGCGATGTCGGATAACCTACGGCTCTGCGGCAGCCGCACAACGGAAGCCGTTCCGAGATCCCGGTGCTCATCATCCTCCCATCCCAATGCTTCGATCAGTCCCGCCGTGATGATATCCGGCCGATAACTGTGCGGATGATCGTGAAACCGGTAAATGATCATATCATCCGATTCGATCAGCTTCCGCTTTGCCGCATGAACGGGATCCTCCGGAGCGAAGCCCTGCTCTTCCTGATGACTGTAAAAAGTCCCTTCGTGCGTAACCAGCAGGTTCACCCCAAGCCGGATGGCCTCAAGGACAACATCATGGGAAGCGATGAAAGCAACCCCGATTCCGCGGACCTCCGCTTCGGGAGTTCCGGCGATGATCCGGTCGATCCGGGATTCCAAATCCCCGGCGGGTTCCGTTAAATACGTTACAACCTCCTGAGCAGTAACACGCAAACCATTCACTCCTTCGGACTATGAAAAGCATGGATGTTCGTGGTGGATGTCATGCTATTACGGCATAACGCCCGGTGAGTTGAAAACAGGCTGCCATTTCGCTGGCGAAACGGCAACCCGATTCGTGTAACTTCAGATAAGTTCGTGTTTATGACGACTTACCGACCTACTTCTTCTCTTTATAAGCTTTATACGTCTTGTTGGCAAGCTTAACATAATTATCCAGACCCTGTCCCTTGAGCTCGTTCACGAATGCGTCGAACTGGGACAACGGTCGCTCGCCGAGGATAAATTTAAGCGTGTTTTGATCCGAGTAGTCTTTCAGCGGCGTGCTCAGCAGGGTAGCCTGCTCGCGGTCTTCTACGGAATACGGGATCGGCGGCTCGGCCGGTACGACGGTTTTCGTCTTTTTCATATCTTCCTGGAACTTTTTCTCTTCGTCGCTGAACATCGATTGCAGCAGCTCCGTTGTACCGCCGTAGGCGAACACCCCTCCGGAGAAGCCATAATCGATACGCAGGTCCTTCGTTCCTTTCGGGTTCAGGCCGTTATAGTTGATATCGTCGACCAGCTTCCGGACGCCGTTCTCTTTGGTATACGTTACCCCTTCAACACCCCACTTGGCAAACTCTTCGCCTTCGTCACTGTAGTAGAGCCAGTCAATGAACTGAAGGATCGCCTTAAAGTTCGGGTTTTCCTTGGCTTTGGCCAGAATCATCACGCCGTTCTCCAGACGGGAGCCTGACATCAGCTGACCTGCAGGTCCTCCTGGCACCGTAATTTTGGCGATGGAGAATTTGCCCTCTCCGAGCGATTTGTTCATGTCCGTACGATGCAGCACGACGGTCTGGGAGTTGCCGTTGATCACAAACGATTTACCGGATACGAACTTCTGAGTCGCCTGATCGTCCGTTTGCGTAAAGCTTTCTTTGTCCAGCAGGCCTTCGGATACAAGCTTGTTAAAATACGTCAGCATATTTTTGTATTCCGGCGTCGTGGACGTGTACACGAACTCGTCCTTGTCCGCTTTGTAAGTGAGTCCGTTGCCGAAGCCCCAGCCAGCCTTCGTTCCGAATCCGGTAGCCGCAATGTTCAGCGTACTGTTGAACTGGAACCGGTCGGAGAACGGAATCGAGTCCGGATAAATTTCCTTCAGTTTCTTGAGAGCGGTATACAGCTCATCCCAGGTCGCAGGAATCGGAATGTTGTTCTTCTCAAAAATGTCGGTCCGCACAAGCAGCGTATAATCCGGCCATACCTCTTCATGCATGCCAGGGAGCACATAGTATTTACCGTCCTCCTGCCGGAGTCCGTCCAGCTCCTTTTCCATGCCCCACTTTTCGACTTTATCCTTAAAATTCGGCATCATATCAATGTAATCGCTTACCGGCAGAATCGCACCGGATGACACAAAGGAAGCCTCTTCCCCGGGATACGTTTTCGGAATGACCAGCGGAGCGTCTCCCGAGCTGATCAACAGCGAGCGCTTCTGGCTGTAATCGCTCATCGGAACGATGGTTGGCTGAAGCGTGACGCCCGTTCTTTTCGTGATTTCCTGGAACAGCATCCAGTCCTTCTTGTAAGGGTAGGCCGGCTGGTCGCTGAAAAGAATCGGCAGGTTAAACGGCTCGGTTGCCTTGAAAGAAACGTTAACACCGTAATTTTCCATCGCGCCTTTGGATTGGTCCTTGGCTTCTCCGCCTCCGCCGCTGCTGCCAAGATTGTTGCTGCAGGCAGCCACGGACAGGCTCATTACTGCGGCCATCAGCGTCATTCCCCATTTTTTACGAGAACGCTTGAACATTTGTTTACTCCCCCCATGAATGAATGTCGGAACTGCAAAGAAATGTAAAGCTATGAAATGAATGCGGCGATCCGGACCGGATTTATCCTTTCACGGAACCCAGCATAACACCCGATACAAAGTACTTCTGGACAAAAGGGTAAATCAGCAGAATTGGCAGAATCGTCAGAACCATCGTGACCGATTTAATGTTCGCAGAGATTTGGGTCAGGTTATCCGCTGACGTCGCTCCCGCAGAAGCGCCACCTGTTGCCCCGGCAATGAGGTTCCGCAAGTATACGGTGACCGGGAACAGTTCCTTCTGGTCCATGTACAGGAAAGCGGAAAACCATGAGTTCCAATGTCCCACCGCATAGAACAGCATCATCGTGGCCATGATCGCCTTACTGAGCGGAAGAATAATGCGGAACAGAATCCCGTACGTATTCAAACCGTCGATCGAAGCCGCTTCTTCCAGCTCCTCCGGCATATTCTCGAAGAATGATTTCATGATCAGCATGTTGTAGATGCTGATGGCACCCGGAACGACGATCGCCCAGATCGAATTGGCAAAGCCAAGGCTGTTAATGAGCACATAGTTCGGGATCAGCCCGCCGTTAAAGAACATGGTGAACACCGCGAACATCGTCAAAAATTTGCGTCCCATCAGCCTTTTCTTGGACAAGGCGTAGGCAAAGATCGTCGTCATGAACATCGAAATGGCCGTTCCGACCACCGTATACACGACGGTGTTTTTGTAGTTCGTCCAGAACATCGCGTCCTTGGCCACCGTCCGGTACGTGTCGATATTGAAGCCTCTCGGAATCAGGTTGACCTTCCCCGCATTGATATAAGCCTCGCTGCTGAAGGACTGGGCAAGTACGTTAATGAAAGGAAATACCGTAATGAAGACAATCAGCAGCAAAATGATCGTGTTGACGACTTTGAACACTTTATAAGAAACGGAATCTTTCACTTGAGGCACCTCCTTACCATAGGCTTCTTTCCGTTACTTTTCTGGAAATCGCATTGACTGAGAACACCAGAATGAGCCCGATGATCGATTCGAACAGTCCGATAGCCGTGGCGTAGCTGAAGCTGCTGGATTGCAGACCGACCCGGTACAAATATGTAGAAATGACGTCGGACGTTTCGTAGATGACCGGATTGTAGAGGAGCAGTATCTTTTCAAAACCGATGGCCAGGAAGCTGCCCATGTTCAGGATCAGCAGAGTGACGATGGTCGGCAGGATCCCTGGGATCGTCACGTGCAGCGTCTGCTTCCACCGGTTGGCGCCGTCAATTTTCGCAGCTTCGTACAGGGACTCGTCAATCGTCGTCAGTGCGGCCAGATACAGAATCGCTCCCCAGCCCATGCCCTGCCATACCTCGGAGGTCACGTAAATCGCCCGGAACCACTCGGCCCGCTGCATGAAATTAATACCGTCTCCGCCGAAGAAACGGATGAGAGCATTGATCGACCCGCTCGCCGAAGTCATCTGCAGAATCATGCCGGCCACGATGACGATCGACAGAAAGTGCGGCATGTAAGAGGCGGTTTGAACGAATTTCTTGAATTTCTTGTTCTTTACTTCATTAAGCAGTAACGCAAAGATAATCGGAATCGGGAACGTGAACAGCAGGGTCAAAGCGCCGAGAATCAGCGTGTTCGTAAATACCTTCCAAAAGTTCGGATCCTGGATAAACATCTGGAAGTAGTGAAACCCTACCCATTTCTCTCCATAGATGCTCCCCCCGGGAACAAAACGTCGGAAAGCGATGACGTTGCCGATCATCGGCCCGTATTTGAAAATGAGCAGGTAAATGACCGGTAATACCAAGAGCGAATACAACTGCCAATCTTTGCGAAAAAGCCTTCCTACAGAACGCTGCTTCTGTTTTTTGACGGCTCTCTCCTGGGGCAAGACGGAGCTTGCGGCCTTCGTTTCCATTCTTCAGATCACTCCAATCCGCGCAGAACATGTCGCTGTTATTTTTGCACTTCTCGTACCAATCCGTCTGATGTCTCGCGCAACCATTTCACATATGAACATTCATCCCGGTCCGGGCAAACGGATAAACCGCTTACAATTCGTGTGGCTCAAGTGCGGTCGTCGAACTTTGAAAAAGACCTCCCCTTTCTTAAAGCGCTTACAACTAACCTTCAAAAAATTCAATACATCTGTTCTCCAAAGCTTTTTTGAACCTAGAAAAACAATAGACCGGAATAAAAATGGTGAGGCAGTTCAGAAGTAAATTGGAATACTAGTATAACTAGTATGGTAGTTGAGCTGTTTTTATTGTAATGGACCTTTTCCTGGATTTCAATATTTTTCTTTCGAGAACTTTAAAAAAGTTACGCCCTCTGCGAACAAGCGGAATACGAAAACAGTCATCCCAACCGCAAAAAAGCGCCAGCCGTGACCTATCACAGCTGACGCTTCATATGAAACATTCGCATATCCCTGCTTCACTTCGGCATGATTACCTTGTTCGTTAAATTTCCAGCACCTCGACACGCTTTTCTAAATCGATTTGACCAGAATTCAACTCGGCATACATATACTCTGTCAGCAAAAAAGAAATCGTGGATTCCGCCCCTTTGTTCCGGTTCGGCCCGTTCGGCGTCAGTCCGTCGCAGCAGCTGCCGTCTGAAGGATCGGCGAGCGGCCGGTGGCAGTCATTTTCACCGTGAAACCACTCCCTGCAGCGACGGATAAGCTCCTTATATTCCTGACTGCCTTCCACACGATATGCCTCCCTGGCGGCCAAAGCCAGCTTCATTACTTCGAGCGGCTGCTGATCCCACCGGCTGCGGTGGCCGCGGTCGGCCCAGCCCCGGTTCCCGATCGGCCGGATCCATCCTTCCTTTGCCGTCATTTGTTCGGCCAGAAAATCCAGGGATTCCTTGGCCACCCGCCGGACGGTTTCGCGTCCCGTGGCTTGATAAGAGGAATAGAGTGCCCATGGAAGTACGCCGTTTCCGTAGGTCATCTGCGGCTCGAACCAGTGCCAGCCCGGCTCAGCCGACGTGGAGTAGAGGTCCATCAAATTTCCCTCTAAACGCTCGATCAGCGTCCATGCCTGAAGCTTCTCGAGCAGCTCCGGCCTTGTCATTTGGAGCGGATAGCATTCCTCCACTGTCCAGAGCCGGGAGTAGGCTGCAAGCGTATACGCCCATCCCCGTGGGAACTGCAGCTGCTGCGCGGCAGCGGTCGACCGGAGCAGGATCGTTTCGGCAGCCCACCTGCTTCCCTCATCCGGCAGCTCTGCCCATGCATTCACCGTAGCCCATACGGCGCGGCCGTGGCAGTCATCCGATGCCGTTTCCGCTTCTGGAGAACGGTCATAAGCAACATTGTTATGGAACGTTCCGTCCTCTTTTTGAAGCCACAGCAGAAAAGCCAGGTAGATGTCTGCCAGCTTCAGCCAGCGTTCGCTGGCATCCGGATCCATGCGCTGAATAACCGAACAAGCCCAAAGGGCACGGGCATTGTCGTCTGTTGTATATCCTTCCTGTCTCCGGGGAACCGAACCTAAGGCATGCTCGAGCAAACCTGTATCATCAGTCATTCTTTCCAAATGTCTAGGACAGATGCGGTAATTGTTCAAGGGTCCCCCTCCCTCAGTTCGCTTTCATGATTTCCGGAACGGAAGCAGCCAATCCGTTGAACAGCTCCAGATGGAGCTGACCGACCTTGGACCAATGCATGTCCGCTCCAATCCGCCCCATTTCCCGTTCCCATCTTTTCGCCGTTTCCTCTTCGGAAAGAATAGCTCCCATTTGCTCCGACCATCCCTGCGTATCATCAAAAGGAATCAGCAGCTCCGGATAATCCCCCAGCAAGTCCTTGGCATAGGCATACGGCGTCGTCAGAACCGGCCGGCCCAAACCGACCGCATAAGCGAGCGTTCCGCTCGTAATTTGCTGCATGCCCGGATAAGGCGTAACGTACAGGTCGGCGGCCGATAACAGCCCGGCCAGTTCGTTCTCTTCCACGAACCTGTCGATCATGACGACATGGCCATCCATTCCCAGCTCACGGGCAAGTAATTCGAGCTCCTGCCGATATGCCTCGCCTTCCCATTTGCGCACTTCAGGATGCGTCTGCCCCACGATGGCATACAAGGCGTTCGGAACTTTTCGAACGACATCCGGAAGAGCACGAAGGATCAACTCAAAACCTTTCCCCCGGCTGAGAAGGCCAAAGGACATCATGACCTTACGTCCGTCCCAGCCCATGGATTGCCGCGTCCGTTCGCGTAAACCGGCTGCAGGCTCCGGTGTTCCATGATGCACGCAGCGGATTTTATCCATCGGCACACCCATCGATCGGTGGAGATAGCCGGCAGCCAGCCGGTTCATAACCAATATAAGATCGCTCCGCTGGGCAATCCGTTTCTGAATGCTTAAATACGGCTCTTCCGGATGTTCAAATACGGTATGAAAGGTAACGGCCAGCGGCTTATCGAGATGATCGACCAAATCAAGCACATACTCGCCGGCTTCCCCGCCGAAAATTCCGAATTCGTGCTGAAGCGAAACGACGGAGACGTCGCTCCGGTTCAACCGCTCGGCAAGCTTTCGGTATGCTTTGCGGTCCTCCTTCTCGACTTCATGGATCATCGGATCTGTGTCTCCCAGCAAACTAAACGCCGGCTTGACGGCGTAAACCTCATCTTGTCCCTTCCAGCCTCTGGCTCCGTTCACGCTTTGCCGCAAGTGATGCGTATAGGTGGCAATCCCGCATTTTTGAGGCACATAAGTGCCTATATAAGCGATCCGATTCATACGGTAATCTCCTCCTCCTCTTTGATGCGGTGTGCAAAAGCTTCGTAAAGGATGTGCCGGGATCCGATTTCCGAGCCGAATCCGAATACGCATTGGTACAGCTGTGCTCCTTCCCTTACGTGACAGCCGTCCCACAGAATCGTCTCCGATAACCGGGTGTTATTGGCAATCCGGCAGTCGTCCCCGATGACCGTATACGGTCCGATGATGGCTTTATCGCCGATTTGCACGCGGTTTCCGATCACGACTGGCGGGATCAAAAGGGCACCGTCGCCGATCCGGCAGCTGTTTCCTGTCCAGATTCCCGAAGTCTTCTCTTTACCCGGCAGAGGCAGCTTCAATTTGCGATCCAGAAGGTCCCAATGCACCTGCCGATAACGTTCCCGGGTGCCCATATCGAGCCAATATCCGGTCATCGTGAAGCCACACACGCCTTCCCCTGCTTCAATGAGTAGAGGGAAGGTTTCCCTTTCGATCGATACCTCGCGACCTGCCGGTATGTAGCTCAAGGCTTCTTTGTTCATGACATAGATTCCGGCATTGATCAGTTTCGAAGGTGCTTCCCCCGATTTCGGTTTTTCCACAAACCGGGCTATGCGGCCTGTTTCCGAGATGTCTACAACGCCAAAAGAACTGGGATCCTCTACCTCGGTCAGCCCGATGGTAACGGTCGCCTGCCGTTCCTGATGATATTGAATGAGCGGTTTAATATTCATATGCTGTACGATATCGGCGTTAAACACCAGGAAGCAGTCGCCAAGGAGCGATTCCGCGTTTTTAATGGCGCCGGCAGTACCCAGCGTCTCGCTCTCTATAACATACTCGATGGAGACCCCCCATTTTTTGCCGTCTCCCAAATGGTTTCGAATCAGGTCCGGGTAATGCTTGAGCGCCAGGACAAATTCCCTCACCCCTTGATCTCTAAGCTGCCTTACCAAGTGTTCGATCCAGGGACGATTTCCTACTGGCGCCATCGGTTTCGGCATTTGTTCAGTTAACGGCCGCAGGCGTGTGCCCAGACCCCCGGCCAACAGCAACGCTTTCATCGGTTGATCACCCTCCAGTTCGGTTTTCGGTCATAAAAAAAGAAGCCGGCGCATGGCGAACCTTTTCTCGATCATGGCACCATGAGCGTAAAAAATTCATTCATCAACGACTTCTGTTTTGGAGTTGTCTGGTCTTCAGCCCCTATTCGCTAAAGCCCGTCCACTATGACCTTTTGCCCCTCGGCGGGATCAAGTGCCGCATCATCGAACAGAATGGTCATATAAATATAACCCCCTCCCGTTTCTGATTATTAGCACTCACCTAAATAGGCTGCTATTAATACTAATAACGAATTCCTCCCTGGCTTTCAATAGCGATTACACGCGGAAGTGAATGAATATCCGCCATGAAAGCCAATACACGGGATACTTTCGCCAGTTTTTTCAAATTTCCTCATTCATACGCCAGAAATTGTAAACTCGATAGGGAACGAGCATTATGATTCTACGATGGCCCTATTTTTTACGCTCATTGTGTCCTCAAGCCTGCTGAGGACGCTGTCCGTAACCGGAAGTCCCAGCTTCTCCATGGCATACAAGAACGAGCCTACAACGGGAGGAAAATGCGGCTCCATCAAACCGAATGGCCTTCCCGGATCATCTGTGGAGATACGCTTAAGTTTTCCTTGAAAATAAGTGCTGTTCGCCACGCTCCCGATGCACGCAACCCGCAGCGTTTCGGCCTGAAAATGCCGTCCGAGCAAGCGGATGCCGACCACGATCTGGTGAATGGACCGGTCGCAAACCGCTTGGGCTAATGAACTGCCTGCCGCTGCCGCCTCCGTAACATAAGGAGCAAAGGCTCCAAATACCCGGTCCCTTTCGCGGCGGTCATCATGGAAACCATTCCTGCCCAGGAGTGCAAGTTCCCCAAGGTCGGCTGCATTCCAATGCGAGAGCATATCATGAACCAGACGCCCGTCAGTATCGTCCGTATGTCCGGCAATTGCTTCATAAACGGCGTCATAGGCCAGAAACCTGGCTGCGCTTGCGGCATAGTGATGATAGTCGTAATTACGTAAGTATTGCCCTTCTTCATTGATACCGAAAATAATTGAGCCTGTACCGGAAATCACCACGATGCCTGGCTTTGCCATCAACGCACCATAATGGGCGGCGACCGCATCGTTTACGTGCCACTTGGGGCATGTCATTTCCGGTAAATGAGTCAGTTCCTTCACCCATTCTAAATCCTGATCCCGGTCGTAACCGGCGATGCCTGCGGCCATGCCGCAAATTTCCCCGGGAGAACACCCCGCAACGGAAAGAGCTTTGCGGATCGCCGTCTTGACATTATCCGTAGCCTGGTTATCCCGATGCTGCGATGCCGCTTTCTGATCCTCGATGTACGCGGCGATGTTTCCTTCCGGACTTGCGATGATCACTCTGGTATTGGAGCCCCCTCCGTCGATACCCATAATCAGTTTCCTTCCAGCCATATCATCCCCTGCCCCCTTATTTCTACCATCCAATCGCTGACCCAGGAAGAATTCCTGCCTTCATGGAAGTTATTTACTAGTTAGGTGTAATTCGACAAGGTTCTCTACATATCCTCCTCCAAAAACCCCCTCAGAACGACCCAGGATTCCGGAACATTCGGGGGTCCTTGGCCGCTTCCTCCAAAGCATCTTGGTTTGCAGCTGCCTGTTATCCTTCGGAGTGAATGGGAATACTTTGATTCGTACCCCTGTTTATCCAGATCCTTCTCATGTCCATGCCGGGTACGATCAATCGAGTACAGTTCGGGTAAGTATATATGATGCGGTTTATTAGTAAAAGGAGGTTGCACTCATGTTGGAAGAAAACAGACCGATGCCGGCAGAAGAAGGCTTGGATCATAGTTTAGCTTTTCTTAAAGAAGGCTATTTGTACATCACAAACCGAACCCTCGGATTTCAATCGGATGTATTCGAGACGCGTTTGCTTGGCGAACGGGCCATTTGCATGCGCGGGGAAGAAGCCGCCAGGCTGTTTTATGACGAGAACAAATTTATCCGGTTCGGTGCAGCACCCAAACGCGTGATCAAAACGCTGTTCGGTGAAAACGGGGTTCAAACGCTGGACGGCGAAGCCCATCGCCACCGGAAAGCGATGTTCATGTCTTTCATGTCCGACGAAGCGATGCAGCGAATGCGGGGGCTGACCCGAAAATATTGGGAGATTGCAGCGAAAAACTTTGAAACGCGGAAAGAAGTCGAGATTTACGAGGAAGCCAAAGAATTGTTATGCCGGGTTGCCTGCGAATGGGCTGGAGTTCCGCTTGAACCGGAAGAGGTACGAGAGAAGACGAGCTGGATCGGCGCGTTGTTCGAATCTCCCGCCTCCATTGGAATCACTTATATGAAAGGCCGGAACGCCAGAACCAAGGCGGAGTCCTGGATCAGCGGCCTGATTGAGGACGTGCGCGCCAACCGTTTCACAGCGCCGGAACATTCGGCACTGGCCGTCATCTCTTTTCACCGGGATCTGAATGGCCAGCTGCTTGACTTAAAAATTGCCGCCGTGGAAATGCTGAACATTATTCGTCCGATCGTCGCCGTTTCCATTTACATCGCCTTTACCGCACTGGCCGTCATTCAGCAGCCTGAAGAGCGGGAAAAGCTGGCCGGATCGGATGAAGTGCGGCTTGGCCACTTTATCCAGGAGGTCCGCCGCTTCTATCCTTTCTTCCCCGTGACGGCAGCACGGGTGGCAGAGGATTTTGTCTGGAACGGTTATCGGTTTGAGCAAGGGACGTTAACCATGCTGGACCTGTACGGCACCAATCACCACCCGGACTTGTGGGACAAGCCGGAGAAGTTTATGCCGGATCGATTTCAACATTGGAGAGGATCCCCTTTCAGGTTTATTCCTCAAGGCGGAGGAGATCATGATACAGGGCACCGGTGCGCCGGTGAATGGCTAACCCTGGAAATCATGAAGGAGAGCCTCGACTTCTTGGCCAACCGGATGAGCTATGACGTGCCACAGCAGGATTTAAGCTACAGCTTCAGCGATATTCCGTCGCTGCCCCACAGCAACATTGTCATTCAGAACGTCCGAAGTGTTTAGATGAATTTACTTCTGTGACACAGCCCATGCTTTCCCTGAACAGAGAAAAAGCCGCAGCATTGCGGCTTTTTAACTTGCGTCAGAATGATCATTATCGGGGTCCATCGCCCAAGGACCTGGATTCACATGGCAGCCAGACCTCTTTTTTGCGTAATGACTTAGCGCTGTTTCCAATCGATTTTGCCCAGAATGCGCAGCACGCTGCGGACAAGCATTTGGCAGCTGCCCATGATGAACAGCCACACGCCTGCCGTTTGCGTCGACTCCTGAAAAAACAGCATGCTGCCGCTGATGTAGCACAGCGAAATGATGATGTCGCTCGCGATCCGCAGAACCTTGCCGGGTTCATGGACCACAAGCCGGTGGTGCCGGAACTTGACCACCCAATGCCAATGATGTTCATCCGTCTTAAGCTGCTCAAACTCCATGAGATGATGCCGGATAATAAATCAGCTCCTTTCGTAACACAAAGAGGACTGCCTGCACAGGAGCCCGCATCTTTTTATAAGAAAGTGCGTTTTATTTCATTACCCGCCCCATCCTTCATGAATCAATCCCATAAGCCGTTAATAAAACGTACCCACACCGCAGTAATTTTTAGATATAGGCAAATTTTACTCCTAAATGGAAATCTGTTCGGATATGATGAAAGTAATTCTTATGGAAAGGGTGTTTTCTATGAAAAAAATCGCCGTCTTACCTACAAACGGGAGGGCGACTATACTTTAACCCTCCTGCATTACGGGAGGAATCCAATTGAATTCCAGAATCAAAAAATTCATTTCCTACTATAGACCCTACAAGGGACTGTTTGCCGCCGATATGGCATGCGCTTTTATTTTGTCGGCGATTACGCTTGTTCTTCCGCTCGGCGTCCGCTACATTACCTCCGAGCTGCTTGACGGTGCTCATTCTGACTCGCTGTCCCAAATCTATGAGGTCGGTGCAGGGATGCTCGCATTGGTCATTCTCCATATTGCCTGCGAGGTGTTCGTGGATTACAAAGGCCACATGATGGGTGCGATGATGGAAGGTGACATGCGAAGCGAACTGTTCGAGCATCTGCAGAAGCTTTCGTTCCGTTTTTACGACGAACAAAAAACCGGGCAGCTGATGACCCGGACCACAAACGATATTTTATCCCTTGCCGAGCTGTACCATCACGGACCGGAGGACCTGCTCATCTCGATCTTGAAATTTACCGGTGCGTTTATCATTTTGATCGCGATCGACGTTAAGCTGACCTTAATTGTCTTTCTATTTTTGCCGGTGATGGCTGCGTACGCGTTTTATTTTAACCGGAAAATGAATGCGGCTCTGCGAATCAGCCGGGACCGGATCGGGGACATCAACGAGCAGGTGGAAGACTCCCTCGCCGGTATCCGTGTGGTCAAATCGTTTACGAACGAGCACGTGGAGATCCGCAAATTCGCCCGGGCCAATGCCCGCTTCCTCCAGAGCCGGAGCGACGGGTACATGAGCGAAGCCATTTTCTCCGGCGGAATGATCGGCTTTACACAACTGATTACCGTGGGCGTTATCGTCTTCGGCGGTGCCGCTATCCTCCACTCGTCGATGCAGCTTCCGGACTTGCTGACCTTCTTTTTATGCATAGGCATTCTGATCGAGCCCATTCAGCGGATGGTGAATTTCGCAAGGCTGTATCAGGAAGGTATGACGGGGTTTGACCGGTTCATGGAGATCTTGGAGGTAGAGCCGGATATCTGCGACGCGCCAGGGGCGGCAGATCTCGGCCATGCCGAAGGCAAGGTGGAATTCCAGCAGGTCTCCTTCAAGTATAAAGACGATCACCGGGAAGTGCTGACCGATCTGTCTCTTACCATCGAAGCCGGCGAATACGTAGCCATCGTCGGTCCGTCCGGCGTCGGGAAAACGACGCTGTGCTCCTTGATCCCCCGGTTTTATGAAGTCAGCGGAGGAACCATTCTTCTGGATGGCAAAGACATCCGCGGATTGACTTTGCGCTCCCTCCGGCGGAACATTGGCATCGTCCAGCAGGATATCTATTTATTTGCTGGCACAGTTATGGATAATATCCGTTACGGCAACGTGGAGGCGACCCGCGAGGAAGTCATCGAGGCGGCGAAAAAGGCCCATGCGCATGATTTCATTATGGGGCTGCCGGACGGCTATGATACCGACATCGGCCAGCGCGGAATCAAGTTATCCGGCGGTCAGAAGCAGCGGCTCAGCATTGCGCGCGTGTTTCTCAAAAATCCGCCCGTGATCATCTTTGACGAAGCCACCAGTTCCCTTGACAATGACAGCGAGCAGGCGGTTCAGTCGTCGCTGGAGAGGCTGTCCGACAATCGTACGACGTTGGTGATCGCCCACCGGCTGTCTACGGTCCGGAATGCACAGCGGATCATCGTGCTGACCGATGACGGGATTGCGGAACAGGGAACGCATGAAGAGCTTTTGGCACTGGGCGGCACCTATGCGCATTTATATAACATGCAGCTTAAGTTGTGACCGGCTGCTCCCCTACAAAAAAACCATCCAGTCCAACAGGGATTTCTCCCTGAGGCTTTGGATGGTTTTTGCTGCTTCAGACTATTCTTCGTAAATTTTGGTGAGCATTTGGCCCAGCTCCTGCAGCGCCTGCTCTTCCTGCTCACCGTCGGCTTCCAGCCGGATTTCATCGCCGGCGGCAATGCCCAGGGTCAACAGCCCGAGGGAGCTTTTGCCGTTGGCTTTTTTCTCGCCTTTGAACAGTGTAACTTTACAAGGAAACGTATTTGCCTTCTCTACGAACAGTTTCGAAGGGCGGGCATGAAAACCTTGCGGGTGGATGACGGTAAAAGTTTGGGATACCATAGCTTATGCTTCACTCCTTAGTTGTTGGTTGACAAAATCAAGCACCTCTTGCTGGGTGCTCATGCCGATCGCCTGCTCGGCCAAACCTGCCCATTCCTCTCTGGACAAGCGGGAAATCAGCTCTCTGGCCGGGAGTACGGACGAGGCGCTCATGCTGAATTCATACAGTCCGAGGCCGAGAAGAAGCGGAATCGCTGCCGAATCTCCGGCCATTTCGCCGCACATGCCGGCCCATTTGCCGTGGCGGTTAGCTGCCTGGATCACAAGCTGCACCAGACGGAGAATCGACGGATGATGTGGCTGATACAGATAAGCGACCGATTCGTTCATCCGGTCCGCCGCCATCGTGTACTGAATCAGGTCGTTCGTGCCTATGCTGAAAAAGTCCACTTCCTTCGCCAACACATCGGCGGCGATCGCTGCAGCGGGAATTTCGATCATAATGCCGACTTCAAGCGTATCGGACACCTTCGTGCCCTCCTGCTCGAGCTTGGCGCGTTCTTCCGCCAGAATCCGCTTCGCCTCACGAAGCTCGCCCAGGACGGCGATCATCGGGAACATAATGGCTAGCTTGCCGTGCATGCTGGCCCGGAGCAGCGCCCGAAGCTGGGTGCGGAACAAATCCTCCTTATCCAGGCATAAACGGATGGCCCGCTGGCCCAGAAACGGATTCATCTCTTTCGGCAGCTGCAGGTAAGGCAGCTCTTTATCGCCGCCGATATCCAGTGTACGGATGACGACGCGCTTGCCGTTCATTTTCTCCAATACATGCTTGTAGACGGAATACTGCTCTTCTTCGGAAGGGAACGAGCTGCGTCCCATATACAGAAATTCGGTACGGAACAAGCCAATGCCGTCCGCCCCGTTCGCCAGTACCTTCTCCAGATCGTCAATGCCGCCGATATTGCTGGCCAGCTCCACTTGAACGCCGTCAGCGGTGACCGACGGCCGGTCCACATAGCTGCGCATGCGGGTCTTATACTCTTCATATTCTGCCTTACGAGCGGAATATTCGCGGAGCTGCTCCTCCGACGGATTGACGATGACCTGCCCGGCCGTAGCGTCAAGGATGATCATATCCCCCGTCCGAATCGCAGAAGCATCCGCACCGGTCCCGACGACGGCAGCCAGCTCCAGGGAGCGGGCCATGATGGCGGAATGCGACGTCCGGCTTCCGATCTCCGTGACGAAGCCCCGGACGAATTCCAGATTTAACTGGGCCGTATCCGACGGGGTCAAGTCTTTGGCAATCAGAATCGTTTCGGCGCTCAGCTCGGACAGCGCGCTGTGCTCCCGTCCCTCCAGCTTGCTGATGACCCGTCCCGTGATATCCTTAACGTCTGCCGCGCGTTCCCGCAGCATCTCGTTATCCATGGACTGCAGCGCTTCGATGATGCTGGAAGCCATTTCGTACAGGGCATATTCCGCGTTGACGCCGTCGCTCTCAATCTGGTCCAGTGTCGTGTCGATCAGGTCCGGGTCGTCCAATAGAAACAGGTGAGCTTCAAAAATCTCGGCCTTCTGCGGTCCAAGCCGCTCCAGCGTCGTTTCCCGGATCCGGTCGATATCAGCCTTGGCCGCATCCACGGCGCTGCGAAGACGCTGTTGCTCAGCAGCAGGATCGTCGACCTTTCTCTGCTGCGGGATGGACTCCTCCGCTTCCAGCCGGTACGCTTTGGCAATGGCGATGCCCGGTGATGCGGGCACGCCGGTCAGCAGTTGGCTCATGGGCCATACCTCCTTATTTTACGTTGGAATTCATCTATCGTGAACATGCTAGTTTCGATCGATTATTGATGATTGTAGGCCTTCAACACTTTCTCGGTCAGCATATGGTCTGGATCCAGACCGCTTACTTCGGCAAAAGCCTGGCGGACGCCTTGATCCGCGATCATGCCCTGCAGCTTGACGGCCTCCGGATCTTCCGCGAAGTCGAATTTTAGAGCCAGCGCCATAACCTCGGTCAAATGCTCGAAAGCACCGCCCTGCTCCCAGGCACGAAGCGCCGGCCGGACCAAGCGGTCATCCGGGGACAGCTTACGGATCGGCGACCGGCCGACCCGGACAACCTCGTCGCTCAAATACGGATTACGGAAGCGGTCCATGATCGTGCGGATATAGTTCTCATGCTCCGCAGGATCAAAGCCGTAAGCACGCACGAGCATGCTTCCCGTTTCCTGAAGGGCACCGGTAACCAGCCCGGCGACTTCCTCGTCCTTCATCGCTTCCTGGATGGTCGAATACCCTTTCCGGTATCCGGCATAAGCCGCGCTGCAGTGACCGGTATTTACTGTGAAAAGCTTGCGCTCAATATACGGAATCAAGTCGTCAACGTAATGAACACCTTGGATTTCCTGGGAGCCGGAGAACATTTGGGATCGATTGATCACCCATTCGTAGAACGGCTCCACCGTGACAGCTAGCGGATCCTCATGATGCTGCAGCGGCACGATACGGTCTACCGCAGAATCCGGGAAGGCTGCAAAAGAAGCCGCTTTTTGCTGCTCTTCGAGCGACAAATGGCCCATGACATGTTCTCTCAGCTGGGTGCTTGCGCCGATGGCGTTCTCGCAGGCAATGACATGCAGCGGAGCTGCTCCGCGTTCCATCCGAAGCTTCAAACCAGCTGCAATCCCCGGGGCGATATGTTTCAGAATGTTCACTCCTACAGCCGTCGTAACCATATCGGCGGAAGCCACTGCTTCTGCCACCGCTGCGGGATCCCGGCCGTCAATGGCGTTCACGCCCTCTACCAGGATTTGCTTCCCGCTCTCGTCGGCAATGGTAACCGTGTAAGAACCGCGCTGCTGGATCGTTTGCACCAACGACTCGTTCACATCGGAAAATACAACCTCGTAACCCGACTGCGACAGCAGCAAGCCGATAAATCCCCTTCCGATATTGCCTGCGCCGAAATGTAGAGCCTTCATTCTTCCATCCCGCTTTCAAAGATGCTCAAAATTTCCTCGGCGGTCTTCGCCGTACGGATGCCTTCCATGCTGTCCTCATCCGAGCAAACCATGGCGACGCTGGTCAAAATGTCCATATGCTCACCGTTCTGGGCGGCAATCCCGACGACGAGTACCGCCGGCTCATCCCCGCCAAAATCGACCCCATCCGGAATTTGCAGCACGGCCAGTCCGGTCGACTTGATCATTCCTTTGGCTTCGTTGGTCCCATGGGGAATGGCCAAGCCTGCGCCCATATAAGTGGACAAGGCGTTTTCGCGTTCAATCATCTTATCGACATATTCCTGTTCCACATGTCCGGCATCAACCAGCATTTGTCCGGCAAGGCGAATGGCCTCATACTTGTCGGATACTTTAACGTTCACTCGAATTTGATCTGCGGATAAAATACTCATGATGATCACTCTCTTTCCAATTTGTTTTTTAAGTATGCGCGGAGATGGGCGGACATTAGTTCCCTGATGCGCCCTTCATCCCCCTCCGCAAGGGCTTCAATCATATCCGTGTCCAGCAGTGTTGCGCTGATTTCGCTCAGCACCTCCAGGGTTTCCCGCTCGAGCTGCCGCGGAGCCAGCATCAGCAAAAAGCGCGACAGCTCAACGTCACCTGAGTCATCCAGCCTAAGCCGCTGATCCAGTTCAAAGAGCATCAATGCCGGCCGTTTCACCGCATCGCTGCGCGTATGAAACAGCGCCAGCTCCGTGCCGGGAATCAGCTGGGTCCCGTGCTGTTCCCGCTGCAGCAGCAGAGCTGCGACTGCTTCCGGATCCAGAATCACGTCCCTGAGCACCGGCGCTGAGCAGGCGGCAAGCAGCCATTGATCAAGGCTCGGCTGCCCTTCGATCCGCAGCGGCAGCACGCGAAAAGCTTCCAGGAGCTCAATGCTTTGCTGGAGGGTTTGGTGCAATGAACGCAAGCCGTCAATATCGGCTGTGCCGGCCGCTTCCCGGCGTCCGGCAGGCCAATCTCTCAGCTCAGGTGCCAAATCCTCCAGTAATCCCGGCAGCGGCTCGGCATCCGCTGATAACGCGTCCGGCAGGGGCTTCACGCCGCGGTGCCGGATATAATCCCGGAGCTTCTCCGCTTCAGATGGGGTAAGCAGCGGGCTCAGCTTCAAATATTGTTCCTCCGGCAGCGGCAAGTCGACGGTACTGATGATCAAATCATAGTCCGTTCTCGGTATCCTTGCGGCCTCATACCATGAAGCCTGTTCGACGATTTGGAGCTGCGGAAATTCTTTACGCAGCCGAACTGCCAGCATTTTCGAAGAACCGATCCCGCTCGTGCATACGATCACCGCTCGCATATGCTGAGGGATCTGGCCGATCCGCTCCCGCGCGGCTCCAAAATGCATCACCAGAAAAGCGATCTCCTCGTCCGGGATGCGGACGGAAGGAAAAACGGCGTCAGCTGCCTGCCGGACCCGGCCGAACAGCTCGGCATAGTCCTTGCGGATCGTATCCAGCAGCGGATTCCGGATCCGCTGCCCTGCTGTGATTCGTTCCATCGCAGCTTTCAGATGCATGAACAAACCGTCCCGAAGGGAGCGGTCAGCGGTGTAGTCGTTCGCATCCAGTTCCCTCATTTTACGGATGAGCGACCGGACGGTCCCGGCAAGCTCCAAATCGTCCGCCGGCAGCATTCCTGTCGAATGAGCCAGAGCTCTTTCAAGAAGTTCTGCGGTATACCTCACTTCAGCAAGCGGATATTCCATTTTCAGAACTTGACCCAGCTCATCGCATAAAAGTTTGGCAGACTTTAATTTATGGTCTTGAGCCGGCATAGCGGATGGCCGGTCAAACCGCCGCAGATTGATGAGGCGGTCGGCTTCCGCTTCAGTGACCGTGATGCCCTTGCGAATTCGGGCTGCCGCGATGGACAACCGGATCAGCAGATCGGTATAGGCTTCCTCACTGAAGGATTCTTCCTGATGCCGCTCCTCCCACTTCCATAAGGTTTCTTCGATTACCGAAATGCGGTCCGCCCCGGCCATTGAGGCGATTCGGGCATCCACAGGATGATGCGGATTCTGCTCCGAGTACCCGATAAGCGACAAGTCATCCAGCCGGAAGCGGACGAGCGTACGAATCGCCTCGCGGATCAGAGGCTCCGAGCCGGTAATTTCCACTCCATAGCCTCGCCGGCGGATCAGCAGCAAGCCTTGTTTGCCGATCCAGTCGGTCAAATCGTCCAGATCTGCTCCTACAGTCGGTACCGTGACCTTCATCTCGTGGGCAAGCGTAAACAGCTTCACCGGTTCCCGCGAACCAAGCAGCCGGGCAAGGAGGTATACCTGCCGCTCATCCGCCGAATATTCGATCTCGGCGGGCATGAGCAGCTCCGAGCGGACTTGTTCCATCTGAGAAGGGTCACCTTCTACACTGAGGCCGGAACCGGCTTTCCGGTGAAGCGTAATCCCGTGCCGATGCAGATAGCTCTCGACCGTGTCCAGCTCCCTGTGCACCGTCCGCGGGCTGACCCGAATGCTGCTGGCGATTTCGGCAACCGTACTCTCCGAAGGGCTGCGCAGCAGCAAATCCAAGATCTGTCTTACACGGTGTGACAATTCCATGCCCCTTAGCCTCCATAACGACCGCAAAAGGCGCTTGGATGCCGGCCCATATGCCCGCATCCATTCGCCTCAAGCGTTTTTATAGTTATTTCAAGCGTTCGACAAGCTCGTCATATTCCGGACTCTTCAGGAAGTTGTCGATGGAAATATGCTCTGCTTGCGGCGCTACGCCGCGAGCACGGTCTGTCAACGTTTTATGCGTGACAACGATATCCGCGTCGGACGGAATGTCGCTGATCGCCGTGTTCGTGACCTCGATCGGCGATCCGGCGGCTTTCATCTTCTTGCGAAGGATGGAAGCGCCCATGGCGCTGGAGCCCATGCCGGCGTCGCAGGCGAAGACGATTTTGTGAACCTCGTCTTTGCTCTTCTGCCCTTCAGCCGTGCTTGCCGCCGAATGAGCCGTTGCTTCTTTCGCCCCTTCTGCCGCAGCGGCCGCCGCAGCAGCCGGAGTTCCCGCAGCTTTCATGTCTTTCATACGTTTCGTTGCTTCTTCAAGATCGTCCTGGTCTTCTTCCGTCTTCTTGCTGGTTTTCAGCAGAAGCGCAGCCACGACGAAGGATACGATCGCAGCGGTGATGACCCCGCTCAGTACGGGTAGGATTTCTCCCCGCGGCGCCATGGCCAGGTAAGCGATGATGCTGCCCGGAGATGGCGGGCCAACGAGTCCCGCGTTCAGCAGCGAGAACGTAAATGTGCCTGTCACGCCGCCGGCCATTGCCGCCAGAATGAGGCGTGGGTTCATCAGAATGTACGGGAAGTAAATTTCATGAATCCCGCCAAAGAAGTGAATGATCGCCGCACCCGGTGCGGATTGACGGGCGGATCCCCGGCCTACGATCATGTAAGCAAGCAGGATGCCGAGTCCGGGACCCGGGTTCGATTCAAGCATGAACAGGATGGATTTGCCTGCGGTCTGCGCTTGTTCAATCGCGATCGGGCTCAACACCCCGTGATTGATAGCATTGTTCAGGAACAGCACCTTCGCCGGCTCGATCAAAATGTTGACGAGCGGAATCAGGTGGTGGTGAACGAGAAACTCAACGCCGGAGGAAAGCACGTTGGTGACGGCTTCGATGATGCGTCCCACGATCGAATAAGCGATCAGGACGAGCACGCCGCCGATAATGCCGAGCGAGAAGTTGTTGACCAGCATTTCGAAACCGGACTTGATTTTGCCTTCGACGGCTCTGTCAAACTGTTTGAGCACCCAGGCAGCTCCTGGACCGACGGCCATCGCGCCGAGGAACATCGGAATGTCGGTTCCGATAATGACGCCCATCGTGACCAGGGCGCCGATCACGCCGCCGCGCTGCTTGTGCACCATCGTACCGCCGGTGTATCCGATCAGCAGCGGGAGCAGGTACTTGATCATCGGGTCGACCAGCTTCGCGAGATACTCGTTCGGGATCCAGCCGGTCGGTATGAACAGTGCCGTGATCAAGCCCCACGCGATGAACGCTCCGATGTTCGGCATGACCATGCCGCTCAGGAAGCGCCCGAATTTTTGAACTCCGACCCGGGCGGCACCGGATGCGGAGGAAGATGTGGATTGGGCCATGAGGATAACCTCCTTGTAAACTTTTGTCGAACGGTATTTTGCAATACGTCGTTCGTCCTATATCCATCCTAGCCGACATCAACCTGACACTCAATAAAATGAAAACGCTATATTGTCAGGAGCCCTGATGACAAAACTTTATGAATCCTGCCTAACCCCTTGATATATCAGGCTTTTGCAGACCCGGTAAGGATGACATGCAGGGGAAACATACGGGCTAAGTTCACTCCGGTCAGCTGAGACTGCATTTGTTTAATCTGTAATTTTCCAAGATTAAGTTTTCCTTCCTGGAACCTGATCATGGGTAGCTTTTCCCATTAAGTGGACCTGATTCAGAAATTACCGATTTTTCACAAAATAAGAAAAACGTCTATCGACGTACCTTCACAGAAGACAGACCGCGTCTAAAGGAAGTTTTTCTTGCAATATCAGGAAGCCATGGCTCTGGAGTTTATACATTCTGATATTATAAAAAAAACGTCTATCGACGTACCTTCACAGAAGACAGACCGCGTCTAAAGGAAGTTTTTCTTGCAATATCAGGGAGCCATGGCTCTGGAATTTATACATTCTGATATTATAAAAAAAACGTCTATCGACGTACCTTCACAGAAGACAGACCGCGTCTAAAGGAAGTTTTTCTTGCAATATCAGGAAGCCATGGCTCTGGAGTTTATACTTTCTGATATTAAAAAAAGCGCCCTGATATAGGGCGCTAGCGTGCGTATGTGTTGGCCATATCCGGCATGAAAGATGTCATCTCCCAAAAAGCCATCCGCCATTGACGTTCAGAATTTCTCCAGTGACATAAGATGCATCCGGCGAAATCAAGTATAAGACCGCGGCAGCTACCTCGTCCGGCGTCCCCGGACGCCCGGCGGGAATATTCGGGATCAGCTGCTGCAGTTTATCCTCACGGTGGCCAAAACCGGTATCCGTAATCAAGCCTGGAGCCACGGCATTCACCGTTATCCCTTTGACGCTCAGCTCTCGGGCTGCAGCGTACGTAAGGCCATGGAGCCCGGATTTCGAGGCGGCGTATGCCAGGGACCCGGGGCCGCTTCCACCTGTAAACGCCCCGATCGAGCTGATATTGACGATCCTGCCGCCCGGACTTGCCAAATATGGCGCTGCGGCAGCCGTCATCAAAAATGCCCCCTTCAAGTTCACGCCAATAATGTCATCCCAGAACCGTTCGGAATCTTCAAGAGGCACTCCGGTAGAAACGGCCTCACCCATGAATCCCGCATTGTTAATCACGATATCTAAACGTCCGTTTTGGTGGACTACCTCCTCGACGGCCCGCTGTACATCTTCACGGCAGCGTACATCCGCTTGTACCCATGAAGCGCCTTCGCCAAGCCGCTTACATGCTTCCCTCAGGGAAGTTTCGTGTCTCCCAAGGATCATGACACCGATTTCTTCTTGTATGAGTCGTTGAGCAATCGAGAATCCGATTCCACTACTTCCGCCAGTTACGATCGCTGTACGTTTCATTGGAGTCATCTTGATCACCTTTCCCTTCGCCATGTGTGTGACATTGGATGAATTCTATTGTAATATCAATCCGATCATAAGCGAAATATCGTTTTTATATTTCTGTAATAAGTTTTACTTATTAAAAAAGGGACTTGGAGGATCGTTATGGAACTGCGGCAGCTCAAATATTTCGTCACTTTGGCCGAGGAACTGCACTTCGGACGTGCAGCCGATCGGGTGGGAATCGCCCAGCCTGCACTTAGTCAGCAGATTCGCCAGCTCGAACAGGAGCTAGGCGGGGCCTTGTTTATCCGTACCAAACGAAGTGTTTCGCTGACAGCGGCCGGAAGTTTATTTTATGAGGAAGCCAGAAACTTGCTCCACCACGCGGATCGTGCCGTGGATAAGGTTAGCCGCGCATTTTCGGGGATGATCGGAGAACTCAGGATCGGATTCGTGGAATCCGCAACTTGGGACATTCTTCCTCAGGTCATTTCGGCGTACCGTCAAAAATATCCCGAAGTCCAAATCACACCATGCCATTTACATTCATCTTCCCAAATCGAAGCTCTGTTGGATGGCACGCTAAGCATCGGTATTACGGGCATTCCCGTGAACGAGCCGCTTCTTATGTCCTACTCTATCCGGAGCGAGCCTTTCTGGGTCGCATTCCCTCCCGAACATCCTTTGGGTAACCGCCATACTGTGCATATCGGCGAATTAAGCAGGGAATCGTTTATTTCTACCAACCGGGAAGTAGGAAAGGTTTATTACGATACCATGATTCAAGTATGCATGGAGGCAGGATTCAGTCCAGCCATTGTTCAAACGGCCGACGAAATGCATACGTTGTTGTCGCTCGTTTCATCGGGTCTCGGCATTGCCCTGATTCATGAATCTGCCCGGCATTTGCGCACCGATCTCGCATATAAGCCAGTACTTGGAGTTAGCCAATCCGCATACAGGATGTCTTTTGTATGGAAAAAGGACCCCATCTCTCCTCTTCTCCGAGGCTTCCTGGATACCATGCAAAAGCTCTACCCGCAGCAGGATCACTAATTTGGAAAAAAATAGTTTGCAGCGCTTTACATCGATAACTATTTTTGTTACAGTTTATTTGAAGATATACAACTAATTCGGGAAAGGAAGTCGGAATAAATGAAAATTGCGATTATCGGTGCCGGAAATATCGGCGGAAATCTCGCCCGCCGCCTGACCAAACTCGGACATGAGGTGTCCATCGCCAATTCGAGAGGCCCACAAACCTTGGCTGCACTTGCCGAAGAAACGGGAGCCGCGCCCAAGGAAGTCACGGAAGTGGCGCAGGGCGCAGAAGTGGTCATTGTGACGATTCCACAGAAAAACATTCCTGACCTTCCTGCCGGAATCCTCGACCATACCGCACCGAATGCCGCGATTATCGATACGGGGAACTATTACCCTCGCCAGCGCGACGGTCTCATTGCAGAAATTGAAGCAGGCCTGCCGGAGAGCCGCTGGGTGGAACAGCATCTGAAGCGCCCGGTGAACAAAGCTTTTAACGGCATATCCGCCCAAAATCTGCTGGAACGCGGCCTGCCGAAGGGCAGCCCTGGACGTTTGGCGCTGCCGGTGGCTGGAGACGATCCCGCCTCTAAGCAGGTCGTGCTTGACCTGATTGAAGAACTTGGCTTTGACGCCATCGACGCCGGGGGACTGGATGAGTCCTGGCGCCAGCAGCCGGGTACGCCAAGCTACCGCGAGCACGACGCCGACAGCCTTCGCCAAGCGCTCGCGGAAGCCAGCCCCGAGCGCCCGGCGGAGTTTAGAGCTTGATCGGCATATAAACAGAACAAAAATCCCCTTAGTCTCCACCTAACGGAGACAAGGGGATTTTTTCTTTTATGCTGGTATCGGATTACCTTGCCGAAGACTATACAAACACTTTTTCAAAAGCCGGAAAGCCCGCTTCCCGTCCCGGATAGTTCACTTCGCCCCGCTGATCGTAGCCGAGGCCCCGGTACAGCTTGAGGGCCGGCGCGTTTTTGGCGTATGTATCAAGCCGGATGCTCTTGTATCCATTCTCTTGGGCAAAGTGTTCCGCAAAAGCAACCAGCTTACGAGCGATTCCTTGTCCCTGGGCCATTGGATCCACAGCGATCCGGTGCATCATCAGATGCGGCCCTTCCGTCTCCGTCCAAGGTATCTTGTCATACTGCTCATCTTGATGTTGATCCAGCACCATGATACCAAGAATCCGTCCGTCGCCTTCCGCTGCGAACAGCGTCCCCCGGCTCAGATCTTCCCCGATGACATCCCGGTTCGGATACTCGTCGTCCCATTGGTCGCTGCCGCCTTCTTGCATGACCTGAACGCATCTGGAGATCAATTGCATGATCTCTTCCATCTCATCTCTCCGGCCTGTTCGAATTTGAATATTCAAAGCTTGCACCATCCTCGTCCTTTCGAAAATCTAACCTCAATGCTCATATCCGGCATAATCGATTTCGAGGAACTGGCTCACTTCCTGATCCCAACGGTCCCTCACAAAAGCCACGTGCTGCGGATGAGCGTTATAGGCTTCATAATCTGCCCGGCTGTCAAACTTCATGGAAAAACCAAAGTCATAAGTATTCTTGGGGCTGATTTCCCGGAATACTTGAAATTCCTTTACCGTAGGAATCGAGCTGAGCGCAGCCCTGCCGTCCTCCAGAAATCGCTGTTCAGCGGACGAACCCTTCTCATGCTTGAGCGAAAAGATGACCGAATGGATGATTGCGTCGTCTTTCACGTTAACACTCCTTTTTTCATCGAAATGACAAACGAGTCTTTTACTATTATAAAGGCTAACCAAAGAGATGGACAGCTTCAAAGCATCCCGGTTCATGGGGATTCACAATCTTCACAGAGGTCTGCAGCTGTCGCGCACCGCTAACCGATGACCCAAAATGATATCTTCCGCTGTTCGCTTTTCTCCTGCAATGAACTGAAGCAGCGTTTCGACCGTCACCTCGCCCATTCGCTGAATGGGCTGCTCCATAGACGTGATCCGCGGCCGGACGAGCTCCGTCATCTGGCTTCCGTCAAAGCCGATCACCGAAATATCCTCAGGAACCTTCAGGCCGTGATCGATGATGCAGTTGACCGCCCCGATCGCCATATCGTCGCTGACGGCAAAGACCGCCGTCGGTTTAGTTTTGTAACGAAGGAACTCACCCATCAGTGCATAGCCGCTGTTCACCTTGTAATCGCCGAAACGGACCAGTTCATGGACAAATCTAATTCCATGGTCCGCCAAAGCATTCCGGTACCCGCTGTACCGGTTTTGGCCGGAAGTCATATCCCGCATGTCCCCGCCGATAAAAGCAATCTGCTTATGCCCGAGTCCGATTAAATATGTCGTTGCGTCATACGCTGCGGCATAATCGTCCACGATGACCGATACGAAGGATTGGTCCATCGGCTTCACGCTGGAGAAGATGACGGGAATTTTTAATTTCTCGATAAAATTCCGGATATCCTCATTGATCTTCTCGTGCATGATAATGATGCCTTCCACGCGCATTTCCTTGAAAATGTTCAGGTATTTGAACTCCTTGTAAATGTCCTCGCTGATATTGCAGACGAGCAGATTATAATGATTGGAAGCAGCGGTCTGCTCGATGGAGCTCAGAATGGTCGAATAAAAGCTGGAGGTCAGATCCGGCACGATGACCCCCAGCAGATTGGTTTTGTTCCTGACCAGGCTTCTGGCAATATGGCTTGGCGCATAACCCAGGTCTTCAATGGCCTGGTTGACGCGGTCCTTCAGTTCTTCCCTGACGTATTTTTCTCCGTTTAAAACACGGGAGACCGTTGTCGTAGAGACACCGGCCCGTTTGGCAACATCCTTGATTTTAACGCTCATACCCATCTCATCCCTAACGCTGATTAATGAACAAGGGTTGAGAGAACGCCGCATAGCCTCCTTCAATATAGGCGCTGACGCGGACATACCCTTCGTCTCCCATACACGAATAAGTCACTTCCGTAATCCGTCCCGTTTCCTCATGCAGCACCCTGCAGTCTTTCCCAAACAAGGTCACGTATTTATACATCCGGTCCAGCAGTTTGTTCGACTTCAGGCGGATGCAGATCTGACGATCTTCGGTCTGAATCGATTCAAAACCAAAACCAGTGGAGACATAAAAACTGCCGCTCCGGATCGCGCTGAGAATGGACTGCTGCGAATTTTCTTCGGCAAGCACGATGTTCCAGGCCTGCTTCTCTTGTCCGTACACATGGGAATCGTCGTTTCCGAAGCCCCATACCCGCCGTCCAGCCGAAAGCATCGCATCCCATTTATCAAACGCGATATCGTATTCGATGTTCCCGTCCCCGTTGTAAACCTCGATTCCGGTCACCCGCTCCATCCGCAGCATGTCCTCCAGGTTCCAGTAATTCGAAAAATACCGGTTCGGGTGCACGAGAACGCAGATTCCGCCATTATCCAAGGTCGCATCAGCAAGCCTTTGGTAATTTCCTATCGAAAACTCACTGCTGTAGCCCTCCATTATGGAACGTGGAGGTGCAACGAGAAGCATGTGAGGCTGGCGGCTGCTGACCTCGATCGCTTCAAAAACCGTGGGGATGCCGCATTCTCCAGCCAAATCAGTCATTTTGTCATGATCCGAAATCGCTAGAAAATCATAATCGGCGTACATCCGATATACCGTTTCCAGCGGAAACCAGCCGTCGCTGTTGTTGGTATGATTATGAAAACTCCCGCGAAGCCACGTTCCTCTTTTATCATAAGGGTTTTCGATGCGCATGCCAAATCCTCCCCAGTTGATCATCGTTCTGCAATTATTCCTTAATCGAACCGATCATGACGCCTTGGGCGAAATACTTTTGAATAAACGGATAGATGATGATGATCGGCGCTACGACAATGATAATCGTGGCCATCTTCATGGAATCGCCCGTTACCTGCATTTTCTCCAGCGCATCATATTGGTTCATGCCTGCGGCGGATTCCAGCTTGCTGCGCATCGCTTCCGCCCGCGTGAGCATCTCTTGCAGCAGTGTCGATAGCGGCCGCAATTTTGCCGAACGGACATAAAAAGCGCCCGTAAACCAGTCGTTCCAGTGACCGACGGCGTTGAACAGCGCGATGACGGCGATCACCGGCTTGCTGAGCGGCATGATGATCCGCATAAAGATGGCGAAGTCATTGTAGCCGTCCATCCGCGCAGACTCTTCCAGGCTGGGATGAATTTGCTGAAAGAACGTCCGCATGATGATCAGGTTCCAGGCGCTGTACAAGCTAGGGATAATATATACCCAGATCGTATTGGTCAAATGCAGCGATTTCAGCAGCATATAATACGGGATCATTCCCCCGCTGAACAGCATCGTAAAGAAGATCAGCAGCGTGAAGAAGCGTACTCCGGGCATCGTTCTGCTCTTCAGCGCATAGGCGCCCATCGCGGTCAGAAATACGCTCGCGACCGTGCCGACCACGGTTCGAAACAGCGAGATGCCGAAAGCCGTTACGATATTCGAGGAGGCGAACACCTCCTTGAAATTTTGGATCGACCATACCCGGGGCCAGAAGTAAATCCCGCCGCGCTCCGCATCCTTCCCTGCGTTGAAGGAGAGCGCCAATATGTTCAAAAACGGCAGGACGATGGACAGGCACAGCAGCGTGATCAGCAGGTAGATTACGAAGATATATACTCTTTCACCCAGCGGCGTCCGGTAAAATGGCTTCATCCGCATGATCCTCCCATTTAGAATTTCAAATGCGTTTTAGCGTCGGCATTTTTCTGCTTCAGCAGATCAAGGAACGCCTGCAGTCCGGAGGCATCCAGCTGCTTGGAAGCGGAGTCCAGGATCTTCTTCGCCTCATCCAGGTTTTTTGCATAATACGCCCGAATCAGACTGTCGTCATAATTTTCGAACGCCGCCTTCAGCTCGGTTCCCTGATCAAATTCTCCGATGAAAGATAAAGGTGTGTAGCCGTCCACAACATTCGCTTGTTTGCGTTTGTCATCCCAGCCCCAGTAATCGGCGATTTTCAGCGCCCCCGCATTCACTTCCGGAGCAACCGCGTCGCCGTACTCCATTTCCCCGAAGTCGGCCATCCGGTCAATATCCGTCGATCCCAGCAGCTCACCCCAATAGTTGCCGACACCCGCAAAGCCAAGCTTCTTCGCTTCCTCGGGATTGTTTTGCTTCAAATCCAAAATATCTTTGTTGGCCAGAGGGTTCCCCTTGGCATCCAGGGTGTAATCCCTTCCTTCAATCCCGTACTGCCACAGCAGCTTTCCTTCCCGGCTTGCCAGGAAGTCAGCCAGCTTCATGATGTCTTCCGGATCTTTGGTCGTTCCCGGAATCGCCCAGGCCGAGTATCCGGATTTATAATCGACCTGCATTTGGTACGGACGGTCAACGTAATTGATCGGTCCCAGCGGCAGGTAATGCATATCGCGGTTAAATTCCTGATAATTATGCATATCTCCGATAATTCCCCACGTTCCATTCAGGGCGCCTTCCGTCGCCCGGCTTTCGTCCATCGTGAAAAATTCGGGATGCAGCAGTTTCTCGCTCAGGAGCTTTTGCACATACTCAACTTTTTTTAATGCATATTCGGTCTGACTTTCATGCAAAATGTTACCTCCTGCATCCTTATTGATCCGCTGGTCGGCGCTGCCCCACTCCAGGTCGTTAAACAAGGCACCGACCTCCTTGCCTCCCCAGTAAGAAGGACCGATCGGAACGACGTCCTTGCCGTTCTTGTCCTTGAACCCGCCTGCCTTGATCTTTTGCGCCAGCTCATACAGCTTCTGGGTCGAATCAATCGTGCGCGGATCCACGTGCAGAGCGTCGGCAATATCCTTGCGGATATAAGGACCGCCGGCATATTTACGCGTCGAGTACCCGCCTTGTCTGGCGATGTTCATGTGGACGAAATAGGACGATCCGCCGAACTCCGGCCGGAACATGACCCCATACTTCGTATCAAGCGGTAGGTAGTCGTCCTGCAGATATTTGCTGTAGATCTTCGTGTCCTTCATCAGCGGCGTGAGGTCCGTAAACATTTGCTCTCTTGCCGCTTTCAGCACGACCTGCATTTCGGGCCGGCCGCTGTTGTTAAGATAGAACGTTATAAAATCGGGCAGGTCGTTCGACGCCAGCCCTGCAATGAGTCCGTCGATGGAATGGTCCGCCACCATGATTTCGATTTCCAGGTCGATGCCTGTCATCTCCTTCAGCTTGGCTTTGATCTCAGCATTCATATCCTCCGTGTAGTCATCCGTCCCCATAAAGACCAGCCCTTTTACTTTGCGGTCCGCAATCCAGGTCGCAGGGTGATTAGCCGTACCCGCATCCTGATTAGCCGCCGTCGGTTCGCTGTTTGGACCGCTTGAATCATTTCCGCTGCACCCAACTAGAAGCATGGAGGCGATCAGCGGCATGGACAACATTTTGAACCACGTTTTCCCTTTCAGCATTTCGGCATCCCTCTTTTCAAATCATTGGTTAATGGCCTTTCCCCTGTCTTTACATGGATGCAATCATGGATGTAATCATAGATGGCAATCATGGATGCAAGAATGCTGTTGCAAAGTATATGGTATCGCTACCATACTGATGTGTCAGAAACTCTTCTTGAGATACGGTTGGCAGTAACGACAAGGATTAATCCTATCAAGCCCTGCATTAATCCCACGGCCGTTGCATATCCGTATTGGCCGCCCTGAAGACCGATGCGAATGACATAAGTATCCAAAATTTCAGAGAGCTGCATGTTTCCCGGGGTTCTCAGGAGGTACAGCTGATCGAATCCGGCGGACAAAATATTACCCAGTGATAGAATGAACAAAATGAGAATCGTTGGACGGATGGAAGGGAGTGTGATGTACCAATGCTCCTTCCACTTGTTCGCCCCGTCGATTTTGGCCGCCTCGTACATATCCGGGTTGACGCCGGCGATCGCCGCCAGATAGATAATGGAGTCCCATCCGATGGTCTTCCATAAATGGCTGCCGAACATAATGGAATAGAAATAATTCGGTTCCATCATATAAAAGGTGCTTCCGTCCCCGCCGAAATAAGACACGATCTGGTTGAGCAATCCGTTATCCGGAGCTAGCAGGCGTTGAGCAAGCCCCACGACCACGACCCAGGACAAAAAATGCGGGAGATAGGCGATACTCTGGGCGATGCTGCGAAAATAACGGTTGCGGATCTCGTTGAACATCAAGGCAAGAAGGATCGGAAAAGGCAGGCCGATAAACAGCTTCATGCAGGAGATGATCAAGGTGTTCTTGATGAGCATTGCGCTCTGATAATCATTGAAAAAACGCTCAAAGTACTTCAGACCGACCCACGGGCTTCCGAGGATTCCCGTATTGAACTTGTATTCCTTGAAGGCTAAGATCAGGCCGACCATCGGTATGTAGGAAAATATGATAAAAAAAGCGAGGCAAGGAAGCAGCATGATGTAGAGGTATTTATGCAGAAGAATGTTTTTCCATCGTTTGCCGGGTGTCTTTCCAGGTACAGCTGCTGTTTTCACCTGGGTTTGCATGGACTGGGATCACCTTCTTTTTTGTGGATGATTGCTGATGAACCGAAGCGGTGTCTTGGATGCCGCCCATCACTCTTAACCGATGTCATGATCACTGCATATCTGTTATCCTAAGGCTCAATCCCCCCTTTTTACTATAAGAATGGCTTTTCATCTCGGCTTTAATTGGAATATAGTCTCTCAAGATGAAGAGTAAATCAAAAACGGTTGCACTTTTTGTAAAATATTACATTTCTTCGGCTAAAACCAAGAGCAAATCCAATCACGATACGATTGTTGGCATCGATATCTAAATCGTTATTCAGTGCATATGGTATCGATACCATATTAAGACTCTTCTCTTCTTCTTAAAGCTTAGTAACATAAACTTGAAGCGAAACGGGCTTTGGACTCTCCCCCTAGGAACTGTGTCGCAACCTGGGACTGGAAATGTGAGGTAAGCGCTTTACCTTGAGGAAATTATAATCTACTCCGGTATGAAAGCGCAATCATTATTTTTGTAATAAAATGTCTATGTTTGTAAAATGGTTGGAACTGCCTCCTTAGTCGGGGAAATGCGATGGGATCATCGCGAGCACAAAGGGGATTCAACAACAAAAAAAGCGCCGTTACACGGCGCTGGTTGTTCCACGAACCACGAGTTCCGGCAGCAGAACCAGGCGCTGCTTGGAGGGCTTGCTTCCGTCGATTTCTCCAGTGATCAGCTGGACGATTTCTTTTCCCATTTGCTGAACGGGCTGGGCCACCGAAGTGAGCGGCGGATCGATAATCGTCGCCAGCACCGTGTTGTCAAAGCCAACGACCGAAACATCCTCAGGTACGCGCAGGCCAAGCTCCCGGGCAGCCTGCACGACTCCGATCGCCAGCAGATCGTTGCATCCGAAGATGGCGCTTGGCGGGTTGGACCCACTGAGCAGCTCCTTGGCTGTCGCCTTTCCTCCCTCTACATGAAACGGACTGACCGCCACCAAATTCTCGTCATAGGGAATCCCTGCTTCTTCAAGGGCTTTCCGGTAACCGCGAACCCGTTCCTTCGAGCTCATCACAGCCAAGTCCTCCGCAATCACGGCAATGTTCCGGTGTCCGAGCCCAGTCAAGTGAGACGCAGCCAGATAGCCGCCTAAGTAATCGTCCACGAGCACTGTATCCACTGCAAGCAGCGGCATTTCCCGCGCGATGACGGCAACCGGAAGCTTGTATTTCATCAGCTGCTTCATCATGGCGTCGTTGCGGGCGCCAGTGGCGATGATGATCCCGTCGGCGCTCTTTTGCCGGAGAACGTTGATGTACCTTTCTTCCCGGGTCAAGTCGTTGTCGGTGCTGCAAATGACCAGGCTGTATCCAAGCTCGTGGGCATGATCTTCAATGCTGCGGGCCAGCTCGGCAAAAAACGGGTTCGCGATATCCGGGATCAGGAGCCCGAGCGAATACGTCCTTTTCTTGGTCAATGCGGATGCGACTACGCTCGGCTGGTAGTCAATCCGTTTCATCACGTCCTGCACATGCTTTCTTGTCTTGTCGCTGATCCGGCCGGTCTGGTTGATGACCTTGGATACCGTGGCAATGGACACGCCGGCTTCCCGGGCGATATCGTATATCGTCGCCACCCTCGTCCCCCCTTCCTTAACGCTGCTCTGTACTCTAAGTATAGGGAAAGTTCCAGTCTGTGGCAATTTGCTCCGTGATCAATAGCGGGCCACAACCATTTTCTTTCGGGTGTAGAATTCCACCCCGTCTTTGCCGTTGGCGTGAAGGTCTCCGTAAAAGGATTTTTTGTAGCCGGAGAACGGGAAAAATGCCATGGGTGCCGGTACGCCTACATTGACCCCGAGCATGCCGGCGTCGATCGATTCCCTAAACTCTCGAATCGCTTTGGCGCTGTCCGTGTAGATACAGGCCCCATTGGCAAACTCGGACTTGTTGGCAACCGCTACGGCTTCCTGAAGGCTGTTTACCCGAACGACCTGAAGTACAGGCGCAAAGATTTCGTCCGTCCAAATGTTCATACCGGGAGCTGCGTGGTCAAAGATGGTCGGGCCAAGAAAATAACCT
Source organism: Paenibacillus sp. PSB04 (assembly GCF_025809195.1). Taxonomy (NCBI): domain Bacteria; kingdom Bacillati; phylum Bacillota; class Bacilli; order Caryophanales; family Paenibacillaceae; genus Paenibacillus; species Paenibacillus sp. PSB04. Next base: position 5,547,949 of record NZ_CP081301.1, read on the forward strand.
TCTGCGTTGGCCAAGGCATGATCCCTGCCGTCCAGTACAAGCTGCGCCCCCTCCTGTACTCCCTTCTCAATATATCCAATGGTCCGGTTCTTATGGGCGTCCCGGATCACGGGTCCCAGGAAGGCATCCGGTTCCATACCGTCGCCTACGGGGAGATTCTTGGCGGCTTCGGCAAGTCCGCTCACCAGCTCATCGGCGATATCGCCGACGGTCACGACGACCGAACAGGCCATGCAGCGTTCGCCTGCGGAGCCGAAAGCCGCGCTTGTGATCTCTTTGACCGCCAGCTTGAGATCGGCATCCGGCATGACGATGGAATGATTTTTTGCACCGCCGAGCGCTTGTACCCGTTTACCGTGAGCTGCTGCCGTCTTGTACACGTACTCGGCCACAGGCTGGGATCCGACAAACGAAATCGCCTTGACGTCTTTGTGCTCAAGCAGGCCGTTAACGACGTCGTGCGCACCGTGAACGATGTTGAACACGCCATCCGGGAGCCCGGCTTCCTGGAGCAGCTCCGCCAGCCGGTTCGCGAGCAGCGGTGTCCGTTCGGACGGCTTCAGCACGAAGGTGTTGCCGCATACGATCGCTAGCGGGAACATCCAGCTCGGCACCATCATCGGAAAGTTAAACGGCGTGATGCCGCCGACGACGCCGATCGGATAACGGTACATGGCCGACTCCAGTCCCGAGGCAATATCAGGCAGGTTGCTGCCCATCAGCAGCGTCGGAGCGCCGGCGGCGAACTCTACACATTCGATACCGCGCAGCACCTCGCCATATGCTTCCTGGTAGCTCTTGCCGTTTTCCAGCGTAATCATCCGGGCAAGCTCTTCCCAGTGTTCCGTCAAGAGCTGCTGGAACTTGAACATGATCCGTGCCCGGCGCGGCACCGGGGTGCCGCTCCAGGACGGAAACGCCTCCGCTGCCGAGGAAACGGCGCGGTTCAGATCGTCCAGGGTGGATAAGGGAACGCGGGCGATCTCTTCCCCGGTGGCCGGATTATAGACCGGCTCCGATCTTCCTCCGTTCGAAGGAACCCACCGGCCCCCGACGTAGTTGTGAAGCTGCTGCACTTGATCTTGCACTTGATCCGTCATGTAGATACCTCCATCGTTTGGTCAGATTCCTTGCTGCACAAAGCGGTCGATCCGCTCCTGGATTTGCGAGGCTGTCGGCATCGCATCGGAGCAGCTGTGGCTGGAGACCACGATCGATGCTGAGGCACTGCCGAACCGCTGGCACCGGTCGATACTCCATCCCTGCATCAGGCCGTAAATAAAGGCACCAGCAAAGGAGTCCCCTGCGCCAAAGGTTTTCACTACCTGTGCCGGAAAAACGGCACCTATGTGCTTCTGTCCGTCCGCCGAAAATGCCGTCGACCCATCGCCGCCCCGTTTGACGACCACCAGCTTGGCCCGGTGCTTGAACCACTGCTTCGCGGTGGCTTCATCGTCCTGCATAAGCGGGCCGTCCAGCGCTTCGATCAGGTCGAACTCTTCGCGTCCGCCCATAATAATATCCGATTTCTCGGCGGCCAGACGGTAATACGTGCCGATCTCATCGGCCGAGGTCCATGTATACGGACGGTAATCGATATCAAAAACAATGACGACTCCGTGTCTTATGGCCAGTTCCATCGCTTTAAAAGCCGCTTCTCTGGACGGGCTCTTTGCAAGGGCTGTACCTGAAATGAGCAGCGCTCTGGCACTTTGGATATAATCCTCGCTTACGTCGCCAGGCTCCAGTTTGAGGTCCGCTACGTTATCCCGGTACATCAGGATGCTGCAGTCCGTCGGCGACTTGATTTCCGTAAACGTGAGTCCCGTGACGCTGCCCGACCGGTCGACGATAACGTGTGTGGTGTCGATGCCTGCGTCCTGCAGGTACCGGGTGATGAAACGGCCGTGGGCGTCGTCGGACACCCTGCCGATGAAACCGGTACGCAGCCCCAGCTTCGCCATGGCTATCGTAATGTTGGCCGGGGAGCCGCCGACATATTTGGTAAAGGTGACCGTGTCCTCCATCGGGCGATGGATTTCGTTGGCGTTCAGATCGATGCACAGCCGGCCCAGCCCGATAAAGTCCAGGGAACGATGGTCTGGAAATGAAATCGTGGTCAACGCTTTGGCACCTCCTGTCCAGGGGTCATCAGCCATTCATGCTGAGGGTCGTTATGGAACTTCCAGGTGCGCACCGGCCCGGCCATGACGTTGAGGTAATACACGTCGTACCCGGGAGGCGCCGATACCGGATGGTAACCGCGGGGAACGAGGACGGCGTCCCCGCTCTTCACGGCCAGCGTTTCATTCAGCGACAGGTCGTCGGTATATACGCGCTGCAGGGCAAAACCCTGACCCGGGGACACCTTGTGATAATAGGTTTCTTCCAGCAGAGACTCATGCGGGAGATCGAGTTGGTCATGCTTATGCGGCGGATAGCTGGACCAGTGCCCGGCCGGCGTAAAGACTTCCACGACGAGCAGACTTTCCGCTTCCTCCTGCTCCGGCAAAATATTGCGGACGGTCCGCTCCGTATAACCGGAGCCCCGCTGCTCCACCCCGATCTTCTCCGGCGGGATGAGCCTTGCTTCGAGCCGCCCTTGGCCAGGAGCGCTGCACACGGCCACCTCCGTTAAGGTAACGGCTTCCAGCCGGAAACGGTCATGCGCAGGAACGTATACCGCATAAGGGGCAAGCGGCTCAAACACGCTCATCCGGCGGCCGATCCGCTCATAGCTTTGTCCGCCTGCTTCCACATTCGCCAGCCCGCTGAGCAGCACGAGGCAGACTTCACGGTCTCCCGTCTCCTGCTCGATCGTTTGACCGGGTTCCAGCCGGTACGCTTCAAAGCCTACGTACTCCCACCCCGCCGATTCGGGCGTGATGCTGAGCAATCTGCCGTTCTCGTCCGGCTGTCCGCCGGGAACGATAAGCTTGGACATATTCCTTCCTCCTTTCAGGCGTTCAATTCCTGAACAATTTGAGCGAGATATTGCTTGGACTTGCTGGCATATTCGTAAGGATTCGCTTGGCCGGGATCCTGCTCCGCCTCCAGAATCATCCAGTCGTCATAACCATGCCGTACGAAGCTGCGGAAAATCGGCGCAAAGTCGATGCATCCGTCGCCAGGTACGGTAAACACGCCCTGGATTACCGCTTGCTGAAAAGGGATCCTCTCCCTTTTCACCCGCTCCAGCACATCGTTTCGGACATCCTTCAGATGAACGTAGGCAACGCGATCCGCATAGTGTTCATACAGCTCCAGCGGGTCGGATCCGCCGTAATAGGCATGCCCCGTATCCAGCAGCAAATGAACCAGCTCGGGATCCGTCGTCTCCATCAGCCTTTGAATTTCATCCGGCCGTTCGACCACCGTTCCAATGTGATAGTGGTAGACGAGCTTCATCCCGTTTCGTTTGCAGATTTCACCGGCTTGATGCAGCCCCTCGACCATGTAGTTCCATTCCTCGTCCGTCAGGGGATGCACGTCCTGGACGCCTTTCGGTCTTCTCGGGTCGCCGATGATCGAACCCCCAAGCTCGCAGGTGACGACATGGCGGCTGCCCATCGACTTTAAAAATTCAACATGCTGCCGGTACGATTCCAGCTCGGACGCCCTGCGGCGCGGCTCGGAGAACAAGACGCCCTTCCACTGTGAAGCCATCTGGAGTCCATGCTCAGCCAAAGCCTTCTTGAGAACGGCGGCGTCCTTCGGGAATTTTCGGCTGTTTTCCGTTCCGGTGAACCCCAGCTGCGTGAAATCCCGCATCAAGTCGTCGAACGTATAATGGTCGCCCAGTTCAAGCACATCTTCATTAACCCAATTGATTGGTGAAATGCCCAATTTAATCGATCGGATATCCGTCATCTACGTCGTTACCTCCCTTTGGACTTAGATTTTCAGCGCCTGCTGTACATGTTCGTTCATCGTTTCCCTCGCAGCCCGCACCTTATCGCTCGTCGACACTTCCGGAACATCCACCCTCCACCAGGATTCGTATCCGCCCGACTGGGTGCCCGGCAGCACCTTGATTTCGATCAGGGTAGAGCCCTTCTCCTCCCCGGCCTGCCGGAGGGCTTCCTTCAGCTCATCCACACGGGTGGCGGAAAATGCCTTGATTCCCATGCTTCGCGCATGGGCCGCATAGTCGACCGGCACGTAGTCCCCCGTCAGGCGCCCCGTTTCCGGGCTGCGCAGACGGAATTCGTTGCCGAAGCCGTCGCTCCCGTTTTCACGCTGCAGGCTGTGTATGCACTGGTATCCGTGATTGTCCAGCAGGATCACGTTCACCTTTGCGCCTTCCTGAATGCTGGTTAAAATCTCCGAATGAAGCATGAGGTAGCTTCCGTCGCCGACGAGCGCATAGACTTCCTTGTCCGGCTCGGCGAGCTTCACGCCGAAGGCCCCGGCAATTTCGTACCCCATACAGGAAAAGCCGTATTCCATGTGATAGGATTTGGGCGCTTCCGATCTCCACAGCCGGTGTAAATCGCCGGGAAGACTCCCGGACGCCGCAACGATCACTTCGTTTGCCATGGAACGGTTCAGCTCACCGAGCACGCGGGTTTGCGCCAAGCCTTCTTCCGACTCCAAGCCGTACAGCCTGTCGACCTCCCGGGTCCATTCGGCTTTCAGTTTGGCAAGCTCTGATTCGTTATGAGCAGACTTGTAGCTCCTTGCCTGAAGTGCGGAAGTCAATTCTTTTAACCCCGCTCCAGCATCTGCCACCACCTGGCACGCATTCAGCTTCGACGCGTCAAAACCGCTCACATTGATATGAATGAATTCTGCTTCGGGACTCGTAAAAGCGGTTTTGGACGCGGTCGGAAAATCACCCAGCCGGGTGCCCACGCAAATGACGGCATCCGCTTCTCTGGCAAGCCGGTTCGCGGCAAGGGATCCGGTCGCGCCGATCGCTCCCATATTCAGCGGATGGTCCCATGGGATTGCGCTCTTCCCTGCCTGGGTCTCGGCCACCGGAATGCCGAACGCTTCCGCGAACTGCCGCAGCTCTTCATAGGCCAAGGAATAATGAACGCCGCCGCCGGCGATCAGTATCGGCTTTTGCTTGCGCGAAATCAGCTCCGCAGCCCGCTCGATCGCTGCCTGGCTTGCCGGCTTGCGGTCAAGGTAATGCACTCTTTTGCGGAAAAAATCCTCAGGATAATCGTACGCCTCTGTCTGCACGTCCTGCGGCAGGCAGATGGTGACCGCGCCGGTTTCGGCAGGGTCAGTCAGTACACGCATCGCCTGGATCATCGAGCTCATCAGCTGTTCGGGACGCGTAATCCGGTCCCAGTACCGGCTGACCGGCTTGAAGGCATCGTTGACGGACACGGTATAATCCATCGGATGCTCCAGCTGCTGCAGGACCGGGTCCGGCTGCCGGCAGGCGAAAATATCTCCTGGAAGCAGCAGCACGGGTATCCGGTTGACCGTCGCCGTCGCGGCGGCCGTGACCATATTCAGCGCCCCCGGGCCAATGGAGGAAGTACAGGCGAAGATTTCCAGCCGGTTCTTCTGCTTCGCGTACGCAACGGCGGCATGCGTCATGCCCTGCTCATTTTTTCCCTGGATGAATTTGAGGCTGCCCGGCTCCCGCTCCAATGCTTCGCCGATGCCCAGTACGTTGCCGTGACCGAAAATACCCATGACTCCCTTAACGAACTTGTGCTCCTTTCCGTCCAGCTGCACATACTGCTGGTCCAGGAAGCGGAGCAAGGCCTGAGCCATCGTTAATCGAAGTACGCCCATTCATAACCATCCTTTCACAGAATATTTCATTAGGTTAATCGCTTACCCTAAAGACAAACAAAAACCTCATGATGTAGACATCGAATACTCGGACAAGCTGACAGGTCTCTTCTCCAGCCATGACTTCCTGGCTGCATCCGCCAGCAGTTCCGCCTCATACCCGTCCTCTCCGCTGACAGGTACGTCCTCATTGTTCAAGATCGCATTGATAAAGCTCTCGATTTCAAGCCGATACGCCGCTTCATAACGCTCCAGGAAAAAATGCTTCGGCTTATCCCGAAACACGCCGCCGGCCGTGCTGATTTCCGCCGAGTTCGGAAAATCGTTCTGCACATTGACCTGGCCCAGCGAGCCGAACACTTCAACGCGCTGATCGTACCCGTAAGCAGCCTGCCTCGAGTTGTCGATGACACCGATAGCACCGTTCCGGAATCTCAGCATGATGACCGCCGTGTCCACGTCTCCGAGCTCTCCGATGACCGGATCCACCAGGACTGCCCCTTGGACATACACCTCATCCACTTCGCTGCCGCTCAAAAACCGGGCCATGTCAAAATCGTGAATCGCCATGTCCATAAACAGCCCGCCGGATACCTTGATATAGTCATGCGGAGGGGGGCTGGGGTCGCGGGAAGTGATCTTGATCAGATGGGGATCTCCGATCTGGCCGGAAGCGACAATCTCCCTGACTCTGCGAAAATTCGGGTCAAACCTGCGGTTGAAGCCAAGCTGAAATTTGACGCCGCTGTCGGAAGCGGCTTGCAGCGCAAGGCGGGTTCCCCGGACATCGAAGGAAATCGGCTTTTCGCAGAAAATGTGTTTGCCCGCCTTGGCGGAACGCTCGATCATGTCAATATGGGTATTGGTCGACGTGCAAATAAAAACGGCATCGATGCCCGGATCACTGATGATCTGTTCCGCATCCTGGGTCAGCAAAGGGATCCCCAGCCCATTGCCCCATGCCCTGGCATGATCGATCTGCAGATCTGCAATCGCTTTCACATTAACCTGAGGATGCTTGAGCAGATTTTCGGTATGCAGCCTGCCGATCCTCCCTGCTCCGATCACGCCGATATTCAGTTGTTTACTCATGGACATTCCACCTTGTTCTCACGATATCAATTCAATGAATCATTTAGGGTAACCGCTTTCCTTGATCGGATTATAACACCGCACCGGACCTTTGCAAACCCTTTTTTGTTATTTAATCCCACATTTTTTTGCCGGTCACTATAAGATTGGCTCTCCACCCTGCGTACTGTCAGGTCATCAGAATCACGGTTTCCATGACATATATATGAGTTTCCGCAAGTCAACATTCTATTTCCAGCGAATTGGAAAAGCAAAAAAAGCGGCCTGCCGCAGACGGCCAGACCGCAAAATATCGTTCATTACCGCATCCCGTACGGCATGGACATCAGCTGTTATTGAATGACCCCGGTATCGATAATGGACACCTGAACCTGGGTATGAAACTGCACGTTACGGTACTCCTTGTTCCAATCGATCCGCTTCCACAGTTTGGGATGATAGGCCATCAGCTGCCGGCCTACCCCAAAAATGTCGCAGTTCGCCTTTTGCAGCTCCCGCACGACTCCCTTGGCTTCCTCGGTCATGATGGACGATAGCTCCCTGTTCACTCGCGTCACGGCTTTATCATCCAGCAGCTGCGGTCCGGTGAATTCCTCGATGACCGCTTGAAGCTTTAGGCTCAGTGTCACGTGAACATCACCGTTACGGGAGACGCTTACGTGAAACTCACGCTTCCTTTTCTTACTGCCGACGTTGTAGCTGATCGATCCGCGAATCGGCTTGGTTGTATCCAGATTCACGGTTTTGGTAAATCGTGCATTTCCTCCCGACTTTCCTTTCATCAGAACCAGCAGGATCGACTGATCCTTGCCTAACGATCCACTATAGCTCTGATCGTGGAACAAGGCAACGCCTTTGGCAACGATTTCGGAGCCTTGTACCCCGATGTAGGGCAGAGCGAAATCCTGGCCTGGATCCGTCAAGGAACGGAAAACCGTATTCACGGTTTCCGGCGGGTAGAACAGGCTCATTCTCTCCAAGCTGCTGATTTTCTGCGACAGGAATTCGCCGATTTGCAGCTCTCCTACCTTTTTCATACCGATAATCTCTGAGGCGTCATTCTCCGTCACGATCAAGCGGACGTCGGAAGAAGGGTTCTTAGGGTCCCTGAAATTGACGTCCATGGGTGCCTTAATCCCTTCTTCAGCCAAGGATCTGCCGATCAGCTGCACGCTGTTCTTGATCACCCTCATATTCCCTCTTACGCGAGCCCGGAGGATGTTGCTCGCCCCGCGTGTTGACAAGCCCACAGCCGAATGGATTTCATTTCTCGTGGCGCTCTGTTCGGTTTTAGGGGGAATGATCAGCTCAACGGTTTCCTTGATTTTATGATCCTTGGTCAGATCAAAACCTGCGCTGTAGGCCAAATTCAAGTCTTTCAAATATTCACGGTCCCAGCATCCAGTCAGCAGCGCCGTGCTCAGACCCAGCATAACCAAGAAAAGTGCCCCGCGGCATCGTTTCATACCGCTCCACCCGCTTTCTTTTTGACAAATAAAGAGAACAGCATTAGCAGGAAGGGAACGCCCGCAATGAACACGTACGCGGCATATTCGGAAGTCTTGTTGATCCGGTCGATCGCCATCGGCGTGGTCGGCAGAAGAGCAATTAAAAAAAAGGCTACACTAACAAAGGGGTCAAACATTTGATGGTTCTTTTTTCTAAACAGGACCGCAAGCCCATCGGCAGCCGCATAAAAGTAGCTGGCGATGGAACATACCAAGGTAATCGACCAAATCGACAAGAATAGAATGTCCGCCCGGTCGATGATATAAAAATTCAGCGATTTGACCAGGTAAATAACAGGTTCCGGGATCATCGCGAGCTGCGTCTGGTTAAACACCATGAGACAGGTACACACGACAAACACGTAGAACAGCGTAACGAACAGATTCGACAAGCTGATCATTTTCAATTTCTTGGCGTCCGATGCATTAATGAACGGAAAGATGATCATGAACATTTCGAACCCGTACATCGAGATGGTCGTATCCTTGGTTCCTTTCAGGATGTTGATCAGGCCTGCTTCGGTTAACGGGAGCATATATTCAATCCTTGCCTGCGTTAAGCCATAGCTGACAAAAATGATCAACGGAATGAACAGCATGGACGAAAGACTGTAAAACCGGGCCAATACGGTCAGCTTTTCTTTAGCCAGATAATAAGTCATGATACAGAAAAGGAGCAGTACCACCCACTTGGGGGTGGATTGCAGAATCCAGCGCTGGAGTACCATGTAGGCATTGAGCAAAACATTGCTGCCCAGCAAAATAAAATATCCGACGTAGCATGCGATCAGCAGCCTGCCTATAAACGGTCCGCCAAACCGGATACAGATTTGAAAAAGGTTCATCCCAGGAAACTTGCGCAGAAGAGTCCACATCATCAAAATGATGATTTGGGTAATCGCTCCGGCGATCACAACCGATATGCCCCCGCCGCCTTTTGCCGTCTTACTAAGGTCATAGGGAATCGAAAGCACGCCGACTCCGATTTGGGCTTGGATAATGAACAAAAACAGCTGTTTCGGGGACATCTTTTTCTCAGCCTGTTCCACCTTGGCCACCCCTCCCGGATCCGTGTCAACTGATGTTAGTTATGCTTTTTCTCGCCATGTCTGCCGCGGATCGTCCAGATCGGAAACCGAAGAAACGCATCCTTGAAGCCCTTTATTTTCAATGGGGCCAGCGGCGACAGGTAAGGCTTCCCGAACGACTCCAGCTTGCACAGATGAATGAACAGGATCGTCAGTCCGAAAGCAATGCCGATTAAACCGAAAATGGATGCGCATATCATCAGGGGGAACCGCAATATCCGGATCGCCGAGCTCATTTCATTGGATGGTATCAAAAACGACGAAATCGCGGTCAAAGCCACAACGATAATCATCGTGTACGACACGAAGCCCGCCTTGACGATCGCATCCCCGATAACCAGACCCCCGACAATGCCGATCGTTTGCCCTACTCGGCTTGGCAGCCGGAGCCCTGCCTCCCTCAGCAGTTCGAAGATCAACTCGAGCAGCATCGCTTCAACGAGCGGGGGATATGGTACCCGGGTCAATGAACCCTGCACGGTAAAGAACAGCTGAATGGGCAAAATGTTCGAATGAAATGCCACGATGGCGATATAGAAGGCCGGCAGCTGAAAGGCGGTAATGAAGCTGAGCAGCCGGATAAACCGCACAAACGATGCGATCATCCAACGGTTGCTGTAATCGTCAGGGGTTTGATAAAAGCAGAAAAAGCTCACCGGGACGATCAAGGCCGTCGGATCCCCTTCGAGCATAATGACCACATGCCCGTCGAGCAAATACGCGCCCGTATGGTCCGGCCGTTCCGTATTCAAAAACTGGGGAAAGATCGAAAACGGCTGATCCTCCATGAATTCTTGGATAAAGCCGGTCGAAATGACGGAATCGATCGTGATGCCCTTCAGCCTGCCTTCCACTTTTTTGATTACGGTTGGGTCCGCCAGGTTATTCATGTACATGACCGCCACTTTGCGGGGAGCTGTACTGCCTATATTGTGATAATGCACCTTCAGGTCCGTCGAGCTAATCTGCTGGCGGATCTGATACAAATTGACCGTTAAATCCTCGATAAAACCGTTGTGTGCCCCGCGGATAATGCCTTCGTTTTCCGGCTCCGTAATGCTGCGTTCGTATTTGGCCGGCGTGGTCAAAACGTAGAACCGCTTCATGTTATCCTTGGTGAAAAACAAGCAATTGCCCGACAAAAGGGATTGTGTGCCCTGATCCAGCTTGTGTTCGGTTTCCAGCCGGAGCGTCAGGAACAGCTGGGACAAGTCCTCGTCTCCTCCCTGCCGCAGCGGACGGATGACGTTACGCTCGATCAGGGTTGGGTCCACCGTAGATTCCAGATATATCAGCGCCGATGATTGTCCACGGTAGGTTAGGTGCCTGACCTTCAGATCGTCGGTGTGACACAGTTTGTCCCGGATGTAAGATATGTTTCCGTCAAGTGAAGGATAGATCGTTTGCTCGGATGAGGTCACAGCCTGCCCTCCTGCCATAACTAGTTAGACTGCGGTTAATATCCCCCGTCTCATGTAAAATTATTCCCAACCGATCCTGAACCTTCCAATCCAAAAAACCGCTTGCCTTCAAGGCAGCGGTTCGTCGAATTCAAGGTTTATAGTGATTGGCGGGCTGAGTCATTTGGGAGGATCCTGGTCCCGCCAAATGGTTCTTCCGTCACGAGTTACATACGACATCCGCCGGTCAACTTGGACTTCAATTAGGCCGTCTCCCTTCAAAGTCAGGCTGCCGCTGCCTTCCACCTTTGGATATCCGGGCGCGGCTGCACCGCTACAATCGATTAAGAAGGTGTTCTGCCCATCCGTGACCGATGCCAGACCATCTTGATAGGCCGACACGCGGGTATACGCAAAGTCTGTAAGCAGCCTGCCCTCCCAATCCGCAATCGCATAGTTCAAGCCGATGGACGGCTGCTCCGGATTCACGGCGTGTGCGAGTGCCAGCCTTTCCTCACCGAGATCACGAATCTCGTCATATACAGGTGGAACGACGAATTGACCTGATTCATCGATGACGCCGTATCTCTTCGTGCCGCCCTCCCCCATGTTCACGATCGCCCGCTGACGGCGGAAGGGGGATGCCGAGGTAAAAGCAGGCTGTATACGGACTTGGCCGCGCAGATCGATATAGCCGTATTTTCCGCAGGCCTGCTGCTGACAAACGAGCAATCCGCCGCCTGGAGGACCGGCATACTCAAACTCATATTCGTATAGATTGCGGCCGTCCAGCCCGATTAGTGCGTACGCACCCTCCTTCATTTTGACCCAGGCTCTTCCACTGCCAAAATCGCCGGCTTCCTCATATCTTGCCGGGATGATCTCGTATCCCTGGGAATCCAGATAGCCGTAACGGCCGATATGTACCGTTTCACCCTGATTGCCCTCTACAAGAAATACGGATCTGCCTTCCCGCATATCGGCGATATACGAGTACCCGCATTTCGTTACCACCTTACCTTGTTCATCGATCAGCTTGCAGTCACCGCCGCCCGTGACGACGGCCCGGTGTTCCGAAAACGGTGAAATCGAATCATACACCGGGGGAACGACCCACATCCCGGCTTGATCGATCAATCCGTATTTTCCTCGTTCCCGGACAATGGCAAGGCCGTTCTTCTGAAATTCCGCCGCCTCTTCGTATCTGGCCGGAAGTACCATCGAACCGCTCGAGTTGATATACCCCCACCGAATCCCTTCGGCGGTTCGGTCCGAAAACCGCAGCAACTCCGCCACGCGGGGCAGCTGCAGGATCTTCCTCTCCAGCGTCAAAAGGGTTTCCCGGGAAGGATACGGCTGGGCAAATCCTAATGCTCTTCGAACCGAATGCAGTGCTGCCTGCGGGATCCCAGCCCGATACTGCGCCTCGGCCAGATAGTACCAGTAGAACGGATAATCCGGATAGGATTCGGTCATCCGTTCATAGTAGCGGGCTACTTCAGGGTAATAGGCGGGGTATACATCTTCTGCCGGGTGAAAACTCCCGTCCCGCCAGCGCAGCACCTCCGTTCGGTAGGCTTCGCCCGTATCGTGGATCCAGAGCGCGAGCTCGGATCTGCCGTCTGGACCTCCAGGGCCCGGCCAATCCGCCACGTCAATATAGCTGTAGCTCATTTCTGCAGGCGCCACATCACTCAAACCATACTCCGTCCACTCATACACGGACAGCTTCGACCAAATGGAACCGATCTGCCAGCCTACGAGCAGGTTGTTCCGCCCAGGCTTGGTTACCGGTGCAGCGGTCAAGAGCGTGACTCCATAGCCTGGGCCTTGGATCCTGGCCATCGTTCTCCATGCCCCTTCGCTAAACTGGAGCACAAGTAAGTACAACGCATCATTCAACCGATAGACGGCGGAAATCTCCGGGACCCGATCCCCAGTTAAATCCTCGGCAATCACGGCAGGTTGTCCGGCTGGAGTATTCATCGTAACCAGCTCAGCCCCTTCCGGCAGATGCGTGCTGACCAGCTGTACCGGACTTTGCGGTTCAATTTCGTTCATCCGTATCCTCCCTCTCTCTTTGCTTTTGCCTAATGGTATGCCGAGAGCGGGAAGATATGCCAGGACTGAGACAGAAAGCCGGCGAACTTGTTCTTTATCATATCCCTGGCATGGATGATATACAAAGAAAGCCTAGCCCATACCGGGTTAGGCTTTTTATTTTGGCTCTGTTCTCTTCGAAGAATCAATTTATTGATGCAGCAGTGCGCGCGAATAATGCTGCGTCAAGGACGCCGTCCTAACCGGTCCTAGGCAGTTCTTGCGACCTGCCATGCCAGAATCCGATCCATCCGGAAGGTTCTTGGGGCACCTGTCTTCAGGCATACCGCCCTGACAGTGTTCCCGCGCATCTCTTTCACTTCGATTTTACGCTGTGTAATGTTACCGGCCTGGTCTAAATAAACGATCTCCACGGTTTGCCCAACATATTTTTCTGACATGACAGCCCCTCCTAACAGAACGTATGTTTTTATTATATGCGAACACTCGTTCTTTATACCATGTAAATTTTACCCAATGATATCGAATTTCGCTGTCCAGGCCGGAAGGGTTTTATGAACCTAAAAAAAAATTTCATCATCGGGTAACATTTCGATAATATGTCAGCTTCGCGGAAGGGATTTGAGGGGAATTTAGCGAAAAATGTAGTATCATTCTTTTTCAAAAAACATGTGCTGGATCGAAAAAAGTGTTGACGCATCTGTCGTTGCGGCATGCTGCGAGCGCAAAGAGGATGCAAAATTTCTAAGGAGCTGTTCAACCATGGATAAAATTATTCGTAAAATTGAAGAGCTTCGGTTGGAATTGAATAAACTGTCCGTATGCAGATGTCTCACCGATCCGGAGCTGATCAAGGCCAGTCAGAAATTAGACCGGGCATTAAACGACTACGACAAATTTTTAAAAGAAAACATGTAACCCAAAGAGGACCTGCTGATCCTGTCAGCAGGTCCTCTTCCTGTTCTGCATCCTGTGCAAGATGTTTATGTACCTGACCGGAAGCCATCGTACATCCGGGCTGCCGTCTCTCTTGCCTGTATCGCCGACAGATGCAGCCTCTCTTCCGTACCGCCATAACCAATCTCCTCTTTACCGGTTTGCAGATCCCTGAATACCGAGTCAGCAAACTCGTCAAGAGGCGCGCCGAACGTGTGAAGTCCCGCCCCGCCAAGATCGGTGTTGACCGCAGGCGGCAGCACTTCGATCACCTTGGCGTTCGATTGAGCCAGCTGAATCCGGAGACTAACGGTAAAGGAATGGAGCGCGGCCTTGGTAGAGCTGTAAATCGGAACCCAGGCTCCCGGCGTAATGGACAACCCCGAGGTGACATTGATGATGACCGGATCCGGTTGTTTTAACAAGTGAGGCATAAACAACAGCGTTAAATGAATCGGCGCATCTACATTAATTGAAATTTCCTGACGGTAATACTCCCACTCTTTCTCCGCTTCGAGCAAATGAACCCGCTGTTGAATGCCTGCATTATTGATGAGAACGTTCAAACCCGGAAACTCGGACGTCACCTTTCGGAACAATTCGAGCCGGTGGGACTCCACAGAAAGGTCACATGCCACCGTATGGATATCCGGGTAACGTTCCTTCAGCTCCTGAAGCTTGTCTGCGCGGCGCCCGCAAATGATCACGGTGTTACCCGCCTGAACGAACCGCTCCGCCAAGGCCAGCCCGATTCCGGATCCGCCGCCGGTAATGAGTATCGTATTTCCGCTAATCTTCATTTCTCCATCACTCCCGCTGGATAAATTAGTTCACGATGATAAGTTGTCCAATCTCCGCTCGATTCCATGTATCAATAAATCTGGCGAAAGCTTCAGGCTGATAAGCATCACGTCATCGATAAATGCTTCAATTTATTGTAAGATAACGATAGGTAAAAAGAAAACCGGACTGATTTTACATGAAGGAGATATCAACATTGAGTGAACCAAACCCATATCATTTTGAAGACTTAGGAGACTTCGGACGAGCTGCCCTGAAGGCAGACTGTGAGAAATGCTTCGGCCTGTGCTGCGTTTCCCTCCCTTTTGCCGCCTCATCCGACTTTGCCATGGACAAGCAGGCAGGAGAGCCCTGCCGCCATCTGCAATCCGATTTCCGCTGCGGTATTCATAACAGCCTGCGCCAAAAGGGATTTCGCGGATGTACCGTTTATGACTGTTTCGGGGCCGGACAAAAAGTTTCCCAGTTTACTTATTGCGGCATTGACTGGCGCCAGGCGCCGGAGACGGCGAAGCAAATGTTCGAAGTGTTTCCCGTCATGCGTCAGCTGCACGAGCTTCTGGCCTATTTAAGCGAAGCGCTAAGCCATGCAGATGCCCACCTGATCCACGAGGAGCTTCGAACGCAGCTGCGTGAAACGCATCGTCTCACCGAACTTCCGCCAGAGGAAATATTGAAGCTGGATATTCCCGCTCACCGGGCCGAAGTAAACCTCCTGCTCCTTAAGACCAGTGAACTCGTTCGGGAGGAGGCACGCCGACGTTACAAGGGACCGTCTTCTCGTAAGAACCTGAAGGGACGCGGGGCGGATCTGGTCGGCGCCAAGCTGAAAGGCGCCGATCTCAAATTCCAGAGCTTTAGAGGCGCATATTTGATCGCGGCGGACCTTCGGGACGCAGACCTCCGGATCACGGATCTCATCGGCGCCGACTTCCGGGACGCAGACATCCGCGGCGCGGACTTGAGCGGAAGCCTTTTTCTGACTCAGTTCCAGATCAATGCCGCCAAAGGGAACGCAGCTACCAAAATTCCGGCAGCTTTGGAGCGACCTTTTCACTGGACCTAGAGCCTGCCAAGAGTGCACAAAATAAAACAACCGCTGGAACCTCGTTGTCCCAGCGGTTAATTATTATTGGATATTAGGCGCGTTCTCCACGCAAATCGGGGAGGGACGGCTCAAAGGAACTGATAAATACGTCCTTCTGCTTCTTCTTGTTGTTCTTCTTCATGACACCAAACAGCGTAATGACAGCATACATCGGCACCACGTAGTAGAAAATCAGAATCAGATAGAACAAGCCTCCAGAGCTCAAATGCATTCCGGACGCAATCGCAAGACCCGTGAGCAGCAATGTATTCATGACGTTGGCAATCAACACCTCGTGCTTCTTCCCGAAGAACAACACACCGATCAATGCAGCGGTAAACACACTCAGCAGTAAAAAGGTCATGATGAATTCCTCCTTAAAAACATTGGATGCTATATCATACGCTATGGATCAGCGATGATTCACAATTTCGACAAATTGCTTTCACAATTTAGACACAATTAGATTACCTCAACGATAACATATTTAAACACAATTGAAAAGGCTTTCACAAAAATATTTGGAAAAAGAAGCAAAAAAGACGCCGGAACCCTTGTTCCAGCGCCTTTTTTAGATTTATATATTTCATAACGAAATCCTTATTTCCTTAACGTGTCGGATCTGAATCGGACAGCTGATCGTGGATGGCCGACTGCTCCTCATGCCACCACAGCGCTTCCTCCGGCTCTTGAAGCACCTCATGAACTTCGTGCGGCTTCTCCACCGCCGGCGCAGAACCGCGCAGTGACCGGCCCGAGGTCTCGGTGAACCACATGGTCACGATGACGAAGCCGATAAGCGACACCGCGATCAAATAATACGCCGGAACCAGAGGCTCCCCGGTCAGATTGATCAGCCAAGCCATGACAAGCGGAGTGGTCCCGCCGAACAGGGATGCTGAAATATTATAAGTAATCGCCAGGGCCCCATATCGGACCTTGGTAAAAAACAAAGCCGGAAGCACGGACGGCATGGTGCCTTCAAAGCAGGTCAGCAGCACGGCGAGGCACAGCAGACCGAGAAAGACCATCCCTCCCTTACCGCTGCCGATCCACCAAAACGCCGGCAGCGAGAGCACGATCAGCCCCAGCAGACCGCCTTGGATGATGCGTTTGTTCCCGATCCGGTCACTGAAGTACCCCATGAACAGCACAATCGGGATCATGATAAACATGACAATAAGAATGAGCAGCAGCCCTTCCGTTTCCCCGTAACCGAGCACCGCGGTAAGATGCGATGGCATGTATGACAATACCATATAGTCAACGACATTGAAGGAACACACCATGACGATGCAAAGCAGGACGACTCTCCACTGAACCTTTAGCAGTTCCCGGAAAGGCACCTTCTGCCTCCCTTCATCTTGGGCTGCTTTCTCCATCGCCTCAAAGGCTGGAGTTTCTTCGAGATGATTCCGCAGGTACAGGCCGACCAAGCCGATCGGAGCCGCGATAAAAAAAGGAATTCTCCAGCCCCAAGCCAGCATCCGGTCGGGCCCGAGCAGGTAGCTTAGCAGCGTCACCAACCCGGATCCGGCAATGTATCCAACCAAGGTGCCCACTTCCAGACCGCTCGCCATAAATCCGCGACGCTTGTCGGGCGTGGATTCGGCAATGAAGGTCATGGCGCCCGAATACTCTCCCCCGGTGGAGAAGCCCTGGACCAGGCGGGCCAGCAGCAGCAGCACCGAAGCGGTAATGCCGATCGATGCGTAGCTCGGGATGAGGCCGATGCACAGCGTAGACACCGCCATCATGACCAACGTGATGGTGAGCACTTTTTTCCGGCCAAGCCTGTCCCCCAGCCTCCCAAAAAACAAACCGCCGAACGGCCTGACGAGAAAGGCGATGGAAAACGTGGCAAAGGTATAAATCAGTTGGATGGAACCCGTCATCTCCGGGAAAAACACCTTGCCCATAATGACGGCCAAATAAGAGTAGATTCCGAAGTCGAACCATTCCATGGCATTTCCCAATGCGGTGGCGACGACGGCCTTCTTGGCGTTGCCGGTGTCCACGACCGTGATATCGTCCTTATGAAGCCGGGGTCCGGATTTTTTTCGGAAAGGCAGCGCCCATTTACTTTTCTCGTGATTGTTGCTGTCCATAATCGAAGACTCCTCTGCAAGCGAAAATACCTTGACCAAACTAGTATTCGCCCGAAGCCTTACACCAATTCATCGATGAGCCGGCCAGCCCCCTTCGTGAACGTAGTCAGTCTTCTTGGCCTCAATACAGGCTACTCACGAGACCGGCTGATAATGAACCGTCATTCCTTCCATTCAATATGGAACAGCTCACGCAGCACCTGCCCAATCTGTTCCGGCTCGACATCCTCTTTAGATTTCATCTCTCCGTTTACCCGGGTTAAAGAGTTTCCGCTCAGCGTAACGCGTCCCTGCTCCGTCTGAATCATTGCCACCCGTATTTTATTGAATTTCGATTCGTGCCCGTACTGCGTCATATCGAACACCGCTTTGAAATCTTCCAGCACTCGCGGCTCCCTGTCCAACTGGTACAGCATCTCCCACTCCTCTGGGGTTTCCTTCTCCAAAACAAATCGGTCCTGCTCTTCTGTATATGGACGTATGCGCCATTTTCCATCCCAGTCCTCAGTCCATTCGCCATTCAACGGAACCGGCACTCGGGGGCTTCGGCCGCCAAAACCAACATCCACGAGGTAATCTCCACCCGGAAGGTGAACGACATTTACGGCATGGGTTCCGTCGATAAACCAACCTTCCTCCTGCTTGACGGTACAGGCAGCCATCGATACGCTGAATCCAAGCGCTTTGAGAAGGCTGTGAAACAACCCGTTCAATTCGTAGCATACGCCTCCGCGCCGGCCTTCAATGATCTTGTTGAAGAGAATGTCCGGATTCATCGATAATGGGACCCCATCCATGATATCTAGGTTTTCAAAAGGAATATGCATGACGTGCCGATATTGCAGTTCACGCAGGAGCTTCAGATCGGGAATGATGTCGATGTGATAGGTCATACCCAGTTTGCTCATGTATTTTTGCAGGTTAAACATTCTTCTCTCCTCATTTCGGAATGTGAAATCTTGATTAGAAACGGGCTGATTTATGTGCGCTTACAAAAAATTCATTACTAATAAGGTACAGGGAGCGATCTCCCGGGACAATGCGAATTTATCACAGCTGTACCGGTACAACTTGCCTATCTGTCAACGCAATGAAGCCCAGCGAATCGCTGGACTGATGGGAGATGAACTTTCATGCGCTATTTTTTCAAATTGAATGTGATGAGCTGTATTTACGCTTTCCTCTTTTTCCTCCATGCGGAAAGTCTGGGCAACGTGTACAGGCTGGAGAGAATCACGAATTGGACTGGCATCTATAGTGCATTGAGCTGGGCGAATCTGGCCCTGCTCGCTATCTCACTATTCCTTTGCTATTGGCTGAGCAAGCGCCTCGTTTCCGGCCGCAAATCCGCTTATGCCGCTGCCGTTCTGTGGTTCCCTTATTTCATCCTGTGGATTTGGGGCTTCAGCATGCTGTTTCCGCTGACGAATCCGGGAGATGATCCCGCTCCGGTCACCGGCTTGATATTAATGTTCGAAATGATTGTGTTTCCGTTCTATATTGCCTTTAACTCGTTCTTGTCAGCGCAATTGCCGGCTATCAGGAAAGGCATAAAATCGTAGGTTTCGGGACAGCCCGTTCCACGGTCAACCGGAGGTGTTCCCGCCTGTTTTGGATACGGATGCGCGATAACGGTCCAGCGCCTGCTGCTCAATACCGATGGCACGCTGGATATCCATCAGCCGGATTTTTTTCACGTATTCATCAAAAGCGGATACCGGCTCCATGCCCATAATGATCTTCAGCGACATTTCGGTTACGGCCTTGTTGACTTCCTGCATGATCACCGCCAGCTCGGTGCTCTCCTTCTCCGTGGTCGGAAGCGCAGGCAGCGTATGAAGCGCCGCATCCGTGTCGGACCACACCCGGACCGCCTCCTTCTGCTCCGGAAGGGAATAATACTGTTCCATGTAACGGATATCCTGGACGAAAGGTCCGAAATAACTTGCCCTGGTGTACATCGCCAGCGCCTGTGACGGCGCCAGCTTATCCGGGTTGTGCAAAATGACGTCCGTATACACAGGATACCCGCTCTTCATCTGGTAGCTGACCCCTTCGATGCCGAAATTAAAGAGCAGATGTCCTTCCGGTCCGTACCCGTAGTCCAGCATCTTGACCGCTTCTTCGACATGCTTGCTCTTCGCGGAAATCGCCACCCCGCTGGATCCGACAGCCGGAGCCAGCTGCCCGAATTCGGGCCGGTCCCCGCGTTGAAGCACCGGATAGGGCGCCGGGACGAGCTCCACCGACGAATCCTGCGCTTTCATAACAGGCAGCCACGTGCCGATGCCGGCGCCCGCATTCCAAATGCCAGCACCGCTCCGGCTCAGGATCATGCTCGTGTCCTGCGTTTCAGAGTCCACGGCAGCAAAGTTCGGGTCGATCAGCCCTTCCGCGTACCACTGCCGGAACAGTGACAGAAATTGTTTATACCCCGGCTCAACCGGGCCGAACTTGACTTTTCCCTCCTCTTGGTAAAAGCCTTTCTTAATTCCGAATGCGCCGATAAACCCTCCGCCCTCGATGCCAAACAGTGGATTCGGTACGCCAAGGAAAGTAAGCGGCGCTTCGGCGCCTTTCTTTTCCTTGAACGCCTTGAGCACCGTATGCCAATCGTCGATCGTCACAGGCACGTCCAGGCCCAGCTCATCCAGCCAATCCTTGCGGATAATCGGTCCCTGGTAAGTCCGCAGCTTGTCGTCTCCCTGGATAAACGGGAATGCGTAGTAGCTGCCTCCGGCTGTACGGATTTGCATATCGATATCGGGATGCGCCTTCAGGTACCGCTTCAAGTTCGGGGCGTACTGATCGATGGCTTCGTTCAGGCGTATAATATAGCCGTCGTTGATCGCCTTCTCCGGTCCCCCCGGATAATTGATCCATTCATACTCCATCATATCCGGCAGATCGCCTGATGCCAGCAGCACGCTGATCGCTTCCTTCGCCTGGTTGGCCGGAGGCTGGATGAACGTCAGCTGGACGCCGGTTCTCCGCTGCCATTCCTGAAAGAACGGCACCTGGTTAAAGGTGGACTTGATCCCCGCCGCGTTGCCGTTCAGTTCAGCCCAATAGGTCAGCTTGGCATCCGAGGCGGACGAACCTTGGCCTCCTCCCGCCATCAGCGTTGTTTCGGCAGTCGGCAGTGAACTTGCCGTCTGCGTCATCCGCTCACGGTCGCAAGCCGGCAGTACCGCCATCAGCAGGACCATGAAAGCCAGCCATCCCCACACCGCCGCTCTCCCTTTACCTTTCCACTTCATAGGTACCTCCCGAAAATAAAACATCAAATAATTTCTTTGTACTTGCCTGGCGTAATGCCTTCGTATTTTTTGAACACCCGGATGAAGGTCGCGGGGTCGTTGTACCCGATCTGCCTGGATATCTCGCTGACCGACTCGGGCTTGGTCCGCATCAGCCGTTTCGCCTGCTCTATCCGGTATTTATGAATGCTGTCCAGTATGCCCTCGCCCGTCTGGGTCTTATACAGCTTCGACAGATAGCTCCCCTTCAACTGAAAATGCTCGCCGATCGCGTTGACGTTTAAGTTCATGTCCATGTAATTCGCTTGGATATACTGGTGGACTTCCTCAATCAGGTTCCGCAGGGAATCCTCCCGCTCCCTGGATACGTGGGACGAACGTTTAGCTGATGCGTAGGCACACACTTCCTGAAGGAGGGACTGCAGCTTCTCCTGCATTTCCCGAAGCGTGCCGCATGCCATAATATCGTCGATCCAGCGCGGGTTGTCGGCAAGCGTGATGCCGCCGCTCCCTTCGCCCAGCTCGTTGATTGCCTTGATCATCGTCCCGACGAGATTGAACATCAGGCATCTTGCCAGTGTGAGCGGCATGACAGGCTTGTCCAGATTTTTCTCAATGATCTCGTTCATACACGATGCGGCTTCATCCAGGTCCCCCGCCTTGATCACATTAATCAGCTGCTGCTCGATTTGAAACGGATAATAATAGCCGTAACCGATGTCTGCTGTGCTGTCGGCACGGATGTCCTCGTATGCGATGATCCCTTTTTTGCCGAGGACCATTTTGTATTCCATCGCGTCGACCGCCTCCCGGTATGCCTCGGAGATGCCGATCCAGGAAGCATGGCGTCCGCTCAGTGAGATGGTCAGTTCCATATCATACCGCTCCAGAAAGCGCTGCGCCTCGGCCGCGATCTCATGAAGATCGTGCTCCCAACCGGAAGTATCCGCTTTCAAATTGACAAGGCAGGCCATCATGTCATCCGTTTCGACCACATACCCGGCATGTCCCTGCTTTTGCGCCAGCTCTTCCACGACATTGGATATGATCAGATGGATCAGCTTACTCCGTTCATTCATGTCGATGCCCGGCAAAAATTCATACAGCTTGTCTTCGTTCTCGATCACGAACAGAATGACGGCAAATTCCGTGGATACCTGCTTCATCTGAAATGAGCGAAATGCCTCCTCATAGGGTACCAGCGTATCCGGTTTGCCTTTCAGCAGCCGGTTGAGCATGTTAGACCTCAGTACCTGCTGGTGCTTCTGCAGCTGCATGGAAATCTCGTCATTTTCAGTGCGGGTGCGGGTGACGACTTTCTGGATGAACCGGAACTCGTTCGCATCGGCATAACCACGGTCGGTGTTCTCATCCTTGAGGGACTCGACCAGCTGCTGTACAGGCGAATAGTTGCGGCGCATAAAAAACCAGGTCAGAACGCCGGCACCCGCCAGGCTTACGAGTATGCTGACATACGTAAAATTACGGACATATTCCGCCTTTTCCCAATAGATTCCGCTCGGGATGATCAGGGCGTACTTCAGGTCCGAGACAGAGGAGTTGATTGAGAACAGTTCTGACGTTCCAGCCTCCGCGGAATCCGTTTGAATCCGCTTACCATTCAGAAATGGCGACAGCTCCTCCGAGTTCGGATGGTTGGACATCAGAATCTCGTTATTATGGTTCAAAATGAGCAGCGTCGCACCGCTGAAGCCCGATATCCCCTCCACCGCTTCCTGGAACCGGCGGATATCGGACATGACCACTACGCTGCCTGTGCTCCGCCCATTCATGTCTTTCGGCAGCTGCGTAATATAGGCGATTGACGTGTGTTCATCAGCCGCATTGGCATGAGGAAGCACGATGAAGGAATTGCTTACCCCATTCAATACTTCGCTCTTCCATTCGTCGAATGTGAGCGCACCGGTTTGGTGAATTGTATAGAAGGCGGATTTCAAGTCGCGGATATTGCCGGACCTGTACACCGAGCCGTCCCGTCTGGAAACAACGTAAAACTCGTCAATGGAAGCATACGACGTTTTAAACAGCCTGAATTCATTCACCAGCTGGTATGCCGTGTACGGCACTTCCTGAGCCGGCATGCTGGAATACATCAGATGCTGCAAATTCGGGCTCCATGTCATTTCCATATTCAACCGCTTCATCAGGTCGATCTGATTATCGATCGTGTACCTCATCTGCTTCAGGAGCGAATCGTTGGCCCGGTGGATTTCGCTCTTCAGCGCATGGCTGGCCTGGGCGTAGATCACCAGGCTGATGACGATCGGAACAAACAGCACCGCGCTGTATGATACGAGCCAGGTGACAATGATGCTCTCCCGTTTCCGCCATAGGTTTTGAATGTTCAGCAAAAGACCATCACCCATACTTCAATAGTTTGTCTCGATTGATTAGACACCCATTATATCGAATATCGCCTGGGATGCGTATAGATAAAAAGTGCAATCCGGTTGATAAAAAGCGTAATATCCCTGGCTGGATGCGGAATTAACGCGAAAAAGCCTCGGGAGACCTCACGGTCTACCCAGGCTCATGTGGATGAATGGACAGGCGGTCATGCACCCGGCATCAACTCGCTATACGTATCTTTTTAAAAGATCCGGTGCTTCCATCCGTTCAGTTTGGCGGCCGCCTCAATAAAAAAGTAGTCGCCGTAAATAAGAGATACATCAACGTTTTGTGATACCGGCTTATGGCCGGTTCCGTGCAGCAGGACGGCCTCATGATCCGGATCATTCCATGTTCCGTACGCCGTGTACAGGGAATGCAGAATCCGCTGCGCGGCATCAAGATATCCCCTTCCCCGGATATCGCCAAGCACCTCCGCGAGCTCCAGCAATCCGGACGCCGCGATGGCGCCGGCCGAGCTGTCTCGCACGATGCCGCCCTCGGCCTCCACGGCTTCCGCACGAAAATCCCAGTACGGCACGGCATCCTCGGGCAGATGCGCGATAAAAAAGTTCGCCACCCGCTGGGCTGCCGCAAGGTAATCCGGACGGTCCGTATAACGATACGCATTCGTTAGACCGTATAGTGCCCAGGCCGCCCCCCTGCTCCAGGCCGAATCCGGCGCAAAGCCCTGTCCGCCGATCGCTTCCGCGGCTTCGCCGGTTTCGGCATCAAACCGGATGATATGATGCACGGACCCGTCCGCTCGGACGAAATGGCGGACGACCGTATCCGCATGCTGCCCTGCGATATGTGCATACCGCGGGTCTCCGCTCTCTTCCGATGCCCAGAACAACAGCGACAGATTCATCATCGTATCGATGATCGACCAGCCGGTCTTGTCGCCGTTCCAAGCGCGGATGAACCGGCCGGCAGGGTTGAAGCGCCCTGCCAGGAAGCCGGCTGCAAGGAGCGCGCGTCTTGCCGCGTCTTCATCTCCGGTCAGCTTATGCTTGATGACCGCGGTCGGCAAAAACTGAAAACCGACGTCATGATCATAATGATTAGGGGCGAGCCACAGCTCCGACAACCGTTCATCCCAGTTCCAGGCAGCCTCCCGGTATTTATCCTCACCGGTCATGTCGTACATCAGCCACAGCATCCCCGGCCAAAAGCCCGAAGTCCACCAATCGATCCGCATATCATCGTATTTTCCGTCTTGGCCTGCGGCATGCGGCGATTTGTCTCCGATTCGTTCCAGCATTTGTCCCGCCTTGCGGACGATCTGCCGCCACATCTCCTGCTTAACTGTTTCACAGTCCTTCATGCGAAGACCTCCTTGATCTGAACAACATCTGTTTCGCAGTTACATGCATCAGCCCTTCAGCGAGCCGACCATGACTCCTTTCACGAAAAACCGCTGCAGGAACGGATACACGCACAGAATAGGCACGGTCGCCACCATAATCGTTGCGTATTTGATCGTTTCCCCGATTTGGAACCGGTCTCCCGCCGAAGCGCCCGATGACATGCTGTCGGTCGAGTTGGAGATCAGAATTTCACGCAGCACCAGCTGCAGGGGAAACAGGTTTCTGTCTTTGATAAACACCGACGCGTAGAACCATCCGTTCCACTTGTCCACCGCATAATAGAGAATCATGACAGCGATGACCGGCATGGACAACGGGATGATAATCCGGAACAAAATGGTGAAATGATTCGCGCCGTCGATTTTGGCCGATTCCTCCAGGCTGTCCGGAATGCCCATGAAGGCCGTGCGCATGATGATCAGGTTAAACGTGCTGACGGCGAACGGAACGATCGTGGACCACAGCGTGTCCAGCAGTCCCACGCCTTTGACGACGAGATACAGCGGGATCAGACCGCCGCTGAAGAACATGGTGAACACGATAATGAACATGAACACCTTGTTCCACATCACGTTTTTGCGCGAAAGGACATAAGCGCCCATCGAGGTAAGCAGCAAATTAACCGCTACCCCGAATACCAGTATGAACAGTGTATTGCGAAAGCCGATGCCGATGCCCGGGTTGTCCAGCACGCTCTTATAGGCGTCGAGGCTGAAGCCGAGCGGATGCCACAGAAAGCCCTTGTGGCCGAGCAGCCGGGCCGAATCGCTGAACGAAGCGAACAATACATACACCAGCGGATACAAGGTCACGACGACCAGAAAAATCATCAGGGCATAATTGATGACATTGAATATGCGGTCACCCCAACCGCTCTCTGTTTTCAAGCTTACCACCTCACCATAGGCTGTTTTGGCTCACCCTCCGGCTGATGGCGTTGGCCGTAATCAGGAGGACGAGATTGATGACCGAGTTGAACAAACCGACGGCGGAACTGTAGCTCCAGCCGAACTCCAGCAGGCCCTTGCGGTATACGAAGGAGGAGATGACGTCCGCCGTTTCGTACGTAACCGGGTTATATAGAAGAATGATCTTTTCAAACCCGACGTTGAGCAGGTTCCCCATCCGGAGAATGAACATGATCATAATGGTCGGCAGCAGCCCGGGCAGCGTAATGTACAGCATCTGCTTCAAACGGCTGGCCCCGTCGATCCGGGCCGCTTCGTACTGCTCCAGATCAATGCTCATGAGCGCAGCGATATAAATGATCGATTCCCAGCCGATCCGCTGCCAGATTTCAGACAGCACGTAGATGGGCCGGAACAGATCGGGCTTTTGCAGCATGGCCTGGCCATCATAGCCCAGGAACATGAACAGGCGGTTGATGAGCCCATCCGCGTTCGTAAAATCGGTGATGATGCCGCAAATGACGACGAGCGAAATAAAATACGGCATATACGTGATCGTCTGAACGACGCGTTTGAATTTCTTCTTGCGTACTTCGTTGATCAGGAGTGCCAGTATGATCGGCGCCGGAAACTCAAAAACCAGCGTATAGAGGCTGATCAAGATCGTATTTTTTAAAATTCTCCAAAAATAGTAACTGCCGAAAAAGTCATGAAAATGCTTCAATCCGACCCAGTCGCTGCCCAGAATGCCCTTCATGGGCGAATAATCTTTGAACGCGATCAGCGCCCCGTACATGGGTGCATAATGAAAGACCAAATAATAGGCGATCACCGGCAGCATCATGATGTATAAATACTTGTTGAGCACAAAATCACGAACGAGCCGGCTTCGAAACGATTGCCGATTTGCCATGCCTGAAGTTCACCTCGATTATATTAGGGGGAGAGCAAGCCCTCCCCTTCCCTTGTGCTTACCGGCTGTTGTAACGCTGCAGCGCCGCCGTTTGAATTTCGATCGCCCGGTCCAATCCCAGCGACTTCATCTTGGCGACATAACTGTCATATTGATCGACCGGCTCGGAGCCGAGAATGATCTTGATCGTCATTTCATCCACCAGCGTGTTGATATCATTCATGATGGTGGCATACTCGGAGCTTTCATCCGGCGTCGGCGTAATGGATGGCAGGTTGTACTTCGCCGCATCGGTGTTTTTCCAAACCTCCACCGCATCCCGCTGCGTCTGGAGCGCAAAGAACTGCTCCGCGTAACGCTTATCCTGCACGAACGGCCCGTTATAGCTGCTGCGAGCATACAGGGATATCGCCTGTGCGGGAGCGAGCTTGTCCGGATTTTTCATCAAGAGATCGGTAAATTTCGGATAGCCGTTCTCCATGTTGTAGCTGACGCCTTCCTCACCGAAGTTGAAGAACATATGTCCTTCCTCGCTGTACCCGTAATCCAGCATACGCACCGCGAGCGCGGGATCTTTCGCTGCGGTCGTGACCGCTACCGTTCCTTCGGACGCGTAGGCCTGGTTCAGCTGTCCGAATTTGGGCTTGTCCCCTTTGTTGAGCACCGGATAAGGCGCCGCAACAAGCACGGCTTTCGGATCGTTTGCCTCAACGAGCGGCTGCCATTTGCCGATGCCTCCTCCGGCGTTGCCGATCGTGGCCCCGGTAGCGCCGGATGCCATGTTGCCGTCGACTGCCTTCGTGTCCGCCGTCGCGATGTTTTTGTCGATCAAGCCTTCTTTATACCAGTCATGGAACAGTTTCAAATACTCTTTAAAGCCGGGCTCAGCGGGGCCGAATTTGACCTTCCCGTCTTCCTGATAGAACCCGCGGTTCACACCGAAGGCACCAATAAATGCGCCGTTGCCGGATTCATTGAAAAAGCGCGGCTTGCTCACTACCGAAAACGGTGCGGCCGCCCCTTTTTTCTCTTTGAAGGCTCTCAGCGTCGCCGTCCATTCATCGATCGTTTCCGGCACCGGCAGACCCAGCTCATCCAGCCAGTCCTTCCGGATAATCGGTCCCTGGAATACGCGCAGGTATTCGTCGCCCCGGATGAACGGGAAAGCGTAATAGCTGCCGCTGTCCGTTTTGACCATTTTGTCGATGTCGGGATGCTCCTGAAGGTACTTTTTCAGGTTTGGAGCATACTTGTCGATCAGATCGTTCAGCTTCAAAATGTAACCGTCCTTGATCGCCTTTTCCGGTCCGCCGGGAAAATCGCCGATAAAGTTGTATTCGATCATATCCGGCAAATCCCCCGAGGCCAGCATGACGTTGAAGGCTTCCTTAACTTGGCCGGTCGGCGGCGCGGTGAACTCGAGCGGTACCCCGGTTTTTTCCTGCCATTTCTGAAAGAAAGGAATTTCGTCATGCGTCGCCTTGATTCCGACCAGGTTGCCGTTGATCTCACCCCAGTAGGACAGCTTCTCATCGGTTTTTAATGGGTAGGTGGCCGATTCGGCCGCTCCTCCCGGACTTGCCCCCTTTGCCGCATCTTCGCCGCTCTTGCCGCCGGATGAACAGCCCGCCAGCACACTGCCCAGCATCGCGATGATCAGACCCGCAGCTGCGATTTTTTTCATGCCTACAACCTCCATTTGATATGTGGTGAATCTTGCCCTTTCAGACTATCGAAGCAGCGTTCCACCGGATATGAGCAGAAAATACAAAACGATGTTCTTTTTTCATGCGGCTGATGACGAATTCTCCAATCGAATGAACAAAAGCGGGAAACATTGTCGAAAAACTACCATTTTGATGTTGTTATCCGAAGAAATACAGGAAGGGCTGCATAGGTTGATATAGAGGCTAAAACGCGATTTTGGATATCGTTCCCATATTCTTTTATAATGAAAGGGCAATCTATCATTTTTTCGAGAGGAGTCCATTGTCTATGCATGCAAGCGAAACTCCGAAAAATGCGTTGTTTACAAGCGACTTTACCCGCAATCCTTACCCCGTGTACGAGAAACTGCGTCAAAGCGATCCCGTTGTGAAAGTCATGCTTCCGAACGGGCAAACCGGCTGGCTCATCAGCACCTACGAGGATGCGGCGGCCGTGCTGAAAGATCCGAGGTTCATCAAGGACATGACCAAATTCGTCGGGCAGGAGCATCCAAGCGTGTTCTCCAAAAACATGCTGTTCTCCGACCCGCCGGATCACAAACGTCTTCGCGGTCTGGTGCAAAAGGGCTTCACGCCTCAGCGAATCGAAAGCATGCGGGATCATATCCAGGAAATTGCGGACAGGCTTCTGGATGCGGTCTCCGGCAAGGATCGTCTGAACCTTATTGACGATTACGCTTTTCCGCTGCCGATCATCGTCATCAGTGAAATTTTGGGCGTGCCCACGGAGGATCAGGACAAGTTTCGGGTGTGGTCGAACTCTATTATTGAAGCCTCGAATCAGAAAATGGGCGAGGATGTCACCCGTCACATGAACGAATTTATCGCATATCTAAAAGAATGGTTCGCGAAGGTCCGCGAGCAGCCAGGTGACGACATGATCAGCGAGCTGGTGATCGCGGAAAACCAAGGGGACCGGTTAAAGGAGGAAGAGCTGTACGGGGTGGTCACGCTAATGATCATCGCCGGTCATGAGACGACGGTCAATTTGATCGGCAACGGCGTGCTGGCCCTGCTCGAATATCCGGAGCAGCGCAAGCTCCTTCAGGACCGGCCGGAACTCATCCAGGGAGCCGTTGAGGAAATGCTCCGGTACAACGGCCCCGTGGAATTCAGCACCTCCCGCTGGGCGTCCGAGGATCTGGAATTCAGGGGCCAGCTATTCCAGCGGGGCGACCTCGTGATCGTCGCGCTCGATGCAGCCAACCGGGATCCGGCCCAGTTTGAGGACCCGGACCTGTTTGACATTACCCGCGGCAAGAGCCCGCATCTGGCGTTCGGCAAAGGAATACACCTGTGCCTTGGCGCCCCGCTCGCCCGCCTGGAGGGAGAGATTGCGGTCAATACGCTGCTGCGGCGTTTTCCCGACTTTGCGCTTGAAGGAGAGATCGGGGATCTGGAATGGAGACCCGGCATGATCGTGCGCGGGGTGAAAGAAATCCCGCTTCGTCTGAGCTAAAATTAGTCAATTGTTCCCTGTTGGTCCATCCGGGCTCGAAGGTATGCTTTTTAAATAGTCCCCAAGATCAAGGAGGAGATCACTCATGAGAACAATCGGCATTATCGGAAGCGGAACGGCCGGACTGCAGCTGGCCTATGCGCTGAAGGACGATTTTGACGTCACGGTGCTTCATCATGAAGAGCCTGATGAGGTCCGCAGCGGAAGGGTCCGTTCGACACAGGTTCATTTCCAGCCGACACTTGCGCGCGAGCGGCGTGTGCACATGCCCGCGAACAGCGATGCGCCGCAGATCCGGACCATTCACTTTCAGCTCGGCGGACAAAAACTGTTTACCGGGCAGTTGACGGGCATCGCCACTTCTACCGATCAGCGCATCCGGTTTGCGGATGCCATGGAGGATTTGGCCAAAGATGGCGTTCGGTTCCGCCATGGACGCATTTCGGCTGGTGATCTGGATGCACTCGCCGCCTCATTCGACCTGATCATCGACGCAGCCGGCAAATCGGGACCGGTCGCCTCTTTTCCCGTCGATGAGAGCCTGACGCCCTTCCGGACGCCGCAGCGGAAATGCATTGTCGGTTATTTTTCCGGTATACGTCCGGTCGAGCCCGAAGGCATTTCCATTACGGTGATGCCCGGCACCGGTGAAATGTTCGAGATTCCTGCCGTTACATCAAACGGACGGGCCACAATACTGTTTATTGAAGCGGTTCCGGGCGGAGCACTGGATGCTTTTGTCGGCGTGAAGGGACCGGATGCTTTTGCCGAGCGGATGCTTGGCGTGGTGGAGGAACACCTCTCGGAGATTGCCGGGCGGATCGATCCGGCCAAATTCGCGCTGATTGACGACAACGCATATCTGCTCACGGCCGTCACCCCTGCGGTTCACCGCCCGTATGTCATGCATAATGGCACGCTCATCCTGGG
This sequence comes from Paenibacillus sp. PSB04, assembly GCF_025809195.1. Lineage (NCBI taxonomy): Bacteria > Bacillati > Bacillota > Bacilli > Caryophanales > Paenibacillaceae > Paenibacillus > Paenibacillus sp. PSB04. Next base: position 5,578,763 of record NZ_CP081301.1, read on the forward strand.
ATGCGGAGACAGCGTATTCCTTGCCGACCCGATCACCGGGCAGGGCTGCAATACGGCTTCGTACGCTGCCGAGCAGCTGTACGAGACGCTGCTGGCCCATGCGGATGCTGATTGGGACGAGTCGGTCGGCAGCGAATATTGGAACCGGACGCAGCCTTATATCAAGGCCGTGACCGAATGGACCAACGCCATGACCCAGCCGCTGCCGGGACATATTGCCGAGCTTCTGATGCAAGCGGCAGCAGACCAGAATACGGCGGACCGCATAGCCCATTGGTTTGAAGATCCGACGCAAGCGTACCGCAGCTTCTTTGAACAACACAGCAGCCAGCCTTTTCCCCGCTAGGGGAAGGCTGGCTGTTTATTTTACCATACCGCTGCGAAGCGCAATGACCACGACCTGCGTCCGGTCTTGGCAGCCGAATTTTTGCAGGATCCGGTGAACATGTGATTTGACCGTGCCTTCGGAAATGACCAATTTACGGGCAATCTCATCATTCCGTAGACCATACGCCATCTCCTGTAATATCTCACGCTCCCGTTCAGTGAGTGGCTCCGCCAGATTCATGCCCGCTTCATCGGGCTGCGAGTACTTCCCGGGGGATGCAACGCGCAGCATGACGCTCGCAGCCCACGCCGTTCTGTACACCGCTTCCCCCCGATGCGCAGACCGGACGGCCCCCAGCATGTCTTCCACTTCTGCATCCTTCAGCAAGTAGCCGACTGCCCCTGCTCGAATTCCCTGGTAGATGTACTCTTGGTCATCAAACGTCGTCAGGATAACGATCTTCATCTTTGGCAGCCGTCTCATAATTTCCCTAGTCGCTTCAATTCCCGACATGACAGGCATCTGAACATCCATTAAAATGACGTCCGGACCAAGCCGAGTGGCCATTTCAACGGCTTCACCCCCGTCCGACGCCTCACCAACCAGCGTCATATCGGGCTGAAGCCCGATCAAATACCCAAATCCCTGGCGGATCATCGTCTGGTCATCGGCCAGCAAAACCTTAATGTTTTCGTTCATCCTTATCCCTTCTTTCTGCCTCAGGCCGTGGCCGGTCTTCAGCCGGCAGAGCCGCAACGATTTCAAATCCGCCGCTTTCCGGAATGCGGTACTGTAAGCTACCGCCTTTCTCCTTCAGCCGATCCCTCATGACTTTCAGGCCAAAGCCCTCGTTGATGCCGTGTTCCCCATTCAGCGTGCCATTGTCTCGAATGATCATCGTGATTTGATGGTTTTCCCTTGAAAGATTCACTTCCACCTGCGTCGCATTCGAATGACGAATAACGTTCGTGACGGATTCCTGCAGCACGCGGAACAACGTTTCATACGTCTCCGCAGGCAGATCTTCATCATTGATATCCGCTTGAAAGTTATAACTAATGGATGCTGTTGCTTCCATCCGGATAAGCAATGATTTCAGTGCTGTCATGCCGGAAAAAGATAGATCCCCTGCCAAAGCGTGGACAGACTCGCGGATATTTTGCAGCCCTTGGCGGGCCACAGACAGCATCTCTTCCAGTGTCTCCCCTGCATGGACCGGATCCTGCTTAATCATATAACGCAGTGCCTGCATCTGCACGATAAGCGACGTCAGACTGTGACCTACCGCATCATGGATGTCGCGGGCGATCCGGGCCCTCTCCTCCAGCACAGCGTACTGCATTGCCGTTGCAGAGGCGTCCTGAAGTTGTTCATAAGCTTCTTGAAGCTCCTTCAAGTGGCGCTCATTCAATTCGTGGATGCGCCTTCTTTCCATACGACTGCGAATAAAGAAGTAGAGGACAAGTCCAAGCAGTACAAAGGAGAGAAAGTCAAACACATCCTTTTCACCAAAACGGATGTACAATCCGGCTGATACGACCATGGCGATAATCAAGGGGACATAAGCTTTGGAAGCCGTCAACCGCATCACCCAGGCGAACAGCAGAATCACCAGAAAATACAGCAACTTGATTTCATGAAACCATAAGATCCCGATCAAACACTCCACGGAAATCAAAGAAGCGGCTAGGACTGCCCGTGTTACCGTCCACCATGATCTCCTGATTAGAAGAATACTCGAAAAGGTTATCCAAATCATCAGATGCAGCATTATTTTCTCCGGAGGATCGCTAAACAGCTCCTGCCGGTCAAGCAGAAAGAGCAGGACAGCCGCAATAGACAGGATTCTGCCATAAAAGTTGCTTTTCACCGACCGCCTTCCTCCTTTAGCGTCTGCGTAATTTCTAACATTGTAGCTCGGTCCGTGGACAAAATCCAACATTTAAGCCGGATGGCGGCAAATCTCTATCTGCAGATATAGGCGAGCGATCGTGAAGATCCATCCCCGGGTAGTCGAATCATCGGGCGAAAACGGGATATGATGATGACAGGCTAAATGATGAAGGAGGCAATCGAAGATGAGTGTTCAAATGCTCATTTGGATCGTACTAGGTTTATTTGTTATATACCGCATATATTTACGTTTCCGCCGCACATTCGGCTGGCAGGAGTTGAAACATCGCCGGGTCCGGACGATGACCATCATTCTGAGTTTGGTCGGACTGATCTTTTTTGCTGAGGGAGCCATGCATCCCGTCAGTCTTGTTTCCGATGTCGCCGGGATTGTACTTGGTACCGCCCTGGCATGGTACAGCTCTACGGTGACCGCGTTTGAGCATCGCAACGGCAAGGTGCTGTACCGCTCCAGCGCCTGGATCGCCGGTACCGTATCCCTGCTGTTTTTTGTCCGGCTGATCTACAGAATTATCGATATGGTCCAATCGGGTTATTTTCAGCAAGGAGCACAGATGTCCGACCGGCTGGCCGTGATGGGCAGCAGTTGGTCTGCGGGCTTGATGCTGATCATGTTCGCCTACTACGTAACTTACAATGTAATCCTGCTGAACAAGCAGAAAGGTTTGCAGCGATCCTAGCTGCAGGAATGTCCCCCGTAAATAAGCTTGAAACGCAGAAGAACCCCCCGAAAAATCGGGCGGGTTCTTTCCGCTTCTCTATTTACTCTCGTTTCATCTGCTAACCGCAGAATCCGCATCTTGATGCTCCCGTTTCATATAGACGCCTTTTTTGTACACCGACTTGATGACGAAATATCCTTGCAGTTTCTTGTTCGTCCGGTAAATCAGTGAATTGACCTCGTCAATGCCAACCAGCTCAGTATCATCGATACAGCGCTCGGGCCATACATATCTCATAATTTCGTCCCGGGTCACAAAATGGTCCAGCCGGCTGTGCATCAGCTTAAACAGCTGGTATTCCTTCTTAGATAGCGGGACCGTCTCCTCATCAATCTGAACGCTCTGCATATCGTCATTCAAGCGCACATCGTCTTCAGGCCACCCCGAAAAAACATACTCCCTCGTTTCCTCCAGGTCCATGACCGTCTCCAGCTCCAAAGCAACCAGTCCGTTCACCAAAGTTAGGCGGTCACCCGGAGACACTGCAGCGGGTTCATGGGGGTCCAAGCGGTGGCCGTTCAGCTCGGTCCCGTTCTTGCTCCCCAAATCCTCGACTAGGAGCCCCTCTTCGGTCCACGCGATCCGGCAGTGCTGTTTAGATACCAGCAGGTTGTATATCTCGAGCATCCCTTGTTCCGAGCCGGTATGTCTACCAACCGTCACGGTTTCTCCTTCTTCCAAGTAAATAAACGATCCATGGCCTTTCTGGCCGGCGGTATCAATCATGATTTTGATTTTGTCCGGCATATCTACCTCTCACTTTCCTTTGTCTCTTTCTCCCGTCAATGATAAATTCGTCAGATTTGTTCCATTGTTTGCCTACCCGGCTGATTTTATAGTTAGCCTATACCCGTTTCCATGTTTACTTGTGAATTATATTTCAAAAGCGAGGTTTATAGCAATGAAGCGATTGAAGCGAAAACAATTTTTTACATACGTGCTGTTAGCTTTTCTGGTTGCCAGTGGCATGGCGATATACGTGTTTATCCAGGGGCGGGATGAACCCGGTCCCGAACAGACGCTGCAGTCTTACTTCAACAGTCTGAAAGAAATGAAATTTGACAGGCTCTACGACCTCATGACGCCTGAATCCCTTGAGCAATCGGGAATGAGCCGCGAGCAGTTCGTCGATAAATACCAATCGATCTTCAGCGGAATGGGCGTTACCGGCGTTAAAGTGACGCAGGGGCCTGCCTTCCAGTCTGAAGAGGACCATCATTATTCCATGGACTATACCGCCACCTGGCATACCCCAATCGGTGATGTTGATGGGGATTACCATATGAAGCTGGTTCAGGTTGAACAAGACCACGATAAGGTCTGGGCCATCGAGTGGCATCCTTCTCTGATTCTACCAGAGATGTCCGCCGGCGACAAAGTAAGGGTCCGCGTATTGACGCCTCAGCGTGGTGAAATCACGGACCGGGACGGGAACCCGCTGGCCACCCGCGGCACCGCATACGAATGGGGGATTACCCCTTCCGAGCTCGGCGACCATCCGGATCAGACGATCTCCAGCATCGCCGCCTACTTCAAACTTCCGGTGGAATACATCCAAAAAAAGCTGGCGCAGAAATGGGTCAAACCGGATTATTTTGTTCCGATGGCCAACGTTCCCAATACCGATCTGTCCCAGAAACTGCCGGGCGTCTCGGTCAGACCGAAGGAAGTGAGGTACTATCCGCTGGGCCAAGCCGCCGCCCACCTCACCGGTTATGTCCGTCAGGTGACGCAGGAAGATTTGCAGAACGATAAAGACGGCTATTATGCTGCTGGGGACTGGATTGGCAAGGCCGGACTGGAGCAATCGCTGGAAAAGCAGCTGCGGGGACGGAAAGGGGGATTGATCGAAATTACCGACGCGAAGGGGAACCGTAAACGCATCGTTGCCCAGAAGCCAGCGGTGAACGGCGAGAACATCCGCCTTACGGTCGCCTCCGCACTTCAGCAGGACCTGTACCGTACGCTGTCCGGCGATACCGGCGCGGCGGTAATGATGAACCCGAAGCATGGAGATCTGCTGGCCCTGGTCAGCACCCCTTCGTATGACCCGAACCAAATGGTCACCGGCCTGTCACAGCAGGAATGGGACGCTTATTCCAAGGATCCGGAGCTTCCTTTCTTTAACCGGTTCGCGGCCCGGTATGCGCCGGGTTCGGTGTTTAAAGCGGTGACGGCCGCTGCCGGCCTGACCGAAGGCATAACCAAAGCGGATAAAACCCGCCGCATTGACGGGCTGCATTGGAAAAAAGACGCGGGCTGGGGCGGGTACTATGTCACGCGGGTGAAGGATGTCAGCTCCGTAAATATGGTGGATGCCCTCGTGTATTCGGACAACATTTATTTTGCACAAGAAGCGCTGGAAATGGGCAGCGGCAAATTTATCGAAGGCATATCCAAATTCGGCTTCGGCGAGAATTGGGGGCTGGACATGATCAACCTGAAGCCAAGCCAGTATGCCAACGCCTCCCACCGGGACCTGGCTTCGGAAGTTCTGCTCGCGGATACGTCCTATGGACAAGGAGAAATGCTGTTGTCCCCGATCCATGTGGCGGTCGCATTCACTCCCTTCGCCCAGCAAGGCAAACTTGTCCCCCCTATCCTCTTTCTACGGCAGGAAGATCAAGAATCTCCTCAAGCGATCCAAATCATTACTCCACAGGTTGCCGGAACGGTCAAAGATGCACTGACGCAGGTCGTCAGCCGAAGCGGCGGCACCGCTCACGCGCTGTCTTCTGCCGAGCTGAAGCTGGCGGCAAAAACCGGTACAGCCGAGCTGAAAGCCAAAAAAGGCGAACAGGGCGAGGAGAATGGATTTGTAGTCGCCTTTGACGCGGAGCAATCTTCTTTCCTGATATCCGCACTGATCGAAAATGTACATGCACGCGGCGGCAGCCACTACGTCGTGAACAAGCTGAAGCCTTTTCTAAATACACTGAATTTACAAACAAAATAACGGTCGAGAAATCCGTCAACTTGCATTGCAGCCATCGCTGCAGATTGAGACCCTCATGTGATACGATGAGGACAAGAATCAGCGAATCCTACGCAAAGGCGGTATCCCATGTTTGACCTTCTGCTACCCGAGCATTCCGGCTCTCCGTTATATCTTCAACTCTATCATTTGATCCGCGAGGAAATCCGCTTAGGGAAAGTTGCGGCTGGGACCCGGCTGCCGTCCGTACGGGCGCTTCAGCAGCAGCTCGATATCAGCAAGACGCCTGTCGAAACCGCATATCACATGCTGGTGGTCGAAGGCTATGTCATCAACAAACCTAAGTCGGGCTTTTACGTGGTGGACGACCCTGAATTTATACAAAATGTCGTGACAACGTCTCCGGCTTGGCGTATGCAGCTTAAGCATACCGTACCAGGATTTCATGAGTGTTTACGCGAAGAAGGCATGGACTGGATCGATTTTAACCCTACCCATATGGATGGAGATTCGTTTCCACTCAGGACATGGAACAAAATGCTAAAAGAAGCCATACAGCCATTGGCCGCACAGCTGGGTCGATATGGGGATTCCCGCGGCGAACCGGGACTGCGGGCTGCCATCTCGGAGTATCTGGCTCATTCCAGAGGCGTACTCTGTTCACCGGATCAAGTCATCATCGGCAGCGGCATGTCGTACAGCATCGGAATTCTGGTTAAACTTCTGGACGGGATACGGCGGGTGGCATTTGAAGAGCCTGGCTTCGATCTCGTAAGGAACCTATTGAACGGATACGGCTGGGAGGCGGTTCCGGTCCCGGTTAGCGGCCAAGGGCTGCATGTGGATAAGCTGGCAAAAGTTCCTTTTCAGGCCGTATATGTCACACCTTCGCATCAGTTCCCGACAGGAAGCATCATGCCGTATTCGCAGCGGGTGCGTCTGCTCGCATGGGCCGAAATGGCGGGCGCTTATATTATCGAGGATGACTATGACGGAGAATTCCGGTATCAGGGAAAGCCGATCCCCTCCCTTCAAGGGCTTGATAACAAAGGCAGGGTTATCTATATCGGTACCTTCTCGAAGACATTGTCGCCTGCGCTCCGCATCAATTATATGGTCGTTCCTCCCGCACTCTTGCTCAACTTATCCAACCTCCACCCTGATCTGCTGCATGCACCTTCGCGCCTGGAACAGTGGGCGCTGGAGCGGTTCATGCGGGAGGGGCACTGGTACAGACATTTGCGGAAGACACGCAGCTTGTACCGCAAGAAGCATCATCATTTGATAGACCTGATACGCATTCACTTGGGTGAGCAAGTCCATATTACCGGTCAGCATGCGGGGCTTCACCTTCAGCTGAGCGTCCGCCGCCATGGTACCGCTCAAGAGCTGATCCAGCGGGCTGAACAGCAGCGGGTCAGGGTGTATGATTTCCGCACTATGTGGGCTGACCCGCCCGATGCCTCTCTTCCTGTCGTTTATTTGGGCTTTGCCGGCCTTCCGCTTCCGGTTATGGAAGAAGGTATCCTTCGTTTAAAAAAGGCTTGGTTCGGCACCTAATTTCTTTCTATCTCTAAAGTGTTTGAACAAAACGACGAAACAGCACGTCCAGCTCTTGCAAAATGACATCCTGGTACCGGTCGCCTTCAAGGTAAAGAGCTCCGATGTCCCGGTAAACTTGGTTCAGCTGTTCTTGATAGGAAGGGGACTGCCGGTCCGGTAGGCTGGCTTTAAAGTCGTCCATCACTTGCTGAATGTAGGCTGGGCGCGCCCCCCACCTGCCGAGCACGTTGCCGCCCCAGTCAACAAATATCGCCACAGGCTGGGCTCTTCCGCCGTCCGTCAGAAATAAATCCATCGTATCCAGATGTTCTTCCATGATCAGCGCTTCAACCGGGATGCCGGACTGCTCCATGATCCGAAACAGCACGGGGACGTTCCACATGACATCCGGACACCAGTCCGTGCATAAGATCAGGCAGCGAATGCCTAATCGCTCACCTGAAGATGCAAACAAACTCCGCCTGGCCGAATCGAGCGTACGGAATCCATGATATTTGTCATAAAACCTTTCAACGGTATTCGGTATCCCGCTGTTAACCATTTCTCTGACCTGCATACGTTCCATAAATTGCTGCGGAGTAATCCCTTGTCCGACTTTATGCATTAGATTGACCGCTTCTGTCATCGCCGCTTCCAACCTTTCTTATTCGTATATCTACCAACATAAAACAAAACTGACCCTATAGAAATGGTCAGTTTCCTTTTTTTAAAAAAGTCAATTTTACGAAACGGCCGGGGACGAAGCGGTCTTGTGCCTTTTGCCAGGCCGTGCCGACTTGTACCACTGCAGACAAAACAGAAAGATGAGGATCAGGTCGACGGCATCCCCCCCGTAATACATGAGCTGTGCTCCCGATTCAGCCTGGGCTATGGGGACGCCTCCCGGCGGATATGCATATAGAACCTTGGCCAAGATTCCATGTCCGGCCAGTGATAACACGAGGATGCCTGCACGAAATCCGTATCCTGTCCGGTGAGGACTGGGATCCATGCAGAGCAGCGCCGCGGTGTATATGTACCCTGCGACAAACATATGTACATGCACCAAAACATGAAGAACCGGATGGTGCTGCATCGCCGAGTACAAGCCGGTATAATACAGCACCCACAGTCCTCCGACGTTCAGAAGAGATGCCGTAACCGGGTGGCTCAACAGACGCATCGGCCGGCTTTTCAGCCAGGCTGATAAACGGCGCGCCCGTGAAATCGTTAAGCTGCGCAACAATAGGGTCACGGGAGCAGAGCATGCGATCAATAGTGGGGACAGCATGCCAAGCAGCAGATGCCCCAGCATATGATAGAAAAAATCGTCATGTGCCCTTGCCGCCAGTGGTCCCGTTAACGCTGCTGCCGCAGCAGTGACACCAAGGATCCAGCAGATCGTGCGCATGGCGGGCCATCTGTCAGAGCGGCGATTCGCAGCTTTCACTGCCACGGCGTAGAGGCCGATAAGCACGAGAAATAAGAGGATGAAGAGCGCATCATGGAGACTCCCGGCATTATGGTGACCTCCGACAGGATGACCTGCGTGATGTCCTGTCATGTTCATTTAACCGTCCCTCTCCGTTTCCCGCTTCGCTAATCTGCCCGTTTGAACGATCAGCATGATGCCGATGATCAGAATGACGGCAGCGCTGACATTCCAAACGACGTCGTATACGAAGACGTTATCAACGTACCGGATCTGATGAATCCTCATCCACTTGTGCTGGATCGTCCCGTCATACAGCTGAAATCCGCCGACGCCGAGGAGCATGCCGCCCCACCAGCGTTTCGGCCACATGGCGTTTCTCCGCCGGAGATCCGATACCAAAAACATGCCGGCGATCGTCGCGAACCAATTGAGCGCATGAAACAGGCCATCCGACACAAGCCCCACGGCCGACGTGGATTTGTCATAAAAATGATGCCAATGCAGCAGCTGATGAAACACGACCTCATCCACAAAAGCGATAAATCCGATGCCGGCCAGAAATCCCGACCAGAGGTTGCGGCTGGCATACGTGATCCGGGCTGAAAGATTGGAAGACTCCGTTGCGTTAGAACTCATGGTTTTTCCACCTTTTGTAAGACTTGTTTCTTCTCAATATACCCAGTCGATGCCGGGTTATAACATGACCTTAATCTCAGCATCATCTTGACCCCGAAGTCATGCCCAATTTATAGTTATTGGATCAGAGAGAGCAAGATTAAACGTTTAATAATCCCAAACAAAGGAGTGCATCGGTTATGAAACAAAACAAGTATGACGATTCCGCTTTTTTCGCGGCGTATAAAGAGATGCCCCGGTCCATCGGCGGGCTTGGGGCTACAGGGGAATGGCATGAATTTAAAGCACTGCTTCCGGATCTGCAGGGCAAATCGGTTCTCGACCTCGGCTGCGGCTTTGGCTGGCACTGCCGGTATGCGCGGGAACAGCATGCAGCTGAGGTGGTCGGCGTAGACATTTCGGCTAAAATGCTGGAATCCGCACGGGAACAAACAGATGATCGGGCAATCACCTATCTGCAGGCACCGATCGAAGATATCGACTTTCCCGACGGCCATTTCGACGTCGTCCTCAGCTCACTCGCTTTCCATTACGTGCAGTCGTTTGATGCCGTATGCCAAAAAGTACACAGCTGCTTAAAGCAGGGCGGCTCCTTCGTCTTCTCGGTGGAGCATCCTATTTTTACATCCCGGCCCGAGCAGGAATGGATTCTGGACGACCAGGGCAGCCCGCTGTACTGGCCGGTGGATCACTATCAGGATGAAGGAGTTCGCAACACGGCGTTTTTAACGGACCATGTCATTAAATATCACCGTACCCTTTCCACTTACATCAACGATTTAATTCGCACCGGGTTTGCCATCACGGCGGTTCGCGAGCCGCTTCCCGACCCGAAATTGATGCACCACCCTGGCATGAAGGACGAAACCCGCCGGCCGATGTTCCTCATTCTGTCTGCTGAGAAAAAATAAAACCAACAAGGACAGGCTTCCCGCCTGTCCTTGTTGGTTCGATGCCGGTGCTCACTGCAAGGCACCCAGCGTTACATTGCCGCCCCTTGAACCAACGCCTCCTGCACCGGAAGCTCATGAATCGTCCGCAGATAGCTGATCGTCTTGTTGGCCGAGTGCATGACGACCGAATAGGTTTCGGCTTTGTCCTCCTGCAGGTACCGCACGCCATTCAAGAATGATCCGGATGTGACGCCCGTGGCAACGAACAGCACTTCTTTTGTACCTACGAGATCGTCCATCGTCAGCAGCTTGTGTGGATCCGGAATCCCCATCCGCAGGCAGCGCTCGAAATCCGGCGGGCCGGCCGGAAGCAGTCTTCCCTGCATCTCCCCGCCGAGGCAGCGGAGGGCGGCGGCGGCCAATACACCCTCAGGCGCACCACCTGAGCCGACATACAGATCCACTTCGCTCTCCATCGCCGCCTCAATCGCTCCCATGACGTCGCCGTGGCTGAGCAGCTTGATCCGCGCCCCCATCGTCCGGAGCTTGGCAATGATGTCCTGATGTCGTTCCCGGTCCAGAATCGATACCGTTATATCCGATACCGGCTTGTTCAGTATGGCCGATGCTTTGGATAGCGTCGTTTCGATCGGATCATCGAGGGACAGCCGGCCGGCCAGCTTCGGACCTGCCGCCAGCTTGGCCATGTACATATCCGGCGCATGCAGAAGCTGGCCTGCCGGAGCGGCGGCGATGACCGATATGGCATTGTTCAAACCGCTGGCTACCGTTTCGGTCCCCTCAAGCGGATCCACCGCGATGTCGACCTTCGGACCCCGGCGGTCCCCCACTTGTTCTCCGATATAGAGCATGGGAGCTTCGTCCATTTCCCCCTCGCCAATCACGACCGTTCCATCTATGGGCATCGAATGGAATTGCTTCCTGATCGCTGCCGTTGCTGCCTGATCTGCGCTGTTTTTGTCCCCTCTTCCCGTCCAGCGTCCGGCGGCAAGCGCCGCTGCCTCTGTCACTCTTACCATATCCATAGCAATATGACGTTCCATTTCTTTACCTCTCCTCCTATTCCATGCCCCGTTAATCCGGTAATTCTGCCGTGTGCTGCTGAGTGAAAACCCAAGCCTCCTCCCGCTTCGTTTTATTGTGTTTTATATATTACGTCATAATAAGCTATTTATCAATATTTATGACATCATTAATTTTTAATGCAGCTATAGACGGGATGAATATCGTATCCAAGTCCTATAAATAATCTAAAAAAGCGTACTCCCCTCCATTATCGCAAGAGGTAAGTACGCTATTATTACGTCATATATACTATTGTAAAAGCTCGCGTGCCAGCAGCTTATATACCTGCAGCCGCTTTTCCTGGGAATGCGGGATGCTGCAGATCATGGCCTCATCAAATCCATACAGCTCCTGCTCTTCCTTCAGGCGGTCGGCAATTTCCTTAACCGGGCCAACCAAATGCAGCCTCCGGTTGTCCTGGATCAGCATCCGGTCCATTTCGGTTAACGGGTAATTATGCGCTTCTTCCGGAGTGAGCAGCTGCGTGATCTGCCGCCCTTTAGCCATCATAAGCCGAAACAGATCCTGCGGCAGAGCTTCATATTCGGCCTCTTCCCTAGTCTCAGCGGCGGTCACCAAATAGGTCACGCTGATCTGCGGTTTCTCCATAAAAGCCGAAGGCTTAAACTGGTCTTTATAGATATCCAGAATTTCGCGGCTCATCGCTCCGTTGAAAAATTGCGCAAACGAATACCCAACACCCATCTCTCCGGCCTTAAGCGCGCTGTCGCCGCTTGATCCGAGCAGCCATGCCTCAGGCAGAGTGACGTGAGCCGGGGATGCGGCGTTTTTGGCGTACAGGCTATCTTCCGGAACCTCATCATTCATCAGCTGCAGCGTCGTCTTCAGTTTCTCATACATATTGTGCAGCATCAGCTGCCGCCCTTCCGACAAGGCATACATGGAGCTTGTATCTCCGCCGGGTGCCCGGCCGACGCCGAAGTCGATCCGGCCAGGCGTGAATGCGCTCAGCGTCTTGAACACCTCGGCCAGCTTCAAAGGGGAATAATGCATCATCATGACACCACCGGTGCCGATCCGAATGGACTGCGTTTTGGCCGCAAGTCGGGCGGCGGTCACTTCAGGCGCCGAACTCGCAAACGTGCGCGCCCCATGGTGTTCGGCCATCCACATGCGGGTGTATCCCAGCTCGTCGGCCAGAACGGCCAATTCTTCCGCCTTGTGAAGCGCTCCTTCCGCTGTATTTCCTATCGTAACGGGTGCTTGATCCAATACACTTAATTTCATGAGGTTACCTTCCCTTCCAGGTTAAACATCATCCTGAACGCTATCTCTTTATCCTGCATCAAAGAGGATAAACATTATCCACGTTATCGTAATATATCCTGGTCGAAAAGTAAAGACTGGCATCAAATCAATTCGCAGATACTCTGACCCGCTGTCAGCATGACAAAATCCGGTGACAGACCGTTTTTCGTTTCTGGCCAGAGCGCCAAACTTCAGCGTTATTCAAGCTTTTATTCAGCAGTATGCTCCAACCACGGGCGGAGAAAGCTCTCAATATCCTGCCTGGTTTCATGAAAATAGGTGTTGTTATGCCAGCCGTAATTAAAAAAGCCATGCTCCATGCCATCATAAGTTTTGAACGTAATCGGGTTGCCGGCATCCTGCATTTCTCGAACAAAGCCGCGGTTCTGCTCATACAAATCGTCCCCGGTTCCGCATATCCAGAGCGTCTGCGGCAGGCAGCGCCGCACATGATGTATAGGAGAGATCTCCTGGGCAATAGGCAGCAGCTCGGGGTATCGGCGGGACATAATGTCCACCCCGTCCATCCCGGCCGCAAAGATGACAAGCTTATCGGGAACGGCATTCACGCTCACATCGTCCACATCGTCGTTCAAGCGGTCGAACATGATGGAGGATACGGAAATATACCCGCCCGCCGAAGCTCCGCACATGGCCAGCTTCTCCGGATCGACACCGAGCTCCTCTGCATGCTGCCGCACCCACCGCACGGCCGATTTAACATCCATAATCGCCTGCAGCGGGGTAAATCCAGCATCCCGCCCTGTCCTGTAGTCCACGCAGATCGAAACAACGCCTAAAGATGCCAATGCATGAGCCTGGTGTTGAAATTGGGCCGGCGAGAACTTCGGATTGGGCTGAAAGCTCCCCCCTTGGAAAAACAAAATCACCGGCCTGTTTGCCGCTGCAAGGTCCGGTCCGGACACATACAAACGCAGCTTCCGGTCTTTTACCTCTTTGTAGGTGATTTCACGGACAGGATAATCAAAAGGAAATCGCATAGCACTCATCCTTTCTTCAAATGGTGTAGACCTAACATTCCCAAAACTATACACCACCCGGACAAGGTTGTCGTTTCCCTTTTTCCAAATACGGCCCGTTACCTTCAAACGTTCAAGCAGCCACTGCAAGCGGATAAAAGAGCTAAAGAACAAAAAAAGACCGGCCGTAGTATAGGCCAGTCTCTCCCCTTTTCGATCGTTACTCAACTGTGATAACGCTCAAAACTGTCATTTTTTCATGCCGGTGACTTCGGCCACGATTTCGTAGGAACGCAGGCGGGCCGTCGGGTCGTAGACCATCGAGTTGACGATCATTTCGTCCGCCTGGGTCTCATTCAGGAAGGCCTGCAGCTGCTGCTTGACTTCTTCTGGATTGCCGATGACCGATGAACGGATCTGTTTCATCACATGCGCCTTCTCGAACTCGTTCCAGTTGCCTTCCAGCGATTTAACCGGCGGGGCGAGTTGGCCGGGCGTATTCCGGATCAGGCTGAGAAACTGCTGCTGATGCGATGTGGCGATAAACTCCGCCTCTTCCGTTGTATCGGCCGCGTACACGTTTACTCCAACCATGGCGTAAGGTTTGTCCAGCACCGCAGACGGCTGAAACTGTCTCCGGTAAATAGCCAGCGCCTGCAGCGTATGATCCGGCGAAAAATGACTGGCGAAGGAGAACGGCAGGCCCATCTTAGCAGCCAAAGCAGCGCTGAAATCGCTGGAGCCGAGCAGCCAGATCGGAACTTGCTGTCCTTCCCCCGGAATGGCCCGGACGCGGTTATATTTGGACTTCTCGTCGAAATAGGCCATCAGTTCCTGAACATGCTGCGGAAAATAATGCCCGTTGCTCGGGTCGCGGCGCAGCGCTTCCGCGGTCAGTTGGTCGGAACCCGGAGCGCGTCCGAGTCCAAGGTCAATCCGCCCCGGATACATGGCTTCCAGCGTACCAAACTGTTCCGCAATGACCAGCGGCGCATGATTCGGCAGCATGATGCCTCCGGAACCGACGCGGATCGACTGGGTCCCTCCGGCTACGTACCCGATGACGACGGACGTTGCCGAACTGGCGATGCCCGGCATGTTGTGATGCTCAGCCAGCCAATAACGGTTATAACCCCAGCGTTCGGCGTGCTGCGCCAGGTTCAATGTATTTTTAAATGATTCGGCCGCGGTTCCACCCCTGACGATGGGTGCCAAATCAAGAACGGAAAACTTGATCTGATCCAGCGTTTTCGTATCATGGTTGCTCATAGGTATCAGCTTCTTTCCTGCAAATTTATATGAATGTCGGTAGGACAATGGAATCGTAAGTTGTCATGCAAATGAATGATATTGATCGATAAAAGTGCAGATGCGTAAGGCTCTGTCGCCGGCCGTTAATCCAAATAGCGGCGAATCCGGTTTACAACGCCGGGGGCTTCCTCTTCCGTCTCCTCCTGCTCGGCCTTCACTTTGCGGACCTTCTCGGGCGTAACGTCATTGCCCAGCGGGTCAACCACCGTCAAACGGGAGAACGTGCCCAGCACCTGCCCGCGGATTTCGCGGAGATAATCCTCGCGCAGCGATTGCTGTTCCACGCGCTCAGCGTTGGTGAGCCCTTCTTCTTTTTCCTTTTTGGCAAGCTCATTGATTCGGCTTAAAATCGAAATCATGCTTTTCCCTCTTTTCTCGTTTGTATGTTAGTTATACGACCATTTTTTCGTGAACCCAATCCTTTAGCGATTCAATCTTCTGTCTGTAACGCTCCCGATGTGCATCGTCATAAATGGATGCTACCGTCTCCCGCTGAAGTACGGTCTTCCAGGCGGATTCTGCTTCTTCCATCAAATTGGCCAGAAGGCAGCACGGATCGGGATCGTCCCGCAGCTCCAGCATATCCCGGAAAATGCCGCTGGAGGAATAAAGGGACTGCTGCCCCTCAATGGCGATGTAAATATCGTAGATACGGATATCTTCTGTTTTTTTCTTCAATTTAAACCCGCCTTTTACCCCGGGCACGGAGGTGATCAGATCTGCGCTGACCAGCTTACGCAAAAGCTTCTGGAAATACGTCGGGGAAGTGCCGAGCTGCTGGCTGATTGCCTCGCCGGGCAGAACCGCCTTGTCCGGTAGCATGCTCAGCAGAAAAATCGCATAAACGCACTGCTCCACGCCGGTCTTCATATGCATAGGTCATCACCTCCAATATTAATGTGGTCTCCATCAATCCCATTTGAGCAGAACAAATTGGTTTTACCGACTAAAGCGGATAATCATTGTCCGTATTAGATTATATGAAATCGGACCAAATGTAAACCATTAGTTTTACATTGAAAAATTTGCTGCAACTTTCAGTAGCACAACAAAAACGGATACCCGACAGGAATGCGTATTCCTGTGAATATCCGTTACTTATCACGGCACACTTGATCAGATCCATTGACGCTCGTGCAGATGGTCAAAAATTCGCTGGCATACCGGCGATACGCGGCTGCGATCCGCATAGGTCAGCCAGGCAAACTCCTCGATTTCCGCCGATGGGCGGAGCTCGCCAGAATAGGCCCCGGTGTAGCAGCTCATTTGAACCGTCACATTTTCCGCTTTGCCATGTGCCTGAGCTTCAAACGTTCCCACGAATGCAAGGGTCTCCGGATCGATCGCAACCGTAAGCTCTTCCCTGATTTCACGGATCAGCGTCTGCTCATCGGTTTCACCGGGCTCCCTCTTTCCCCCAGGCAAATAATACGTGTCCTTTCCTTTGGAACGTGCGGAGAGTACCCGTCCGTCCTGAATCTGAATCCAGGCAACCTTATCAATCATGGTCGTCATATTCGACTTCACTCCTTATCTATTTCCTTGCTCGAACGCGGCAGTCTCTTTTTGAACCGCAGCAGATTTTCCCGCTGGAAGCCGCCCTTCGCCGATTTTGAAAACAACGATTCCCGCCACGATAACGAGCACGCCGATCACTTTGTTCGGAGTCAGCGGAACTTTCTCCAGTCCCATCCAGCCAAGCGAGTCCCAAATCAGCGCAAACCCAAGCTGGGCCGTCATGACTACGGCGATGGCAAAAGTGGGCGCAAGCAGCTTCATGCTCTGCATCAGACAGAACACAACCCCTACCCCGATCATGCCGCTGAACCAGTACCAGGGCTGCATATGCTGGAGTGTCAGCATGCCCTTGCCTTCGACCGCCAAGCCGATGCCGAACGATGCGACAAACCCGAGGAACAGCACCCACGTGGTTGTGGCCCAGGAGCCGATCCGCTGATTCATTTTACTGTTAAAAATGTTCTGCAGGCTCACCAGGGAGCCGGCGATCAGCGATAACACAAGACCAAGCATCATTAGTTTGCTCCTCCTTTCGTTACGACTTCATAAATATTTTGTCCAGCCAAGTCGCTAAGCCCTTTCCTGTCTATTACGCGGATATATCCTTTATCCCGCTCCACGAGTCCGTCTTTGCAGAACTTCTGGATTACCCGGTTGACGTGGCGATAGCTGGTCCCGATTAAGTTGGCCGCATCCACCAGATTGATCGCTGTCCGCTGTTCCTGCCCGGAAGTGTCCGCATCGTCGAAAGAGATCGACAGCAAGTAGCTGGCCAGCCGGACTTCAACCGGATACATCAGATTAAGGCTTAGAAAATTGGATTTTATATAAAACTTATTGGTGATCATATCCAGCAGAAACTGGAGCATAGGAGCGTAATCCTGTCCAAATTTCCGCAGCCAGCGGTGGTGGATGCCGATCATATGCACGGTCGTGACCGCTTCAACGGTATTGACCGTATCCGTTTCCTTGAGATATTCGATATCCCCGATAATCTCCAGCGGTTTCATAAAGTTAAGGATCAGCGTTTTCCCTTCGGGTGAGGTGGTATAGATTTTAATTTTCCCGCTGACGAGCACATATAAATATTCCGCAGGTGCTCCCTGCGAGCAGATGAATTCTCCCTGGTCAAAGCAATACAGCGATAAATGCGGTCTAAACGGTTCGTAAAATATCGTCTCCAGCTCATATTGACGCAAGTAATCCGCCAGCAGCCCGCGGTCCTGAATCTCTCTCATCTTGAACGTCCCCCTCTAACTTAGGCCCATCATAATGGCGTACGGCAACGATGTCAAAATTTAAGAATGACGACGCCCGCAATCATCATCCCGATCCCGATAAACTGTGCGGGGCTGATCTTCCGTTTTTTCATGCCGAACCAGCCATTCAGATCGACAATAAATGTCAGGCAGAGCTGGGCGATTAATAATGCGGAAATCGTAAAGGTCACTCCGATCGTCTGAATCGACGTCACTTCGCTGAAAATGATGACTGCTCCCAAGGCCCCGCCGATGCGGTACAGCGGCTTGACGCTTGTAAAGCCCTCCCGGCTGCCGTCCCGTGCAAACAGCAGGATGATCAAAGCGAGGATACAGCCGGTCAGTTGGGTTACCGCCGCGGCCTGCCACGTCCCGATATCCCCGCTGATCCGCGAGTTGGCGACACCCTGCAGCGTAATGCAGGCGCCCCCCAGCAGTGCAAATATAATGCCTTTCATAAGTCCTCTCCCTCTGTATCGTTCTGTCATTATTAAAAGGCAATCGCGGCGGTATAGGATAGGACATATGTCCTCAGCTTGAGTGGAGAGGATCTCTAGTCCATGATGAGTCAGTGTTCAAAGTGTCTATTCATTCTTGGCAAGCGCGAAAAAACCGCCCTTTCAGGCGGCTGTCATGATATATTCATTAATCTGCGCAAGTGTTAGCTGGATATTCCCGTCTGAACCAAAACGGGTGACGATGCATAAAATTCAGCTATTTCTGCTTTTTGTGCATCAGTCAACTGCTGCAGCGGCTGCCGTACCGCAGGACAGCGAATGACACCTTGAAGATACAAAATGTGCTTTTCATAAGGTATCACATCGAAGCGTAGCATATGGGCAATGACCAAATTGGCCTGTTCCTGCAGCGCTTTAACGTTCATCCAATCGTTGGCAGACCGGGCTTGATACATACGGGTGAATATTTTCGGCATCATATTAAATGTACTGCCTATGGCACCATCGCTGCCCATGAGAAAACCTGCAGCACAGACCTCATCATGGCCGTTCCAAATGATCCAATCTACCCCGCATTGGCTGCGAATTTGCTGCATTTCGAACAGGTTCATGGATGTAAATTTTACGCCAATACATTGGGCACTGCGGGCCATGTCCTCGTAAAAATCCAAAGACAGCTGCACCCCGGTTGCTCCCGGATAGTGGTACATAATCATCGGAAGGCTGACCGACGACATGATGGACCGATAGTGATCCCTGATTTCCTGTGGTCCCGCCTTATAATAAAAGGGTACGACAGCGGAAACCGCATCCGCGCCTGCTGATTCCGCATGCCGGGCCAGCTTGATGCTCTCAAGCGTGCTGATACAGCCAACATGCGCCAGAACCGTCACCCGCCCTTTGGCCGCATGAATGACGGTTTCCAGCACCTTCATCCGTTCCTCAGAGGTCAGAATAAATCCTTCGGCCGTGCTTCCGCCCACATAGAATCCCTGAATTCCCTGCGCGATTTGGTGTTCCACCAGTCGTTCCAGTGATTCGGTATCCACTTCAAGACGCTTATCCATCGGTGTTACGAGTGCGGTAAAGATCCCATGAAACTTGTTATGGTCCATCGGTACCCCTCTCCCGTCGTCGAATAGTGGTTCACTAATTTTTGCTGCCTTCCAATGTTTCGCGGTCCATCCGGCATATCCTGCAATCTGTACAAATAAAACCCTTTAATCTGGAAATAAATCAATCTTTGTTTTAAAATTAGTGATTAATCAATAACAAACACTCAAACTATTCTAGAGTCAGCCGTCTGTGATGCCTGGACCGATGCTGATGTGTTCGCCTGCTGCAGTGCTTTGACCGTCGCGGTGATGCCTTCCTCGAACGGTGTTGCGATAATCGGCCCGATCCACTTTTCGTACTTGGCTCCGCTCAGCGTCAGCGGTTCCTCGGTCAGGTATAGCATCTCGACGACCTCTTTCATCACGGGCACGCCTAATCCGAGCAGAGATAACCCTATTTTTTTCAGCGGAATGACCGGTTTGCTGCTTCCACAGGCCCCTCTCGCGATCCGGACGATCTCCCATCCCGATATCAGCCCGCCTCCTGGAATGTTCCAGTTCTGACCGTAAGCTTCGTCATGACCCGCCACTTCGGCAATCATGGCTGCGGCGTCAGGCAAATAGACATATTCGCGGGGAACGGTCATATTGCCGATGAAAAAGGCCATTTTGCCCGCCGCAATCGCTTCGAGCGTTGAACCCAGATAGGAAGCTTCATTGGCAGTCGGCCCGTAATAGTCCGGCAGACGGACGATCATAACCCTTGCTTTTTTCCAGCGCTTGCCAAGCAGCATGTGTTCAAAGTCCAAACGAACCTTCCCTTTCTTCGTATGCGGCTGTTTCGGATGTTCTTCGGTGACCGGGTTGGACTGCCTTCTTCCATAAGGATAGATCCCATCAATCGCAACCACTTTGATCGCGAGCTGTTCCGCCGCCTCCATTACGGATTCACCAAGCGGGATCAGCTTGCTGGCCATCTCATGGTACGGTACGTTCGCACAATGAAACATGACGTCTGCATTCCCAGCTTGCGCGATGATCTCCGCAGGCCGCATGGCATCTCCCATGGCTAGCTTCAAATGCACCGGGTTTCCCAATCTGCCGGCGAGCTGCTCCAGCTTTTGGCGTGATCTTCCGAACGCAATCGTAGGGATTCCCCGTTTTACCAATTCCTCTGTAATGGCTGCACCCGTTCCACCTGTGGCTCCAACGACCATCGCTTTGTTTATCGTCATATGAAATCGTCCTCTCTGTTTTGTTTTGTGATTGATCAATCACTAACTTGGATTCATCATAACATTCAGTTAGTGATTGGTCAATAACTAATCATGAAAAAAATTCATTTCGATAAGGAGACCTCTCTCACGTCCCCTTATCTTTCCTTTAATTCGGGCAGACTGATCGCATCCGCTACGTTGCACAGCATCCCTCTGGCCAAAAAGAGCATCGTTCTTTCTTCGGGATGTGGAATCCCTGCCTCGCGAAATGCCTGCAGTACGATTTGACGAACCTCCCGGAATCCGTTTCTCATCGCTTCCTGGATCGCTTCTTCCTGAATCGTTTGGGACTGCATCTGCAGCAGAATCTCGTTCCGGTGGTTCTCCATGATCTTCTCGTATTCCGTAATCAGCTCCGCTTCAAGCCGATCCGGCGACGCCGACTTCACGACTTGCTGAAACGACTCGATCATCCGGGACCAGGAAACTTCCAGAGCCGCAAGCAGCAGCGCTTCCTTCGTTGAGAAAAAACGAAAGACATAAGGCTGCGAAATGTGGGCCCGCTGTGCAACCTGTGCCGTGGTGGCCCGGTAATAGCCGGTTTCGGCAAAAACCTCGATGGCGGCCGATATAATATCTGTTCTTCGGTTGACCGAAGTAGACGCATCTCTTGCCATGGCGCATAACTCCTTTTCATAACGCAGATTAGTAAGTAATTGATCACTATCTAAGAAGTATAGGGGATAATGAAGCGGAATGCAATTCTCTTCCCCAAGCTGAGCGGTGATAAACCAAAGAGACGGACCGCCGCTGCGGTTCGCCTCGTATTACGATGATATTTAAAATCTTTGTCCTATGGCTACTCTGTCCAGTCTTCTACCGCTTCAAAGACGTCGTGCTTACCACACCGTATCTCGCTAGCAATCTGCGTCCGAGCAGCCCAACTGCCCGATCCGTCAGGAAGCCCATGAGCCCTAAGCAAATCAGACCTACGAAAATCCAATCCGTCCGGAAAAACAGGCGGGAGTTCCAGATCAGATACCCGACTCCCTCATTGGAGGCGATCATTTCGGCTCCGATGATGGCCATAAAGGATGTGCCCATGGCCAGCCGGATGCCGGTAAAGATGTACGGAACCGTTGCCGGGATGATGACATGAACGACAATCTGCCATTCGGAGGCTCCCATGCTGCGGGCCGAACGAATTTTATCCTCCTCGACGGAGAGAACGCCGGTGAACGTATTCAGAATGACGATAAAAAATGTAGCGTACATGATCAGCATCACTTTAGACGTCTCGCCGATGCCGAACCAGACCAGGAACAGCGTGATGAATGCGATCGGCGGAATAAACCGGATAAAGTTCAAAAACGGCTCGGCGAAGGTACGGATGAATCCGACCTTACCGATGATAATCCCGATAGGCACCGCCACCAAACTGCCGAGCGTCCATCCGAGAAGGACACGATAGGCGCTGATGCCAATGTACTGCAGAAGTGTGCCGTCCATCAGCAGCTCGTATCCGCCTTTCGCCGTGTAAATCGGCCCCGGCAGAATCTCCGGCCCGTATACGAGCGAGACCAGCTGCCAGATGACGATCAAAGCGATCCAGAACAGCACTTGAAGCGGTCCTTTCTTTATTTTCTTGCTCATGGTGATTCCTCCGATCGGATTCTATTCGTCAAAATGGGCCTGAATGCGGTTGTACAGGTCATGGAATTCCGGCGCGGCCAAATCTCTCGGGTACGCCAGCGGCACATCGTAAATATCGGTAATCCGTGAAGAGGGTCCGGCGGACATAATACCGATCCTACCGCCAAGTAGGAGCGCTTCCTGTATGTCGTGGGTGACGAAGATCACCGTCTTGTCGGTTTCCTGCCAGATCTTTACCAGTTCGCGCTGCATCGTTCGTCGGGTCATCGCATCCAGCGCGCCGAACGGCTCATCCATCAGCAGAATGCCGGGATCGTTGGACAGCACCCGCGCCAATTGCACCCGCTGCTTCATCCCGCCGGAGAGCTCACGGGGAAATTTATTCTCATGCCCTTTGAGCCCAACCATGCCGATAAAACGATCGGAGATTTCCTTGCGGCGGGCGGCGGGAATGCGCTTCATCCGCAGGCCGAACTCCACGTTCTCTCTGACGGTCAGCCAAGGGAAGAGCGAGGAATCGGCCTGCTGGAAGACGACAGCCCGATCCTGGCCAGGCCGATCCACCTCTTTCTCTCCCACCCGCAAATGCCCCGAGGTTTTCGACACGAACCCGGCGATCAGGCTGAGCAGTGTCGACTTGCCGCAGCCGCTAGGGCCGAGGAGAACGAAAAATTCTCCTCCCTTCACGACCAGGTCGACATCCTGGATAATATAATGCAGATCGCCTGCCGTCTGCTGTTGACTATAGCTTTTATTCAAGCGCTCAATATAAATCTCGTTTGGTCTGGTTACTGCCCCCATCATCCCAGCCTCCTTATTTCAACTCAATCACGCGGTCCGGGAACGCTTTGCGCACCAGGTCCAAATTCAGCTTGTCGTTCAAGTTAAAATCCTTTTCAATAATGCCGGTATCCACCATATATTTTTTCTGGCCGGCCAGCCCGTCGTAAGCCTGCTGGGTGAAGCCGATCTTCCACGGATTTTTCGGAAGATCCTTAAGAGTGGCCTCTTTCGGCTGCTTCACTTCGTCATACATAATGTCAGCCGTTTCGTCCGGATGTGCCTGGACGTAGTCGGATGTTTCGTCAAGCGCCTTCAGCAGTTCGACCAATTCGTCCGGGTGATCCTGGATCAGTTTGGTGCCGGCGATCAGACCTGTGCCGAGCCGGACCGGCGTCTGGGACATATCCGACAGCTCATGCGCTTCGGACAGCGCGGCGAACTTGTCGTTCAGTACCGAGCCGTACACCCAGGCCGCGTCGATCTCGCCCTTTTTCAGCGCCACATACGTTTCGTCAAATCCTCCCTGCCCGACCAGCGTGACGTCTTTCAAGGCTATGCTGTTTTGCTGCAAATAAACGTCCCACAAATAAGGAATGAACGTTCCGCGCGAGTAGCTCAGTTTCTTGCCCTTCAGGTCGGCGGGGCCGGCAATCTCTTTACGTGCGAACATCTTCCATTCGCTTGCGCTCAGATCCGTTGCCGTTCCGGAGGAAGCGAAGATCGCATAGTCGCCTTTGCTGACGGCATTTAACAGCGGGAAGTCTGCCCCAAAGGCAATGTCCA
The DNA here is from genome assembly GCF_025809195.1 of Paenibacillus sp. PSB04. Lineage (NCBI taxonomy): Bacteria > Bacillati > Bacillota > Bacilli > Caryophanales > Paenibacillaceae > Paenibacillus > Paenibacillus sp. PSB04. The sequence goes on from NZ_CP081301.1 coordinate 5,602,540, forward strand.
CCTGCTTGATAAACAGGGCGTTGACCCCTTCGGCCGGCGTGGCGAAGTTGACCAGCTCCGCATCAATGCCGTGTTTTTCGAAAAATCCTTTTTTCGCGGCGACCCGGAAAATCGGGTTGGTGGAAATATCGGCGATTTTCACCTTTAGCTGGTGCCCGCTGTCTTTTCCCGAGGCGGTTCCGCATGCGGTGAGCAGCACAGAAACCAGCAGGACAGCTGCGGTCATTACGCTGATGCGTCGAAACACTTGCCTACTCATCTTGATCCCGTTCCTTCCTGACGACTTCGTCCGTGGTCGCTACGCAGAAGGCCCCATCGCCATAGGATACGGTACCCTCCACTTCGACTGCGGTCACGGCTCCACGCGGTGCCGCGCCCGGCAGCCGGTAATCGGCTACATCAAGCGGAGCGATTTCCGTCTCCACCGGCTTCTCCAGCTGCGGAATCCATGCATAAGGTACGCGGTAAGCTCGGTATACCATATTCGCGTTTCTGGAGTTTTTATAAGGAGAGATGTATTCCCACACCAGTTCATGCTCCCGCGTGACTTCGAAAATTCTTCCGTCCGCTCCTTCGGTAATCAGCGTATTGCCGTTAGGCAGCCGCTGCGCCGAGCTGATATAAGGGCTATAAAAGCGGTAAGAGTCCAATGGCGCCTGGAATCCGGCTTCGGTCGGCGTGTACTGCCATTCGATCTCCAGCGTTATCGGATGAATCTCCAGAATCCGGGAATGGTCGCGGCGCGCCACCTTCACGCCATCCGGCGATTCGGGGTTCGGACTGCCATAGCCGCCCCAGCCTCCGTTATCGAATACCAGTATATTGCCCTCTCCCGGCAGTCCCTTCGGAATCAGATGCGCATGGTGCTGACCGATAATCCAGCCGATATGTTTGGTGTCTTCACCGGAATAGTCCGGGCCGAGCTTCCATACGATGTTCCCGGTCCGTTTATCGATGATCGCGATAATGTTGGATTCCCGCGCGTCCCATATCAGATTGTCCGGATGAAAGCGCTCGTCGCCTGCATCATAGTGCTTATTCGGACCCAGCACTGATACAGAGTTGATATGCATCCAGTCTCCGGAATGGGTGCCGAACGCCCGGGTATTCGGGTCCCGGTACAGCGCCTCCTTCGCCGCTTCGTCAAATCCAAGCTCTTCAAAGTGATCGCTGACGGCCCATTCCCAGACGACATTGCCCTCCCAATCCACTTCGATGATCGTGTCGTCCAGCAGCTCGACGTCCGAAATTTCGGGACGGCTGACGTTTTTATGCGCGAGAATGATCGTATTGCCTGAACCGACTTTCGGATCGGCTCCAGGCACATAATATCCGACCGGATTGCCTTCCCGCTGGTAATCATGATGCTGGCGTGCCATCCACTGCGCGGGATGACCCGGATCCTCGATCCATTCGTACCTGTCGAATTTCCAGACGACATTGCCGTCCCAATCGACCTGTACCAAATTGGCTTCGTCCTGAAAACCATATTTAGGATCCCGCTCGGCAGTGCTGCCCAGCACGTAGCCTCCAGGGAATATTTTGTTCGGGAAACCGCGCAGCCCCTTCCACAAATGCACCTCTCTGCCGTTCATGTCGATCAGCAGTGCCCCGGTATCAGCTGCCTGGTAGATGGTAAAACCGCTCCATGCCTTTCCTGGTTGGTAAACGGTCGTTCCTGTCGGATAAATGGTTGGATGTCCCATATGATCTGTCTCCCTTCCCTGCTCACAATGATTTTAATATGAAATAAATCGGTTCGGTCTTTGCGCTGCCTTCCGGTGGCCGGGAGGCGGCTCCTCGGCGTTACCCGGCGGATGCGCCTGCTTCAGCACGGCGTCGGCAAAGCCTTCCAAATGCTCGTAGAGTCTTTTGAAATTCACGATTTGTTCCTCTAGTTCCTTGGCAGCAAAGCCTCCAAAGATGCGTTCAATCATGTATGTACCTGCGTCCCGGTTGCGTTCCAGCATGTCCCTGCCCTTATCTGTAATGTCCAGGACAACCGATCTGCGGTCGGTCTCCAGGCGCTTTCGCTGCGCGAAGCCGAGCGACTCCAGCTTGTCGCAAACAGCGGTCACCGCGCCTGTGGTGAAATCCAGCCGTTCGGCCAGATCCCCGAGTTTCTGCTCGCCTTCATGCAGAATCGCGTTCAGCACGAGCATCCCGGGAAGGGACACGCCTTCAATCGATACTTTGTCACGTTCCTTGACGAATCTCCGAACCAGCCTGCGAAAATGCCAATCGGCTTCCTCCATCAGAAGCCACTGCTTCTCTTCCATATCTCTCCTTTCACCGTTCATCAACCACCACCATTGCTCTCCCCATGGAGTAGCGGTCATCCGCATCAACGTGCCTGTTGATATACAAAAAGGCCCCCGAATGCCATCACCGCATGAAGCGGTATGGATTACAGGAGCCTTTGGTGGACCAATCGGCTGATATTTAGTTTAATGTTAAAATAATGATCATTCATTAAATGAATGCTAATCGATTTCCTTGACGTAAGATTAAACCAATTATTCTCACCTGTCAAGTAGGAATTAAAAATCAATTTTTGTTTAACATCAATAAACAAATACACCCTGCTCACAAGAGCAGGGTTGTTCTGTCATGGCCGGCATGCCACATGCTATTTCGTGTTTCCATGCATCGTAATAAATTGTCCGATCCGGGCGGCCGCTTCACGAAGACGCGCTTCCTCCTGAACAAGGGCGATCCGCACATAACCTTCCCCTTCCGAACCAAAACCGTCACCGGGGATCACGGCCACCCCTGTGGCGATCAACAGCTCCCGGGCAAACTGCCGGGAACTCCAAGGCTCAGCGCTTTCCAGGAAAGCTGCCGGAAGCTTCGCCCAGGCAAACATCGTCGCCTTCGGCTTGGGTACGACCCAGCCCTCCCGCTCGAGCGCATCGATCAGTGCGTCCCGGCGGCGTTCGTACAAACCGGCCACCCCGGCAGTGGACTGAGAGGGGTCCATCGCCTGCTCCAGCGCGGCGATCGCCGCCGTCTGGATCGGTCCGAAGACGCCGTAATCGATGTTGTTCTTCAGCTCCAGCAGTGAAGCGAGAACATCGCGGTTCCCGGCCAGAAAGCCGATCCGGCAGCCCGCCATATTAAAGCTCTTGGAGAACGAATGGAATTCGACGGCCGTTTCGATTGCACCTGGAGTTTCCAGAATGCTTGGCGGCCGGTAACCGTCAAAGCCCATTTCCGAATAGGCTAGGTCATGAACGATCAGCACGTTCCATTTTCGAGCCAAAGCGACAAGCCGTTCAAAGTATGGCCGGTCCGCCGTTGCCGCAATCGGATTACCTGGGAAGTTCAATAGGATAAATACCGCCTGCTCCCAAATTTCGTCCGGGATGCTCTCCAAATCAGGCAGGAAATCGAGCTCCTCCCGAAGCGGCATTTCATAAGGCTTCACGCCTGCAATGGCCAGCGAACCGGCATAAATCGGATATCCCGGATTCGGGACGATTGCCAGGTCGCCGGGATTGCAGATCGCCTGGGCCAAATGCGCCAGCCCGTCCTGCGAACCCATGAGGGACAGCACTTCCGCCTTCGGATCCAGGCGCACATCGAAGCGATGTTCCATCCATGCAGCACATTTCTCCCGGAACGCATCGCTTCCCGCCGAGCCGGGATACGTATAGTTTTTTTCGTCAAGCACAGCTTCGCTTAGGACCCGGCGCACCGCCTCCGTAGGAGCGAGATCCGGGCTGCCGATGCTTAGGTCGATCAGGTCACGACCGGCCATTTCGGCTTCTTTCTTCCAAGCGGCCACCTCCGCAAAAATAGAGGAACCTAAACGCGACAGCTTATCGGCGCGCCAGGGTCTGGTTGCATGATTCGTCAAATCCGTCCACCTGCTTTTTCCTTTCATTATAGCATGCTTTTAAGCGAGGCTCCTTCAGCCTATCGCTCCATTCGACAATTTTTTTATTGACTTGAAAAGCCTTTCATCCTGTAAGATCAAAGAAAAAAACAGACATCCAGGAGAAGAGAGAACCATGACAACTAAAAAAGAAACCATTCTGATCTTTGCCTTCACCTTTGCGGCGTTCGTACTGGGGACGACCGAATACGTTATCGTCGGTCTGCTGAAGGATATCAGCGTCAGTTTGGGCGTATCCCTGGCGGCCGCCGGCATCCTCGTATCCAGCTTCGCTATCGCTTATGCGGTCGGCACGCCGTTTGCCGTCAGCCTCTTGGGACGCATCCCCCGGCATGTGACCATTTTGTCGGGCTATGCGGCCCTGCTGGTGCTGAACGCCCTGACGATTTTCGCCGGCAATTTTGCCCTGATGTTTGTGATCCGGGTCATCACAGCCATTTTGTGCGGGTTGACCTTGTCACTGTCCATTGCCGCGGCAAGCGAACACATCCAGGCATCCCGCCGAGCCGGCGCCGTCGCATGGATCATCGGCGGCTTCTCGATCGCCAACGTCCTGGGCGTGCCGGTCGGCACCTATATCGGCCAGCTGCTCGGATGGCGGGCGGCATTCATCGTCACCTCCGCGGTGGGCATCCTTCCGCTGTTCATCATCGCTTCGGTTCTGCCGAAAAGCGATACCGTCAGCGTCAGCTCCATGAAACAGCAGTTCGCCTTGTTCGCAAACCGCCGCATCCGGATGGCTTTCTTGATTCCGGTGCTCGGCGTGGGCTCGGTCTTTATCGTCTATACTTATATCACACCGATTCTTGAGAACGTGCTCGGCATTCCAAAGCAGTGGACAAGCGCTGTGCTGCTCGGTTATGGCGGCCTGACGATCCTGAGCAATTGGATCGGAGCCAAGGTAGCCGAAGGGGATTCGAGGTCCAAGCTCAAAATTGTATTTATCGTTCAGAGCCTGATGATGCTGGCCCTTGCCCTGACCCTGAGCTTCACCTGGGCAGCCGTTCTCTGCCTGATGCTCATTGCCTTGTTCTCCTACGCCCTGAGCGCCGCCGTTCAGCTGTATCTAATCGATCTCGCCGACGCATCGGCCGGCGGGTCCAAGGACTTCGCTTCGACCCTGATGCCGGTGGCCTCCAACCTTGGCATCGCCTGTGGCTCCCTGCTTGGCAGCTTGGTCGTCGACAGCATCGGTTTGGCTTATTTACCGTGGGCGGCACTGGCTTTTTCAATCGGTGCTTTTGCCGTAACAGCCCGCTGCCATCAGCTGGATCAAGAGCATTTGAGCATCGGAGCTGCCGCCCGGATTCACACCATGTAGCCAACTTAAAAACGCCGCAGCCGGTCGTCCGGCTACGGCGTTTTTTGTGCGTCCAGATCCAGCTTCTCCTCAGTTCCGGTTCCGGCCAGCGGAGAATAGACGCAGCAGTGCAGGTCTTCATTGCTATTAATATGGGCAAACGTGTTGATTTCAAAGGATAACGGACCAAGGTCCGGATGGTTCAGCACAAATGGCTGCACCTGCTTCTCCCGAACATCGTGTGAATCCCAGAGTGCCGCAAATTCCGGGCTTACTTCGGACAACTTTTGGGCAAACGCCTCGTACCACGGGTCCCCCTTTGATTGACCATGGTAGGCGCGGAGAATGGCGGCGCTGTAGGCGGAAAACTCCTCCCAGTTCAGGACGCGTTCCTGTAAATACGGATTCATAAAGATGGACCAGACCATGTTGCGGCCCATGACCGGATCTTCAAGAAAGTCATACAACAGCCGGGGAGCCTGGCGGTTCCAAGCCATAATTTCGGTCCGGCGGTTGACCAAGATGGCGGGATAGTGCAGCTGATCAATGATTTTCTGCAGTCCCGGCTCCAATCGCGGAACTGCAGCCGGCGCGGACCAGTCCGGAAGATCGCCGAATCCCGCCAGCCGCATGACATGCAGCTTCTCGTCAGGAGACAGGAGCAGCGCCCTGGCGATGTTCTCCATGACTTCCCGGGAAGCAGCCACGTCTCTCCCCTGCTCCAGCCAGGTGTACCAGGTAGTGCTGACATTAGCGATTTCCGCCACCTCTTCACGGCGAAGTCCGGGAGTTCTTCTTCTGCCGTATCCCCCGCTAATTCCGACGTCCGCCGGCTGAAGCTTTTCCCTGCGCGATTTCAAAAATTCCCCGAGCAGATTCCGGGTTTGCATCATGTTAGCAGCACCTCCGAGATGTACAACGTTCCATAAACTCCACGATTCAAATGATACCATCCCTCCCGCCGTAAAAGAAAGCCTCCGCTCCGCATTCAAGCGGGCAAGAGGCTCATATAAAAAGCTGGGGCTCATCCCATCTGCAGCACCAGTTTGCCCGTCGTTTGGCCGCTTTCGAGCAGACGATGCGCCTCGGAGGCGCCCTCCATCGGGTAAATGCCGTGCACCTCCGAGCGGACCTCTCTGATGGCGAGCAGCTGCAGCGCTTCCCTGGCCGCCTGCCCGACGCCAACCGGATCATACATGGCATACGCCCCCAAGTTAAAGCCGGCGATGCTCTGGTTGCCGAGCCAAATCTCGTTGCTCTGATGCGCCAGCTCGCCGCCGCTGGCGTTGCCCAGAGCGACGATTTGCCCCAGCGGTCTCAGGAGCTCCAGGCTGCGTGCCCGCGTCTCGCCCCCAACCGGGTCAAATACGGCGTCGACCCCCTGTACTCCCGCGATCCGCTTCACTTCGTTCACAAAATCGGAGCGCAGCAGCAGTTCGTCGTATCCGAGTGATGCGGCCAGCTTGATTTTATCCGGCGAACCCACCGTCCCCAGCACCTTCCCAGCGCCAAACCGCTTGGCGATTTGCCCCAAAAAGCTGCCGAGTCCGCCTGCGGCGGCGTGAACCAGCACCGTGTCTCCCTGCCTCATCCGGTTCACCTGCTTGACCGCGAAATAGGCAGTCGTCAAGTTGACGATGGAGGCTGCCGCTTCGGCCATATCGAGGTCTCCTCCAAGCGAATCGAGCGGAACCGTAAGCTGCGGCGTCACTCTGGCCTGTGTAGCGTATCCGCCAAGCTCAAGCAGCTTCATGGAAGCGACCGGCTGGCCGATCCGGAACCCTTCAACGCCGTCCCCGATTGAGCGGACGTATCCGGACACCTCAAGCCCCGGAATCACCGGAAACGGAAACAGCTCCGTAAACCCGCCTTTGCGGATCAAAATATCCACGAGCCCTACGCCTGCATACGCCACGTCCACGATCATTTCCCCGTATCTTGGCTCAAGATCCGGCATTTCCCTGACCTTAAGCACTTCAGTTCCGCCTGCTCTTTCAATGACGATGGATTTCATATAAAGAACCTCCCTGGTAGATGGTTTATGCCGTTATCTTACCAAGGAGGGTCTGAGGCAGACAGGTTCAGATTATACGGGTATAAAAAATAACAGGCTACACGCGCGGTTGGATGCGGCTTTTAATGTTCTCGGACAACCGGCTTACGATTTGATGAATTTCCTGGTCCTCACGAATAACCGAGGCGATTTTTTCATGGGCGTGGATGACGGTCGTATGGTCCCTGCCGCCAAAAGCTTCCCCGATTTTGGGCAGCGAGTAATCGGTCAGCTCCCTGGACAGATACATGGCGATTTGACGGGGAAAGGCTACTGCTCTTGTCCGTTTCCGTGCTTTAAAATCCTCGATGCGCAAACCATAATAATCTCCCACCCGCTCCTGGATGTCCTGGATCGAGATCATTTGGGGACGCGACTGCGAGATCATATTTTTTAATGCTTCGGCTGTCATATGCACGGTGATGTCCTGATTCACAAGCGAGGAATAAGCGATGACGCGGATGAGAGCCCCTTCGAGCTCACGGACGTTCGTATGAATATGGCTGGCGATGTATACCATCGCTTCATTCGGAATGTCGAGATGCTCCGCCTTCGCCTTCTTGCGCAGAATAGCGATCCGGGTCTCCAGATCCGGGGGCTGAATATCCGTGATGAGTCCCCATTCAAAGCGGGAACGCAGCCGTTCCTCCAGGGTGGGGATTTCCTTGGGCGGACGGTCGCTGGAAATGATGATCGCCTTCCCCATTTCTTTCAGGGCGTTGAAGGTATGAAAAAATTCTTCCTGTGTCTGCTCCTTGCCGGCGATAAACTGGATGTCGTCGATCAGAAGCACGTCGATGTTGCGATACTTGTTACGGAAAGCTTCGCCGCGGTTGTTCATGATGGCATTGATAAACTGGTTGGTGAACTTTTCGGAGGATAAATAGAGCACCTTCGCCTGCGGATTGTGCTCCAGCACATAGTGGCCGATCGCCTGCATCAAGTGGGTTTTTCCCAGGCCGACGCCGCCGTACAAAAACAGCGGGTTATACGCCTTGCCCGGCGCCTCCGCTACAGCCAGTGCAGCTGCATGGGCAAAACGGTTGCCGAGTCCGACGACGAACGTGTCGAAGGTGTATTTTGGGTTCAGCATGGCGGCAAAAGCCGGATCATTCAGGATATTATCCTCTATGAGGGCAGCCGGTTCGGGTGATGCGGATCTTCTCTCGGTCTCCAGCTCATCCTGGGTAATGATATGAAGCTCCGGCTGAGCATCCATGCATTCGCGAACCGCTGTCAAAATGAGCTTGGTATACCGATTCTCCAGCCATTCCTGCGTAAACGTGTTGGGCGTGCTGATCGTCAGGACGTTATCCTGCAGACTGACGGCCTTCGTCGATTTCAGCCACGTATCATAGCTGGGCTTGCTGATCTTCTTTTGAATCATGGACAGGACCTGGTGCCACAATTCTTCGACTTGCCTTTCCACGGGCGCTCAACTCCTTATACTTCGGTAAAACGAAATGATCATCCCGGCGGGCTTACGCAAAAAAGCATCCGTTCTTCCCTGCAAATGCTGTTCCTGGAACCATCGCAGTAAAAGGGATGCCTTAGATCATCATGCTTATGTACAAGCTGCTATTTTCTATTCTAGCATATCCGGGAGCCTCCAAGAAATATGGACAGCTCCCGAAAATGCAATCTGTCAGTTCCCCATGCCGGTTATGCTCTCTGAAACAATGCAGGAGTACTCCTAAGGATATCTGACTCTATCTGCGGCTCATCTCAATCGGATAATTTTTGACGCCGAAGACAAAGGAGCTTTGAATCGGCTGGAGCTCAGCGTCCGCCGCTCTGCGTAGATCCTTGAACCTGTCGAGGAGGGCCTGAAACGCAATTTTCCCTTCCAGCCTGGCCAGTGGAGCCCCAAGACAGAAGTGGATACCGAAGCCGAACGTCATATGCGGGTTCGGTTTGCGGTTCAGACGGAAGCCGTCCGGGTCGTCGAACCGGGACTCGTCGCGGTTGGCGGCCCCAACCCAGGAAATGACCTGTGCTCCCTGCTTAATCGTATGCTCTCCGATTTGTACCGTCTCCGCAGCTTTGCGACCGATCGCGATGATCGGCGGGTAATAGCGAAGTACTTCTTCAATAAAGGAAGGTATGAGGTCCGGCGCTTGATACAGCTGCTCCTGCAGCTCTGGTCTTTCGGTCAGCACGCGCACGCCATTCGTGATCAGGTTCGTCGTCGTCTCGTTTCCTGCAGCCAGCAGCAGCACGCAGAAGCTGATGATATCCCTTTCCGACAGCTTCTCTCCTTCGATTTCAGCGTTCAGCAGTGCAGTGACGAGATCCTCCTGCGGCTCCGCAGCCCGCTGCGCCATAATTCCCTTAAAATACTCGGACAGCTCTCCCATCGCTTTCATCCGCTTGTCGGTAATCCGCTGGAATGCTTCATCCGTGAGGTCGTCGGCACTTTCCACCAGAATATCGGACCAGTGCTTGAACTTGTTCCGGTCTTCTTTCGGAGCACCCAGCAGCTCGGCAATGACGATGACCGGCAGCGGAGTGGCGAATTCGCTGGAAATATCCATAGATCCATCCGTTACCGAATCTAGCAGCTGCTCGGCGATGGACTGGATGCGGGGGGTCAGCTCTTGGATCGCCTTGGGCGTAAACGCTTTGCTGACCAGGTCGCGCATTTGCTTATGCTTGGGCGGATCCATAAACAGAATGGAGCCGCCTGCGCCTGCTCCACGCTCGGAGGAGAATGTTTTCGGATCCTTCAAAATGCGCTGCACATCTTCATAGCGGAAGACGTCCCAGCAGTTTCGGCTGCTGTCGTAGCGCACCGGCGTTTCTAGTCTAAGCTGGCGGAGGGTATCAAAGGGATATAACATTCGGTCCGGGGTCGAAACCTCGGCCATGTTCAGCATGTTGGCGTATTTTTCCTGGATCATCGAGTTCAAATCCTTTCCTCAAGTATCGTGCATTCGTGTGCAAATTCTGCTGCATATACTTATGCAGGTTCTTCTGAAGGCCGTCGTTCACGATGTTTCGCAGTTTACAAACAACGGTCTAAAAAAATGATAGCACGATTCAAATGGGAGTCTCGACTTACCCAGGATGTATTTTTGGGAGGTACTAAAGCATTACATGCAGCTCTATTCGTACGGATGATCCGGATGCAGACACGGCCAAAAGGGCCAAATCGTTTGTGTTACCCAAAAAAACAGAGTCCGGAAGAATCAATTTCCCCCGCGAAGCCCTATTGGCCGGCATCCAGGGGACCGATGTCATCGATCCCTACGTCTTGTTCAGACGCGTTGCCGAAAACGCCTTACGGTACTCCGTCGGAGTAACGCCGGACAGACGCTTGAACCATTTAATAAACTGCTTGTCGTCTTCGATGCCGACCCTGTCCGCAATTTCCTTGATATGCAGCTTGCTCGACACAAGCAGCTCCCTTGCCGCTTCCAGCCGGATCCGGTGAATATAATCCCTGAGCCCCGTACCGAATCTCTGCTTGAACATCCGCGACAAATAGTTGCGGTTATACCCCATGTGCATCGCGACCCGGTCGACGGACATATGCCTCTCGAGGGCATGAAGCCGGGTCCATTCCAGCAGCTCCGACAGCCGGGGGTCCATCGCTTCGGATGCGCCCGCATCCTGCAGCTGCTCCGCCAATTCAATCAGCAGCGACGTCAGAAAATAGTCCCCCGCCTGCTTCAGCCGGTATCCCCCGCTCGCCGCGTGCAGAAGCTGCCTGGCCAAAATGTGAACGCGGCTCGGTTCCGGGCAGTGTGCATAATGAGGTATGGCCCCGTCCGGCTCTCCGCCCGTCTCGGGAGGAAGCAAAAAATGAAACCAGTAAAATGAAACGCCGGGGGAAGACAGCCTGTATCCGCGATGCTTCTCCCCAGGGCGCAGCAGCAGCATGTCCCCTGCCTTTACTTCGTACAGCTGGCCGCCGGCTTCGAGAAAGACCACCCCCGCAACACCGATAATCAGCTCATAATCGGAAATGGTCCGTTCCATATGGGACCAATCCTCATCGCTGACAAATTGTCCACCCATCTGGAGCTTGTAAGGTTGTTGTAGATAAATAGGCAGCATGACAATCCTCCTGCTCGTCTGTAAAAATCAATTTAGTGGGCTAATGACACTTTTTATGCACGTTCCACTACCGACAATCCTTGGCTTGATTCGATATGATAAAGCTGCAGATGATGATGTTAGGAGTGAACGATAACTTGTCTACCAAAAATGCGCCAACCCATCCACAGCCGCTTGATTTGAAATCCGTCCGCATCACCGACTCCTATTGGTCCAATCATGTGGATCTTATCAAGCATACCGTGATTCCCTACCAGTGGGAAGCCCTGAATGACCGTGTTCCCGATGCTGAACCCAGCCATGCGATCCGCAACTTCCGGATTGCCGCAGGACTAGAGGAAGGAAGCTTTGCCGGATTCGTGTTTCAGGACACCGACCTGTATAAATGGCTGGAAGCGGTCGGGTATTCGCTCGCCCAATCCCCGGACTCCGATCTGGAAAAAGTCGCCGATGAAGCGATCGATCTGATCGGAGCCGCACAGCAGGAAGATGGTTACCTGAACACATACTTTACGATTGACAAGCTCGACCAGCGCTGGACCAATCTGATGGACTGCCACGAAATGTATACGGCCGGACACCTGATCGAAGCAGCGGTCGCCTATTTTTACGGAACAGGAAAAACCAAGCTTCTCGACATTGCGCGCAAGATTGCCGACCATATCGATGACCGTTTTGGGCCGGAAGAAGGCAAAATCCGGGGTTACGACGGTCACCAGGAAATTGAGCTTGCCCTGGTCAAGCTGTACCATGCTACAGGCGAAGTTAGATACCTGAATCTAGCCGGCTTTTTGATCGATGAGCGCGGGCAGGAGCCGAATTTCTTTGCGGAGGAATTTGAACGGCGGGGCCGGATTTCGCACTGGGCACCCGGTGTCGTTCAGAAGGGGCCTGTAAATCTTGCCTACCACCAGGCGCATAAGCCGGTGCGGGAACACGAGGTGGCGACAGGCCATGCGGTAAGAGCCGTCTATATGTATACGGCCATGGCCGACCTGGCTCTGCTTAAGGGAGACAACGCTTTGCTGGAAGCCTGCCGCCGCTTGTGGGACAACATTGTGCAAAAGCAAATGTATGTCACAGGCAGTATCGGATCCACGCATCACGGTGAGGCTTTTACGTTTGACTACGACCTGCCGAACGACACAAACTACAGTGAGACCTGCGCATCGATCGGCCTGATCTTTTTTGCCCAGCGGCTGCTTCAGAATGAAGTGAAGGGCGAATACGCCGATGTGATGGAGCGTGCGCTGTATAACACCGTAACCGCAGGAATTGCCGGCGACGGCAAGCATTATTTTTACGTGAACCCGATGGAAGTGTGGCCGGCGGCCAGCGAAGGCAATCCCGGCAAGCGTCATATCAAGCCGGTCCGGCAAAAATGGTACGGCTGCGCCTGCTGCCCGCCAAACGTGTCACGCCTCCTGTCTTCACTCGGTCAATACATTTATTCGGCGAGCGACGAGGCACTCTTTGTGCATCTGTATATTGGCAGCCAAATCAGCCACGAGGTGGCCGGCCGCAGCGTTCAGCTGGACATGGAAAGCCGTTTGCCTTGGGAAGGCCAGGTTCGCCTGAAAGTGCAGGAAGCGGACGGCGCGGGTGACTTCACGATTGCACTTCGTCTTCCCGGCTGGTCTGCTGAAAGCGCGGTCCGCGTGAATGGCCAGCCTGCCCAGTATGAGCTGCGTGACGGCTATGCCTATATTCGCCGGGACTGGCAGGCCGGTGACGTAGTTGAGCTTGAGCTTGATATGCAGCCGCGGCGAATCTACGCCCACCCGAACCTGCGCGCCAGCAGCGGAAAGGTTGCGCTGCAGCGCGGCCCGCTCGTTTACTGCCTGGAGGAGACCGACAATGGAGCCCCGCTCGCTTCTCTAAGTCTGCCGGCAGATGCCGAGCTGCAGGTCGTCACGGATGAATGGCGCGGCGGCGTCGCCGTAATCGAGGCGGATGGCCTTCGCACCGGCACGCCGGCGGAAGCGCCGAACGATCTCTACAGCACGGTGCGGCCGCAGCTGGAACAGCAGCGCCTTCGGGCCGTCCCATATACGCTATGGGGCAACCGGGAGCCTTGCGAAATGACGGTTTGGATTCGCGAAAGCTGATGAACATCAGCTTGCCGCAAGAAGGCACTGCAGCATAAAAAAACGCTCCAGATACGAATCTGGGGCGTTTTTTTTCTTTTATATACCGTTTCCGGAATATGTGAAAAACATAGTTAAGCCAAACTTGCGGCAAGTTTGTCAAGAGACTGGTTCATGCCGGTAACCGCGTTATCGGCCATTGGACCCGGGCTCCAATTGGACTCTCTAATGATCAGCTCGGTTTGATCGCCCTTCGAGATGAAATCAATGACGAAATCGACCACAGCCGGGAAGTCCTCCGGCATGCCGACATCGGAAGGTTTAACTGCGTTTCCTTCCGCATCGGACAGAATCTGCGTAAATTCAAGGCGCTGCTGCGGAACGATTCGTTTGTACACACCCGCGGAGTAATAATCCTGTCCGCCGAAGGATTCCGGCGCCCGCATACAGAACAGGTAGCTTCCCCCTTCGCGAAGATCGATCTTGCACGATGGTGAGCTGAAATGGGCAGGGCCCCACCATTTCATGACCAGACTTGGATCCGTCCAGGCATCCCAGACCAAATCGACCGGATAATCAAACACACGGGTAATGACGAGCTCCTGCTTGCTGGCATGATGATTCATTTATTCATTCTCCTTTATTTTCATGATTCGCCTGATTGGCTTTTCGTTTGGCCATCTCTTCAGCGAGTACGCGGTCCATGGCATTGAGCCTTCCATCCCACTGCTGCCGGATGGCTTGTGCCCAATGCTCGAGTTCTTTGACCGGATCGATGTTCAATGAGTAGATGCGCTGCTGCGCCCTTTTCTCAACCCGGACGAGCTGTGTTTCCCGAAGGATCTTCAAATGCTGCGAAATGGCCTGCGGGCTTACATCAAAACGTTCGTAGATCTGTGTGGCGGATAGTTCGGGATTCCCGGCCAGCAATTCGAGGATGCCGCGACGTGTTGGATCTGCCAGTGCGGAAAACGTATCATTTGCCATAAGATGAAGCTGTCTCCCCTCCCTCTTCTCGAATCCGCCCTGCGGCGGTCTGCCTCTGTGTTGAGCGTTTGTTCATGTAGTTATCTGGATTGTTAAGTTGGTGAACCTAAGGATCATCAGGTAAAAGATGGTTCAGCTCTCTCTGTTGTTATAATAAACCATCTCCTTAATAAAGTAAATACTTAAATAAAAAAATGACCTTGGCTAATCCCAGTCTTGTTTCCTTGAAAAAGGGGCATTGATAAGAGAAAAAGCCTGGACATCCAGGCTTTCAATCTGCTACCTTGTTGTTTTTTTCTCAGAAAAGGAGCATTCTACAGTTCGCCTTGGCCACGAAAATACTCGATAATAAATGAGCGAAACAGGTCGGCGGAAGGAGGAAGCTTCCGGTCCGCGATCCAGGCCAGTCCAATTTCCCTCCGGCAGTAAGGCTCCGTCACGCGCAGCCGCCTGACCTTTCCATGTTCAATACCTGAAAAAGCCGGGATGATCGTAACTCCAAGTCCAGCGGAGACAAGCCCTGCGGCCGTCATAATATCATCGCCTTCAAACCGGATGTTCGGCTCAAAACCGGCTTCACCGCAAAACCGTTCCATCAGCGTCCGGACGCCATAACCCGGCTTAAACGATATAAACGGTTCGCCCGCTACCTCTTCCAGCCGGATGAATTCACGCTTTGCAAGCCGGTGATCTGCAGGCACGTAGACGTACATTTCTTCCTCAACGAGCTTGTGCCAGACAACACCTGGCTCTTCGCCGAACGGACCGATAATGCACAGGTCCACCTCGCTTCGAAGCAACTGCGGCAGAATAACCGTCGTCGGGTTTTGATACAGCGCGAATTCAACGTCCGGGTATTTGCGGTTGAAGCTTGCGATGACATCCGGCAGCATGTGAACGCCGAACGACATCAAAAATGCAATCGAGACCTTGCCAGCAAACGGATCGTGGAACTGCCGGATCTCTTCGATCCCATCCTCAATCTCCTGCATAGCCCGCTCTACCCTAGCCAAAAACAGCTTTCCCGTTTCATTCAGCTGAACGGATCGGCCATGCCGGTCAAACAGCTGTACGCCAAGCTCTTTTTCCAGCTTCGTCATCGACCGGCTTAGCGCCGGCTGGGAAATAGCCAGCTGCTCCGCCGATTTAATGAAATGCTCCAGCCTGGCCACGACGCGGAAGTACTCCAGCTGCTGCCATTCCATGATTGCCAGCCCTCTTTCCAAACCCTCATAACTCAGAGGCATTAATTTGATAATTTTAATTCATTATACAACATAAGCGAACCAGGCGTATACTTAGGGGCGTCACCGAAAGAGTCGTTCACAGAACTTAACAAAGAGAGGCGTTTGCCGTGCAGTACATTCAAATCGGTACCCGTGCCTATTTCCGGGTACTGGTCAGCATGCTGTTGGGCAGTCTGGTCACCTTTGCGATCCTGTACAGCCCGCAGCCTTTGATCGGCACGTTTGCGAAGGAATTCCACGTATCTCCTTCCAGTGCCAGCTTCATCATTTCTTTCTCAACGATTACATTAGCGGTCACCATGCTGTTTGTCTCCCTGCTGTCCAATGCCTGGGGGCGCAGAGGCGTCATGAGCGTGTCGCTGTTCGTTACATCCGTGCTGGCTATGGCTTCTTCGTTCAGCACTAACTTTCATCTGCTGCTGGCTGCCAGGCTGCTCGAAGGCGTCAGCCTTGCGGGCTTTCCGGCCATCGCCATGACTTATCTCAACGAGGAGATCGAACCGCGCAGCATCGGGCAGGTCATGGGATTCTATGTGGCAGGCACTGCGGTAGGCGGTTTTGCCGGAAGGGTTATCATCAGTCTGATCACCGATTTTTTCAATTGGCATATTGCGATGTTTGTTCTAGGCTTGGTCAGCCTTCTATGCAGTGTGATGTTTTGGCTCTACCTGCCCAGATCAAACCACTTCAAACCGGTCAGCATTTCGCTGCACCACTGGGTCGACGGCTTCCGGAACGGATTTGCAAACGCCCGGCTCCTGTGCCTGTACCTGATCGGTTTTCTGCTGCTTGGCGCGTACGTTACGCTGTTTAACTATATCGACTTCCCGCTGTCCCAGCCGCCTTATGAGCTGAGTCAAACGTTGATCGGCTGCCTGTTCGTCTTCCAGTTGATCGGCTCCTGGTCCTCCGTCTGGTTCGGTAAACTGGCTGACCGGTATTCACGTGCCGGCTTGATTGCCAGCGGCCTGGGCATGCTTCTTGCCGGTGCCCTGCTCATGCTGGCGGGCAACGTGGTCTTTATGATCGCAGGCATGATTCTGTTCGCTTGCGGCTTCTTCGCGGGACACACCGTTGCCAGCGGCTGGGTGGGCAAAGCGGCACCGATGCGCTATAAAGCTTACGCTTCATCCCTTTACCTGCTCTTCTACTACACGGGGTCCAGTCTGGTCGGCTGGTCCGGCGGATTCTTCCTGTCCGGCTTCGGCTGGAACGGGGTGATCGGGATGATCATGGCGTTAATTGTGGTCACCGCGCTGCTGCTTCTGTACGTAAGCCGGTCTTCCCGACAGGAGCGGCACGGCAGCGAAGCCAAGCCAACTGCCCTGTAATCAAACCAACTGTTTTGTAAGCAAATCCAACCGATTGTAATGAAAACGGCATGCCTCCCATGTAGACCACGGGAAAGCATGCCGTTATTTTTATGATAGGGCCGCGATCTTGCTTACGGATTCCAATTCATCCCCAGCACCGGCAACCCAATCCGCTTCAAAACATTAGATCCAACATAGAGCCGGTCACCGATCATCATGCTGTCAGCAGCCGTGACCGTCTCGGTTCCTCCCGGACCTTTTAGGGTAAAAGAACTGCTGTTTACCTTCCCAGCCACCTTCTGCTGTATCACTTCCAGGCCCGCCTGCTCCATCAGCTCCCGTGCCGGAATCATCGTGCGTCCGTTTTGAATAAAGGCAAAACTGAGATATACCACCTTACCGCCAATGGTGGCTCTGGCTGTGATCTGGTCATGAATTTGAATATGCGTCACCGGCAAGTTTTGTGGTTGTAAATCGGCAGGGGGCTTAGTCGATGCGTTTGGTATAGGTGCCTGGTAGCTCTTTTCTGCCAGGTTGGAAAATTCCTTAAAATCCTGTTCCGTTGCCTGGCGTGCTTTTCCATTGGACAGCGTTATGACTTCGCTCGGACGATTCGGCTGATTATATCTGACAAGTAGTCGTCCACCTTCGACATCATAATAGTCGAGGCTCGCGTAGACAAGCTGCTTCCTAATCCCCGTTGCCGGATTTATGATCAAAATTTCATTCATTTTGGCTGAGGAGCTATACTGAACGGCGAGCACACGTCCGTCCGGCATCGAGAAAAATCCTGGACGAAATGGTGCACCATCCACTTCCTTAATCACTCCGTCTCCGGTGCGCAAAAATACACTAAAAAAAGAAGTGGAGTACCAATTCTGCTGTGCGTCCTGACCTATCTCATAATTTTTGATATAATGCAGACCGCTCCGGTTATCCTTACCGCCAATAAAAAACACTCCGGTTGTTCCTGTCTCTTGGGCTGGATCAAATACAGTCGAAAACAGCCCATTCAAATAATCACCGAGACCTTTGCCAATCAAAATCGGCTTCTTCAAACCATAGCTCCAGGTTACGGATATTCCTTCTTCCAGTGCATTCCACTTTCCATTAGGATCGCGGAATACGGTGCGGTTATAATATTGCTCACCGTCATAAGCGGACGCATCGTAATAGGCACGCCCCGTGCCCTTATCATAAAATTCAGCCCTGAAATCCCATTTGAGTTCGGGTGTCTGAGTTGCTTGGGAATTGGAAACTCCTTTACTCTGTGCACGATCCGCCTGTACTGCAGCCGCAGATGCCTCATCAGCCTGTACGCTGGGGCTTGGCACCATCGCCGTACCCGCCGCAGTCAGCAGCGCTGCAAACAACAACGTGGCCTTCCGTTTGTGCTTCTTGTTCACCGTTGATTTTCTCCTTTCACTAGGTAATTCCTAGTTTTCGGTTTGAGTAACCATTAGATGGATCCATGATCAACCCCTTGTTCCAAAGATGAGCCAATTTCCAAATCCGCCGTCATCTAATTAGGGGTTCCAATTCACCCCCTGCACCGGCAGGCCAATCCGCTTCAAGATATCAGAGCCAATAAAGAGCTGGCCGCCGATCATCATAGGTTCAGTCGGCGTTAAACTTACGCTCCCCCCAGGTCCTTTCAAGGTAAAAGATGTGTCCCCCGCTTTTCCAGACACTTTCGTTTGCTTAACCTCCAGGCCTGTCTGCTCCGCCAATTCGCGAACGGGGAACAGTGTCCGGCCGTTTTGGACAAAAGCAAAGGGTAAATTCACCGCACGACCGCCAATCGCAGCTCGGACCAAGATTTGATCTTGAGATTGGACCGATGTCACCGGCAAATCCTGTGGCTGCAAACCAGTTGGAGGCGCAGTAGCAGGGTCCGGCCACGGAAGGTGGCGGCCTTCAGCCAAGCTAATGCTTCTAAGCTCTTTCCAATCCTGTTCCGTCGCCGGGCGGTGCTTACCGTCTGCTAGCGTATACACGATGCTTGGATTTCCCGTTTTATTGAGAGTGATGAGAAGCCGCCCCCCTTTTGCGTCATAGTATTCTGGTCGGCCATATGCCAAGTGCTTCTTCTTCCCGGTCTCCGTGTTGATGATCAATATTTCATCCGGTTTATGAGGAACGCTGTACTGAACCGCAAGCGCATTTCCGTCCGACATCGCCTTAAAACGCAAACGGTTAGGCACGCGCTCGATCTCGCGGATCACGCCGGAACGGGTTCGAAGGAGCAGGCTGAAATCGGAAGCAGTATACTCCTTTCCCTGCGCGTCCTGCCGCTTGTAATAGTTTTTCACATAACGAAATCCATGCTGGAGGTCCGAGCCGCCTGCAAAATATACCCCTCTCGTCGCAGTCTCCTTGGATGGGTCATATACGGTCGAGTAGAGCCCTTCCATAGGATCGCCGTATTTCGTCCTGTCCACGACCGGTGTTTCCAATGTGTAGTCCCGATGTATCGTTACGCCTTCTGCAAACGCATGCCACTCCCCCTTCGGATCCAGATAGATGGTGCGACTGCTCATTTGGTCGGTGGTAGCGTAGTAGTAGGAATAACCGGTTGCCTGATCATAAAACGAAGAGCTAAATTGCCATTTGATCGCCGACTTTTGGACGGGTACCTGAGCCGCCTGCCCAGTTGCGGATGGTTTCTGAATGCTTAGAGCCTGATCCTGAACTGCTAAATCCCCTGCCGCCACAAGCGGGCTGGGTATCACCGTGGCTCCCAAAATCGTCAGCATCACGGCAGACCGTGCAAAGGTGCCAAAGTGGCGCTTTTTATCCATAACTATTTCATCTCCCTACCCCTGGTATCAAATATGTATCATCTTTGTCCGGTTTCCGATCCGGATCGAACTACTTGTTTAACGCTTTTTCGTTAGTGAAAGTTGCCGATTTTGCAAACGCTGGTAACCTCACCGGTTCTAAAGATTCGGAATCGTTCAGAAAAGGAAAAGGAGCCTGCGCTTGCTCGCAGACTCCTCATTCGACGTCGCTTAACACGACTATTCTTTTCGATATCTTTCTATTTCAGCGTTTTCACCCACTTCAGCAGCACCGCTGCCTGATCCGCCGTCAGCTTCTTGCCGCTTTGGGCGGTAACCTCCTGCTCGAACGCGGACAGCTGTCCCTGCACCGCCTGAGCCTGATCACGTCCGGCCGAAGCCTTGGCCGCCAGCAGCTTCGCGTTCAGCGACTCGGCAAAGTCGGCATCCGTAGGCAGGAACGAACGCACAAGCATGCCCAGACTGTCGTACGTTGCCTTAACTTCGAATGAAAACTCCTTTGTGCTTTCATTGCCTGCGGCATCTTTAGCCGAAGCCGTGATCACATTGATGCCGGGCTCCAGCTCATATGCGAGTCGGTCTGTCCCGATGCACGGTTCCGATGTGACACCGGATAAGCTGTCGGACGCCGCGCACTGAATGGACACCTTCTGATCTACCGTATAGGCTGCTTCCCCGGTAAACGTGATTTCAGGCGCCGTTTTATCGATCTTGACCGTAAGCTCCCGCGCTTTCTCCTTGTTGCCGGCCTGGTCCTCGGCCGAATAGGTCACCGTGGTGACTCCTTCGGCAGTCACGTTGAAGGACGCGGTTGCTCCTTCTACTCGAACCGGTTCAAGCGAACCCGCTCCGCTGGCCGCATAAGTTATGGCGGCCACGCCGCTGCCCTCGTCCTCCGCCTGGATTTGCACGGATGCGTCACGGTTCAGCCAGCCGCTCTCGCCTGCAGCGGGCGATACCTCGGCCGCAGACACAGGCGCTGCCTGATCAACCGGTTCAGGCGTCCCTTCAACGGACAGGGAGAAGTCGTCATAATATGCCGACGCCATGTTGTAGCGGCTGACCACTGCGATCAAGCGGGCGTAGGCCGCGTTGTCGGGAGCCGTACCGTTCAGCGTCACGGTCTGCCACTGGGCCAGCCGGCTCTCGTCCAGATGGATCTCCTGCGTAGCCAGCGTTTGATTGCTGCTGTCAAAGAAGCGCAGCATCGTTCCCGGCTGTCCCGACTCGATATACACCTGGACTTTGGACGTGTATTTCTTGCCTGGTTCGACGGTGATCTTATCGCTCTGCAAGGCGACGGATCCCGTACGGGTATTATCCGTCAGCTTCAGGCTGGCACTGCCGGTGGAGCTCCGGTCCGTGCTGACCGCGTAGCTCAAATCGGAACTGGCTGCAAACAAGGGCGTCCATCCTGGGATCGCAGTGCCGCTCATGGCATCCTCAAATCCCGGATTTTTAACCGGAAGCGGAATGCCAGGTGGCTGCTCGACAATTTCCCCATCGACCTCAATCCGGTACATGATCGTATTCGTGGCATTGTCGGTAAAGTAGATGTTGCCGTCCTTGCCGAGCTCGAACCGGGCGGCATTGGTAATCGTGCGCGATTCCAGCGTTTGCGGATCAATGACCGTCAGTTTGTTGTTGAACAAAACGTACATCAGGCCGTCTTCCGACCAGCGGATCGTGTGATGAGCCCACTGCGTATAGCTAACGCCAGACTGCACCTTTTTGCTCTTTACAACCTGATACGTATTTGGATCCAGCGCAAATACGTATTCATACGCCGCGCCCCAGATCAGTCCGTCCGGACCTACGCTCAAATCCCCGATGAAGACCGGTTTATCGAGTCCGGCGATCCGCAGCGGGAATTCTGTGATCTTCTGCTCGGTCTGGGTGTCCCATACGAATATTTTCGCTTCATCCGCCGATGGCTCCGAACCGAGTCCCCCGCGAATCGTCGTCGATCCGAACAATTTGCCGTCTTTATAGGCAAGGCTCAGGACGCTTTGATCCTGCACGACGTTGCGGTGAACGCGGCTGTCCCCCGTAGCGGGATCATATACCGTAACCGATCCGCCAAGGGTACCGTAACCCGGGATGGTCGCGATATAGAGCTTGCCGCCTCCCGATGTCATATTCACCAGGCGTTCCTGCCCATTTTCCAGGACGAACGTCTTCTTCGGGTTTTCTGTCCCCGGCGGCTTGGTCATGTCGTATTCGAACAGCGCTCCTTCAGGATAGACGCCCATATACATTTTATCGCCGAGCGGATACACGCTGTCCGCCTGACCAATGGAGAATGCCGAGGAAGTCAGGGTATTCGGGTCGATAATCGAACCCCGGCTCGTTTGTACCCCGGTGACGAACAGATTCCCGTCCGGAGCAGACTGGATCCGGTTCACCACGCCCGGCAAACCCGGAACGACGGATGGCATCAGGTGCACTTGCTTGGTCTCGATGTTCATGATCGCCACTCCGCCGTCATAGCGGACGGTGACGAGATTTTTGCCCGGGAGGTCGGGGTTGTTCGGAAACTCTACCCAGTCGGCTCCCCGGAATCCGCTGTTGTACTCCATTCCTGTTTCGCTGACTTCATGCGTAGCAAGATCGAAGGTCTTCAATTTTTTGTCGGACATAAAATAAATTTTACCGTCCAAGGAATCGGTCTCGTGCAATCCGGTCACGTTGTCCAGCACCGTATCGAGCCAGGAACCGGTTTGTGTATCATAGATGTACGCCGGACCCGGCACACCACTGCCATCCGTATAACGGGCGAACAGGTAGCGGTTGTCGATGGTGTCCAAATCGTATACCGTATCGTCCCCTTCCGGAACATTCAGTGACGCGGCAATGTCCGTCTTCTCGCCGGTTTCCAGATTAACGCGGACAATCTGATGATGCGCCGTTCCCGCATAAATGTTACCGCCCTGATATGCGATGGAGCGGACATATTCTTGGGCAATGTTACCGATCACGCGGCCATAGTCCTTCGTTTGTCCGGTGGCTGGATCGTACTGAATCACCTTGCCTCCAGGATACGTACCGACGTATACCCGGCCCGCCTCATCCGTTGTGATACAGATTGGCCACGATTCGCCGGCAAAGGAGGCGGCCTGTTCAACGGTATGCGTCACCGGAGAATATTTCCACAACCTGGCCCCGCTGCCGTCGGCCGCAACGTACAGCGTGCCGTCCGGCGCAACCGTATGCGCCCATGAGCTCTCCGAGGGCGGGATCGGAATGCTGCGCAGTAGCTTGTAATCCTCCAGGTCAATGACATTCAGCTGGCCCGGTTTCCCTTTAGACACGGTATACATGACCGGCCGTCCTTCTTCATAGCCTACGGTCCCGTTAAAAATCGAAACGGTGTAGTTCAGCGGCGGCAGCAGCTCTTCCGGGCTGCCATACACTTTCTGCGACAGACGGCTGTCTTCCGCATTTGCCGTGCCGCTGCCTCCCATTCCAGTCCAGCCTGTTAACAGTACAACACATGCCAATAGTGCAAACCATGACTTTCGCATTCACACATCCTCCTTCAGGATTCGTATTCGAGAATCGTTCCCAGACAATCCGTAGGATTCAAATAGTTGGCGTAAGCCGCTTCCGCTTCACCTAGCGGGTAGCGGTGCGATATGAGCGGCAGTACCGATATCCGTCCTTCTGCGAGGAGGCGGACATATTCCGCAACGTTTCTGCCCTCGGTCCATCGCACATAACCGATCGGATAATCCCGGTTATCCTTCTCATATCCGCTGTCATATCTGCCGGGTCCGCCGGCCCTGGAGATGAGCACCTGCGCCTCCTTGCCGAACATCTGACCACGGGAAAACGTAGTGGTCAAGTCACCGACAACCACGATATTGCCGCGGTCGCGAATCCAGGTGAGCGACCGGTTGATCAGCTCCTCCCCCGGCCCCCCTGCGCACAAGATGACACTGTCCGCCCCATGGCCGTCCGTGAGGATCTGCAGCTGCTCCTCAAGCTGTTCATGCCGGTTATACGCATGACGGATTCCTTGTTCCTGCAGCATCAGTACGCGCTGCGCGTTCAAATCGAGCGCTGCGACGCGAACTGCAGCCGCTGAAGCGATTTGGGCAATGATCTGGCCCAGAATGCCAAGTCCTACGACCACCGCCGACTCCCCGAACCGCAGATCCGCCGTCCGCAGGGCATGAATGGCTATCGCCCCAAGGCCCGCAAAAGCGGCTTCCTCCGGCAGGACGTGGTCCGGTACCGCGGCCACCAAATTGGACGGAACCGTGAGACGTTCCGCATGCCGGACGTAAGGGGCTCCATAGCAGGCCACCCTTTGACCTGGCAGCAGGCCGGTCACGCCTTCGCCGATTTCCTCGACGATGCCGGCCGCGCTGTACCCGAGCAGGGACGGATGATCGCCGCCCTTTTTCAGAAAAGACAGCTCCGTGCCGGGACTAATGGCCGAATATTCGGTCCGGATCCGGACATGCCCCCTCTCCAGAGGCAGGTCTTCCCTATCCGTGACTACAATGCTTCCTCGTAATGCGGCAACGGCTTTCATGACGATGGTTCGCTCCTTCTATCCCTCCCCCGCCATTTTCCGGTATTCGCTGGGGGAGATGCCGTAGTATTTTTTGAACGTCGTGGTAAAGGTTGACGCGTTCATGTACCCCGTCTTTTCCCCGATTTCCGATATGTTGTAATCGGTGTTCTTCAGAAATTCGCGGGCGTGCGCCAGCCGCACCTTATTCAGGTATTCGACGTAGTTGATGCCGAACGTTTTCTTGAAATAGTTCGAAAAGTATTTCGGGCTCGTATCCAGCACCTCCGCCATATGGTCGAGGTACAGGTTGTTCATATAATGAAGTTCGATGTACTGCGAAATAAAGGCAGGATTCAGCTTGCTTTTCGGCTCGCCGCCGCGGCTGCCGGCAACCTTCTTCACCACTTCCAGGAGCGCCTCCGTGATTTCGCGGTGATCATATGCCTGCTCGACCCGCCGGATGAACCGGGACTCCAGCTGCATCAGTTCCTGATCGCCTTCGGCCGTAGCTTTGGCCGGCTTGATCAGATAGAGGAACATGCTTTTGGCCACATGAGCCAGATGGTAATGATGAATGTTCCGGCGTGCATTTTCGTGAATAATGTCCGTCACGATTTGGATGCTCTCCTCGGTCAGTCCGGCCGTCAGGCAGCGGGCCAAATGATCCATTTTCTCCAGTGGAAAATAAACGTCACCCACATACTGTACCGCCGCGGTATCGATCACGGTCTGCGCCTCATCCTGTACGTTCCGGTAGAGCATCCCGTTCAGGATGTCCTGGTAAGCGGACAGAAGATTCGGGACATGAGCCTCATAATCCTTGCTGACAAAGGAACGGAGCACATATCCAGGCAGCACATCGCGGTTCGCTTCCTGAATGAAGGCAGCCCAGCCGGATATCACCGTCTGCCGGTCGCCGCCTTGCGGTATGCCCAGCAGGATAAGAAACTGCATCTCCCGCTGGTGAAACACTGCCGTATAGCCCGTACCCGCCATGCTGCCAAGTTCCTTGCGCAGCAGCTCAGTCATTTGCCGGGGCTCCATCGCGGGATGAGAACGATCCCCCTTCTGGGAAAGCCTCAAATCAAGGGATGCCATCACAAAGCTGCGGTCCCGGAAGAAAAACGGCTCATACTTGAGCACATCCCGCGCGATGTCGCTGGAGCGTTGGCTTTCCAGCACCCGGAAGAACGCGTTCCTGCACATATCGGCCTCGGCTCTCTCCATCCGCTGCCTTAGCGCCTCGTTCTCGCGCTGGACTTTGACGATGCCGCTGTAGATTTTCCGAAAGTCATTCCCTTTGACGCGGCCCTCTCCGAACAGCTGAAGAATGCCTTTGACCGGCAGGTACAGATAGACGCTGAGCAGCCCTGACAGCAGCACCGCGCTCACAATGGCGATCACCATAATGATCCGGCTGCCGCTGGCCACGGTATCGATATTCTGGAATTGATAAGGCATCTTATCAATGTAAATGAAATCGTTATAATCCGACTGGTACACATGATACTCGAAGTCACCGCGGGTCAGCGAGTCTTCCTGAGACTGGTTAAAATAGACGTCGTTCAGCACTTCGACCAGGTCCCAGTTTTTTTCCGTGCTGAGCACGATTTTCCGGTCGCCGTCCAGCACGATCATGGACGATCCCGGAATCATGGAGGACATGTTCACATGCTGCAGCAGCTTTTCCGCATTGATCAGAATAATCACGTTTTTATCCGACAGCTTGTATTTGTTGCCGTCCATGACGGCGATGAGCTGCCGGCTTTGCGGTTTGGACCCTTCCGTCTGCATCATGTAATCGGAAGAAGGAAATACCGTAAACGGACGTTTGGATTTGGAAAAGCTGCGCCAGTACGAGGCATTGTACGTATCGTGCCTGTACTTGTTCTGGAAGAGCAGCTTCATGTCGCTCGTTCCATTAGCCGTAATGGCCAGATCCTGGTTGTCGTAAAAAACGATGACATCTTCGATATAATCGACAGAAGAAATCAGCGATGCCAGATTATCCTGCAAATTATAGACCTGCGCCATATCCATGCGGCCGCCGTCTCCGGATTTGACCGGATCAAATGGCAGTCCGTGGATCGTAAAAATCAGGTTGTTGACCGTCGTAAAGCTGCTGTCGAACGCCTGAATGATATTTTTAACGACGAGCCGATTGTTTTGCGTAACTTTGTCATAGATGCCGGAAATGGATTTTTTGTAAACGACATAGCTTGATGCAGACATGATCATGATGACTAACAGCAGAGAGCAGAAGATTTGCAGTAGTCCCCGGTTTGCAAGCAGCCGATTCATTGGCGTCACCTCTCATGATGACAACTATTCCACATCCGTCCGCTTAACCCTTCTCGGAACCTAACATGACCCCTTTGGCAAAATACTTTTGGGCAAAAGGATAGATCAGCAGCACCGGAATCATCGACAGCACGATTGTGGCGTTCTTGACCGCCTGCGGTGCGAGGGCCGCCCGGTCCACGAGTCCGGCATCATTTTCGCTGTTAAAAATGAGCATATCGCGCAGGACCACCTGAAGCGGATACATCTCCTTGTCGTTCAAATAAATGAGCGGAAGGAAGAAGCTGTTCCAGTGGCCCATGAAAAAGAACAGGCCGATCGATGCCAGCGCCGGCTTGGAAAGTGGAATGACGATACTGAACAGAATCCGCGTCTCCGATGCGCCGTCGATGAGGGCCGCCTCACGTATCTGCGACGACATATTTTCATAGAAGCTCTTCAGTATGATCAGCTCCATCGTCCAGATCGCGTTTGGCAGCACAAGCGACCAGACCGTATCCGTCAGTCCCAGCTTCTGAACGACGATGTATGTGGGGATAATGCCGGGATTGAGAAACATCGTGACAATGATCCCCAGCATGAACACCCTCCGCCCGAAGAAATTGGGCTGGGACAACGGATACGCAGCCACTGCCGTAAACAGCAGATTGATGAAGGTACCCAATGCCGTATAGTAAATGGAATTCAGATAAGCTCTGGGAATCGTGTTGTTGCTCAGCACTTCTTTGTAGGCATCGAGATTAAAGCCTTTGGGAAACAGGAATACCTTGCCCTGAATGACCGAAGCCGTGTCGCTGAACGAAATGACCGTGATGTAGAGCACCGGATAGAGCGTCGCAACCGCGATGCAGGCCAGGATCAGGGCGTTGACGATGCTGAAGACCGATATTTTGCGTTCTCCTACCATAGCCCTTTCCCTCCGATCTTCCGGCTGATTGCGTTTGCACCAAGGAGCATCGTCATGGCCACCAGCGCTTCAAACATGCCGACCGCGGCTGCATAGCTGTAATTGGATTCGAGCAGTCCTTTCCGGTACACATATGTCGAGAAGACGTCGGCCACGTTGTAGGTCATCGGATTGTACAGCAGCAGTACCTTTTCGTAGCCGATTCGGATCATCGAGCCTGTTTTCAGGATGAACATAATGAGCATCGTCGGCATGAGACCTGGAATCGTAATGTGCCGGATCATGTGAAACCGGGATGCGCCGTCTACACGGGCCGCTTCATACAGCGTCGGATTGATTCCCGCAATCGCGGCCAGGTAGATGATCGACTCGTAGCCGATCGTGCCCCAGATCTCGGAGATCACATAGATCGGACGGAACCAGCCGGGATCGACGAGAAAATACTTTTTCTCAAAGCCGAACGCAGCCAGCAGCTGGTTCAGCAGTCCGTTCGTCGGCGACAGGAAATCGATGATCATGCTGCTGATTATGACGACTGACAAAAACGCCGGCAGATAACTGAGCGTCTGCACCGATTTTTTAAACCATTTGGTCCGGACCTCGTTCAGCAGGACCGCCAGCAGAATCGGAAACGGGAAGCCGAAGATCAGCGTGTAAAATCCAAGCAGCAATGTATTGCGGAACAGCATCCAAAAGTCCTGATTGCTGAAAAATTTAACAAAATGCTTCAGGCCGACCCAATCGCTGCCCATCACGCCGGAGAATACGCTGTAATCCTTAAAGGCGATAATCAAGCCGTACAGGGGACCGTAGCGAAAAATGATATAAAAGAGAATACACGGGATAAAGAGCAGCAGCAGTTCACGGTCCCGCCGGATGTGCTTCAGTGTTTCGGTCAAACGTCCCTTGTTCGGTTTCTTCATAAGTCTTCAAATCCTCATTGATTTATTTCGCCGCGTCGTAACGTTTTTGGGCATCGTTATAAATTTTCATCAGGTCGTCCAGGCCCTGCTTGGCGATTTGCTTCTTGAAACTTTCGAACTGTGCGTCGCCGTAAGATTTATCCAGAATATATTTGGCGTTGAATTCCTCTGCCGCTTTCTGAAGCGATGTTTGCAGCTCCGCCATCGTGGAAATTTCGTCATCGGTGAAGTTCAGGATCGGATCCATCGGTTCTCTCTTGTCCTCTTTCATGATTTTGTCCTGGGCTTCCTGTTCTTTTTCGGAGAACTTATAGTACACGCTGCGTTTATCCGGTCTGAGGTAAGCTCCTTCCAGCCACATGCCATAGCGGTCTTCCAGCACACCGATATCGACAAGCGGGAGATCTTTGAGTTCCGGATACACCGGACGGCCGTCCTGCCCCCATTCGAAGTTGACGCCCTCCACACCGACGGTCATCAGCTCGCCGCCCGAAGGACTGGTGAGGTAATCGAGAAGTTTAAGCGCCGCTTCCTTGTTCTTGTTGTTGGCGACCGCAATGCTGAAGTCGGATACTTTCGGAAGGGTTCTGACATGGCCCGTTGGGCCGACCGGGTTGGCGTATCTTAAATCATAATCCGGATTTTTGTCCTTCACCTGGTTGTAGAACAAGTCGAGTCTGCCGATCCAATCCCAGGTCACAAACGATTTGTCGGTCGTCATTTTCGTCGTCCAGGAATCCTGCGTATCCGTCAGAAACTCGGGATCCATCAGCCCTTCGTTGTACAGCTTTTTCATAAAATCAAGCATATCCTTGTGCTCCGGCTGAACCGTCGCATATTTCCACGTTCCGTCCTTTTCGTCGTAATACGCCGGATAGTTGTCGCCATTACCGATGCCCCATCCGAAGGACCAATCTCTGAAGATGTTGGCCAATCCTTTGGAAGCATACGGATAAGAATCCGGGTAAATCTCCTTGAGCTTCTTCAGAGCCTGGTAGAATTCTTCTGTATTTGTCCATTCCTTGATGCCGTTCTTGTCAAAAATGTCTTTCCGGTACAGGAAGCCGTGATTGACATCCCGGTTTAGATCGTAGATCGGCCACGTATAAATGTTGCCTTTTTCGTCGCCAAACGATTTAATGACCCAGTTGTTTTCCTGCAAATACAATTTGGAGAAGTTCGGCAGCATGTCGGCATATTCGTTGATTGCGACTACGCCTTTTTGCTGGCCGATTTTTTTCAGTTCAGCCGGCTTCAGCCCGATGAAAATGTCCGGAAGTTTGCCGGAGGCCACCACAACCTTCAATTTGTCCTGATACGTTTGCGGGGAATACGTTTGGAACTCGACCTTGATCCCCGTACGCTTCTCCAGCTCCTGGACGATCAGCTTGTCGTCGCCGATTTTGGCCGAGTTGCTCGACAACATAAATTTAATCGTCGTCGGCTTATCAACCAGCGGCAGCTTTAATCCGCCGGTGTCGCCATACTGCTCGGTGCTGCTTCCGGCTCCGGCGCCTCCGGTTGTTGCAGGTTCCGCTGCCGGTGCTGCTCCTTCATTGGAAGTTTTGCTTCCACCGCTGCAAGCGCTGAGTACGAAGATGAGCATCGTGACTGCCGCAACCATACTGATCCACTTCTTTGCCATACTCTTTCCTCCTTCATGTTTTGGGGCTCATCTTGGGGGTGTTACGATTTTCGGTGTTCGTGATTCACCGGTAATCCCATCATAAAAACGCTTCCACCTGCGGTAAACAGCGTGATTTCCTTGGGCTTGGAATTTACCGAACCACGAGCACCGAAATGGCTAAAAATGCTGCTGCATCAAGCTTTTGAGCGGTGTGGAAAATGCTAAATCGGTAGAAATATATCAAATTCTCCGCTTTCGGGATGTCAGGTTTTTATCATTTTCTACGCGTGATTGGATTTCGTTTCCAGCCACAGGTTCAGCTGCCCGCGGACAAAATCGTCGTCGTTCAAATGGGGATAATCCCGATATATCCGGTCGATTTCTTCCGCCTGCCCAGGAGAAAGCGTCTCTTCCGGATTCAGGCACCAGATCCCTCGCATCAGCCCCTGCCTCCGCAGCACTTCGTGAATGCCCGGAATACAACCGGCAAATTGGTGGGCGGGATCGAAAAATGCAGCATTGGTGTCGGTCACCTCCACATTCCGTCTCAGCCATTCTTCCGAAATGGTGCCTCCGCTGCGAGCCCGCTTGATTTCCTCCAGCAGCTCTACGGCTTTCCGCGTCCATACCGCCCAATGGCCGAGAAGTCCGCCGACAACCTTCTTCTCCACGAGCTCACCGTCCACCCGGAACCGGTAAGTCGTGAGTAGATCAACAATGATATTGTCGTCGTTGCCTGTGTACAGGGCGATTTCGTCGCGGCGGCTGGAATAACAGACGGCCCTGGCAACATCGAGGGTTTGATACCGGTTAAACGGCGCCATCTTGATGGCGACAACGTTGGGAATTTCGGCGAATTCCCGCCAGAAGTCAAAGCTGAAAATTCGCCCGCCCACGGAGGGCTGGAGATAGAAGCCGATGACGGGTATCCTTTGAGCTACTTCCCGTGTGCGCTGCAGCAGCTCTTCCTCGCTCCAATTCGCCAGTCCTCCCATGCTGAGCAGACCTGCATCATAGCCGAGCTTCCACGCGGTTTCCGCCTCCCTGAGCGCTTGGGCGGTCGGACCGCATATGCCAGCCACCAAAATGAAGGGGCGCTGCAGCTGTGCACGCTGGACCTCCTCGGCCGCCATCCGAAGGACAGGCTCGAACAAATCGACGCCGGGGTCCCGGATTTCAAACTGGGTGGAATGGACGCCTACGGCGATTCCTCCTGCGCCTGAATCTATATAGTAACGCGTCAATGCCCGCTGATGCCGCTCATCCAGCTTCCGGTTTTCATCCAGTGCCAGCGGGTGGGCCGGGATGACCAGGCCGTCGTGCAGCGCTGCGATTTGCTCTGCGGTTAGCGAATGCTCCGGATTTTTCATATCAGAACTTCCCCTTTCTTTCCTGAAAATGCGTAGGTTTGCTCCATGTCGCCCCGCCCTGCCGAACCCAGTCCGCGGTCCAGTCGATCATTTGCAGGAGGGATACCCGCGGATAGCCGAACAGCTGATGGGACTTCGACGCGTTGCTGAGCAGCGCAGTATCCGCCTCCGTCCCCGTAAACACCACTTCTTTGCCTAAACGGCGCGCCAACTCTTCCGCCGCCCAGCGGATCGACATCGTTTCCGGTCCCGTCACGTTGATGATCTGCGGCGGGTTGGCGCATTGGGTCAGGCAGCGCAGCGCCATTTCGTTCGCATCCCCCTGCCAAATGACATTGGCGTAGCCCATCGTCACATCGACCGGCCTTCCTTCGTTGACGGACTTCGCCAGCTCCAACAACACGCCGTACCGCATGTCGATCGCATAGTTCAGCCGGTAAATCGCCATCGGCGTACCATTCTGATGTGAGAAATACTCGAAGATCCGCTCCCTGCCGAGGCAGGACTGCGCATATTCTCCGACCGGTTCCGGTGGAGTATGCTCACTGGCTCCACCGCTGGCGACCGGGGTGAAGGGATACACGTTGCCGGAAGAAAACACAACGATCCTGGAATCGCGGTATTTCTCGGCGACCCTGCCGGGCAAATAGCTGTTCATCGCCCATGTAAAATACTCCCTTCCCGTCGTTCCGAATTTATGCCCGGCCATGAAAATGACGTTCGGCACGTCGGGCAGCTGCCGGAGCTCCTGATCATTCAGCAAATCGCACGAAATCGTAGTCACCCCGGCATCCTCCAGTTCCTTGCGGGTCTCTTCATTCGAGAAGCGCGATACCCCGATGACCTTCTTGTTCATGCCCCCCATTCGTATCGCATTCGCGGCCAGTCTGGCCAGACTCGGACCCATTTTGCCACCAACGCCCAGCACGAGAATATCCCCTTCGACAGACATGAGGTCGGCAATGAGCGCTTCCGACGGCTGGGCCAGCCGTGCTTCCAATTCAGCTACATTTTTCATCCTTGTTCTTCCTCCCATTCAATCGTTTTCCACTTCATCATAAAGACTCGGCCTATATAAAGACAAATCTTTTAATTGTCTTTAAATTAGCGGGATTTTGGCGCAAAATAAAAGCGATACAGGTTCATTGCCTGTACCGCTAAGGTTCTGAATATTTAGCTGTTTGCTAAAGATTTTCTTTATAGAAGGCACCTAATTTTTCAACGGCTTTATTCACTGGCTCTGGTCTGTCGTACAGGTCATAATGGCTTGCCCCTTCAATAACGAACAAATCTTTTTTCACTGAAGCTGCTCGGTTATAAAGCTCGTGGCCATCCTTATATGATCCAAACGCTCCTTGTACACCACCGACAATGATTTGCAAAGGTTGAGTCAGTAAAGTTTCTGCCAAATGGAAAGCATCAAAGGCAATGATTGAATCTACACTGGTGAATTTCAATTTGTTTGGAGAGTTAGGGCTCTGACCTCTTGGTGTTCTATAGTAATCAACCGCTTGTACAAGATCCAGTTCAGTCATTCCCGCTTCTTCTCTTTCAGCATGACTGTTAGGAATCCACTGAACAACCAGAGGCTCGGCTCCACGTGCTTCAGCCGTACGTTGCAGGGCAACCTGCTCTAACATTTGGATTGGATCGTTTTCACGATATCCTCGACCTATATTCGCAACGGAAACTGCGCCTACAGCTTTGATGCGCCGTTCTGTCATCGAAGCATTTACAGCATACCCGCCTCCTGCACAAATGCCTAACACGCCAATACGATCTTCATCGACATCATCCAGAGTCGTTAAGTAATCAACCGCAGACCGGATATCCTCAACACGTGAAGCCGGGTATTCAGCATAACGAGGCTCGCCATCGCTTTCTCCTTGATAGGATGCATCGAATACAATCGTTACGTACCCAAGCTCAGCAAGTTTCTCTGCATAAATGCCCGCCGTTTGTTCTTTACAGCTGCTGCCCGGATGAACGCAAACTATAGCTGGATTTTGTTTCTTGTCTTCAGCAAGTTCAGGTACATTTAAAATCGCGGCTATTTGCAGCCCATGTGCATGAAATTTCACATTCCTTTTGGTGACTGTCACCGTTAAAACCACCTTTATTCATGTTTAATATACACTTGTGCGTATTAATCACCTCGTGTATATTTACTTTAAAATAAGGGGTCTGTTGATTCAATGACCACATCGCGCAATATGCGTGCTAATACACAAGTTGTTTTTATTGTGTACTATCATCAAGGAGGACTGCTGCATGGTTAAAATAGATCGAAGAATTTTAAAGTCTCGGCAAGCTATTCAATCGACGTTTTTGCAAATGTTACTTCAGGAAGGGTTTGATGAGATTACGGTTAAAAAACTTACGGAAAAAGCTGACATTGGCCGAAAAACATTCTACCTGCATTATATTGATAAATATGATCTGTTAGACAAAATTGTGGACGACCATATAGCACAATTGCGAGTAATATGTGATCAAAAACAAGACATCGGGCTTATCGAAGGTTCGATATTATGGTTTTCTTATTTTGAGCAGCATAAACCATTTTTTGCAGCATTGTTTAAAAGTGAAGGTGCCTCAACATTTCGCAAAAAGCTATTGTCTTTTACTATGGCGGAGATAGACAAAAAACTTAATGAGGATTCGCTTCCGATTATTGATAAGCATATTTTTTTGAAGTTTTTAGGAACGGCAACCATGGGAGTATTGGAATTCTATGTATTAGGAGAATTAGATAGTGATATTGAAGCTGTAGCAACGCAAGTTGTGCAGCTATATAAAACGCAATTAATCGGCTAACAAGATCGTTCATATCGTCAAACACGATGCCCAGGCATCCCCAAAAAAAAGGAGAATCTTCTTTAAAAGATTCCCCGCAGATAAACATCATTTATCGTTCTGGTGTTCGTTAGGCATTCAATCTTCTTTCTCGTTTAGAGAAAGCTTATTGTTCTCATAACCATTTTCTGAAAAAATTCAATCAGGCGCGTCTCCTGCTTCAGGCGAAGTCCTGTCCAAACAGATAAACCTGAATATTTGCCGCGGCCGCCCGCGCGGCACCTTCTCCATGCCGGCAATGGCCACCAGCCCATGATCGATCCACTGCAGCAGCAGCCGATGCGCGCTCCGTACCGTAATGCCGAGCAATGACGCCAGCTCATGGACCTTATAATCGGTTTGGCCGTACTTGGCCCGGTTATGAAGCAGTCGGCTCAAATACGCGCTGGTCATGCCGGCATCCACCGCATGCTTCATCAGCTCCGCATCGGTGAAAGACAGCACCTCCCGGACCGGATCGGCCATTTCGAGCGGTCCGATCAGCGTCTCGTCCTCCCTGACGATAAAACAGGCATTCCCTCCTGCCTCCTTCGCCTTCCGCATCGCGGTTCGGGCATGGGTGCCGGCCAGACTGGCCGAACGGCCGAAGCCGATCCCGATGCTCAGCGAGATGCCGTGCGTCGTATTCACATCTTTGGCCAGCGGAATCGTCTTGTATCCGCCGCTTTCACGTTCGAAGATGCCCCGCGTCGTAAAAAATAGGTATTCGTCCCCGCCCTGGTGGGCCAGAAATCCGTCCAGCGATTCCACATAGTCGAGCACCATGCGGTGGATGTCCAGCTTCAGCTTCTGGACCTCATGCTCATTGCTCCGCTGCATGGCTGCGCGTTCGAAATGGTCGACGTTGATCATCCCGACGACGATTTGGGACTCTTTGCTGCGCCGGGTCTCCGTTGACAGAAGCGCCCGCTCGAGCGCGACGACGATGTCTTGATCGGAGGGAAGCAGCCACTCGGAAGGGATGCCCCTTTCCTCCAAGCGCTGAGCCACTGCCTGCTGTCCTGTAAAAACGACGGAGCATCCGCCGGACTCAAATCCGGCTTGATGGAATGCAATCAGCTTATCCGACGACGCATATACCGGGCCGTCATACACGTTCCACCGTTCATCCGTCATCCCTAAATCCCTGCACGCTCTGCGAACCATCGTTTCGGTGAGCGTATCCACCGAGATTCCCCGGTCAAGCAGGCCGCGCTGATGCGCCGCGAACAGCGCCTTATAGAGGCCCGCATCGGTTAACGGTACGTAATGGGCTGGAACGGTTACCCGTGGGTTTTCCTTGACCTTCCTATGAGACAACGGGTCGGACAGGAGCAGCACCTCCGTCTCACTGGCTAACCGTTCCGCCAGCATTGACGCCTCCGCCGCATCCTCAAATACCCGGGGAACGGCTTCAAAAGAAGGAAACGTCTCGATCACGCGCAGGATCTGTTCAACCAAACGTTTAGGCCCGATGATTCCGATCGGGATCTGATGAGCGGCCTGCAGACGTTGATAAAAATGATTCTCCTGGTTAGCTGGCAATTCTTGTCCCCCCGTTCGTATCCATTAGGAAGAAAACTCCGCTGGCTCTCCCAATATTCCTTCTCTCAGCCCTTTGAGGTCCAGCCCATCGACGACGAACGCGCGGCGAACCAGATCCGGAGCGACAAATTCATCGTACTTGCCGAGGTACGGGGCTTCTTCCGGAGCGAGGAGCTGTTCTTCGCCGCACCGGGAACATTCGGCCGCGATCTCCTGAATCAGCGTCCCGGCATCGCTGTTGCCGGCGACGACCATATAGTAAGGCTCCATCGGCACGATGGATCTCAGGGAGAGGCGATCCGCCAAGTGGTGCTTCAGCATCCGTTCCAGTGTGCGGAACTGCTTGCTGCCGACCCACGGCAGCACAAAGAGCGAATCGCCGCCGGCCGGAATGACGATATCGCGAAGCAGTCCGCTTTCTCTAGCCAGGCGCCGGGCTCGCTCCAAACGATTCACCGCCTGTGGCGACAAGTACGGATAAATCGCGGAATCGGCAAGCACTTCTCTCATTTTCCGCATCACTTTCGTGTGAATGTCGCCGCCCGATCCAAGCCACAATGTGTCCACCTTACCTTTGGCCGCCTTCACATACACAGCTTTGTGCTTGGTGTCCACCTCCACCACTTTCCACAGCTTCCCGGCCAAGGAGAAGCAATAACCGGGCGGCGGTACCGTCGTGATGGAGCCGATTTCCTCGGAGCCGTTATACACGACGTGGTCCTCGTCATCCTTAAACACCGCATAAAAACGGTAGTTATTCACGATCTTCTCCCCCGTCAGCCCGATGATGAGGGTCTGTTCTTCGGTCCATTGAATGTGGTCGGTCTGGATCAGGTAGCTGAGAAACACTTTGAACTCATCAGGTGTCACATGTGTAAACGAAGGAAGCGTAAGGACCGCACGCGCCAATTCGGCGGGTTCACATTCCCCCATGCTCTTCAGCATGCTCATTGTCTGATGGTACAGCGTCCCGACAGGCATCCGGCGGATATCATGAGGCTCCACCCATTTATAGCGCACATAGAGTTCAATGACCGCGATGGCCCGAAGCAGGGTCCAGGGCATTCTGGCCGGAAGCGGTGCTTCTTCATCTTCTTCCTCCTGTACGACAAACAGCATTTCCGAAGCGGAGTCGCCCCTGCGTCCGGACCGACCAAGCCGCTGGACAAAGCTGGAGGCGCTGTACGGCGCGCCGAGCTGTACCACCCGCTCCAGCTCTCCCAGGTCAATGCCCAGCTCCAGCGTCAGCGTTGCCGCCGCCACGGCCGGACCCGGCCCGATCTTCAGCGCGCTCTCGGCTTCCTCCCGCAGCATAGCTGAAATGCTGCCGTGATGCACATAAAAGACGTCCGGCTGGCTGCGTCTGGCCGCGACCCTGCGCATTTCCAGCGTCGTCAGCTCGGCATCGGACCGGCTGTTCGTAAAAATCAGCGTTTTCTTCAGGTGCGTCGTCTCGTAAATATACTCATAGTACGCTTTGCGTGCGTTTTGCAGCTGCTCCGCCTGCTCCTCGTCCCTCGCATCGGGAAACGAAAAATGGTCGACCCGAAGCCGCAGCTTGCGGCCGCCCGGCGATGTGACCACGGATACTTGCTCGGGACTGCCCGCACCGAGCCAGGCGGTCGCCGAATCGTAGTCGCTCAAAGTGGCGGATAAGCCCACTCGTCTAGGACGGCAGCCCGCCATCCGCTCTAACCTGGTGATCTGGCTCAGCACTTGAATCCCCCGGTCTGCGCCCATAAACGCATGAACCTCATCAATAATGATGTATCTGAGGTCCTGAAACAGCGCCGGGATCGCATTCGGACGGTTCATCAGCAGCCCTTCCAGCGACTCGGGGGTAATTTGCAGAATGCCCGAAGGATTTCGCATCAGCTTCGTTTTCTCCGCCTGAGATACGTCGCCGTGCCAATGCCATACCGGGATCCGCGATTCGATCAGCAGGTCCTTCATCCGCTCAAACTGGTCGTTAATGAGCGCCTTGAGTGGTCCAATGTACAAAATCCCCACAGATTTCGCCGGCCGCTCGTGCAGCTCGGACATGGCCGGAAAGAAGGCCGCCTCCGTCTTGCCGGAAGCCGTACCGGCCGCGATCAGCAGATGATTGCGCGTATCGAAGCAGATATTGAGCGCTTCGACCTGTGCCGGACGGAGCGTCTCCCACCTTTTTTTGTAAATATACTCCTGAATGAAAGGGGCCAGCTTGTAAAACGGGTTACCGCTCATAGCTCGAACTCCGCCAAAAAGTCGCTGACTTCGTCCGGATCGGCATCCGCCGGCTTCACGCTGCGCTCCCCGACCAGCTGCTCAAAGGTAATTCCCGGATTCTGATGCAGGGTATGAAGCAGATCCATATAATCGCGGATCACTTCGCGCGGGGTCAGCAGCTGATCCGCTCCGAGCCGGCCGGCCGCATTTTCCATAAACGTAATAATTTCTCCGCTGCCGACACCAGGCTCATATCCATAATGCATGGCATGAATCCGCGTCAGCTTTTCCAACAGGATGAAAATTTCTTCACTCGACAGCATCTCCAGCTTAATGATCGGTCCGGAGTAATTGGCGAAGCCGCTTCCCGCATACCGGCCTTCGATCAGGCGGGAGCGCAGCGCTTCGTAGCTGAAGAGTCCCCTGCGCTCATCTTCCACAAACTGGGGCGTTCCCCCGATAAAGATGCCGAGATGCTCGGCTTTCCCCTGCATCGTATCATTGAACATCGTCAGCAGCTTCTCATAGTTGCTCTGCCGGGAAACGCTGTTCGTAATTTTGTACAAATTGACCGCTTCGTCGATGAAGAGCAGCAGTCCTTTATATCCGATTTTTGCCGTAAACTCCGCCCACAGCTTCATGTAATCGTACCAGTTGTCGTCATCGATAATCACGCCCACCTCAAGCTCGCGCCGCGCTTCCGTCTTCGTCGGAATTTC
This sequence comes from Paenibacillus sp. PSB04, assembly GCF_025809195.1. Lineage (NCBI taxonomy): Bacteria > Bacillati > Bacillota > Bacilli > Caryophanales > Paenibacillaceae > Paenibacillus > Paenibacillus sp. PSB04. The sequence continues at coordinate 5,641,242 of NZ_CP081301.1, forward strand.
ACCGCGAAGCCAGCGCAGTGCCGCCTGCTTACGGTCGTCGTCCCCCAGCTTATAACCGTTCCAGTAGACGGACAGGACCTTGGCGAAATCAAACCCGTGCACCAGGCTCTGCATCTGCGAAGTCACCGTGAAAATCCGCTGCTCCACCTCTTCATGGAGTCCAGCGTCATTCGGACGGAGTCCCTTCTCCTGCATCGCGGACTGCTGCAGGCCGGCGATCCATTTCTGGAGGATAGCCTCCAAAGCTCCCCCGTCCGGCCGCGTGCGGGTAGATAAATGGGACATCAGCTCTCGGTACGTGGCCAATCCCTGGCCTTTCGTTCCAACCAGCCGCCTTTCCGGAGACAAATCGGCATCCGCCACGACAAAGTCGCGGTCCATGGCATAATTGCGGAAGGTCTGGAGCAGAAAGCTTTTTCCGCTGCCGTAACGGCCGGTAATAAATTTGAAGCCTGCTCCTCCTTCGGCGATGTTGTCCATATCCCTTAGAATGGCGTCCACTTCGGCCCGGCGTCCCACGGCGACATGCTCCAGCCCTACGCGGGGCACGACGCCCGCCGTCAATGAATTCACGAGCGCAGTGGTCAGCCTTTTGGGTATCTTCACTTCATTCATTCGTTTCATCCTTTCAAGTTCTCAAAGCAATCCATATATTCCTGGGCGATTCGGTCCCCGTCAATGACCAGGTCGCCGATCGTCTCCATGGCCAAGTCATTAATTTCATCGATGATCAAACCGGGCATCGTCCCGTGACGGTCAGCCACTTGGTTTAAGTCCGCATTCGGAGTCGATCCTGTCAAAACACGCAGCGCCTCCAACTGGTATGGTGCCAGCATCTCCGCAAAGCGGACCCATTCCTCATCCAGCTCGGAGGTGTCCCAAGCTACCGAGTCGGCATTCGTCGCTTCGACGGATTCTGAGGGCCCCGAATCAGTACTTGCTGCATGATTATCGTCTGCCAGAAGTTCCGGACTGTGATCCGTTTCCGTTATGGGGGCAGGTTCCTGATCGGAGCTTACATCTGTATCCAATACTTGGCCAGACCCCAACTCCAACCGGGGATCCGTCTCCGGAACACTTGCAGGTTCCCTAGACTCTTCAGATTGAAGAGCAACGACCGGATCGCTGATCGAACCTTCACCAGACGTATCCGAATGGACGGCGCTCGACTTATTTGCAGGGGCAACCGTTTCCTCGTCTTTCTCCTCTGTCGTGCCCGGTTCTTCAACGGTGAGCATGCTACGGACATATTCGGTGTCCTTCTGCAGTGAAGCGAGCTTGTCCGAATCGATCACAATCGCCGGTCTTTCCTCCTGGCGGCCGGTCAGCTCACGCTTCAGATAAAGCTCCACTAGACGCTCGACCGATGGTGCGATTTCTACACCTCTTAGACGTCCCTTAAATCCGCGGTGTTCCCGCAGCTTGTTTTCCGTGTACCGGATAATTTGCGTCACCCAGCTCCGCAGTGGAGCATGGTTGCGGATCGGAATGGTGGTCACCGGAAGTAGACGTCCATACAAACGGGCATCGTACACCGCTCTGTGGAACAAATACCTTTCAGTCGTTTTTGGCGGAATATCCGGTGCAAACAATTCCTTCCATTGATCGTTTTCCTTTTCGCGCAAATAACCGGCAGCCAGCGATACGATCCGCGGAATATGATAATCTAAATCCTCTTGGCCCGCTTCCACATAAAACCTGCTGTCCTGAACATCATAATCGCTTAAAATAAGCAGCAATTCCATCGGAATCTGCAGCAGTTTGTCTTGGAACAAACGAACGAGCTCCAAATCCATCAGCTCATGGGACAGCAAGCTTCCCGCCTTTTGCGTAATATGAACCAACGGAATATCAAGCTTGTGAATAAGCACAAAGTCGGCGGTCCATTCCTTTAAATAATGGTCCAGCCTGGGGAACTTGTCCCGATAAGCCGTCCAAATTTCATCCAGCAGCCTGTATCCTTCCCTGGGATCGGTCCATCCGACTTGATGAATCAGCTCATAAACGTATATGAAGACATAGGACAGATCCGTCTGATGATAACGACCCTGCCGCACTTCGCTCCTCCAGTAAAAATACCATTTCCGCTGAGCCTCGGTCATCTGCTGATAAGTCGCCCAATAGCTCATAAATGGAACAAATGGGGCCGGATCGCCAGCTTCATCCGCTCTTCCAAGCGCTTCCTCAGCAAAGGCCTGCTCCCGGCTCTCCATACTAAACGTTATGGATTTCGACGGAGTGATGGCCGCGGGGTCCCGGGCGGGAATGCGCATGCCTTCATCGGCATCTCCGCCCAGGTCGATTTCCGTAAATTCAATGGGTCCTCTTTCGTTATTGTTCACGTATATCCATCCCTAACCGGTGATTTCCAAACTAAATCCGAACCAGCCTATCTAGATTTGCAAGACTAACATCATGAATTAAAAATATTATATCATGGCAGCCCCGAAACTTTATGGAATTTCAATTTCATTGTATGTGTTGATTATAGAACGCACGTTCGCCGGTTTCAAGGCCGGAATCGAAACGCACGCAAGCCGGCGCCAAAATTTCTGGCGCCGGCTTGCGGCAGGCAGGAAGGCTTAACCGCCGCTTCCCCCCTCTTTTTAGACATGCTATTTTTGCGCGATGAGCGTGTACATCATTTTCGCTGTTTCTGCGCGGGTGACTTGACCCTGCGGATCGAACTTGCCGCCGCCTTTACCGTTCATCAGACCGAATTGACCGGCTTCCGTAACAGCCTGCTTCGCCCATCCGGATACGTTTTGCATATCGGCAAAGCTGCTGGATGCAGCCGATTCGCCGCTCCAGTTCACCGCTTTGGCCAGCTTCACCACGATGGACGCAGCTTCCTCGCGGCTGATCGGATCCTGAGGTCTGAATTTGCCGCCGCTTCCTTGGATGAGTCCGAGTTTTGCTGCCTCAGCCACCGCGCCGGCGTAATAGCTGTCCGCCGGGACATCCGTAAAGGCCGAACTTCCCGAAGCTTGCGAAGTGGTGCCCATCATTCGCATCGCCAGTGTGAGGAAATCCGCACGGCTGACGTTCAGCTTAGGCCCGAATCGGTTCTCGTCGATTCCGTTGACCAGATGTTTGGCGGCCAGCTTGCCGATGTATTCGTCCGCCCAGGAGCCGTTCACATCCGCAAATTGTTTATGATACTCAAGCACAGCGAACGGAGCAAGGTGATCTGCCGTAAAGCTGACCGTTCCACCGCTGAAATGCCCGCCAAGATATTTAGGCTGGCCGCTGCCCAGCTCATAAACCCCAGCGTAATCGGTATCCAGTTTTTGCAGCTGCTCAGGGGTTAGCTTACCCTCAACCGTCACGGGGCCGCTCAGATTCTGGATCTCGGATTCCGCCTGACCATTGACCTTGACCAGCTTAACTGTGTATACCGGTCCGGCAAGACTATAGTCGGATCGGGATCCCATGGCATCTCGTACAGCTTGGCTGGCTGTACTGTTCATCGTCGCATCCATACGCAGTACCAGCTGCTGTGCATCGGTCAGCGAGCCCGGCCACGATGCCGCAGGCACCGTAACCGTCATGTCAGGTCCGGCAACGATCAGCGACAAACCGTTTTGTTTGGCTTTGGCCACGCTGGCTGAAGGCAGGGACAAGGAAGCCGCCTGTTGTCCTTGGCCGTTCGCTCCGTCAAGCGTGATGACGATTTTGCCATTCGTACTTTCGGTCATTGCTTGGTCCAATGCCTTCACATCGGCTTGATAGCTTCCGTTCGTGCCCGGCTTCAGCACCACGGTTCCCTTATTGCCGCCTGTTCCCGGATTAGAAGGTGTTTCAGGGGAAGTGGCGTTTCCGTTACCCGGTTGTGACGGCGTTGTTCCGCCGCCATTTCCGCCACCGTTGCCTCCGCTGCCGCCCCCGTTGTTTCCTCCGTTGTTTCCTCCGTTACCGCCGCCAGGGTTGCCGGAATTGTTCTTCCCGGTATAGAAGCCCCAAATATCGGAGAGCGTGCTGCCGCTGTGCGCGTCTTCCGCTTTTACATACCACTGCTGGTAGCTGTCCGCAGGCAGCCCGTTCCATAAGGCAGATGCCTGGGACCCGCTGGCCACATCGCGGCTGCTTCCGATTTCGCTATCGGTGTACACTTTGACGCTGATGTAATCCGTCGCAACCTGCTTGGTTTTCGGCTGGAGATCCAGGGCCAGGTCAAACTCGTCTTTGCCCGGATTTTCCTGCGGATCATAGTAGTTATAATCGTTCAAATATGGCGAATACGTTTTGATGTGAAGCTTGTTGTTTTTCATATCGAACTGCATAAGACGGATGTAACCCAGCCCGCCCTCAGGCGCTCCCTGGTAATCGGCGAGCATCTGATAGACGTTGCGGTCCGGCAGGCCGTCGCCGTTGTCATCAATCTCATCCACCTTCAGCTCCGCGTCGTGATAATGCCCGGACAGCGCTGCGATGACGTTCTTGTTCGGCTTCACGACCTTTTCGAAAATTTGGTCCGCAATCGGTGCGCGGTTATTCGATACGAGCATGTACTCATGCAGGCACAGGATCGCTTTGCGTTCCGGATACTTGGACACCACTTCGTTCATCCATTCGATTTCGTCGTCCCCGAGACCCCAACCCATGTAGACGATGATAAAGTCGTTTCCGTTCGAAGATACCAGGTCGTAATGACCGCGGTTGTTGTCATAGGAGCCGGCAAACGTCGAATTGTTCTTGAACCGGTCTTCCCCAAAATACTCTTTGAACTTCGTATAATCGTTGTCCTGATGGCCCACGTCGTGGTTACCGGCCAGTACGCCGTAAGGAATGCCGGCATCCTCCAGCACCTTCATGTCCTTGTCGGCTTCGACCCACTGATACTCCTCATAGGACTTGTCGACGACGTCGCCCGTGTGAATGACGTATTGAATTTTCATCTTTTCCTTCTGGGCAGCGATCCAGTTGACGATATCCTGATAAATTTTTGGATAGCTCTGCGAATAGTACTGAGTGTCGGACATCCAGACGAACGAGAAGTCGTAAGGATCTTCCTGCTCCGGCGAAGGCTTGGTGCCTGCGGCCGCACCCTCCGCCGCCGCGATTTCGTCCTGTACCATGACGTCAATCGCTTGGCCGGACGCGTAATCTCCCGCCTGCACAGTTGCGTTCAGCTCAAAGTCTTCGGTTCCGGCGATCACATGATCAAGCTGGATCCATTTGCTCTGCGAAGGACTCCAGGCATACAGGCTGACCTTGCGGCCTTCGAGCGACTTTCCTTTCCAGTGGATATCCACGCGGTCCGTCGCTTTCACGGATGGGTCAAGCTTCACTTCGAATCGCTGGTAAGGGAACTTGTCTACCGACTCGTTCACCAAATATTTGCCGTCTTCCGCACTGATTTTGGCATAATCTCCCGGATTCATTTGCGTTTCGCCTGTAGGAGCCATTTCCTTCGGAGGCTCGGTCACCGACGCGTTCAAGTACCCTGTAAAGTCCTCCGTCCGGCTGCCGTCGTATTTATACCCCTTGTAAAAGAGCACATTCATCGGGTCCTGGCTCGGGTCCTGCACCTTGACGGTCAGATTGGCGCTGCTTCCCACGTTCGTCTGCCCTTGCTGCGGGCTGACCAGTTCCGGAGCCAGCGGATTCTCGTCCGGCACTATGAATTTTACGGTCCGTGTGGTTTCATTGCCCGCTTTGTCCACCGCATGTATGGTCAGCGAATGTTCTCCGCCTTTCAGCGATCCGGACGAAGTTTGATACGGAAGCTTGATGCTCTGATCGTCCAGCTTCACGTCAACCTTGTCCACACCCGCATAAGCGTCCTCGATTTCGGCATCCAGCGTAAACTCGCCGCGGTATTCCTTGCCGTTTTCGATCGATGGCTTGACCTCTGGAGGCGTATTATCCACGATGACGGTAGCCTTATATTCATCCGTTCCGTCCGTCACTTTGATTTCGTGCGGGCCGTCTGCCGCTTCGAGCGTGTTCCAGGCGTAAGCCTTGGACTTCAGCTGGTCGGCAGTCAGGTTAAACTTGAACCCAACAGACTCGTTTTTCGCGGCGGAATCCCCCATTTTGATCACTTGATCCTTAACGCTATAGGCCGGATCCCAGATTTCGGTTCCGTCCGCCAGCACGAGCCTTACGTTCTTGATCTCAAAATCGTCCTTGTTCTCTTCCGGACGGTCGTCAAACGGGCCCGTTTTGGAACCGGCGCGAACATAAATGATATTGTCCTCGTCCGCCTTGAGGCGATCGGCGCTGATCGGGAACGAAAGCGTCGTATACGTTGTGATCGGGTCCAGGAACGTATACAGGATCGATTTGTCTCCGAGCTCTGCCGGTCCCATCGTCACTGCATTTTTGAAGTAGTAGTCGACATTGACCGCATCGAAAACAAAGTAAGCGTCATGCTCAAGCTGGGTGAACGTGTTTCCAACCGCAACCGGTTTGCCGTCAATGCTCAGCTGCAGTCTGTCCGATCCTAGGGATTCGGCCGTGCCTTTAATGGTGCTTGTCCCCTTAATGATCTGTTGGTCCTTCACGTTCAACCGCAGTGGAGAAGAATCCGGCCCACCCGTAACGTCTACTTTGACCGGATCGGTTTTCGTTTCGTTTACGCCGTCCGACGCAGCAAAATAATATTCGATGTATTTTCGGCCGATCAATTCGGCAGAGGACAGCTTGTAGTGGTACATCGTATCGTTGAAGTCCTCGGACAGATTATGCAATGTATAATCGCTCTGCTTGTCGGAGCGCACGTATACCTGAACGGACCGGACTTCCTTGTCGTCCTGCGCATCGGCGATCAGCTCGAGGTTCTTCGACTGTTCGATTTCCTTAACCTTCGTTACATCTTCGATCGTCGGAGGATTGTTGTCCTCTTCCTGATGGACCGGCTCGCTTGGAACTTGAGAGGCCGCTACCGATCCTGGCGATGCCGCTTGTGTCCCGGTGCTTGCCTTGATCATCGTCGTGCTGCCGTTCTGTGGGTAAGCATAATGCAGCCCCATATTTTCCTTGGTTTCATCGCCTTTGGTGCCGTTCTCGTACAAGGTATCCGCGTCATAATAAGCCGCCGAAATTTCCTTGCCGGTATTCGTTTTAATGACAATCGCGCGGCGCCCGGAATTGGACATCCCGTCGCTCTGAATCATAAACAGGTTTTGGTTCTCTACCAGATTCGTTTTGTAGAAATCGTTGAATTGTTCCGCCGTGTATGACTGGTTGGCGCTGTTTTTGATCCAGAAAACGACCGTTCCCTTGGCTGGGATGACAAAGTCCTCCTTCGTCGACGGCCATACGACATCACCGGCCGCCCCTTTATCCGGGTAGCGGTAATACAGCTTATAGTTTTTAAAAGATACCGGCTGGTCCGTATTGTTGTACACCTCAATCGCTTCATATGCGTCTGTCGACGTCCCGGAAACGTTCGTAGTATTCGGGACAAGCTCCGTGACCAGCAGCGGAGGTGCCTTAGCCGGGTCAAATTCGGGCAGATTCACCTTGGCGGAGTATGCTTTCTCCGTCTGGTTGGCTGCGATGCGGTAATCGATTTGGGACTCAACCAGCGCCGCGGCTGGAATGGTCGCCTTATAGTCGCCCGTACCTTGAGCGTCCGCCATCGGGATCACCGTATATCTCGTTTGGCCAGGCGTTTTGTAGAGCAGCTGCACAGGAGCCGGAGTGCCGTCGCTGTTCTTGCCCGGATTCTCGACATGCGCCTGAATCTCGAGGTCCTGCACTTCGACGGACGTTGGCGGCGTATGGGTGATGACCGTCTCGCTTCCTTCCGGCACCTCGACCGGAACGAGCTGTGCGGAGTCCACCGTTCCCGGTGTCGCCGGGACTTGTCCGGAAGCAGGCATCACCGCCATTTGCACGCTGCCTTCCGCCGGGTGCTGAAACAGGATTCCCTGATTCATCTTGACGTGCTGGGCCTCATAAGATGCCGTCACAATGATGCTGCCTGTGCTATCCTTAATAGACAGTGTTCTGGCACTGCCATTGGCCATGCCACCGCCGCCGTTGATCCGGAACAGGTTCTGTCCCTCCACCAGTCTCGTTCCGTAATTTTCGTTAAACGCTTCCTCGGTCTCGGCTTTGTTGCTGTCGTTCATAATCCAGAATACTGCCGGGCTGTGCGCAGGAATGATCATATCCTCGCCGCTGACCGGCGTCCAGTTGTCTTTATTATTGTAAAAGAAAGAATAGTCCTTGAAATTGATGTTCTGGTCCGTGTTGTTATAAACTTCGACATATTCGTAAGCATCTGCTGAAACACCAGCCACGTTGGCTGTATCCGGAACCATCTCGGTAATCAGCAGCGGAAGCCCGGCCGCGGAAACATTCGCTACCGTATCCTGCCCTGTGCCTGATTCTGTTTCACTGCCCTTAATAGGCGCGCTATAAGCGATTGTCTGCAGCACCTTGGACTGCTCGTCCAGCAGTGTTATCGAATAATTCAGAATCGTGCCCTTTAGCGCTTCTGCTGGAATGATTGCGTTGTATGTATCCTGCTTGCCCTCGACCTGTACCAACGGTACCGATGCTTCGGTGTTCCCGTCCACCGCATAATTCACGACGCCTGACCAACCAGCCGCGGCTGTTCCTGTGATGACTGCGCTCACCGTGAAATCCTGATCGGCCGAAACTTCAGCAGGTGCCTGATGAGCGATCTGCAGCGCATTTTGCGTCTGCTGACCCTCCTGCGTGGTCTCCGTGTTCGTGCTGTTGTCTGCTGCGGGGACGGTGGGATCGTTCACCGGCTCCGCCGTAACGACAGGTGCCGTTTGATCGCCCAGGCCGTCTGCATAGCTGACGGGTGCTGCTGCGCTGATCAGCATACTGCCAAGCATCACGGCGGACACGCTGCGCTGCAGCTTACTAGTCCTCTTCAATGGGTAAGTCTCTCCTTCACTCATGAAATGTTGTCTGCATCCTGATGTATGCATACTTCAGTGTAGTGAGTTTTTATTTACGCCATGTCATTGGAATGTAAAGGGATCATTAATCTCATTAAATTTTCAGTAAAGTAAAGCGGTAAAGGTGAGGCTTACTCCACACTTGACGCAGCAAAAGAGGACTGCAGCAAAAGCCTGCAGTCCTTGTCACGTCATGCAACAGCAAACGAAATGGATGATAAACATTCATCCGCCTTGATAAGTTGGATTCAACGGGTTATGCCTGCACCGCAGGGCCTGCCTGCATCACTTCCCGGATCAGCACCTTGCTGCCCGTCTTGGCGCTTTCCAGCGCAGCCAGCACCATGGCCATGCTGTAGATGTTGTCGCTGCAGTCCGTTTCCGGCTTGCGCCCCGCTTCAAGCGCCGCGAACATTTCGTCCAGGCAGCCGTGATGAAACGTGTTGCGCATGGAGTCAAGCACGCCGGGCACGCGCGTATATTCGCGGATAAACTTGCCGTCCTGATCCCCTTCGGCTACGACTTCAGCATAAGGTTCGCCGTGCCCGTCCCAAACAGCCGTCCCCTTTTCTCCGGTGACACGCCAGGATGCTTCCCAGGATGTCGGCATCCCCTCGGCGCACCAGGAGCCGCGGTAGTTGAACACCGTGCCGTCGGACATCTCAAAGATACAGATGGCCATGGCATTCCCCTCATACCAGGATCCCGGAGGATTAAACTCGTGACAGTATACCGAGACCGGGTTCGCTCCCGTAATGAGGCGGGCCTGATCAAACGTATGGATTGCCATGTCCAGGAGCAGCGGGCTGGCCATCGCTTCCCGGAAGCCGCCGAAATGGGCGCCGATAAAGAAGTCTGCCCCGATAAATCCCGTCCGTCCGATCGTTCCCTCGGCAATCAGCTTGCGGAAGGCCCGGATGCGCGGGTCGTAACGACGATTCTGCATCACGGCATGCGTGCGCCCGGTCCGCGCCGATCTCCGGACAATGTCCAGACAGTCCTCCATCGTTTCAGCCAGCGGCTTCTCTGCAAATACGCCGCAGCCCAGCTCCAGGGCCGTCGCGCTCACACCATGATGGCTTGAAGGAATGGTCACGTCAAAAACGAGATTGGCTTCCGTTGCCTGAATCGCTTCCTTGACATCTGTAAATACCGGGCAGTTCAGCGACTTGCGCTCAGCCATCGCCAGCGCCGCTTCCTTTTTAATGTCCACCAATCCGACGATCTCGGTGTCTTCCCGCCCGGCCGCGTAATCGACCCAGGTATTCGCCATGCCGCCGCAGCCTGCGACGACGACTTTGTACTTCGCAGTCATCCGCTAGTCCTCCTACACCGGATTCGGGATGAATTCCCCGCCCCGGCACCGTTTTAAATAATTCAATGCGTGAACCTGGCCTGTCATCTCCAGTTCGCCCCTGTAAACCGGGTCATGCCAGCCTTCGATGTCGATCGTTCCCTGATATCCGTTCTGCCGCAAAATGGTGATGATGTCCGCCCAGTTGCTGTCGCCGAATCCCGGCGTCCGGTGCCAGACGAACGGCTGATTACCGTGAACGCCGTGCTCTCTGACGACATCCCATGCGATCGTGGCGTCTTTTCCATGCACATGGAACACTTTCGGGGCCCATTTGCGAAGCTGCGGGATCGGATCGATCAGGCTGACCATTTGGTGGCACGGCTCCCATTCCAGTCCGAGATTGTCCGCCGGCACAGCATTGAACATCATTTCCCAAGCAGCCGGACCATGGGCGATATTCCAGTCCCCGGTCTTCCAGGTGCCGTCCATGTCGCAGTTCTCAAATGCCAGTTTGACGCCTTGACCTGCCGCCCGCCGGGCCAGCTCTCCAAATACCTCTGCAAATTTCGGGATGGATTCGTCAATGGGGCGTCCCGTTAAACGGCCCGTGAAACCGGATACAATTTCAGTGCCGAACAAATGGGCATGATCGATCAGCCGCTCCCACGTCGCCAGCGTATCCTCATTGTTGCCTTCTCCAGTTAAAGGATTGCCGAACACACTGATGGCCGAAATGACAAAATCATGTTCATCCGCCAGCTCTCTCACTCGCGCAGCAAGCTCCTTCAGATCGGTGCCCCCCGAGGTTTGCCAAAAAGTCAGATTAAACGATTCAAAGCCGTGCTTGACGATCTGCGGGATCACCCGAACCGCGTCAGAGCCGCCGACCAGCGTTCCGATACGCATGAAATTGGTATCCAATATTGTGATCACTCCTATATTGACATATAGTATTCGTAACATCACCATTATAGCGGGGAGAACCGCCGTTTTCTCTAACCGATCTTGTTGAATACTAGTCTGATTTTGAGGGGGTGTGGAAATGACCTATCCCAGGGACCTATGGGAAGATACCGCGCTGGAGAATACCGCTTATCCGTTCCAGCTTTTTCAAAACCGCTGCCTTGCCGCCCGCGCCGGCCACTGTATTCTGTACCTGCACTGGCACGAGCATTTTGAGCTGCTTGTCATGAAGCGCGGCAGCGCCGTGTTCCATATCGACAGCCGCCCGTATGCTGCAGCTGAAGGGGATGTCCTCATCATTCCCGGCGGGAGCCTTCACGTAGGCTACTCCCTCGCCGAAGACGACGTCCATTATGACTGCATTGTCGTCAATGCTTCCCTGTTTAATGACTGGCTGCATGATCCTATACATATTCAATACGTCGCCCCCTATCTGGAAGGCAGGCTTCGGTTCCCTGTAAAAATAAGCTGTTTTGAAGAAGGGCATCCCGGTCATTTGGCCCACTTGGAGGAGATCATTCGGGAACTAAGCTCCAAGCCTCCGGCTTACCAGCTGACCGTGAAATCCAGACTGCATCTCTTCTTGACGCTGTTGGCCAGGGAGAATAATCCGAGCATGCTCGAAGCAGAGGCACATAACGCTTATTTTCCCAACCGGGAGAGGTTTAAACAGCTGATCCGGCATATCGAATCGAACTTTTCGGATAAAATGACCGTTGAGCAGGCGGCCAGGCAGGTCAGTCTGAATCCGTACTATTTCTGCAAGCTGTTCAAGCGGCTGACGGGCCGCACTTTTGTTGAATACGTTAACATTTGCAGAGTTAAGGAAGCCCGGCGGCTCCTGACCGAAACCAACGAATCCGTGACGGAAATCGCTTCGCTTGTAGGGCTTGACAATCCGAATTATTTTACGAAGCTCTATAAAAAGTACATGGGGACGACACCAACCAGGGAAAGAAAAAGCTGAATAGGATTGGCCCCGGTGCCAAAACTTCACTTGGTCCAAAGAAAACAGTTGCGATCCGTTTGCAAATTTACGTAATGAAGATCATGTAAACATCAGGCAATAACACAGGGTTGTTCGCACAGACTCACTTGTTATGTATACCCCACTTTTCTTCGGGCTTCCATTTCAGCCGCCGTACAAATGCAAAGGGCCTAGCTGATAGCTAAGCCCTTTGAGAGATTAATAGATAAATGCCTTGGTGATAATGACCAGGAGAATAAACAAAACGAGAATGGCAGCTACGCTGTTCCCCCACATTCCGCCGCCGTATCCAGCACCAGCTACTTCACTCATGTGCGAGTCCCTCCTTCGTATCGGAATACATCACATTCTATGATTTGATTCTGGGAGAGGAGCGGGCTAAGAGGAAGGTTCCCGCCAATATGTGCGGTTGTAATGCAGGGCAATTTATCCCTTAACCTGGATAGGCTCCAGCGGCGCCCGGTTGCCGTAGACCGGAGCCGCCGCCCCGCTGGGGACAGCCCACTGCACGGCGTTTGTGATGACCCGCTGAATTTCCTCGTTATGATAAGTCGGATAGGTTTCATGACCCGGACGGAAGTAGAAAATTTTGCCCCGGCCACGATAGAATACGGCTCCGCTGCGGAATACTTCTCCGCCCTCAAACCAGGACACGAACACCAGCTCATCGGGCGCCGGGATGTTAAAGTGCTCCCCGTACATCTCCTCTTTCGGCAGCTCAATATACTCTCCAAGCCCGGCGGCAATGGGATGACCCGGGTTAATGACCCAGATCCGTTCCTTGTCGTCCGCTTCGCGCCATTTCAGCTGCCCTGTCGGCGTTCCGAGCAGCCGCCCGAATATTTTGGAGGCATGGCCGGAGTGAAGCACGATGAGACCCATCCCGTCCATGACCCGGCGGTACACTTTGTCCACGACCGAATCCTGGACTTCATGGTGGGCAAGGTGACCCCACCAGACAAGCACATCCGTCTCCGCTAGTACCTCATCGGTCAATCCGTGCTCCGGTTCATCCAGCGTCGCCGTTGCAACGGTCAATCCGGCTTTCTCCAGAAATCCGGCGATCGTGCCATGGATGCCATCCGGATAAATCTCGCGGACGGCGGCATGCCGCTGCTCATGACGAAACTCATTCCAGACCGTAACTTTCATAATGTTCAGCACTCCTTCGAAAAGCCGATACCGACGGTCTGGATGCGTCCGGCGCGCTATTTTACGCTGTTATAACGCTCATAGGCATCCGTACGGATCGTCACCAGCCGTTCCAGACCCATCTCATTCAGCTTTTTAATGTAAGCGTCCCACTGCTCGTCGATACCGCCCTTTGTAATCCACTGTGCGCGGGTCGTCCGCACATACGTATCGATATCGGTCGTGAGCGTTGGCAGCTCCTGAAATTCCTCAGCGGTATACATGACATTCGGGAACGGGGTCGTAACGTAATCCTTGCCCAGCTTGTCGATGGTCAGCTTGAGGCCGTCCCCGTTGCTCGGGTCGAGGATAATATTTTTCTCAAAGCTCGGGCTCACGTATTTCGGGCCAAAATCACGAACGGAGGACTCCCAATACCACGCATCCGCACTGGTCCCTGCCGGCGGATTCATCAGGGCATAGGTGCCGTCGTCGTTCTTCTTAATGACGGTGTCGATGGCGCCCCAGAAGTTTTGGATGCTGGCTTCGTTCGTATAGAACTGGTCTGCCCAGCGCGCTGCCGCTTCCGGATATTTGCAAGTCGTGGTGATCAGCAGCTCGTTACGCCGGTAGCTGAGCCCGTTCGGATCGCCGACTTGATAACGCTTACCGTCCGGTCCGGATATCGTCGGAATGGTGACATATTCGTCCTTCCATTTGCCGAACACCGCATCCGGCGTCCACTGATGGGTGAAGCCGACCAGCGATACGTCCGGATTTTGCTGCTTGGCCGTCAGCATTGTGTTGTCCTGGGTAAACAGCTCCTGGTCGATCAGTCCTTCCGAGAACAGCTGATGCGCCCACTTGATCGCTTCCTTGTATTCTTCGGACGTCGGATAATACACCGGTTTGCTGTCTTTGATCATCATGCCGGTACCATTCAGGTCCGTAATGCCGAATGGATTGAGCAGGTCCATGCTGATGTCGCCGGATCCGCTGTACGGAATTTCGTCCTTTTTACCGTTTCCGTTCGGATCGTTTTCTTTAAAAGCCTTCAGCACTTGATGCAGCTCATCAATCGTCCCGGGAACCTGAAGACCAAGGCGGTCCAGCCAGGCTTTGTTGATGACCGGCTGATTCTGCGTCACCGGACGGGACGGCAGCCTTGCGGGCAGGGAGTACATTTTTCCGTCCGGGAAAGTGCTGAGCTTCTTCAGCTCCGGCGATTCCTCCATGGCCGCTTTCAAATTCGGCATGTACTTGTCAATATAATCGTCCAGCGGCTGGAAGAGGCTGAGATTATTCACGATGTCCGAGTCAGAGAAAGCGATGTCCCCAAAGACAATATCCGGCAGCGTGCCGCTGGCCAGCATGATCGATTTCTGCTCACCCCAATCGTTGGAAGACATGACCTGCCAGTTGATCTTGATATTTGTTTCTTTTTCCAAATTTTGCAGCCAGGTGTTCTTCGTGAATGTGTCGCCCATATTTCCCCACCGGACGGTCAGCACGTTCAGCGTAATCGGCTCCTTCACGATGGGAAGGCCTGTTTGATTGAAGCTGTCGCTGCTTTCGGCCGTTTTGCCGCCGGAGTCGCCGCCGCTGCACGCCGTCATACCGACCAGCAGCGTGGACACCAGCCCCAAGGTAACCAACAGTTTACCGGCTCTTTTTTTGCCCATTCCAGAAATCCCCCTAATATTTATTAAATGGCCTTGCCGTTTATTCCTTGACCGCTCCGATCATCACCCCTTGGTTGAAGTACTTTTGCACGAACGGGTACAGGCACATAATCGGGAGGGTCGATACGATAATGACCGAATATCGCATCATGTTCGCCAGCCGCAGCGCGATATTGGCCGCTTCCCCGCTGCCGAGGCTCGACTGCATTTGATTCGTGATCAGGATGTTTCTCAGAATTAACTGCAGCGGATACAAATTAGGATTTTTCAAATAAATCAAAGCATTAAAATAGGAGTTCCAGTAGCCGACGGCGATCCACAAAGCGAGCACGGAGATGACCGCCTTGGACAGCGGCAGCACGACCAGGACATAATAGCGCAAGTTGCCGCACCCGTCGATCTGGGCCGCCTCCCACAGGTCCCCCGGAATGCTGGTCTGGAAAAAGGTCCGCGCTACGATGATGTCGTAAACGACGACCGAAAATGGCAGCACCATTACCAGGAAAGTATTGTACATGTGAAAATCCCGGATAGTCAGGAAGGTCGGAATCAAGCCGCCGCTAAAAAACATCGTGAAAATAAAAAATAGGGAAATCGCCTTACGGCCGACCAGGTCTTTACGGGACAATGCATAAGCGGCCGATACGTTCACGATCAGACCGACCGCTGTGCCGACAACCGTGTAGAGAATGGTATTGCGGTATCCGATCCATATGTTCTCATGCTTCAGCAGCTCTTTGTAGCCGTCGAGTGTAAAGCCTCGCGGAAACAGCCATACCTGGCCGTTGCCCACGGCCGAGGGGTCGCTGAAGGAGGCGATGACGATAAAATACAGCGGATAGATGAGGACGATCAGCAGCAGCACCGCGACGATGTAGAGCAAAACTTCCAGAACGCGGTCGGATGACCGGCCGCCGGCCCTTCCGGTGGCGGTGCTTGCCGCCTGCATGGCTTCCACGGTGTTATTCCCTCCCTTACCACAGACTGTTGCTGCTGAGCTTTTTGGAAATCTGGTTTACCAGGATCAGCAACACAAAGTTGATCAGCGTATTAAACAGGTTGATGGCCGATGAGAAGCTGTACTGGCTGCTGAGCAGACCGATTTTGTACACGTACGTGGAAATGACTTCGCTGGATGAGATGTTCAAGTTGTTCTGCATCAGATACACCTTCTCAAAGCCGACGCCCAGCAGCCCGCCCATCCGCAAAATAAACAGGGTGACGGCCGTCGGGATCAGCATCGGAATATCGATGTAACGGATTTTCTGCCAGCGGCTTGCCCCGTCTACGGTTGCCGCTTCATAGAGGCTCGGATCTACGGCTGACAGCGCCGCAATGTAGATAATGCTGTCCCATCCCGCATGCTGCCACACATCCGACCAGACATACACGCTGCTGAACATCCCGGCCGATCCCATGATATTGGGTGCCTCCGCACCGAACAGCCGGAAGATGCTGCCGATCAGGCCGCTCCCCGGAGACAGCAGGATCAGCATCAGGCCGACCATGACGACGGTAGAGATAAAATGAGGCATGTACGTCACGGTTTGAAAAAACCGTTTAAACCGGTTCGCCCGCATCTGATTGACCATCAAAGCCAATACGATCGGGATCGGGAAGGTCACGATGCTGTACAGGCTGATGATCAGCGTATTTTTGATCGTGACGTTAAATTGGTAGGAATGAAAAAATTTCTCGAAATACTTCATCCCTGCCCAGGGACTTCCCATAATGCCCAGCGCCGGACTGTAATCCTTGAACGCAATGAGGACGCCGTACATCGGCTTGTAGGAGAACAGCAGCAGCAGGATCGCCGCCGGCAGCAGCAGCACGTACAGCCCCCAATTCCTTTCGATTCTTCCCCAGGTTCGCCGGAAGCCGGATGACTCTGATTTCAACGCAGGTCCCCCCTCTCTCCTTTCTTTCGGAACAAGACTCATTATAAATGGACTTGAGGAGCTTAATCGGACCTCTTGCCGCCGTTATCCGGACTCCCGGGTACGGAAAAGTCTGTCCGCGCAGCCACGCCAACCGTCCGATCCGGACGTAAGGATGTCACTTTCCGGACTTTTGGAGCGGATGCGCAGTATTTCGCATTTTGTTACAGGCCGGGGTTATATATAATGAAAAATAAAGCGCATTCATAAGAGGAGGCGTCAGAACAGAATTTTCATGCGGCTAATCATCCACCGTACCGGCAAACCTTACCCGGTCAAACATTATGTCAACATGCTGATTATCATTTTATTTACGGCGCTGGTCCTCGATTTTTTGATCAGCTATGCTTCGATCTCCATCGTCAAGCAGCAGTCCGGCCGGAGTCTGCGGGACACAGCAGATCTGTACATCAACCGGATCAACCATGATTTCGCCTACATCAATCACTACATGGGCTGGTCGCTGGCCAATGACCAAATCATCGAGACGATGGATGAGAACGCTTCAGGTTCGGCCGAATTTCTAAAGTCCAACACCCAGCTTCATCAGCGATTTACCGAGCTGCAGAGAAATTACGGCCAGGCATATCAATTTTTCATCTATCTGAAAAACAAAGATTTTTTCCTGAACTGCGCTCCCCTAAGCATCGGGTATCCCGATTATTTGGAACTGAAGCGGCAGATCATTTCCTATTCCGAGGACAAAGATGTATACGACAAATTTTATTCCCGCTGGACGCCGGTCCTCGTCCGGAATAAATACTATATTGTCAATATCGTCCCTTATCATGACCGTTATTTGATCTGCCTGATCTCTGCAGACGAACTGATCCGTCCGCTGCAGAGCATCGACATGGGGAAGAACGGCACCGTCTCTCTTGTTGATGAACAGGGGATCAATATTTCCACACCAATCCGCGTGGACGAGACGCAGGCGCTGGATACCGCCAAGCCTTCTCCCTTCGGCCTCGCCCACTCCCGGGCCGCCGTGACCAGCCGGTTCTCCGACGCCTCATTCAGCGTTCAAATGATCGCCAGATACGGTACGTTCGAAAAAATTATGATCGCCCAGCTGGTCATCATTCTGCTGGCGCTGATGATCGCGATCGTCCTCTGCATCGTCATGCTCTATTTCAACAAACGGGTGCTGCGGCCGATCCAAAGCTTCTCGGATACGCTCGCCCGGTGGAACGAGGAGAGCGCCGCATTGGATTTTAAAAACAGCAAGATTATCGAACTGGAGCAGGCCAGCCAGCAGTTCAAGCATCTGATCGGACAAATCCGCAGATTCAAGATCGATATGTATGAGCAGGAGCTGGAAAAGCAGCGGATCCAGCTGGATTACATGAAGCTGCAGATCAACCCGCACTTTTTTCTCAACTGTCTGACGAGCATGTACAGCATGGCCCAAATGCAAATGTATGGCGAAATCGAGCGAATGGCCATGTCGACGACCCAATACTTTCGCTACATCTTTCAGAACGGGCACAACTTCGTGCGGCTGCAGGATGAAATCGAACATGTCCGCATTTATCTCGACATCCAGCGTCACCGGTACAGGAACGCCTTCGCCTATCATATTTCCCAAGATGCAGAAACCGGAGATATCCGCATTCCCCCGCTCGTGCTGCAGACCTTCATTGAAAATGCCGTAAAATATGCCGTATCACGCGTCACCGAGGCGAACATTACGTTATCGGTCAGCAGGGAAATGCCGGATGATCTTGCCAAAATCACCATATCGGATTCGGGACCGGGCTTTCCTCCGGACATTTTAGAACAGCTCATGCATGGTGGGCTGCTGAACGCGGAGAACGGCAACCGGATCGGTATGATGAACACGATACAGCGCCTTGAGCTGCTCTACAAGGGTCAAGCGAGCGTCTCCTTTTCTAACCGCGAGGGAGGCGGAGCGGAAGTAACCATCATCATCCCCGTATCCCCGCCGGAAGCCATTGATTAAGGAGGAATCGCATGAACGTTTTACTGGTGGATGACGATTATTTTGTCGTAACGGCGCTCGAAAGCAAAATCGACTGGCAGGCACTCTCCATTGAGCAAATCTACACGGCTTATAACGTTTCCCAGGCGAAGGAAATTTTGCAGCAGCACGCCGTAGACATTCTCATATGCGATATTGAAATGCCGCAAGGCAGCGGCCTGGAGCTGCTGGCCTGGATCCGGGAGGAGCGCTACCGGGTGCAGGCGATATTCCTGACGAATTACGCGGACTTCAACTACGCCCAGAAAGCGATCGAACTGCAGAGCTTCGACTATTTCCTCAAACCGATCGAGTTTGACAAATTAGCCCTGATTATCCGCAAGGCGGCAAACAAAGCGAGCGAGGAACGGTCGATTGAGGAGGCTGCGCGCGAGGGGCTGCTGTGGAAAAAAAACCAGAACCGCCTGCTGGAGCTGTTCTGGCGCAAACTGATCACGGGCAAAAGCTTTCCCTCGGAACCCCAGGCCATTCAGCGTGTTATGGAGGAGCAGCATTTGCCTTATCAGCTGTCCGACCGGTTTACGCCCCTGATCATCAAGGTGTTTCCTCATGACGGGAGTCTTGGCAAAAACGACAAGGACCTGTTTGATTACGCCCTGCTCAACGTGCTGAACGAACTGCTGCGGAGTCCCTTGTACAAGGTCGAAACGGTGCTGGAATACACGGGGAACCACTGGATTGTCATTTTACAATGGAGCGCCGAACCTTCTACCGGTCAGATTGAAGACACATGCGCCTCCCTCATCCCCAAAGCCAACCGGTTCCTGAAGTGCGATGTATACTGTCATCTGGGACTTACTGAGAGCTTGGCGGCGGTGCATCCTATGATCCGGCAGCTGATTCACCTCAATGAAGAAATGATCAACATCCGTAATCAAGTCTTCCGTATCGATCAACGGCCGGTGGACGAAGCGGCTTATATCCCGCCCGACCTGGAGCTGCTGGAAAGACTGCTGAGCGATGGTGACGCATCCGCATTTTGTGCGGAGATAAGCCGGTATCTGCATGAATTGACAGGGCGGCAGGCGCTGAATGTGTCCGCACTGCGGCAGTTTCGGCTTGATTTGATGCAGATGATTTACTCTTTTCTGAAGCAGCGGGAAATCCAGGCCCATAAGCTGTATTCCGGGAGTACCAACGATCAATTGTTTCAGCAGTCGCTCCAATCGATTGAAGATATGGAGCAGTATATCGCCTATCTGGTCGATACTGCTCTGGCGTACCGGACGTTTGCGGAAAAGCCCAACTCGGTCGTGGAGGAAATCAAGCTGTATATCAGCAAGCATATCGGGGAAGATCTGACGCGGAACAGCCTTGCCGAAACCGTCTATCTCAATCCGGATTATTTGGCGCGGTTGTTTAAAAAGGAAACGGGTGTGCCGTTAGGCAACTACATTATCGAAACCCGAATTCAGATGGCAAAGCATTGGCTCGCCACATCACAAATGCCTGTTCATATGATCGCCGGAAAGGTTGGCTACGCCAACGATTCTTACTTTTCCAGGCTGTTCAAGCAGGAATGCGGCTTGACTCCTTACGAATTTAGGCACAAGCAGCAAAAAGACCGCCTGGGGTAGGCGGTCTTATCAACAGCATGCACTCGACTGTTTCCTTCTGTCAGATCAAGGGCAGCGGTCAAGTTGCCGGGCTGAACTCCGTCCGTTCTTCTTCCTCGGCTGCTTCGCTTCCCACCCACAGCTCCACCAGCCTGTCTCCATTGTACAGCTCGATGTTCAGTTCATCGGCATACTGGTACGCGCCCGCCGTGAATTCCCCGGTCGTTGCTACATACCCGCCGACGGCACCGCGCTTCACCATCTGGGAATGGACCACGGCAATGGGGCCGAAATCCACCGGATTCCGGTCGTCAGTACAAACGGCAAGCCCCAGGTACAAGCCATGGTCGGTGTGCTCCTCGATATCGATTCCGTAATTGCGTGATGCTCGGGTGACATAGGTCCGTCCTCCCCTTACCGCTTCCATCATTTCGGCGACAAACGCCTCAAATTCCAGGGACCCTTCGTCCTTGTCTTCACCCTGTTCCTTTTTATATCGATGATATAAGCCGATTTTTAGCGTTTCTTTCATCTCGTTATGGGTGGTCAGCGTATCGATCGCACTGGATCGGTAATGCATCATCATCCCTTTCTGCCGGAGATAGAGCAGCAGCCAGCAAACATTGGTCACAATTAATATACTGATGATCACAATCTTCCAACCTCCTTCTATGAAAATCAGTGTAACCAGCGCCGATCGTTTTCAGACCTTCAAGCCACGGCCAAACGAGAAAAGCTGCCTGCAGTTAGACCTGCAGACAGCTTTCAAATGAATATGATGACATATGAAATGATTCATGAATTCCAAATCGAATGAATTCGCTTAGACTCTATCGTTTACTCGATATAATCCTTCAAGCGTTTGCTCCGGCTGGGGTGTCTCAGCTTCCGCAGCGCTTTCGCTTCAATTTGGCGGATGCGCTCACGGGTTACGCCGAATACCTTGCCGACCTCTTCCAGTGTGCGCGTGCGGCCGTCTTCGAGGCCAAAGCGCAGACGGAGCACGTTCTCTTCCCGCTCTGTCAGCGTGTCGAGCACATCGCCCAGCTGCTCCTTCAGGAAGGTGAACGCCGCAGAGTCAACCGGTGCCGGGGCGTCATGATCCTCAATAAAGTCACCCAGCTTGGAATCATGCTCGTCCCCGATTGGGGTTTCGAGCGAAACCGGATCCTGCGAAATTTTCATAATTTCACGGACCTTCTCTACGCTGAGCTCCATCGCAGCAGCGATTTCTTCCACTTCGGGTTCGCGTCCAAGCTCCTGCACCAACTGCCGCGATATACGTGCCAGCTTGTTAATCGTTTCGATCATATGGACCGGAATCCGGATCGTTCTTCCCTGATCGGCTATGGCCCGCGTAATCGCCTGTCTGATCCACCATGTAGCATAGGTGCTGAACTTAAAGCCTTTCGTGTAATCGAATTTATCTACGGCTTTGATGAGCCCCATGTTGCCTTCCTGGATCAGATCCAAGAGCTGCATGCCGCGGCCCGCATATCTCCGGGCAATGCTGACAACCAGCCGCAGGTTCGCCTCGACCATAATTTTTTTGGCTTCCTCGTCCCCTTCAGCGACGCGCTTGGCCAGTTTGATTTCTTCTTCCGTGCTCAGCAGGCCGACACGGCCAATTCCCTTCAAGTACATACGCACAGAATCATCGTTCTTCATGCCCGTCGGCAGCAGCTCGACGTCAGCATAGGGCTGGTCTTGCTCCTGTTGATTCGACTCGGCTTGATTTCTCATCACTTCATCGCGTTCACGTTCTTCCATCATCCTGTACGTTCCTCCCCCTGAAAATAATCTCTCTGTATCGCTTGATACGGCTTTCTGAGGTGTAAAAAATATTGACAATCACCAATCGTTGTGATACGATAAATGGTAATAATGTGATTAATTTTGGAGTACACATTATAATATCATATACGCACTTACATTTCAATATGTTTCATAGAATTTAGCCTTTTGGATTAAATTACATAAAAATCACATAATATAGACCCGCCGGAGTAACGCTGATGTTCTCCTGCGGGTCTTTTTTGTTGGCTTTATCCGGATGAAGAACGGTATATGATCCGGTACGGAATCTGCACCTTTTCCCTGGAACTACGGGTCACAAGCCTTAAAGCCTCCTCACCTGCCCGGAAGAGCTGATGGTCTACCGTGGTAAGCTGAAGGACTTGGCCAATCGGCTGATTTTCCTGTCCGATGATGGCGATATCGTCCGGAATACGCAGCCCGGCAGAGAGAACAAATTGGTGGATTCCGGCTGCCACCTCGTCCCCGTTGGCATACACGGCGGTCGGCCGGACTTTTCCTTCAAGAAAGTGGCGGGCTGCATCCATACCATCCTTCAATGTGGTGCAGCCATCCAGGCACCGGCATGTCGGGACTTCCCCAAAAACGTCCCGGTAAGCCTGAATCGTCAGCCGGGTGCTGATGCTGGTCTCTCCTCTTGCCGTCGTGAACGCAACCTCTGTGTGTCCCATGCTTTTCAGGAAGGAAAACACCTCGAGCGTCGCGGCATACCGGTCAATGTAGGCGCAGCCGATTTCCTCCAGTTCCGTATACTCGCAGGCTACGATGTGACCATATCCCGCAAAGGGGACGATGGACGACCAATCGTTGGCACGGGACGTAATGATGATGCCGTCGAGCAGTTTAGTTTTCAGCATGGTCAAATACTCCAGCTCTTTCTCCGGATCATACCGGGTTGGAAGCACAGTCACGGTGTAATCTTCCTCAACCGATTTGTTCAATACACCGCTTAGCATCCGGTCGAAAGCCGGGTTGTTGTTGTACGGGATGATCACGCCGATGCTGCGGGTCCGGCCGCGGATCAAATCAACCGCATTGCGGTTTGGCGTGTAATCCAGTTCGTCGATGGCTCGCTGCACGGCGGCTCTTTTCTCAGCGGAAACGTACGGATGCTGGTTGAGAACCCGGGATACCGTGGATACCGAAACACCGGCTCGTCTGGCGATTTCGTGAATGTTGGCCATAACTCCCTGCCTTCTGACTTTTTACATATCGAATAGTTCCTTTATTATATCACGCAGACTCCGAGCCTCATTACGATAGAGGACCAGCCGCAGCGGATTATTCATCCCGGGACTGAATGTCGTACTGATCTGCCTGCAGCATAAGCTGCTCGCTGCCTTGTGCCTGAATGACAACCCGTGTCCCGCTGACAATCGGCGCTCTTCCGTCCGGAAACCAAGGCCGTTCGCGGTCTACCACGATCAACAAGCCCTCGGCGTCGCCTATCGCCGCAAATTGCCGGCCGTCGCCGCTCCACATGGACAGTCCCAGCGTCGTTTGAATCTGTTCCACGGCAGCGGCCACTTCATCAACAGGGAGCCCGATTTCACTGATCCGCAGCAGCTGGCTGCTTGTGAAGTCTTCATTTTCGGCGTTATCAAACGAATGGTGGGCAATGAATTCAATCAGATTCTCATCCGGATCGTAAAAATACAGGGCGTCGGCATTCCAGTTCCCGAAATGAAATTGATCCCCGTCCTGATCGCGGAACAGCGTAATTCCACGCTGAGCTGCCCATTTTTTGGTAGACTCGAGCTGATTCGTCGGAATCGTAAAAGCAATATGGTACATCGATTTTTCGCCGGGCACTGCTGCCTTCTGAAGAATGAGCTGGCTGCCGCCGGCTTGAATGGTGACGTTATCCGACTGTTCTTCGGCCACTGGGAGACCGAGCTTCCCGGCGTAAAATTGCTTCATCTCCGCAAAATGCCGGGTATTTATCGTAAGTTGTTGGATTTTCATCGTAACGACCTCCATGTGCTTCTGGTTTTCAAGGAATTTCTCTGCGGCAGCGTACGCAGCATTTCTAAAATGCGCCATACCCCGTTCACCGCGGGGAACATGACCTGGCCTACTTACGTCGTAGGTCAACGCGATGCTTCCCTCTTCCATGAATCTTTCAGCGAAACGATCCGGTTAAATACCGGTACCGGACCGGTCAGATCTTTGTGATCCAGGCAGAAATAGCCTTGGCGGATAAACTGGTATCTGGCATCCGGTGAAGCTTTTTTCATCCATGGCTCCATGATCGCTTGCCTGTAAATGATTCGGGAATCGGGAGACACCAGCTCTGCCCAATCATTGTCCGATTCCGCCACGGACGCGGCATCTTTCAGCAGGCTGCCGTACAAGCGGATCTCGGCGGGAACACCGTGTGCGGCGGACACCCAATGAATCGTCGATTTCACCTTTCTGCCGCTGAACCCGGTTCCGCTTTTCGTCTCGGGATCGTACGTGCAGTGCAGCTCGATCACTTCACCGGTCTCCGGATCCTTGACGGCATGATGGCATTTTAAATAGTACGCCCCCTTCAATCGAACCTCACTTCCCGGAAACAGGCGATGAAAGCCCGATACCGGATGTTCCATAAAATCGTCCCGCTCGATATACAATTCTCCGGAAAAGGGGACATCCCTGCTGCCAAGCGCCGGATCGGCATCGCTGTGGTGGAGATGCAGTATTTCCACCTGATCCTTCGGATAATTCGTGATGACGACTTTAAGCGGATCAAGCACAGCCATCACAGCGACAGACTTATCCTTTAAGTCCTGGCGGATGAAGTGGTCGAGCATCGCGGCATCCATCGTGCTGCTCCCCCTCAGCATGCCCACTTCCTGCATGAACCTCCGGAGGCCTTCCGGCGTAACGCCTCTTCGCCGCAGTCCCTTCAAGGTCGGAAGGCGGGGATCATCCCATCCGTCAACGAATCCGCCTTCGACCAGCTCCCTGATGTACCTTTTGCTCGTGACCATTCCGGAAACGTTCAGACGTCCGAATTCCCGCTGCTTCGGGGGTTCCGTTACTTCCAGCTCGCGCAGCACCCATTCGTACAAGGGGCGGTGATCCCTGAATTCCGCGGAGCACAGCGAATGCGTAATGCCTTCGATCGCATCCTGGATCGGATGGGCAAAATCATACATCGGATACACGCACCACTCACTCCCTGTCCGGTAATGCTCGGCGTGGATGATGCGGTACAAGGCCGGGTCCCTCAAGTTGATGTTGGGCGAAGACATGTCAATTTTGGCCCGCAGCACCTTGGCGCCGTCCGGGAACCGGCCTTCCTTCATTTGACGGAACAGGGATAGATTCTCCTCCACCGTCCGTTCGCGATAAGGACTGTTTCTTCCAGACTCCGTGAGCGTTCCGCGGTATTCCGTCATTTCCTCCGCCGACAAATCGCAGACATAGGCCTTTCCTTTACGGATGAGCTTCGAAGCCGCTTCGAAGATCTCATCCGAATAATCCGAGCCAAAGTACACCGGCAGGTCCAGACCAAGCCACCGGACATCCTCCCGGATCGCCTCCACGTATTTTACGTCTTCCTTCAGCGGATTCGTATCGTCAAAGCGAAGATTCATCTTCCCGTGGAATGCTTCGGCAATGGCTGCGTTCACGTGAATTGCATAGGCGCTTCCGATGTGCAAATAGCCGTTCGGCTCCGGCGGAAACCGGGTCGCGATCGGTCTAGAATACGTTTCGTTCTCCACATCCTCCATCACGGTTTTCGTTAGAAAATCCACGGCTTCTTCTTTCCTTACCTTTCCTTCCATCAACTGTCCCCTCCTGCTCTTATATCAATCAAAAAGAAAACAAAAAAATCCCGCCTCCAAGACGCTGACGTCTTGGGGACGAGATTGTATTTCGCGGTGCCACCCCGGTTCGCGGATCTATCGCTACATCCGCCTCTTCGGGTACGGCATGCACGCATGTTTATACCCTAGCTCTGTAACAGGAGCTCCTGTCGCACCATCCGAGGAATGAGGATCCCTCTTCCGATGCGCCGCTCGGAGGCTTGCTTCAATGACAGGCGGCCTGCTCCTTCACAGCTGCCGGAGCTCTCTGCAAGGCTGCCCGTTCATCTACTCTTCTCTTCACCGCGTTTTCGTTCCGTTTTGATTTTGACCATATTAACATCATTTTCGGCCAATGTAAACCGCATTATGCATACTTTAACCGGAAAGGGCGGGGATTAAATAACCTCCAGGCCATCGTTATCCGGCAGCGGCGGATGCGGGGTGTGCGGCTCGGATTGATACCAGAAAGCGACGGAGGCGATATCGTCCTGCAGCGGCAAATAGCGGCCGCCGGAACGCCATCCGAGCGCCTGGATCGTTACCTTCAAGTCCTGTTCAAACCGGATCGGGTCCATCACATGCCAGCGGTACATCCCGAATCGCTGCTGGCTCCGGTACAGGCCGTCCGGTCTGATTTGCTGGTGAAAGCCCAAATAGGCAGTGGAAAACGCACCGTACTGTCCCTGTGGATGCTCAAAATTCCAGGCGCCGCCAAAATAGTCTTCGGTCCCGGTGCCGCAAATCGTCGGGAAATCGCGGTCGCCGTCCATATAGAACTTGATCTCGCCTTCTCCCCACCACCCCGTGTTGTTCACCTGCCAGGCGATGTACGTGCCGACGTACTGTCCACTCCCCTTCACGCCATCCAGAAGCACATGGTCCTGCTTGTACGGCAAGGGGTTGCTCCGGCGCCATTGGGCGTGCAAATAGGCCGCATCCTCCGGCACCTCGGTCAGCGTATAGGTGAACTGGTAATACAGCACGACGGGTTTGTCCATCCGGTTCTCGACCGTAACCCGGGCTTTCTTGCGAAACGGCATCACCCAATAGCTGTTCATCCCGCCGGCGGGATTGACCGCCACAGGCAGGGAGTTGACATTGCTCCGCTCGCACCATCCGTTGCAGAAGAAGTCGCCGACAGGCACTTCTATGGAAGGCTCCTGCTCATCATCCCAATAAAAGCGCAGAATCATA
Source organism: Paenibacillus sp. PSB04 (assembly GCF_025809195.1). Lineage (NCBI taxonomy): Bacteria > Bacillati > Bacillota > Bacilli > Caryophanales > Paenibacillaceae > Paenibacillus > Paenibacillus sp. PSB04. The sequence continues at coordinate 5,668,495 of NZ_CP081301.1, forward strand.
TGACGCCAGCTGTCCGGAACGCAGGTCAGCCAAATATGCTGAATGGCCCCGGGTCCGTCGATTTCTGCGGCGGTAAACACCTCATCCGGTCTGATCTCCACCGAAGGCGATATTTTCCATCCCTGACCCAAATCCCGGCCGGCATTCGCTCCGGTTCCCTGGGTGGCCATGCCGCCCTTTCCTTTAGCTCCCGTCACATTTTCCGCGCTGATCGATCTCGTTCGTGCGGAGGACATCCGGAATAGATTACCCAGGCTCATATTCAGTCCGTTAAAAGGTTCCATACTCATCTCTCCTGTCATTGGTCAAATCGGATATGCATTAAAGCGGTTACAAGTCATTCTACAGGCGTTTCCCCTCTTTATCGATGTTGGGACTTGTTATTTGTTATCCATTCTTGCTATTGTCAGAATAAAGAACCGCCGAGCCGCTGAAAGAGCGAAAACTCCGATAAGGGACCATTGAAGAAGGGAGCTGTCAAAGCGTATGGACCGGCAACAGCTGCTGCAAGCCTTGTCCCCCTACGTGCGAAGGGCGTGGCATCACAAAGTTGACCGTATGAAACTGGCGCAGCGGATCATTTTTGATTACGAACTGCTGTATGTTGAACAGGGCGAGCTCGATATCCGGATTGGCGGGGATTCACTGACTGTGTATCCAGGCGACCTGCTGCTGTTCAAGCCCGGTATTGAGCATGAATTTGTCCGTTCCAGGGGACCCTGCTGGATGCCCCATATCCATTTCGACGCCCTGTATTATGAAGACTACGAGGAAGTGCCGATCAACTTTAAGCTGCGGGCGGAATGCAGCCAACAAGAGCTTTCGTGGCTCCGGCCGGATTGGCTGGGTTCCTTGCTGGAAATCCCCCATCTGATCCGGGTACAGAACCATGCGGAAATTCATCAGGAGCTGATGCGGCTCATCCACGCCTACGAGCGCCGGGATGCCGAATTTCCGCTGCTTCAGAAATCGCTCGTGCTGGATATTCTGTATTTGGTCATTAAGGGCCTGAAGGCGGCCGGACATGGCCGGCTCTCGCTGCATCAGGCCGCGATGGAGCGGGCGGTGACCCACATCATGGAACATTACAATGGCATCATTCGGCTGGAGGACTTATCCAAAACGGCCTGCCTGAGCCTGTATCACTTCTCGCGCGTATTCAAGCAGACGTATGATGTGTCCCCGCACCAATTCCAGATCCGGTACCGGTTGGAGCGGGCCAAGGAGCTGATGATGTACAGCCGGTTATCCTTGTCCGCGATCGCCGAGCAGGTTGGCTACAGCAGCATTTACGCTTTCAGTAAAGCGTTTAAGTCCGCCTGCGGCATCTCCCCGAAAAAATACATGAGCACCCATGCCTCCATGGGTGCTCCGGAAATCCATCATTAAGCCGCTGACGCATAAACGCGCAGCGGCCATTTTTTACTTTGCCGTTGTGGCAGCTTGATCCAGCTTGTCCAATGTGCCGCTTCCGAGTTCCCCCAGCCTCCAGACGGCCACATGGCTAATCCCGGCTTGACGCAGCGTGTCGATCCAGGAAGTCAGCGTTGAACCGTCCGCATACCACACCGTATGTTTTACGTTCTTATCATCGGTGTACTGATAGTGCAGACTTCCGCTGGCCTCGTCCCGCTTGAGCTCCGAGCCGTTCGTGTACCGTATCTTTACGGCCTGCTGTTCGGTAATGGCAGTCACTTGATCCCCATGCCAGTCAAAGCCCCCGGCCGCAATCGCGATCGCTTTATCGCCCGGAACAGCTGTCATCCGCTTGGCTAACTTTTTCAGAAAAGCTTTGTCCGCTTTGGGTCCCGGACCGCTGTGCGTACCGTACAAATTGTAGGCCATCATCACATATTCAGGCCCTTCAGGCAGCTTCAGCGTTTCGACGGGAGCCCTTGACTCCAGCACGATGCGGAGCGATTTCCCCTTGGCATGCATCCGCTCATACAATTCGCGATAAAAAGCGGTCATATGGCCCCAGTCCTTGTCCGGGATGCGCTCATAATCGATCTCCACCCCTTGAAATGAGTATTGATCGAGCAGGGCCTCAATCTCGGCGATATGCTTCTCCCGCGCTACCTTCGTGGATACCAGCCGCGAGACCAGCTCCGAGTCTTTGGGGGACTCGCTGCCGTCCTGCCGCACGATATCGTTAACAAGGGTCAAGTTCAGCTCGCCGATGCCGGCAGCCTCCGCCGTTTCCCGGATTTGCGGCAGCGCTGCTTTGAACGCCTTCGTAAAATAGGGCTGATCCGATTCGTCAAAATAGGCGGCAAACGCCTGAACACGGCTCAGAGCCTTGCCCAGCTCCCCTGCATCCGCAAGCCCCGACTCCCACTGCCAATCCACCACCCATGCGGTGAGGTTCACAGGAGTTCTGGCCGGCGGAGCCGCCGCTTGCATTGCCGGCTGCCTCATCCAAATGCTGAAACCGACCCCTACGGCGACGATGACAAGCACCAAAGTCATCCATCCGGATTGAGCCACTTGCTTCATACCCATCTTCTCATTACACCGCCATTCCGCCTTTGAATTGCTCTTTCGTCAGAACGTATCGATGGCCCAATCGATCGTCGCGTCCATGGCATGCTCAACCTGCGCCGCGACTTTTTTCCAGCCGAGCAGCTTATTCGTATACCACACCGAGGTTTTTCCATCGGCCGCATTTTCCGTAGTCACCGTGACATCCTCAAAGATTCCGTCATAGATATCGTCCTTGGTGTTTTGCGGACTATAGGCTGATCCCAGTCCCACGGCACCGCCCTTCAGCGATGGATCGATCGAGGTTTGGAGGACCGACTTCCTGTCCACGATGACCTCCAGCCGATTTCCCGACACCTTCATTTCAATCTGCCGGGTATTTTTGATGTTGACGGGATATACATCCTCGTCATCTGTATTGGCGCCGGCCTGCGCTTCTTCTGCGGAATACACCGTTGCCTTGTCAAAGGCGAGATCCTCCGAAGACCAGTTGACCGGATCCAGCTTTTGTGTGCCCAAGACAGTCACAGAGGATCCAGACAGCTTCTGCTCCACCTGGATTTCGTTGCGGTCCAGCGTGATACGAACGTACTGCTGACCATCTCCACGGTCCTTCAAGTAAAAAGACTGCTTGCCGACCACGTTGCCGGAAACCTTCGCATTTAAGGTGAAATCTTCAGGCGCCTGTTCTCCTTGATCCAGCAAAAGCTTGCCTTCACCGGCAGGCGGTGACGTCAGAACGATCCGGTTATCCTTGAATTCGGCGGCGCCTCCAGCCTGCTTCCACTGCCCCGACTGCTTCTGGTCCCCGGTCACGTACGTCATTTGCTGGCCGCTGTCCTTGCCGATTTTCATCAAAAGATGGTTGGTTGACCAGTAGGGCTCAGGCTGGATGCGGGTCAGGTTGTACAAATCCTGTGACGGCCCGTTGAACGCATTGCCCTCCAGGTTAAAATGCATCTGGAACAGAGAACGGATATTGCGGTCATTTACATCCGTCACAAGCGGGTTCATGCTCCCGTACATCGCGTTGGCATGCATGATCATATAGACGCCGGGCACGAAGCCGAGTTTGTCGGTATAGACCGTGTCCATCAGCTGATAATCCTTGCTGATCCGCACCTGCATCGTATCCCGGTCCTCGAGCGGAATCATATTTTCATCGCGGATAAAATCCATAAGGTAGTGATTATAATGCTCGATGTCCTCTTTGCTGTCCAGCTTGTTTTCGTCCTTGACGCCGATGTAGCCGCCGTTTTTATCGAAAATATTGATGTAGGTCAAACGGTACCCGTTGGTCCCCATTTCCCAATACCCGCTTTTCATCATGCTGCGGAGTTCCTTGGGCTGCACGAATTTATGATCCCCGTTCCCCATCTTGTTGGCATAGGTGAGGAAGGTCGCCTTATCATTGTACCTCTCCAGCAAAGGCTGGGCATAAAGACTGGAGTCATTGCGCCCGTCCTCGAAGGACAAAAACAGCGCCTTGTCCGGCAGCGCCTTCCCCTTTTGGTAGAAATCGAGGATGTCCTGCTGTGACACCGTGACATAACCTTGGTCATGGAGGGTTTGTAGCTGGGCTTTGAGCTGGGCTTTATCGATCAGAAGCGGCGTTCCGGTTCGGCTGACCCCAAAATAAGACAGCGCGACAAACCCGCTTCGATTATGCCACGTCGACTTGTCCGGTTCGGCGTAGCGGTCGGTTCTTGCGACGGCTTGGTAGATCAGAAAGATGACCATGATCACCAGGAAGAGCTGGATCCAGGTTTTGATCCACTTCCGCCGGTTTTTGCGCTTCACATCAAGCGCTTCGCTGCGTTTTCCTTTTTTCATCCTGCATCCTCATTTAAATTCCGCGGTTCCGCCGGGTTACAGCGGCACTTCCGTCTTCGTATTTTTTCGGTTTTTTCTTGCGGCTTTTTTATTTCTCGCCTCGATGTCCTGCGGCGTTTCCCTTGTCCCCCAGGTTGATTTCCAGAAGGTGAACCAGGCGACCGGCATTTGCCAGAGCAGCACCATTTCGTAAAAAAAGCAAAAGACGAAGCCGAATACCCACAGCTTGCTTTTACGGAATAATAGATGAGCCAGACTCATCAGCAGGGACATCAGCAGAAGCCCCATCAAGAAGGTTCCCGGAAACACATGGTGGAAAATGGGCACATACAGCAGGTTGTAGAGCACAATCAGCGGCGCAGCGATCGGAACGATGACACCGATGTAGAAAAAGAGGGCCATAAACGGTTCCTTGCGCCAAATAAATCCGGCCGCTCTAAGGGATTCCCGCAGCCAGGAACGCTTCCATCGCATCTGCTGCTTCAGGAAGACATTCATCTCCGAAGGAACGATCGTGGAGCAAATCGCTTTATCCTGGTAAGCCGTCCGGTGTGTCTTCAGGATAAAGTTGGTCATGCTGCGGTCGTCGCCGAACGTAGCGGGCTGTCCCAGAAACTTCTGGTTGAGCCAGGCGTCCGCATGCTTCAGCACAAGCCTCTTTTTATAACAGGATAACGGCCCGGACAGGCAGGTGACGCTGTCAAACCAGGACTCGGCCGCTTTCATGATCCGGAACGCGATATAATAGCGCACGGTCTGGAGCTTCGTAATGGAGTTGGTGTACTTGTTCTCCACATCCGTCCGCCCGGCAACCCCGCCCATACGCGGATCTTGGAAGGGCTGCACCAAATGCTTAATGGCGAGCGGATCCAGGAAGCTGTCCGAATCCACGAACACGACCAGATCATGCTTTGCCATCCGTACCCCCTGCACCAAGGCTTCCCGTTTCCCCCCGTTCTCAGGGAGGATATGCATCCGAAGCCGTTCTTTGGTTTGAAAGCGGTCGGCTTCCTGATGAAGCAGGTCGATCGTTTTCTGAATCTGCTCCGCGGACCGGTCGGTAGAGCGGTCATCAACGACGATGACCTCCAGCTTGTCCACCGGGTAATCCTGGTTGATGCAGCTGATAATCGTCCGATGGATCCACTTCTCTTCATTAAAGCACGGAATAATGATCGATACGCCCGGCGTATAATCCGGATTGACCGGCACGTCACGGTATAGAGATCCGAACAAGTATCTCGTCAACAGAAATGCCGCGGCGATCAGGCTGTATAAATACAGCAGGAAATTGTACTTAAAATAAATGATGCTCTCCGCCCGAAGCAGCAGCACAAAGAGGGCCGCCAGCAGCAGGAGGCCGCTGGCCGTATACACGGAGTACCCCCAGCGTCTGCGCTGAAAATATTCATGCAGCGGGTTGGTGAACTCAAAAGCAGCCATCGTAACAGCCTCTCTGCCGGTTCCGCGCTCAAAGGTCCGTACGACGACTCCTTCGATATCCACTTTGGATTCAAAGCCTTCCGGCATCGTGCCTGCCGGAATTTCAAAGTGCATGGACACTTTGCTTCCCGGCTGGATGTGGTCCGTCGAGAAGGGCAGCTCGAGCAGAAGGCCTGTTGATGATACATCGACAGCCTTCGTTTTCAGTTTTCTCCGGTTCTTTCCTTTGCCCCAAGTCAGAAGCACGGGAAAATCCGCCTCGTAACGCAGGCTGAATTTCCGCATCCGTTCCAAATAATCCGAACTGAACTGGTCCGCATCGTTATCCCGCGAGCCTCTCCGGTCGACTGAACGGCGAATTTGTTCCGGGTCAGGAACGTTCGATAAGATCCGCCGATCCGAACGGGGTAAGGTCAGAACCTCATCGGTTTGTTTTTTCTTTCGTCTGAACACGGTTCTTATTTCTCCCATCTGCTCTCATTACAGCCGCCAATAAATGTAACCCTGACGCTCGAACTCTGCTTTGTCATATATTCCCTTAACGTCCAGCAAGATCTTTACCGAGTCCTTTCTGAACATCCGATCCATATCCGCATAGCCCATGCCCGCAAAGCATTGATGCGGGACGGCCGTGACCAGCACATGCAGGTCCAGCAGCTCCTCCACCCGGGACAGCTCCAGACCGTATTCGGCATATGCCGCTTTCGGGTCTACCAGCGGGTCAACGATTTGGGGTTGAATACCGTAATCCTGAAGCTCTTTGATGATATCCACCACTTTGGAATTCCGGATATCGGCGCAGTCCTCCTTGTATGCCAGGCCGAGAACGGCGACCTTCACGTCGCGCAGGTCCAGCCGCTGCCGGACGAGCAGCTTGATCAGCTGCTCGGCGACATATTTGCCCATCCCATCGTTGATATGCCGTGCCGCCAGAATGATCCGTGAACGGATGCCAGTATCCTCCGCTTTGTACGTCAAGTAGTACGGATCGATTCCGATGCAGTGCCCGCCAACCAAACCGGGAACGAAGTTCAGGAAATTCCACTTTGTCCCTGCGGCGCGCAGCACTTCCCGGGTATCGACGCCCATCTGGTGGAACAGCATGGACAGTTCGTTCATAAAGGCGATGTTAATGTCCCGCTGGGCATTTTCAATAACCTTTGCCGCTTCGGCCACCTTGATGCTTTCCGCCCGGTATACGCCCGCATCGATGATCTGTTCGTACATGCCGGCAATGATCCCAAGCGATTCCTCATCCATTCCCGACACGATCTTGACGATATTGTCGAGCCGGTGAACCTCATCGCCTGGATTGATCCGCTCCGGCGAATATCCTACTTTAAAATCCGTCCCGCAGCGCAGGCCTGACTCCGCCTCCAGGATCGGAACGCAAATCTCTTCGGTGACGCCAGGGTACACGGTCGATTCATAAACCACGATCGCCCCTTGGCGCAATCTCCTGCCGACCATGCGGCTCGCTTCTTCCACAAACCGTAAATCCGGCACGTTACCGCTCTGCACCGGGGTCGGTACGGCAATCACATAAAACACGGCTTCGCCAAGCCGGTCCGCGTCAGATGTATATTCCAATCCCGCAGACGCTGGGTCTGCGTCATACACGGACGTCTGCGCATTAGAAGAAGCTTCCTCCTGCAGCCGGCTGACCTTGTCCGGGTTGACATCAAAGCCGATCACCCTTACCTTTTTCGAGAACGCCTGTGCCAGGGGAAGGCCTACATACCCGAGTCCAATGACTGCGACCGGGCTGTATGCATACAGCACTTCTTTAGTTGGTGTTGACATATTCCATCTCCATCTATCTTTCTTTACCTGACGGATTCCCATCATCAGAAATCCAGTCGGACAATTTCACGAACGTGTATCCTTTTTTCCGTAAGTTTTGAATAATGCCAGGCAGTGCCTCCGCCGTGTGGGTATCGTCCAGCGAATGCAGCAAAATAATTCCGCCGCTGTGGCTTTGCTGGATAACCGAGTTCACGATCTGTGAAGCGGTGCGCTCCCGGTTCCAATCATTCGGATCGATATCGAAATTGACAATATTCCGGTAACCGGCCGCCGCGATAATCCGGGCTGTGCGGTCGTCAATATCGCCGGTCGGCGGCCGGAACAGCATGGCCGGCTGCTGCTGGATCGCATCCGTAATGATGTGGTGTGCCTTGACCACTTCATCCTGCAGCTGCTTGACGCTGAGCTTGGTCAGTACCGGATGGCTGTAAGTATGATTTCCGACATCATGCCCTGCTTGCGCGATCGCCCGCGCCAGGTTCGGATTTTTCTCAACCCCGTCCGCACGCAAAAAAAACGTACCCTTCACGTGGTACTGGTCCAAAATATCGAGCAGCTTCGTGATCGTTTCATCTGTGCCCCAGTCGTCAAAGGTAAGGGCGATTTCCTTCTTGGCGGTCTTGTGGCTGTACACGAGATTGTAATCCGCTTTGGCGTAATCGGCGTTATACTTCGCAGCCTGGTAGCCTTGAACCGTGTTGGCCGGTTTACGTACGCCGCCTGTGGCGACCAGCTTGTCTAAAGTAACGAAATGATAACCGGCTGCCGAAGCTTCCGCAGCGATCAGGTTCACCGATTCATTCAAAGTCCGGTTCTCCGCCAGGTCAATCGCCACGATCCCACCGCGGTTAATGTATTTCCGGATATAGTTCTTTTTTTGCTGAGAGGTCTCCGCCTTCCAATTATGTAAAAACAGACTGTAGGATATGACCGCCTGCTGTCCGCTCTGCGCCGCTGCCAGCCGGATATCGTCGCTGATCGCCCCCGTTTGCGTTCGGACGAAATTCGGAGTGACCCCCGTTTGTTTACGGATGACATCGTTGGCCAAATGGATTTCCTTGTAGATCTGTCCGTAGTCCATCCGGCTCATGTCCACCGCATTCAGCGTGTTGTTTTCAATCTCATGTCCCCGGGACAAAATCTGCCGGGCGATATCCGGTTCCTCTGCAACCCGCATCCCCGGCAAAAAGAAGGTTGCTTTTATGCCTAAGGCATCCAGCTGATCAAGGAGCTTGTCCATCGTTTGGACGTCTGCCATCCCATTAAACGTTAAGGCAAGGTTCCGGCTTGTCGTGTAAGCCAGAGAAACAGCCTGGCTCATCTCACCGGTATAACGCTGGACCGGCTTGTCAGCCTCAGCCGTTTTCGTGCCGCCGTCCGTATCGTCTCCCCCCATCCAAGTACATCCTGACAGCATGCTTATTGCCAGAACCGCGAGTACCAGCCATCCGGCCGGTTTTCTGGGCAAGAAGTCTTTCATCACTTTCATAGATATCTCCTTTGACACACTCTTAAGTCCTACCAAAAGAATAACGTGTAACGCCTATTCAACAAATGACAAAAAGATGTCAATTTTTCGACATTCAAACTTTAATCCCACGTCCCGGGCTGGATCGATTCGGACTGCCGGCATCTTCTCCACCGGTGAAATCCTTTAGAGCTCTCCGACTTCCGCTGCTCCAGCAGCAGTTTAACCCCTCTGATCAAATAGCGGTAACGTAATTCATCCTCATGACTAAGCTTACGCATTTCTGTAAAATAACGTTCGAACATCCTAACAACCACTCCATTTATCTATGTGTATAGAACTAATTTACTAGATCCAACTGTACAAATTCTGAACATGCCCATAGACCGAGTCTAAATCGTCGATTTTCATCGTTATACTGGATTCGATCAACACAAAAAAAGTGCTGCTGGAAAGTTCATCAAGAACCTTCCGGCAGCACGGATTCCATGCTTTATTTCTGCCCTTTTTTCGCCTGCTCCTCCATGTAATTGCGCATCCGCTTCATATATTCCGGAGCATCCATCGGGTCGGCGGCGATCATTTCAATGATGCAGAGCTTTCCGGCCCGCTCCTGATCCGCCTGAGCGAACGCCTGCTCAAGCTCCCCGTTTGTCCGCACCGTCGCCGTAAACGCCTCTCCGCCGAAGGCTTCAACCAGCTTCGTGTACGACCAGCGCGGAATCTGGTTGTAGCGCTGATTCTCTGTTTTCACGTTCAAGTATTTTTCGATGGTGTATCCGTCATTATTCAGAACGAAAATGATCGGCTTGCAGCCGTAATACAGCATCGAGCTGATCTCCTGCGCAGTCAGCTGCAGCGAGCCGTCCCCCGTAAACAGCAGCACCCTGCGGTCCGGAGCGGCAATGCAGGCACCATAGGCTGACGGCGTGGCATAGCCGATCGACTGCCACCCTCCCTGCGTAATATACGTGACGTTCCGGGGCAGCCGAACATAAGCCATGCCGTTATAGAACGTTCCCGTCTCGGCGACGACGATGTCGCCTTCCTTCAGCATGCGCTGAATCCTTGGATAATAAGTCGAGGCGAGCAGCGGTGCTTCGGGTTCACCCGTAACTTGATCATACGGAAACGCCCCCTTGCCGGCGGCGCCGCTGCCTTTATAACCGATCTTTTGCAGCTCAAGCAGCATGTCGGCAGCCAGCACATTCGGGAATTCAGCTCCTCCCACCTTGATCATCTTGGGCTGAATATCGACGGTAACGAGCGGATTCAATTTGGCGGTGTACGTGCCCGTATTGCTGTCCGCCCACACCATCCCGACCGCGATGACGCAGTCTGCTTGTTCCACCGCCGTTTGTACTTCAGACGAACCAAACGAGCCGCCGTACACCCCGATATAGTTGGGATGTGACTCATCGAAAGCACCTTTACCGAACATCATCGTCGCCACCGGAATATTCATGACATCTGCCAACTGGCGCACCGCCGTTTGAAGTCCAAAACGCATCGCATTCACGTCAACCAGCAAAACCGGCTTGCGGGCCCGGTCAAGCAGCTGGCGCACCTGGTCCGCCGCTGCTTGAAGAGTCGTCAGGTTGGATGACGGTTTTGGCGGTGTCGGTTCTCCCCTTCCCATAACAGGCTTTGAGACCAAGTCGTCGGCGATCACCAGATAGACCGGCTTTTTCTTCTCCTTGGCGATCCGGATAGCCGTCGGAATTTCGATCTCGGCATTCTCCGGCGTGACGACGGCCGAATAGGCCGTAATCGGCTCATACACCTTGCGAAAGACGTCAAAATTGCCGTCCATCAAGGTGTGGTGCATCAGCTTATGCTCCTTCTGATCCTTGTCCGGAGGAGATCCGACGATATGAATCAGCGGAATATGCTCGCTGTTCGCCCCGGCGATCGCGTTGCAGGCACTGAGTTCACCGACGCCGAACGTCGTAATCAGCGCCGAAATGCCTTTGATCCTGGCGTAAGCGTCCGCCGCGTATCCCGAGTTCAATTCATTTCTTCCATTGATAAATTCAATGCCGTTATACTTCTCCAGCGTATCGAGCAGGGTAAAATTATAGTCTCCGGGCACGCCGAAAATTTCGGTAATTCCCTCAAGCTTTAAGCAGTCAAACAAATACTGGCCGAGACTTTTCCCTGGGGTGCCAGATTTCTGATTGGTACTTCCCGTCGCCGTCATGTTACCCATTCTTCGCTCACTCCTTATCCATTTCTTGGGCTGTTTCTGTATAACATTACCCTTTCCGTGGACAGGTTATTCTACACGAGGATTCAAATCGTCCCCAAGAGTGGAATATAAGGAAGTTCTGTCTTGAAGCCGATGTTTTTTTCATTTACAAAAAAAGACCTCGGCATAGGTCGTATGCCTCGGTCTGCATTACAAGGTTGCACATCCTCAGGTTATGCGTTGTTCTTCAGCGGGAGCCAGGCGAGCACGTCTTGAATTTTGGCGTCCCAATATCCCCATTCATGGCTTCCCGGGCCCTCTTCGTATGTATAATCCAGACCCGACTGCTTGCACGCTTCACGGAACATCACGTTGTCCTCGTACAAAAAGTCCTCGGTGCCGCAGCATTGATACAGCATCGGTTTCGGTCCTTCCGACTTCGCGCACTGCTCCATCAGCCAGAACAAGTCTTCCTCGCGGTTTTTTTCCGGCTTGTCGCCATAGATCAGCTTGTAGTCCGTGAAAAGGTCCATATTTTCCGGAACATGGAGACCATTCATCGCACCTGACAATGAAGCGGCGGCCGCAAAGCTCTCCGGTTTGCTTAGCGCCCATTTGAACGCCCCGTAACCTCCCATGGACAGCCCTGCAACGAAATTGTCCTCCCTTTCCGCCGATAGAGGGAAGAAAGATCGGGCAATGCTTGGCAGCTCCTCGCTGATAAACGTCCAGTACTTGTTACCGTAAGCCATGTCCGCGTAGAAGCTGCGGTGCACCTGAGGCATAACGACCGCCAGTCCCGTCGATGCGACATAACGCTCGATCGACGTTCTGCGCAGCCAGATGGAATCGTCATCCGACAATCCGTGGAGCAGATACAGCGTCGGATGCTTGTCCGCAAATGTGTTATTCTGCATCCCGATCTGATGGCGGGTCTGCTGCGGAAGAATGACCGTCATGGAAGTACTGAGCTGCAGCACGTCCGAAAAAAAGTGACATTGAATCAAAGCCATGATATAAGTCCACCTCTCTATAATCGATCAATTGGATCGGCTGCCGTTTCTTCCCGCCTGCTCCATTGCCTGCTGCAAGCGGGTACCGGTTGTTCGGCCTCCATCATTATTGTAACGCGTCATGGCAAAAAGTTCATGATGATTTTTAGGTGTAACGAAGGTGTGATCGAGGCTATCTATTGTCCATGCTGCCCGCCAAGTTTGTCAGAAGCCGCATACCGGTTCGAATCTGCTCTTCATTGACAAAGCTGTAGCTGAGCCTGAACCAGGACCGCATTTCGCGCTTCGGGTCAAACACCGCGCCTGGAACGAACGAAACCGCCTCCGCGGTGGCGCGCTGCCATAACATGTCCACAGAGAGATGATCCGGGAGCTTCACCCACAGGTTGAGACCGCCTTCAGGCACAGTCCACTGCCAGCCGGTGTCCCGGAGTGACTCGATCATCAGATCCCGCCGGATCTGAAGGGCAATCCGCAGCTTTTCCAAGTGATTCTGCATCCGCTCTGATCCGAAATAGTGCAGAAACAGCTTCTGATTGACGAGCGGCGAGCCGTTATCCGCAAGCGACTTCAAGGTTAACAGCGGCTGGATGACCGAGCTTCGGCCCACCACAGCACAGATTCGAAGACCTGGAGCTACGTATTTGCTGAAGCTGCTCAAATAGATAACCCATCCCTCCGTGTCATAGGTAAACAGCGGTAATGACGGAGGCTCTCCGAAATAAATGTCCCGAAACGTGTCGTCCTCAACGAGCAGGCACTGATATTTCTCGGCCAAGGCGACCAGCTCTTTCCGCTGACCGGCAGGGACCGAATAGCCCGTTGGGTTATGAAAGGTCGGATTCATATAGAAAAAGCGGGGCTTGTGCCGCTTCATCATCTCCTCGACCTGGACAAGGTCGTATCCGCCGGGCGAAATGTCGACGGAGAGAAAACGGGCCCCCTGAGCGCGAAAAATATCCAGTGCCGCGCTGTAAGTCGGACGCTCCACCATCACGGCGTCCAGCGGACGAATATAGAGCCGGGCTAACAGATCAATAGCCTGCTGCGCACCGGATGTAATGATCAACTCGTCCGCCGATATACTCACCTTGAGCCTTCCTGTCATGTAATCGCCAAGAAAATCCCTCAGCTCGGCATCCCCCTGCAAATCGGAATAAGTGCCGATCATTTTCGGATAGCGGTCAAACACCTCTTTGACATATTGGGACAGATACAAATTGGGCAGCAGATTGGGATCAATCAGCGCCTGCGAAAATTGATAAACGGAAGGCACGCGCTGAATGTCGGACATCTCGTTCCGATAGGTCCGGGTAGCAGCGGAGCTTTTTTCATAGGTTGGCATTCCCGTGATTTCATGCATCGGAGCAACATAATACCCCGATTTTTCCTTTACGTAAGCCTTCCCCTCTTCCTTCAGCAGCTGGTAAGCGCGAAAAACGGTGAGCCGATGAACCTGCAGCTCCCCGGCCAGCATCCGGATCGAAGGAAGCTTGTCATGGGCAACAAGTTCTCCCCGCTGAATCCTGGCGACAATATGATCGTAGACCTGCCGGTACAGCAGCGGATGATCCTTCTGTGTCGTCTGCAATTTCATTTTCCCTCCGGACATCAAATGGGTTGTAGACTCATTGTACTATAAACCCGCGTCCATCTGTTCTGTGATCATGCATCTGTTCTGTAAGCCTCCTTGTATGATGGGAAGACAACCAAAGGAGGATTTAGCATGATACTTGTCAACTACTTGCTGATGTGTCTTATTTTTGGCACCACGTTTCTGGCCATTAAAATCGGGGTGGACGCGTCCGCTCCGCCCTTTTTCTCGGCGGGACTGCGCTTTTTTGCGGCCGGCTTGGCGCTGTTTTTGTGGATGGTTTGGCGCAAAAAGTCCCGTTTCCGTCTTCTGCTGCGCAAAGAAATGCTGCTGAGCGGCATCCTGCTGACCTTCGGCACGTTTGCGCCGCTCTATTGGGCCGAGCAGCACGTTTCTTCCGGATCCGCCGCCGTCTTCTCGGCTACAGGTCCGCTGATCATTTTACTCATCCAAATGCTGGTCTTCAAAGCAAAGAGCACGACGAGGACCGTCGCCGGCTGCCTTCTAGGTTTCGCGGGCGTCCTGCTGCTGCTGCTCTCGGACCTCTCTCCCTCCACCGGAGGCGCCTGGATCAGCGGCGGCCTAGTCATCCTTGCCGGGGAAATCTGCTACGCCGCAGGAACGCTGTATTCACGAAAGGTGATCCAACGCTTTCCCGAAGCGTCGCCCATTGCGCTGAATGCGGCGCAGATGATGCATGGCGGATTCCTTCTGCTTGTGCTATCTCTGCTGACTGAGCCCATACATGCCGCCGGGCTGCCCGCCGGTGCCGCACTCGGTTCACTCATTTATCTGATCGTTATGGGATCCATGGTCGCCCACAGTCTCTATTATTGGCTGGTTGCCAAGACGAATCCCGTTTTTCCGTCGACATGGCTGTACATCTCGCCCATGATCGCCATGGCGGCAGGGGCCGTGCTGTATCATGAACGCATCACCTGGCTCTCGGTCGCCGGCATGATTACGATTATTACCGGAACGCTGATCACCAATCTGGACAGCATTCTGCGGGTGATCCGCAGGCCGGTACAACTGACGACAGACGGAACGACGGTCCGGGACTAGCAGCATTTCTTTTCACCATTGCCAATCAACATCCGGCACATCTGCAACCGTGGCAAACCGTGTGCAGATATGCAAATTTTTTTCTTCTTTTCGACCTATAACGTATATGTAAAAAAAAGGAACTATGGACCTCACTTGCACATCCAAATCGAACTATAATCGGAAGCGTCCGGGAATAATCGGCCATTTTACACATACAAATGGTTGTCGTCGCCGAAATGTCGTATCTGTAACATATTTGGGAAAAGGAGAAGAAAGATGATTCAAGCCGTAAAATCAAAAACCGGAGCAGCTGCGCTCATCATGGCGTTCATTTGCTTGCTCTTGACGGGGATTTGGAGTGGCACATCAGCTCATGCTGAAGCCGCCTCATCAATCAAAGTCGCCGTGGATACAAAGTGGGTCAACTTTTCAGTGGACCCAGTGGTGGATGGGGGAACTACCTTGGTGCAAATGCGCCCGCTGTTCGAGTCGATGGGAATTTCACTGAACTGGGACCCGCGTAATCAAACCATCACAGGCCAGAAAGATTCGCTGTCTTTTACCCTGCAGCTGAACAGCAAGGAAGCTACTGTGAACGGAAAAAAAGTATCCCTGGATAAACCCGCGCGGAGCGTCCGTGGAAACACGCTTGTACCTCTAAGATTTGTCGGCGAGGCGACTGGCGGATTTGTCGTATGGGATGCCAAAAATCGCGAAATCACAATATTTTCGGAACAAATGCTGAAACAGCTTGGACTGACCAAAGAACAGGCGGCGGAGATTCTTGCGCACGCAGGAGATACGACAGCAAATCCGCCGGCTGGCACGGAACCAACGGAAAACGACGGCGATGAATCAGCACCGGCCGTACCGGTACAGCTTGATAAGCTTCAAGGAATGTATGTTGGCATGCGCTTGGACCCAGGCGGTTATGAGTGCGGAGGAGCTTGCTGGGATTATTACACCTTCCTTTCAGGCAAAAAGGTTGTCATCGGCGAGCCGGCCACCGGCGGCCCGGAAACCATCGATTGCTCGAAGCTTTCATGCAGAGATTATTCCATTACCAATGGTAAGCTGGTTTTGGGTAACGGAACAACCCACACGATTCGGGTATCGTCCTTAGGAAACCTGTACATTGACGATGTGCTTCTCGAGAGAGTAACGCCGGTTGCGTCCAACCATAAACTAAGCGGCAGTTACGTGTATAGGGGTTATTCGGGAATGGCTGGAGTAAATTCGGCCTCCTCGGCATGGGAGGAACGATTGACTTTCCAAACCGACGGTACGTTCAAAGCCGACAACTTCACCCTTGGTACACAGGAGGCTGGTTCCGGAACAACCAATACCTCCGCGGGGTCTAGCGGAACGGGAACGTACAGCATTTCGGGCAATACGATTACCCTCAAGTTTACTGGCGGTACAGTTGAACGTTACGTCTTTTTTATCTACTCCGGCAAAGATGGAAAACCAAATGTTCAGGATGTTCAAATCGGCAGCCGGAATTTCTTCGTTGATGCGGAATAAGCTCTATGCAGCTGTTTTTGCATAAAATCACACAATCAAAAACGGCCGATCAGGGTTTATCCTGGCCGGCCGTTTGCCGTCTAACGATATTTTGCGTTGAATCATCTCTTAAATTAAGCCCGCCTCCCGTAGAAATGATCGTACCACCTCGGTTTGGTAGTTGATCCGTATGTTCATGTCGAGGCTCCAGCACGTTTCAACGGTTACCGCTTTGGCCTTTAGCCGATCAGCCGCGGCTGTCCGGGAAGAGCCTTTCAGCTTGTGCATCCGGATATGAAAACGATGAGAACGGCGGACCACCCTCCCGTTCATATGCTTGATCACCCTCCGGACAGCGGGTACAGCCGGGCTACCTGAATCCGTAATCAGCGTCTGTCCCAGAACGTCTGCGCTCGCGGACGACAGGCCGTTGGCTTCGTGAAGATCCAGGTACCAGGCAGGTTTATACGTTCGCATGATTTTATACAAAGCACGCGACATTTCATGCGTGGTGCGGCCTGACCGACCTCGCGGGAACGTCCGGTTCAAATCCGGCTTGCCCCGGATTCGCTTTTTGAAAGCAGGCCGGTTGGCAATAGGGACTACGATCAGCGTGCCCCGTTCAATCGTCCAATCGCCGTTTTTCAGCTGTCTAACCAGCTTCTGCGCGGCGCGAATGCTCCCCACTTCCCTGCCATGAATGCCTGCCACGATCATGAAAACAGTACCAGGAGCATCACCGTCAAAAATGTGCATCGTTGTTTCAAACGAGGTTCCTTGGGCGAGTTTGCGACTTTCGTACAACATAGCCTTCACCACCTCCGATACGGTATCCTATGCTAGATTGATAGGAGGTGTACAGGCAGGTGTTGTCCGGAAGTTATGATTTTATCCCTATTCCATTACGATCACCTTTTCAGCATCCTCATCAGCATTTCCGCCGACGGTGTTCCATACGGCTTCTCATCCGCTTCCTCGACGATCAAGGCGTTCACGATGTAAAAATACCAGTGAAGCAGCTCGCGAGGATCGCCTTCGGCAAACTCCCCGGCCTCCTGCCCCTGCACGAACAAAGGAATCAGCGGCTCGATCATGGCATCCGCCGAGTGCTCCTTCAGAAGTTCTGCGGCGTCCTTGGGAATGGCGTCAAGGCTGCGGACGGCGCGGAGAATGAGCATAAAAGCAAATTTGTTCTCGCTGAGCATATTTTCCGTCAGCGCTTGAATCTGCTCATATGGCGTGCCAGGCAGGCTCGGCACATTCCCCGTCTCTCTCCGCCCTTCCTCCATCAACTCCTGGACGATACTGGTAAACAGCTCATCCTTGGATGTGAAATAACGGTAGATCAGCCCCTCGCTGACGCCGGCTTCCGCCGCGATCATGCTGGTCTTCGTTCCTGTAAAGCCGCTGCGGGCAAAAAGCTTTGTCGCGGCCTGCTTGATTTGATTTTTCCTCTCATCCCGGATATGGGCCAGCTGTTCCTTATTTAATGGCGACAATAGACTCCGAACTCCAATCTCTCAAAAATAATGTATCCCTATTGTACCATGACCTTCCTTCTGGATCACCGTGCTTGCTTCATTTCCGCAGCCACCGCCAAGGGGAGGACTTTATTCTGCAGAAATGCGAAAAACTGTTGCGGCCGGGAAAAGCACGCCAAATGGCCGGCCTGATGGATGAGCACGAATTCTTTGTAAGGGGCATCAATGCGGCCGCAATACGCTTTGGCCGTTGCCGTCGGCGTAATAAAGTCCGAATCCCCTTGAACAATAAACACAGGCAGCTCGAAGCGATATCCGATCTTGTCAAAATCAAAATGGACCATGTCTTCATGAAGAGCTTCAGCGGAAAATTTCATACCTTTAAACATATCCGACATGTCCCTCATCGTGTGTTCCGGAGATGACAGCATCGAAGGCATGATCAAATCCGTGATCATATTAGGCACACCACGTATTGCCTTCACCATAAGCCGGTTGCGTGTATCGACATCCCTGCTGTTCCAGGTAGAAGGATCGGTCCCCATACGCTCGAGCAGTTCGGCTCCCTTCTTGTTGCCCGTAGTTCGGAATGCCTCCAGCAGCAATCGATGCCCGACGTGTTCGGGATCGGGAGCGTTCTGATCCGTCCCTACATAAGCGTGGTATAAATCCGGACGGTGCGCAGCCATCATGATGCCGGTAAGGCTGCCGACCGAACTGCCAACCAGAATTAGCTTTGTCTGCTGGAGCTTGCCGCATAGATATTCGGATAACTCGATCCCGTCCTCCGCCAATCGGTCGAAGGTCAACAATCCGCTGCCTTGTTTGCCGTTGCGCCGGAAGGTCTTCCCCGCACCCCGCTGATCCCACTGCACGATCGTAAAATCCTTTTCCCAGGAACGCAGCAGTGGACTGAAGATGGAGTACACCGATCCCGGCCCTCCATGAATAAACAGCAGTATCGGATTGCGCCGGTTTTCTCCCCGGATGGTCACCCATTGTTCAATCCCGCCAATACGCACAAAGCCGGATTCAGCGATTCCTTCGGAAGCTGTTATACGAAGCAGCCGCGCATTTTTCTGTTGATTTCTTTTCCGCATCACGATTTGAACCAAAGCATTGCTCATATGAATTCCCCGCTTTCGTTTTATAATGAGTGAATTACTCACTCAACTTTAATCATAAAGATAATGGATTCCCGGATCCATTGTCAATAGGTATATGAAATATTATCCTTGATGAAATGCCAAAAGCGGCCAACGCCATTTCGCGTCGACCGCTTTTATTATTGTCATTGGTTTACGGCTTTTTCGGCAGATGATTCGCCTCCCGAATGAGGGAGAAGTATTGATCCGCCAGCACCGGCTGGTACTCCGGTCCGAGCGAATCCGTCAGCTTCACCACATCGGTCGGCGTCATATTCCAGGCCAGCAGCCCAAGGGATACGAACAACGGAGATTTGCCGTCCCACTTTGCTTTGGCGTCCGCCAGAATCTTTTGTCCGTCCTGTACGGTACTAATGCCCTGGATCGTCGATACCGGCAGGTTTCCATTCAGGATCTCCACGCCGAAATGATCTTCCCAGCTCAGGAGCAGTCCGTTTGGACGATAATTGTCCTCATAAGCTTTGACGACCGAGTCGCTGAGCGGAACGTTTTGGTTCGAAACGCGGTTCAGTACGTAGGGTACGGTCATTCCGGTCTTTTTCAGGTAGGAGGACGTCTTCTTCAGGAATGCAGGCAGCGTCTTCTCCGGCCAAGCGTTCGGGTAGAAGTACCCGCCGCCGGAAGGTCCAGCGATCAGCTGGTCGTTCGCCGTTGCCGTGCTTCTGTAGTAGTTCAGCATAGCCGGCGCCCCGTCGTACAGCATCGGACTGGACGTCCAGTTGATCGGCACTTTGCCGCGGTTCGGATCATCCCACAAATTGCGCATCCGGTGCTGGTTATACTGGAAGTTGTCGCCTTCGCTGAAGGTGTACGTCACATAAATTTTATTTTCGAGCTTTGGTGTCTTGACCTTGTCGGACGGAAGCGGCCCTTGGCCTTTGTTCTCCGTACCGGAAAATACGGTCAGATTACTGAACCAGTCGGCAGCAAGAACGTAGATGCTGTGGTTCGACAACAGCTCTACCCCGTTGAACTCGCCTTCAGTATCGTTGCTAAACCAGCCGAGGTAGGGTGTTCCTGCAGGAACATCGGCAAGGATCTTATCAAACAATGCCTTTTGCTCAGGCGTATTGGTGCCCAGCCAGAATACCATCGCCTTGTTGGCGACCGCATAATCGCGGAGATAGCCATACGGCTCTTTCTGTTCCGATGAAGGCGGAGCTTCGTTGCCCGCAAGCACCTTAAATTGGTTCCACATATCCACCGAAGCGGTCAACGACTTCGTGCCAGCAGGTACTTTAAATTCGTAGACAAAGTACCGCCCGTTGTCTGCGAACCGGTGTCCACCGCTTCCCTCGGAAAGCTGCGAGCCTTGGGCATCGTACAGGAACGGCTTCTCATCGTCGGTTCCGGGCACGAACTGAGCGATCGTCTGACCATCAGCCTTCACGGTCACTTCATGAACGGCCGATCCCCATCCGTCTTGCTGGAACGCATCCTCAAAGCGGAGGTATACCGCATCCGTACCCAGGAAAGACGTCAAATCCAGGTCATAGATCTTGCGGTTCTTCGCATCCCGCTCCTGCGTCTTCTCCTCAGCCACCACTTTAAACGACTGCGGGAGTCCCGGAGGCAGCTTCACTGACGTATCCGGGCTCAGCCCGATCAGCATCCGGTGCGTCGTCTGCTTCCACAAATTTTCGTACTGCCAGGTGTAGGCATCCA
The DNA here is from genome assembly GCF_025809195.1 of Paenibacillus sp. PSB04. NCBI lineage: Bacteria > Bacillati > Bacillota > Bacilli > Caryophanales > Paenibacillaceae > Paenibacillus > Paenibacillus sp. PSB04. The sequence goes on from NZ_CP081301.1 coordinate 5,689,183, forward strand.
ATTTATCCTTAAACTTGCCCTGCAAATCATCGAGCACTTTCAAGCCGTAAGGAGCTGCGGTCAGCTTAGCGCTGAGCTCAGGGCTGGCGACCACCGCATCCTTCAGCCCGGCAAGCGTTGTCGCCACGTTAATGCTGTCCGGCACTTTCGGATCGTAGACGATGATTCCCTTCACTTCTTTTTTAAAATCGCTTACCAGTTCCCAAGGATCGTCATGCACCGTATAAGGCACCTTGAGATCGTTCAGCCAAGTCATTTTGCCTTCTTCCTGGCTCTCCAGCAAATAAATTCGAGGCTGGTTTCGGTTGACGATGCCCTGGAGGGTCGCCAGCATGATCTTGACGTCTCCGGGGGCGTCATAAACGTCCGCAACGTCCAGATGCTTCACCTTAGCAAAGCTTGGAAGCGCTTGCGATTCCGGCCATTTGATGCCGCTGGATGAGGATGAGGGGTTTGACGCCGGTTCGGCGGACGCACCCATGGAGATGGACAGTGCACAGACCGCAGCGAGACAAACCGTGGTGAACTTTCGAAGCATGAACAATACACCTCAACTTTACGCTGATTTGGTTGGCAATTGAAAGAAACACCCTACTCCCGGCCCGTATTCGAAACCTCGCCATGCTGAACGCCGAACGGAATCGAGGTTCTCCATTGCTGTTATACAATCTATATTTAATATATCTAATATTGCTTTACAAGGCTTTCGACAAAAATAGTTAAAAAATTAGTACTCGTGGAGCATCCACTTAGTCCATTATTCCGAATAAACGGACAGAAAAAGATATGTCATTTTCATACCAAAAAGTCTCAGGTCACGGATGATCCTGAGACTTTTGCTTCGCACTCTTTACTTGATCGTCAATCGTCCAAGACGATTGCATTCTTCGGCAAACCACACCGTGCCGTCCGCGGCCACAGTGATGCCATGCGGTTCCGACCCCTGTGTCGGAATGTCATATTCGGTCAGTTTACCGTCCACGGTGATGCGGCCGATCCGGTTCGCACCCCATTCCGTGAACCAAAGGTCCTGGCCGATTCCGGACGTGATCGCGTGAGGCTTCGCCCCTTCGGTAGACAGCGAATACTCGCTTATCTCACCGTCCGTCGTGATTCTGCCGACCCGATTCCCGGCGATCTCCACAAACCACAGCGCGCCGTCTGGGCCCGCCGTAATCCCCACCGGTGCGGAACCTGGCGTTGGAAGCGCATAGTGAGTCACTGAACCGTCTGTGTCGATGGTGCCGATCCGATTCCCTTGGTTTTCCGTAAACCACAGCTTCCCGTCACTGCCTGTGGTGATGAACGATGGAAAAGCACCCTCATGGGGAAGCTTGTACTCGGTCACTTCACCCCCAGGGCTGAGCCTGCCGATCCGGCCGGTCATCATCTCGGTGAACCAGATCGCCCCGTCAGGCCCTTCAGCGAGACCAAACGGCGCACAGCCCGGGTCGGGCAGCTTATACTCCTTGAACTCTCCGCCTGGCGTCATCCGGCCGATTTGCCCGGCATGATATTCATTAAACCAAAGATCCCCGTTTCGGTCGCACAGGATCGACATCACCCCCGCATTGGGTGTCGGCACGTCAAACGCGGTAAACTCGCCATGCTCATTCCGGGCTCCGATCCGGTTCCTTTTCTGCTCCGTAAACCACACAGTCCCATCTCTGCCGGCCGCAATACCGTACGGCCCCGAGTCCGGCAAAGGCAAGGCGAATTCCACCAATTCAATTCTCATTTGACATGCCTCCTTCCTGCAGCATTGGCTTGCCCATCTGCCGCAGCAGATCCATGTCGCCGCTGGCAATGGCGCCCATGAACCGCTCGATTTCTTCGATGTCGTGATCCCACCAGCGGATCTCCAGCAGCTCGGCGATCACCTCGGGTGCGTAGCGCTTGCGGATTTCCTTCGCCGGGTTGCCGCCGACGATGGTGTAAGGCTCGACGTCCCTTGTCACAACGGCTTCGGCCGCGATGATCGCTCCGTTGCCAATCTTCACGCCTGGCAGGATCGTTGCCCTTCGTCCGATCCAGACGTCGTTTCCCACAATGGTATCCCCCTTGATCGGGAGCTGATCCAGTGTTGGCGTGTGGGCTTCCCAGCCGTTTCCGAAAATATTAAAAGGAAACGTAGAGCCGTCCATCCGATGGTTGCCTCCATCCATCATAAAACGCGCCTCACCGGCAATCGAGCAAAACTTGCCGATCATTAGCTTGGTTCCGAGAAATTCGTAATGATATAGCACCTGATCTTCAAACGACTCTCCATTGATCGCATAGTAGTAAGAATAATCTCCCGCGATCAGGTTCGGCATCGTGATCACGTTTTTGATAAACTGCATATTGTTATCCCCGGGTATCGGATACTTCGCGTTCGGATTAGGACCTGGCATGCAAGTCACTCCTTTCGATTGTTCAGCAGATTGGATAGCGTGTTCGGTCGCCTCATTGCCACACAAAAAAGCCCCCTGTCCCGATGTTCAGGACAGGAGGCTGTATACGCATGGAAATCCGCTGAATCCTCTCGTCAAGAGGGTGCGCCATGATCCCGCATTTAAGAAGCACATGCCCAACCAGCATGACTACTTAAAAAAGCCCGCACGAATCCTATCCTAAACATCGTTTCAAACGATTGTTTTGTGTGGATAGGATTAGTAGATCATTGGCCTAAGGTCACCCTTTCATGACTTGAATGCCCTTAATCTACCATATCGCAGTCACATGTTCAACCCTTTTTCCATAAAGCGCTGCACGATTGCAGTTTAAGTTTTGGCTATGTACACCACATCAGGCTCGACGTTCCGCGGCTGCTCGATGCGAATTTCTTCCACGCCGGCAAAACGGGACTCGAGGAGCGCCTTAAATGCCGGAGACGTCGAAGCACTCCAGAAAGACATGACGCCTCCGGGATTCAGCAGGCGGGTAAGCGCCTTAAGTCCCTCCGGAGAGTACAAGCTTTCGTTGTTCTGAAACACCGTCCAATCCGGCCCGTTATCGATGTCAAAACATAGCGCATCGAACGTCTCGTCGGTCTCGGATATCCATTTCAGCAGGTCGGCGCATACGACCCTCGTCTTTGGGTGGGACAGCGCGTTTCCGGAAAATGGCGCTAAATAAGTCCGGTTCCAGGTGATGACCTGGTCTTCGATTTCCACGACAGTGACTTGACCGGTTTGCGGATGATGCACCGCCTCACCCAAAGAATAGCCGACACCTAAGCCTCCGATCAGCAGAGTCATCCCGTCTTTGGCGCAGGCATCGATGGCCGAACGGACAAGCCTTTTTTCCGACTCGCCGTTATAGGTGGCCATGAGAAACGTACCGTTACTGATCAATTCGTATTCGCAGCCCCGGCGCTGGAGCTGAATTTCGCCGCGCGGGGTATCGCAGCGTTCCACAACTTCCAATGGGTCTACTAGCACGTAACCGCCTCCCTAGAGATACTCCCATTTCTCCCACATTTCCACCGGATTCAACTCATAGATTTCTTTTTCACGATACAGGTAGTGATGCATAATGAATTCCCTGCGGATCGTGGCAAAATCGGGATGATACGTTTTAATGAACTCGTTGATTTCCTTCTCCGTATATTTTCGTCCCATATCCAGGTTTCGCACCATAAACTCAAGCACAATCAGCTTTTTCTTGAGTTGTGCCGGGATGTTCTTCAGCCGGCCGTCATCCATGATGAAGCTTTTGAGCACGGTGTCCCGAAGCTTCTCGTTCTTAGCGGACAACTGCGGCCCGGGCTGATCCTCCTGGGGCTCATAATTGCGGATCAGCTTCAGCAGCTGGCCTTCCGTACGCTCGATCATGTCCTGCGAAATCCGGTAGTACGACACGTTCTTTTCCCGGCGCTCCATGACAACCCCGACTTCCTTTAATTTGGCGATATGATGCGTGATCGTCGCAGGGGTGACACCCAGCTTCTCCGCAAGGGTCATTCCGTTGATTTCTTCTTGAGACAGGAGCACCAGAATCCGAATCCGGTTCCGGTCGGCTAAAGCCTTATAATAATTGACCAGTTTATCGAGCTGCAGAAAAACCACCCTTTATATGCGTATTAAATTTAATGTTTATTAAATATAAGGATAATCAATATTTTCGCTTCCGTCAAGAAAAGCGCTGGGGAAGCTCCTCTGTCCCTAAAGCTTGCAACGGTTATTTATAAGGATCGGGCTATTGCTGGAAAAGGTACCTTCCAGAAAAAAAGACCCCCTATCGGGAGTTTGGTCATTGTGAAAATATGCTGTGTTGAAAAAAATCTAGTTTGAACGCATCCTGGTTACGCTCTTCTGTGCTTGGCTTCCTGCTCTTCGGTTACCCGATCAAGCCATTCTTCCACCAGGACGTGGAATAACCTGCTTTGTTCGATCTGCAGATTATGGCCAGCCCGATCAAGCATGACGAAGCTTGCCCGCGGATACTCGTTCGCAAACGCCCACTGATTCCGGTAACCGACGATATGATCCTGCCGGCCGGCCAGAATAAGCACGGGCTTCACATAAGGGGTGTCCAGCTTCTCCATTTCAGGCGAGAAATCATAACGCTGGCGTAAACGCTCCAGAAACGGCCGATTAGCTTTTTTGAGCCCGGTCACAATTTCCCGTTCAAACCGGCTCCAATTGTACTCGTCCTGTACCGTATGCATTCCGCTAAATTCACCCGCGTACGGATGGTTCAACTGCGACATAAACTCTTCATCCTGGGCAATGAGCTGAAATGCCGGCGCGTCGTGCTTCGCCTGTCCCGCTGTTGGACAGATCAGGAGCAGACCCTCGATTTGATGCTGACGCTTCTTGAGCAGTCCTCTGGACAAATAGCCGCCGTAAGATTCTCCAGCCAAAATAAAAGGCTCATCCCCCAAAATTTCTCCAACAAACTCATCGAGCGCCTCCAGCATATCATCCGTACTCTGGATACCGTCTGTAACGGTGCTGTCCCCCATTCCCGGCAAATCCGGATATACCCTTTTCCAGCCGGATTGGCTCTTGAACACCGGTTCCATACATCCCGTCATGAGGTGATGATCACAGGAAAACCCATGCAGCAGCAAAACCGGCTTGCCGTTGCCGTGAATCTCGTAGTGAATCGTCGTATGTTTCAGCTCGCATTTCATAAAGAATACCTCCTCACTATTTACATAGATATCTATATATTACAGTGTACCGAATAATTACATAGATGTCTATATATTTGCGGACGAAGCATTAGAACCTCTTGAATATTTGCTCCAACAGGGATTCAAGCTGAACCTGCTCCTTGTCGGAAAGTCCGCCGTATATGGTCTCGTTGAGACGGGCGGATACTTCCTGGAACACCGGCTCCAATTCTTTTCCTTTTGGCGTCAGCGAAACCAGCGTCATGCGGCTGTCTTCCTTGCTCTTTACTTTACGGACGTATCCCAGCTTCTCCAGTTTGTTTACGAGCACAGTGACCGTCGGCTGCGTCCGGTCGATTTTTTCGCTCAACACGGTTATGGGCTGCATGTCTTGGATATACAGCGCCCACAAAATATCCCCGTGTGAGGAGACAATGCCCTCGATGCCGCGCTGTTCCAGTTCCGATATGATCATGGCGTTAATGGCGTTGCGGATTTTGCTGAACATCGTGGCTGCGTTTTTTTTCATCCTAATCCCATCCTGTTTCTCAAATTATATTAAAGCTCTACGAGAAAACTTATGAATAACCGGCTATATATGTCCGCTATTCCTGCTTAAATTTATGAAAATGCAGCGTAAACGCAGTCGACTCGCCTTCGGCCGAATCAACCGTCAGGCGGTGGCTGAGCTTCAGGGCCATCTGACGGGCCAAATAGAGCCCCATACCCGTGGATTTGGCTTCGGTTCTGCCCGTTCCGCCCGTAAAGCCTCTATCAAAAACACGCGGCAGATCCTCCGCCTTGATACCAATCCCCGTGTCTTCAATAACCAGCCGCTTCTCGGCGGCATCCTCCTCACAACGGAACAGGATGCGGCCGTTCTCGCCGGTATATTTGAGCGCGTTGGACACGATCTGGTCGATCATATAACCCAGCCATTTGCCGTCGGTATGAACGAAAAGCGGCTTGCCGGCCATCTGAAACTGGATTCGCTTGTTTATGAACAGCTTGGCGTATTTCTTGACGCTTGCTTTAATCAGAGGCTCCAGCGCGGTTTCGGTAATCAAGTAATCCCGGTTGAACGAGTCGATCCGTGAATAATAGAGTGCTTGCTCCACATAATGATCGATTTTGTCGATCTCGTCCTCCAGCTTGTCCATGACAGCTTCCGCATTGTGAGTCATACCGTTCTCCAACAGGAGCCTGGACGCGGTAATCGGCAGCTTTACTTCATGAATCCATGACATGATAAAGTCCTGATGATCCTTCTTCTCATGAAGCTGCTGCTTGAGCTGGGCAGAGTGCAGACGTTGAAGCCGCCCGGCCCATTCATTAATGATTGCCTGCTGCCGATGCTGTGGTTCGGGAAGGAGGGCTGTTACTTCCTCCATTTTGCTGATCTTCATTTGCTGAAGCATCTGATAGTAAGGTCTCCGGTAAAAATAGCCGATCACCAGGTACAGCGCGGCACCGGCAAAACAGATCATATTCAAGTACACCATGTTCTCTATTCCGGAAGAACCGTCCGAATCCATATACATAAACAGCGTCACAAGGCTCATCAGCAGGATGTAGAACGCGATAAACCAGCTTTTGACCTTTACATAGTCCACAAATTTCATGGTATCAGATACCCTTGCCCCTTCTTAGTCACAATATAATCCTTCTTCCCGAGGTCAGCCAGCTTCTTCCGGATTCGGACAATATTCACGGTAAGCGTATTATCGTCAATAAAACTTTCGTCTGCCCACAGGCTCCGCATCAACTTCGTTCGTCCGACGATCGTGCCTGCATGCCGCATCAGCATGTTCAGGATGATAAATTCGGTTTTGGTCAGCTCTGCCCGGTGCTCTCCGACGGACACATCCCCATCGTTCAGGTTCAGCAGTACGCCTTGATGCTCGATAACATGGGTTTGTACATCAAGGTAGGAGTACACTCTTCGCAGCATAGCGTTAATCTTGGCCATCAGCACATCCATATGAAAAGGCTTCTGGATAAAATCGTCCCCTCCCATATTCATTGCCATCACCATATCCATCGGCGTCGTCCGCGAGGACAAAAAGAGGATCGGTACCTTGGACACCTCCCTGATCCGGCTGCACCAATAGTAACCGTCGAACTTTGGAAGGTTGATATCCAGAATGACCAGTCCAGGGGCCTGTTCACTGAACAAAGACATCACTTGTTCGAAATCGCTGACCAGGATCGGTTCGAATCCCCATTTCGCAAGCGAGTCCCCGATCATCTCCCGGATTACGGGTTCGTCCTCCACTACCAAAATTTTCATGTTCATCCGGTTCATCCTTTGCTCATGCACTTATATCGTATCCTTATTGTAAACGACATCCTCCCCTGCCTCCAGCTTTTCAGCCCAATGTGACAAAATCGTTAGGTTCTTCCTAATACCGTAAGCTTTGATGCAATTTGACTCCTTTATAATGAGCACTACCGGGCTTGGTAACAGCAAAGAACAAGGAGAGATTTTATGCAAGGACATGGTAAAATAGCGCTGACCTCAGCAATGGCGAAGCAGGGTTTTCCCGGAACGTGGGCCGGGGGAATCGCCTTGATCGTTTCGCCTATACTGCTTCTGGCGGGCATCCTGCTCCGCTCACCGTATCACTTTTTCTTTCCCGACCAGTTGGCAGCTTATGACAAGCATCCGCTGCAGATGACGGCTTCGTACAGCCTGTTCGGGGCTGGGATTATCATGCTCTGGCCGGCCGTCCTGCTGCTGGTCCAGTCGATCGGCGTTTCGAAACCGCGCTTCGCGCTTTGGGGCGGATTATTCGTCATTTCAGGCCTGTTTGCCCGCACCTTCCATGCAGGAGTCGACCATCTGGCTTTTCAACTGGTGAAAACGGGCGGCGTTGGTCAGGCGGTGAACACGGTTGGAGATGCGTACGGTGCCTTCCACATCTACAGCACTTTTAATCTGGCTATCATCTTAGGATGGATCGTGCTGGCCATCGGCTCTTACCGTTCCGGAACGCTCGGCTTGGTCCAATCCGCAGCACTGGCACTGGCCAGCGCACTCCCGCTCGGCGTTTTGAAAGGAACGACGCCATGGTCCATCGCGGCAGCCGGAGGGCTTGCCGTCGCTTTTATTCCGTTCGGGTGGACCATACTGCGCAGCATCCCTTTTCCCGGATGGTTGAAAATAGGAACTTGGACGCTGATCGTTTGTGTCGGGATTTCCCTGTTCACTTTGTTCGGCCGCATGGGTTAATGAAGTCTAATACAGACCCCATTAAGGAGGAGACACAATCAATGAATGTCGTCATCGAAGGCAAACAAATCTCCAAAGTATACGGCTCGGGAGACAGCGTCATATCCGCCCTGCAGCACATCGACCTAACCGTCAAGGAAAGCGACAGCGTGGCTGTTATGGGACCGTCAGGCTCAGGAAAGACGACGCTGCTCAATATTTTGGCCACCATTGATTCCCCGACCTCGGGCGAGGTGGTGATCGACGGACACAACATCCTGAACATGAACGAAGAGCAGCTGTCTTCGTTTCGCCGAGACCGGCTGGGCTTCGTTTTTCAGGATTACAACCTGCTCGATACGCTGACAGTTAAGGAGAATATCGTGCTTCCGCTGGCCATTGCCAAAATGAATGTCGGGCAGCTGGAGCAGCGGGCAAGCGAGGTTGCGGTCCGGTTCGGGATCCAGTCTATTCTGGACAAGTATCCGTACCAGATATCGGGCGGGCAGAAGCAGCGCACGGCCGCTTCCCGGGCGATCGTGACGAAACCCGCGCTGCTGCTCGCCGACGAGCCTACCGGGGCGCTCGATTCCAAATCGGCGACCGACTTTCTGGAGAGCCTGAAGGAACTAAACGAACAGGAAGGAACTACAGTTCTGATGGTTACCCATGACGCCTATGCCGCCAGCTACTGCAAGCGGGTGATTTTCATCAAGGATGGAAGCCTGTTCACCGAATTGGTCAAAGGAAGCCAGTCGCGAAGGGACATGTTCAAAAAAGTGCTGGATGTACTGGCCGTACTGGGAGGCGGAGCCATTGACGCTGTTTGACGTAGCGAAGAAAAATATTCAGGGGAACGTCAAAAACTATTTAATCTATCTGCTGTCCATGATTTTCAGTGTCATGATTTACTATATTTTCGTGTCGCTTCAATATAGCCAGGCCATCGCTGAAGGACTTCAGTCCTCCGAAAGCCTCCGGGCCGTTCTGTCCCAGGCATCCGTCATCCTGATCTTATTCACAGCCATATTCGTATGGGGCTCGAATGCCTTCTTTACCCGAAAAAGAAAGAAGGAGGTTGGTTTATATGCTCTGCTCGGTATGCGAAGACAAACGATCGCCCGGATGCTGTTCTATGAAAACCTGATCATGAGTCTGGTTGCCTTGATCTTGGGCGTCTTTCTCGGCACCCTTTTATCGAAGCTGTTCACTATGATTTTGCTGAAGCTGCTGGATAACCCGGTCCGAGCCGGGTTTGAAATTCACATCGGGGCCATTGGTCAAGTTACATTGGTATTTGCGGCCCTGATTTTGATCACTTCCATGCAGGGCTACAGGCTGATCTATAAGTTCAAGCTTGTGGAGCTATTCCAAGCCGAGCGAAAAGGCGAGCATGCCCCCCGAATTTCTCGGCTCGCTGCAGGGCTGTCCGTTATCCTCATAACTCTGGGTTACTGGACCGCCTTTAAACCTATAAGTACGACCCAAGGTATCCTTGTCAACTTCTCCATCATTTTTATAGGACTAGGCGCAGGCACCTATCTGTTGTTCCGCTCCCTTGTCATTGCGCTCTTACAGCTGTCATCACATCATAAAAAAAGGTATTATCGCGGCATCAACATGATCGGCACTTCCCAGCTGCTCTACCGCATCCGCAGCAATACGGTCATGCTGACCACGATCGCGCTGCTCAGTTCCCTGACCTTGTGCGCGGTAAGCGTCGGCTACAGCTTTTTTTATACCCAAAAGCAGAGCGCCGAAGAGGAGATGCCGTTCAGCTACACCTACGCCGCTTCGGAAAACGGGCTTGATGCAACGGCCAGACAACTCATTCTCTCGGACGCCAAGCATTCGGTTATCGCCGAAATCGACCTTTCTGTGATTGCGACCGATGCCGATCTGACCCAGTTTGCCTATCATCCGGGAAATTATGAGCCAAATGAGGTTCCCGTAAAGCTGATATCTGCATCAACTTATAATCAGGCCGCTTCGACACTGAGTTATAAAGAACGCCTTCAGCCCGCAGGTCGGGATGTTGTCCTCGTTCGCCCATTGTACACGAACCTATCGGCTGATGAGGTACAAGGAAATCGAATATCCGTCACCACGGGGAATGAACAGGTGAGCTTAGAGGTGACTGGGGTTGCTGAAGGACGCATCCTCCCTTGGGGCTACCCGGATCTGTGCATCGTCATGAGCGACAGCCTGTTCAGCCAGTTGAGCAAGAGCCTCGAAGCCAGCACCTATAAGGCCTTTAAAGTCAGGGGCCAGGAAACGACGAAGGAAACGGCAACGGCGCTCATCAAGCTTTCTGGAGACGGAAGCGGAATGGCAACATTCTATCAGCAGTACCGCCAGAATGTGGAGAACGCCGGCATCAACGTCTTTACGCTCGGATTTCTCGGGCTGGTCTTTCTGGCAGCTACCGGGAGCATCATCTACTTTAATCAGTTGACCGAAGCGGAAGCCAGCAAAGGAAGCTATGGCATTTTGCGAAAAATCGGCGTAGGCCGTAAAGATATCCGCCGGTCTGTCGCCAAGCAGGTGCTGTTCGTGTTTGGACTCCCGCTGATTGTCGGACTAGTCCACAGCATCATGATGCTTAAGGCACTTGCCGGCATTAACCTGATCAACGGCCTGTTCGCCGTTCCGATCCTACTCTCCGGCGGGGCTTATCTTCTGATCTATCTCGCCTATTATGCGTTTACGGTCAAAACCTATTATCGGACCGTATCGGCACAGCGATAAATACAGCAAAGGGGATGCCCGTGGTGTATAACCATGGGACATCCCCTTCTTCAATCGGTGAGGGCAGCAGGCAATCCTAGTACAGCAAATCCTTGCCGTACTGCTCTCCCTCCAGCATATCGTAAACCACAAGCTTGTAATCGTTCAGCAGCGACTGCTGCTCCGGCGTCAAGGCAGAAATCACGGCGTTATCCTTGCCGATTAACACGCTTTTGTTCAAGCCGGGAATTTCGGACTTCACCTTCTCCAGCAGCTTGTAATACGCCGGCATACTCTGGCCGGACAGCTCGAACACGGTCGGCCCGATAAAAGCGGGACTCATCGTGCCCGGAGACTTGCTGCCGATATCAAAGTTGGCCAAGTAGATCAGCTTCGTCTCATGCTTCAGGCGCGGATTGTCGTTAAATCCGGCCTGGGCATACACCCCCGAGGACAATGCCGGCAGGTGATCGCCCCAGAAAGCGACGATCGTCGGCCGCTGAATCGTCTTCAACTGTTGGCTCAAGTAAGCCACCGCCTCATCCGTCAGCTTGGTATCATGTGTGTACGTTTCCAGCTCGTCTTTGTATTCCGGTTTGACGCCTGAAACCGTAATCGTGTTCGAACCGTTCAGTCCCTTGGTAAACGGAAAATGGTTCTGCATCGTCACCAGGTGCAGGAACGTCGGCTTGCTCGCCGACTTCAGTTCACGGACCGCTTCCTGTACGGCAGCCATGTCGGAAATGTAGCCATTCGGCGTATACCGCTTGGCGTTCGGCAGGTCCTTCTCGCTCGTGAATTGGTCGAAGCCGAGAATCGGATACACCCGATTGCGGTTATAGAACGTGTCATCAAACGGATGCAGTGCCAGCGCCTCGTACCCCCGGTCCTTCAGAATGCTGACGATGGAAGGCAGTGAGGACATTTTGACAATTCGCTGCTGGTACGGAATCGACCCGTCCTTCAAAAAATACATCGACAGGCCGGTCAGCGCCTCGAATTCCACGTTAGCCGTGTTGCCTCCAAACTCAGGGGACAGCAGAAAACCATCCGGCGTCGATTGGGCATTCTGGTGAATAAACTTCAGCGGATCCTCGCTGAACGTATAAGACGGCATCCGGGTCGGATCAAAAAAAGCCTCGTCCATCATATACATAATATTCGGCTGCTCTACGGCTTTGGTTGGCGGCGTATCGGTAGATGTTCCGTATTTTTGCGCGATGGCTTCGATCGCTTCTTTGCTGTAACCCTCCGGTTTTTCGATCAGGTTCTGCATCAGGTTGCCGGCGAAGGCGTACACGAACCCGTTCTGGGCATAGTTGACCTTCTGGTTCCACGGAATGTTCTGATACTTCAGTGATGTGGCCAGCGCGTGCTGGCCTCCGACCATTTGAATAAATCCGCCGACCGCCACCAACGAGACAATGCCAAGCGTGATTCGCAGCGGAAGACGGACCTTGACCTTCGGCAGCTTCAGCATCAGATAGATCAATGCCGCAACGAGCAGCACCGATACGACGACCGCTGTCGGCGAAATCATACCCTTCGTAATTTTCGTCATTTCCTGGGCATTCTTGATCTGCATCAAATCCCATGGGAATAAAGGCTCGCCCGTTGTGGACAGCTTCTCATAATTGGCGATCCCGAGGACAACGCATACGATAAAAGCGATCAACGCCCCCGTATAGACATTCGGAATGATCATGGCACAGACCAGCAGTACGAAAAAGAAAAACAAACTGCCGGACAAATACAGCCAGTAATATTGGGAAATCCAGTTCAGCACGCTTCCGATATTCATTCCGAGCGAAGCCGCCTGCATGAAGAAGTTTAAAATAAAACCGCCGAGCAACAAGGAGAAAAGGGTTATCCCCACCCGCCTGGACGGCACAAATAATTGGCGCACGGTATCACTCCCATCTGTTCTCAAGCGAACAGTATACGCCAATTATCTTAAAAAAACATTAAAATCATACGAAAATTTAACATTCTCTTCATACTGACATTACAATTCTGTGAATTGACAAACCCCCACGGAAAAACCGTGAGGGTTGATTCATACATATATCTGCTTGCTAACTTTGCTAGAAGCTGTTCACCATCGCATCGATTTCTTGCATTTGTGTAGCAGATAATGGGCCAAGGGATACAGCACCTGCCAGTTCCTCCACCTGCCGTCTCGTTTTAAAGCCCGGAATCGGGATCGCGGCATCGCTTCTCGCCCACAACCAGGCAAGGGCTCCCTGCACCAGTGTCCGCTCGCCGCTCGTCAAAATTTCTTTGATGGCGTCAAGCTTCTCAATGAACTCGGGAAGGGGGCTGCCGTCTTTAAAGTACCTCACCCAGTCATGCCCGCTGCCTCTGACATCCGTATTCGGCAGGCTTGTCTCCGGCTTGAATTTGCCGCTCAAAAGCCCCATCGCCAGCGGCGTGTTGTTAATGCTTGCAAGACCCAACCGCTCGCATACGGCCACGATGTCGCGGTTGTCATGGAAAACATTTTGCTCATGCTGAATGGCGGCTGCATGCGACCGGCTGGCGAAAAATTCGGCGTTCTCCGCATCACCCGTGCTCCACCCGTATGCCCGGATTAGCCCCTCCCCGCGCAGACGTTCCAGCGGATCGATCACGGCCTCCATCTCTTCGCGGGTCAATGAACCCGGATGAACTTGCAGCAAATCGATGTAATCGGTCCCCAGCCTTCGGAGCGAACGCTCGCAGGCAAAGCGGACATAGGAAGGCGAGACATCGTAACGCAAATGTACTTCCCTGTTCGCGGCGTCCTGCAAAAATCCGAATTTGGTGGCGATGACCACTTGATGGCGGCGCCCCTTGACCGCGCGCCCCAGCACTTCTTCACTATGTCCGGTTCCATAAGCGTCGGCCGTATCAAAGAAGGTTACTCCCATGTCCAGCGCCGTATGAATGGCCGCCTCCGATTCCGCATCGTCCACCTCGCCCCATCCGTCGGGCAGGCCGCCGAGCGTAAAGTTTCCGCCAATCGCCCAACAGCCGAGCCCCAGTGGACTTACAGGAATACCGGATGATCCCAAGGTTCTGTTCATCAACATTTCCTCCCTTTCGCTTGTGCATGGCTTCATTATAATAAGCAGAATGGCTTATGATCAGAGCCAATACAGGCGATTTTGGAAGAACCAATTCACATGCAAACTGCCGACAAGGTTTGTCGACAGTCTGAGCCGGGAATGTCCGGGTCATTCGTTTGTAAAGTAGTTCTGAGCGATGTCAGCAATCAATCCAGGCTGCACAGGACACCATCCCAATTGCTCTTGAGTCCGGGTGCTTGAGACCGGGTTGTCCATCTGTGCCATGGCTGCAAGAAAACCAAAATGTTCATCAGCCTTCTCGGGGGAAATGGCTTTTACCGGCACTTCAAGGCGTTGGCCGATAACATTAGCGATATCTTTAAACGGAATCCCTTCTTCGCCAACGCCGTGCAGCCGTGCGCCGGCGGGTGCCTTTTCCAAGGCCAACCGGAACAGATGCGAGAGGTCAAGAAGGTGCACAGCCGACCATCGATTAGAACCATTGCCTAAGTATGCCGAGACACCGTTGGTCTTGGCTAGATGGATAAGTGCCGGGATGAATCCATGATCCCCTTGGCCGTGTACGGACAACGGGGGCCGCACCACCGATACGCGCATACCTCGTTGGGCGAATGACAGTGCCGTCTCTTCGGATGGGATCCGAAGCGCTGCGAACGACTGTGAATCCAGCGGGTCCTCTTCCATCGCGAGACGCCCCGGTCTAAGAAGGGCCGTACCGGATGTGACAACGAGGGGCCGATTCGTTCCCGCGAGCGCTTCGCCCAACGTCTCGATCGCTCGCCGGTCCGCTTCGGCGGTGTCTATAAAGTTCGTGGTTTCGTCGAAGTTGTTAAAATCCGTGTTAAAAGCCGTGTGAATGACACCTTCCGATGCCTCCGCGCCAGCTGTAAGGCTGTCGAGATCATGGAGGTTGCCCCGATGCACCTCAACCCCGGCGGCAGCCAATGCTTCAGCCGATTTGTCTGAGCGGGCAAGCCCCACCACATGATGTCCGGCACCCAAGAGTTCGCGGACGACAGCGGAACCGATAAAGCCTGTTGCTCCTGTAACAAAAACACGCATAGTAAAGACCTCCTAAAGCTGTAGAGTAGTTTAGCTGCTTGCATCTCTTGCGGCGGTGATCTCTATCCCCTTGCCGCTGATCCAGCGCTAAACTTAGCATACTCCACAGCTCACCCCGATCTTTGCCTGATTCTCGCCACTCTTTGCCTGATATTCTGGTATGCTTCCCGAATCTGATCGAACCCTGGCCTCACCTACACCGTACCGTTCGGTCAGTCCATGATTCGTTCTCTTTGACGCAATCTGGAAACGTCCCTTCTTGGCGGGTGTCCGAAATAAGCGCTGTAATCCCGGCTGAACTGGGAGTCGCTTACATACCCTACAAGCCGGCATGCAGTGGTCGCGTCCATTTGGCGAGATAACATCAGATGCCGGGCTTCTTGAAGGCGCAGCGCCTTTTGGTATTGCAGCGGGCTCATCGACGTGACTGACTTAAAATGCTTGTAAAAAGTGGACACACTCATATGCTCCAAATCCGCTAAGTTTTCAACCTTTATTTGCTGAGAAAAATGGTCGCGGAGCCAAGCAATGGCCTTCACCACAGGCTGCATTTCCGAGTCAGCAAACCCCATTTCGGCAACATGAACGCCGACGGGACTGCGCAGAAGCCGTATTAAAATCTCCTCCACTGCGAGTGGAGCCAGCAATTCGGCATCGCCGGGGTGAAATAGATACTCTATCAGTCTCGACATCGTCCTTACTATGCCTAAGTCTGCGTTAGTGACGTAGCATGCGCTCCGTTCATGAATTGGAGGCAGTCCCTGGGGATACACTTTCAGGACCAACTCGGCGATTCTTTGCGGATCCAGATCCAGTCTGACACCGAGCAGCGGCTCGGAATGACTGGCTTGTGTAGTCTGAACAGCAACCGGCAGGGCTGCGGGTGTCACAAACATATCGGATTGGCCGATTCGATGAACTTCCTTCCCGACCGTGATGTCCTTGGCTCCTTGCACAACGATTCCCAAAGAAGGCGAATAAAAGGTTTTAACGTTGTCCATATCTACTCGTGAATAGCGGCCGATGAACAAACCAGGGATGCGCTGATCAAAGGCACCGTCATGCGGAGCATACAGGTAGATCAGCTGTATCAGCCGGGCTGTTTCGGCTTCAAGTGTCCCCCTGGCGTCAGGATATGCCGATGAAACCGCATGTTCATTCATTAGCTGCACCGTTTTTAACAACTCCTCATATCATATACTTCCTCCCTTAAAGATAGCTTCGATACTCTTTCATCTCAAGGCTCAATTAGAATGAACACCGACGGCTTCTGTCTCAGAAGTAAAAAAAGTGCTGCGTATATACTCCGGATTGCCCAGCAGCGGCCGACCAATGGCGATAAAGTCCGCCAGTCGATCCGTCAGGATGAACTCGGCAAGCTCTTTGGAGTAAATTTTACCCACGGCAATGATGGGAATACTCACGTATTGCTTTATAATGGAGGCATAGGGTACCTGATACCCGTCGGGCGTCGCGGCGGGATTGACCGGGAGCAGGCCTCCGGAAGACACGTCAACGGCATCGATCAGCGGCTCCAGGGAAGCGGAAATTTTCGCCACATCTACGGGCGTAAGACCCCCTTCGGTAAAATCGGACGCGGATACGCGGATCAATACCGGATAGTCGCGTCCCACCTCCGAGCGGACGGCTTCCAAAATGTCACGGAGAAACCGGGTTCGTTTTTCCGGCGAGCCGCCATATGCATCTGTCCGGTGGTTGGACAGCGGGGAGAGGAACTGATGCACCAAATGGCCGTGTGCTGCGTGCACTTCGATGCCGTCAAAGCCGGCTTCCAGGCTTCTTCTGGCAGCTTGCCGGAAATTGTCGATTTCGCTCTGGATATCCGACAAGCTCATTTCTTCCGGAATCCCGTATTCGTCGTCGTAGGCAATCGGACTCGGTGCTAGCAGACGAGACCCCCCGTTTCTCCACGACTTTCTGCCGCCATGCGTAAGCTGAATGAAAACCGGCGTGTTTATGGCGTGAACGGCTTCGACCACTTTTTTCAAAGGGGCGACATGCTCATCTGTAAAGATGCCGATGTCGTTGCTGAAGAGCCTTCCGTTCGGTGACACCCCGGTTGATTCCAGCATGACCATCGCGGCTCCGCCGGCAAGCCGGCCGTAGTGGTTTACGTGATAATCAGTGGCGAACGCCTCGGGCGTTCCCTGGTTCTGCTGCATGGGGGAAACGATCAATCGGTTGCTCAGCTTCAGACGACCAATATGTTTTTGGCTATATATGATGGTTTTCATGGTAAACTCCTCCTAAGACTCTTGTATATGGATTTCTTAACTCCATTGTAAGAATCACAGGGGCAGCGTTACATACAAAAACCAAGTTATTCCTACCCATATACTTTGAATTTGAAGTTATTCACCGATCCGGAATTTATAATTTGAAGGTTCTGTCCGGAATCTGAATCAAGAGGCTTGCTCTGCCTGGATATTTTCAAATGACGAAAGGAGTTCACTTTATGGACCAAATTGACCTGCGTATTTTAGATATTCTGCAAAAGGATGCCCGGATTTCCATTTCCGAGCTGGGCCGCATGATCAACATGTCCGGTCCGGCCGTGACCGAGCGGATCCGCAAGCTGGAGGATAAAGGCGTCATAGCATCCTACCGGGCGGTGCTGTCTCCTGATAAAATAGGCAAACCGATCACCGCGTTTATTCTCGTGCAGGCCGATCATTGCAACGCATTGACCGAATTCTGCTCCCAGTCTCCCGACGTGCTTGAGCTGCATCAAATCAGCGGTCAATATAATTTTATCCTGAAGGTGGTTGCGGCTTCGATGCAATCGCTGGAGGAGTTCCGGATGGCCTGCAGCAAGTACGGCTTCACGCAGACGATCACCGTGCTGTCAACGACGTTTGATTCCAAAGCTTTTGCGCTGGACGAACCATAAGCATCCGCATGAACTTATGTACCGCTAGTACAGCGTTTCGTTGAATGGATAATTGGGGGATGACAGAACATGAAGGATGATGGAAACAAGCCTGTGCCATTTTTCGAGCTTGTAACCCAAGGTACGGGCAATGGATTGAAGCAGCACGACTTGTCCGGTTTGATCTGGCACGATGAAGAAATGATGTTTGATTCGATGTATGAAGCCCAAGTATGGGCATTGGACGAACCCTATAACAAACTCGGCTGGGAGTATGACGGGTACCGGACGGCCGATCCGAAGATCGCCGGCGCCCTGGTATGGGAGCTGATGAAAGCGAAGACCGCGGGTTACCGCAGGCGTGAGGTGTTTGCCGACGAGCAGCACGTCGATAAAACAACGATCTATCGGGTATGGGTCAAATGGACCCGCCCCGAGCCCGGGGCGTTACATTCGGATTAAAGCGTTCTTTGCAGCTTAACCTCAAATTCCGGTCTCGTGATGTACTCCATATAATGGATTTTACCGTTAAAGTCCAGGTAAGCCTGATAGCGGAGCCGGATGGCCGGCGCGGTTACGAGGTTGAGCACCTGACTTTTTGGCACCCAGCGGCTGTCTGAAGTCTCTTCGGATGTGCACAGCTCCCCTCCCGTCGGTGTACATACAAAGTCCAGCATCAGCTTGGTCGGAACCGGGGTTTGTCCGTCATGCCACAGGTAGCTGCCCGTATTGGAATAAATCCCGATCAGATGCGACACTTCGGTATCAATTCCGCTCTCTTCCTTGATTTCTCTGGTCAGGGCATCCATCAGGTTCTCACCATTCTCCACCTGGCCGCCGGGAAAAACCCATCCGCCGTGCCGCGTCTTGACCAGCAAGATATCCCCGCGGCCGTTCTCAACAAAACCTCCGACGGCTCCGATATGCGTAGGCATCGTCATACAATCAACCTCCAAGTAAATGATTATGTTTCTGCAAAAAACAAGGCTGCCGGGTAGGCCCGGCAGCCGCTTCCCTATCGAAGTGCTTTAGACTTCGTCCCAGATCCGCTTCAGGTTTTCAAGGCCAAGCTTCGTGCCCTCGCGGCACTCCTCCATGCCCTCGAACTCCAGCGTAATGTAACCGTCGTAGCCGGATTCCTTGATCAAACGGAGCACCCGCCGAACGTCAATATCGCCCTGCCCGAAGATAGCTCCCCGCAAATAGTTGCCGTGTGAGGTAAGAAACCAGGCGCCGCCTCCCGGATTTTGGTCCGCCGGACGGATATAGAAATCCTTCACGTGCACAAGCGATGCGTAGGGGAGATTCCGTTTGACGCCGACTAGCGGCTGCTCATCGACACAGAGGAAGTTGCCGATATCGAGCGTCGTTTTGAAATTGGGACGGTCCACGGCCTGCAGCACGCGCTGAACACGGTCGCTGGCCTGAACGCTCATGCCGTGATTCTCGACGGTGGTCGTGATGCCGAACCCCGCCGCATAATCGGCGATTTGCCGGCAGCCTTCGACGATCTGGTCCAGGTTGGCTTCGAGATAATCGATGCCCCGCTTCTCCGGCGGCAGCGTAAATGCTGTCACGTCATGACGCATATGCTTCATGCCCAATCGGTGAACGGTGTCCACATGCCGCTTGATGCGTTCAATTTCCTCTTCAAAGGCTTCCGGCGTATCCTGCACGAAGTTGGCCGGCATCGAATAATTGGACAACTCGATTCCTTTGGCAGCGGCCCGCTCACGAACCGCATCGGCCAGCTCCGGCTGATCCTCCAGCGTAAATCCGTACGGTACGATCTCCATATGTTCCCCGCCCTGCTCCGCAATCCAGTCGATGACGTCCAGTACGGTCATCTCTTCCGCCTTAATCGCTTGCAAAAGGCTGTATGTACTTACTCCAGGCTTCATTCGCGTAATCCCTCCGGTCTGTTGTTAAATTTCTTCTGTCAGTTCCAGTTCGATGACCGTATCCAGTTCATCCGGCAGATCGCCGCCGGCCAGGTGAATAAACGCGCCGCTGTCCGTATCCGAATATTGATCGGCCATCCAAGGCGTTTCCACGTGCAGCTCGCTGCCGTCCGACAGCAGGCGGGCCTTCTTGATCTTCCCCTTCAGTCCCTGGAAGTAGATCGGGCCGATGCCGCGGTCAAAAATGTGGGCGTACAGCTTATTGCCCTTTTGCGTATACCGCCCCCACTCCGGCTTGGGAAGTGCCGCAATCCCGCAGCCGTAAATGCTGTCCCCGTTCCGGCGCAGCCATTCACCGACAACGGACAAAATGACCAGGGACTCCTTCGGAATTTCCCCTTTGGCGTCCGGTCCGACGTTCAGGAGCAAATTGCCGTTTTTGCTAACGCATTCCACCAGCGCACGGATGACCTGTCTCGGAGACTTATAGTTTTTGTCCGTTGCATGGTAGCCCCAATGGTCGTTTAGAGTGATACATGCCTCCCACGGAATCGGCTCGCCCAGGTCATTCACGATGCCGCGCGGCGGAATAATCTGTTCAGGCGAGAAGAAGTCGCCCGCGTATTCCTCCGGCTCCGCCGCCATAATATTGCCGCCCAAGCGGTTGTCGATGACGATGTCCGGCTGCAGGGAGCGGATCATCCGGATCAACTCGGTGGCGCGCCACTTTTCGCCGGTCATATCATCATATGAGAAATCAAACCACATAATATCGATTTTTCCGTAGTTGGTCAGCAGTTCCCGGACCTGTCCGTGCATGTACTCCAAATACCGGTCGAATTGCTCTTCCCGGTTCTTGTACGATTCTTCCGCACGCATCGGGTGCTGGCGGTCGCCAAAGGCAGGATAATCCGAATGGTACCAATCGATCAAGGAATAATAGAAACCGACCTGCAGCCCTTCTTCGCGAAACGCATCGACATACTCGCGGATCAGGTCTCTTCCAGCCGGCGTATTCGTTGCTTTGTAATCCGTCAGCTCGCTGTCAAACAAGCAGAAGCCGTCGTGATGTTTGGTCGTCAGCACGGCGTAGCGTTGTCCGGCCGCTTTGGCAGCCTTGGCCCATGCACGCGGATCATACAGAGTCGGATTAAACTCCTCAAAATAGGCTTGGTACTGTTCATTCGTGATGCGCTCCTGGCTCCGTACCCATTCGCCTCTGGCCGGAATCGCATACAATCCCCAATGAATAAACAGGCCAAAGCGGTCGTTCATTAATGTTGCCGTTCTTTCAAAACGCGGATTCATGCCCTATTCGCCCTCCAATAGCTGTTTTCTTGACTTGTGCCGCAGCAAAATTCGACAGCGTTGCTTACTGCACTGCCGGACGGCACTCCCTTATTCTTCGTTCCGGCATCCGGGATACCCTTTTATTCAAATTCACTTTTTTCGCACGAAAACTAGTCATCAATGAATACCGTCGTGGTTAATGAAAAATAGGTCACACCTGGATTCCCAGGCGTGACCTATTGGCATAGTGAGATTAAGTTGTTCTCCTGTCAGACCCGCCGGTCAGCATCCGCCGTTTGTCCGCGTCCGGATCACGGGTAACCGCGCTGTCTGCACCGAACACCATCGTCCAGCGTTCCTCCGCATCGTACGCAGGCCACGGCAGAGAAGGCGTTGAGGGCTGTCCGCGCTTGGCAAAAGACGTCCAGGCCTCCTGCATGCGATCCGCCACGCTCCTCATCTCTTCGTTCACCGGCATACCTGCGCCTGCAAGCAAGTCGAGATTGTTAAACACAAACGGAATTTCGGCGGAATGAAAGGCCGTTCCCAGCAGCGGATCGCCCGGCACCATCGCATAATCGTAACGGTACATCCATACCGCCGCATGCGGTAGCTGGGCTTCTGCGAACTGAAGGGCCGACCTCCAGAAGAACAGCTCGGTCATCGCCTGTCGCTGTCCCTCCACCGTGGCCGGATACGCTTCGATCCAGCTCGCCGCTTCCTTCGATCCGGTCACCGCTGTATACGCCCGGGCGTTTTGTTCCTTGGTCAGCATCGGCATGCCTTCCGGTATAAAAAGCGCCCCCTCATCCCGGTTCGTACCAATGATGATCTCGATGCCGGCCGCGGAACCGGCGGCCACCGCTTCCAAGGGCGTCACAGGCAGCAGCTCCCCGTCGACGACCGGCTGGAACAGCATGACGGCACTTGCTCCCGCCGCCTGTTTTAACTCGTCTGCCGCTCTTAGGATATCCTCTGCCGGTACTTCTTGCAGCCGATCCAGCTGATCTTCCGGAATGCCAAGGATATCCAGCAGTCCCTTCGTAAGCAGCCTGCCATGGGAGTCCGAGATCGCCTGGGAAGCCCCGCTCTGCATAATCGCCCGGGTGAACAAGCCTTGTGCCGCAGGCATTGCGAGCAGCGCCGCAATGCTCATGCTTCCCGCCGACTCACCAAATACGGTTACCTGCTGAGGATCTCCGCCGAAAGCGGCGATGTTGTGCTTTACCCAGCGCAGCGCTTCGATTTGATCCAGCAGACCGGCGTTGCTTACATAACCGTCTTCGGACTCTCCGGAAAATGGGGAAAAATGCGTAAAACCGAGAGGACCCAGGCGGTAGCTGAGGCTGACGACAATCAAGCCTCCCCGGCGCGCCAGCTCGGAGCCGTCGTAAATGGGAAGTCCGCCGCCGCCCGTCACGAAGGCGCCGCCATGGATCCACACCATGACCGGAAGCGGCTGCGATGCCGGCTCGTCAGGGGCCCACACATTGACGTACAGGCAGTCCTCGGACTGCGGGATCTGATCCCGTTTCAGTCTAAAAGCGCCACCCGTAGGGTTGACGGGCTGCGGCGCAAGCGGTACCGTCATGTCCCCGGATCTGACGCCTGCCCATGGCCGTGCAGGAAGCGGTTTCCGGAAACGCCGCTCGCCGACGGGGGGCTCGGCGTAAGGAATCGCCTTCCAAGTCCGGACGCCGTTCTGAACATATCCTTGAATCAGGCCATCATGAGTACGGATGAGGAGTTGGTCCAATTTCGTTAACATCCTTTCTAGCGTTGGAATCGTTCTACCATTGTAACACTAAAAATTGGACAAAGCCTAACCGAAGCCCGGTGCAAAAAACCATCTATCGACGACCACTTAAGGAAGCCAGCGCCAAGAAAAAAACCTGTCTATATAGACAGGTGCTAATCGCTTGTGAAGCAGGCAGGTATCGGCTGCCTCTATCTTGCCGCCCCTTCCTTTTGGCTGCGGTAGGCCCAATGATTCGTCGGACCGCTCCCGCCGCCAATGCCGAGCGCGTTCTCGATGGCCGCCTGAATGAATTCACGGGCCGTCCGTACGGCCTCGTTGACCGGGTTCCCTTTAGCCAGCTCAGCGGCGATCGCAGCCGAGAAGGTGCATCCCGTTCCATGCGTATGACGCGTGTCAATCCGACTCCCTTCCAGGGTCGAGAAGGATTTTCCGTCGAAAGTAAGATCAACCGCCTTGTCAGACGATTCGTCATGTCCGCCCTTGATCACAACCATCGCCGGACCGTAAGCCGCGATGCGGTAGGCCGCCTCGCAGCGTTCCTCCATCGACCGGATCGCCATCCCCGCGAGCACTTCCGCCTCCGGAATGTTCGGCGTGACGACAGCAGCCAGCGGCAGCAGCTTGTTCTTCAGCGCGTCTACCGCGTCCTGCTGCAGCAGCCGCGCGCCGCCTTTGGCGACCATAACCGGGTCGACGACCACATTCCTCCAGCCAAAAGCGGCTATACGTCCTGCGACGGCCTCAATAATATCCGCGCTGAACAGCATACCGGTTTTGACCGCATCCACGCCGAGGTCGGTGCCCACGGCATCCATTTGTTCAGCTGCCGCAGCCGCAGGAAGCGGATAAACGCCTTGTACCCCGAGTGTGTTTTGAACGGTAATGGCTGTAATGGCCGACATACCGAATACGCCGAGCTCCTGGAACGTTTTGATATCCGCCTGGATGCCTGCCCCGCCGCCGCTGTCAGAACCGGCTACCGTCAATGCTTTCGAGATGCTCATTGCACAAATCCCCTTCCTGCCGACTCCAGAAGAGCGGTAATGGTTCCTTCCTCCAGCGGATGCCGGTCCATTACAGACAACGCGTCGAGGAAAGCGATTTGGAAGCTTCCCGGCCCCTCAAAGCCTGCCCGCTCAAATGCCCGAACGGCCGCTTCACCGTAGTACGCCAAGGCGGCCGCGCCGGCGGACAGCAGATCGGATTCGACTGCTCCAAAGGCGGCGATCACCGATGTCAGCAAGCAGCCGGTTCCGGTGACTTGGGTCAGCATCGGATGTCCGCCCCGGATCAAGTATCCTCTCGTTCCGTCGGTGATCACATCTTCTTGCCCGGTAATGGCGACGAGCGTCCCCAGACGGTGTGCCGCCCGTGCCGCCAAGTCGGCGGGAGCGGATTCCCCGGCCTCCCCTGCGTCGACGCCTTTTATCGGGCCGGATTCACCAATGAGATGGGCAACCTCCGCTGCGTTGCCCCGAACCAGTGATACGCGGACCTCGCGCAAAATCCGCAGCGCAGCCTCCGTGCGAAATGCGGTCGCTCCCGCGCCGACGGGATCCAGGAACACCGGAACGCCATGATCATTAGCCGATCGGCCGGCGATGATCGCCGCTTCCACCAATTCGCTGCTCAGGGTTCCGAGATTCAGGACGACGGCTTGGGCGACCCGAGCCATATCGGCCACCTCCTCTTTGGCATAGGCCATAACCGGGGAGGCGCCAAGGGCAAGCAGGCCGTTGGCCGTAAAGTTGGTCACGACCACATTCGTTATGTTGTGAATGAGCGGACGCTGCTCTTTTATCCGTAAAGGAAGCTGGATGAGTCCGGACGGAAACATATCGGCGGTCATCGTCCCACCCCTTCCGCTGCAGCCAGGGAAACCGGCCAATCCTCAAGCGTAAACGCCATATCCCAGAACATGTACTCCAGCTGACAGCTGGTCAGAAAATGCTCCATCAGCCGTTTTTTTCTTGCGGGAGGAAGGCCCTCCGCCCATTCGTCGATCAGCTGCCGCAGCTGTACCGTCACGCCGCTTTCCCGGTCACCGTAAAAGTGCATCCATTCATAAAACGGATGGGATTTCTCCGGCTGGACTTCCTCCAGCAGACGTTGGCCGATTTCCGTATAGGTCCACGGGCAAGGTAACAGCGCAGCTACAATATCTTCTAGTCCCCCCTCGTGGGCGACGTTCAGCATATGCCGGATGTAATGATTGGCCGATGGGGCCAGCGGATAGCCTTGCAGTTCCTCATATGCAACACCGGCGACATCACAAAAGTTTTGGTGGGGATGCGTTTCGCTGTTCAAAATAAACGAAATCTGTTCGTTGAAAAGCGCGGTCGTCTGCCGACAATCGCATCGGGATATGGCAATGCCGTAGATCCGGATGTAGGCATTTAGATATTCAAAATCCTGCTTCACATAGTGAATCAGCTGCTCCTTGGACAAGGTACCTTCCGCAATCCCCCGTACAAACGGATGCTGGAAGATCGCTTGGTAAATGGGATCTGCCGCGTGTCTCAATTCTTCGGTAAACCGGGTCATAATAATGCACCTCCGTAAATTTTGACGAAAATCGCATGTCGGGGCGCGGGGGAGCCAACACAAAAAAGCCGCCCCGAAATGGAGCGGCCGCTATTTGCAGTGTCATCCTGAATGGATCACATCAAGAAAGTTGCGTATGTAAAGGCCTGCTCCACTTCCCTCCGCCGGTATTAACCGGATCAGGTTCAAAGGGTCCAAGCGATTACTTGTCTCAGCTGCCTCCGCAGCTCCCCTAGTGGATTTTCGTATGATATTTTACAAGTTCATGAATAACTGTAGCTCCGTTTGCCGGTGTTGTCAAACAAAAAAAGCTGCTGGCGGGATACCGGGAAAAAGCTTGTCAATCGTTTATGCGGATCTTCTTTCACCTTCAAGTGTTTATCTTTTCAACGCGTAAGAAAGGATCATCTCGACGATGACGACAGCGGCATAAATGACAGCGGCCTTTCGATAACCCGATCCGTACAGCGCAGCCGCGGCCAGACCGAATACAATCAGCTGCAGCACAGCCCGGACGGGAAGCGTCACCGGAAAGGTCGCTTTCGGTGCGACATACATGCCCCAAAAAACAGCAACGACAATCGGCGAACCTATTCCTGCCACGATACGGATCCACAAGGCGGTATCCAGCTTAAATCCCCACAGGCAAAAGGCTGCCAGTGCACACAGCTCCATTAGAAAAAAGATAAGGTCGATCACAATCATTGCCAAACCCTCCGTTTTGGGCCGGTCAGGGCCTTTGGAATGAAGCCATTCTCAGAGTAAAATTATGCCGATTGTTTCTTGCCTACCGCAGCGACTCTTCCTCTCTCACTCCGGCTTGTGGGCTTTCACAATTAAAAAATGCGGGTGATGCAGAATCCGCTGGTAGAAGTCGGCCGACTCCGGCAGCCGCTCCAGAAACTCGGGAACCGGCCTTGGTTCGACAAGCCGGTCCAGTACAAACCAGCTTGACGTCGTATTGACGATTTCCTGCAGGGGTCTGCGGAAGAACGTCACTTCAACGCTGCCTGCCTCCTTCTTCGTCCACCGGTCTACAAGCAGCTCCCGTACAAAATAATCCGGTCTCTTAAAAACAGTAAAGTCCATAAACGGATGATGCACCGAAAACAATAACGTTCCTCCGGGCTTCAAAACCCGCTGAAACTCACGGAACAGGGGATCCCAGTCTTCGATGTAATGCAGCGTTAGCGAACTAAGAATCAAGTCGAACTTATTCGCACTGTACGGCAGCGGTTCGCTTAGATCGTGAACCCGAATCTCCGCTTGACTGCCGACTCTCCGTTTGGCCGCCTCCACCATATCAGGGCTGAGATCGATCGCCGATACCGATGCCCCGCGGGAAACGAACTGCTCGGCATACCATCCTGCGGCGCAGCCTGCATCAAGGACATGAAGTCCGGACATATCCGTTGGCAGCAGTTCCAGCATGGCCGGACGCTCGTAGTATGCGTTGGCGCCGCTGTCCGAATCGGTATGCAGTTCATAGTCCTTGGCGAGCTTGGTATAAGCCTCGAGCACCCTCTCTTTCATGCAACCACCTCCGTAGACTCGCTCTTCTCCACCATATTATACCAACCAACAGAATAGTTGGATATAAATAAACCAGCTTTATGTATGCTGTATAGAACTTAGTTACGGCAGGATGCGTTATAAATGACAAGAACAAGTTGAAGGCGGGGATGTCTTTGTTAAAAAGCGTTTCTATTTGGCTCACGTTATGTATGATCCTCACCTGCATACTGGATGCCTCCGGACAGGGCTTGGCCAACATCATACTGATCCGGCTGAATCCCTTGCTTGAAGCCTTGCTGCATGACCCGGTGTATTCGGGCTGGCTGTCCGATAAACACGCTTTCGTAACGAACAGTTACTTTATCCCCTTACGGTTCCCGGCATATCTTCTCTCCATCGTCATGGCAGCCATCATCGGTGCGGCGGTTGATCTCCTCATTTACGGGATGAAGCGTGGAATGGCTCGCCGTGGCCATCCGAGGTCGACATCATGATCCCTAAATTCTGGTTGGATGCTTAGCATCACTAATCCTCATTGCTTGTCCAGTAACGGTAAAAGGCTGCCTCGCGGCAGCCTTTTAAAGCTTGATTTATTTGCTTTCAGCGGATTTCACGCCTCTGAAGGGCAATGGCCTTCTACTACAAGATGCCCATCGTCCCGGCATTTTTTGTTCACCTCCGCCCTAACGCCTCCTGCTGTGAGCGGTATTCGAGCGGCGCAACGCCCTCCATTTCCTTAAAGACCTTGGTAAAATGCTTCACGTTCTCGAACCCGGCCCGCTCGCTGATTTCGTACACTTTCAGGTCCGTGCTGCCGAGCAGCTCCTTGGCTTTACGGATCCGCAGCTTCCGCAAGTAGCTGACAAACGTCTCCCCCGTATACTCCTTGAAAGCTTGGCTGAAATACGAATAATTCAATGAGACATGATTGGAAACGACGGCCATATTCAAGTTTTCATGAAAATGCTCCTCGATATATACGATGGCCCGCTGAATCTCGCTCTGGTCAAAATGCATCGACCGCATCCGTTTCACATAATCGCTCAGCAGGAAGAGCAGGCTCTCGAGACTATGAAAATAATCATGAAAATGGTTGAAGTTGTACAGATTCCCCACCTGCTTGTGGAGTTTTAAAATGTCGACGGATTCCTCGCCATAGGTTTGAAACACCTGGTCGAATACATGCTCGTTAAAAGCATGGCTGATCCCTTCCAGATACCTGATATCATACTGAAGAATCGTCCGGATATCGAAAATATGCTGCAGCAGCCGGCTCAGCTCGGCATCCCGATCCAATCCGAGCAGGTTGGCCGTCTTCCGGATGTCTTCCAGCGGGATGCGGTAATCCGTCCGTTTGCCGGACAGTTCAGTGCTTCGAATGAGTCCCGGCATGTTTTGGAACAGAAAGTACTTCAACGCCCGGCCGGCCTGCTGGTAAGCTTTCTTCACCTCCCCTGCTCCCGCCATCTCTTCGCTGATGCCGGCCTGGATGGCGCTGGACGACTGGCGGATGATCTCCTCTCCCAGACGGTTGAACGGAGCAGAGGTGTCGGTAAACAATACGAGTTTGCCGTCTTTGTCATAAAAACGGATATAACGTTCACCCGGCAGCCAGCCGATCATCTGGTCCACATAAGCGGTGAATTCATCCCAGCCGGCTTCCCGGTAGCGTTCCGGGACGAGGACCAGCGCGGCGTATCCGCCCGCATCCAGCCAATCCAGTCCCGCCTGAAGGACCACATCCCGAATGGCGTGCTCGTCCATGCCTTCCTGCAAAAACAAATACTGCAGCCGGCTCACCGCGTAATTTTCCTTCAGCGCCTTCGTTCCGCGCAGCTGATCGGCGATTTCCCCCTTGCGGATGCGCTCTTCGTCAAGGCGCCGCAGCGTCCGGAACAGCTCGTCACGCACGATCGGCTTCAGCAAGTATTCCTTCACATTGCAGCGGATCGCCGCTTTGGCATACTGGAAGTCGTCATGACCGCTTAGAATAACCAGATCCGGCCGCGCCTCCTGATCCTGTATACGATTAATGAGCTCAATTCCGTCCATCACCGGCATGCGGATGTCGGTAATGACCAAGTCCATTTCCGTCTCGTCCATGACTTGAAGCGCCTGCTCCCCATTCGCGGCGAAGTACAGTGCGTAGTCGTCGCCGAACTCGCGGCGAATCATCGCTTTCAGGCCATCCCGGATATTTTTCTCATCATCAACGATTAGCAGATTGCACATGGGCAGGCACTCCTCCCGCTAGAATTAGATAAGGCAGCGTCATCGTGACTCGCGTAAAACTTCCTTCGGCGCTCTCCACCCGGATCCCGTGCGACTTCCCGTAAAACATGACGATCCGCTGATCGACATTCCGCAATCCGATGCCGCTGCTTTCCCCGTCGTTGAGCTCCTTCCGCATTTGCTGATAATCCGCGTCTTCCAGCCGGATCATCAGGTTGATCTTCTTCAGCTTGGATTCGGGAATCCCGTCGCCATTGTCACAGACCTCGATAATGATGCTGTCCCCCGATACATAAGCATGTATAGCGATTTCCAGCTTTTCGCCCTCGGAACGGGAACCCATCCCATGCTTAACGGCGTTTTCGACGATGGGCTGGAGCGACATCTTCAGCACTTCCTGTTCCATATGGACCGGCGGAACGTTGATGTTCAGCACCAGATTGTTGTCGTAGCGTATGTTCATGATGGCGATGTAGTTTTGGATATGCTCCAGTTCATCCCTCAGCCGCACATGGTTGCTGGTCCACTGCAGGTTGTAGCGCATCATACGCCCGAGTGAGGTGAGCGAATCGGATATCGTGTACTGGCCCTCGATTTCGGCCAGCATCTTTAAGTTTTCGAGGGTATTGTACAAAAAATGGGAGTCGATCTGGTTTTTGAGCGACTTCAGCTCCGCTTCCTTGGTTGCCGCCTGGCGGTTCACCGCCTCGACGATCAGCTCATTCATCCGCTTGAGCATCTGGCGGAAATGATGAGCCAATTCTCCGATCTCATCCATGCTCGTAATGTCAATTTCGAAATTAAAGTCGCCTTTGCGTACTTTTTTCATCGAATCGCGCAAAATGTTCAGCTTTTTCAAAATCAATGAATGCAGCATATAGGACGTGGCCGACAGCAGAGCGATCAGAATAATCGTGGCAATGATAATCGTATTCCGCCGTTTGCTGACGTCCGATAAAGCGCTTTTTAGCGAAACGACGTTGAACAGATAGCTGTCCAGCGGCTCCATATCGCTCGGAATGCACAAATATGGCGTCCCGTTATAGGTAAAGGTAAACTCGTGGTCCGTCTTCTTGCCGTGCTTGGCGAACTCGGCCATGATCGTTTCGACGGGGAGCGTTTGCATCAGGCTCAAGGACGGGTTGGTGAACGCCTTGCCCTCCCGGTTCACCACGATCATTTGCGAGCTTGTATCCTGTACGCTGCTGAAGGTTTTCATAAAAAAGTTGTTCAGCTCCATCGTCACCTCCAGGATCCCGTTATGCTTATCGTTCGGATATTTGATCTCGCGCAGCAGCGTGACAAAATCGCCGACCTGGTCGCTGGCCACCGTGCTGTTCTTGATCACGTCCTTATTCGTCGCGCCGATCTCCCACCAGACCAGTCCATTGCGCCGAAGAACCGTCTGGTACCAGGGCTTGTTCTTGATTCGGGATTCTTTGAAAATAACCGGCCAAAACTCTCTCACGTTCGGGTTTTCCGAATACAGCCGGATGTTGGCAATGTTCGGATTGTTAAACAGATAGTACTGAAAGCTGGAGAACGTCTTCATCTTAAAATCGATCAAATCGGCCGTGTCCAGCTCCTCCCGGCTCTGCAGATACTCATTGATCTCGCTGTTGGAGATGGCCAGCTGGGCCGTCCGTTCCATCACCTGCATGTTGTTGGCCACGTTCGTTTTCTCGATCTCCAGAATATATTGGTTTTTCTTGGTCAAATCTTTGATCGTATTCAGGTATACCCCGTTGAATAAATACCAGGAAACCAGGGTGATCGGGATCAAAATAATGCAGATAAACGATAGGATCAGCTTCAATTGAATCGGCATCCGGCCGATGGCGGTCGACAGCCTGGCCATTCGATTCCGGGCAAGTTTGATCATAGCCGCAAGCACCACCCAGCCCTATTATGGTAATAAGCCTGAAAATCCGCGAGCAAAAAATCGCGGATTCCAGGCCTGTGTCAGAAGGCGCTTATTTGTTGAGCGCTTCCAGTTTTTTAACGTTCTCTTCGTATGCCTTTTGGCGATACGCGTCAATTTTGTCCTGTTTGTTCTTGTTGCGGTCTTCGACGTAGTTGTTCCACATCTCATCGAATTCGGCATCCGATTTGGCCAGCAGCAGCTTCGGCAGCAGCTTGCCCCAATTCCGTCCATTTTTGCTGCTGGCAATCCCCTCTTCGGATGTGCTCGGCGGATCCAGATTGTCGAATTCGGACATGCTGATCGATTTGCCCTTCGTCCAGTCCGCCATCTGTTTCTGCGGATCGACGCCCGGCGGTGCCCACTGCAGGTTCATGTTCGTATCCATCAGCATCCAGTAGGTGTAGGACGCACCGTATTTCTGGTCAAACGCGGTACGGTCCGTATTCAGGAGCTTCACGACATCCGGCAGGAACTGGTCTTTGCCATCGATGTTGTCGTAGGTAACGCCCTTCTCGCCGAGGAACAGGTCCTTGTTGCCTTCCTCGCTGATCAGGTAGGTCAGGAACTCGATCGCCCGCTTCTTGTCCTTCACGTCCTTGGAGATCAAGGTCAGCGTCCATCCGGAGATGCCAGGACCGGAGAGGGTCGGCGCGTCCTTCTTGGAGTTGGCCGGACCGTTGATCGCGATGTACGCAGAATTCGGGTCCTTCTGGTACAGCGACATGTTCTGCGCATCAAAGTCGGAGCGCTGGTACAGCATCGCGAAGTAGCGGCCCTGTGCGATTTTTTCTTCCATTTGCGGACGCTTGTCGATGAAGATGTCCTTCGAGAGCAGTCCCATTTCGTTGGCTTTGCGGAACGTCTTCAGCCATGAGATGTATTCGGGATCCAGGCGGCGGTCATACAGCTTGCCGTCCTTCTGCTGCGGGATTGCCAGGAAGTTCTGGAGATACCCTTCGAGCGAATAGTTGCCGGTCTCGCTAAACTCATGCAGTCCGAGCGGAATGAGCGGCTGGCCGTTCACTTCCGGGAACTTCTCCTTCGCCAGCTTGAGCGCGTTCAGGAACCCTTCCGGCGTGCTCATATCCGGGCTGCCGATCGCTTCATACATGTCCTTGCGAACCTCGAACGTTTGGTTTGACGTGAAGTTCGAGCCGTACTTTTTGTAATCTTCAGGAGAGGACGATGCGTTCGGATAACCGTAGATGTTGCCGTCCGGCTGCGTGTACCATCCCAGTTTAGCAGGGTCGGCTACTTTGAAGAAGTAAGGATCGTATTGATCGGCTAACTCGTTCAGCGGAAGCACGAGCTTGCCCTCGATCATCTTCTTGACGGCTTCCTCGCTCCAGCCGAGCGTGATGAAATCCGGCAGCTTGCCTGAGGCGATCATGGTGTTCAACTTCTCGTTCTCATTACCCGCCGGAACGATAAAGTTGATGCTGACGCCCGTCTTCTTGGTGACATATTCGGCAGTCGCGTCGCCGCCCCATTTTTTATTGAACCACGAAAAGTTCATGTACCAGTCGAACGTGATTGGTGCGTTGTCCGACTTCCAGCCCGGCTCATCCGGATTCGGTTTGGCTTCCCCGCCGCCCGTGGACGACGTGTTCTTCGCATCCGTGCTTCCGCTTGTCGCGGCGGTGCTGCCGCCGTTTGTCTCGCTCTTGCCGCCGGAGCAGCCCGCAAGGGACAGCGCCATCGTGAACACGACGGTCAGAGCGATCATGGAAGTCATGAGTCTGCGCGATTTGCTCATGGATTCTAACCCCTTTTCTTTCGTTAATCTATTAACACTCCCGCCAAGGCGGGAATGATAACCATGGATAAACCCGGATTCCCGGTTACTCCTTGATCGATCCGATCATGAAGCCTTTTACAAAATACTTTTGCAGGAACGGGTACACGAAGACGATCGGCGCGGTGGTAACGACCATGGTAGCCAGCTTCAGCGATTGGCTCGTCACCGACACCGCCATGCCGCTTGGCATGGATGCCAGCATCTGGTTGGAGCTTGACTGCGCAACGACGCGGTACAAATACGTCTGGATCGGCTGCAGGTTCGTATCATTAATGAAGATCATCCCGGTAAAGTAATCGTTCCATTGGTACACCCCGTGAAAGAGGGCGATTGTCGCCACCACCGGCATGGATACCGGAATAATGACTTTGTAGAAAATTTTAAAATCGTTCGCCCCGTCGATCTTCGCCGCTTCTTCCAATCCCGGAGGAATCTCCCGGAAAAACGACAGGAAGATGATCAGGTCGAAGAAGCTGAATGCAGCAGGTATGATGTATACCAGAAAATTGTCCAGCAGATGCAAATCCCGGATCAGCAGGTAATACGGAATAAGGCCCCCGCCGAAGAACATCGTCACCGTGCCGATGAACATATAAAGCTTGCGTCCGACAAGCTCCCTTCTGGAAAAGGCATACGCCACCATCGCGGTAAAAAACACGTGAACCGGGGTACCGATCAGCGTCTTGGCCACCGTGACCCCCATGGCCGTCATGATGCCCTCGCTGCGGAACACCGCCTGGAAGCTGTCCAGGCTGAACTGCCGCGGCCACCAGTAAATGCCGCCCCGCATCGCGTCCGCCCCGTCATTAAATGCATTCACGATGACGTACCAGATCGGATACAGCGTGACGAAGCAGACGATCAGCATCAGCACGGAGTTGAAAATTTCAAAGATCGCGCTCGAAGCGCTTTGGCGTTTGAATGAATACACGAAGAGTCACCGCCGTCCCATCAGAATAAGGAAGTATTGTTAAGCCGTTTCGTAATGCTGTTGGCTCCAAGCAGCAGCGCGAGAGCGATCACGTTTTTGATCAGTCCGACCGCAGCCGCGTAGGAGTACCGGCTCTCTGCCAGACCAACGTTGTATACGTAGACGTCTATGACGTTGCTTGACGTTTCGTTCAGCGAGTTGCGCAGCACGAGAATCTGGTCGAAGTTGGAGTTCAGGATGCCGCTGACGGCCAGAATGAACAAAATGGAAATCGTGCCTTTGATCGAAGGAAGCGTAATGTTCCACATTTTTTGCATCCGGCCCGCCCCGTCGATCGTAGCCGCCTCGTACAGCTCCGGAGACACGCTCGAAATCGCCGCCAGGTAAATGATCGCCGACCAGCCGATCTCCTTCCAGATGTCGGAAGTGACGACGATGGACCAGAAGTATTTGGGCTCGGCCAGGTATGTAATAGGCTGATCAATCAGATGAAGCGCCATCAGCACCTTGTTGACGATGCCCACATCCGCCAGCCAAGTGGCGAGGATGCCGCCCAGAATGACCCAGGACAAAAAGTGAGGCAGGTAGGAAATCGTCTGAATCCACTTTTTGAACACGATCGAACGGATTTCGTTCAGCAGGAGTGCGAACAGGATGGGCAGCGGAAACCCGATCACCAGCTTCAGGAGGCTCATCCCGAGCGTATTTTTGATCACGTATCCGAGACTGTCGTCCTCCAGGAATTCCTTGAAATGATCCAATCCGACCCACGGAGCCGAAGAGATCGAGTGAATAATGTCGAACTCTTTAAAAGCAATGATGACCCCGTACATCGGGATATAATTGAAAACAATCATCCAGGCGACGCCCAGCAGAGCCATCATCTGCAGATAGCGCTGGCCCACAATTTTTCGCCACAGCTTCCTCTCTTTCGCCTTCTCGGCGGCAGGTTCCCACTCGGCTTCGATACCGGCCCTTGCGTTCATGTTCTGGAAAGCACCCCGTTTCTGAAATCTCTTATGTAAGCCCTTTCAGGTACTAATTATAGGCGGCGATTCCTATGAAAAATAGTCTTCAAATTTTAGTTAAGGTTTCTAAATTTCAGGTGGCATCCGGTGGAGAAGACAGAAAAAAGCCCCGAATCCGACAGAAGGTGCCGGAACCGAGGCTTCTAAACCTTAGTTTCTAATGTAGAGCGTTACAAGTTTTCATTGATTTATTTGACGACGTTGGACAACACGTCATCGATGATTTGCGTATTGGCGATCGTTCCCGAGTACAGCCAGCTGGAATGATCGTCAAACTCATACACATGGCCTTCCTTGACGGCCGGGATGTTGGCCCATACCGGATCCTTCAGCAGCTCATCCTTTGATACGCCGCGGCTGTTGACGATAAACAGATAATCGGCGTCCATTTGCGCGAATTTTTCCAGCGAAACCTGGTTCCAGCTCGCCGTGCCGGTTTTGGACAGTTCTTCTACCAATTTAGGCTTCGCGAGTCCCAAATCATCATACAGCACCGAGCCGCTGGACAAGTGGTCGCTTGACACGTAAATGTCTTTGCCCGTCACCCAAAGTGCCGCTGCCGTATGCGTGCCGATCGTTTTCTGAAGCTGCTCCTTGGCTTCCGCAGCTTTTTTGTCATAAGCTTGAACAGCCTCCTCAGCCTTCTTGCTCTTACCAAGCACTTCCCCGACCGCCTTCAATTCTTCGCGCCAATTGTTGCTCTTCTCTTTACCTACCACGTAGGTCGGAGCGATCTTGGAGTACTGCTCGTATTTGTCATCCGTCGCCATGTCCGCACTGCTCAGAATGATCAGATCCGGCGTAAAGCTCATGACGGCTTCATAGGGAAGGTCGTAAGAGATTTCCGGAATGCCGTTCAGCTGATCCTGCAGGTAATACTGCACGGAACCCTTGCCAGTCGACCACTGGGCAACCGGTTTGACGCCAAGCGTCAGCAGATGATCTTCCAAATAGGATGCGATGATCCGCTGCGGATTCGCTGGCACTTTCACTTCGTGGCCGAGCGCGTCCGTCAGTACGCGTTCCTGATGGGTATCCGCAGTGCTGTTACCTCCTGCTGCCGCCCCCGAATCCGTTGTGTTTGAATTGCCGGCTTTATCGCCGCAGGCGCTGGCCAATACGGTAAAGCTCATCAGCAGCGCGAGCAGCAGTGATCCTTTAAGTTTGAGTTTCATGATAGTATGTCCCCTCCACTGGTTCATCTAGATAGAATGAACTAAAGAAATGAAAAACTTTAGTTCATTCTATCTAGGCTAGAGTCTCATTATTTTTACGAAAACCTATATGTACATCCATGATCCATCCGGTTTTACGTGAAAGATTTCTCTTTAAGTATCATATGTGATAATGAATCTCATTATCAAGTGTTTTTTTCGTGACAGTGACCCGTCTTTGGGTATACTTGGTATAAAGTCACCCACAGGAGCGAGAAATATGAGAAGAAGCGGTCCCATATCATTAGGCGTTGCCCTTATTTGCTGGATTGCGTTTAGCCTCCTCATGACAACCCCAAACCCCACGTTCGGATTTGGGCGTCTGATTCGGTTCGACCCTTTCGTTCTTCTGCTCATAGCCGCCACCCTGTCTTTTCTTTGGGGCATAGCCGGATTTTACCCTGGCGGGAACCGAAAGCAAATCATTCTCTCATTGGGCACTATACTGTTAAATATGAAACTGATCTTTTGCCTATTGTATATCGTCTTCATCGGAAGGCTTATCTCTGAGGTGTAGAATTCTGTATATCCTTCCGATGAAGCCCTTAAGCTTTCCTTTGGTGCTTCTAAGTCAGCCCTTGCTCTCATTTATTGAGTCGAATCAAATTCATTAAACCAATCAGCACAGCTGTGCCTAAGGCAAGCAGGACCCACAGCGCGTCTCTGAACGCAGTAACGTACCCGTGGTGATCCGCCAGAGTATAGAACACACCGCCTAATATCGCTATCCCTAATGCCTGAGAGATTTGGGTCATCGTTGTCAGGATCCCCGAGGCAGCCCCTGAATCTTGCTGGCGGATCCTGAAAAGTATCGTCTGAAGCAGCGGGGGAGCAATGACTCCCTGGCCAGCTCCCACAAGGAGCATAAGCAGATACAGCAGCGTTTTGCTTACATGTTCTCCCGATTCATATAATAGACCGATCAGCGCAAGATCGCTGACGAGCATTAGGATCGCGCCCCAATATACGACTTTTTCGGAAAAAGCCTTGACCAGCTTTTGGGCAAGCATGGATGATGCGGCGAACCCGATTCCGAGCGGCAGAAAAGTTAAGCCTGATGCCAGCGGCGATAGTCCCAGCCCCTGCTGAAGAAACAGAACGAGAACAAAGTATAAGCCGGCGTTGCCGGAATAATAGGCTAATGTCACAAGCAGACCTCTTGTAAAAGCAGGGTATTGAAAAAGAGACAGCTGAATGAAAGGTACTCTTCCTTTCTTTTTCACATGGCGTTCATAGGCCAGACCGAGCGAGATGACAAGTGCCGACAATGCCAAGGATGCATAGGTCCACCAGGGCCATCCCGACTCTCTTCCGCTGATCAGCGGGTATATCAGGAGCAGCAGCCCCGCTGTGATGGACGAAAGACCGATGATGTCCAATTTGACGACGGGCGAAGCCGAGCGTGATTCTTTTAGTACGATCATGGATCCGACGATGGAGATGATTCCGAATGGAATATTAATAAAAAATACGTTCCGCCATCCCAGTCCTGCGATGTTCCATTCCAGCACAAAACCGCCTATAATTTGCCCGGCAACGGATGCCAGACCGATCACCCCGCCGTATATGCCCAGCGCAATCCCCCGCTCTCTTCCGGTGAAATGCACCTGAATAGTCGATAGAACCTGCGGAATCATCATAGCTGCCGACATGCCCTGGAGTACCCGCGCGGCAATCAGCAGCTCAGCACTTGGGGCCATGCCGCAAAGAGCGGACGCAATGGTGAAACCTGTCATTCCCCAGAGAAACATCCGTTTTCTCCCCCAATAATCGCCCAACCGCCCGCCGGTCACCAATAAAACAGCATAAGCGATCGTATAGGAAGTCACCACCCATTCTACCTGCCCGTCGGTTGACGAAAGGCCTTTTTTAATATCGGGTATCGAAACATTCACAACAAATACGTCAAGAATTGCCATAAAGGTCGCAAGCAGGATGACGGTCAAAGACCACCAGCGGTATCCCGCTACAGAAGGTGAAGCTTGTCGGCCTGTTAAAGCTTGATTTTCCATATCCTTTTCTCTCCTTTAGTCCGTGTATGCAGCTGCTGATCTGATTATATGTGCTAAAATGGAGAGAAGTAAGTACGCACATTTTTGTGGTACAGTATACTTCTTGTAACTTATGAGGAGGGATCGGGTTGAAGAAAAATCCGGAATATGGCGTACTCCGCGCCGAATATCTCCAGGGCTGCTCCGTTGAAGTCGCCTTGAATATCATTGGGGGCAAGTGGAAGGGAATGATCCTGTACACCCTTCTGGACGGCACCAAACGCTTTAACGAACTGCGTCAGATCATTCCAGGTATTACGCAGCGCATGCTCACACTTCAGCTTAGGGAGCTGGAGGACTGCGGAATCGTCCAAAGAGTGGTTTATCCTGAGGTCCCCCCGAGGGTGGAATATTCGCTGACCGAGTTCGGCCAGACGATCAAACCGGTCATTCTGCAGATCAGGGAATGGGGCAGTTCTTATAAAAAAGCGATGGGCGGCCACCTTAAACAATCCAACTCCAACTAGGCACCGATTGAGATACCCCCTTATATACTAAAACACTACAGCAGTGCACAAAAAAAGGAGGGATTACTCCCCTCCTTCATCCGTTGATCAATACCGCAAACGC
Organism: Paenibacillus sp. PSB04; assembly: GCF_025809195.1. Lineage (NCBI taxonomy): Bacteria > Bacillati > Bacillota > Bacilli > Caryophanales > Paenibacillaceae > Paenibacillus > Paenibacillus sp. PSB04. Next base: position 5,727,999 of record NZ_CP081301.1, read on the forward strand.
CTCATACGGCCGCAGCCGCATCGCTTCGGATGGAACGGTATCCGGATAGACGGATACCATTTTCTGTCCGCCTGTTATTCCGTCACCCCGGAATGCCGCCTCCTCCTTGTTCATATTCGCTACGATCAGCAGCCGATGCTGATTCATGCTTCGTTTATAAGCAAATATATCGGCATCCCCCACGTCAACCAATTCAAAGCTTCCGCTCTCAAGCAGCTCGTGAATGACAGGGTCTTGGGCAAACCGCCCCAACTCTTGGTAAAAGCCGTCTGCTTCTTCATCACCGCCGGTCACAGGGCAGATTCGACCCTGCATCAACTGAACGGTCAACGCCATGCATTTGGCGGGCTCCATATTCCACTGTTGTTCCATTGACATTCCGCTGTGCCGCCACTGCGGAATTCACCTCCATCATGATGTTTCACGGACGCCCTCAGCCGCACGGGACACGACCCGGCGCTTTTTCCAAGTAATCGACAACACCGCGGATCCCAATGCAAGCAGGACGAAAATAACGCCAACCCAGGCATTGTAATACACCGACGATCCTTCGATTACCATGCCTCCAATCGCCGACCCCAGCGCAATACCGATATGGGAAGCCGAACTGTTCAAGCTCTGCTGGATGTCCGGCGATTCCGGTGCCGCTTTGATCAGGTAGCTCTGCATCGAAGGAGAGATCGACCAGCTGAGCATGCTCCAGACGATCATCACGATCAGGCAGACATACACCGAAACCGTAGATACCGGCATCAGCAGCATGGCCACGGCAAACACGCTGACAATAGTCAGAATGCTTTTCTCAGGCCCAAACCGGTCGGTGACCCAGCCACCTGCCCCGCCGCCAAGAACAGCCGCGATGCCAAAAATAAAATAAAACAGGCTGAGCATGGAAGGACTCAAATGCAGCGTTTCCTGCAAAAACGGCGTCAGATAAGCATATAAGGTCAGGTGACCGGTCAGCATCAAAATCGTAATCAGCTGGCCAAAAATGATTTTGCCGTTTTTCAAGGATGCCAGCTGCTTGCGCAGCGGCACGGTCTCGCTGGGAGGCGTTTTCGTAATAAAAATTTGCACCGCGATGAACGATATAACGGCCAAAATCGAGATCATGACAAACGGAGCACGCCATCCAAAAGCGTTGCCCAGCATCATGCCCACGGGTACGCCCAATACGAGGGAGCCGCTGACTCCCATAAAGATAACGCCGATTGCCCGGGCTCTGTACGCCGGTTCCGCCATCTGGGAAGCCATCGTGATAGACAGCACGGTGATGAGCGCGGCGCTCGCCGCCGACATAATTCTCGCGATCACCATCATCGTAAAATTCGGGCTGACGACCGAAAGCACATTGCCGGCAATGAAGACCAGCAGGGCGCATTGGTACAGCAGTTTACGTTCGACCCTCGAAGCTGCCGCCAGCAGCACAGGCCCCGATACGGCAAATACCACGGAATACAAAGTGATCAACTGCCCGGCTGTGCTCACCGAAATATGAAGGTCCGATGAAACGAGATCCAGCATCCCCCCGACGATCAGCTCCACCATTCCGGTCACGAAGCAGGCGATCGCTAAAATGTAAATTTTAAAATTCATGCAGCATGTAACTCCCCTCTGTAAAAAATCTCTCTGTTCCATGTTTTTGTTTGGTTACTACTGCAATGGTAACCTAATTCAAAATGAGGATCAACCCCTATTTTTTGCATACAAAAAACGGGTGGATCCGGGTCCACCCGTTTTTCATGTGACGCGCTTAATATTTCAACTGAAGCAATTCCGTCATAATCTCCTCGTCGTTTAGCAGAATATCGTTGTATTTGCCTGTTATTTTCGCCAAGAGCAAATCATGATGGAAATAGTCCGTAAACACGCGCACAAACGGCTGTGACTGGGTCTTGATCGCCTGCCACGAATCATTCTCCACGCCGGCGAATACGACCTCGCGGTCGTCTACGATCAGCAGCCTGAACCGCTCCAGCATGACATGCTGCTCGCTAGGCTTCATCGGGACGATCTGGGGCAGGCCATCAGGCGTATCGCCAATCACGACACCTTCCACTTTGATGCCATTTTGCTGCTTGTCCAGCAGGATAGGCAGATACTTGTGGAAATCGTCCTCCCATGCCGAAAACCGGATCGAGCGCTCTGCATTCTCCATCATCTGCTTTAACTGGGATGTGATCGATGAGTCTGCCTTCAAGCTCCAGACATGGTCGTCGATGACCGCCTTCTGAACCTTATGCTGCTCCAGCTCCTGAATGTCCGACTGAAACTCTGACGTTAACTTTTCGATCACGAGCGGAAGAGGCAAAGCGGTATACAGCTTCTTTTTTTCCGAAACGGATTCCAGCACCATGCCCTTCTCCACCATCCGGGAGATCACTTCATATATCTTCGCCTTGGGCACGCCGGAATGCTTCACGATCATCGTGGCGTCCATCGGCTGCTCCGCCGACGCCAACGCCTCGTACACCTTGCTCTCATATTGTGAAAATCCGAATTTATGTAACATGACTTTTATCCCCGCTCCCCTTGCTGCTTGGTCGGTGCAATCTTCACCTTTGTTCCGGAGGCGCAAGCAGGAAGCTTCTTACCGTTTCGTCAAACCGCTCCGGCTCCTCCACATGCGGCGCATGCCCGGAGTGAAGGAACTCCACGAACCGTGCTCCCTTAATGGCATCCGCGATTTCCCTGCCCCACTCCGGCGGATTCAAACCGTCGTATTTCCCGCTAATGATCAGCGTCTCCGCCGTAATCCGGCCATAATCGGGACGAAAATCAAACCCTTCAAGCGCCCGGTTGGAAGCAGCGTTCTGCTCCTCCGTCAAGCTTGTTCCACCCTCTTGAACATGCTGCATCCACGCTCCGACCAATGAGAGATTGTGAAACATGTACCGGCTTAAATGCTGCACCTTAGCCGGGGTATCCATACCTTCCAGTTCCTCGGCATGCTCACTGAATAAACGGGCCATCGACGAGGTCCTGCCGTTGGACTTGGGCGTGACAAGAACCAGCTTCTCCACCCGCTCCGGAGCGGCAATGGCGACTCCTTGTGCGATATAGCTTCCCATCGATCCACCCACCAGGTATACCTTGTCCAGCTTCAGGAAATCCATCACCGCAATGACATCCCGGACATGATCCGAGAGACGGTATTCTGCCGGCTTATCCGACAGGCCATGCCCTCTGGCATCGATGGCAATGACGCGAAAATCAGTGCTGAACGAGTGAATGACGGGTTCCATCGAGTGAACGTCCAGGCCAAGCCCATGCAATACAATCATCGGGAAGCCGGTTCCTTCATCGACATAATGGAGCTTGATCCCGTTAACGAAAGCTTCCATACTGTTCCCTCCCCAACCGGAATGAGCTTATTTTACCATTCTCAGCAGGGAAGGCAAAGCAGCTTTCTAAGCATGCTCCCCTTCCTCCTCATGCACGGTTTGCGATTCAAACAGATGCGCCTCATGATAATTGACGTCCAGCCTTAAATTGTTGGCCAGCGCCCGGCTGATCTCACCCGCTTCGAACAACCTTTGAATTTCGTTCCGCTCCGACTGGATGGCCTTGAGCTCAAGCTCCCGGCGGACCGCATCCATCTCTTCAGCCCGCTCCTCGTGTGCAGGTTCCTGTGTCAGATGCAGCTCCAGCCCGCGGTAATCGGCAATAATCATGGCGATGGTATCCCGGTTGCCCGATGTCTCGAGCCCCTTAACCCGCTCTATCGCAGCACGGATCGCTTCCAGCTTCAGCGCCTTATAAGCATTCCACTTCGGGTGGTCTGGTGTCATGCGGGCTTTTTTGTGTTTGCTGCCTTGGAACAGCCGGGTGATGGCCGACCATCCGACGATCATCAGCTTCTTCACCTTGAAACGGGTGGATAGCAGCAGCTCGATCTGCGATATCGTGGCCTTGAACCGATCCGCAAGTTTTGGCGATATCCGCTCTTCCTGCAGCCATCGGTCTGCGGTTTCCTTCTCCGCCTCAAGCGCCTCCAACCGGATTTCCACAGCCTCTTTCCATAATCTATTCATTTCCGCACGATCTCTGAATCTGCACATCTGCAGCCTGTGGGAATACGCAGCGATCAGCTCGATAGCCTGCTGCCGATTTTCATCGTTTTTCTCCTCTTTGACCGTTCGTAGACCCGCCTCAATGACACGGATGCGCGCTTGTCTCTCGGCATCCTCGGCGAGAGCGGGATCCACCTGGGGACCGCGGGTCAGGATGGGCAGTAACACGCTGGCACTGATCAGGGTCAGCAGAATGACGCCCGAACAGATAAAGAGGATCAAATCCCGTTCGGGGAAAGGACTGTTGTCGGCCAGCGTCAACGGAATGGAGAAGGCCGCCGACAGCGTCAGGGCTCCCCGGACACCGGACAACGCTGTCAGCACGGCGGAACGGAATTGGCGGTTCGATGCCCATACCCATACAAAGCGAAGGACCATTAATACCAGCGTAATCAGAACGATATAGGCAATGGATTGGCCGTTATTGTATGCCTTGTCCTGCCATACAGTCCGGATAACGCCGGGAATTTCAAGTCCAAGCAGCAGAAACACGAGACCGTTCAAGGAGAATAGGATGACCGACCACGTGCTGTCGGAAACGATGCGCAGGCGCGCTGATCCCGTCCTCATCCGGTCCCGTTCGATCGCATGGGTTACACCGGCAGCAACGACGGCCAAAATACCGGAAACGTGAAATTCTTCAGCAATCCAATAGATCAGAAACGGTGTCAAAATAATAATTAGCACATGTAATGTGACATCTTCCATCCCAAGCCTCCGCAGCAGCATGCGGAGCCAAATCGCCAGGAAGCCGAGCAGCGCTCCGACCACAATCCCCCCGACCGCGATCACGATAAAGCTGCCAATCGCCCGCGGCAGGGAGAACTGGCCGGTGACGGTTGCGGCAATGGCAAAATTAAAAGCAACGAGGCCCGAAGCGTCGTTCATCAATGCCTCACCTTCGAGCAGGCGCATGATGCGGCCCGGGAGCTTCACCCGGCCGGACAGCGAGCCGACGGCCACCGCATCGGTCGGCGACAGAATGGCCGCCAGCGCAAAAGCCGCCGACAGCGGGATGGCCGGAATGAGCCAGTGAATGAACGGCCCTGCAATCAGCACGGTGGCAAACACGAGGCCGAGCGCCAGCAGCAGAATGAACGACCGCAGCTGCCACAGCTCGTCGCGGGGTGTCATTTTTCCATCATTAAAGAGCAGAGGCGCGATGAAGAGCAGCAAGAACAGTTCCGGATTCAGCGGTACATGATGTACGCCGGGAATGTACGTGACCGCGACGCCCAGCGCAATCTGGATCAGAGGCACCGGGACCGCCGGGATAAAATGATTGATAACGTTCGATATGCCGATCAGAATTAGAAGAACGATGACCATCAGTAACAGTTCCATAGTGATTTCCTGCCTTCTTTCCGCCAAATGTCGATATGGCTAACATTCCCGGAAGGGGGATCATTCATGAGTTGAAGTCAGCCGATCCGGCAGGGATAAATCATGATAGCAAAACCGGCTGTACGACACAGCCGGCTGTATGTCAAATGCGTATGCAGTTATCGATAAGATGACTGATACAAATCATGCTGTTACGGTGTGGGAAAAGGAATGCTCTGCGCGGTCCGAATCTGCTGCAGATCGACACGCAATTGCTCCTGCAGGCTGAAAGGGTGGTACAGCCCCTTGGCGATCGCATATTTGGTAATCTTCTCATGCGTATCGATCGCCTGTTCCAATTGCCGCTCCAGGATGCCTTTGATTTCCGGAGTGACGCATTCCGTTACGGCCATCGCCAAATTCCGGACGCCGCTCTTGGCGGTGACCAGAAAGTCCATGGCAATCACATCGTCGGTTAATTTGTTCATGCCGGTCATGTATTCCAGTACGGGATTCATTGCAGCGTCTCCTTTCCTTTGTTCAGAACGGCCGCAAGCTCGGCCAGCTGATCGGATGACATCGCGGCATCCTGCTGGAGAATGAGCTTGAGCTCAGGATCTGTGACCAGCGCCTGCATCGTTTTGGACTTCGTCATGCAGACCGTCTTGAAGGCGGCGATTTCATGCGCCTCCAACAATTCATGCATGGCATACGTTGGATTTATCAAGAACTTCACTCCCTTGTGTTGTCAGGTACTTTACGGCTTTAAAATCACTTTGATGCAGTTGTCCGTCTTCGTATCGAACATTTCGTAACCGCGTTTGGCTTCGCTGAGCGGGATGACATGCGTAATGATGTCGGCCACGTCGACTTTGCCGGTCGCCACCAATTCATACATATAAGGCATATAGTGTATGACCGGAGCTTGTCCGGCGCGGATGTTCACATTGCGCTGCATGATGTCCCCTAGCGGGAATCCGTTGTAACGGCCGCCGTACACGCCTGTAATTTGAATCGTTCCGCCCTTGCGAACGGCCTGGGAGGCGATGACCAAGGCGCTCATGGTGCCTCCTTGCAGCTTTAAGCCGCTCGCCAGAAACTCGAGGTCGCTCATTTTCCCGTCCATGCCCACCGCGTCAATGACCACGTCGGCTCCGCCCTTGGTGATTTCCTTCAGGTATGCACCAACATTGTCGTGATGCTCGAAATTGACGGTCTCAACATGATTGTTCTTTTTGGCATGCTGCAGCCGGTAATCCACATAGTCGACGGCGATGACCCGCTTCGCCCCTTTGAGCCAGCAGAACTTTTGCGCCAGCAGTCCAACCGGTCCGCAGCCTAGCACGACTGCGGTATCCCCCTGTTTGACACCGGCGTTGTCTACGCTCCAAAAGGCGGTGGGCATCACATCGGCGATTAGTGCAAGGCTCTCATCCGGCCGCTCGCTGTTTTCCGGAATTTTGAAGTGCGTGAAATTGGCGAATGGAACCCGCAAATACTCGGCTTGCCCGCCCGGATAACCGCCGGTCGTTCCCGAATAGCCGAAATACGCACCCATGTCCCCGTTGTCGTTCGAATTGTCGCACTGGCTCTCCAGATGATTTTTACAGTAAAAGCATTCGCCGCAGGCAATATTAAACGGGATAATGACCCGGTCGCCTTTCTTCAGCTTGGTGACTTCGGGCCCGACTTCCTCCACAATCCCCATCGGTTCATGACCGATGACGTAATCCTCCTGCAGATTGGGAATCATGCCGTGGATCAGATGCAGGTCGGAGCCGCAAATAGCGGTGCTGGTCAGCTTGACGATCATGTCATCCGGCTTTTGGATTTTCGGATCGGGGACGTCCTTGACGACGACGTTTTTAACCCCTTGGTACGTAACGGCTTTCATCATGCTCGGCCTTCCTCCATATGCTCATCGGGCGTCCGGTCGAACATCCCTTTGCGCGAAGTATCTGCGGGGAACAGGTTCATCCCGGCAATCATGGCTGTGTTTTTGGCCGACAGCTGGTCCAGCTGGTACTGCTCGTGCAGCTCATACGGGTGAAACCATTTCTTACGGATCATCAGCTCGGTGATTTCCTGATGGAGGGCAATCCCCTGCTTCAGCTGCTTTTTCAGCAGTTCCCTCGCTTCTGTGGATACAGTTTCGGTCAGGGCAACCGCGGTATTACGAACCCCTTCCTTCGCCCGGATCAAAAAGTCCATAGCAAAAGTCATATCGGCCATCTCCGGCATGTTGAGCGAATTGATCGGATCTAAATCATCGTTGTTCATCAGAGTATCACCTTCAATTTAGGATGGGGGCAGGCTTGCTTTCCGGGACCGGAGCCTGAAACGGAGCTCGTTCATAAATCGCCTTCAGTTCGTTGATGGCCTGTGTGGACTGTTCAACGTCCTTTTGCATCAGCGCCTTCAGTTCTTTGTCAAAAACCATCCCCTGCATCAGCTTCGATTTGGCGACGCAGAGCGTTTTAAAATTCAGCACTTCATGAAGATCGATCGATTCATGGGGTGCAAGCGGAAAATCCTTCATGTCTGACCTGTACCTCCTTTATTTAACGATGTCTGCAAGGATAGGTTATCCTCCTGTGTATAGCTTGATTCAGTTTCCGCGGCACTCCCGGGATCATAAAATTTGCCTATTATGAACATATTTCAAGGCGCACTTCAGATGATGATCCACGATACCCTGGGCAAGCTGCCGGTCGGGAAAGCCGCGGTGAAGCAGCTTTAAGCCGCCTCCGATTAAGGAGAGATGGTGGTGCAGGCGGTAGAAGGCCATCCGGTCGGGATCCAGATGGTCCTGACGGAAATACCGGTAATGCTCCCCGAACCGAAACTCGAGAAAGCTGTGCTCATGCTCAATGTCGAAATAGGTAACACCCTCAATATCGATCAGATACGGCTCCAGATTCGCATTCACCAAAATGTGGTCCGGTCCAAGCTCGCCATGAATCAGTCCGTAAGATGTCCTTGGACGAATTCGCGATGAACATTCCTGAAGGACGGACATAAGCCCCTCTTGAGCAGCCGCAATCTCAGGCAAATAAGAGGCGGCATACGTGATCTGCCTGAGGGCATTGTCCACCAGCTCCTGCTGGCAGGACTTCTGCGGAGGCTTGATTTGGCCGGGCCGCCCGTGAACATCTCTCGCGCAATCGTGCATATTGGCTATCATCTCCCCGATCCGCCGAAACAATCGCTGCTGCTCCGCTGTATCCGGGTGTGCAAAATAGTCTTCCGCTTTGCCGCCCCCAATACGTTCGACAAGCGCATAATCAAACGCATACTCCCGGCGCTCCAGATTAAGGTTATACAGCTCGGGTGTAGGAATGCCCAATTGGGTTAATACCCGGTTGTTCTCGCCAAACAAGTCGGCTCCATAGGAACGCATATCATGATCTGAATGTTCGATTTCTTCCCGAAAGTAATTCATGGATAAATCCCAAACGTACAGCATACAGGAAAAACCGTTCAGGAAATCGAGCTGATAGACGACCTTCTGGGCCCCTCCGTTCAGCCGCGTAATCTGTGAGATCGCGTAATCCGATCCGAATACCTGCTTGGTATAATTCGTTAAATCCGCCTCGGAAAGATGACATGCATTTTCCATACTGTTTTCCCCGTTTCTATGATTGGATTGCCGGCATCACCAACTATATCCCAGGTCCCCGCTGAAAATATAGACTGTTTCTTTCGGTTCTGTTATGATGTTGAATAAGGTCTGGTTAAAAATGGTCGTAAGCAAAAGGAGCTGTCCCGGAAAGTCAATGACCCTTGGGAACAGCTCCTTTTTTATATGTTACACGGACTTATCGGACTACCGTACCGAACGTAATTTTCATGCTCGGCGCATGGGCGAACGCAACCGACGGCGTATTGACTTGGGATAACAGGTCCTCGGCGATATAGAGCCGTTCTGCTTCCTCCTGGGTTAGCCCCCGCTCAATCAGCGCTTGAATAAAGTCTTCCTCCTGACCCGGACATTCAAACTGCAGGTTGCTGAACAAAGCCCTCGTCTCCTCGGAATCCTGGACTGGGTCGTAATAGTTCACCTTATCGCTGATTCTGCTCTCGATCCGGCGCAGCCCCAGCTGCGAAAAGTAAACCGGAAGCTTCATGCCGATGTTGGCGTCCTTCCCGGTCCGTAAAGCATCCTGTTCATGCAGCTTCTGCAGGGGGCCAAGCGGCATGACTTCCGTAGATAAAACATCATCAAAATAATAGCTCGACATGGAAGCACAGCCGTGGGGTTCGTAACAAATAACCGTTCCGCCGTCCTTCACACTTTCGGCCATCTTGGCCAGCAGCTGCAGGGGATCGGATCTATGCATAAGCACTGCGTGCGATACGGCGACATCAAAGGCGCTGCCCAGGTCAGCATCCGTCAGCTCCGCCCGAATGAACTCGGCCTTCCAGGGCAGGTGAGCGTACAGCTCTTTGGCCGCCCCAATCTGTCTTGCTCCCGGATCGATCCCCGTATAGGTTGAGCCTTCCGGCAGGTGCGGAAGCATCATCAAACCCAGCTGCCCGTAACCGCAGCCGAAATCGACGACCCGAACCGGAGTTTCCCATTTCCAAACCGATTTGACCAAAAACGCGATGTAGTCGTCATTATAATAAAGACTCATTCTCCGGCGCAAATACCCCATCTTCTCATCCCAATCATAAGACTCCACTGTTTCACACTCCCCGATTGTTCTGGTCATCCATACTGATACACAGTCAACAATAGTGGATATCCCCGGAAAAGTATAGCTTTAAAGTGGAGCCTGCGGGATATTTTTATAAGGCTTTGTCCGAATGAGGCATCGTCAGGCGGTCGGTAGCTATAGCGAGTGCTGTATATACGCAAAGCCCGGCATTCCAGGACTTATCCTGAAGCTGCCGGGCTTTGCACTTGTTTATGCTCTTTGAATCGTTCACGAAAGATTTAATGCGAGCACCGGCACGCCGACGCCCAGTACCCACAAGAGCGGAATCGAATTCACGATGACCGCCGCTCTCTTCCTCTTCTTGTAGAACGCCCAGGCCATAATGGCACAGGCAATGGTGACGAGCGGGTAAACGCCGATCACGGACACCAAGGCGATGGCCGCTCCGCTGATTCCACTGTCAAACCCCATGAACGAAATTCCCCAAATCAGCAGCCACGGAACAAAACATAACACATAGATGATCTGGCTGATGACAAAATACGTCCGCATGACACTCCCCCTGGTTTGCGTTCGTGCCGGATCCTTCCGGCATCCCTCCACACCGAATTCATCCGGCGGGCTATGAGGTCATTTATACCATAAAATCTGTTTTCTCCATAGGAGAAAAAAAATCATGATCATTTCCAAGGCGACACGGAAATTCGACATTGTTTTCATAGCCTATCCGATATAATGGCAGTAGATAAGGGCTTACTGAAATTTTACTTTTTTCCCTAGGAGCATAAACATGATCGTAAAACAGACAAGACACGTCTTGATTCCTTCCTTAACTACATTTATCATGTTATCTTCCATTCTGTTGGGCAAAGCCGACAGCATCTTTCTGCTATTTCTCTCCGGAGCGATGCTGACGGGGGTCATGATTTTTTTCGCCGAGTCCAGCAGCCGTTCCTTGTTTCTTCAATCCGTAAGCCTCGCCTTCTTCCATTGGAGTTCCCAGCTCAATTGGACGCAAATCATTTACTTTATATTAATTATTATGGAAACCCGAAATACGAGAAACTTGAAGTATACGCTGTCGCTGGCATTTGCTTATTCCATGTTGTATACCGTCATCCGGCTAAGCTATCTCCCCTGGGACCGTTACAATTTATTGGTCTCGGTCTACGATCTGGTTAGTCTCGTATTAATCGTCCTTGGAATGCGTTATCTTGTCACAACCGAGATTGAAAGAAAGCGCCTTTTGAGGCGAAACCAGTTTCTCGCATCGCATGATCCGCTGACCGGTTTTTTGAACTACGACGGTTATGTCAGTGCCGTCAACGAACTGGTTGAAAAGAAAAAATCGCCGTTTGTGCTGATCCTGCTCGATTTTCAGGACTTTAAAAGCCTAAATAAGGAAAGCATCCGCGGCGGCAACGAAATTTTGACGAGAATATCGCTCATCATCCGGACTTACTTCCCGAGCGCCTTCGCCATTTCCCGTTATGCCGGGGACCGGTTCGCCATGGTGATCCCGGATACCGATGGGTCGCTTGCACAAGCCCAGGATATTCTTGAATCGGGCAAGCTCGGCTACGAGGTAACTTACAGCACGGCCCGGTTTCCCCGGGAAAGCACAACCTCGCATGATATTATCATGCTGGCCGAAGACCGGCTGTTTCAGAAAAAGAGGATGCTGTGGCTGAAGCGTGAGGAAGAAATGTTCCGAAGCGAAAAGCTGAAAATCGTCGGCGAGCTTGCTGCGGGCATGGCTCATGAAATCCGGAATCCGCTCACAACGCTGAAGGGCTTCATCCATCTGTCCAAATCGCAGTCGTACAATATCGGGCCATGGGTCGATATCATTACCAACGAGATCACGCGCATGAACGAGCTGACGGCGGAGTTTCTGCAGTTTTCCAAGCCGCATCTTGGCAACATCCGGCCCGAGCCCATCTCGCATTGTGTGGAAAGAGCGAGAAATTTAACCGAATCGCAGGTGACTTCCAGAGGGCACAGCATCAGCATGGAGAATGTCAGCGATTCCGTCATGGTTGAAATGGAGCGGGATAAAATCGTGCAAGTGCTGATTAATCTGGTGCGCAATGCCATCGAGGCGATGGAACAGCCGGGTCATATCCATATTCAGGTGCAGCAAACGGATTCGGTGGTAACCATTGACGTGTCCGATACGGGAAAAGGGATCCCCGAAGACCTGCTCCCGAAAATCTTCGATCCGTTCTATACGACCAAGGAAGAAGGAACCGGCCTCGGCCTATCCATCTGCCATAAAATCATCCAGGACCACAACGGTACGCTCACCGTCAAAAGCATGGAATCCGAAGGATCCGTCTTCACGATTACGTTGCCGGTATTGACCGAAGGAGCTTAATCGTCGATCCCTGCCATCGAAACGATTCTAAAGGTCCGATCATTATGATGATTCGATGATACAAAAGCCGCCGGGCACAGCTGCCCGGCGGCTTTATTCATTCGCGCTGGCGTGAACCCGCTCCGCTAACCTTTGACCGAGCCGATCATGACGCCTTTTTCGAAGTACTTCTGTATAAACGGATACACGATAAGAATCGGCAGTGTGGATACGATGATCACCGCATATTTGACCTGATCCGCATACTGCTGCGCATACCCTCCGGCAGCTCCGCCGGAGCCTGCTCCGGATGAAAACACCTGGTTGGACAGCAGGATGTCCCGCAGCACGATTTGCAGCGGCTGGAGCGAATTGCTCTGGATATAGATGAGTCCGGTAAAAAAATCGTTCCAATGGGCGACTAAATAATACAGGGCGATGACGGACACAACCGCCTTGGAGAGCGGAAGCGCGATTTTTACGAAAAAAGTGAAGTGACTGCAGCCGTCCATTGAAGCTGCTTCATGAAGCTCTTTCGGAATGGAGTGCTCAAAGAACGACCGTGCGATAATTAAATTGTACACATTGACCGAAAACGGGATGATAAACACCCACATCGAATTGGTCAAATGCAGCTGCTTCATCAGCAGGTAGGTTGGAATCAGGCCGCCGTTAAAGAACAAGGTCACCACGAAGGCAAACATGATAAACCGGCGGGCGCGGAACTCTTTCCGAGACAAGACATAGGCGGCCGGCAGCGTAAACAGCAAGTTTACCGCCGTACCCAGCACCGTGTAAATGATCGTGTTTTTGTATCCCGTCCAAATGCGGGCATCCTTGAAAATTTCCTGATAGCCAAAAAAGCTGATATGTTTGGGATACAGCGTCACCTGTCCTGTCGACACCAGCGATTGATCGCTGACGGATGCAATCACAACGAAGTACAGCGGATAGGCCACGATGAGAAAAATCAGCACGCACAGGGTGGTAACCATGACTTGAAACAGAACATTCCCCGCGCTCCTGCGATTACGATGTGTAAGTATCAATACTCCATGCTCCTTTCGGGATCGCCGTCTCTACCACAGACTGATGTCCGAGCACCGCTTGGCGATCATGTTCATGACAAACAGGAAGATAAAGTTGATGACGGTATTAAACAAGCCGATGGCGGCTGAATAGCTGAACTGGCTGCTGATAATACCGATTTTGTACACGTAGGTGGCAATGACTTCGGAAACCGGCAAGTTGAGCGGGTTTTGCATCAGAAATACTTTCTCGAAGCCCGTTCCCAGGACGCTGCCCATGCTGAGCACAAATAAAATAATGATCGTCGGCACCAGGGCGGGAATGTCGACATACAGGATTGTCTGCCAGCGGCTTGCTCCGTCCATCTTTGCGGAGTCGTACAGCTGCGGATCCACGGTGGACAAAGCGGCCAAATAAATAATGCTGTTCCATCCGCCATGCTGCCAAATTTCCGATAGTACATATACGGGAACGAACGTCTTGGTCGACCCCAGCAGGTTGATATCCCCAAGGCCAAGCCACTGAAGCAGGTGCCCGATGATTCCCGAGTTCGGCGAGAGCAGCACGCTCAGCAGTCCGACCATGACGACGGTCGAGATGAAATGCGGCAAATACACGGTCGTCTGGAGCGTTTTCTTCGCCCGCTTCATCCTGACCTGATTGATGAGCAGGGCCAGAATAATCGGCGCGGGAAAGCTGAGCACAATCGTCGCCACGCTGATGACCACCGTATTTTTCATCAGATCCACGAACATGTAATTTTCAAAGAACTGCCGGAAGTAGAACAATCCCCTCCACTCTCCGCCGGTCAGCCCCTTAGTGAAGTTATAGTCGCGGAAAGCCAGCTGGATGCCGTACATCGGGATGTAGTTGAAAATAAAAATAACGACAACGGCGGGCAAAATCATGATCCACAGCTGATAGTCCCGCCTGAATGTATTCAGAACGGTTTGTTTGCGTGCTTTGGGCAAAGCAGCGGCCTGCTTTAATTTGGGGCCGGATCGCGATATCATGACCAGATTACCTCCTTGTAACAGCAGTGCTTGCATGCTGGATTATCCGGCCCGTATGCAGGGAGCCTGCACCGGACCGGGGATCGCGTTTTACAGCTTGCTTTTATAGTCGTCATAGTATTTCTGCATAATTTCAATATTTTTCAGGAGCCCTGTCTTTTTGCAATTTTCCACATAGGCGTCCCACTCCTTATCCACGCCGCCTTTGGTGATCCACTGCGACCATTTGGCCAAGGCCATCGACACAAGCGCCGTATTGGCGAGAGCCATCGTGCTGTTGTCCACCGCGCTGTATTTAATAAACAGGTTCGGGAAAACATCGTTGTCCTTATCGATTGAGTCCAGCACCTTCTGCAGCGGCTCCGTTTGCTTGCCGACCGACTGCATGTCTGTGCCTAATGTCAGCTTCAGCGAGTCGGCGATATACATCGGTCCGTTATCGGCCCAGGTGGAGGTCCATTTCCAGGTTCCCGGATCCATGGCCTCATCCTGCGGCGGCAGTACGGCAAACGATCCGTCCCCATTGTCCTTGATGTTTGTGCCAAGCGAACCGAAAAGCACCTGCATGCTGACCTCGGGGTTGTACAATTCGTTGATGAACTTCATTGCGGCTTCCTTATGCTTGGAAGCGGCAGACATTTGAACGGTATTTGTACCGTAATTCAGCGTGTTGTAATCGTACGACCACGACTGCTGAACGGTGGAATCGGCTGTAAATTTCAGCGGCGCCATAGTCGTATACTGCGGACTTACCGCGTTGCCGAAACGGTCGGTGACCTCCCAGCCCCACGTAAAGCCAACGGTAGCCGTATTTCCTTTGCCTCTTGCCACGGATTGGTACTTGGTGTAGTCCTGGGTGAATACTTCGGGATTTATCAGACCGGCGCTGAAGCATTTGTTCAAAAATTTGACCAACTCTTTGTAACGGTCGTCGATGAAGAAGTTTTTAACTTGGCCATCCTCTACAAAATATCCGCTGCCGCTGCCGTCGGACAACGTAATCCCTTCGCTGCCCAGCAGTACGGTCGGCATAAAATAACCGAATGCGACGGTTCCCGTCGGGGCAAAGTCCATCGGGATCTCATCGTTCGGATCTCCGTTTCCGTTGGCATCCTTGTCCTTGAACGCCTTCAGCACGTCGAACAGCTCATCCCATGTCGTGGGCATCTGGAGCCCCAGCTGGTTCAGCCATTCCTTGTTGATAAACTGCCGGGTCGCCGTATCGGGCCAGAACCGCTGATACTTGGGCAGTCCGTATATTTTACCGTCCTGCTGCGTGGCAATGATTTTCGTTTCGGGTTTGGCGTCGAACATCGCCTTGACATTCGGAGCATATGGGTCGATCATTCCGGATAGGTCCTGGAACAACCCCGGAAACTGGGCGAAATCCGAATCGGTAATGGAGTTCACGCCAACGATCAAATCGGGAATATCCCCGCTGGCCAGCATGGCTCCCTTCTTCTGATCCCAATCGGCGGACACTTCCTGCCATTCGATATCAACCCCTGCCCTCTCCTCCGCATCCTGAAGCCATTTCATATTTTCGAACTTTTGCGTGAGCGGATGCTTTGTCATGATCGCCTTCAGCTTTACTTTGCCCCCTTGCACGGTTGGTTCCTCCGGCTCGTTGCCGCCGCTGCTGCAGCCCGCCAGCAGTGACGTTCCGAGTGTAAGCGCGAGCACGGATGCGAGTATTTTTTTCATCCTTCATCCTCCCCTTGGGTTTTATGAATCCGTTTACACAAGCTTATACTCAATCCGGAGGGGGCAAAATAGTTCAACGATCGAATTTGTGTCAAAAGGTTTGCACTTGCTGATGGTGCCATTTGATGCGGTGTGATAATTTTAGGATCTACCGACCCTTCAATGGGTGGAAAAAGGTTAGCAATGGTGGTGAAACTTTAGATGAATGCCCATCAGCTCCGCATCGAGCGTCCGGTCCATATGGAGCTTACCGGCAAGTTCGTTGCTCCCTCTGCGGATTGGATTCATTTAAGCCGTTACTTGATGGATTACGAGCTCATTGTCATGACACATGGAACGCTGTACATTTCCGGAGACGATGAAACCTACGAGGTCTCCCAGGGAGAGTATCTGCTGCTTCCCCCGTTCACGCGCCAGAAAGGAGCTAAGCCATCGGATTGCAGCTTTTATTGGCTGCACTTTTCGACTTCGCAGAACCTTCCCAAGCTGGAACTCTCCCGCTATACCCATGTTCACGAGAATGGGCGGATCGTCATTCCCCAATGCGGCACTCTGCGCAATCCCGAGAAAATCGTCGTCATGATGAAGCAGCTCCAGGATTCGGTGCGCGGCTACAACGAACAGACCTTAAATGATTACATGTCTACCGTCATCCTTTGCGAGCTCTACAACCAGCTGTTCTTCGAAAAGAACAACCCCGGCAAATCGTTTAAGCAGACCCAGCTGTACAACGATATTCTCGACTACATCAAATGGAGCCGCCACGAGAACATCAAGGTCTCCCAAATCGCCTCGCACTTCGGCTACAACGAGAAGTACCTGTCCCATCTGTTTACAACCGTCTCAGGTATTTCGCTGAAACAGTACATTTTGCAGCAAAAAATGGAGCTGGCCAAATATCTGCTGACCGACACGAACCAGAACGTAAGTGAGATTTCAAGTCAGCTCGGCTACAGCGACCCGCATCACTTCATGAAATCCTTCAAAAAAATCGTGGGGTTGACCCCGACGGAATTCCGCAACGCATACTCGAAGCGGCTGCTATTTTATGAATGATTTTTCGCCGATCGTTTTCCAACATTTAGCACTGTAGGGTACAATAGAATATATGAGGAGGAATGATGATGAAACGGATGCCTTTCACACGACCCACCGAGCATTACGATGAACGCCTGCACTCCATCGACAGACAAATCTGCCAGCTGCTGCAGCAGCGCAAAGAGATTTCGGAAGGAAATCCGGGCTACCCGCCTTTCGCGTACATTGACCAATGGGCGGCCGAAACGGGGCTTTATGAGGACTTTCTAAAATATATCTTTGGTGCCATCCGATCCGACGAGTTTTTCAAACCGATCGTCGAACCCGCCGGTTTCATCAAGCATGTTCCGGTGCTAATTTCACAAGAGCATAAGGGGTACTTCTTTACGCTCACTTCGGTTCGGCAATACGCCAATGCGAGCGTCGTGACGCTGTATGTGGACTGGGATGTGACGATCCCGGAACGAAATTCGACCGAAATATCCAACTTCGTGTTGGATATGGGAGAGCCCTATGAATGCCGGATGGACACGGGAGGAAGCTGCTCCGGCAACGCAACTTATAATTACGTGGTATCCCCGTCACTGCCGGACAAGCTCTCCGGTCTCGAATTCGTGTTCAGGGAGGAAATCGGATCCCCCTTCGGCGGCGAGCCGACCGGGAAGGAAGTTCGATTCCGCATAGAGGAATAATCAGTCTGGTAAATGACAGGTTGTCAAATTAAGTGCGACAGCTCGTCCACGAATGCTTCGCCCAATCCGTCGCAGTATGAAAATCAGGCAGAGAGCCTATATAGACTCCTCTGCCTGATTTGATACATGGGCTTATTAGGAATTGCTTAAATGACAACCCATCCCTTCTGATTCAAGGTCAAACTTGAGCCATACCGCCATCTACGAACAATTCGATGCCGTTCACATAACTGCTTTCCTCCGACGCCAGAAACATCACCGCGCTGGCAATCTCCTCCGTCTTGCCCAAGCGGCTTAGCGGAACGACATTCTTCGCCGAATCAAGAACTTGATTTAGCGCTTCGCCAAAAAGATCATTATACGCTGGCGTGTGGACCGTGCCAGGGCTCACTACATTAAGTCGTATCCCTGTGCCTTTCAAATCCATTATCCAGCTCCTAGCCATCTGACGGAGAGCCGCCTTGGTGCCTCCGTAGACACTAAACGCTGCTTCGCCGATCGTACCCGCCGTCGAGCCGGTTAAGATGATGTTTCCTGTCATATTTGGAAACAGCGGCAAAGCCTTTTGGATGGTGAACAAAGTACCCTTTACGTTCACGTTGAAGGTTGTGTCGTACTGCTCTTCCGTAATCTGACCCAAGGGCAGAAAGCTGCCAAGTCCAGCGTTTGCGAATAGAATATCCAGATGTCCTTTCTCCTGCTTTACCGTATCGTACAGTTTGTCTAGGTCCTTCAAATTAGAAATATCACCTTGAACGCCGGTAACCCGGTCACCGATCAATTTTACTGCCGCATCCAGCTCGCTTTGCCTACGGCCGGTAATGAATACGTAGGCCCCTTCCGAAACGAATCGTTGTGCCGTTGTAAGTCCGATACCGCTTGTTCCTCCGGTAACAACGACTACCTTTCCTTCAAATTTCCCCATATCTATATGCCTCCCATCAACGTCATCACGCATTCGTTATATGACTTCCCCATTCGCCCTTCGGCTGCAACCAGCTGACGCTTCTATCCACAATGAAATCGCCCAGTGTTCGTTCGTAATCCTTGCGGTATGGTTTAATAAACTCTTCCGCAAGCCAGCTATCTCTCGTGCCTTGCCATGTTTCATAAATAATCAAGTCATCCGGCTGATCCAGATCGTCCGAAACAATGGCGCTAATGAATGCCTTCTCGGGTGACATCTCCTCAATAAGGGAATACAGCTCCCTGCGGAATTCTTCTTTTTTCCCTGGTTTAACTTTGAATCGAATATTCAATTGGACTCGTTGATTGGACATGTTGGCTCCTCCTATAAGCTTCATATTTTGCAGTTCCGTTACGGCATTTATCATAACGCTAGATAAAAAATTCGACAGTAATTTAGATTACGAAGTTTTTCGGGTCATGGAATCAAGCCAGTTCTTTCATCGCTTTTTCGATATGAATCATGACCATTCTGCGGCTGGTCACGATAATACCTTCATTGGATAGTTCCTGTAAGGTAAGCGATACCGCTTCTCTTGTGGCACCGATCATATTGGCCAATTCTTGATGAGTCAGGGGAATATCGATTTTTCGGTATCCATTTTCTTCTATGCCGAACTTTTTAGACAATCGGTTGAGAAAGTAAAGCACTTTACCACGTAGATCCCTAAAAACCAATTTTTCCACCAATTCATCCTGATCTCGCAGGCGTTTGCTTATTTCCGATAAAAATCGCAAAGACAATTCAGAAAACTTGCGTAAAAGCGGTTCGAATTGTTCAGTCGGAATCGAAAAAACAATCGAGTCTTCCATCGTCTCCACATAAGTTCCTCTATTGCCCAATGAGAACGTTTCAACCTCGCCAAACATGCCGCCTTCGCTGAGGATGCAGACTGTATGTTGTTTGCCGGCCGAATTGGTTTTGTATAAGCGCAGTTTACCGGCGATTACGAAAAATAAGCCATTCCTTTCATCATCGGGCGTCTGAAGAATATAGTTTTTTGGAAGCTTATACGTATTTGATCTGGTTACCAATTGTTCGATTTCACGCATAATTTCTGCCGGTAGCGATTCAAATATTTTGATTTGTGGCAAAAATGAAGTTATGTTTTCCATCGCCTCATCATGTAACATTGTGACCCCTCCTGTCATTGCTGCAAGCGACTACCGCTCCACTCACCGCGATAATCGTTCCTCATGTAACACCGATAACGGAGTGTTACACTCATCATAAACCACCATAGTATCCCCTTCTGTAATGCAGATTACAAAAAAACAAACCACCTTCAAATGAAGGCGGTTTGCGGCTGCTCTAATCCATACCTTTTGACGTTATCGAATGGTCACCTTCAGTCTATGACTTCAAAGCGCTCAGTGCCGCATCCGTCACGTGGATAAATCTTTCGCCACGTGCGATCACATGAATACGCATTTCAGGAAAGTGGTCATATACATAGTCCACGAAATATCCCGGATGCTCAGCGTTCCCCGAAAAAATGTCATAATGCATCGGGATCGTCATCCCGATCCCGACAGTCTTCGCCAGCTCGGCAGCTTCCCGGTAGTCCATATTGCCGATAATGCCGCGGCTGTTCCGGAATGCGTCGCGGCCATTAATCGGGAGAAGCCCGAGGTCGATCGACTCATCCTGAAGCCGTTCCGTCAATCCTTCATAAATGACCGTATCTCCGGAATGGTACACCGTAACGCCGTTCAGTTTGATCAGATACCCGACGTAACGATGATAGCCCTGATCATCCGTTTCCAGCTCTTCATGTGCGGCCGCGATGGGGCGTACGATCACTTCATCGCCATAATCCTTTTCCGTATCGGCGATCACGAAGCGCTCGGGGGCTACGCCCTGATTCAATATGTCCTCACGGCAGAATGCCGGTGCCATATAGACGGTCTGCGGGTTAGCCTTGGACATGGCCGCAATCGCCTCCAGGTCCATATGGTCCGAATGCTCATGGGTGATCAGGCAGTAATCAGCATTCGTAATATGCTCCGGTCCGATCGGCGCCGGGTAGGTACGATCCGGGTTATGGCTGACATACGGATCGATGTAAATAACCGTCTCCCCTCCCTTAATGATAAAACTGGCTTGTCCAAGCGGCCATACCGCGACCATGCCGTACGGCACGAAGGTTTCCTCGATTTCCTGAATCAGGAGCTGGCCTTGCTTCTGTGGCTGTGACTGGCTCATGCATTCCTCTCCCTTCCGTTACTTTTCCGGTCATACTTATCATTACATGGAGATCCCAAGTAAGCAGCAGATCTCGCTCACCTTATCCAGGTATCTTTTAACCACCCGCTCACAAGGGCTAAACGCTTCTGGATCTCTCTCTAAAAAATACCGCTTTCACCGCAAACCGGGGTAAAATCAGTTGTCTGCGCCATCTCGACGGCTGGGATATCAGCCGGTACAGCCACTCGAGATTGAGACGCTGCCAGGCTGCCGGCGCCCGCTTCACTTTACCGCCGATGATATCCAGGCTGCCGCCGACACCGATGGCAATTTTCGCCTGCAGCTTGTCCTTATGGCTATGTATCCACTTCTCTGCCCGTGGTGCGCCCAGAGCCACGATCAGAAAGTCCGGCGCGGCATCAGCAATCTCCTGTACGATGCGCGGCTCATCTTCCGGCGTAAAAAAACCGTGATGTCTGCCGCGTATGGCGACCCCGGGATACTGCTGGCTAATGTTAATGATGGCCTGCCTGCTCGTTTCCTCATCCGCGCCCAGAAAGTAAAACGACCATCCCTTCCGGTCGCCTTCCTCAAGCAGCTTAAACAGCAGATCGCAGCCGGTTACCCGCTCCGGCAGGCTGCCGCCCCGCACCCGGGAGACCATGACGATGCCGATGCCATCCGCCGTGACCAAACCCGCCTCATCGACGATTTGGCGCAGCTGCGCATCCTTTTGGCAGGACATCACGATCTCCGGATTGCCGGTAACGACGTGAAACAGCCGCTGCTCTTTTCGATCAATCACCTCTTGAAGAAGCTCTACGCTCTGCTCCATCGTCAATTTCGGGAAAGGGATCCCCATAATGGGCACATGTTGATTCATCTTTCGATCACCTCTTCTGTATCGGCGTAAACGGAATATACAAGCACATCTTTGTTCCATTTGACGATTTGTTTTTCCAGCGTCATTCCGATCCGTTCGGCCACCCGAGCGGATGGTTGATTGTTAGCATCGGGAAGCGAAACGATTTTGCGAAGCTTCATCTGCTCAAACCCGTAGTGCTTGCAAGCCGTTGCTGCCTCAGTGGCATAACCGTTCCCCCATACGCGTCTTGCGAACAGGTAGCCGATCTCCATTTCGCGAACCCCTTCCACAATCTGTGGAACGATGCCACACTGTCCCAGAAAATCACCGTTGATCCGGTTCTCTACGATCCATAAGCCGACACCGCATTCCTCATAATTTCGCAGCGTCCATTCTATCCATTCCAGCGTTTCTTGGTTGTCTTTGGTGGAGGGATAGTACTTCATGGCGACGGGGTCGGCAAAAATTTGCTGCAGCAACGGGACATCCTCCCGTCCCATTTGCCTCAGGATCAACCGGTCCGTACTCAGCACGACATCCTTCATCCAGGATCCCCCTTATCTTTTTACAACGCGTTATATAAAACGGTTATAACAACACATTCCGCTTACTCTATGCTGCGTGCAATAATGCGGGCCGGGGATGAATCCGCCCGGATCAGCAAAGGCAGCGCTATCAATCATCATCGGATTCGTCAGCTCCCTGTCTCTTGCGTTTGCTAATTTCTAGGCTTTTAAGGTACCCGATGAAGGGCGGCCAGCGCCTCTTCCCGGTCCTTCATAAAGAACACATCTTCCCCCTGATTGCATTCGTAGATGAAATCCCGCAGGCTTTTGCTGGAGTAAGCTTCAAAATCACCAACTATGGCAATTTTAAATTGATAGGTCCGATATTTTTGCAGGATTTCCCCTGCCAGCCCGGTTTTCAGCTCAAAAAACGCATCCGGCAAATTCGACTGATTCAGCAGCAGCTTATGGCACGGCCCCGATGGATCCCACCCAATGCCAGCCATCAGATCCAGAGCCGTCTGGACGTCGGCAATAACGGCATGAGGGTCGTCAAGAATCGCTACCTTCGAGCCGTCCTGTTCATGTATCGTATAGTTCATACTTTTTTGCCCCCTTTCCGCTATATTACCTTGTCTGAGAAGACTGTTCCAGTCTTTTCCTACGTCTGGTCCGGCTGAACCGCTGCTTGGCGGGCGACGCGGCACACGAGTCGCATCAGTTTGCGGTGGAGCTGCGGAAACAAAGTGAATACGACATCCAAGGTGCGGCGCAGCGGCATCGGGCAAACCACAGGCTCGTTCTTATGAACGCCCTTTATCGCAATTCGGGCGAACTGCTCGGGGCTCATCATTTTCTGTTTCTGCATCTGCTTCAGAACGAGTTCCTGATCCAAATGAAGCGCTTCGCCCGTCCGATGGATCGGAGTATCCACGAAAGCAGGGCATAGAGCGCTGACATGAACGCCAAACGCTTCCGCTTCATAGTGAAGGGATGTGGTTAGTCCGACCACGGCATGTTTGGTCGCAGCATACGCGGCAGAGGTTGGCGATGGCCCCAGCCCGGTCGCGGACGCAGTATTCGCAATACAGCCGAAGCCCTGCTGCTTCATAACCCGATAGGCTGCCTGAGTTCCATGGATGACGCCCCACAAGTTGACCTGAATGATCCGGTTCCAATGATCAAGTGTCATATGGTACAGCTCCCCGTAAATGCTGATGCCCGCATTGTTGAACATATAGTCGAGCCGCCCGAACTCCTCATACACACTCTCGATCAGCCCTTCCACCTGATAGGCGTCCGTCACGTCTAGGTGGACGTAACGCCCTCCCCCACCCGCAGCGGTAATTCTTCGGACCGTCTCCTCGCCGCCTGCTCGGTCCACATCGGCTGCCACAACGAAAATACGCTCGCCTGCCAACGCTTCGCAAATGGCCCGGCCAATTCCCGAAGCCCCTCCTGTGACAATAGCCACTTTACCCCATTCTGCCATATCCTTGACTCCTCCTCATCATTTTAACATTAGAACAATTAGTACGATCGTTCTAATTTGCTTAAGCGTAAAACCTCATCGTTTGAGGATTCCGCTTAGAAAAATATCGACGCTTTTTCGAAAAAGACCATGCAGTTGTTCATGTTCCATCGTGTAAATATGCTGGCACAGCGCCCCCAGCAGCGTCCCGAATAAAAATGTCGTTCCTTGAAGATCGTCGATCTCAAATTCTCCGGTATCGATCCCGTATTGGAAAATGTCCGAATATGCCTGCATCGGCGTAACCGCAAGTCCGTACAGCTGCTGGACCGTCTCCGGACTGGTCGCCGGATTCGCCGCCAGCTCCTGCCCTACCTTGAGCAGAGGGGTTTGATAATTGTTCATCACGAACGTAGACATCGCATACAATTTATCTCTGGCTGTCTTATAGTTCGGAGATACACCCGCCCACTTCTCGCCCCAGGCCCGCATGCCGTCCAGCGCGAGATAAACGAACAGCTTTTCCTTATTCTCAAAATGGTAGTACACATGGCCCTTGCTGAACCCGGAGGCTTTGGATATATCCGAGATCGAGGTTCCGGCGAACCCCTTTTGCGAAAAGAGCTGCGCAGCCTTCTCCGCAATAATCCGCCGCGTTTCTTCACTGTCATAATGTCGTTTCAAAGCGATCTACCTTTCCTTATTTACAGAACGATCGTTCTAAAGTCATCATAAGCGATGAGGCCTGTCGCTGACAAGAAATATTTGGAATGTTCAAAAAGAAGACAAAAAGCACGGTCTAAGCCGTGCTTTTATCCTTAGAAACAAGAACCGCCTCACTCCGCCTCTGGCACGCCGTTCGGGTAGACGACAACTTTCAAGCACTCGCTTTTGTGATTTAAGGCCCGCTCCATCGCTTCCTGGGTATCCTGGAGCGAATAACGGTCCGTGACCAGCGTCATCACATCGGCAATGCCGGACTCAAGGAAGCGGATGCCTTTCGGATATGTATTGGCATACCGGAATATTCCGTAAATATCGACCTCGTTATCCGCGATAAAAGGAACATTCAGCGGAATTTCATCCTGTGCCGGCAGTCCGACAACGGCCAGCTTCCCGCCCCGGCGCAGCGAGCCCAGCGCCGTTTGCAGCGCTTTGGGATTGCCTGCCGTTTCCCAAGCGACATCGACGCCCTTCCCGTCCGTCAACCGCTGAATTTCCTCCAGCGCGTCCTGCTCTGCGACGTTAATCACGTGATCCGCTCCGAGCTTCTTGGCGGCATCCAGACGCAGCGGCTCCAAATCCGTTACGATGATTTCGGCAGCACCATACGCTTTAGCCGCGACGACGGCCATCAGTCCTACCGGCCCCATCCCCATGATCGCAATGGTGGATCCCGGCGTAAGCTTGCTTCTCGCCGCCGCATGAATGCCGACGGAAAACGGCTCGATCAGCGCCGCTTCCTCATAGCTCAGCGAGTCCGGGATCCGGAACACAAAATCCTGCCGGATTTTGATGTACTGGACAAAAGCACCGTCTACCGGCGGCGTTGCCAGAAACTGCACGTCGGGACAGAGGTTATACCGCCCCTCCTTGCAGGCTTCACAGCGGCCGCAGGTCACCCCGGGCTCTACGGCTACGCGGTCTCCCACTTTGAATCCGGTTACATCTGCGCCCACGGCGGCGACATCGCCCGAGCATTCATGGCCTAGGATAATCGGCTTCTCCACAACGTACTTGCCGATTCGCCCATGCGTATAATAATGGAGGTCGGATCCGCAGATGCCGACGGCCATCACTTTGATCAACACTTCGTCTGGTGCGATGTCCGGCACCGGCACCGTTTCAATCCGGATTTGGCGCGGGCTGTGCATCACAGCGGCTTGCATCGTTTGGGGAATGCTGGAGTTCATCATCTGTGTATTTCCTTCCCTTCCTGAAATCTATTATTTTCTTATCATTGTATTATAGAAACCCGCTAATATCTATGAAAACAAAGGCTGATCAACAGAAAGAATCCGCTCCCTCTTCGGGTGCGGATTCTTTCTGTGCAGTGAGATGCACCACCATGCAGAAGGAACATAAGTCCCTTCACTCACGGCTATGTAATTGGATAACCGGACGGAAACATGGCAGGCAAGGGCATCAACCGCTTAGGATTCAGCAGGACCTTTGGTCCGTTTGAAGAACAATGCAAGAATCAACGCCACGATGGAGAAGCCAAACCCGATGACAAACGCGTTATGCACACCGGCTACCATCGCTTCAGCCATTTGCCCAGGCGCGGTTGGATCCGATGAGCCCTTCAGGAAGCTGGCTTGGCCGTTGGACATGACGCTGATAAAGAAGGCCACACCAATCGCACCCGCCACCTGCTGGAGCGTATTCAAGATCGCCGTACCGTGCGGATAATACCGGGCCGGAAGCTGGTTCATGCCGTTCGTCTGCGCCGGCATCATGATCATAGAGATGGAAATCATCATGCAGATATGCAGAATGAGCAGCGTGACTTTGCTCGTTTCGACCGATACCTGCGTAAAGAACCACATAATGACCACCAGAGCAGCCGTGCCCGGAATGATCAGCGCCCGTGGACCAAACTTATCAAACAGTTTACCGGTAATCGGCGAGATCAAGCCGTTGAGCAAGCTCCCCGGAAGCATCAGCAGACCGGAAGCGAACACCGTCATCCCGAGTGCCCCCTGAAACAGGAACGGCAGCAGCGACATGGAGGAGAACAGCGTCATCATCATAATGATCAGCATGATCGCCGTCAGGGTAAACGCCGGGAATTTGAAGGACCGGATATCCATCAAAGGATCCTTCAGCCGGAGCTGACGAATAACGAACAGCAGCAGGGCGACCGCTCCGACAATAATGGTCCAATACACTTTGGGATGCGACCAGCCCGCTCCACCTTCACCCAGACTGCTGAAGCCATAGACGATTCCGCCGAATCCGATCGTAGACAGAATGATCGACAGAACGTCCACTTTGGGTTTGGTAGGCTGCGAGACATTTTTCAAATACACAAACGCGATGATGATCGAAATGATGGCAAATGGCAGAACCAAGTAGAACAGCCATCTCCATTCAAACGAATCGAGAATCAATCCCGACAACGTCGGTCCGATCGCTGGAGCGAACATAATAACGAGACCGATACTTCCCATGGCGGCTCCGCGTTTTTCCGGCGGATACAGAATCAGGATCGTATTCATCATGACCGGAAGCATCAAACCGCTTCCTGCGGCCTGAAGCAAACGGCCGATCAGCAGGAATTCAAAGCCCGGGGCGAAGGCACAGACAAACGTTCCCACCGTAAAGATGATCATGGCTCCAAGGAACATTTGCCTCGTCGTAAACCACTGGACCAGCAGCGCTGATGCGGGAACCAAAACGCCGACGACCAGCATGTAGCCTGTGGCCAGCCATTGCAGCGTAGAGGCCGAGACTTTGAGCTCAACCATCAATTCCGGAAAAGCGATATTGAGCAGCGTCTCATTTAAGATGGAAAAGAACGCCCCCACAATTAATGAGACTAATATAGGCAGCTTCTTGATATGGCTGATATCAGCCGCTGCAGATGCAGCTGCGGCACCTGATGGATTCATATATTCTCCCTCCTGTTTCTTGCAATATGTCTATATTTGGCATCAGCGAGCCTATTTTACCACATAACTCCGTGAAAATGTTTCTTATAAATTGCTTTTTTTAAATGATTTATTATTTTAGTCATTTAAGTATTATTCCACCGTTTAGAAGTTACTCATAAGCCAGTACAGAATCGCGGCTGATGATCGTACCTTGATGCTTCCCTTCACACAATTCTCTCATTGAACCCGGCTTGTCAAAGTTGAATACATGAATAGGCAGATGGTAGTCCCGGGCCAGAATAAAGGCCGATTGATCCATAATTTTCAGATCGTGCCGGATGACGTCGTCATAATGCAGCGACTTGAATTTTCTGGCGGAGGGATCCGTCTTCGGATCGGCGCTCAGCACGCCATCCACTCCCTGCTTGGCAACGAGGAGCGCGTCGCAGTTCACCTCGATCGCCCGCTGCACCGAAGGGTAATCGGTCGTGACGTAAGGCTGGCCGTTCCCGCCGGCGAAAATGACGATGTACCCTTTCTCCAGATGGTGTATGGAACGCAATCGAATATACGGCTCGGCCACCGAAGCGATGGGGAGCGAGGTCATGACCCGGACCTCCTTGTCCGTCTTCGCTTTGAGAACACCGCGCAGCATCAGGCTGTTGACGACGGTGGCCAGCGTGCCGATATTATCGGCCTCCGCCCTTTCGATGCCCCAGGTTTCCGCCATGTTTCCCCGGAATATGTTGCCGCCGCCGATGACCAGGGAAACCTCCACTCCCATAGACACAACGGATAAAATTTCGTCCGCAATATGCTCCAGCCGGCCCGGATCAAAGCCGAACTGGCTCGTTCCTGCCACCGCTCCGCCGCTTAGCTTAATTAACACTCTTTGGTACGCCGCCATGGGCCAAACACTCCTTTCGGTTCCGAAAAAATGACTATCGTGATACGCTCACCTAGATAAATAAGCTTCCTCAGTATTGATTTCGAAACATCCAAATTCCTTCAGCCAACACCGCTAATCAGAAGTACAAAAAGAAAACACTAAAGCCGCTAATGCCTTAGTGTTCAACGCTTCCTTCATATGCCGTTTTCTCAATCATGGAATGTATGCACCGCTTGAACACCAGGGCTCCTCCTTTGAAATCCGTTTTTTACCAAGCAGATTATATCCTGAAAGGTTCGTCTGAAGCAACTATGGCTGCAGAGAGGGGGGCTGGCGAAGTGGACAGACCTACCTTGTGACCAGTGAGCAGTGTATAGGTTGTACGATAAAATGGGTTTGCAGGTCGGAGATAGGTGCGGATTTTTTCGCTTTTCTATTGTGAATTATTCACATGTTGCAATATGGATATCAGCGGTTGTTGATTCGCTCTTTTTCCAAAGGTTGGCGTCATCGTTGACGTAAGCGTTAACGTTATAAGTAAATAGAATGAACTTAAAAAATTAACGTTAAAGTGACGCACGCGCCATTATAGAAGAAAGTTCAATGTAAAAAAAGTAAACGCCAAAACTCCCGAAAAACCGGCCCAAGGCGGTATTTCGGGAGCCTGACGTCAGTATCGCTATAGTTCCTGTTTGCTTAAGACAATGCCCATTACAATTGAATCGATATCTGCTTAACGCCCGCTTGTGGCGTCAAAAGTACCCCCTGCTCGGTCACGGCGGATTCAGCGCCTTCGATTTGAGCGATCTGGCTTATGCCGCGCAGAAGCAGCTTCCACGGCTTGGTTCCTTCCGCCTGGACATCGATGCGCTCCCCGTTCCGGGTTACTGTTACCTTCAGATCTTCCTTGCCGTCCATCCCGTTCACGACGCTTGTCATTTCCGTCCCATCCGCAAGTTCAAAGGCGTGAAGGGTCACGCCGTCCGCGTAGTCGTAATCCGGACGCTGGTCATTGTCTCCGACCGGAATGATGCTTCCGGCCCGCGCCAATAGCGGAACCGTAAAGTAGTCGACCTGCCGGCTGATCCACCGGCCTCCCTCTACACTCTCTCCGGTTACAAAATCGGTCCAGCGTCCCTCCGGTACATAGTACCGTGCCAGTCCCTGGTCGTTCATGACCGGTGCGACGAGAAGCGAATCCCCTAGCATATACTGGCGGTCCAGCACATGGCAGTTCGGATCTTCGGGGAATTCCAGCACCATGGCCCGCATGACGGGCACCCCTGTTGCCGCAGTCTGCACGGCGGAACGGAACAAGTATGGCATCAGCGTGCATTTCAGCTTGGTAAAATAGCGCAATACGTCAACCGCTTCCTCGTCGAAGAGCCAAGGCACCCGGTACGACTGGTTCCCGTGCAGCCGGCTGTGCGTGGACAACATCCCGAAAGCGGTCCAGCGCTTATATAGGTCGGGTGTGGCCGTATTTTCAAAGCCGCTGATATCGTGGCTCCAGAACCCGAAGCCGCTGAGCGACAAGGACAAGCCGCCGCGAAGCGATTCGGCCATCGATACGTATGAGGCGGAGCAGTCGCCGCCCCAATGCACCGGGAACTGCTGACCGCCGGCCGTGGCGGAACGGGCGAACACCGCCGCTTCATTTTTACCGAGCGTCTCCTCCAGCACCTCAAATACCGTTTGGTTGTACAGGAACGTGTAATAGTTGTGCATCTTCACCGGATCGGAGCCGTCGTAATAAACGACGTTCGTCGGAATCCGCTCGCCGAAGTCGGTTTTGAAGCTGTCAACGCCCATGTCGAGCAGCTCCTTCAGCTTGCCCTGGTACCAGCGGGCCGCATCCGGATTAGTAAAATCCACAAGCCCCATGCCGGACTGCCACCGGTCCCACTGCCAGACGCTGCCGTCCGGATTTTTCACCAGATAGCCGTTCTCCTTGCCTTCCTTGAACAGGTACGACTTCTGCCCGATGTACGGGTTGATCCAGACGCAGATATGAAGCCCTTTGTCTTTCAGCCGCCGCAGCATCCCCTGTGGGTCCGGGAACACTTCGGGATCCCATTTGAAATCGCACCACTGGAACTCCTTCATCCAGAAGCAGTCAAAATGGAACACATGCAGCGGAATGTCCCGCTCCAGCATGCCGTCCACAAAACTGTTGACCGTGTCCTCGTCATAGCTGGTCGTAAACGAGGTCGTCAGCCACAGGCCGAAAGACCAGGCAGGCGGAAGCGCCGGTTTCCCAGTCAATGCTGTATAGTTTTGCAGAACCTCTTTCAAATTGGATCCGCCGATGATGTAATACTTCAGCTTTTCGCCGGGAACGCTGAACTGCACCTTCGAGACGTTTTCGGACCCGACTTCATATGAAACGCGCTCCGGATGATCCACGAACACACCGTATCCTTCGCTGGACACGTAGAACGGGATGTTCTTGTAGGCCTGCTCGCTGCTGGTCCCCCCGTCTTCGTTCCATAGATCCACAACCTGACCGTTCTTCACAAAAGGTGTAAACCGTTCCCCAAGCCCATACACATATTCGCCGACCTCCAGGTCCAGCTGTTCCCTCATATATACATCCGCCGATTCGGAGGATTTGATGTAAGCCGGACCTTTATAGCCGGTGCCAGTGAGGCGGCGTCCGTCATAAGCATACGTGACGTTCCACCCCTCGTCCGGACGAACGGTGGCGGTCAGCTTGCCGCTGGTGAGGGTCACGGCGCCGCCGCGCTTCTCGACCTGGACTTTCAAGTCCGGCTGCTTATAAATTTGGAAGGCTGGGCCCTTGTCGTCCATGCCGTCATGATGGATGTATTCCACGCAGATGACGTTCTCCATCGGGGAAGAATAGCGGACCGTAAGCAGCGTCGTATTCAGCGTATCGCCTTTGTGGACGATTTTTTTGGTGGAAGCATACACCGTCATTTCGTCTTCGCGGGTCTCGATATCCCTTACCTCAACCGGATACAATACCTGCAGCCCCTGCCGCACATGCCAATAGCCGTCTGTAAATTTCATAGTGGGTCTCTCTCCTATCTATATCTTCTATTAAAATTCGTCAGTCTTTCATGGAACCGGCGGTAATGCCGCCTACGACGTAGCGCTGCAGGCCGATGAAAATGATAATGATCGGAAGTGCAGCCAGCGTGGCGACCGCCATCAGGTTGTTCCACTCCGTGCCGTATTGCCCGATAAAGCGGTACAGTCCAAGTGTCAGTGGCCGTACGCTGTCCTCGGTCGTCAATGTCAGGCCAAAGATAAAGTCACCCCAGCCAAAAAGGAAGCAGAACACCGCGACTGTCATCATACCGGGCACAACGAGCGGCAGAATGATTCGTGTAAACGCCGTAAATTGGTTGCAGCCGTCGATCTTCGCCGCTTCCTCCAGCCCTTTGGGCAGTGCCATGAACGACGGCCGGAGGACGAGGACCGCAAACGGCAGCGCATGGATCATGTCCGCCAGGATGAGCCCGAAGTAGCTGTTCACGAGATGAACCTTCGAGAACATGATGAACAGCGGCATCGCCATCATAATACCGGGCAGCATCTGGATCGCGAGCAGCAGAATCATGATCAGTGATTTGCCTTTCAGATCCAGTCTTGCCAGTGCATACGCCGCGGGCGTGGCGAACAGCAGCGACATGATCATCGTCCCGATGGCGATAATAAAGCTGTTGCCGATATACCGGAGCATATCCGTGTTGTGAATGAAGTTGTCATAGTAAGCCGTAAAGGTTGCGTTCAGCACGCCAAAATGGGGCGGTGACGAGAACAGGTCCGTAATTGGAGTTATCGACGTTTTGACCATCCAATAGACCGGAAACAAAAACAACAGGGTGATGACGGCACCGATCACAGTCATGCCGGCGCCCTTCCATTGTGCTCGCTGGTTCATCATGCAGCCTCCTCCTTACTGGACATCCGGAGATAGATCACGGCCAGCACGGTAAGAATCGCGAACATGATCATGGATACCGATGCGCCCTGGCTGAACTGGAATTTGGTGAAGGACAGCTGGTAGGCGTAAATCGGCAGGACGTTCGACGAGTTCACCGGTCCGCCCGCCGTCATGATGAAGATCATGTCAAACACCTTGAACGTGTTGATGATCCCCAGCATGAGCAAAATCAGAATCGTCGGTCGCATAAGCGGCAGCGTAATGTGGCGGAACTGCAGCATTTTTCCCGCGCCGTCCAGCTTGGCCGCCTCGTACAGCTGCTCCGGCAGCCCTTGAAGTCCGGACAGCAGGATGATCATGTTGAACGGAATGCCGACCCAGATGTTGGCGACGATCGTGGAAAGCAGCGCCGTACTGTTTTCGCTGAGCCAGCTGTGCGGCTCGTGAATGAACCCGAGGCTTTGCAGGATGTAGTTAACGACCCCGTAGTCGCCGTTCAGCATCCATTGGAATACCGAAGCCGTGATGACGACCGGAAGCATCCAGGCGAGCAGCATGAGCGAACGCATCAGGCCCCGGCCCGGGAAACTCCGGTTGAAGAACAGGGCCAGCGCAAAGCCGATCGAAAACTGAAACACGAGGCTGAGAACGGTGAACAATACCGAGTTTCCCAGCGCGGTATAAAAAACCGGATCTTTGAATGTCTTGATATAGCTCGCCAGACCCGCAAAAGCATGATGCCCCTTAAAGTTGTATACCGTCACATTTTGAAAGCTGAGAATCAGGTTGTACACGATCGGGAAAATAATGAACACCAGCAGGAACAGGATGACGGGCAGAACGAACAGATACCGGGTCCATGCTGTACTTCTTAAGCGCTTGGACGTTCTCGGCGCTGCCGCGGAATAGGATTGGTCAGACATGTGGTTCCTCCTCCTTCTCAATATTTAGGGTGCAAGCGGCTTGATCTTGCCGGCGGCCGTTTGAACGGCCTGCTCGGGAGAAACCTGCCCGGTCAGCACCTGCTGAAGCATCGTCTGGATCGCTTCGGAAATTCCCGCATAATCCGGGCCGTAGGCACGTGCCTTGGCCACTTCCATCGCATCCGCAAACACCTTCATCTGCGGATCTTTCTGCCAGAACGGGTCCTGCAGCAAATCTTTGCGGCTCGGCAGACGGCCGTTGGTCTGAAGAAGCTTCTTCAGCCGGTCCGGCTCGTTGGCGAAACGAATGACGTCAAAGGCAGCATCCATATGCTTGGAGGCTGCAGAGATCGCCCAGTTTTCTCCTCCGAGCACGGTCGCTCCTGTTTTGCCCTTCGGCAGCGGCACGACGCCCCAATTGACTTTGCCTTCCTTCTGCAGGAACGGGATCTGCCACGTTCCGTTCACCATCATCGCCACTTTGCCTGCGGCGAACTGCGTCGCGGTGTCGGATTGCTTCTGCGTGATCACTTCCTTGGACATGTAGTTGTTTTTGGCCATGTAGTCATACAGGTTTACCGCATCGAGCGTGCCCTGACTATCAAAGTCGGGAACGTCCGAGCCGGCCTGCAGCAGGAAGGGCAAAAACTGAAACGTCCCTTCTTCCGTCTTCACCGCACTGACCGCGAAACCGTATACATTTTTCTTGGTGAGCAGCTTAGCGTCTTCCTTCAGCTCATCCCAGTTGGTGGGCGGCTTGATGCCCGCTTCATCAAACAACTCTTTGTTATAAAACAGAGCAAGGTTGTTGCTTCCGACCGGAACGCCGTAATTTTTGCCGTCGTACACCGTGGAGGACCATGGTCCGTCATAATATTGATCCGCCTGCCCCCACGCTTTGACCTCGGAGGTGATGTCGGCCAAAATGCCGGCAGCGGCGAACGTCTGATGGTCTGCGCTGTCGATCCATACGATATCCGGCCCCTGATTGCCGATCGAACCAAGCAAAAGCTTGTTTTTGATATCGGAAGAAGATACGTATGTGCGTTTGATTTTCACATTTGGATGGGCCTTCTCATATTCGCTGATGATGTTGTTGATCGCGGTTACGCTGCCGTCCGTCGTCATCGTATCCCACCAGGTCAGGGTGACTTTTCCCGAATCGGTACCGGAACCTGCCGAACAGGCGGTCAGCGTCAGGGCAAACAGCGAAAAGGCAAGAAAGAGCGCTTTCATTTTGCCGCGCATAAGCATGTCCTCCTTACGAAATGATCTAGTATTTGGGTTTTAATGATTATAAAAATCATAAAATGATGTACGTACATCATTTTGTTCGTGAGAAGCCCGGCATCCTATACCCTTAGATATAGTACCGTGCGTTCTCCCTCGTAACCAGCTCCAGCTTGGAGATGTTCTCCCGCAAATTCACCTTCTCGCCGCTGGCCGTATGGTTAAACAGCGTCTTGACCGCCAAATAGCCCTGGTTTACCGGGTCCTGGCAGATCGTCGCCGTGACCGTGCCGCGGTCCAGATCCTGATAAATATCCTCCGTCATGTCATGGCCGATCAGAGCCACGGTGCCGCCAAGACCCGCTTCTTCCAGATGGCGCGCAATGACATGCAGCTTGGCACTCGTGACATAAATGCCGTCGACCTGCCGGAAGTACTCGCCAAAGCGGTCCGGATGATCGTATTCCTCATGCTTCAGCTTCAGCGGCAGAGCCATTTCGATGTTCCCCTGCTCGGCAATGACTTCCCGGAAGCCGGTAATTTTCTGCTGCATCTGAAACGTAGTCGCCGACGGCAGGCTGCTGGCATCCGATGTAATCAGTCCGGCCCGTCCGCCGCTTCCGATCAGCTTGCACAGCATGTCCGCAGCGAGTCTTCCGGCGATCCGATAGTCGCAGCCAACGTAAAACAGACGCTTGCTGAGCGGCGCGTCGTTATTGAATGTGCATACCGCCATTCCTTTATCGATCGCCTGGTCTATGGGATCCTCCATCTGCTGGGAGTCGTTGGGAGACAAGGCCAGCGCGTCGTAGGCACCGCTGTCCACGATCTCCTGCACGATCTGTCTCTGCTTCTCCGTGTCGTAGCTCTCCGATTTGAAAATTTCAATCCGCAGGCCGTAATCCCGCAGCTCCTCGTACGCAAGGCGAATGCCGCGCTCAATCTGTGTCCAGAAATAATCCGGATGCTCCGGAAACACAATCGCAAAGGAAATTTCAGTCCCCCGTGACAGGAATCTCGCCGATTTATTCGGCGTGTATTCCAGTTCCTCCAGCTTCTCCATAACCTTCCGGTACGTCTCCGGCTTCACATTGCCGCGATTGTTGAGGACCCGGTCCAGCGTGGCGACCGAGATGCCCAATTGCTGGGCGATTCCTTTTAACGTCAGTCTTTTATGATCCTTCATAAGTATACCTCTTGTCTTATTCTGCAGAATGAAAGACGTTTGATCTTTCAGGCAGATTTATTGTAACTCCGCGGCTTCCCGCGTGTCAACGCTTTCATGATGGTTTAGGACAAAAAATGATGTTCGATAATCATTTTATCTCTTCTGGTCTTTCTCATCGCCTTCCTCTTTGCGCCAGCCGGGATCATGGTTATTTAACTTACAAGCTCCAGTTGTTCCATTGCAAAAAGGGATCTCCGCATGAAGCCCGGAAGTCCCCAGTTTGCTTACAAATTCAACTGATACAGTTAGTTAGCCGGGCTCTGCTATGGAGAACGACGTTAAGATCCGGTCGTAATCATCCAGCGGATGCCAAACTTATCTTCCAATTGGCCGAATAAAGAACCCCAAAAAGCCGGTTTGATCGGGTCGCGAACCGTTCCGCCTTCAGACAGTTTCTCAAATGCAGCATACGCTTCCGGCTCCTGTTCAAATTCCAGTACCAGGTTGATCGCTGTTCCTTGCTGCACCGGTTCGAATACCGCGTCAGACATTAGAATATTCACGCCGGCGGCAACCAGGCTCAAGTGCAACACCTTATCTTTGTATTCTTCCGTAGCGTGAGGCAATTCCCCATGGGTCTGTACCGATACAATTTCTCCTCCGAGCGCCTGAACATAAAACTCAGCCTGCGCTCTGGCATCCTCAGAAAATATGTAAGTCATGTGCTTTGCCATCGTCATTCATCCTTTCCTGAAATGGTTCATTTAGAAGCAGGATTGGTACCCTTGACATGTGACATGGCAGCGGACGATGAACTTATGCTTGTCCCTTCCAAGAAAACAAGCCGCAGCCGAAAAAGTTCGGGATGACGGAGTCCGAAAAGGCGCAACATTGTATGAATCGTTATGTACATGGATGACTTCCTGCCCCGCTGTCTCTACTATAACACCGCGATCAGGAATGGATTTCTTACCGATTGCTGAGTTGATTGTTGATATGAAGAAAATTGTTCATCAACAGCGGCAGCGATATCAGGATGGGCGGATCGTCCGGATGCGGAACCCGCATGTTTACCCGTTGAAACGGAACCGATTTATCGGGACCGACGACAATCGGTACCTTATGCTTGGCGCGAAGTGTCGTCTGCGGCACCAGAAAATCGGCCGCCCTCATTCCCCATGAGACAGAAGTCGCTAATAAATAGTAGGTTCCAGGCTTCACGCCGGTAAACCGGAATCGACGTGCCGCCGAAGAGATAAGCGTACCGTATGGTGGCAGCCCTTCAGGGATCGGTTTGGCGAACAATCCAATGAGGATGACCCCTTCGAACGGTACCTCGAAGGATATAGACCCTTCCACGGTTCCCACAGGCGACGTCAAAATCGGCAGATCATACCAGCTTTCGAGCGCTTTAAGCGAGTTTAAATGGTTGTCCGCGATCTCCCTGGAATTCCGGAAAAGGGAAGGCGTAACCCCTACCTTCTCGGTAAATCGGGAAGTAAAAGTGCCCAGGCTCTGCTGTCCGATCTCCAGGCTGATGTCGCGAATGCTGAGATTCGTGTGCAGCAGCAGCTCTTTGGCCCGGTGCAGGCGGAGCGATGATACGTAATAGAGCGGCGGAAGCCCCATCCGCGCTTTGAATATCCGGGCAAAATGGTACGGGCTGTACCCTGCGTACTTCGCCAGCATGTTCAGCTCCAGCGGTTCATCCAGCCGGTTCTGAATATAAGTAATGACTCCATCCAGTTCAGGAAACTTGTTGGTCATACCTTACCTCCCTTAAGTCCCGGATGGATGAGGCGCAATGAGTCTGGGCCAACCCCTGCCAAACCAGGAACAACTGTTCCCGTTCATATTACCATATTTTCCCCTTCAAATAAAAGACAAATTTCAGTTTTTGGACAAGGAAGTTTCCTCTTCTAACGCAGGTTGATCCATTTCGGTGGCGAGGCCGATGTCCTTATTGTTCAGAATGTTATCCTCCAATACGGCAAACTTGTCACCATACTCTTTTATAATGTGATTCTCCCCCAAGAGCATAAGGAGTCCAGGATCGGTTTCAGGCTCCACCCGTATTCGCTCAGTTCGTACTCCACCTTCGGCGGAACCTGGTGATAGATGATACGGTTTACGATTCCGTCGTCCTCCAGCTCACGGAGCTGCTGGGTCAGCATTTTCTGCGTGATAGACGGCATCAGCCGCCGCAGATCGCTTGTCCGTTTCTTTCCATGCGTCAAGTGGCAAAGGATCACGCACTTCCATTTGCCGCCGATGACTTCCAGCGTTGCTTCAACTGAAATGTTGTATTTCTTTTTTTCCATCCAAGACCCTCCTCGAAATCTATGGGCACTTTTTGGTGCCTATCGTACTAAAAAGTACGTACTGTTCAAATTTACTTCACGGGTACATAATAACATTCACCGGCCGGTAATGACTACCCTGTAGCTAGATCACAGCATCAAATAGATAGAACAACATATAGGAGTGAGATGATACCATGTCTTTGGATAAAAAACGCGCAACCTTTGCCTTATTAGCTTTAGCCATCAGCGCGTTCGCGATTGGTACCACTGAATTTATCAGTGTGGGGCTGCTTCCCCTGATCGCCAATGACCTGCACATTTCGGTAACCCTTGCCGGGTTGACCGTTACGTTATATGCGCTCGGTGTCACCTTTGGAGCGCCGATTCTAACCTCTTTAACGTCAGGTGTGCCGCGCAAAATTCTGCTTATCGGCATCATGATCGTATTCATTGCCGGCAACAGCCTGGCAGCCGCGTCCACCGGCATCGGCCTGCTGCTTACGGCGCGCATCATTTCGGCCTTATCCCACGGCGTGTTTATGTCGATCGGGTCAACGATTGCAGCCGATCTAGTTGCGGAAAACCGCAGAGCCAGCGCCATTTCCATCATGTTCTCCGGTCTGACGGTGGCGACGGTCACCGGGGTGCCGCTGGGAACATTCATTGGTCAGCAGCTCGGCTGGAGAGCCGCGTTTGTGGCGATCGTGATCGTCGGCGTTATCGCGTTGATTGCCAACCTGATCCTTGTCCCGGGCAACCTGCGCAAAGGCGTCCGGACGCCGGTCCGTGATCAGGTCAAAATCGTGGCCAACGGCCGTCTGCTGCTTGCTTTTCTGATTACTGCGCTTGGCTATGGAGGAACCTTTGTCGTATTTACCTACCTGTCGCCACTGCTGCATGACGTTACCGGCTTTAAAGAATCAACCGTCGCCCTGATACTGCTGCTCTACGGCATCGCCATTGCCATTGGTAATGTGATCGGAGGCAAAGCGGCCAACCGCAGGCCTTTATCCGCCTTATTGTATATGTTCCTGATCCAGGCGGTCATTTTGCTTCTTCTCACATTCACGGCTCCGTTTAAGGTCGCCGGGCTGATTACGATCTTCGGCATGGGGCTCCTTGCTTTCATGAACGTGCCTGGACTTCAGGTGTACGTCGTCATGCTTGCGGAACGGTTTGCGCCGAAGGCCGTCGACGTCGCTTCATCTGTGAACATTGCTGCATTTAACGCCGGCATAGCGCTCGGCGCGTATTTGGGCGGAATCGTGACCGATCATCTCGGCTTGATTCATACCGCATGGATCGGCTCGATCATGGTTGCGGCAGCCGTTCTGCTCA
This sequence comes from Paenibacillus sp. PSB04, assembly GCF_025809195.1. Lineage (NCBI taxonomy): Bacteria > Bacillati > Bacillota > Bacilli > Caryophanales > Paenibacillaceae > Paenibacillus > Paenibacillus sp. PSB04. Next base: position 5,767,244 of record NZ_CP081301.1, read on the forward strand.
CCTGGTGGAGCCGTGCCCTCGAACGCAAGGATACGGCGTCATCCGATAGTGACAACAACATGCTCAGTGCGTCATCCTGATCCTTTTTTAGCTATCGTATCTAATGCGGATAAGTTCTATACAATTCCGGTAATGATAAGCGAATGGGTTTCGAATTGCGGAGGCAACACAAATTTATATCATGACAAACAACATCTAGGAGGCAATTTATAATGACTCAACATGTACAAAGCAAAACCCGATTGAATAACGGCATCGAAATGCCTTGGCTGGGCCTGGGCGTCTTCAAAGTGGAAGAAGGCAGCGAGCTCGTCGAAGCGGTAAAAGCCGCCGTGAAGCATGGCTACCGGAGTATCGACACCGCTGCGGTTTATGCCAACGAAACGAGCGTCGGTCAGGGAATTCGCGAGGCGCTGGCCGATAGCGGACTGAAGCGGGAAGACCTTTTTGTTACTTCAAAAGTGTGGAACGCAGACCTCGGTTACGATTCGACCATCGCCGCCTACGAGACAAGCCTGAAGAAACTGGGTCTCGACTATCTGGATCTGTACTTGATCCACTGGCCGGTTGCCGGCAAATATAAAGAGGCATGGAGAGCGATGGAGCAGCTGTACAAGGACGGCCGCGTCAAATCCATCGGCGTCAGCAACTTCCAAGTACACCACCTGGAAGACTTAATGAAAGATGCGGAAATCGTACCGGTCATCAACCAGGTGGAATTCCATCCGATGCTGACCCAGAAAGAGCTTCGCGACTTCACGAAGCAGCACAACATTCAGCTGGAGGCGTGGTCTCCGCTGATGCAGGGCGAGCTGCTGAACCATCCGCTGCTGAAAGAACTGGCTGAGAAATACGGTAAATCCATCGCTCAGGTGATCCTCCGTTGGGATCTGCAGCATGGCGTGGTGACCATCCCTAAATCGACCAAAGAGCACCGTATCGTTGAAAATGCATCGCTGTTCGACTTTGAACTGTCCCAGGAAGACATGGACCGGATCGACGGGCTGAACGAGAACCGCCGCGTGGGTCCTGATCCGGACAACTTCGATTTCTAATTCTGCTTCATCATTCGCAATACGAAAACACCATCCCTCCGGATTCGGAAGGATGGTGTTTTTTTTATTCCATCGTTTTTGCACACAGTTAAAACCATGCTCTAGCATTAAACGCGGTCTCTAAGTATGTATCCTCGCTCCAGCTGTACCCGCTTAAAACCTTCCGGATTTTTGACTTCCTCTGCGGCCGGCATTTCCGAGCCCAAGAACAACACGTTCCGTTCTGCATCCCGTTCCCCTTCCGTCATGGCGAATGCTCGAACTGAAGCAAACACCTGCTCCATTGTGGTATGAATGGCATTTAGCACGGGGTCCCGCTGCAGCCTGCCAGCTGCGTTCATGATCAGCATGCCGCCTGCCTTCAGCTTTTGCCGGGCCAGCGCAAAAAATTCCTCGGTCGTCAGATGATGAGGCGTCCCTTCGCGTGTAAACGCGTCTAAGATCACATAATCGAAGGAGCCGTCGGCCTGCTGCTCCAACAGGGCCCTTCCGTCTCCGATCACGACATTGTTCCAGCCGTATTGAAAATAGCTTCGGCTCAGCTCCACGATATCCGCGTTGACCTCGGCCACAAGGCATTGATCTTCGCGAAATTGGCCGGCAATCGTTCCAATTCCGTGTCCGATCATAAATATTATGCCGTTTTCGGGCGTCCGCTTGCGAATCAGCCGGACAATTTCGCGCGGATACTCCAGTACGATGCGGTCCGGATCCCGAAGATCGATGGCACCTTGAACTGCGTTGTCTTCAAATTGCAGCACACGGAAGCGGCCCGTTTGACCAAACAGCTCATGCGCTTCGTAGACGACGACTTCCTGACTTCCGTTCGATTTTCTCGCTAATTCATACAATTCCGTCTTCCCCTTTCCTACCGAAAAAAAGGCCATCGTCTTCTCAGACAATGGCCTTCTTCCGGCAAATCGCGTCACGCTGATTAATCTTCAAGCTCCACGTTGTGGTACACATTCTGGACGTCCTCCAGGTTTTCAAGGGCATCGATCATTTTCTCGAATGCCGGCTGGGACTCGGCCGGAAGCTCCACATAGTTCTGCGCGATCATGGAAACCTCGGCAACCGAAAATTCGGTTACGCCAGCGTTCTGGAAGGCTTCCTGCACGGCATGAAACTGTTCCGGATCGGCATATACGATGACGGAATCGTCTTCCTGGATGATGTCGCGAACGTCGACATCCGCTTCCATCAGCAGCTCCAGAACTTCTTCTTCCGTCTTATCTTCAACGCCGATGACTGCGGTGGAATCGAACATGTAGGCGACCGATCCGCTGACGCCAAGGTTGCCTCCGTTCTTGCTGAATGCAGCCCGGACCTCTGAAGCGGTGCGGTTCACGTTATTCGTCAAGGCATCCACGATCACCATGGATCCGTTCGGCCCGAAGCCTTCGTACCGCAGCTCGTCATAGGTCTCATCAGAGTTGCCTCTCGCCTTCTCCAGCGCGCGGTCAATGATGGCCTTCGGCACATTGTACGTCTTGGCGCGTTCCAGAACGACCTTCAACGCCCGGTTGGATTCCGGATCCGGCTCGCCCTGCTTGGCGACGACATAAATTTCACGCCCGAAGCGGGCATATATACGACTAGTGTTTGCGTCTTTCGATGCTTTCTTCTCTTTAATGTTATTCCACTTACGACCCATACGATCCGCTCTCTTTCACTAATATCAGATTCTATCGTTCCTTGTAGAAGACGTGTTCTATTATATCGCAAAAACGGTCGATTGAACAAGCTTCTGGCTTACGAATCGCTCTTCTCCCGTGTCGGCAATGTTCTTGGCGGCACCCCTTCAAAGGTCAGCTTCACAGGCCTAATCCGGCCTTCGGGATCAAACTCCATCCGGTCGATGCAGACTTCACGGTGATTCGCTGCGGTTTCGGTCAGCGGACGGCGGTGGTAAACGATGTACCACTCGTCTTCACCCGGAATCTGAATGACGCCGTGATGTCCAGCTCCTGTCGCCACCTCGGGATCCTGCTGCAGTATTTTGGCCTCCCGCACAAACGGTCCCAGCGGCGAATCCGAGACGGCGTACCCCACCGAATAATCCGGTCCTCCCCAACCGCCTTCGGCCCACATAAAGTAATACTTGCCTTTGCGCTTGATCATACAGGGACCTTCCACGAAGTTCTCAGGCGTAATCTCCTTGTATACCTCCCCGTCTGAAAAGGGGGCGATGCTGACCATGTCTTCGTTCAGCTTTACGACGTTGCAGTGCTTCCATCCCCCGTAATACAAATAAGCCTGACCGTCGTCATCGATAAACACATGAGGGTCGATCGGCTGGGCGCCATGGTAAAACTGGTCGATCAGCGGCTTCCCCAGGGCATCCCGGAAAGGTCCTTCGGGCCGGTCAGCCACGGCAACACCGATGCCGCCCAGCTCATTATTGCTCTGGATGTCGTTCGCCGCAAAATAATAATAGTAGCGTCCATTTCGCTCGATCGGGGAAGGGGCCCACATCGCCCGTCTTGCCCATGAAATGTCCTTCATCTCCAGAATCCGTTCAACCTTGGTCCAGCGAACCAGGTCATCGGAGTAGAACGCATCGAAAAACGTCTGGTCATCGTAAGCTGCCGAGTATGTAGGATATACCCAGTACCGGCCCTCAAAAATTCGGGGTTCGGGATCGGCATACCATCCGGAAAAAATCGGGTTGCCTGAACGGCGGTCGTTACCTTTAAGATCCACGATTGCTGCTCCTCTCCACAAGTGACTTGTCCTGTACATCATTTTACCAGACTATGGAACCGTTTTCCTAGGAAAAACGTCTAACGACGTACCTTCAAAGAAGACAGACCGCGTTTAAAAGAAGTTTTTTTGCGAAATCAGGAACCAGCGGCTTTCGAAACTTATACTTTCTGATCTCTTCAAAAAAAGGCACAGGCTCGGCAGCCTGCACCTTCTTTTCTATGGTATCTGTTGAATCGCTTACTGCTGCTGCACGGCACTTGGATCCATATACATGACTTCCCACAAATGGTTGTCGAGATCCTGGAAGCTCCAGCCGTACATAAATCCGTGATCCTGCTTGTCATTGGACGGCTTGCCGCCCGCTTCCAGCGCCTTGTTTACGATTTCGTCCACCTGCTCGCGGCTGTCGGCGGACACGCACACGATAACCTCGTTCGTCTTGGAGGCGTCGGCGATTTCTTTATTGGTGAACGTTTGATAATACGGCTCAACCAGAAGCATGACATAGATATGATCACTGATGACCATGCAGGTTGCATTGTCATCCGTAAATTGAGGATTAAAGGCAAATCCGATTTTGGAGAAGAATTCGATCGAGTTTTTCAGGTTTTTAACCGGGAGATTCACGAAAATTTTGTCCAATTGCAGTGCCATTTAAAATTACCACCTTTTCTCGGAATATTCACGGTAACCTGAGCATGATCAGGCTCAACATTTGCTCCGTTAAGCGGAGATTCCTGAGTCTAGTCTGCCTTCACAGATCGTGATACCGTTTGACTTAATTGCATTCTATCATGGAAATGACGCCTGCATTTCTTATAAATTGCTATCATCTCTGATTTCTCGCAAAAAAAATGAAAAAATCCGCGATAAACGCGGATTTTGCTTTAATACCAGCCCCGGTCTCCCGGTTCATCGGGCTCCCGGCCCTGCCTGCCCCTCAGGCACCGCAGGCAGCGCCGACGCTCTTCTGCGCTGGAACCGTACGTTGACGAGCACAATGCTGGCAAGAACCAGAATAAGGCCGGCTACAAGATTTATCGTCACTTGCTCGTTCAGAAATAGCACGCTCGAAAAGATCGAAACGATCGGAATCAGAAACGTAAACGAACCGATTTTGCTCGCTTCCCCTTCGCTGATCAGTTTAAAATAGACGAACCAACCTGCCGCGATGACGAAAACGGCGATAAACAGCGTATCCCAAATGAACGTCCCGTTCCACTGGATCTTCGACCAGTCTTCCATCCCCGAACCGGCCAGCAGCAGAATGACACCGCCGATCGTAATTTGCATCGCCGTCAGCCAGGTCGAGTCGACCTTGGGTCCGATCTTCTTGACATAAGCCGTGCCAAGCGCCCAGGAGAGGGCCGTGACCAGCGCCAAAATAATACCGACGGCGGAAACGTCCCCGGTAAACCCGCCCGCGCTCATGGTGGCGACACCGGCAAAGCCGACGATCAGGCCAACCATCTTCTGCTTCGTCATGGCCTCTCCCAGCCACAACCACGAGAACAGCCCAAGCAGCACGGGCTGGAGAAACACGATCGCCGAGAACAATCCGGCCGGCGTATACTGCAGTCCGATGGTTTGGACACCATAGTATATAACGATGCTGAGAAGCGCGGAGGTCAAATAGATCGGCCAGGTCTGACGCAGCCGCAAGTGCTTCGCTTTCGGCAGAGCCACCAGCACGAGCAGCACGCCGCCGATCAGTGCCCGCAAGCCGGCGAACAAGATTGGCGGCGCATAGTCCAGAGCTATTTTGGATAATGGCCAGTTGATTCCCCATACCAATATTAAAAAGATTAATAGAAACAATGTATTCTTCTGCATTCGCACGGAAGGTCACTCCTTGAATCATGGTCAATCACCATGATACAATACGTTGAACTATAAATAAAATGCATATTCCTCATAGGAGGTATAACATATCCGTTATGAATGAGACGCAGATCAGATTATTCGTGGCTGTCGCGGAAACGGGAAGCTTTACGAAAGCGGGCCAGATGATGAATATGACCCAGCCGGCGGTCAGCCGCGCCATATCCAGCCTGGAGTCCGAGCTCGGAGTTACCCTCCTGAATCGCCATCCGCGAAACGGTGTCGTCCTGACCGATATCGGCAAACGGATCGTGGTCACTGGCAGGGAAATTTTGCTGCAATACGAAAAAATTTCGCAGGAGGTTGCCGCCGAGAAAGGGCTCGAGACCGGCAGCATCCGTGTCGGAGCCTTTCCGGCCGCCGCATCCTTTTATTATCCGAAAATCGTCCGGGCCATCAACGACAAGTATCCGAACATTCATATTCAGATGTATGAAGGCACCGTGGAGGAAGTCCGGCATTGGCTCGATGAGCTGGTCGTGGATGTCGGCTTCCTCATTCCGCCGCTGAACGATCTGGACTCAAGGCTGCTGCGGAACGAAGCGCTTCACGTCGTTTTCCGTGACGATCACCCCTTCCGCAATTTCAAGGAAATCCGGATTCAGGATCTTTCCGATGAGCCGATGCTGGTCTGCAAGGGCGGCTATGAGCTGCCGGTTATGGAGCTGTTCCGCGCCGGGGGAGCGAATCTGAACGTGAAGCATATTACGACCAACTATCCGACCGCCCTGAACATGATCAACGAAGGACTGGGCATCTGCATCATGTCGGAGCTGTCCCTGCAGAGCGTGCCTGAACATGTCATGAGCCGGGAGTTGACTCCCAGAGCGTACCGCAAGCTGCATCTTGCCGTTCCGTCCTTCAAGCAGGCATCCATTGCCGTCAGATTGTTTGTGGATACAGCATTCCGGCTGTTCCCGCCTGCAGCAGCGCATCCCGACGAGCAAACTTAGGCGGCGGGATGCCGCACGGCATCCACGCCTTCAAACCGACTTTCGTCTAATCTGCTGGGGTGAGGCGTGATGCACCTTTTTGAACATTTTGGAAAAATGCGAAAAATTGTAGTATCCGAGAGACTTGGCCACATCAGAAATCGGCATGCTGGACTCCCTGATCATCTCTTTGGCGGCCTCCATCCGCTCACGCAGGATGTAATCCGTAATGGACTCTCCCGTTTCCCGCTTGAACAGACGGGACAAGTATGCCGGATTCAAATGCACACAACAGGCCAGCTGCTCCCTTGTGATCGGTTCATGGAGATGCTCGGCAATGTAACACTGGACACGCTGAATGACCGATGGATGGCTTTCTTTCTCGGACAACGCCGGAATAAGACGCTGGGCGGCGAGGCAGGTCTTCAGATCCCGCTCTACATCCTCAAGCTTTCCCAGCTCCAGCAGCTGTATCCAATTCCGGAGCTTGGCAGCAGGCACCTGGCCGCTCTCCGGTACGAACCCGGCCAGCCGGTACACCTCATTCGATTTGTTCAGATTGACGTACTCCATCTCAAGCAGCTTTTGATAGGTTTCGCCAATTTCGAATAATGTCGACGGCTCCCCGATGTAGCAGGATAAGGTGCAGTGAAAATAACGCCGGCAGGACTCCAGGTAGGCCATGCAGCGGTCATACAATGTATCTTCGCGTATCTCCCCATCCTCCGGACCGTACAAAATAACAACGTTGACCCCCTGCTTGGTTTGGATCACCTCACCGCGGCCGGGATCGAGCAGCATCTCCTCCGCTGCTTTGCGGATGTTGTATTCCATCATTTCTTCATCACGGGTGCTGTACTCCCGCATCCACGATTCCACGCTGACCAGAACAGGCATGAAGGTCGTCCCCGATAAAGAAAGCAGCTCATGCTCCTGCAAAATTTTAAGCACGTTATCCGGTGTGCAATGGATGCGCCGGGTAAGGACGTCGTTCCAGAATTTCTCGGTGATCAGCCCTTTTCTCTTCTGCCAGGTTTCATTGTACCGTTCCCTCAGCTCCGTCATCTCCCGTTCCTGCTTGACAGACTCCAGCGCCCTGGCGATCGACGACTTCAGCACGTCGTACTCTATCGGCTTCAGCAGATAGTCAAATCCGTCGAGCTGAATCGCCCGCTGCATAAAATCAAAATGGGCATGAGCCGTCAAAAATATCGTTTCGGTTTCCGGCGAAATGTCATTAACGCGCTCCAGCAGCTCAATTCCGGTACCTTTCGGCATTTCAATATCACAGATCATCACGTCGATCGCCGCACGCTCGAACACTTTCAGCGCGTCCCTGAGATTATAAGCCTCGTAAATCTCTGAAACCTGCAGCGCCTCCCAATCGACACCGCTCTTGATTCCCATAACGGCATACATTTCATCATCCACGATCAGCACTTTATACATCAGGTTCCCTCCAGTTCTGTTCAAGATTAGGAAGCGAACTCCTCCACCCTCCGGTGGGGAATCGTCAGCGTGACGACGGCGCCGCCCTCAGGAGCATTCCCAAAAGACAGTCCTGCTTCGCTGCCAAAAAAATGCTTCAAGCGGTACAGGACGTTCGTCATGCCCAGATGCTCGCCGCTCCGGCTCTCCATATATGCTCCTGTCTGCAGCAACTGCAGCGTCTCTTCGTCAAACCCGGCGCCGTTGTCGGCAATAACGACCGTCAGCTCTCCCGTCCCTGCGTGATCGATACGGATATCGATATGAAACGGATGGTCCATAAAATCAAAGCCGTGTTTTATCGCATTTTCGACAAACGGTTGAATGAGCAGCGGCGGAACCGCTGCCTGGGCAAGCTCCTCCGGCAAATGGCAGGCATATGTCACCTGGTCCGGAAAGCGGACCTGTTGAATCCGGATATAGCTCTCCAAATGTTCCATTTCCTCCGCCATTGTCACCGCCACCTGGTTCGTACGGGTCGCAAAGCGGAAATATTGAACGAGATTCAGGCACATCAGCTGAATGACGCCGTAATTTTGAATTTGGGCCAAATTGTATACGATATTGATGGAGTTCAGCAGAAAATGGGGATTGATCTGAAGCTGCAGATGCTTCAGCTCCGCTTTGTGCGCCTTGATCTGCTCCTCGTACACGCTGATTTTCAGTTCTTGAATTTCAGAAGCCATATTGTTAAAGGTTTCATTGATGATCATAAATTCCTTCGATTTGGAAGGCTTCAGCCGGTAAGCCAGATTGCCGTTCTTGATGCTCCGCATACCACGGATCAAGCTGTTCATCGGCTTCAAGATGATATCGTTCAAGTAGATCAAATAAATGATCAGGACGATGACCGCCAAGACGGAAATCATCAGGATCCCCCGTCTGAAATGGTATAGATTCTGCAGCATCCGGGCTTCCGGAATAAAGGCGCCCAGGCTGAGTTCCGTACTCTGGATCGGGTGCTGGACCACGATATACCGTCTTCCATCCGCCTTTACGGCCTGGTAGGTATCGGTTGTTTCTTCGAGCGGCGGGATGTCCAGCTTGGGCGAATCGGGAGACGCCGAACTGGTGATCAATTCGCCCGCTTCGTTCAAAAAGCCGGCGTAGCCGTCCTTCCCGAGATGAACCAGATCGAGCGGGATCATCAAGTTTTTCAGCTGAACGAACGCCCCTAAATAGAAACCATCACCCGCATCCACAAGCCGGATCAGGGCGTATTTGCCCTTGCTGTATGGAATCGCCTTCCACTGCATGAACACAGGGCTGTCCGGACGGGCATTTTTCACCACTTGCTGAATAGCCATTTGGATCGACTGCAGTTCGTCATAAGACTGCGTCTTGATCGGCGTATTGAACAAATCATGGTTCTGCACCGAATAGATGAACTGAAGGTCCACGCTGTTATCGAACCGGTGATAGCGCGTAAGGCTGTTCAGGATCCGGGCCTTGGCCAGAACATATTCGTCTCCATCGTTCAGCAGCTGGGACAGCGCGGCAATGTTGGGATCCTCGACGGCAAAGTTGTACAAAAACTTGATCTCCTTGTTGAGCGCCGCCTCGATCTGGCTTGAATAGAGGATGATCGAGTTTTTGTTCGAATCGGCCACCTGTTCCCGGACCGTGTTCATCGCGTAGTAATTGTTATAGAGCAAAAGCAGGAAGAGCGGAAGCGTAATGGCAATGAAGCCGATCACTAATTTGCTGCGCAGCGAACGTTTGATATTCATAGCTCTGTCGGTCCTTTTTGTCAAAATAAAGTGTTTCAGGAAGGGGAATAGGGAATCCCCATCCCCGGTTTTAAGCTATACCGGTTGGAGATTCCCTCGTAACTGCCGATGTTATGGATTCGCCTTCGCCCATTCGGCGAGCTGTTTGTCTACTTCCGCCTTGACTTTGTCAAAGCCGGCCGCCTTGCGTTTTTCCTTCCACTTGGCAATGATTTTCTCCGGATCCGCGGCACCGGAGCGGAGTGTGGCGTCAAACTCTTTTTCCACGTTGGCGATGGAGGCCAGCTCCGATTTGACCGGCTCCTGGTCAAAAGCAAATCCGAGGGCGATCGACCGTTCCGCCCGCTCGTTGAACTTCTCGAATTCCTTCCACTTGTTCGGATCCTCGTTCGCCCACAGATAAGAATTGAACTGGTTGCCGAACATCCAGCCTCCCGGATTCGGGTAGGTTTGCGTGTCCGCATTGACGCCTTCCGGATAATCGATGACCTGGTCGGATTTTTTCACGTAATGCTTGCCCTCAATGCCCCAATCCAGCATATTGAGCAGTTTCGGATCGTTGTACAGCAGATCCAGGAACATCATGGCCCGCGCCGGATCCTTGGATGTCCGGGAAATGCCGAGCATCGCCCCCTGCGCATCTCCCGTCGTCGTGAACGGCTCCGCCGTCTCGACCTGTACCAGGTCCACGCCCGTCGTGACGCTCATCTCCTTGTCTTTGCCCGGTTTCAGGGATTGGGCCACGGCGAACGCCTTGCCGGCTTTAATCATATTCATTCCCTGGTCGGCGTCAGAGGTCAGAATGTCCTTGTCGAACCAGCCGTTCTGATACCACTGATGCATCCGTTTGAAGAAGTCGATGAACTTGGGATCCTCAAGCGTATCGATCGCTTTAGGTTCCTTGCTTCCCCGCGGAACGGCCAGATTCGCCACGATCCCGTCGTAATTGGCCGCACTCCAAACATTCGTGAACTTGCTGGAGACGACCGGGGTCACGCCAGGCTCGTTGTCTTTAATCGTTTTGAACATCGCTTCCATATCTTCCAGCGACTTGACGCCATTGATATCGAATTTGTATTTGTCCACCAGCTTCTTGTCGAGCAGGAAACCGAAGCCCTGTCCGAATTCCTTCTTCGTCGGCAGCGCGTACAATTTGCCGCCGATCTTCGAGCCCTTAATGAAGTCATCTCCGAGAATTCCCGGAATGTCCTTGCCGTACTGCGCCATCAGCTCATCCAGTTCCACGAACTGGCCTTTGGCCACATCCTTGGCATACGAGAACCAGCTTGCCGTAAACAGCAGGTCGAACGGCTCGTTGGAAATCTTCATCAGGTTGGTCTTGTCATCCCATGACGCCCATTCAATCGGCCTAAGCTCGATCGTCGCGTTGATTTTTTCCGTCAGGTATTTGCTCATCTCATCCTGGACCAGCTGCAGATCCTTGGGTGCGGACGCCGGATATACCAGCGTAATTTTATAAGGCTTCAGACCGGTGCCGCTGTCCGAACCGGAGCCGCCGGCGGCCGTGCCTGAAGCTTCGCCGGAGTCACCTGCACCTCCTTTGCCGCAGCCCGTCAGGGCAAGCATTCCGCACAGCATCATGATCAGCACCAAATGGTAGGCTTTTTTCATTGTCGACGCTTCTCCTCTCAATGATTAAATGATGTAGAGTCAGCCCTTGACGGCGCCGCTCGTTATCCCGCTGATGTAATATTTCTGGAAGAACGGGTAAGCGAACAGCAGCGGGGCAATCCCGACGATGGCCAGCGCCATCCGGACCGTTTCCCGGGGCATCTTGGCCAGCAGCTCGCCCACCTGGGCGGAGCTTCCCGATTTCATCAGCAGGTATTGGATATTGGTTAACGTTTTGGTCATCAAGTACTGAATGTTGTACAGCTCAGGCTTATCAATAAACAGCATGCAGTTATACCAGTCGTTCCAATAAGACAGCGTGTTGAACAGCCCGATGGTCGCCATGATCGGCAGCGACAGGGGCAGGACGATGCTGAAAAATATCCGGATTTCGCTGGCTCCGTCAATGGTCGCCGACTCCACGACCGACTCCGGAATAGTCGATGAGAAGAAGCTTCGCATCAAGAGCACGTTGAAGGCGCTCAGCAGCAGATTGGGAATGATCATGGCGAAAATCGTATTTTTCAGGTCAAACATGTTGACATACGTCATATACCAGGGCACCATCCCCCCGCCGAACAGCATCGTAAAGAAAATATAAAAGGATAACGTACGCCGCAGGGGCAAATCCGGACGGGACAACGGATAGGCGAACAACGCGGTCATGAGCAAACTGACCACTGTTCCGATCAGTGTCGTCAGGATGGTGACGCCGTAGGCCTTAGCGATTTCCGAGAAATCGTTAAACAAAAACTGGTACGCAGCAAAGCTGATTTCCTTGGGGAACAAGGAATACCCCTTTTGCAGGATTGAATCCTCACTCGAGATCGACACCATAAAAATCAGTATAAAGGGAATCAATGATGCCAGTGTAAAAGCCCAGAAAAACAGGTGGATCAAAGAAGGGCCGATGATTTTTTTCACGCTTGCTGTCCTCATGACGTTCCTCTACCTTTCTTGGAAAAATCAATGACGCTTGCACACATCCCTTGCGACGAAAAACGCGGCTCCCTAAAACAAAGCGTCACGCTTGTTGATCCGCCGGACGGCTGCGTTAGCTGCCAGAATCAGGACAAAGCAGACGACCGATTGATAGAAGCCCGCCGCCGAGGACATCCCGATGTCGCCCGACTGCGTCATCGCCCGGTACACGAATGTATCGATCGTATTCGTGGTCGGGATAAGCGCGCCCGTGTTCATCGGCACTTGGTAGAACAAGCCGAAGTCGCTTCTGAGGATTCCGCTGACCGCAAGCAGTGTCATCGTAGTAATGACGGGCGTGATCAGCGGGATCGTAATCCGCGTCATCTGTTTCCACTTGCTGGCGCCGTCGATGGTTGCCGCCTCGTAATACTCCTTGTCAATCCCGATAATTGCGGCGAAATAGATGACCGACAAGTACCCTACGTTCTTCCACGCATTAACGATCACGAGGATATACGGCCAGTAGCGGGGCTCGCCGTACCAGGAAACGGCTTCAGCGCCGAACCATTTGGCGATAAGCCGGTTCACCAGACCGCTTTCAACATTCAGAAAGCTGTAGACCAGGTACGCCACAACGACCATGGAAATGATGTGCGGCAGCAGAAAGGTGCTCTGGTAGAACCGGGTGATGACCTTGTCCCTGATTTCGTTAATCAGCAGCGCTGCGAGGACGGCCAGCACCAGATTCAGGACGATAAACACGAAGTTGTATAGAAAGGTGTTTCTCGTAATGACATAGGCGTCCTGGGAGTTGAACAAAAATTTAAAGTTGTCCAGTCCCGCCCATTCGCTTCCCCAAATGCCGTCAACATAATTGTAATTTTTGAAAGCCAGGATGACGCCGTACATGGGGATATAGTTGTTGATGAATAAATAAATGACTCCCGGCAGTGTCATCAGCAGCAGCCATTTGTATTTCTTCAGTTGTCTCCGGAACGTGGAAACCCGCCGGATCTTTGCCGGGCTCACCGCATTCCGGTCAAGCTGCACCGCCTCTTGCATGATCTCACTCCTTTTTGTCGTTTCGTGACCAGTAACCCCTTACAATTCCGATTCTATATGGTGCAAGCAAAGACCGGCTACCACGATGATGACTTCCTGCTAACGCTCTGATGACTTGTTTGCTTATTTCCCAATCGGTGGTTGACACCCCGTACAGGAATCTTTATGCTAGGGGCGTGATCGATCCTATGAAAGCGAAATCATCTTTGGGGAGGTTGACCCATGAGCAATGCAAATGCCGTTTCGCGCGTGTTCATTCTGGGAATGGACGGCGCAGGCAGCTTTATTCAGCACACGGCTACACCGGTCATCGATGCTTTTCTGGCAAAAGGGGCCGTCACCTATGACGCCCAAGCACAGTCGCCGACAATCAGCGCGGAATGCTGGGGCTCCGTGCTCCACGGCGTCGTGCCGGAGAAGCACGGACTAACGAACGAGGTCGCTGCGAGCGAGCCTTATCCTGCCGAATCGCCTTACCATTCCGTATTCCGGCTTGCAAGGAAGGCATGGCCCGAGGCCAAGCTCGCCTCCTTCACCAGCTGGAGCCCGATCAATGACGGGATCGTTGAGGATGGCATCGGAATACATAAGGAATCTCTGCCGGATGCCGATCTGGTTCAGGCCATCCAGAACTATCTGGAACAAAATCCGGACGTCAAACTGCTGTTCATGCAGCTGGATGAACCCGATGCAGCCGGACATAAGCATGGCTATGGACCGGACTCGCCGGAATATTTGAATGCGATTACACAAAATGACGTCCTGTTCGGTCAGGTCCTAGGTACCCTTGAGCGGCTGGGACTTCTTGAAGACAGCCTGGTGATTGTATTGACCGACCATGGCGGCGGAGGCGACGACAAATTCAGCCACGGAAGCGATCATCCAATGGATAAAAATGTGTTCTGGGGCTGCGTGGGGCCGGGAATCGAGCCGGGAACAACCATCGGAGAAATCTCGATTGTGGACACCGCGGCTGTCGCCGCAGCCGCTCTAGGCCTGGATATTCCGGATGCCTGGGATGCCGTTGTCCCTGCCGGCTTGCTCCAGACCCGGTCCATGCCGGAAAACGCATAGCGGGAGGATAGGCAGATGAGGAAAACATTGCGGTTTCGCGAGGACGGCACGTTCACCATTGTCCAATTTACGGATACGGAGTTTTGCGAGCCTGATGATGAAGAGCTTCAAATGAAGGATATGATGCGAAGGATTATTGAGGCGGAACAGCCCGATCTGGTCGTCTACACTGGTGACGTGATCGCCAGCAATAAAAGCCCGAATCCGGCCGCAGCGTTTCGGGATGCGGTGTCGGTTCCGGAGCAGATGGGCATCCCCTGGGCAGCCGTCTTTGGTAACCACGACTCCGAGGCTCCCGATATGACGCGGGAACAGCTTCATGCCCTGCAGCTGTCCCACCGATACTGCTATGCGATTCCCGATCCGCCCCACGTCAAGGGCACCGGCAACTATTGTCTGGAAATCCGGGATTCACACCGGGACAACACGGAGGCCGTCCTTTACTTTTTGGATTCGGGCAGCTACTCGCCACTGGAGCACCTGCGCGTCGGATTTTACGACTGGATCCGCCGCAGCCAGATTGAATGGTATACACAGCAGTCCTACCGTCTTACGGCAGGCAACGGCGGAGTCCCGCTGCCCTCGCTTGCCTTCTTCCATATCCCGCTGCCCGAATATAACGATATTTGGGATTTCTCGGTCTGTTATGGGAACAAGCTAGACCGCCACTGCTGCGCGCCCTGGATCAACACCGGTTTTTTTGCGAGCATGGTTGAGATGGGCGACATTCTCGGTACCTTTGTCGGCCATGATCACGGCAACGATTTTTGGGGAACGCTGCACGGTATCCGCCTGTGTTACGGCCGGACTACCCGCAACGCTTATCTGGATCAGCCATTCATGCCCGGAGCCCGGGTCATCCGGCTCACGCAAGGGGAGCGAAGTTTTGACACCTGGCTGCATCTGCAGGACGGTTCCGTCATACGCGACCAGCCAGTTCATGCACCGACAGGCAGACCCGTCCAGGCGGGAATGCCGGCAGCAGCCGAATAACAGTCTAAAAAAGCCGTTCAAGCGATGCGGATTGCATCCGCTCTTGAACGGCTTTGTTTGGGTTCAACCTGTGATTTCGGCTTTCTTCTCGTAGTAGCTTGCCGGAATGATTTTAAAAACCTGAACATACAAAAGCGAGCTGAGGATCGTTGCCAGGAGGATGAAGCCGAACACGACCACCGGCGGAAACCACGACGACAGCATAATCGTGACCGGAGCGATAAACCGGCCGACCGAGAACTGCAGATTCGCCGCCCCCATGTATTGCCCTCTCGCGTGTTCAGGCGCATATTTGCTGATAAAGCTGTCGGTGACGGGGCTCCGCGACAGCTCGCCGATCGTAAACACAAACGTAAACACCAGCAGCAGCCACACCTGCGTCGTCAAACCGATCAAGAACATTCCCCCGCCAAACAGCAAGGCCGACATGATCAGGATGTTCCGTTCGGACCAGCCCTCGAACAGCTTGGTTATAGGAAGGACGCACAGCACGAACAGCAGACCGTTCAGGCCCAGCATCAACCCGAATACCTGCGCGCTGCTCAGGTTGAACGTCCAGCCGCTGAAGGACAGCAGCGCCTGTCCCGGCACGTATTCTTTGACATACATCGCAAGATACATATCCAGCTGCATAAAAGCAATCGTCACCAGGATGCCCGCGGCAATATAGAGCGCAAACACCTTGTCCTTAAAAATGACGCCGTAACTCACCACCTGCTCCTTCAAGATAGCGGTCAGCTTGCTGCGGGTACGATTCATCCTTGCCGATCCCGGAAGCGTCTCCCTGCTGAACAATAAAATGGTCAAAAAGTACAGAAGCGTTACCGACGTGCAGGTCCACAATAGCTCGTGCCGGTACTGGAAGAAGAATACGGAACCCAGCGCCGGGCCAAAGACCGCCCCGATATTTCTGCCCGTCACGAAGGTTGCGAATACCATCCGCCGGTCCTTTTCCGGAGTCACGTCGGCTACCATGGCCGAGCTTCCCGGCGAATAGATCGCTCCTCCCAGCCCGAGTCCGATATATGCGGCATAGTCGAGCCAATGGGACGGGGATAGCGCAAAAACCGCAAACATGCAGGACTGCATGCAAGCCCCGAGCAGCATGGCAGGCCTCCGGCCGAAGCGGTCCGCCAAATACCCGCCGAACAAGCTCCCGAGCAGGCTGACCAAGGGGGGAACAGCCATCAGCATACTGGCCGCGGTCTTGCCGAATGCGTCGCTGAAAAACAGGGTGATGTAAGGAAAGTACATCCAAAACAGCAAATTGAAGAGTGTGTCGCCGATCAGCCGGATTTGCAGGTTCAAATCCCATTTAAGCCAGTTCACAACAGAGGTTCCTCCTGTTTTATGATGGGGTCGTTTTTCTTCCTGGAGAATCATTGGCGGTAAAATAGCCGGTCATGTGGAAAAAATGGAAGGAGTTTTAATATATCACAGGAATATGGAGCCGGGCAACGTTTTTTTGCAAGCGATAACAATCCCGTTCCGATATGAGCTTGTGACACGTCGAGAACACAAAAAACTCCTGAAGGCATCTTTCCTTCAGGAGTGTATATCATCGCTATCGGCAGCCAGGAATGCTGACGGCTGTCCGCAGCTATTCAATCCGCGCACAGGCGATCCGGTTGCCGGAGTTCCCCGACGGGTCGGTCACGTAATCGTCCGCTTTCTCATGGATGATGATCGCGGTTCCGCCCGGCTTCAGGAGCGAATTGGCGGCTCCCTTGTTAAGCGTTACGGACTGGGTTTCCAAATCGGCGGTTACCGTCCCGTCCTGCTTCACCTGAATGTTCAGCAGGTCTCCGGCATGATAGCCCTTCGGATTATGGAAGCCGTGCTGCTTGCCGGTCGGGTTGAAATGGGCTCCAGCTGTTTTAAAGTCAGGCGGATCACACTTGCCGTTTTCGTGGAAATGAATGCCGTGCTCACCTGGCGGCAGATTCGCGGCTTCGATATGGATCTGAACTGCGGCTCCTTTTTGAGTCAGAAGCGCCGTCCCTACTTCTCCGCCTTTGGAATCTACGATTTTCACCTTCAGCTGCGGCTCTTCCGAATTGGCATAAGCAGCCGGTGTTACGGCGGCGGATCCGAGCAGAAATCCGGCGCTGAGGCAGACGGACATCACCATTTTTTTCATACTTGCAATCGTCCTCCTGTATTCTGGTTTTAGGTCTCCCAAAATCAGGTTTGCCTATTTCCCGAAAAAGATAACACCTGTGCCGGACGGAAATCCGAAAAAATAAAAGCAGCCCGAAGATCCCAGAGCGGGAAATTCGGACTGCTGTAACCATGCGGGTTAAAGCAATGGACTTGGTTAGCGCAGTTACACGAGATCAGGAATATGAATCTCGACTTCCTTCTTCGTCTGCGCGGAGCGGATAATGCCGTCAATAATGGCCTGATTCCGCAAAATTTCCTCGCCCGGAATCGGAGCCGGCGTGCCTTCACGCAGCGCGCGGACAAAATCCTTGATTTTCTCCTCAAACACATTGATTTCATGCTTGATGAGCGGAATATTGCTCTCGGTATGATGTCCCTGGATGTCATGGAACAGCGAGATGGAGCCGACATGCCCATCCCATACCCCGCTCCAAGGGCCGCTGCCTGCCGGAAGCACCTTCATGCCCGCATCCGTGCCGAGGAACATCGTCGCACCAAGCGTATCCATATGCATCGCCCAGGACGTCTTGAAGTTCAGGACCAGGTCTCCTTCGAACCGGACCATGGCCACGCCGAAATCCTCAACGTCAAATTGTCCGGCTTCCGCGTGGTATTTCGGATTGGTGCCAAAATAGTTCGAGGTATAGGCAGAGACGGTCAGCGGCTTCGGATAGCCAAGCGTGTTGAGCGCCAGGTCCAGCGAATAGCAGCCGATATCGGCCATCGCGCCTGCTCCGGCGATATCTTGGCGGATAAACGTTCCGCCCGGCATGCCGCGGCGGCGTCCGCCCCCGGTTTCCACGTAGTACACTTTACCCAGTTGTCCGTTCTGGACCATGTTTTTAATGATGGCCATGTTCGGGTCGTAGCGCGGCTGGAAACCGACGTTCAGCATTTTTCCAGTTTTCTTGGATACCTGCACCATTTCGACCGCTTCGTCCAGCGTGACCGACATCGGTTTCTCCAGCATGACGTTTTTGCCGGCTGACAGGGCGTCCACCGTTGTGCGGTAATGCGCCACGTTCGGCGTACAGATGCTTACGCCATCCAGATCCAGCTCGAGCAGCTTACGGTGGTCGTCAAAGCCGGTCGCATCCGGCAGGTCCCAGCGCTCAATGAATTGCTGCGCCTTGTCTGGCAGAATATCCGCCACCCCGACGATTTGAACATCCTCGATTCCTTTGTAAGCCCGGGCATGCGCTCCGGCGATGCCCCCGCTTCCGATAATGCCAATCCGAATTGTTTTTCCCACGAGATCGTAATCCTCCTATACTTTCGCGTTCTTTCTCCGGTATTCCGACGGCGTGTAGCCGTACCTCTTCCGAAAAACGGTATGCAGATAGCTTCCGCTGGAAAATCCGCCCTGAACGGCGATTTTCTCGATGGACCAGCGCGTCTCCACCAGCTGGCGGCACACTTCCTGCAGGCGGAAATCCTCCAAAATTTCGCTGAAGGACCGCCCGCCCCCCTGATCCTTAATGATCCGCTGCAGCTGCCTCGAGCTGATATGCAGCTTGTCGGCCACATCCTCCAGCACCACTTCGCCGGAAGAGTTGGCATGAATGTACTCCAGAGCCAGCTGGTACCGGTAGGCCTTCATGTCCCGGGACGGAAGCTCCGCCTCCCGTGGTTCCGGCTCGTAAGCGCGCACGGCACGGAGCAGAATTTGAATGATGCAGTTTTTGATCGTTGTATACAGTCCTAAATATTTTTGCTGTGAGGCGTTGAAGGCCTCCAGGAAAAACGGCATCGCCCGGTACGTATCCATCACGGGCTTCAGCGGCAGCGTCCGCAGCTTCTCGATGCAGTCATGCGCCTCGGCCGCCTCCCACGGATCGGCGTATGGACGCGGCGACTGCCCGGAATCCTGGACCTGCGACAGGTCCCGGATATCCACATGCAGACACAGCTCATCCATCGATTCCTCGGGATCCGCTTCCTGGTAATGGAGCACCTCCGGCCCCGTCAGGTAGAACATGCCCTCCTGAAGAGCATAGGGTTCATCCACCAGGATCACCGTTCCCTTGCCGCGCGGTATAAAGTGAAACTCAAACTCGGCATGCTTGTGAAAGGACACGATTTTCCCCGGAGGAAAAGAAGTCAAATGAAAACGTATCACCCGAATCTCATAATTTCCCCAATAGATGCGTAAATCCAGACGCTCCAAAGCATCCTGGCGTCCCTGCATAGTTTCGTATGGAAAATTATTCATCATTGCAGCAACATCCTTATGTCTGATAAGTTCTGTGATGGTTAGCCTTGCAGTTCGTTCAGTTTAACGGTGCGGCGCTCGGCGTTCGACAGATTGGCCGCTTCCATGAGCTTCGTCAACTCGATCGCCATCGCAATGTTTTCGTCGGCAGTTGTGCCTTGTTCTATATGGCTGATCCACTGCTCAAACGCGCTTTCGCGGTTGGCCGGAACCGGAATCTCGACCCAGGCATCCTTGTATTCCTCATTGCGGGTCGTACGAAGCAGCAGCTTGCTGTCCGGCGTTCCGAACAGGATCGTTCCTTCGGTGCCGTGCACCTCCACGGTAAACGGCGAAAAGTTGTTCACGAATCCGGCTTCTACGACGCCTACTGCGCCTGATTTCGTAGACAATGTCGCAACCGCATTGTCTTCCACTTCTTTTCCGGTTATGTATCCAAATTGCGCGCTCACGTCCACAGGCTCTTCTCTCAAGAAAAGTCGCGTCAAATACATGGGATGGCAGCCAAGATCGATCAGGGCGCCGCCGAGCGTCTCTTCCTTCTTATAAAAATGCGCAGGCAGCCAATTGGCCGTTGCCCCGTTGTGGGACAGCCGCACACGTACATAAGTTACTTTGCCCAGGAGCTCCTGGTCCAGAAGTTCCCGAATCGCCAGCGTATAGCCGTCGTTCAGTCGGGGAAGGGATACGGTCAGCTTCACGTTATTTTTCTCCACAGCCGCAATAATGTCGTTGACCTCGCTAAGTGTTGCGGCAATAACCTTTTCCGTAAAGATATGCTTGCCGGCTTCTGCCGCTTTGATCATGACTTCGCGGTGCATGTTCGTTGGCGCATCCACGATGACCCCATCGATATCGTCACGGCTGAGCATTTCATCCAATGATGCGTAAAAAGTCACGCCCTGCTTATCGGCGGCTTCTTGCCCACGCTCCGGATTTTCGTCCCACACAGCCACGATTTCCGCACCCGGATGAGCCTCAGCCTGTTTCGTATAGTCCCATGCATGCACATGCCAATAGCTTATTTTACCGATTCTGATCATATCCAGCGCTCCTCAGTATTTAATATTAAGACATCATGCCCTTAATCTAACACATGAAAAACCGTTAATACAGTATAATATTACGACAATTTTATATAAAATCGCGCCGCAAGAAAAACCTGGTCTTAAGACGGGTTTCCGCCCCAACCGGAGACGGTTTTGTTCCGGCAAAAATTTGCGTATCATGGGAATACAAGTTCTTCCGGACTGTTAAGAAATCGGGCAGACGGCTTAATACTTTCTTAAGCTTTCTATTCATCCGTTCTTAATCTTTGCTAATTAAAATGGAAAGCACAAGTACAATCAACGATAAGGAGATTTTTATGGATGTGCTGGGATATATCGAGCGGCTGTTCGGACAGTACGGATATTGGGTCCTGCTTCTCGGACTTCCGCTAGATGCCATCGCTTTGCCGATCCCGCCAGGCAATACGACGCTTACCTACACCGGGTATTTGTCCTATAAAGGCGTACTGGACCTGCTGCCGGCTTTAGGTGCCGCCTACCTCGGCTCCATCGTCGGGCTGACGGTTACTTATGTGCTAGGGTACAAGCTGGGTCAGCCGCTGATTGAGCGCTACGGGAAATGGCTGTTTCTCAAACCGGAGCATGTGGAAAAGACCGCCAGAGTATATCACAAATACGGCAACAAGCTGCTGCTGTTCAGTTATTTCATTCCGGGAGTCAGGCAGTTTATCGGCTACTTTACAGGGATCATCCGCGTCCCTTACCGCACCTTCGCCTTGTACGCCTACACGGGATCCGCGCTCTGGGTTACCGTCTTTGTCGGGATCGGCTACATTTTCGGCAATCAATGGCAGCTGGTCTTGACCTGGACGGAGCATTTTTTGAAATATGTCGTGGCCGCCGTGTTCGCCATTCTGGCCGTATACGTTTACCTGAAATGGCGCAAGCGTACCAAGGTTCATTCGAGGCAATGAGGCAATAGGGTTAAGCTTCGGACGCTGACGACCATTCGAAGCAAAAAACATATTTTTGAGGAGGACCGTTGCATGATCATCACCCGTTATATGGAGCAGGCGCACGGCTGGGACCGGCGCATATTCCACTGGATTAACCGCACTCAGAATCCGACCATGCTCCATGCTGCATTGCGCATGCTGACCCACCTGGGCGGCGCGCTGTTTACGATCACCCTGACGCTGTCCGTGGCGCTGTTTGCTCCCGAGCCGTGGCGGACAACGAGTTTGCAGAGCTTTGCCGCGCTGGCCATCAGCTTTTTGATTACGACCCTGATTAAACGCAAGGTCCAGCGGATTCGCCCCTACCTCGCTCTCGAAGGCGTTAGGGTTGGCAAAAACCCGCTGAAGGACCCCTCGTTCCCGTCCGGGCATTCGACGGCCATCTTTTCCATCATTACGCCGTTTCTGTTTATGGGCTCTTGGGTCGCCGTCCTGCTGCTTGTTATGGCACTCATCGTCTGTATTTCCCGGATCTATCTCGGACTGCACTACCCTTCGGACTGTCTGGTCGGCAGCTTCGTCGGCGGCGTGACGGCGGTGCTCACAGTCGCCGTGATCAATCTATGAGTTTATATACAGCATAAAAAGTGCAGTCCGCTGGGGACTGCACTTTTTTGAGCTGCCGTTATGACCGCCAGCGGCGTACCGAGCCACTGCCGATTCGGCTGCTTATGCCATCAGGCGTGGAAAAATTGTCCCGAGCGGACTTCCTTCACATAACCGGCGCGGATGGTAAAATCGCCGAAATGCTCGCCGTCCCGGCGTTCCTTGGCATAATGGAAAATAATCTGCTTCAGGGAATCCAAAATTTCGGCCTCGCCGATATTTTCCTTGTAAAGCTTGTTGAGCCGTTCTCCGGCAAATCCGCCGCCGAGGTACATGTTGTATTTGCCCGGCGCCTTGCCGATAAAGGCAATTTCCGCCAGGGCCGGTCTTGCGCAGCCGTTCGGGCAGCCTGTCATCCGGATGACGATTTCTTCTTCACGGAGCCCCGCTTCCTCCAGGATCGGCTCGATTTTGCCGAGCAGCGTTGGCAGGTAGCGTTCGGATTCAGCCATCGCCAGACCGCAGGTCGGCAGGGCCACGCATGCCATCGAATTACGGCGCAGCGCCGAATAATGGATGCCGTCGGTCAGACCGTACTGCTGCACCAATTCGGTGATCTTCTTCTTTTTCTGGCTGCTCACGCTGCCGATGATCAGATTCTGGTTTGGCGTGAGCCGGAAATCCCCGGTATGAACCTTGGCGATTTCGCGCAAGCCGGTCATCAGCTCATACCCTTCTTCATCCTTAATCCGTCCGTTCTGGATAAAGAGGGTCAAATGCCACTTGCCGTTGCTGCCTTTGACCCAGCCGTACCGGTCGCCGTTGCTTTCGAAATGGAACGGTCTTGCCGGCTCCAGCTCCCACCCGAGACGCGCGGTCAGCTCCTGGATAAACCAGTCGATGCCGCGGTCGTCAATCGTATACTTGAAGCGCGCGTGTTTCCGCACGGAACGGTCGCCGTAGTCGCGTTGGATCGTCACGGTTTTCTCTGCCAAATCGATCACCTGCTCCGGCGTGCAGAATCCGATGACCTGCCCTACCTGCGGGTACGTGGCCGGATCGCCGTGGGTCATCCCCATGCCCCCGCCGACCGAAACGTTGAATCCGGCCAGACGTCCGTCCTCTACAATGGCGATCAACCCGAGGTCCTGCGAAAATACGTCGACATCGTTGGAAGGCGGGATCGCCATGCCGATCTTGAACTTACGCGGCAGGTATACCGGACCGTAGATCGGCTCCTGTTCCACGTCATGATCGTGGCTGTCCACCACCTTTTCTTCGTCAAGCCAGATCTCATAATAGGCCCGGCTCCGCGGATCCAAATGGGCACTCAGCTTGCGGGCCCAGTCGTACACCTCCGAATGAATCTCCGACTCGTACGGATTCGGATTACACATGACGTTCCGGTTCACGTCGCCGCAGGCGGCCAGTGTGCTGAGCAGCGATTCGTTCACCTCGCGGATCGTGTTCTTGAGGTTCCACTTCAGCACCCCGTGCAGCTGAAACGACTGGCGTGTCGTCAGGCGGATCGTCCCGTTCCCGTACTTCTGGGAAATTCGGTCCATCATCAGCCACTGCTGCGGGGTAACCACGCCGCCCGACGCGCGTACCCGGAGCATAAACTGGTAAGCCGGCTCAAGCTTCTGCTTCTGCCGTTCGTTGCGCAGGTCCCGGTCATCCTGCATGTAGCTGCCGTGATGCTTCATCAGCCGGTTATCGTCCTCGGGGATGGACCCGGTGATCGGATCCTTTAGCGTATCCACCAGGCTTCCACGCAAATAGTTGCTTCTGCGTTTGATATCCTCCACATCGCTGTGGGGCGCGCTGTTTGATGACATCAAATTGTTTTCAGACATGTTTGCTCTCTCCTTCTCGCTTGCCTATCGGATGCGCTTAATAGACATCCCGCTGGTAACGTTTCTCCTGCTGCATGCGAATCATATATTCGGCAGCTTCCTCAGGACTGAGACCGCCTTCCTGTTCAAGGATGGTAATCAGCGTGGAATGGACGTCATGGGCCATTCGTTTCTCGTCGCCGCACACATATACCACAGCGCCTTCCTGCAGCCACTGATACAGTTCCCTGCTCTTCTCCAGCATGCGGTGCTGGACGTAAACCTTCTGATCCGAATCCCGCGAGAATGCCACGTCCATGCGCGTCAGGACGCCGTCCTTGAGCCAGCGCTGCCATTCGATCTGGTACAGGAAGTCGGTCGCGAAGTGCTGGTCGCCGTAGAACAGCCAGCTCTTGCCTTCGGCTCCGGTCTCTTCCCGCTCGCTCAAAAATGCGCGGAACGGGGCGACGCCTGTGCCCGGGCCGATCATGATGATCGGGGTATCCGGATTTTGCGGAAGCTTAAAGTTCGGATTATGCTGGATATAGACCGGCAAAGCCGATCCGGGTTCGCTTCGTTCAGCCAACTGTACGGAGCAGACGCCGTACCGCTCTCTTCCGCGGTTCTCGTAGCGGACGGTCCGAACCGTTACATGTACCTCGTCCGGAGACGCCTTCAGGCTGCTGGCGATCGAATACAGACGGGCCGGAATTTTGCGCAAAATGGCTACAAATTCCCTGGCCGGGATACCCTTCAGAGAATAATCCTGCACCAGATCGAGCAAATCGCGTTCCTCGATGTAGGCTCTCAGCTCATCATGACCCGATGCGAGCAGTTCGTTCAAAGCACCGTTAGAAGTGAGCGTGGCTGTCTTTTCCAGCAAAGGCTTGGTGAGCACCGTGATTTCATAATGGCGGAGCAGCGCCTCGCGCAGCGCAGCCTCGTCGCCGTTTTTGTTAACCGGTACGGATTCTTCGCCGGACCAGCCCATCGCCTCGATCAATTCATCGACAAGCCGCGGATGGTTTTCCGGGTAGATGCCCAGACTGTCTCCGGGTTCATACTCCAGGTTCGATCCCTCCAGCGAAATTTCCAAGTGCCGGGTTTCGCGGTCGGAACCGCGGCCGTTCAGGTTGATATTCTCCAGAACCTCGGCCTGGAACGGATTGGTTCTGGAATATTCCGATTCCGCGGATGCGAGCAGCGAATCAGCCGTGACAGGCACGGCCTGCGGTGCAGCTCCGGCTCCTGCTCCGGCAAGCTCGGCAAACGCACTGGCCACGCTGTTGATCCATTCCGCCGCCGGCTCGTCGAAGTCCACGTCGCAATCGACGCGCGGAACGAGCCGCTTGCCGCCCAGTTCTTCCAGCCGCTTGTCAAAATCCTTGCCTGTC
This sequence comes from Paenibacillus sp. PSB04, assembly GCF_025809195.1. Taxonomy (NCBI): domain Bacteria; kingdom Bacillati; phylum Bacillota; class Bacilli; order Caryophanales; family Paenibacillaceae; genus Paenibacillus; species Paenibacillus sp. PSB04. The sequence continues at coordinate 5,792,897 of NZ_CP081301.1, forward strand.
TGGCAGAAGAACTCATAGGAGGTGTCTCCCAGCGCCAGTACAGAGAACGGCATGCCTTCAAGCTGCGGCGCCCGCTTGCTGTGCAGAAACTCATAAAAGGATATAGCGTTGTCCGGCGGATCCCCTTCGCCATGCGTGCTGACCAGAATCAGCAGGTTTTCCACCTTTTTCAATCCGTTCGGTTTAAAATCGCTCATCGAAGATAGCTTGACCTCAAAGCCCTGATCCTGCAGTCTCTTGGTCACTTTCTTGGCCAGCGACCCGCAATTGCCGGTCTGCGACCCGTACAGGACGGTAACCTCTTTCGGCGCAGCCGGTGCCGTGCTTACCGGAGACGCAGCCGGCGCATTTGCGGCAGCCGCCATGGGGGCGGTTCCCAGCACAGCGCTACCCGTTACGGCGGCCGCTGCGATATATCCGCTCAACCAGATGCGCTGGGCATCGGTTAATGTGGGCAGCAGACGGTTGAGCAGCTCGACCTGCTCTTGGTTAAAAGGGCTGTTCGTTACTTGAAGTTCCAACAAATATCCACCTCGCGTAGCATGCATTAGTGATAATTCCTAGTAGATTACTCATATTTTCTCTCTTGAACCTATCACAGCAGGGGGGAACGGTCAATTAGAATGATCTTATAGGTTTTATCAGCTTTACTGATAAAGTGGCTTCGTGACGATTATTCCTCTTGAAACCGCCGTTCGATGACAAAAAAAGCCCGACCGTAAAACAAGCCGGGCCCTTCAAACGAAGGAATAGAATTCAATTTACGTATGACAAAGTTTCTCGCGGATCAGATCCGTTACCAGCCGATCCGGAGACCGGTCTCCCCGCCCAACCTTCATCCGGTTGCACAGCACCGCCACGGCAAGGCCGTTCGACGGATCGGCGTATCCGATCATGCCGCCCAATCCGGCATAACCGAAAGCCGCCCGGCTGCCGCCCATGGCATCGCCGTCTTGGCTAAGCGAGTAGCCCAGCCCCAACCGAACGGGAGCGAGCGCAACTTCGTCGATCCCTTCAAATTGCAGCTGTGCTGCCTCGGTCATGGTGGCCGGCTTGAGCAGGCGTCTGCCGTCCACGCCCTCGCCAATCAGTGAAGCATACATGCGCGCTAACGCCTGAGCATTTGCGACGGCATTGACGGCTGGTACGGCTGCTGAATGGAAGCAAGCCGAGTTCCATTCCGGATTGGCAACCGGAACCAGTGCCGGAGGCAGCACCCGCTTGAACAGCATGTCATCGGGCATGGAAGCAATAGGTACGGCTTCGCCGCTAATTTCGGCGATCCGGGTTTCCGCTTCCGCTGGGGCTCCTAAATACAGATCCCCCTCCATTCCTAATGGCTTGCAGATCTCGTCCTGAATGATCTGGCCAATCGCTCGGCCATCCGCTCTGGCGGCCGTTTCCCCTAGAATCCATCCAAAGGTCAAGCCGTGATAACCTGCCTTGGTGCCAGGCTCCCAGATAGGTTGTAACTGTTCCATCTCGTGCACCATCGCTTGCCAGTTGGTAACCAGCTCCATATCCGCGTGCGCAGGCATCAAAGGAACTCCTGCCGTATGAGTCAGGACCTGGCGGAGCGTAATCTGTTCCTTCCCATTCGCCCCGAACTCGGGCCAATAATGAGAAATCCGCTCATCATACGCCAGCTTGCCCTGCTCGGCGAGAATATGAATCGCCGTGGAAATCAAACCTTTGGAGCAGGACTGCATCACGAAGAGCGTATCCGGATGGACGGGATTTTGTCCTAAGACATCGGCGCTGCCTGAAAAGGCATTCACCACCAGTTCACCGTGCCAGTAGGCTGTGGCTTGGAATCCTGCACCGATATCGTCTTGCGCAAGTTCATCCAGCAGCCGCTGGACCTGTGTTTGAAGATTGATGAGATGCTGACGTTTGTTTATCCATGGATTGGTCAATGCATTCAACTCCCTTATTATTTAAATTGAGAAAATAAGGTGCAAAGCCCATCCAATAAAACATCCTGAGGGCGAACTGTTAAACTGATCGTCCGCCCATGCAAAGGTTCGCCCTATGAATAGGCTTTGCATGAGCCGCTTGGCATACTGGCAAATTGATTTGCCATCGAGATCGACCGCCTTTCTGCTTGGAATTGTAGCAGAGAACTCCGGCCGCCTCAACGCCAAAAATAAATATAGCCAAACTTTATAAAGACACGGAAAGCATAAACCAGAGTCTAATCAAGCAGCTATTGCGGGGTGCCTCTGCGCCAACGGACGATCGGCGTTGAAGGTCCGAAAAAAAGCCCGCTTCATCAGCGGGCGATCCTTAGCTATTGTGTGCTTTTCGTGATATCTATTCTTTTCGCTGGAGGGATTCTACTATTTATACTTGTCGAGGATCCCTCAACGCTTCATTGCTTCAACGCTTCCGGTATTTCCGCGTGCGCTCGTCTTCGATAACGCCGCCCCAATTCAAGCCAAAGCCAAAATCGTACGTGTTGCCTTCAGAGTCCACATGGCATTCCATATCATGAGCCACGTCCTCCAGCTGCTCCTCAACCGTCTTCATATGGGCCGGCATCTGCATCGGCAGCAGACCCGAAGGCTCCGCACTGCCAGTCAGGATCTCCATGATCACCTGCGCCTGAACGCCAAAATCGGCTACAATCGCATCCGCTTCGGACTCGAATTCGTTCACCACCGCTGGATTCGAGAGCATCATCGACACGATAACCGGTTTGCCTTTCATCGCCTTCCGGGTGTCCAGCACCGCGTCCAGATCTGTCGTATTTTGAGGTGTAACGCTTTTCCCCTTATAAGAACGGTTCAGCACATCTTCCGGACGCGGATCGCCGGCAAGGCTCACTTCCCGTGCATCCTCGGCGGTGTAACTCCGGTACTGCAGGCTGATCGGTATATAGCCGCTTCCCCCTTGCTCCGCGTCCTCCTGGCTGTAACCGAAGCCCGATTTCGGGGAGGTGATGAAGACCAGGCCAAAGTCCGCCTCATCCGGTTGATCCGTCACCGTAAAATATTTGGATACCAGCTCCAGACTGACCGGATACTCCAGCTTCTCCGGGGTTTGGTTCCCAAACCAGTCGGTTCCTGCCGGCGTATAGCGTTTCGGAATATATACCTTTTTTCCGGCCTTCAGCGGCAGCACCGCATTTTTATTTTTCAGCAGCACCACCGACTTCAGCTGAGCCTCATACCCCTCGCGCATAAATTCGGCGTTTCCGACAACTCGGGCGCTCGTATCCGGGTCAAGATACGGATTCTCGAACAATCCGAGCCGGAACATATTGACCAGAAGCCGGACGGCGGACTGCTCGAACCGCTGCCGCATCCAGTCTTCTCCGTGCTCGCGCACCCCGATTTCATAGGCTTCCAGCACCGGTCCGATTTCGTTGTTGCCGCCGAACTGGTCCACCCCGGCCATCAGCAGCTTGTAATGCCGTTCACCGACGGTCAGTTCCTCCACGCCCCACGGCTTGCCACTGAGGAAAGAATCCTTGGCAGGGGACTCGTCGGCTGTAATCATCCAATCGGTGCACACAACGCCATCGTATCCGTACTGATCGCGAAGAAGATCTCCGATCAACCAGGCGTTATAGGAATTGCCTACATTTTCACCGTTCACCGTATCCTGGTTCGCCGAAATGGTGTAATACGGCATGACGGCCGAGGCTTTGCCCGTCTTCCCGAACAGCTTGAAGGCGCCTTCCGTAAACGGGATCAGATGCTCGCCGAAATTATTCCCGGGATAGACCGCATACTTGCCGCAGCCGAAATGAGCGTCTCTGCCGCCTTCACCGGATCCGCCCCCCGGCCAATGCTTCACCATGGCGTTGACGCTGTCATAGCCCCAGCCTTCCTGAATTTCGCGTTCTCCTTCCGAAGTCTGGAAGCCGTCGACGTACGCCCGGGCCATATCGGCAGCCAGCGCCGAATCTTCCCCAAACGTTCCGTTGAAGCGGAACCAGCGCGGGTCGGTGGCGATATCGATCTGCGGGGACAACGCCGTCGACAAACCCAATGCGCGGTATTCCTTCGAGGCGATCTCCCCGAATTTCCGCGTCACCTCCGGGTCAAAGGTCGCCGCCAGGCCCAAGGTTTCCGGCCACATGGAGATGGCGCCGCCGGAGCCTGCATTAAACTCCGAACTGGAGTCGGATCCATGCCGCGGATCGGAGCTGTTGTTGGCCGGGATGCCGAGGCCATGCCCTTCGGCAAACGCCTGCACCCGATTGTTCCACTTGGCAGCGGTCTCCGGGCTCTCCACAGTGGTGACCAGGATATGCCGCACGTGATCCTGAGCCAGAAAATGGAGCTGTTCATCGGTCAGCTCCCACGGCTTGACGCCGCTCTCTTCAAAGGATTTGCCTCCGTAGGTTGCGGAGAACCAGCCTCCGCTCGCCGCAGGCACCGCCTGATGGCGGCTGTACAGCATCAGACCGGCAATTTGCTCGGTCGTCATCTTGGACGCCAGATCTTTGGCCCGCTCTACAGGCGACAGCCTCCAATCCTCATAAGGATCCAGTTGACCGTCCCTGCTCAGGTCCTTGAAATAAAGGCCGTCCTGTTCCAGGATCTTTACGCCCGAGGCGGCCGAATAGCCCAGTGTCGGCCCCTCGGTATTGTTCACATAACGAATTTCTTCTATATTTAGTGCAGCTTTTGTATTCGACATATTCCCTTTCCCCCACTCCATCATCCGGATTACGAATTTAGTTTCAGCTTGGTGTTCAGATCGTCGATGATTTTCGATAAATCCGCTTCCGACGTTCCCCCGCCCATCATGCCGGACAGCGAGCGCAGGGCGTCATACTTCCGCCACTTCACCACGGCCTCGAACAGCTCGGCGATTCCGTCGTCGCCCATGCTCTCCGCAAACATAGCTCCCATCTGTTTCAGGCGCTCCAGGCTGCCCTCCATTGCTTCCTCGGCAAACGCAGCCGTTTCGGGAATGGCCATCAGCTCGTAGAACTTGGTGTTGCGCCCCACTTTGCGGAACGGAATCCCGGTCGATTCCAGGCTAAGGGTGACTGACAGGGGCGTATCCGCCGATGATGGACCTGCAACGATGTCGTAAGCCCCGGATTCAGCGAACCAGTCATGAATATCGGTATTGAAGTAGGCAAAAGCCCGTTGATCCAGCGCAAAATGGACCGTCTTCGCTTCACCCGGCTGCAGATGAACCTTGGCAAACCCCTTCAGTTCCTTGACCGGTCTGACGACATGGCTCTCCAGCGGCTTGACGTACAGCTGCACGATTTCCTTGCCCGCAACCGCACCAGTGTTGCGAATGGTAACGGACACGTTGACGGTGTCGGTATCCTTCATAGACGTTCGGTCAGCCCGGATATCTTCATAAGCGAAGGTTGTGTAACTAAGTCCGTAACCGAACGGGAAAAGAGGCTCCTCTTTTTTCGCTTCATAATACCGGTAGCCTACGAACAAGCCTTCCCCGTACGTCACTTCGCTTTTGCCTCCCGGGAAATTCAGGAACGCCGGCGTCTGTTCCAGCCGAACGGGAAACGTCTCCGCCAGCTTGCCGCTTGGGTTCACCTTCCCGTACAGCACGTCGGCCGCTGCGCTTCCCGTCGCCTGCCCGCCCAGATAGCCTTCCAGCACCGCTTGGACTTGCGGAAGCCAAGGCATCGTCACCGGCGATCCGTTGGACAACACGACAACCGTGCTGGGCTGCGCCGCCGCGACCGCCTCGATCAGGCGGATGTGCGAGGAAGGCATATCCAGCCGTGTGCGGTCTACTCCTTCCGATTCGAACGAATCCGGCAGGCCGGCGAAGATGACGGCCACGTCTTTGCTTTGCGCCAGCTTCACGGCTTCTTCGATCAAGCTGTCGTCGGCCTCGCCGCCTTTGAGAAGATAGCCCAAGGCAAACGCACAGTCAGCAGACATTCCTGCAATCGCATCAAATGGAGCATCCATTCGTGTCGGAGTAATGTGCGAGCTGCCGCCGCCCTGGTATCGCGGATGCTTGGCGAACGCGCCGATGACGGCGACCGATTGTTCCGGCTTCAGTGGTAGCAGGCCGCCTTCATTCTTTAAGAGAACCATACAGTCCGCGGCCGCGCGCCGGGCCAGTTGGTGATGAGCCTCTGCGTCGTAGGCGAAGGCTTCCTTTTTACCATCGTATCCTTTAAATATGACTGTGAGCAGACGGCGAACCGCCTCATCCAGCACGGCCTCGTCCAGTTCTCCGGACTGGACAGCCTTCACGATCATCCGGTCATGCTCCGGACCGACATAAGGCATTTCCAGCTCCAGTCCGGCCTTTAGTCCTTTCACCCGTTCGTTAATGGCGCCCCAATCGGTCATGACCAGTCCGCCGTGGCCCCATCTTTGCTTCAGCACCTGGTTCAGAAGGTAATCGTTCTCCGAACAGTAATCGCCGTTCACCTGGTTATAGGCGCACATCACGGTCCAGGCATCACCTTCGATAACCGGACCCTCAAAGCTGCGCAGATAAATTTCGTTCAATGTCCGCTCGTCGACCACGGCGTTAATCGAGTTGCGCAGCGTCTCCTGATTGTTGGCTGCAAAATGCTTCACCGACGTTCCGACGCCTTGGCTTTGGACGCCTTTCACATGGCTCGCACCCATTTCCGAGGACAGGTACGGATCTTCCGAGAAATATTCAAAGTTTCTGCCGCATAGCGGTGACCGCTTAATATTGACCGCAGGCCCGAGGATAATCTGCACATCCTCCTGCTGGCACTCCTCGCCGATCGCGGCGCCGACCTCCCGGATCAGCTCACGGTCCCAGGAAGAGGCCAGACCCGCTCCGCTCGGGAAGCAGGTGGCCGGCACCGTCTTGCTCGACATGTCCCCCGGATTGGCCTGCTTGCGCAGGCCGTGCGGACCGTCCGTCATCACAATGGACGGAATGCCGAGGCGCTCAACCGGTTTGGTCTGCCACATATTCAGCCCCGAGCATAGGCTGGCTTTTTCTTCTAAGGTCATTTGAGAGATGATCTCTGTCAGATTTCGTTTCATGATACGCTTCTCCCCATTTCCAGATTGGTTGGATTACTTTCAGCGGCGTGTTCCCCGACTTCAGGCAGCGGCTTGAGCGCGGCCACCCCGGCCACGACGCAGACCGCAAGCACAATATAGAAGAAGGACCAGCCGCCAATGTTCAGCAGCAGCGGTGCGATGGCCGGCACGATCGACTGCGGCAGCGCGTTGGCTACGTTCATAATGCCAAAGTCTTTGGCCGCGTCTTCCTTGTTCGGAAGGATTCGCGAAACCAGTGCCATATCGACCGCCGTGAAACAGCCGAACCCGAGTCCCATCACGGCGGACGCTACGATAAATGCCGTGTTATGCGCGATAAAAGCATAGATGAGTATGGCTGCGATAATAATGAGAGCCGAAATATACAGGAACGGCTTTTGCTTACGGAACTTATCGGATAAGACGCCGCCAAAAATACTCGTGACCGCCATCGCCACCATGGACACGATGTTAATGGTAGCCACGGCTGCGGTTGCAGCGCTTTCACTATAGCCCATGCGGTTAACCAGCATAACGGTCAGATACAAGCTGCTGCAGTACCCCATCATTAACAAAAACTTGGATACGACTGCCCAGCTGAACGCCGGAAATTTTCGCGGGTTTGGGTAGACTCTGCTCAGTTTTTCGCTAAGCGTCATCTTTTCCTGTGCCATGTGTTCGATCTGCACTTTTCCGTCCTGGATGATAAACAGGCTGATGATGGGCCCCACGATCCCGATCGCCGCAAGCAGGCTCCATTTCGTTGTTGAGGAGGCGTCCGTCATGGCCGTCATCAGCACCATGCCCAGCGCCATAGCTACCGGTAACACGGTACCCAGCAGCCCGGAAATCGTTCCCTGCTTCTCTTCCTTCACCTGATCGGGAATCAGCGCTGTGTACGCGGCCATGCCGAAGTTGAAGAACAATTGGGCGATCGCCCAGCCGATGATGATCTGCCAGATCTGCGTGGACATTCCGACCCACAGCAGTGCGGCACAGCCAAACAGCGGGCCGAGCAGAATCCATGTGCGCCGGCGGCCGAAGGAGATGTTGGTCCGGTCGCTGATCGCTCCGCCGAGCGGGTTGCCGATCAGGGCAAAGAAGGCGCCAATCCCGGATACCAAGCCGTAGGAGGAGGTATAGCCGTTTGGATCGATTTCGACCATTTTAAAAGTTAATAGAAGCGTTGCAGGTGTCATGAGAGCCAGCATCATGCAGGCATATCCGAACATGATACCGAAAGTGAGCCGTTTGAATGGCGTGATCGTTTGACCGATAATTTTTGCTTTAGCCATATGGGTTGACCTCCTCATTATCTGAAAACGTTTACAAACCAATTATAAAACAAACCGCCCAGCTCAGGAGAGGCGGCGGTTTGCAGTCTTTTATGGCCATTTTTAATTCATTTGTAAGCGTTTCACTCCACACCGCGAAAATTCAGGTTAAAAATTGACACAACCCCCGCGTCAAATGACCGGAATCAGCTCGACGAGCTCGACAGCGTGCGGTTCCAGCGTAAATGTACAGGTCATATGGCGGTTCTCCACATCGATGTGGGTGATATGGCGACCGGGCTCTGATCTCTGCTTGATGTAATGCAGATCCTCCCCGGTCATGATAGACGGTGCACCCATTTCCACCCACACGTCAAAGCTGCTCCCGCTCGACCGGTTCAAGGAACGGCGGACGATTTTATACCTGCCGCTGTCTATTCCATCCAGCTGGAATTCCAGCTTGACGGTTCTCTCGTTTTTGAACCCGCTGTACCGGCTCGTCGGTGTTACGAACGAAGTATCCCCCAGGGCATACAGGTCATCAAAGTGGCAGTAATTGTAGCACAGAATCTGATAGGCATTCGCGCTCTTCGTCACAATATAGCCTTCGCCGCGTTCAATCAGCTGATCCCCCAGCTTGGCCAGCAGCTCGTAGGCATACATAGCCGGCTTAGGAATCCCGTATTGGGCGATCAGACCCAGCCCGCCGTGGAACAACGCAGGGGATGCCGACGTTTCTTCGATATTGTCGCTGAGCACCCAGTAGCCGAAACCCTGAATCCGGTCAAGATTATCGATCAAATTTTTCGCGATATATGCCGCCTTGTACAGCGTATCGTTGGTCAGCTCCCTGTGAAATGCCGTGGAGTTAAATTCCGTCAGGTATATCTCGCGGTCCGACAGGCCTTCCTTTTCAAGAAGCTGCTTCTCCCGGGTCAGCATGTCCCGTAAATAATCCGGGTTCGGCGAAATGCCCCGAAACTCCTCCAGCAGGATGCGGTACGGCTCCAGTTTGCGCAGCTCGCTTTGTTCCTCATCCGGCTCGAAGAATCCCTCCAGATTTTCATGCGGATAAAAATGGCACGGGATAAAGTCAGGCAGGCATTCCCGCTCCCGGCAAAAGGCAAAAAACCGCTCGCTGAACAAGTTGGAGCGAAGCGTTATAATCCGCCCTGGCGCCCCGATCCGCAGATTCCGCGAAATGTTCTTCATCGTATGGAAAGTCCGGGAATACAACTCGAAGTACTCTTCATCCGTTCCCGGCCAATACACCTCGAGCTCCGGCTCGTTCCAAAATTCGAACATCCAGCTCTCGACCTCCGCCGGACCGTACCGGTTCATGCAGTGCCGGATAAAGCGGTCAATGAGTTCGCACCAGGTGTCGAGGGACTTTGGCGGGCTTGTATAGCTTCTGCGAAAATAGAGCCCTTTCTCCGGATCCGCCGCGAGCGCGGAGGGCATAAACCCGAGCTCCACAAACGGCTTCAGATGAATGGAGAGCAGAAAATCAAATAATTGGTCGACGAGCCGGAAATTGTAGGCGGGCTGCCCGTCCTCCCTATCATGGTAAACCATCATGCCGTCATCAAAAATGCCGTGAAAACGCAAAAAGCGAAACGGGCACCGCTCCTGAACGTAACGGAGCTGCCGCTGAACGTCGGCATGAAGCCCTTCCTTGGCTTTGCCGATCGTGATCAAGTTTTTCCACGTATGCGATATCGCCTGGGTCCTCACGGCCGCATCCACCTGGCGGGTGAGCGTTTCCAGCGAATGCACCTCCCTGTCGCCCGGCGATGCGCCCCGCTCCAGGTATTGATTGATAATCCCGAGAGCGCTGGATTGATTGAACTCCATATAATTCGAAGTCGATTTTTCCTTCTTCTTTCCCGGCTCCGGCCGGTACTGTTTCCGATACTCGTTCGGCGTCACATGATATCTGTTCTTGAACGCGGAATAGAACGACTTGGCGTTCGGAAAACCGTGAAACATGGCCAAGTCGGCAATAGGGATTTCCTCTTGGCGCAGCAGATCCTCGACGGCATTTTTTAACCGAATGCTGGTCAGATAAGCCTGAAAATTCAGTCCGATATTTTCGCTGAAAAATTTCGATAAATAAGGCACGGACAGAAACTCCCGGTCCGCTATGGACTGAAGGGTGATGGGCTCACGGTAATGGTTATCGATATACGTAATAATCCGCAGCATCCGGTCCATGTAACGCTCACTGATACCGCCTTCGGACAGCGGGACCTTGAACTGCTTGACCAGGATGGAAAGAACGCCAAGCATCGCAGCCTGCATCTCCAGTTCGTACGTCTCTGTCTGCTTGTATTTGAGCTGGACCATCTCGGCAAGCAGCCGGCGCAGCCGGGAAACGGCATCGCGGGATTCCGGCCCGGACTTACTGGCCTGAAATGCAAAAGAAAAGCCCTCAAAACCTGCAATATGTTCTTTCAAATAAGCGGTTGGAATTTGGTAGGTGGCGATAATGTTCATGTCCAGGCCAATGACCTCATGGACATGCTGCTGGTTAATCAGCAGCACATCCCCTTCTTTGAGCGTATGGCTGACCGTGTCAATCGAAACCTCAAGCGTTCCCCGCAGCACAAAAATGATCTCAACGCTGTTATGCCAATGGCTGGGCACGTAATTCACACTGTGCAGGGATACGTCAAACGGAAGGCTGTCATCGATCTCGAGCAGCTCAAAAACTGAATTCGCCATACTTGGGCGGCCTCCTCAACGCATCATTAGACCTAATTATAGCAGATGAAGATAGTTCATAAGTAACGCTTGGTTTCTGACTATGGCAGATGGGTTGTCAAAAGGCCTTGCTGACGGATGCCGATACGATAATTTTCTCATCCTCTGCTGTATAAATTTGTTAATTCCCCCGGTCAACAGCAACTTTTATCTCTATGTAACGTCTGGAATATGTATCCAGATATACAAGAAAGGGTTGAGATTTCGGATGAACCACAAATTTGCGTTGTTTGCCGTGTGTGCGATACTGTGCGGATCGCTCAGCGCCTGTGCCGATTCTTCGGATTCGAATCACGTTGCTACAGGGTCTTCGCCAAGCAGCTCCAGCACGTCCGGGCAGCAGCCTACCGCCGATTCGGCCGGTCAATCCGGGACGGACGATTCCCCGCAAGCGGCCGTCATTCCGAAAGGAGGCAGGAAGATCTCCGCGGAAAAAGCACTGTACGAAATCTATTCCCGGACAGACATTGGCGATGAGGAAAAAGTGGCTCAAATGATGCGGCAAATTGCGGGGATCAATTGGACGACGTATAACCGGATCAGCGGCCAAAAGTCGCTTGAGACCGTTGAGTATCTCTATAAACAATTGGATAAGATCGAAACTGGAGATTATCCTAACATCATCAGGGGGGAAAACGGCACGGATGGCGCGCTTACCGAGAGTTATGACGCTATCCTGGCCGAGCTGTACACACGGGAACCGGTTAAATTCATTGAAGCAGTCGCAGGATTGGAAACTCCATCTCAAATCGAGTCCGTAGTATCCCATCTGGCTTATGGACTAAGTTATCAGGATATCGCCCAGGTCAAGGCGAAATTGGAGCAGTTGAAACTAACCGGCAGCCTGTCCGAGGGCGAGCGAAAGGTGGCGGATCAATTGCTTGATCGGTTGGATCATCCCTACTAAAAAAGGCCGTATTCCCAAGTAGAAACCGGGAATATGGCCCGTGGAACGGATACGATGTACGATTATATACATGCTGAGCTTGGTTCTACAGTGAGCATCGTCCCCATCAAAACTCCTCATCGATCAGATCCGCATTCACTGCCATGGCGGCTTTGCTCCCCTGTCCTGCAGCAATGATCAGCTGCGAAGGCCCGAAACGGGCGGTATCGCCAGCAGCGTACACACCCTTTACGCTCGTTCTGCCCAGTTCATCCACGGCAATGCCGCCCGCCCCATCGGGCCGGCAGCCCAGCTGCGCCGCGAAGGGAGCCTTCTGTGACCAATGAGGTACGATGAAGCCTCCGGCTCGCGGAATGAAAGCACCACTGTGAAATACAACTTCCGTTAACTGCCCCCCGTCTCCTCTAAACGAATGAATCGGCTCCTCCACAACAGGCACCCTCTTGACCTGGAGCTTTTCCTTTTCCCCGGACGTCAGAACAGGCTTGCCGTTCGTCAGGACGATTAAATCCCGGCTCCAATGGTGAACCGTCTTGACGAAGTGATACAGTCCCGGCTGCTCCGACAGCACAAACAATGGCCGGTCCTGCAGCTCATAGCCGTCGCAATAAACGCAATTAAAGATGCTTTTACCATACAGCGGCTCTAGGCCGGGAATGCGGGGCAGCGTTTCGTGCAGCCCGGTAGCCAGAATCAACGTTCTGGCCCACACTTCTTCCCGCATCGAAGTGATAACGCGGAAAGCACCGCGGGCCGAATTCACCTCCAGAGCCGTTGCCATGAACCGGCGAACGGTAGGATACCTCCCGATCTCCTCATATGCCAAGTTTCGGAATTGTTCGGGGCGGACGCCGTCCCGCGTCAGATAGCCATGCGATACCCGTGTGACCCGGTTTCGCGGCTGGTCATTATCGATCAGCGCCGCCGTCCTGCGGGAGCGCCCCAGCACCAATGCGGCATTCAATCCGGCGGGTCCTCCGCCGATGATCACGCAGTCCCATATCATCTTAAGCGAATCGCTCCTTCCCTTTAGGCCGCCTGCCGGATGGTGATCATCCTGCATCAGGTCGCGACATTGCCGCCGGCGTCCTTCGGCTTCCCGCCACGCTCGTCGAACACCCGGATCCAGCGGTACCTGTTCACTTTTACGATCGCAACAAAGCATTTCAGGATTTGATCGCATTTGAGGCACATAAACGTAATAACCGGCGACAGATCAAACACAAACGCACACAGCGCCGAAGCTGGCAGCACAATGAGCCACATGAAAATGAAGTCGTTGTACAGGACGAACTTGGTGTCTCCTCCGCTGCGGACAATGCCGGTCAAGGCAGGCATCTGGTATGCCGTACCGACGACCGTCACCGACAGAATGGTCATGAACTGCAGGGCAAGCGTTTTGGAGCTCTCCGATATTGCATACAAATCGAGGACGACGTCCTTCACGGCAAACAGCAGGACCGCGGTCAGTACGCCGATGATCAAGTACAGCAGTTGCAGCGTCTTGCTGTAGGAAATGACCTTTCCCGTATTCCCTTCCCCGATCGTCTTGCCGATGATGACCGCCGTCGCGCTGGCCGATGCGTAAGTAACGACCGTGACCAGCTGAAAAATCGTGTTCGCCACGCTGTTGGCGGCGATCGCCGCCTCGCCCATATGCCCCAGGATGGCGGTCTGGGCACCCATCGATACGGCCCACAGCAGATTGGCCATCAGCACAGGTGATCCGATCCGCAGATACTGCTTAAACAGAGACTTGTCGATGCTGTAAAAATCTTTCAGCCTAAAGCGGATCCGCTGATCGAACTTCTTCACGAAGGTGAGCACGATTACGCATTCGATCACCCTTGCGGTCAGTGTGGCGATGGCCGAACCGCTCACCCCAAGGCGCGGGAAGCCCAGGTGGCCATAAATCAGCAGGTAATTCAGGCACACATTAATGATCAAAGTGGACAGTGAAACGAGAAAGCCGATCCGCACGACCTCGACGCTGCGGAGCGCCGCCAGCAAAATGTTGGTCACCGCAAAAAATATGTACGAAAAACAGATGATCTTTAAATACTTCGCCCCTTCCGCGATCACGTTCTGCTCGTTCGTAAACAGGGACAGGCAGCCGTGCGGGAAGAAAAAAACGACCGCCCACATGATTACGCTTACAGCCAGGGCGATCCGCATCCCGATGCTGGAGGCCCGTTTGATGGCGTCTATATTTTTGGCGCCCCAATTTCGGGAGGACAGGATGACCAGCCCTTCAGCCGCGCCCATGACCAGCATATGCAAAATAAACTGGATCTGGTTGGCCAGCGCAACTCCGGACAGCGCGGATTCGCTGTATCCTCCAAGCAGCAGATTATCCGACAAATTGACGCCAAGCGTAATGATATTTTGCAGTCCGATCAGCACGGTTAACCGGATAAACATGCTGTAAAACGACCGTTCACGCACCCATATTCCCATGACTTCTCCTTCTTCGATATGTCGTGTAATAAGCTGATTATATTCTCAGCCAAAAGAAGCGCACAAGGCAGGAAAACGGTGGAAATGTACAGGAAAACCATGCCCGGAATCCTCCCAGCCCGCCATTCCCCCGAATTGCTCACAATACCGCACGTCTACACCGTTCTGCACGAATGACAAAAGCGGGCTCCCACAGAGCCCGCCTTCCATCGGTTTTTCTTTCCGGATTATGCTTGTACTTAACTTACCTGTTTAGCGTCTTCCGGCTCAACGCGGTTCCAGTTCACCCTGTTTTTCTTGCGTAGCGACCAGGTAAGCAGCACGATGATGCCGATGACGACCGAGCCGATATTGACCAGGTACGCGCCGAGTGGAGAGTTGTACTGCACCTCGATGAGCGCCGAAGAAGACGGAACGACGACGTACCGGACCATTTCGAGCCATGCCACGTGGAAGCCGATGTTCATCCACAGATTGCCTGATAGAATACGGCACATTTGCAGCAGCGTGCCGAAGGCAATCAAGTTGATGATATAGTCTGCCGTAATTTGATCCCATGTGGCAATCCCAGCAGCTACCATGATTGCGGTGAGAGCGACCGGCGCAAGCACGAACAGGGAGACCTGCAGCAGCAGGGCGATCCAGCGCGGGAACCGCGTGTTCAAATTGCGGAACAAATAGCCGCGGAAGGAAATCTCTTCGGGAAAAGCCTCATAGAAAAAAGCGATGGCCGTATTAATCAAAATCGCAAACAGCGTAGGCACGGGAAGATGCAAAGCGACGACTTCGAGCCAGCCTAAGGCGCTGCCGATCAGCAGGGAGGCTGCGGTAAGGAGCGCCAGGAAAGCTGCTCCAAGGAGAAAGTACGGCAGGCCGGTCGGCGGAGAACTTAGCCCGAGCCCGCTCCATGGCCGTCTGTCGGCATACCGCCTCAGCAAATAGATCAGGGGCACACTTATGCCTGTGGTTACGACGGCCAGAATCACCTGCAAGCCCAAAGTGGGAAAACCATAAGAGCCTGCAACCGTTGCAGCGGCCACGGCCAGCCCGAGCCCGGCGACAAACGCCAGCCAGCCGAGCAGAATGCGCCAGATCAGCTGGATTCTGCCCTCTTGATCGCGAAAAAACCGCAAAATGGTCTCTTTGCGAGACATGCCGGTTGATCTGAAAATGGCGGATCCTCCTTTCTGAGTAAACCGTTGTCTGTCAGAATGCTTCTATCTGACATTGATATATATAGTAAGCTCAGGAACGATGTGTTCCTCGTAAGAGACCCATTTTTTCATAGATCAATGCCATTCTGCTAGAAACGTTGCTCCGCTCAAAGGCAAACACCTCCTCTGTTCCGGCCGGCAAGTGACGGATGTCTGAAGTTTTGAACTTTTGATGCGAGGCAGACTTGACAGTTAGAATGAAGAACTGGAAACTAGTGGTATAAAAGATTAAATTGTAGGGATCCTATTTAGGGATTCTTATGGAGGAGGGTATCATTATGGAGCTTCAGCTATCTGGACAAACCGCGCTTGTCACCGGCTCCACTTCCGGCATCGGCAAGGCGATCGCGTCTTCACTGGCTGCAGAAGGGGCCAAAGTTCTGATTAACGGCCGCCGTGAAGACAAGGTCCACGAAACGATCGAAGAAATCCGGGGGCGGCATGCCGGGGCAGAACTTGTTCCCGCAGTCGCCGATCTGGGGACGGAACAAGGATGCCGCACCTTGATGGAGCAGCATCCGAATGTCGATATCGTGGTGAACAATCTGGGCATTTTTGAGCCGGCCGAATTTTTCGATATCCCGGATGAGGAATGGTTCCGCTTCTTTGAGGTCAACATTATGAGCGGTGTCCGCTTGAGCCGGCATTATCTGAAACGGATGATGCAGCAGGACCGTGGAAGAATTATTTTCATTGCCAGCGAAGCCGCCGTCATGCCGTCGCAGGAGATGGCGCATTACAGCGCCACCAAGACGATGCAGCTGTCGATCTCCCGCAGCCTTGCCGAGCTGACCAAGGGCACAAACGTGACGGTTAATACCGTGATGCCCGGCTCCACCCTGACGGAGGGGGTTGAGACAATGCTCGATACCCTGTATCCTGGCGAGTCGTTAACGATCCGGGAGGCGGAGCAGCGCTTCATGCGGGAAAACCGGCCGACCTCGATCATTCAGCGGTTGATCCAGCCGGAGGAAATTGCTCACCTCGTCACGTTTATCAGCAGCCCCCTCTCCTCTGCGATCAACGGGGCCGCGCTGCGGATCGACGGCGGGTTAGTCCGGAGCGTATTTTAGTGTGAACCTTCAACCTCAAAAAAGTGCCGTTGTCCCTTCCAAAGGGAGACGGCACTTTTCATTATGATGCGGCTGCTCACGCCCAATCTTGATAGGGGCAGCAGTCATTTTATTCAGGGAGGACAATGCCAAAATACTGCCTGAACGCATCCCGCTTCTCTTCCGGTGTCCGGGGAGTGAGAATGCGCACTTCCTTGCCGGCAAAGATCCGGAACTCGTCGCCAGCGACCGTGTTTCGCCCTTCCGGTGTGCGGATAAACACCATCGGACCCTGCCTGAAAATCGATTCCGGAGCATGCTCGCACCAGAACGAGGCCATCACATAATCCCGCGGCAGTTGGGGCTCTTCGGCAAAAGAATAAATGAGCCGCCAATCCTCCCCTTTCCGCTCCATCAGCTGCCAGCCGAAGAACGGATCCCGGTCAAGGCGGTAGCATTCGGTTCCCTGCGGCTGTTCCAGATGCTCCTTGATCAGCACAGGCCTGCCGGGGACATTTCCGCCTACTCCGACATCGCATAAATACCGGGCGCCTTCGGCTTCGACCTGAAGCACATGATGCCTTCGCTTCGGAGGCAGGTTATCCTCATCGCGCCAAAATCTGGCGAAATAGTGGGTCACGGGAAAACCCAGTTCGCCCAGCAGCCAGCCAAACAGCGCATTGAGCTCAAAGCAGTATCCGCCGCGCCGGCGCACGACGATTTTGTCGTATAGGTCCGGAATGTCAAGCGATAGGGGCACACCGTTTAAAATATCCAAATTTTCATAGGGAACGCTGTAAATATGGCAGTGCTGCAGTTCTGCCAGCGTGTCCGCCCCATTGTCCAGC
The DNA here is from genome assembly GCF_025809195.1 of Paenibacillus sp. PSB04. Lineage (NCBI taxonomy): Bacteria > Bacillati > Bacillota > Bacilli > Caryophanales > Paenibacillaceae > Paenibacillus > Paenibacillus sp. PSB04. The sequence goes on from NZ_CP081301.1 coordinate 5,810,392, forward strand.
TTGCCTTGGAATCCGATCCGGTCCAGATAAGCCTGAATTTCCGGCGTCGGCGATGGATGGTTAGTCACAACGAGCTACCTCCCTGCTGTTATAGTGCTGCGCATATCCATGCCGCTTTGTGCAAGCGTCGGAATATCAGCCATACAGCTAATTTCTATAGCAGAGCTTGGTTCACCTTCTGCTGCTTACGATATTTACTCTGTTTAATACAAAAAAGCGCAGAACAGGAGCATTACGGGGTTGCCCCCACTCCATATTCTGCGCTGTATCGGTTTAGTACTCTATCATGCCCAGCAGGCACTCCTCTTATACCGCCGTGTATCCCCCGTCGACCAGCAAGCTGGCGCCGGTGATGAAGGAAGCATCTTCACTCGCCAGAAACAGCACGGCTTTGGCGACTTCCTCCGGCTTGCCGAGCCGTCCCATCGGATGAAGGGCGGTCAAATGTGCGGTAATCGCTTCGTCCCTGCCCTGAATGAGCGGCGTGTCGATATATCCCGGGCACACCGCATTGATGCGGATGCCCTTGGCGGCATAATCGGCTGCCATTGACTGGGTCAACAGCTTTACCCCTCCCTTGGCGGACGCATAGGCCGTGACACCCGCCTTGCCCACATGGCTGTGAATGGATCCGCAGTTCACGATCGCCCCGCCCGTGCCTTGGGCCAGCATCTGCTGGACCGCATATTTGTCGCTTAAAAATACACCCGTCAGGTTAATGTCGATCGTCCGCTGCCAGCTGTCCGACGATAACCGGTCCGCCGGTCCGTCCTTGGCGATACCCGCGTTGGCGAACAGGATGTCCAGCTTGCCGAACTTGGCGACCGTCTGCTCGACCATTCGCTGTACCTCGGCTTCTTGCGTCACGTCAGTTCTCACAAACAGCGTATCGTAACCCTGAGCGTTCAGCTCCTCTGAGAGGGTCTGGCCCCTGTCCGAAAAATCGGCGATAACGACCTTCGCCCCTTCGGAGGCAAACATCCGTACCGTCGCTTCCCCGATGCCGCTGGCGCCGCCGGTAACGATCGCTACTTTGGAATCAAATTTCATGATTGAACACGCTCCTATGAATTCACTTTAATGTACAGACTCTTAGATAGCCGTTGCCCCGCCATCGATGACAAATTCGGATCCCGTGGAATACGACGACTCGTCCGATGCCAGGAATACCACCAGATTCGCTACTTCCTCCACCGTACCGAAACGGCCCATCGGCGCAACCTTTTTACCAAGTTCGGCTTCGGACATTTGGCTCACCTCCGACGCATAAGCGCCCATGGCCGTGTTGATGTAGGCCGGATGGATCGAGTTCACCCGAACGCCTGCGGCTGCGTATTCGATCGCGGCGTCCTTGGTCATCGTCCGGACCGCGCCTTTAGAAGCTCCGTAAGCGATATGGCCGGATGCGCCCGTCAGCCCCGCAATGGAGGATGCGTTAATGACGGAACCGCTGTTTTGTTTGGCCATAAGCGGCATCACGTGCTTCATCCCAAGGAAAACGCCGGTCACGTTGATCGCCATCATCCGGTTCCATTCCGCCAGTTCGATGTCGGCCAGCGGCTTAATGAAATAAATGCCGGCATTGTTGAACAAAATATCGATGCGGCCAAACTGCTGAACCGCGGCATCCGCTATTTCTTTCCATTCGTCCTCATTGCTGACATCATGACGGAATGCCGCAGCTTCGCCGCCAGCCTGCTTGATTTCCGCAGCCGTCTGCTTGGCGCTGTCTTGATTTATATCGGTAACCACGACTTTGGCACCCTCTTCCGCAAAGCGGAGAGCCGTCGTTTTGCCGATCCCGGCGCCGGCGCCTGTAATCAGTGCAACTTTTCCTTCGAGTCTCATCATGAACCCTTCCTTTCGTAACTCACATCATTATGTTAACATGTCTTGAGATTCAGCAAAATTTAAACCTATTGAATTTTGTTTAAGAAAAACTTAAAGATCAAAGGACGATGCTTCATGAATACGGAAAAGCTGGAGTACTTGGTGGAGGTGGCGCGGGCAGGTTCGATTTCCAAAGCGGCTGAGCAGCTTCACGTGACGATTTCAGCGGTCAGCCAAGCCATCACCAGTCTGGAATCGGAGTGGGGGATCAGCATTTTTACCAGGTCCAAGTCCGGAGTCACCCTGACTCCCGAAGGCAAAATCATTATCAAAAAAGCGTATGAAACGCTGGAGAAATATGAGGATCTGCTGGAGGCTGCCCGCGGATTTTCGGGTACGGTCAAGGGCCGGCTGCGGGTGGCAACCATACCAAGCCCTATGTCTCTTCTTGAGCGTGTCGTGATCGAGTTCAAAAAGAAGTTTCCGGACGTGAAGCTGGAGATCGTGGAAAAAGGCTCGCAGGACATCATTGACGATGTGATCCAGGACAAAAGCGATCTCGGACTCATCATTTTGTTCAAAAACCGGTTGATCGAACGCACCGGCCTGGCCTTCGAACGGCTGCTCCCCGTGCACATGGTCGCCGGCATCAGCAGCGCGTCGCCGCTCGCCCTGAAGCCCACGGTCGGTCCTGAAGAATTAAGGCAGCAGACCGTCGTCCTCTATAACGACGATTATGTGAAGTGGTATATGGACGACTTTCAGTCACTTTATGGCCCGGTAGACGTGCTCTTCACTACCAATAACCGGGATCTGATCTTCAGGGCGTGCATGAATCATGGCGCCGTGACCATCGGGCTCAACTTTTCGTTCATGAACGAGCCGGCCTTCCGCAAGGACAATATCGCGATTCTGGACTTCGATCTGCCGGATCACGGCCCTGTCTACCTCGGCGTCATCCAGCGCAAGGAAAAGACCCATTCGCAGGTCTCCCGCCGTTTTATGGAGTGGTTAAAACATGACTTGGAAGCATTAGGGGCATCCATGCAGTCCTAAAAGGGGTTCAACTTGAAGCAAAAGAAAAAACATCACGACATCGCGATGTTTTTTTACGGTTCATATGGGGGATTCATATCGTTCATTCCGATGAGTCTCGCCCCTGAATATCCCGCAGATATTCATCCAGGCGGTCCAAACGGTCATCCCACATCGATCGGAAAGACTCGAGCCAGTGGTCCAGCTCTTGAAATGGTTCGGTACGCAGCTTAATGATTCGCCGGTTGGCGGCAGGCTGCACTTCAACGAGGCCAGCCTCGTGAAGAACCCGGACATGCTTGGATGTCTGGGGCTGATTGAGTTCAAGCCGATTCGCGATATCTCCAATGGTCAGGGGGCCGCGGTCGCGAATGAGCTCGATAATATGCAGCCGGTTAGGCTCAGCAAGCGCAGTCAAAGTTGTCGTGTTCATCTTCATGCCTCCTGACCAAATACTACCACAAAGGAATATGGAGAGAAAACGAAAATAAAAACAGCCAAAGCAAGGAAATTCCTGCTGTGACTGTTTGCGTTCCAAACAATCAATAACAATGGTAAGGGATTGTCTCGACTTATTTCAAAGGCTTTTAGCGTGACCGATTCTCCGGCTTCATAGGTGCCTCCTCCGGGGAGGACGCTGCGAACCGGTCCACCCGTTCATAAGGAAGGTGATCGGTAATCAGCTTTCCGTAATATGCGGTCCTTATGATCCCCTCTTCATCGATCAGAAACTCGGCCGGAATGCGGTGGAAATTGGCCCCCTCTTCAGGCGTAAGCGGAAAACCGGCCGCCGCCGCTTCATCTGCCAGTTCATGAACATTCGGCAGCGCTAATGTAGCTTCCGTCTTGGATTTCGACGATTCGACTCCATACAGGTTATAGATGGCGGCATTCGGATCGGCAATGAGCGAAAAAGGCGCCTGCTGCGCGCCTACATACTTGTGCAGGTTCGCTTCCGGCGATTCAAAAAACGCGATAACTTGAAGCCCCTGGCGACGCCAGTCGGGGTACCTCTCGATCATTTGATGAACGCGTAAATTGCACATAGCGCATGCCGCATTACGGAAGAACGACAGCAGCACCTTACTGCCGCGGAATTGGTCCAGCGAAACCGGATCGCCGTGCTGGTCGATCGATTGGAAGAGCGGGGCTTTATCCCCGGTCATCAGCAGGTTAGTCATAAGATATTCCTCCTCATGGATCTTCTATGCATGAGATGCATGAACCCACTTTAGCAGGAAGCTCCGGATTCCTCTGTGACCAGGTCACCAAACTCCTCTTCCAGCAGCTTGCGCTGCAAAATACGGACTGTTCCCCGGCTGGTCTCGATCCACCCTTTCCGCTGAAACCGGGCAAGTGCCCTTGTCACGACTTCACGAACCGAACCGACCTCTTCGGCCAGCTCCTGATGGGTGATCCGCACCGTCGGCGCTTCCCCGGCCGTCATTCGCAGCAGCGCTCCGGCAAGGCGGTTGTCAAGCGGGAGGGTCTGGCGCTGCTGCGTCCGTTCCACCATGCGAAGCATGCCGTCAAGCAGCCCGCCGAACACGGTGGCGCGAATAGACTCGTACTCCTGTACCCAACGCATAAAGCTGCTTTTCCGCACAAACAGCACTTCCACTTCGGTCTCGGCAGTCAGCTCACCGGGATACTCGCGCCCGCTCAGACCGCTCAGCACCAGAAGTGAGCAAATTTCTCCCGCCGTCAGCAGGTTGATGACGGATTCGGAGCCATTTTCGCCGATCACCGTAATCCTCGCAGTTCCACTGAGAAGGAACATACCATATGCCGCCGCATCATCCCGATGGAATATTCGCGATTTGGCGCTAAAACGCCGGATGAACGGCCCGGACTCCCGCCACTCCTCAGGCGAAACCGCCGTCAGGCACGGAAATACCTGGACCGGCTTGTCACTCGATTGATGTGATATGCTCATGCGCTATGTTCCTCCCAAATAGGTCAACCCGATAATGACTATAGTATAGAAGATATTCGGCAGCAGCAAAAGCATGACGCAGCCGCATTCACAGGGTTAGCTGGTTCAAGCGACGGCTGGCGGAATTAAAGATAAAAAAATCAGCCAAAGCTGAAATGCGATGGCTGGTTGAATAGATAAAACATGTAGGTTGCACTGTTGATCAATCACATCGGCCTGTTGGCCAATTTTTTTCCTTTAAGCATCGATCTGAAGATCAGCCTGAGCAGCGGTGGTACGGCGAAAAAGATAAACAGGGTCCGGAACAGCTGGTAGCAGGTGACAACCGACAGGTCCCCGTTCACTTCCTTGGCGATCAGCGCCATCTGATCCATGCCGCCTGGCGAAAGGCTGAGAAATGATGTTACTTCCGTAATCGCATGAAACTGGGTCAGCAGCACGCTGAGCCCGAGGGAGCATGCGATCAGCACGACACCGCTCAATATGGCGAGCAAAATGATTTTCACTTTGTGCTTCAAATTTTCCGGTTTGAGCAGCAGTCCGATATACCCGCCCATCATCAGCTGCGACAGGCTCAGAACCACCGGCGGGAGCGAATGTCCCTCATATCCTGATAAATTGAGAAGGATGGTGCCGATCATCGGCCCGAGCAGAAAGGCTGTCGGAAATTTGATCCGCTTGCCAACCAAAGCAAATGCGACGCATACCACCGCGAAAAGCCAGATATGCGGAAACAAGGCGGACCAATCGGCAGACAGCGCCGCAGATGCGGCTCCTGATGCATGCGATCCCGAGGTATGGAACAGCGGGCTGAAAATCAAAAGAGGCACACAGAAAATAATCATGATCAGCCGTGACACCTGAAGGAAGGTCACGACCGTCAAATCGATTCCCTCCACTTCCTCCGCCAGCGTGATCATTTGGCTCAGCCCCCCGGGAATGCTGCCCATCAGCACCGTAGGAAATGGGATTCCCGACAGAAAAGCGATCATAAAGGCGATCGCCGCAGCAACGACCAGCAGCAGCGCCGTAAATAGGACCATCGTCGGCAGCTGATGCCCGATCTGATTCAGCGTGGACAAGGTGAAAGACAATCCCATCGTATAACCGATGATGATCATCCCCGTATTGCGCACCTGCCCCGGCCAAAAGAAAGAAACGCCTTTAAACAGCTTGGAGCCGATCATGACAAAAACCATGGAGCCCAGCAGCCATGGTATCGGCATATGGATCCATTGGAAGATGAATCCGCCGATGACGGCAAACACGCAGGTCACCAAAAACCGCAGCCATTTGTTGTTCCTCAAACGGCTGTTGTTCAAGCTTGCGGTGTCTGTCATTACAGGCTCTCAGTCAGTTCAGCGATTCGCGCCCCGGCATCCCCTTGGTACAGACCGCCATGATAGCAGATGACGTTTTCGATCGGATAGGCTTTGAATTTGGTGATCGACTGCATCGCTTCGTCCATATTCGGCGTCACCGGCGGATTCGGTCCCTGCAGCTCGCCGTTGTTAACGACCATAGCGTCACCGGTAATCAATGTTTTGCTCGGCTCGTGATACAAGCTGATATGCCCTGGAGTATGGCCCGGTGTATAAATGACGGTCAGTCCCCCGCCGAAAGGCAGCTTCTCTCCGTCGGCAAGAAGGCGGGTCACATTGGTCACCTTTCCGGAAAAGGTCGCCTCAAAGGCTTCAGCTAATTGGGTCGGCAGCGACTCCAGCAGCCCCTTTTTACGGTCAGCACTAAATTTAATCATTGGCTTGAGTCCGTCGATGTAGGGTTGGTCTTCCGCATGTGCATATACCTCTACGCCCTCTCCCTTAAATTGAGGCAGGCTGCCCACATGGTCGATATCCTGGTGGGTAAGAATAATGGAGTGAGGGGCGGCAGGGTCAATCCCAGCCTGAGACATGAGCTCTACGATTTTTTCGTAGCAGCCCGGCATCCCCGTGTCTACCAATACATAGGAATCCTGATCACGGATGACTACAGGATGAATCACCATCTCCCGATCGCCCATGGAAAGGGACAGTTCCAGCATTTCGATCTGATCCGAAATTTTCATACTTCACGCCAAAGCATCTCGCTTTGGCTCACCTCCTGTCAACTTCAATATCCGCATAAAACTCACTAGTTCATTATATGACTCCTGAGTTTTTTGTGTCAATTCCTTTGTTGACCCTTGGCGGACATCATGTCAAAATGTGTAGGGGTGGTAAGGATGGAGCAAATCAAAAAGCAGCAGATCATCAATACGGCAATGCATATTTTTAAAGAAAAAGGATATTTCGCCGCCTCCATGCAGGACATTGCGGAAGCATGCGGCATGGCCAAGGGCAGCATTTATAAAGTGTTTCCCTCGAAAGAGGACCTGTTTACCGGCGTTTTCACCTTCGTGCACCGGACGATGTTCGAGCAAGCCCGGGAGCTGGATCGCTCGCTGCGGCTGGCGGGGGACCCGCCGAAGGAAATTTTGCGGCGCAAGATCGAGTTTCAGCTTCAATACATGCTGGAAAACCACTTTTTTACGAGCGAGTTCAAAGATCTGCCGATCACCGCTAACGAAAACTTCCAGGTGGAATGGAAAAAAAAGCGCGCCGCGTTTCTGACGTGGCACCGCGACTGCTTCTACGAAGCATACGGAGATTCCATCTCCCCTTATCTTGGGGATATTGTGGCCATCTACCGCGGCATGTCGCGGGAATATTTATCCCATGCCGTCCAAACGGCCATCGCCTGCCCGATGGCGGAACTGGCCCGGTTTTGCGTAGACCGGATGGACGCGGTCATCCGCGACATGATCGATAAGGAGCCGGTCCCGATTCTTAAGGTGTCGAGCGCCTATTTTAACGACATCAATCCGGTGGACCTTCCGACCCGGCGGGCGAACCTGGGTGAGTTTCTGCAGTATTTTGCCCAAAAGGTCCAAGAGCTGCCCCAGCCGGAGCGGATTCAGAAAGAGCTGCTGGAAGTGATCGACCTGCTTCGGCGGGAGCTGCAACAGGATAAACCGAACGCGACTTTGGTCCGGGTATATACGAACTTTCTGGATTCCGTCGACGAGCTGAGACCTTACGTGAGGCAGCTGGGCCTCATGCTGAATCATGCGGCGGAACCGCAAAAAGACAGTCCGCATCAGGCATAAAGGCCTGACGGACTGTCTTTTTTGGTTGTATTGATGACAGGGTCATACTCCTGCAGGCTTGACTCCAATGCCTTCCGCATCCAGGCGTGTCCGAAGCTCCCTGGCAAAGGTGATGGCATGCTCGCCGTCACCATGAAGGCAGACCGTGTCGGCCTGAATGGTCACCTCCGCTCCGTCCGCGGAAGTTACCGTGCCTTCCTTCACCATGCGGATCACCTGCCGAACCGCCTGATCGGTGTCCGTGATGAGCGCGTGGGGCAGCCTGCGGGGCGTCAGCGTGCCGTCGGGCTGATACGTACGGTCGGCGAATACTTCGCTGGCCGTTGTGAGCCCGTACCTTGCCCCCGCAGCCAGCAGCTCGCTGCCTGCCAGGCCGTAGAGAATCAGGGACTCGTCCGTGCGGCAGACAGCTTCGGCGATTGCATCCGCCAGGGGAGCGGAGACCGCAGCCATGTTGTACAGGGCGCCGTGCGGTTTGACATGATGAAGGCGCCCGCCCTCCTGTTTGGCAATCGCCTGCAGTGCGCCGATTTGGTACGTCACCAAATCCATGGCCTCCTCCGGCGAAATATCCATGTTTCTTCTCCCGAAGCCGGCCAGATCCGGCAAACCGGGATGCGCGCCGATGGCGACCCCGCGGCTTAAAGCCAGCTTCACCGTCTTCCGCATGACGGAGGGATCGCCGGCGTGGTACCCGCAGGCGATGTTGGCGGACGTAATTTCCCCCATCAGCTCTTCGTCGGCCCCGATCCGGTATACGCCGAATCCTTCCCCCATATCGCAGTTCAAGTCAATCCAACCCATCAAGCCATCCGTCCTCCTTTAATTTAAGGGCAATCATCCGGGCAAGCCGCCTTAATCGTATGCCCTGATCCATCCATAATTGTTCCGCTTCCGTCTGACTGATTTCCCTAAAGCGGAGGGTTGAGCCGGGCGGTGTCTGCGCAACCACCGGCAGGTCCGCACCGGCAACCTGGGCGATCTTCGGATAGCCGCCGAGCGTCTGGCGGTCGGCCATCAGAATGATCGGCTGCCCATCGGACGGTACCTGCACGGTCCCCATCGTCACACCCTCCGATATGTATTCCTGCGGGCGGTGAAGCTGCAGCCGCGGACCTTCCAACCGGTACCCCATCCGGTCCGATTGGGGCGTAACCCGAAAATCATGATCAAGCAGCGCGCGCCGGCTCACATCGTCGAAATCGCCGAATTGCGGTCCGCGGACGATCCGGACGTAAGGGTGCTCGCTGTAAGCGGGCCTTTCCGAGGCCGGAACCGCCCACCTCACCGCATCAAAAGGCTGCGTTCCCTTTGTGGATGGATGCCGTAACCGGCCATTGCCAGTCCCAATTGGGATGATGTCCCCTGCCTTCAGCACCCTTCCCTTCATGCCGCCGATCCCGGCACGGATATACGTGCTGCGGCTGCCAAGCACCTCAGGCACATCGATGCCTCCTGCAACAGCCAAATATGTCCGGCAGCCTGCCCTCGGCCCAGTGAACGTGAGTGTACTGCCCTTTCGGACAAAGACGGGTCTCCATATCGGAACCGGTACACCGTCAATCTGCGGCGAAAAATCCCCTCCGGTCAGGGCTACCCACATCTCCCGCTCCATGCGGACGGACATCCCCGACCAGGTCACCTCGATGAGGGCGTCGCTCTCATCGTTGCCCACCAGCCAATTGGCCGTCCGGTGCGCAAATCGGTCCATAGAGCCGGAGACGATGACCCCATACTTGCCGTAGCCTGATCTTCCCAAGTCCTGGATCGTCGCCATCAGACCGGGTTTTATGACCGTTATGCTCATCACTGCGCCCCCTTGATCCGCTCGTATTCCGCCGCGTCAATCTGACGGAACCGGATATATTCCCCTCCCCGCAGCAGCGCGGGCGGATCCTGATCCGGCCTGAACAGGGGAAGCGGCGTACGTCCGATGATCTGCCAGCCGCCCGGGGTTTCCACCGGGTATACTCCCGTCTGTGTACCCGCGATTCCGACCGACCCGGCCGGAATGGCAAGCCGCGGCGACGGTTTACGCGGCGCGGCGATCCGTTCGTCGAGCCCGCCCAAATAAGGGAACCCGGGAGCAAACCCCACCGCATAGACCAAATAGGTCTGAGCTGTATGGATGCGGACCACATCCTGAGTGGTCAGGTTATTGATGGAGGCGACTTCTTCTAAGTCCGGGCCAAACCCGCCTCCATAGCATACCGGAATGTCGATCACCACCGGCACCGCTTCGGGCGTTTCCTGGATGTCCGCCATATAAGTTTCCAGAAGGGACTGCACATAATCCATCCGGCCGGTCTCGTGCAACGGTAAATCTAGCCCGAACGGATCATAAAACACGGTCACGCTCGTAAACGCCGGAACACATTCGACAAACCCTGGAAAGGGATTTGCCTCAATGCGGCGGGCCAGCGCCTGAACCTCACGGTGCAAATCTTCGCTGACCATGTCGCCAAGATGCACCACAACCGCCGATTCCCCTAAGGGTACGACCCTGTATGCTTCGTTTCGGTTCAAGGAATCCCCTCCTTCTGTATGTATAAATCCTCATCATCTATATGATAGCAGAGTCCATGCGGTATGCATTCGTTTTTTTCTACACGGCGGCACTTCTAACTGAAGACTGAAGACCGACCCTTCAAAGCAAAAAAAGGCGCCTCAGGATCCTGAGGCGACCTCCTTGTATCTGAATGCAGTACTGCATCTTGCAATGACCACCTTGACCGGGCTACTCAGCTACGACTTCGCCCAGCTTATCCAGCATAATCTTGGTCCCGTGCTCACGGATCGAGGCTGTATCAAGCCCGTCCAGAAACGCCCCGTGCTCCGTATAAATCAGCCGCGTGCCTTGCCCAGACGCCTGGAACTGCACCGACACAACCGATATGGACATCCGGTTGCTCCCCTGGTCTAACGTATACGTATAGACGATCCGCTCGTTTTCGGCGATCTCTTGGTAGATTGCATCATAGGTGAAAACCGGGCCGTCCGGAGGACCGCCGGCATTGACTTCGCGCCCCCCCACCTTAAATTCGAAGCTGTCGGCTTTCGAAAACCAAGCTGACTTCAGCTCCGGATCAGACCAGGCCGAAAACACCTTCGCCGGTGCTGCTTGATAATTGCGCTCAATGACAAATGTTTCGTGAATGACAGAACGTTCGTTATTCATGGTTATGGCCTCCTTGGATGGTTTCATTCTTGGGATCCGGCTTATTTTCCCCAAGCGCCTCCCCGAGCCGGTCGAGGCTGCGCTCCATGCTTGTCCGTTTTTCCAAAAAGAACTTTTCCTTGCTCTTCTTCATCACCTCAAGCAGCGCGGTAAACTCGTTAACCGTTAACGTTTGGTCATGCTGCAGAAGAGCCGATACGTTTTCCAGCTCCTGCAGGAGCCGCTGCTGCAACCGGATGGTACTTCTCAGGCGGTCCATCTGGATCCGGACAATGTCGAGCGGGCTGAATTCGTTCCCCTCCACGATTTCCTTGACCTCATCCAGCGACAATCCCAGCTCTTTCAGAGACAATATTTGCTGCAATTTGGCCAAATCATGCCCGTTATAGATCCGGTGACCGGATTCGGTATGTCCGGACGGAGAAAACAAACCGATTTGATCGTAGTACCTTAACGTTCGGATCGTCAGTCCCGTCATGGCCGCCAGCTCCCCGACCTTCCACTGCGTGTTCATAATCATCCCCTTGCTTCGCGAAGACTTGTACCGGTAGCTCTAATATAAAACATTACGCAGCGTAAGGTTCAAGGGATTGCAAAAAAAAAAATCGAACGGTATCATGTCGTTCGATTTCAATATTCAGCAAACGTGGAAAAGGATGAGTGGTATGACTAGGAATGCTAATATGGCTGGAAATATCATTTGCCGAAAGAGCCCGCAAAGTTCCGCAAATCCCCTTAGTATTGCCTATTTCCCGCAGTTTGTTGTTCCTTATCTGTCTTTCTGTATTATTCTTGTACCATTCATTCATTTCAATTTCACAGTCGTATAGCTAACGTCCTGCCGCTATTAGGTGCTATTGTTTTTCTACTATTGTTACTTATGATCATTCGGCGGAGCTTGGTCATGCTTATGCTTCTTGACAATGCTTTTGCTTTTATCCATGCGATTGCTGGTCCGGTTCTGCCTCTACCCTTTGCTCATTCTAAAGCTGGCTCTTGCTGGTGAATTACTCATGTATTGCTCGGTGTATTGCTCGGTGTATTGCTCGTGTCTTGCTGTTAGAATTGCTGCTGTATCGATTGTATCGCTATATGATAACGAGTTCTCTCTTTTGTCTGCTATGTCCTGCGGTCGCAGATGCACAATACCATGCCCACCCTGCCTTGCAAAACTCGAGCTCCTCATACGGCTCCGGCTATTTTATTCGCTTTCGTCCGTTTCTGTCTTTATTTCTAACACGTTCTAACCTTTTTCTTTCCTTGCCCGTTCATGACCATCCGCTTGCCGCAGTGCGGCCCAAGGGTTTGTCTGAGTGGTAACAATTCTCCCGACTATTCGGGCTGCTCAAAATACTCCACATTAACGGCATGAGCGATCAGCTTGCGGAAATAAGCCTCATCCGGCTGAGCACACTGGACCCCGGTCCCCTCGAGGTACTCGAGCGTCTGCGGGCATGCGTAGCGGTAATTGGAGTTTTTCGCGCCGTCCCCCTCCAGCTGCGCCATGGCCAGCTCCAGGCCCGCCTGGTCCTTGGCCTGCTTCGGATCGAGAAGCCACTGCTCGTATTCCTTCCAATCGGTCAAGTCGATCGTATAACCGTATGCCTGGAAGAACCGCACCATGTCTCGATAAGATACCGTGACCGGGTTGCAGATATGAAACATCCTTCCGACGGTCGCGTCCTGAAGCGCCAAGGCGGTAATGGCTTCTCCCGCGTAATTGATCGGCGTCATATCGACTTCCCAGCGAACATCCGGCGCTTTTTTAAGCAGCAGCATCGCCTTAAGCATGCGGTAAAACGCATTGTTGTCGATGTTATTCTGGAATAAGCCGTTATCCGACCGGCAGGACAAATTGCCTACGCGATACACGGAAGCAGCAAGGCCTTCCCGGCCGGCTTGCACGACGAGTTTCTCGGCAGCCAGCTTGCTGTTGGTGTAGACGTTCTCGACGTAAGCTTCGTCATAACCGGAGCCGGCCATGATCGAAGCCCATTGGCCGTTCAGCGCCAAATCTTCCGGAATGCCGAGCGTCGAAATAAAATGGAACCGAACGCCCGGTTTGGACTTAGCCAATGCCAGCAGATGGTTCGTGCTGTCCACGTTGACCCTGGCAAAATAGTCCGCTTCCCCGAAATGCTTGACTTCCGCACCGCAATGGAGGATGGAGTCCAGGCGATCTGCCAGCATGTCTCGAACTTCCCCGCTCAATCCTAAATGCTCCTGTTCGAGATCGCCCTGCACGGCGATGACCCGATTGTCCATCAGACGTTTGACTTCATTCCCGAAGTATCCGACCATCGTCTGTTCCAGCCGGGCGTAAGGCTCCTGCACGCCGGATGGCCGAACGAGACAATAAATCGAAGCTTTCGATTGGCGAAGCAGCTCGTACAGCAGGTGAGAGCCAAGGTAGCCGGTCGCGCCGGTCAGCAAAATATTCTCCTGCGTGTATACCCGCCCTTCGGCAGAATCTTGAGGGTAAAAGCTCAGCGGAAACTCCGCTAAATCCTGCAGCGGAACGTCCTCACCGAATGCCTCCTCGGCTGTGGACGCTTCATGGGCCAGCACTTCGATCCGGCCGGCCAATGCGGCAATCGTCGGGTAGACGAAGAAATCGTTGATCTTCAACTGCGGATAATTCGGCTTGAGCAGCACCAGGATCTCCAATATTTTCAAAGAGTAACCGCCGATTTCAAAGAAATCGTCGTGGATGCCGATTCTCGTCTGGCCAAGCGCTTTCTCCCAGGCAGCGGCCACTTCCTTTTGAATGGCCGTGACCGGGGCTTCATACGGCGAATCGTCCTCTTCCGGCACGATCTCGAAAGCCGCCAGCTTTTTGCGGTCGATTTTCCCTGTCGGTGACAGCGGCATTTGATCCACGAAGCACATATATTTGGGAACCATATAGCCGGGCACCTTTTGGCCTAAAAATTGGGCGAGGTCCTTGGAAGCAACCGGCTGCCCGTCATTTGACGTATAAAAGGCAGCGAGCACTTTGGTTCCGTCCGCTTCGATTCTTGGAATGACAGCGATATCCTTGACGGACTCATGCTTTGCCAGATTGTCCTCGATCTCTCCGATCTCGATCCGGAAGCCCCGGATTTTTACCTGGGCATCCTTTCTACCCCGATACTCCACCAGTCCGCTCGGAAGAAGACGGACCATATCGCCCGAACGGTAAAATTTCTTGCCCGACTCCGGCGTAATCGGATCGGTGATGAAGGCTTCCTTCGTTTTTTCGGGCTGGTTCAAATACCCCTTGCCCACGCCGACGGAGCTGATCAGGAGCTCGCCGGTAACTCCGATCGGGCACAGCTCGTCGTGCTCGCTGACAATGTACAATTCATAATTGCTCAGCGGCGTTCCGATACATACTGTCGTCAGATCGTCCGGAACCGGATAATCGACGATATGAGAGGTTGCCACCGCCGTAATCTCGGTAGGACCGTAAAGATTGACGATCGGAACCTGCAGCTTTTTCTGCAGCATGCGTACGGCCTCTCCCGACAACGCCTCGCCGCCGACGATGATGCTCTTGATGTTCGCGTATTTGGGCGCATCCTCTTCAGGCAAATGGGCGGCAAGCTGGTTGAAGAAAACGGTCGGCAGAATAGCGACGCGCGTCGCCTGCTGCTTCACCACTGCCGCGGTAAAGGCGTCGATGGAGAAACGCTCCTCATCGGTAAGCAGATGCAGCCGGCTGCCGCAGGCCAGCGATCCGAAAATGTCATAGACCGACGCGTCAAAGCTGAACGTGGAGTACTGAAGAATCACGTCCTCCTCGGTCAGATCCATTTCCCTGCGCGTGGACTCCGCCAAGTTGACGACGCCTTGATGAGCGATCAGGGCTCCTTTCGGCTTGCCTGTGGAACCGGACGTATAAATGATATAGGCCAGATCATCCGGCTCAATGGCAACCGGGGATGCTGCTTCCGGGTAGGAGTCCGCTTGTTCTCCCAATGGGAGAATTTCCGGCTTCCTGTCAAAACCGGCAAGCAGCGTTTCCAGACGGTCCACATATTCAGCATGTGTCAGGATCATCCCGGTTTGCGTGTCAGCAATAATGTAGGCGTTTCTTTCATCCGGATGGGAAGGATCCAGCGGAATGTAAGCCCCGCCTGCCTTAATAACGCCAAGCATGCAAACAATCGTTTCGAGGCTCCGTTTCATGAAAATAGGCACGAACTGCCCTTTTTGCAGCCCTTTGGACAGCAGCATGTTCGCAATCCGGTTGGACTGCCGGTCAAGCTGCTTGTAGGTTAACTGCTGCCCATCTTGAGTGACGGCGATCCGGTCCGGATACTTCGCTACAGTGGAAGCCATCATCCGGACGATCGTCGGCTGTTCCGGAAGTTCCATTTGCGTATCATTTAAAACAGTATAAGCGGCCCGATCCTCCTCCAGCAGAAAAGGCAGGCGGCTGATTTCCAGATTCGCGTTCCGCAGCGCACCGCGAACGATTTGAGCGTAATGCCTGCTGAACTTGCGCACGGTCTGTTCCCGGAACAGCTGGCGTGCATAGGCGATGCTCATCGTCCAACGGCCGGATTTCGCTTGAACGTTCCAGCCCAGCCAGGCAGGGCGGCTTCCATGAGCCTCGCCGTATACCGCTTGATAGCCGAGGGGCTGCCCTATCATTTCTTCAAGCTCCTGCAGACTCAAATCCGCAGCGTCCAGCTCTCCCAGCTTGGCTTCGATCCGCGCATAGACCTGCCGGAACGTATCCTGTCCGCTGATCGCTGCGCGAAGCGGCAGCAGTTCTCCTTGCCGGCTCACCACGCCAAGCAGCAAATCCTGATCGGCGCTCATCCTGTACAGGAACACCGCGTAACCAGCCAGCCACCAGGCACGAGGGTTGCCCAGCCGGCTCAGTTCAGCAGCCTCTTCCGGTCCCAAGTCCAGCGTTTCCGTGATCCGCAGCAAATCGGGCTGAATTTCCCGCACCGGCTCATCCGTGTAGAGATTGAGTCCGGGCAGAGGAAGCTCGAGTTCCTGGGACCAGTATGCCTTGCTGCGCTCGCTTATCGATGTTGTGTTCAAAATGTTCAGCTCCTTCATGATTACACCCGCAATTTGTCGACTAAGGTTTCCAATTGGTCAGCCACCTGGTTCATCTGATTGGCGGAATCATAAATTCTGTCAAAAGAGGCCTGCTGCTCCTGGGCGCTCGTCTTGATCTCGCTGGATACGGCCGAGTTTTTCTCCGCCAGCTCCGCAAGCTGTTTGATGGAAGCCGTTATTTGCTCGGTTTCGGCAACCATCTGCTGCGTCGCTGCAGAAACCTCCTGAATTTGGCTCGTAACCGAATCGGTCGCGATCATCATGCCTTTAAACAGGGAGCCGGTTTCCTTAACGACCTCAATCCCTTTGGCGACGTTCTGCTCGCCTTCGCTGATGGCCTCGACAGCCAGTGCGGTCTCATCCTGAATGAAGCGGATCAGCTCGATAATTTGCGTGGCGGATCTTCTGGACTCTTCGGACAATTTCTTGACCTCATCGGCAACCACGGCAAATCCCCGGCCTTCCTCGCCGGCCCGCGCCGCTTCGATGCTTGCGTTCAGGGACAGCAGATTAGTCTGGGAAGCAATCTCCGTAATCACCTGGACAATTTGGCCGATTTCCTGGGAACGGACCTGCAGCTTCTCAATAATGTCCACCGAATTTTTAACCGAGTGGTTGATCGAATTCATCTGCTCGATAACCTGCTCGACGTTCTCGTTTCCTTTTTCCGACTGATCCTTCATCTGCATCGAAATGTCCGACAGCTCGGACGTATTGCCGGCAATCGTGTTGACGCCTGACGAAATTTCCTCCAGCGAAACGACGCTCTCCGTGATGGATGTGCTCTGCAGTGCAACCCGCTCGGACATTTGTTCAATATTTTTCGTAATGGCCAACGAATTTTTGTTATTGTTCTCCACAGCCGAGAACAGGAACTTCGACTGCTCTGCCGACTGCTCCGATACTTTTTTAATCGTCCCTACCAGCTCGTTGATTTGGTTCACCATCGTGTTGAATTTGGCGTTAACCTGCCCAAGCTCATCGTCGCCAGCCTTCAGCTGTACGGTAAAATCGCCTTTGCTGAGCTTGTCCAGCGCCGTCATTAGCGTTTTGATCGGGGCAAACGTCCGTCTGTTCGTGTAGTACTGCAGCGCCAGTACGATCACCAGCGTAATCAGCAGGGCGAACAGCGTGTTGCGCAGCAGATCATTCTGACCGGTAGAGACCAGGCTGGCATCCACGTCAATGCCCATGTAGGCGAAGATGTTACCGCCTGCATCCTGGAACGGATACAGGACCGTGATCCATGTACCATAGTTATCTGTATATGCTTTGGTAAACACCAGTTTTTTCGTTTTCAGCATTTCGCGGACGGCATCGGCATGAATTTTAGGCTGCTCGTACAGGTCGCCCAGATGCAAATTATCTTTGGCGAACATTTCCAGCACAGCCGACGGCATCGAAATAATCGAGGTTTGATTGCCTCCTTCGAGCTCCGGCCCGAAAATATACCCTTGGGCAATATTCGGATGTGTACGGGACAGCTCGTCAAAGATACCCGTTAGCTTTTGCTGGACAGCGGCGTTGGGATCCTTAACATCCTTGGCCTGCTCGACATCTTGTACCGATACGCTCTTCACCAGGGCATCCATCGTTTTACCGGAATCCGACTGCAGCTGCTCGGTCAGAACGGTGCCCTGAATATAAAAGCTTGCGCCAATGACGACAGCCCCGGTGATGAAAATATAAAGACTGGTCAGCAGCATACTTCTGCTTACAATACTTAAATTTTTAAACCGCCACTTCTTGAAAGACTGCTGAAACTTGCTCATTCTCGTTTCTCTCCTTTTGTCTGACTCTCTGTTATGTAATCTTACAGGCGCCTATCCACCTGGCCATGCTAGAAACGATCTTGGTTTTTGTACGAATCACACCTCCCTGTGGCGAAAACAGCATATTCAGGGCAAAAAAATAGCAACCTATGGGAATGCAAACCACAGCTCACCAATTCATTTGCAACTGGCTGACATATCCCGTTTCGGAAGTAGTCCCTATAGCTTTGCGTCACTGCTTTTCAGCAGTTTTGCCTATGGATTTCACAAGTACATTTTTATAGATACTAATGAATAATTAGTAACTATAAATTGTTCATTTCGCAAACCTAGTCTATCATAATTTTCATGGATATTTCCATTCATTTCAGAAATTAATCTACAAACATTTTCATATCCAACAGTTGATCCATTTCCGGCGTATAAATTTCGATCGGCCCCTTTGCTTTCGTACAGACCGCGAGCTTATATGGCCCTTCCATAGGGATCAGCATAAATTGATAATTGCGTGCTTCAATGTCGGGACCGCTGTACTCAATGTTTCCGTCCGGACGAACCGTGATCGTAAATGAGTCCAGCGGCTGACTTAATCCTCTGCCGATGCACTTGATATAGCTTTCTTTGAGCGTCCAGATGTCATAAAACCGGTTCAGCCGCTCTTCTTCGGTCAAGTGTTGAAGCAGTCCGAGTTCAGCGGGTGAAAAAAATAATTCAGCCATTCCCGGGTTCACAGGGAGCACCTGCTCGACATCCACTCCAAGTTCAGACGGGCCGAGGGCGGCTACCACCCAATCTCCGGAATGGGAAAGATTAAAGTGAATATCCGGTTCGTCTGCAAAGGCCGGTTTGCCAAATTCGCTGCGTGTCCATGGCTTGGAAAAGGCGGCTGCAGGCTTTACTTGGTTCACCGCCCAGCGCACCATGACTTCGCCGAACAGGCTTCTTACAGCATCCCTCCTGTTTCTGATTCGTTGTACTTGTTTGGTTCGTTCGGGAGAGACCCGTTTCATAAAATGATCGAAATGCGCCGCAGAAACGTTCTTGATCCCAAGCGTATACAGTCTGATCATCAAGCCCTCCTGAGCACGTAGCTCCATTCGTAATCACCAGGTCCGCTTACAGCAGCTTTTGCTACTAAAATGAAAGGTGCGAAATCTAGTACATTTTCCCCAATTCATCGATTTATTTAGGATGAACCTCCTACCAAAACCAACCGTTCTTTATTAATATTCGGCCAATTTTTCCTATTTTTTAATAGCTTCTAGCATTTGTACACAAATTGATCAACAAATTAGGTACAAACGTCTACACACGACGCCTCTGGGGACAAGCTTCGCATCCCCTTCAGGCAAAAAAAGCCGGATCCTCGGAAACCAAGAATCCAGCCTTTTCCCGTACATCACCGCTAATCCGGGGCAGCTGCGTGGGAATAGCTCTCAGTCGAACGAGCCTTTCAACGCAAAAAAACCGCCCGGCAGCAGCCGGACGGTTGTACTTGATTGAAGCGTATTGATTTTGGCAGAGCTGAACTTATCCTTCGGCTGTGACAAGCTGGTCGTCGAAATATACCGTTTTGCCGGTACGGGCCGACTCGTAAATGGCCTCCAGAACTTCCGTTACGACCAGCGCCTGTTCCGGTTTGACCATCGGCTCGGTATCGTTCAGAATGCTCTCGATCCAGAGACGGCATTCTCTGCCGGCTTGGCTCTCGGAATTGCCTGCGAAGTAGGCAACCCCGCCTGTCTTCAGTTCCGGCTTCTTCGTATACAGCACGCCAAGGTCCTCACCGTTGATGCGCAGACCGTCCTTCATGTCCGCGCCGCCTTCCGTACCGGACAGGGATGCCTGAGCTTCGCCCACGTCTAGCGTGTTGAGCGCCCAGCTCGCTTCCAGAATGACGGTTGCGCCGTTCTCCATCGTAATAAAGCCGAACGCAGAGTCTTCCACCTTAAATTCTTCCGCCTTCCATGGGCCAAAAGCGTTGGCAGGGCTTTCCTTGTCGCCGAGTTTGTAGTACACGTTACCTTTGACGCTCTTTACCTTGTAGTTGTCCAGAAGCCAGAGCGTCAGGTCCAGCGCGTGCGTACCGATATCGATCAGTGGTCCGCCTCCCTGCTCCTCCTCGTTCAGGAACACGCCCCATGTTGGCACGGCGCGTCTGCGGATCGCATGCGCTTTCGCAAAGTAAATGTCGCCCAGGTCGCCTCTTTCACAAATTTGCTTGAGGGTCAGGGAATCCGGACGATAGCGGTTGTCATAGCCGATCGTGAGCTTCTTGCCGGTCCGCTTGGCGGTTTCGACCATCGCTCTTGCCTCTTTGGCTGTCTTCGCCATCGGCTTCTCACACATCACGTGTTTGCCTGCTTCAAGGGCGTCGATCGTAATAAAGGAGTGCGATTTGTTCGGTGTGCACACATGCACGACGTCAATGCTCTCATCCTTCAGTAGTTCTTTGTAGTCGGTGTAAATTTTGATCGTATCCTCTTTGCCGATTTTGCGGGCGGACTCGATGGCACGCTCTTCGATGATGTCGCAAAAAGCCACCAGCTCTACGTTTTTCTGGTTAACCAGGTTCGGGATGTGCTTGCCGTTGGCGATGCCTCCACAACCAACGATTGCTACCTTCAATACTCTATCGGTATTTTGCGCCATGACTCATTCTCCTTTTCATATATAAAATGGGATTGTACCAGAATTACAAAATTTCCCGCAAATACTTCAGGCTCTGGCCGATGCTGTCCAGCTGCGGAATTTCATATTCCTCCTGCTCGACCGTAAACCAGTTGACGCCGTACTGCTTGCCTGCCGCTGTAATAGCACGGAAATCCATGATGCCGGAACCGATTTCCGTATTCCGCTTGTCCTCCAGGCTCTTCATATCCTTGATGTGCAGAATGGCGCAGCGCTCTTTATATTTGTTGATAAAGTCCACCGAGCGCAGTCCTGCGTGCTCCGCCCAATATGTATCCAGCTCGATGAACAGATGATCAGGGTCCGTATTGTTCACCAGCAGGTCCAGCCCGTATTCGCCATCGAATTTCTCAAATTCAATGCCGTGATTGTGGTAACCGAAGCGGATACCGCTCTGCTTGCAGCGTTCGCCGATGCGGTTGAACAGCTCTGCAGTACGCTTGTAGCTGTCAGCGCTGTTTCTCATTTCCTCCGGAAGACCGGGACAAATGATGTAAGCGCTATTAATTTCCTGCGAATACTCGATTGTCCGATCCAGGTGATCCGTCAGCTCGGATACGCCGATATGGCTGCCGGCTGCCTGCAGGCCATACTCGTCCAGCGCTTTCTTCAGATCCGAGGCGGAAGTATTGAAATAACCAGCGAATTCGACGCCATCGTAGCCGGTCTCCGCAACCTTCCGGAGCGTCCCGAGAAAATCAGTTCCTGTCAGTTCCTTGATTGAATATAACTGCAATGCCACCTTTTCCATCCTTTGCACCCCTTCCGTTGATACAAAGTAACGATACCAAAATCCCTCGATAAGTTATACAATGAACCTATTCTAATATATTAAATATTTGTCATTGTATAACGGGAGCGTGCGAAAATGACCGAGCCTTATTTTGAGTCGAACCGCCCATCCATCGGGACGATCCACTATCCGTACGAATGCATGATCCATCAAAGCGCCGGCAGCCGCTGGATCGTTCACGCCCACTGGCACATGTATATCGAGATTCTTTATTTTCTCACGGGAAAAGCCAAGGTGTTCCTGGGAGGAGAATCCCATACCCTGAGCAAAGGCGATCTGATCGTGATCCACTCGCATGAAACCCACTCCATCTATGCGCTGGATGGGGAGCAGGTCTCTTATATTGTCATTAAATTCGATCCTGAAATTTTGTACTCAACATCCAGAACCGTATTCGAATCGAAGTACGTGCTGCCGTTTACGATGGCGGAATCGAACAATCAGCGGATGTTCGCCGAATCCGAAATCAAGGATACGGTCGTCCCGGGCCTGGTTCGCGAAATTTATGACGAATTCACGAGCCGGTCTTACGGCTTCGAGCTCGCGGTCCGGACACTGATCTGCAGGCTATTCCTGTGGTTTTTGCGCGAATCGAAAAACCTCGGCCTCCATTGGGATGTTGCCCACTCCCTAAAGGAGATGGACATCCAGATGCTGCAGAAAGTGTTCGAGTACATCGACGACAACTACCGCTTTGACATCAATGCCCAGGCCGCCGCGCGGATCTGCAACCTGAGCTACAGCTATTTTTCGCGCCGCTTCAAAGCGATCATGGGCAAAACGTTTACCAATTATTTGAACTATATTCGGATTACCGAGGCGGAGAAGCTGCTCCTGACCACCGAGATGACCATGACGGAAATCGCCCAGGAGACGGGATTTTCGAGCTCAAGCTACTTTATCCAGCAGTTCAAGCAGTACAAGAACATTTCGCCGAGCCAGTTCCGTAAAAAGGTCAGCAGTGAAAATGTTGAAATCCAAAACTCCCTCATCCGCAAAGATATGATATAATAGTCCGGCGCAGCACCCTGCGCTTAATTGAAGAAAATCCGCGCGTTCCCGCGCGGGAGAGGTTCGCGAACTCCCTCTATAAAAAACTAAGACTGCCCTCTTTGGCCATAAAGACCGGGCTTGTTTTTTTACGGATCAGTTCAAGAATCCTCTCTCTTCTGCCGGAGTCAGGTGTTTTCCAGCCCTGCCTACCGGACCAAATCATGAAGGAGAGGTTTTTTTATGCTCAAAAACGAAAAAGCGGTCGTCGTGTTCAGCGGCGGCCAAGACAGTACGACCTGCCTGTTCTGGGCGCTCCGGCAGTTCAAGGAAGTCGAAACGGTTACGTTCGACTACGGTCAGCGCCACCGGCTTGAAATCGAATGCGCGCAGTCGATCGCCGCGGAGCTCGGCGTGAAGAACACCGTGCTGGACATGAGCCTGCTCAATCAGCTCGCCCCGAACGCACTGACGCGAAGCGACATTGAAATCACGCAGGAGGAAGGCGAGCTTCCCAGCACGTTCGTGGATGGCCGGAACCATCTGTTCCTGAGCTTCGCCGCCGTGCTGGGCAAGCAATCCGGCGCCAGACATCTGGTCACCGGCGTATGCGAAACGGACTTCAGCGGTTACCCCGACTGCCGGGATGCTTTCGTCAAGTCCCTGAACGTGACGCTGAACCTCGCCATGGACTACGACTTTGTCATCCATACGCCGCTGATGTGGCTCGACAAAGCGGAAACCTGGAAGCTTGCCGACGATCTGGGCGCCTTCCCGTTTGTACGCGAACGCACGCTGACCTGCTATAACGGCATCATCGGCGACGGGTGCGGCGAATGCCCTGCCTGCCGGCTGCGCAAGGCTGGTCTTGACAAGTACCTTCAATCCAAAGCGGAGGCGCTGCAGCCATGACCAAGACTCCCGGCGAATTCCGCATCGTGGACCGGCTGCAAAAGCTGGGGGAAGACATCCAGCCATCCGACCTGCGCTATCATCATAAGAGGGTGCTTGTCAGCAAAGAGTTTACCTTCGACGCCGCGCATCACCTGCATGCCTATGAGGGCAAATGCAAAAACTTGCACGGCCATACGTATAAAGCCGTTTTTGGTATCAGCGCCTTTCTGGACGAAGTCGGCATTACCGCCGATTTCGGTCTGATCAAGCAAATCTGGAAGGAGCGGATCGAACCTTCCTTGGACCACCGCTATTTGAACGAAACGCTGCCTCCGATGAATACGACTGCCGAGAATATAGTCGTTTGGCTGTTTGAGCGGATGGAAGAGGCGCTTAACTGCGGGGATTACCGAATCGAAGGCGGCCGGACCGAATTCGTCCGTCTGTACGAAACGCCGACGAGTTATGCCGAGGCGAGACGGGAGTGGATGTACGAATGAACATTCCCGTGCTTGAAATTTTCGGCCCGACGGTTCAGGGCGAAGGCATGGTCATCGGCCAGAAGACGATGTTCGTGCGCACGGCGGGCTGCGATTACCGCTGCTCCTGGTGCGACTCCGCATTTACATGGGACGGCAGTGCCAAGGCGGACATCCGCCAAATGAGCGCCGGCGACATCTGGGAGGAGCTTCAGCGGATCGGCGGCGAGCGCTTCTCCCACGTCACCCTGTCCGGCGGTAATCCGGCTCTGCTGCCCCAGCTTGGCTCTCTTGTGAGCCTGCTGGAAAGCCACGGGATCCGGATAGCCGTCGAAACCCAGGGCTCCCGCTGGCAGGACTGGCTTGACGACATTCACGAAGTCACACTGTCGCCGAAGCCGCCGAGTTCCGGCATGGAGACTGACTGGGAGATGCTGGACAGCATCGTGACCCGGCTTGCGGCCAGACCGGCCGCTTACGCGTACAGCTTGAAAGTCGTCGTCTTTGACGATGCCGATCTGGCCTATGCGACCAAAGTCCATGCCCGGTATCCGCAGGCGCCGATGTATCTACAGGTCGGCAACCCCGACCTGAAACGGATGGATATCGCGGGCCATGCCGCCGACCTGCTCGCCCGCTATGAGCGGCTCATCGACGCGGTGGTCGCTTCCCCCGAGCTGAACGCGGTCCGCGTGCTGCCCCAGCTTCACGCGCTGGTGTGGGGAAATAAGCGCGGCGTTTGACCAAATCTGCAGCAGCCTTAAGCCCGCAGATTCGGGCGGATGCCGGCAGAAAACATTTTCCTATTGAACAAATTAGAAACGATCCAGGAGGAATTACGATATGTCTGGAAGACAGCCGCACGAAATGAAGGATTTGACGCTTCTGGGCAACCAGGGGACTAAGTATGTGTTCCAATATGACCCTGAGCTGCTCGAAAGCTTCGATAACAAGCATGCCTACCGCGATTATTTCGTTAAATTTAATTTTCCCGAGTTTACCAGCCTGTGCCCGATCACGGGACAACCCGATTTCGCCACGCTTCATATCAGCTACATTCCCGACCAGAAAATGGTCGAGAGCAAGTCGCTGAAGCTGTACCTGTTCAGCTTCCGGAACCATGGAGACTTCCATGAAGACTGCATGAATATTATTATGAACGATCTGATCAAGCTAATGGATCCGCGCTATATTGAGGTATGGGGGAAATTCACGCCGCGGGGCGGCATTTCCATCGATCCGTACTGCAATTACGGACGCCCGGGCACCAAGTATGAGCAGTGGGCGGAGCAGCGCATGATCAACCACGATCTGTATCCGGAGAAAATCGACAACCGTTAAGGCGATAAACCGACATACGCAGCAGCCGCGGGATTTCCCGCGGCTGCTTTGCGTACCTAGCTGTCGTCTTCTTAACGCTTCCTCTTGCGCATCTTCTTAACCCTTCTTCGTTACGGCTCTTCCTTCGGCCAGGCCGATTTGTCAATTTCCCAGTGTCACTTGGGCCATTGTTACATACGCTATGTTAACGACGGATTTGGGAAAGGAGCCCGCCATGCTCGTCTTCATTCTGCCTTCCCTCCACCTGCGCCACGCACAATCAACCGCCTGTTCCGTACAGCAGGAGCTCCCTGATTCGAATGTCGTCGTGCTGGAACATGGCAGCCTCGGTTCCCGGATGAACCAGGAGCTTGCCTCGTACCAGGAGCCCTACTTTCTGACGCTGCACGCGGGGGAGCGGCTGCTCCCGGGTATGGATACCTTCCTGCGCACAGAGCTTTGCTATCTTCCCGAAGCGTCGGCCGGCTGCCTCTTCAGCCCTACAACCCCAGATGAGGGCGGACGCGAACGATTCCAGCAGCCCAGAGGCCCGCTGATCTGGCGAACGGACGCTGTCATGGCACCGCCTTCACCAGGTTTCACGGAAACAGCGCTGCTGCCTTTCGAATCCTACATCCTGTTAGACAAACAATACCAGCTCAACGCCGCTTTTACCTGGACTTCTCCCCGCAATTGTCCGGTGGTTCCGGCTGTCTCCTCCCCGTTACCCTGGCAAAAAAAGCGTGAGGAGTGGGAGCTGCTGCGTCCGCTGCTCGCTGCACCGATCCAGGTTGAGCCAGGGACGGACGCGTCACATAAAGTGCCGCTGGTAACCGTCCTGTTATGTACTTATAATGATGCCGATTATATTCCTTGGGCTGTCCGTTCGGTCATGGCGCAAACGCTGCCCGATTGGGAACTCTTAATCATCGATGACGGGTCGACCGATCATACGGAGCATATCTTGGATTCACTGTATCCGGACCACCGCATCCGAACCTGCCGGCTGGAGCGCAATTCGGGCAAGTCTCATGCTCTGAATTCGGGATTGTCCATGGCAAAAGGCAGCTGGCTGCTAGAGCTCGATGCCGACGACTGGCTGTCCCCCGACTGCCTGGAACAGTTATACAGCAAAGCTAGCCTGCACAGGCAGGCAGGCGTTATATATGCCAATCACGTTCAATGGGAGGAACGGAAAAACAAGCAGCTGATCTATCAGGGCGTACGTACCGCGATTCATCCTTTCTCTACTGCCCGTGTAATCAAAGCCGGCATTCCCATTGCCCCGCGGATGTTCAATACAGCCAAGCTTGGATCGTTGTCCGGCTGGAACACGGATTCACCGTTCGGCGGCCGTCTGTACGAAGATATCGAAATCCTCGCCAGAATGTCGGGGTCCGCCGAATTTTTGTATGTCGATAGGGCGCTGTACCACCGGCGTATCCGGCTGCACAGCATTACGCACCGCCATGCAGATCATTACTCGGAATGGCTGAGCTGGATGAACGCCGGAGACAATGGGACGGCACCGTAAATATGAATGATTACAGAGGCAGGATGCGGACCAGCGCCACGCTGTTCGTGGATATATTTACGCGCTGCGCCGTCGGGATGTAATTGGTACTGACTGTATCCACGGCCAGGATCCCCCCAGAAGAAGATGCCAGGGTGCCCTGGATAAACTGGTTGGTCTGCTGCACTTCGACATGTCTGCCAACAAAAACGGCAAGTGCTTCCTCAAAATTCATATGCTTTCCCTCCTGAAGTCACAAAGGTTATGAAACGGCCAACAAGCTGCGGAACGGTATCAATACGTTGCTTCCATCCGGTTCAAGAACCTGGACATAGTCTTCGCCTATCAGAATCAAGGTGCCGAAAATGGTTCCTACTGGCGTTTCCAGCGTGACTCGCGTATTGATCCGCGGTGTGAGCAAGGCCACGATGCCTGATGGCCCATTACCCGGCGCTGGTTCTGGTCCTGGGGCTGGTGCAGGTCCGGGCCCTGGTGCTGGTCCTGGTGCTGGGCCTGGCGCTGGTCCTGGTGTCGGGCCTGGTGCCGGTCCTGGACCGATGCCCAAGCGGCTGTTCAGCGTGGCGACCTGCTGTTCCAGTTTGCTCACCCGGGCTGAAAGCTCCGCCACAGTACCTGCCACGCTCTCAAATTGCTGCTTCAGTTTTAACAGCCGGTGCTTGATATCATGGATCACTTTCAGAAGAGTACCCGTTTTTTTCTTATGATGATGCCGCTTCTTTTTGTGATGGACATGTGTTCCGTAATCCTTCGTGTGTTTATTCATGAATACCAATTTCACTTGACCTACCTCCTTTATAGTCATTGGTACAATATGTAGGTAGATAACGATAGGGACCAGGCCAAGTGGAAGTTGATCAAAATGCCCAGCGGTAAGCCTTTACCCGGGCAATTTCCCTAAAAATGATCCTCTCGTATGGTGTTATACCCAGACGTAAAGCAGACCTGGTACATATTTTGTACATAGACAATTGTTTAGGGAGGAGAATAACGCTTGAACAAACCGAGGAACCAATCCAGGAAGGGATCCCGTCCATTGTCTGCCTCCGCGGCCCATAAATCAAAAAGCAATCATTCTGCCAAGCCAAAACATACCCTAGACCCGCGTATAACCGCACTTGCTTCACCGCGCAATTCTCTGCCGATGGAGCCTTTTCCAGGGCAGCGCCTCGGGGTGTATTCGCCCCCTCGCTTCCCAAACTCGGCTCCTCCTGCAATGGAGCCCATGCAGGATCTTCGAACAGCAAAACCTAGCCCGGTTTCGGCGGTACCCTATGACATCATCCGGTTTCCCGTTATCGACTGGGACTTCCGCTGGCAGCGCCCGCAGCAGTTGTCCCGGCAGTTCGCCGCACGAGGTCACCGCGTTTTTTATATAACGACGGACGTCGTCTGCATCTCAAAGGAGCATGCCGCCAGGGATGAAGTCTGCCGATATGTCAAATTCAAAAAGGTAGACCGGAACGTATGGCTGGTGACCCTCTGTGCCCATAGACGTCTAAACTTGTATCAGGACCAAATGGACGATTTGGATATCCAATATTTGAAATGGTCACTGGAGCATGTCCTTGCCAAATTTGCGGTCACCTCGTATGTATCCATCGTCGACCTTCCGTTTTGGACTCCGCTTGTCACGGCGATGAACCGGCACAACATCATGTATGACTGCATGGACGATCATGCCGGGTTTTCGACCAATCATGCCGACGTTATTCATCAGGAAGACCTGCTGATCCAAAAAGCAAATGTGGTGATCACTTCCTCGCAAGTGCTTCATCAGCGCGTCCGTGAGCTGAATCCGTCATCGATTCTGGTGCGCAACGCTGCCGATGTCAGCCATTTCGCCGGCTGGGCGGGCAGCGCCCCCGCAGAACTCAGCAGCATTACCGGCCCGGTGATCGGTTATTACGGCGCGATCTCGGATTGGTTTGATGTCGGTTTGATTGAAACGATGGCCCGGAACAGGCCGGAATGGACCTTTGCCTTAATCGGCCATACGTTCGGCTGCGACACCTCCGGGGTGGAACAGCTGCCGAACGTCCTGCTGCTCGGGGAGAAGCCCTATGAGGAACTACCCGGCTATCTTCACCGATTTGACTGCGCGATCATTCCGTTCGTCCAGAACAACTTGACCCATGCGACAAACCCCGTCAAGCTCTATGAATATTTGGCTGCGGGCAAGCCGGTCGTTTCCACCCCTTTGCCCGAGCTGACCGAAATCGCCTCAGATATGGTGGAGATCGCGGATTCCCCCGCAGCGTTCGAGGCGGCGGTGGAGCGGGCGCTCAGCATCGAGGCAGCGCAGCCGGAAGCCGCGAGAATTCGGCGTAAATTTGCCATGTGTAATACGTGGGGGCATCGATACGAAATGATGCATCGGGCCATTGTGCAGCATATTTTTCCGAAGGTCAGCATCGTCATCGTGACCCATAACAACTGGTCGTTCACCCGCCAGTGTCTGAACAGCCTGCTTCGGAAAGACGCCTATCCGAACATGGAGATCATCGTGGTCGATAACGGCTCCACCGATCAGACCCGTGTTCAGCTTGCGACGTTGGCGCAGAAACCGGTGCAGACCGTCTTTTCACCCATCAATCTGGGGTTTGCCGAGGGGAACTCATTGGGAGCAAGCTGTGCCACCGGCGAATATCTGATCCTTCTTAATAACGATACGATTGTCCCCGACTCGACCTGGGTTCTCAAGCTGATCCGGCCGATGCAGGAACACAGCGATATCGCCATGACCGGACCGATGTCCAACCACGTAGGGAATGATCAGGCGCTCGACTTTTTTATCGGTGACCCCGTACAGGGAGCGGATCCCGGCTGGCTGCAGGAGTTTTATGAAAATTACCGCGGACGCACCCGCGAAACCGGACTGCTCGGATTTTTCTGTGTGGCCATCCGGCGCAGCGCATTTGAAGAGATCGGGCCGCTGGACCGTCATTACGGCATCGGTATGTTTGAAGACGACGATTACTGTGAACGGGTCAAGCAAGCGGGCTACCGGATGGTGATCGTTGAAGACGCCTTTGTGTACCATCACGGCAGCGCAACGATCAAGAAGCTGAAAAGCCAGGTATATCAATCGCTGTGGGAACGAAACAAGCATTACTATGAAGCAAAGTGGACCAAGTCGTGGCAGCTGCCCATGGGTCCGTTGAACCCTTTTAACTTGTCCGTAACGCCTGAGGAAGTCCGGGAACAGGCCGATGCTCTCCCTCCTGGAAAAAAGCGGGTGCTGCTGCTTGGTGAATTGTCCTGGAATGACGAGCCTGCAAGATGGCAGCAGCTGGTGAAGGAGTTCGCCCAAAGGGACGACTGCACCGTCATTGTCTACACGCTGACATATCTTCAGCATCCTGTCGTCGGCATCCGCAAGGCCGGCCCCCGGATGTATTTGACCAACCGGATCGATTTGTTCAGCCAGGTCAGCTTCGATTTAGCCGTTTATTGCGGGTCGCAGCAGGTGTTCGAAGAGATTCATGCCGATCGTTATGCGGTGGATAGAACATGCTACCAGGCTAGTCAATTCGAGCCGCTGGCCGCCAAATTACCGGAAGTTCAGCTGTACGATGAGCCTGAAGCGTCCCGGATCGTTCAGCAGTCACTTGGATGATAGGCCTTTACGTCGATGGCTGAATCATTCGTTTTGAGGCAAAGGGATGTAACGATAAAGCCCTCACCCGGATCCCGGATTATTCCGGTTCGGCAGTGAGGGCTTCAGTTCTTTTCATGCTTCAAAGGTTTGGAGTGCTCTTACCATTGCCATTCAGCTGCTCCAAATAGCGCCGAATAACGGCCGGATGCTCTCCATGAAAAGGGACCGTGGCAATTTGGTACTCTTTATGGCTGTAATTCCAATCCGGTTCCCCTACATTATTCAGCAGATTGACATCTCCTCTGCGGTTGTCGTTATATTTGATCCGCTTGCCAATCGCATAGTGGTAATGGTATACATTAACGTCGGCCCGCCCGCGCGGAAGGCTCCAAATGCTGGCTCCGCCGGCCGCTTCCAAAGTGCAGTGATGCTTCTCGTCACGGTAACGGATGCCTTTGCCGGCCCGCCACATCCGGGTGATGTCATTGGACCAGCGCTCATCTCCCGGACTGTTGACCCGAATCGTGTTCGGATCCCTCCAAAAATTCACAAACGGAAATTGATAGACATCAACGGCGGTGTTCGCCATCAGCTCAGGCAGTACGTCCCGGAACCCGTCGTCCATGATTTCATCGATATCGAGGTTCATAATCCAATCCCCGGTGGCCTGGCCGATCAAAAAGTTCCGCACTTCCGATTCGTTCCAGTCCTCGGTATAAGGAAGACCTGTCTGCGGCATCGTAAACAGCCGGATCGGATACTTCGTTACGAGCCGGGCGATATGCTCCAAGCTTCCATCCGTGCTTCCCCCATCCACGATAATGATTTCATCGGCAAAGGCTGCCACGCTCTCCAAATACAAAGGGACAAAGGTCTCTTCGTTCAGGATCGGGACAATGACCGATAATGTCATAGATTCTGCTCCTTCCTTTCCTGTTCATCGCATGCTGGCCGTATTGCGGCGGAACGTCTTACAATCAGGGCTTACCCGCCTGCTTTTCCCGAATCAGATCGTTCATCGACTCCCTGTCTCCCCGGGCAGCTCTGTATCGTTCAAAAAGCCTGTAATTATGCTCATAATGGGGGTTGCCCTGCGGGCCTACGAAAGGATGCCAGAAATGGTACATCAGTCCGTCGAGACGGATATGCTCGCCCACCAGTGTATCCATCGTATAAGCAAAAGCCTCGTCCTCGCCGCCCCAGCCGATGAAACGCTCATCATAACCGCCAATCTGCTCAAATGCGCCCCGGCCGACAATATTTAAGCCCCCGACGAAAGAGGCGGCATGTTCTTCCCTGGTATCCGGTTCGGTATCCAGGGGCCAGATGGCTTCTCCCTCTATGACCAACCGGGAGATGCGCTGCGTCAGCCGGTTGATCCGGCTGAACGGAATGACCCACCGCCCCTGCTCGATCCAGCGGACCGAATCGGCCACCAGTTGCGGGTCGTAAACGATATCGCCATCGGCAATGATGAAGATGCTGCCGCTTGCTCGGGACGCCGCCCGGTTAATCGCCCTGGATCTGCTGAAAGGTTCGTCCGCGCCGATCTCCCCGATGCAAATGTCCGCCGAAGGCAGAATATGCTTGTAAAACCGAAGGACAAAGGACAGCGCCTCATCCCTCGGCCCGCCGTCCGGCTGGTATGGGATCAGAACGGACAATTCGTCATGCATCCACATCTCACCTCCGCTTCCGATAGATTAACTGGCTTGCCGGTCTATGCTTTTCGAAAAACACCGAGTTCCCGGTATTTCCCCGTGCCGAACGTATCCGCCAGCTTTTCATAATGCTTAAAGCCGGTATTCTCCATCAGCATCTTCTTCTCCGATTCAATGGCATCCCCGGATTCCCAGAAGAGCAAACTGCAGACGCTCCGGTCCAGCTGGGCAAGAAACCGCCTGCAAGCTTCCGGATCTTTCATGATGTGATAAAAAACGGTCAGCAATAGTCCGATATCGTATTGCTGCACGGCTTCGGATTCCTCAAAACGCTCCGTCATGACGGAAAATGCCGTCCGTTCCATCGCGTTCAGCTTGTGAAGGAGGGCATAGTGGAACGGATCCGGTTCCACCCCGATGACTTCCGCCCCTTCCCTGACAAAATGCCTGGAATAGTAACCGATGTTGCAGCCGATGTCCAGGACGCTCCGCCCTTTCAGCTTCCCCGGCCCCAAAAACCGGGCAATGTGGTCCAGCCTCGTTGGATACGTCTCGTCCCGCTCACTGTGCATACCATAAAACTGTGGATGCAGGATCGGCGTGTAAATCAGCGTTCGCTGCTGGTCCTTTATCGTTTGCTCGACGTCAGCCGCTGCCGCGGAGTGAAGCCAGACCGTATAATCCTGCAGCGGGATTCGGACCGGAATCCTCCGAAAGCCGAGGCAGTACAAAAAACAAGCCCTGTGATGTCCGTCCAAAACGTTGAAATATCCGGCCGGATTCCATTTCGCTTTGACCGGATGATCGAAAAAAAAGTCCGATCCGCTGCGGAGCTCAGACTGCATATTTTCGTATTCCATCCGCCGTTGAATCAACAGCCCTTTGCGGGACATTGGAGGGGTTATTCCCCGAGTTGCATGAATCTGCTCATACCAATCCACGTAAGCATCCGGCGCAGCCCCCGGCTCCCCGGCAAAGTAACGGTACAGCTCCCGGTGCGGAACGAGCCGCATGATAGAAATGTCGGCATACTGAAGATGGTGTTCGTACCAACGGTCAGTAAACGATTTGATCAGATGGTCGGTACGGGCCGATCGAACGTCCAATTCAGTGAACAGCAGCTCAACAGGGATTTCAGTAACTACGTAATCTCTGCTTGCACCATGCCCTGTCATATGGCGCTTCCCCCATTCGGTGTTGATGTTGACCAAAGCCTCTGACCTTTAACTGTGCGGCTGTGCGCCCTGGAACAAATAAGTGGCAAAGTCACGCTGAATATAATCCTTGAACATGCGCTTGGAGGCGGTCGGATACCGGTCCAGCTCCTCCTCCGTCCAAACGCTGCGATGGGTTTCGTATTCGTTGCCGTATTCGGCGCCCTGCGGCCAATCAGGCCCAATCGGAACGTTCAAGAGCAGGCTGCGGCATTGCTTCAGGCAGGCTTCAAGCAGCCAAATCCCGCGCTCCTTCTCAAAATGCTCAAGGACATCGCCCAGAATGATCAGATCATAGGCTCCAAGCTGCCGTTTCATCATCAGTTCGTAGGCATCCCCAATATATATATGGTTGTAAAAGTATGGATGATAGTCGTCCACATTTTTCGGAAAAACCTCGACCCCCTCGATCCTCGTCTGCCACTGCTCTCGAAAGACTCGCCCCTGCCAGACATCGAGAAATTCCCTGCAGAGCATGCCCCACCGGCCGAACCCGACCCCAATGTCAAGAACGCTGGACGGAGCCGCCTGCCGGATGAGTTCCACGCAATAAGACAGGTTCTGCCAGTTTGATGTGCCCATATGAGTCGTTACCTCCTATATTCCAAACAAGACGGCGAGCCAGCGTTTCACGCCTGCCTCGATGGTCCAGCGCGCTTCGATTTCCGTTCTGCACAGACGCCCGATTTCCCTTAAACGCGATCTTTCCTGCAGGCAGCCGTCAATGGCCTGGATAAATGCCCCGGGATCGTCACGGTCCAAAATTAAATGATGCCCGCTGGGATGGGCCGCTTCTTTTACGTATCCGACGTTGGTGGACAGCACCGGTATGCCGCTGGCAAAAGCCTCAAGCGCTGTCGCTCCGCCCCCTTCATTCGCCGACGTGATCAGAAGCAGGTCAATATCCCGATAGAAGCGCGGCATCTCTTCGTGCGCATATGCTCCTGCCGTTTCAACGAAGCGCACTTCCGGCCGGCCGGCAAAATGGCTTTTGATCGGCTCGTACAGAGCCGCATAACGTTTGGATGCCTTTCCCGGATCTCCCGCCCACCCGATGACGAGCGGACGGCCTTCCTGCTCCAAGGGCTCCCCGTCCGCAGGAACGGGATGGAACAGCGCATGGTCGACAAAGTGTCCGATATGACGAACGGAAGCAGTCGGTGCCATCGCTGCGAGGCATTCGGTCAGCTTCAGATTCATCGCCCCGATCGAGCCGATGCGGGGAATGACCAGGCGCAAAAAGTCGGGATCGGGTTCCGGCTTTTCAGCCCATTCACGAAACGTATCGTAATTTTTGCTGAAATAATAATAGGAGACCGCCGCGGATGAATCGATCCGGATATGCTTAAAGATGGCAAATGCCGCCAAGCCCAGGCACATGGCGGAAATTCGGGAATACTCCCGGTTCAGCGCCTCGCTGCCCCTGCTCCCGATGCTCTCTTCCAACTGTTTGGCGGACATGATATCCAGGCAGGGATGATGCTGTTGAATGATCTTGGCCGTCTTGCCCAGGATCCACCAGTCGACATCGTAAATAAGCAGATGCTTTTCGACCGTCCTCGCCTCCTGTCAGGCTACTGGCTGGAATCCAGCCCGCCAGCCGCCGCAATTGAATTACGTCCTATACGATCATATTCCAGCACAGAGCCGCGAGTTACGGAAGGGGGCAACATATTGGACCGACTCAGCAAAAAAAGGCAGAAACCGCATGGGTTTCTGCCTTTTGCTCTTTAATGAAGCAGCTGTTTCATTCTCTGTATGGTCTCGTCATTGTAAGGCAGGTTCACCGTGGCACGAAGATCATAAGAATCCTCCACCTGGAACGTAATATGGCTGAATTCAAGCAGCCCCACGCGCGGATGGTAGATTTTCTTCCGGCCTTCCTTGACGTTCAGCACATCATGCTGGGGCCACCATGCCCTGAATTCCTCGCTTTCCTTGTTCAAATCTTCAATCATCCCGCTCCACCATGGATCCTCGACATTGAGTCCGTATCCCGCACGAAACTGGGCGAGCCGAAGCCGGGCGTTTTTCTCCCAGCCCTCGCCCAGAAGCTCCTTCGTATAGGGAGAAACGAACATTCTCCAAACCGAGTTCCGCTCCCTGACCGTCATCTGCTCATAATCGCCGAACACGAGCCGTGCCGCCCTGTTCCAGCCGACGATATCCCAGCGGGAATTGGCCACAAACGCCGGGTGTTCCCCCTGTTCGTCCAGGAACGTCTGCAGGAGCGGACTGATCGCCATTTCCGGCTGCTGATAGTGAAACGGCAAAAGTCTCGAAGCCAGCAGAAACAGATGCTTCGTTTCATTCTCATCCAGCTGCAGTGCCCTGGCGATGCTCTCGAGCACCTGAGTGGACACAGAGATGTCCCTTCCCTGTTCAAGCCACGTGTACCAATCGACACTCACGCCAGCAAGCAGCGCCACTTCCGCCCGCCGAAGGCCGGGCGTTCTTCGTCTCCCTCCGCCGGGGAGACCCGCCTGTGCCGGAGTCAGACGGGCCCGCCGGGTCTGCAAAAATTCGGCAAGCTGGCTCGTACGCTGATGCGTTGTCTCCATGTAAAGACCCTCCATTTTCTATCCGAAGTGGGCAAGATGACCGATACCTAGGAGTACCACTCCTAGGATAAACCGCTCTCTTCATCCCCGTTTCTTCTGAATATACACTATACAACACATCGATGGGTTTGAAAAAGATCATTGGAGGGGTTTAAGGAATGAATGGAACATCCGTCACGGCCGGGACCAAGCCGGCCAACCAAAGAAACCGGTCTTCCTGGCTGCTTGCAGGGCTGTCACTCGGCTACTTCATCGTGCTGCTGGACACGACGGTCGTCACGGTCGCGCTCCCTGCCATCCGGGATGCGCTGGGCGGCGGACTCACCGGAATGAGCTGGATAACGGGTGCGTATACGATGGTATTTGCCAGCATGCTGCTTGGCATGGGTGCGCTGGCCGATCGATTGGGGGCAGCCCGTGTTTTCTTGGGCGGGATTGTCCTGTTTATGTTGGCTTCGGTCCTCTGCGCCGTTTCGCCTGCTATCGGCTGGCTGATCGGCTTCCGGGCGCTGCTCGGCGTCGGCGGAGCGGCACTGCTGCCGTCTTCCCTGACGATCATTGCGGAGACCTTTACGGACCCCGCCCGCCGGGCCAAGGCGCTCGGCATCTGGGCGGCGGTGTCGGGCTTGGCGCTTGCCGCCGGTCCGATCATCGGCGGCATTCTGGTCGACACCCTGGGGTGGCAGAGCATTTTTCTGCTGAATATCCCCGTGGGCATCCTCAGCTGGCTGTGGACGCGGGCGAACGTGGACTTTTCGGCCCGGAAACCCGCACCGTCCGGCATGGATCCGGCCGGTCAGCTTGCCGGCCTGCTGGGTGTGGCGGCTCTGACGAGCGCTTTTATGGAAAGCGAAGAGCTCGGGTGGGGATCACCCGTCATTCTTGTTCTGTTTGCCGCCGCCGTTCTGCTGATCGGCCTGTTCGTCTGGATCGAAAAGCGAAGCCATTCGCCGATGCTGCCGCTGTCCTTGTTCAAAAGCCGGGTGCTCGTGACCGGATTAGCGGCCGGATTGCTTATTAATTTCGGCCTTTCCGGCGTGCTGTTTGTCATGACGCTGTATTTCCAGCAGCTTCATCGTTATTCAGCTATGGGGACAGGCCTGGCATTTCTTGCGCTGACGCTCCCCATGGCGGTGAATCCCATGCTGATGAGCAGGCTGATCAGCAGGTATGGAGCAGCGCGCACCATCGGTACAGGATTTCTCCTGGCATGCACCGGAATGCTGATCCAGGCTCTCCTTCCTGCAGATCCAGGGTATATTCCCACCGGGATTTCACTGCTGCTGATCGGCTGCGGCGTCTCATTCATCCTGCCGCCGCTCGTCTCCGTCGTGATGAGTGCAGCGCCGCAGGGCAAGACAGGAACGGCTTCCGGCGCACTGAATGCCTTCCGTCAGCTCGGTGCTACGCTGGGAGTGGCGCTGCCCGGCGTCCTCATGGCCGCGGCCCCCGATTTGTCCCATGGCGTCATGAGTTCCTTGCTGCTGACAGGCATTCTGTGCCTGGCTGGAAGCGTGCTCGTTTTCCGATATATCGGGGGCACATCTACCAATATGTCTCGAAACCGCTAATCGTCAAAAAGCGTGCCAGGAATTTTATTCCGTTGGCATGCTTTTTTTGCATGCAGGCCGACGCGGATTGACTTCCTCCATTTCGATATGATAGGGCATCAGCACGGCCTTGATCTCGTATCATTTTTCCGACAAACAGGATTTGATGAACCATCTGCTGATGAAGCTGGTGGAGCAGTCAACGTCTTATATTTTGGAACGGATCGAGCAGGCAGGCACGCCGCAGGAGAAGCTCAGCGCGTTCATCACTGCCAGTTTGGCGTATCAGGGAACGCATCCCGCCCACAACACGGCTTTGGTCGAAATCGTGTTTAATGCAAGGACGCCTGATAACGTCCCGTATTACAAGCTTGATGAGGAGGAGGAGGATCCTCTGCTGCAGACATTGGGGAACATCCTGCGTGAGGGTCAGGAAAAGGGCGTTTTCGGGGACTTTCACCTTTCCGTCATGTCCAACATGATTCAAGGCGCGATCGGGGAATATATGCTGAACCCGGCGGTCATCGGCAGGGTCGACCTGGAGACCTACAGCAGCGAACTTGTCCGTATCATTCATCGGGCCGTCCGGGCATAAGCAGGCAGCTTATTCCTCCCATACGTCTTCCAGGGGAAGACCTCTCTCCTCTCTGGCCGCATCGACGACCGATTGAATAAATGCCGTTTTGGCCCGCGTGTAAGCATTCATCGATTCAGCGCTTCGGGCCGCCTGCATTTTAATGGCTCCGTATTCCTCTACGAGCTCCGGATGGCGGCGCAAATAATCGCGGAGCAGCATTTCATTGCGGGTATGGAACTGTTCGTCATAAGGCATCAGATGAACATTGTGCGTCCAGATTCCTTCTGTCGATTTGGCAAATAAATGCCTTCCGCGCATCCCGGTCTCCACGTAAGAATAGCTGGCCGGATCCAGCAGGTCTTTGTAATAAGCAGCCGGACGGAACGGATTCACGCCGACGAACATATCGACCACTGGCTTGGCCCGCTGCCCGGGAATGGCCGTGCTGCCGACATGCTCAAACACGACCGCATCCAAGCCCGCTAATCCGCACAGCCGTTCTTTCTCCAGAGCGAACACGTCCGCCCATTCCGGCAAATAATCCACAATTTCGATTCCGCTATCCATCACGTACACCTCTTTCGTATGTTTTGCCCCCCAACGGCCGGACCTACGCCGCGGCAGCTTCCGCGCTTTATTATCATACACACCCTAACCGGCAGTTCCAACCCTGTTTTTCCCAGGCAATATAGAATGAACTAAAGAAATGAATGCTACTGCCCCCAATTAGTTCAATCTATATAACAGCGCAAAAAAAGGCCGCGCATGCGCGCGGCTCGGGCTTATTTGCCCGTTGTTAGGTTCACCGTATTGGAGGCTCCATCCCACACGACTGAGTAACCGGATATTTCCGACATGTTGCGAAGCGGAAGCATCAGCGAATTCCCCTGGAACCGGGAGGCGGTGATATTTACCGTTTTGCCGTTCACGACAGCCTTGCCGGAGAGCGCCTTATGGGTAATCTTCCGATTTCCCGTGTAGACCGTCACCGTTTGGGTGCTGGCGTTCCATTCAACTGTCCCGCCCAGCACCTCGAAGCAGGCGCGAAGCGGAATGTAGATGCGGGAATCGACCATGATCAAATCCTGCTTCAGCTGAGCTTCCTTTCCATTCACCACCAGCTTACCATCAAACGACTGCACGCCCACTGCATAGCCGTAATTTTGGGCGATCGTTTCAAAACTTTGGCTGGAGGTTGTTATAATAGCCATCGTATGCAGGGGCACCTGCTCGAACAGCCAGTGGATCTCGTCATTGTACATGCGGATGCATCCCGCGCTGACGTACTTTCCGATCGAGTTTTTGTTGCTGTTGCCGTGGATGGCGTACGTCGTCCCCATCGTCCCGTTGACATTGAGGCCGATCCAACGGTCACCGAGCGGATTGCGGGGATCGCCTCCCGGGATCTTTTCTTTGTAATACGGACGGTTTTTGATCTTGTTGACGATTTCAAACGTTCCTTCCGGCGTCAGTTCAGGCGACTTTCCCGTCGCTACCCTGAACTCCTTAACCAACTTTCCGCTGCTAAAATATGCCAGTTTATTCGTCTTTTTATTGACGATAATGAGGTCTTGCGAAGCAATTTTGGCCTCGGCCCCGGCCGGAAACATCCAGCAAAAGGATAGAACTAGAACGAGTGCTGCCGCGGCATAACGGCGATAAAGGCTGCGGACTGACAGTGGCGAACTCCCTCCCTTCAGATGGTAAACCCATATTCAATATATGGCGCGGGGGCGATGTCCTACGACCGTCTTATTTCAAGCAAGCGGTTCCAAAATGTTTTGTAAGCGTTTATAATGTTCGTAGAACGGACACATTTTAGGGATTTAAAGGAGTGATGATACTGCTGCAGTACCATATAGCCGCGATGGGAGGCCGAAAACGATGGCAAAATACCGAATCTTATTAACGTGTTTATTGCTTGTTGCTTTCATGGTTAGCGGATGTTCTAGCGGGTCTTCATCTAATAGCAAAGTGAAAACGCTTACTCTTTGGTACTGGAACCGGAGTCTGGACGATAATTTAATCAACGCGGTTCAGAAGCAGTTTCCGGGAATTCGCATCAACGCCCAAAAAATCGGGGGCGACTTCAAATCCAAGCTGAAAACGACGCTCGCTGCTGGCAGCGGCGGTCCGGATATCGTGGCCTTTAACGACTGGGTCACCGAGCTGTTCCCAAGCGCTGACCGCTTCTACAACCTGTATGATCTCGGAGCGAAGGACATCGAAGGGGACTACCTGGACTGGAAATGGCAGCTTGGGGTCACGCCGAAGGGCGAAATGATCGCCATGCCGATCGACACGGGCCCGACCGCATTGTTTTACCGTGCGGACCTGTTCGAGCAAGCGGGTCTCCCGACCGATCCGGAAGAGGTTCATCAGATGATGGGTACTTGGGAGGACTATTTCGCCGCAGGCGAGAAGCTGCAGAAGGCGCTCGGCGGCAAGGTGAAGCTGCTCGACAACATCGGCCAGGTCTACACCCAGGTCAACGCGCAGTCGGATAAAATTTATTTTGATAAAAATGAAAATTTCATCGGTGAGGATCCTTCCTCCTCCATGAAGAAGGCATGGGACCTGGCGGTCAAAGCCTCTCAAATGGGCCTGCTCGCCAATGCCAGCACGTTCTCCTCCGAGTGGAACGCCGCGATGAACAATGGCAAGATCGCTTCCTTCGTGAGCGCGGTATGGGCGAAGCAAATCCTGATGGACGCGGCCCCGGATACGAAGGGCAAGTGGCGCGTCGCAAGAGCACCGGGCGGAGACGGCAACAACGGCGGTTCCTTCCTCGCCATTATGAAAACGAGCAAATACCCGAAAGAATCCTTCGAGGTGATGAGCTGGCTCCTGAATCCCGAAAACCAGGTGACCAGCTTCAAGGAACTCAACTTGTTTCCTTCCGCCTCCAAGGCGCTCGATTCGGACGTCATGAAGCAGAAAGAGGACTTTTTCGGCGGGCAGGCTACCGGTGAAATTTTTACGGAGTCCGCGCGCAACGTGAAGCCCTCCTATTTCGGCACGAAATACGCCAACCTGAACGGGATCGTGAGCCGCGAGCTGTCATCGGTCGCCCTTCAAGGCAAAAACCCGGATAAAGCATGGGAAGATGCACTATCCCGAGTGAAAAAGGAGCTGCTGCGTTAAACGGTCATACCATCCCGACAATGGAGGTAGAGTCTTATGGGTCAACCATTACAGAAGCGAACTCAATTCGATCCCGGCAGCTCCATGCAGGTGCCGGAGCGGAAGCGGGGATTGGGGTCTGAAATATGGAAGCACCGGAAAGAATACCTGGCCATCTCCCCTTTCTATATTTTGTTTGCCGTCTTCGGCTTGTTCCCGATCCTGTTCTCAATGTATCTTTCTTTCCAAAAGTGGGACGGCATCGGCGTGATGACCTTTAACGGTCTGAACAATTATCAGTTCATGGTCACCGATCCGGAATTTTGGAAGGCGGTCGGCAACACACTTTTGATCTGGATTTATTCGACCATTCCGATGCTGTTCTTCGCGCTCATCATTGCGTTTTTGCTGAATGCGTCGTTCGTGCGGTTCCGTACCTTCTTCCGGATCGGTTACTTTCTGCCGAACGTCACTTCACTCGTTGCGGTGGCGATTGTGTTCAGTACCGTGTTCTCCAACAACTATGGACTTTTGAATTATCTCCTGTCCCTGTTCGGGATTTCCCCCGTGGAATGGCTGAACAAAACCTGGGGCATCCAGCTGGCCGTTTCCATCATGGTCATCTGGCGCTGGGTCGGTTACAATGCGATCATTTATTTGGCGGGACTCCAGAGCATACCTACGGTCCTCTATGAGGCCGCCAAAATTGACGGAGCCACCGGCATCCAGTCCTTCTTTCGCATCACGATCCCGAATTTACGGCCGATCATTCTTTTTACCGTCATTACTTCAACCATCGGTGGCATGCAGATCTTCACCGAATCGCAGGTGCTCGTCGGCAACGACGGCGGCGTCAGCGGCGGAGGTCTGACGATCGTTCTCTACCTGTACCGCGAGGCATTCGTGAACAATTACTTCGGCTACGGCTCGGCCGTCGGCTGGGGCATGTTCATATTGATTGCCCTCATCTCGATCTTCAACTGGCGGGTAGTTCAGGGCGGCGGTGCCAAAGATGAATAAACGGGGTGATACGCATGGTTAAAAGGAAGTCTTCTATCCTGCTGTATTTCGGATTGATCGTCGGACTCATCGTTTCCATCTTTCCTTTTTACTGGCTGGCCGTTATGGCCACGCGTACGACTGCGGAAATCTACAGCTTCCCGCCCAAGTTCTGGTTCGGG
The DNA here is from genome assembly GCF_025809195.1 of Paenibacillus sp. PSB04. NCBI lineage: Bacteria > Bacillati > Bacillota > Bacilli > Caryophanales > Paenibacillaceae > Paenibacillus > Paenibacillus sp. PSB04. The sequence continues at coordinate 5,852,518 of NZ_CP081301.1, forward strand.
ACGCAGTTTATCAGCAATGTGACACGGGTGTTTCAGAACATCGATTTCTTCGGCGCGTTTCTCAACACGCTGTTTGTGGCCGGCTGCAGTACTTTGCTGGTCCTGTTCTTTGATTCCCTTGCAGGCTTTACGTTTGCGAAATTCAAATTTCCCGGCAAAAAGTGGCTGTTCGTCCTGCTGCTCGCCACGATGATGGCGCCGTCACAGCTCTCGCTCGTTCCTTCCTTCGTCATCATGGCGAAGTTCGGGTGGGTAGGCTCCTTCAAGGCGCTGATCATTCCCGGCATGGCCAACGCCTTCGGCATTTTCTGGATCCGCCAGTACGCGGAGGAATCCGTTCCATCCGAACTGCTGGATGCCGGCCGGATCGACGGCTGCGGCTTCTTCCGGCTCTATTGGAACGTCGCGATTCCAATCCTTCGCCCGGCGCTGTCATTTCTGGGAGCGTTCACCTTCATCGGTTCCTGGAACGATTACCTTTGGCCGCTGATCATTCTGAATGACGAGCGCAAATTTACGCTGCAGGTGGCGCTTTCCTCCCTGAACGGAATTTATGTGACCGATTATGCGATGGTCATCGCGGGAACGCTGCTCGCCGTCATTCCGCTCATCATATTGTTCCTGTTCGTCAGCAAGCAGTTTATTTCCGACATCGCCGCCGGGGCGATCAAAAGTTGACAGGCTTGCCAGTACATGTGGAAAAGGAAGTCATATGCCGGTCCCGATAAACTGAGGAACACTGTCTAAAGAACAAAAGAACCCTTAGCAAATGGAAAAAGGAAAACCCGCCCATCCGGGCGGGTTTTCACGCTTTTTATAAGCAGGCATATCACGGGGTCATTATCGCTTGAACACGACGTCGACGGCGATCGGCCGGTGATCTGAAGCTTCCGTAGCGATCACTCGTGGATTCGAATGCCGAACTTCAGGCGATGTTACGATGTAATCGATCGTTTCGGACGGTTGGTCTGCCGGAAACGTAAAGGCATCTTCAACGCCTTGAAAGCTGTTGACGAATAAACCGCTGTCTAACAGAGCTTGAAACTCGGGACTATCAGGTTCCGCATTAAAATCGCCCATGAGAAGCTTGGGTCCCTTAGCCGTGGAAGCCAGGTTAACGATTTCCTGCACCTGCGCCTTCCGGCTTGCGGCATCGAGTCCCAGATGCGTATTATACACATCCACATGAACTCCCCGTAAATTGACCACCGCATGCAGAACGCCCCGCTGCTCATCGCCGAAGCTGCTGAGCAGCACATTGTCAGAGCGGAGGATCGGATACTTGCTCAGGATGGCAGTCCCATATTGGCGGTTCTTCGCCTGGCCGTCCGCCGGTTCCAAATCCAGATTGGCACCATACGCGTAGTGATAGCCGAGCAAGCCTGCTAATTCCTTGGTTTGGTCCTGAAAGTCGCTCCGCTCCCCGAAAAACCGGTCCACTTCCTGAAGGCCAACGATCTCCGAGCCGGAATCCCGGATCACATCCGCAATTCGTTTCAGGCTAAGCTGTTCATCCAAACCGACGCCATGATGTATGTTGTACGACATCACGGTTGTGCGAATTTCCTTGCCATTCCCGTGTCCAGCCGCCATGGCGCTCGTTGAAAACAAGGATACGATCAGCAGACTGACGATCGATGTGATGAAGTGTTTTTTCATGATTAACTCTCCCTTCAAAGGTTAGATAACAACTTCGATTCATGAAGAAGCGATTCCGCATCGCGAAGCAGGTACTCCGCAGCGTCGGCAGATACATGTTTTCCCTTTTGAGCGTTGACTTCATGGATAAAGCTGCTTACATTATGATTCTGCAGCTTTTTCAGCAAGCTATTCGCAATCCCTTTGTTGTCAATCCAGCCGGCTTCTGTGAAACGCTGAACCAACTCCTCAAGAGCCGCGTTGCTTGTTTTCACATCAAAGTCAACGGACTTTACGCTGGTATTCCCCGCCAAATCGCTGGCTTTCACGGTGAACGTATGCGCTCCCAGAGCCAGCTCGTACATTGGCGTGTCTTTTACATCCGTCAGAACTTTTCCATCCAGCAGGATTTCCGTTTTCGCGTTATCGACACCAGTCCAGGCATCCGATATTTCAAATCGCGGTTGGAACGTACCAGACGTTAATTCAGAAGTAGTCACAGGGCCCAGCCTGATCTCGGGGGCTGTCCAATCGACCGTTATTTGGCTCGCAGCCTGAAAGTTCCCGTCTTCCGTCGTTGCCGTAATAACAGCTTTCCCCTCTCCTACTGCCTTCACCCGCCCTTGAGCGTCTACCTCAACCACCTGATCATCATCGGTACTCCATTTGACTTTTTTATTGGTCGCGTTGCTGGGACTCACGGCAGCCTGCAGTGCTGCACTGCGATCGGAAGAAGCATTAATAACGATCTCCGGTCGGTCGATCGAAATACCGGTGACGGGTACATGCTCAGGGGTATGCTCAACGATAAGCTCATTCAGCGCGATATTGCCCCATACCCGGTTCGCATCATTCACTTTCAGCCGCAGTTTATAAGCATGAACGGTCGGAAAGGTGACGGTTTGGCTTTCTTTGGTGCTGTCGTTAAGCTTCCATTCGACCGAGGCACCGGGCAATGCGGTTAGCCAGCCGCTTCCGTCGTAATACTCCACGTCAAACTTGGTAATCCCTTGACCTATGCCGAAAAAGGTAACCAACGTGACCTTGTTGACAGGTACCGGATCATGTCCGTAATCGAGCGTGATATAGCCCGGAAAAGATACGTTAACGTCGCTTCCCCATGCCGAGTTCAAATTGTTGTCGATAATGTTTGTGATCGTGCCCGCTCCCGTTGGGAAGGACGTGGTGACCATGTCTTTGGATAAATCCGGATTGTTATATAGTTCTAGTTCGTTCAGCGTGATCCTGCCGGACAGTGCATTTCCTCCATGCACCTTCAATCGGATCTTGGAAAACCGGGTGAGCGGAAACTCTACGGATTTGATTTCATTGGCGCCGTTATTCGAATCCCATGACAGATGAATATTCGTCCGGATAGGCACCCATCCTGAACCGTTGTCGTATTCCAGATCGAAATCCGTGATCCCCGATTCCTGCCCGAATCTCGTATTGAGCTTCAATTGATTGGCAGAAATGGTTTGACCGCCAAAGTCAAGCGTGATATATCCCGGAAAAGAAGGCGAAGCCTCGGTAGACCATGCGGTATCATAAAACTTATCGTTGATATTCTCAATCGGCTGTGAAGACGACGAACGAAATGTCGTGCTTGCGGCAGCCTGTGGAGCCAAGTCATCGACAGGCGTGTTGACCGGCCGTATCTGAACGACGTCGATGGGATCAGGCATAGAACCGGCTGGAGGCACGCTGCCTTCGTATTCATGTGCGCCGATATCCGGAGCCTCATTGTATAACGGATTGCCGAAGTAGTCCCTTCCTCCGTTTTCATTGATGCGAATGCCTGCACCGATCAAAGGAGAATCGGCCAGCAGCTTATAACCGTCGACGGTATTCATCCCATCCGCTCCGCTGCCGGGATTCGCAAATTTCGGATCGCCGGTTACCCCATGGGCATCGGCCTGAACGAGCGTGTTCCCGCCGTAATACGCGTTATAATCGAACGTTTGCCCCCTCAAATCCCAGCCTTTATCCCCGAGACTGTAATAGACATTGTTGTAATTTTTAATGTTGCGCGGAGCGCCGGAAGCCTTGGTGAAATAATCACTCATAACCGGGTTCCCGGATGATTTGCCGACGTAAACCGTGTTATTGTAGTTATACACGTTATCGATCGATCCGCTGTACCGGAAAATGCTTTTTCGGTCATTCTGGCTGATGTTATACCTTACGACCGTATTGATCGTGTCATACGTATCGTTTACGAACAGCATAAACCCGCCAGCGTTATCATGACTGTAGTTGTACTGGACGAGCGAACCGATGTTTCCTGCGTCCACGTCAAAGCCGTGACCGTCTTCAGCCCCGTTGACGCTGGCAAAAGATTCGTTGAATTGGACAAGATTGTTGTCCGAATATGCCCACCAAATGGAAGCATTCGTCGCCAGATATGTAGCCTGCCCTACCGTATTGCGCTCGACAACCGCTCCATCGGTTACGTTCCAGGCAATTCCTCCCGTTGCGGCTCTGAGGACGGTGTTGTTGGATATTTTCACACGAGTCGAAGGCGTCCAAGGCCCGTAAGGCTTCGGCACCCACGGCCATAAATCGCCCATTCCGTTACGCAGGATGCAGTTGGAACCGATGTAAATGCCATAGGCATCCACGTCCGTCAGCATATTACCGTCAATCAGGACGTCGTCAAAAGCGCTGGGCGTCGTAGACCCGACCGAGTCGACAATAATTCCGCCGGATCGAGTCGTATAAGAACCGTCTACATCATGAATGTTTAAATTTTTGATATGAATATGGTGCAGCAGTCCCGCTTCTTCGTTTAAGATGTAGACGCCCCGCCGTTGTCCGCGCGGGTTTTCCCAGTCTCTGTCAAATGGCAGTGGGGAGCTGTTCGTCACTTCCAGGTTGCTGATCTCCCAATACTGCTGATTTTTCAAAAAAACAGCTTCCAGTTCTGACGTCACGCCGGCGATTAACGGCTTGCTGCCTTCCCCATACTTATCAATGATGATGGGACTTCCCTGTGCGCCCGAGCCTTTGGGCCACAGCCTGCCATTCCAGCTTTCTCCGGCTTTAAACAGAATCTTGTCCCCCGGGGAAAACGTAGTCGCATTGACTTTGTCCAATGTCTTCCAGGCAGAACCTTCGCTTGTTCCGTTATTCCCGTCGTCCCCTCCTGTACTGTCTACGTAATAAGTCGTGCCGGATGCCATCGCGGCCTGCGGCAAAGCGGTGAAGAAAGAACAAACCATGGAGACAATCAAAGTCATGCAGAACACTTTACCTCCCCATTTCCTCAAAAAGCATCATCCTTTCGTTTTATCATGTATGTAAAGCCCATAGGCGTTACATCGTTACATTTGAAACGAATCGTATGGTCCCTGGTTCACGACGACCTTTGCTTCGGAGATGCGTTCGCGGACATAGCCCGCGTATTTATAGTCGATGTAGTCTTTGACTACTTGGTCTTTGACAGCGTCAAATGACTGATCCTTCGTTTCCGCGCTTTCTCGAGACTGGTAATACAGCTTCAGCTGCTGTTCATCGGGCTTCCAATCGTGTTCCATCAGATGGTTTTTGACGGATACGATTGCGTTTGTTATGACGTATTCAAAATAAGCATCCTCACTGTAGGAGGCGGGTCCGAAAACAACCTGATGATCGCGGATCGCTTTTTGCCTTCTCTTGTTTTCACGCTCGAGGGACTGTACAAAACTGTCCTCATCGATATCCCGCAGCACTCCCTGCTCCTGCGCAATGATTTGCTGAATTTTGATGTTCACACTCGTTTCCAGCGCTCTTTGTTTGATCATCTCCAGCGGAATTTGCCCTCCGTAAGACGTGGTCCAAAACGCCGGCGACGGCTCTGCGCCATATTTCTCATAAAAATAGCTGATGACTCCAGCTTTATTTGCAGTGATGGATCTGCGGAATTCGTTGATATGAACGGGTACACCGTTAACCGTCGCGATCACCTCAGCGTGATGCTTCGTCTTTGAAAACCCGGACCCTGCAGTAAATATAACGATCACAGAACCTAAGACCAACAATCCGGCAATCATCAGCCATTTAGGACTGCCAAAATGATGAATGATTTTAACCATATGCATCCCTCGCCAGCCTATTTTTTGATCATGCAGTAATCAATATCGCCTTTAATCTTTGACGTGTTATATCATTATAAAGCCCGAAAGAAAGCGCATCCATTTCTCGATCTTTACAAACCTTTCACTTTCTTTACCTCATGGATCCGGTGGTGGATACATCATCAGGGGATCTCTTAAACTTTGGATTCAACACTAAGGCCGGCTCAACGCAAAAAAACTCTAAGCCTGATCAATGATCAAGCTTAGAGTTGCAAGGAGCTGGTTCCAGATCCATAAAGCGGCTATCCTAAATCAGGCTGCTCACCAAATTCAATTTCCGGCAGCTCCGTACCGAACAATTCGAAAACGACGATTTCGTTGGCACCCTCCCGCAGCAGCGGCCCCGGCACATACAGCGTTTTTTGCGGCCCGATGTTCCAATACCGGCCAAGGTTGAAGCCATTGATAAACACGACGCCCTTGGTCCAGCCGTTCAAGCTCAGAAAGGTGTCTGCCCGTTCGTGAACCTGCAGCTGCCCACGATAAAAGGCAGGGCCTTGCTGCGGCTGCAGCTCGTGAAAATCGAGACCGGACAAGTCGTTTAACGGCAGCGGGTACGTCGTCCATTCCGATAAAAACTGCCTTCCGTGCCGCACGCCCTCGGTGATTCCCTTCCTGTCTTTCATGTACGGGCCATAATTGATCCGGCCCATATTCTCCACGAGCAGCGTAAACTGGACGCCGCCCGGCGGAACCGCGAACTCGATTTTCGTATCGGGCTCGCTGCGGTCCAATGTCCCGGCAAGTTCCCCGTTCAGATAGACCAGAGCGCGGTCGCGCAGATCCTGAACGAACAGCTCCTCCTTAGGTCGGGGGCCCGGGATCAACGTACTGTACTGAATAAAACCGTAATTCTGGCCGAGCTTCTCCATCGGTTCGGGATAGGGAGAGCGTACCGCCGCCGAAATCCGGTCCAGATTGCCGGCCAAGGGAGCAAGCTCCGTCATTGCCACTTTACCGTATGCTTTCTTGGCGATGGGGGCCGGCAGCCCGTCCGCTGCAAGCGGCTTATACTTTGCGATGATGTCACGAACGGCAAAATATTTGTCCGTCGGCTCACCGTTTTCGTTTAACAGCGCATCATAATCGTAGCTGGTGACCGTTGGCTCATAGCTGTCTTCCGTATGGCCGTTGGCTCCGCTCCAGAAGCCGAAGTTTGTGCCCCCATGGAACATATAAAAGTTAACGGAGGCTCCCAGGCTGAGCATTTCATCCAGAACAAAAGCGGCATCCTCCGCCGGACGGGTATGATGCTCCTCACGCCAGTGGTCAAACCAGCCGTCCCAGAATTCCATGCACATGACCGGCGCATCCGGCTGATACTCCCGCAGCTTCTCGAAGGATTCCCGGGCGCGGGAGCCGAAATTGACCGTTGCCAGGACGTCTTCCACCATCCCGCCCTGGAGCATGGCGTCTTCCGGACCATCCGAAGTAAACAGAAGCACGTCCATCCCCCGGCTGATCATCGCATTTTTCAAATAGTTCAGGTACTGCTTGTCGTTGCCGTAACTCCCGTATTCGTTTTCGATTTGCAGCGCGATCACCGGGCCTCCCTGGGTACAGAGCAGAGGCTTCAGCTTAGGAAGGAGCACATCATAGTAATCATCGACATGGTCGAGGAACGGCTGATGGTAACAGCGCAGGCGCATATCCGAATCCGCCAGCAGCCAGGAAGGCAGCCCCCCGAATTCCCATTCCGCGCAGATGTACGGTGATGGCCGAACGATAACATAAAGTCCGAGGCTGCCAGCCAGTTCGATAAACTTCACCAAATCAGCGATGCCCTCAAACTGGAATTCCCCTTTCTGCGGTTCATGCAAATTCCACGGCACATACGTTTCCACGGTGTTCAAACCGCAGGCTTTCAGTTTGATGAGCCGGTCCTCCCAATACTCCGGTACGACACGGAAGTAGTGAATCGCTCCCGACAAAATTTGAACCGGCTCATCATTCATATAAAAAGCAGATCCCGAATATCGAAACGTAGACATAAGTTCCTCCTGTGGATTAGGTTGAAGGTATCGTATTAAACTGATGGCTCGCGGACGGCGTAACGCTGTTCGAACTCCTTCAAACGGATGATCTCGCCCGCAATTCTGGACTCTTCAGCGGCGAACGCCATCAGATGGCTCTGGACGGAATGGTCTGCAGATGTAAGGCCTTGAGCCTTGGCGTCCACCCGTACCAGCTTGAGGAAATCGCTCATCAGCTTCATATCGCCGCCGCCATGGCCCACATGGCCGCCCATGTCCCCGAACGTAATCCGTTCGACTTTGCCGCTGCCGAAGTGAATGATTTCGATTTCGTTTTTCTCCATCGCTCCGCGGATTTCCCCTGTCGTGCCCATCAGCTTGATCGTGCGGCTTACGTCTCTTGTAAATGCGCTCATCGTAAACGCAGCCGTGATACCGCCCTCAAACTCGAGATTCACGACCTGATGGTCGACGACGTCGTTATCGCAGTGATATACGCATCTGCCGTATGACCCTTCCTGCAGCGCTTTGTAACGGGCTTCGTAGCTCATGTCGTCACTGATGGCCGAAGTCGGCCAGTTCGTATCTTCGGTTAAATATTGATCGGGCGCATAATAAAGGCATTCATCCGCGACCGGACAGCCGTCCAGGCAGCGGAGCGGAGCTCCTTCAGGCGCTTCGGCTGCCGTAAAATGGCTGAGCGTGCCGAAGGAAGATACTTTGACGCAGTCCGCACCGGCAAGCCACAGCAGAATATCCAGGTCATGGCAGGACTTGGCCAGAATCATCGGGCTGGAGTCCTCCTTGCGGCGCCAATTCCCTCTGACAAAGCTGTGCGCTTGATGCCAGTACCCCACATTCTCATTATGCTGGATCGACATCAACCGCCCGATCGCACCATCTGCCAGCAAGCTTTTCAGCGTCTGGAAAAACGGAGTATACCGAAGGACATGACAGATGGAAAACACAAGTCCGGCTTGCGAAGCCATCTCCCCCATCCGGATGCACTCCCCGGGATCGGGTGACATCGGTTTTTCCAGCAGCACGTGATAGCCTGCCTGCAGCGCCTGCATGGTCGGCTCGAAATGCTGTTGATCCTGGGTACAGATCAGCACGGCGTCGGCCAACTTCGGAGCTTGGAACAGATCGTCCCAATGCTCAAAGCACATCGAATCCTCCAGCCCGTGCCTCGCCTGAAAGCTTTCCCTCCGTTCCTTGACCGGCTCCGCCACGGCAACTACCTCAAGCTCATGCGGATGCGACAGCGCATATTCCAGGTAATTGATGCCGCGCAGGCCCGCTCCGATCAAGGCAACTTTTACTTTTTTCACGTCTTCTTTCCCCTTTCGTTATTCCTTGACGCTTCCGACCGTCATCCCTTTGACGAAGTATTTTTGCAGGAACGGATATACGACCATGATCGGCAGCGCCCCCATAAATATCTGTGCCGTCTGCAGCGTTTTCTCGCTCAAATTTTCCATCGCTTTGATTTGTTCAATGGAAACGGACGTCATTTGGGAGTTGATCGACATAATGAGTGTGGACAAATAGGTCTGCAGCGGATATTTCTCCGGTGAATTCAAGTATAAGATGCCGTCGAACCAGGAGTTCCAGTGCCCTACGATCGTAAACAGGCCGATGGTCGCGATCGAAGGTAAAGAGACCGGCAAATAGATCCGCCATAAAATTCTCCAGTGTCCCGCGCCGTCGATCGTGGCGGCCTCGTCCAGCTCCCGCGGAATGGTGCGGAAGAAATTCAGCATCAGCACCATGTTCCATACATTCAGCGCGCCCGGCAAAATCAACGCCCAGATGGAATCGATCAAACCTGTATTTTTCACGATGATATACGTAGGAATGAGACCTCCGCCGAAAAACATCGTAATCGCAAAGAACCAGACATAGACCGTCCGATACTTAAACTGGTCGACCGACTTGGATAGCGGATAAGCCGAAATAAAGCAAAGGAACATGTTAACCGCCGTGCCAAGTGCTACCCGTTCAATCGAAACCCCAAACGAACGGAAAAACTCTACCTTTTGCCCAAGGTACCGGTATGCGTCAAAGTTGAAGCCGACCGGCCACAGTTTGACCTCGCCGGCCATTGCCGCCGTATTCGAACTGAGGGACACGGACAGAAGGTGGACAAACGGAATAATGCCAAGAAGCGTAATCGCCGTCAGCAGCGCCGAATTGAAAATGACGAACATTTTTCTGCTCAAAGTTGGTTTGTGCATCTCTCTGCCTCCAGCTTAAAAAATGCGATAATTGTTGTATTTGTAAGCCGCGTAATAGGTTAGCGACACCAAAACCAAAGATATCGCGGATTTAAACAGTCCGACGGCGGCGGCAGGTCCGAATTGCTGACTGAACATACCAAGCCGGTATACGAACGTATCGATGATATCCGCTCCCTCATACACGGTCGGGTTATACATGATCAGGATTTGTTCAAATCCGGCATTCAAAATCCCGCCAAGGCTGAGCACTCCGAGTAATATCAATATCGGTGCCATGCCCGGCAGCGTAATGTGAATCATCTGCTTCCATCTTCCCGCGCCGTCAACCTCGGCCGCTTCGTACAGCGTGGCATTGATTCCGGTGATGGCGGCGAGCATAACGATCATGTTATAGCCCATCCCTTTCCAGACGTCGGACCCGATCACGATGCCGCGGAACCACTCGTTATCCAGCATGAACATGATCGGCTTCAGCCCCATTCCCGTCAGCAGTCCGTTAACGGGTCCACTCAGGGAAAACAGCTCGATAATGACACCGCCTAGAACGGTCCATGATAGAAAAAAGGGCAGAAATACGGCCGATTGGATAAAGCGGGAAAACCACCGCTTGGTGACTTCATTCAGCAGCAATGCCAGAATTAGCGGAACTAACAGGAACAACACCATTTTAATAACCGCGATCACGATCGTATTCCACAGCACTTGCTTGAAATCAGGCATCGCAAATACATATTTGAAATTGTCAAAACCAACGAACTTCGAATGAAAAAAGCCGGACAGTGGCTCAAACTGCTGGAAAGCCATGACGAGACCGGCCATGGGGCCGTAGGCATAAATCAGCGTCACGATAACGCCGGGCAGCAGCATGAGATGAAGGATATATTCCTTTTTCAGCGTTCTCACAGATGGACCTCCCCGTTCAATCGTAAACAGGAGGAATCGCCAGGACTAAAGCAGGCTCCTCCTCCCGTTTCACTTCATTTCAGGATTGCTAGCGGCAATCGCGAATCGAATTATTTCGCAGCCTGCTGACTGTACCAGTCGTTAACCTCTTTGGTAATTTGATCGCCGCCAAGGGATTTCCAGCTCTGAACGAACTTGTCGAAATCGTCCAGGGATCCGCCCAAAATGATCTTCGTAAACGCTTCCTGCATCAGCTTATCGAGCTGGGCGCCCTTTTCGACCTGCGTTTCTGTCGGCAATCCGAAGAACTCGTTGTTCACGAAAGCTCCGCTTTCCTTGATCTTCCGTGTCATCCCCCAACCGCCGTCTTTCGCCGCGCGGCTGAAGTATTGGCCCCAGTTTACGCCTTTGGAAGCGTTAGCCGTGTTGCCTGCAAGGTAATCCTGAGCTGCTTTGAACACATCGGCCACATTTTTGTAGTTCTCGTCATCCAGCGTAATTTCGGTCTGCTTCGCATCGAGTGCCTTGTTGACTTCCGTGTAGATCGTATCGATCTGGGCCGGGTTATAAATCCGCGGATTAAACCAGTTATAGACGTATCCGTTTTCCGCTTTGTTTTGTTCCATGTATTTCTTTTTGCCTTTTTCGATGTAGAAGTTGATCATTTTGATGGCAGCTTCCGGATTTTTCATTTTCTTGTTGACGGCATACACTTTTCCGCTCCGGATTTTAGGCACCAGCGATTTGCCCGGACCGTCCAGACCCGGAATTTGAATGGCGATCCACTCTGCCTTCGGATCCTTGTCCACGTTCAGGTTCAGCGGATAGTTCGGATACCACCATTCCCCGTAGACGATGCCGACTTTGCCTGCCGTAATGTCTTCGACAGCCTTGTTTTCGTCCTTCAAAGCGAACTCTTTGTCCAAAATGCCTTCTTTGTACCAGGATTGCAGCTTGCCAAGCGCATTCTTCACTTCCGGTTGAATCAAGCCGGGAATCAGCTTGCCGCTGCTGTCCTTGATCCAGGCGGATTGATTGTCGCCAATCGACGGATACGCCCCGAAGCCGTTAAAGAAGCCTCGCAGATCATAAGCCCAGAAGAACAGATTTTTTTGCAGCGATACGCCGTACGTATCGTTTTGTCCGTTTTGGTCCGGGTCGTTCTCAACAAATGCCTTCGCGACCTTATCCAGATCATCCATCGTCGCAGGCGGCTGCAGTTTCAGGTTGTCGAGCCAGTCTTTACGAAGCCATAGCAGCTGCGTCGACAGGAACGGGTCCTCGAATGCAGGGATACCGAGCAGCTTACCGTCTTCGGAGAACGTCTTCATCGCAAAGCCGCCGTCGGACTCCATGTATTTCTTCAATTCCGGTGAAGCGTAATCGTTGTAAGCTGCGGTCAAATCAGCGAGCATGCCCTGCTTCTTCAGCTTTTCGAAGTTTTTCTGGTCCAGCTCCATAATGTCCGGCAGGTCGGCCGATGCCATCGCGAGCGAGAATTTTTGCTCGAATTGGCTGGATGGAACGGTCCATTTGTACTTGACCTCGATGTTTAACATGTCTTTCAGGTCTTTGAGGTAAGCATTTTGGTCAGGCGTAATGCCTTTCGGCGTCCGCGGGTCCTCTGGCGGGTTATAACCGAGCACCTCCGTTACGGTTACCGTTTCAGGGTATTTGCCAAGCGGCTCGGGCGGTGCGTCTGTGCTCTTGGTTTCTTCCTTGGATGCAGGATCTGCGGCTGAGGTTGCCGACGAATCGTTCCCCTGGCTCGAGCATGCCGTGAATAACGAAAGAGAAATTGTGGCGAGCAAAAGCAATTTCCATGGCTTGTGTAATTTCATATTGATGGCCTTCCCCCTTTGTATGCTGTCATCTTGTTATCGCTTCACGTCATCATTATAGATTCCGAAGGAAAGCGCTATCAATTTTGAGTTTTTTACTTTGCTTTCACTTTTTTTACTTATTTGGAGTTCCGGTATTCCTGGGGAGAAACCCCCATCTTTTTCTTGAAAAAGGTCGTGAAATAGGAATGCGAATCGAAGCCGACCCGGGCGGCGATTTCGATCAACTTAAGATTGGTGTGCTGCATCAGGTGAAGCGCGCATTCCAGCTTTTTCGACTGGATATAATCCTGCAAATTTTGTCCGGTCATCTGTTTGTAGTAACGCGACAAGTAAGACGGATTGAAATGGACATGCTCCGCAATCGCGGTCAGGGACACATCACCGGACAGATGGTGCTGGATGAAGCTCTGAATCTGGTTGATCACCCAGGATTTCATGTCTTCCTGCTTCATTTGCCCGGATTCCGGCGAAAATTCTTGATGGGCCTGCTCAATATCAATCACGATCATCTTGTGGCCAAAAGAGACTCGGGACTCCAGTGCACCGAGCAGCGCGCTGTATTGGTCGCGGATCGTCTCCCAGCCCTTGCTCAAATCGCCGGAAACGCCGAATGACACGGATACGCCAAGCAGGCTTTCGCATTCATTTTGCACCAGTTCCAGGATCCCCTTCATATACGCCATGAATCCTTTCCAAGCCGGTGCCTCCGGATCAGGGTGAAGGAAACGGCCGAGCAGTTCCGCCTGCGGCTGAAGCAGCCACACAACGATATGTTCATCCGATATGGAGGACTCACAGGTGATCGAGTCAGGCAGGTTATTATGAAACGCCCTTTGCACGGATTCCAGCGCTTCCTGCGGTTTCAAATCCTCCGGGTTGTCGATCCTGCCGATGACTACAAATGCCGGTTCTTCCGCATTCAGCCGGAAATCCAGCTCCTCGTACCGGGGATCGGCCAGAAGCGAAGCTGCAGGTTCCCCCTTCAGCATCCTTCTGATGCGTTCATTTTTCAAGACGGGAGCGGCGATTTGAAAATGCATGCTGGCCTTTTCTTCCCGGATTCTGCGGCTGTTCTCCTCGTCAAGCTTATGGCAGGCTTCCCCAACGGCCCGAAAAATCGGGTCGATACCCTCGGTTTTTAATATGTAATTGTCCGCACTCTTCCGCAGCGCAGCCTGCACGTAATCGAATTCGCTGTAACCGGTCAGAAAAATGATTCTGCAGTGCGGCCAATAATAGGCAATTTCGTCGACCAGCTGCAGTCCGGTTTTTTGGGGCATCCGGATATCGCTGACCAAAATGTCGAGCTTCATCTTCTTGGCGATGCTCAGCGCCTGCGCGGCTGAATAGGCTTTACATACATCGAGTTCGAATTCCGTATTTTCCTGAAAAAGCTGAATTAGCCCGTTTACGATAACCGGCTCGTCATCCACGATCAACAATCGGTACATGATGCTGCCTCCTTTTATGTCTCTGGTATAATGGTCAGGTTGATTTTTAAGCCGCCATGCATGCTTCTGGACGCCGTTAAGCCGCTCTCCGGCCCGTACTTGAGCTTGAGGCGATTATTGACGTTGATCAAACCCGTGTTCTCGATCGATTTTGAATCCCTGGCGAGCTTGGTGTTCAACTGTTCGATCATGGCATCGGTAGCCAAATTCCCGTTATCTTCGACCGTCACGCACAGTTTCCCTTCCCGGTATTCCGTCCGGATGTAGACCTTTCCCTCCATCATGCCGTCTTCAAAGGCGTGCTCAAACACATTTTCCACGATCGGCTGAATGATCAGCCGCGGCACTGTGATTGTAGCGGGGACTTCCGTCTGCTCCTCGTATTCGAAATGTACCCGATTGGAAAAACGGATGCACTGAATATCGCAATAATCGAGCGCATGACGGTACTCTTTATCAAAAGGCACCTCGTCCGCACCGCTTCTCGTAATGTACTGGTAATAGCTGCCGAGACGCTGGGAGAGCTCAGCAGCGCTGTCCGAATCGCCTACTTTACACATCATGTAAATATTAAAAAAGCTGTTGTACAGAAAATGCGGATTGATCTGGGATTGAAGCTGCTTCAGCTGGGAGCGCTGCAGCGCTATTTTTTGCTCATAGTTATCCTGGATCGAATTTTTGAGCTTGCGTGCCATATTGTTAAAGCTGTTGAAGACGTAATGGAACTCATCCTTCGTTTTGGATTCGATCATAATGTTCAAATTGTCGGTCTCGATCATATGAAACGCCTTGACCAGTTTGGATAAGGGCCTGTGGATCATTAGATTGACGGAAAAAGAGTACAGGATCATCACGATGATCGCGATGATAAACAGGGTGTAGAACCATGTAATAAATTGGCTCAACGGGCGCGTGATCTCATTTTGATTCACATACATGATAAGCGATAAATGCAGCGAACTGACGTCATTTGGTGTAATAAAATAGTTCACGCCGTGCATCTTCCGCATCTCAGGCATACTCGAATTATGCAGGCTTTCATCATCAAAAAGCCCCAAAACCGCAGCAGACTCCCCCTGCTCCTGCGCTGTCGTCAGAACGGTTCCCGCCTCTTTATCCCCGAGCAGCACTTCGGATTGCGGATACAAATTGGCGATTTCCTTCAAAGCCTCCAGCAGCTTGGGTCTGGAAATCTCGATATAAGACCAGACCGCGCCGTTATTTTCCGTTTCGATGAAAAAAATCCGGCTTCCGCTCCTATAGAACGATGGTTTGGGCGTAACGGCCATGAGCGACGAGATCAGCTTCAGCTCCTCATTGGGCGTATTGGTCACACCCGAGTCCGTGGAAATCGTTTTGCCGATGGCTTCGACGTACACGCCCGCATTCACTACATATTCGCTGGAAACGGTCAGTGTCGCAAGCCGGTCCCGGACCTGATCGATCAGCTCCACCTCTTCATAATTTTCCAGCATGCTGCCCCGGAAGCTGAGCTTCTGCAGATCTTTGTCATTTAACAGCTGAAGCTGCAGGTTTCGGATAAAGTACATTTCTTTATCGAGCTGCTTGCTGTAGAAGGACGCACCTGCCAAAGATGAGTTCAAAATCGCATCCTTGGTGATGGACATCCCCTTATAGTTAAGCCAGATATTCATCGAAATGAGTGGAAGCAAAAATAAAATAAAAACGATGACGATTTTCTGATACACGTACCATCGCGATGCTTTTCCCGCAGATTGCAGCTTCATGCTCTACCCCCGTTAGTCCAATGTCGCCGATAAACATGCCATCAGCATACTCAAAAAACTTACTTTTTTCGATAAAATTCTCGTTTTTTCTCCTGGAACAATAATTCAGCAAAAACAGTCCACATCCTCCTTGGCTCCCCTTCGGGATGATAAATGTGTCCTCCGGCCTGCCAAACCACGGACCTTTACCCCGTTTTGTCCTGTTTTATGATATAATGGATTGCTTGCAACTTAGGTTGATATGCAGGAATTGCTTCATCTCACATTTTAAATACGCTTGGAGGATAGATCGCCATGTCACCCGCTAGTCCAAATATTCATCGTCAGAATCACAGAAAAACGATTTGGCTCGTGGTTCTGTTTATTCTCATTGCCGCCATCGGCTTGTCTTATGTCAAATGGTGGCCGTACTATCAAAAAGCATTTAAAGCCGCAGCCGAGCACAGCATCGGATCGTCCATTCTAGGAGCGGGCGGATCGGCGCCTTCCTGGCACTCGGCGGTTTCCTATGCGGAGACGTACTTCAAGTCGGTGTGGAAAGCGGCCGTTCTCGGCATTCTGCTTGGTTCGCTGGTCCAGGTGCTGCTGCCCGTCCAGTGGCTGTATAAACTGCTTGGCAAAACGACGTTTAAGAGCACCCTGATCGGCGGGGTCGCCTCCCTGCCCGGCATGATGTGCACCTGCTGTGCCGCCCCGATTGCGAGCGGCCTGCGCAAGCGCAACGTGTCCGTCGGGGCGGCGCTCGCTTTCTGGCTCGGCAACCCGCTGCTGAATCCGGCAACGCTTATCTTCATGGCTTTCGTGCTGTCCTGGAAATTCACATTGCTGCGCATTGTTCTGGGACTGGCCCTGACGTTCGGCGTGAGCTACTTCGCGAACCGCTTTGCCGGTTCCTCCGAAGTGCCAGAACCGCTGGAAGAAGCAGCGGCCATCAAGGAAACGGACCGCGGACCTTTCCTGGTCCGCTGGGCCAAGAGCCTCGGCTTGATGATTCTCAGCGTCGTTCCGGCATACCTGATTGCCGTCCTGCTGCTGGGTGCTTTCCAGTCCACCCTGTTCCCGGTATGGGTAGGTGGCGGGATCGCTGCTATTATCCTGTTCGCCGTCGTCGGAACGCTGTTCGTCATTCCGACGGCTGCCGAAATTCCGATCATCCAGTCCTTTCTGTCCCTGGGCGTCGGTTCGGGCCCAGCCGCTGCTCTCCTCGTGACGCTCCCGGCAGTCAGCCTGCCGTCCATGCTGATCGTAGCCAAGTCGTTCCCGCGGAAAGTGCTGCTGTTCGTGTTCGGCGCGGTCATCGTGACCGGACTGATCAGCGGCCTGTTGGGCGCGTGGCTGCTGTAATTGCGGTGAAACGCATATGTAATCAAAGCAATCCATCCACAGGAATTTCGTGGGTGGATTGCTTTTTTTCCTTGGGCTGGATAAATGAATGGGAGGCAAAGAAAAATGTAGGCGATTTTTAGTTGACTACTCAACTTAATTGCGTTATCATTTTCGTAGACTAAGTTTACAAGTCAACTAAACAAAATCAAAATACACACTCGATGCCCAACAGCAGCGGTGTGAGCAGAAGGGTGAGATACGTATGGTTAGCGGAACATTTCCTTACGAAAAAAAGCGTCAACGGGTTTATGATTTAGAGATGGCTTATGTAGAGGTCGGCAGTGGTGATCCGATCGTTTTCCTGCATGGGAACCCCTCCTCCTCTTATCTATGGCGCAACATTATTCCTTACGCACAAAACGCCGGGCGCTGCATTGCCCCCGATTTAGTCGGGATGGGAGATTCCGATAAACTGCCGGTTAGCGGTCCGGGCGCCTACACCTTCGCTCAGCACCGGGAATACCTCGACGAGCTTCTTAACAAACTTGGGATTCATGAGAAGATCACCTTCGTCGTACACGACTGGGGCTCCGCTTTGGGATTTGATTGGGCGCGGCGGCATCCTGGCGCTGTGGACGGTATCGTGTATATGGAAGCGATTATCAAATCCAGCAGCTGGAGCGAAATGCCGGAACAAGGGCGCAAAATATTTCAAGCGCTGCGGTCTGAAGAAGGTGAACAGATGATACTGGAACAAAACTCATTCCTGAATGTCAATCTTCCCGTTAATGTCATTCGTCAGTTAACGAAGGAAGAGCTGGAGCAGTATCACCGCCCCTTTGTCGAACCAGGGGAAGGTCGTCGTCCGATGCTCTCCTGGGCCAGGCAGCTACCTTTTGACGACGGGTCAACGACGGAGGTGAATGAAATTGTCGCGGCTTATGGCCACTGGCTGGCACACAGCCCCGTCCCCAAATTATTCATCCATGCCGAACCAGGAAGGACTTCGCAATCCCAATTGGATTTTTGCCGCAGTTGGCCCGAGCAGACCGAAGTGACGGTGCCAGGGCTTCATTACCCGATGGAAGATGCCCCCGATATGGTTGGGGAGGCCCTTGCCTCTTGGTTGAAAAGGCTGAAATAGAGCTTGGACCAAATCTGCTTGTGGAGAGGAGAACTTGATCAGATGACCATTTCTCGAAGGGAAGTCCTATCGGATGTATTGCTGTCATGGACAGGTGTAACGGTTAGCCCCCACCGATTCGGCGGAATTGAGTTTCTTTATGGGGGAAAAGAAATTGGTCATTTACATGGGGACCATCTGGTTGATCTGCTCTTGCCCAAATCGAAACGGGATGACGTGGTAGCCACCGGTCTTGCCAACCCGCATCATATGTTCCCTCATTCGGGTTGGGTATCTATTCATTTGAAGTCTGAAAGGGACATGACCAACGCAGTTGAACTTTTGCGCTTCAAGTATGAATATCTGGTGAACAAGAAAGATGGTATTCGTTTGGAAAAAGAAACAAGCGGCTAAAATCCAGCCGCTTGTTTTTTTGATGTTCTGGGTTGTTTATGGCAACCATGGTCCGAACGGAAACGATGACCGCAGTTCACTTATAAATGCGAACCTCCGGTCGCATCGAGCATTTGCCCCGTCACCCAGCGGCCGTCCGGCGAAGCCAGGAAAGCGACGGCATCCGCGACGTCCGCGGCCTCCCCGATTCGTCCAAGAGCGGACATTTCCGCCGCTCCCTGACGGGCTTCCGGCGTGTTCAGCCAAGACGCGTTCACATCGGTGTCGATAATGCCGGGAAGCACGGCATTGACAGTAATGCTGCGCGGACCCAGCAGCTTCGCAAGGTGCAGCGTAAAGGTATTCACCGCCCCCTTGGTCATGTTGTAGGACATGATATGCGGAAATGCGATTCGGGTCACACCTGAAGAAATATTGATAATCCGTCCTCCGTCCCGCAGCCGATCCATCGACTGCTGCACGAGAAAGAACGGCGCTTTCACATTCACGGCAAACACCTCGTCAAAGTCTGCCTCCGTTGTTTCTTCCATCGTTTTCGATGTTCCGATACCGGCATTGTTCACTAGAATGTCATACTGGCGGCTGCCTGTCCGCCGGGTCAGTTCGGCATCCAGTGATTCAAGCAGACGATGGACACCTTGGATATCCTGAAGATCGGCACCGATGGCAAACGCCCGGCCTCCCTGTTCCTCAATCATCTGTACGACCTCGTCCGCTGCATCCCTGCGGCTGCCGTAGTGGACCGCAACAAGCGCACCTTCAGAGGCAAGACGCAGTGCAATGCCCCTTCCTATTCCCCGGCTGCCTCCGGTCACGAGAGCTGTTTTTCCTTCCAATCTTTTCATCCCTGCTCACTCCTTCTTCTCTTCTGTGGTTTGTAAACCCACTGTACACCCTCCCCTTAAGGGGAGAGTCAACACCTGGAGTGAGCTTTTTCTAAAAATAATGAATCAAGAGCTAAAGAGTACCGCGCAGCGGGAGGAAGACTTCGGACCTGCGGAATTTTCCGTACATGTCTCGTTCGGCGGCAATATAGACTTCACGGACCGGCTCACCGGGTAACGGTTCATATCCCTGCGATGCGGCCCATGCCATGACGTGCACTGCTGCAGGACAGTGGGCGGCATAGGGGTTGCAGTCATGAATCAGGGATGCGGCGGTTTCAAAGCCGGGCAGTTCTACGATGCGGACGCGCCCGCGCTCCGGGGTTGGTTCCTCCAGCGGAAATGCCACCTCGATGTCAATGACTTCCCTTTCGCCTTCCCCGCCCGCGTCATGCCAGAGAAGAATCAGCGGCCCGTCCGGTGTTCCACAGCCGCCAGTCATGACGTAGTCCCTGACCTCATTGACCAGCAGGCAGAGATCCTGCCGCCGGATCGTATCCCTGACCGAGGCGGCCCATTGCGGCTGCAGCTCACGGAGCGTTACGGCTTCGGGTCCATCCACCGCAGCCGCCCCGACTTGTTCCAGCCGCTGCATTCTCCGGTCGATTTCTTTTAGCTGACGCTGTGCTTCCTCGATGGCGGTCTCCAGATCAGCCCGCTTCATGGCGAGCGTATCCGCAGCCGTACCGGGCGTTCCCTCCTCTTGAAGCAACGGAGCGATCTGCTCCAGTGTCAGCCCAAGCTCTTTATAAGCGCGGATGCGTTCCACCGTCAGCAGATGATCGGCGGAATAATACCGATAGCCGGAACTCTCATCCACAGCAGACGGTTTCAGAATCCCCAGCTCATCGTAATAACGCAGCGTTTTGATCGATATCCCGCTCATTTTGGCAAAAGCGCTGATTTTAAACATGCTCTTCGTTTCCCTTCCGAGGTAAGATCTCAGCTTCATTGTATGGAGGTACAGCAGCTGCGTCAATTAGGGATTGGTAAACACCTAACCATTCTGCACTGCCAAAAAAGGCTGCAGTCCAGGGCATCCATGATGCCTCCAGATTGCAGCCGCGGTGAGCTTAGCTCAAAATTGCTTAGTGAACCGGAGAATATTCCTTCCCTTCGCCGCCTGCAGGAGCAACCTCCGCCGTATGATCCAGCTTCTTGCTGCCCATAAACAGTGCCGCAAGCAGGGCCAGAATCGCTGGTACGCAGGCCCATGCGAACGTCTGGACGATCGAAGAGGCGAGCATCTCGGAAATGTTATGCAGCACTTCAGGCGGAATCAGCGAGCGTGTCTCCGGAGCCAGCAGCGCATGCGGATCCTTGATATCGAGCCCCGCCGGCATTGCCGCTGCTCCTCCCGCGTTTGCTGCGCCAGCCCCCGCAGAGCCGAACCTTTTCGTCATTTCATGTGTAAACGAATGGCTCTGAATCAATCCGAAGGTTGTGATCCCGATCGTCATGCCGAGCGAGCGCAGGAAGTTCAGCGTCGAGCTGGCCGTTCCCCTTTGGCGATAGTCCAGGCCATGAATGGCTGCGTTTCCGAGCACCGAAAACGACGCGCCGATTCCAAGCCCGATCAGAATCATATAGATCGTCACGATCAGCCGGGTCGAGTTCACCGATAAGGTGGCGACCAAGGCCGTGCCGACCAGGAATAACAGCAGTGTCGGAATCAAAATGTTCCGGTACGGCATTTTGTTCATCAGACTGCCGCCCAGCGTCGCCGTGACGACCGAGCCGACCATCATCGGCAGCAGCACCAGCCCTGAATTGGTAGCCGAACCGCCCAGCACACCCTGGATAAAGATCGGAATGTACACCGAAGCCGCGATAAACGCCGCGCCGCTGAACAGGCCGACCAGGACGCTGGTGGCGTACAGCCGGTTTTTAAACAATCCGAACGAAATAACCGGTTCTTTCGCTTTGGTCTCGGCATACAGGAAGGCGATCAGCAGCACCGCAAATCCTCCGAACAAGGAGAGGATCTCCCAGGAATCCCAGGCGATTTCCTTGCCGCCCAGCTCCAGGGCGAACATGAGGCAGATGACCGCTCCCAGCAGCGTAAAGGCGCCGAACCAGTCGATCGGCTGCTTGGAATGCTCATGCGACTCCTTGTAGAAAAACGCCACCATGATGAAGGCGATGACGCCCAGCGGCAGGTTGATGTAGAAAATCCACTCCCAGGCGATATGATCCGTTATGTACGCCCCGAGAAGCGGTCCGAAAATGCTGGACATGCCGAACACGGCGCCGAACAAACCGCCGAGGCTGCCGCGCTTCTCCAGCGGGACGGCATCGAACATGATCGTAAACGCGATCGGGACCAGCGCTCCGCCGCCAATACCCTGAACCGCCCGGTACAAGGCCAGTTCCGTGATCGTGGTCGCCGTGCCGCACAGCGCAGACCCCAGCATGAACAGAATAATCCCGAAGACAAAAAACTTTTTACGGCCGTACATATCCGACAGCTTTCCGAAGATCGGCATCCCGGCCATTTCCGCCACCATGTAGGCCGAGGTGACCCATACAAACTTATCCATGCCGCCGAGCTCACCCACGATATTTCCCATGGCCGTGGCGACGATGGTGTTATCCATCGAGGCCATCAGGATGCCCAGCAGCAGGCCGGCGATGACGACCGGAAGACTGCTTTTTTGTGCAGGTTTCACGTTCTCAAACACTCCTTTAAATTTCTGATTTCTCTGTAACTGATTCTGAGTGTAAACAAAAAAGTATGACAACTGTATGTCATACTTCTGAGTATTTCCGAATCATTTTTTTTAATTTGGCGTGGACAGCCTCCCGAAGCTCCGGGGGCTCCTTCACCTCGGCACCGTCGCCGAAGCTGAGCAGCATCGGGATGAGCCACTGCGTTCGCTCCATATGCTCCAGGGTAATGCTAAGCAGGAACGAGCCGTCGTCGAGATATGTTTTCTCCGCTCCATAGAAATAGTCCATCGCTCTCGCCAGGCAGTCGGCGGAAAAATGAATCACCGCATGCACCGGGTTTCCTTGGTTGTGCAGCTGCTTAAACGTCACTTCTTCGGGAGCCGCATGCTTATGCTTCGTAAAATGCTCGCCCATCGCCTGCAGGTCGGCCATCCGGGACAGCCGGAATTTCCGGTAATCCTGGCGGTCCCGGCAGTAGGCGAACAGGTACCAGACGTCGTATTCGTAAATCAGCCGCACCGGCTCCACGATTCGCTCGGTCTTCTCGTTTCTGGCGTTGATATATTTGAAGCGCACGACACAGCATTCCGTGATCGCCGCCCGCAGCAGCCGCAGAGCGTCATTATACAGCTGCCGGCTCGCTAGATTCATCGACAACACCGGCGAATCCTTTTCGTGCTGGATGGTCTTCAGCTTTTGAATCGTTTCGGCCGCCTTTTCGTCCTCGAACACGGTCGACATGCTGGAGAGCAGCGTCACGAGCGACCCGACGTCATACGAACCGAGCAGGCTTTTTTCCATTTTATAATCCTTGATAATGCCGAAACCGCCTTTGACCCCTTGGTAGGACACCACTGGAATGCCAGCCGCGCAGATGACATCGATATCCCGGTATATGGTCCGCTGCGAAACGTTGTACTTCTCGGCCAGCGCCGACGCGGTAATAATTTCGTGATTCAGCAACATGTAAATCATCGATATGATGCGTTCGAGCTTCAATGCGTTTTCCTCCTGCACCTGTTCGCCGCCGTTCTTCAAACGGTTAGCAGTTCTCTACGCCTCATTATAATTTACGGTACTTCTTCAGCGCAAAACTATTTACCAGGATGAGCGCGATTTTGGCATGGGCCGCCTTCTTTACGCCTCCACAGTCTGCGTCTCGACGGTACCTCTTGCTGTTTGCTGGTTTTGCCGAGCCTTCAGAGCCGAGCCAAGCAGAACAACCAGACTAACCGCGGCAATGCCGGTTAACACGGCAGTCGAATGATTCCAATCCAGGCCCCGGCCGAAGAAGAACATCTCACGCAGCCCTTCCACCATAAACCGCATCGGCAGCCAAGGGAACACGTAGTCGCGGTAGAACGATCCCATCATCTCGGAAGGAAGGCTCAGCAGGGGAGCCCCGAAGAAGAGCAGCAGGACAAACAGCACCATCGACTTGAGCCCTGCCCAGGACAGCACGGCGGAGATCATCAGGAAAAAGGCAAAGTAGCATAGTGACAAAAATATCGCAGTAGCCGTTCCGTCCGGAATATGGAGTCCCCAGCTCCCGGCAAACCAGGTCAGGCCGAACCCGGCAATAAGTGCCAGAACAGCTCCCGCGACGGTCTGGACTACTCGGGCAGCGAGCAGAGATCGGCGGTAGGCGAAGTTCAGCTTGCTGATGACGAGATAGAACATAACCCCGCCCAAGATGCTGCCCATCCAGATCGGCTGGAATAACGACACCGGCGCGTTGCCGTTCGCCGTATGGGTGCCTGTCTCATGGACATTTTTTACGTCCTTCGCAATAGGCGCCGCCAGCACAGATGCCTGCTGCACCGTAACCTTGCCGCTCAGCTTACCGGCTGCAGCCAGCAGGTCAGCGCGGATCTTCGCATTCATCGTGTCGACGATTTGGTTGAGCACCTGACCGGCCATGGTGGAAGCTGAAGCGCTCATGCCTTGGTTCACGTAAATGCGCAGCTGAGGCTGAACCGGTTTATCCGTGAGCAGCGTCGCTTGATTCTGGCTGAAATCGGCCGGAACTACCAGCGCGGCATAATATTTCTGTTCATCCAAACCGGACATCGCTTCCTTTTCCGTGTTTACATGAACCCATTCAATCGCCGGTCCATCTGCTGAAGCCGTGGATGAAGTCTGCTGTTTAATCATACCGGTCAGCGTTTCTCCCATATTCGTCGCGGTTCCGTTCGGCAGCGTCACGCCTTGATCCTCGCTGACCAATGCGATCGGCAGGCGGACCGGGGTCGGATTTATGGTCGGAATCATCGCCAAACTAAACACAAATATAACGGCGGCTACGATCAGCGGCAGCACCCACACCAGCTTTTGCTTCATCAAAGTCATTTCACTCATCACTCCTATGCCTTTATAGTTTGTTCAAGATAATGAACATCGCGTTGATTATCTCGGGCAAACTCATTATAATAAGAGCGCATAGACGGTTCAATAAACAATAATCCGGAATGTGCGCATTACTCGACACATTCTTTAAAAGTGTCTACCTCGGATTCAAGGAGTGATCACATGGACGGAAACACAGACCGCCGGATCGTGCGAACGCGGCTGGTCATCCGCGATGCGCTGACGGAGCTGATTGAGGAGAAGGGCTTTGAAGCCGTATCTGTCAAAGATATTACGACTCGGGCGAATATTAACCGGGGAACGTTTTATTTGCATTACCGTGACAAATTCGACCTGCTCGAGCAGAGCGAAGCCGAAGTGATTGAGGGGATCATCGCGATCATTACGAAGGCGACGTCAGAGGATCTGGAAACGTATCGGGAAACCGGCATTTCGGTCTCCCTGATCGTTACCGTGTTCGAATATATCGAGGAGCATGCGGCTTTTCTTAAAGCCATATTGGGGCCAAAGGGAGACGTGTCTTTCCAATCGCAGTTGAAAGCGATGTTCCGGAAAAATCTGCTGGAAAAAAATTTATCGCCGCTGATCCGCAAAGAGAACCTGCAGGTCCCCGCCGAATACTTCCTGTCATATGTATCTTCCGCCCATCTCGGCATTATCCAGCAGTGGCTGATGAGCGGAAGACAGGAAACGCCGGCAGAGATGGCACGCATTCTGTCCCTGCTCACGTTCCGGGGTCCTTTCTTTGCCGCAGGCATAGCCGTATCGGATCCTAAGGCTTGACGCCAACGACGGTAAGCATGTACATCGTTATGGATTCAGCCTCGGACTGAATCCATTGGCGGTACTCCCGCTCCGCCCGTTCATATTCCCCGCGTGTTATGAATCCATCCCGCTCCATTTGCGGCCCCCGGCTGGAAGCGGTATCCGCCCACAGGCCTGACCGCGCAGCATAATCGGGATCATCCCGCCGCACCTCTTCATGGCAGGGCGTGGCCTTGATCTGTGCAAGTCCTGCCTGCCGCAATAAATCCGGGAGATCGTCCGCAATCCGGTTGTTCAGGCCGGCATCCTCCCGCCAGTTCAGATACGCGGAATAGAACACGAGCATGCTGGCAGGCGGCTGCGGCGACCAAGCGATTTTTTCGTGATTATAGTCGGCAATGACGATCTTCCCGCCAGGCTTTATCGCTTTTACCATAGCCTTGAGCGCCGTCAATGGATCGGGGAGCCAGACCATGAGTCTTGAGCAGGTTACGATATCAAACCTAGGACAACCCTCCATTGCTTCCTCAAGCGAATAGATATCGCCTTCCGTAAACGATAGCCCGGGAACTTTTCCATGCGTTTGCTGCGCCTGCTTAATCAAACGGGGGTTTTGATCCACCCCGACTACGCTGCCTTCCGGACCTACGGCTTCCGCGATGCCGCGGGTAATGGCTCCCGTGCCGCATCCAACATCCAGGACCGACATGCCCTTCGTTAACATTCCTTGCAGGGTGGGATGCGATAATGCCAGCGTTCTGGCCTGAAGAACATCCGTCAGTTTGCCGGATAATTCGGTACGCCGGGTCATCGGCTCATTATTCATTTGCTGCAGCCTCCTTTTAACCGGATGATTAGGTTCTGATTAAGCTTACACAAAGAACTGTTATAGTTCTAATATATAAATCGTATAGATATAATAGTTTTTAACTATAAAAGCCGTGATCCACGGCATCCGATCAGGAAAGCTGGGAGGCTTCCCTTCCCCATTATTCATGCGCCGCAACAGAAAAAAGAGCCCCGTTACCATCAACATGGACTCTATTCCCAACCATTCCCTAAATTTCATGAGTGCTGACTGTTTCATTCCAACCGGGCAACCGGGATCCGGACTTCCTTAGAACGCAATGGCAGCCGCTGGCTGAACCTTCGCAAAATCACGGAACATCCCGTTGTATTCCTCGATAATCTCCCGTGCGGTCATGCCGCCTTGGTCATACGTCGTGTGGGCGTCTTCAACGACTACTACTTCGTAGCCCAGCTGTCCAGCGCGCTTGCTGGTAGCTTCAACGCACAAGTCGGTTTGAATTCCGGACACGATCAGCCTCTGCACGCCAAGCGAATTCAGCTTCTCCTGCAGGTCCGTCTCGTGAAACCCGTCGGGCGTAAATTTCTGTACGACGATCTCCCCTTCGGCAGGTGCGATCCGGGACTGGATCTGCCATGCAAAGCTGTTCGGCTCCAGCTGCTCGCCCGGTTCTTCGTTATGCTGAATGTACACGACAGGTACACCGCTTGAGCGCGCGTCCGTGACAAGACCCTGGATCTTGTCCAACAAAGCTTCGCCGTCGAAAACGGGATATTCCGGTACGAACATGCCTTCCTGCACGTCAATGACCAATAATGCGGTACCGCTGCTCATTTTTGCTTTCCCCTTCCAGAATGGAATTCATTGGCTCTGTGTTCATTCCGCATGCTGTCTTGAAATCATCATACCGGAACATACGTTCCTGGTCAATCCGAAATTATGCTATGCCGTGAACCACTCCGGGTAATGCTCCCGCAAATACCGCAGCTTAACCTCGGTCTGGCCTGCCCCGCCGCCTTCATGTCCGTTGAAAGGATAGATGACGATGTCCTTGTCGCTTTGGATCCGGTTATAGGTCGCGAAATACATCTGGGGCGGACAGGTTTCGTCCTTGAGTCCGACGCTGGCCAGTACCCGGCACGAGATACGATCGGCCATATTCATCGTGTCAAAATAGCTCAGGTTGTCCATTACATGATCCGTCTGCTCCGGATGGCGGTTTAAGTACTCGGCTACCGCAGCGAAAGCCCCGTGGTTGCCTTCGATCCGGCAGACGAGATTGCTGTTGCTCGGCACATCAACCATCGCCAGCACAGGACGGTCGTCCAGGGCGGATACCGCCGTCCCGAGCGCACCGCCTTGGCTGCCGCCCTCGATCACGATTTTTGAAGCGTCGATATCCGCTTGAGTGCAGGCAAAATCGATCGCCTTCAGCGCATCCATGTATGCATACCGGTAATAATATTCCCATTTGTTATGTACGCCTTTGCTGGCCACGTTCGCCACATACCCGTGCGAGTATGAAGCGTTGTTGCCGGTCCGTCCGCCTTGGTCACGGCAGTCTACCGACAATACGGCCATCCCCATCATCACCCAGTGCATCAGCTCGGAAGGCTTGCCCCTGCTGCCGGTAAAACCATGGTAATGGATCAGGCAGGGATATTTCTCTTTGTTCTCAAAAGCGGGAACGATCAGCCAGCCGTAAATTCTCGTCTCATCCATTCCGCAATACGAAATGTCGTATACCTTCACATGCCGCGCCGGGTATTCGATCAGCGTACGCTCCGGGTCCAGTGGAACCTCCTTGGCCTGTCTGATGGTCGTCTCCCAAAACTCGTCGAAGTCGTCTTTCTTGGTGAGAGGGGGAAGGTAACTGTACAGTTCCTTCGACACCTCATCTGTGTAGCCCATCGGTTTCATCCTCCTTCATAACAAGCAGTATACCGGATATGCCCCGTATTTGCACCGGTATTTGCCTCGGTCCTCCGATAAGAATATTAGCAACTCCGGGCTATCCCAAAGGACAGAATCAGCTTCTGCCCCACATACCCTGGAGACGTTGTTTAGGCACGTCAAATTCCCTGCAACACGAAAAAACCGTGAATTCTACCGTCCTACGCGGATAGAAACACGGTTTGCCCGCACGCTCTCAAACTTGCGTGTCACGCCTCTGGCTCTCCCATCAGCCAGCGGTTTGACTCATTCGCTTCCGTAAACTCCTTAATGTCGTAAGAGCCATAGTAACGCTCCTTAATAAAAGGATCCTGTATGACCCAGTCCTCAACCTCTTCGGCACTGCGTCCGCTGAAGACCATCACCGCACCGGCCCCGTCTGTAAAAGGTCCGCATAACCGCAGACAGCCTAACCGGCTCATCGCCTCCAGGTGTTGGACATGCTGCTCTAATAAATCCTCGCGGAGACTCCCGGTTTGTTTGTTCCCTAATAGCACCAAAAAGTTTCCCATCATGAGCCCTCCATCCGAATATACGTTCCCATATAATTATAACGGATAACGGCGAGGGATCAATATTAGGTAGCAAACGTCAATTATGCTTGATGATTCATCAAGCCCCGGCCGATCAAATTGGCGGAGACGGGCTTGATCCCGAGTTCCCTGGACCAGACGGACAGCTGCCCCACATGGTGAATCTCGTGAGCGATCATATGCCGGATCACTTCGCCCCATTTGTCCTCAACGGGGTGGCCGTCCGGATGGACATCGCGGAATACTTTATATTCCCAATCGTCATTCCAGGAATAAACAAATTCCTCCACTTCCGGCTTGAACGCTTCCTGCAGTTTCAACACCTTTTCCAGGCTGCGGTATCCGTCAAAGCTCTCCTGAAAATCAGGCTTCCCCTGCAGGTAGCGAACCCAGCTCCATTCCACATCGACGATATGAAACAGGGTGTGCAGAATTCCGCCTACTCCGCCTGTGCGGGTGCGAAGCAGCTCCTCCTCCGGCACGCTCTCACACCAGCGGAACCAATCTTCACGAACCTGCCAATTATATTGGAATAACGTTTTAATGAGCAATCTCCTCTTTCGTATCGGAATCTGTCTTTGTCATTCATGCCTAAACGGCTATTTCATTTACTCATATAGCGCGCGGGAGCACAATGGAAAATTAAAATATACCTGTTTTATACCGCTGCCTTTCAAGTAGAACGAAAGATTATATCTTGGTTTGTTGAAGAGGTGTGGAACCACGGGTCACTGCTGCCCAGGCTTGTCATGTACCTCGATAACGATGCTTCCACTTGCTTTCCCGTCGATGTAGGCGTCCAGCTTCCATAATCCTTTGGCCGGCAGATTCAGATAGCCAACAGATTCGACGTACTCCCGCGGCTCCTTCACAGGATCGTCATTCTGGATTTGCGTCTTCCCTTCAAAAGCCGTCACCTGCTCTCCCGTCTCCCGGCTTGTTCCGATGACTTTCACTTCTTTATCCAGCAGCCGCCCGGTTTCTTCCGGCGTGTCACCCCAAAAGTGGAGGAGCTGCTTGTTGCTCGAATTCGCCTGTACTAAGCCGTCTACGATGGCAAATCTGTCTTTGCTTCCCTTGAGCCCGTACGGCACCGGATTCCCATCAGGTCCGGATTTGGTAATCGTAAACGAGGGGCTCTGCTGCCAATCTTCGTATCCCCCTGCTGTTTCTTTCTTAACTTCGCTGCAGCCGGACAGCAGGAAGACAAACAGGAACGTTGTCCATATCAATCGCAAAATGCACTCCTCCTTGTTTTTGAGTCAGGGGCTGGATAAAGGGATTTTCTCGTAAACCTTCTGCCCGCCGCTCCATATTAACCGGATATTTTTTTCTCCAGCGATCGGACATGGTCTTTTAGTTCCCGGATCTCCCGGTATAAGTCCTTGTAAGTGGAATAAACGAAGGATCCGATAACCATCAGCAGTAAGCCTGCGGTGGGAAGGAGGAATTTCAGGCAGTACCATACAATATAATACGCATCGGGCGTATCCGATCTCGTCGTTCTGGGTATCCAAAGTGCCAGTCCCGAGAGAAGAAGGATCAGCCCCGCGGTCATGGAACAGGCATAGAGGATCCGGTATTTACTAGTTTCCATTCCACTGCTCCTTTCACAGCTCCATCCCTTACTATATACCATATTTTTCAAATAAAGTCTGCCTTCTACCCATGATCCAAAAAGCACATAGTCCGCCCCAGCCATCCACAGGCTTAGCCATAAATAAACCCGAGAGCCTATCCATTCTGTGACTACCCTTCGGTCCACAGTGCCGCTGCGGCGCTCCAATGGTGGATGAACCATTCTTCCAACCCCCGGCTATCCATGAAAAAAGGAGCAGGCATCTCGCCTGCTCCTTCTCACCGTTTGCTCCGTCCGGAAGGGATTAACAGCACCGGCCGGGACGCAGACTTTGCCTTCTTCAAGCGTCGCGTCTTGCTTGGGACCCGGCTCCCTGAAGCAATTGCCGCGGGTATAACCGCCGCGGGTGCGACCTGCAGCAGTCCGGCGCCTACCGCCTGCTTGCCTCCCGGAATCTGAAGCGCACTGGCTTCGAAACGTCGTTTAATTTCGGCCGGCCTCATCCTTGGGAACAGCGCCCTCAGCAATGCGGCTCCCCCCGTCACATGAGGAGCCGACATCGAAGTTCCCGACATCTTGCCGTACGTGCCTCCGGGCAATGTTGATAAAATATTGACGCCCGGCGCCGCGACAGAAATGCCGTTCCCCCGGCTCGAAAAATCGGCAACCCGGTTCGCTCGATCCGTCGCAGCAACGGCGATGGTCTCGGGATAACGGGCCGGGGCGTCGATCAGCGGGCTGAACATCGTCTTCTCGTTTCCCGCGGACGCCGAAATGACGGCCCCCTGCTTGGCTGCCCGTTTAATGGCGTCCTGCAGCGCCTTGTTATTGCCGGATCCGGTCAGCCCGAAGCTCATGTTCATCACTTTGATTCCCCGTTTGAGGCACCAGTCGATCCCTTCCACAATGTCGGAAACAAAGCCGTTTCCGTTTTGGTCCAGCACCTTCACGGCGAACAGCTTGACTTTGGGCGCATTGCCGAAAATTTTTTGCCGTCCGGTGGCTGCCGCGATGCCGGCCACATGCGTGCCGTGGCCGTTATCATCCTGAAACGATCCACCGGTAATCGTATTTACACCGCCCGCGATACACAGATCCGGATGTTTGGCGATGCCCGTGTCGATGATGGCCACCTTTACTCCTCGACCCATCGTCCGGTTCCACAGCTCGGGCGACTTCACCCTGCTGACATTCCAGGGAATTTTGGCCGTGTCCACCAATGCGCTTTTCTTGGTGGCCTTGTTCACACCGCCGCGTTTGGCGGCGGCCGCTGGCTTGATCGCGTGCGCCTTCACTTTCGCGTCCCGCTGGACATAGGCGACGCAGGGATGCTGTTTTATTTTGTCCATATCCGTGGAGCGGTGAAAATGGCAGCAGATCAGCCGGTGGCTGTCCACGGCCTTCACCGGTTTGATTCCATTTGCGTTGAGTATATCAAGGCACTGCCGGTAATCCTGCTGCGTTTTGAACACGACGATCTGACGACTTGTTGTTTTGCTCGGACGGCTGACGGCCGTTTTTTTCAATAACTTCTCCAGCTGCTTCACTGTATGCACCTCATTTGGAGGATGTATTCCTGATAGAATATGTGACATCGCCCGCATTGGTGTGCTTTTGCCGTGTTACCTCAGCGTTAGCCCAGGGACAACCCAAACCGCAGGGAGAGTCATTATACCAAATGGTGCAGATACGCTGATATCTCCGTTCCGGTTCGCGGGGTGCACTCTGTGCCATGTTGGTATATGTCGGCGGGCTAAGCGATGTATTATCCACCTTGTCAGCCCATCTCTCCAGCAATCGTTAAGCATAAAAAAAGCCCCCGTCCTTCCTACGCAGCATTGGCGTAAGATAGACTGAGGGGCGTCACCGTTCTCAAATATTGTTCCTTCTATCATTATAATATAAAAATCCATCTCTTTGCTGACCTGTTAATTCGTTACCTCTTCGCTGCGATCTTACTGCTGATCCTTCGTCACCAGCTTCAGCGGCGCCGGGATCGACTTGTCGACCGTTTTGCCCTGCAGCACGTCCTTCGCCGCCTGCACGGCCATCTGGCCGATCAGCTCAGGCTGCTGTGCCACGGTGGCGGTCAGCTTGCCGGCTTTGATCGAGTTCAGCGCGTCTTCGTTGCCGTCGAACCCGATGACCGGGATATTTTTGCCGGAGCTTTGGATCGCTTCGATCGCGCCGAGCGCCATCTCGTCGTTGTGGGCAAAGACGGCTTGCACGTCCGGGTTGCCCTGCAGCAGGTTTTCCATGACGTTCAGACCTTTGGTCCGGTCAAAATCGGCCGCCTGCTTGGCAATGACGTTCAATTCGGTGTCGGCCACTTCGTGGAAGCCTTTGCCGCGTTCGCGGGTTGCGGATGCCCCCGGCACGCCTTCCAGCTCGATGACTTTGGCACCTTTGCCAAGCATCTTCACGATGTATTCGGCCGCCATTTTGCCACCCTTGACGTTATCCGATGCAACCAGCGCTTTGACGTCTCCTTTGTCTGAAGAACGGTCCAGCGTAATGACCGGAATCCCCAAATCGTTGGCGTTCTGCACGACCGTGGAAATCGCGGCGGAATCCGTCGGGTTGATCAGGAGCACGTTGACCCCTTTTTGGATCAGGTCGTCCACGTCATTGCTCTGCTTGGCCGAGTCGTTCTGGGCGTCGACGACGATCGTTTCCATGCCCTGCTTCTTGGCTTCGGCCACCACGCCGTCCTTCAGCGAGACGAAGAACGGATTGTTGAGCGTGGAGACGGACAAGCCGATTTTCATTTCCTTAATATCGCCGCCCGTTTTGGGTTTGGCCCATTCCGGCGGTTCCAGCGAACAGCCTGTGGTCAGAATCAACAAGAGTGCAGCTGCGATTAGCGTTAATTTTTTCATGATGATCTACTCCTTCTTATGCGGATTTCTTCCGGTCGATCAGGACGGCGATCAGAATGACGATCCCTTTGACGACCATTTGGTAAAAGGAAGAAACGCCGAGCAAATTCAGACCGTTGTTCAGTGTACCGATGATAAGCGCGCCGATCAGGGTGCCGACGATGCGTCCGCGTCCGCCGGACAAGCTCGTGCCGCCAAGGACGACCGCCGCGATGGCGTCAAGCTCATAGGATGTGCCTGCCGTCGGCTGCGCCGAGTTCAGGCGGGAGGTCAGGATGGCGCCGGCCAGAGCCGACAGCAGTCCTGCCAGGGAATAGATCATGATTTTTACACGCGGTACCTTGATACCGGATACGATCGATGCTTTTTCGTTACCGCCGATGGCATAGGTTTTACGGCCAAATGGCGTTTTATTAAGAATGACCCACAGAATGACAAACGTAATGATCATGGTGATCGCCGGTACCGGGATACCGAGCTCGTATCCGCGCCCGAACAACTGGAACAGCCGGCTGTCGCCAAGTCCTGTAATCGGGTTACCGTCCGTGTACACCATCGTCAAGCCTCTGAATACCGTCATGGTCGCCAATGTAGCAATAAACGGCGCCATTTTACCTTTTGTAATGAGCAGGCCGTTCACCATACCCATCACGCCGCCGAGAAGACAGCCGATGATGATCGCCAGGATCGGATCAAAGCCCGACACCAGCATATTGGCGACAAACGCACTGGACAATGCGAGAATCGAACCGACGGACAAATCGATGCCGCCTGTCAAGATGACGAAGGTC
Organism: Paenibacillus sp. PSB04; assembly: GCF_025809195.1. Lineage (NCBI taxonomy): Bacteria > Bacillati > Bacillota > Bacilli > Caryophanales > Paenibacillaceae > Paenibacillus > Paenibacillus sp. PSB04. The sequence continues at coordinate 5,886,522 of NZ_CP081301.1, forward strand.
ATACCAAACGCGATAAGCGCGTTGATCGACACCTGGCGGAGCAGGTTCAAAATGTTAAGCGGTTCCAAAAAGCTCGGATTCAGCACCGATACGATAATGATCAGGATGATCAGCCCCAGCAGCGGGCCCAGCTTTTGCGTCACTTGCGATAGTTGGAAGCCTTTTGGCTTTTTAGCGTCTTGAATGGTTGTCATGTTACTGTCCCCCTGTTGCTAACGTCATTATTTTTTCCTGCGTGGCTTCTTCGCTGCTCAGTTCCCCGCTGATTTCGCCTTCATGGACGACCAGGATCCGGTCGCTCATGCCCAGCACCTCGGGCAGCTCGGAGGAAACCATAATAATTGCAACGCCGCGTTCGGTTAATTCGTTCATCAGTTGGTAAATTTCCCGCTTCGCCCCGACGTCGACCCCGCGTGTCGGCTCGTCTAGGATAAGCACTTTCGGACCGATGCCAACCCATTTGGCGATGACCACCTTTTGCTGGTTACCGCCGGACAGGTCGCCTGCCGCGGTTTCAGCAGACTGCGTTTTGATCTGCAGCCGTTTGACCAGCAGGTCGACGAAGTCTTTTTCCCGTTTCCCGTTGATAAAGCCTTTGGACGTAAAGCCGGACAAGCTTGGCAGCACCATATTTTCCCGGATCGAAAAATCGAGCAGCAGCCCTTCATCCTTCCGGTCCTCGGTAATAAAGCCGATGCCGCGTTTGACCGCATCGTCAGGCTTGCGGATATGGGCTTTTTTGCCCTTAATCCATATTTCGCCGCTGTCCAAGTGATCGAGCCCGAACAGGGCGCGCATGATCTCGGTTCGCCCCGAACCCATCAGGCCGGAGAAGCCGACGATCTCGCCGGAACGCACTTGAAAGCTGACGTTCTCAAACAATCCCTTGCGGGTGGCGTTCTTCACTTCGAGCACCACATCGCCGGGCGACGGGTTCCGGTGCGGGTAACGCTCGGTCAGCTCGCGGCCGACCATTTTTTTCACGACTTCGTCAAAGTTGGTATGCGGTATGTCCTTCGTATCCACCGTTTTACCGTCGCGCATGACGGTGATCCGGTCGCAGATTTCAAATATTTCTTCCATCCGGTGCGAAATATAGACGATGGAAACGCCTTCCTTTTTCAAGGCGGCAATGACGTCGAACAGCTTGCGGATCTCCCGCTCGGTCAGCGCGGCCGTCGGCTCGTCCATGACGATGACTTTGGCGTCGGTCATGAGCGCCTTGGCGATCTCGATCATCTGCTGCTGGCCTACCGAGCACTCCCCGGCTTCACGCTGGAAGGGGATGTCTACCGACAGCTTGTCGAATTGGGCCTTTGCCAGCGTTTTCATTTGTTTGGTGCTGAGCAGTCCCCACTTCGTGGTCATTTCCTTGCCGATAAACAGGTTTTCAAGGACGGTCATGTCAGGCCAAATGTTCAATTCCTGGTGGATAAAAGCGATGCCCGCTTTTTCCGCTTCCTTCGGGTTTGGAAAATACGTCTCCTTGCCGTCGATCCGGATGACGCCCTCATCCCGCTGATGCAGACCGATGAGAATGTTCATCAGGGTGGACTTGCCGGCGCCGTTCTCCCCCATCAAGGCGTGAACTTCGCCTTCCCGAAGCTCAAAATCCACACCGCTCAGCACGTGGTTGGTGCCAAAGGATTTATAAATGCCTTGCATTTGTATGTGCATAAGGGTTCCTCCTCTTTATCCAAAATGGACGCCGGATTGCAGAATGCAGTTGGCGAACGGCTTGGCTTCTCCGGTCCGGATGACCGCCTTGGCTGTGCGGGTCAAAGCTTTAAACTGTTCGTGAGGCACGTCCTCAATCGGGCAATCCGCAAATGTATTGTCAATGTAAGCTTGCGCTTCTGGGTTATCCGTTTTCATTTCCGCGGCGACGATGACCTTTTCGATTTCCATGTCCTCCGCGATGGAACTCACGACCTCCTCAAAGCTCGGATTCCCAAGCCTCAGGGCGAGGTCGATTTTGGTGACCCCTTCGGGGATGGGAAGGCCCACATCGGCCACGACGATCGTGTCGGTATGGCCGAGGTCGGCGAGGACTTTGGCAATGTGACTGTTCAGCATCCCATGTTTTTTCATTACAGGTTCTCCTCCACTTCTTGACGTGTCGGCATGCCGCCCTGCGCGCCAAACTTCATGACCGACAGCGAAGCGGCACGGTTGGCGAACCGGACACTGTCCGCAATCGGCTTGCCTTCAGCCAGCGCCACGGCAAAGGCCGCGTTAAAGGTGTCACCGGCGCCGGTCGTATCGACGGCTTCGACTTTGTAGGAAGGAATCACAACCTCTTCCTGTCCGTCAAAATAACGTACACCGCTGCTGCCTTCGGTAATGAACAGCTTGTTCGGATACCGGCGCAGCGCTTCGGATACCCGGCCTTCGCCGAACATGATCGCAGCTTCGTGCTGATTCGGCGTGATGTACGCCGCGTTTTCGATCACTTCGTCCTTGATTGGACGCGCCGGCGCCGGATTCAGCAGCAGCGGAACGCCGTGCTCGGCACAGATCCGGCTTACGTGCTCCACCGTTTCTTCAGGAATTTCCTGCTGGATCAGCACCATATCGGCGGCGGTGATCGCTTGTACAGCCTGGTCGATATAGGCCGGCGTGACCTCATCATTAGCTGCTTTAACAACAACGATACTGTTGTCCCCTTCGGCAAGCACGATGTGAGCCGTTCCGCTTTCCATATCTGTAACCGGTTCCACATAATCTACAGAAACATGATTAGCTCGGAAATTGTTCAAAATGGCTTCGCCAAAGTGGTCGTCTCCCACCCGGCCGATCATGCTGACGCTCGCCCCGAGTCGGGCGGCTGCCACCGCCTGGTTGGCTCCCTTGCCTCCAGGCACGGTTTTAAAGCTCTCGCCGAGAACGGTCTCCCCCGCTCCCGGACGTTTGGACGATGTCACTACCAGGTCCATCGAGCTGCTTCCGATTACGCAAATGTTAGCCATCTTAATCCACCTTTCTGGTCGTATCCCGCTCTACAAAAGATACGGGCAGTTGTATATTTCGATTGTCCACTTTTCCCTGCTCGATCAGGCGGATCAGCAGCAGCGCCGCTTCCTTGCCCATATCGTAGGCCGGCTGCCGGATCGTTGACAGCGACGGGGAAAGCAGGCTGCTGAGCGGGATATCGTCAAAGCCGATCACCTGCACATCTTCCGGCACACGCTTGCCGAGGCGCTGAGCCTCATGCAAAACGGCAGTCGCCACGATATCGTTGCTGGCGATGACCCCGTCGGTGTCGAGATGCTTGGCGAACAGCTCTTTGGCCCAGCTTTCCGCTTCCGCAAAGGAAAAGGACGAAGTCTGAATGATGTTGTAGTCGATCCCCGCTTCCTCAAGTACCTCCACGGCGCCTTGGAACCGGTCCTGGGCGGGACGGATATGTACAGGTCCGCGCAGGACCGTGATCCGCTTGCTGCCGCGGGCGATCATTTCCTGGGCGGCCAGCCGTCCGCCCTTGCGTCCGTCCGAGTAAACCGACGGGCTGTCGCTGGACGTACGGTCCAGAAACACGACCGGGATGTTCAGCTTGGCGTATATATCCGAATCCGGACGGTTGGTTGAAGAGATGACGCCGACCACATTATTTTGAATGAAGGTCTGGATGTATTCCTGTTCCTTCTGCTCGTTCTCGTCACTATTGCCGAAAATGATGCGGAATTCATTAGCCTGCATGCCGTCCTCCACACCCCGCGCCAATTGCGGGAAATAGGGGTTCGTAATGTCAGGCAGCAAAAGTCCGATCAGCCTCGACTTGCGTTTGTATAATGATCTTGCAACCTCGTTTGGCGCATAATTCAACGCTCGAACCGCGTCTTCCACTTTCTTGCGGGTATCAGCGTGTACGTATCCTGTTTCATTAATGCACCGGGATACGGTCGCGACCGAAACCCCTGCATGGCGTGCTACATCTTTTATCGTTACCATCTGTTATGATCACCTCGAAATGTGGAACCGGTTACACACATAAAATAACACATCACTTTTCTTTTGACAATAGCGCTTTCAAAAATTTTTGATTGGATAATTTTTGAAGATGGCATAAAATGCAGGCGCGGTGCGGAAAAATAAGCACAGTCTGCTTGGTGTCCTCAGTGCCGTATAGAACGTAAAAGTAACAGCTATTTTGTGACCGCTACTTCCGCCCGGTCATCAATAGATGCAAAAAACAGCAAAGAGCAATTATTTGCAGTCAAAAAATCTGCTTTGGCGAACAACGGAAAAAGTGCAGTTCATTTCCGATTTACTGGCTTGCGGCCGTTTCACCGGAAATGAACTGCACTTACGCTCCTATTTAGCTTGTAATGCTATGTGCTGCAAAACAAGAGTAAATTTCAGATACTTCGAGACACATCCTGCCTCATCACTGCTGTATTTTTGCTTCATTCCTGCTTTATTTCTGCTTTATTTCTGCTTCATTCGTGCTTCATGCCTGCTTCATGCCTGCTTCATGCCTGCTTCATGCCTGCTTCATGCCTGCTTCATGCCCGCTTCGTTCCTGCCTTATCCCTGCTTCGTTCCTGTCTTATTCCTGCTTCATTCCGGACCGCTCCACCCATACGATCTCCGCCTGCGGATCGGCTTTGCGAACTACCGCCTTGAAGCGCGGCACATCCAGCAGATGCACACTGTACATCAATCGAGTCTGAGCAGAAACCCGCGCGTAATCGCTGTCACGATCAATCTCACGAGCACGGTCATGGCCGATCCCGGCATCATTCCACGCGAGTCCTTCAAGCCGCAGCCGGCTTTTCATTTCGGCTTCCACCTGCCGGGGATTCGTCGTCGTCACGCCGGCCAATCGGCGAAACCCGAATATGACGATCCCGGCGGTTTCATATGCCGCCAGGCAGGCGAACGCGGAGTACAGCGTCCGCTCCCACCCCAAAGCCGCGCCGGCGGTGACCAGCACCAGGGCGTGGCAGAGCAATAGCAGCCGTTCCACGGAGATGGCCGGGCGGGTGCCCGCCTGAATCCCGGCTGATCGGATGCGGTCGGTTTTTTCGAGGCCAAGCGCGTCCAGCAGGCCGCCTGATTTGACGGCCAGCCCGCCGCCGAAGCCAAGGCACAGGCCGCCTGCCAGCGCGGCAATGACCGGCTCACCGCTGACGGCTGGAAGCGGCGCCAGCAGGAACGCCGACCCGGCAAATGCAAGCAGCCCCGGGAGCACCTGGAGCAATATTTTTTTTCGGCCCAGAAGTGAATAAAAGAACAGCAGAGGCAAATTAAACAGCACCAGCAGCATCCCGAAATGATTATCGGTGTGAAACGACACCAGGCCGGAAATCCCGGTGACGCCGCCTGCGATCAGCTCGTGCGGATGCAGAAACAGCTCAACGCCGATTGAAGCGGCGATGCCGCCGATCACCGATTTGAGAATGGCATGCTTGCTGTTTCTGCCGGTAGCTCCAAATGTTTTTCTCATGACCATACGGCCTGCTTGATCGGATCATGCATAACCTTCCCTCCCTAAACTGAAATGGAAGTCCATTGGATGGGATCGCATTTACCCAAACATTCGTTAGTCTTATCCAGCCACTTCACCATTGCGAACAACGGAACTAGCCTTGCAGCATTCTTTCGGCTTTTTACAGCGCCTCTTCCTTCTGAATCCCCGGTTTTCGGTCCTTAAATTTGATCCAGCGGTTCAAGAAGGTAAAAATCGATTTCGACTGCTTCGTCAGCAGCGGACCCAGGATGGCCAGGATCAGCACGTAGATCGCCGAGAACGGCTGGAGGATTTCCATCAGGCCGCCGTCTTTGCCCAGGTTGGCCATAATGATCGAAAATTCGCCCCGCGAAACGATCGTCAGCCCGATGTTGGCCGATGCTTTGGGAGACAGCGAAGCCGTTCGCCCGGCCAGCATGCCTGCACTAAAGTTCCCGATCAGCGTCACAATGACCGCTGCCAGCGCAAGCCATATGGCACTTCCGCCCAAGGACATCGGATCAATGGACAGGCCGAAGCTGAAGAAAAAGATCGCCCCGAAAAAATCCCGGAACGGCATGATCAAATGCTCGATCCGCTTGGCGTGTTCCGTTTCGGCCAGCACCAGTCCGACCAGCAGCGCCCCGATCGCCTCGGCCACGTGGATCGTTTCGGAAAAGCCGGCGACCAGAAACAGCGCGCCGAAAATAACCAGGGCAAACAGCTCGTTGGAACGGATCCGCAGCCATTTGTTCAGATAAGGCACCGCTTTACGTCCGAGAATGATGACGGCGAGCATAAACCCGAGTGACACAAGTGCCGACAGCAGCACGCCGCCGATCGAGCTGGAGTCGCTGAGCACAAACCCGGACAGTATCGAGATATACACAGCGAGGAAGACGTCCTCGAACATGATGATGCCGAGAATCATTTCGGTTTCTGCATTGGCGGTCCGTTTCAGGTCCACCAGCACCTTCGCTACGATCGCGCTGGACGAAATCGTCGTAATTCCCGCGATAATCAGCGTCTCGGCGAGCGGAAACCCGCTGAAAAATCCGAGCATCAGCCCAAGCGTAAAATTAATGCCGATATATATTGAACCGCCTACGGCGATCGACCGACCCGACTTGATCAGCCGGCCGACGGAGAATTCGAGCCCGAGGTAGAACAGCAGGAACAAAACGCCGATCCGTCCCATAAAATCGATAAACGGCGCGCTGTCGATAAACCGGAAATCGAAATGCCACAGCTCCGTCGCATGCGGACCTACCGCCATGCCGATCAGGATATAGAACGGGATCACCGAAAACCGCAGCTTTGCCGAGATCAATCCCCCCAGTGCAATGAGGACTAGCGCTAAACCAATTTCAAATACCAAATGCTCCATCCTTTCACCCGCTTCCGTTCATCAGAATTTGTTTGAACCGCTTTTGCTGCTCCCGCTCTCCGATGGCGACAACCGTCGCCTCCGCGTTCAGCACGGCTTCCGGGCCGGGATTCACTTGTTTGCCGTTACGTTTATCCAGCAGCGCGATCACCGAGACTCCGGCATTTTGCCGGATGTTCAGCTCACCGATCGTTTTTCCCGTGCATCCATAATGCGGCTCGATCCGGTACCACTCGATCGTCAGCTCGTCAAACGCCATTTCCACCCGTTCGAGCTGCTTCGGTTTGTACGTCATACCGCCGACAAGAGCGGCCAGCTGCCGCGCCTCCGGATCTTCCAGGGTCACCATCGAGATGCTTTGGTCCAAATCCTCGTACGAAAAATGGTACAGTTCACGCCGGCCGTCATCATGAATGACCACGACCATCCGGTCGCCGCTGGCGGTATCCATTACATATTTCATCCCGATTCCGGGCAATACAGACTCACGAATATCCATGAGAATAGCCTCCTGTAATTACATGTTTATATTTGAGAAACATTTCACATATTATTGGGTTGCTGCAAATGGCAGAATGCCACGTTTTTTCGAAAAAGCGCAAGGCAACCGCAACAAAACACACTCAGACTGAATGCTGCCGTATCAAAGGTATACCATTTGCTATCAAAGCCATTGCAATCCGCAGCCAATCCAGCACTGCATCAAAGCCCAAAAAGCCTGGCTGATCCACTATAAAAAACAACGAAATATGCCTAACCGATTTACTTTCAAACTAAATCCAGCCATGGCAGAAAAAACAAACGATCAACGATAAATCGTGACAAAAATATCAATAACGAAATTCTTCACACGTCAGCCAACACAACGGCATTGCCACACGCAGCGAACAGCAGCTGTCACAGAGCCAAGCCATCCTGCGGTCTTTCATCCATTTTTGGGTACACGAAACGAACCGTCCCGCTATCGGCTTTTTTACAGTCCAGGTGCGAGAATGCCCCGGCGCATGCCAATAAGGAACCGTCTATTCAGGAAGGAGATTAAGCCACATAACTCGAGGTAAATTTTATCGGAAGCAGCAGTAAATATTTTTTACGGAGAAAAACACACGGAACAAAGGGTAGCCGCGGTTTCGGAATACGCAGCACAAGCAGCAGCGGCAGCACAAAACAGAGAGGAAGGGCTGACGCCAGCATGATCAGTCTCTGCATGAGGGTTGGCGTTTTCCGTACGAGCGGTTTGCTTGGAGGATCGATCCGGCTGTACACCGTCTCGGTTTCCGTCGAACTTGCAGGGGAGGTAAACACTTCTTCTTCCAGGGAAACGGGAAAGGTTGCCATCTGAATGACACCCAGAACGACAATGAACATCATCCGAAGTCTATTCATCCATGCTGCCATCCTATCCCCCCTCTTGTGAAAAATTCATATATGATTATTCTAACACAAATTAGAGGATGTCTTCAAACCGATAGACAAGCCGGGACAAGCTGTGAACACCCTGATAAAAATTTTCGATCGATTTTGAAGGGCTGACGCAAGCGGTTGCCTCGATACCAGAACTCCAGGGGTGATGACCGAGGCAGCAATAGCAGTAGGACCAAAAAACCGGCGGAACCAAGGGGTTCCACCGGTTTTCTTCACAATCTCACCAGAAAACTTGCTGATAAGCTTATTCCGCCCAATTCACCGCGATCTCAATCCCTTCCGGTACGCCGGGGTATCGGATCAAGACCGTTTTTGAACCGGGATCATAGGCACAGGCTGCCGGCTGTCCCCCTGCCGTCACGGCCGACGGTTCAGCCGGAACGCGAATACGCGTGCTGACCGTCATTTCGGAAGGGGACTCGGAGACGAATGTCAGCTTGCCTTCGAGGTACTGCTCCTCGCGAATCCGGGATGCGCTGACAAGAATGACCGGCTGGTCCTGCAACTGTGCCGCCGGATGGTCCAGATCATACAGAAGGCGGTCATCACCGGGCTGAAGTTCCACGCGGCTCAGCACCGGCAGCTCCGGATCAAAGAGATCGACGAACGCCCCTTCGAGCTGTGCCGCCGGCTCCGCGGCATCGCGCTCGTCGAGCGCATGCGCGATCACATACGGACCGCGCCGGATGTGAAGCAGGCCGCTCTCAAGGTACGCGTCCTGCTCCCCGCGGAACTGAAGCGCCTGACGCACGCTGCTCCGCACCTGCTCGGCGCCTTCCTCCGAGCGGGACAATTCCGCAGGATGCTGCCGGTAGTACAGCACGGCCCCATCGCCGACGCGGTGCTCTCCTTCGCCCGGGTTACGCCCCAGCCCCATCGACTCGAACAGATGCTCTTCCGGCCGGTCATAGGCGCGGCCTGCGTCGCGGTTCCACCATTCCTGCACGTTGTGGAAAGGATCGCTCCCGTCGCCGTAATAGATCAATACGCCTCCTTCGCGGACCCACTGCCCGAGAACCTGGTGAATGCCGGGATGCTCCGGCTTCATCAGCTCGTAGCTCAGCAGCAGCACGCGGTAATCCGCCAAATATCCGGGAAAGGTCAGGATATTGTCCAGCTGGACCGGCCGCAGCGGAATGCCTGCTTTGACAAGTGGCAGCGCCATCCCGTAAAAGGCGGACCAATCCAGCAGCTCCTGCTGCGCTTCGCTCAGCTCTTCCGTACCGGAGGTGCCGTCGTACTTAAACCCCTGTTTGCGTCCGTCTTCGTCCGGATCGACGTCGCCCCGCTGATACATCGCGGAGTTCGCCAGCAGAACGCCAACGCCGGTCGTCGCCTCGCCTTCCTGCACATCCCCGTCATACCGGTGAATGTCACGCAGCACGTTCATGACGGTAAGCAGGGACGTTTTATAGCCTGCCGGTATAACTTCCTTGCCGCTGCCGCCCTCTTTCGGATACCCCAGTTCGAACACCCGCCAAGGCCAAGGGCATACCTCGTATTGGGAAACACCCGGATGCAGCAGCGAGGCCACGACCGTCGAGCGGTAATTGTACGCGTAATCCTTCCACGTATAGCGCGGATTGTCCTCGATCGGGTCGTGAAGGAACCACATTTCGCGGCCCGTGCCGCGGGTCAGCTCCTGCATGACGCCATACTCCAGAAATGCCGTTTCAAAGGTGCGCTCCTTGCGGATACCCTTATAGACGTTTGCGGTCCGGGCGGTTCCCGTCCAGATTTGGGCGATGAAGCCGTCGCAGGCCGGCATGTTCACGAGCAGCGCTTCCGGGCTGATAATCCGCCACTGCGTGTAGTTGATCAGGCTGTGCGTCGGGACATAGAAGCGGACCGTGCGCCCGTAGTGAACAAGCGCATACTCTTTCATCTGGCTGCAGATCCGGTCCAGCGCCCGGTAGTACACATACGCTTTCAGCTTGGAAGCGCGGTATTGGGCGTCAGGCGACGAGTGCGGAGGAATCCAATCTTCACCGTAGTAGTTCCGCCACTCCCGCTTGAAGGCTTCGGAGTAACCCGAAGCCGCCCAGAATTCCGGCTCCTCCATATGGATGGCCTCGACGCCGCTGTCGATCGCCCGCTTGATGTGAGTCGCCAAATACTCGGCGAACGAGACGGTCGGCACCATGTACGGGACGTCCTTGCCGTGGCTTACTTGATCCCCCGCCCGGTTGACCTGGGCTTCATCCCAGTGATTGCGCCCGTCGAAGCGGCCATACAAATAATCCTGGTACTCCCCCCATGATACGCCGGTCATCAGATGAATCGTGTATCCTGCCTGCTTCCAGCCCTGAATGCGCTCCGGTAAATCATCCGATATGCCGTAGACCATAACGAAATCCGTGCGGAGATCATACTTCGGCCCGTAAGGACGGGATTCCTGAAATCCTGTCCACTCCGGTCCTTTGCTTCCCAATCGGCTGCTCAAGGGTGAACCCTCCTTTAGTTAGGCATCGACAATTTGACGACTTCTTTCCCTTTCAGTTCTTCGTTGACATACTTCATGGCGTCATCGTAACCGGTGTTCTTGATTTGCTCGCGAAGGTCGTTGATCACCTTCAGGGCCGCATCGTCCGACTTGGCGAAGATCGCCTGCTTCCATACGTCGCCGATTTGGTCCATGGACGGCTTCAGCGTCTCCCATTGCGGCGATTTGGTGATCACATCCCCCGGATTGAAGGCGGAAATGACGCTGATACCGTTCGGACGCAAAATTTTACGCGCGTTGTCCATCGCTTTCAGGCGTTCCTGGTCTGCCCAAATGTCTCCGCCGCCGACCGAATTAATACGGTCCATGCCGGTCATATTTTCCAGACCGATGCTGATGCCTTCGTTCTTCTTCGCCTTGCCCGTCGTGTCCGCCGTAAACTTATCGAACCATTCCTGCTTGGCGGCCGGTTTGCCGTCAACCATATCCCAATGCGTCCCTTGAATGCCGTAATGCACCAGCATGAAGCCTTCGTCGGAAGCGAGGAAATCGAGCAGCTTCAGCGCAGCGTCGACGTTTTTGGCTTTTTTCGTGATGACGGTAACGTTATTTCCTTGAATGTTCAGGTCGACCGGACGGTTCGGTTCTGCCCCGGCCCGCTCGAGAGGTCCGACAGGGACGTAATCGCTGCCCGGATGCGCTTTCACGTATTCCTTGGAAGCGTCCAGAATGGCTGGGTAGTGCGCCGACAGCACCGCGATGCGCCCCTGCTTGATTTTTTCGTTCGCAATCGGGTCGGTCTGCGTAAAAGCATCCGGATCCAGCAGTCCTTCGGATATCAGCTTGCGGTAATACAGCGTGTAATCCTCGTAAGCCTTCGTGAAGAACACATGCTCCAGCGTGCCGTCGCCTTTATCCTGGTAATCGGCCCCGTAGAACATTGTATTCCCGATACCTACCGCCCATCCGTCATGGAAGCCGCCGAGCGGAATGACCGGTGCGCCGTTTTCGCTCAGATTGGCGTCCTTGATCTTTTTCAGGAAATTGTAGAAATCGTCCTTGGTCTTCACGGACTGCGGATCGACTCCGATCTTATCGGCAATGTCCTTCCGCACGTAAAATCCGTACAGCCAGTCGTTGACGTCCTTGTCGGAGGCGGGCTGGTTCTGGTACAGCATGTACTTCTTACCGTCAATCCCGCCGATCGCTTTTTCGTACAGCGCCGGCGGCACGTTTTCCTTGGCGATCGCCTTGGCCAGGTTCGGATACTGGTCGATTTTATCCGTCAAATCCACAAGCTGGCCTTCTTTAGCTGCCTTGATGATACCGTCCAGCTCGCCGCCCCAGGCAGGTCCGGTATAAATGTCCGGCAGGTCCTGCGTCGCAAAAATCGTGTTCACTTTCTCGGCCTCGCTGCCTTTCGTGTAGTCGATTTTTACCTTGATTCCGGTTTTCTCCTCGATCGCTTTGAGTACAGGGTTCGTTTCCGAATCGGAGCCTGAGGAACCGTTCCAGTTATTCAGCACCGTGAGCGTAACCGTCTTGGAGTCCGCGCCTTTGTCTCCCCCGTCCGCACTGTCGCCGCTGCCGCTGCTGCTGCAGCCGTACAGCATGCCGGATATCAGGGTAAACGCCATCAGAGAAGCTGCCAATTTAAACCGCTTTTTTCTCATATGAACCCTCCCAATTTGAATGAATGTATATGATATAGTCCCGCATGCAGGACGTCTATCCTTACCCTTTGACGGATCCGATCATCGTTCCCTTGACAAAATAGCGCTGCAGGAACGGATAGATACACAGGATCGGAAACACGGTAATGACGAGCAGTGCCATCCGGAGCGATTCCGGCGTAGCCCCCGCCGCGCTGACATTGACGGTTTGTCCACCCTGCTGCGCAGCCCGCTGCATCGAGGACGACAGCGCCTCCGCTTCGGTCAGCATTTGCTGAAGCAGCGTCTGCACCGGGATGAGGCTTTTGTTGGACACGTAATAGGTGCCGGTGAACCAGTCGTTCCAGTGCATCACGCCGACGAACAGCGAAATGGTCGCCAGTACCGGACCGGACAGCGGCAGAATGATGCGCATGAAGATTTGGAAATCGCCCAAGCCGTCAATCCGGGCGGCTTCTTCGAGCTCTTCCGGGATGCCTTGTATAAACGTCCGAATGATGACGATATGCATAAAATTGAACAGGAACGGAATGACATACACCCAGAAGTTGTTGATCAGGTGAAGCTTCTGCAGCGTAATGAAATACGGGATAAAGCCTGCGCTGAAAATCGTGGGCAGAAAAATGTAAAAGGTGAAAAACGTGCGCCCGGGCAGCGTTTTTTTGGCCAGGGCATAGGCCATCAGCGTACTGAGCAGCACGCTAAGAACCGTGCCGAGCAGCGTCCGTAAAATCGTGATTTTGTAAGCCTGCCAAATCTGCGGATTATCGAACACCTGGGCGTAATTGTCCAGCGTGAATTTCCGCGGAAAGAAATACAGAGCCCCCATCATGGAATCTTTACCGTCATTAAGCGAGTACACAAGCACGTAAATGAACGGATAAATCATGGAAAAGGCGAACAGCGTAAGCAGGAAATAATTCAATACGGTAAACCAGGAAAACGATCGTTTCTCCACGTAGGTCTCCTCCTTAGAACAGTGATACGTCGCTGACCTTCCGCGCAATCCTGTTGACAGTGACGATCAGGACCAGCGCAATCAGGCTCTGGAACAAGCCGACAGCCGCCGCATAGCTTAGCCGGCCCTGCTGGATGCCCTGAGTGATGACATGGACGTCGAGCACACTGCCAATGGCTGCGGTGGAAGGACCGTTCAGAAGCAGAAGCTGTTCGAAGCCCGCGCTCATCAGGCTTCCCGTTGCCAAAATGAACAGAATGACCGCAACGTTGCGGATGCCCGGCAGGGTAACGTGCCAAATCAGGCGGAAACGGCCGGCGCCGTCGATTTTCGCTGCCTCATACAGCTGCTGGTCAATGCCCGCAATGGCCGCCATGTAGATGATCGAGTTCCAGCCGATGTTCTTCCAAACATCCGAGCCGATAATGACTTCATAGAACCACGAAGTGTTGTACAGAAATTGGATCGGCTCTACGCCCATCGACGACAGCAGGTCGTTGACCGGCCCGCCATAGGTAGCGAAGAGGCGCTGCATCAAGGTGACGACAACGATCCAGGAAATGAAATAAGGCAAATAGGATAAAGTTTGAACGGTCTTCTTGAATTTCAGATTTCGGATTTCATTGAGGAGGATCGCAAGGATGATGGGCATCGGAAATCCGATGATCAGTTTCATCAGGCTGATGATGATGGTGTTGCGGATAATGTCTGTCGACTGGTAATAATCGAAAAACTGCTTGAAGTATTTCAATCCCGCCCATGGGCTGCCTGTAAAACCGCCCACGAACGTATAGTCGCGGAAGGCGACCTGAATCCCGTAAAGCGGAACGTAGGAGAACAGAAAAAACCAGATGATCCCCGGAAGCATGAACAAGTAAAACAACTTATGCTTCCAGATCCGCTTCCACAGTGTTGACGAACTCATAAGCTCCACCTCTGTTTTCGGATAGTTTGAACGTTCCAGGTTTCGGCAAAGCGCTTATTTCTCAGTCATCCTCCCCTCAACTAAATGTAAGCGATTACACAATGTATTCAGCTGTTCTCTTATCTACTTGACCTCCCTTGAAACGATGTCGATTCATGGAAGCTCTTGGATTAACCATAATATAATATAAATATTTAACATATTCAATATGTTAATAAAAATAAAAAAGACCTTTTCGTAGTGAAAAGGTCTTTTTTCTATACGGCATCGCTTATTCCGATGGAAAATTAACGCGGTTTTACGGGGCCGGTCGTCTGTCCGACGACCAGCTCGGGAACGAGCAGCGTCTTCGTGTAGCCGCCGCTCCGGTCCGCCCCCTTCCCAATGATGTCTACCAGCGTTTCCGCCGCGCGTAAGCCCATTTCATATTCAAACTGCTTGATATGCGTAAAAACGCTGAGCTCTTCCACGACGGAGGTCGGGTCGTCGAAGCTGACGATCGAGAGGTCGCCTGGGATGGACAGCCCGTTTCTCTTCGCCATCTGCTGGATCTGCACGCCAAGCTTGCCGTTCAGCGTGATATAGGCGGTCGCCAGACCGCTGCGGATATACCGGTACAGCGGGTGCTTCTCCGGCTCATCTGAAGCATGAATCCGAAAGCCGGTAATGATATGGGCCGGGTTAATCAGCGCGCCCTTGTCCTTCAAGGCGTCCATATAGCCTTCGATGCGCTCCTGGACGGTGACGGTCTGCAGCGGAGAATCGGAGCAAATGGCGATTTCACGGTGGCCCAGCTCCCACAAATGCTCTACGGCAAGCCGCGTCCCCAGCCGCCCGTCAGCCGCGATGTAATTGGTTTCGACACCCGGCAGAAACCGGTCGATCAAGACGAAAGGAAAGCCGGAGAACTTCAGGTTCAAAATTTCGTCGTTGTAATGCTCCTCGTCCACCGGGAACACCAGAATTCCTTCCGCACCGATCTGTTTCAAGGTTTTGATCGCTTCCTTTTCGTGCTCCAAATCCCCCTCGGACAGCAGAATCATGGTCCGGTATCCTTTGCTGCTGAGGCCTCTGCGGACACCGTCGATCAGCCGGACGGCAAAATAATCGTAAATCGAAGGCATCACGAGCCCGATGAGCCCCGTTTTCGGCTTCACCTCTTCCGGAGCCCGGCCAAAGACCGGACGCGGTACCTCAGCCTCTTCCGCGGCCGCCGGCTCGCTGACAAAGCTGCCTTTTCCGGGGACCCGACTGATGACGTTTTCGTTCGCGAGGCCGGTCAGCGCTTTCACAACCGTAATTTTGCTTACATCAAAGCGTTCCATGAGTTCCTTCTCCGTCGGGATGCGATCACCGGACTTCAGGCCTTCCGACTCGATCAGTTCCCGGATGTACTGCTGTATTTTTTGATACAGCGGGGTCCGTGCGGTAACATTCAACAGGATCACCATACTTTAATTTGAGATTTTGTTATATATATTATCGGCTGGAACATGGGTTCGCAACATTCATCCTGACTAAAAAAATGGTCTATTCGTCTGATTCCTTAATTTGATATATTATATATGTTATATTGAATAGCGGATTTTGTATAGCGGGGTTTTGCAAAAATGTCGCATTAACGCAAAAAAAGACGGCCGCAATGCGGCAGCCTTTTTTTACATCCATGCCTTTTCGAAAACGGAGTGAGCTTACACATTCAGCTCCAGCTTGGCATGATATTGACGGTACTGCGGGTCCTCCCCCGCGACCATCATGCCCATGCCCCAATCGATATGAGTCTCCCGGCTAGGCGGATCGGCAGGATCGCGGTATTGGAACAGGACGTTTCTGCGCGGCCGGCTGCTCTTGTTCCGGTCGGACCCGTGAATCGTCAGGTAGTTGAAGAACAGCACATCGCCTGCGCTTGCGGGGCATGGTGTGCCCATGCTCACCGGGTAATCGCGGTGGTCGAGGTAGTACCTGCCTACATGGGGAAGCGGTCCCTGCTTATGGGATGCGGGAACGACGCACAGGCAGCCGTTTTCCATATCCGCATCGTCGAGATGAACGCTGGCGGCAAGCATCGTATGGCGATCATGAGGGAAATACGGATAGTCCTGGTGCATCGGAAAAGCGGCGCCCTGCTCCGCCGGCTTGACCAGCATTTTGGTATGATGGAGCTGGACGTTGGGACCGATCAGCTGCGTCAGAACGCCCGTCATACGCGGATGCGCTACGGCACGGGTGAAGCATGCGTCGTGAAACTGCAGATCGTGAAAGCCTTTGAGCACCAGCTTCTTCAATTCGTCCTGGGGAATGTAATCCCCCTGCCAAGTATGGTTGGCGTCCTGCTTGGCCGCAGCCGCCTTGGCAATCGTACGCTCCACCGCATACTGCATTTCCTTGACTTCCTCTGTGCTGAATACGCCGCGGACGAGCAAATAACCGTTTTCGTTATAAAATTCGACGTCTTCTCTGCTAATCATCTTCCCGTTCCCTCCCGTAACATTTGAATGACAAATCATGAATACGCCTTCATTATAGGGATAACAGGCACCTGACGTCTTTGCCGGATTGGAACCTGTTTTTGTCGGATTCGGACACGAATGGATGAGGAGGACTTGAAATGGATCATCTTGTCTGGGGAGCCGCCCTGTCTAAACTGCATTCAACCGTCGGAGAACTGACCGAAGAGGATTTATGCATTCGCATACATTATTGGGGAGCCCTTGCGGAGCACCGGAGCAACTTAGAGCATAAGCATTCTTTTTTTGAAATGTGTTATGTCGCGGGCGGTGAAGGAACGTATGTGGATGAAGGCCGGATCCATCCGTTAGCAAAAGGAACGCTGTTCATTTCCAATCCCTATCGCATGCACCGTATTGAAAGCACAGGGATGCAGCTCATATGGCTCGCCTTCGATGTGGATGCCAGGCGCACCTCAGCGCCCTGGAACGATCAGTTTGCGCGGCTGGCGCAGTCGGACTGCTATATTCTTCACGGCGCTGAAAACAGCCCGGCCGTCCTGCTCTGGAAAGCGATTATGCAAGCGGCCGCCGAACTGGATACCGCCCGGTTTCTGCTGGACCGGCTGGTACTTGCGCTTGTGGCTGCGCTGCCGCAAACCTTTACGCCGGACCGCCAGCAGCACAAGCCGACGCTGCCTCCGCCCCGCTCCGCTTCTCTGAGACAGGCGCTCCAATTCATCCGTGATAACCTGGAGTCGCCGCTGAAGCTGGAAGATGTGGCGCGGTATTTTCATATATCGGGAAGACATCTGGCCCGTTTGTTCCAGAAGGAGCTCAAAATGACCTTCACGGCATACGTCCGCCAGGAAAGGATCCGGCTTGCGGCGTACCTTCTGCGCGAGACGGACCGCTCCGTCAAGGAAATCGCCGACCTAACGGGTTTTGGCTCCGTTCACTATTTTACCAGGATGTTCTCGGCTGCGGCCGGCATTCCCCCGGCCGCTTACCGGATCGCGCCACAGCAAAAAGGCATGCCCTTCGAAGAAGAGCATGCCTGATTTCAAAATGTGTTCATAAGCGTAACATTTGTACGATTACTACGCGGGCTTCACGCTCTCCCGGTAATGGGCGGAGCCTCACTGGGACCAAAGGATACATTGATCCGGTGATCCAGCACGACGGCGTCTTCCGTTTCAAACCGGATGTCCGTCGTAATATGAAACGGCGTCTCAATGAAGCGGATGCTCAGCTCCAGCGTCTCCGGGGACTTCCACGTAAAGCTTGACACCGTTGCGGTCTCGCGGGGCATGATCAGATCGGACGTGCCTTCCAGCCATTTCCCGCGACCCAAAGGCAATGCAAAGTGCTTCCCGCCGGTCTCATGCAGGTCAACCACCGCCTGATCGGCCTCGAAACGGACCGAAATCCGGCTCCAGTTCATGTCGTTGTCGTCCAGCACATAGTTTTTGCCGCTGACGGCGGATTCCATTTCCGGTTGAATGCTGTACGCGAGCGGAGCAAGCTGCAGGCTGCGGATCCGTTCCTGCAATCGGTCCTGCGTTTCTTCGTCCAGCGGGAGCTTCTCTCCGGCCATCGCTGGCAGCAGACGCTCCCAGACGGCGTTCATCACTTCCTGCATCTGGTTCGTTCCGCTCGTGACGGCAAGCACCGCCTCCTGCTCCGGCATGACGATGCAGAACTGGCCGAAGGCTCCGTCTCCGCGGTAGGCGCCGTGCCGGCATCTCCAGAATTGGTAGCCGTATCCCTGCGCCCAGTCGCTTTCCCCTCCGTCTCCGTTGGAGATCTGTTTCGAGGTCGCCTCCTCTACCCACGCTTCCGGAATCAGCTGACTGCCGTTCCATGCTCCTCGCTGCAAAAACAGCTGGCCGAACTTGGCGATGTCTTCCGTCGTGATGCTCAGTCCGAAACCTCCAGTGTTGATTCCCCGCGGACAGGACTCCCATGTGGGGTTGTGAATACCCAGCGGCTCAAACAGCCGCTTCTGCAAAAATTGAAGCAGCGTCTGCCCGGTCACGGATTGCAGAATGGCCGACAGCATATAGGTTGCACCCGTGTTGTACACAAAGTGGGTGCCGGGTGTATGCTCCACCGGAGCCGCCAGAAAGGCCTTGGCCCAATTCCCGTCCGTGCAGCGGTCTATGGCCCCCATCGTATCCTGGTCATTCCCCGTGCCCATCATCAGCAGATGCCGGATGTTCATGGCAGCCAAATTCGGGCTGACTTCCTCCGGCAGGTCGTCCGGGAAGAACGTAACGACCTTGTCTTCCAAAGACAGCAGACCCTCGTGCACCGCGAGACCGATGGCTGTGGAAGTAAAGCTCTTGCTCAGCGAAAACAGCATGTGCGGCAGCTCCGGGGCATAAGGCCCCCACCAGCCTTCCGCAGCCACCTGTCCGCGGCGAAGCAGCATAAAGCTGTGCAGCTCAATGCCCTTGGCCTGTACCTCGTCCAGAAAATCAAGAATGGCCGCCCCGGGAATGCCCAGCGCTTCCGGTCTGCTTCTTGGTAATTGCAGGCTTGTATTTTCCATGGTTTCACACCCCTTTCGTTACAAACGTACCGCAGCCACATAGCAATTTCAAGCATTTTGTTTCCGCTTGCAATCGGATTCCTTTATCGCCTTGCGTTGACCCTGTCCTGCTGTGCTATTATAATCCCTGATACCAAATCTAGATGGGAGGCTGACATGTCATGAAGTACCGCAAATTGGGCGGCACAGGCTTGGAAGTATCTAATCTTTGCCTGGGCACGATGGCTTTTGGAAGATGGATCGATGAGGAAGCGTCGGTGCGGATCCTGGATCACGCGATCGACCAGGGAATCAATTTTATCGACACCGCCAACTATTACGGCAAAGGGCAGGATGCCGACGTTCCGCACGGAACAGGCGAAAGCGAGGAAATTATCGGCCGTGCCCTGAAAGGCAGACGGGATCAGGTCGTTCTGGCGACGAAAGTGGGCATCCGGTCGGGGTTCGGGAAAAATGACAGCGGCCTGTCGCGGACCCATATTTTGCGCGAAGTCGATAAGTCGCTGCAGCGCCTTCAGACGGATTATATCGACCTGTACCAGGTACATATTTTCGACCCGCACACGCCGCTGGAAGAAACGCTTCGGGCTCTGGACGACCTTGTTCGCCAGGGAAAAGTAAGGTATATCGGCTGCTCCAACTATGCCGCCTGGCAGATTGCCAAAGCGCATGCGATCAGCGAGCGGATGAACCTCGAAAAGTTCATTTCCGTGCAGCCGCAGTACAACCTGCTCTCCCGGGAAATCGAACAGGAGCTTCTGCCGTTCTGCGCCTCGGAGGACGTCGGCGTAATGGTATACAGTCCGATGGCCCGCGGGATGCTCTCCGGCAAGTACAAAGCGCCAGGGGATGCCCCGCCGGAGAGCCGCGCCGCCAGCGGGGAGAAGCCGCTGCAGCAGTATTTTACCGAGCGGAATTATGAGCTTGTCAATAAATACGCGGTGCTTGCCGGTCAATATGAAGTCAGCCTTTCCCAATACGCACTGTCGTGGGTGCTTAATCAGCCTGCGGTCACGGCGGCTATCATCGGCGCCAGCAAAGTGCATCACGTGACGGATGCCGCGCAGATCAGCGACTGGTCCTGGACGCCGGAAATGCTGCGGGAAGCAAGTGATGTCCGCAATTCTACGGATGCATCGCAGTCTCATTAAAAAACAGTCCCGGCCGATATCTTGGCCGGGACTGTTTTTTGTCATGCTCACTCGCGCGCCTGTCAACGGATGGCGATTATACCTAGGCACGTTCGGGCTCTCATTCGGCATACAGCACATATGTTTCCCGTATTTCTGTATGATGGTTCAGATCCGGGGCTGCCCGGAATCCAGTCCCCCGGTCCCCCGCTATACTTCCGGCGTTGGCGTCGGCGCCGCGTATTTCCCGTTGGAGTAAGTCTGGTCGATGATGCCGCGGATCTCTTTCACGCTTTTGCCCTCTTTAACCAGCGAAGCTGCCGTAAGCGCCGTCTCGACGCACACGCCGCAGCGGGTGCCGTGATCATCCCACACCACGCTTCCGTCCGCGTTGACTTCTTTAATAAAGCAGTTCAAATTGCTTTTGTGGCCTGCACTTTCCCCGCATCCGCAGTAACATGGAATTTGGCTGAGCACTTCCTTTACCCCGGCTGCCGCCATATAGGCCGTTCTGACGGTATCGTTCGCCGGCTGCAAAAACGAAGGAAGCTGCTCCTTCCCGCCGGTCGTCTCCTGCAGATCGCCGTTTGCGGCCATCTGCTGGTGTGCGCCGTGATCGTGCTGCATCGTCTGCTCCGCCGAATCCGGGCCGCCCTTATCCGAGCAGCCGGATACCAGCAGCCCGCCCAGAACGATTCCGAGCACAGACAGCCTTGCCTTACTGCCCATCATCATGTATCTCCCCTTTAATTGTTGTCCATTTTACATAGTATACCATGCCGCTTGCCGGATATATAAATTCGGATGACTTCGCAGCCGGTCACGGTTCCTGATCATGTCAGACCCGAGTGCCGGCGGGGCATGGACATTTTCTTAACAGTAATTATTCCGTTTAAGATGCCGTTTTGATATAATACAGGTATCTAGCCTTTATTTCGGATTTTCACAGAAAGGTGATTGCCATGGAACAGTCCATCCATCCGTCCCAGGAATGCGACGCAACCTGCACGGGCTCAGACAATGAATTGGGCAAAATCAAAGAAGCGCTGATCGATGATCAAGCTGCCTCGCAGGTCGCCGATTGGTTTAAAGCCTTTAGTGATCCCACGCGGGTCAAGCTGATCGACGCGCTGCTGCAAAGAGAACTGTGCGTGCATGACCTGACCACCCTGCTCGGCATGGGCCAATCCGCGGTGTCCCACCAGCTGAGGTATCTGCGCAATTTGCGGATCGTCAAACGCCGCAAGGAAGGCAAAACGGCCTATTACTCGCTTGACGATACGCACATCGAACAGATTTTCCTGCAGACGCTGCAGCATACCCAGCATGGATAAATATTTCTAACCCAAGACCCTCTGCTTTTGGCGGAAGGGTCTTTTCTTTTTTTGCTTTCGCGGCCAACCGAACCATCCGACGTCCCTCTTCATTTTTTCCTGAGAAGAAACCAAGGGTTGCCGGCTCCAATAAAGGTCAATGCTGATAACAAGTAATTCTTTGATCAGGAGGCAGCTCCATATGAACAGAATGAACAGAAGCCTGCTATCCGCTTTTCTCTTTCTCTCGGTATCCTTATATGCCGGATGGAGCTTTGTATGGCCTGCAGGAGTGGCTGATGCAGAACGTGCCGATACGTTCTTCGGCCATGATTCTATTCAACAACCTAAGGTTGTTAACGGCAGTGACGGCCAAACCGGGCGGGACCCTGCCCTGGATCCGTCCCTTTTATCAGCAATGCTGCTGGCAAAGGATCCCGTACAAGCCGCGGTGCAGTTTTCCAGAACCCAATGGCTGGACGGAAGCATGAATAACAGCCCGGACGTCGTCATTCTGGTTGATCCCCAGGATAAACCAGGCGCACTTGCGGCAAGCCGTCTTCTGCTTTTTTCAAAGAATGGAACGATGCTGTTTACAGGCAAATATGTAACACCGGAGGCCACCCTAATCGAGCTTGTCCGGCTTCGTCCTTCCGGTCTTGCTTCGCAAAGCGGAGTGCAGGTGATTGCAGCGGGCGACATACATCAGCGGGTTATCGATCAGCTCCGCAGGCTGGGCCTTCGCACCGAGCGAATTCAGGCTGCGGCGCCCGAAGCTCTGGCGGGAGCGGTGGATGCTTATACGGCACAGCTGTCCGGCAAACATAACCGAGCCGTGATCATGCTCCCCTTGGATCAAAAGCCATTCTCCTCCTCTATGCTCCACCTTTTGCAGGAAAAGGAGGGCTCCCTCCTTTTCGTCAAGCGGTTTTTCATTCCAAGGGAAACCCTTCAGGCGTTAGAACAGCGAGACGGCGGTTCAAATATCTACATTCCAGATTCGCTGGAAGCGGTCTCCAAACAGGTGGAGCGTAGGCTGCAGCGTTATGGAGAAGTGACAAGAATATCGGGGGACTAGCAGGAGCTCCCCAAACGGCAGCGGGCGGCACCGCATACAGCGGACCGCCCGTTATTTTGTACACCACAATATTGGAATCGTTCATTATTTCAGCTTCAGCACCCGCATCGCATTTAGGACGGCCAGCAGGGTAACGCCGACATCGGAGAAGACGGCTTCCCACATCGTTGCGATGCCAAAGGCTCCAAGCAGCAGGAAGATCCCTTTGACTGCCAGCGCAAAAACGATGTTCTGCCATACGATTTGGCGCGTACGCCCCGAAATGCCAAGCGCGGTGACGATCTTGGAGGGCTCATCGGTCATAATGACGATATCCGCCGCCTCGATGGCAGCGTCCGATCCCAGGCCGCCCATCGCGATCCCCACGTCGGCTCTCGCCAGCACCGGCGTATCGTTCATGCCGTCCCCGACAAAAGCGATTTTTTCCTTGGGCTGCTTCAGCCGGCTCAGCCGTTCCATATGCTCTACCTTATCCTGTGGAAGAAGCTCGGCATGCACCTCGCTCACGCCAAGCAGCTTCCCGACCTTCTCCGCCACCGGGCGCGCATCGCCTGTCAGCATAACCGTCTGTTTGCCCCGCTGTTGAAGCGCGCCGACCGCCTGAGCAGCATCTTCCTTCACCTCGTCCGAGATGAGCAGATAACCGGCGTATTCTCCGTTCACGGCCACATACACGACGGTGCCCGGCGCATCCGGCTGCTGAGCCGCAATGCCCTCCTCCTTGAGCAGCTTTGCGTTGCCGGCCAATACTTCCACACCGTCCAATTTCACGTGAACGCCGTGTCCCGCAGCTTCATTGTAGTCCTGTATGCGTGACGCATCTAATTCTTTCCCGTAGGCTTCCCTGATCGATTCGGCAATGGGATGGCTCGAATGAAGTTCGGCGAAGGCTGCATATTCCAGCAGCTGTTCAGGGCTGATTCCGTCGTGGGCCGGACGGGTTTCGGTCACCCGGAACGTCCCCTTGGTCAGCGTGCCGGTCTTGTCGAACACAACGTATTTCACATCATTCAAGGCTTCCAGGTAATTGCTCCCCTTGATCAGGATGCCCGCTTTGGAAGCGGCGCCGATCCCTCCGAAAAATCCGAGCGGAATCGATACGACCAGCGCGCAGGGACACGAAATGACGAGAAAGATCAGCGCCCGGTAGATCCAGTCGGAGAATGTCGCGCCGCTCACCACGAGCGGGGGTACGAGCGCAAGTAGCAGGGCGACGATGACGACGACCGGCGTATACAAACGGGCGAATTTCGTGATGAAGTTCTCGGTAGGGGCCTTGCTGCTGCTGGCGTTTTGGACGAGGTCCAAAATTTTGGCCGCGGTGGATTCCCCGTAAATCTTGGTCACCTCGATCGTAAGGACGCCATTTTTGTTAATGAATCCGCTCAGCACCTCATCGCCCGCTTCCAGCTCACGCGGTACGGACTCGCCGGTCAGCGCCGAAGTGTCCGCCATCGACCGGCCCTCGGTCACTTTGCCGTCGAGCGGGATCTTCTCTCCCGGTTTGACGATAATCAAATCGCCGACCTGGACTTCTTCGGGCGTCACCTGTTTCGTTCCGTCCCCTGTCTTCAGGTTCGCATAATCCGGCCGGAGATCCATCATGGCGCTGATGGATTTGCGCGAGCGGTTAACCGCGATGCCCTGGAACATTTCACCGATCTGGTAGAAGAGCATGACGGCAACCCCTTCTGGGTACTGTCCTACGCAGAACGCCCCAATCGTCGCAACCGACATCAGGAAGTACTCGTCAAACACCTGGCCCCTAAGGATGTTGCGGAGCGCCTGCAGGACGATGTCTCCTCCGGTAATGAGATAGGCCACCAGAAACATGGCAAGCTCGGCCCACCCCGTGACCGGCAGCAGCATCGCGGCCGCCGTGATCACCGCCCCTGCAGCCAGGCGGATCGACATGACCCGGATGCCGGAACTGCCGTGATCATGCGAATGACCGTGATCATGGCCGTGGGCATGATCATGTGAATGACCGCCCGCTCCGTGGTCATGACCTTCGTGGGAATGACCGTGATCATGCGCGTGCCCATCATGATGATGGCCGTGCGACCTTTGCGGATGATTTCCTGCCGCTTTCGGGACCAGCTCGCGCACGCTGACATGCGGCTCTAATTTTTTGACTTTCTTCGTAATCTCCGATATCAATTGGCCTTGATCTTCTGAGGATTCAAAAGTCAGCGTCTGCTTAACGAAATTTACGGAGCAGGAAGAAACCCCGTCCATCTTCCGGACCCCATCCTCGATCTTCATGGCACAGTTTGCACAATCCAAGCCCTCGAGCAGCAGCTCGCGCTTTACCTTAGAGACGGCTTCAGTCATCAAAATGCCTCCGATCCAATCACGAATATAATATGAGCATATATTCATATATAAACTTGTTAAGCACATTATATTCAGGGATGGAGAAGAATGTCAATCAGCTTTTCCGGGCTTTTCCACCAATGATGGAAAAAACGAAAAAAAGGCAGAGGCTGTTCCCCTGCCTTTTCTTGCAGCTCAACCGGTCTCATCCGAGACGTACGACATCATCAGCTCCCGGTATTTCCCCGGCGTGACGCCCTCGATCTTTTTAAAAGCCCGGATAAAGACAACGTCGCTCGTATATCCGACCAATTGTGCGATTTGGGCATTTGTGAATTCCTTGTCTGCCATATGGCGTTTGGCAAGCTCAATCCGTTTCTTGGCGATATGGTCGCTGAGATTGATCCCGCTCTGTTTCTTGTAAAAGGTCGAGACGTACTGCGGCGTCATGTCGAAGTGATCCGCCACCATGCCAAGCCCCATGTTCGAATCGGTGAAATGCTCATCCACGAACTGATCCATGTCCTGCAGAAGCTGGGCGCTGTGGCCGCTCTTGTCTGCAACCATGCTCTCCGCCAAAATTTCATACAGCCGCTTCATCCGTTTGTGCATTCCTTCGGCCGTTTCATAGGAGAAGATGTCCTTCACCAGATCGATATCAGGTCCGAGAATGTCATTCTGGTCCACGCCCGTGGCGTTCATAATTTTTAAATATGTACTGGTGATGTTAAAGAACAGGCATTTCCCGTATTCCGGCGTAATGCTGCCCGATTCGAAATTCATCGCGTAAATCGTGTCCAGCAGCTGCAGGGCATGGTCGGCGTCACCGCTCCTTACGAAATTAATCAGCTGTACCTCAATATCGACCGGGTAGTAATAATGGGAGTGCACATCTGTAATGTCCTGAAAATAAATGATCGTCCCGCCGCCCTTAACAATCCGGAATTCCAGGGCAGACGCCGCTTCCGCATAGCTCTCGCTGATGCTCTTCGCACCGCTGTGAGGCAGGCCCACCGCTACGGTAACATCGATCTTGAAGCGTTCCTCGATCATGCCTTTGAGCCCTGTGGCCAGCTCACGGGTCACCCTCTCGCCGCCCTCGGCCTGTTCCGCGGCAAAGTTGCACACGATCGCTATCCGGTCCCGGTCCAGCTCAACGGCAAACGCCTTGTGCGGATACTCGATCAGATCCGTGCCGATATTGGATACGATAAAGCGGGCAAGCGCCCACTGCTCCTCGCTCGGCTCCGCGTTGAACCTTGCGATGCTGTCCAATTGGACGACCATGACCGAGAAGTCGTCACTGACGAACGTAATATCCATAAACCGCAGCGACTGCCCGCCTTCCCGGGACGCGTCGACATCCATCTGCCCACGGAGCAGGCGCAGCAGGAAGTTGGAGCGAATGACGGGCGTCTGCTGGGCGAGCAGGCTGCGTAAATTTTTTTCGGTATGCAGGGAGCCTTCAATAGACTGCAGGATCAGCTCGTATTCGTTGACCTGCGGCCTTCCGCTCCATTCACTGCCCCTGAGAATGGCATTGACCGTTTTACGCAGCGGACTGTAATTTCGGTAAGCGAAGATGAAGGCTGCGGTCAGTCCCACGGCCAGACAAAGGGCAAACAGGATCAGCGCCCACTGCTTGATCAGAATGATCTGCTGCATGAAGACGCTTTTGGGCGTAACGAGAACGTATTTCCATCCTTCTTTTTCCGATGAGGTATACGATACCATTTTCTGATCGCCATTAATCGTTTGGTTGAACAACCCGCCCGTCCCCGTGATCCGGGACAACAATTCGCCCGGCAGCGGCTGGCGGTCCGTCGCCATGATCGTGCGTCCGTCCGAATTCACGATGTAGATCGAGCTGTCGCTCGCGGACTCAATCTGGGCAAACATTTCCTTAATCTGACTCTCGTCGATCAGAATGACGAAGGTTCCCGTAATATCGCGCCGGTCCCGCCCCGGAAGCGACTGGGCGAAGGTGATGACGTTCAGCGGCGTTTTCTCGATGCTCTGCATCGGATCATACTCGGCGGTCCGCAGCAGCGTGGCCGATGGAAGATAATCCATCGTATGGAAGCTTGTAAGCATGCTTTCCCGCCAGCGGTCGTAACTCATGCCCTGATAGCTGTAATACATATCGTAAAATTTGTGCGAATCGGTGAGAAGCCCGGGCCTCAGCACCAGATCGCTGTTGCGGAAATAGACATAGTAATCCAGGATAAAGTTCGTCAGGCTCCCCTGTCTTGACATCGTGTTCCGCATAAATTCGATGAACTGGTACCGGTCGGGACCGCCTGCATCCTGGTCCAGTTTGAGCAGATACTCCAGCTTCGGATCGAAAATGATCTGCTGGGCCAGCTTTTGAACTTCGCTTAATTTGCTGTCCAGGGACAGCTTGAGCTGCTCCAGCATCGCTTGATTGGAACGGTTGGCACCGCTTTCCAAACTTGCTTCGACTTTGGTGTACAAGAAGGCTCCCATCGAGACCGGGATGAGCAGCAGAACCAGATTGGAAATCAGCATCGTCATCCACACGCTCCGCAGATGACCGATTCCAAGCGGACGAAGCAGCCGTTTCACCAAGCATTCCCCCTACCTTGTTCATGTATCGACCGACATGCGCATCAATGAAACTTGTATGTTCATTATAATGCAAGGGACAGGGCTCCGGGCAGTTTTTTATTCCTTGATGGCGCCGATCAGCACCCCTTTGACAAAATACTTCTGCAGGAATGGATACAGGCAGATAATCGGCAGGGTCGACACGATGATGGTGGCGTATTTGATCGTTTCGCCGATCGCATACTTGTCGTCCGCAGCTACGCCGGTGGACATGGAATCGGTGGAATTGGCGATGAGGATTTCGCGCAAAACGAGCTGCAGCGGGTACATCGTCCGGTCACGCAAATACACCAGCGCCGGAAAATACGAGTTCCAGTGCCCAACCGCATACCAAAGAATCATGACCGCGATGACCGGCATCGACAGCGGAATGACGATTCGGAACAAAATGGTCATCTCGCCGGCTCCGTCGATTTTGGCCGATTCTTCGAGCGACACGGGTACGCCCTGGAACGCCGTCCGCATAATGATCAGGTTAAACGTGGAGATCGCTCCCGGGATCAGCAGCGCCCATGGCGTATTCATCATGCCGAGCTTGCCGACGAGGATGTACGTCGGGATCAGTCCGCCGCTGAACACCATCGTCAGGACGATCGCAAACATCATCAGGTTTTTAAAATACAGGTTCCGGCGCGACAGTACATAAGCCCCGAGAGCCGTCATAAACAGGTTAATGGCGGTTCCTGCGGCTACGTAAAACAGCGTATTCCGGTACCCGCTTGTGATCATCGGGTTCTTGAAGACGGCCTTGTAAGCCTCGAAATTAAATCCGAGCGGGCGCAGGAGGATGCCCCGGTGCTGGATAAAGCTCGCCGCATCGCTCAATGAAGCGAATAATACATACAGGAACGGGTACAGTGTAACGAAGCAGAGCAGCAGCATCAGCAGCGTATTGATCACGCCGAATACTTTTTCGCCGTTCGTTTGTGCAATCATCGGACGATCCCTCCTACCACAGTTTGTTTTCGGACACGCGCTTGCTGATGGCATTTGCCGACACGATCAGAATCAGGCTGATGACGGAATTGAACAGGCCGACCGCCGCGGTAAAGCTGTAGCTCGCCTCCAAAATCCCTTTTCGGTATACATAAGTGGAAATGACATCGGCCGTTTCGTAAGTCAGCGGATTGTACAGCAGAAGCACCTTCTCGCTGCCTACCGACAGCATGTGCCCCATATTCAGAATGAGCATGATGACAATCGTGGGCATGATGCCCGGTATGGTGATATGGAACGTTTGTCTCCAGCGGCTTGCGCCGTCGATTTTGGCCGCCTCATACAGCGTTGGGTCGATATTGGCGATCGATGCCAAATAGATGATGGAGCCCCAGCCGATGCCCTGCCAGATGCCGGACGATACGAAAATAAAACGGAACCAGCCGGCCTCCTTCAGAAAATCGATCGGATCGACGCCGATGAACCCCAGCAGCTGATTGATCAATCCGTCACGGCTTAGGAAGTCAAACATCATCCCCGCGACGACGACAATCGAAATGAAATGCGGTAAATAGGAGATCGTCTGCACGAATCGTTTGAACGCCATTTTGCGGATCTCGTTCAGCAGCAGTGCCAGCAGGATCGCCGCAGGAAAACCAAACAGCAGATCATAGACATTGATGAGGACCGTATTGCGGATGAGCCTCCAGAAATAAATGCCGTTGAAAAAGCTGTCAAAATGCTTGAAGCCGACCCATGGGCTTCCCCAGATCCCTTGTGCCGGCGAGTAGTCCTTAAAGGCGATCAGGAGACCGTACATCGGTCCGTAATGAAAGATCAAGTAATACGCAATGACGGGGAGCGCCATGACATAAATGATCCAGTTGCGGCGGAGATCCTTACGGATGGTTTGCCCCGTGGTTAGATCGGTCCGGCTGCGCAGCGGGCGCTTCTTCATCAGTTTCTTATCGGTTACCTGCCACATGTAACCCCCTGCCTTTCCTGCGGAATGTGGTGTTGGAACAAGGGGCGAGCCGGGAAGCGGACATCCCCTGCCCGGCATCTTCGCCGCCTTATGCTTTTTGATTAACGCTTATTGAACCGGTCAAGGGCGGACTGCTGGATTTTGATCGCGTCGTTAATGCCCATCGCCTCGATTTTCTTCACGTACTTATCGAAGTTGTCGATCGGCTCCGCGCCCATGATGAATTTGAGGAACATCTCGTCCTTATAAGTATTGATGTCCGTCATGATCGAAGCGAATTGGGAGCTCTCGTCCTTGGTCGGCGTCACGAGCGGCATTTTGCGTTCCCCGGTCGGCTGGGACCATACGGTCAAGGCATCCTTCTGGTTCGGGAGGGCCAAATACTGCATCTGGAATTCATCGCTGAGCACGAACGGAGCGCTCCACGTCGAACGGTTATGCTTTGCAAAGGATTGCTGGAGACTGACGCCGCTAGGCGGGTTCAGCACCTCCGGCAGGAAGACCGGCTTGCCATCCTTCAGCGTGTACGCTTCTCCTTCTTTGCCGTAGTTGAACAGGAGATCGCCCTGTTCTCCGTAGGCATAGTCCAGCCACTTGACCGTTTCGGTCGGGTTCGTATTGCTGGTCGAGATGGCGGCGCCGATGCCGTTCGTGGCGAAATCCTTTTGCCCCCAAATCGGCTTATCGCCTTTGTTCAGTACCGGATACGGAGCGGCCACCAGGTTGAATTTCGGATCCTTATCCTTCATCAGGTTGGCGTATTTGCCGATGCCGCCGCCGTTATACGTTGGAGCGGCGCCCAGCTGGTTGCCGGTCATTTTGGCATCGAACAGCTTGTCGTTCGGAGCGGCGAAATCCTTGTCGAGCAGCCCTTCCTTATACCATTGGTTCATCGTAGCCAGGAATTCCTTGTACTCGGGCTGGATCGGTCCGTATTTGACGCTGTTGTCGATCTGGTAGAAACCGTAGTTGATGCCCCATGCGCCAAGGAAAGGCGCATCCGTGCCGATATCGTCCTTCGTAAAATACAGCGGAATTTCATCGGCTTTCCCGTTGCCGTTCGGATCCTTCTCCTTAAAAGCCTTGAGCACTTCATGCCATTCGTCGATCGTCGTCGGCATCTGAAGGCCGAGCTTATCGAGCCAATCCTTGCGGATCGACGGGCCATAGAAGACACGGACCTTATCGCCGCCGCGGAAGAACGGGAACATATAGAGGCTTCCGTCGTCAGTGGTCACCTGTTTTTTCCAGTCAGG
The DNA here is from genome assembly GCF_025809195.1 of Paenibacillus sp. PSB04. Taxonomy (NCBI): domain Bacteria; kingdom Bacillati; phylum Bacillota; class Bacilli; order Caryophanales; family Paenibacillaceae; genus Paenibacillus; species Paenibacillus sp. PSB04. The sequence continues at coordinate 5,917,428 of NZ_CP081301.1, forward strand.
ATGCTCATCCAGCAGTTTTTTCAAATTCGGTGCATATTGGTCGATCAAATCGTTCAGCTTAATAATTTTGTTGTCCTGGATCGCCTTCTCCGGTCCCCCCGGATACCCGATCCATGAAGTTTCGATCACGTCCGGCAGTTTCTCGGAGACCATCATGAGGTTAAACTGCTCCTGAGCCTGGGTGGAGTCGGTCGGCGGATGCTGGAAGTCCACTTTAACGCCAGTAATCCGTTCCAGTTCCTTATACATGCCCATTTCCGCGTACGTTTTCATTTGGGCGGCTGCAGCGGGGTGCATGCTGACCCAATAGGTCAGGTGGGTTAATTTTTCCGGTTCGGCTGTTTTTCCGCTAGTGGACGCCTCCCCTTTCGCCTGATCGTTCCCCGAGGTGCCGCCGCAGGCCGCAAGCGACAGAACCAGGGCGGCTGCAAGCACCGCAGTGCCCCATTTTTTAGCTGCTTTTTTTCTCATGTAAGCGCCTCCTTTTTGAAATCAATCCAGTTGACCGGACTCTTGTTTATGTGAAGCTGCCGGTACCCAAAGTATAGGGAACCTGCCTGTTCCCGCGATACTGCCGCTTTGAAAGGAGCGCAGTATTTTCGTAAGATGACGGACTGATCTTTTTAATGCTGCCTTAACTTTTCTTCATCCGGGCGGCTAATCCTGGACCCGCACAAGCCTTACGGCACGCAGCTTTACCGCGTCGGCATGCCAGATTTCCGTGAATTTGGGAGACGGGTCCTTCAGCTTGGAAGAACGGAGCGTCAGCGTATGGATTCCCGGTTCCAGCCACGTCACTTGTCCCAATCGGGACCGTATCGGGATGTAGGGATGCTGGCATGATGGAGAATCCGGATCCTCCCCGTCTTCCGCCGGATCGGTAACCAGGCAGCTTCCATCCGTCTCCAAGACGACCGGTTCCGGATACAGCCCGGGCCAATCCTGATCGTGCCGCTTGAAGCTGATCAGCATCAGTTCATAGGTGCCCGGCTGAACGAGCTTGAAGATCCACTCCGCCTGCCGCAGCGCCGGAATCCCCGCTGTCTCGTCTTCTTCCCTGACAAGGGTTACGCTCGCTTGGGGGACATCCAGCTGCAGCCGGCCGCCGTCAAGCTGCGTTAACGTCCGGTCGAAATCAGGCTCTCCGGCCATTTCCAGGGCAATAACCGTCACATGCTCGTCAGCCGGTTCGGTTGGAAGCTCCACCTTGAGCACATGCAGATCGAGCCCCTCGTCAACCGATTGCCGGAACGCCAGTTCTTTTTTCTCCGGATCGGCCAGGCAGTATATACGCGATATCTCGCCGCGGATGCCGTGCATCACCAAGCCGCCCGCAGGCCATTTGTCGTTATGAACGTGCACATACACTCGTCCCGGGCGGGTTGTCACCGCTCCAAATTCCAGCTCGGCCGGAAACGGACTGCCTTCGGTGCCGTAAATGGCGTCGCTGTTCCGCCGCGTCCATTCTCCGACCTCCCGCAGTCGCTCCGCGGACAGCTCCGGAATCGTTCCTTCCGGCGTTGGACCGACATTCAAGAGCAGGTTGCCGCCCTTGCCAATGACGTTTACCAGCTTCTTGATCACCGCCTCCGCCGTCTTCCAAACCTGGTCCCGGTCCGTGTAGCCCCATGACTGGTTCAGGGTCATCGGCGTTTCCCACGGCCGCTGATCTTCACCGCTCATCCCGATCTCGTTATCGCCCTTGGAGACATAATCGCCCATGCCGATGAAGTGCGACACTCTGGAATTGATGAGGCAGTCCGGCTGCAGACCTTTCACAAAGTCTACGATATCGCGGCTGTCCGCTTCCGATAACCCGCCCGCCGTATCAAACCAGAGCAGGCCGACCGGCCCATAGGAAGTGAGCAGCTCCTTCAGCTGCGGCTTCGCCTTGCCTTCCCAGTATTCGGGAAAGTGCTTCTCCGCCAGCTTGTAATCCCAGGTGTTGTTATGCTCTTTGTGCAGCGAATGGGGATGGTGCCAGTCAATGACATGCGAATAGTAAAAGCAGAGTACGATTTCCGCCTCGCGGCAAGCCTCGGCAAGCTCCTTCAATGGATCGCGCCCAAACGGCGTCGCGTCCACGATGTTGAAGGGATCGGCCTTGGAGTGGAACATCGCAAACCCGTCATGATGCTTGGCCGTAATGACGATATATTTCATCCCTGCGTCTTTAGCAAGCTGTACCCAGGTTGCCGCGTCAAACTGCTGCGGATTAAAATCCCCGGCCAGCTTCTCGTACTCACGGACGGTGATCTTGTCGGCGTACATGACCCATTCGCCCTTGGCCAGCGCTGCGTACAGTCCCCAGTGGATGAACATGCCAAACCTCGCATCCGTCCACCATGCTGTCGCCGGATCGCTTCTCTTGTGCACTTCTTGCTCTCCCATACGTGTTGCCCCCTTCTACCAATACGGCTTCCAGTCCCGGGTTACGCGAACCAGTGCCTCGTACATGTAATAGTCGCCCCAGATGCTGCACTCGTCGACGCCGTTTCCGCCCGGCTTGCTGTATACTGCATGCAGCAGAATGCCGTTCGACTCCGGCGCGTGCCAGGTCATATAATGATCGATCAGGGATTTCAAAATCCGCAGCGCGGCATTTTCGTACAGTCGTTTCAGCGGATCGGTCAGCGGCAGATGCTCCGCGGTCTCGATCAGGCCGCAGACCGCAATCGCCGCAGCGGAACTGTCCCGCTCCTCATCCCCTTCCGTAAATACGAGATCCCAGTAGCATACCTCGTCCTGCGGAAGCCGGTTCAGGAAGTAATTCGCCAGCCTGGACGTCAACTGCAGGTACCTGTCATCGCCGGTGTAGCGGTAGGAAAGCGGGAATCCGTAAATCCCCCACGCCTGTCCGCGCGACCAGCATGAATCGTCCGCATGCCCCTGCGCGGTGGAGCCGTACTTCGGCTGTCCCGATGCGATATCCATATAAAAGGTGTGATAACTGGACGCATCCTCCCGAATGAGATGCTCCGCCGATTTCCGGGCGTGCGACTCGGCCGCAGCCTTATATACGGGGTTACCGGTGACGTCCGATGCCCAGTACAGCAGCGGCAGATTCATGAGGCAGTCAATGATGATCCTCCCCTGCTGCCTGGGATCCTGGAGATTTCCCCAAGCCTGGATGATTCCCGCCTTGTCCCAGTATCGCTCCATCAGAAGATCCGCTGCCTGAACGGCGAGCGTCTTGGCCTCTTCGCTGCCGGTCAGCTTGTAGGCTGCCACGCAGGACAGCGTATAGAGGAATCCTAAATCATGCGTGTCCGTATAGCGCCGTTCCTCCACTCTCCTGCGGTAGCTGTCCAGCTGGCCTTCCGCGGCGGCGCGGTACTTGGCATCGCCGGTCGTTTCGTAAGCGAGCCACAGCATCCCGGTCCAGAAGGCCGGCGTCCACTCCGTGTTTCCGGTCTGCCGGTATACCAGATTCGTGCTGGCCTCCGACGGAAACGTGTCCTGAAATGTCTGGAGATTCCGGTCCACCTGGCGCCGAATAAATTCCATAGCCTCCAGGCACCTTTCCCGCGTAAGCCCGGAGTCCTCCTTATACCTCCCTGAATTCTTGATGTCCTCGTCCTTCACCTGCTTCATCGCTGCCACCCTCCATGATTGTGATATTGGCGTTCGTCATGAACTGAATTGTAACCAGGCCATGCACGCTTCACAATCGCCGTTATTCTTGGTAGCACTGCCGTTTTTTCTGGTTGCAGCAGGATCTGAAAATTCGTTGGTCTCCGAAAAAAACGTCAGGAAGGTCTTCAAGCCGGGATCGAAACTTGATGTCTTCAAGGTCTACAAGCTTGCAGCGGCATCGAGACGGGCACGAAAAAAACGACCCGGCTGCGGCGGCTCGTGAAAGCTCCGCAAATACACGGATCGTTTGAAGTTCAGGGTCAGGGGATCTCGATATGAAAAGTTTCCCGCAATCCGCGGGACCCTTCGTCGGTAATGTGCAGCGCCCGCGTTCCTTCCATGCGCCGCAACCATCGCAGCTCGAGCAGCCGCTCAAGCATCGCGCTGCCCAACGAGCCGGCCAAATGCGGCGTGCGCTCGCTCCAATCGAGGCATTTGCTGCAGAAGCTTCGACGCTTTTTCCGGACCGCTTCCACATCGATGCCCATATGTTCGAAGAAGGCGCTCCCTTCCCCGGTAACAGCAAAGGCGTCCGCTTCCTCGCGGATGACGCCGGCTTCGATCATCGCGTCCCTCAGGCGGATGCCAAGGTCTCCGGCGACATGATCGTAACACGTTCTCGCCCGCCGCAGGTGGCGGTTTTCCTCGGATTGCCTCAGCGACTTGATTTCAACCGGCGGCGCAAGCAATAGCAGCGTCTCCACCACGGCAGCCACATCATGGCTCTTCAAGCCGTAATACCGGTGCCTTCCCTGCTTGTGCATGGTGATCATCCCCGCTTCTTCCAGCTTGGCCAAATGGTAACTCGCCGTCTGCGGGGTGATTCCCGCCATATAGGCCAGCTCGCTCGCCGGATGAAACCGTCCGTCCATCATGGCGGTCAGCATCGCCGCACGCGATGGATCGCTGATCATGGCCGCGGGATGAGCCGCAACCGGTCCTGCCTTCATCCTGCCCCCTCCTTTGCATTCCACATTTCGATGAACATTGTAATATGAACCGGTTACAATGTTCAAGTACATATCAACAAGGAGGCGTTTTGCCATATGACTTCAGCAGACCCGCAAACCCTTGCCATCACCCCGAAAATTTTATATTACGGCATGCCTGTCATCCTGATCACCACGCGTAACGAAGACCACACAACCAATATCAGCCCGATCTCTTCTTCCTTTGCGCTGGGGGACAACATCGTCCTGGGCATTTCAACGAGCAGCAAAGCTTATGATAATTTGAACCTTCACCCGGAATGCGTCATCAATCTTCCTTCCGCCCCGCTGTGGGAGAACGTGGAGCGAATCGCCCCTTATACCGGGAGGACTGTTGTCCCTGAGTTCAAGGAAGCCATGGGGTTTACGCACGAAAAGGATAAGTTCGCCGCAGGCGGCTTCACCCCCGTCGATTCCGAGGCCGTGCAGCCATCGCGCATATCCGAATGCCCGATCCAAATTGAAGCACAGGTTCAGCGGATGACGGTGCCGGAATACGATCCGTTCTTCGCGATCGTGGAAACCCGTGCCGTCCGGGTCCATGCCCATGGTGACATCCTTATTGGAGATCATCATATCGACCCGCGGCGCTGGAATCCGCTCATTTACAATTTCCGTCACTACTTCGGTCTGGGAGACCAGCTGGGAGCGACCTTCCGGTCGGAAACGTAAGCCCTTTTTGCCACCATGTTTATTCAACCGGATATCTCTAAACAAAAAAGCCCTCAAAGACGCACTGTCTTTGAGGGCTTGCCGGCTGAAATTCAAACGTATGCCTGCGTATATTGCTTATTTCCTATCAGCGGCAGCAATCGGAGCAGCATACCGCCGTCCCCGTCTGGCCCTGGCGGTTCTTCCGTCCCGGATCATCCTTGATGATATACAGCTGACGGAAGCCGACCCGTTTCAAAAATCGGGCTGCCTGTTTGCTCTGCCGACTGCTGCCGCCCAAAATCACAACCGGCTCGGAGGTGGAAAGCTCCTTTTTCCAAAGATACGGCAGCCGGCCGAGCGAAATATTGACCGTGCCGTTCTCATGCTCCCGCAAATAATCCACCGGATCTCTAACGTCCAGCATTTTGATGTCTTCCTGATCCCTGGCGATGACCTTCAAATCGTCGGGATGGATGGGCGTAAGACCATGGACAGGCAGGATATTCCGGAGCAGCCATACTCCAATGACGATAACGGCTGCCAGCAACAACCAAATCATCCGCTTTCCTCCCTGGTTATATTGTAGCGAGGGATCATGTCCTTAGCCGCTTCACAGCAGCATAGTGCTGCCATACAGCAAAAGGGCGCTAATCGGACAAGCATCCATTAACATTTTCTATAAGTCATTAACAAATTTGATTATAACCCTGGGGAGGAAATTGTCAATGCAGAATCACACTCTATTTTCCCTTTCTATAATATAGAGGCGCATGTCCCGTAGCCGCTTTGAACACCCGGCCAAAATGCGTAACGCTCCCGAAACCCACCTTCCTGGCAATAAGATTTACCTTCAAAGTCGTCTGCTCGAGCAGATGTTTGGCTTCCTTGATTCTGACGCTGTTCACATACTCTACAAAGGTAAAACCTGTAGCAACCTTAAAAAACCTGCTCAAATAATAGCTCAGCTATGATTTTCCGGACTTCGAGTTTATGAAAAAAAACGTCTCCACACCGGATGTACCGGAACGGAGACGGTTTTCCTAATTTTACACCATCACACGCTTGAGCTTATGAACGTAACGCGAGCGTACGATCAGGAAGTATACCATCTGGACGATAACAAAAGCGATCGAAGCGATCAAAACGGATGAATTCACTTCCCCGACACCGAAGTCCTTACGGACGGCATTCAGCACGACGAGCGTCTGTATGACCGACACCACGATCGGAACGAAGAACAGGGCGGCGATCTGCAGCGTTGCGGCGCGGCTCATTTCCTGGATTTTCAGGCCGATTTTGGACATCGACTGGTACATCCGCTGATCCTGCGTCAGCTCATGGTGCAGCTTGAAATACAGGAAGCTCGCGGAGGAAATGGACAGAACCGCCGTAATGAAAATTCCGGCAAAGCTCATCATCGCGAAGGACTGCCTCAGCGAGTAGTAATCCCCGCCCCGAGCGCTGATGATGTTTTCGGATTGGCCGCTCAATTCCCTGTCGATCCCCTCCTGCTTCAGCTTCATGCCAATGCTGATTTCTGGATCCCCCTCCGCAGGAACGGTGCCTGATGACCATTCGGGAACCAAATAGACGACGCTGTCCTGGATTCGGTTAGATTTCGGCTCAGAGGACAGAAGCTTCTTGTGCACCTGATATTCATCATCCGAAATAACCAGCATATCCGATACGGTAGGCGACACGTTCACGTCAGGCTTAATCGTATCGGCGATGTCCAGCTCGGCTTTCGTATCCCGCAGCGTAATTTTCCTGAGGTCGTACCAATCCGGACGCTCCCTTGATACCTCCGTTGCAGGGATGACATGCACCGCCTGATGGTAATCCAGCTTGCCAACCTTCGGTGCACCGACGGCTTTTGCCAGTTGATTGTACATGGACTGAGGCATAACCGAGACTGAAGAGGTTCTATCTTCCACCACGCTAAAATATTGCTCCGTACGAATCGTCTGATAGGTAATGCCTTGACGGCTCAGCGATTGCTCGATCAGCGCCATATCACCCTTCAAGCCTGTGTCGTCATACACCGAAAGCCGGATGGCATACGGATTCGCCCTGTAATTATCTTTATTCGTCTCGTTGATGGACATCACGAACGCGACACTCATACAGGAAATAGCTGTGACGACCGTCACCATGAACAGCACTCTCGCATTATCTTTCATTTTATAGGCCATTTCGGAAATCCAGATCAGGTTCGTCCCCTTCCACACCCACCTGCGGCTGCGCTTCAAGAGACGCATGACGAGCACGGTAATTTGCGTGAAAAAGAAATACGTCCCCGCAATCCCGGTCACGGCGGCGAGAACGAGATTCACCCGGAGTGACATATAGCCGGCGGCCAGAAGGGCGATCCCGAATAAGGAAATCAGGATGGACGCCTTCGGCTCGGTTTTCGGCCGATTCGACCCCTGCAGCAGATGCAGGACGTGATTGCGGCGGATCAGGATCAGCGTAAATGCCGAAATAGCGATGAACAGCAGGGCGAACGCGGCCACCGTCAGCAGCACCGCTTTGACCGGAAGGTACAGCCCCAGCTTCTCCATGCCCACTACCTTTGCGCTCAGCAGCAGAAACAGCTTGGACAGAATAAGGCCGCTGCCGATCCCGGTCACGATGGACGATGCGCCGATGATCATATTTTCGATGAAGACCAGGCGGCTGATCTGGCCCTGCTCCGCCCCCAGAATCGTCAGGATGCCGAATTCCTTGTTTCTTGCCTTCAGAAAAGCCCCGATCGAGTAGAGCACAAACAGAAATGAAAAAATGTAAATGATGTACTCCATAATCAGCATGACCAGCATCGTCGTGTGTCCAAGCTCGGTTTTGTTGATGTCCGGATGGAAAATAAACAAAGCATACGTAAAAAACACCATCACCATAAAGCTGCTGCTGAGGTAGTAAGCGAAATAAGCCCTGGCGTTGCGCTTGACGTTGTTAAACGCGAATTGAGGAAAGCTCATGTGCGTTACCTCCCAGGAAAGACAGCATCTCGATGATTTTTTGGAAAAAGGCCTGCCGGCTCTCTCCCCGGTGAATTTCTCCCGACAGCTCGCCGTCCTTGATGAAAACCACCCGGTGGCAGTAGCTTGCGGCCTGGGGGTCATGCGTTACCAGCATCATCGTCACGCGGTCGGCGACGTTCAGCTTCGCCATCGTCTCCATCACGTTGCGGGAGGATGCGGAATCCAGCGCCCCGGTCGGCTCATCGGCGAGCAGCAGGGACGGCGAAGGGATGATTGCCCGCGCGATGGCGGCACGCTGCCGTTGTCCTCCGGAAATCTCATAGGTGCGTTTGTTTAAAATATCGGTAATGCCAAGCTTGTCTGCAATCCGCGTTAGCCGCGCTTCTATATCCGGCAGCTTCACCCGGTCCAGCGTCAGCGGAAGCACGATGTTTTCGGCCACGGTAAGGGTATCCAGCAGGTTGAAGTCCTGAAAAACAAAGCCCAGCTGGCGCCGACGGAATCCCGCCAGTTCCTTCTTCTTCAGCTTGTGGGGATTCTGCCCGTTGATCAGCACCTCCCCGGAGCTTGGCGCATCGATCGTGGAGACCATGTTCAGCAGCGTCGTTTTGCCGCTTCCCGAGGGCCCCATAATGCCGACAAATTCGCCTTGCTTGATCGTCAGCTGAATATTGGTTAATGCGCGGGTGGTTACTTTGCCCGGATAGACTTTGCTCAAGCCGGTCACTTTCAAAATATCCGTCACAGGAATGCTCCTTTCTTGTCTGTCTTCTGTGATACCTTTACTGTAAAGCATAACCCGCAGCCAAAACTATGGATTCGTCTTACGCCAATCTTAAACCTTCGTAAGGATATGTTCGGTGCCCCTCACCGCAAAAAAGGACGCCATGACATTTCATCAAAGCGCCCTCTCTCCCTCTGCGATTGTTAGACAGGCAGCCGTATCGGCCGCGCATCAAAAACGAACCTTACCGTCGTTCCCTGTTCGGGAGCCGAATCGATTTCTACGCGGTGACCGAGCCGGCTGCACACCTCGCGGACCAGGTACAGACCCATTCCCGTCGATTCGTGGTAGTTCCGCCCCGCACTTCCCGTGTAATAAGGCTCAAATACCCGCCCCAAATCCTCGGGCCGGATGCCCACGCCTTGATCCGTGATTTCCAGCACCGTTTCGGCTTCGCGGCGGCTGGTCGCAAACACTACTCGCTCACCGCGGCCGGCCGAATACATGACAGCATTCGTGATCACTTGACCCAGCATGAAATGGAGCCACTTGGCGTCCGAGTAGACGGCCAGCTCCTCATCGATCCGGATGTCCGGTACAAGACGATTGCGGATGAACCAGCGCCGGTTGTCGGCCACAGCCTCCTGGACGGCGGACCGGAGCGGAATGGCATCGACCCGAAAGTCATGCTCAAACCGGTCCAGCCGGGATGTATACAGTGCCATCTCCAATCCCTTGCGCAGCTTGTCCAGCTCCTCCTGAAGGCTGCCCTCCACCTCGTCGTCCAAGTCCATATCCTGCAGTGTAAGCTGGATGACCGAGAGCGGCGTTTTCATTTGGTGCACCCACCGGTTGATAAAAGCGGTATGAAGCGCAAGGCGCTGCCTCGTATCATAGAGCTCATTCTGGTACAGCTGAAATTGATTCTCAAGCAGCTCATGCAGCGCATCGGCGAGCGGGGTCTCCCCGATTTCGTTCTGGGACTGGTCCAGCGTCCCCGCCGGCTCCGACAACCGCTGGTATAAGCGGCGGTGGCTCAAATACCTGTAGGTTAAATAAACGAATAATAGAACCGTTATCAGGACGGCGCTGTAAAGGGAGATGGAGACGGAATGCGTATCCGATCCCAGCCAAAACAGCGTTCCGACCAGGATGATCTGCACAAGGTATACGATCAGAAGCGGGATGTGCTCTTTCAAAAACAGCCTCACGGCGTCTCCTCTCCCATGGTACGGAGCACATACCCGGCTCCGCGTACCGTTTCGATCCGCTCCTCCATGTCCAGCTCCTTCAGCTTCTTGCGCAGCCGGGTCATATAGACGTTCAGCGTGTTGTCATCGACAAAATGATGATCTTCCCACAGCAGATCCAGCAGACGGTTGCGGCTGACGACTCGGCCGGCCCGGTTCATCAGCGCTTCAATCAGCATCGATTCCTTCTGTGTCAGCTCTACACTGGCGCTGGCTGATGACAGAATAAACCGTTCCGGATACAGCGTCAGTCCGCCCGGTTCCTCTACTTTGCGCTCCTCCTGCCTGCCGGAATAAGAGCCGTAGGCACGGCGAAGGCTGCTGCGGATTTTGGCCATCACCACTTCATAAGCAAAAGGCTTCGTTATATAATCGTCCGCCCCGTTCTCCAGCGCCATCACCTGGTCCATTTCACTGTCGCGCGCCGAAATGAACAGCACCGGGCATGTGGACACATGCCGGATCTGCCGGCACCAATAAAAGCCGTCAAACTTCGGAAGATTGACGTCCAGCAGAACGAGATGCGGCTGGAAAGATTCAAACCGTTCCATCACCCGGTCGAAATCCTCCAGCACCGCCGCCTCATACCCGTATTTCTCCACATGCGCCTTCAGCATGGAGGAGATTTTGGCGTCATCTTCGATAATGAATATACGAAACAAAACAATACCTCATTTCCTTTCCGCCGACGGCGGAAGATTCAGGGCGGGCTCGGATGCCGGCTCAGGCAGTTCCCCTGCCGGCGCGTCTTCGCCGATGCGCAGCTGCTGCATGGCAAACTCACGGTACATGGCATGCGATTCGAACAGCTCCTGGTGCGTCCCGCTTCCTGTAATGCGGCCCTTCTCGATGAACAGGATCTGATCCGCATCAACGACGGTCGACAGCCGGTGGGCGATAACCAGCGTCGTCCGGCCCTTCATCAAGTTGTCGAGCGCCTTTTGGACGAACACCTCCGACTTGCTGTCGAGACTCGAAGTCGCCTCGTCCATCATCAAAATTTGCGGGTTCCGCAGCAGCGCCCGGGCGATCGAAATCCGCTGGCGCTGGCCGCCGGACAGCTTCACTCCGCGTTCACCGACTTCCGTGTCATATCCGTCCGGCAGCTCATGAATAAAAATATCGGCATACGCCATATGCGCCGCCCGTTCCACTTCCTCGTCCGTCACTTTCCGGTCCAGCCCGTAACAAATATTGTCGCGGATCGTGCCGGAAATGATCGGGCTCTCCTGCGGTACATATCCGATCCGGCTGCGCCAAGAATGCAGCGAAAAGGATTCGATATCTTCCCCGCCGATACGGATGGTGCCTCCGGTCGGCTTGTAGAAGCGTTCGATCAGGGAGAACAGCGTCGTTTTCCCGCCCCCGCTCGGTCCGACCACGGCCGTCACCTTGCCGGGCTCCAGCGTGAAGTTAAGTCCGTGCAGCACGCCCTCGCCATCGCCGTTGTAGGCAAACGTCAAATTTTCCGCTTCGATGGCCTGAGCCGCATCGGTCAGCGTGCGGCCCTGCAGCACGTCCTCCTGCTCGTCCTCCAAAATGGAGACGATGCGTTCGGTTGCCCCCACGGATTTTTGCAGCTGCGTAAAAAAAGCCGTAATCTGGTTCACTGGCATGACAATCTGGAACAAGTACAGAATGAATGCCACGAGCTCCCCGGCGGTCAGCGCCCCGCTGGATACGCGCATGCCGCCGTATCCGATAATGACGACCAGCAGGCCCATCATGACCAGCGAAATGACCGGGCCGATGAACGCCTGAACTTTGCCCTCGCGGATGCCGAGCGACAGCAGGCTCTCAATAGAACTCCGCCCGACCCGCTCTTCGCGGTCTTCGGCGTTCGAGGCTTTAACCAGCCGGATCTCGGACAGCACCTGGTTCAGCACTGCTGTGAACGAGGCAGTTTCATCCTGCATTTTACGTGAAATGTTCAGCATGGTCCGGCCGAGCGGCACCAGCACCGCCGAAGCCACCGGGATGGCGGCGAGCATGATCAGCGTCATCTGCCAGTCCATCAGCAGCAGGATGATGATCGAACCGATCATAGAGATGATGCCGTTAAAAAAACCGGTCACATGCTCGGATACGAGCGATTTCAGCACCGCGGTATCATTGGTCATCCGGCTCACGGTATCTCCGGTCCGGTTATTGTCATAGTAGGGGATGGTGAGCGTCAGCAGCTTCTTCCACAGCCTGTCGCGGAGCTTGGCCACCACCTCCTGCCCCAGCCGGTTCAGCAGGTAGATCGAGACGCCGCCGGCAATCGCCTGCAGGACGAACGTCACGACCAGCAGTACGATCTGCTCCGGACGGATCGACTCCACAGAGAAGCTGTCCACCAGATTTTTCGTAAAATACGGGACGATCAGGCTGACCAGCGTGGAAATGACGCTCAAGACCGAAGCCACGGCGAGCAGCCATTTCGACGGCCTCGTCTGCATGACGAGGCGGATGAACGCCTTCCAGTCTCCTTTGGGGGCGGCCGCTTCTTTCGAAGCCCCGCCGATTGCAGATTGATGTTCCGTCATCGTAACACCGCTTCCTTTACATGATAGGGTCCAGATCCATTTTCTATAGTTATACCGCCCGGATCGTTCTTGTCAAATTCAGGCTCGTCCACCCGTGTATACGTTACTCCCCCCTTGCTGGTTTCGCTCCTCCCGCCCGCGCTTCATCGGCGAGCCAGCTTCGGGCGCAATCGATCATTTTCCGCGTCGCCGGAGAGACGTTCCTCGTAGCGTTCAGGGCGATCCCCAGTGACCGGCAGCTTCCGTCCTCCAGCTCCAGTGCTACCACCTCGTTCCGCCTGCCCCGCAGGATCATTTCCGGTAAAATGCTGATGCCAAGTCCGTTCTCCACCATGGCCACGATCGCATAATCGTCGGCCGCCCGGAATTTGACCGGCGGTTTGACCCTTCCTTTGCGCAGTACCCGCCGAACATCGTAATCGCTGCCTTCCTTCGGCATAATGAAGGGCTCGTTGGCAATGTCGACGTACCGTATGCAGGACTCTTTTTCCAGGCGATGGCCCGGGGGAAGGATGCACAGCATCCGGTCCAGTTTTAACGGGATGACCTCGAACGAATCGAGGGTGGGCATCGACACAAACCCGAAGTCAATTTCGCCGCTGAGCAGCCATTCCTCGATCTCATGGTAGTCCCCTTCATACAAGTTTACTTCGATCCGGGGATGGCTGGCCAGGAAATCGCGGATAATCCCCGGGAGCCACTGCACCGAAATGCTGGTAAAGGTTCCGATCCGGATCGTGCCGGTTTCCAGCCCGTTGATGGCCGCCACTTCCTGCTTCAGCCGCTCCTGCACCTGCAGCATCTCCCGTACGAATGCAAGCACGCGTTCCCCGTTATCGGTCAGACGGACGCCGGAACGGTTTCGCGTAAGGATCGTGAAGCCGAACTCCGTTTCCAGACTGTGAACGGCATGGCTCACGCCGGACTGGGTCAAACCCAGCGCCTCGGAAGCTCTTGTCAGGCTGCCAAGCTCTACCACTTTATGAAACACTTCATACTTAAACAGGCTCACCTTCGCCACCCTTTTTTTATTAATTTCATTCATACTTCGCATTCAAAACATTCAATTTTCTTATTTAAAAATACCACGTATACTGGATCAGGCGAAAGCTGTTGTTCAAGTTTGATCGTGTAAAGGCAGGGTCTCCTATTCCATGAAACCTTTCAAAGCAAATGTCATGATTATGATCGTCACCCTTTTCTGGGGCTCTTCCTATCTGTTTATGAAAATGGGGCTGGATTCGGTTCAGCCCTTCAACCTGATCGCCCTCCGGTTCGGGCTGGCGTTCATCGCCGCCGGCGGCCTCTTCGCAGGCCGGCTTCGCCGCAATACAGACGTCTCTGTATTGAAGCATGCCGCGCTTTTAGGCTTCATCCTGTTCGGCGTGTTTGCCTCCATTATGCTTGGGCTTCAAGGAACGTCCACATCCAATGCGGGCTTTTTAATGAGCCTGACGGTCATCTTCGTGCCGGTTCTCTCGGCCGTATTCGGCAAAAGCATGCCAAGTAAGCGGCTCGTCCTGGGCGTCCTGCTGGCCATGACCGGAATCGGTCTGCTCACGCTGCGGCCCCAGTCCGGCATCGGCTTCGGAGACCTGTGGTGCATCCTTGGGGCCTTGCTGTTCGCCGTCCACATGATGCTGACGGGCCGTGCAGCCAAAACATCGCCGGATCCGCTCTGCATCGGCATTTGGCAGCTCGGCTTTGCCGGCGCATTCGGGCTCGTCTTCACGGTGCTGTGGGAGACCCCGCGCCTGCCCGGCAGCATCTCCGGCTGGGTGGCGGTGCTGGCGCTCAGCCTCGTGTGCAGCGCGCTTGGCTTTATCCTGCAGACCATGGCCCAGCAGTATACGACCGCAACCCAAGCAGGCCTCATCTTTGCCTTGGAGCCGGTCGTGGCTGCCGTCTTCGGCCTGCTGTTCATGAACGAAACGCTGTCCGTCCAAGGATATGCAGGCGCCGGACTCGTTCTGCTCGGCGTAGCCCTGTCCGAGCTCAACGTCAGCAGGCTGCTGGGCCGGAAGAAGCAGCCGCCGCGCGAGGCTGCCGGATGAAATGTCCATACATACTTCACGTCGATCGATGTACCTTCAAAGAAGACAGACCGCGTTTAAAGGTGATTTTTCTTGCAATATCAGGAAGCCATGGCTTTGGAGTTTATACTTTCTGATATTATGAAAAAAGGCGCTCCTCTCCATCAGAGGCAGCGCCTTTTCATTTCGTCTTGGACCCGGTCCAAATCCACTCCGGTCAGCTT
Source organism: Paenibacillus sp. PSB04 (assembly GCF_025809195.1). NCBI lineage: Bacteria > Bacillati > Bacillota > Bacilli > Caryophanales > Paenibacillaceae > Paenibacillus > Paenibacillus sp. PSB04. Next base: position 5,932,447 of record NZ_CP081301.1, read on the forward strand.
ATATGTCAGTTTTACGTACGCATCAGCGCAAGCGTAGGCGTTCCGCTCGAAACGTCAACGAAGAGCACGTAGTTGTTACCGTCCGTGCCCTTGAGCACAAGGCCGGGCTGGCTGGCCATGACTCCCGCATAGAGATGGATCTGCTGCAGGGTGGGACTACCCATCGGCACGGTCGGTTGGGCTTGCGCGACCACTCGGAATGCCGCGCTCACCGTACTGCCGGCGCCGATATTAACGGATACCGTCTGGCTGCCGTTGACCTGCTGAGACCCGGCAATGGTTTGGTTGCCGTTGATCTGGGAGGACCCAGTTATCGTCTGGTTCCCCACCACGTTGAAATTTTGCATGATCGTCTCATTGCCGTTGACCTGAAGGTCCTGGCCTATGGTAGCGTTCCCTGTCACCTGGATGCTATCAAATGTTGGCATATCTCTCATTCCTTTCCTTGAAGATAGAATAGTATATGCCAAGCTTGTCATCCAGCCCCGTGCTATTGTCTTAACAATTCTTCGACCCGTGATAGCGGATTATCCATCATCTCTTACTAGCATCTCGTGATAGACTCTATTTCAATCCATATTGGGTCAACAAACTGCGGGCATCCTTGTTGATCCAGTCCACATCCGGCCCTTTTGCCGGTTCGTCGGTAATTCCATAAGCAGCCTTCAGCTTAAGAACGGCGTATACCCGGTCATTGAGCACCTCTTCAGAGATCGTGCCGTCCTTTACAGCGTCCGTCAGTGCCTGGATGGCCTCCTTCTCCTTGGCGTAATCATGCCCGATGAGAATGATGTTCCCGCCCGCAAGGATGGCCCCGACTGATGCCTTGCCAATGCTGTAATTTTTATCGATTGCCCCCATCGTCATGTCGTCCGAGATGACGACCCCTTTGAACCCAAGCTCATTGCGGAGCAGGTCCGTAATGACGGCTTTGGAGAAGGAGGCCGGGTGGTCCGGATCCAGCTTCGGCATCAGCAGATGCGCGATCATGACGACATCCGCCTGGTCTTTCACCGCAGCCTGGAACGGCACGAGCTCGAGCTTCCGCAATCTCGCCAGGTCATGGTTCACGACAGGCAGACCGATGTGGGAGTCCACGGATGTATCGCCATGCCCCGGGAAATGCTTCACGACCGGCACCACATGCTCCTCACGGATTCCCTCCATCGTAGCTTTGCCTAGCCGGGCAACCCGTTCCGCGTCATTGCCGAAGGAACGGTCCCCGATCACGGGATTGTCCGGATTGCTGTTGACGTCCAGCACCGGCGCAAAATCCATGTTCAGCCCGAATCCGGCCAGCTCCCGGCCGAGGATCTGCCCGATGCCGTGGGATAACTCCGTGCTGTTCTTCCTTCCAATGGCGAGGTTCGTCGGCATGTCGACGAATTCATCCGGCATCCGGGACACCCGTCCCCCTTCCTCGTCCACGCTCATCCACAGCGGCACGGGATTGTCCCGGTTGTCTTTTTTGAGGCCGTTGAACAGGCTCAGTGCCTGCTTCGTGCTGTCGATATTATTTTTGTAGAAAATAAATCCGCCGACATAATACTTCTGCACGAGCTCGCGAGTCTCTGCACTTGTGGCGGTCCCGTCCATACCCACGAGTACGAGCTGGCCGATCTTCTCTTCGGTCGTCAGCTGGTTCAGCTGCTTAAGGACCGGATCGTCCGCTGTTGTAATTGTGCCACCCGGATGCGATCCGTCTTGACCCGTATCCTGGCCGCTGCCTCCGTCTCCATTTGACGTGCCCTCTGGAGGATTGGACGAATTTCCGCCTTGATTCGCAGAAGAATTCGGCTCACCGTTCCCTCCGGCAGTACCCTCTTGCCCCGTTGCATCATGTTGACCATTTGCACCCGTTTGTCCAGATGCGTTATTTCCTCCGTGATTTAAGGAACAGCCGGTTACGAGCATGATTGACATCACGCATGCCAAGCTGATTCGAAGCAGTCTATGCAAAGCCTTCACACCCTTCTTGTTCTCGGTATGTTCTTCCTGTTTGTTCATCTTCGACCTCGGGCACAGAAATATACATGCTTAGGATTCACCTTATATGCCTGCTGTAATAATGCCCCACCAAATTTTTACGGCGGTGGCTGCGATCAGGATGGCAAGGGCGATTCTCAACGATTTGACGTTGAGGTGGCGGCTGACCATCGTTCCCACCGGTGCGCCAAGGATGCTCCCTACCACGGTAAACAAGGTGGGCCACAGCGGGATATGCCCGCCGGCTATTTTCCCGGATACGCCGCCGATAGCCGAGATAAACACGATCGCCAGTGAGGAAGCCACCGTCACCCGCACCGGAATCCGCAGCAGGGTCAGCATGATCGGAATCAGAATAAAGGAACCTCCGGCACCGACAATCCCAGAGACAACGCCCACCATCAAGGCGGAAACCGCGGAAATCCAAGGGTTATACTGCACCGATGCCAGCTGCACTTCCTCCTGGGTGCCACGGCCGGGAATCATCATCAAGACAGCTGCAATCACGGCCAGCACCCCGTAAATAATATTGATGCTTGCGCTGGGCAAAGAAGCCGAGCCCAGGCTGCCTGCCAAGCTGCCGATCAGAATACTCGCCCCCATATTCATGATCAGCCCTTTGTGCATCAGCGGCTTTTCTTTTTTGCTCTGTCTGAGAAAAGCCAGCATGCCTGCCAGGGAAGAGAAAAATACCTGGATCATGCTGATCGAGGAAACCTGCCGCGGGCTGAACGTCTCCACGCCAAAGAGTCCCGGCACATAGAGCAGCAGCGGGTAATTGATAATGGCTCCGCCGATGCCCAGCAGACCTGAAAAAAAGGAACCTGCCAGCCCGATAAAAAACATAACGATATGTCCTGCTAAATCCATCTACTACACACCTCTGGATGACTGAATAGTTCGCAGCGAAAAACTCAAAATTAACACTATACGAATGGAACATTAGCGTTTATAATAAACCCAAGTAAATCAATGGGAATAGGATGGTGAATAAGCTTGTTTGCGAAATTAAAGAGCTTGTTTGTAGACCGCTGCCCTTCATGCTCTGAGCCTTTGGTTTCGAGCAAAGATCACCTCCGCGTCATCAAGAGCTGTCCGAATGACCATTATACGGAAGAGATTTACACCCATCTCCATGTGAGAATCGTTTACCATAAATGAGGATTGCCTACATTTCAGGCTCTATGATGACGGCTGGATATCTCCCCTTGTGGGGCGACCCGGCCGTTTTTTTATTTTGCGGCGGCTTGTCCGCAGCGCGTTTATCATAACACACTTGACCTTGCCGAAGAAACCGATTGGAGAGACAACCCCCCGCCCCGCTGGTATAATAGAACAATATTCCATTCAAGATATTATCATTGAATTAAGGCGGTGTTTTTAATTGAGCGTACTAGTGAACAAAGCTTGGGTGCTTGCCCGGATGTACGAGCCCGACGTGACGATCGTCGACTGCCGGTTCATGTTGGGACAGCCCGATGCCGGAAGGATTTCCTATGAGGAGAGCCATATCCCGGGAGCGGTTTTCCTTGACCTGGAAAAGGATTTGTCTTCCTCTGTCAGTGAGCATGGCGGGCGGCATCCCCTGCCCGATACCGGCCAGCTTGCCGCAAAGCTGGGGAAAGTCGGCATCAACCGGGAAACCCGTGTCATCGCTTATGACGATCAAGGCGGACTGTACGCTTCGCGTCTGTGGTGGCTGCTGAGCTACATGGGTCATGAGACGGTGTTCGTCATGAACGAAGGCTTCAGCGCATGGAAGGATGCAGGCTACCCCGTCAGCAAGGACCAGCCGGTTCGGGTACCTACCACCTTCACGGCTGATGTGCATCCTGAAATGCTCGTCAACCTGGAAGACGTCCGCCAGGCGATGAAGGATCCATCGATCGTCATCCTGGATTCGCGTGAATCCTCCCGCTACCTGGGTCTGAACGAGACGATCGACCATACCGCCGGCCATATTCCCGGCGCCAAGAACAAGTTTTGGAAGGGCGTCCTGCAGGACAACGGGGAATGGAAATCCCTCGATGAGCTCAAAGAGTACTATAAGGACGTGCCGAAGGACCATGAAATTATCGTCTACTGCGGTTCAGGCGTGTCGGCCTGCCCGAATGTCCTTGCCTTGACCGAGCTCGGATACCCGGATGTCCGGCTGTACGCCGGCAGCTGGAGCGACTGGATTTCGTACAGCGAAAATCCGATTGCGACAGGGGAAGAGTAATCTGCGGGAGACGCATCTAGCACTGAATTGTGGGCTGTGACAAGTTGCTGGCGAGCGACCTGTTGCAGCCCTCTTTGACGTTCTCCGGCAGCAGGCCTGATCCATAAACCGGGCTAAAATTTAAAAAGACTCTTTGCTACCCCGTATCTTATTATGGATTTTTATCGTTATTAGATTGAAAATCAGCTTAAAGGAGAGTGCTCATCTATGGAAAAAATCATCGCTTATGTATCCGCCATTTTTATTCCGGTGACCGACATTACACGTTCAGAGGAATGGTACGTTCGAATGTTCGATCTGGAGACGATTGAAAAGACAGATGATCGGGTCGGGCTCGCCTTCCCTAACGGCCAAACCTTGGTTTTGTTATGGAAAGTGGAGAAACCGCAGCCTGTCCAATTTGATACCGGTAAAGAAATGATGCCATACTTCAATTTCACTTCGTATGATATCAACCATTCGTATAGCCAGCTTAAGGCGAAAGGAGCGGAATTAAGCGAAATCCACGAAGAGGATGGGTACAGGTTTTTCAAAGCATTCGATCTGGACGGAAATCCCGTGGATATTGTGGAAGAAACGGGGCAAACGCCGTATTTTACTCACAAGAATAATATAAGGAAGCAGCAATAGTGACGCAGGAAGATCACTTAATAGACGCAGGATATGAGACATTTGCGAAGATGACACTTCCGCTGCAAAGCGATCTGAAACGATATTGTCTGGCTAAGGCCGGTTCGGCGTGGGATGCGGACGATTTGCTCCAAGAGTCGCTTTTTAAAGCTTATCGTTGGCATACTCGGTTCCCGAATAGAGAAATAACGAAGCCATTTTTGTTTCGAATTGCTGCCAACGCTTGGGTGGATATATGCCGCAGCCGCAAATGGGAGCCACAGGTCGGACCACTCGAAGAGCATTTAATCGGTTCCTATGATGAATGGAGTAAGTGGGATGTCCGTGAGGCGCTCGAACTGCTGTCCGATCGGCTCGAACCTAAACAGGTCGTTCTGATTTTGCTGATCGACGTATTTCACTTTACCGCGAAGGAAACGGGAAGGCTGTTCGGACAATCCGAGGGTTCGGTGAAGGCGGCTCTAAGACGGGCGAGGACGAGGCTGAAAAAGACCGTTGAAAGCCATCCCGAATATTGGGATGATTCCGTACTCGCAGCTCCGCGTGGCGGACTTAGTATCGAGGTGTTCGAAGCGCTGGTCGAAGGTTTTCGCCGTGCGGACCCCTATGCGATATTCCGCTCGTACCAGACTTTGATTGACGATGGCGCGGTGGTGGACCGGATCGAGCTGCGCGGCAATACGATCTATTTTACGATCATCGATCCCGACGGCAACGTATTGACGATCACTGAGAAATTGAAATGGCAAGACGATAAGTATCATCCGAAATCCTAGAGGTGATTGCGTTGCTCGAAATGCTGCAGCAACAATACGATTGGATCCGATCCGTTAGACAAAACATGTTTGCGTTCTTGGAAGAGCTGCCTCCTCAAATTTTGCATCAACCCGTTCCCGAATTTGGGCGTGGAACGATCATTCGAACCCATCTTCATGTCGTTGACTGCTATCGGTGGTGGTTGGGATCTTTCGCGTTAATGAAGAGAAACGAGCATAGGGATATTTCCATAGAAGAAATTGAACGCGCCGATGTGAAGTACGTCCGTGAACGATTTACGGAAGCGGATGAACTCGTGCAGCGGTTCATAAGTGAATATCGCGATCGCTGGAATGAACCGATCGAGCAGGACGAGAGCTGGCGGGGTTACCCGAAGGCTCCTACTCCTTTGCTGCTGTTAACTCATACGGAGACTCACGAATTTCATCACAAAGGCCAAATCGTATCCATGGCAAGACAACTGGGCTGCCCGCCTCCCGCCGATGACCGCTTAGGCGGACTTTTCACCTGATTCGACAAATCGGATACAAAGCTGCGACCGTTTTTCGGTATTCACCGGGGAACGGTCGTTTAGTTTCTTCGTTTTGGTTTGTTCGCAACCAGATCATCATCCGTTTCAGGCGGTTTGAAACTGTTTTGTATACACCATTCCTTGCTGAAATTTGGTAAAATGACAGGAAGAGGTGAAATGCAATGAAAAGCAGAAGATTTATGCAGCCCCTGACTTCCCCGATTCACTTCCATACCGCGATGATTGAGCAGACGCCTGTTGCCGTTTTTTTGGGCCAGGAGATGATCGGCAGCGGAAAGATCGTTCAAATCACCGATTATATCGTGAAAATCGGTAACGAATTTTATGTGCGCGATGCCTGCACGTTTAAATATGCGGTCTAATCCATGCGAAGAGCCTTGAGGGCTAACATCTAATAAAACGTTTCTCACGTAACGTTGTCCAAGCATTGCCAATAAACCGTGAGCAATCATAGAATGACTTGTTGAAAGGATGTATTGATTTGATCAAACTTAAAAATCTTTCCGTATCTCTTGTCCTGAGCGCTTCACTGTCGGCTGCGGCGATCTGGCCCATCTCTCCTTCGGTACAAGCAGCGCCGGCCAAAGAATGGCTGCAAATTTCGGATACAACCACCTATTACGGTGAAGTCAGCGGTGGCAAGCCTAACGGCAGGGGAACGATGAAATGGGGCGACAGCAAACAATATTCCGGCGAGTTCGTCAACGGCCAGCGCGAAGGCAAAGGGAAGTACATCAACGAGTACGCCGCCGACGGCGAAAGCCACAAAGTCGTACATAACGGGGAGTGGAAGCTGGACCGGATGAACGGCACCGGCACGCTGACCCACAAAGTCATCCAGGAAGATGGTGCGGTCCGCTCGAATGAAATCCAAACGGGTGCTTTCGGCGGCGGCGTGCAGACGAGCGGATATGATGTCATTCATGCCCTGGCCGATCCGGACTTCTACTTCGCGTACAAATCGCCGCAGGAACAGCTCGTCATTATGGGAAGCGCTGACCATCTCAAAGCGTCGTTGAAAAGCGGCAGCCTGTTCAGCGCGGAGTACCGCAGCGGCAAGATCCACAAGAGCTACTCGATCTTCCCTGCCGATACGGCAGCAGAACAGCGCATAAACGAGGCTAGCCTCAAATATTTGCAAAGCATTCAGCCAAAGTTGAACCCGCATCTGGAGCAATTCGAGCGGTTGGCCGGGCAGGTCCCCCTGAAATAAGGATCACCCAAATAAACGCATCGCGGTTCAAATCTGCATGACCAGGCATAGATCCGATAAGGAGAGGTTTATGAAATATATTAAAGATTGTCCCGAACCCGGCATGGGCACCTGGTATTTCGAGATTGACCAGCAGGGGGTTGCTTACCGCCAGCTCGTCATCGAGGATGACGGCAAGTGCATCGCTTCGAACCGGAAAGACGGAGACTATCATTTTATGCTGGCCGAGCAGCCGATCGATGCATCTGAAGCTGGGTTGATCTTGATCACCCAGGAAGAATTCGAGGAAGTTTGGTCCGCTTCCCTTAATTCCACGGGCGAGCTGTGGCAACGCCAGAAGTTGCTGCACCCTGTAGGACAAAGGGTCGAGGGCGCCATCGAAGCCTTTTTTCCGCAAGGAACGCTCATTACGCTTGCGAATACCGAAGCAGTAGGATTAGCTGACACCGGGGAGCTGGAGTTGTCCGGAAAGCCGCAATGGATGTACCCGCGGCACGTCGTTCAAGCCGTTGTAAAGGGATATGACGAAGTTAACCAGTGGATTGTGCTTGATCAAGCAGCCGTATTGGAACGGAGAACCGATCGAAATCCAGAAAAATCACCAAACTAAAAGGAGAGCCCGCGGCTCTCCTTTTAGTTTGGTATAAACACTGTAAAACAGCTATAAATAAGGACCGAAGAAGTACTCCAGTTTCTCCCGCGAATACCCGTCTTCCCCGCGCCAGCAGGCAACGGCATTGAAATCGGTGCCCCGTCCCCGTTCTTTGCGGTAAAAATCTTTGGTTTCCAAAATGCCTGCGTAACCCCAGATCTCCATGACCTGATCCCGTTCATGCGAATTGGAGGGGAACACGTCCTTCCACCTTTTCTCGAGCTGCCGGGCGGCATCCTTGTCACCACACGCCTCAATCCCGTGGATCATCCCCTTCAGCATATCCACGTCTTCTTCCCGCACCGGGAACGGATTCTCCTCACGGCTCAGGCATAACAGATCCAGCCAGCAGTAAACGAGCCAATTGTGGCGGACGCCTCCCCATTTGATCCGTTCGAAATTAAGCACGTTCAGGTCCTCGCCGGCATATTCCTCTTGGGACATCAGCATGCCGTCATCGCAGAACAAGCACTCACTGTACCGGGGGACATCGGCGGCACGCATACGGAAAGTATGAGAGGGTAAATGGCGGGTCAACGTCCAGCTTGATAAAGCGCTGCGCAGATGAACTTTCCGGGTGGAAAGGCTGTGCAAAAACGCAGCGGCCACCCGCTCCTTCGTCACGTTATGCTCATGCAGATGAATGATCCGCCGGATCAGCTCATCATGCGACACGGTGAGCGGATCGAACATCAGCCCCTTGCTTTTGGCGTACTCAAAATCTTCAGCCGATAACATAAAACTTCCGCGTCTCCAGCCTCCCGATTGCCAGTACGTATTCGTTAATATTTTTTTGGCTTTCGCATCCATGTGGCGGATCCCCCTCCTGTTCAGTAACAAACTCAGCCCGAACTCCTCGCAGCCTGCCGGGCCTCCGTTACAGGCACTGGTGCCTTGCTGCTCGATTCGCCGCTGCCTTCTTGCACCCAGAGCGGCGGGTAGTAAGCGAAAACCTTGCCATCTCCCAGCCGGCTCATTTCTTCTTGGCAGCCTTCCCAGCGGAACGACTGATAGAACAGCCCCAAATCGCCTTCGGCCAGCCAGTTCAAAAAACCGGAATAGGCAAGCTCAGTAGATTACCACTCCAGTGTATCGGGCGCAAAATAATATACATGTCCGGTTTGCCCGAAGCGCCAGTGAAATCTCTTCAAGCCTGGGTCCCACCCCAAGAATCAAACGAGCCTCGCGCCTACTTTCTCTTTCAGGCTTTCGGCAAGCCAGCGCCATTTCCGGCCTTCTTCCGAGGCTGCCGCTTCGGCTTCATCCATACCAAGCCAGTAATCGGCATCCAGCAGCTCATACATATCCAGCATTGTGATCTCGGCGCACTCCGGATTTTCCAGGACAGCGATCATCGGATCGGGGCCATCGTCCCAGTTGTAGCCATCCACCACGGCATGAAGGAGCACCGGCGAGGACAACCCACGGATCCGGCAGGTGACCTCATCCAGCGACTCCTCATACAAAATACCGTCGACGATCCTCTGCTCCTCATCGTTCAACGTGAGGCGGACCGCCCCGTCCGTATCAGCAAGCAAATCGGCCATGGCCTTGTCCATTCTTGCCGCCTGCCAGGCCGTCCCCAGGATGTCGTGCGGGGAATTCAGCTGAGCGCCATTCGCGATCAGAAGCTTGACCGTCTCCGGCTGCTTGAACTTCACCGCTTTTTTGAGCGCCGTATCGCCCAGCTTGTCTTCCGCTTCCAGGTCGACGTTTTTCTCGAGCAGCAGCTTCATGCCGTCCATAGGCATCCGGTTGGTGATAAAAAGCATCAGCGGCGTTCTTCCGCGGGCGTCCCGCTCGTTCGGGTCCAGCTGATCCACCGCCGCCCGGACCCTCTCCAGCTCCTTGCTCTTGCTGGCCTCCGTCCATTCCAAATGATCGTCCCCCTTTCTCATGTATTGACTGGACTCACGGATGCCATGCCAGCAACCGCTCCAGCTTTTCTTTCATCGGAGAAGTCTCTTTTCTCGCGGACTGCGCCAGCTTGGCGCGTGTTCCGAAAATCCGGTACAGCACCGTTTCCCGCTCATAATCCTCTTTGGACTCCAGCTCACTCAGCAGAGCGTCCGCCAGATCCGGTGTATTAATAACGAAGGATTTCACCGGCTTGGCTGAATCGCTTCCTCCAAGCAGAATCGCCACAAGCACCGGCATCCGGTCGGGGGTCAGCCCATGGGCTTCGATAAAAGCTTCGGCGTACCCGTCCTGAGCGGATTGGTGCTCCGTATCAACTATTTCCATGTACCGGCGCAGCAGCGGAAAATATTCCGTGCTCACGAGGCCTAATCCCAGAACGGCATAGGTTCCCGGCATGACCGACTTCTCCCCGGGTTCCACATCCTTATACCAAGCAAATTCCTCCATGGCTGTTTCGGCATACCCGGCAATCAGCGAATGCAGGCCAGGATACCGGAGCGCGCCGGCAAAAAAACGGTGCAGCTGTGATTTAGCCAGCTTATTCAGCGGCAGATAGTGCTTGTCCTTTGATGGGCTCTTCAAGTTTAGTTTGTACTCTTTGGGAAACCCCTCCGAGAGCAGGCCCGTTATATACGTCAGCGCTTCCCGGTATGTGGCCTCTTCCTCCGTATGCAGGCGAATGTCGATCGTTTCCGTAACGTCGTTGGCCACTGCCTGGATCTTTGTGCCTTCGAACCGGTGCAGGAAGCGCCCGCTGCCGTTCTTTATGTAGCCAGCCGCCTTCTCCGAGCCCAGCTGGACGGCTAATTCCAGATAGCGTGCCCGGAGCTCGGGCTCCCGGCGGCCGACCTTCAGCGCGGCATAGACGAAAAAGTCGAGCTCGTCCGCTTTCACAATCACCCCGTCCGCTGCATCTTTGCGCTTCCAGTCTTGGCCGAAGCTACCGGTGCGCTCAAAATAACGGACCAAAAAATGCTCCTCCGCCCATTCTCGAAAGGCTGAAGTATATTGAGAGACCCACCCGAGCAGCCGGTCCGGGTTCGAACGGTGCTTTTCCTCCAGCCGCCCAATCAGCGGCTCTAATTGTGCCTCTCGCTGTTCAAACAGATCGGAATTGAGCAGATGACGGGCAAAGAAGAACTCATCCAACTCCTTGGGACGTACCGGCAGATCCCGCAAAACTTTGGACTGGATAAAGGCATCGAGCTCCCGCCTCTGACCCGCGAGCTTGTCCTCATCGATCAAAACCTCGGTGAACGTTCTTAATCCCTCTTCCCTCTCCATTTCGAGCACGATCTCGAAGCGGTAATCGAAAAACCTGGGGCCGTAAGTCCCGGCCCTCATCTCTTCCGCAAGCCGTGTCCGCAATGCGGGAAGCCACTCGCCGGTGATGAGGTCGTCGGTGATATCGCATATGTAAGGCCCGGCATTCAGCCGATACGAGGAGTCGGTCCAATCAAAGGGCCGGTCCAGGTCGATGCTGATTACGCCGTATCCGTCGCCGGCTTTGCGGGTACTCCAGGCCACGCCAAGATAATCCTTGATGCCCGCCTGGAGCCTGCTGACTTCCTTGATCTCACGGATACGCTTGCTTTCTTTCTCATAAATCCCGCTAATCAGAGACCACACCTCATCCAAAAACAGCTGTACGCTCGCGTTCAATCGTTTCCCCTCCCAAATTTCTTAAGCCATGCCAAAAACAAGCCCCGCGCGAGCGGGGTCCTGCTTAACCGATGACTTTGACTACATTGCCTTCGCTGTCCTTGATCTGCGTCTTCACGATCTGGATAGCGGCCCCCTTCACAGAAGGCAGCAGAACGACGCTTTCCTTCGGTGCCAGCGAACGGCTCAGCTCAGATGCGGCTTGATCGTCCAGGGCAATTCGCACCTCGTCTCCTTCGGCTTTCAGTTCCGGCTTCTGCCCGGGCTCAAAGACGACGCGGGTGTCCGGTCCGACGAGCGTGAGCGAACGGCCCTTTAAAATCCGGCCTAGCAGCAGCTTGGCAATAATTCCGGCCTGCTTGGCTCCCATTTTTACAACGGAAGGCGACTTGCTGAACCAACCGCTCTTTCCCGGTTCCCAGGCCAGCTGATCCACGAATAAGAATCCGGTGCTGGATCCTTCCGCTTCCGCGCCCTGCCGGATTTTCTCCGCGACGGGTGGAATGCGCAGCAGGGAGCTGCGGGTTAAATCCGTTATGTAATAGGGTATATGCTCCTCGGCAGCCCCGAGAACGCCGAGCGTATTCCAGGTCTGCATCGCTTCGAGCTCATCTCCCGTAATGCCGGTCATCTCCAAAAACTCGACCTGGCCATTCGGCGTCTGGATCGCGGGCAGCTCCGGATCTTCAGCAAAAGCCAAGGCCGTCAGCTGCGTGTCGGCTCCGAGGCAGATCGGCCCGTTGGCATCCAGATAATCGCCCGAACGGAACACGTTTCCGCTGCCAAACACGTACCTGCCCATATTTTGCAGCAGGTTCAAAGCCCACGCCGGCGGCTCCTCCTCATCGGCATCCCGCTGCAGCCGGAATGTCAGCTCAAAGCCGAATCCGCTGACCTCTTGGTCCTCCGACTCTTTTTCATACAATTCCGAGAAGCCGTACGTGACAAAATGCCAATGCGGGATCGGCGATTCCGCTTTGTAGGCACTGATTCCGTCGAGCGGGTCCTGGCCGCCGAGCGCATACGAAATGAGCGTCCCGTAATGCTTTGGCTCCTGACTGCCGTATAATCTTTCAAGCTCCTGGTCAATGGCGTCCCAGCCTGGTGCGCCGATTTCTTCGTTCATCATCCTGTCCCCTTCCCATGTGTGCCGAAGCTTATTTCCTTATGTTATTTATTCGAATACTGCGTCATTGAAACGCTGGATTCCCTTACGATGAGACGCGGCTCAAACTCCACCCGCTCATAATCCGGCGGATTGTGCGACTGGATCCGCTTCAGCAGCAGCTCTGCCGCCAGCCGGCCGACTTCGCTGCCCATGATGGACACCGAGCTGATTTGCGGAGTGGTTACGGTCGCCCACAAGTTGTTGTCGATGCCGACCACCGCCACATCCTGCGGTACCCGGATACCAAGCTCCTTGAAGCGGTTGACGATCCCGATCGCCACCATGTCGTTGACAGCGTAGATCGCGTCCGGCATATGTTTCAGGCTGTAAAAATAATCGGCCGCCTGGCGTCCGGTCTCAAACGAAAAATCTTCCCCGAAATAAACCAGCGAAGCATCGACATGCCTAAGCGACTGTTCGTATGCCAGGTAACGTTCTTCAATTTTGTCCTTGGGCGCGCCTGCGTAAGCAATCCGTGCCCGTCCGATCTGAAGCAGATGCTCCATGACCAGCCTTCCTTCCTGGCGGGCGAGCCCCACGATATCCGCCTTTAGATCCGGGCTGAGCTTCTTGCCGTAATTGATGACGGATACCGGGATGCTGGCCTGGTTGATCAGGCTTTCCAGCTGCTTGGGATACGCCAGCGGCATCAGTACGAGGCCGTCCACATGAAGCTTCTTGATCTCCCGCAGCGTCTCCAGCTCCAGACGGGCGTTGCCAAGCGTATTAATCTGCACCACCCGGTATCCATGCTGCTTGGCGGCTTGCTCTACCGACCAGGCGATATCCGGAATGATCGCGTTGCGGATGTCCGGCACCGCAAGCGCGATCTGGTGGGTTTGGCGGATTTTGAGGCTTTGGGCCGACGTGTTGGGGACAAAGCCCATTTCATCGATTACCTGCATGATCCTCGCCTTCGTCTTTTCGCTGATTCCCCCGCTGTTGTTGAGCGCCCTGGAGACGGTGGCGATGCCGACGCCCGCCTGCTTGGCGACGTCCTCAATGGTCACCTTTTTCTTGTTGGACATGCGAATTAATCCCTCTCACTTCGGAATCGTTTCCTATCCGGAAGACATTTTTTTCTTTTTCAGTATATATTATAGCATACCCCGCCTTACCGATGCCTCAGCTTAGCCGTCAGACGCTGAAATCAACGCATAAATTCAGCTTATTTCTATACATAGACATGTAAATCTCCCATTCGCACCTAGGTTAAAAACGCCCGCTATAGCCCTAAAAAATGATTTGACACGCAGAATAGAATGTGACATCATATGGATCGGAAACGTTTCCTATTTTTCGATATATCGCTCACCATATTATTTACTGCCTGATAGGGAGATGACGGATTCATGCAAGCATTGAGATGGCATGGCGTGAAAGATTTGCGCGTGGAAACGATTGAGGAGCCTTCGGCCCTCCAAGGTAAGGTCAAAATCAAGGTGGAATGGTGCGGCATCTGCGGAAGCGACCTGCATGAATACGCCGCCGGGCCGATATTCATTCCGGAAGGTGCGCCTCATCCATTAACCGGTGAGAAAGCCCCGGTCGTGATGGGACATGAATTTTCCGGCCAGGTTGTGGAAGTCGGCGAAGGCGTGACCCGCTTCAAAGCCGGCGACCGGGTCGTCGTGGAGCCTGTGTTCGCCTGCGGACACTGTACTGCCTGCAAGCAGGGAAAATATAACCTTTGCGAAAAAATGGGCTTCCTGGGACTCGCCGGCGGCGGGGGCGGTTTCTCCGAATACGTGGCGGCCGATGAGCATATGGTTCATCATATTCCGGACAGTGTCTCCTACGAGCAGGGCGCTTTGGTCGAGCCGTCGGCAGTTGCCCTGTACGCCGTCCGTTCCAGCCGCTTCAAGGTAGGCGACCGCGCGGTCGTATTCGGGGCGGGGCCGATCGGCCTGCTTGTCATCGAAGCGCTGAAAGCGTCGGGTGCTGCGGAAATCTACGCCGTGGAACTATCGCCTGAGCGGCGGAGCAAGGCGCAGGAGCTGGGGGCCATCGCGCTCAACCCTGCCGACGTGGACGTCGTCCAAGAAATCCATCGCCTTACCGAAGGCGGAGCGGATGTTGCCTATGAAGTTACAGGCGTCCCGGCTGTCCTGAACCAAGCGATTCAATCGACGAAAATCAGCGGTCAAATTATGATTGTCAGCATTTTCGAACGGGAAGCCCCGATCCATCCGAACCAGATCGTCATGCAGGAACGCAATATCGCCGGCATCATCGGTTACCGGGACGTGTTCCCGGCTGTAATCAGCCTGATGCAGCAGGGCTATTTCGCGGCCGATAAGCTCGTTACGAAGCGCATTGCTTTAAGCGAGATCGTCGAACAGGGTTTTGAGGCGCTGCTGAAAGAGAAAAGCCAAGTCAAAATTTTGGTATCGCCACAACCGTCCAAATAACCGACTGCGAATATTACTGCACCTTAGGTGCTTTTCATAACGAATAAGAAAAACGTCTATCGACGTACCTTCATAGAAGACAGACCGCGTCTAAAGGAAGTTTTTCTTGCGAGATCAGGAAGCGGAGCCTCCGAAACTTATACTTTCTGATCTCTTCAAAAAAGATCCCTTTGCCGAACATACGGCAGGGGATCTTTGTTATGTTAGTCTTATTGCCGGAGAGCGGCCTGCGTATCTTGGCTCTTCTCCCGCCGCTGATGCAGCATCATCAGAAAAACGGCGCCGGCGAACGCAGTCGCCACAAGCCAGACGGGAATCCGCGGATCGAGCTTGTACGCCCAACCGCCGATAATGCCTGCCGGAGACGTAAGCAGTAAGATCAGCACGGACAGCATGGAGAACACTTTTGCCCGTTTGTCATCGTCGATCGCGTTCTGCACGGCTGCCTCCAAATAGGGCGAGCTGATCATCAGCCCTACGGCGGCCAAAATCGTGCTGAGCCCGATCCAGATCAGGTTCGACGTCGGCCACAGCACCAGCATGACGTTTGAAGCGACCGACAGAATGAAACCGGCCATCATTGAGCGGTTCGCCGCGTGCTCCGGAATTTTTGGCATCAGCAGCCACAGCGTCAGCAGCATAATGATGGAGGACACCGCCGGGAACAGGGAAATCAGTCCGCTGCCCACATGCAGGTAATCCGCCATGTACAGCGACAGATACGTCGTTTTCATCGTGGCCTGGAAGTTGAACAAAATGTATACGCTAAAGATCAGCATGAGCGACTTGCTCGTTATAATGTCGCGAATCGCCCCGCCATAATCGATCAGGCTTTCCTTCAGCCCGAGATCGCGGGTCTCCCGCATCTTTCTCTGGCCGATTTCGGTTTCGCGCGTCGTTAGATGCCGCCCCACGAACTGAAACGTCATCATCAGGAACGCAAGTACATACATGATGCGCGTGCCGGACACAAGGCCGTAATGATCGACCAGCAGTCCGCCGAGCGGAGCGAACAGACCCCCGATCACGCTAATAATCTGCAGCAGCGTAAAGACGTAAGTCCGGTCGGCGGGCTTCGTATCCTCGACGATCAAGCAGTAAAACGCGGTATGCGGCACACGCTGAAACCCGTTGACGAGCGCCGCCGTGAGGAAGAACCACACATTGTGCGAAACCGCCCACAGGATGGTGGCCAAGCTCCAGCTGAACAGGTCAAAATATAGGATGGCCGATTTGCGGCCCATCCGGTCGGTCAAATACCCGCTGATAAACGATGAAAACACCTGAACGATCAGGCCGATCGTAGTGATCCAGCCGATGCTGGTCTCGGCGATGCCAAGCTCGTACATATACAGCGTCGCGTAAGTGCTGACCATGCTGTACGGAATGAGAAAAAAAGGCTCAAAGGCGAGACAACCCCTGCTGTTTCCTTTTAAGCGCGGGAATAAAGGTCGTGACATACCATCCTCCGGATCCTGATGAAATGTAAATGAGTGCGGCCGATGCGATTAAGGCAGCTTGCGCCGCGGTTTCTTCGTCTGCCGGGGCTGCCAGGCGATCAAGGCACCCGCCTCTCCACAGATTTGATTCACCTGTTCAAGTTTCGCTGGGTCGACTTCCCACATCCATCGTTCTTCGCCCACCCGGTAAAGTATACCATGATCATGGCAGCTCTGTATCCAGTTTTCCAGATTCGTACCCGCGATTCCGATGCTGAGATGCTCGCCGTTCAGTACATTGGCAGGGTACACCATTCTCAGCTTGCTGCCGGTATAGCGGGCTTGTCCACCATATAAGCCGGGGGTCTCCTTGTTGAAGGCAAACGCTTTCTCATAAGGGAATGCGGTTTTTCCGTTGTCCCCTGTGGCGTAGCTCATCGCATCCGTCATTTTTCTCGCCTCGTATATGATTGCATAAGGAAAGGTAAACTGTTCTGCCATATGGCGCAGCCATTCTTTAAGAACGGAATATGTGTCTTCCAGAGGGCTGTCGCAAAAAGAGGCGATATGCGGGAAACTGCCGTATCCGCTCGTATGATAAGTAAAAGCAGTGTCCCATGGCAAAGCTCCGCGCTGCTGGCTATACATCCAGAAGGCTGCAGCCTCTCCAGTGCCGATTTTCGCCCGTAATTGCTCCGGGGAAGTTTCCACCAGATCGTGATCGCCTTCATGATCTCCGTGCTCCAAAAGCTCATAGTAACTCGTCCCTGTTACAGCCGTTTCGATCTTCTCAAAAAAAGCCTCCCCGGCGGCAAAAGCCTGCATCGCCCCAATCCGTTCCGTATGATACAGCGCAACTCCTGCACGTCCCGGCATACCGTTCCCTCCAAGATTAATGTTCGTTATCGCATTTTTTACTCATCTGTAAAACTATTATGTATTCAAAGCTAAAGCTCAAAAAAATATAATTTCAAGACCCGTCAATTTACTCCGATGTGGGTACTGCTGCTTGAGAATTACATGACCAACTCCACCTTCCATATCCATTTCATCTTTCTATGAACAACAAATATAGCTTATAACTGCAATCTGCTAAAGTAATCTAGATCATGCTTAGACTCTGTACTTAAAGCTCACCAGCTCACATTGTCTGCCCCCTGCTTCAGCAACTTCACGGTTGGAGTCCGTTCGGCTCGACCGGTCTGCTAAGCCAGTGCTCATCCGTTTGGACATGATTGTTCCGCACGAATTTGGCCAGGCTTTGCCTGAACTGCTCGTAAGGAAAAGACGATGCCAGCCTCACCACATACCCTTCCTGTTCCCCGCCGCAGCAGGACTTTTTCGTGTAGCACCGTTTGGCTGCTTCTTCGTCCCAAATGCCCCTGTACAGCAGCGGCACCGTAGGTATTCCAAGCCGATCCGCCCAAACTACCGTCTCATCCCAGGATAGGCACAGGTTCTGCTCATTCCACACCGAGAACAGCATAAAGTATCCAGGCAGCGCATCGTAAGCGAGCGAATGCTTGGCGTACACATTTTCCCCACAGAGACGATACCCTTCCGGAATCAAGTACCTGATGCCGCCGTGCAGCGTCTTGACGTAATGCCGGGAAGGATGATCCTTGCTGTCCAGCGATCTCGCGTGAATGAAATCCGGGTACATCGTGGTGTTCTCGCCGTCCATTTTCTCGGTGATCACCACTTCTTTCCCCACGAAATGGTCCGTGCTGCGCAAAATTTTGTCATCATCGGTGTATCCTCGTGACCAGGGAAGATGCATCGTTTTCGGATATTTGATTTTCATGAAACCACCTCTTTATTTGCCGTTCGTGTCCGCTTCCGCGAAAAAATACAACCGGGCCAGCAGATCCCCGCCAAGCAAATGATAAATGTTTGACGCTCCTGCGTCTCCCCCGTGAAGAATTTCCATATGAAAGCTGACCATATGCACAACCTTCAACACAAATGCCTCATCATATCCGAGCTCCTTCAGTACATGACAGGCAATGGCCGCAGAGACATGCTCGTGGCCGAAATAGGAGTAATAGCCGCGGGTTTCCTTCCATACCTTACAGAACGGTTTGCCCGCATCGTGAAACAGCGCCGCATACTGCATCGCCAGCAGGTCATCCCCTTCGTACTGCGCATTGATATAAGCAAGCACGGCGTAGGTGTGCTCAGACAAGGTTTTGGAGTGATAGGGATTCTCCTGGTCGTACCCAAGCATGACGGAAAAATGCGGGCAGGCGCTTAAATAGGCAAAAAGCTCATCGTGACCTGGACGTTCTGCGAGCAGTTTTTCCAATTGGATTCTGTCCAGCTTCACATCCTCTGAGCTGTGCACGATATGCAGCGCTTGGAACCCTTCGGCCATGACCGGAAACTCGAAGTTTTTGGCAAATTTCGTCAGCACTGCGTCGTCGATCCGGCGTTTGCGCGTTCCCGCCCTCTGCCTGGCCGTCGCATAAGGCGTATCGCACACATGGCCTTCGACGGGCACATCCTTGAATTTCTTCAGAAACTTTACACGGCGGTCGCGGCTCACGTTGGTTGCGTCAAATACGACACTGCGGCCCTCCCCAAGCAGACGGTCTATTTCGGCAAAAGCCTCGTCAAACACCAGATACGTGTTCTTTTGCCTGGACTCGCTGCCGAACAGCCGCTCCCGGATGGAGTCGGTCGAAACCGCCACGGCCCGCTCACGCTTGCACAAATTTTTGGCATAGAAGCTTTTACCGCTGCCTGGAATGCCGACCAGCATGTGAATCGTACTCATCGTTATCACCTCCCTTCCATAGATGGTTCATTTCCTTCACCATCCTCTTGATAGTCACCATACATTCATCGCTGGACACCCATTGATCCCGTATAAAGCATTCTTGTTGACTTTTACCCGATGATGGGCGGTGGATCATGAATGCAACAAAAAAAGCCCTTCCCCGAAAACCAGCCGGGTTCCTGATGAAGGAGGCGCTCCCTTCAATTATATGGGATCCTGCCTTCAAAGCACACGGGACCTTGGACGCATCCGCAAAACAGGTCTTTCTGCCCGTCACTGGGTATTCGATCTCACAGGGATGCCGGCTGAGATTTGATCGCTCAGAGCCAACAAGAGGCCGAAACGTAAAGCTTGCATAAAAAAAACATGACACTTCCATTTATTTGATATATAGTAGGAACACAAGTTCTTATTCCGAGGTTCATCCATTATTATATTTGAGGAGGATAACCATCCATGGGAAATCATACGGCGGGTTTGCAAGTACAGATCAGGCCCTGGTCGGAAGACCATTTACATTTGGAGCTGCTCTATCGTTTGAATGTTCCAGAGATGCTGGAACATCTGGGCGGCCCGGAAAGTGACGAGCAGGTTGAGAAGCGCCATAAGCGATATGTTGAGGTTCAGTCCCTCGGGAGCGGCTGCATGTATAGCATATGGCTGGCAGATCATCCGGTGCCAATAGGCAATGCGGGATTTTGGGAGAGTGGTTGGCAGGGATCTACCATTTATGAGATCGGCTGGGGCGTCCTGCCTTCCTTTCAACAGCGGGGCATTGCATCGGCCGCGACAGCAGCCGTGATCGAGCAGGCGAAACAGCAGAAGAAGCACCGATTTATGCACGCTTTTCCGTCCGTGGATAACCCGGGTTCCAATGCGATTTGCCGGAAGCTCGGCTTCGCTTTCATGGGTGAATGTGATTTTGAATACCCGAAAGGCAGCTTTATGCACTGCAATGACTGGCGTTTGGATCTGGAATCGGGCGTCTGATACGGGAAGCATGAGAGCGGCCATCGCCCTTCCTTTGAAGGATGGAGGCCGCCTTCTCGCTAACGTCCGTGGAATTAGTTATGCGCTGCTTCGATGCCTGTCAGCAGTTGGGCCAATTCATTCTGGAGCGGCTGGGATATCCGTGTCATCGGCAGCCGAAGGTGATCGGAAGCAATCACACCCTGATTAGCCAGCACCCATTTTATCGGAGCGGGATTCGGTTCCTGGAACAGTTTGCGGATAAGCGGGACGACACGGTCAAAAGATCGTTTGCCTTCCATGACCCTCCCCTTTTGCACCAGGTTATGGACCTCAATAAAGATATCTGTGTACAAGTTGGCCGAAGCCAGAATCCCCCCGCTCGCCCCTTGGCTGAGCTTGGCATGGTAGTACAGATCGTCACCGCATAACACCGCCCCCGCATCTTGACGAGTCAACTCGGTAACCAGTTCCAGGCCGTCGGAGCTGTCTTTCATACCAATCACATCTTCCATCTCCATAATGGTTTTGGCTGTATGCATTGTTAAGCGGACCCCAGTACGGGCAGGGATCTCATAAGCTATAACCGGTACCCCGACTTCCGTCTCCCGGCGAAAATGCTCGATGATCCCTTCCTGCGACGGTTTACTGTAATAGGGAACCACAACGAGGACGGCATCCGCCCCCAAGGCGGCGGCCTGCTCCGTCCGCTGCACGGTCGTCAACGTGTCGTTGGTTCCCGTTCCGATGATCACCGGGATGCTTCGCTGCTTTTCTTTCAAAATCTGCTGCGTGGCCCGGGTGAGCTGTACGACTTCGTCCCAGCGTACCGTCGGGGCCTCTCCAGTCGTCCCGTTTATGATCAAGCCGTTGATATGATGCTCAGCCAGCTTTTCCACGTAACGGGTGTACGATGCCAAATCAAGCTCTCCGCTTGGCAAAAATGGCGTGACCACAGGAACCAAAACGCCATGCAGTTCATCTCTTCCGATCATTTTTGATGACCTCCTCTATAGGTTGTGCCTCTAATTTAGCATAGGAATTATTATCAGTGTTATCTATAATAGTTGATGAGCATCATCGATAATATTGATACCATGGAGATGAATAGTATGGACCTAACGTACTTTCATACCTTTCGCGAGGTCGCGCACCGCAAAAGCTTTACCCGGGCGGCCGAAGAGCTGGGATATGCGCAGTCGAGTGTAACGGCGCAGATTCAGAAGCTGGAGAAAGCATACGATACGCAGCTGTTTGAACGTTACGGCAAGGGGGTTCGGCTGACCTCCACCGGGGAAGAGCTGCTTAAGCTTACGGTACAAATGCTTGATTTGTTCGATGAATCGAAGGAGAAGCTTCGGACCGAGGGAGGCGGCACGATCTCCGTCGGAACGATGGATTCCCTCGCCGCTTACTTTCTCCCCCCGCTGATCCAGCAGCTGCGCAAGCAGTACGAAGGATTGTCCATCCGATTATGGACGGACCGGGAGGACCTTCTCGTCCAGAGGGTCAAAGAGGGAGATTTGGACATCGGCCTCATTCTCGATAACGAACCGGAGGATCCGGCGCTTCACTGGCAGACGGTCCGCGAGGAACCGCTCGTTCTCATTGCAGGGCCGGGACATCCACTAGCAGATCGAGAGATCATCCGTCTTCAGGATCTGTACGATGCCGAGTGGATTCTGCCGGAAGAAACCTGTAATTACCGGGTGATGCTGGAGAAGCTTCTGAAGCAGCATGGAATCCCATGCCGGCTTGGCTTGGAGCTGGGAAACCCCGAAGCGATCAAACGCTGCGTCATGGCGGGATCAGGAATCTCCCTCTTGCCCCGCATGGCGGCAGACGATGAAATCCGCAGAGGGCTGCTCGCCCCGCTTCCCTTCAACCATCCTGATCTGCGGCTCAGCCTGCAGCTGATGACCCATCCGAAGAAGTGGATCTCCCGGGCACTCGGCGATTTTATCGAATTGGTCAGGAAGTCGCCGTGAGCCCATCTTAGTTGTCCACTATTCCCCAGAATCAGCTGTAAACCGTTCGCATACAAGTAGATCTTTGTGTTCCCGGCACCCCATACTCCATGACCACCTGATCGCGGCGAATTCCTTTAACCCTCGGGTATACAGCAAAAAAACGCACTCAGGCAGCGTCCAATCGCTTCCTCCGTGCGTTTTTCAACATATCCAATCGATTTATGCCCGAATCGTCTTTAAAGCCGTGGACCAGGCAATCACTTGATCCAGCATGCCGTTGACATTTTTATGATGCAGCTCGGCCGGCTTGAATGTTCTAAAGCTTTCGAAATCGGTAAAGAGCGACAGCGTAGGGTGAATGCGGACGTCCGCCACGTTCAGCTCCCCAAGAATGCCGCGCAGATGCTCGGCCGCCCGGGCGCCTCCAGTGGACCCATAGCTCACGATGCCTGCCGCTTTATTCCCCCACTCATCCCGGACCAGGTCGATCGCATTTTTCAGTACACCGGAAATGCTGTGATTATACTCCCCGGTGACGAACACGAATCCGTCCATGCTGCCGATGACCGCGGTCCAGTTTTGGATGACGTCCTCTCCGCCAGGATGTCCGAGGAACGGCAGCGGATAATCCGCCAAATCGATCAGGTGGTACTCCGCATCTCCACGCCCGTCGGCCAGCTCCTTGAGCCATGCTCCGACCTGCGGGCTGACCCGCCCTTCCCTAGTGCTGCCGAGGATGATTCCAATATTCAAGTGTGATTGTTCCATTTCTAGATCTCTCCCTATATTCATAAATTTCCGCAGATCCTGCAACCTGCCTGTAAACCCGGACCGGTACTTTTATCTTATAGCGGCTTGAAGACGAAAGATAATATCAATTCCGGCATGGCTATATATATTTCGGTCTATGGGTTGTTGATGCCAAAAAAAACAAACGCCTGAGCAGAGCACCGGTGGCTCTGCCTAAGCGTTTATCGGGCAGTGTAATCGGATCTATTTGCGGATCTCATAAAATTGGCATTCTTTACGCGAGTGGTAAGTAACATCACTCACACCGGACTGGGTAATCACCGTGGAGTCGGTAAACCGGATGATCCGCGTATCTGAATCGATCAAATGGTCATCTTTAAACACGCGTATGGGAAGCTTCCTGCGCTCGGCCTCCTGCAGATCCGCTTCCGTCAGAAGCTCTCGAATCGTTGCCATGAATTACGGGTTCTCCTTTGGATATGAAATTAGATACGATCACGGGTGCTCGCTCTTCCTTTATTGTATCCGTTCATGACATAAATGGAAATGGCTGAAGCCGTTAGGAACGATGGAAGCAGGAACCTGCAGGCTCAGACAACGTAACCGGACCAGTTCTTCACGCTTACGCACAGGTTTTTTCCGGAACCGCTGCGGAATCAGCTGGAGCCGGGGTCTTTTTCAAATATGGAACCAGCGACAGCAGGCCAAGCACGGCCAGAACCGCACCAACCCACAACGGTGATGCCAGGCCGTAGCCATGATCGATCGTGAGCCCGCCAATGGTGGAACCGACGACAATGCCGAAATTGACGACCGAGACGTGGAACGTATTGACGAGCGAGCCACCGTTCGAAGCTCTGGCCACTCGGGTCACCATGGGAGGATTCATGGAGACCCCGACCAGGCCGATCACAATGACGGCGATAACCGCAACGACCTGGTGTGCGGCAAATAGGCCGAACATGATCAGCGCGCCCGTAAGTACGACTAGGCCGATGGTCATAATCGGCATCATGTACCGGTCGGCCAGTCTGCCGGTGATGGTGTTGCCGATGACCGTTGCCACCCCGTAAACCCCGAGCAGAAGCGGCACCATGGATGCGCTGAAGCCCGCTACATCAGTAAGTATCGGTGAAAAGTAACTGAATGCCGCAAACGTCGCCCCAATGATCAGCATGCTGGTTGCGAAGGCTGCCCATAAATGCCGATTGTTGAATGCCGCAAGTTCCCCGCGGAGGCTGATCGATTGCGATTCCTCTTTAGGCGATTTCGGAATCAGCAGGAGCCCCATCGTTCCCGAGACCAGCACAAGGACAACGACGGCCCAGAAGCTCGCCCGCCAGCCGAGATACTGGTCGAACAGCATGGCGGCGGGCAGCCCGACGGCGGTTGCGACCATCAATCCGCCAAGGACGATCGAGGCGGCACGGCCGCTTGCTTCCGGACGAACCAAGGTGAGTGCAATTGCGATGGACACGCCGAAGCAGGCCGACGAGGCAACCCCGGTAATAATCCGGGCAGCCATCATAAGTTCATAGTTCGGCGCGAGCGCTCCCAGCGTCTGCCCAATCAGAAACACGGCGGACAATGCCAGAAAGGCTTTTTTGCGCGGCACTTTTAACAATCCGACTGTCAACAGAGGCCCGCCGATAATCATCCCCGCAGCATAAGCGGATATCAGATATCCGATGGCGGCGACAGATACGCCAAACTCCTCTGATAGGGACGGCATGATCCCCGCCACCATAAATTCGGAAGTCGTCATGGAAAAAATCATCAATCCCAGTACATAAATCGCAAGCGGCAATGTAAACAGCTCCTTTATTTATTATTTTGTAACATTCAGTACAAAATTAGACACAGGCATTTCACCTGGGAATCCTCCTCTGTATTTTCTTTATATTTATCTCTGCATCTCCTCTACAACTCTTAGGAATCTACTCGAAAGCTCCTCGGAATCTCATCTTTATCCTCACTGTATTTCCTCTGTGTGTTCTCTATATCTCCACCTTGCTCCCGTCTTTACTTGTGCCTCACCTCCATTTTTCAATGGTTATAACTTTGCGGCTCATTTTACGCCTCACTTTTGTAACCACTAGTACAAAATTATTCAAAAAGCACAGCCGCGTCCATCGCGTGAACATCGTACAGCGCAAAGCGGCAGCTCGAATACGAACACAACAGCAAACAATGATTTAGATAGACTAGATGATAGATTAAATATATCTCTGACTCCCAGGGATTCTGCTAAAAAATGGCCGCAAGCGTGCCGTCAATAATCTGCTGGGCCAATGCACGGTTCATGGTCCCCGGATAAATCACACGCAGGCCATAACAGCAGCTGAGGAACAGAGCCGTCAGCTCCGATGTATCCCGTTCACGAGAAATTTCGCCGACGGACTGCCCTTCGCGAATCGTTTCCTCGAGAGCCTGCTCCAGCAGCGCCACATGCTGTTTGAAGATCCGCTCAACAGTCGGGTCAGACTTTCCCCGCTCTACCGACGCGTTAATAAGCAAACATCCACGGTCCTTGGCTGTCGAGCCCTCCCGGATTTCCCATTCCAGCAGCTCCCGCAGCCGCTCCTTCACCGGAGCGTCTTTGCGCAGAATGTCCAATTGGGTCTCGATCCCCACCTGATGGTACCGGATCAGCGCCTGTTCGTACAGCTCATGCTTGCTGCCAAAGGCATTGTACAAGCTTCCTCTGCCGAGACCGGTTTCCTTGCATAAATCGTCTGTTGAGCAGGACCCGTATCCCTGTGACCAAAACACCTCCACAGCGGCATCGATGACGGCTGTGTCTTTGAACTCACGGGGTCTACCGCTTTTACTCATGTTTAGGCATCCCTTTCGTAGGTTTGATTGGATTGATTCTTAGCTTACTTAATTCTGTACTCATCTGTCAAATATTATTTTTCTAATAAAATCCATTTCGTCACAAAAACGACACCAAACATGCGTTGCAAGCAAAGCCGTTTTCCTATAGCATAAATTTCCGAACGAAGTTCGGCCACCACGGTGCTGCCGCGGTTCGAACATTATCTCCAAATGGAGCGGAGTATTTTGCCATGTCAAAAAGCAAGCGCTATTATGCCCTGATGCTAATCGTTGTGATCACCTTTATTTTATACGTCGCCTATGTACAGATCATTCAGGATCCCCAGGCCTCGGCATTTCTCGGCTTCAAAACGGACCTGAACCACCCCCTGAACCCTAAACTGTGGCTGATCGCCATGAGGATTCATGCCATATTGGCCTGCTTGGCCATGATCTGCGGAGCCGTCAACTTCGCAGCACGGATCCGGGTCAGACACGTAAAATTCCACCGGTTCAACGGATATTTATATGTCATCTGTGTCATGCTGGTTGGCCTCACCTCAGGTTATATGGCACCGGTCGCCACGGGAGGAAGGTCGGTCAGCATTGCGTTTAACCTGTTAACGATGCTATGGCCGGCATTCACGGTGATCGCTGTAATTCAGATCCGGAAAAAGCAAATGGCCAGCCACCGGAAGTGGATGGCTCGCAGCTATGCATTCTGCTTTACAAACCTGGTTGTCCACGTCCTCACGTGGACGATCCGCACGCTTGCCGGAAGTCCTTACTCGGTCAGCTACCGGATCAGCGTGTTTATTACGATTCCTTTGCTGCTTCTCATCGCAGAGCTTGTTATTCGCACTGCGTGGCCTGGGTCAGCCGGTTCCCGGCGTTCTGCCGGCAACAATAAACCGTAAGCGAAAAAAACCGCCAGATGGCGGTTTTTCTCTTCTTATTCATGCAAATTCCCTGTGCAGATAACGGTAATTTCAGCTTGAAGCTATTCGTTTTCGATCGAATTCAGCGCTGCAAACGCGAGCGGTCCAAAACCTTCGGAAGCTTCCCTCTGCGGCTGTGTGACATGAAAAACAAATCCACTGCCGTCAAGCTCCTTCACGATATATTCATGGGTTCCCGAGGAATCGAATGCCGTCAAAAAAATAAGCGCATCCTTCATCGGACCGGTAAGGTCTGCCGCCCCAAGCTTCTTGATTTCGCCATGCGGCTTGAGCTCTTCCTTACCCTGCGACTCCAGCTGGTCCAAATTGAAATCTGCAGGCAGCTTCTCAATACGGACCGAGTACTCGTGATCAACATTCATATACAGCAGATGCTTGCCCGCATCAAATGAAAACTGTTCGGGAATATACAGCGAGTACCCTTCAGCCTGAACAAGCTTGGCGGGCCGCACTTCGTCGTTGCCTTCCAAGGTGACTTCCAGCTTGCCCTCGGCAGGGCGCTTACTGACACTGTCGCTGCTTGCGGATGATTTAGAGTCTCCTGAATCAGATTGACCGCCGGCCGAAGCACTGGAAGATGAATCCTTGCCGGATGTGCCGTCTTCGCCGCTTTCGCCTGCTCCTTGCACGCTGTCCGATTTTTTAATTTCGGTCAGTACGAGCTGCTTTAATGTATCCTCGCCTTCAATAGCCTTTTCTTCGTATTTGAATTGCACTTGGTCCTGCTCCTGTAAATCGGCTACCGCTTGATCCAGCCCGTCACCCAGCTGAAAAGCAGTAGGCTTGCCGTCAACCACAATTTCCACCGTATGCGGATCAGCCTGGCCGGTATACGTTCCGGTTCCTTCCTTCACGGACGGTACCTGTTCAGCATTCCCGGGCTGGGTTGACGGATTGTTCTGCTCATCCACGCGGTCTGGCGTACCCGGCGCCGTTTCCTGTTTGTCACTGCATGCGGTTACCGCAACAGCTATAGCCAGCGCCAGCAGAATCGAACTGATTTTAATCGTATTCTTCATGCTGCACCTCCATTACCATCTTAGACGGACGGAGGCAGCTTCAGGTTTCAATAAATTCGATAGTCTTGATAAAAATATCAAATGGGATGGGTCATACAAGACAATCCAAACCGCTTCATAAGCACATCATTCGCTTTCTTTCGCTTTGTTTCGCTTACTTGCTTCGTCCTCCAGTCCTGGAAAACCGGATCATGGACCAGATAACCAGCACGATAAGTACGGCAATGCATACGCCGATACTAAGCCGGTTCTGCGCATCGAATAAAAACATGGCCGCGATTACCGCCAAGCAGGCCACGACGGCAGAAGTAACATACGGGTACCCCCAAACCTTAAAGGATGGCTCCACCGGATACGACTTCCGCAGCTTGATTTGTGCCAGGGAGATGCAGATCCAGACCAGCAGGACGCAAAATCCCGGAACAGCCATTAACACGCGGAACAACTGATCCTGCGCAAACATGCCCAGCATGGATCCCAATATCAGAATCACAGCACACAATAACAGCGTATTTACCGGGATACCCCTCCGGTTCGTGCGGGCAAGAGCCGGCGATGCTTCGCCGGCTGCAGCCATGGAGTGGAGCATGCGTGAAGCTCCGTAAATTCCCGAGTTGGCTGCGGACAGCACTGCTGTAACCAGAATAAAATTCATGAGATCCGCCGCCCCGGACAAGCCGGTCGCGGTCAGTACCTGGACAAACGGACTCGACTCGGGGCCGAGCTGGTTCCAGGGAATCAGCCCGCATATCACGAGGATCGGCAGCGTGAAAAATAATATGATCCGCAAAATAAAATTGCGTACCACTTTGGGCAGCACCTTTTCGCTGTTTTCCGTTTCCGTCAATGTCAAACCGATTAGTTCCGAGCCCCCGTAGGAAAACATGACCACCAGCAAAGCGGAAAAGATGGACGTCCATCCGTTGGGCAGAAATCCTCCGGCCGCCGAGTAGTTATGCAGATACGGCGTGTTGCCGCTCGGAATGATCCCGAAGATCAAGCATGTCCCTAAAACGATAAAGACAATAATCATGGCGATTTTGATCCCCGCCAGCCAAAATTCGAACTCGCCGAAGCTTCCCACGCTCATCAGATTAATCAGAATAATGAAGGCCGCGCTGGCTAGACTAAGCAACCATAACGGTACCCCGGGAAACCAATACTGCAAAAAGCTGCCGGCCGCTATAATCTCAATGACGCACACGGAAAGCCATAGGAAGCAGTACATCCACCCCATAATAAAGGACACTCTCTCGCCAAAGGCCTCACGGACGAAGTCCTTCATGTTTTTACCCGGGTAAACCGTAGCCATTTCCGCCATGGCTCCCATGACGACGAGCAGCAGCATCCCGGCGAAGACGTAAGAGATAATGACGCCCGGTCCGGCGAGACCGATCGTTTCGGCACTGCCTTTGAAGATGCCGGTGCCGATGACTCCGCCCATGGCCATCAAACTGATATGCCTTGGTTTTAATTTTTTCTGCAATGAAACCCCATCTGGTTGTGACATCAAATATCCTCCTGCTGAATCTTGTTGTATTAGAACAAAAACCATAAGTTCAAGTATAACATTTTGCTTAAGCATCCTGATAGAAATTTAGCCGAATTTTCTGCATTTGCTTCACGATTCTTTATGATTTTTAAACAAAATTTAACCAGAAACCGATCATACTTATGCTATGATGTACATTCAGCCGATGGCAAGGCCGAAAGAAACCATAAAGAAATTAAGGCGGTGCAGTTTAGTCGTGTTTCATTCGTATGTATTTCCAATCTCATATGCATTTCTGTCTTTTCCCTTTGCGGCACTATTTTTTACCATTCCCTTCATGGTCGTCCAATACCGCAGACACGGTTATATCCATAAAATCAGGGCGTTTGTGCTGTACCTGTTCCTGCTGTACCTGCTCAATGCACTGTTTCTGGTCATCCTTCCGCTGCCGTCTTCCCGGCACAATCCGGCCATGGCCGGAGGGGCGCTTCAGCTGGTGCCGCTGAATTTCATTCACGACATCCTGAAAGAAACGTCCGTCGTGTCATCGCAGCCCTCGACGTACCTGCGGCTGCTTACGGAACGCGCCTTCCTTCAAGTGGTGTTCAACGTGTTTCTTACCGTTCCGTTCGGTATGATCCTCCGTTATTATTTCCGGACGGGATGGAAACTTTCCATTCTGCTGTCGTTTTTGCTGTCGCTGCTGTTTGAGACGACCCAGCTCACCGGAATATTCGGGTTCTACGATCACCCGTACCGGGTATTTGACGTCGATGACCTGATCACTAACACGCTCGGCGGTTTGCTTGGATTCTTGGCAGCCGAATGGTTATCCGGCCTTCTTCCCCGCATTGAGCATTTGGATGCCAATATCGACCGGGCAGCCAAACGGGTGACCTATACGCGGCGGGGAATTGCCTTTATGGCGGACGGTATCGTCTGGGCAATCCTGCTTGGTATTCTGCATATCCTGCATATACCGGCTTCCTTCTGGGTTGCGACCGGACTGTATTTCATGCTGATACCTTGGCTGACTGGAGGTCTGACTCCCGGCAAATGGCTTGTCCGCATCCGTTTGGCCGATGAAGGGGAGCGAATCTCCCTTAAATCGCTTGTGGTTCGATATGGAATGCTCTACTGGCTGTTTTTTGGAGCCAATCGGGTTCTGGCCGGCTCCCTTGACACCGTTCCGCCGATCCTTCGCATGATCCTGGGACTCATTGTGTTCGCCATGAATACCGTCTTTTTTATTCATGTCGTCATCTGCGTATTCAAGAAGGAGCCGCAACTGTTCTATGAAAAATGGAGCAAAACCCGGCATGTTATCCTATGGCAGCCGGCCGCAGCAACCGAACCGGAGAAAAAGGAGTAATCCCCCTTGGCAAAACGTACTTTACTAGGAAATATCACGCTTGTCCTTCAAGACTTAGGGAGTTTCGTTTCCGCTGTCCGGATGACGGAATCGATCTGCTTCTCCCATTGGTAAATTTGATTGAGGGAAGCACTGATTTTACCAAGCTCCTTATACATCACGGTCAGCTCAGCTGTGGCTGTGATCGCGTTCCCGAGCTTGACTGCCGCTTTATACCGTTTGTCCGACGCGCTTCGGGTGCTGTTCGCTGCCGTAATCTTCTTATTCTCGGCAGTTACCTGCTTCTTTAACGTTTGGACTTGCGCCAACGTATCCTTCACCGCCTTGGCTTTGGCCGAGGCTTCCTTCTTGGCGGCAGCGAGCGCATCCTTACGGCTCTTGATTTCCGCACGGGCCGCACTGGCCGAGGCCTTGATCTGGTTGCGCTTCAGATCGTACTGAAGCGCGGCCTTCTGGTCTTTGCGTTTTCTCGCATCCGCCGCCTTCTTCCCAAGGTCTGTATATTCATTGAGCAGCGGCTGATATTTCTTCTGAGCCTGATCGGCTTCGGATTTCAGCTTGTCGATCTTGGCTTTGTCGATCCCCTGCACCTTCGCATTGACAGACTTTAACCGGTCATCATTCTGTTTCCGGAGCACTTGAATCTGCTGCTTCTTCAGCTTATTGGCCTCTTCCAGCGCCTTATAGCTGTCATGAAGCACGCCTATACTCTGCAAAGCGGCGTCCCAAGCACTGTCCGATGCGGCGTCCGCCTTGGCCGGACCCAGCATGAACAACGCGACCGTACAGCATAAAACCGTCAACAAGCTGTTTTTCCATAAAACTTTTACATACGACATCTTCATCTCTCCCCCAAATCATCAAAATTCATAATAAATGGACAAAAAAAGCACCCCGCAAGTAAGGCATGACGCCTTTCCTGCAGGGTGCTTCTCCCGCTTCCAATCACTATGTTGAACCCACTATAGCGCTATTTCTCTCGGTTGTCAATAAATTCCTGGAACATTTGTTCCTCTTTTTTTGGCCGAATCCGGTTGTCGTGATTACTGACCGACCATCCCGCCGTCAACCGTGTACAGGGAACCTGTAACGAAAGAAGCTTCATCGGAGAGGAGGAAGTTCATTACCGCCGCTACTTCCTGCGGCTCGCCGTAACGGCCCATCGGTGTGGCCGCTTCATTGGCGGCTTTGTACGCTTCTGCATTGCCGGAGTTCGCCTCAATCTGCCGCATCATCCGGGTGTTGATCGTTCCAGGCAGAACCGCATTAACCCGGATGCCCAGCGAAGCCAGCTCGTTGGCAGCAACGCGCGTCAAGCCGATCACGGCATGCTTGGACATAATGTATGGGGCCACTCCTGGCGCGCCCATCAGGCCTGCAAGCGAAGACGTATTCAATATTGCGCCGGAATTCTGCTTTTTCATAACTGGAATAACGTAATGCAGCCCCAGGAACACCCCGCGGACGTTGACGTTATATACCAGATCAAGCGCTTCCACGGATTGCTCTTCGATTAGCCCAGTAGGGCCCTCAATCCCTGCATTGTTCGCAAAGTAATCGATGGTGCCGAATTTTTCAACAGCACGGTTCACATAGTTCTGCACGTCCTGCTCTTTGGATACGTCGGCAGCGATCGCCAGTGAATTGGTATCGTTCAGGCCAAGCTCCTCGACGACGCTCTTGACCGCATCTTCCTTCAGATCGACCAGGACGAGGTTCAGCTTGCGCTCGGCCAAACGCCGTGCCAGCTCTTTCCCGATTCCTCCGGCCGCGCCGGTAATGACTGCAGTTTTCGTTTGTGTTTGACTCATGACTGAATCGCTTCCTTTTCAACAAAGTTTATAAAATGATTTATAGGCTTTATAGCTCATGTCTGCTACATGTATAGGTTACACCCTTATTAATTGTTTACACAATAATCATATTTCGAAATAATGTCATCTATCCAACAGATTGCCGCCGTATGTCACCGAACCATGACAATCTTGAACATTTACCTTCTTTTTGTTGATGATTTTCTGCGTTTTGGCGGCATCCCAACTTACGTTATAATAGGAGAAACGACAAGCTGGAGGCAGATGCATTTGACAGATGAACACGTTCTTGACCGCAGAGCCAGAAGAACCCGGCAGGCGCTCAAATCCGCTCTCGTTTCCTTAATTCTCGATAAAGGCTTCGATTCGGTGACTATTATGGACATCGCAGCCCGTGCAGACTATAACCGGGGCACCTTTTATAAGCATTTCGTCAGCAAGGAAGACCTGCTCAAGGAAATCCACGACGAGTTTCTGCAGGGCATCGCCGAACTGCTCGTCAAGCCGTATGAGGGCCTGGAGCGAATTGAAGCCTCGATGACCTACCCCTCGGGGCTGCGCTTGTTTGAACATATCGAGCAGCATAAAGATGTGTTCCTGGCCTTATCGCGAGTCGAACGCGGAAAGCTGGCGATGGACATGTACGACAGGCTCAGGGAGTCGATGCGAAAGGACATGCATATCGAAATGGAACCGACCGAGCCGCCGATCGACTACGAAATCATGCTGAGCTACCGGATGTCGGCCACGGTGGGGGTCATTATGCACTGGGCAGAGGTTGATTTTAAATACACGGCGTCTTATATGGCGCAGCAGCTGATGGTGCTGGTTGAGACAAAAATGGATTACATCGTGTTTAAAAGAAACGGCGGCACATAAGCATCATTCTCAAAACTCCCCATTGTGCCCGTAAGCACAATAAGGTATCATTCTACATAGATGGACTGTGTGCGACTGGCGGAAACATGGGATGAACCATGAGGGAGCACATGGATATAAACAGCCGTACGCCTGGGCAGAGGTAAGGGGAATTTCCCCTTGCCTCTTTATGTTTTTCTGGACCTTACCATGATTTAAAGGAGATGCAGACAATGACAGAACAAACGCTGATTTTGGACGGAGCGCGCGTGGCGCAGGACATTAAGGACGGCTTGGTTAGCAGGGTGAAACGGCTGTCCGAGCAAGGGATTACCCCCTGCCTGGCGACCATTTTGGTAGGCGACGACCCGGCATCGGCCACATACGTGCGCATGAAAGGCAATGCCTGCAGACGGCTCGGGATGGAATCGTTAAAAATCACACTGGATGCGGGGACGACGACCGAGGAGCTTATCCGTGAAATTCAGAAGCTTAACGCCGACCCGAACGTTCACGGAATTCTGCTGCAGCATCCGGTTCCCCATCAGATTGATGAAAGGGCCGCATTTGACGCGATCGCCATTGAAAAAGACGTCGACGGCGTCACCACGCTGGGATTTGCGCAGAATGCTTTCGGCTTTGCCGCCTATCCTTCCTGCACCCCGGCGGCCATCATCACCATCCTGGATTACTACCGGATTCCTGTAGAAGGCAAGCACGCTGTTGTTGTCGGCCGCAGCCCGATTCTCGGCAAGCCCGTCTCGCTGATGCTGCTGAACCGCAATGCCACGGTCACGATCTGCCATTCGAGAACGAAAGGCCTTGGTGATATCGTGTCCCAGGCAGAGATCGTTGTTGCCGCAGTAGGCAAACCGAAATTCATTCAGGGAGACTGGATTCAGGACGGGGCCGTCATTCTGGACGCAGGCTACAATGAAGGCAATGTCGGGGACGTTGATTATGAGGCATGTCTGGAAAAAGCGAGCGCCATTACACCCGTCCCTGCGGGCGTCGGACCGGTAACCATCGCCATGCTGCTGAAGCACACGGTGGATGCGGCGGAAAAACAGCTGGGATAAACCAGCCATCGGTATGGCCCGGTTTTCCAAGGGACACTTAAAGAGCCGTGTATCGGCAGCACAAATACGCCGGGCAACGGCTTCATAAAATGCAAGAGGGCATTCCGCCGAACATCATTCGGTGAAATGCCCTTTTTTCTACCCAAGATGTAATGTTCTTGAGTCGGTTGGTATCCGATTCACATCAATCCGTTCGTCACAAACGGCGGCCTATTCATACCGCAGCGCCTCGATCGGATCCAGCTTCGCGGCCTGTCTTGCCGGGAATACACCGAATACGATACCGATGCAGGCCGAGAACCCGACGGCAAGCAGCACGGAGTTCATGGACACCGCGGTGGTCACGTCCATCAGCTTGCCGACGAACTTGGAGCCGCCGAAGCCAAGGATGACGCCGATCACACCGCCCAGAATAGCCAAGGTGACCGATTCAAACAGAAACTGCGATAGAATCGTCCCTTCCTTGGCCCCGATCGCCTTCCGGATACCGATCTCCCGCGTCCGTTCGGTAACGGACACCAGCATGATGTTCATGATGCCGATTCCGCCGACGAG
Source organism: Paenibacillus sp. PSB04 (assembly GCF_025809195.1). Lineage (NCBI taxonomy): Bacteria > Bacillati > Bacillota > Bacilli > Caryophanales > Paenibacillaceae > Paenibacillus > Paenibacillus sp. PSB04. Next base: position 5,967,491 of record NZ_CP081301.1, read on the forward strand.
CAGGGATATCGCCGCCACGCCGCCTAGAAAGAGAGTCAGCGTTTTGGTGACACTTTCGGCGGAGGACATGACATCCTCCTGGCTTTGAACCCTGAAATCATCGTCGGCCCCGCCAAGTTTATGGCTTTGGCGCATCGTATACTGGATCAGCGCCATGGTGCTGTTGATCACGTCGGTAGATTTGGCTTCGACCAAAATTTGCCGGACACTGCTCCGGGAGCTCCCGGTCTGAAACCGGGACTGAATCGTCGTGATCGGCGCGATGACGGTGTCGTCCTGGTCAACCGTTCCCGAAGAACCCTTGGCTTTGAGCACACCGATGACCCGAAACGGGATGTTGTTGATTTTGATCATGCTGCCGACCGCATCGAAGCCCGCTTCACCAAATAGCGTTTCCGCCGTCGTTGCGCCAAGGACCACGACCTTTGCCCGGTCATTGACTTCATCCTCCGTAAAGAAACGTCCGATGTCCGTCTCCCACGATTTGATGTCGGCATAGCCCGGCGTCGAGCCGATGATCGTGGCGGAGGCCGTGTTCGATCCGTTCAGCAGCTGCGCGCTTACCTGCGAGACCGGCGCGACGTACTTCACGGTATCGATTTTGGAGATCGGGTCAGCGTCGGAAATGTTCAGCGTGCCCGTGCTTCCGCCTTGGCTGCCCCCTGCCGCTGTGCCGGTTGACGACCCCGAGCCTGCGGTAACCGTGATCAGATTGGAACCCAGGCTCTGGATTTGGCTCGTCACCTGCTTGCTCGTTCCCTGACCGATGGAAATCATGGCAATGACGGTCGCCACGCCGATGATGATTCCAAGCATCGTCAGGAAGGAGCGCAGCATGTTGGACCGTAAGCTTCGGATTGAAATGCGCAGCAGTTCCCCCACATTCATACCCGCTCACGCTCCGTATTCGGCCGATCCGTCTCGATCAGGCCATCGCGAAACCAAATGACCCGTTTCGTATGGGCGGCGATGTCAGGTTCATGGGTGACGATGACGATCGTATGCCCCTTTTCGTTCAGTCTCCGGAATATGCCCATGATTTCCTCGGATGATGCTGTATCCAGGTTGCCCGTCGGCTCGTCCGCCAAAATAATGGCGGGGTCGTTGCTCAAGGCGCGGGCAATAGCTACCCGCTGCTGCTGTCCCCCGGAGAGCTCATTCGGCTTGTGATGCATCCGGGTTTTCAGGCCGACCAGCTCAAGGCAGTACTCGGCCTTCTCCCGCCGCTCCTTTTTGTTTTTGCCCGCATACAGCATCGGAAGCTCGACGTTTTCAATGGCCGAAGTTCGCTTGAGAAGATTAAAGTTTTGAAAGACGAAGCCGATCTTGCGGTTGCGCACCTCCGACAGCTGCTTGGCCGATGCCGAGCCGATGTCGATGCCGTCCAGCATGTACTTACCGGAAGTCGGTTTATCCAGACAGCCGATCACATTCATCATGGTCGATTTTCCTGAACCAGACGGTCCCATAATGGAGACAAACTCGCGCTCATCGATTTGAAGGGTGACGCCCTTCAGCGCCTGGACCTCGTTCTCGCCCGATGCATAGATTTTCTTCACTTGATCAAAGGTGATCACTGTCCGCCACCTCCCATGCCGCCGCTGCGTGCTCCGCCTCCGCCAGTTCCTCCGGTTCCACCCGTTCCGCCGCCGCGGTTGAACTGCCGCATCTCGCCGCCTCCGCTCATGCCTCCGAAGCCGCCCATACCGCCCATGCCGCCAAAGCCGCCCATGGTTCCCTGGCTCGTTCCGGTGCTCGTCTTTGTCGTCGTCATCGTAATGGTCACCTTGTCGCCCTCGGACAATCCGGTCAGCACTTCGGAATTAGCCCCGTCATCAAGGCCGGTTGTAATTTCCACCTGCTCCTCTTTGCCGCCTTTGTCGACCATGACGATTTTCCGTCCGCCAAACGACTTGATCGCCGCATCAGGAACTTTCAATACATTCTTCTTACCGTCGGTAATAATGGCAATCGTCGCGCTGATACCCGGAATCAGCTTGTCTGCGTTATCTTGGCCCGCTGTGATTTCAATGCCGACCGGGAACGTCACGACGCCGCTGGTCTGCGCTTCCCCGAGCACCGCCTTGGACACGACTTTCCCTTTCAGCGTTACGCCCGTGAGAGCGTCAAATGTTATATTGACGTCCTGGCCGACCTTCACATCGGTGATATCGGTATCGTCAATGGAGGCCGAAATCCGGAAGCTTCCGCCGGTTGAGAACATGGAAATGGCCGCAGCAGCGTCGCCGGCGACCGTCTCCCCGACCTTGGCGTTCACGGCGGAAATGATCCCGTCATACGGCGCATAAATTTTGGCCCCGGCTGCGTTGGCCTTGGCGTCGTTCAAGGCAGCGAGTGCCATGGCCACGTCGGCTTTGGCACTGGCCACGTCGCTTTCAGCCGACCCTTCCTGCAGCTTGGCCAGCTGCGAAACCGCCTGATCATAGGCGCGGGACGCGCTATCCACCTGTGATTCGGCATTGGTAACCGCTTCTTTCAGCTGATCCAGATTGCTCTGCTGCGATACCGCTTGTTTATAAGCATTCTGGGCATTATCCGCCGCGACTTGAGCGAATAAAATCTGGGACGGGTCCGTCCCCTTCTTCGCTTCGTCCAGTTTGGCCTGCGTGCTGATGACGGCAGCTTTGGCCTTGTCCACCTGTGCCTGCAGGTACGATGCATTGGCCGCCTTTTTTGCGTTCGTAAGCGCCGTCTTGGCATTCTCCAGGTCGGACTGCGCCTTGGCCACCTGGGCTTGTTGTTCGCTTAAGGTAGCCGAGTCCGTTCCAGCCTGGATGCTGTCCAGCTTCGCCACGGCACTGTCATACTTCGCCTGGGCTGACAGCAGGTCGTTTTGCAGCGCCGTTGCATCCATCGCTGCAAGCAGCTGCCCCTTTTTCACTGCTTCCCCGACGCTTACGTTGACCTTGGTCACTTTGGAGTTTCCGCTGAAGCTCAAGTTCACCGATTCGGGTGCTTCCACATTGCCGGAGGACGTTACCGTTTTGGACAAGTCGCCCCTCTCGACGGCATATGTAATGGTCGCCGTTTCCGTTTTCGTCGCACTGGCGTTTTTTTGATAAAAATAGGTCCCCCCTGCGCCGATCACAATGACGCATCCGCAAATGATCAGCACATTTTTTACCGCTTTATTCATGTCCATTCTCCCTTCCTTCATATGACAAACACGATATCAGCCGAAACTTAAAAAAACCTAAACTCCGGTAGGCATGCAAAAAAGTTTTTCGAAAAAGACGGGAGGCCCCGATAAGCTTGCATCAAGGAAATGGATAGAGATACACTGGTAGACAGACATTCTTTTCTCGGCAGGAATGCCATTTCACATACGATGGAGGAACTTGAATCATGGATCATTTTGAACAAATGCTGGAGAAATACGCCGAACTGGTCATCAAGGTCGGGGTGAACATCCAGCCCGGCCAGGTGCTGCTTGTGCAATCCCCGCTGGAAACCGTAGATTTCACGCGGCAGATCGTGTCCAAAGCCTATGAGGCTGGCGCCAAATATGTTCAGGTCGATTGGGACGACGAGAAGGTGACCCGCATCCGGTATGAACAAGCGCCTGACGATTCTTTCGCTTATTATCCGAAGTGGCAGGCCGACATGATGGAGCAGCTCGCCGAAGGCGGCGGCGCGGTACTGCACATCAAGGTGCCCGACCCTGAGCTGTTCCGCGGCATCGATTCCGCCAAAGTATCGACGGCCGTAAAAGCGGCGGCGGTGGCCCGCGAGAAGTATCAGGCCTACGTACGCAGCAACAAGGTCAGCTGGTCGCTGATCAAGGCGCCGACCCGCGCCTGGGCGAACAAGGTTTACGCCGATTTGCCGGAGGAAGAGCGCGTCCCGGCTATGTGGGAAGCCGTATTCCGCATGAACCGTGTCGACAGCGGGGATCCCGTCGCGGCTTGGCGGGATCATATCGCCGAGCTGAAAAAACGGCAGCAGTACATGAACGACAAGCGGTATAAGAGCCTGCACTACCGTGCGCCAGGCACCGACCTGCGGGTCGAGATGCCGGAAGGGCATTTGTGGCTCGGCGGCGGGGATTTGAAGGAGGACGGCGTGTATTTTGTGGCGAACATGCCGACGGAGGAAATCTACACGATGCCGCTGCGGACCGGAGTCAACGGAACGGTGTCCAGCACGCTTCCGCTCAACCTGAACGGCCGGCTGGTGGAAGGCATCAAGCTAACCTTCAAAGACGGAAAAGTGACGGAGTACGATGCCGTATCGGGCCGCGAGGACCTGACGTCGCTGCTGGAAACGGATGAAGGCGCGTCCTATCTCGGCGAGATGGCGCTTGTGCCGCATGACTCCCCGATTTCGCTCATGAACCGTGTCTTCTACAATACGGGCGTGGACGAAAATGCTTCCTGCCATTTCGCGCTTGGTAGCTGCTATCCGGTCAATATCGAGGGCGGAACCAAGCTGAGCAAAGAGGAGCTGCTCGCCAAAGGCGGCAACGTCAGCCTGACGCACGTCGATTTCATGATCGGTTCGGACCAATTGGACATTGACGGTGAGCTGCCGGACGGCACCGTCGAGCCGGTGTTCCGCGCGGGCAAATGGGTTTAAAAATAACAAAAGCGGTCAGTCCCTAAAGAGGACTGGCCGCTTTCTTTTTAGATATAAACGTAGTTTCTCTGCTCCATGCGAGAGGAAGCCCCGTTCCTTTATTCCGTCGCCGCAACCTTTCGCCGTGCGGACAGCTGATTCAAGCCGAGCAGCGCCAGCATTGCAACCAGTACCCCCACAGCCCCGATCCATGTAACCGCCGACAGCGAGACGCCCGAGACGACTAAGCCGCCGATACCGGCGCCGGCCGCCATGGACAGCTGCATCATCGATTGGTTGAGCCCCAGCATGACACCGGAGGATTCCGGCTTAATCGTCACCAGATTGTACTGCTGTGCCGGTCCTGTCGACCATGCGGCGAATGACCACAAGATCAGGATGGCGAACACGGCGAACGCCGAGTGGCCGGCCAGACTGAGCAGAATAAGAGCGATCACGTGAAGAGTCATTCCGCTCAACAGGGTGAAGGTCACCCCTTTCTTATCGGCACTGAAGCCTCCCACTTTTGATCCGACCAGGCTGGCGATGCCAAAAGCTAACAAGGCCGTGCTCAGCAGGCTTTCCTGCAATCCGGATATTTGAAGCAAATAAGGGGACAAATACGTGTAAGCCACCGAGTAGCCGCCCAGCCAAAAGAAACTGATAGACAGGCCCAGCGCAACTTTCGGGTTTTTCAGAAGGGAAAACTGTTGGCGAAGGGGCACATGCGCGTCTCCCTGAATCCGCGGGATGGTCACCGAAATGATGAGCATCGCGACAATGCCGAGCAGAGCAATCCCGATAAATACCGCTTTCCAGCCAAAAGCAGCCGCGACCATTCTTCCGAGCGGCACACCGATGATGAGCGAAGCTGTAAAGCCCATGATGACGGTGGCCAAAGAGCCAGCCTGTTTACCTTCAGGCGCAATTTTGGCGGCGATGCTAAGCGCCGTGACGACGACCATCCCCGCACCAAGCGCCATCAGTATACGTGACGCCAGCAGCAGTTCATATCCGGGCAGCACGAACGACAAGATGTTGGCGACAACGAAAATGCCGAGGGCCGTGATCATCAGCCTGCGACGGTCCCACCTTGCCGTCAGGGCCATGAGAACAGGCGTAGCGATCGCGTATGTCAGCGAGAACACGGTAATCAGCTGACCCGCGGCAACGACTGTAATGCCCATCGAATCCGCAATTTTATCCAAAATACCGGAAACGATGTATTCCGAGGTACCTACCAAAAAGCTGATGATGGCCAAAATGTAAATCTTCCAGGTGCTGGTCATAAATGCAATCAAACTCCTTTGAATAATATTTTCGTATTTCTACAATCATAGAAATAAAGGACAAAAAAAATTAGTTCAACAGAAATGGCGCATATTTCTGCGCTACCTCACGGTTCAGGCAGTAGAAAATGAAGGTGCCTTCCTTACGCGAATCCAGCAGACCGCTCTCTGCCAGCTGCTTCAGATGATGGGACAGCGTGGAGTCCGCTACAGTTTCCAGCTTGGTCCCAAGCGTGGAACAGCAGGCTTCACCTTCCCGGGAAAGGATCATCGCCACTTTCAAACGAGTCGGTTCGCCCAGTGCCTTGTATATTTTTACGGCTTGCTTGGACTCCACATCTTCGTTCATATTCCCCTCCTCCTTCCTGATTTCGTATTTCTAAATTTATAGAAATAAATTAGCATACGGTTTACCGGATTGTCAACACCCTATCTTTGTGGGTGGTATTAAAAAGTGGGATCATGCCCCTCACTCACCGCTGCATTGTCTGATCATGTTGATTGCCGCAGTGAGCCAAGGGATGACGGATTACAAGGACAAGACCCACCGTTTACAGCTTCGTTTCGTCCATCAGCAGCTTCACCGGACAATGATCGCTCCCCAGGATCAGATGATCGATCTGGGCGTCAATCAGGGACGGGGCAAGCCGTTCCGATACGAGAAAATAGTCGATCCGCCAGCCCACGTTCCGCTCACGGATTTTGGGCATGTAGGACCACCAGGTATACGCGCCTTCCTGCTCCGGGTAAAAATGTCTGAACGTATCGATCAGCCCCGTATTCAGCAGGTCAGTCATTTTGCCGCGTTCCTGAGGAGTAAAACCCGAGTTTTCACGGTTCGACTTCGGATTCTTCAGGTCGATTTCCTGATGGGCGACGTTTAGATCCCCGCAAATGATGACAGGCTTTCGCGCATCCAGCTGCTGAATGTAGCTTCTGAACCGGTCCTCCCATTCCAGCCGGAGATCCAGTCTCGACAGATCGCGGCGCGCGTTGGGCGTATACACGTTGACCAAGTAAAAGCCTTCGTACTCGAGCGTAAGGATTCTCCCTTCCGGCTCCACGTCCTCTTCCAGCCCGGAGTACACGGACAACGGCTTCTGCTTAGTAAAGACGGCGGTACCGGAATAGCCTTTCTTCTCGGCGTAGTTCCAGTATTGGTAATACTCGTCCATCCCGTCCAGGCAGATCTGCCCTTCCTGGAGCTTCGTCTCCTGCACGCAGAAGATGTCCGCGTCCACTTGCTTTACATATTCTATAAAACCTTTATTGACACAGGCCCTGAGCCCGTTCACGTTCCAAGATACCAATTTAATCATCATTTCCCCCGCTATTGTTGAAGTCTGTAACTCTAGTCTACCATACTACGTCCGCCCCTTCCGTGACAAATCGGTGATTTAGAAAATGATAGATTCATGATACAATGTCCTAACGCAATTCAACTTATTTCCAAATGACGTGAGGGATCTATTGTACCCATGAGAACTTCCGCTCCTGTTAAAGCGTTTAACTTTCTGTTTTTCGCCCTGCTGGCCATTTTCATCCCGTTTCTCCCCGTATATTTTGATGAGCAGGGACTGTCGCCTTCCCAGATCGGCTTCATCGTCGGTACGGGAGGATTTATCACGATTGTGGCCCAGCCGCTGTGGGGGATGATCAGCGACCGGACCAAAACGATCCGGAAAGTGCTGCTGCTCCTTCTCGTTTGCGCGATCATGACCGGCTTTATCCTGTACCATACCGGCACGTACAGCCTGATCATCCTGTTTGCCATGCTCACCTACTTTTTTCTAATGCCGGTCGATCCGCTGACGGAAAGCCTGAATTTCCGCGTCGCGGAATCGGCGGGGATCAGCTACGGCTCGCTTCGCACCTATGGGGCGCTTGGCTATGCAGTGATGTCATTATTCGCAGGCTATATCATGACTTCGTTCGGCGCGCACAGCTTGGCGTATTTGTTTGCGGCCATTGGTCTGATCAGCTTTGTCATTACGCTGTTCATGCCGGACGCTCCGGTGTCGGGCAAACCGGTCACCCTTTCCAGCCTGAAGCATTTTCTCAGCAGCAGAGAAACTCTGCTCTTTCTCATCCTGGTCTTTATTAGCTCGATCCCCGCGCGGATGAACGATACTTATTTAGGAGTTTACATCAAGGAGCTGGGCGGGAAGGCCAGCCTGGTGGGACAAGCCTGGTTTCTGGCAGCCGGAAGCGAGATCGTCGTGTTCGCCTTGAGCTTCTGGTGGCTTCGCAAAGGCAGCGAGCTGATGCTGATCGCCTTTTCAGGATTCTTTTACTTTATACGCTTTTTCGCATCGGCCTGGATTGAGGACCCGCATCTCCTCGCCTATTTGCAGTTACTGCAGCTGCTCACCTTTCCGGTGTTTTATTCCGCCGCCATTCAGTACCTGTACCGCATCGTTCCGGTCGAATGGCGGGCAACCGGGCAGACGGTGCTGGCGCTGCTGTTCTTCGGGGTTTCCGGCATTATCGCTTCCTTTGCAGGTGGTGCGCTGTATGAGGCATTCGGCGGGAGGACGCTGTTTCTGACGATTTCCGGCATGTCGCTGGCGGGAACGGTGTTCGGGATTGTACTGTACCGGATTTACGGGCGCAGAAACCGTGCAGCAACTGCAGAGACGGCCGGAGAGAACGCCCCGGAATAATCATGAAGACTACAAAAAACCGCCATTAGTGGCGGTTTTTTCTTGGTTCCCGATATTAATTGGTGCTGGAAGAAGCCTTGCCCGGCTTCACAGCCTGCACTTCATACATTTTGACGGTTGTGCTGATCATATAGGCTGGCGGCTCCTGGCCCTTCTTGTCGCGATGACCTTGAAGATGCGCGTCGCTTTTCTCCCAATTTTTCCAATCTTCCTGGGATTCCCAGCGGATCATGACGACGACTTCGTCCTGCTCTCTTCCACGGGTATTGACCATGACCGTTCTGTCGATCAAACCGTTCATCTCGTCCATTGGGCCGTCCTTGGTGAATCTGGCCGCAACCTGTTCGCTGTACCCTTTTTGCACAGCCATTGTTCTCAATTGAATAAACATAGGTGGTTCCTCCCGTCAATCGATATGATTGCTGTATTCCTGCGGAATCATCGCCTCATGTCGGCTCCGTGATTTCCGGACTGTATTCATCTTACTTGATAATGATTCTCATTGTCAAATGAGTGGACATCCCGAAATCTCTCCGCTTCTACCATTCACCGCTTAAACCCTTGTATTTCGGTTTTTAGATATAATATCATTAAAGGAGTTTCCTCATGGCTGTAGTATGGTATACATAAACCTGACTCCAAACAAACGATACTTTACTTTAACAAAGAGAGGATAATCATTCACATGATCATCAAACCAAGAACCCGGGGCTTTATCTGCACGACGGCACATCCTGTAGGTTGCGCTGCGCAGGTCCAGGCCCAAATCGATTACGTCAAATCCAAGCCGGCCGTCCAAGGGCCGAAAAACGTGCTCGTGATCGGCGCGTCGACCGGCTATGGCTTGGCGGCACGCATCACAGCTGCATTCGGAGCCGGAGCGAATACCGTAGGAGTATACCGCCCAAGCAGCGGTTCCGAGAAACGGACAGCCTCCGCCGGATGGTACAATTCCGCCGCGTTTGAACAAGCAGCTGAAGCGGCCGGGCTAAAATCTTTCAGCGTGACAGGGGACGCCTTCTCGACTGAAACGAAGGAGAAAACGGTGGAATTGATCCGTTCCGAACTCGGTCAGGTCGACCTGGTGGTGTACAGTGTGGCATCCGCCCGGAGAACCGATCCGGTCACCGGCGAAGTGTACAATTCCACCCTTAAACCGCTGGGCAAGCCCTATACGAATAAAACCGTCAACTTCCACACCGGCGAAATCAGCGAAGTGACCATTGAACCCGCTACGGAAGAAGAAGTCCGCGGTACGGTTGCTGTTATGGGCGGGGACGACTGGCAGCTGTGGATCGATGCGCTGGAGCATGGCGGCGTGCTGGCCGACGGAGCCGCCACCATTTCCTTCTCCTACATCGGATCGGACATCACCCAGGCCGTGTACCGGGAAGGCTCCATCGGCAAAGCCAAGGATCACCTGGAAGCCACTGCGCTGAAGCTAAACGACCAGCTGGCGGCCAAAAACGGACGCGCTTATGTCGTTGTCAGCAAAGGGCTGGTGACCCAATCCAGTTCGGCGATCCCGGTCGTGCCGCTGTACATCTCCGCACTGTACAAGGTCATGAAAGAAAAAGGCATCCACGAAGGATGCATCGAGCAGACCTACCGCCTGTTTACCGACCGTCTGTATACCGGCGGCGAAACGCCTGTGGATGAAGTCGGCAGAATCCGCATCGACGACTGGGAGCTCCGCGAAGATGTGCAGGCTGAAGTCGCCGACATCTGGAACAGCATCACATCGGACAACATCTATGATCTGACCGATCTTCATGGGTACCGCCGCGAATTCTTCCAGCTGTTCGGCTTTGAGACGGATGGCGTCGATTATGAAGCCGACGTAAATCCAGACGTGAAGGTTCCGCATTCCGTTTAACCGATTTATATGCTTATATTATAGAGAAGCCCGGGTATGCTTGTTCGCCTACCCGGGCTTTTTGGCTTGTTCACCAATTCTTCGATGTGACGAATCATAAACACTCATCCTCCGGGTATGTTAATGAAGACGATCCTTTGTCATCGGTTGGTCGGCATTGTCAATGACTTCTCTGAACATGTTCCTCTCCTCCGGAGACTCGGGCCTGCCAGCGCTACAACCACCGACGGCCAGACTATGAACATGATACGCCTCCTCTTTTTTATGCCAAGCTGTGCGAAGTGTAAAAGCTCCTTCTATGTAAGCCTTGCCACCAATACAAGGGTCAAACGTATGTATGTAAAAGTAAGTCATTCACCGTCCCCCAGGTCCGTATCGTCCGTTTTCAGTGGACAAATGAATGATCTTTACACCCCTCGTTGACAATAAACTAGCAAATTTCAAGACAACCAGCGTATAATGGTAGCGAGTCCGACAAATCACAGCGTTTACATGCGGCTCTTTGACTTATCCAGTACAGATACCCGGAGGATTGATTTTCATGAGATTGGAAAAAGATTTTCTAGGCACCAAAGAAGTTCCTAACCATGCATACTACGGCATTCAAACCCTGCGCGCAAAGGAGAACTTTCCGATTACCGGACAGCGTCTGCATCCTGAACTGATCCGGTCGATGGCCATGGTCAAAAAGGCTGCAGCATTGGCTAATATGGAAATTAAACGGCTGCTTCCAGCCAAAGGTGAGGCCATTGTACAAGCCGCAGATGAGATCATTGGCGGTGAGTGGCTCGACCAATTTATCGTGGATCCGATCCAAGGCGGCGCCGGTACATCGATAAATATGAATACGAACGAAGTGATTGCGAACCGAGCATTGGAATTGATGGGCAAGGAAAAAGGCAGCTACGCCGACATCAGCCCGAACAACCATGTCAACATGGCCCAATCGACCAACGATTCGTTTCCGACCGCCGTCCATCTGGCGACACTGACCATGATTGACAAGCTCGTGGCCACCATGACCGATCTGCATCAGGCCTTCGTCGATAAAGCCAACGAGTTTGACGCGGTGATCAAGATGGGCCGAACCCATCTGCAGGACGCCGTTCCGATCCGTCTCGGGCAGGAATTCCAGGCATACGCCCGCGTGCTGGGCCGTGACATTGAGCGGGTCAAAGCCACCAAGAACAACCTGCTGCATATCAACATGGGCGCCACAGCGGTCGGCACAGGCCTCAATGCCGATTTGACCTACATCAAGCGCGTGGCTGAAATTCTGGCAGAGCTCAGCGGTTTTCCGGTGCAGGCAGCAGATCATCTTGTCGATGCCACCCAGAATACCGACGCCTACACCGAGGTGTCCGCCGCCTTAAAAATTTGCATGATGAACATGTCCAAAGTCGCCAACGATATCCGGCTGATGGCTTCCGGCCCACGGGCAGGACTTGGGGAACTTTCTCTCCCTTCACGCCAGCCGGGTTCCTCCATTATGCCGGGGAAGGTCAATCCGGTCATGTGCGAGGTTATCAACCAAATCGCGTTCCAGGTGATCGGTAACGACCATACGATCTGCCTGGCATCCGAAGCCGGCCAGCTGGAGCTGAACGTCATGGAGCCGGTTCTCGTCTACAACCTGCTGCAATCGCTGGAAATTATGAATCAGGGCTTCCGGGTGTTCCGCGAGCACTGCGTCGAGGGCATTCAGGCTAATGTGGAGCGGTGCAGGGAATATGTCGAGAACAGCGTCGGCATCATTACAGCACTGAATCCGCACCTCGGCTACGAAGTCGTCTCCCGCATTGCGCGCGAAGCGATCACGACCGGCAAGTCGGTTCGGGAGCTGTGCCTGCTGTACAACGTGCTGACGGAAGAAGAGCTGAACATCATCCTCGATCCTTACCAAATGACCAATCCGGGCATTGCAGGCGAAGCGCTGCTGCGGAAGGAATAAAATAATAGGAACAGGCCGTGCCGGTATTGGCACGGTCTTTTTTTATATAAAAGCAGTGTTGTTCCTCCTATTCCTTCTAGATATTTTGAAAATATCTACGTACATAGAATGAACTAAATAATGTTATAGGCCATTACTGGGCGAGATAGCAGGAAGTTCCATGCAAAACTTTTGTTCAATTTATGTAAATACATAAAATTCACCGTTCTTTACCATACTACCCATAATCTTAACCAAAGCCTAACCGGAATAGAGTGATAAGCGCGATGGGTTCTGTCAATCGAATGAGTTTCTCCCAAATCTGTATGATCCTCATGTTAATGAACGGGCTGACCAGTCATGTCATTGTGAATCCCATGATTCTGGACTCGTCCGGCAGAGATGCCTGGGTTTCCGTCATCATGGCGGCGGTCTTTTACGTGCCCTGGTCGCTGCTGCTCGTCTTGTTCATGAAGAGATCCGGAAACCGGAAGCTGCAGCCATGGCTTGCCGATCGGACCAAACCATGGATTTCCTGGGTCCTCATGGCCCCGATATGCCTGTATTTGTATTTAATAGGTGGCCTTACGCTTCTTCATACCTCCACCTGGACGATCACCAATTACCTACCGGCCACGCCGAAGCTGGTGCTCGTTACCGTACTGGCTCTTGTTTGCCTGTACATGGCAAAAACCGGGCTGCGCTCCATGGCCATTGGAGCTGGCGTCCTGCTGCCTCTTGTCGTCTTCCTGGGGATTTTCGTCTCGGTTGCCAATACGGCGCACAAAAATTACAAATTGCTGTTCCCCTTGATGGAGCACGGCTGGGTGCCGCCTGTTCATGGCATGCTGTATGCCGGAGGTGCGTTCATCGAACTCATCGTCATCGTCACGATGCAGCACCGGATCCGGTCGAATGTGAAACCCTGGCATATGGTCGTGTTTGCGCTGTTGATGGTTTGGATTACGCTGGGACCCGTTATAGGAGCCATCACCGAATTCGGGCCGTATGAAGCGGCCAAGCAGGCCACGTCCCCTTATGAGCAGTGGCGGCTTGTCAAAATCGGCGATTATGTGGAACATGTGGACTTTTTGTCGGTGTATCAGTGGCTTGCCGGGTCAACCGTACGGGTCAGCCTATCCTTGTTTTTGCTTGCGGATATTATGCCTTTCTCCAGTCAAACGATGCGGAACCGATTTATCCTCGCCCTTACGTTCAGTTACATCGTGCTGTGCATGTTTCCGTACAGCCAGCAGGACTTTTATAACATGATGTACCGGAATTATTTTCCGGCATCGCTGATCTTGGGAATCGCGTATTCCCTGCTGTGCGTTGGCATGTCCTTCATTCCGGAGAAAAGGAGGGAACGTACGACATGACGGATACTGAAAATAAACATAACATGCCCCAAGGGAGCAATGAACCAGCAGAGGACCAGAAATCAGAAGGTCATCCGCATGGTGATAAACGTGACCAGGATCACGAAAAAAGCGGGGATCAAGGTAAACGGCGCGACCATTCATCGGAAGATCCGTCTTCAGAAGAGTCGGGCCAGGAAAATCGCGCACCGCTGGACGACACCGAAGATGACAACGGGGACAACAGCGGCCCTGAACATAACAAGGATAAAAGAAACGATGAAGATGCAGAGCATGGCAAAGGTAAAAGTAAAAATGAAAATACCGATAACGAAACTTCAGAAGACGGCCAGTCGGATGATAACAAGTCCCAAAAAGACCAAAAGGAAGACAACCCCTCGGAGGATCCGACGCTTTGGAATTTCAGTAAGCTAAACGATTTGTTTGCGAAAAGTGCAGATATTAAAGTCCAAATGCATCGGCTCAGCAAATCCAATCCTTATTCGGAAATCGTATTGGTCTTTGCTGATGGTCTGTGCGAGTCGTCGCAGATCGGCAAAGTCATTCTGCCGGAGCTCTACGACATGTATGAGAAGGACGGCCTTCCATCCAAAAAAGGCGAACTGCTTGCAGGCAAACTTCCGCTGAGCGCGCTAAAGCACAACGCGCCCAGCAGCGAGGTGGAAGAAGCGGTCTTTCAGGGGAGTGTCGTCCTGTTCCTCCCGCATACCAACGAGCTGTATACGATGGACATCAGCAGCATGCCCAAGCGGACCCCGGAAGAGTCGACCACTGAAATTTCCGTCAAAGGCCCGAAAGACGGTTTCACCGAAGATATCAGCACAAACGTCGCGCTGATCCGCAAGCGGCTCCGCAGCACAACACTCTGCAATGAGACGTTTATTATGGGCAGACGAACACGGACGCGCGTATCGCTTCTTTACATTGATGACATCATCTCACCGAAGCTTCTGGAGGAAGTCAAAAAGCGAATGTCCAAAATCGACATGGACGGACTGTATACGGCGAGCCAGCTGGAGGAACTGCTGTCCGACTCGAAGTACTCCCTGCTGCCGTTAATCGATTTTACGGGCCGGCCGGATTACGCGGTCAGCTCGTTGATCAACGGGAGATTTGTCATCATCGTAGACGGCAATCCGATGGCGCTTACGGGTCCTGGCTCGCTGTCCCTGCTCATGAAGTCGCCGGAAGACATCCACTTTAACTACATTTATGTCTCCTTCGTGCGCCTGATTCGCGTGCTCAGTCTCGTCTTGTCCGTGGCTCTTCCGGGATTCTGGGTGGCCTTGACCGCATTTCACCAGGACCAGCTCCCATACCGGATGTTGGCGACCATTTCAGTGACCCGTCTGGGCCTGCCCTTTTCCGCTCAGATGGAGCTGTTTCTGCTGCTCCTGCTGTTTGAAATCTTCCGCGAGGCCGGCATCCGGCTGCCCACCACGATCGGCCAGACCTTGACCGTCATTGGCGGTCTTATCATCGGCGACGCCGCCATCCGTGCCGGGCTGGTCTCTCCGTCATCGGTCGTCGTAGGCGCCATTACGACCGTCACTGGCGCGACCCTGGTCAACCAAAGCTTAACGTCGGTCATCAGTGTTATCCGGTTCACCTTGTTCCTGATCGCCTCGTTTCTGGGCATGTACGGTCTCATTCTCGGCTTGATTCTGCTGCTGATCTACGTATCCCGCCTCCGGACGTTCGGAGAGTCCTATCTTGCGCCGGTTTCGCCTTTCCGGTTCAAGGATTTTATCAACTCGGTCATCCGTCTGCCGTGGGATAAAGTCAAAAGCCGCACCTCCTTCCTGAATCCGCAGGATCCGGATCATCAAGGGGAATCTCCGACATGAAAAGAACGGTGCTATCCATCGTGTGCTGTGCGCTGCTGCTTCTCCTGCCGGGATGCTGGAACTCCAAGGATATCCAGAATATGGCCTATGTGACGGCGATCGGACTTGATTATGTGGATGGAAAATATAAAAGCTACATTCAGGTGCTGAACTTCTCGAATGTTGCTCAATCCCAAAATGCCCAGGTCGGTAAAGTCGTGCCGATCTGGATCGGTACGGGAGAAGGGAAGACCGTGACCGAATCGCTGACGTCCATCTACTCGACGGCCCAGCGCCGTGTATATTGGGGCCATATGAAAGCGGTCGTTTGTTCCGAGCGGCTGCTCAAGCATGGCATGGACCAAGTGTTTGACATGCTGAACCGGTTCCGGGAGATCCGCTATAACGTGCTGCTATACGGGACGAGAGATCCGGTTCAAGACATTTTGACGGAGAAGTCCATCCTGAATTTTTCTCCGCTGGAAAGCGTATTGGAATCACCGCAGCAGATTTATACACAGCGTTCGTTCATCCTGCCCATTTACGAGTTCAAAATTTTGGCCCAGCTGAGAGAACCAAGCGGGACAGCAATTCTTCCTTCGTTGACGATCGACTATAAGGACTGGTATGAGGATAAAAAGGATCACCCGATGCACCGGGTATCCGGCGCATATTTCTTTGACAACCGGGAGCTTCGCGGATGGCTCTCGGAGGATGACCTGAGGGGAACCCGCTGGATTCAGCGGCAGCTTGAACGGTCACCTGTCAACATCCCTATCGGTAAGACTCCCGTAGCCACCCTGATTCTGATGAAGCCGCATTTTGTCGTCGAACCCAAATTGGAGAACGATAAAATACACTTCAATATCCGGATCGGTCTAAAATCCTACGTAGATCTGCTCATCAAGGATACACCCGAGTCGACACTGGAGAAAATGGCCGCCGAACTGGTCAAGAAGGAAGTCATCGAGAGCTATAAAAAAGGCGTTGCCCTGAAATCCGACGTGCTCATGCTGGAGGACAAGCTGTACCGGAAATACCCTGACAAATGGAGGGAGCTCAGCAAGCAGTCCGATTTTATTTTGACCGAGGATATGCTGAAAAACGTGGACGTCACCATTACGATGGTGAACTCCGGAAAGTACAAGCAAAGGGTTCACTGATCCACCGGTGCATGGTATGATGAAGCAAAGAATGCGTTCCTGTCATGCACAGCCAGGGATCAAGGAAGGTGATTGTATATGTGGATTTACATCGTCGTGATCGGCATCGCCCTGCTGGCTGCTGTCGGGACGTTCTGGGTCGGATTTTCCGCAGAAAACAAGAAGCGTAACCCGGAATACGAGCATCGTACGAAGAAGAATCTGTCCAAGCTGACTTCCATGTACGTGGTGACCGTGGTCCTCGCGATCATCATCTGCGTTGCGGTGTATTTGAGATAGCTTGCGCTCCACATAACAAAAGAGAAGCACCATAAGGGTGCTTCTCTTTTTGTATTTCTGAAGGCCGTCTAGAGAGTTCGATTACTGTGCCGTCAAAATTTCCGGTCCGTTCGCCGTAATCGCGAGGGTGTGCTCGTACTGCGCCGACAGTCCGCCGTCCAGCGTTCTGGCGGTCCAGCCGTCGCTGTCCATCTTGCTTCGGTAAGTGCCGGTATTCAGCATCGGCTCAATCGTAATCACCATGCCTTCCTTCAGCCGCGGACCCACATTCGCCGGCCCGTAGTGGGGAACCTGCGGCGCTTCGTGCATTTCCTCCCCGATGCCGTGGCCGATGAAATCGCGTACGACCGAGAAGCCTTCACCTTCGGCATAAACCTGGATCGCATGCGAAATGTCGCCGATCCGGTTGCCGATGACCGCCTTCTCGATTCCTTTGTACAGGGATTCATGCGTCACGTCCAGCAGGCGCTGCGCCTGCTCGGAAATGTTCCCGACCGGATAGGACCATGCGGAGTCGGCCAGCCAGCCTTTCAGGTTGACCACCATATCCACGGTAATGATATCCCCGTCCTTTAGCACCGTTTTGCCCGGAAAGCCATGGCAGATCACGTCGTTTACCGAAGTGCAGGTCGCATAAGGAAAACCGTTGTATCCTTTCTGCTCGGGTGTAGCCCCATGCATGCGGATGAATTGTTCCGCGAAACGGTCAATCTCTATAGTGGTGATGCCGGGAGCGATCATCTTGCGGATCTCACGGTGGCAGGCAGCCAAAATTTCGCCCGCTTCTTTCATGTACTTGATCTGGTCTTTCGTCTTCAGAATTATCATCTTTTTATCTACCCTCATTCCTGTCTGTATCTTCTTATTATACCCAATATCGTCAATGTCCGAAATCTACCCGTATCATCTTATGCGTGATAAGGCGAAAAGGAGCTCCGGCCCTTCGATTGGAAGAACCGGAACTCCTGTGAATGGATGGTTATCGCGAGTGCAATTAAGCCGTTTGCGGCTCCGCAGAAACTTCCTTCGCCTTACGGCCCTTGATCAGGAAGTAGACAAGGGTCAAAGCAAGGAAAATCACGGCGTCGATACCCAGTATGCCTGCCTGCTTCCACACCAGATCGAAATCTCCGCTGGCGATAATCGCCTTGTATCCGAGCACGCTGTGGGACATCGGAAGCCAAGGATTCAGCGGCTTCAGCCAATCCGGAATCAGCTCCAGCGGGAACGTTCCGGCGCTGGTTGCCAGCTGCAGAATTAGCAGGATGATGATCAGGAAGCGTCCCGGCATATCCAGCCAGGTGACGAACGCCTGCACGATAAACATAAACGTCAAGCTCGTAATAAAGGAGAAGAGGAAGAAGAGCGGTACGCTTCGAACCTCCAGCCCCAGTCCGTACAAAATGATCGCTGCCGCGACCACGGACTGGAACAAGCTCATGCCCGCGAAGGACAACGAACGGCTGACAAACCGGCTGAAGCCGGAAGCGCCAGGAACCGTCGTTCCTTTGAGCGAGATGACCAGCGTCGAAATGAGCGCTCCGACGAACAGGCCGAGCGACATGAAGTACGGCGTCAGGCCTGTGCCGTAGTTCGGCACCTTGCGGTCATCGATTTCCTTCGTATCAACCGGGGAAGCGAACATTTCCACAAGCGCATCAGTCTTCTTGAGCTCGGAGGTTTTATCCGCCGCATCCGTCAGCTTCGTCTGCAGCTCCTTCGAACCGTCCTCCAGCTTGCTGATGCCGCTCTTCAGGTCACCTGCGCCGTTGTTCAGCTGCTGCGAACCGTCGGCAAGTGTTCCGAGCCCGCTGGCCAGCTTGTTCACGCCGCCCTGCAGCTGGCTGGATCCTGCCAGGAGCTGCTGGGCGCCGCCCACCAGGCTCTGGCTGCCGCCGGCCGCTTCGGACAGCTTCTGGCCGAACGTTTGCAGGCCGGCCGTAAGCTGCTGCTGGCCGGCATTCAGCTTGGATGCGCCGGCCACGAGCTGCTGCTGGCCTTGTACGAGCTGTCCGCTGCCTGCGGTGAGCTGCTGCGTGCCCGCATGCAGCTGGGCCGCGCCGCTAGCCAGCTTCTTCTGGCCGGCATTCAGCGAGTTCGCCCCGCTGAGCAACTGCTGCTGCCCCTGTGCGAGCTGGGCGCTGCCGTCGGCTACCGCCTGGCTTGCTGCGATCAGCTTCTGCAGCTCAGGGTTTGCCGCGAGCTCAGGGCTCGCTTTGGCCAGCTGCTGCAGGCCGTCGGCCACGCCTTTGGCGCCGTCGGCGACCTTCTGAGCGCTGCCTGCGGAAGATTCAAGGCCGCTCGCCAGATCGGAGCTTCCCTTCTCCGACGCCTTCAGGCCGGATTCCAGTCCGGCTGCGCCCTCATCGGCGCTCTTCAGACCGGCATTCAGGTCTTGGGCTCCCTTGAGCGAGGACTGCAGCCCTTGATACAGCTGCTCGCCGCCCTTCTGGGCCGACACGGCCCCTGCGGTCAGCTGACCCTGCGCGCTGCTCAGCTGGCTGAGCCCGCCGGCAAGCTTCTTGGCGCCCCCTTCCAGGTCGCCTACACCTTTGGTCAGGTCGCTTGCCCCTTTGGCCAGCGGACCCATGCCGTCCTTCGCTTCAAGTGTGCCTGCGGCCAGCTTGCCGAGGTTTTCCTTCAGC
This sequence comes from Paenibacillus sp. PSB04, assembly GCF_025809195.1. Lineage (NCBI taxonomy): Bacteria > Bacillati > Bacillota > Bacilli > Caryophanales > Paenibacillaceae > Paenibacillus > Paenibacillus sp. PSB04. The sequence continues at coordinate 5,987,116 of NZ_CP081301.1, forward strand.
TTGACGGCTCCTTCATCCAGATCATTGGTGCCGTTGTGCAGCTTGCCCGCGCCTTCACCGGCTTCGGCCAAACCGTCCGATACCTCCGTAAAATTGTCCAGCAGGCTGTCGGTATACGATTCCGTTACCTTCGCGGATACTTTGGACTTGATATCTTTTACGGCCGTATTGCCGATCTGGGAGGCTACAAAGTTGTAGTCTCCGTTCGGCTCGTATAAGATGCTGGCCGGCTGCGGATTTTCATCCATCAGCGTCGTCGCTTTGCTGGAAAAATCCTCGGGGATCGTAATTTTCATATAATAGCGGTTATCCTTGATTCCCTGCTCAGCTTCTTTTTCACTGACGAATTCCCAGTCAAAGTCCTTGCCTTTCTTCAGTTCGTCCACCAAATCGTCTCCGATGTGGAGCTGCTTGCCTTTGAATTCGGCGCCCTTATCCTTGTTGACCACCGCTACCGGCAGTTGGTCCAGATGACCGTAGGGGTCCCAAAAGGCCGCCAAATATACGCCGCTGTACAAAATCGGAATAAACATGACGGCAATGACCGGAATGAGCACTTTCGGATTTTTTACGGCCGCCGCCAAATCTTTAAAAAACACGGCTATTGATTTCATGTTCCCGGGCTTCCCCCTTTACGTGATTTAGTATGACTCAGACACTCCCGAGTATCATTGACTGATTTCTTCAATTGGTCAGTTTTGCGCATACGGAAATACTCCGGACAAAAGGACCCCACAACGTGGGGCCATTGCTCCGAGACGTACTCGGGTACTTCGCCGTGGCACCTGATAAAGGCCGCAGCGTTCCCTGCTCTTATAAAGGGATATAACGCATGCCCGGTTATTTCACAGACAGCCCTTCTTCCAGAAACAACCGGAAGTGCTGTCTGATTTCCGCCTTGGTTAACGTTGCTTGATGCTGTTTGTTCCATTCGGACGTCAAGGCGACATACATTTTCAGCATGAGGAAAGCGACGACGGACGGATCGCATTCGCGGATTTCGTGTTGCTCCACCGCGAACCGGACTTCCTTCTCCATATAGCCGAGGATGACACCCTCCACCCGGCTCATCGCCTCTTGGGACTGTGGCGTCCCGAAGTCTCTGACCTCCTGTGAGAGCTTGATCAGCAGCTCATGCTCCCCCCGGAATTCCAGAAGAGAGTCCAGAACCCGGAACAGGTTGTCGAAAAACGGCTTCCGGTGATCCACTTCCCGCTCAATGATCGTTTTCATTTCGGAGATGACGCCGTGCAGAATTTCGTCAAACAGCTGTTCTTTCGTATCAAAAAACGTATAAATCGTTCCTTTTCCCACATTAGCGATCTTCGCTACCTGCTCCATCGTCGTCGCCTTGTACCCGAACAAGGAAAAGGACCGGGCAGCCGCGCCCAGCACCTGTTTCTTCCGGTCGACCGATCCTATGATGTTCTCCTCCCATCTAAACGCGTATCAGCAAAAACTGACCAATTTTCAATTCCAGTCATAAGGTCAGTTTTTACTTTACCACATTTATTGGAATATGCAAAGATACTTATTGAAATTTTTCACGATTGAATGAAAATTTCATATTTTGCCCGTTCCGTTTCCATGGAAAGCTGCTGGTCCTGCACATTCGCGTGCTTCAATCCGTCAACGTAAATTTGGTATGTGCTCTGCGGAAGCGGGATATCTCCCTGCTCGTTCACCACAGCTCCGCTGCCGTGGAGGATCAGCGAATCCCCTTCGGTATATTCGTCAATCGTCGGTGTGCTCGGCTTGTATTCCACATCCTCCAGCGTGATTCGTGTCTGGTCGATGTCCTCAAGCTCCTGTTTGCGGATCATAACGGTCTGCTGTTTATGCGCGTTCAGCCAGTCGGTTACGGATTTGAGAGATTCGTTCATTAAAAAGCCCTTCTTTCTGCGTAGTAGTCATTGCCTTCATCTCCGGGTACGGTTGGTGCCGATGAAGCGGCCGCGGCCCGTCTATAAAGAGTCTAACCATTCCGCCGAAAGGCAAAACATCCCTGGAAATCACGATCTCTCCGCCAAACTGGATCAAAGAACAGGGGCTTATTGTGATAGGGACATTGCCGAGAATAGAAAAAGAGATGCCTCCCACCACAAATAGCGGGAAACATCTCTAAAATGTCCGTTCCTTCTACTCCTCCTGGTCCGGCCCGGCATCCTCCTCAGGTGCCGTCGTTCCGAGCCAGCTGCGGATCATCGACAACAGCTGCGCGCTGTTCACCGGCTTGGTAATGTAGTCGGATGCTCCGGCTTCCAGGCATTCCTCCCGGTCGCCTTTCATCGCCTTGGCGGTCAGAGCAATGATCGGGAGATCCTTGAACTGCGGCTTGCTGCGGATCGCCCGCGTCGTTTCGTAGCCGTCCATAACCGGCATCATGATGTCCATCAGCACGATCTCGATATCCGGCGTCTGCTCCAGAATTTGAATGGCCTCGTGTCCGTTTTCAGCAGGAACGACCATCATCTGATGACGCTCCAGGATGGTAGTCAAGGCAAAAATGTTGCGGATGTCGTCGTCCACTACCAGAACCTTTTTATACTGAATCATCTCGTCGGATTGATACAGCTTGCGCACGAGCTCTCCCGCCTGTTCTGGCAGGTCATCCAGCTTGCGGTGCAGGAACAGGCTCGTCTCGTCGATCATCTGGGCGGTCGTCTTGACCTCTTTGATGACCGCGGATTTGGTCAGCTCTTCCAGTTCCTCTTCCTGCTCATGGTTCCATTTGACGCTCCGGTTCAAGACCAATGGCATGTGCTTGTTTTTTGGATTTTTCTGCATTTCCCGGACGAACTGCAGGACGTTCATATCCTCCAAATCGTTATCCGCGAGCACGCAATCAAAATGCTCATTCTTCAAGGTCTCGAGCGCTTCCCGGGCGGTCTGCGCCATGACGATCCGCACGTCCTCGCTGCCCAGAAGAGCCGCCCATTCCTGGCAGCGCTCATCTTCCGTTGCGGCCAGCAGCAGGCTGCGGCTATGTTCAGCGGCAAACCGGCTCAGCTGATCCAGCGCCTTCTCGAGGTCTTCGTTGGTGACCGGCTTGCAGACATACTCATAGACTCCCTTGCGGAGCAGTTCAACTTCATCCTCTTCGACGGTGATGACGCAGACCGGAATATGCCGGGTTGCCAAGTCGTTCTTCAAGTGCTCAATGACCATCCAACCGTCCATATCGCCGAGGCGCAGATCGAGCGTAATCGCCTCCGGCTGGTATTTTCTCGCCAGCTCGAGTGCGCCGGATCCTTTTGTCGTGATGACCGCCTTGATATTCTTCCGGTGCAGCAGTTCCAGCAGGATTTCGTTAAACTTCACGTCGTCTTCAATGATGAGAAAGACGCGATCTCCCGGCTCGATCCGCTCCCGGTCGTCGTTCACGTCATCCGCCTTGCGGCTGAAGGTCAGCTTCTGCTCCGGCGGCGTGACGTCGATGATTTCCGGCACGTATTTCGGCGTTTCCTCCTGCGGCCCCATTTCCGTGTCGACCGGCAGGTAGAGATTGAAAATGCTGCCTTTGCCGACGACGCTGTACAGCGTCAGTTCCCCGCCAAGCAATTGGGCGATCTCACGGGAAATGGCCAATCCGAGCCCCGTGCCGCCGTACACCCGGTTCGTGCTGCCGTCCGCCTGCTGGAACGCTTCGAAAATGATCTGCTGCTTGTCCTCCGGAATGCCGATTCCGGTGTCGCTGACCGAGAAGCACAGCACGTTCGGCGCTTGGTTCAGCGATTCGTTATCCCTGCTCCAGCCTTCGCTGGCCCGCCGCAGGGCCAAAGTAACCTGGCCCTTCTCCGTGAACTTAAAGGCGTTCGACAGGAGGTTTTTGAGCACCTGCTGCAGCCGCTTCTGATCGGTAACCACCGTATCCGGCACGTTCGGATCCACCTTGATGCTGAACTCGAGCAGGCTGTTATCCACCATCGGGCGGAACGACCGGTCGAGGCTGTCCGTCAATGCTTTGAGGGACACTTCGCTGAAGTCCGGCGTTACGGTGCCCGATTCAATTTTGGACAGATCCAAAATTTCATTGATCAAGTTCAGCAGCTCCAGCCCTGAATCCTGGATCGTTTTGGCGAATTTGACCTGATGTTCGGTCAAGTTCTGATCCGGGTTATCCGCAAGCTGTTCTGCAAGAAGGAGGAGGGAATTGAGCGGCGTTCTTAATTCATGCGACATATTGGCCAAAAACTCCGATTTGTAGCGTGAGGTCAACGCAAGCTGCTCCGCCTTCTCCTCGAGGAACTGCTTCGCAACCTCGACCTCCTGGTTTTTGCTCTCGACCTCGGCCTTTTGCAGGACGAGCAGCTTCGCCTTGTCCTCCAGCTCCTCATTCGTATGCTGAAGCTCCATCTGCTGCTTCTGCAGCTCTTCCGTCAGGGACTGCGACTGCATGAGCAGCTCCTCTGTCCGGCGGTTGGCCTGCATCGTGTTCACGACGATGCCGATCGATTCGGTCAGCTGATCCAGGAAAGCCAGATCGATCTCGGTAAACGCCCGGAAGGACGCCAGCTCCAGCACGCCAAGCACATGCTCCTCGAATATAATCGGCAGCAGCACGATATTAAGCGGCACGGCTTCGCCGAGTCCCGAAGATATCATGACATAATCATGCGGCACATTCGTCAGCAGGATACGCTGCTTCTCCACGAGGCACTGGCCGACCAGCCCTTCGCCGGCACGGAAGCGGTTCGACAGATGCTTCCGGTTCTGGTAGGCGTAGCTGGCAAACAGCGTCAGCACCGGTTCGTCGTTCTCCGGCTCGTTGATATAGAAGACGCCATGCTGAATCGACACGAGCGGCGCCAGCTCCGACAGAATCATGCGGCTGATGGCATACAGGTCGCGCTGTCCCTGCAGCAATCTCGAAAACTTGGCGAGATTGGTCTTCAGCCAGTCCTGCTCGGTATTGATGCGGGTCGTCTCTTTCAAGTTCCGGATCATTTCGTTCACATTGTCCTTCAGCGCGGCAACCTCGCCGGCCGCTGCGACATCGATCGTCCGTGACAGATCCCCTTTGGCAACCGCCGTGGCCACATTGGTGATTGCACGGACCTGCGTGGTCAATGTGCTCGCCATATAGTTGACATTGTCGGTCAAATCCCGCCAGGTGCCGGCGGCTCCCGGAACGCTGGCCTGACCGCCCAGCTTTCCTTCTGCGCCGACCTCACGGGCGACGGTAATGACCTGATCGGCGAACGTATCCAGCGTCTCGGTCATATTGTTGATCGTATCGGCCAATTCGGCAATTTCGCCCTTCGCATCCACGTTCAGCTTCTGCTTCAAGTTACCGTTCGCCACGGCGGTCACGACCTTGGCGATGCCGCGGACCTGATCCGTCAGATTGTTCGCCATAATGTTAACGTTGTCGGTCAAATCCTTCCAGATGCCGCCGACCCCGCTCACCTGTGCCTGTCCGCCCAGCTTGCCGTCCGTTCCGACTTCGCGGGCGACGCGCGTGACCTCGGAGGCAAACGAGTTCAGCTGGTCCACCATCGTATTGACTGTATTTTTCAGCTCCAGCAGCTCGCCGCTGACGTCGACCGTAATTTTTTTGGACAGATCCCCGTTGGCGACTGCTGTGGTCACACCGGCAATGTTCCGCATCTGGATCGTCAGGTTGCGCGTCATGTTATTCACCGTATCGGTCAAGTCCTTCCAGGTACCCGACACATCCTTGACGTTCGCCTGGGCGCCGAGCTTGCCTTCTGTTCCGACCTCGCTGGCCACCCGCGTTACTTCCGACGCGAAATTGCTGAGCTGGTCCACCATCGTGTTCATCGTGTTTTTCAGCTCAAGCAGTTCGCCCTTGACGTCGACTGTAATCTTCTTGGACAAATCGCCCTTCGCTACCGCCGTCGTCACTTCGGCGATGTTCCGCACCTGGTTCGTCAGGTTGCGGGCCATGTTGTTGACGCCTTCGGTCAAATCCTTCCACGTGCCGCCGACGCCCCGGACCTCGGCTTGTCCGCCGAGCTTCCCTTCCGTGCCGACCTCGCGGGCGACGCGGGTGACCTCGGACGCAAACGTGCTGAGCTGATCCACCATCGTGTTGATCGTGTTTTTCAGCTCAAGGATTTCGCCCTGCACGTCCGCGGTAATCTTCTTCGACAGGTCCCCGTTCGCCACCGCCGTCGTCACGACGGCGATATTGCGCACCTGATTCGTCAAGTTCGAGGCCATGTAGTTGACGTTCTCGGTCAAATCGCGCCACGTGCCGGCCACGCCCTTCACCTGCGCCTGACCGCCGAGCATGCCGAGCGTTCCGACCTCGCGGGCCACGCGGGTAACTTCGGACGCAAACGTGCTGAGCTGATCCACCATCGTGTTGATCGTATTTTTCAGCTCAAGAATTTCGCCCTTGGCGTTAACCGTAATGTGCTTGGACAGGTCACCCTTCGCCACCGCTGTCGTCACTTCGGCGATGTTGCGGACCTGATTGGTCAGATTGCTGGCCATGGAGTTGACGCTTTCGGTCAAGTCACGCCATGTTCCCGCTACGCCGCTGACCTCCGCCTGTCCGCCCAATATGCCCTCCGTGCCGACTTCGCGGGCGATTTTCGTCACTTCGGAAGCGAACATGGACAGCTGGTCCACCATCGTATTGATCGTATTTTTAAGTTCCAGGATTTCACCCTGAACGTTGGCCGTAATTTTTTTCGATAAATCCCCGTTGGCAACAGCCGTCGTAACAACCGCAATATTGCGGACCTGATCCGTCAAATTCGTTGCCATGTCGTTGACGCTCTCCGTCAAATCTCTCCACGTGCCGGACACGCCCTTGACGTTCGCCTGCCCGCCGAGCTTTCCTTCCGTGCCGACCTCGCGGGCCATACGGGTGACCTCGGACGCAAAGGTCGACAGCTGCTCCACCATCGTATTAATCGTATTTTTCAATTCCAAAATTTCGCCGCTGGCATTGACCGTGATCTGCTTGGTGAGATCGCCCTTGGCCACTGCCGTAGTCACTTCGGCGATGCTGCGGACCTGGCTCGTCAGATTGGCCGCCATGCCATTCACGCTGTCGGTCAGATCCTTCCATGTCCCCGAGACGCCTTCAACATCGGCTTGACCGCCCAAAATGCCTTCGGTCCCCACCTCTTTGGCTACGCGGGTCACTTCGGAAGCAAACTTGCTCAGCTGGTTGACCATCTTGTTGATGTTGTTGGCCGATTTTTTGAACTCGCCTGTCAGCGGCCGCCCTTCAAACTCCAGATCCACCTTTTGCCGCAAATCACCCTGGGCAACCGCGTTGATCACGCGCACCATCTCGCTGGTCGGCTGGATCAGGTCACTGACAAGACCGTTTAACGACTCTACGGCCGCCTCCCAAGACCCGCCGGTATTTTTATGGGAAAACCTGCGCGACAGCTTGCCTTCTTTACCGACAACCCTGGCAACGGTATCGATTTCGGACACAAGGCTCTCCTGCATTTCCATGATCTCATTAAAGGTGTCTGCGATTTTTCCGGCGATGCCCGTCTGATCGTATGGCATGCGGTATGTAAAATCTCCCTTTTTAAAAGCCATCAGCGCATCGAGCAGTTCCTTGGACTGAACCTGGCTCTCTTGCGAATCCGGTTTCAAATGCTGATCCGACATGGTCAAATCCCTCTCTCGACATAATTTTACACCGTTCATTGCTGGTAAACATGATTTCTCTATTATTCTACTATGCCGATTAAAATCTGTCATTTTTCTGCCAGTTAAAAGTTAAAAATTACACTTTAACGAAAGCACATTAGCGAACACACAAAAAGCCGCCCAAATCGCTGGACGGCCGTGAAGGTATCAAGTTACTTTTGCATAGGACACTTGTTCTCAGCAGCTAACTCGAGAGAGAAATCTACATCCACCCCAATAAAATTGAAATCGGAAGACTAGGATTGTGGAACGTTGTATTCTTCGAGAGCACGGACCAGCTTCGTTCTGACAGCTTCTCTTAGTTCTTCCGGTTGGATCACGACCGCTTCAGCACCAAACGAAAAAAAATAATCAGCAAAGAATGGTATTTCCGACGGGAATATCCCCATTTCCAGTATGCCTGTGCCGTCATTGGAACGATGTACTTCTCCCCAAGGGAAAATCCAGCTCTTTTCTCGGAATAACTCAATCCCTTTTGCCGTTAGTTTCACTTGAACATCTATGCTTTCCAATGTGCTGTAGAAATGAGGCCCCCAGTTCGTTAAATCCACCTCTGAAACATCCACTGTAGGCGTTGACGCTTCGGCATCTGCCAAAACAGCTGACCCTATCCGGTCTACCCGGAATAATCGGAAAGCTTGTCGCAAATAGCAGTAAGCTGGGCAAAACCAATATCCTTCATGGGCATATATACCGATGGGTTGAATCGTTCTTTCATGGGTACCATTCTTTCGAATTCCATAATTGATTGTTACGGGCAACCTTCTAATGGACGCTTGGAGCAATAACTCAAGGCAGCCAGCTTGTTCCGGGCGTGTATGCGTAAAGAAGTCAATTCGGTTTCGCATCTCGTCGATCTGACTTTTCACATCTTCCGGTAAGTACCTGTAAAATTTTCGAAGTGCGGATTTTGCAGATGCCTCGAAAGGCAGCGAGCTGAAGTGTCGAAGGGCATGGGAAGCAAAAAATATGGAGAATGCCTCATTTTCCGTAAATGAGATCGGTGGGAGGCTTCGCTCAGTCAGAACATGGTATCCGCCTCCCGCTCCAACTTGAGAGTATAAAGGCACTCCCATTCCACTCAGCTCCTGCAAATCGCGCAGCATGGTTCGGGTAGACACACCAAATTCTTCGGCAAGCTCTTTGACGGTGAATTTCCGCTTTCGATTTACCGCCATCATCAATTCAATCAGGCGCCTTGACTTCCCCATCATATTTACCCCCAAAAGATTATAGTGACAAGTTCTGTCACATTCATATTATACACTATGAATACGCCGGATCGTTGGGAGAGATTGACGGTAGAAAGCGATATAAAAAAAGAGAAGGAGATTATTCATATGTCTAGAGAACAACGTAACAAATTGGATGAAATGCTGCGGCGTCCTAACCCCGCCAAGCCGCAAACCGTCGAGGAGATGCGCGCGAACTTCGCTGCCATGATGGCAACGATGTTAGTACCTGCGGGCGTGCGGACCACGCCGACAACCATTGGTAATCGACCCGGTGTAATCGTTGACCCTGCACAGGATACCCGGCCAGGAATCATTCTTTATTTCCATGGCGGCTCGTATATTGTGGGCTCCCCCTACACGGCTATGTCCCTTACCGCGAGCCTGGTCGACAAGACCGGTATCCGGTCCGTCTCACTCGATTATCGCCTCGCCCCGGAGCATCCGTTCCCTGCGGCTCTTGAGGATGCTCTCGCAGCCTATCGTGAGCTTCTGGACAATGGAGCCCAGGCGTCGTCTATTGCGTTTGCCGGCGACTCCGCCGGCGGCGGTATTGCTGTCTCGACTTGCCTGATGGCACGGGACGCAGGCCTGCCGATGCCAGCAGCGGTCGTTACGTTCTCGCCGGGGCTCGATAAGACGCATTCCGGAGCAAGTATGGATAGCAAAATGGGGTTCGATCCGTTCTTCACCCGTGAGGGCTTTGCATTGACGGACGAGATGTACCTCGCAGGACAGGATCCGAATCATGAACTCGTAAGCCCCGCCAGGTTCGCCGATCTTACCGGATTCCCACCGATCCTGCTGCAGGCCGGAACCAACGAGCTGCTTCTTGACGATTCCACGCAGTTAGCCGATCGTGCACGTGCAGCAGGCGTTGATGTCATCCTTGACGTTACCGCCGACGTCCCGCATGTGTTCCAGGCGTTCACAGGTATGCTTGAAGAAGCCGATCAAGCCCTGGACCGTGCTGCACTATTCATCACACAGCATCTCAAATGTTGAATACAATAGTTTAAAGATTCGCTAATTAAAATGCTCCCCTATATGATAAGGAGAGCATTTTTTTCGTTATTGCATTTCTTTGGTTGGCCCCATCACAGGCGGTATGGTAAGCCTGCTTAATTAATGCCTGGCATCGATTGGATCCGGCTGTTTTGGAATGCCGCTATTTTCCATCCCCCATCTTGTCTGATCACCACATTCGTATTTATTGAGCCTCTATCGTTAGGGTCCTGCGCTGGATTAGGCAATTTGACCTCGCCGATCCCGTGAACAATCGCTACGTCCGGCGTTAAAAAACGCGGCCGCACTTCATCCGTAAGCGTGGAATCCAATGTTGTGCCTTTGAGCGGGCCCTGGAACAGCATGTGATGAACCTCCGCAATCTCCTTTTTCCCTTTCAAGTGCTGGCCCATAAATGTCACGTAATCTGCGTCATCCGTAAAGCAATCGCCGTAAGCCGCTCCATCCCCCTTGTTCCATGCCTCGCTCAACGACATAAACAGTTCCTTCATCAATTGAATATCTTTCGCTTGGTTTTCCATTCATCATCTTTCCCTTCGATTGGTTTATTCCGGCATATTTCCCGATCTCACTCCCGCTTCAAAGGAGGGCATGACATGGTCATACATCAGATGCAGGGTCATCCCGACAGCCGCGTGGTCTAAAATATGGCAGTGATCCATCCACATGCCCGGGTTGTCGGCTATAAAGGCCACTTCATACATTTCGTCCGGATTAACGTTCAATGTATCGGTCACCCACGGCGTTTGAACTCTTTTGCCGTTTTTCTTCAAAACCGTCATCTGATGTCCGTGGAGGTGCATCGGATGCTCCGAGAGACTTTTGTTGATGAACGTCGTTTTGATTTTCTCTCCTTCTTTGACAACCAAAGTAGGCGTATGGGGATACACTTCTCCATTAATGGTCCAAAGATAATTCATCTTCCCGTTATAGAATCCAAGCCTGTTTCCCAATACCATCCTAAATTCCCGATCGAACCTGGTCACGGATGTCAGTTCTGAATCTGCCGGTTTCCCGTATTGAGACGGGTCAAACAAGCTCGATTCCGCTTTAAAGCTTATTGGGTCCGGCGGTAAATTCCCATAAAAAACGACGCTCGGTCCCTCCATATCCCTGGAATCGCCTAATTTGAGCAGTACGGGATGATTCGGCATCGTAAATGTGACATCGTATCTCCCGCCCGCCGCAAGCCTGAATGCGGTTTGATCCGATAACCGATCCGGCTGCCGGATGGGAGTGCCATCAATGCTCGTGATCTTATATTCACTCCCCTGGAGGAAGTACTTTTGGGATTGATTGTTGGCGTTAATGAGCCTTAATAATACGGTCTTTCCGGGCTTTACCTGCATTTTTTGCACACGGTCCTGGTCCTTGAAAGCCGTCTTCTCCCCCTGATCGGTGTTCCAATTATGATTAATGAGCGTCACCTCTTCATCGTAGCTGGCCGTCTCCTCTGATGGTTCGACGATAAAGGATCCGAACAGGCCGTTGCGTACTTGCTCTGCAGCCTGCTGGTGAGAGTGGAACCAATACGTCCCTGCTTGCTCGGCTCGAAACTTATAGGTGAACGATTCCCCCGGGTTGACGACATTTTGGGTCATGCCCGGTACGCCGTCCATGGCGTTCGGCACGTTGTATCCATGCCAATGAATCGTCACTCCTTTGTCGATATCCCGGTTCATCAGCTTCACTTCCACCATCTCTCCTTGCCTTGCGCGCAGCTCGGGGGCGACCTCGCCGTTATACGTCCAAGCTTCGATCTTGGCACCGGACGCAAGCGTCATTTCCCGTTTCTGCGCAACGAGCTCATAATGGATATCCGCAGGAGAGGAGATATCCCCCGTCAGTTTCGCTACTTCCACCATATTGGCATGGTCAGCATGATTCTGATGACCCGTCATCATCGTCGGCGTGCCGCCTCCTTCGTCCAGCCAGCGGTGATTCATCATATCCGATGCTTCCGGAAGCTTCGAGGCGTGAAAGTCCGACCAAGCCTGAAAGGCCACCACCCCGATCGCTACAATGGCCGTCGTTAATCCCGCTAAGGCGAATTTCAACAGCCTTTTCCATAAAGGAGCCACGGTAAATGTACCTTTCATGATCGCCTGATATCTTCTGATGACGATATAGGATGGCACAACCAGAACGAAGAGATATAGCGTGATCATCAGCACCGTCTCCAGCAGGCCGGGAAGGGTCGGCTGCGAGAAAATCGTATGAAAGGCAGCAATGCCGGATGCAAGGGCGGCCGCATAGATCGGGATCAGCAGCCTCGGATCGGTTGTTGTGACCATCGAATCTGAAGACGATACGTCCGCAGTGGAAACCCGCAGTCTCCTTAAAACGGGAAGTGTATACAGGACCAAGGGAACGTAGCCAATCAACATGATGGGCAAAATCGTCTTGACGATGCCTTCAACGAACCACCAGCCGTTTCTAACCCATTGGCTGATCATCAGAATGAACCATAACAAGGCTAATGCAAGGCCAATATAACTGATCCAAAGCAATAACGTTCTCCAGACCTTCCGTTGAAAAATGCCTTTTACGTAAGGAAGCCCCGCGGCCGCCGTTCCGACGATCAACCATAGTGCCGTCACCGCGTAGGTTAACATCATACTTGTAATCGTTTCGAACATTACGTTTTTTCCTTTCCACCGGTAAATATCCTGACGTCTGGCCACACAACATTTGGATGGGAGGCAGCCTTCTTATGGATCTGCACTCTGCCCATGTTATTTACCGCCTGTAACGCGGATTTCTTCTCCATTGACAAAGCTGTTCGCCGTTGATCCCAAATAAATGATCAAATTCGCAACGTCATCTGGGGTGCCCAGCCTTCGCGTCGGAAACGATTCGGCATAATCTTCAAGCATCGGCTGCGGGAATGCGTGCGGGACCCATTCCGACAGCGTGAGCTCAGGAATGACAACATTGGAGTAAATACCATCCGAAGCCAGCTCCGCCGCCAAGGTACGGCTGAATCCGTGCAAAGCCGCTTTGGCCGTCAGATTTGCGGTTTCGTTCGGTTTCCCGGTGTATACCAGACTCGAAGAGACATGAATCAATCGTCCCCATCCCTCCTGCTTCATAAGCGGAACGGCCGCTTTCGTTGTCATATACGTTCCCTTGACGGTCTGATCGATAACGGAAAACCACGCTTCATTCGCGCTCGCCTCTACCGCGGCTTCCTCTCCCCAAAAGACGGCGTTATTCACGAGCACATCCAACCGCCCCCTCTCCTTCTTCACTTGGTTGAAGGCCCGGTAAATGCTCTGCTCGTCATTTAAGGACATTTGGACGGCCTGACCAGAACCTCCTGACGACTGAATATCGCTGATGGTTCGGTCCGCCTCGCTTCGGTTGCTTAAATAGGTGATGTAGACATGAGCTCCTTCCGCAGCGAACTTCTTTGCAGCCGCTCTGCCAATTCCGCGCGAACCTCCCGTTATCACAGCCACTTTCCCCTGTAAACCATAATCCATCCTCAACATCCTCCATCATTCGACTTTTTTGCAACCCAATCCCGATCTGCTTGTATTTTAACGAAACGGTCCCGCGATTCCATTCGGCTCATCACGATAGGCTCTCTCCCCTTTCGAGACAAATCCTGGCTCGCTTCCTTTAGATCGTGGAGGGCTGCCACATTAATCTCAATCGATTAATTATCTTATTTTATTATTTATCTTAAACAATTAAGATAATTTTATATTATCCTCGAGGTTCCCTTGTGTCAAGAGGTAATTCATCCGAATTTTTCCTTATCCGAACAGATAACAAGCGTCCCAAGTCAGATGATCTTTAACAGGATCCAGCAAAACCTCTTGCTCCTATCAGAAATAAAAAATAGACCGCTTGCAGCGGTCCAGGTCGGCCAAAATCAGGTATTTAACGATTACGCATCAGCCCGAATGGCGAGATCGAGCCAAAGTCAACCCGGCAAGGACGATGCCGACCAACCCCATTACAATGGCAATGATGGCTCCGGCCCGCCCGCTGCCGGTTCCGAAATCTCCGGTAAAAATGGTCAAATGCAGCAGGGCGTAGACTATAACAATCAGCCCCACCACCCCGGACACGATGGCCCCGCGCCTCCCACTGCCCTTGCCGAATCGACCTGCGGAGCGAGCCAAAGAAAGCCCGCCGATGATCGCGCCGATCAAGCCTAACATCGCATCTAACGAAGCCCAGATTCGCCCAGGGGTAGCTTCTCCGTATCCGACATTATCATTGGCCGCTGCAGCGGAAGCAACTGATGGAACAAGTAGAAAAACACAAAATATAGCGAACATCACCATCTTTATTTTCATTGGCCATAGCTCCTTTTTGTTTTTGATTCGTTCTTCGCCACTTCCTTGTACACGACACGCGTTCTAACTGCGAGCGGTGAAAGATCGGCTGCTTCCACCATACGATCCAGGGCTTCAGGTTCACTGCGGTTTACGGGTAAATTACTCATCTTTGAATCCTCGCCTTCGTTAATTTAAGATTTTTGTTCTTATGCGCTTATCGCTCGCATTGCACAGTCAGTGTAAACAATAAATGTCGAGAACTTATGCAGATCCGCCTCCTTTTGTATGGATTTATTCATGATCGTGTGAAAACACAGTATAATTTGGGGTAAGTGATGGAGCTCACCTACTCGAAGCAGACTAAACTGGAAAGATGGGATTCGAATGGAACCGAAGTTGTTGCTTGTGGAGGACGAACCGGGCATGCTTGAGGAGATGCAGACGTATTTGCATCGTGAAGGGTTTCGAGTATTGACCGCCCGTACCGGGAAAGAAGCGCTCATGATCGCCCGGTCTGAACGACCAGATCTCGTTGTGCTTGATTGGATGCTTCCGGAGAAAAGCGGTATCGACGTGTGCCTTGAAATCAGACAAACCTCGAATTGCGGCATTATTATGGTCACAGCCCGTTCGGATGAAACGGATAAAATCGTCGGTCTGGAAATCGGTGCGGACGATTATTTGACGAAACCGTTCAGCTTGCGCGAGCTGTCTTCGCGTATCCGGGCATTGCTTCGCCGCTTGCGTGGACCTGAAGACAAGCCAATACTGCTTGAAAGAGACAACTTGACCATTTCCGAGACCAAATGTCAGGTGTTCAAGGATGGCCAGGAGATCCAACTGACACCGACCGAATTCAAAATTTTGCTCACATTGGCTGCGCGTCCCGGAATGGTTTTCAGCCGCCTGCAATTGTTAAAAGCCGCCCTCGCGGATGAATATATGGGATACGAGCGAACGATGGATTCCCACATCCGGAATCTTCGCCGCAAGCTGGGAGACGATTCGGCCAATCCCCGTTATATTCAAACGGTCTACGGTTTCGGTTACCGATTCGGTGAACAACCATGACGCTCACGGTTCGCCAAAAAATATTTGTCTGCATGGGACTGCTCGTTTTTATTATCGGAGGTGTTCATGCCGTTACCAAGCAGGCTTATATGGAGTCTTTGTTCGATCAATATCGCAAGGAAGAAATCCGTACAGCTTATTTGAACGCACCGCCCGGGGAACAAATTGAGCATTTGAAGACTTACGTTTCAGGAAAAATGCGGAAGTTCGAGCTTGGGAATTGGTTCTTTTTCATCGCAACCGGGCTGTTCGCCAGTTTATGGATTTCAGGGGTGCTCACGATCCCGCTTCGAAAGCTTGTTGCCGCGATCGAACGCGTTGCGCAGGGAGATCTGCACGTGAACGTTCCTGTAAAATCAAAGGACGAATACGGCAAAGTCATCCGGACATTCAATGACATGACGCTTCGTCTCCGGGAAGCCGAGGACGCCCGCAGGCGGTTGGTAGCGGATGTCGCTCATGAGCTGCGGACCCCGCTGTCGATCATGCAGCTCAAGCTAGAAAATGCTCAGCAGGCCGGTCAATCTGTCCCCCCGGAAATGCTGCTTAGACTCCATGACGAAGTGATCCGCTTAGGCCTGCTTGTGGAAGATCTTCATGTCTTGTCGCTGGCTGAGGCGGGTCGATTGGCGCTGGATTGCAAACCGCTCGATCTCTCAGCAAGACTTGAACAAATCGTGGACGATATGAACGTGGAGGCTGAGGAGAACGGGCTGGAAATGCGCTTCTCTTCAAACACAAGGCCGGTAACGGTGATGGCAGACGCGAGACGAATGACGCAGGTGTTCATCAATTTGTTGACGAATGCAGTTCGTTACACATCGGAAGGCGGAAAGGTTTCGGTTGTCATTGAAAATCAAGTTTGGGATCAGAATGCACTTTATGTATGTGTCTCGGTGATAGACTCCGGTATCGGTATTCCAGCCGATGAATTGGCTCATCTGTTCGATCGTTTTTATCGTGTGGAAAAGGCCCGTTCGCGGCACACAGGCGGAACGGGCCTCGGATTATCGATTGCTCATCATTTAGTCCGGGCCCACGGCGGGTTCATCCGCGTTGTGAGTGAACCCGGTCAAGGTACGACATTTAGCGTTTTTTTGCCTGTGCATACTTGAAAAAATATATCGCTCTTGTCCTATATCAAAATAGTGTCCACATTCGTGTTGTAATTAAAAGTTTGCCTTCAATCAGCAAGGGCTGCCCGTGGAAACGGACAGCCCTTGCATTTTTCAAACCGATTTACACCGTTTTCTGCTGTTTTGCCGAAGCGGCCTTTTGTTCCTTGCCGACGGTGACTCTGGCATTTCCCATGCTGGCCACGACGACCGCGGCGATGGCGATCGGAATCAGCGCAAACAGAAATACGCGGGAAATGGAATGGGACATGGCGTCCACGATGTTGTTGAGCACTTCAGCCGGAATTTTGGCGCGGTTGGCCGATTGGAAAATTTCCTGCGGACTGCCGACGTTGGCCATGGCCGAATTGGCCCCGCCGCCCATGCCTTTGAAGTTTTCGGCAAGCCGGTTCGTGAACAAATTGTTCTGAATGGTGCCGAAAATCGTGATCCCCATCGTCATGCCGAGCGACCGCAAAAACTGGTTGGTCGAGTTTGCGGTACCGCGGAAGCGAGGCTCCAGGTTATGCTGGGATGCCGTCGGCAGCAGCGAGAACGAGAAGCCCATGCCGAAGCCGACGATGATCATGAAGATCGTCAGATAAATCCGGGCGGTATCGGGGGTCAGCGTGCTGAGCAGATACATGCCGCCCAAATAGAAAATGACCGATATGATCATAAGGTTCCGGTAGCTTGTCTTGGTGGAGAAAATCCCGCCGATGGCGCTCCCGGCCACCGATCCCAGCATCATCGGCGTCAGGATCAACCCGGCGTTCGTAGCCGAACCGCCATACACCGCCTGCACGAAGATCGGGATATATACCGTCATGATGATAAAGGTTCCGCCGTACAAAAACGCGAGCAGCTGCGATGTCGCAAACAGCCTGCGTTTAAACAGGAAGAACGGCAATATCGGCTCCTTCGCTTTCAGCTCCACGAAGAAGAAGATGATGAAGAATACCGCAAAGCTGGCAAACAGGGCAATAATCGGTGCGGAGTCCCACGCGAACTCCTTGCCGCCCAGCTCCAGTGCGAACATCAGGCTGATGACGGCGATCACGAGCGTCGATGCGCCCCACCAGTCGATTTTTTGCTTGTTATGGGATGGAGACTCTTTGTAACTGCGCAAAATGAAAATCAGGGACACGATGCCGATCGGCACGTTGATGTAGAATACCCACTCCCACCCGGCGTATTCGGTGATATACGCGCCGAGCAGCGGTCCTACCACGCTGGCCGAGCCGAACACCGCTCCAAGCAGACCGGTCATTTTGCCCCGGTTCTCCGGCGGAAAAATGTCGAAAATAATCGTAAACGCGATCGGCAGGAGCGCGCCTCCCCCGATCCCCTGAATCGCCCGGTACAAGCTCAGCTGTTCAATCGTCTGAGCCAGCCCGCATAGTGCGGATCCCAGCAAGAACACAGTTAAGCCGAAAATGAAAAAACGCTTCCTCCCGTACATGTCCGACAGCTTGCCGAAGATCGGCATGCCGGCCATCGTCGTCACCATATAGGCCGAGGTGACCCAGACGAATTTGTCCAGTCCCCCAAGATCGGATACGATCGTACCCATGGCCGTGGCGACAATGGTATTGTCAATGGCAGACATAAAAATGGCCAGCAGCAGCCCTGCTACGACCATTTTAATGTTGCTTTTCGTCGCTTCCATTGGTTATCTCCTTTACAATGTATTGTCCCTTCCGATAAAATGAAACCAAGTCATTATCTCGGAATTCAAGTATCTCGATCATCAAGATATTCAGATTCTAAGAGGAGGTCTTGCCTTTGTCAAGTCAAAATGCTGAGGGCAACACATCACCTGAAGAACGGTTGGCTTCGCAAATGAGAAAACTGGGAACCAGGACCGTCCTGTACCAACAGCATGTCGCCAGTTCCCTCGGTTTATCCAACACCGATTTGAAATCCGTAGATATATTGTGGGAAACCGGTCCGATTACGGCCGGAGAGCTCTCCAAAATTACCGGTCTCTCCACCGGCACCGTCACCGCCCTGATCGACCGTCTGGAGAAAGCGGGTTACGTGCGGAGAGAACAGGACCCGTCCGACAGACGCCGGGTCATCATCGTCCCCGACTATTTTGCCAGGGACGAAGTTCGCGAGACCTTCAAGCCGCTGCACGATTCCGTGGTCCGGCTCGGCTCTTCGTATACGGCGGAGCAGATCGAGCTGCTCATTGACTTTGCTGCCAAGGTCAGCGGCATCATGGAGGAGCAGATTCGCACGCTTGGCGGCGGACGCTCCAAATCGGCTGAAGAATAGCATGACACGCAAAAAAGCACCCCGCGCATAAGACGTGAGGTGCTTCTCTTGGATTAAGTATAAAAATTCCGTACTGCTTATTTGAATACTTTAACGCGGTCTTCAAGCGGCTTGAATTCTTTCTCGCCCGGCTGAACTGTCGGTTTGCCGAAAGGCATTTGGGCGATCAGTTTCCAGCTCGCAGGAATGTTCCACTCTGCGGCAACCTTCTGGTCGATCAGCGGGTTGTAGTGCTGCAGGCTGGCGCCAAGACCTTCGGCTTCAAGCGCGGTCCAGATGACCAATTGGTGCATCGCCGAAGTATGGTGGGACCATACCGGGAAGTTGTCTGCATAAGAAGGGAAGCTTGCTTGCAGTCCTTCAATGACTTCATAATCTTCGAAGAACAGGATTGTGCCGTATCCGGCGCGGAAAGCAGCCATTTTCTCAGCAGTCGGTGCAAAGCTGTCAGCCGGAACAACGGCTTTCAGCACGTTTTCCGTTACATTCCACAGCTTGTCATGCTGCTCGCCAAGCAGAACGACAACGCGTGTGCTTTGCGAGTTGAAAGAAGACGGCGTGTATTTCACCGCATCGTTGACGATCTCCTGAATTTTCTCGTCGGAGATCACCTGCTCCTTGCTGATTCCATATATGGAACGTCTGTTCTTGAGTGCATCAATAAACTGTTTAGACATTTTTATATCTTCCTCCTTTTTGTTACTTACTTACTTTTTTAGTATACATACACCCTCGTCCAATTACAATACCTTAATTTAAAGATTTTTAAATGGATTGTCACCTCGGTCACGACCGTGACACAAATAACCCGCCAATCGCGGGTGAAGGCGGGTTACGGTCACATAATGTTCACATATTCGGATTTGAAACAGACTACTCGACGACGACGACCTCAGGCTCAGGAACGAAGCCGAACGCCTTGTCGACACCTTCCATGATCACATTCATCAAATATTTAATGTCCTCGGCGGTCGCATGATCCGTGTTGATGATCATGTTCCCGTGGAAAGGGGAAATCATGGCGCCGCCGTATGCCTTCCCTTTCAATTCAAGCCGGTCGACCAAAGCACCGACAGGAACGCCATAATCGTAATTGTTTTTAAAGACGGATCCGCAGGAAGGATACTCGAAATGGCGCTTGCCGTTCCGGTATTCCTCAATCTGGGTCATCGGGGCAGGCAGATGGATTCCCCGGCTTTGGAGCGCCTTCGCCTCTTCAGCCATATACGAATAGAACGAAGACAGGGACGACATCCCCTCTTTGTCCTTCCAGCGGCTCAGCAGGCGGTTTGCCTGCTGCGGATCCAATTGCTCCGGTACGGCCAGCATATCCGCACCCAAAATGAGCCACGGATTCATCTGGAATATGGACTGCTTATAGCCATATTTGCACTGGCTGACGTCAATCGATTGAACGGACAAGGAAGGATCCTCCAGGTCCACATAATACACCGTTTTGATAATGTCGCTGATCTGCCGGTGGTTGTACTTGGCGTTCATGTAAATGCCGGCCCCCAGGCCGCCCGGCAGCAAGTAGGTAAACTCGTAACCCGGGATGTTATACATCAGGCCTGCGATCGACAGCATGGACATCGGTGTCCCCGAGGAAATAAACCATTTGTCCGGGGTAATGTCCCAATAGACCAGCCTTTTCAAAGAAATGTACAGCGTATCCTTGCGCGGATTGTCGGGAAACAAAAGATTAGAGCCCATCCCGCAGAAAAAATAGTCCAGCCCATGGGTTCTGCATCCCTGCAGCAGCGTGATCAGCTCTTCGGCCGTTTCAGGCATCGCGAAGAAATTCGCTTCTCCGCCGATCTGATAGGACGAGTGGTTCGCAAGCGGTTCATTCCGCAAGCACAGATTTTCAAATGTCATCCGGTTATTAATCATCATGGCAAATTCTCACTTTCAACTTTCTTGTCTTTGCACGGTCCCTGGATCGGGAATCCGCGCCTCATAAGAAGCCTAACTAAATATACAGACCTATCTATTCTAATATATCGTCGGTCTTCGCGCCATGTGTCATTTTAAATATAGGAAGTATTGCGGGGAACCTCCCGGTTAATAATGGATCTAGATCCACGCCTTACTTGGAGGTAACTGAATGAAAGTACTTAAAGCCCGCTTGTCGCAAGGCTTCATGATGATCCTGCTGTCCATCGGGATGATGAACCATGTGTTTATCATTCCGTTTCTGCTGCAGAGCTCAGGCAGAGACGCGTGGATCTCGGTCACCTTGTCCATTCTGCCGCTGATGGCCGTGACCGCTATGACGTATTACGTATCCAAACGATTGGGAAACCGCTCCATCCACGAATGGCTGAGTCAAGAATACGGCCTAGCAGCGGCCGTTCTTCTGCGCATCATCATGAGCGTTTTTTTATACATGATTTGCTTCTATACGTTGTTTGATACGACCACTTGGGCCAAAATCACCTTTTTGACCGAAACGCCGGTATCTGTAACAACCATAGTTATGCTGCTTTTATGCCTATATGCCGCGATCATGGGATTTAAACCCATTGCCATCTCCGCGGGGATTCTCCTGCCGTTCGTCGTCCTACTCGGATTTTTTATCATGACGGTCAATTTTCAAACCAAGGATTACAGCCAGCTGCTGCCGGTTCTGTCCAAAGGCTGGGGACCTGTATTTTCCGGACTGGCCAATTCATGTGCAGGTTCCTTTGAAATAATCATGTACCTGTTTCTCCAGCCAAAATTGGCGAAGACCGCGAAAGCCTGGCAGTTATACGTTCTTGCCTTGGCCCTGACCGGGCTGACCATGGGGCCGCTGATCGGCGCCATCACGATCTTTGATCCGTATGAGGCGTCCAGGCAAATGTATCCGGCGTATGAGGAATGGCGTGTGGCTACCATTGGAAGATATGTCGCTCAGACCGACTTTTTCTCCATCTATCAATGGCTGTCGGGAGCCTTCATCCGGATTTCACTAGCCCTGTATTTTATCGTTGATGTTTGGAACATTAAAGAAAAGATGCCGCGAATTGGCGCATACGTTACCGTCGCTGGCTTGATTCTCCTTATAAGCCTGACCGGACTGAACGATACGAATTTCCTGAAAATTTTAAAACGTTTCTATTTCCCGTTTTCTGCCGCCTTCCTGGGGGCTTTAATCCTCATCTTGTTTGCTTTGGCTCTCATTTCATCCGGAAAGAAAGGAAAAGAACACCATGACAACTAGTACAGAGCAGCCTCAAGTCAGCCTGGCAGATATCGATATCCCGTTCCTCCAAAAGTATTATGAGCCATGCGGCGATGTGGTCCTTCATCCCTTTTATGTAGGGGAAGGAGACCTGAAGCAGTCCATCCTTCTGATTTATTGTGAAGGCATGACGGACGAGGTCCAAATCAACCAGTTCGTGCTCCCTAGGCTGGAACAGATGTACATGGAAACAGGATTCTTCAGCAAAGACAGCATCCGGGACTATCAATCGCTGCCGCTGAAGGAAATGAAGACCCAAAATGTACTGTACGAACTCGATACCCAGGTGTTTCAGGGAATGATGATCCTGTACTTCCAGCATATGAATGCCTTCTACCAATTGAATGTCAGCAGCACCCCTTCCCGGTCTCCGGAGGAGTCATCCACGGAATCTTCCATTAAGGGGCCCCAGGATGGATTTACCGAAAATTTAAGCGTGAACCTCGCACTTGTCCGCAAGCGGCTTCGGACCCAGTCGTTATGCGTGGAAAAATTCGTCCTTTCCGAGCGGGGCCACACACAAATCGCGTTGATGTACATCCGGGATATCATTAACCCGGATATCGTTGATGAAATCAGGAAGAAGATTCAAAGTTTCAACGGGGACGCAATCATCGGCACCACACAAATCGAAGACCTCGTTCAGGGGCAGCTTAAAAGCGTGTTTCCGCTCACCGATTATGTCGGCAGGCCGGATTATGTGGCATCCAGCCTTTTGGCAGGCCGGTTCGTGATTATGTTCGACGGTTCTCCCATGGGAATTATCGCGCCCATCACGCTCTTCAGCCTGATCAAATCGCCGGAAGACTCCAATATGCCCTTTCACATCGTCTCGGTGCAAAGGTTTTTGCGGGTATCGGGCCTCTTTATTGCTATGTTCCTGCCTGGATTCTACGTGGCGCTGACCACCTTCAACCTCGAGCAGATTCCGACTCCGCTGCTGGCAACCATTATGAATTCCAGAATCGGGCTTCCGTTCTCGATTCCCCTGGAATGCTTTTTGATGCTGTTCCTGTTCCAGGTGTTCCATGAAGCGGGCACCCGCCTACCCAAATCGGTCGGCCAGACCGTAACGGTGGTCGGGGGTCTCATTGTCGGCGATGCGGCCATCAGGGCAGGAGTTACGTCTCCGACGATGGTTGTGGCGGTGGCCGTGACGATCATCGCCACCTTTACACTGGTCAATCAAATTCTTTCGGGGACGACGGCTATCATTAGGCTGTATGTTCTCCTGCTTTCTTCTTGCTTGGGCATGTTCGGATTTTTTATCGCGATGTTCTCCGTCCTGCTTCACTTGGCCACGCTGGAAAACTTCGGTGTTCCTTATCTGGCTCCCGCTTCCCCCTTTATCGCCAAGGATTTCTGGGAAGGACTGTTCCGAAAGCCGGTCAAGCTGTTCAAGTACCGTCCGCGGGTGCTGCGGACGCAGGACGATACGCGCAAGGGAGAGTAACGAATGAAAGCCATCATCGTTGTTCTGTTCTGTTCCCTGCTGCTGACCGGCTGCTGGGACTTGAAGGCGGTACAAGATATGAATATCGTGACGGCGCTCGGCATCGATTACAAAAAGGACCATTATGTCGTATACGTCAAGCTGACCGATTTCTCCGCTGTCGGGACAAAGGAAGGCAGCGGGGATTCCAAACCTGCATCAACCTGGGTGGGGGTCGGCGAAGGCCCCACTGTGTTATTGGCTATCAACGATATTTACAGATCCGCCCAGCACCATACGCTGTGGACGCATGTTAAAGCGATCGTCATGACGAAATCCGCGCTGGGAAAGCTGGAGGATATTTTCGACAGCCTCCTGCGTTCCAGAGAGCTGCGGTATACATCCTGGGTGTACGGAACCGATAAACCGATCGAGTCGATATTCATGGCAGATACGACGCTGAACCAGTCTCCTCTAATGCTGGAAATGTTTGAGCCTAAGGAGACCTATAAGCAGCGATCCGCGATCATGCCGATTCAGCTGCAAAAATTAGTCAACAGCATCCGGGAGCCTGCAACCAGCGTGCTGCTTCCCGTTCTGTCCGTAACGGACCGGAAATGGATGGCCAACCAAAAGGATAAAACCCCCTCCATGATGGAGCTCACAGGCGTGTATGTCATCAACAAAGGAGCGAATGAGGGATGGGTCGCCGAGGAGGACATGATGGGCGCCAGATTGATCCGGTACAGCCATATGTTAAGATATCCGTTCAGCATTCCCGAAAGATACGGCCTGAACAACACGTTGAATTTGACTGGGCCGCATACGAAAATCTCGTTGGACCCAGATACGTCTGAACGCTTAAACATAAATATCAACCTTACGGTCAATGCCACTGTATTAGAAACGCGTACCGAGGCTGGGATGTCAGAACATCAGATGGAGCAGCAGGCCCAGTCGATCCTGAAAAAGGACATCATGAAGGAGTTTAACGATGCGAAAGATAAAAATATCGACTTGTTTGGTCTTGAGGAGTGGTTATACCGCCATCACAATGATAGCTGGAAACGATACGACTCCCGGGGGCCGATCCTTCCCAAAATAAATATTAAGGATGTGAACGTAAAAGTCATCATTAAGCATTCCAACACCTATATCACCGGATGAAATACATGGTACACCGATCCCCCTGCGCATCAAGAGCCGTAGGGGGATCGGTGTTTTTATCGGATTACGTTCTGCCTCTCGGCTTCCCCCCACTTTACACACGGCTCCGATCAGGATAAGGTTATATATTGAAGCTGCATATACGGCCTGTAAATTATACGATAAGAAGGTACGCACATGAATTCACCAACAACCAATCACTCCCGGGTGCTGATCATGACCGCCGTCGAGGCCGAACGGGAGGCGGTTCTTCGCGGACTCGGCAGCCCGGATTTTATCGACGTCGAGCTGGCCGGCGTCGGACCGGCCTCCGCCGCCGCCCGTACGGCTCGCGTTCTGGCCGGTAACGAATACGGCCTGGTCATCAGCGCCGGCATCGGCGGCGGATTTACGGATCGGGCCGGCATCGGCTCGATCGTCATTGCCGATCAGCTGATCGCAGCTGATCTTGGCGCGGAGACGCCGGACGGCTTTCTCAGCGTGGACGAGCTTGGGTTCGGCTCTTCCCGCCTCGAGCCGGATCTTCCGCTCGTCCGCCGCCTCGAGCAAGCCATGGCTTCCGCCGGACTGGCGGTTCGAAGCGGTGCCGTCCTGACGGTCACGACCGGGACCGGCTCGGCGCAAACCGCCGCCGCGTTAAGGCAGCGGTATGAGGACGCTGCCGCGGAAGCGATGGAAGGCTTCGGCGTGGCTGAAGCCGCCCGGCTGTTCGGACTCCCCTGCCTGGAAATTCGTACGATATCGAATGCCATCGGTCCCCGGGACCGTTCCGCCTGGCGGATGAAAGAAGCTTTCGAAGCACTTGAAGCAGCAAGCTCAATCTTAGTGGAGGTATTGAAACGATGAAAATTGCATTTTCCCCTTGTCCCAACGACACTTTTGTCTTCCATGCTGCGGCGCACGGCCTCATTCCCGCCGCCCCGGAGCTGGAAGTCACCTATGCGGATATTGATATTACGAATAACCTGGCATCGAACCCGGGCAGCGACCTTGACGTGCTTAAAATTTCTTATGCCGCCCTGCCATGGGTTCTGGACGAATACGCCCTCATTCCATGCGGCGGCGCCTTGGGCCGCGGCTGCGGGCCGCTTGTACTGACCAAAGGCGGCCAAGCCGACCCTTCGGAACTTAGCGGACGCCGGGTTGCCGTTCCGAGCGAAAAATCGACGGCCTACCTGCTCTTCCGCCTGTGGGCCGCCCAGAACGTTCCCGGCGGGATTGGCGAAATCGTGGTCATGCCGTTCGACCAAATCATGCCTGCCGTCCGGGACGGCTTGATTGACGCGGGGCTGGTCATTCACGAAGCCAGATTCACGTATCCGTCCTACGGCTTGTCCTTGATGACGGATCTTGGCAGCTGGTGGGAAAGCGATACCGGCCTGCCGATTCCGCTCGGCGCGATCATTGCCAAGCGGTCCCTCGACCTGGACGCGATCGAAGACTGGATCCGTCAGTCCGTCGAATACGCCTGGGCCCATCCCGAAGCTTCCCGGGAATACGTGCTGAGCCATGCCCAGGAGCTGGATCCTGACGTTGCCCAGCAGCATATTGACCTGTATGTCAACGACTTTACGCGCAACCTCGGGGACGACGGATACGCCGCGATCACTTCGCTGCTGACCCGGGCGGCCGGCGAAGGCCTGGTTCCTCCGATTGATCCGGAGGCGCTGCGCAAATAAGCGGATCTGGATCGAGTCTATATAGAAACGATCCTAATGTCAATTAAACCCCCGCCTTTGGTGAAGGCGGGGGTTGTTTGCTCTAACAGCCCAGTTTTTGGTATTCATTTGCCGTTTTGTCCCGACTCTGTTTTTAACGAAGGACTAAAGTTTGCGGATGATTACGATGAAACAGATCACACTTGGGTACGCAGCTCGCTGACCGACATGCGCCGTTGGCCGGCAGATTTCACTGGAGCGTTCTCTATCCGCGGCATTGCCTCTCCTGCTTCCGCCATGCGGCTCAGGAGTCGCCCCCGCAGTTCATCACTGATCTCACGATAGGAAGCCAGCCCAGCTAAATTCGTTAATTCATGTGGGTCTGCCTGCAAATCATACAAAAAGTCTTCCGTGTAGCAATCTGCGGCGCCTCGATCCCCATGCGGTTCCACCGCCCGAACGCTGTATTTCCATCGTTTGGTGCGGATCGCACGGCCCGTATGCGATTCGCTGATTTGCACAAACACTTCCTGCGGCCACTCCTTCTTTTCTCCCTTAAGCAGGGGAAGGATGGAACGTCCCTGCATATGTTCCGGAACCGGAATGCCTGCGGCATCAAGCAGCGTGGGGGGCAGATCGATTAAACTTACCAGCTCGCGAATCTGTCCCCCGGAATCAAAGCAATGCCCCGCCAGTGCGGTAGGTACCCGGATGGAGCTCTCGTGGCATGATCGCTTGTATTCGCCATTACGCGTCTTAAAGTGGCAGCCGTGATCCGAAGTGAACAGAACGATCGTATTTTCGAGAAGATCCAGGCTCTTCAGCGCATCCATCAACCGGCCGA
Organism: Paenibacillus sp. PSB04; assembly: GCF_025809195.1. Classification (NCBI taxonomy): domain Bacteria; kingdom Bacillati; phylum Bacillota; class Bacilli; order Caryophanales; family Paenibacillaceae; genus Paenibacillus; species Paenibacillus sp. PSB04. The sequence goes on from NZ_CP081301.1 coordinate 6,014,106, forward strand.
GCGCCTCGTCCAGGCGCTTGACCATGCCGTAATAACCGCCCAGATGCTGGGCCGATGAGCCCCCGAGTGCCGCTAAATCAGGCGGCGTCCAGCGACCGGTGTATCTTTCCTCATATCCGTCCGGAGCCGGGTAATTGTCCGCATGGTTTTGATGGTGGGGCTCTAGAAACGATAGAAACAAAAAGAACGGTTGCTGCTGATGTCTGTCGATGTAACGGATGGCTGCATCCGTCTGGGCATCAACCCTGTAACCAGGAAGCTTTACTTGCCGGTCATCCGTATCATACAGGACCGTGTCGTATGCATCCGAAGCGTACTCCAGAATGTTGGCTCCGAGCCAGTATTCATATCCTCCCCGTTCTTTCTGCGGAACCGGTTCCTGCGAGGCCAAATGCCATTTCCCAATATATCCGGTTTGGTAACCTGCCTCCCGGAAATAATGGGCTAACGTTTTTTTCTGCTCCGGCAGAGGAATTCCGTTCGTGAAGCAGCCGGTGGAGGTTGCATATTCACCGGTCTGCAGGCAGGACCTCGCAGGTCCGCAGACCGGCTGGCACGTAAACGAATGATAGATATGAGTCCCTCTGGAAGCCATCCGGTCAAAATTCGGTGTCAGCCTTAGCGGGTTTCCATGGGCTCCCGTCGTATCAAAGCGCTGCTGATCCGTAAAAAATACGATCACGTTCGGCTGTACAGCCGTCATTCATGAATCCCTCCATTCCTTATGACGCAGATTTTCAGTTTTCGGACATTTTTTATTCCGATTGCAATTGCTTGTACAGCTCATTGGCCTGCTTTTCGATTTCACGCCCGCCTTGATCGTAGTATTTTTGAATAAACTCATCGTATTTTTCGACGGGCCAGATGCCTGTGATGATTTTAATTAAATATTCCTGGTACAGCTTTTGTTCCAGATCCGGGTAATCGATCTCGGCTTGAACGGTATTCCACATGGCATTTTTAATCAGTTTCTGGTTTACAATCTCAATAGCGTGTCTGACCGGCTCCGCAGCCCAGCGGCGGTCTATGATAAATACCATGCGGATCGGATTGGAATACCCCCTTTTGTACAGCTCGGAATAAGGCGTAATCTGCTTGATGGAGTTGGTCCCCTGATCGTAGGTAAAGTCCTTCCCTTCCACGCCGTACAATAGCAGGTTAAATCCGCCGCCCGCTTCGTCGTTCGCAATCCAATCAAGGAACTGAAACAGCTTCGCAGGGTCTTGGGCTTTGGCGGATAGAGCGCGCAATGGCGCAGAGTTTAAGCCGTTGACCTCAGGGTAACCTTGATTGCCAGACGGCCCTTTCGGGGCTGACAGCATTTCGATTTTCGCATTCGGGTTGGCTTTGAATATCGATTCTGCGACCGAGCTGCCGCTTTTATCCACGTAATATCCATCACCAAACCATAATCCGATTTCCGAGTTGGTGATCTTCTCGTCCATCTGCTTGCTCTCCATGATCGGAAAATCCTTATCGATAAGTCCTTCTGTGTACCACTGCTGCAGAACAGCTAACGCCTCCTTCATTTCGGGCAGGACCAGTCCCTTCTTGATCTGGCCGTCAACTTCAGTCCAGTATGCCGGAATAATGCCGAATGCACCGAATATGGCGCCGAAATCAGTCGTTTTGGAAGCGCCTAATCCGGCGGTATCCTTCTTGCCGTCTTTGTCGGGATCCTGCGTAACGAACGCCTTCAGCACATCATGAAGCTCATCCAGCGTGGTCGGCTGCTGCAGGCCGAGAGCGTCGAGCCAATCCTGGCGGACATCAAGACCGCCTACCGTTGGAAAATTAAAAGGTTCGGGCCGGGTTCCGTTCGGAATGGCGTAAATCTTCCCGTCAAATGTGACCTGCTTCCAATATTGCTCCGGAATTGCCTTCAGCAGATGAGGGGCCTTTTTTAAATACTCGTCGATCGGCTGAACCAAGCCTTGTTCGACAAACCGCGAAAGCGTTTTGGAATCGATATCGAAGTAATCGGGTAGCTCGCCTGATGTGGCCAGCAGATTCAGCTTGGTATTGTAGTCATCGCCGCTGGCCAAGGACAGTTTATAATCAAAACCTGTGATGCCGGCTTTTTCAAGACCTTTAAGAATCTCCTGTCTGCCTTCTCCTCCATCGGCCGGGTACTCGGGAGTGGAAGAATTCCGCAAAAATTGATAGGTCACGTTCTTCCCTTCGCCGGCTTTCTCGTTAGGGGAATCCGGCGGCGCGGCGTTCTCCCCTTTGCTGCAAGCAGTTATGACGGAAGTCATCGTGATCACGCAAATCAAAATGGACAGCCAATTTTTTTTGCTCATAGCATCATAGCCCCCTTTAATTAATCGTATCCGCCGGTTATTAAGCTTTTACAGAACCGAGAAGAGCACCTTTGATGAAATAACGCTGTAAAAACGGATATACGGCCAAGATTGGAACCAATGAGACGAAAATGGTAGCGGCAATGACCGATTCGCTGGAGGTTTCTGTCAATTGGCCTAGCTGCTGCGCTTCATTTTGCCCCATGATGATTTGCCGAAGCAGTACGGGCAGTGTAGTTAGTTCCTTATCACTCATGTAAATAAACGATTGGAAAAAGTTGTTCCACAGCCCTACCGCCATCCAAAGGGCGAGCGTCGCCAACACAGGCTTGCACAGCGGCAGAATGATCGTAAAAAAGATGCGGTACGGATTCGCCCCATCGATCATCGCCGATTCCTCCAATTCCTCGGGCAATGAACGCATAAAACTGATCATGATGATCACGTTAAAGGCCGATATCAAATTGAGCGCTATGACGACCCAAATCGTATTGACCAGGTGCAATTCGCGCATGACCAAATAGGTCGGAATCAAGCCGCCGCTGAATATCATCGTGAACAGAACGAACGACATAAACGCATTTTTCCAAGGGAGCGTCCGCTTTGTGAGTGGATATGCAGTAGTAGACGTGAACAGGAGGCTCAGGAAAACACCGAGAACGGTAATAAAGATCGAGTTGCCATATGCGTTCCAGATATAATCGGTATGGAGAATCGTTTTATAAGCGCTGAACGTAAACTCGCGCGGCCACAAAAAAAGCCCTCCGCGAATCGCCTCCTCCTTGGAACTCAGCGACAGAGAGATCTCTCTCCAGAGCGGATACAGCATGATGGCGGCCAACAGGGTAAGGAAGAGCATATTGGCCGCATCGAATAGGCGGGACAACAAGGATTTGTTCTTCATGGTCGATTCACCTCACCAAATCCCGTGACCGGTCAGCCGTTTGGAAATCTGGTTTGTAATCAGCAGCATGACCAGTCCAATCACGGATTGGAACATTCCGGCTGCCGTAGCAATCGAAAACCGCCCCATCGAGATGCCAACACGGTATACATACGTTTCCAGTACGTCTGCCACGCTGTAAACCAGCGGATTATACAGAACGAAAATTTGGTCGAAGCCGACATTCAGAATATGGCCGGTGCGCAAAATAAGTAAAACCACGATCGTACCCGCGATCGACGGAAGCGTGATGTGCCATATCAGCCGAAAACGGCTTGCCCCGTCCATTCGTCCGGCATCGTACAAATCAGGGCTGATTCCCGTGATTGCGGCTAAATAGATAATCGTCCCCCACCCAACTTCTTTCCACACGTCCGATGCTACGAGTAAACTGCGGAAGCTTCCAGGATCCATGAGCGGAGATGTGGAAATGCCTAAAAATTCAAGCAATCCGCTGTCCGTGGAAAACAAAGAAAATAAAATCCCCCCCAAAATCACCCAGGATACAAAGTGCGGAAAATACACGATCGTTTGTATAATCCGCTTAAAGCCGGAGTGGAACACTTCGTTCAACAACAGAGCCAACATAATGGGTGCAGGAAAATTGAAAACCAATTTGTACAAGCTGATGATCAGCGTGTTCCTTAACGCCACCCAGAAGTCAGGGGAGTCAAACAGAATACGAAACCACTTCAAACCTGCCCAATCGCTGCCAAAGATACCTTCCGACAATTTGAAATCTTTGAATGCGATCGTGATGCCGAACATGGGCCAGTAGTTGAATAAAAGCAAGTAGATGATACCTGGTGCCAATAAGATCAAATAATGCTTATGCTTCCGGACACGCTTGATCCAATTTGGCAAAGCAGACGGTTTGCGCGCGGCCTTTGCGGCCGGATTGACGGATAAGCCCAATTGCAGTTCCTCCTTTCAACAGATGCTTGGTTGCGCTTACATCATAACCGTCGCAGGGACTGGAGGAACATCATCATTATTTGATATTGATGGCCGAAAACCCGCCTCTATTAAGTTTTGTTCAAAAAATGCACATCACGCTCAAGAATGATCCATTGATCTTTTACGGTATTCCCCTGGCGTGGTGCCTTCGAACTTCTTGAATGAGCGGATATAGGTATGAACATCGTTGTAACCGATTTGTTCAATAATTTGCTGCAATGTTTTCCGGTGATCTTTGAGCAGCGTTTTGCTGATATTCAAACGGTATTCCGTCAAATACTCCTGCGGCCGTTTGCCGACCTCGGCTTTGAACAGGCGGCTCAAATAGGATGCACTGATCCCAAGCGAGGAAGCGACGTCGGAAATGGAAATGTTTTCGGCATAATGATTTTCAATAAATGCTATCGCCTGATGGACGATCGCACCATAATCATCATCCCTCCTGCGCAAGGTTTCCAAGTACAAGATGACGTGATCGGTTTGACTCACCAGTAATTGGCGGAGCTCGTCCCTGTTCTGGCAATGCTGCAGCTGAAGCAGGTCAATTTCGTTCATTAATGGTCCGATATCAAACCCTTCCTGAACGAGGGAGCTGATGACATGACTCATTAACACAAGGATCGTTTGCAGCAGTTTGGGATAGGGATAGACGCTGTTTTCTAAATATCGGTCGAACATTTCAGTGATATAACTTTCAGCCGCATCGCGGTCCGTGGACAATATCGCATTCATAATCAGCTTTTGATATACAGCCGGATACTGGTAGTGAACATTCTCGTCCATCGGTTTGGAAAAATAGATATCCGTTTCCATAAAGGCTTTATAAGCGATCATCCGTTTCACCTGCTCGAAGCCCTCATGAAGCTGGTCCAGGGGATAAACGGAACTGATACAGAAGGAAACGGTCGCGTCAATGCGGTCCCGGGCGAGATGTTGTATGCTGCGGCAAACATCCTCAAGCCTTGCCATCTGAAACACGTCCATTTCCTCATATTCCACATTGACGATAAACCCGATCTTTTGACGATCCAATATGGTACCGGCAGACGGAATGCCCAATCCAAACGTATCCTCGGCCAGGCTGTACAAATACAAAAGCTGGTTCGCGATTTTTCCTTGGTGATCCAGCGATTCGTCGATCATAACAAGCACGACAAAGTTAGGATACACAAATTGGACCCCCGCTTCGCGAAACCTTATGGTGATATCGGAGGATTCCACGCGATGATCATGGAGCAATTCATGCACCAATTGATAGCGTACGATCGGTTCATTTTTACGGATGACCGCCAACAGATCATGGATTGCGTAGTTCACAAACGTGTAGGGATCCCGGCTCTCACCCGTGAATACAAACCCTTTAAGCCTATCGGCCAAACGTTTCCAGGGCGTGTACATCATGGATGCAAGGTAATAGGATACCCCAATCCCTGCTGCCGCGACGACGAGAAGGATCACTCCCGCCTGTTTAAAGGCTGCGGCTACCTGCTTGTCATATGCCGCGAAAGGAGACAGCTGAATGATAACAAAGCCGCTGGCCGGCAGTTTATATGCCGATACCAAAAAATCCTCATCACCTATCGTTCTCCGATCCGACTTCACTGTTCCGGCCTGCAGTGAATCCGCTATTTTCTCCGCATCCAGTCCCTGGATGGGCCCGGATATCATGCGCCCTTCCGGATCGAGCAGAATCATCGGCCCTGCCTGCTCTTTTTGGAGATTCATCCACGTATTATAAAAGACGTCTTTCTGGACGTTAAGCACCAGGACCCCCAGCGGAGTCGACTGGACCGGTGGAACCGAACGCGCGAATGTCAAAATGCCTCGGCCGTCCTCATTTGGTAAGGAACGCAGTCCTATCCATGAAGACGATTTGCTTGTACTGACAGTATTCAAACCCTGAAGGAAAGCTTTGTCGTAAAAATCAGCCTCATCATAGATGCCTTCATTTGTCGTCAATACCTTCCTGTTTTGCAAAATGTCGAGGTACAGCGAGTGGAACAGCGGATTAATCACGGTCCAACTCCGCAATTGCTCTTTCGTTTGAGCATAATCATAAGCGGTTTGATCGAAAGGATGCTTCAGCAGATCCAGCACGCTGGGTGAGAGGGAAATTTGCAATACCATTTGATTCATTTGATCCAGAAGAATATCCAAGTTTCGCGAGGAGCGATCCAAATAAATGTGGGAAGCGTTCTCCAACTGTTCGCGCGCGTCATGTTGTATGCGGTATACCTGAAATGAGAGCAGCAGGAGCGTCGGTATGAGGATCGTAATAAGAAACAGGAGCAGGTGTTTATGAAAAACGAATTTCACTTCTTTACGTTTACGGAACATGCGAATCAATCCCCCATGACCTGAACATACATAGGTTAATAGCCAATCAAAATGGCACGATATATACAAGAAACCGTCCCTCTTGTGTCATCGTAACCCTGCTTAACCAAAGGACGGCTTCTTAACTTGATTATTTAGTTTATAACATACAGAAACCGCCCAGATCAGCCCACGACTTTTCTGGACGGCTCCTGTCTGCAAACTCCGCGTTTTATCTGAAGTCCTTCGGAATTCTGCGCGCTACCCCGGTCAGGATCGCCGCCTGAACCACTGCTTTGCGGATTTCGATCACAACCTGCTCGTTAAAAATACTCGGGATGATGTACAGCTCATTCAGCTCCCCGCCCGAGACGACCGAAGCGATCGCCCGCGCCGCCGCCAGCTTCATCGGTTCGTTGATGCAGCGGGCCCGGCAGTCAAGCGCTCCGCGGAACAGGCCCGGAAAGACGAGCACGTTGTTGATCTGGTTCGGATAATCGCTGCGCCCGGTCGCGTAGACCCGGGAATGCGGAATCGCCTCTTCCGGCGACACCTCCGGCTCTGGATTCGCCATCGCAAAGACGATCGGATCCGGCCCCATGCTGCGGATATCCTCCCCGTTCAGCAGATTACCGCGCGATACGCCGATGAATACGTCGGCCCCTTTGATCACCTCTTTAAGCGAGCCTTCGTTCGCTTCGACCTGCGGCTGGTCTGCCAGCCACTGCCACATCGGATGGCTGTATGTACCTCCCCTGACGATAGCGCCTTCCCGGTCAACCGGAACCAGCTTCGTTACGCCGGCGCTGAGGAGCATTTTGCAAATGGACACGCCCGCCGCACCGATGCCGTTCACGACGACCCGGATATTCTCCATCCGTTTGTTGACCACCTTCAAGGCGTTCAAGAGACCGGCGATGACGACCACGGCCGTACCATGCTGGTCATCATGGAATATCGGCATATCCAGCTCCTGGGCCAGCCGCGTCTCGATTTCGAAGCAGCGCGGAGAGCTGATGTCCTCCAGGTTGATGCCGCCGAAAATCGGGCTGATCGCCTTGATCGTCCGGATAATTTCCTCCGTGTCCGTCGTATCCAGGCAGATCGGAAACGCATCGACACCGGCAAGCTGCTTGAACAGCATCGCCTTGCCTTCCATCACGGGAGCCGCCGCATGCGGACCGATATCCCCAAGTCCGAGAACAGCTGTACCGTCGGTGATGACCGCTACCGTATTGCGTTTAATCGTGAGCGAATAAGCCTTATCCTGGTCTTCGTGGATCGCAGTGCACACCTTGGCCACACCCGGCGTATACACACGCGACAAGTCGTCCCGGTTTTTGATCGGCAGCGTTGGCTGAACCTTGATTTTGCCGCCCAAGTGAACGAGAAAGGTCCGGTCGGACACGTTGATCAGCTTGATACCGTCATGCCGCTTCAGCGATTCAACGACGCGGTCCTCCTGCGTGTCGGCCACCTCAACCGTAATATCCCGCACAGAAGAATCCTTCCCGGGGCGGATGACGTCGATGGAGGTGATGTCCCCTCCCGATTTACTGATCGCGGCTGCGACATCTCCAAAAGTTACCTTCCCGTGATCCAGCTCAACCCTAAGAATAATACTCGTATTCGCCATGATGCATCCTCCTGATTCAAGGTTTAAAAATAGTCACCTGTGCTGTTAAAGCCATTTGTCCGAAGTCTGACGACCCGGCTTTGTAACCGATTGCAATTCTATCATAAGCTGATCCATATTCAGGCCAAAAGCTCGTCCGGTTTTGACTTTTCGGATCGAAACCGCCCGCAACATATCTTAACAATAACCGCGAAACTGCACAAGCGTCAGACGTATCCATAAGGAACGGGAGTAACTCAGCGCTCCCACCGCAGCTTCGGCCCGTGTATAGTTTATATACGCTTGAGCCGTTACACGCTGCGTTTCATATGTACCTGGCTGACCGATATGCCAAAACCGGCTTCCTTCAGCAAACCCGTCAGCATCGTTTCGGACCCGGGAATATTGACGGTACGCAGGGTCAGTCCAAGGCTGGACGGCCCAAACACTTCGCTTAGGAGGCCCTTCATCAGAGCCAAAGCGTCTTCGCTTTGCCCGCCCAGAACCTTGCATTGAAAGAGCGACGTGGAGGTATGCGTCCCCTGATCATCGAAGCCCCTTTTATACAGTGCGTAACCGGCAGGCTGACCTTCCGGATCGAACGCGATCAGCGATTCGCCGTTCACGATGCTCTCCCATTGCGTCTGCCAAGGCTGGTTACTGACCGGCACTTGCAGCCTTTGGATATCCTGCGGAATGCCCCTGCGGAATTCGTACTCCCCGGAACCGCCGCTGGTCAGCGCTTCATCTTTCAGGCTTTTGCATTCATAGAAGAAGAGATCGTCAATGACCTCATATCCCATCCGCTCGTACAGCGATATGGCCGGCTTGTTATCGCTCAGCGCTTCGAGCAGGGCGACATCCGCACCCTCCGCTTCGTACAGCTCAAGGCTGGCTTTGATCAGCAGCTTGCCGATGCCTTTGCCCCGGTACGCCGGGATGATCCCCGTTCCCCCGTTCCATGCTGTCTTCACACCGCCGGTATTCCGCAGACCGTTCATGACAAAACCGACGGGAATACCGTCCACACAGCCGACGATCGACTGGGCCAGCGACAATCCTTGATCTGCACTTCTCTTGAGGAGCATTTCCATGCTCATCGTGATGGGGACCGAATACCCCTTAAACCCTTCGTTCCAAAGATCCGTAAGCTCGGCAGGCGAAAATTCACTCATCCTTCTCATGATTACATTCATTTTCATTCATTCCCCACTTTCTGCAGATCTAACTACATAGAATGAACTAAAGAATGAATGTTATTGGCCGTATAAGCAACAGGAAGTTCAATACACAGCTTTAGTTCAATCTATATACATAATGAATAAAATGTGAAATGAACGCAATCATTTTGTAACTTTCCCTTCGGTGCCCTATGATAAAGTATGACATGGTAAACTTATGTTTCACCGATCAACAATGTCTGGAGGCAGCTAAAGAATGCGCACATACATCTCAGGAAGTTCATACATAGCCGTTAACAACAGCGCCGCTCACCTGCCTGAAAAGCCGGGTAAGCCGCTATGATTCACCTCTCGCCGAATGAAAAAAGATATATGCCGGGACTGGACGGACTCCGGACCCTGGCTGTTTTCGCTGTCATTTTATACCATCTGAACGTCGGCTGGGCGCCGGGGGGACTGCTTGGCGTCAGCATATTTTTCGTCCTGTCCGGATATTTGATCACCGATCTTCTTACCGCCGAGTGGCGAAGGAGCGGAACACTGGACCTGAAGCAGTTTTGGATCAGACGGTGCCGGAGGCTGCTTCCCGCCATGATCGTCATGCTCGCCGCCGTGACCGCCTGGGTGACATTGGCGCGGCCGTCGACAATGCCGGTTTTAAAGGGCGACGCGATCTCGTCACTCTTTTATGTAAACAATTGGTATTTGATCTACCACCAGGTTTCGTACTTTGAAAAATTCGGGCCCGTCTCGCCGCTCGGTCATCTGTGGTCGTTATCGGTTGAGGAGCAGTTTTACGTACTGTGGCCGCTGCTTATGCTGATCGGTCTGAAGCTCGCCCCGCGGCGGGGAAAAATGTTTCTGTTCATGCTCTCGGCCGCGGCGGTATCCGCCCTGGCGATGCTGGTCATCTACGATCCGGGGACGGATCCCAGCCGGGTATATTACGGGACGGATACCCGGGCGTTTTCGCTCCTGATCGGTGCCGCGCTCAGCATTATTTGGCCCAGCCGCAAGCTGTCTCCCCGCATCGACCGGTTCTCCAGGCGCTTGCTGGACGGCATAGGCATCGTCAGCTTAGCAGCGATTCTGGTCATGATCTGGACCACCAACGAATACGACGCATTCCTATACCCTGGCGGCTTGGTCCTCCTGTCGCTGGCCGCGGCAGCAGCCGTGGCCGTGCTCGCCCACCCGGCAAGCCGGGTCGGCCGTCTGATTGGCTGCAAGCCGCTGCGATGGCTCGGCGTTCGTTCCTACGGCATATACATATGGCATTATCCAGTAATCATTTTATCCACAACAAACGGAGCCGGAGACGTGAGCGTCCTGAAAGCCGTATTTCAGGTGGCTGCCAGCATTGCGCTGGCTGCGCTGTCGTATACATTGATCGAAGAACCGATCCGCAAAGGGTTATTGGGAAAAGGGTGGAAGAAGCTGCGCTCCGGCAAACTGGGCGTAGATCAGATTCCGCTGAAGGGCTGGATCACCGGGGCTACCTTACTGCTGCTGGTCATTATCTCCTGCACAGGCATCGCCCGGACACCTGCGGTGGCATCCACCGTCCAGGCGCTCGGCCCGGCCGCTTCCGGAGCTGACGGCTCCAGCCCGGTGTCACAGGAGGTTTCCGCTGCCGGGGACGGCACAGGAAATGCGGATGCCCCTGCTTCCGGCCAGCAAACCGCAAAAGGCGGCGATCATCACGACGCCGGCCCGGCGGAAACCTCTGCCGGCAGTCCCGCCGACGTGCAAACGCCTCCTGCAGCCCAGGGCCAGCAGCCTGCGGATGATGCAGCTTCGGGCACTACAGGCCAGGCCGAAGATCCGCCTTCCGCCGGCGGCAAAGCAACATCGTCCGCGAATCCCGTAGGCGTGGCCGGCACGACTCCCGCCAAAGCCGGCGAGCCGGGAGGGAGTTCGGGCAAGGCGTCCGGGCAAGGGGCCGGCGCAGCGGGAACGAACGCCCCTCCTCCGGTCAAGCGGAATCTGGCGGTGAGCGCCATCGGCGATTCCATCCTGCTGGACGCCGCCCCATATTTGCAGCAGTACCTTCCCGGCATCGTCGTCGATGCCGAGATCGGCCGGCAAATGTCCGAAGCGCCGGACATCGTGGAGCGGCTCCGGTCGGAAGGCAAGCTCGGCGACTACGTGGTGATCGAGCTCGGAACCAACGGCGCCTTCAGCTCCAAGCAGCTTTCCCGGCTTCTCGACTCGCTGAAGGACGTCCGGCAGGTCGTGCTCGTGAACACCCGGGTGCCGAGAAACTGGGAAAGCACGGTCAATACGGCGCTCCGAAAGGCAGCCGATGCCCATGACAATGCGACGCTGCTCGATTGGTACGAAGCGAGCAGCGGACAGTCCTTCTTTACACCCGACGGGGTCCATCTTAAGGCGGATGGAGCCAAACTGCTGGCATCGCTGATCACAAATGCCGTCGGAACCAAATGACCGGGCTCATAAAGACATTTGTGTTAAGAGCCTTTGAGAAATACACGTATTGGAACTCATACATGACTGTTACCTTTTAGTGGTTCGTCAGGCACTGCCGCAACAGCCGGGCACGGAAATGATCCGTGCCCGGTTTTTTCGGTTCATTTTCAATGGAGCCGTCTCCCTCACGTCCCCCCGCCTAACTGTACATATTGAATAAACAGTTCACAATTTGATATGATAATGAAGGATTACCATCAATGAATGTAGAGAAGGAGAGATCACCATGGCTACGATTCGTTTAGGCAAAAGCGATCTGCATATTAATCCGATTGGGCTCGGAGCCAACGCTGTCGGCGGGCATAATCTGTATCCGAATCTGAATGAAGAGACAGGCAGGGACGTGGTCCGGACCGCCCTCGACCTCGGGGTGAATTTCCTGGATACCGCGTTCATCTACGGTCCCGGCCGCTCCGAAGAGCTGATCGGCGAGGTGCTGAAGGAGAAAGGCAGAGCGAATGCCGTCCTCGCGACCAAAGGCGCGCACAAGTTTGTGGATGGCAAAGTCGTAATGGACAATACGCCCGCCTTTTTGCAGCAGTCGGTCGAAGACAGTCTAAGACGCCTGCAGACGGATTACATCGACCTGTTCTACATCCATTTCCCTGATGAGCAGACGCCGAAGGCTGAAGCCGTCGGAGCGCTGCAGAAGCTGAAGGAACAGGGAAAAATCCGGGCCATCGGCGTATCGAATTTCAGCATCGACCAGCTGAAAGAGGCAAACGTGAACGGCTATGTGGATGTGCTCCAATCGGAATACAACCTTTTTGCCCGGGACGCGGAAAAGGAGCTGCTTCCATACTGCGAAGCCAATGGCATCTCGTTTGTCCCTTATTTCCCGCTGGCTTCCGGCCTGCTAGGCGGCAAATATACGAAGGACACCACGTTCGGCGATTTCCGTGCGAACAATCCGCGCTTTCAAGGCGAAACTTTCGCCCGGAACCTGGACAAGGTGGATCGACTGCGGCCGATCGCTTCGCAAAAGAACGTCGAAGTGGCTCATGTGGTGCTGGCCTGGTACCTGAAGCAGCCGGCCATTGACGCCCTGATTCCGGGAGCGAAAAAACCGGAGCAGGTGAAGGAAAACCTGAAGACGCTGGACGTTCAATTAACGGATGCTGAAGTCGAAGAGATCAGCAGTATCTTTAAATAATCCGCGGGGACCATCGACGGATGAGCCGGTGCTGCGGGTAAGACGCGGCTTATCTGGCTTCGGATGTATATATTTTTTGATCTCTTCAACAAAAGGAGCTGCTTTCAGGGCGATCCGCCCTAAAAGCAGCTCCTTTGCTGTTATCCACCAATTACACAACGAGTCCGTATTCCCTCCGACGTTCAGCCAATGACCCCTCGATGATCCGGTCCAGCAGGGCGGAGAAGGACAGCCCAGCGGCCAGCGCGCTCTTGGGCAGCAGACTGGTCCGGGTCATACCAGGCAGCGTGTTGACCTCCATCACGTAAGGAATGCCCTGGTGGAGCATGACATCCACCCTCGCGTACACGCTGCATTTGAGCACGCGGCAGCTGAGCTCGGCGGCCCGGCGGACCCGTTCGGCGGTATCCGGATCCAGGCTCGCGACGACTTCTTCGCACTCCCCTTCTTCGTATTTGGAAGTGTAATCGAAAAACTCTCCGTTCGGCTTGATCGCCAGAACCGGAAGGTACTCACCGTTCAGCAGGCTGCACGTGATTTCCTCACCCTCGATGTACTGCTCGAGGATCACTTCATCGTCCCAGTGGAAAGCGCGCTCCACCGCTTCCCGCAAGCTCTGCTCATCCCGCGCCAGCGTCACGCCGACGCTGGAACCGCCGCTGTTCGGTTTGACGACAAGCGGATAGAGCGGTTCCGAGGCGAGCACGTTCTCCAGCTCATCCGGACTCGTCAGCAGCATCCAGTCGGGTGTCTCTACACCCTCGTAACGGAGCAGCTTCTTTGCCGTATTTTTGTCCATGCACAGACTGCTCGCCAAAACGCCGCTGCCGGTGTATGGAACACCGAGCGTCTCGAGCGTACCCTGAATCGTTCCGTCTTCCCCGTATTTGCCATGCAGGGCGATCACGGCCATGTCGATACCGGCCAGCTGCTGCGGCAAATCCCGTTTCCTCGTAATTTCGATCGGCCGGACTTCGTATTTGGCGGGATCCAAATGCGAGATGATCTCCCGTCCCGTCATCAGCGACACCTCCCGTTCCGAGGAATCTCCGCCCATAATTACGCCTACTCTTAACATCCGTTCTCCTCCATTCGTCTTTGGACCGCCTTTCCGATCACCTGAATGCCGTGGACAAGTTCTTCATCGCTCACCCGTGAAAAACCGATCCGCAGCGTTCCCTCACCCTGACCGTCCGTATAGAACACATCTCCTGCGGTAAACACCACGCCTTGTTCATAACAATCCCTCAGAATATCCCTTGAGCGGATGCCGTCCTGCAGCTCAAGGAACAGATGGAGCCCGCCGGTTCCGGTTAACCTTTTGTGAGGTATATACTTGCGGCAGCACTCTACCGCCAGCTCGTGCTTATGCTTGTATTCAGATTTCGCCCGCTTCAAATACTTTTCAAAATTGCCGTTATGAAAATATTGATACAGCACCGCCTGATCCAGCGTGGAGGTGTGAATGTTTCTCGCCCGCTTGACGCTGACCAGCGCATCGATCAGCTCCCTGTCCGCCGCGATCCAGCCGATGCGGATGCCCGGGAACAATATTTTGGAAAAGCTCCCGAGGTAAATGACGCTGTTTCCATCCCCGCCGAAGGCCGCCAGCGGGGCCATATGCGAACCCGAATAGCGCAGCTCCTCATTAAAGCCGTCCTCGATCAATGGAATATGGTGCTTTGCCAGCAGGCGCAGCACTTCGACCCGCTTTTCGGCTGACATCACGATCCCGGTCGGGTTGTGATACGACGGGGTGAGGAACGCCAGACCGAAGGAGTTCTCGGTCAGCGCCCGCTCCATTTCGCCGATATCGATCCCGTCCTGCTCCATGCCGATCCCGGTAATGTCATATCCTTGAAGCCGGGAAATTTTGATGGCTGTGTGATGAGTCGGGTTTTCACACAAAATATGCTTTTCATTCACGTTCAGCGAGGACAGAATAATATCATAAGCTTCCGTGAACCCGTTCGTGATCAGAATATCTTTACCGTCCATGTCGACGCCTTTCGTTTCCATATAACCCGTCAAATACTCGATCAACGGTTTGTATCCTTTGGCATAGCCGTAGTTGAGCAAAATTTCCCCTTCGATCGCCATCCGGTCCAGAAAAGCGCGCTTCACGTTGGCCAGGTCGAAGAGCTTCTCGTCGGGGGCGATGCTCGCGAAGTTAATCATCCCCTTCTCCCCGCGCAGGTCGCGCTTCATCAGATCCAGATCCGTGGCCGCTTGTGCCACCGGGCTCAAATGCTGCTGCCAATCCACATGCCAGGAAGGTACCGAAGCGATGCCCACTTTGGAGACGAAGGTTCCTTTGGAGCGGACGGTATAAATGTACCCTTCCTCCTCGAGCTCGGTGTACACCGCCACCAGTGTGTTGCGGCTGATATTCAGCATCGTGCTGAGCTCCCGCGTCGACGGCAGCTTCTGGTCCACCCTTCCCTTGCCCTTGGTGATCCACTGCTTCAAGTATTCTTTGACCTGCACCGTCAGCGGCCGGCCTTCTGTAATTTTAAAATCCGTAAACATAACGTTATTCCCCCCGTACCTATCTTCACACAAACCGCTGCCTGATAAAAGATCCACCGGACGGCGTTTTCCGGCCCGGCGTGGTTTAGTTTGTCCGCAGGCCAAGATACCGGCTCTCGCCGAACCGCTTCGGCTGTCCTCCTTCTCAGGATGCCCGAAAGCCGGAGGCCGACTCACCCGTTTTCATTCATTTGTGATCTGGGTACTTTCCTGAGTTTGTCCAAGCAAACAGAAAGACCGCCGGGCAGCCTGCCCAAGCGGTCTGTTCATACATTCAGCGGTTTGGCGCTCGCCTCTCACCAAGGCTTAAACGCCGCTATTCCTTAACGGTTTCGATCTTCGGCTCGGTCGCGAGAGCCACATTCCCGGATACCGCCCGGGAAATCATGCAGGAGCCTTCCGCTTTATGCGCCAGCTTGTCCGCCGTCTCCACATCTTTGGCCGTTGCTTCACGGGCCAGCACGATATGCGGCTTGTGCGTAATGCTGACGTACGTAAAAATGTTGTCCGTCACGTCCACGATGCCTTCGGACTCCAGCGAAAGCTCATGAACCGGAAGATGCGAACGCTCCATCATGGCCGCCAGTGTGATTAAGTAGCAGGTAGCGGCGGCGCCGAGCAGCATTTCGTCGGGGTTCGTCCCGACGCCCGGGCCTCCCATCTCTTTCGGGATGGAAATTTGCGTACGGAGATTGCCTGCTTCGATCTGTCCATCACTGTTGCGTCCGCCGTTCCAGCCGGCCTTTAACACAAATGAATGTTTCACAGTCGAGTCGCCTCCTGTAATTCAGAGCGGGCTGGCTGCGGTTCGTCAGAAGCGATGCCGTTCGCTTTATAGTTAAAGCGCTGGCGGTAGCCGCATTTTCTGCACAGCTCCTCCACGACCTCGCGCCGGGAAAAACCGTCGACGATCCGGTTTGCCCGCTCGCTTTCGATAATTTCGGAAAATGGGGTCTTGTGGATGTTGCCGAGATTAATGACGCCTTCCCCGTCAAGGCAGCAGGGGATCACTGTTCCATCCACCAGGACGCCGGCCTGATTGCGGAGTCCATGGCAGAAGCCCCGGCTGAGGTCCTCCTCCTCCGTCAGGTCCGGCCATTTAAATTCGTGGTCCATATTGATGTAGATCCGGTCCGCAATTTTGATGCCTTTGCCGGGAACGATTTTTTCCTCGATTTTGTAATCCAGGTTAAACTCCTTCTCAATATACTCCAGCATTTCCCGATTGCGGCTCCGCTCCAAGTTCGTTGCGTTGTCCGGGTCGAGATTCCACAGCCGCAGCGATACGATCATGCCCGATTGGGACACCGCCTCTTTGACAAAGGAGAGCACTTTGGAGATATAGCCGTTCTTGTCCTGGGAACCGACATGCCCGTCAAAGCTGTGCAGGGAGAAATTCATCTGCCGCAGCGCCGGCTTGTTCAGCAGCTTCCGACCTGCCTTATGCAGCAGCGTGCCGTTGGACGTGATGTTCACTTTAAACCCTTTCTCATGGGCGATATCCAGCAGCTGGTCAATGTGCGGATGAAGCAGCGGTTCGCCTTTGACGTGAAAATAAATATATTCCGTGTGGGGTTTAATCTCATCCAGAGTATGCGTAAATTGCTCAATCGTAATATAATTGGTCGCCCGGTGCGTCGGTGGACAAAACGTACAGGCCAGATTGCATTTGCTCGTCAGTTCGACGTAAAACTTTTTGAATTTTTTCATGATGGAAGCTCCAGTCTGATCCTTAAAAGTTACCTTCTCAACCTATTATATTAGAACATCCTTCCGAAGCAAACGTAAACCGTATTTTTGACAAAGGACAGCCTTAATCGCTTGGATCTGACAATCGGGGTTATTTCCGGGCCCGGCCTGCTCATATGCTGATATATGCCGCGGGCTTTTTCGATCATCAATAAACGGTAAGGAGGGATGAACGGGGTGATTACGATTGGAAGCGGCGGGGAAACGGTGAACCCGTCAGGATGGCCGGATTTGTGGAGGGAAATTTACGACAGGAAGATGAGGAGCACGACCGCATATCATTACGAATCGCCGGCCCACTTGGTCTTTGAGCTTAGGCTCCGTGAAGCGATCGTCAGAGCGGCAGCCGACTTAAACCGGAGCGGGGTGCAGTTTGAAACCTTCAAAAATTCTCACTGCAACGAAGCGTACTGGTACTTGAACCGGCGCGGCGGCTTCGAGCTCAAGCCCCATGTTACGCCTGCCCAAGGAATCCAGGACATCTTCGTGAACGGCTGGGCGTATGGCTTCGAATGCGCGACGGGGATCGTGATCGTGTTGTACAAGGGTGTGCTCGATTGTATTCGGGAAGACGACTTCAACCGTCTGTTCGCGAATCTGCTCCTGTACGACTGGCATTACGACAGCGACCTGGGATTGATTGAAAAAACGGGTTCCCGGGATTCCTATCCGGGCGACGTCCGGTATTTTAAAAATCCGGATGTCAACCCCCATCGGATCGAGTGGCAGGGTGAAAATACGATCCAAATGGACGACGACCTGTACTACGGTCACGGAGTCGGTATTGTCACTTCAGGCGAAATCATCAGTACGCTCAACCGGTACCGGATTCCAGGCAGCAGCCGTTCCGCCTATTTGACCGACCAGATCATCCATCCGGATTTTCTGTATTTGTCGGGATTCGCCGCCGGCGGGCCACCGGCCCCCACCAACTGGCAGCAGCAGCCCTACAGGGAGAACGGCATCACCGCTTCCCGGATCGGCAGCCGGGTCTATCTTCGCTATTAAGTCTGCAGCGCAACGGCACTTGGACTATACTGGGGCGGAATTAAGTCTAGACATGTACATGATGATTTAAGGTTAGTATAGGTAACCGCCTTCTGTAGAAGGCGGTTTTTCACTTTCACAATCATTCGCTTCTTAGTATAGACTAAACATTTTTCAACGCATATAATAACAAAAGTGTCATCAAATAACGAACATTAAGGCGGTAACCATGAGTAAATATAAGCAATTATTCCGAGGAACGGCATTTTCCAGTAAATCATCCAAAGAAATTGAGATCCTGAAAGACCATCTCTTTTGTATCCATGAAGACGGGAAAATCGAAAAAATCGTGGCTCCTGAGGATGCTGATTATCAGGTTCTGCTGGACGCTTATCAAGGCAAAGACAACTTTTATTCGTTAGCCGAAGGCCAGTACATTCTGCCTGGATTCATCGATCTGCATGTTCACGCGCCGCAATGGGCCCAATCCGGAACGGCACTGGACATCCCGCTCTATGATTGGCTCAACACCTATACTTTCCCGCTGGAATCCAAGTTCTCGGATCTCGATTTTGCCCAGGAGGTCTACGACGATTTGGTCCGCACCCTGCTCGCCAACGGCACGACGACAGCCCTTTATTTTGCCACCATACATAAAGAATCCAGTTTATTGTTAGCCCGGATTTGCGCCGAAAGGGGCCAACGCGGACTCGTCGGAAAAGTGGTCATGGATGACCCGGAGCAAAATCCGGAAAATTACCGCGACGCGGACACCAAGGCGGCACTTGCAGACACGGAAGAGTTTATTCTCGCCGTCAAAGCATTGTCCAAAACAGTAAAACAAGGGGTATTTCCCGTCGTGACGCCAAGGTTCATTCCAAGCTGCACGGATGAGGCGCTGCAAGGCTTGGGAGAGCTGGCCGAAAAATACGACGCGTACGTGCAATCGCACTGCAGCGAAAGCGACTGGGCTCATGGTTATGTTCGGGACCGGTTCCGGAAAAACGATACCTATGCATTGCATGATTTTGGGCTGCTGCGCGACAAGTCCGTCATGGCCCACTGCAATTTCCTGAGCGACGATGACGCGGACTTATTTGCCGAAACCGGAACGGCTGTCGCCCACTGCCCGATATCTAACGCCTATTTTGCCAACAGCGTTATCCCTGTCGCCCATCTTCACGAAAAAGGGGTAGAGATCGGACTTGGGACCGACATTTCGGGAGGCTTTTCTCCAAGCTTGTTCGATAATATCAGACAAGCCGTCATGTCCTCCAGAATGCTGGAGGATGGCGTGAACCCCGCCCTACCTGCCGAAGACCGCGGTGTGCCGGGATCACGCATTACGGTCAACGAGGCGTTTTACCTCGCTACAGCCGGGGGAGGCGAAAGCTTAAGCTTGCCGGTCGGCCGCATCCAGGAAAACTATGCCTGGGATGTGCAGATCATCGATACGAAGCTGCCATCCGCCAAACTGCCGATCTTTGATCCAAATGAAGATTTGAACGACGTGTTCCAAAAAATGCTGTACCTGACCCGGCCCGAAAACATCCGTGAAGTTTGGGTACAGGGCGAAAAAGTCCATTCGCGTTAAAAGTAGACGCCGAGTGCAATGATCGGCATTCTTTTTCTACTTTAAACCATCCGCTATTCGTAGAAAAAATCCAATAAATTCGAGGTGTACTCCTGAGTGAACACACAAACCGCGGCACAAACAGCTATGCATTCCGAGATTCAAGAACAAGCTCCACAATTGACTGTTTCACCCGACGATAAAATTCCGGTCTACAAATCGATCATTCTGGGCTTACAGCACGTAGTCGCCATGGACGTCTATGTCGTGCCATTTCTGATCGCGATGCTGATCGGCTTATCCTCCGGCCAGTCCAGCGCTTTGATTCAAGCGACCTTTATTGCGGCTGGTCTGGCTACGATCGTACAAACGTATTTTTGCATGAAGCTTCCTGTCGCCCAAGGCCCTTCCTACGTTCCGCTTGGCGCCATCGTCAGCATTTATGCCGCCAGCGGCGGCGGGCAGCTAGGCTGGAACTCCGTTTTAGGGGCGGGCTTGATCGGCGCGGTTTTGGTCATTGTTTTGGGCTTTACCGGCATTTTCAATAAAATCGTAAAAATGTTTATTCCGCCGATCGTTGGCGGCACGATCATTTTCATCGTCGGTCTTTCTTTACTGCCTGTGGCCATCCGGGATAATATCTACGGTGCGACAGATGCGACCATCAACCAAAACGTGCTGCTGGCCCTCATATCGGGCGCTGTACTCATCATTTTTGTCATCCTGGGTTCCTTGTTCCGCGGTAAAGGCTCCATCTTCCGTATCATTTCGGTCATGGTCGCGTTGGTCGTCGGGTGTATTTCGGCGAATTTTATGGGTGTGCTTCATTTCTCTGCGGTGAACGATGCCAAATGGTTCAGTATGCCGCAGCTCCCATTTGCCGATTTCGGCTTTTCGTTCAACATTTCGGCGATCATTACCATGGTCATTATTTATTTCGTCCTGTTGGCCGAAACGACAGGCACATGGTTTGCCGTCAGCAACGTCATCGATAAACCGTTAACCGATAAAAACTTAAACCGGGGTGTCATCGGGGAAGGCATCAGCTGTCTTATCGCTTCTTTGCTCGGTTCGACGCCGGTTACGGGTTATTCCACCAATGCAGGCATCATTTCCATCACGGGCATCGCGAGCCGCCGCGTCTTCCTGGCCGTAGGTGTATGGTTTGTCATCTTCGGCTGCTCGGGTAAACTGGCCGCGTTGATCTCATCCATCCCCACCGCTGTCATCGGCGGCGTTTTCACCATCGTCTGCGGCATCATCGCCATTAACGGCGTGCAGGTGATGAAAAACGTCAGCATCGCCGAAAAAGAAATGTACATCATCGCAATCCCGATGATCCTGACTTTGGCATTAGTCATGATTCCGCAGGATTTCCTGCACTCGCTGCCTACGTTCGTGCAATATTTACTGGGGTCGCCGATTTTGGCTGCATCGATTGCGGCGATCGTATTAAATAAGGTGCTACCCGGCAGAAAATAAAGGAATTAGATGCGGGTTGCAATAAATAATGCAAGGAATCCGGGACAGGGCTGACCCGGAAGGACGCAAATAGCGTGCCTTCCAGTCAGCCCTGTTCCTTTACCGGAAGCTGCTGAATAGGCTGCGCCCTGACCTGCGAATGTAAAACCGGCCGGACTCGTCAAAGACAAGCCGAATATAGAAAATGTTGACAGCGGACGATGGTGAAGCTATTATTTATTTATCAATAAATAAGGGAGTAACGAAGATGGTCATCCGGCAGGATCGCAAAGAACAAATTTTAGCCAAAGCAGTCGACGTATTTGCCGAACTCGGGTATTACAAAGCAACAACGGCGCGGGTAGCCAAGGAAGCTGGCGTTACGCAGCCGTATGTGTTTCATTTTTTCAGCAACAAGGAAGAGTTGTTTATCGCCGTCATCGATCAGGCTATCGGGCGGATCGCCGATGCCTTTTCACGGGTAGAAGCGCCCGCCGATCAGCTTATGGAAACGATGGGGCAAGTATTTGATGACGTAATGAGCAGCTACCGGGCAGAGACGCTGCTCGTCATGCAGGCGCATACGATCCCGGAACCGGCGATTCGTGAGCATGTGCGCGGGCTTTTTTCCAATATATTCAGTTCGGTGCTGGAGAAATTTACCGCCGCCGGTTTGCCGGAGCCTGAAGCCGCGGCAAGCCAGTTTATGGGCATGGGGTACCTGATTACGGTGGCTGAAGTGCTGGATTTACCGCAAATGCTTTGCTTCAAGGATTGTTAGAGTGGTACTTATTTGAGCATGGGGACTAAGCGCTAGACGCTTCTAGATGGTTCAAATTCCAGCCGGTCTGGAGCAAAACAGAGAATACAAAAAGGCAGTTACAGACTGCCTTTTTTGTAGCCTATATATTTATTTATCAATAAATAAAAAACAGGAGGTTTGAGGATTGATGGAAAACTATATTCGTTTGGCTTTGCGGGGCGCCGGACGCCTTTTTGCGGAGGAGAAGCTGCTTGCTTGGCTCGGTGTTGCGGGGTTTGTCCTTGCCGCGGGCATCGCTGCATATATCGGCATGTTCGGCCCGGTTGTACCGCCGGAGGGCAATGTCGCCAGTGCCTTTTCGTTCAATGCGGCGATCGGCGTATTTATGCTGTCGATTGCCATGCTGCTGCCGCTGTCCGGCTTTAAGGCAAGGGCACGGACGGCCATCCGCCGGGTGTTTGTTCCGATCGTCGTCTATGCATACGCCGTGGAGACAATCCAGCATTTTCGGGGCGTGAACCCGCGTTTCTCGCAATCCGGTTCAATCATCGATACGATCGCCGGAACTGCGTTTGGCCTTGCGTCCTTCATCCTTATTATCGTGACGACCGTTGTAGCCGTCGCCTTTTTCCGCCGCAAGCTCTTAGCCGCAAGGCCGCTTCTGATCCTAGGCATCCGCTATTCATTTGTGTCGGTGACGCTTAGCTTTGCGGCCGGCTTGTGGATGATCGCCCTGAACGGGCGCTTTACAGGAGCAGGCGGCAATATCATCGTCCTGCACGGCCTTGGTTTTCATGCGCTGCAGGTTCTGCCGCTGCTCGGCTGGTTGTTGGAGCGCTCACGGGCCGAAGCCCGGCGAGCACAGCTGCTGTTGCATACAGGCAGCGCCGCTTGGATCGCATCCGTTGCCGCGGTCGCTATTCAGACCGCCGCGGGCCGCACCATTTTCGAGTGGTCAGCGCTGCCCGTCGTGGCGACCGCCGGATTGCTTCTTTGCCTGGCATCCATTGCAGCCGCGGCGGGCACCGAGTTGTTAAAGCCGCGCTTCGCCCCTGCTGTTCCGTCCTTCACTGATCTGGAGCGGTAAACAAACAGTTTTAATGGACCGCGCCTTGGTGTTTCACCGCTTCCATGGCATGGTATACCGTATGACTGAGGGAGGCGAGGTCTCCTTCCGCCTGAAAATGAAGGTACAGCACCTCCGGCTCCTGCTGCATCCAATGATTATGCACAGCTGAGATGTTGATCTTGCCTTTGCGGAGTGCATCAATGACCGGATTGACTTCGTCCTCCAGCAGCGCGAATTCACCGGTCACCACTCCCTTTGCCCCTTGGGGGTCCGTGTGCTCGAAAGTGGCACCCAGGGCAAGATCCATCAGCTCCGGCGACAGGTGACGGCCCATAAGGGATACGTTCAGGTCGCTGCGTTTGATATGCACGTCGCAGACGTTTCCTTCCTGCTGGACGTTTGATTTAAAAAGACTCTTCTCGATTTTGCAAACATCGGCTGGCTTTGCTGATGCAGCTCCTGCCGGAGCAGCCGCTGCCGCCAGAACCATCATCCAAATCATCAACACTATACGCATCGGTAATAACCTCCTGACAACTCACTTTTTTGGTTTATTATGGCTTCATGGAATCACTTTCATGTAGTGAATCGACAAAAATATTCATATATAGACCTTTTGCTCATATCGATGTTATAATATGGTAAAATTTGCTCAATTGAAGGAGGTCTATTTTCCTATGTCTTGGCTGAAGAATCTTCCTCTGTCCCAGCGGGTCCTGGCCGGATGTTACTTGGTGGCCGCATTGTTCGCACTCCCAGCCCTGATTATTTTCATTCTGATCGGGGAAATCCTGATCGGCGCGGCGTTCGTCATCATCTTTGCCGCACTAACTTACCCTTTAGCCCGCTACATCGAGAAAACGCTTACATCTTCGTTTGACAGCATCGCTAACGCCACCGCCAGCATTGCCAAAGGCGATTTTACAAACCGTGTCGATGAATCGGGTTCCATGGGCGACGTCAGCCGATCGTTTAACAGCATGGTGGACAAGCTGAAGAAAATTTTGAACGACGCGTCAAGCATCACCCGCCAGGTGATGGATTCGAGCCGCGGTATCGCAGATAAAAATCAGGAGCTTAAAACCGTCATGGCGACAGTCGCCACTTCGGCCAACGAGCTGGCCGTCGGCGCAAACGAAATTTCCTCGGACGTCGCCGGCATGACCGAATCCATCCAGGCCATCGAGCTCAAAGTCGGCAACTATGCAGCCTCTACCAAGGAAATGAAGGAGCAGTCCGAAATTACCTTCAGCCTCGTAGAGAAAGGACGGCAGTCTGTGGAGAAGCAGGCGGAAGGGATGCGACAGAACGTCGAGGCAACGGAGAATGTGGCCAAGACCATTGACACGCTGTCCAAAAATGCCCAAGGCATCACGAAGATCACCAAGACGATTTCCGAACTTGCCGAACAGACCAATCTCTTGTCCTTAAACGCTTCGATCGAGGCGGCGCGGGCAGGCGAGCATGGGCTTGGCTTTGCCGTGGTTGCCCAGGAAGTCCGCAAGCTTGCGGAGGAATCAACTGCGTCTACACAGGAAGTGTTCAGCCTCGTTAAAAGCATTGAGCAGAGCATTCACCAGGCGATTGACAACATCAAGATCAACGAGGATGTGGTGCAGCAGCAAAATGAACGGATCCGCGAGGCCGAGCAGATTTTTGCCCACATCGTCGAAAGCGTACAATACATAACCGAGCAAATCACTTCATTCTCAAATGAAAGTGACCTGATGCTGGACAGTGCCCGTAAAATATCGGCGGCCATCCAGAATATTTCGGCCATCACCGAGCAGTCCTCCGCCGGTACGGAGCAGGTGTCCGCCGCCATGAACGAGCAGATGATGTCGATCGAGGCGGTCGTCGATGAGACCGAAGCGATGAGACAGGCCGTGTTCCAGCTGCAGAAGACGATCCAGATTTTTAAATTCTAATCGGTATATATGAATAAAGCAGGCATACAGTGGGGTTCATCCCGCGGTATGCCTGCTTTTATGATTAAGCAACAAATTAGTCCTACGCTTCACAAACGTTTCATACTTGAGCACGAGCTTCGCTTTTGCAGTCTTTCGTCATGCCTGTTCGAGCCATACATCCTTAAAGTCAATCCACCCGAGGGGATTCAGGCTGACACCGCGTACCGAGGGATGCAAAAAGGTGCTCAGCCTCCGGTGGTGCAGAAAAATGACCGTCGCCTCATCGCGGAGATGTTCCTCGATCTCCTTCAAGAACATCCGCCGCTGGTCCGTAGATTCGGCCGCCACGGCCGCATCGATCCGGCCGGTAATCCATTCCTTCCGTTCACGGTCAAAATAAGCCTGCATGACGCAATCCCGGTGTTGATAAGCTTCAATTTCGCATACCTCGTCTTCGGGAAATACCAGGCCGGAGATGACGAAATCCGATTCCGGCCACTGGTCATAATCCAGGGTCTCGATTCGGATTCCCCAGGCAGCCAGCCGGTTTACGACCCACATGCCGTCTTCCCCATATTTTTGGTGGCATGCAAAGCGGAGGACCTCTCCGTTATAACCCGATTCTTCCAGCGCCCTCCGGACGCGATCGGGACGCGACGGTTCCACCGCGTGGGAACGGCTCGCGTCAGGGCGGAACCCAAAAGCCGGCAGCGCCCGTTCGCCGCCCAGCTCCGCCACCATATCACCGGGATGCAGGATCATCCGCACGGCCCGCCGGAACGCCTCCGACTGCTGCACACCTTCACGTGACACGTTCCAGGTAAGCAGCGTACAGCCCTGGCACAGTTTCTCGATCTCCTGCCAGGTATCCTCCGGCGTACTCCGGTCCATACGCATCGTATCCAGGCTGTGGTGAACCTTGGCGATTCCGTCCATTTCCGTGCTGCATTCTTCCGGCATGATCACGATGTCGACACCGTCCAGATACGGCCTCCCCTGAAAATAGGCGTCAAACGCCGCCATCCCGATCCGGCCGCTGGTCCAAGTGACCAGACGGAACGGGCCTGTTCCGAGCGGATGGCTCCAATAGCTGTCTTCTTCCATGCCTGCGAAGCCGAAGGGCAGAATCGAAGCCGCCGCCGAGCACATGAACCGGTCAAACATCCAGTTAGGCCGGTTCAGCTTGACCCGCAGAACCCGGGGTCCGATCGTCTCAACACGCTCCACGCCTCGCATCAGCCATCCGTTGGCCGTCCCGTCCTTAAGGCGTTCAAGCGTGAACTGCACATCGCGTGAGGTCAGCTCCTGCCCGTTATGGAAGCGAACCCCCTTGCGCAAATAAAACGTCCATTCCGTGGCGCTGTCGTTCGATGACCAGGTATGAGCGATCATCGGCGCAATCGTGCCGGTCTGTTCATCAAACTTCAGCAGCCGGTCAAAAATTTGCCGGATCAAATGCGAATCGAACGCGTACAGCAAATCGGCAGGATCCAGCGTATGCGGAGATTTCAGCACGGGAAAGATCAGCGTATCATCGGGGCCGCCTTCTTCCCCTTTTTTGTAGCCGAAGTGGTTATCCAGCCATTCGAGAAATTTCGGCTTGGCGTACGTTCCGTTTCCAAATCCCCCGATCAGGTCGAAGGCGCGTTTGTAATCGCCGTTCTCCACAAGATGCTGGGAATACTCGATCAAATAGGCTTCCTTGTCGGCTTTGAACACGATCCTCGACCGGTTCCCCCGGCCAAGCCCGGGCAGCCACTCGATCAAATGCTCGCTTTCAAGTTTTCTTAAAATCAGCTTGGCGTTACGGCTGGTACAATACAGCGCATCGGCCAGCTCATCCAGCGTCACTTCGATAGGTATCCCCAGCTCCGTGCCGCCGCCAAAGCGCTCATGCAGCAGCAAATACCTTTCATCCAACAGCATACTCAGCCCTCCTTGCCTGACGTCCCAAATAAAAGAGGAAATCCTTTTGCGCAAGTATACACTTTTTATCCCCTTTTGAATAGATCATAATGGCATTAGACAGAGAAAAGACAGATTCATCCAATACCGGAACATTTATTCGAGGAGGAGAACACATGCTGGAACATCATTATGTGCAAGAAAAGTTGATGGAATACCGCCAAGCTGAGCATCACCGCAAGCATGCCGGCGTATCAGAAACTACGGAATCAGCTGATCGTTATAAATCCGTCAAATCCCAAAAAAACACGCGTTGGATGCTCGCCATTACTTCTAGCCTGTTAAGACGAAAAAAAGGGAAGCATCCTTTCGCATAAACATCGGTTAAGGGATCTCTTTCACCGTTTCGTTGTGAGATCCAGCCGCCGACAAAACAAAAGACAGGATGAACGCATCCTGTCTTTGCCGGTGCCTTTATAGACGCTTTCCGTTCATTGCCCCGTTTCACGGTTATGCATGTCCGTCCGAACCGTAAACGTAATGCAGGCCCCGCCCTCCGGCCGGTTGGAAGCCTGAATGCCTCCCCCATGCTTATCGCAAATGACGCGGGCTGTATACAGGCCAAGCCCGGTTTGTCCCTTGTCGCCTTTGTAAAATTTTCGGAACAGATTCGGAATGTCCGCTTCGTTGAAACCAGGCCCCGTATCACAGATTTCGTACCGGATGTCCTTCTCGCGAATGGTGAGGGATACGCTGAGGCTCCCCTTCTCCGGAACATACCGGAGGCTGTTCGTAATGACGTTATCCAGAACCTGCCCGACGCGCTGGACGTCCATATAGACGGGATACGGCTCCGGCCGCTCATCGGTCACCGTATATTCCAGCCGGATCTGCTTGCCCGCGCACAGATAGCGGATCTCCCGTTCTTTGGCGCCTGCAAACTCCGCGACATCCGTTTCCTTCACATACAGCGGGAAATATTCCATATCCTTCTCGGAAGCCACCTGAATATCCTGAATCAGCCGGTTGACCCGTTGAATGTTGCCCTCCACGACGCGCAGACGATCTTCGAGCTTGTCACGCGGAATCACTCCCGCGGTATCCGTCAACATTTCTACATTGCCCTGAATAATCGTCATCGGTGTCCGGAGGTCGTGGGCGATGGCATCCATCATATCCCGGCGCTCCTGCTCGAGCTTCCATTCCCGGAGCAGGGAGTCTTTTAGAGCAGCCCGCATCTTTTCAAAAGAATCGGTGAGCAGCCCCAGCTCATTGGCCGCCTTGTAAGTGATCGTAAAATCAAGATCCTGCCTGCGGATCCGCTCGGATGCATCGATAAGTTCATGAACGGGACGGCTGATCCGCCTTCCGAACCGGGCTGCAAATATATAAGTAAAGAGCGCAATGTAAATAAAAGGCGCCGCAAGAAAACAAATATTCAGGGCAAACTTGAGAATATCCGCTGACCCTGGGCCACCGTTGTAAGTCACCTCAAGCTTGTACTCCAGCGCGATGGCGCCGCGCAGCTCTCCAGAGGAAGACGTCACCGGGACGATCTTCGTAATGACGCCGCCGAACCCGATGCTGGGCTGCCGCGAAAAAGAGGTATTTAAGCGTTGGACCAAATCCCCTTTTTGTTTAAAAACCGGTCCGGTCAGTGTTCCGTATAACGCCTTGCCCCCGGCGTCCATCACTTGATACTTGATCCCTTCTCCGGGAATCTTCTCCTCCAGTTTCGGCCGGCTGGCCGGATCCAGCACCGCTTCTCCCAAAGTGCGCGAGTACGCGGCAATCGCCGGAATCTTCTGTTCGTAGTGATTGGCCGGATTGAACCAGCTGCTGCTCGTGAGCCACCAGAAGCCAACAATATAGGTTACCGCCGTCAGCACCAGACTGAGCAGCATGATCAGGATGAACGTAGAGATCAGCTGCTTTTTTATGGAAAGCCGCTCTATAAAGCCGATTTTTCCCATTTATACCCGACCCCCCAAACCGTCGTGATGTATGGGGTATCCGGATCTGTACCGGTCAGCTTCGCCCGGATTTTCTTCACATGCTCCGTTACCGTGCTGGCATCGCCCATCGCCTCAAGCCCCCACACTTTGTCATAGATCTGCTCCTTGGAAAAAACCTGGCCGGGATGCAGCGCAAGCAGCTCGATAATGTCGAATTCCTTCGCAGTCAGCGGAATCTCGGTCTGCTTGTAGGCGACGCTCCGCCCTTTCAGATCGATATGCAGCAGCCCGTACCGCAAGGTGGACCGTTCCGCCTGCTGGCCGGCAGCCCGCCGGCTCCCCCGGAGATGGGCCGCGACGCGGGCCTTCAGCTCCCGGATGCTGAACGGCTTCGTAATATAGTCATCGCCGCCGATGGACAACCCCTGGATCCGGTCTGCTTCGGCCTGCCTCGCGCTTACGAACAATATCGGGCAGCCTACTTCCTCGCGGATCATTTGGCACAGCTCAAAGCCGTTGACATGCGGCATCATGACGTCCAGAATAATCAAATCCGGCCGGTCGTGGATCCGTTCCAGCGCCTCACGCCCGTCTGCGGCGGTCATCACCTCGTAACCCTCCATCGTCAGCGCCTGCTCCAGCAGGGCGGCAATTTCGGCTTCGTCATCCACGATCAGTATTTTGTCGCTCATTCCAGGTACCTCTTTCTTCTCTCTCTATTTGGTCCAGCCTCTCCGCTGCCATAATCCCATTGTAACGGCAAAACCGAATCCAAGACACATCAGAAGCGGCAAATAAAAAGGATGATGGTATAATCCCGCCGTCAATTTAAAGATCGTACTCATTCCCATCAGAAGAAACCCGAATGAATCAGAGACATACAAAGACCCGGCTGCGACCGCAATCCACCCCAAATAACTGAGCACAACGCCCGGCAGCAGCGTGCAGATCAGGCTGGTCAGACTCAGCTGCGCCAGCAGGATCAGATAAAAAAGGCCGTAAGACTTCAAGCAGTAGAAGAACGCCCCAGTCGGGCCGTATTGCTGTTCCGGATTCAAAAACACCACGGTATCCGCGCCGGGCAGAAAAACATAGCCGAAGGCTTCGCCGACGGCAAACGTTACAGCCGTGAACAGCAGCAGCATTCCCGCCAAGTTCATCCATTTAGCCAGGAACAGCTTGGCGAAGGATACCGGGCGAATCAGCACCATCCGCAGCTGTCCTGATGTGTACTCCCCGTTCATGCTGTCGATGATCAGCATCGGTCCGATAATGAGCACGAGGAAGAACGACACCTCTTTCAACAAAAACAAAGCGAAATTTTCCGACACAAGCGGAACGGTCGATACATTATCGAACGCCCCCAAATTCTGCATGCTTAAAAAAAGACAATCCAATCCTATAATCAAGGCAAAAATCAGCAGACTGACGAGCGTCTTTTTCCGTCTCCACATCCGTTCCCAGTCGCTTAACATCATCGCAAGCATCATTTATCCCCCTTACATCCACCGGTCCGATTTTGAAAATACAAGCAGCGATCCCACGCCGAAAACCACGGCATATCCTAAGCCCACAAGCAGCGCGGTCAGGGCTGCGGCTTCCGAACTCACCGCCTGGGCCTGACCCAGTATAACCGCGATTCCGCTGTACTGGATTTCAGTCAACGACAAATACTTGAGCATCCCCGGCAGGCCCAGGCCGCCAACCCGGTTGGCCAGCTCATAAATCAGCGGAAATCCGAGTGAGCACAGCAGAAATCCGAGCCCCAAACCGACGGCGCCCGTCGTCGTTCGCGAAATGACGGCCGCCGCCATGAAGACACTCCCGATCGCCAGCACGCTCAGAAACGCAAGTCCGTAATACAACAAGGTGTAGCCGATCATCCCTTTTAAGGGGACGGTATGGTCATGGTAAAACAGCTGAATGTGTTCGTGAGGCTCGAAGAACAGCAGGCCGGCGGCCATCGACAACAGCAGGTATACGGTAAAATACAGCGCCATCACCGCCATATAGGCCAGCCATTTAGCGCGCAGCAGCTGCCCTGCCGTGAACGAACGGAGCATGACCATCCGGATCTGCCCGCTGCGGTATTCCTCCGTGACGGAAAGCGTGAGCAGGATCAGAGACATCACATTGAACACAACGATCAGCTGCTCGATCAAGGCCATCACCGGAAAATTGCCCGCCCAGGTATACTCCGCACTCGCGGGTGAAATTCCCCGATTGTGGCCGGCATAATATTTGGCGGTAGCCGCGACGACAGCAGGCATGGCGATCAGGAACAGCCAGGTGATTTTGCGCTTCCACATCCGTTCCCACTCGCTTAGAAACAAGGCGCTGTTCATGAGGTCATCATCTCCACAAAGTGCTCTTCGATCCCCTTCGCCCCGGCCGCCTCCTGCCACTCGCGGCTTGTGCCTTCCCAGACCAGCTTGCCTTCCTTGATGATGACAAAGCGGCTGCAAATCCGCTGCAGCTCGTCCAGCAGGTGGCTCGAAACCAGAAACGTAATCCCGCGCTCCTGGTTCAGCCGCTGGATCAGCTGGCGCAGCTCGCGGATGCCCATCGGGTCAAGGCCGTTCGCCGGTTCGTCCAGAATGATCAGCCGCGGATCCCCAAGCAAAGCCTGGGCGATGCCGAGCCGCTGCTTCATGCCGAGCGAGTAGGTTTTTACTTTGTCCGAGCCCCGTTCGCTCAGCCCAACAATCGACAGAGCCTCCTCCACACGTGCTTTCCGCTCTGTCCCCGGCACATTCGGATGCAGCCTTGCCAGGTTCAGCAGGTTGTCCCTGCCTGACATATAAGGAAAAAAGATCGGCGATTCCACAATCGCCCCGACCCGGGACAGCGCCTTGACCCGCTCGTGCCCCACATCGGTTCCGTCAATTCGGATGCTCCCGCCCCCCGGCTTGATCAGTCCTGTCATCATCCGGATCAGCGTCGTTTTCCCGGCACCGTTCGGACCGACAAAACCGCATACATCCCCCGCCTGTATGGAAAAGGACACGTGGTCCACCAAGGTACGCGCCCCCGCTTTTTTCGATACGTTCAATACTTCCAGTACGTTAGTCTCGTTCATTTCGTTCATATGATCTCCTCCTGCCAAGAAGTATAGGAGGCAATTCTAAAGAATTTATAACGTCGGCAAAAAAACCTTGAAAGCAGGGGGGCTTCCTCACTGCGAGAGTCAGAAGCTGTTCAGGTATACGAAAAAAAGGAGGGCGGCAGGATCATTCCTGCACACCACTCCTTTTTGGGTTTGTGATTCAGTGATTCGCTTATATCGCTGCATGAGCTTCTGAACCCGCATAATACCGTTCTAGGGCTTCAGCACGACCTTGATGCAGCTCTCATCCTTGTTATCGAAAATTTCGTAAGCCCGCGGCGCATCGCTAATATGCAGCCGATGCGTAATGATGTCGGTCGGGTCGATTTTCCCGGTTTGGATCTGCCGGAACAGCTCGGGCATGTAATGAATGACGGGGGCCTGCCCCATTTTCACCTGCACGTTGCGCTCAAACAGATGGCCGAACGGGAACATGTTGTATTTCAGTCCATACACCCCGATCACCTGAATCGTTCCGAACTTGCGGACGACATTGGCGGCCGTATTAAAGGCACCAAGCGATCCTCCCTGCAGCATCAGGGCTGTCTCGACCTTCTCCATAGCGGTCCGTTTGGCATCCAGTCCCACACAGTCGATGACAACGTCCGCGCCGCCCTTTGTCGCCTCCAGCAGCGTTTGGTCGATGTCATGAGTCTTCTCGAAGTTGTACGTCTCCACGTTGTTTGTCCGTTTGGCATGCTCCAGCCGATAGTCCACATGGTCGACCGCGATGACGCGCTTGGCCCCTTTTTTCCAGGCGAATTTCTGCGCCAGCAAACCGACCGGGCCGCAGCCGAGGATAATGACCGTATCGCCGGGCTTCACGCCGGCATTGTCCACGCCCCAATAGGCGGTCGGAAGAATATCGGAGAGGAACAGAATTTTCTCGTCCTCCACCTCGGCATCCTCCGGTACCTTGAAAGGCACGAAATTGCCGAAGGGCACCCGGAGAAGCTCCGCCTGCCCTCCCATGTAACCGCCGTACGTCTCCGAGTAGCCGAAATAACCGCCCGTATCCTTGGCGTCATTGGCGTTGTCGCATTGGCTTTCCATCTGGTTTTGGCAGAAAAAGCACTCTCCGCACGCAACATTGAACGGAATGATGACCCTGTCGCCTTTTTTGACACGGGTAACGTCCGGTCCGGTCTCTTCGACGATCCCCATTGGCTCATGACCGATGACATAATCGTCGTACATCCCCGGAATCAGCCCGTGGTAAATGTGAAGATCCGAACCGCAGATCGCGGTGCTTGTCACCCGGACGAGTATGTCATCCCGCTTGACAAGTTTCGCGTCGCCGACCTCCTTCACTTCCACCTTCTTTTTGCCCTGATAGGTTACAGCTTTCATGCCAGCATCGTCCCTCCTTGGATTTGACCGTAGTGTCTCCCCGAACCTGCGTTTTCACGCATGGGCGGCGGGTGAAGTCCCTTATCCTTTACACGCAATCCGGCAAATTCAAACGCGAGACGGGCTTGTGATGCTCCATAGAGCCTCGGAAGGCGTAACTTGGCGATTTACGAAAAAAAGCCGCCCGAATGAACCCTTTTTCGGACGGCCAAGCTCTGTACGTAAGTACCTATGTTACTGGATTTCGATCCAAGGCAGCGGATTTCGAAACTCAGCCCAGTTCATTTCCATCTCTCCGCTGGTCAGCAGGCACTCATCGAGGCGGCGGGTGATGCCTTCCCGGTCCATGTCGATCCCGATCAGCACAATCTCGTTCATCCGGTCACCCCAGGTTTCGTCCCATCTGCGCCGGAGATCCGGCTCCTGTGCCAGCCATTCCCGCTGCTCCGCCTCCGGAAGCGAAGCGACCCAATAGCCTGCCGGGCCAAATTGGATCGACGGTCCCGCCTGGCTGATGCTCGCCGCCATATCGCCGCGGACAGCCAGCCAGACCAATCCCTTGGCGCGGACGATCTCCTCCGGCCAGTCCGACAGCAGCGCGGCAAGCCGCTCCGGATGAAACGGGACCCGCCGGCGGTACACGAAGGAGCCGATGCCGTATTCCTCCGTTTCGGGCGTATGATGTTCGCGCTGCAGCTCCTGAATCCAGCCGGAAGACTGGCTCGCCGCATCAAAATCGAACAGGCCTGTATACATGATTTCACCCGGTGCGACCTCCCCGTTCACGGTCCGGACGATTTTGGCTGAGGGCTGCAGCTTCCGGATCAATCCCTCCAGCTGGTTTAACGCCTCTTCTTCCACCAGATCGCATTTGTTGAGGAGCAGCACGTCGCAGGTTTCGATCTGATCGATGAGCAGATCGGCCACATCGCGGTCATCCTCCTCCCCGGCGCCTTCCTTCCGGTCGAGCAGCGTTTCCCCTGAGGCGAAATCATGCCAGAAACGGTACGCATCGACTACGGTAACCATGCAGTCCAGCCGGGCGTATTTCGTCAAATCGATCCCTGAGGCCTCGTCCTGGTAATGAAACGTTTGCGCAACGGGGATCGGCTCGGAGATGCCTGTCGATTCGATCAGAATGTAGTCAAATCTCCGCTCCTCCGCCAGCTTGCGGACTTCCTGCAGCAGGTCGTCCCGCAGCGTGCAGCAGATGCAGCCGTTGGACATTTCGACCAGCTTCTCGTCCGTGCGCGACAAGGAAGTCTCAGATTGGACGAGCCGCGCGTCTACGTTAATTTCGCTCATATCGTTCACGATGACGGCGACCTTGACGCCTTCGCGGTTGTTCAGCACATGGTTTAAAACCGTCGTTTTGCCAGATCCGAGATAACCGCTCAAGACGGTGACCGGAATGACGGATGATTGGTTCATAAGAGCAAGTCCTCCTGTCATGGGATTATTCATTCAGCGCCTTCACCAGCGCCGTTAAGTTTGCCTGCATAATCTGGAGATAGTCGAGGTTATTGGCTTCGTCTTCTGCGGTCAGCCCCTCGATCGGATTCAGCACGGCCGACTTCGCCCCGACCTCTTTGGCGATCGTATCCGCTACACTGGAGGATACCAGCGTCTCGAAGAAAATCGTCTTCACCTGATGAGCCTTGGCGAACTTCACGACCTCCGCCATCGCCTGCGCCGACGGTTCCTGTTCGGGAGAGAGACCGGCAATCGGTACCTGCGTCAGTCCATACGTGTGGGCCAGGTATTCGAAAGCTGCATGCTGCGTAACAAAATCTTTTCGCTTTGTGCCCGACAGCTCTTTCGTGTACTGCTCGTCCAGCTGCTGCAGCTTGGCTATGTAGGCAGCGGCATTTTTTTCAAACTGTGCCTTGTGCTCCGGCGCCTTCGCGGACAGCGCTGCTTCGATTGTGCGGACTTCTCCGATGGCAAGCTTCGGCGACAGCCAAACATGGGGATCGAAAGCGCCGTGATCGTGCTCGTGTTCATGCTCATGGGCATGCTCCTCTTCGTGTCCGGTTTCCGCTTCAGCCGCATGCGCGTCTCCATCTGCAGCGTCATGGTCATGGTCATGATCGTGGTCTTCTTCTTCCGTTCCCGGGATCAGCTCCAAGCCCTTGCTCGCTTCTACCGCCGTCATCCCCTTGCTGTCCGAGCCGGAGACCACCTGATCCACCCAGCTTTCCAACCCGGCTCCGTTATAGACCAATATGTCCGCCTGCTCGATCGCGGCCATATCCTTCGGCGTCGGTTCCCAGTCGTGGGGCTCGGTGCCTGCAGGAACGAGCAGATGCACATCCGCCAAATCGCCGGCAACCTGGCGGGTAAATTCATACATCGGGTAGAAGCTCGTTTCGATTTTGAGTTTGTCCTTGCCGGCCACGGTCGCCGCAGCCGGCTCAGCGCTATCATTCTTCGCTGCCGATCCGCATCCGGCCAGGACCAGGATCATCGAACTTACGATAAGTGCAGATAGAAAGGGTGTTCTTTTATTCATGATACGTTTGTCTCCTCTTCTTGATATGATGTGCTCATTACCTGCCTGGATGCGGACGGGACGGCCCTGACCGCTTCTCCCAAGTGGCGCTGTCTGCGGCGCTGGCCGACCTTCTGGACGGCAATGCCCGCAAGAAGGATCAGCAGCAGCGTCAGCGCAATCGTGCCGCCTGGCGGAGTATCCGTGTAATAGGAAGCCGTCAGGCCGCCGAACACGCCGGTCAGACCGGCACAAACCGCCAGGATGCACGCCTGCAGAAAGCCGCCGGCAAAGCGCAGCGCAAATGCGGAAGGCAGCACGATCAGTGCCGAAACCAGCAGGACGCCGACAATCGGCATCGCCGCAGCCACGATCAGTCCCGACATGACCGCGAATGCGAACGTCAGCAGCTTGACCTGTACGCCGCCCACGGCAGCCGTCTCCTCATCGAATGTCAGCGTATAGAGGTGGCGCCGAAGGACGGCGAAGAAGATCAGTCCACCCGCTGTCACCGCGGCGATGATCATCAGCTGCAGCGGATTCACGGCCACGATGGAGCCGAACAGGTAGCTGCTGAAGCTTTTGCTCAGGCTGCTCTTCATGCTCATCAGCACCATCGCCAGCGCCAGCCCGGACGTCATAATGATCGCAACAGGAACCTCGCTGTATGCGCGGTAGGACCTCCTGAGCTGTTCAATCGCAATCCCGCCGATCACCGCGAACAGGAATCCCGCCAGTACAGGGCTCATATGCAGGACGCTCCCAAGCGCCACGCCCGCCATAGATACATGCGACAGGGTGTCCGCCATCAGCGACTGCCGCCGCAGGACGAGAAACACGCCGAGGATCGGGGCGATTAATGCAATAAGACCTCCTGCCCAAAAGGCGCGCTGCATGAATT
This sequence comes from Paenibacillus sp. PSB04, assembly GCF_025809195.1. Classification (NCBI taxonomy): domain Bacteria; kingdom Bacillati; phylum Bacillota; class Bacilli; order Caryophanales; family Paenibacillaceae; genus Paenibacillus; species Paenibacillus sp. PSB04. Next base: position 6,050,813 of record NZ_CP081301.1, read on the forward strand.
CGAAGTGAAGCATTGGCAGTCCTCCTCCTTTCCTTCCAACCGGATGACCCGGTCTAAATAGGGACGGGCTTCATCCAGTCCATGCGTCACCATGAGCACCGTGCGTCTGGCATCCGCGGATACATAGTCCCTCATCCATTGGTAAAATTGCAGCCTGCTGCCTGCATCCATGCCAGTTACCGGCTCGTCCAGGACAACCAGATCGGGCTGCTGGGCCATGACGCGGGCGATGCATGCCTTCTGCTTCTGGCCGCCGGATAACCCGCCGATTTTTCTGGTGCGGTATTCCCACATTCCCGCCCGCCGGAGGCTCCATTCCACGAGCGCATGCTGCTCGGCGCCGAAGCGGCGGAACAATCCAAGCTTCGGGTAGCAGCCGGAACGGACCAGCTCGATCACCTTGCTCGGAAATCCGCTGTTGAACGAGGCTGCCTGCTGCGGCAAATACCCGATGGCCTTCCGGTTAAAATCCGGGGCGTAGCTGACCTCGCCGCTCCACGGCTTTACCAAGCCGAGCAGCAGTCTCAGCAGCGTCGACTTGGCTGCACCATTCGGCCCGCTGACCGCGATAAACTCGCCGGATTCAATCCGAAGCGAGACGTTATGTATGACGGGGACCCCATCATAACCGTATACAACGTTGTTCATTGCTGCGATATTCATCCCGTTTTCACCCTCCTCATCGTCAAGGGATGAATCATTCCCTCTCGGATTTATTCGTAAATATTACGATTAATTCCAGACAAAAAATTTTTGCCCTTTCTGCAGCTTATGGAGTTTCAAAGCGACTGCCGTTCCTGTGGCTTGCTTATAATCTCGCGTATCATCCATTCAGTCCGATTTTTTCGGGGAATAGGATGGCAAATATTCAAATCGGTACATTATATGGATTATTAATCGTAATTATTACGCTTTAACGATTAAACCATAAAACATCCAAGCTGGCAAGTAAATCGTAATAATTACTATTAAATTTTCTGTATAAAGGGTTTCATCGCAAAAAAAAGCGGCTCCGACCATAGGTCGGAGCCGCTTCGTAGTTGGTCAAATCATGGCGCCGGATGGGCCGGCTCGACGGGAATATCACTTTTCGGCCGGCTTTTGAACTTCCCGGCGTTCAGAAATACGATCAGGCCGGCAATCGCCAGCAGTCCCCCCGCCAGCTGAAACAGCGTGATCGCTTCACCAAGGATCAGGAACGCGAGCAGGCTCGCGCCAACCGGTTCTCCCAGGATGCTCATCGAAATCGTCGATGCGGGCACGTACTGCAGCAGCCAGTTAAACAGCAGATGGCCAAATACCGTCGGGACGACGGCCAGCAGCAGAAATATTCCCCAGTCCCGTCCCGGGTATGCCGTAAAAGACACCCCGACCGCCGCGTTATATACGGCAAACACGACCGCGGCCGAAAGAAACACGACAAAGCTGTACACAAAGGATGGCACGCGGGCGACCATTTTTTGCCCGATCAGCATGTGCACGGACACCGCGAGCGTGCCAAGGACGGACAGCAGATCGCCAAGCAGATTGTCACGGGATACGCCGATATCGCCGAGTCCGATCAGAACGGCTCCGGCAATGGCGACCACCATGCCCGAAATGGCTGCAGCCGACGTTTTTTCCTTATAAAAGAAGAACGCCCCGATGACGATAAAAACCGGCTCCAGCGCTAATATAATCGTTGAGCTGGAGACGCTTGTCAGCTTGAGCGATCCCATCCAGAGCAGGAAGTGAAGCGCGAGGAAAAAGCCGGACGTCCCGAGGAGCAGCCAATTTTTTATGGATAGTGCCCGTAATTCCTTCCAATGGGGCTTGAGGAAGGGAAGCATCAAAATCGCGGTAAACAACAGACGGTACATGCCCTGCACCGACGCAGGCGCGGACGACCATTTTACGAAGATGGAAGAGAACGATATCGCCGTAATGCCGATCAGTAATGGAATAAATGTAGGTAGGGGTGCGGATGTTTTTCTCATGAATGTTCCTTTCAACTGACATAGGGTGCGCTACAACATGTTATTGTAGCACGCCTCATCCGCCCCGTCATGCCGAAAGTTTAGTACGGACGTCTGGATACGACCCACCATCCGCATAGCATGGCCGCTGATACACAGAATAACAAAATATGGGCATTGTAATAGAGTGAATTATTATACGGATTTAGTGCTCCTAGGAAAAGCGGCGAGCCGGCCTTCTCCGTCATATGGCGGTAAGTATCCACCCACTGCATGATTTTGCGGTATTGGAAATAAACGGACAGGAGAAGAGCGAGCAGGGAAAAAAGGGGTAACCAGATCCGGTAAGCCTTCTTTACGATATGGTCGCTGAGGTCGTCAAAATATTTGACAGCCATAATAAAGGTCGCGATCATCAACATCAGCGCGGCCGTCCAGGCCGGAAACAAAAACAGCAGTCCGGGATTGCCGTTGCCGGATATCCCCCTTCCATGGTACCGGAAGGTCGTGAGGTCGACGAGATACACGAGGAGTACGCACAGCAGCACAAGCACGGCATACCATTTCACCGATTTTACGGACAAGAGTGCGGTTCACTTCCTTTCTACAAACGTTGTATTTTGATAAAAAAAGCCGTATTCCAGGAGTATGGCCCCCGTTGTACGGCTGATCGTTCTAAGCTGCGATTAATGTTCGTACCGTTTCACGTAGGTCCCGTGATCCGGAATGGCCAGGCTGTCGAATTGTTCCGCCAGTCTCTTCAATCCCGCCGCCAGCTCCTCGCCGGTTACGGGCTCTCCGTGCCCGGTCACAGCTGCATCCGGGTGCAGAGCCTCCAACCGTTTGACCGACTGCCAGGCCGCAAACCAATCCGGCGTAAAATACCGCGGCGGTCCGCTAATTTCCACCTTCTGGGTCAGCACTTTGTAGAGCTCATCCTGGCGGACGGTCGTAAAGGCGTCCCCCGCAATCAAAGTCCGGTCCTTTTCCCGGAACAGGGATACATGCCCGGGCGAATGTCCCGGCGTAGGAATCCACCTGTATTCCGGCATGCCCGGTACGCTTCCGTTATCCGGCAGCGGCTTGACCCATGTGCCCACGTTGACCGGCTCATTCGGAAACGCAAAGGACAGCTTCGCGAGCACTCCGCCTTCCACGGTCGGGTCGGGCTTCGGATAGCTTTCCTGTCCCGTCAGGTATGGCATCTCCAGCTTATGGGCATATACCGGGACTTCCCAGTGCTTCACTAAATCGATCAGTGCGCCCACGTGGTCAAAATGGGCATGGGTCAATATAATCGCTTCCGGACGGCGGCCAGACCCGAAGCGCTCTTCCACTGTCCGGATGATGTCATCCGCCGAACCCGGCATACCTGCATCGATCAATACGAACGATCCAGCCTGCGGGGCACCGGCCAGCACAATATTTACGATTTGCACCGTGTAGCTGTATACGTCCGGGCGAACCTCCACGCCCTCACCGCTGGCCGCCGAGGTGGCGGGAATATAATGATAGTCTGATCCGTAAGACAGCTCTTGATCGGTACCTTTCTCCATAGTCAACCTCTTTTCCTTCATGTGGTATGTAAAACGGTTGTTTTCCTATGGATATTTTCTCAATTCACCTGCCGGATTATGTCTGAAAATCATCGTCCAGACCACACCGATTCCCGTCACAGCCATAATGAGCAGTCCGACCGTCAGGAACAGCCGGGGAATTCCGTACGCCGCAGCGCAAAAAGTGCCGTAGAGGATACCAAGCGGTCCGGCAGATTTGACGAGCAGCAGCCGCATCGATAAAACCTGCCCAAGGACCTGCTCAGGGACCAGCCTGTAGAAAGCATTACTGCTGAAGACATTCCAGAACGGCATCGCGATCCCCGCAGCCAGCTCGATCACCAAGGCAGCAGGCAGGCTGCGAACGAGCGACAGCCCGACGTAAGTCGCCCCGCCGGTCAGGAGAGCGGTGAGCATGGTGCCAAGCATCGGAGAGGTTCCCCTTATTCTGCCGGCTGCCCAGCTGCCCAGCACATACCCGCAGGGAAATGCGGCCGTAAACCAGCCATATTCCGCCGCGCCACCGCCAAGCACCTCCGAGACGTACGGGATATACATCGCCTGCGTAGCCGCTACGCCAAAGCTGGTAACGGAGACGAACAAAGCGAGCGCAACCAGCAGGCGGTTGCCCGAAAATACCTTCCATCCGGCCCGGACCTGACCGAACCAAGCCGCTCCCGCGCCTGACCGGCCTTGTTCAGGAAAAGCAGCGTAGGCAGGTGGCCCCTCCCGAATGCAGCAGATGCACAGGAAAGAGCCGGCAAACAGCAAAGACAGGATCAGAAGGAGCGTTCCCGGTTCAAGGACCTGTACGCCAAGACCCGCCAGCGGGAAGGCTAAGGTCCGCATCAGCTGCACGCTTCCCGACATCCATGCATTTTTGCGGGTCAATTCTTCCTCATGCCTTACCAGCTTCGGAAGCAGGGCACCGGAAGCAAGGTCGTACATGACAAACGAGCTGATCCAAGACGCCGTATACAATATATATGACTGTCTTTCCCCGGCTATCCACATCAGGCCCGCGGCAAGATAAACCGCAGCCCGGACGGCTTCCGACAGCTTCATGACCACCGTTCTTTTCCACCGGTCGATCAGGGGACCGGCAAGCAGCTGAACGCCCCATTGGGAAGCGAAGCTGATCAGCCACAGCCCTCCCATCGCCACTGTGGAGCCTGTCACCTCATACAGCAGCCAGGAGAGGATAAACGTACCGCAGGTGCCGGCGAACATGGACAGCAGCTGGTCCGCATACAGCCATGCGAAATTTTGCGGCCACCGCCTCAGCTGTGCGTAATCACCCTCCGCTTGTTCCGGGTTCTGCCTATTGATCATGGCTGCCAGTCAAAAATTCGTTCAGCTCCCGTTCATGATGGTGAAGTGACTGCGGATTCCAGGCATAGCTGCCGCCCTTCACCCGGATGAGCCCGGCTGCGCGCAGAACGGCCAGATGATGATGCACCGTCGTTTTCCCCAGCCCCAGGGCGTCGGTCAGCTCCTTCAGCGTCCGGTCCTTCCCGGCGATCAGCTTCAAGGCGCGGAGCCTTTTGTCATCTCCCAGCGCCTTGTAGATCTGCACCAGCCTGGACGGCGGCTCGTAAGGATCCCGGAGCCCCGGCAGGCTGGTCTCGCTGACAGGATAATAGAATACCTTCGTTTGCGGCAGCGAAGCCTCCACCGTAAACGGCCTATAAATGATATGAGGAATGAGCAGCACCTGCTGAACCCCCGGCTCGGGGGCATACTCCACACCGGTTGCCCTCAGGACAGCCTCCTCAGGTGAAAGCGTCCGAAGCCAGGCCTCCTTCTCCTCCGCATCCCGCTTCAGCACGGCCGCCGTTATCTCCCGCTCGCGTTCCATAAACTCCGCGTCCCACAGCTGCAGCAGAGCAATCAGATGGTCCCTTAGCGTATCGGCATCCGTCGTCATCACATCATGAATCAATTGTGGAAAAAAACGGTGTCCACGGCAGGCATCCATCATCTCTTCCGCACCAGCCGCGTCTCCTTCCGCCGCCCGTCTGCGGGCTGGCTCCAAAGCTGTCTCCAGGTAAGGGAGCACAAGAAAGCGGAACTCCTCCCTGCTTAGAGCATGAGCCTCCATTGCAAAGCTTTCAATCGTCTCGCAGTTCAAGGAATGCAGCAGCTGGAGCAGCATTTTCCAGGTGTTATGCTCCTGGCAGAACTGAAGCTCGGCTTCGAGCCGGCTGCTGGCTCTTTGGCGCAGCTGGGCATAATATTCGCCGGGCTTGTCTAGCGACCCGTGAAGCTTCGGATAGGTCAGCACGGCTGCTCCCAGCGCGCACTCATACCAGATGGAGGACAACACTTTGGCCTCATAGCTCGTTCTTTTAAAGGAAAGATCCAGCAAGTTCATCCCCATTCTCCTTCCCAAATTCCATAGTATCGATACCGGTGAATTCCAAAATCTGGACTAATATGTTTTTATTCTAATCGATCAGTTTAAGATATTCAATAACTATAGAACATTACATTCTAATTTTATTGAACTTTAATATAAAAATAGAGCCTGATCTATTTAAAGATCAGACTCCACTAATCTTACTGGTCATGATTAGTAGGAAGCATACCTTTCCGCATTGGACATCGCCGTCCATACGTCAGGCGTCTCCGCTCCCATATACCAGAAAGCGTAACCGGCTACTCCCCGGTCGGCTGCCATAACATATTTTTTCGTGATGGACCGGCTGTCCTCAATCCATATTTTATGGGTATATCCCTGTTTTTGATATTTGAAAACGTACTGCCCCAGGTTGTCGTCCCAGGTGCGGTTATAGGCCACAGAACGTGTTCGGACGCCCTGCTGTGCCAGGTTCAATTCTTCCGAAGTGGCTCCTCCTTCTTTCAGCGTCCAGTCCCGGGTATAGAATGGCAGGGCCAGGATCGTCTTGGACGATGGTACGGAGCGAAGAAGCTTATCCAGCGCGCTTTCTACCCAAGGGTAAGAAGAAACGGACCCGGCGATCGGGTCGCCGCCCCAATGCTCATCGTAACCCATCAGAATGATATAATCCGCGGCCTGTCCCAGCGCCTTGTAATCGAAGGCTTCCGTCCAGTCGGTTCCGAGGTCCGGCGACACGTCGATCGATACGACGCCGCCCACGGTACGCAGACTTTGGTCCAGCTCCGTCACGAACGCCGTCAGTGCTTCACGGTCCTGAGGGCTGACATTTTCAAAATCGACGTTGATGCCGTTCAGACCGTACGATTTGACATAAGCGGTCAGCTGTTTGATCACGCTGCTTTTTTTCGCAGGATCGGTCAAAATATCGTCCGTCAGCTCGGGATCCGAATGATTCCCGAGGAGCGCCCACACTTTTTTATGATTCTGCTTCGCCCAGTTCAGCAGGCTGGCGTCTACGTGGTTGGACAAGGAGCCGGTCCCCTCCTCCAAGAAAAACCAGCGGGGTACGATCGTGTTGACGTTGGATGCCTTCACCTTGGCGATAAACTGGGAGATGGTCAATCCGTTCTGCCATCCGACCTGCAGAGAGGACGCCGGCGTGGAATGGATCGCCTGATCCCATGACGAAATTTGCAGCACGCGGTCAAGCACGGCCGCCGTTTCTTCGCGGGTCATGTTAGCTTTGGGGCGGAATTTTCCGTCCGCTCCTTCCATCAGGTCTAGTGAAGCCGCGGCTTTGACATAAGGGCGCGCCCATGCGGAAATGCTCGCGGCATCCTGATACGGCAGCTGCCCTGCGCTGACCGCTGCCGGTTCCTTTTTCAGCGCGCGAACGACCAGGACTGCGGCTTCCTCCCGGGTAATATTCGCCTTCGGCTCAAAGGTGCTGTCGCTTTTCCCCTGAACAATGCCAAGGTTCAGTCCGGCCTGTACCCAGCCGTAATACCAGGATGTGCGCGGAACATCACGAAAAGCCGGGATGTCCCCGTCCACTTCCTTCAATTTAAGCAATCGGTCCGTCATGGCGGTAAACTCGGCACGCGTCACCGTTTTGCGCGGTTCAAACGCTCCCCCTCCCGTCCCTTCAACAACGCCCTCGTGAACGAGGTCGACGATTTCATCCCGGGCGAAGCTCCCCGAAATGTCATGAAAAGGCAGACTCGAGCTGCCGGATGCGGCATATACCGGTCCAGTACTTGCGGCCAGCATGAATGCTGCAAATAAGGTTACTAACTTTTGCGGTTTAATCAAGGGAGGGTGCCTCACTTTTCATAGAATAGATTTTCTTTCATAGAATGCTTACTCTTATCCTATCAAAAAGATGCGGACGATTTGATCGCTAAATATTGGTAGATATGGTATAAAAACTGTCACAGTAAAGTGGAATGAAAACGGGAAGATACGACAGCATTTGCCATGGACAGGCCTGGAAATTAGACTTATATTACTGTAAGCAGGCATCCAGATTGCCGATATGAAGCGGCCGGAAATATAGTTGGAATGCCATCGACCGATATTATATTTAAGGAGGGATTATAATGCTGCTGGATCAGCATGAGGCCATTTATTTAAGAGAGCTGGTGGAAGAGGATGCAGAGGCGCTTTTTACGCTGCGCCGAAATAACCGCGACTTTCTTCAGCCCTTCGAACCGATTCGTCCCGAGTCGTTCTGGACGCTGGAAGGACAGGTCAAGGACGTGTGGAATGGCATCACGGGCGCTGAGCTGGATCAGGCTTGTGTATTGGGCATCTTTTTAAAGGAATCGGATCGGCTGATCGGCCGGGTTGCCTTGACGGCATTTGCGCGGGGCGTATTTCAAAACGCCAACATCGGCTACTTTATGGCCCAAGATCAGAACGGAAAAGGTTATATGACCGCGGCCGTCCGCATGAGCGTGGATCATGCGTTTCGAAGCCTCGGGCTGCACCGGGTGCAGGCCGGCGTCATGCCGCGGAACCTGCGGTCGCTGCGCGTTCTGGAAAAAGCAGGCTTCCGCCGGGAAGGCCTTGCGGAGCGGTATTTGCAAATCAACGGCGTGTGGGAGGATCATGTCCTGCTTGCCGTGACGGCGGAAGAATGGCCGGGCCTCGAGCAGGCGGCGGAATAGCGAAGAACTTAGAAGGAAGGCTTGCGATTTGCCGGACGATCTTGAGTCCTTCGTGAGGCTTTTTCGCGTTTCTTTTGTGCGGCATTTGGGCGGAGACCCTTCCCGTGCTACAATGTTACCAGTTACATAGAATGAAAAACTACTATACTTTCTTTCTTAAAAAACGCAAACACACCAACGGCTGAAAGGTAAACGATATGGAATACTTGTATGAAACAAAAGCGGACAGCTACGAGGACTACGCCAGCGGCAGGGTACTCTATAATGCCCCCGGCGTGACCTCCTTCCCGGTGCGGCTCGGAAGCGAAATCGTCCAGCGCTGCTTCGGCATCCTGGAGGATCGGGAAATTTCCGGCCCTTATACCCTATACGATCCCTGCTGCGGCGGAGCCTACCTGCTGACCATAACCGGTCTTCTTCACGGAACTAAGGTCCGGCGGATGTATGCCTCGGATGTCGATCCGAACGCCCTGTCCGTCGCGGGCAAAAATTTGGCGCTCCTGACGAAGCAGGGGCTCACCGAACGGGAGCTCCAACTGCGGGAGCTGTACGGAAACTACGGCAAACCTTCGCATAAGGAAGCGCTGGAGAGCTTGGCCCGCCTTGAGTCTGCAGTCTCGGGCCTGACTTTGGACGCAAGCGTCGTTTTTCAGGACAATATTACGGAGCCGCATCACCTGGATCACGTCGATCAGCCGATCCATCTCGTGCTGACCGACCTTCCCTACGGGGATCTCGTTAGCTGGGAAAGCGGCGACGCCGACCCGGTGTCCGCTTTATTTGAGCATATCTATCCGCTGCTCAGCAGCGAAGGTGCGGTCGTCGCGATGATCGCGGACAAAAGCCAAAAGCTGGGGCACGCCCGTTATAAGCGGCTTCAGCATTTCAAAATCGGCAAGCGGCAGGTGGCGATCTTTGAACCGATCCGGGAAACGAAGGCTTGATGCGCCAGAAATGACCGCCGCCAGTATATAAATGCAGCAAAGGACAGCCCGCCGGCTGTCCTTTTTCTGATCATTTTTCGCGGGCTGACTTCAGCCCAAATGCTTAACCATATGATAATACACATGGCCGTTAATCATAATGTTTTTATCGGTCTGATATCCGAGCTTCAGGTACAGCGAATGGGCCTTCGTGTTATCCGTGACAACCGCCATGGCGATTTTAGCGTATCCGTATGCACTTGCCCGTTCCTCGGCTGCCCGAATCAGGGACGTCCCGATCCCCCGTCCGCCATACTCCGGCGAGACCGAAAGCGTGTCGATGTAATATTCGTCGAGGTCCGCTTCCTTATCCAGCTGCAAATCCGGGTTCTGCTTCATGGTACGCAGCCTCGCAAGGATGGGCCGGTCCAGCTCCGCTGCCTGGTCGCCTCCATATGCCACCACAAGGCCGACTGGCCGTTCATCCAGTTCCTTTACCAGCGTCTGCTTGTAGCCAAGGCGGCCTTCCTCGGCGGCAAAATAGGCTTCAAGCGTGGCCAGCACGGACTCCTCGCTGTCCTCTCCGGTTAATTGATACGCAACATCGTGCAGCGCATCGTATAGCAGCCGGGCGGCATGATGCGCGTCTTCTCGTTTTGCGGGTCTGATCGTCATAGCTTCCTCCATCATAGCATTACATTGCGTTGGTCTGCCCAGGGAATCTCATTCCCGTGTGCAGGCACAATCCCTTCTATTATAGAGTTTCCCACGACGCGGAACAAATTTCAGCAGCCAGCCGCGCAGCCTCCTGCCACGCTACCTCAGTCCGTCCACCGGCCCTGCGGTCTGTCCACTCGACGACGCCTTCCCCGGCCCGTTTGCCTACGACAATGCGAAGCGGCAGGCCGATCAAGTCGGCATCCTTGAACTTCACACCCGGCCGCTCCTCCCGGTCATCGACGAGGCATTCCACGCCCTGCCGCGCAAACTCCTTGGCAATCTGGTCCACAACCGCCGCCTGATCCGGATCCTGGGCGGAGACGGGAATCAGATGCACAGAATACGGGGCAATGCCGAGCGGCCAGCACATCCCTTGTTCCGCGGGCGATTGCTCGGCCACTGCCGAAAGGAGGCGGGAAACGCCGATGCCATAACAGCCCATGATCATCGTCTGCTCCCTGCCGGCTTCGTCCGTATATCCGGCATCGAGAACGCTGCTGTATTTGGTGCCCAGCTTGAAGACGTGGCCTACTTCGATGCCTTTGGCAAAATGCAGCGTCTCCCCGCAGTTCGGACAGCGGTCCCCCTCCTGCACGCTGCGGTAATCGCCGATATGCGCCGGCTGAAAATCCCGGAACGGCACGACGTTCCGCACGTGCGCATGTTCCTCTCCCGCTCCGGCTACCGCGCCGCCGTGCAGCACGGCATCGCAGTCCAAATATACAGGAATATCAAGGCCGACAGGTCCAGCATAACCGTGAGGCGCTCCCGTCACCTTCAGCACCTCCTGCGGGTCGGCGAGTTCAAGCGTCACACACCCAATCGCTGCGGCAAGCTTATTCTCGTTGACTTCATGATCTCCCCGTACGACGGCAGCGACTGGCTTATCGTCAGCCATATAAATCATCGTCTTCAAAATATGTGATGAAGGCACCCCAAGGAAGGCGCTCACTTCTTCGATCGTCCTTGTGTTCGGCGTGGCGACTTTTTCGATGGCGGGAGCTTGGCGTTCCGCTTCATCCGCCGCACGTTCTCCGGCAGCCGCAGCGGCCATCTCCAGATTGGCCGCATACCCGCAGGCCAGGCAGCTGACGATCGTATCCTCACCGATTTCCGCGGGTGCCATGAACTCGTGCGTTTCCCCTTCACCGCCGATGGCTCCCGCCTCCGCTTCCACCATGCTGAAATTCAGGCCGCAGCGGGTGAAGATGCGGCGGTAAGCATCCCGGACCGCCTGATAGGTCCGGTCCAGCTCCTCCCAGCTGCGGTCAAACGAATACGCATCCTTCATCAGGAACTCGCGCCCCCGGAGCAATCCGAAGCGCGGACGCCGCTCATCCCGGAACTTCGTCTGGATTTGGTACAGGCGAAGCGGGAGCTTGCGGTACGTATTCACCTCGCTCGCGGCAAGCGCCGTGATGACCTCCTCATGCGTCGGTCCGAGCACAAACTCGCGCTCATGCCTGTCCTGCAGGCGGATCAGCTCCGCCCCGTAGGCCCCGTACCGTCCGGAGCGCTCCCACAGCTCGGCCGGCTGCATCGCCGGCAGGTGCAGCTCCTGGAACCCGGCCTGGTCCATTTCTTCGCGGACGATTGTCTGAATCCGGCGCAGCACGCGCCAGCCAAGCGGCAGGTAGCTGTAAATTCCCGCAGCCAGCTGCCGGATAAAGCCCGCCCGGAGCAGCAGCTGGTGGCTTCGCGCTTCCGCTTCGGCAGGAGCTTCGCGCAGCGTTGGAATCAGCAGGGACGTTTGCTTGATAATATAACGGCTCATCGCCGATCAGCCTCCTCGTATCTTTTTATGCAGCACATATTCGCGACAAACACAAACTCAAACAACAAAAAACACATCCGTCCTGAAGGGACGAATGTGTTCGTGGTACCACCCTGTATTCAACCGCCGCAAGTACGGCAGTCCTTAATTGGCAACATAACGGGATCACCCGGCCATGAGTACTCGAACCTGCAGATTCTTTCATCACGGCAGCTACAAGACGGGAAGCTCATGTCCGTGTGCGGAAACCTTTCAGCCAGGGGTTTCTTCTCTGGAACACGCCGGTCCTCATGAACTGTTACTCTTGATTATCGCTTTGGAAATTTGACAAACCATGGTTTGTTTTTTCCATACTTTACAGGATGATCAAGACCGATGTCAAGAGCTGGTTATCACTTCATTTTCTGCAGGAGCTGCACCCGGTAGGCTTCGCTTTCGAGCGACTGAATCTCTTTGTACTCGGCGTCGGTCAGCACTTTCGGCTCGCCCACCGCCTTGGCGGCGAGGTACACCTTCGCGCTTTCCTCCACCACCTCGGTCCGGTAGTACGCTTCGCGCAGATTTTTCCCGGTCGTCACGAGTCCGTGATTTTCGAGCAAAATCGAGTTGTGATCCCCGACTTTCTCGGCGACCGCATTGGCCAGCAGATCGGTCGTCGGCAGCACGTAGGGCACAAAGGCGATGTCGCCAACAAGTGCGGCCTGGTCCGGGAACAGCATCGGCAGCTCCTTCGAGACCAGCGTCAACGCGATGCAGTGGGCCGGATGGGTATGCACGATCGCCTGGATATCCGGATTGACCCGGTAGGCAAACAGATGCATCAGAACCTCTGATGACGGCCGCACCTCTTGATCCAGCACGTTGCCGGAGTCGATCTCCACCCGGATCCATTGCTCCGGCTCAATGTCTTCGAGTGCAAACCCGCTCGGAGACAGCAGCATGATGTTACCCGCTTTCGCGCTAATGTTCCCGCCCGGCCCCACTACCAGCCCTTTGGCTACGGTTTTCCGGGCATACTTGGTCAACTCTTCCCTGACTTGCTGTTCAAGTTGCACAGTCATTTCTCTCCACTCTCCTTTATAGAGGTTGTTCAAAAAGTCCGCTTTTGATCACGAAGTAAATCGGGAAGCTGATTCGGCATCGAATCTTGAATTCAGCCGGGCCTTCCGGTGCTCACGTACCCACACGTACGCTCTGCTCCTCAGTCCCTAGCTTCATCCAATCTTCTCGGTGCTGAAAACCGACCTTTTTGAACACACACTTATACCGTCTCTTGACGTTTAAAAAGCTTCACGTACTGCTGATAGCGTTCCTCCCACATCGCCGCATCCTCCGGCAGGTAGGTTTCCGGCGGAAAGGATTCAAGAACGACCTGCCGGATCTCGGCAAGGTCCTTCACTTCGCCGTGCGCCAGTGCCTGCATCATCAGATTGCCGATGGCCGTGGCTTCCACCGGCCCGGCAATCACCGGACGGCCGGTAACGTTGGCCGTCAGCTGGCACAGCAGCCGGTTCTGGATGCCGCCGCCGACGATATGAATATGCTCCATCCGCTCTCCGGCGAGCTTCTCGATTTCGTCCAGCGTCTGGCGGTATTGAAGCGCCAGACTTTCGACAATGCAGCGGACGATGGCCGCGCGGGATTCCGGCACCTTCTGCCCGCTGTCCCGGCAGTATTCGCGGATCCGCTGCGGCATGCCGCCCGGCGGCAGGAAGACGGCGTCGGCAGCGTCGATATAGCTGCCGTTCTCCGGCGCCGACAGCGCCAGCTCGGTCAGCTCGTCGTACGTGAGCGGCGTGCCTTCCAGCGCCCACGTGCGACGGCACTCCTGCAGCAGCCACAGCCCCATGATGTTCTTGAGCAGCCGGATTTTGCCGCCCGCTCCCCCTTCATTGCTGAAGAGGCTGTCCCGGCTGTAATCGCTGAGCGCCGGCTGATCGAGCTCGATGCCCATCAGCGACCAGGTTCCGGAGCTGATGAAGGCATACGGGGCAGCCCCCGCCGGAACGGACGCCACCGCGGCCGCCGTGTCGTGGCCCGCCGCGGCGATTACCGCCATGTCCGGCACCTGCAGCTCCTCGCGGATGTCCTGCCGCAGCTGTCCCAGCATCGTTCCCGGCATCACGATCACCGAGAACAGCGATTCCGGAATGGAGAGCGTGTTCAGAATGCCGCTATGCCATGTACGGCTGCGCGGATCGAGCAGTCCGCTCGTGCTGGCAATCGTATATTCATTGGCCATGACGCCAGACAAATAGTAATGGAACAGATCCGGCATCATCAGCATTTTTAACCCGTCCGCCCCATAGCCGGAGCGGACCTTCTCCTCGGCATACAGCTGATAAATCGTATTGATCGAGGAGGAGCGGATGCCGGTCATCCGGAACAATTCTTTTTCCGAAATCGCCGAGAACACTTCCGGCATGACCTGCTCTGTCCGCAGGTCCCGATAATGATAAGGGTTGCCGGCCAGTCTCCCCTTGGCATCCACCAAGCCGTAATCAACGCCCCAGGTGTCCACCGCCACCGATACCGGGGCACCGCCCGCCATCCGCCGGGAAGCGTGAATGCCCTGCTTCAGCTCATGGAACAGCCGCAGAAAATCCCAGTGGAAATGGTCCCCGAGACGAACCGGTTCGTTACTGAAACGATGCACCTCGTTAACGGTCAGCGTTCGGCCATTGAATGCACCCGTCACGGCGCGTCCGCTGCTTGCCCCGAAATCCACCGCCAGCATGTGTAAGGATTGCGAACCCATTAGCCTCACCTCGCCCGTAGAAAATGCTTACTTGTACAGCGGTCCGAAGTTTTGGCAGGCCCGGAAGTCCGCTCCCTCCGGATCGCTTGTTCCGAACAGCCCCCAGGCTCTCGGACGGAAAACCTGCTCCTCTGCAACGTTGTGCATGCTCACCGGAATGCGCAGGATCGAAGCCAGTGTGATCAGGTCCGCGCCGATATGTCCGTAGCTGATCGCACCGTGGTTGGCTCCCCAGTGATCCATCACGGAATACACGTCTTTGAACGCTCCCTCGCCCGTCAGGTTCGGGGCAAACCAGGTGGTCGGCCACGTCGGGTCGGTCCGCTGATCCAGCTTGTCATGCACTTCCTCAGGAAGGTCGACCGTATATCCTTCGGCAATTTGCAGGACAGGACCAAGCCCTTTGACCAGGTTCAGCCTGGACATCGTTACCGGCATGCCGCCGCGCGTCAGGAAGTCGGACGAGAAGCCGCCCCCGCGGAAATATTCCACTGCCGCCGGGCGCCAGGACGTGGCCTTGAGGCAGTTGTCCGCGTCCTCCTGCGTAATTTCCCAGAACGGCTTCAAGGCAGGCTTGCCGTCCTTCATCTGCTCCCCGGTACCATCCAGCGCCGCCGGTCCGGAGTTAATCAAATGCAAGAGGCCGTTCGCCGCGGCTCCGCCGAGCTCATGACCGGTCACCCGTTTCACCGCGTCGGGACTCCAGTATGTACGGACGTCGGCAAAGATTTGGGCGGTATTCGTCAGCAGGTATCCGAAGAGCATAGATACGCCGTTCAAGCTGTCATTTTCGGTAGCCACCAAATAAGGCGCCCGGATGCCGTTCCAGTCGAACGAGGAATTCAGAATCGCTTCATGGAAGTCACCGTTCGGGAAGTGGTCCGTCCACTGCCGCTGTCCCTGGAAGCCGGACACGATCGCGTGATGGCCCATGGCCTCTTCTTCAAAGCCAAGCTCAGCCAGACGCGGATTGCCCACCATCAGGTCGCGTACGATCTGCGTCATTTTGACAACCGTCTCCCAGTCCTTATCCTTCTTCTCGCGCGAAGTCCGGATCGCTTCAGGATTGTTGTCAGGCCCCTCATTGCAGTTCTCCTTCACCCAAGCCATGGCCAGCTTGAACTCTTCCGGATCGTAAATCTCCTCTTCGATCCGCCGCGTAATCTCCGACATGTCCACGTACTCGTTGCGCATGCCCAAATATTCCTGGAAGAAGTCCGGATCGATCATCGAGCCGGCGATGCCCATCGATACCGAGCCGATGGCCAGGTAGGATTTGCCCTTCATCGTTGCAGCAGCCAGACCGGCTCTGGCAAAACGCAGCAGCTTCTCCTGCACGTCGGCAGGAATCGAAGGATCGTTCAGATCCTGCACGTCACGCCCGTAGATGCCGAACGCCGGAAGTCCCTTCTGCGCATGGGCAGACAATACGGCGGCCAAATAGACCGCTCCCGGTCTTTCCGTACCGTTGAATCCCCATACCGCCTTCGGAATCGAAGGATCCATGTCCATCGTTTCCGTACCGTAGCACCAGCACGGCGTCACGGTGATGGATACGCCTACGCCGGCTTTGGCGAATTTGTCGGCGCAAGCCGCCGCTTCCGCCACGCCTCCGATGCAGGTGTCCGCAATGACGCATTCCACCGGAGAACCGTCAGGGTAGCGAAGCTGTTCGCCCAGAAAAGCAGCGACCGACTTCGCCAGATTCATCGTCATATCCTCCAGGGACTCCCGAACCCCCTTCCGTCTGCCGTCGATCGTCGGCCGGATGCCGATCTTGGGGAAGCCGTGCTTCCATCTTTCGTTCTGGTTGGACATCGTTTGTTTCCTCCTCAGCTTTTCTTATGATTTTTCATTGCTTACGATTGGGGTTACCGGTAACCCTAAAATAAAAAAATATACAGCCTTCCAATCCGTCGTTCCTATGAAAAACGTCAAACGGCATGCATTTTGGGAATACAGAACAAGCCTGAAGGAAAGCGACATGGATCGATCGGAGCACCGTCACTAAACCGAAACACGTGCTGATCTCTTCAAAAAAAGAAGACTGCTTTCCTGAAATTTCAACGCTGCTGCTCTATATAACATACCGGTCCCGCTGCCTCGTCCGCTCTTTAGATCGTCCTAAGCTCCAGGTACAAAACGCCTTGCATGATTGCTTGAATTGGATCTGCTGCATTGATGCTGGGTCAAATGCTCAAAAAAATGTATAATGAGTTATCGGTAACTTTAAAATAACAATGAAAGCGATTACTGTCAATCCGTATTTTCTTTTATCCGGGCGGTTCTGATAGAATATACAGCAAAGAGGGGTTTACATTGGTAACAATTTACGATATAGCGCAAAAGGCCAACGTCTCGGCCATGACGGTCTCCAAGGTCATCAACAACACCGGGCGGATCAGTGAGGAGACACGCCGCAAAGTCAAAAAAGTGATGGAAGAGCTTAATTACATACCGAATTCAAATGCCCGGAGCCTTGTCCTGCAGCAGACCCAAATTCTGTCCCTGCTCATCACGGACATCACCAACCCGTTCTATACGAGCCTGGCCCGCGGTGCCGAAGACGGTGCCAAACAGTACGGCTACCGCCTTCTGTTCGGCAACAGTGACGAGGATTACGCGAAGGAAAAGGATTATGTCGACATGATCCTGTCCACGCGGGTCGATGGCGTGCTGTTTGCTCCTGCAGGGGACCTGTCGCTGAAAAATCTCGAGAAGCTGCGGGCTCACAACATCCCGTTCGTCATTATGGACCGGGCGGTGCCCGGAATCGAGTCGGATATGATCTGCGGAGACAGCAAGGAAGGCGCCCGGAAGCTTGTCGATTACCTGATCGGGCTGGGCCATCGCCGCATCGCGCTTGTCAACGGCTCCCTCGACGTCTCTACGGCCCGGCTCCGTTATGAGGGATACGCGGAGGCGTTGGCCCTTCAGGGCATCCCGTTGGATGAGACGCTCATCATCCACCAGAACTACCGCGATTACCATGCGGATGATCATCTGGAGCAGCTGCTCGAGCAGCCTTCCCCTCCGACCGCGATTTTTGCGGCCAACAACGTATTGGCGGTCGGTGTAATCCGGGATCTGCGTGAGCGCGGCATCCGGGTGCCAGAGGACATCTCCGTCGTTTGCTTTGATGACCTCGATCTCTCGTCGGCGCTGGACCCGTTTCTGACGGTGGCGGCACAGCCGGCTTACCAGTTTGGCGCCATGGGCATCCAGCTGCTGGTTGAGCGGATTCGGGGCAGCTCGGTTCCGGAGTCCCGCAAGGTAATTTTGCCGTCGGAGCTGGTGATCCGCTCGTCTGCCAAACCTATCTAAGTCACAGCAAGAGGTGAGTTTCATTTTACAAAAAAGCATGACCCGGGGGCATTGGTCCAAACGGCTGCTCACGCCCCCTAAAATTCTGGTGTTCGGGTTTCTGATCATGATCGCTGCCGGGGCCCTGCTTCTGACGCTGCCGGCAGCCTCGGCTACCGGCATCTCGATCGGGCCCCTGAACGCGCTGTTCACGGCAACTTCAGCCGCCTGCGTGACCGGCCTTACAGTCGTCGACACGGGAACGGCTTTTTCCGTGTTCGGACAAACCGTCATTCTGCTATTGGTCCAAGTCGGCGGCATCGGCTTCATGACGATGGCAACGCTGATCGCGCTCGTGCTGAACAAGCGGATTTCGCTGAGAGAGCGGCTGGTTTTGCAGGAAGCGCTGAACCACGGCACCATCGACGGCGTTGTCCGGCTGGTCAAGAAGGTTATTCTGTATTCCCTGCTGATCGAAGTAGCGGGGGCACTGCTGCTTGCGGTCCATTATGTCTTCTCCCTTTCTCTGCCGCTGGGCAAGGCCGTCTATTTCGGTGTCTATCACAGCATCTCGCTGTTTAACAACGCCGGATTCGATTTGATGGGAAGCGTGCAGGGACCGTTCAGCGGTATGGCCTCCTTCGTGAGCGACCCGTTTATGAATATCGTCCTGATGGCACTTATTTTTCTGGGTGGGATCGGCTTTATCGTGCTGTCAGACCTGCTGGAATACCCGAAGGTCCGCAAAATTTCACTGCACAGCAAGGTTGTGCTCAGCGCGACCGCGGTGCTTGTCTTCGTCGGCGGCCTCATCATTTTCCTGATGGAGGTCAACAATCCGCGAACGTTGGGTCCGCTTAATACAGGCGGCAAAATTTGGGCTTCGCTGTTCCAATCGGTGACGACCCGCTCCGGCGGTGTCAATACGGTCGATATCGGCGGCCTTCACCAGTCAACGCAGTTCTTCATGATCCTGTTGATGTTCATCGGCGCAGCACCCGGCTCGACCGGGGGCGGCATCAAAATTACGACGTTTGTGCTGCTCCTCGGTGCCGTGCATGCGATGATCCGCGGCCGGGAGGATGTCGTCCTGTTCCGCAAACGGATCGCCAAGGATGTGGTGTACAAAGCCATCACGCTGACGCTCCTTTCCATTCTGCTGATCATCCTGTTTGCCATGCTGCTGTCGGTGACGGAAGACCATGATTTTATGTCAATCCTGTTTGAATCGGCTTCGGCCTTCGGCACGACAGGCATCTCCATGGGACTGACCACCGAGCTCAGCCCCTTCGGCAAGGTATGGGTGATCTGCCTGATGTACCTGGGCCGATTGGGTCCGCTTACCCTTGCGTACGCGCTGACCCGGGACAACAAGAAGGAGCCGTACAATCATCCGGAAGGGAAAATCATTATCGGTTAAACCCGTTGCGGGTCTCAACTTATGCGGGGATTGCAATTTTTTGAAATGAGGCTGTCGATATGAGTATTGAGCAACAAATGTATGATGAAGTTATTGAACTTATCAGAAAAAGGTATCCGACAGGCTGGGGCGGTGCTGCAGCCGTCCGGCTTATAGACGGAACGATCCTCACCAGCGTGGCTCCCGAAGTCATCAACGACTCCACTCATCTATGTATGGAGACGGGGGCTATATTGGAAGCCCACAAGCTGAACAAGAAGGTAACGCATTCCATCTGCTTGGCACGGGATGACGAGATGTCGCCGTACAAGGTGCTCTCTCCTTGCGGGGTGTGCCAGGAACGTTTATTTTATTGGGGTCCAGACGTGAAATGCGCCGTCACGGTCCCGGGCGGCGAGCTCGTCTTCAAAACGTTGGCGGAAATTCAGCCGTATCACTGGAGCACTGCTTATGACGATCTGAAAGAAAAATGGACGACGTCCTGATGCACTGCCGAATGCCAAAAGAGGCTCCCCTTCATGGGGAGCCTCTTTGTCATACCGCCGACTTCATTACATCAGCTTCTGAATTTCATCCTTCAGCACCTCGGACTGCGGTCCGAACACCACCTGGACGGCGCCTTTGCCAAGCCGCATGACGCCGGAAGCGCCGAGCTGCTTCAGTCCTTGATCGTTGACGACCGACTCGTCTTTGACGACAAGACGCAGACGGGTAATGCATGCATCGATACTCTCGATGTTGTCCGTGCCCCCGATATTTGCGAGCACTCTGGCTGCCTTGCTGTCCGATGCCGCAACGCCCGCATCTGCTGCGCCGCCTTCTATTGCTTCGTCCGCCACCTGAACATCATCCTCCCGACCCGGCGTTTTCAGGTTGAGCTTCACGATCATCACCCGGAACAGGACGTAGTACACGACCGCGAAGACCAGACCTACCGGAATGAGCAGCAGCGGCTTGGTGGACAGCGGATAGTTCAGCGCATAGTCGATAAATCCGGCCGAGAATCCGAAGCCGAGCTTCACGCCCAGCGCATACATCACGTAACCGGCCACCCCCGCCAGCACTGCATGTATACCATATAGTACAGGAGCGACGAACATGAATGCAAATTCAAGCGGTTCCGTGATCCCTGTCAGGAATGAAGCGACTGCGGCACCGATAAAGATCGAGGCCACCGCCTTGCGCTTCTCCTTCTTGGCGGTATGGATAATAGCTAGTGCCGCTGCCGGCAGGCCGAACATCATAATCGGGAAGAAGCCGGTCATGAACATGCCCGCGGATTTGTCTCCCGCAAAGAACCGGTACAGGTCGCCGTGAACGACTTTTCCTGCCGCATCGGTATAATCCCCGATCTGGAACCAAACGATCGAGTTGATAATATGGTGCAGGCCGAACGGAACGAGCAGGCGGTTTGCGATCAAATATACCGCGCTGCCGATTCCTCCGAGGCTGACGATCCAGCGGCCGAACGTATCCAGCACGTCCTGGATAGGCCCCCAGATGAGGCCGAGAACGATGCCGACGAATACCATCGTGACAGACGTAATAATCGGCACAAAGCGTTTGCCGCCGAAAAATCCGAGCCAGTCCGGCAGCTTGATTTTATGAAAACGGTTGTATAAAAAGGCGGAAATCAGACCGACGATGATGCCTCCGAGAACCCCTGTGTTAAGCTCCGCGCCTTTATCCATAACTGTCGTAAACGCAAGCGGTACCTTAACCAGCACCTTTAAGAGAATAATGTGGCCGATGACGGCAGAGAGCGCAGCGACAGCGTCACCCGTCAATCCGATAGCCACCCCGACGGCAAAGATGAGCGGCAGGTTATCGAAAATCGTCGATCCGCCGGCATCCAGAAATGGTGCAATGTAGTGGTTCAGGAACCATCCCACCTGGTTGCCCAGGTGGAAGTCCTTAATATAGTCGATGTTGCCAAAACGCATCAGAATCGCCGCCGCCGGCAGCGTCGCCACCGGAAGCATCAGCGATTTCCCGATTTTTTGCAGAAATGCTAGCATGTTCTGTCATCCCTTTCTCGTCGAAAGTAGCTTTAGGATTTAAGCGTAACACTCAGGATTTCGGTCTGTCCGGCGGTTACCGCCCCCAGCTTCGTTTCCATCTGCTCCACTTTGTCTTCGCTGTTCGTGATAATGATCGGCGTTACGGTAGGCAGACCGGCTGTGCGAATTGCCTCGATGTCGAATTCGATCAGCGCTTGCCCCGCCTTCACCTTGTCTCCCGTGTTGACATGGCTTGTAAATCCGCTGCCTTTCAGCCCTACTGTGTTAATGCCGATATGAAACAGAAACTGCAGGCCGTTCTCATGCTCTACAATGACCGCATGCTTGGACTTGATCACGTGAGCCACGACGCCGTCAAACGGAGCGATCAGCTTGCCGTCGGCAGGCTCAATGGCGAGCCCTTTGCCCATATGTCCGCCTGCAAAAGCTTCATCCGGGACCTGATCAAGCGGTACTGCCGTACCCGTAAGCGGGGACGTAATCTCTAACGTTTGCTGCTTTTTGGATTTCCATTTTGAAAACATGAATATTCCTCCTTGACGAAATCTGCGTGAATCTCCGATCGGTTGTCATCATCCGGGCTATGAAAAAAGGATCTTTTCCATTATGTCCAGGAACGGATGAACTATGTGGAACCTGGTATATGCTTGCGGTTGGAAGCTGCCTGAGAACATAACCTTTGAAACGGAAGCGATTTCAAAACGTTGGGAGCTCCCTTCAATGCCACACACTCCTCCCCAAAAGACCAACAAAAAAAGCCAAGAATAGACTCCACGCAGGAATCGATTCTTGGCTCATGCCCAATGTTAAGGTAACACGCCAATTTCAAGTATTCACTTATGTGCCTATATTAAAACAAGATACAGCGATACGTCAATAGCCAATCTATTCAATTTTGTATCCTGGTCGATAAGCCCTTATTCTGGATTGTTACTCAGGCTGTGGATACGGCTGCGACTGCGCCTGCATCTGTGGCTGAGGCTGCGACTGCGACTGTGATTGCGGTTGTGATTGCGGTTGTGACTGTGACTGCGGCGGTGTCTGCGCTTCCGAACCTTGCTTATTCCGACTGCGAAAATTCCCAACGATCAGCAGCGCTGCCGGTATAACGAATCCGGGGAACACCGCCATCATCGGGTAAACAATTCCAGACCATTCCAGCTCCGCCGTATTCCGAAGAACCCAAAGGGACAACGGCAGCAGCAAAAAGAAAAAGGGAATCACCAAGCTCTTGTAATTAATTACGTCAAAGCACTGCACGGTTGTAATCACGGTACCATAGAAGCAAATCAGAAGCTTCATGAACGATGTAATCAGCCAGATAATGCCCACAATGACCTCTGCCCGTTCCAACACCCGCTCAATCCGGATCTCGCGTGCCACGTCATAGACAGCATAAGGGGATCGGGCCGTCATGTCCACGCCAAGCACCATGATCGTGATTACGCTGAGCAGTGCGCCGGAGATCAGGGTCCCCACGCTGGTGACATAAAAATATTTTTTTATTTTTTGCTGGTTTTGTACAAACGGGATGAGCAGGAGGCAGATGGAAATTTCCAGCGAAGGGAAACCTAGCAGTGGATAACCCGCCTTAATCGCCGGCATTACCCCTTCGGGAAACATCGGAAACAGCTCGCCCGGATGCATTTTAGGGATCAAGAGCAGCGCTGTAATGACAAAAACGCCCATCGCCCACGGATACAAAATTTCCCCCGTCCTTCCAATGACTTCAATCCCCAAATAGCAGCCGTAGAGCACCGGGATCAAGATAACCACCATATTAACAACCAGCGGCGTCTGAGGGAGTACGACCGAACCGATAAAATTGCCGATATTCCGTGCCACATAGGCAGTCAAAATCAAAAAATAAAACATATATACGACTGCTATGGCCGAACCGAACCATTTACCAGTCAGTACGCGGCCGTACTCGATAATCGTCTGTTTCGGATACCGAAAACCGAGTTTTATATAGAGCGTAATGAGACCGAGCTGAATGATTCCAACAATGATGACGCTGAACCAGGCGTCTTGTCCAGCAATGGACACAAGCGTATGCGGCTGAACGAGCGCGGCCGTGCCGATAATATACAAATACATCAGCAAAGCAAACTGCAGAGCCGAAATTTTGCCCTTATCCATGGATCACCTTGCCCTCCGACACCCATTGCATGACCGGCTTGGCGATAGGTCCGAAAACATGGCCCATCACGATCACAAAAGACGGCAGCGGGATGTCCATGATCAGCATGATATACAAAAACCCACCGAACAGCATGATCGTCGTTGAAATCCATAGTTCCTTTTTTGACGCCTTCCGTCTGAGCGCAATAAAATTCAAGATCACAGCTGCAAAGGTTGCTGCGGTAATGATATAATCGGGACCCACAAGAAACACCTCACTTCATATTTTGCAGATAGGATTGATTGCGAACTCCCGTCGAATAGATCTCCACATCGGCACTTACGACCGTCCGGATTTCGGGGAACAGCGTGTCCCATTTTTTCTTATTGGCTTTCCAGTATGACGGGCTGGCCTTATATACCAGGTTCCCATATCCCAGAGCATCACTGTCCAGTTCATGCTGAAGGGTCGAAATGGTGCCGTTCACCATCTTGATAACCTGCTGTTCGGCTTCTTTTTCCAGCCAGCTGATCGTTTCCTTTTTATCCACCTTGACTTTGTGGCTGTTCACATCAAACACATTCGCCTTCTGCTTGATATGGATGACGACTTCAGGCCTGCCCCGGCTGAACCGGGCTTTCACCGAGGCCTTGCTGTGAAGGATCGCGACATGTACCTTTCCGTCCTCAACGGGAATCGGCACGACAAGCCGCTGCACTTTATTTTTGATGATGGCAAGCCCCTTGGATTCGCTTTGGTTTAAATAACCCACCAGCTTTCCGTTTTTGAACACAGCCATATTTCCGATTCTCAAATAGCCGTCAGGTGAAATCTTCTCTACATTTTCCTTCGTTCCCGCCTTTTCAGGATCACCGACAAACTCAACGCTGCCGGTGACGGCCATTGCCATGGGATTGTCCAATGTGAGAATAAAATCCTTCATACTGACGGGATAGGCTGCGCTGGCCCGCTTATTGTAGCTTTCTAGCGTTTTGTACATTTGCTTCACCGGCAATTTCTCCATGTTCGTCAAAGTTTCCAATACTTGGGCCGCTGTCCCGTGTTTCGCGACAAGCATAGAAAAATCGATCCGGATTTCCGGGTCCCGGTCAATCAAATCGAATAAATCAAAAACCCCTTTTTTGGCCAAATCTTCACCGATAATCATCATTTGGTTGTGGGCGAAATAAAAGCGGCGCGGTGCGACGTTGTCCATATTCTGCAATGCGTCCAGCATAGTTTTTCCCCTTCCGATATATTTCGTCACCGGGATGCCGCTGGTTCCACCGCCTCCGCCCGGACTGCTCTCCGAAGCCTGGCTGGGCACCACCACCTGCAGAGTCACGAGTATGTTATCCGGATTGTCGGGATCTTCGTCCAGTCCAATGCCCAAAACGATGGAGAGCTGGTCCAGAAACTTAATATCCCAGCAGCCTGACAGGGACAGCAAGAGCACCAGACATATAGTGATATGGCAGATCCGTTGAAACATATCAGCGCTCTCTCCCTTCATGGCTAAATCTCGAATACATTTTGACGATTCACATCATATCCGGTTACACTTCGCTCGGATCCTGTGTTTGATGCGGCTCATTCTCATCCCGGTCCGCCTGTTGATTGCCCATCGCGCCTTCCCGGAACCGGACCGGGTTATTCCTGCTGATCAGCTTAGGTCTCTTCTTCATATAATCCTGAGGCATGCGCAGCATTGAATCTTTCATATCCGGATAGATCATCGGCGCATACGGAGCCATATAAGGAACATTCAGAGACTTAAGGCTGCATAGATGCAGAACAAGGATCAGCAGCATACAGGCAATCCCGTAGATACCAAACATCGATGCCGCAATCAGCATGACAAAACGGAGCATCCGTGCGGCAATCCCGATGTTATAGGCCGGGGACACGAAACTCGCAATGGCCGTCAGCGATACGACGATAACGACGACCGGGGAGACGATCCCGGCTTCGACTGCGGCCTGCCCCAGTACCAGGCCCCCCACGATCGAAATGGTGTTCCCGACGGACCGGGGCATCCGCACGCCGGCCTCCCGCAAAATTTCAAAAACCGTTTCCATGATAAAGGCCTCGACAAAGGCGGGAAAAGGAACCCCCTCCCGCTGCACTGCCAGCTTCAGCAGCCAGGAAGTCGGAATCATCTCTTGGTGAAATCCGATGATGGCCACATAAAAGGAAGGCAGCAGCAGGCCGATGAGAAACGAGAAGTATCGCAGAAACCGAATTAAACTCCCCACATCAAACCGGTTGTAATAGTCTTCCGCCGCCTGAAAGAACATATTAAAGGTGGAAGGAAGCAGCAGAACAAACGGGGTTCCGTCAACCAGGATCGCTATCCGGCCTTCCAGCAGGCTGGCGGCGATCACGTCAGGACGTTCGCTGTGATAGATGGTTGGAAAAATCGTCTTATTCGTATTTTCGAGAAGCTCCTCAATATACCCCGACTCCAGGACGCCGTCGATATCAATGACCGAGAGACGTTTCCGGACCTCGTCCACATTTTTTTCGTCCACGATGCCGTGAATATACATGATGCCTACGTCGGTTTGCGTCACTCTCCCCAGCTGCATTTCTTCCAGCCACAGATTGGGACTTTTGATTTTCCTTCTGAGCAGCGCCGTGTTCGTTCGAAGCGATTCCGTAAAGCCTTCGCGCGGGCCTCGGATGACCGTCTGCGACTCCGGCTCGGTGACGCTCCGCCGTTCTCCGCCTTTGGTGCTGGCGATAACCGCACTGCCAATCCGATCGATAAAAAGCAGCGTATCTCCGGACAGCAGATGCAGGTACAGCTTGCTCCAATCAGAGATCTGGTAAATCTCACCGGCGGCCAGCGCCTTTTCCTTGAACTGCTGCAAAAATTTCCTGTCTTCTTCTGACGTTATGCCTCTATACCCTCCATGAGAATCTTCTCCGAGCTCGTCTTCGGCCTCGAATCGGGCTTCGCCTTCTTTTCGTCCTTCCTCCGCATCCCGCTCCAATTCCCATGCTTCTACAAGCTCTGCTTCCGATGCGAACTGCTTGATTTCGTTCAAGACAGTTTCAATCGCAAACTCCGAAACCGATGTCGGGTCTACCAGACCGTCAACATATACAAAAGCAACTTTCCTGCCGAAGTTCCGGGCAAGGATTTCACGGATGACTATATCACCGCTTCCTCCCATGTCCCTTTTCAAACGATCCAGATTGCTTTTTATATCAGAGGACAGCCTGTCCGGGTGCAGCTCTGCCGGATCCGTCCCCACGGATTCCTGATACGGTGCGCCGTTCTTCCCAGCCCGGTTTGAAGGCTGCTGTTGTGTTGAAGCATTGCGGGATTTCTTTTTGCCAACCATCCGGGTCTCCACCTTGTCCATTTATGATGCTTATACTTTCCAATTCAGGGTAATTTCATCCAAGTCGGTTTCCATGCAAGCACAAAAAAACGCAGGGTTTACACCCTGCGCTGCTTAAAAACGGCAACTACTCTTTTTTCAATTTCTGGAATAACCCTTGCCGCCGGCTTACTAATCCTTTCTCCAAGGCATAACGCGTCAGCTGGACCCGGTTCTCCAAATGAAGCTTCTGCAATATGTTTTTCAGGTGGTTTTTAACCGTCTGGTCAGAAATTTTGAGCTCGGCGGCAATTTCCTTGTTGGTAAGCCCCGAAGCCACCCAATTTAAAATTTCGCGCTCCCGCGCGGTCAATGTCTCATGATGCTCCGGACTCTTGGGGGCAAGCGGAAATTCCCTTAAAATTTGCGTGGCAAGTTCCCGGCTGAGCGGCGCTTCGTCGCTCATGATCCCCCGTAAATACTCAAGCCATGTCGACGGGGATAAATTTTTGAGCAGATAGCCCTGCGCTCCCTGCTTTAACGCCTCGAACAAATGCGTCACATCGTCCGACACCGTGATCATAACGATTTTGACGTAAGGATACTGCAGCTTGATCTGCCTTGTCGCCTCCAACCCGCCAATGCCCTGCATTTGGATGTCCATCAGGATCAGGTCGGGCATCAATAACTCGGTCATACTTACGGCTTCCTCGCCGGTGTGGGCCATGCCGATCACTTCAAACGCCGGGTCAGCCGACAGGATTTCGGTCACCGCTTCGCGCGCATGAGCGGAGTCATCGGCAACCAGCACTCTGAACGTATTCAATGGTTATGGGCCTCCTTTCTGATCTCCACCCGGCTGCCCCGCTGCATCGGCAGAATCAGCATTTTCCAGCCAAGCTCCTCGGCGCGCTCCTTCATGATCCGAAGGCCGTACCGGTCCTTCAAATGAAATGGATCCGTATGGATCCCCCTGCCGTTGTCATCGACGAAAACCGTCCAGCCCCGGCCGTCCAGCGTGCCTTTGATCGTCACCTTGGTGGCATGGGCATGTTTGTGAATGTTCAGCAGCGCTTCCCGGATGCAGGCCAGAAGCTCCACTTTTTCCTTGGCGCTCAGGGCCGCATCCGGAATGGACCATTCGATCCAGGGCTGGATCAGCGTTTCCTTGGCTGTATGTTCGATCCTTGAACGCATCGAAGCCTGATATTCCCGCTCCTCCGGCGATTCCGGATAGCGAAGATTGGCGATCGCCTGCCGCACGTACCGGTTCACCTCATGAACCGATTTGCGCAGCTCCTGGAAGTCCGCCGATTCCCGGGCTCCCCGGCCGCGCGACTCCGCCCGGTCCATCTTGACCGACAGCAGAAACAGGGACTGCGCGATGCCGTCATGCAGTTCCCTGGCAAGAAGATCCCGTTCTTCCAGGGCTGCTTTTTCCGCCCGCTCCCGGTTCAGCTCCTCCTGCACCTGTTCCAGCCTCCGGAACAGCATGCTGAGCAGGGTCATGCTGATAAAGAACAGAAACACCGGCGTAAGAAAATTACCCACCTTCATCGATATATAAGGCATCAGAAACGCATGCCTCGCATATTCCCATATCCCTACGGCCAATGTAGGAATAATCAATATCATCCATTTGATTTGTTTATAGGACATGCCTTGATCCGCACCTTCCCCGGGCACTCCCGGCATATTCAGACTTGTCTCTATTGTATCACGGCCTGCCCGGCGTATGTTAGAACGGTTCGTGTCACATACTACGAAGCGAACTTGTCTTTGTTTGGACGTCTGAATGGAAGCATCGACAACGAACAACCGGGAGGACCTTATGCGCACAAGGCTTTATGCAACGCTATCCATGCTGCTTTTGACGATTTCGGTGACGGCTGCTCCGGCAGCGGGGGCTTCTCCCGTAAACCAAGGCAGAGAGTACTATGAACAAAGGGGAGACGTCATCTGGGAGATTCCGAACCGGGAAAAGATTATAGCACTGACCTTCGATGACGGACCGGATCCTGAGGATACGCCGCAGATTCTCGACCTGCTGAAGCAGTATCACGCAAAGGCAACGTTTTTTGTCGTCGGCAAGCAGGTTCAGGAGCACCCGGAGCTGGCCAAGCGGCAGGTGGCCGAAGGCCATGAGCTTGCCAACCACACCTTCGACCATATGTATTTTAACCGCCGGAGCTCACCGGAGGTCATCGTGCGGGAGCTGCGGGAAACCCAGGAAGCCATATACCAGGTTACCGGTAAAAAAACCTACCTGTTTCGCCCACCCGGAGGATATTATAACGACCGTATGATCCAAATTTGCAAGAAGGAGGGTTATCTCGTCGTTATGTGGTCCTGGCATCAGGACACCTGGGACTGGAACCGGCCGGGCGTCGCCAAGATCGTGAACAAGGTGCTGAACAACGCGCGCAACGGCGACATCGTCCTGATGCACGACCACGTGGAGGGCAAGTCCCAAACGGTCGACGCGTTAAAACAAATCCTGCCTGAACTGCAGAAGCGCGGATATCGCTTCGTTACCGTATCGGAGCTGGTAGAGTACAACATTCCTTAAGGGGCGTTTAATCGCGCCCCTTTTTTGGCGCTTCCTCCCCGGGCCATTCACGGTGGAACTGCGCAAGAAACTGCTCCATAAATGCGTGGCGGGCAGCAGCCTCCCGCTGGGCCGCCGGCGTATTCATCAGATCTTTCAGCTTCAGCAGCTTCTCGTAAAAATGGTTCACCGTCGTCCCCTGCCGGCTGCGATACTCCTCCTGGGTCATACTGTTCCGCGGCGGCTCGGTGGGGTCATACATGAGTCTTCCCCGTGACCCGCCAAAGGCAAACGTGCGGGCAATACCAATCGCTCCGATGGCGTCCAGACGGTCTGCGTCCTGCACGACCCGCCCCTCCAAAGTCGACATGGGCCTGCCGCCTCCGCCGCCATAAGACATTGTCCCGATGATCTCCAGCACATGATCCACGAGCGCCGCATCCGCCCCATGTTCCGTGAGCCAATAGGAAATAGCTGCCATGCCCTCCTCTTTCGAAGCTACGATTTTCTCGTCGGCCAGGTCATGAAAAAGGGCCGCCAGCTCGCAGACGACCGGATCGGCCCCTTCCTGCTCAGCCAGCCTCTTCGACCACTCCGCCACCCGGTGAATATGCCACCAGTCGTGGCCGGACGGCTCAGACTTTAAATGATCCTTCACGTATTCCCTTGCTTCCATAATCATTTGGTCGGTCTCCATATGCTTTCCTCCAAACAGCTTTATTTTTCTGAACAATCGCGGTTGAATCCGAACATATATTCGCCTATAATACAATGCATAGCTCTTTTAATAAATGAGGTGAAATGATGATTAACCGAACCTGTGAACCGTCGGCGAGTTTCAATTCTACCATGAAAGAGGCTGCTTGGACACAGACCAGCCGCTTGCTGGAGGAATCCCTCCGCCGTCACCTGAAAGTAACCCTGCACCTTACCGGTGCTGGACCCGAACAAGAAATCCGGGGCTTCGTCACCGTGATTAACACCTATCTGGAAGAGATCAAGTTTAGAGCTGAAGACGAATGGCTGTGGATCAAATTCAGCGAGATCATTTCCGCGCATACATAAAGCCGGCTTGAAGGAACGTAAGGAACCCTTAGCGAAAAGGTTACAAGGGAAACCGGCTTATATCATATTGGAATGCAATGGTTTCCCGTACACATATTACTGAGCAAACGGAGGAGTTAGCTATGACCGATGATTTGAAATATCCTATCGGACTTTGCGTAACGAATAAAGAACTGAGTGGAGATGAGCGTACAGCATTAATCGGCGAAATCCGCAGCCTGCCTTCGAAACTGCGGCAAGCCGTCAGCGGATTATCCAAGAAGCAGCTGGACACGCCTTATCGGCCGGGCGGCTGGACCGTCCGTCAAGTCGTGCACCATGTCGGAGACAGCCACATGAACAGCCTGATTCGGCTTAAACTTGCTTTAACCGAGGATAATCCGGTGATAAAACCTTATGAGGAGCAATTATGGGCTGAACTTGCGGATTCCGCGTTGCCTGATCCGGAGATTTCCCTGAATCTGCTGGAGGCGCTGCATGAACGGTTTGTGCTTGTTCTGGAAAGCTTGAACAGCGACCAGTGGCTCAGAACATACAACCATCCGGCAAACGGAGAAACCAATTTGAACGAGCATCTATGCGCGTATGCTTGGCATGGCAACCACCATCTTGCGCACATCACGACCCTCAAAGAACGGATGGGCTGGTAAGGCGGGATTCAGGTTCTTCGGTATGACGCCCTTCCTCAAATGAAATACTAACCAAAATGGTATGATTGAGGCAGGTGTTCTCATGAGTAAAATCTT
This sequence comes from Paenibacillus sp. PSB04, assembly GCF_025809195.1. NCBI lineage: Bacteria > Bacillati > Bacillota > Bacilli > Caryophanales > Paenibacillaceae > Paenibacillus > Paenibacillus sp. PSB04. Next base: position 6,082,087 of record NZ_CP081301.1, read on the forward strand.
GTCCATCTACGGCAGAGATGTGAAAAACATTGTCACGAACTGGGCCGCGCTCGTCATCATCGCCGGTCTTGTTATGCTTCCTTCCCTGTACGCCTGGTTCAACATCAAGGCATCCTGGGATCCCTACGGCAATACCGGCGATATTGCGATTGCCGTCGCGAACAACGACAAAGGGACGACGATGAAGGGACAGTCGCTGAATCTCGGCAAGGAGGTCGTCGCCTCGCTGAAGGACAATCATAAGCTGGGCTGGAGGTTCGTCTCCGAGGCGGACGCCATGAGAGGCGTCCGGCACGGGGATTACTATGCGAGCATCATCATCCCGGACAATTTTTCGGCCTCGATTGCCACGGTGCTGTCGGACAACCCGACCCACGCCGAAATTTTGTATTATGTGAACGAAAAGATCAATGCGGTATCCCCGAAGATTACATCTTCCGGAGCCAGCGGCATCATCCAGGAAGTCAGCAAAAATTTCGTCAAAACCGCCAACGGCACGATTTTTAAAATTTTCAACGAGCTTGGCATCGAGCTGCAAAATCAGCTGCCGACCATTGAGAAGGTCCGTTCGCTGGTGTTTGAGCTAGAGAAAAATTTCCCGGAAATCAACCGAGCCGTAAACACGGCGGCGCAGGACATCCATACGACCAACGAGCTGGTATCAAAAGCTCAAGGGGCGCTGCCCATGGTGACCGACCTGGCCAAGAACGGGCAGCAGTTGGCGGCGGGTCTGGACGATTTTATGGGCAAGGCTTCCACGGCTGCCAAGGATATCGCGCCGAACGTAAAGCAGGATCTGCTGCTTCTGCAGCAGACTTCCATGGCTACGGAGCAGCTGACCGCGCTGCTGAAGGATCCCGACGTCGATCCGAAGACTGCGCTTGATGCGCTGGACCGGATATCCTCCAGGTTAACTACCGGCCTGGAAGTGCAGGAAGCGCTGATCAGCTGGTTCGACCGGCTGAACCAGACCGCAGGCGGCCGACTGGATTTCGTCAGCTCCAAGCTGAAGCAGGTCCGGGACAAAATGCAGTCTCAGCTGACGCTTGTCAATCAAATCCGCAGCGGGGTAAAGAAAGGCGAGAAACCGGCCATGGATCTGGTGAATAAGCTGAACACAATCTCCGGCGAAGTATCCGATCTATTAGGGGACATCCTCGGGCGGTATGACAGCGAAATTCAGCCGGCGATCGAAAGCGGGCTGCAGAAGGCGGTCAAGTCCGCCGCCGAAGCGAAGAAGATGATGGATTCTGCCGTTCAGAGCCTGCCGGACGTCAAGAAGGTGCTGTCCGACGCTTCCAAGGGATTGGCGATCGGCACGCAGGGCATTTCCGTCATCCAGAAGGAGCTTCCGGGCGTGGAAGCCAAAGTCAAGGAACTGGCGGACCGGATGCGCAAATTCGAATCGGAGGGCAACCTGCAGGAAGTCATCGACCTGCTGAAAAACAACTTCCAGCAGGAAGGACAGTTCTTCGCCGAGCCTGTCGTGCTGAAGGAGAATCAGCTGTTTCCGATACCGAATTACGGATCCGCCATGTCGCCCTTCTTCTCAACGCTGGCCCTCTGGGTCGGAGCGACGCTGCTCGTATCCCTGGTGACGACGGAAGTGCATTCGCCTGCAGCCGGAACGGATTATAACAGCATCCAGATTTATTTCGGGCGGTTTCTGACCTTCCTGACGCTGGCGCTGCTGCAATCGGTCCTTGTCACGGCAGGCGATATCTTCCTCTTGGGAACCTATGTGGTGGACAAAGGCTGGTTCATCTTATTCGGATTGGTCAACAGCGCTGTCTTTATGCTGATCGTCTACACCCTCGTTTCCGTGTTCGGCAATGTCGGCAAGGCGCTTGCCATCGTTCTGCTGGTGCTGCAGCTTGCCGGATCGGGCGGAACCTTTCCTATTCAGACGACACCGCCGTTCTTCCGGGCGATCCATCCGTTCCTTCCGTTCACCTACGGCATCAGCATGATGCGCGAAGCGGTGGGAGGCATGATCTGGAGCGTCGTCCGCAGCGATCTGCTCATCATGTGCGTGTATGTCGTGATCACGCTCGTGATCGGTCTTGCGCTGAAAGGGATCATCAATCAGCTTGCCGCTGGCCTCGTCAAGAAAGCGAAGGAAAGCAAACTGATTCATTGAACACGGTATAAAGGTATAAACCAAACAAGCCTCCCCAGCAGTCAAGCTGCTGACGGGAGGCTTTATGATTCATGCCTATTCCATTATTGATCCAATGTATAAGGTGCAAGGCCGGTAGGCATCGGTGCAGGAGGCGTGCAGGTGCTTTGCATCTCGTAATGCTTTTTCTCATCCGAAGCATCATGGAACGCCCACATGGCTTCCAGCACATGGTACGCCAGCTCACCGGAAGCCCGGTGAGGACGACCGCTCTGCAGCGCGTACGCCATGTCGGCTGCGGCGATACCTCGGGTATTCTCCGCGTAGCCGAACAGCAGGGGCTGTTCCTCCCACTCGGCTTCGCCGGCAATCCGGTACTGCACCTTGCCGCCGAAGTTGTTCGGATCAGGTACACGCAGCGTTCCTTTCGTACCGTAAATTTCGATGTTCGGCAGATTGCTGCCGCCGAATACGTCAAAGCTGGTAATGATCGTTCCAATCGCACCTTCGGCGAACTGGATCAGCCCGGCGACGTGGGTAGGGATTTCCACCGGTATTTTTTGACCGTATTTTTTGGAACTGGTGATCGTTCTTTCTTCCAGCGCCTTGCCGGTCATACCCGTGATGGTCTTGATCGGACCGAGCAGCTGCACGAGTGCGGTCAGGTAGTACGGCCCCATGTCGAACATCGGTCCTCCGCCGGCCTGATAATAAAATTCGGGATCCGGATGCCAGGTCTCGTGACCTCCGCCGAGCATAAATGCCGTGGCAGCGACCGGACGTCCGATCAGCCCATCCTGGATCACTTTGAGGCAGGTCTGAATTCCGGCGCCGTAGAACGTTTCGGGCGCGCAGCCCACGCGCAGGCCTTTTTCCTTGGCGAGCTGGAGCACCTTCTGCCCATCTTCACGGGTGACCGCCAGCGGTTTTTCGACGTATACATGCTTGCCAGCCTCTAGAGCCTGCAGGCAGACCGACGCGTGCGCAGCAGGGATCGTCAGGTTGATCACGATTTGAATTTCGGGATCCGCGAGCAGCTCTTCTGGGGAATACACTCTGGGTATGCCGAATTCGGCTGCTTTTTCTGCGGCACGCTCCTTATCGATGTCAGCGCAAGCTACCAAATCCAGCACATCGAATTTTTGGCAGTTTTCCATATAAATGCTGCTGATTTTCCCGCAGCCGATAATGCCTACTTTGATCTGCTCCAAGAATAACCCTCCCCTTAATATTGGCTGTCTGCCATGCCGTTATATGCTGTCTCCGGCTTCCAGTCGGAGCCGGCTTCTTTGCCTTCGGCGGCCCATACGAAGCCGCGTCTCATCATTTCCTTCACCTGCGGCATGTCGACGATATCCGCATGGTGCCCGAGCGAATTGTAGAAGACGCGTCCACCGCCCCAGTATTTCGTCCAGACTACAGGCATGTCAACCGGTTTGTTGGCCGAATGCGGGCCATGAACGACCGGAAAGCGGGTTGTGGCGTGAACTTCCACCGCCGGATCCACATGCAGGTAATACTGCTCGCTCGCGACCTCGAAGTCCGCGATCCCCTGCAGCAGGGAGCCTTCCTCTTCGTCTGTCACGTTAACCATGTATCGAACCCCGTCATTCCCCGGGTGGGCGACCCACTGTCCGCCAGTCATGAACTGCCAATCGACCTGCGTCCGGAAGGAGTCGCACATGCCGCCGTGGCAGCCGGCAAGGCCCACACCGCTCTGCACGGCCTCCGACACGTTGCTCACCAGCTCATTCCGGATTTCTCCCATCGTCCAGCAAGGGACGATCAGATCAAGACCGAGGAGCTTCTCCTTGTCGGCAAACGCTTCCAGCGTATCCGATACTTCTACTTCAAACTGCTCGGCTTCCAGCACGTTTTTGAAAATCTCTGCCACCTGCTTGGGCTCATGGCCATCCCATCCGCCCCATACGATCAGTGCTTTTTTCATGCGGCTCGCTCCTTGTCTATGCTTGATATGCTCGCTACTCGTTACTCAATACCTCCGCCTGATTGGCTTACATTTCCGAAATTTCCACCCAGCGCCGCTCCTCGACGGAACGCTCCACCGCCTCAAGCACCGCCTGACATTTCACACCGTCGTGGAAGTTCGGGGAAGGCTGTCTGTCCTCGTGAATCGCTTCCATCAGCTCCAGCATTTCATGTGTAAACGTGTGCTCGAAGCCGATGGTGTGTCCAGCAGGCCACCAAGCATGCGAATACGCGTGAGCGGCGTCGGTCGCAAGCACCCGGCGGAAGCCCTGCACATCCTCCTGGTCGTCGGTAAAGTACACTTCCAGCTCGTTCATCCGCTCAAAATCAAACTTGACACTGCCTTTGCTGCCGTTGATCTCGAACGAGTTCGTGCTGCGGTGTCCCGCCGCAAACCGGGTCGCCTCAAAGCTACCGAGCGCGCCTCCTGTGAACCGGGCCATAAACAGGGTTGCATCATCGACGGTCACTTTGCCCATCGGTCCGCCCAGACTGCCTTTGGCGCTGAGTCCGGTCATATTTTCTGCGAGCGGTCTCTCCTTGATAAACGTTTCGCTCATGCCGATGACTTCCTGGATATCGCCGACGAGGTAGTGGGCCAAATCGATCAGATGGGCCCCAAGATCGCCGTGAGAGCCCGAACCCGCGATATCTTTCTGCAGCCGCCATACTAACGGGAAGGCAGGGTCCAGAATCCAGTCCTGCAGAAACCAGGCGCGGAAATGATAGATTTGTCCCAGCCGGCCGCTTTCGATCAGATTTTTGGCCAGCCGGACCGCAGGCGAGAACCGGTAGTTAAAGCCGACCATGTGCTTCACTCCCGCCTCCTCTGCAGCCTTCAGCATTTCACGCGAGTCGGCAAGCGTCAGGGCCAGCGGCTTCTCGCAGAAAATATGCTTCCCTGCCTTGGCGGCAGCCAGCGCGATGTCCTTATGCGCATCACTCGGCGCGTTGATGTCGATCAGGTCGATGTCATCCCGCGCCACCAGGTTTCGCCAATCCGTCTCCGTTTCGTCCCAGCCGTACTGCCCGGCCGCCTGCTGAACCGCATCGGCATCACGGCCGCAAATCGCCGCCATCTGCGGCTGAATCGGCGCCTCCGGGAAAAACATGGGCAGCGCCCGGTACGCATTGCTGTGGGCCTTCCCCATAAATTTGTAGCCTACCATGCCAATTCGCAGCGCTTTCATTTCCATCCGAATTCCTCCATCTCTTTGGTATATTGGACTTTCTGGCTCATTAGAGCCGCAGATTCTGGGACGATGCCCGGATGACCAGCTCCGTCGGAAGCATGATCCGAAAGGGTTCACCCGAAGCCGATGCTCCCTGCTCCAGCCGCTTCAGCACTTCAGCGACCGCAATTTCCCCCATTTCATAAAAAGGAACCTTTACGCTGCTCAGTTCAGGCGTCGTTACCTGTGAAGCATCCGAATTGTCGTAGCCGAACATGGCCGGAAAACGCTCTTCAGACAGCCCAAGATCCCGGAGACCCTGCATCAAGCCGATGGCCATCCGGTCGTTTGCGGCAAAGACGGCATCCACCTGATCGATGACCTTCATTAATTCGGAAGCAGCGGTGATGCCGCTGCTGCGGCTGAAGTTTCCGCGGAAGATCCGTTCCTCCTCCAGCACCAAACCCGCCTCGGCCAGCGCTTTCTCGCAGCCTTGAAGGCGATCCCGGCTGTTGGAGTAGGTCAGCGGCCCATTCATGAACGCGATCCGGCGATATCCCTGTTCGATCAGATGGCGGACCGCCATATAGCTGCCCTGTACATGGTCTGCATCGACCTCACTGAAGGGCTCGCCTTCAAAGTGCTGATTGATCAGGCAGAAAGGCAGTCCTTCCTCTGCGAGACGGCGAAGGGCCAGCAGTTCTTCCGGATCATCCTTCGCCCCCAGGATGATGCATGTATCGATTTTATGCGCATGAAACCAGCGGACATAATCCATGGACTCGCCGGGCGTCTGAAACAGCAGCAGGATATCATGACCCAGCTCCCTCGCTTTGCTGCCGATTCCGCTTAAAATTTCCGAGAAGAAAAAGCTCGAAAACATATGCACCTTCGGCACATATGGAAGAACGACACCAATGTTGCCGCTGCGGCTGGTCGCAAAATTACGGGCCAGTGCACTGGGAACGTAATTCAGCTTCTTGGCAGCTTCCATGACGCGTTGTCTCGTTTCTTCTTTCATGGGGCCAACTCCGTTGAGCACCCGCGACACCGTCGCTTCCGATACCCCGGCTAGCTCGGCCACCTCTTTGCGGGATGCGATGGCAACTCCCCCTTTTCCGAATGATGTACGCGCGTACATTTTCTCACCTAACCATCCTATTGTCAAGGTAAGTTTTTCAAAAAAACGCTCCGATTTCGGCGGTTTAACCAAATAAAAAGCGACCGAACCGGAGACTTCCCGCTGGGTCGCTTTTTATTGAATCGATTACTATATTAAATTTCCGATCTCGTCAGCCAAACTTTAATTCTGGCAATCACTTCATTGATGTTCAGCGGTTTGCTCAAATAGTCGGAAGCGCCGGCCGCCAAGCACTTATCCCGATCCTCTTTCATCGCCTTGGCGGTCAACGCAAGGATCGGCAGATCGGTCATCTCCAGCGTCTGGCGGATATTCCGCATCGTCTGGTAACCGTCCATTTCCGGCATCATAATGTCCATCAGAATCATATCGATATCCGGTTCGGCCTGAAGCAAGTCCAGGCACTCGTATCCGTTCTGTGCGGTGAGCACCTGCATATTATATCTCTCCAAGGCATTGGCCAGCGCATATACGTTTCGAATGTCGTCGTCAACAACGAGGATTTTCTTCCCATCGAACAAGGCCGAGTCTTCCAGGAACATATCCTCTGCGGCCGGCGGATCGGTGGCAGGCTCCTCCGCATAAATCCGACTTCCCACAGGACGCGCAGCCTGCGCCGAAGCCGTACTTAACGGACCGGAGATGGCTGCCGCTGCCTCGGCTTGCATCACCAGCATCGGCGACTCATCGACATACTCGGTCTGGTAAGGGAGGTAAAGGGTGAACGTGCTTCCTTTGCCGGGTTCGCTCTCCACGACCAGCTCTCCTCCCAGCAGTTTGGCGAATTGAAGCGAGATGGACAGTCCGAGTCCTGTGCCCCCATATTTCCGCGCCGTTGCTCCATCCGCCTGTTTAAAGGCCTCGAAGATCACCTGCTGCTGCTCCTCGGTAATTCCGATTCCGGTATCGCGAACCGCGAAGGCCAATGTCTCATAAGGCATGGAAAACTGCGGGGTCGAAACCGAGTCGAGCTTGTATATGCTTAAAGACACTTCCCCGCGTTCGGTAAATTTGAACGCATTGGACAACAGGTTCCGCAATATTTGATGGAGTCTTAACTCGTCGCTGAAAAAGACGTCGCCTACGTTCGGCGCGATTTCGACTTTGAAGTCCAGCGACTTGGCCTCGGCCGTTTTGGCAAAGTAGCGGTACATGATCTCCGGCAGTTCACCCGCGTTGATCGAGCTGATATCCAGCTGGATCTGTCCCGATTCTACCTTGGACAAATCCAAAATATCGTTGATCAGCCGCAACAGGTCCGTACCGGAGGAATGGATGACGTTGGCGTAATTGACCTCTTCCTCCTGCAGCGTTCCGTTCTTGTTCTCCGACAAAATCTGGGACAGAATAAGCATGCTGTTCAGCGGAGTGCGCAACTCGTGCGACATGTTGGCCAAAAACTCGGATTTATAATTGGAACTGAGCTTCGCCTGTTCCGCGTATTTTTCCATCTCGGCCGCCGCTTCCTCCGCCTGAGCTTTCTGATACTCCAGTTTATCATTCAAGCTTTGGAGCTCGTCGGTTTGCATCTGCAGCTCTTCGGACTGAACCTGCAGTTCTTCCGTCTGCACCTGCATCTCCTCAGACTGGGCCTGGAGCTCTTCATTCATCGTCTGGGCTTCCATATACAAGCGCTGGATTTGCGCTCGGTTGATCACGCTGTGCATCGTGACGCCAACCGTATCCAAGAGCTGCCGTAGCATGTCCAATTGGTGCTTGCTGAACGTCACCAGCGCGGCAATTTCGATCACAGCCAGCGTCCTGCCCTCGAACACGATCGGAGCAACAGCAATATAGGTCGGAACGGCGCTCCCCAATCCCGAGGAGATGTGTATGTAGTTGTTCGGTACCCGGTCCAGTGTGATCATGCTCTGATCGGCGGCACACTGGCCGACAAGTCCCTGACCCCAGGCGATGACCGATTTGCCTGCCTCACCCTCGTGTTCTCCTGCATAGGAAGCGAGCCGCACCAGCTCCTCCTCCTTGGCTTCGTACAATACGATATAAGGCACCTGGAAAATCGAAGCGAGCCGATTGACAAACACGCGGCTTAGACTGGCCAGGCCCGCTTCGTTCTGAAGCAGTGTAGCGGTGGCGGCAATCTGCTCCTTCATTTCATTCTGCTGCTGCACTTCCCGAAGCAGGTCGTTCGTTGCACTGCCGAGTTCTGCGATTTCATCGCGCGTGCGGGTATGGATGCGCTTGTTCAAATTGCCGCCTGAGGCGATGTCACGAATCGTACCCGTAACTTCCTTGATCGTCGTAACGATATTTCTGGAGATCAGCACGGCTGCTGAGATGGATATGGCCGCGAGCACAATCCAAAGAAGATAGATGATCGTGATCAGTCTGCGGTTATTGTCCTCAAGCGTCTGCACCCGCTCGCTCGTCAGCCCTTTCTCCGTGTCCAAAAACGCCGTTAATTTTTCCCGCATGGCATCCATTTCCGGTTTGCCCGGGTCACGTTGGAAAAATGTCCGAACTTCAGCATCCTGACCGCTGCGCTTCATCTCAATGGACGGCTTGCCTGCGATCTCAATCCATCGGTCGATATTGGCCTTGATGTCCTCCAGATTTTTCTGCTGCTCAGGGTTGTCCGCCAGCAAACGATACAGCTGGTTGTACTCGCTCTCCCATTTCGAGCTGGCCGCCGTGTACGGCTCCAGATAGCTCGTGTCTCCCGTGATCATATATCCGCGCTGGCCTGTCTCCATGTCCAGCAAGGACTTTTCAATGTTGTGGGCCAGGTCATGGACCTCGATGTCATGCTGGCTGATAAAATCGGTTTCCCGCTGCAGCGAAGCAACCCGGCTCGAAATCACTCCTAGGAACACCACAACGCACACGAGCACAAAAATATATCCAAGAATAATCTTGGACCGAATGCTGAGCCTCATCTTTCCTAACAAAATCGAAACCTCCATCCAACGGGTGTTCTCTTTCTTCTAATAACTATAGAGTGACCAGTTCATTCAATATAGTATTTTAGAACTTGTTGGAACGAATATCAATAACTAGAGTTATCTTCGAGGCAGGATGAACCGTTGACGGGCCGCATCGCTGAAGCCCGCTGCAGGTGGTTTTCAGTGGATCCGCCAAGGCAGTCCTTTGTATATTTGTATAGAAAACGTATGGATAACAACTGTGTCCATTATCTAATCGATGATTCTCCTGCTCGGATTCAATAGATTCCCCACGTTGCTTCAGCAAAAAAAGAGGCCTCCGCGGCTTTAACCGCGAAGGCCCTCTTCCCTTCATCTTCAAGATATTATCCCAGGACAACCCTGTCGTCGGACAGCTTATGTCCGCTGATTTGCTCGAATTCAGCCAGCAGCTCTTCGACGGTCAGCGTCTTTTTTCGCTGTTCGTTGATGTCCAGAATGATTCTGCCTTTGTCCATCATGATCAAACGGTTGCCGAGCCGGATCGCCTGCTCCATATTGTGCGTGACCATCAGGGTCGTCAGGTTCAGCTCCCGGACAATCCGGTCGGTGAGCCGCGTGATCAGCTCCGCCCTTGCAGGGTCCAGCGCCGCGGTATGCTCATCCAGCAGCAAAATTTGCGGCTTGGTGAACGTGGCCATCAACAAGCTGAGCGCCTGACGCTCTCCTCCGGACAGCAAACCGACCTTCGCCCGCAGCCGCCCTTCCAGGCCGATGCCGAGCTTGGACAGCTCTTCCTTGAACATCCCCCGCCGGCCGGACTTGATGCTCAGCCCCAGTCCTCTCTGCTTGCCTCTCGTATAAGCCATTGCCAGGTTTTCCTCGATCGTCATGTGGGGAGCGGTGCCCGCCATCGGATCCTGGAATACGCGGCCGATCCAGCGGCTCCGGCGGAATTCCGGAAGCTGGCTGATCACCGCTCCCTCGATCCGCACATCCCCTGCGTCGGGCTTCATGACGCCGGAAATGATGTTCATGAGCGTGGACTTGCCCGCCCCGTTACTTCCGATCACCGTGACGAAGTCGCCGGGATTCAGCTTCAATGAAATGTCGTGCAGCGCAATTTTTTCATCCGGCGTGCCCGGATTAAACAGCTTCGATACTCTGCTCAGCTCCAGCATCAGAAATCACCTCCAACCGTCCGGCCTGTTCTGCTGCCCAGCTGGCTGGACAGCTCTTCGGTTCGGCGCTTGGCCAGCTGCTTCTGACGAAGAGCGCGCCTTGCGGTTGGAAGCACCAAAGCGATGATCACGATGATGGCTGTGATGAGCTTCAGGTCGGACGTATCGAGCCATTCCACCCGGAGCGCGAGCGCCACGACGATCCGGTACACGATCGCCCCGAGCACGACGGAAATGGTCGTATGGATCACATTCGTCGCTCCGAATATCGCCTCACCGATAATGACGGAAGCCAGCCCGATGACGATCATGCCGATCCCCATGGAAATATCCGCGAATCCTGACTGCTGGGCAACCAGTGCGCCGGAGAGGGCGACCAGTCCATTGGCCAGACTGACGCCGAGAACCGTCGTCGTATCCGTGTTGGCGCCGAAACTGCGGATCATCCGTGCGTTATCTCCCGTTGCGCGTAATGCAAGCCCCAAATCGGTCCGCAGGAACAGATTCAGCAGAAGCAAAATCAGGATCACCGCGATCGGCATCGTAATGAAAGCGTTCACTGATGAAAAAACGGTGCTTTCCCCAAGCAGGGACGTGTTCGGTTTTCCCATAATCCGCATGTTGATCGAATACAGCGCAATCATCATGATAATACCGGATAACAGTGCATTGATTTTCCCCTTGGTATGGAGAAGTCCCGTACAAATTCCCGCGAGAAGCCCGCCGCCGAACGCCGCCAGGCTTGCCAGCCACGGATTGTAGCCGTGGGTAATCATCACGGCGGCGATTCCGCCGCCGGTGGTGAAGCTGCCATCCACCGTCAGATCCGGAAAATCAAGAATGCGATAAGTGATATATACGCCGAGCGCCATCAGCGAGTACAGCAGCCCGAGCTCAAGTGCTCCCAGTAGTGAATCCAGCATGGTGTCAGCCTCCCTTATGACGAAGGGAGTGGACGAAGATTCCGGCCACTCCCCATCGCTCGATTACTGAATAATATCGTTTTCTTTGTCCGTTACTTTGTCTTTCATGGCGTCGGTTACTGTGATTCCTTGCGCTTCAGCCGCCTTCAGGTTCAGAATCAGGTCCAGCTTCTCCTGCATCGTCACCTTCATGTCGCCCGGCTTCTTGCCGTTCTTCAAAATATCGACCGCCATCTGGCCTACCTGGTAGCCATGGTCATAGTATTTAAAACCGACCGTAGCAAAGGCTCCCTTCTCGACCGTATCCCGGTCGCTGGAGAAGAACGGAATGTGCTTCTCGTTCGCCAGCTGGATAATGGAATCCACGCCGTCAACGACGGTGTTGTCCAGCGTAATGAACAGCGCATCTACCCGTCCCACCAAGGACTCGGCAGCCTGCTTCACTTCCGATGTGTTCGTTACTGCCGCGCGCACCAGCTTGATGTTATGCTTTTTCAGCGTTTCCTCGGCATTTTTGGCCATCACGATCGCGTTAGGCTCGCCTTCGTTAATGACGATCCCGACGTTCTTCACGTTCGGGAAGCTCTCAGCGATGAAGTCCATCAGCCGTTGAACCGCTTCCGGATTCGTGTCCGAGCCTCCGGTTACGTTGCCCCCTGGCTGATCCAGATTCGAGACGATCTTGGCATCCAGCGGGTCGGTAACTGCCGCGAACAGCACCGGCGTATCTTTGACCTGCTGTACCAGGGCTTGCGCCGAACCGGTAGAAATGCCAAGAACGAGATCATTTTTACCGGAGGCGATCTTTTGGGCAATGGAAAGGTTGTTAGCCGGATCTCCCTGCGCGTTGTTGAAATCGATCTTCAGGTTATCGCCTTCCGTAATCCCCGCATCCTTCAATGCGGCGATGAAGCCCTCGCGCGTGGCATCCAGGGAAGGATGCTCGACGATTTGCGAAATGGCTACGGTGTAGGTCTTTTTGTCTGTGCTACCTGCATCGGTCCCGGTCCCGCTACCTGACCCGGCTTCACTGGACTTGGTGCCCGAGTTTCCGCAGCCGGCCGCCATGGTTACGAGGAGTGAGGACATCACGATGGATAATAGCAAATTTCTCTTTTTCATGTTCATAACCCCTTCCGATTCTCTTCTTTAACGCTGTCATATACGAAAGCATTAAAGTAAATAAGTGCGAAAAATACCGTATCAAGCGGAGCACACGGGTGCATGAACTGCCTGCCCGGATATTTTTCATAGAATTAAATAACCACTGGATTATTCATTATCATAAGGGGCACTGCCAATATACGTCAATCAATAAGTTGCAAAAAAGTACAGGTTTTTCCGGGCTTTTGCAGCCTTACGCTTCCAGCTCCCGGACAAGATCCTGCAGCTTCATCTCCGACATGCTGGAAATCATCACATCATAGCCTTCAAAAGGGAAGGTCTGGGTCATCGAATTAGGCACGATCACCGTATGTACGCCTGCTCCTTTGGCTGCAATAAAGCCGTTAAGCGAATCCTCAAAAGACACCGCCTGATCCGGGTTTACTTCCAGCTTCTGCAATGCCAGCAGGTACAGCTCTGGATCCGGTTTGACCTTGGACACGAGGTCCGCAGTACAAATAACGTCGAAGTAAGATTCCAGTTCGAATTTGTTGAAATATGGCTCAATCCAGTTGTAATAAGAGCTTGATGCCAGCGCGATCTTCAGCCCGAGCCGCTTGGCCTCCATCAAATAGTCCTCAACCCCCGGTCTGACTTCAACATCCTTGAGCAGCTCCCGGTAGATGACATTGACCTGTTCCTTGACGAGGGCCGGGTCCACTTCCCTGCCCAGACACTCGGACAAATACGTATACGGATTAAATACGTCGAAATTGGTGCCGACGCACTTCGCGTACGTCTCCAGCGGCAGCTCTGTGCCATGTTCCCGGTAAATCTCACAGAAAGCGTGATAGGCCGGCGTTTCGGTATCGACGATGAGACCGTCAAAATCAAAAATCAATGCTTGAATCAAGCCGTTCACCCCTTCTTTATCTTAGTCGATGGGCTGTAAAGCCGCATTAATAGATTCGCCTTGCGGCAGGGCTATTCCTCCCTGATATCACCATGTAGTCAAACAGGCCGCGATTCAGGAACCGCAGCCTGTGCACAAATATAAAGCTGTCATTCGGAGCTTACATTCTGCTGATCTCCACTTGGCCAAGCAGCCGGCGGAAGGTGTCCGGATCGACGCTGCCGGCCATGGCCGATAAGGCGTTCGCCGTCCCCGCGGCAGCGGCCATAGCGATGCCCTCCTCGGCGGGGAGCTGCTTCAGCAGCGACACGGCCATGCCCGCCACAAAAGAATCACCGCAGCCTACCGTATTGACCACCTGAATCGGAGGGGTCACGGCACGATAACGTCCCTGCGAAGTGACCGTCAGCGATCCGGCACCCCCGAGCGACACGCAGACGCGCTCCATCCGGTACTCGCGGAGCAAGTCTTCCATCGCCCGGAGCAGCTCCTGCTCATCCCGGATGCCCGTGCCAAGCAGAGCAGCAACCTCTTCTTCGTTGGGCTTGATCATATCCGGATTTGCCTGCAGTCCGAATCGGAGCGCGTCACCGCTGGCGTCAAGAATCACATATGCCCCTTCCTTCTTGGCCGCGCCGACAAGACGGATGTAATAATCGGCCGGGGCCCCGGCCGGCAGGCTGCCGCTGATGCAGACGACTTTCGATGTGCGTGCCAGTGCGGACATCGTCTGCACCATCGCGTCAAGTGCCCGGTTATCCACCACCGGACCGGGCTCCAGAAGCTCTGTCGACGACCCGGTCTCTTCATCGATGATGTTGAGGCATAGTCTCGACTCCCCTTCCACGGCGACAAATTGATGCGCAATGCTCATATCATCCAGCTGCTTCTTGATGATTTCCCCGTTCATGCCGCCGACGATGCCCGAAGCGGTAACCTCTGCCCCGAGCTGTGCGGCGACTTTCGCCACATTAATGCCTTTCCCCCCGGGGGCTGCCAGATATTGTCTGACCCGGGATACCTTCCCGTGGGGAAATGCCGGCAAGTAGTATGTTTTGTCAATGGCTGCGTTCATCGTTACGGTCGTTATCATAAGATCCCATCCCATCTATGGCTTGATTTCGCAAGGCAGCTCCGATGCCTGTATCTCCGCCGTGTGGTGCCATCTGCCTTCATGTTGCAATGTTTGGAAAGTTTTGTTCCAGCTTGGGGTGACGAATGCAGGCTTCCGGACGAGCCCGAAACCACGAGCACGATTCCTCTATATAGCACGACCCTGCCGATTTCATTGCGGATAAACCATGGCTGCATTCCTCATAGACCTGCAAAACATGGGAATTCTATGTATGCCGGCACCTCACGCTGCAGGTGAACGGTCAGATTTATACTCAGGAGGCAATAGAGCTATGAAGTGGATGTCCGCCGTATTCGTCAAATCCGTCGCCTTGTCCCTCGCGCTGTCTCTCTCGCTGCTCGTTGCCGAGCCGGACCCTTCCGTTGATCCTCCCTACGCCAAGTGGGGCCTGATCGCCGTGAAGGAAGCCCAGAAAAAATACAACTCGGAAATTACGGATTACCTGCATATCGGACGCATCAATCTGTCGCCGACGGAAGCGGAAGAAACGTTCAAGCTGCTCCTTAGCCGGCAGGGCATGCCGGCAGCTGTGCTGGCTACCGTCCGGTTTAACACGGTGACCGAAAGACTGATATCCATTAAGTTCAGAGATACACAGCCTTAAAACCGATCCTTAACAGGCAGGCTCGTTCAGATCGTCAGCTGCTCCAAATGCTTGACGCAGTTGAATAGCCCGCATTCCCAGCTCTCTTCGATCTTTCGGATGACGGTGATGGATGTGTTGTGCAGATGCTCGGACGTGTCCGTGTGCGGAATCAGAACAGGAAGCAGCGTGCCGATCAGCGCCCCATGACTTACCACGAGGACGCGATCTTCAGGATGGCTGGCGCAAATGTCCATGACCGCTTCCATTCCTCTGGCAATCATCGAGTCGTCGGTCTCGATCCCGAGATCCAGCGAAGCCCAATCATAACCCCATCGAAGCACCCGGTCTTCCTCGACCGTCCCTTCGATCTGACCGCAGTGGATTTCCCGCAGCCGCGGATCGACCTGGACGGTGAGCCCCAGCGCGGCCGCAATCGTTTCGGCGGTTTCCCGCGCCCGCGACAAATCGCTGGCATAGACAGCGTCCCACCGCTCTTTCTTCAGCCGTGCAGCCAAGGCTCTTGCCTGGGCCCGCCCGGTTTCGTTCAAAGGGATATCCGTCTGGCCTTGCGCCCTGCGCTCGATGTTCCAATCCGTGATGCCGTGCCTTACAAATCCGATCGTCGTCATTTGCCAACATCCTCCTTGTCGTAAAACTTCATATGGCCCTTCGTCTCCCGATAATAGGCGAGCCGATCCGCAAGCGTGCCGGTATGAAGCTCAAACCGGTGCCCGTCCGGGTCCAGGAAATATACCGAGAGCTTGTCCCGTTCATCCCGCTGCCTGCCCTCAAGTACGCGAACGCCGTAACTCTGTAGTCGGGACAGCCAGGCTTCGAAATCCTGATCTTTCACCGTAAAGGCGATATGAGTATACGTCGATGGTGTATCCCCCCGCTCCGCATCCTCCTGATTCAGCGCAATCCAGAGTCCTGCTAGATCAAAGTAAGCCAGCTTCCGGCCCTGCACGAGCAGCTGGGCGCCCAGAACGTCCCTGTAAAAAGCGATGGACCGATCCAGATCCGAAACGGAAAAACAAAAATGATTCACACCCTGTATGTTCATGATTCCTCCTGCATTCAGCCTTTTCGTACCCACAC
The DNA here is from genome assembly GCF_025809195.1 of Paenibacillus sp. PSB04. Classification (NCBI taxonomy): domain Bacteria; kingdom Bacillati; phylum Bacillota; class Bacilli; order Caryophanales; family Paenibacillaceae; genus Paenibacillus; species Paenibacillus sp. PSB04. Next base: position 6,098,330 of record NZ_CP081301.1, read on the forward strand.
AGCTGGCCGTTAACAAGGCTAATCCTACACCTGATCCAGCTTATCGGCATAAAAGGCAATCGCCTTCCGGTACGCTTGGATCCCGTTGTCCGCGCTGGTTTCCGCAAGCTGCCCGAGGAGCACCTCCATTGCAGCGGCATGCTCCCCTAAATTGTACAGAGCCATGGCGTAAAAAACAGAAAACTCCCTGCGTTCGGGAAACTTCTCCATCGCCTGCTTCAACAGCGACTTTGCGTCCTCATATCGTCCCAGCGTACGGTATGTACTGCCGAGCCCAAGCATCGCCCCCGCCAGCTCTTCGTCCTGCAGTCCGAGCGAAATCGCCTTTTCATAATAAGGCACGGCTTCCTTCTCCAAGCCAAGCACGTCGTGGGTCCATGCGGTCTGATACAAGATCTCCGGATGCTCAGGCTGTTCCGCCAGCAGGGAAAGCCAAATTTCCCTGGACTGCTCGGCATTCCCTGACTGCCGGAGCGTTACGGCGTTCCTGAAGGTGCGGCGCCCGGCAAAATCCTCTCTTCCGGCCCTGAAAACGATCAAGTGGCCGTCCCGCAGGTGGTTCTCCCGAAAACCGAGCCTTCTCAGAACCTTTTGCGATCGAGGATGATCCTGCTCCACATGGGCTTCGATCTCATCCAACTTCATCACTTCAAAGCCGGCCTTCATCAATTCTTCGAGCGCCTCAGGCATATAACCGCTGCCCCAATACTCCGGAGACAGATCATAGCCCATTTCCGCCCTTTCTCTCTCGCCGTCCTGGACCCAACAATGGAATCCGCAGGTGCCCATAAACGTATCGTTCTCACGGTCAAATATGGCATACCTGCAGCCGGAACTGCGGGTGAGCGCAATAATTTCGTCCGCTTCCTCCAGGCTCACCAAAGGCTCAATATCCATGAACCGGGTGACTTCCGGGTTGGAGAACAACCGAAAGACGTCTTCCCGGTCCTCCGGCTCAAGCGGCCTCAACCTCAGCCTTTCCGTATGCAGGATAGGGTACTGTACATCACGCATCGCTGGGCCCCCTTCATGTTGAAATTTTTGCAAAAAACGCCGGATTACCATATTGCATATAGCACCAAAAATATATATTGACAAAACAACGTTTTTGTGTTATAATAAAATATTTATTTTGACAACTTAGTTCCCTGTCCGTAATATAGACTCTGTCTTGAAATCCATGAGTTGGAATTAGGGAGGAATCGAAGGATGAGTACGAACCAAGCTGCCACAAGCGTGTTAATGCTGGACGTATCCGCCGTCATGATGGGCAGCGTTAACACCGTTCACCCTGCGGTCATTACGGATGGAAACGATACGCTCCTGATTGACACCGGCTACCCCGGTCAGTATCCCCTCTTGCGGGAAGCGATGAAGTCCCATGGCCTATCGATCGATTCGATTACCCATGTCATCATTACGCATCAGGATCTGGATCATATCGGCAGCCTGCCGGCCATACGCCAGCACGCCCCTCGTCCGGTCGAAGTCATGTCCAGTCAAGAAGAAAGGCCCTATATTCAGGGTGAAAAGCGTTTGATCAAGGTAACCCCGGAGGCGATCGAACGGGCCAAAGCGTCTCTGCCTCCGGAAGTACCTGCTGAGTGGCGTAATGCCTTTATTTCTACGCTGGAGAATCCACCCCGGTCACCTGTCGACACAATCATCCATGAAGGGGAAGAGCTCCCCATCTGTGGCGGCATCGCCGTGATTGGCACACCGGGGCACACTCCCGGGCATATCAGTTTATACCATCGGCCGACCCGGACGCTGATCGCGGCCGACGCCCTCCGTGTCGTTGACGGAGAGCTGCATGGGCCGGATGCCGACACGACCGTCGATATGCCGCTTGCGACGCAGTCCATCGCCCAACTGGCCGCCTACGACATATCATCCGTTATTTGCTACCACGGCGGAAAAGTTGAAGGACCCGTTGTACATCGGCTACTGGAGCTAAGCGGAACGCAGCGTTCCCTTTAGAAAGAAGGATCAGCGGCCCGTTCGAAGCCGGCGACCTGAGTGCTGTAATAGTCGTAAGCTCTATGCATTTTTGCCATATATTCCGGATCCCCGCTGGAACAGGCAAAACGGATATCTCCTCCGCGCTGCATTCCGGACGTTCCCGTTTTCTTAAGAATATAGTCCAGCCTCCGCACCGTCCCGGCGCTCCCGTCAATGATCTCAATATGCGGCGGCAGAATCTGCCTCAAGATCCGGGTATAGAAGGGATAATGCGTGCATCCGAGCACCAGGGTTCCGTATTCCTCCAGCCGGTAATCGGCAAATTTATCCAGAAAATACCGTGTCATCCGGTCCGGGTCGAACTCCAGCGCTTCGCAGTATCCGACCAGCTCGGGGAGCGGCAGGGAGTCTACGATGCTGTGGTCATCCACCCTGGAAACGAGCTGGGTGTATTTAGACTGGTGCAGGGTCAGCGGGGTTGCCGCCACCAGCACCCTTTTCCCGGTCAGCCGGTTCATTTCAACTGCGGGCTTAACCGCAGGCTCCATCCCGATGATCGGAATGTCGTATTCCCGGCGAAGCTCCTCCGCTGCGGCGCTCGTCGCCGTATTGCAGGCAATGACAAGCGCTTTGATCTCGTCCTGCAGAATCATGTCCACGGACTGGCGGACATAATCCAGAACCTGATCCTTTGTCTTGGTTCCGTAAGGAACGTGAAGCGTGTCTGCAAAAAATAAAAAGTCTTCGTTGGGCAGCTGCTTTACGGCTTCAGACAGCACGGTCAGTCCGCCGAGGCCTGAATCAAAAAGCGCAATTCGCATGTTGTTCACCTGATTTTTCTTAATAATTGCTCCGGGCGCATATCCATGGCTGCCCGGCGATGTTCCATCCGGGGCCGTCAGCCCCGGAGTTATTATATCATGTTGTCCGGGCATCATCGGGAAATCTGTAAACCATGCCGATAAAGAGCACGTTCCGCCCCCCCACCATCGAGGAGAACTCGCAGGTCTCCCTGAATCCTGCCCTGCTGTATACCTTTGCAGCACGCTGATTGAATTTGGCCACCGCTAGGCGGATTCCCTTCCCGGGAAACTTATCGGAAACATAAGCCATGCCTGCTTTTACAAAATCCAGGCCTGCACCCTGCCCCGTCAGCTCGGGATTCATGCCCAATCCGTAATCAACGCAGGTATCATCTTCGTATAGACCGGCCCCATAACCTCCGGCAACACGGGCTGAATTGCCCGTGCAGTAAAAACCGACCAAATTTCCGGCGGAGTCCGACGCTGCTGCATAATCCCCGTTCATCAGCTCCAATATATCTTCTTCATCTGCTGCCATACTATAGAAGTCATACGGAGCCGGATAGTGCCATGTCGATATCCGGGCGGCAGCTTCCCGGGTCATCGGTTGAATCTGTATTTCCATGCCTAATGGTTACCTTCCTTCAAGTTTTACTGCTCACCAAGTCCACGGCCGATAAAATTGGCCGAAACCCTTGGCACATGAAGCTCTTTGGCCCAAACGGACAATTGGCCCATATGATGAATTTCATGGGCGATGACGTGCTTTGCGACCTCTCCGTAACGCAAGGGTTCGGCATGCCAGGCGGCCTTGACGATTTCCCCGTCCCGCTCAGGACTCCGGCTCAGAATCAGCGGACGAAGCTCTGTCACGTAGCTGTCGGACAAGGCTCTGACTTTACTCAGGGTCGCGAAATCCTCGAATTTTGGTTCTGCAGCCTCCTTGCCTTCGGCAGCCAGCATCCAACTGTACTCGACGTCAGCGATGTGGAACAAGGTTTTCAGGATGGAGCCAACTCCGCCCGTTCGCTCCTTCAGTAATTCTTCATGACTCAACTGTGCGCAGACATCAAACCATTCATCGCGTACCTGCCAATTATATAGAAAAAGGGATTTCATCATTTCCTCCTGGCGCAGTGTTCCTGCGCTCATTGTTCATGTTATGAACCCGACGCTTGCCCCGACCGGGCGGGCTCCCGGGAAAATTGTTCGGCAGTTTCAATTTCCTTGAATTATTTTTTTCTGCGGTACGGTCTTCAAGGGCTCGGCAATCATCCAAACATGGCCGAACGGATCCTTGATCTTCCCAACCAAGTCCCCGTGAGGCTGTGCGGCAACCTCCCTAAGCATGGCCGCTCCAGCCGCAAGGGCGTTGTTCACTGTTTCCAATGCATCCTCAACGGTGATATACAAAATCACCGGCGTTCCACCGAGTGTTTCCGCTGCGGTATTATGCTCGGGAAATTCGTCCGCGACCATGAACCGCGCATCACCGACCCGGATTTCAGCATGCGATGTTTTCCCGTCTTCCGTAACCATCCGGTTCGCTTCCGTCGCGCCAAACACCGATTGGTAAAAAGAAATGGCAGCGGCAGCATCATGAACGGCCAACATCGGAATGATACTCAAAGCCAGCCCCCCCTATTAATGATCATATCCGTTCTATTAATATAATCGCTTTTCGTAGCTTTCCGCCAGCGACCGTGCGACCTGCTCCTCCGTAACCTTTAATCCGCGCACATGATCCGCGATGATGGCGGCAGGATTTGGCAGATTCTCCCGCTTCGGCCATTGTTCCGGATCCCACAGCTTGGAGCGCTTGAAGGCTTTGGCGCAGTGAATATAGCACTCTTCGACTTCCACGCCGATGCCTATTTGCGGGATTTTCCCCTGGGCGGACAGTTTCTCCATCAGCTCAGGATCCGCAGTAATGCAGGCCTTTCCGTTAATCCGGAGCGTCTCCTCCAGCCCTGGAATGATAAAGATCAGCCCGGCACTCGGATTCTGCAAAATATTTAGCAGCGAATCATACCTCCGGTTACCTGGTCTTTCCGGAATGACCAGCCGCGTATCATCCAATATGTATACAAAGCCCGGTGCATCGCCGCGGGGTGATACGTCGCAGCTGCCCTCCGCGTCACTCGTGGACAGGAACAGCAGCTGAGACTTGGAAATAAATTCGCGGCAGTGGGAATCCAAACGCGTGATAACCTTGTTCCTGACCAGTTCGCTGGGAGGACTGCTCAGTAATCGAAGCTCCTCCTCCGATTGAATGATTGCCTTAAAAGGAATTGCCGTCATCGCTCATCCCCCTGTTTCTCATTCATTTTGTATATAATGTAATCCAGCTTCTCCTCAACTCTCCTCAAGGCGGCATCGGAATTTCTGACATGCCTGCTGCCGTTGGATACGTATTTGAACAGGCCGAAGAAAAACAAAAGGATCAAGCCGATCACGACAAGCGAAAATACAAGGCTGAACACGTTAACCGACACTTCCAACGCACCTCCATGAACCTATTATAATCGTTTTGGACAGGGAAGACAGCCGGACGGGCGCTAATCACTTCGGCTTTTCGGACCAAGCTTGTGATTTTGCCCCTTGCCCATGATATCATATCAAGTAGTACACCATTTACATAAAGGGAGATGAAGGATGTTGAAACAGGAACTCACGGAACGGTTAATCTCTTACGCCAGGGTGGAGACCCAATCGAATGAAGAAAGCAGCACCACGCCTTCGACTCCGGGACAGCTCACCCTTGCGCGCATGCTGGTGGAAGAGCTGAATTCCATCGGCATGAAGGACGTCACGATGGATGAGAACGGCTATGTCATGGCCACGCTTCCTTCCAATACGGACAAGGATGGCGTGCCGACGATCGGCTTCCTCGCCCATGTGGATACCGCAACGGATTTTACCGGCAAAGGCGTTAATCCGCAAATCGTCGACAACTATGACGGAGGCGATATCGTTCTGAACGCGGGACTAGGCGTCGTCCTTTCCCCAAAGCTGTTTCCTGAGCTGCCTCAGTACAAAGGGCACACGCTGATCACGACGGACGGAACGACCCTGCTTGGCGCAGATAACAAAGCCGGCATAGCCGAAATCATGACGGCGATGGCTTACCTGATCGGCCATCCGGAAATCAAGCACGGGACGGTCAGAGTCGCGTTTACCCCCGACGAGGAAATCGGCCGCGGCCCCGAGAAATTCGATGTTGCGGCTTTCAACGCCGATTTTGCCTACACCGTGGACGGCGGACCTCTTGGCGAGCTGGAATACGAGAGCTTTAACGCAGCCAAGGCAAGCATCACGATCCAAGGCACCAACGTTCATCCGGGCACGGCGAAGAACAAGATGGTAAACTCGATCAAAATCGCCATGGAGCTGAATTCCATGCTTCCACCGGAGCAGGCGCCCGAGCATACGGAAGGCTATGAAGGATTCTATCATCTGCTCTCGCAGAACGGAGATACCGAACGCACAAAAATGGAGTACATCATCCGCGATTTTGACCGGACGGAATTTGCCGCTAAGAAGGAGCATCTGACCCAGGTCGTGAAGCAGCTTCAGGCAAAATACGGCGAGGAGCGCGTCATCCTGGAAATGCGCGATCAGTACTACAACATGAGGGAAAAAATCGAGCCGGTAAAAGAGATCGTCGACGTAGCCTACGAAGCGATGGAAAGCCTGGGCATCAAGCCGATTGTCAAGCCGATCCGCGGCGGAACGGACGGTTCCCAGCTCTCCTATATGGGGCTGCCGACGCCGAATATTTTTACGGGTGGTGAAAACTTCCACGGCAAGTTCGAATACATTTCCGTCGACAATATGCTGAAGTCGGTACAGGTCATCATCGAAATTCTGAAGCGCTTTGAAGCAAGAGGCGTATGAGCATCATTCCAGAGGGAAACAATCAGCGCAATATCGAACGTTTCTCCGGATACGGGGATACCTACGACCGCTACCGGCCCGCAGCGCCTCCCCTGGTGACGTCCCTCCTGACTGGGTACCTTCAGCGCAAGCCGGAACTGGTGCTCGATCTGGGCTGCGGCACCGGGCTGTCCACGCTGGTCTGGAAAAAGCACGCGGACCAGGTTATCGGCATCGAGCCGAATGACGACATGCGCAGCGTCGCGGAGTCCAAGCTGGAGCAGATGACGGATGCAGCCCACATCCGCTTTATGGCAGGCTACTCCAACCAGCTTGCCGTCGGCAGCGAAACCGCCGACATTATTACGTGCTCGCAGTCTTTTCACTGGATGGAGCCGGCAAGCACGCTGCTGGAGGCTGCCCGGGTGCTGAAGCCCGGCGGCATCTTCGCCGTCTACGATTGCGACTGGCCGCCGACGCTGTATTGGCAGGTGGAGCAAGCCTACGAAGAAGTGATCAACCGGGCCGACGGCATCATCCGCGAACAGCTCAGCCAAGAGAAGCAGGCTGTCAAAAGGGATAAGGAAAAGCATCTCGCGGCCATTAAGGACAGCGGCCATTTCAGGTTCGCCAAGGAAATTGTGTTCCATCATGCGGAGGATTGCGATGCTGACAGGTATTTCGGCATCGCAATGAGCCAGGGCGGAGTTCAAACGGTCCTCAGGCTAAACCCGGAAGAGCTGGATGAAGACATTAAGCGTTTCAAACAGATCGTCGATGACTTTTTCCAGGAAAGGACGCTGCAGGTTTTGTTCAGCTACCGGATGAGGCTCGGCGTACGAAATACCTGAAGATGACAAAAAAATCAGGCCAAGCAGCCGATTCAACATTCCTCCTCAGTGAAGGAGAAGCAAATCGAATCGCTGACGCCTGATTTTTTTGCCTGCTTTTTCAGCCCTGATCCCCTTAAAAATAAATCTTTATCGCTAAATATCCCCCACTTGATTCACTTTGGCAATTGACAAGTAGACACTGACCAAGCCAATCAGGCCCAGCACTACGTATAACATGTTCGTGTTCAACGGAATATGAAGCAGTCCTGCGAAATTCGGGAACTGCATGAGAAAAACAGAGCAAATCACGGTCGGAATGACCGCCCTCTTCCAGATCCCGAACAAAAACAGCGGAACAAAGCTGATCACCGAGACAACCGCGGAATGAACGATCGACTTGACCGTAAACGAAATGATGTCCGCGAGGGTTGGCAGTCCGTGAATGACGTCGATGAACAAATCGAACACATAGGTGGTAATTCCGGATAGTACAAAAGATATAAGCGTACACAGGAAAACCGCCAGGAAGATAAACCAAACTTTGGCCATAACCAGTTTCTTGCGGCTAATGGGATATCCGAATGAAAGGGACATCGTTTTATTCTTATATTCCTCGATAAATACGTGATTAATCATGGAGGCGCCGAACAGAACAAACCCCATTTGGATCGCCGACATCAGCTCCATCGCGCTTGAATAACTCTCCTCAAAATCCGTGAACGCTAAATCAGCCATGACCACTTTTAAAAAGAAAACGGGAAGAAACATAAGGATCACCCAATAGATCATCACTTCACCGATAACCTTTTTCTGCTCTAATTTTCTCCACTCGAGCTCAATCAGTTTAGTCAAACTTATCGCCCCCCTGGATTTGGTGGTAAAAATAGTCTTCCAGCGTACTCGTATGCTTCTGAATTTCCTCAATTTCAATATCGTTCGATATCAATGTTTTCGAAATATCACTTGTGGATCGGGCCGTGTCGTATACACGAATCCTTGTATCCTTCACAATTTTGATGTTGGAAATTTGGAGCTTATGTTCAAGCAAATAGACCGTTTTCTGCACATTCGAAGTGACCAGTTCGATATAATCGGTCCGCAACTTCTGAATGTCGGCCAGTGCGACTTCATTCACCAGTTTCCCGTGCTGAATCATCCCGATTCGGTCAGCCATCTGCTCGATTTCACCCAGGATGTGACTAGACAGGAGAAACGTTATGCCATATTCCTTGTTTAACATCCGGATTAATTCCCGCATATCTTTAATCCCGATGGGATCCAGCCCATTGGTGGGTTCATCCAGGACAATCAGCTCAGGCTTCGTAATCATGGCACGGACGATTCCCAGACGCTGTTTCATGCCAAGCGAGAAGTCCTTCACTTTCTTGTCATCAATCCCATGCAAATTGACCATATCCAGCGCTTGGGTGATGGCCTTTCCGTCATAAAAGCCCAGATATTCACAGTGAATCCGCAAGTTCTCCATGGCTGTTAGATGTTCGAAAAATATCGGATATTCAATGATGCTCCCGACTCGCTTTAACCCGTCTTTTGCAGATTCCGTAAACTTCTTGCCAAATAGCATGATTTCTCCCGATGTGGGGATGATGATTCCCGTGAGCATTTTCATGATCGTCGTTTTACCGGCACCGTTCGGTCCAAGCAAGCCGTAAGTTTCTCCTTTTTTTACCGTGAGATTAACATTCGAAGTAATCGTTTTTCCTTTTACCGTTTTGGTAAGCTCATAGGTTCGAATGACGTCGCTCATTTGAGTTATGATCCTCCCGTCTATATTCATCCTTTGAATTACTTCTATCGTAAAGCAAGGAATGGATCATTTTTCTTACTCAATCCTTACAAGTTTCTTAAGTTCGTAAAAAGAGGCGTTCAGACAGAACACCTCTTACGGGAGATCTAATATGGCACCTGTTTAAAAATACATGTAAACGTCGTTTTCTCAAACGGTGTGCTCGTAAGCCGAATCGATCCTTTCATCGCCTCCGTTAAACGTTTCGAAATGCTAAGGCCTAGTCCGCTACCCTGAAATTGCGGGTTTCGGGCGTCATCTAATGTGTAAAGTCTTTCAAACACGCGGTCCTGGTGGACTTCCGTAATGCCTTTTCCGCGATCCCAGACGTCGACAGCAACCGATTCGCCTTCTTCCCGAAGCGTTAAACCAAACACGCCTCCGTCGCTTCCATACCGGATTGAATTTGATATTAAATTGTTTAATATTCGTTGCAGCACATGCTCATTACCGAGTATGTAAAGGGGACGCTCCGGAATTTCAAGCTCCACCCGAAGACCTCGGGATGTCAGAAGCTCATAAAATTCAAGCACGCTTTGGCGGCAAATCTCATTGAGGGAAATTTTGCTGAGCGGGATTTCGTAGTCTTCCGACTCGATTTTAACGAGATCAAAAAACTGGTTAAGCAATGCGACCAGACTGTTCACTTTATCGTTTAGCCGCAGAATTACCTGCTTCCTCTCTTCTTCGGTAATCGATTCTTCCTGGTTCAGCTTTTCGGCATAACCCAGAATGACCGTCAGGGGCGTTTTCAAATCGTGGGACATGTTGGATATCATTTTCTTCAGACTATCCTTGGTTCTGGCATAATCCGCAATCACTCTTTGGTTGTAATCCAGCAGACGGTTGATTTGGATCAGCAACTGCTGCACGGCTTGCTGGTCGGTTTGGAAAAGCACCTTCTCGGCGGTTTGATGTTCGATGATCTCCATGATTTTATTCGATATTTCCTGTACATTCCGATTCCATGTTCTGCGTGAAACAAACTGCCAAATATTCATGAGGAGCAAAACAGCAATGGCCGCGCTTAGAAAAATAACCATGGCTACCCTCCCAATTTATATCCGATGCCCCAAACGGTACGAATAAACTGGGGATTGGAAGGATCTTCCTCAATTTTTTCTCGAAGCCTGCGGATATGAACGTTAATCACGTTTTCATTCCCATAATAATCGTCTTGCCAGACGAATTGATAGATTTGCTCCTTGGTGAACACCCTGCTCTGATAAGTTAAGAATAATTTCAGAATATGAAACTCCTTGGAGGTGAGCGTAACACTCTGACCTCGGACCTGCACAGAAAACGTGCTTAAATCAAGAGTGAGGTCCTTATAATGAATCCGATCCTCCGTCGGCTGATGATCCGTCCGGATATATTGCGTTGCCCTGCGTATGGCAGCTTGCACTCTGGCGGTTAGCTCAATCATGGAGAACGGCTTGCTTAGATAATCATCTGCTCCAAAACCAAGTCCTAGAGCCTTGTCAAGGTCGCTGCCTTTTGCGGAAATAATAACGACGGGAACGACGCTTCTTTCCCTGATCTGCTTGAGCACATCCATGCCATTTACTTTAGGAAGCATTAAATCCAGCAAAACCAGATCAAACTCCTCCTTATCAATAAATGATTCCGCTTCTTCCCCATCCAGCGCGACAAACACTTCATAGTTTTCCTGTTTTAAATGACTCTCAATCAGCTGGCTGATTTCCTTATCGTCTTCGATTAGCAGAATGCGCTTTGGCACGCAGATCCCCCCGAGCTCCTCATATTTTGACCGGTGAAATTTCCAACACCTACACTCTCCACTTCCGGATGAGCTGATTGGTCACTTCCGACAACAGCAGGCCAAGGGCGATCGCCCCCGAAATCATAAAGGCTTCGGCTCCCAGCTGGACGGCCTGGTCATACTGGTTCTCAACTGCGTTGCGCATCGCGTCATAAGCCGTTCCGCCGGGGACCAGCGGAATGATGCCCGATACGCTGAACACGATGATCGGCGTGCGGTACCTTTTGGCGAACAAATGGCTGATCATCGTGACGCAGTAACTGGCGACCACGGTGGCTGTAATCCGCAGCACGTGCATATCCTGAAGCCATATATACAGCAGCCAGCCGACCATCCCGGCAAATCCGCACTGCAGCAGCGCCTTTTTCGGGGTGTTGAAGAGCATGCCAAACGCAGCCGATGCGACGAAGCTCGTGACGAGTTGTTCAATGTACATACGGCATCCTCCTCATTGAAATGACAGCATAAATGCGATGCCCGCCCCGATCGCAAAAGAGGTGATGAACGCCTCGGCCCCCTTCGACAAGCCGGAAACCAGGTGGCCTGCCATCAAATCGCGGATCGCATTAGTAATCAGCAGCCCCGGTACGAGCGGCATGACCGAGCTGATGACGATAATGTCCAGGTCCTGCCCGAAGCCGAATTTGACGAACAGGATCGAGCAGAGGCCGATGGCCAGCGCTCCCGAAAACTCGGCGAAGAACTTGACCGGAATCATCCGCTGCAGCATCAGCGTGCAGTAATATCCGAGACCTCCGGCCACAGCCGCGGGCAGGAAATCGGGCCAGATGCCGCGGAACATGATCAGGAAACAGCCGCTGGCCAGCGCCGCCATCAGCAACCGCAGCCACAGCGGGTAAATATCGCCTGTCCGCTGGATGTTTTCCAGTTCCCGGCGCGCTTCAGTGATGGTCAGCTCCCCTTTGCTGATGCGGCGGGATACGCTGTTCACGCGGTCGATTTTATGCAAATTCGTCGTCCGGTCCGAAATCCGGTTCAGCCTCGTGATCGGCTGCGGATCCTCCATAGAAAAAATGAGTCCCGTAGGGGTCATGTAGCTATGCGTTTTATCCACGCCAAAAGAAGCGGCAATCCGTACCATGGTATCTTCCACCCGGTACGTCTCCGCTCCGCTCTGCAGCATGATTTGCCCGGCCAGCAGGCATACCTTCATGATTTCGTGCTCCCTCTGCACCAAGTCTTCCAAAGCTCTTCCTCCCGTATGCGCATAACCCTATGTTAGTTACAGTATAATCGGTTTGCCGGACAAAAACACTTACAAGCGTCACTTCCTCGTAATAGAGCGGAATCCTCCGGAGTAAGAAATACCCTTCGGTTATTGTGGCTTGACTCCGATATACAGCAGATGAGAGGAAGCACCTAGGATATATGGGTCTTCTGCAGCCTCCATGATACGGTTCAGAAACCGCTGATATTCCTCTGGACCGCGGCCCCGCCAGTATGCCCACTGTTCCTCGTTCATAGACTGCACCACGCTGCCGGATGCGATCAACTTCACGCTGTCGAAGCCGTGCTGCTCCATGAAGGGACGGATCTCATCAATCGGAAAATAATAAGCTTCCGTAAACCGGCCATCATCGCTGTGGTTGAATACACCCGTTCTCATAAACTCATCAATGCCGTCCATTGTATCATTCGGCTTCCAGGACTGCGGATGCAGCAGCGAATTTATTAAATGCCTCGTCCGGGACATAAAGGCGACAAATACATGTCCGCCGGGTTTGACCACCCGGAAGAGCTCCCGGGCCGCCTGCTTCCGGTCTTCCTCCTGCTGGAGATGGTACAGCGGCCCAAGCATCATAACGGCGTCAAACCGCCCGTCTTCAAATCTTCCAAGATCTCTTGCATCGGCCACGTGTATCCCCCGGAACCGTTCCTCCAGCTTGCATTCCTTCACTTTGCCGGCCGCGAGGCCGACGAGGCGTGGAGACAAATCGGTCAAGGTCACGTCATAGCCTTCCTGCGCCAGCGCAACCGCATATTTGCCCGGCCCCGCCCCGTTGTCGAGGACATGTGTTCCCGGTTTCAAATACTGTTTGATGAAATGGAAGTTGACCATAAATTCGACCGGCTCCCGTTCCAGTCTCCCCCATTCATCAAACTGATTATAGTAATCGATTATGCTGCCCATCTTTCCGCTTCCTTTCCATAGACGGATTCCCGTCCTTCATATTTCAGAGCTTATCCCAAGCCAAACCGGTTTCCAGAACGGCCTGGCCGGCGATATCCAGCGTTTTTTCAGAGACAGGACTTCCACCCATTTTTATATAAAATTGACGCGCCGGGTTATCCTTGAGCACCCACACGTACATGGAACCGAAGCCGTTCACCCGGAAGGCTTGGATCAGCGTGTTCACCAGCAATTTTCCATGTCCCTTTCCCTGATGTTCCTGAAGTAAATACAAGGCGTAGATTTCCGCATCATACCCGGCCTCTTCCTCCCGGCATTTTCCCCCTTGTATAAACCCGGACACCCGTCCGGCTTCATCCTCGGAAACGAATGTCCACAAGTCCTTATCTTCCCGGCTTAGTAGCTGCTTCCACCGCTCCATCCGGCTCTCCACCGTCAACTGATCCAGATAGGCGTCTGCAATCATGCCTCTGTAGGTCGTTTTCCAGCTTTCCACGTGGACCCTGGCCAGCACCGGGTAATCATCATAAGCAGCCTGTCTGATGCTCATACGGAAAATCTCCTTTCGCATAGTGCATATTCCAATGCATCCATTCGCACTAGCGTTGATCAGCCTCGAAAAAACTTGATCACCGTCTGACTTGCCATTATAATAAAAAAAAACAAGAACAAATGTTCTTGTTCGGAATTCTTCGATCATCGCTATGTAACTACTTACCTGTAATAATGGAGGAGATAAAACCATGAATCCCTGCTGCCAAAGCGTGCTGCATCATATAAATGTGGCAATCCGTTCCGTTCTCGAGATCATGGACGGTCTGGATGAATGCGATCTGCCAAAGCGGCCGACCCCCGGCAAATTTTCCGTAGGCGAGCTGCTGGAGCATCTCGCCATGCTGCCGCTCGCCGATTCGATCATCTCGGACGGTGCTTCACAGGAAGAGATGGCTGCATTTTACAGCAGGACATCGTATTCGACGAGCGCGCGCATCCGCCAAGCCTTCCAAGATAACTATGAATCCCTTGTTCAAAAATACGGCTCGCTGACGGAAGCCCAGCTTCAGGAAGAGGTTTCCTCCTACTGGGGAGCATCCTATACTCGGTTCGGCTGGCTGCTGGAAATTTTGGCGCATTTATACCATCACCGGGGTCAGCTTCATTCCATGCTCGTGCATGATTTGGGACATGACCCGCGCGTTTCTTTATTTGAGTAATACATAACTTTTCGTTCAGCTGCCGCGTTGGAACATGGGGCACTCCCGTTGCGTTCTAGGAGTATCCCTTCAAGATGTGCCCGGTAAGCTTACTTTCTCAAAATGTTCAACGACCGGGAAAGGGTCGTAATAGTGATGCAGCAGCCCTTTCCACCGAGCATAAGATTCGGACTGCCTGAATCCTTCCGTATGGTCCTCAAGGGTTTCCCACTTCACGAGGAGGAGGTATTTGTTTGGAACCTCCATACAGCGCTGAAGCTCATGTCCGATGTACCCTTTCATGGAAGATATAATGCCCGAAGCCTCTCGGAAGGCTTGCTCAAATGGTTCGCCCTGCCCCGGCTTCACCTGCAGCATCGCGGCTTCCAAAATCATATCATTTCCTCCTGACTCTTTGCCAACTTTATCACGCGTCCTGAGCCGCGCCTATACTTCGAGGTCAAGCACAAGCTCCCCATTTATGAATTGACCGGTCTCTTTAAAACCCAACCCTTTGTACAGCCGATTTGCGGCTGTATTGTCGGGAACATGCGAGATTCTGATAACAGTACAGGCCGGATGCTCTTTTTGCTTGCGAAGGACGGCGGATAATCCCGCTTTGCCGTAACCTCTGCCTTGATAATTACGGTCGATCATGAACCTGACGATCCAGAAGCAGCCGTCTTCCGGATACGGCTCCTCATCGAACAGCGCAAATCCTACCATGAAATCATCTGCATAAATCGCGTAGGGATAGCAGGTTTTCTCCTCGGCCGCCTTTTGCAATGAATTTAGATTTGAAGCCACAAATCTCAACTGGTCATCCCTGGGACGAAGCTCGATGCACTGCTGGCGGATATCGTCGGTAACGGGTTTTAAATATACAGGATCCATACAGCCACCTCCTGTCTACAGCTTCTTGACGGATTCCGCGATCGTAATCTTTTTTCCTGATCCCACACATCATGGATTTCAAAGGTTCCCTCCTCGAAGAAGAGCGGAAATCTCTTGCGGAACCATGGCTGCATTGGCAGCTCCAGCGCTTCTTCGATCGTTACCCAACGGAGCTCGCCTTCCGGCGGATCGGCGAGGAGTTCTCCCTCGTATCTTCTCTTCCTCATTTATTCCGAAATATAACATCCTGCGTGATTTCCGGGGCCATGTCGTAGGCTGCACCCAATCCCTTTTCCTCAATAGCTTGTCTCGATACCCGCTTTAGCGTAATCGACCCGGTAAACTCCGATCGGAACAAGGGCAGGCTGACCGCCACGCAGCCTTCGTCCACCCATCGGGCCTGCAAATGCTTGAGCCCGGCGATCTCCGTGTCGATCCCTTCACGGTACCATGGATGCTCCTCATCTTCGGACACCCCTGGCTCATTGAGACATACGTACAGCGACAGGCTGTCGCACAGCTTAAGCAGGTTAAAATGGCGCTCCACCCGGCTGGCGTCCAATCCGCTGAGCTGACTTTGAATCCGTTCCTGCCGAAGGAGCTCTTCCTTGTAAAACCGGGCGGCTTCCGGGTCTTCGGCATAACGGATCTGCTGGAACGACGCATAATGCTTGCTGCAGAGCAGACCTGCATACGGATCCATCGCTTCCGTCTCATCCAGGCCGGCTCGGTACGAAGACAGCTTGGGCTTAAGCGGATAGTTGATAAAGGAAAACGGGCTGCTGCTTTCTGAATCCCATAGCGGATTCTCGTCCAAATATCTCCAGCCGCGATCATGCTGGGTAATGGCCAGCACCGCAGCTTCACGATCCGATCCTGTCGGCATCCACTCCGGCAATAAATGCTCTGCAATCTGTCCCGATAACTTGGCATGATCATGCTGGCGAATCAGAACGAAGCCTTCCGGTTGTTCTCTGACAATCATCACATTCACCCTCCATCGGTTGATGTTTTACCTAATATTAACTTTTTCCAACCCATTTTCCCAGCAAAAATTCACGTGTGGATCGACAACCTTCCCCGGCCTTGCACCACCAGCAGAAAAAAACCTCCAACCGGAACATTCCGGCTGGAGGCTCAATATCACATGGGGAAGGGGAAGAGCTGGTGCTGATGTTGGTATTGCCAATTAGAAATCAGAGGTAGCGATTTGAATCGTACCGAACACCGGACCGGCAGCTGAAGCCAGCAGTGCGGCGACAAGCAGACGTTCCACTGAGAGCGTCAAGCTGTTTGCCGCCGGGATCGTATAAGTGACAACAGGGGCGTTGACGCGGGTGATGACAAGGTCAACCGGAAAAGCCGACGTGTTGTTCACCGTGACCGCAGCATTGATTCCGCCGGCAAGATTCTCATAGAACGACTTGCCGACACCAGCGGCTAGCGAGTAGAACTGCTCTGGTAACAAAATAGCCATGTGACATGACCTCCTTTACCATTTGATAGATTATCCTATGCCTGAAATCTATCAATGCAACGTTACTTGCCGCTAGATTGAAACACATTTTAATAGACGCCCCAGCCCTGCAGTGACGATTCTGACCGCTTTCTGCAGATCTATTCTTTATATCAAATCCAGACGGAGCCGGACCATATCCTGCACTTGGATTCCGTCTTCATAGAATACTTCCTCATAGTGTCGGATAAAAAAGCCCGGGTCCACGCCCACGATCCGGAAACCGCAGCGTTGATAGAGTTTCAATTGAGAAAAGCTGGAGTTGGCTGTGCCGATTTCCACCGCATGCGCTCCCTGCCTCCTGGCTTCTTCGACGGCGTTTTCGATCAGCATTTTGCCGATCCCTTTGCCCTGCAGATCTTCCCGTACCGCAATATTGACGATCTCAACCGTTTTCGGATGCGTATCGATCAGTACATACTCTCCCGCTAATTCGCCGTTGAGGTAAGCTCCATACCCCCTGCCCCTGGCGACGTAATCCTCAACCATCTCTTTGGATGGATCAGCAAGCAACAGCAGGTCATAGGGGATATCCTCGCCGATTCCCCACGGTTGAATGGTTATTTCCATCTTGCAAATCACCTCTTTCGTTCTCATGAGCCAAGCTTCTGATTTGGCATATGCCATATGTAAAGTTTTCCTTTCCACCCTGGGGGCCGCTTGCTACAATAGAGAAGCTAATGCATCAGGACGGAGGATTAATCAAACCATGCGGTTACTGCATCAGGTCTCGTCAGAATGGAATCGCCTCAACCGGAATATCCGGCTCTTTTTTCTTGCCAATTTGCTGTATCAGATCGGGACAGGCATGTTCTCGGTGCTTTACAATCTTTACGTGCAAACGCTGGGTTACCCCGATACGATGAACGGCACCTTGGTGAGCGTTCAGTCGTTTGCAACGGCGCTTATTTTCATACCGATCGGACTGCTGGGGGACCGTACCAGCCATAAGCTGCTCTTAATGACCGGCGCATTGTTTACAGGTCTGAGCTTCATGGGCAGGTCGCTGGCCAGCGGTGAATCCGCCCTGATCGTCCTGTCCGCTGCAGCTGGCCTTTTTGCGGCCTTCTTCCAGGTGATCGCCGTCCCGTTTCTGGCCGGGAATTCGGACAAGAAGCAGCGGCTGAAGCTGTTCAGCTACCACTTCTCCCTCGTGCTGGCCGCCCAGGTCATCGGCAGCAGCGGCGGCGGTTACCTGGCCGATATGCTCCAGTCCGCCGGCTGGAGCAAAATCCAGAGCCTGCAGGCTGTGCTGTTCACCGGAGGAGCGGCGAGCGTGCTTGCCTTTGTGCCCTTGCTGCTAGTCCGGCAGAAGCCGGCTGTCCAAAAAGACGCTTCGGCCGCTCCGCCCGGGCCTGCCCTGTCCCAACCGCTCCCATCTTCAGCGCGGGAGGACTGGAGCGCCATCGCCAAATTTACGCTGGCCCAGCTGATTGTCGGCCTTGGCTCGGGACTGGTCGTGCCTTATCTCAATCTGTACTTTACAAACCGCTTTGCCGTATCCCTTACGGCCGTCGGCATCCTGATTTCACTCGGCCAGATCATGACGATCGTATCGATGCTGATCGGCCCGTCGCTGGCAAGCCGCGTCGGACCGGTCAAGGCCGTGGTGCTGTTTCAGATGATGTCCCTGCCTTTTTTGCTGCTGACCGGTTTCACCAATCTGTTCGCAGTCGCTTGCTTCAGTTTCCTCTTCAGGCAGGCACTGATGAATGCGGCCAATCCCATCCAGTCCTCGATCACGGTTGACCGGGTGTCCGATGCCCGCAGAGGAATCGCCAACTCGATGACGCAGACCGCGTTTATGCTTGGCTGGGCTACGATGGGACCTGTCCAATCCTATTTGCTTACCGCATATGGGACGTACTGGGGCTATGCGCTGACTTTCAGCATGACCGGAATCCTATACATCAGCGCATCGGCCATCTATTACTTTATGTTTAACGAGCGTAAGCAGAAATCCGCTTCTCCGCAGGCGGCTAACCAGAACGCTCCGGCCTGAATGCCAATCCAACGATGCCTGCAGGAGCCTTCCAGCTACCATCACCGCCCCCTCAAAACCGCAAGAATGGGCCGGTACATAGCGGAAGGAGCTCCTGCAGTTTGTTTATCGTCAGCGTCCCTTCCGGCAGGAGCGGACCCGATTCAGCAGGCGCAGTGAGCAGCAGTACGGGACGCAGACCTGCTGCAGCGGCGCCCTGCGCGTCCTTTTCGGGATGGTCACCCACAAACCAGCAGTTCTCCGGACGGGCCTGCAGCCTGCTCAGCGCCATTTCGTATATTCGCCGGTCCGGCTTCTTGACCCCCGCCTCTTCCGAAACGATAACCGCATCGAAATAGCCTCTGAGCTGCACCTGGTCAAGCTTGGCATACTGGGTTCTGGCCGAGCCGTTCGTGACGCACCCGATACGGACTCCCCTGCTTTTCAGCTCCCGCAGCACCAATTCCGCTCCATCCATCGCTACGGTGCAGGAGGGAAACTCAGCGAACCAATAAGCGAGCAGGTCTTCGGCGGTCGTCGCCTCCTCCCTCATTGGCAGTGTCCGCCTCATTTCCTCATACAGCTCCCTTTTTTCCCGATAGCCATTCCGGTCTGCGGCACGCAGCTGTTCCACCAGCCTCAGGCGATGCTCAGGATTGTGCGCGGCGGCAAACCTGTCGATAAATTTTCGCGAAAACTGCTCAAACGCCTGTTTACGGTCCACCAGCGTATTATCCAAGTCGAACAGCACGGCTTCCATACCCTCTTCTCCCCCTAGTTAAAAAATCGGAAATGATCCAACTGGGTTTTGATTTGGTCGAATTTCTTCCGCACCGCACCCCTGTGATCGGGCAGCAGGGGAATATGGGCCATGTCCGCAATCCGCTCCGCTACCTGGCTTACCGACAGGTCAACGGTATCGATATGCTCCCGGAATATGTCTTGGGAAAGACCTTCAATACAGCGTTCGGCCTGCTGAGCACCCCATGAGTTTGATCGTTCCCCCCGGCTTTTCAAGCGCTGCAGGATGACTTCGCGCGGAGCGCATAACGCAAAATGCTTCACGGTCATGCCGTCCGTGCGCAGCCGGCCAACGATTTCTTCAAAATATACCGGATCGACCACGGTCATTGGAGCGATGATGACTCCGTCGTAGTCACATGCGATGTGCTTCAGCATGGCATAGTTGAATTCCCGCCATAACGGATATTCCTGAAAATCGGGCTTCTTGATGCTGGGCGGAATATTTTTGCGGATAAAATACCCTGCATTCTCTGGATCGTACACGAAAGAATGCGGTATCCGGCGGTGAAGCTCGAAGGCGGTCTGCGTTTTTCCTGCACCAAACGCGCCGTTTATCCATAGGATCATCCATCATCCCTCAACTTTGACGATATTTTGGAGATTTGCTTCTCGCATCCGTTCCATTATACACCAAAAAAACCGGCGGAGCGCCCCGCCGGTTTTTCCCCAACCCTATGCCACAGCATCCCTGGATCATCCTGAAGAGCTGTGGTTCACTGCACTATGCTTCACTTCCGCTGTTCATCCTGTAAATTCCTGCACCCACTCGTTATTGTAAAAGGCGATCCCGATATGGGTGTAGCTTTTGTTCAGGATGTTGGCTTTGTGTCCCGGGCTGTTCATCCAGTCCTGCATCACCTGCTGAGGGGAGGTCTGCCCGTTGGCGATATTCTCTCCAGCCGAGTTGTACGTAATCCCGTATTCCTTCATCATGTCGAAGGGAGATCCGTGAGTCGGGGAGTTATGGTCAAAATACTTGTTGTCATACATGTCTTTGGCTTTGGCCATTGCCATGTTGGACAGTTTGGAATCCATGCTGAGTGCACCCAAACCTGCTTTGGAGCGTTCCTGATTCACCAGATCGAGCACTTGTTGAGCATATGCTGAGGCATTGCCACTCGCAGAGGTCTGCTGATTGTTTGTACCCGAAGGAGCCTGGTTCCCGGTTCCTGCGGAAGGAGCCTGGTTTTTGGGGGTACCCGCAGGGGCCTGATTGGCCGGCGTTCCCGTTGGTGTTCCCGCTGGCGTACCGGTTGGCGTTCCCGTTGGAGTTCCCCCTGGGGTGGTTGGAGCTCCGCTCCGCGTCCCGGCTGGCGTTCCCGCAGGCTGCTGCGGTGAAGTTCCGGGTACCGCCCCTGGCTGCTGAATCAAATTAAGCAAATCCGAGGTCAGGTCATTTTGATTGACTTGTTTGACCGTCAAATGGGATTTACCCGCTCTGTCCGTAGACGTTGATGAGGCTGAAGTGACGATTTTTCGGGTCGGAGCCGCTTGATGGATATGGCTTGCACGGTTCGTCTGCTTGGTAGTCACCTGCTGGCGCGCCGTTGAAGCGCCGTGATCCGCGCAGCCTGTAATCAATATCAGAACGGCGATCATAACGATTTTTTTCATATGACGAGTGCTGCCTCCCTAATACGGTGGAATGTAAGATACCGACTTAATTTTTCCGCAACAAGGGGGATTTATACCGCCAAAGTATGCTTATCGGGTGTTTGGGTATAGTATCTAAAAATTAGTGATTATCCCAGCGGAGAAGAACATGCCATGAATTCAACCAGCCAGAGATCAACCAGCATCGATCCGAATCTGCGGCTCAGCCCCCATTTGGTCAACAATGAACACACGCTAAAAACAATGTTCGAGCGCTGCTCGGACGTCATATTCCGTGATGTTACCCTGCAAGGAGATACCAAGCTGCTGCTCATTTACGTGGACGGCCTGATTGACAAGGATTTCATCCAATCCGTCATCCTTAAGCCTTTAATGTACGAAGGCATCCCTCAGGGGATCGGCCCCATTGACAGCATTGCGCAAATGTGTGATCAGCAGCTGTTCGCGGTACTGCAAACGAAGAAGGTCAACACGTTCCACGATGCGGCAGATGATATTTTAAAAGGTAACTTGGCCATTCTGGCGGACGGGGAAGCTTCTGTCCTTCTAACAAATGTCTCACAATTTGAAGCAAGATCGATCGAGGAACCGTCTACGGAAGCATCCCTGCGCGGAACGCGGGAGAGCTTCACCGAAACGCTGCGGACGAACACGACGATGCTGCGCAGAATCATCGTCACGCCAAACCTGAAGATGGAATCCTTTCACATCGGTAAACTGACCCAAACCGAGGTTGTACTTGCCTATATTGAAGGAATTGTGTCTGCTTCGATGCTGGATGAAATTCGCTCAAGGGTTCAGCTGATCGATCTTCAAGGCGTGCTGGAATCAGGCTACATCGAAGAATCCATTGAGGACACCAACTTCTCCCCTTTTCCGCAAATGCTGAGCAGCGAGCGGCCGGATGTCGTATCCTCCGGACTGCTGGAAGGACGGGTGGGGATCCTGGTGAGCGGGTCGCCAATCGCTCTGATCGTGCCGATGACGTTCTGGGACGGCCTGCAAGCCCCTGACGATTATTACGAACGGTTTATGTATGTCACTATGAATCGGTGGATCCGATATTTGTTTGCCCTGTTCGCCATCCTGTTTCCGTCGGTTTATATTGCACTGACCACCTTTCATCCGGAAATGGTCCCTCCCAAGCTGATGCTAAGCATTACGGGACTCAGGGAACAGGCTCCATTTCCAACCGTCATCGAAGTATTTATTATGGAATTTATGTTTGAAGGGCTGCGGGAGGCCGGGATTCGGTTACCCCAGCAAATCGGCCCGCTCGTCAGCATCGTCGGTGCCCTGGTTATTGGACAGGCTGCGGTACAGGCCGGGATCATCTCGGCGCCGATCGTCATCGTCGTATCCGCTGCCGGCATATCGTCGTTTGTGATCCCCCGTTACCGGTTCGGCTACCCGATGAGGATGCTGCGCTTCCCGCTGCTCGTACTATCCGGAATTTTCGGGCTTTTCGGTACGGCGATCGGCATGATCGCCATCTTGTCCCATCTGATTCACCTCAGTCCGTTAGGGACGCCGTATCTTCAGCCCGTTGCCCCAACCAGGAAGAGCAGGGTGAAAAATGTATTTTTACGTTGGCCGAGACAACGTGCAGATAAATCTTGAACTTGATGGATAAGGCGGAAGGTACAATGAAAAAAAATTTGCTTTTTTTCTGCTTACTGTTTCTGTCAGCTTCGTTGACCGGCTGCTGGAACCTGAAAGAGCCCAATCAACGTGCTTTTATTATCGGCGTCGGAATGGACATGACTGAGGACAAGGAGTTGGAGATCAGTTCCGAAATCGCCGTACCCGCGGGTTTGGGCAGCAGCCAGGTGACGGGTGCGGGTAAGAAAAACACATTTACGGTCGTGAGTGCGAAGGGAAAGGATTTTATGGATGCCGGGCAGCATATGCAGGCTGAGCTGTCGCGCTCCTTGTTTTATGCTCACCGTCAAACAATCCTGATCGGTCAGCATATGGCCGAAGAGGGGGTGGATAAGTATCTCGACATGGTCGTCCGCAACCCAAAATCGGAAATCCGTTCCGTCGTACTCGTTGTTAAAGATGGAACCGCGAAGGAAGTGATCAAAGCCGAGCCTACATTTGATCCATTCATCAGTACGACACTGGGCAGTCAGCAAAATGCCCTTGGCATGAAGCCCTACTACTTCCGGATGTTATTATGCGATGCCTACAGCGAAGGAACCCAGCCGATTGTGCCTGCCATCACAGCGGATCCTGCCAGAGGTTACGTATACACTGGTTCGGCCATCCTGAATAAAGATCATGGTCTGAAGCTCGTCGGTTTCCTCGATCCGGAGGAGTCGATGTACGATAACTGGATGATGGGTAAGCAAAAAAACCTCACGTTCACCACTCTCATCGGAAAGGAGAACAAGACGATCAGCTTAGCAGTTCAATCCCTAAAGCACCGCACACACATAAAAATGGTTAAAAACAAGCCGCAGATTTACATATCGCTGCACGGCACCGGCAGCATAGTTGAAAACAATTCGCCACTCGATCCTTCCAAGGACGATGATTTCAAAACAATTCAGACCAGGCTGAGCCAGGAAGCGGAGGAGAAGGTTCGCAAACTGGTGGATAAAGCGCAGCACCAATATAAGATCGATATATTTGGAATCGGGGAACAAGTGCACAGGCAGCATCCAGAGGTATGGAAAACGCTCAAGCCTCATTGGCACGAAACGTTCCCCGAACTGCCGATCACTGTATCGGTTCATCTCCGGTACAGGGATCCGGGGCAAACCAATTCTTCGCTGTAGATCATCAATAATCAGGGGAATCACATCGGAAAGGGGGAGAAGCGATGAAGCTGACCGGATCGCAAATTTTTTGGACCTTAAGCACAGTGGAAGTCGTCATGGCCGTCTGGCTGAGAGTGTCGCCTGCTATCGAAACAGCCAAGCAGGACGCGTGGATGTCCATGATTATTGCGGGAGCGATCGGGCTTGCCACCACGTATCTGGTCATGCATGTCAGCCTGCTCCAT
The DNA here is from genome assembly GCF_025809195.1 of Paenibacillus sp. PSB04. Taxonomy (NCBI): domain Bacteria; kingdom Bacillati; phylum Bacillota; class Bacilli; order Caryophanales; family Paenibacillaceae; genus Paenibacillus; species Paenibacillus sp. PSB04. Next base: position 6,122,558 of record NZ_CP081301.1, read on the forward strand.
CCCGGAGAAACCTTAACGCAGTTCAGCCGTAAGCTGCTTGGCGGCTGGATCGGAAGAATCGTGATCCTTCCCTATTTCGTGGCTTGGCTCCTGTTATCCGGGGATGTGCTCCGATCCTTCACGGATTTTATCCATCTGACGATTCTGGACCGGACTCCCATCTGGATTCTCATGGTCATGATTATGGCTTTGGCCGTTTATCTGACCGGCATCAGCGGGATTACCGGCATCGGCCGGTTTTGCGAACTGGCCGGACCCGTGACGTTCATTGCGCTGGTACTCACCTTTTTGCTGAACATCACGAACACGAAGCTTCTTCATATTCTGCCGGTCGCCGGCGATACAAGCTGGCAAGAGGTGTTCAAAGCATCGCTGTCGCCCGCTTCTTTTTTGGGGGAATCGTTTATGCTGCTGGTCCTTCTCGCGTTTATATCCAGCAACAAAAAAATAATCATCAAAGCACTGTCGAGCATCGCGTTCACCGCCATCATGGTCACGTTGGCCACGGTGATGGTGCTGCTCGTGTTCGGCCCCTACGTTGGAATGGAGCTGAGGTTCTCTTACTTTATGCTGGTACGCAGCATCAACATCCTGAACTTTATTCAAAATGTCGATGTGCTCGTGATTTTCATTTGGATTTTTGGCGTCTTCGCCAAGATCTCCCTTTACTTGTTTATCACGAGCTATGAGATGGCCCAGTGGCTTCAAGTGAAAAATTGGAAAAAACTCATATGGTTTTGTGCACCAGCCATCTTCATCATCGCGCTGCTGATTCCGAATGAAGAGACCATTATCATGATTCAGAAGCTGTGGGAGCGGATAATCATTCCGGTCTGCGCGATCGCCATTCCGCTCTTTCTGTGGATGATAACAGTCATGAAGCGTAAAATCGCGAAACAATGAAATCTGCTCGCTCCATCTAGGACTTGGCTGCCGTCACGATCGGCTGGTAAAACCCGGACTCCTCGGGCATGACCCACTCCACACGCTGGAATCCAGCCTGCTGCAAAAAGCTGTTCAGCTCGCTTCGCTGAACTGCCCGGTACACGGCTGCATAGCTCTCCGTCTTCCAAGACTCTAATTGATCCTGCAGTATAAACTGCCGGGTCGTATATGTCGATCCGTCTTTCGACCAATCCCACACCTGGAACACGATTCTCTTGCCTTGATCCAAAATTCTGGGCTGGGTCGCACGGGGCCGCTCGCGGATCAGGCTGTCATAGTCGCGGATCGTAATAATGACCATGCCGCCTGGCACGCATTTATTGTAAAATTGCCGGCAGGCGTTCAGCAGGTCTTCGTCCGTAAGCAAATGCGGCACCGCATTGTCGGCGGAGAAGACGACGTCAAAGGTACCGGCGACATCCTGATCGAGCGTCCTGAAGTCCGCTGTTCCGAATTGGATCGACACTCCCATAGTCTCCGCTTCCCTTTTCGCTCGCGCCACGGAGTCCGGACTAAGGTCGGTTGCCGTCACATCGAATCCGTGCCGTGCTAACCCTAAGCTTTGGGTTCCGATGCCGCATGAGGCGTCCAGCAGCCGAATCTTGCTGCTTCCTGGACGATTCAACCGGGAGCGGATCCACCGGTCCCAAAATTGTCCCTGACTGGACACCGTATGTTTCCAATCTTCGTAAATCAAATGGTATGATTCAGACATACCGTCATAGAAATGCTGCGTAGACGGCCCCATTCATGATCCCTCCTTATTGTCCCGTGATTCATCCTAATCCAGCGTTGTTAAATCATAATGGATAAACTGTTCGTCCCGAACGTATCCGCTTTGTTCGTAGAGCTGCTGGGCACGTACATTTGTTACCGCCGTGGACAAGGACAGCCCCTTCGCCCTGGCCAGCTTGGCGTACCGCTTGGCCGCTTCAAGCAGCAGACGGGCGATTCCCTGCTTGCGGTATTGCTCCCGTATGTACAAATCGTTCAAAATATAGGACCGTTTCATAGAGATGGAGGAAAACACCGGATACAGCTGGGTAAACCCAGCGATCCGGCCCTGCTTCACGTCCTCGGCGATCAGGATGACCGATTCCCGGTGTTCTATTCGTTCGAACAAGAAGGCGGCCGCCCCTTCAACGTCCGTCTCCTGACCATAAAATATCCGGTATAAGTCAAAAATGGCGGCAAGCTCGTGCAGATCCTCGAGTCCCGCCTCCCGGATCGTAATGCTTCTTTGGAACATCATCTGCTTCCTCCTCATCGTGTATTACTTGTACGTGGTATGGCCATTCCATTCGTAATCTTAAGCAAGCGTCCGGTCCCCCCGCGAATTAGGCTGGGAGTAGACCATAAATTCGACCGGCTCCGCAGACCGGTTCATGACCTGGTGCACCGCTCCCGGCTGTATCCTCATTCCCTGATGGGCAGATAACGTATGCACCGAACCTTCGACTTCAATATCGAGTGTGCCAAACAACACGAAGAAAAACTGCCCCGCTCTGGCGTGATAATGCCTTTGCTCACTTGTCCCCGGCGGCATCCTCTCGTGAATGATGCTTACCGTCTCTTCATCAACCAGCCGCCATCCGTCACAATCGTTCCCCCATACATAATGCTCCGCGTTGTCTTTGCTGATCATACCGTGTTGACTCCGCATTTGTTTGCTCATGATATACCAGCCATCCGTTCGTTCAGGATATTCATGCTCCTCAGCGATTTCATAGCCCAGCTTCCGGTAGAACCGGAGGTTTTCTGGAAGCGACAACCTGACTCCCAGCCGAATCTCGGAATAACGAAGCTGAGCAGCGAGTTTCTCGAAATGCTTCATGATGGCCTTGCCCAATCCCCGGCCGCGGGCTTCAGGAATGACGGATATCCTCCCGACGTACAAAAAGGATTCACGGAAGAAATACTGCGCCGATCCTACAGCCTTGTTACCGGACCAAACCAGGAGGGCTCCGCCCCCATGTTCGCTGATTTTGCTCAGGATCGTTTCGGTATTTTCCGACAGAGCGCCTGAGGGCGGATGGAGCCGGCCCCGATATTCATCAAAAGCCAGCATCATCGTCTGGTGAACGAGCTCTATTTCATCCGTGCTCGCGGTTCTGATTTCATAATTCACCTGGTTTGCTCCTTCCTGAGTGTCCTGTTCCTCGCTTCCATCATATATTTGCCCATGGTAAGGAAGCAATCAGTAAAATGAAGCTTGCCCCGAAATCCGACCGCCGGGAGTTCAACCTGCCCATACGTCCTTCACATAGTTTCCTGCCGATTCGAGCCCGGCAAGCCACCCGGCTGCTTCTTCAGGGCTCGCTCCGTGTTTGTCCCGATAGGAGCCCATCAGCGTCTCTTCTACTTGGGGTGCCATCCGGGAGCCGTCGCCGCAAATGTACAGCTTAGCCCCGGCCTCGAGCAGCTTCAGCAGCAGCTCGCCGTCCTGCTTCATCAGATGCTGGACATAGCATTTATCCGTGCCCTCCACTCTGGAGAAAGCCGTATGAAGCGTCACCACGCCGTCCTTTTCCGCCTGCTCAAACTCCTCACGGTATAAGTAATCATGCTCCGGATGTCTGCAGCCAAAGTACAGATGAGCTTCGCCCAGTACCTTTCCTTCCGTTTGCAGGGCCCGTCTCGCCTGGATAAAGCCTCTGAATGGAGCCACGCCTGTGCCCGGCCCTACCATGATCATCGGTGTGGCGGGATCCTCCGGCAGCACAAAGCCGGATTCAGGAGATCGGACGAACATCAGCACTTCGGCCCCAGGATCCTGTTCGGCCAGGTAGTTGGAGGCGATACCGAGGTACTCTCCCTTACCGCTCCATGCCTCACCCCGAACGACACCGACTGTAATGCTCTCAGTGCCTGGGCTGACTTTGGGCGAGCTGGAGATGGAGTAGTATCTCGGCTTAAGCGCCGGCAGCAGCTCCAGAAAACGCGCAAACGGCAGCTCGCAAGCTTCGTACTGCTCAAGCAGGTCAAGCATCGTAACCCGTTTCGCCCGAATGTTAGTTTGGAACGCGCCTTCCTCAAGCATGGCCTCCAGTTCCCGGGCATGCGGCGGACATACCGTGTTCGATGCCAGCTCCCGAATTTGGGCACGGGTGGCCGGCTCCTGCAGCTCGACGCTGCGTGCCAGCAGTTCGTCCAGCCGGATCGGCACTCCTGTCTTCAGGTGAGCGCTGTGTTTTCCGTCTGCCGTCAGAATCAGGTGCGCCGAGCCGTCCAGCTGGAATCGGCGGAGCACCCGCCGCACCAATGGCTCAGGATTGACCGGGAGCACGCCCAGATGATCCCCTTCGCGATAAGCCGTACCCTCCGGCAGCGCAATTTCAATGTGCTGCGTGACTCTTCCGCTGTCTGCTTGCTGAAGATTGCAGCTGCGCACGATCCGACCGGATACGGCATGGTAGGTCTCCGCAAGAGGCACGGCAGCCACCCCCTGGACAAAGCGCAGCGACAGCGTGCTCCGCTTGGTGTCGCGGACGTCCGAGACCGGGAGTCCCAGCGCTGGCATCAAATCCGGCCATAAGCGCTCCGTCCAGTCGTCCACTTCCCGTTCAAAATCGCCGCTGGCATCGCTCTCCCCGCGCGGAAGGAGCCGCTTTCCCCCTTTGGCGGCCAGCTGTTCATCAATCAGGCGCGGGATCCGCTGGTACGTGCTGGCCCAATTGTGATCCCCGCAGCCGAATACGGCGTAGCGGACGTCCCGGATGGCGGAAGGATCGGCGGTTTCCAGCCATTCCATAAACGACTTGGCGTTGGAAGGGGGCTGGCCGTTATAGGACGCCGTTACGATAATTACCGCCCCCTCCTTCGGAAGCGCGCCGGCATAGTCATCCAGGGGACCGACCTGGCTGTCGAATCCCTGGTACCTCGCGCGGTCAGCCACCTCCCTGGCGATGCCTTCCGCGGTGCCCAGATTAGAGCCGTACAGGACAAGCAGCGGCGTATGATGTTCATTTGCAGCCAGGGATGCCGGCTTGGTGGATTCGCTGACAGCGGCTTCCACGGTCTCGGCGCTCCCGTAACCCACTGGAATCAATGCGCCTTTGCGGCTGCGGACACGGATCCGGAATCCATCCGGTTTTAGCGTAAGCGTCTCTTTAACCTTGAGTTCGTAGTGGCCGGCGTCCGCCAGGTCAAAATACTTCAGCACCAACCCCAGCACCAGCGTGGCTTCCTGCAGGGCGAACTGCTGGCCGATGCACGCCCGCTGGCCGTTGCCGAACGGCTTATACGCATCATGCGGAACCTTGCTAGGATCCTCGAACCGCTCGGGTTTGAATACCTCCACGTCATCGCCCCAGACGCGCACGTCCCGGTGAAGTCCCGGAATGAGCACCGTCACGCTGTTGCCCTGCTGGATCGGATAGGTTCCCCCAATCATCGTATCTTCTTTAGCGTACAGCGAGAAAGCCGGTGCTGTCGGCCATAAACGCAGGGACTCGCTAAGTACCATCCGGACATATTTCAGATCCCTTACCTGTTGATACGTCGGCACGGGATCTTTCAAAACCCGGTCCACTTCTTCCACAGCCTTGCGCAGCTTATCGGGGTTTTTCATCAGAAAATAGATCGCAAAGGAGAGCAAACCGCTGGTCGTTTCATGCCCCGCGATCAGGAACGTGATCATCTGATAGCGGATATTTTCATGATCCAGCCGCTCCCCCGTATTTGCATCAACACCGTCCAGCATATGTGCAAGCAGGTCATCCTCATCCCCGCCATGCGCCTTACGCTCCCGGATCAATTCATCGACGAGTGAAAACATCGTCTGAATATCCTCTTGAAACTGCCGCTTCTTCCGGATCATAAACATATCCTGGATGCCCAGCCGGTGAAGCTGGTTCATCCCTTCGTCAAGCGCACGTACCATGGCATCGATAAAGGGGTGATTGTTTTCCCGGTAAAAGCTGTTAAAACGGTAACTAAACCCGCACAGCCCGATCGTGTCGAGCGTCAGACGGGTCATATCGGCAGGAACGTCCACCGTTTCGTCCGGGTTCAGCCTTCCCCATTTTTGAATCAACTGCATGGCGATATCCAGCATTTTCGTATGATAACCCTGCATGGCCCGCTGGCTGAAGCTGGACAGCAGAATGTTATGGGCTTTTTTCCAATTGGGTTCCTGGGTTGCGCTCGTAAAGAGGCCGTCACCGGCAAATGCGCGCACGTTCTGCAGCGGAGCCCAGATCCTTTTGTCAAAACGCTTTTCGTCGCAGGCGTCCTTCACATATTCATGGCCGGACACGTACAGCTCCCTGCGGCCCCCGGGATATTGGAACTGAAAGATCGGCCCGAGCTCCGCGGCGACCTTCACCAACGATTGCACCGGTGCGGCGGAATCCAGCAAAGGCAGATTGCCTAAAGGTCCGTAGGTTTTAGGTTGAGGCACCTGAATGGTTTGCGTCATGGTTATTCCCTCCATCATCCTTGTTTTTTCTCTTTAATCCAGCCCGATCGGCGGACCGGTAACCGCTCTAAAAAATACCAACTGACCAAAATAGTAATCCGGTCATTTTATAAGAAAAAAGGAGGATTTGACGGCTGCTGGCTGCTTACGCCTGACAACGCTGTCCTATCCTACCTTTTACCCTATCATGATATGATTGTCCCGCACATCAGCCAGAGGTCCGGAATTCACCGGCAAGGCGGCGTGCTTCCTGTTACTTTTCAGCCAGGACATTGTTCAGTCATATACGACTTCCGTCCCGGCAATAAAGTCATGAATCGACCGTTTATCTTCACGCAGCCCCACCATAAAAGCACTGACGATCGCGCAAATGCCTAAGCTTAGACCATACACGAGGCCGGCGACGACGTTCCGCAGCAGCATGGTCCCGATTCCGGGGGGCTGGTGATCGCTCACCTTGCGGATCCGGATGTTGCATATCCTTTTGCCCACCGTATAACCGTTCCAGAATACAGGCACGAGCAGTGAATACAAACCGCTGATCGTATCGGAAATCCAATCCTCGTTTCCCCATTTTCCCGTAATCATCCACACCACAATCATGATCGGCAAGCCAACGAGCAGCCCATCCACCAGCGATGCCCCAAGCCTGATCCAAAAACCCGCATTCCGATTCATTCCGCCTCCTCCTTCTCGTACCCCAAGTTTTATTCATAGTACTTCGGCGCTTTGGCGGTACATTCTTTACTTATGCGACGGCATGACCATTGTTTCTTCCATGCGCCCTTCCAGCAATATGCTGCTTATATTTAAAGAACGTCACGGAGAAGAAAAAGTTACTGGATTGCGGCAGCTTGCAGCCGTAGTGAAACACTATAACCCGAATTCATGCTTAATCTGGCGCGCCACTTCTTCTGCGCTCAAATCCGTATTGTTGATTCTCAAATAGTTCTCCCGCTTGATCTCGCCATCATATGAATTTAGCCGGTATTTTTCCATCGATGTCTTCAGCTCATTTTCGGACCACTCCGTGTTCCGTTTCGTTGGCTTATGCTGCAGCCGGTTTGGGCTAAGATTGCGGGAGAGCCGCTCGTCTAGATCAGCCTCCAGCTCAACGAAATACACTTCCGCGCCCCTGGATTCGAATATCCCGCAGACCTCCTCCACATAATCCCAATCCGCCTTCATGTCCAGCGCCCATACAAACGTGAAAATAAGGCCGGCAAGGTCGCTCTTGGCAACCTCTTCAAAGATCTCCCTCCGGAACAGTCCAACCAGCCGTTTCCCGGCTTCCGAACCGTAGCTGAAAAACGGCGAAACCAGCTCAATCGTCATATGGTTATGAAAAAGCTTCAGCTTCGTTATTTTTTCGAGTTCCTGTCCTACGGTCATTTTGCCTACGGCCTGCGGGCCAAAAATAAGGATGAATTTCATACGGTCCCTCTCCTTTACATTTCGCGTGGTTGGATGAATTCAACAGGGACGGCTCATTTTCCTTGACTATCGGAGCATAGATGCAAAAAATACACTTCCCGTTTTGAGCGCAAACATAAAAAGCCCTCCGAATCATGATTTCTGTCCATGATATTCGGAAGGGCTCTCGCAGTATGTCTGTATGTAATGGATTAATCGACGAAAAAGTCAGGATCTGGCCTGATCTTGCTTTTGAGCTGTCTAAGGTTGTACTCCATTTTCAATACGATATCCTCTATCACCTTCGGATCGATGGCAAAACGGTCCGGTTCCGGCCGTGAGCCTGCCTTCAAGTCGCGCAGCGTGATTTGCTGCTCCTGCCATTTATCCATCAGATCGGAAATGATCGCATAAAACCGCTCGTAATCGCTTATGACTTCATCCAGGTAGGCATCCACCTCTTCCGGATCGTAACCCCGAAGCTTGTTGCTGAACACCTTTTCATGGATGGAAAGTGCATCCAGATGAATGCCCAGCTGCTTGAACAGCTTCTTCTGTTTATCCAATCGGCGCTGCATATGTTCATCCATTTGACGAATACCTCCAAATCTCTAGCCCCGCAAAGGGAGGATGTCCTGTATTACTCCCACACCCTATATTTTTTATATCACATCCTTGCCTGGGATGAAAACCGTTCCCCGCTTTTTTGGAGAATGTTCCAAAGAAAAATGGCCATCCTAAAGGATGGCACAAATTGACACAAGCGTGAAATATGTTATTATATGAATAGATGCTCATATGTTAATATTAATTAAAACCATGGATGCAATTTCGCTTTGTATTCAAAAGGAGGAGCCGCTTATGGCACACGGTCATCATCACCATCATTCCCACTCAACCACTCACGAACATTCACACTCGCACTCGCATTCGCATGCACACGGACCGGCAGATTATAACCGTGCCTTTCTGATCGGTATCGTGCTCAACACGGCCTTCGTCATTTTGGAGGCAGCTTATGGCCTGATCAGCCATTCCCTTTCGCTCGTAGCCGATGCCGGACACAATTTAAGCGACGTCCTCGCTCTCGTGCTGGCCTGGGTCGCCAGCCTCCTCGTCCGAAAGAAAGCGACGGAGCTGCGCACGTACGGTTACCGCCGTTCCTCCATCCTCGCCGCCCTCTTCAATGCCCTGTTCCTGCTCGCGGCGATCGCGCTCATCGCTTGGGGCGCGATCAGCCGCCTTATCCACCCGCAGCCGGTCGACGGCGTGGACGTCATCTGGGTGGCGGCTGTCGGCATCCTCATCAACGCGTTGACGGCGCTGCTGTTCGTTTCCGGACGCCGGGGGGATCTGAACGTCCGGGGGGCGTTCCTGCATATGGCTGCGGACGCCGGCGTATCGCTCGGCGTAGTCATCGCAGGGATCGTCATTTCCGCAACGGGCTGGCTGTGGGTCGACCCGGTCGTCAGTCTGCTGATTGTGCTTGTTATCGGCATCAGCACCTGGGGGCTGCTGAAGGATTCGCTTAATATGGCTCTCGACAGCGTGCCTCCGGGCACAGATATTGCGGCCATCCGAAATTACTTGACTTCCCTGCCCTGGGTCAAAAGCATGCATGATCTGCACATCTGGGGCATGAGCACCACGGAAACGGCGCTCACGGCACATCTCGTGGTAACGGAGCCCTGCAACGGCGATGAATTTCTGCAGCAGGCAGCCGCCGAGCTGCGCGAGCAATTCGGTATCGGCCATACCACCTTACAGCTCGAGATCGGTGATCTGCCCTGCGCTCTGGACGGAACGGATACCGTCTAGATCTGTTAAGCTGGAGCGGACGGACACGGCATGATTGCTCCCCGCGCCTTTAGGGTAAGGAAAGAGTACAGATACCTTATTCTACTGTCAGAAGGGAGTCTTATCCATGAGTCATTTAACCCATGATCAGCAGCAGGAGCTCAAATCAGCACTGCTGGAACGCAAAAAGGAGCTGGAACACCACTTTCACGCGAATGGTGAGGACAATGCCCTGCTGGGCGACTCGCTCGCCGATTCCACAGGCGAGCTGTCCTCTTACGATAATCACCCCGCCGATGTGGGCACGGAGGTGTTCGAACGCGGCCGGGACCTGGCCGTCAACGACACGCTGCAGGATGAACTGGAACAGGTCGACAGCGCCCTTGGGCGCATGGACCGCGGGGAGTATGGCCAATGCGTCGAATGCGGCCGAGACATTCCGTTCGAGCGTCTCCAGGCGATCCCGTACACCGCTTATTGCGTGGAGCATACGCCGAATCGGGACGTCAGCAGCGACCGGCCGGTCGAAGAAGAGGTGATCACTCCGCCGCCATCCGGCGCAGGCGAGAACCGGCAGCGCTATGACGGCCGTTTTGATGACGCGGACGCATGGGAGTCCGTCGAAGAGTACGGCACGTCTAACACGCCGGCCATGGCAGCCAAGCGTGACGTCACCGATTATGATGAAGGCATGTAAAGCCGGTACACACGAACCGAAGCCCCGGGGATCTCTACCAGAGAACCCGGGGCTTTTATTGTCCTGTGTCTTGTGTCTCGCCTCCCGAAGTGCTTACAGATGAACGCTTACTGCAGGAAAACCTTCTGTTTCGTCTCGGCTGACTTCAGGCACGCTTCCACAACCTTCATGTTCCGTACCGCATCTTCCGGAGGATAAGGGAGCGGCGTTCCGTCCAATACCGCTGCGGCAAAGGCGTCGGCCTCCAGCATGAAATGGCTCAGCACACCGAAGCGTTCCTCCCGCCGCTGATCCCCAACATGGACGATAATCTGGGCCGGCTCCTCGCTCTGCTCCCAGCCAAATGCAACCGGCAGCTCGATCCGTCCTTGCGACCCGACGATCTCCAGCGTGCACCGGGGCGCGGCCCACATGCCGCAGTCAAAGGTCAGCCCGACGTCGTTCGGAAACTCCACCAGACCGGTTGCCATGACGTCCACATGATCGTGTTCCGCCGAAAACAGCGCCTGGACCGACACGGCCAGCGGCTCCTCGCCAAGGATCATGCGAGCCGCCGAAATCGGGTAGCCGCCAACATCATAGATGGCCCCGCCGCCCATCGTTTTTTTATACCGCACATTCTCCTTATTTTCGATGTGGTTGTACGTGAAGCACCCGTGAATGGCCCGGATCTGGCCGATTTCGCCTTCCTCGATGATTTCCCGGACCCTGCGATGCTTCGGATGATACCGGTACATAAACGCTTCGGAGAAAATCACCCCCGCTTCCCTGCACGCTTCGACCATTTCGGAAGCTTCTTCGGGGCTGAGCGCAGACGGCTTCTCGCACAGCACGTGCTTGCCGGCTTTTGCCGCCTTGATCGTCCACTCTTTATGCAAATGGTTGGGAAGTGGAATATAGACCGCATCAATATCGGGATCCTTCAGCAGTTCTTCATAGGTTCCATACGCCTTCGGTATATTAAACTGTTCCGCCGTATCTTTGGCTTTGGCGTAATCCCGGCTGGCCACCGCCGCAATCTCGGCGCGTCTGGCGTTCTGGACGCCGGGAATAAAAGCGCTTCTCGCGATACTGGCCGTGCTTAAAACCCCAAAACGCAGCTTTTCCTGCATCCCCTACGCCTCCTTCCCTTCCGGGTCTTATTGGTAATTGTCGTTAACCGCCTTGTGCAGAATGCCAAGACAGCGGTCCAGATCGGTTTTGACCTGTTTTTTATACAGCTTGGCCTTCTCGGCTCCATCGTCTGTAAAGTGGTACAATACAATTTCCTGAAAATCCACCCGCGGATCGCTGCCCTTCAGCTGCTTGGTCCGGTAGAAAATGCCCTCCTGCACCAGTTCGTGCAGGGCTCGGTAAATCTCGCTCTGCGGTGGAGAATAGCCGTAGCTCTTAAACTCCTGTCTCAGCTCCTCCAGCATCTGATAACCATATCCGCGGTGCTGCTCCACCATCGTAATCAGGTAAGCTTTAATAAATGCCCGCTGGGCAATCATAAAGGCCATGCCAGCTTCCTCGCTTTCTTCCCTATTTCCTTCATTAACCAATTTACCTCCATTATAAACGACTATTTTCCAAATCGCATAGCATGAAGGTTTCACTTTGGGAAAATCTGCGGCAAATTAAATGCAACGGGCTTACTGAGAATACCGTGGAACGGGATTGAACCGTTTTCCGGGTCCGTTTTGGATCAGAGTAGATCGGTCTGGAACGGTCTAAGTCGGTTTGGCGCCTTCCTTTTTACTTGGACTTGAATGAGTTAAGTACGCCGGGCATGGCAGAATGGCTCCAAAGGTGCAAGATTCGGTGCGCGTTGGGCTTATTCTATTGTGAATTTTTCATATGTTGAAATTATGTAATTATGAGGTTGGCAAATAAGTAAGCCTTGGATCCGCCGGGGCAGAACTCAAGGCTTTTTGAGAATTCAAAGCTTTTTTTAATGATACAAGGTGTTTAAGCGATTGGGTCGCAAGGTGCGATTTATCGCGGGCGATGCCGGGCTGCTGGGATGCTTGTCCACTCGCGTTGGTGGATCGCTGGATCAGCTTACTGGAATCAGGCTGCTTTTGGCGGGCTTGTTTTTTTTCTCAAGGAAGAGACCCCAGCCGTCCACTTGCCGAATGGCAGGTAAGATAAAACCACGATGAGGAGATACGACAGCAGCACGCAAATGATGAAAGACATCAGCATCCGCACTGCCACGTTCCATCCCGCAAACCACCAGGCATCAAAGGAATACGTATAGCGCAGCATGAGGGCATGAGCCAGATAAGTGCCGTACGAATATTTACCGAGCAGGGACATCGCCCGCTGCGCCCGCGGACCTGCCTGACGAGTCCATTGGAGCGCGTATCTGTAAATGACGAAAACCGAGCTTACCAGAAACACCGCAATCAACGGACGCAGCAGCGAAACTGCATTAAAATTGATGTTCAGCCCGTCCGCCGTTTGGAAGCTGGCCACCAGCTTATACGTAAAATATCCGAACAAGATCCAAAAGACAGCCGTATAAATAACTCCGCCTTTCTCTACCGCCCATCTCCACCGTTCGGGGTACATCCCCGCTGCCGCCCCAAGAATAAAATAAAACATGAAGTAGACGAAGTTACGATCGGCGTAGGCCGTAAAAAACGGCGTCAGAAACGGAATATCCGCTTTTGTCAGCAGAGCGCTGATATCCGGCCGGAAGTACAGCAGCACCAGATAAGCCAAACCGCTGAGCACCAGCAGGGCCGTCCACAATCGATGCGGAGCAGCCTGCATGATCCGGCGGATCAGCATCCGAAAGACAGGGAACAGCAAATAAAACTGCATGATCATGACCACGTACCATAAATGATAACTGTTCTTACCGGTGAACAGCATCATCGCCCATTTCCCCCATTGTTCGGGAGACCCGAAGTTCCACTGCTGACTGATGCCAAAATAAACAGCCGACCACAGGATGTAGGGAACCAGTACATCGCTGAACCTTTTTCGCATAAAAACGCCATACCGCAGCGGTCCGTCATAATTGTAGAACAGCACCATCCCGGTGATGAAAATGAAAACGGGCACCGCAAACTTAGCTGCCATCAGCAGCAGCGTCATGATAACCCCGTCCTCCATGGCCACCCCGCCGACGATAGAGTAGTGGGCGATCGCATGCTGCATGGCCACAGCCAAGAAGGCCAGCCCCCGCAGCAGTTCTATTTCCAGTATTCTCGCTTTCTTTGACATACTTTCCTCCTGGTGCTTAAAAAGATCACTTTCCTGACCACAACTCATTTTCTTTACTTTACCCTTTTCCATCCTAAACGAAAAAAAGAACGCCTGCCAGAAAGAATTGGCAAAGCGTTCTTTGGAACTTACAGCCTGGCTGATAATACGTACCGAGGCCGCATCGTTAATAGCGTTTAGGAAGCAGCGCGTAATCCACGCGTTCCGGAACTTCAATCAGCAGCATCCGAAGCGGGCCTTCCTGGGCCTGAACCGTGATTTCTTCGTCATGATCTGTGCTTAGCAGCATAAAGTCGCGCGGATCAAACGTTTCGTCATGTACGCCCGGAAGCTCACCGCTCCAGCGGCCGCCGCCCCGAAGCGCGAGCGCAGCCAGCGCCCGCCCCTTATGAAGGATCTGGCTGTAGGTGCCGCCGGCTTCCAGCTGAACGTCCCACATTCCGGCATCCACGCTGAGCTTAAGCGGAGCGTCTCCCCCTACGATCTGCTTCACGGTGCCGCCGGCCGTTTCCGTTACCGGAAACTGTTCGTGCTCCCATTGCTCGTAAGACGGTTCCCGCTTGTTCGATACTTTCAGATCCGGCTCAAACCAAATTTGAAAGCTCTCCATATCCGGACCGATCAGACGCTCTTCATGGCTGACTCCGGACCCCGCCCGGATGAGCTGGGCTCCGCCGGAACCAACCGTGCTGCGGGTACCGAGGGAATCCCCGTGTTCAGCCTTCCCTTGGATGACGTACGTCATAATTTCAAATCCAAAATGGGGATGAAGAGGAATATGTCCTTCCTCCGGAGTGTGGGCCCATGCCCAATAAAACAGCGGGCCGATCCGGTTTATGACCGATCCCTCCCCAGAGAAACCGATCGGCTTCTGCTCTGTGATCTTTCCTCCGTCAAATGCTCCGCGTCCCTGCATCGAGGGCAAATAGCGCCGTACATGCATGCTCATCCCATCCTTTCCTACCTTTTGTTAAATTTACATCCATCACGATTCATCTAAATGATTGACTTGCATATCCGTTACTAACGAAACATCCAATTCAATGGAGTACACACCCGACCACCACACTTATATATTTTACGATAGCTGTCCTTACTGGAACAGGCTGTATGCACCCGGACCGGTCAATGCCACGCCGACGACCGCGGCGATCAGGATCAGATTATACTCAAATCCGTTCGAGGTCGCCCAAAATCCGTTTTTGCCATGGACGGTGACGATGGCGCCGATCATCGTTACAGCAATCATGATCGCCGCGAGCGGAGTCCAGATCCCCGCAGCAAACAGCAATCCACCTGCAAATTCAAAGATTCCCGTAATCAGCGCCAGTAAGAAAGCCGGCTTCAAGTTCATCGATGCGAGCCACCCGGCTGTCCCTTTTAAGCCGCCTCCGCCAAACCAGCCGAACAGCTTCTGCGCGCCATGCCCGGCAAACGTAAGTCCAATCACCAAACGAATAATCAACAATCCCCATGCAACCATTTTTAACAGCCTCCATTTTTTAAATTTAATTTTCTTAATATTGAGATAATAGTTTAAAAAAAAGCATCGTCCTTTCCAAACAACCCTCCGCTGTATCTTCTAACAAACTTCCTTCATTCATCCCGCTAATATCGGCATAACCGCTGCATTAGATCAGCCTCATTTCTGTTTGGTAAATATCTTAAATTTAAGATAATTCATAATTCGTTTTTTGTCAACACCTGATTTACAAGTTTCTTTGCGCCTTAGAGTCTATACTAAGTGAACCTATCCGATGCATAGCATCTTAAGATCCAGACAACAATATTCCAAAAAGACAGGGGGTGTAATGATGGACAGCAGCCGTAAGATGGCCGGAAGTGCCGCTCCGAACGCCTCCTTGCAAAAACTGATCAGGCATGAGACGCTGGGCATCATCAAGTCCGAGACCTTGGCGCAGCTCGTTTCCGACTCCGCTCTCATCGATCTGCTGAAAATCAGCGCCCAAATGCGCAAATCGGTGCTCGAACAGCTTCACGACGTTTTTTACGGGCAATCCCAAGCGATTTCATCCTCATTCCAAGCAGGTGACGACCATGAATCCCCTTCTGGAGAGCCTGACCGGCCTAAAGGCGCTCAATGACCAATATATTGCAGCCGACCTGATGCAGGATACACAAGTCCGGATTTCTCTACTTGCCCAGTGCCTGTTGGAAAATCCGCCGCTTATTCAGGACAGTATAGCCAACGAGCTGCAAACGGCTATTGAATTTTTGCAGCGGCTTACGGAGTACTGCGTCCGTAAAGCCTGGATTCTGCCGGACGCTTCGGCACAGTGGGAGCAGGACCTGAAGTGGGCTTATAAGGCCGTTAAAATGGTCTGAACGTAAAAAAACGGCCCCCTGAAGGAGCCGTCTTTTTTATGCCATTACGGGCGAAGGTGATCGTTATCGGTCAAGGAAGCGGTATCGTCGGTCACGAGTCCGAGATCCCTATTATAGCGCTCGGCATTCAGCGAACGGTTTCGGTTGAATACATCGTAGATGTCACGGTCGCGGCCTCTGGCATCGACGATAACCAAAATTTTACCCTTATCCACATAAGTTTCGTACTCTTTGGCCTCGTCCTCCGGAATACCAAGGCCGATCAAGCCGCCGACGAGTCCGCCGGCACCGGCACCTACCGCAGCACCGGCCAGCGTCGCGGCAATCGGGCCTGCCGCAAGAATCGGCCCGATTCCCGGGATGGCCAGTGCGCCGATCCCCGCCAGCAGCCCGGCCACGCCGCCAAGCATACCGCCCGTGGCTGCACCGGCGGCCACGCCTTCCGGCGCCTTCGTACCGGTATCTTCCGTAATCGTCTGCAAATCTTCCCGGTCCCTCGTTACGACGGAAATATCCTCAGGCGGGAAACCGAAATCCTGCAGTTCGGTGATCGCCCGGGACGCTTCCTGCTCACTCTCAAAAACGCCAACAATTTTTTTGCCATGATCCATCATGTTCACCCTCCATTCATTGTTGTTATGCCTTCTATTACCCCTGCCCAGAGGTTTGCAAACAACAATGAACCGATTGTGAGACCATAACATTATTGGGGCCTGGTTCTCCTTGTCGGTACGGCCTCGAGCGGGTCGTCCGGCCAGTAATGCTTGGGATAGCGGCCCTTGAGATCCTTTTTGACGTCAAAATACCCCTGCTTCCAAAAGCTGGCCAGGTCCGAAGTCACCTGCACCGGCCGCTGAGCCGGGGACAGCAGGTGCAGGGTTAGCGGCGTCTTCCCCTTGCCGATGCGCGGCGTTTCATGCCATCCGAACATTTCCTGAAGCTTCACGGCAAGCACCGGCTTGGCCGGGTCGCTGTAGTCCACCGGGATTCGCGAACCGCTCGGTACGGTGATGTGCGTCGGCGCCTCCTCATCCAGCTGCTTCCGCTGCTCCCACGTCAGGCTCTGTTCAAGGACGGCGGACATATGCAGCCGCTGCAGATCGCTCTTTTTCTTCATCCCGTGCAGGTATGGCTGAAGCCACTCCCGCAGGGTCCCGGAGAGGGTCTCTCCGGAAAAATCCGGCCAGTCGGCATGCATCAGATGCATGAATTGCAGACGCTGTCGAAGCTGTGTTGACGGCTTGTTCCACGGCAGGATATCCAGACCCTCGACGGCAATGCCGTCCAGCAGCGCTTCGGCTACGGCCTCTGACGGCGGCGCGGGGTCCGGCGATTCACGGAGGATGACTGCTCCCAGTCTCGTCACCTGCCTTGCTTTGACCCCCTGGATTTGCCGGTCCCAGGCGATCGCTCCTTCCCGGATGATGTCGTCCTGATGAAGTGCGAACAGCTCCTCCTCCGGAAGAGGTGCGGCCAGAAGCACCCGGCCCTCCGCCCCTTTGACGTCATCCACGCTGGCTGCCACAATATACGGCGCACGGCTCAGCAGTTGAACCTGCCCGATCTCTACACCCCTTCCCGAAGTCAACAGAAACCTGCCGTTATCCCGGTTCTGTCCGATCCGGTCGGGATAGGCCAAGGAGAGCAGCGGACCCGCGTATTCTTCGTTGATCACCGCATCGGCATCCAGATCCATTGAAGCGCGGATACCGCGGATTTCCTGCTCAATACGGCGGATTCGCCCTTCGTCCGCAAGGCCGGACAGCGTACCCCGGCCGCCGCGCATCCACGCAGCTACGGCTTCGGCCCGCTTTCGGATATCGACGTCCCGGTCCATACTTTGTCCCTGGAACAGGTCCCGTTCCTGCAAAAGGGCTGCCAATATGGCCGCCAGCAACCCATGTCCCTGCGCGGCACCCAGCAGCACCATCCGCGACAGACGGGGATGCATCCCGGCTGCGGACATCTTTTTCCCCAGTCCGGTGATCCCGCCTCCGCTATCAAGAGCTCCCAGGCGCTTCAACAGCTCTACCGCCTGCCCATACGCCGCTGCGGGCGGCGGATCAAGCCACTGCAGGCTGAGCGGGTCTTTCACCCCCCAGGCTGCAAGCTCAAGCGCCAACGGGGCGAGATCGGTCTGCAGAATCTCCGGCGTACTCCGCTCTGGGAGAAAGTCCTGCTCTTCCCGGCTCCACAGCCGGTAGGCGGTCCCCCGCATCGTCCGCCCGGCGCGGCCTCTCCGCTGATCCGCCGATGCCTTGGACACCTTGACCGTTGTGAGTCCGGACATGCCGGTCCGCGGAGAAAACATCTGCGTCCGCATCAGCCCGGCGTCGACCACGATCGTGACCCCTTGGATCGTTAAACTCGTTTCCGCGATCGAGGTGCTGAGGATGATCTTCCGGCGCCCCTGCCTGTCCGGAGCTACGGCTTCATCCTGCTCCTGCTGCGGGAGCTGGCCGTGCAGTGGACGGATCACACAGCCCGCGGGCAGCCCCCTCTGCTCGAGTTCCCGGCGAACCTGTCCGATCTCCCTTGCGCCGGGAAGGAACACGAGCATGTCCCCGTCATGGACGGACAAGGCCCTCGAAACGACCGCAGCCACGGCCTGATGAAGCGGGGTGCCCGCCGCCGGCGGGGCATAGACCGTCTCGACGGGATACTGCCTGCCCGCGCAGTGAACGACCGGCGCTCCGCCCAGCAGCGCGGCTACCGGCTCCGCTTCCAGCGTGGCCGACATGATCAGCAGGCGCAGGTCCTCCCGCAGGACCGCCTGGGATTCCAGCGCAAGCGCCAGCCCCAGGTCGCCATGAATGTTTCGCTCATGGAACTCGTCAAAGATGATCATGCCGACGCCGCCAAGCTCCGGATCGCGCTGCAGCATGCGCGTCAATATTCCTTCCGTCACGACTTCGATCCGTGTGGACGCGCTGGTCTTGCTGTCCATCCGGACCCGGTAGCCGACGGTTTGGCCGACCTTCTCGCCCAGCTGCGAGGCCATATAAGCGGCGGCCGACCGGGCCGCAAGCCTGCGCGGCTCCAGCATGACGATTTTTTGGCCGTCCAGCCAGCTTTCATGGAGGAAGGCGAGCGGGGTTTGGGTCGTTTTGCCTGCTCCCGGCTCGGCAATCAGCAGCGCCGACGTGCGGCGGTTCAATATTTCTTTCAGCTCCGGCATGACCTGAAGTACCGGCAGCTCCAATTCTGTCATAATTCCACCCGTTTTCTCTTTATGTAAGGTAAGGATCGGGCCCTGACGATCGCCCGACTACGCTGTATCCCTCTATTATAAAGCCTGCATGCGCTGGATATCTATTCAGGTTTGCTATAAAATGTATCCATTCGGATTGACCGACCTGACTGATGATTGGGGAAAGGAGACAGCATCATGAACCCAACCAACCCGAAGCTGCGCGGACGGTTTGCCCCGACCCCCTCCGGGGAAATGCATATCGGCAATGCCTGGACAGCCCTGCTGGCCTGGCTGCAAATCCGCTCCGGGCACGGAAGCTTCATCCTCCGCATGGAAGACATCGACAAGCCCCGGTCCAAGCCGCATTTGGCCCGGCAGATCCTGGACGACCTGCGCTGGCTTGGCATCGACTGGGACGAGGGCCCCGACGTCGGCGGTCCCTATGCTCCCTATACGCAAAGCGAACGGCTTCAGCATTACGAGGATGCCTTAGGCAAGCTGCAGAAGCAGGGCGCCTTGTACACCTGCTTCTGCAGCCGGGCCGATCTCCTGTCCGCGGCCAGCGCACCGCACGGACTCGCCGCGGAAGGGCCGGCCTATCCCGGCACCTGCCGGAATCTCAGCCCGGAAGAGAGGGAGGCCAAGGCCAAGCTGAAGCAGCCGTCCATCCGGTACCGGGTCGGGGAGGTGCCGGTGACATTCATCGACGGCGTCAGCGGACGGCACAGCTTTGATCCGGCAGCCACCGGCGACTTTATCGTTAAGCGGGCGGACGGCATGTTTTCCTACCAGCTGGCTGTCGTCGTGGACGACGCCATGATGCAGGTCACGCACGTTCTGCGGGGCGCCGACCTGCTGGATTCAACGCCGCGGCAGATCCAGCTCTACCAGGCGCTGGGCTGGGAGATTCCTGCCTTTGCCCACGTTCCCCTGTTTATGGGAACGGATGGCAAACGCCTGGCGAAGCGGCACGGGAACACGAGCCTGGCGGCGCTTCGGGAGCAGGGGGTATCCCCGGCCAAGCTTACCGGCTGGCTGGCCTGGATCGGCGGACTCGTGCCCACGCCGGGCCCGGCCGCTCCCCAGGAGCTGATCGGCCGGTTTGATTTGAGCCTCATTCCAGCCGAGCCGATCGTCATAACGGAAGACCTCCTTGCCCGGTTGTACGAAAGTTAAAGGGGTGCCTGTCCTGTTATACTATGCCCCCCGCGGCCGCAGCGCCCGCTTGCTTTCGCTTTCGCACAGATCGCACGATACGGGCGCAACAAAAACGGCAGCTCAAGGGCATTCACCGCTTGAGCTGCCGTTTGATATATACCGAAAAGCTGTTAAACCAGCAGCGATTCCGCACCGTCGATAATGATCTGCGCCCCCGTAATATGCTTGGACTCGTCCGAAGCCAGGAAGGCCACCAGATCCGCCACGTCTTCCGGCTGACCCGGCCCGTCGGCGAGCGGCTGGCTTCCTTCCGGAAACTTGACCGGGATGACGATTTCCTTCAGCTCTTCCGTCTTCTCCGTGCTTTGATCGATGTTGGTCGAGATCGCGCCGGGGCAAATAACGTTGACGCGGATTTTGAACTTGGCCAGCTCCAGCGCCGCCATCTTGGCGAAAGCGACCTGCCCGGCTTTGGACGTGCTGTAAGCCGACATGCCAAAGTTGGAGAAGGTGCGGTTGCCGTTAATCGAGCTGGTGATAATGACGCTTCCGCCATTTTTTTTCAGATGCGGAATCGCGTATTTCACCGTCAAAAACGTACCGTTCAGATTGACGCTCAGCGTCTGCTGCCAGTCTTCCAGCTTCATTTCCTCAATCGGGGCCAGCACGCCGTTGATGCCAGCGTTCGCGAACACCACATCCACGGAGCCGAACAGCTCGGCGGTTTCCAGCACCGCCTTCTCCACGCGTGCCGCATCCGAAGTATCTACGTCAAAAGCCCGGGCCGCTCCTTCACGGATCGCGTTGATTTCCGCTTCCGTCTTGGAAGTCCGTTCATTAATCAGATCAAATAAGGCCACGTTAGCGCCTTCCTGCGCCAGTTTGATCGCCGCCGCTTTCCCGATGCCGGAGCCTGCGCCGGTCACAATCGCCGTTTTCCCTTCGAATCGCTGTCTGTTGTATTGCTGCTGACTCATCGCTATCTCTCCTTTTTCATCCTCATCAAATATAGTTATCTGTCTCAAGATTACCCATAAAGGAGGTCAGCTTAATCATCGCGCAGCAAACAAATTTTATACCCGCAAAGGGTCAGCCAGCAGCAAGCCGTTCATTACGACCACTGCAATTCAAGAAAAGCGGCATCATCCTGAAGCCCTTCGGTATGGGGCGCATCGAGCAAAATCTGGATCAGCTCGTCCGGCAGCACCTGATGGATCGGGTCCAGATCGGCGAGTCCGTCGGTATACAGCTGCAGGCGCATCGGCATGCCGTAATCCAGCCGGGTTTGGTACACATGCGGTTTGCCGCCGACCGGACCGGTTAGCGTGGACCACCGCTCATTGGTCCGAAAGGTGTCATCAAAGTGCTCGCTGACTTCCAGACCGTCCTTCCAAAAGCGCAGCCGCGAGTCTCCCTGCCACGCCATCCACAGTCTCCCCTGCTTCTTTCTGCTTATAGGCAGCTCAATCCGCCCGCAAATGTACATGGATTGGCTGCCCATACGCTGCTTGTCCTCCAGCACCTCCCGAAGTAAGGAGGGGACCCCGCCCGGCGGAGCTAACCGCCGAAGCTGCGCCGAAGCCGATTCGGTGATGGACGTCATGAAGTCCGTAAATCCAGCCGAAGACCAGTCGCGCGTATGGTCCAGCCAATCCAGCAGCGTGTTGCCGAGAAAACGGGCGGCAAAATCACCTTGATAGCTCATACTGACGCCGTCACACAGCACAAAGTTGCACACGTCACCGTACGTCTGCACACCGACGAAATCCTGTCCGTTCTCTCCCTGCAGCAGCGTCTCCATCGCCCGTCCGTAAGCGTACCTGCACAGTACCCGTCCCGAATGGGAAGCGAGCGGCTGCTCTTGGGCCTGGGAGCTGATAAACGTAAACATGTCACCGGTTGCTGCCGAATTTATTTTCACAGGCGGATCCCTCCTAAGCTCTTACCGGCGTGGCCGCCGACATTTGAAAACCGATGGATACCAGCTCCGCACAACTTCCCGGAAGCATCATCAGCGCCCCCGGGGCAAGCAGATAATCGGCTTCGACCAGCATGTCCCGATAGCTCTCCGGAAGCGGAGATGACATGTTTCTCAGCTTCACCGCATGCTCATCGTGAAGGAGTGTATCCGGCAGGATGCCTCTCCAGCGGCGCGGCTGGGCAATCGGCTGATCGAGCATGTGATCGGAAATGAAGATGTTCTCCACAAGCACGTTCCCGTCAGGCACACTCATGCTCATGATGCGCCTTGCGATCGGCTCGGGATCCTCTCCGGTTGTCACCCCGTCCGTCATGTGGCAGACGAGGGGAGCCGGGCAGTCCTGCATGCGCGGCAGCTCGGCCTGCAATATTTTCTCTGCCTGCTGAAAAGCTTTGGCCGAATCCGAAAACCGCTTCGGGGTCAAGTCCGGCAGGGAGCCGACCGCTGCAATTTCGTCGATCCCTTTGATCCCGTTCAGCAGATCGTATACGTCGTCACTGTAAGCCAGGATGGCAATCCGGTACCGGGGCGTCAGCCGGTTCCCTTTCGTGGAACGGTACACCATTTGGCGGATTGCAAGCGACAGTGCTTCGTACACCACGTCGATGCGCCGTTTGCCGTCCATGAGCATATTCATGGATGCGCTGATGTCGATCAGATAGATGATCAGCGCCGGAGTCCGCTGGGAAGCCTGGATCGTATAGTTCATCAGTAAACAACTCCCCTTTGTAAATAATCCTTGGTCATTTTCTATGTCTAAACGTCAGGCAGCGAGTAAGAGCCATTGGACAGGAATTTGTAGATAGCCGACGCCCGGGTTCCCACCTTGCCGACGGACTTGAAATACGCCGCATCCTGTTCATACAGGCGGGCGAAATCCTTGGCATAGGAGCGCGCTCGTTCAATGTTGCCGCCCCGCTGGGCGTTAAAGGCCTGATTGTAGTAAGCGATCAGCTGGACGACCTGGCCGGAGCGCTTCTGCTTCAGCTGCTGCGCCTTCGCCTCGGCTGCTTTGCGGGCCGCTTCCGCTTCCGCCCTCGCCTTCGCTTCCTTCTGCTGTTGATAAGCAAGATAGGCTTCGTACTGCGCTTGCTTCTGGTACATTTCCTGCAGCTTTTTCCGCTCGGCAGCCTTTTTCTTTGCTTTTTCCTTCTGCTGCTGCAAATAGGCGTCATATTTCGCTTGGACCGCGTACTGATCCTGCAGTTTCTTGCGCTCTTCGGCTTTGCGCGCCTCCTCAAGCTTTTTCTGCTCGGCCTCGGCCTGCAGGCGCTGCGCTTCCGCCTGTTTCCGGGCTTCTTCCTGCTTCCGTGCTTCTTCCTCTTTCCGCGCGGCTTCCTGCTTCTGCAGCTCGGCCTGCCGGTCCGCTTCCTCCTGCTTTTGATCCGTCTGCGCTGTATCCGGGATCGCAGGAGATTTCTCGCCACCTGGCTTCGTGCCGGCTCCCGCCTCCATGTGCTTCCCGGGCGAATGGTCGGCAACGATTTGGTTGACGGCAAACGCCGTCCCGGCGAGAAGCAGGATGACAACCACCGCCGAAGTCAGCCATTTACGCGACTGGTAAAAAGCGACCTTAGCTTGTTTCCGATCGGGGCCTGGCGGATTCAGCTCGGATTCCAGACCGCGTATCGCAGCTTCCAGCTCGATTTCCATCGGTGAGCCTTCGCTGACAAAATGGTGGGCGGACTTGTACACCTCCAGAGCACCGCTTAGATTTCCACTAGATTCAAGCTCTCTGGCCTGGTGAAACAGCCTGTTGACGACATCCTGATCACCGGACGCGGCTCCTTCCCCCTTCGTCAGGGCAGCCGCCCGCTCAGCGGCCGCTGCCACGAAACTTCTGGCAGGGGGCACCGCCGGCGGCCGCAAAGCTGGGGAGGAAACGGAAACCAACGGCTCCGGAGACTCCACCGGTTGAACCGCATCCTGTTTCTCCGTAACGCTTTCTTCCGCGTTTTCGCTGTTCTCCGTCATCGTCGACAGCAGCACCAGCCACTCGCCGAACGTCGGGCAGCTGCTCAAATCCTGGCTTTCCCAGGCCCGCGCAAACAGCTCCGCCGTCTTCGCTCCCCAGTTCCGTTCCAGGGAATTTCTCAGAATAAAGTACCGCTCGCACGGATTTTGCAGTTCAGGCTGATCAAAATAACTTTCCCCCCAGGCCTTCTCCACAACTTGGGGATCGCACCAACCCAGCATTTCCGCAATGATGACCGCACCGGCGAACCGGTCGGCATAACCGCTCCACAACCCGCTTTGCACCGTCCGGTGCGCGGCATACCCCGGTGAACCCGCCAGCAGCACATCAGGCCTGTCCAGCTTCGGGCTGTACATCTGCTCAATGTCCACCAGTTCGACCACGCTTCGCGGTTCCGGCAATTCCACTTCAGAAAAAAACGGAAGCATGACATTGGGTGCCGACAAATCGCAGTGCGCCAAGCCGCGCTGCTCCATCCCCGATCCGATGGCCGCCAGCCCTTTGGCCAACGCAAGGCTCTCCCCGCGAAGCAGCCGGCGCTGGTCGGTCATAATATCGAACCAGGTATGCCCGTATATCCAAGGCATGAGCACCGCATACAGCAGGTCCGGATGCTCGGCAATCAGGCTTTCGTTTCTTTCGGGAGTGAGCACGTCTCGTCTGCAGACCTGCAAACCCGGACTTTCGCTGTACATTTCCATCATTTCGGACTGGTACACCATCGCAGGAATACGATACTTCGGAAAAAACACTTTTAATGCTTTGGCTTCATGAAGCTGCCCGCTGGCAGGAATCAGCTGATAGACGATCCCCTGCCTTCCTGCCTGCGCATAAGCTAACCCGGGAGCGGCAGGATGCTGGCCAACGCGGTACAGCACCCCGTTAATAACCATCTCATCTCCCGCATTCGGTTGAAAAGACATGGACACCCCCCTTTCACTTAAACTTTGTGGACTGAAAGAAAACCGGGAGTAAATACACCCGGTTGATGATTCCTACGATATCATTCTACTGTAAACGAACCGTAACTTGAATGGCTAAAATTATCTCGTTTCATCGATAGAGCGGAATTTCTGGGCAATGGCCCCAAGTTCATGGCTGATGCTGTTCAGAATCTGGACAAATGACTGCATCTGTCTGCCGGCTTCTTGAAACTCCTGGAAAAACCGCTGCTTCGTCAGGCCTTCCCATTGCCCCTCCATCCCCTGGATCGCTTGGGACAAGCTCGCTACGAGCTGCTGGCTCTGCTCTCCGCTCTGCTTAAATTGATTGGCGACCGCCTCCACCTGTTCCGGTGAAATCAAAATACGTCCTGACATGATGGTCCCTCCCTTTATATCGGTTTTCTATGCTTTCCTCGGGTATCTTAAACTTTGGCTGCACATCACAAATGCCATTTGGCTTAGCTTGTCGCGGATACCTCCGACAGTATTTTTTGGAACTCTTGCTCTTCGCTGTTAAAAAAGCCTTTGAATTCAATACTGTCGATATCTTCATGATTAAATAAAAATGTATAATTCGGATCAATATATCCTTCCGGGTATACGACCCCCAAATAATCATACATCTGATTGTTTTCCTGATGAATCTGCTTACGTCCATAAATCATCAGCTTCTTCTGTGCTCCTCTTAGAAGAACCACAGATCCGAGCGGAAGTAAAGCTTGTGAAGGAGTCCCATTATCCATCGCTTGTCCGTCCTCTCATTTAAGTATGTATTCTTCATGGGTAAGCAGCCGTTAATCATGATCCGGTGATAGAATCAGATGCAGATAGAAATAACAGGGTGCTTCATGTCTACTGCTGGGTCCGGTTTCAGGCAAAACGCATGCCCAGCGATTTCAGCTTGTCCTTCACCTGGTCCGCCAGTATGCTCGCCCCTTGGGTAACCGCCTTGACGGAGTCGGACACCAAGTCCATCCCGCCTGAGGCATGCGTTCTCAGCGTTTTACCGGCGACTTCGATGTCGGTTACAGCCGAAATGACGAGACTGGAGGCCAGACCGACAAATGCCCCTACAGCGGTTCCAGCTGCCGGAACGACGGATCCGACCGCAGCCCCGATGGCCGTACTTCCAGCTATCGCACCCAGACCTATACCGTTGTTGATCATGAGATGGCCGGGAGCCCTGTCCTCTTCCCCGCTCTCCTGCTGCAGCTCACGCTTTGTTCCGGTTCCCGGAGGGCCTTCATTTCCCGAATGGCCGCCCGGTCCTTGTCCCAGGGTTCGGATTTTGCCCGCTGCCTTGGGGTCGATGAACCTCCAGGCTGTAGGATTGTTAGCGGCCCGCTCCAGCAAAAACTTGGCACTTCCGGCATGCTCGTTTTTGTTTATACCCAATCGAGCGTCCTTAGCAGCAGGAAGTACAACTCCAGCCATCAAAGTCACTAACCCAGCCGCCGCTCCGGCGGCAGCCGTCCCGTGGCTGTTCCAACCCGAGTAACTGCCCCCCGCTTCGGCATGGACGGCCTGAACAGCGGATAACGGATTGGAGACCGTCCCGTCTGTCAGCCCATATCCAGGCAGAATCGGTTCTCTCCCGGAGACGGCCGCCGACTGGAACATGAGTGCGGGGCTTGAGTACATCAAGGTATCGTTCAGAATGGAATGATGCTGCTCGTCTGCGGTTTGAAATTCGGATGCCTTGGATTCGATCCATTTGCCGATATCCTTCAGCATGGCATAAATCTGTTCTCCCTGCCGGTGTGCGGACTGCCATTCGTCCATTACGGATTGCGGGAAAGCCGCTTCTCCCCTAAAGTTCCCAAGTGCCTGATTCAAGGCGAGCGTCATTTCCCGAATTTGTTCACTGCCTCTATCTAACTGACGGCTTAAAGACCGGAGTGACTCCGGTTCAACAGAAATACGCACGGACTCTCACCTTCCATTTAATTCTGCAGGCTGCTTCAGCCACTGAAGCAGCATTTCCTCAAATTGCTCCCTGCTCGCCGGAATGGCCGTCAGCCAGTCCTGATCCCCTTTGATGCTCATACGTACGAGCCAGTTCATCGTGTCATTGACCATAAACGCCGCATTTTGCGACTCCCAGCCGCTACCGGTCCAAGTCGACAATTGCAGCTCACCTTCACCCGTGCGGTATTTCATGCATTTGGCAAGCGCGATCGAACCTTCCACATCGTTTGTTGCCTTTACCAGCTGGTCGCCGAGCTCTTCGAACGGAATTTCCGAGGTATGGCTGAAGAGATGGGCGAACTTCTTTTTAGAGAGAAGCAAAGCCGGCGCCTCCATCGGCGCGAAGTTTTTCAGGTCCATTTCCTCCACCAGCGTGCGGCAGGCCTCCTCGACAGTCCCGAGCTCATCCAGTTTGTACTGGCAGTCCTCTGCGGATTTGCATACTTGAACGACACGCTCGTTGGTCACATGAAGATAGCCTTCGAACGTTTCGTCGTTTTGAACATATTTAAGCCAGCAGGACCGCTGCGCCAAGCCGGCAATCGCCACTCTGGAAAAGATTTTGGGCGGCATAGACAATTCTATGCCGTTCTCTTCCTCAATGAGGTAACCCTTTGCCAGCAAAGAGGCTTTCACAATATCCCATTCTTCCGAGATCTCTTCGGCCAGATAACCTTGAAATGGGTCTTCTACGCCGAGAAGCCGGTCCGAACCGAGAATCCCGGCAAGAAAAAAGAATTCTTTATTATCAAGTGTAATGGTGTCCTGTCTGGAAGCATGAATCGTCAACATTATGAGCCACCTCCCCTCAAACGACAACATGCCATCGGTCGCGAATTTCGGCAACCCAGCGATGGCTGTTCCAATAGTCATCAAACGGAATTGCGGCCTTAACCCTGAAATATTTCCGTTTAATATAGTACCCTTGTCCCGGCGGAAGGATTTTCAAGCTCCCCTGGGTATGACTCGCTTCCGAAAACGGAATACGAAAGAACGATAAATCGTTAGGGTCTAAAGTCCCGAACAAAAATCCGCTTTGGCAGGATTTAATATCGTTAAACCAGTCTGCGCCGAACGTCGGTAAATCAGCGGGCACGCCTGAAACGATCACATGCACATTTCGGTCGCGGCCCTGGCGGACGATCGCCGTCAGCTGCTCTTTCACTGTAAAATCCTGGAGCTGTTTCGCCAACAGGTCCGCATCATCGATCACAAGCACGGCAGCCGGCGCTTCCTGGCCTGGACTCCGCGCTTGGACCTGTTCATACAGCCGCTGAATCAGCGGTCCAAGCTCTTCCTCGCGGTTGGCGCTAGCCTGAATATGCGGAAGTTCCGCCAATTGGCTCAGCCCGCGGTTCCCATAACGGGTATCGATGGTATACATCTGCAGCATTTCCGGCGGATAGCGGTGTGCGAGGGACAGCATCCAGCTCAGCAGGAAGGAGGTTTTTCCCCCTTCCATTGGACTTGCTACGATAAAATGCGGACCTTCCTGCAGGTCGATCCCGAAAGGGTCCAGGTCATCGGTTGCCAGCCCGAGCGGCACCTTGAGGCTGCCGCCGTTCAATAGATCCCGGTCGTAACCGGCTGCCGGCGGGAGCAGCTCCCTGAGCGTGACACGGTCAGGCAGCTTCCCGATCTCCGGAGCCTGCTGCTCGGGGTACAGGGAGCGGATCAGCTGGATCCGGTTTCGGAGCGCTTCCGTACGCTGCACCTCATCTTTTCCAACAGCCGGCAACGCCGCCTGAAATTCCAGTGGCGGCTGGTACCCCTTCACCAAACCTCTTCCCGGCGGCAGACTGCCCGGTATCCGTCCCGGTCTGCCGACAGCATAATAATAATCGGCGGAGTCGGCCAGCTCGAAGGTCAAAGCGTTCGTCAGACTGCTCCGCACTTTCTCGAATATATCAGAAATCCGGTTGGCCGTAACGACAAATGTCATGCCTAGAGCCGCTCCTTCACGGAGGAGAAACTCCAGCGTTTCGTTTT
Source organism: Paenibacillus sp. PSB04 (assembly GCF_025809195.1). Classification (NCBI taxonomy): domain Bacteria; kingdom Bacillati; phylum Bacillota; class Bacilli; order Caryophanales; family Paenibacillaceae; genus Paenibacillus; species Paenibacillus sp. PSB04. The sequence continues at coordinate 6,151,599 of NZ_CP081301.1, forward strand.
CCTCAGGGTAGATGTTGCGGAAGTTCAAATAGCCGTCAATGACGATGACCAGTTGAGGCAGCAAACCAGGACGGAACGGTCTGTAAGCGGCCGCCGTCTTTACGCCTGCTTCGGCGAACAATTCTTTCCTGTGGGCTGCCGTCTTCATCAGAAACCGGAAGAGCCTCTTGATCCGGTCCTCCTCTTCGGCCGTCATGACCGCCCCGATGTGGGGAAGCCCTGCAAAATCGCGCATGACCCGGCCCATGTCCACAACGTAACCGTTCCAATCCGCCGGCGAGTACAATCTTGCCAGCGACATCAGAAGGGACTGGACAAAGGTCGATTTGCCGAGGCCCGGCATCCCGTACACAGCCCAATGTCCTTGCTGCATCGGGATGGTCAGAAGCCTCTGGCTTTGGTTCGGCAGATCGTCCATCAGGCCGGCTATGCCGGTGATGTCATCAATGTTGTCCCCATGCGTCCCTTGCATGACGGCATCCAGCTCCAAATACTCCGGAAGAGGCGGAAGCCACGGGCCCTGCAGGCGGATAATTCCCTCTTCTTCCGCAGTCCGGGCGAGCTGATCTATAAAAACCTGCAGCTGTCGCTTCGGCTGCTGCATCAGCATTTCGGCCGCGTTCATGCCTCCGGACAACAGGCATTCCCGCTTGCCATTAAGCCCGACTTCGCTTACCGCCCGTTTCTCAAGGGAGGCCTCAGGGTCCAAATAAGGCGCCCCGCTCCATGCAAACTGCATTTCCTCGAACACTTCGTCACTGCCAACCTGAAGGTAGCCCCTGCCCGGTTTGGTGATCCAGGCGGCATTGGGAATTTTCAGCATATCCCGGCTGTCACTTTCATCCTGAACGCGGAGGCAGATGCGGAACCTCGCATTGCTCCATATTTTCTCGTCAACGACTCCCGCCGGCTTCTGGGTGGCCAGAATCAGGTGAACGCCCAGCGTGCGGCCGATCGCCGCTATGCTGATCAATTCATCCATAAACTCGGGCTGGTCCCGCTTCAGCTCGGCAAATTCATCTATAATAATGACCAGATGCGGTAGGGGTTGTCCCTGCCGCTGTCTAAGCAGCTTATAATATTCATCGATATGCTGCAGATTGCCCGATTCGTTAAGTATTTTCTGGCGTCTGACCAGCTCGGCCTTCAGCGAGACCTTGGCTCTTTCGATCAGGCTGCTGTTCAAATTCGTGATCGTTCCGACAACATGCGGAAGATGATTAAACGTGTTGGACATGCCGCCGCCCTTATAATCGATCAGCATGAAAGCCAGGTCATGCGGGTGGTATTCCGCAGCCAGCGAAGCGACGATCGATTGAATCACTTCGCTTTTGCCGGATCCCGTCGTGCCTGCGATCAGGCCGTGAGGGCCGTGACCGTTCCGTTCGATCTTATCGTGAATGTTGAGCATGACTTTTTTGCCCCCGGCCCGGACGCCGATTGGAACGGGAAAGCTCTCCGGATAACGGTTGTGCCTCCACCTGCTGCGTACATCCCACGCCCGGATGTCTTCCAAGCCAAGCATGTCGAACAAGGACAGCAGGGATGGAATCTCCGAAGCCGACGAACGCTTAAGCCGGATCGGGGCCATATAGCGGGCGAGCGCGTCCGCCTTTTCCAGCGTAATCGTATCGGCCTCAAAGCTTTGCAATTCAAAAGAACCGTCTTCCCGTTTCAGCGAATACTGGCCGCTTCCCTGGGACATATCAACGATCAGCTGGCACTGCATCGGCAGCTTTTCCTTGCGGTCCGATATAATGATCGTGCAGGCATCGACGTCGGCAGCGTCCTCCAGCAGCAGCGGCAGGAGCGGTTCTTCTTCGATCAGCCCGCTCCCCGCCAGAACGACAACGTAGGCCGGCAGCTGGGCTGCGATCTTCCGGCCGGAAAAAGCACGGGACGTCTTGCGCCTTACCAGCCGCTGAAACAATTCATCCGCCAGCTGGTGGGCGCTGCTGCGGCGGTCCGCCATATAACGCGATGATCTGTCCTCGTCCCAGACATGGGGCAGCCATCTCATCCAATCCCAGTCTCCGGCATCCTTCTCCTCATAAAACGCCGCCAGCTTCACCTCATCCGGCGAATGCCGCACGGCCAGCTGGACAGCGACCACCCGAAGCGCGTTCATGACGGACTCGCGATCGCCGACGATCCCGATGACTTTAGCCTGAAACAGCGGCAATACGATAGAGGATCCCGGCACAGTCTGAAACTCTTCTTCGAGCGACTGCGCCGCTTCGAGAAGCGGATCCTTGACGTAGCCTTCGGGCTTCGGCGCCTTTACCTTTGTATGAAACGGCAGGCTGCCGGTACCAATCCGTGTATGCAGAAAGTCGTCGTCTTCCGGTGAACGTTCCCACAAGGAACTGTTCCGGTTTTTTACGATATGAAAGCAGACATCGGGGTCTCCATGGATATCGTACAGCACGTCCACTTGTTCCTTCTGCCCTGCGGCAAGCTCCTTCCTGAGCTTGTCCAGTTCCGCATAATACATGCTGATGCGTTCGTTCAGCTGTTCTTTATATTTCCTTTTGTTTCCCAGATAAGCGATGAAAGGGATCGTATATGATGTAAGCATCATGACAACAGAAACCATTTGAAACATGACGTACGTGTTGTTCGCTATATTCCCTGTAAGGTTCATGTAGATAAACAAACCGATGCTGAAGATGGTCATCACTGCCGGGAGGATGATCGAAACCAAAGAAAATGATGGTTTACTCGGCTCGCCCGGCGGCCTCAGGATGTCCAGCCGCTGTTCCTTGATCGTCGGTTTGATTCTGGGCGAACGTTGATATAACACATTCATAATGCGTCAACCCCTCTTTTGGCATCCAAAATCCTTCAGGTTACCCATGCAATAAGTACTAGTGTTCAGGAATCCAAAAAAAACATTTTTAACTTTCCATTACCCGATTCCATTCATATTGAAACAAATTTCTTCTGCCGAAGCTCGGCGCCTCTTCCGTCGTGGTCGAAAAGGCCCGCTGGATTCGGACCATACAGCCTTCCCTAAGTCCTGCTTCAGCTACGTCCTGGGCATCCTTTACCGGGAACCAGAGCCCCTCGGGAAATTTGCCTTCTAATATATATTGCGAGCCTTCAGGCGGAGCCTCCCCATAGATTCGAACGCCCAGCAAGTCCTTTAGGTGGGCCGCCGGGCAGTCATCCGGCACTTCGACATCAAACCAGTCTCTTTCCTGGCCGCTGATCATCACGGTTAGAATCAAAGGTGTCCACTCCTTCTTGCCATAGTAGAAATAGCTTATTTATTGTAATTGAAGCAACATTCAGCAGACCCAAGCGAAAATATGAAAACTTTGTAACCTTATGATAATGTAACATCAGTGCATAATCCTGTCAATTTGTGACATTTTAACTAGTTTAATTCTCGACATTCTATAGTTTTATAGTTCCTATGAACTATTTTTAGATGGATTTATCTGTATGTAACTGATTTTATATCCATTTTCAAGGAGATACTGGTCCTATTTTATCACTCTGAAAATAATACCTGATACCCAGTTTCACAGGCAGATTCAAGAAAGGCAAGTTCCCTCCTAAAAGATTTATAGCCTTAGGCGTAATTTTAGGGCCGCAGGTTTTGAAAACACACAAAAAATCGGAAGCCTCTAATTATATTCACTTCCGAAAAATTGTGTGCAATTTAACTATTTATAAGTTTTCTTTAAGGTTTTTTTAATATTTGGCAGGTAGAATACAGGTATGGAATAACACGAATGAGGTGATTTCTATGAGAATACTAATTAACTTCCAAAACAAAGTAGTACCCGTATATTTTACAACCGACTGCAAACAACCTGTTTCGAAAATAATGAAGCTGCTGAGTGGCACCTTGGAAAATAAGATTCAAAACGGAAAAAGAGCACTTCAGAAATGCTTGAATTCGCTGATCAGCATTGAAATTGAAGGTTCCGAAGCCATTCTTCACAGCAAGAGCGAAAATGACACCCTAGCACTGTCCCTCTATTAAGAGGGATGGTGTTTTTTTATATTAAGGCTGGGACTTCACCTGCTGATGGGACTCCACAAAAGCAACCGCCTCGTAGATCATGGCTGCCGCCTCGGCACGGGTTATCGTTGTCTTCGGATGGATGTTTCCCTCGGGATCCAAAACCGCAACCTTATACACCAGAGCCCGCTCGATCGTCCCCTGATAAGCTCCGCTAATACTCGCCTCGTCTTTAATTTGAATGTATATTTTCGGCAAAGGATAGGCTCCGGTGCGCTCGATGCCCTGAACCAGATAGTGAATAAACTCTTCACGGGTCAGCGTCCGGCCGGGTTCGATGATAGCCGGAATATCCAGTTCATTATAATGGGCGACGATAAAAGGCTGAGCGTACCAGGCGTCATTGGCGACGCGGGTGAACACGTCTTTTGCCTCCGGCTTCTTAATAAATGCGATGCCATCCAGATTCAGCTTCAGCGATTTGACGATCATCGTTACGCCTTGCGACGCGGTCAGGCCGGCTTGCGGCCGGAATTCGTCGCCAGTCATCCCCTGTACCAATCCACGGGCATGAAGGCTCTCAATTTTTTCTTTCTCCTGGACTCCGGTTAAATCCTTAAAGGAATCGTCCGCGTAGATTTGCGACGGTGAAGCGGCCAGGCCGATCAGCGCCGCGATCACAACGGCTCCCTGCAGCAATTTGTTCACGATGCATCCACTCCATGCGTAATATTTTCCAATCTGATCTGTTTGACGGCTTGGTGGATAGAAAGGTTGCACAGACGGGTAAAAGGGCACAAAATAACCCCACAAAGTGGGGCTCCTTCATTAAAGCTATTTCCGCATTTTCGGGGGACCTTGCAAAAGGATAAAGATCGATATCGTAAACCAGTATTCCGTGAAGGCTCCCCTGATCGTCATGAACTAGTGTCTGCCCATATGGAAACCGGTTGCTCTTTCTGCTTTCTGGATGCGGATTTTGAACAGCTGCACTAGATTGGCGCGCGTATGTTCTTCTTGGCAGGAGTCCAATTTTTTTAAAATAAAGCGGTCAATGGACATGCCCATCCTCTCCTTGTCATTGAATTTTCCTTATAAACCCAGGAAGTTTCTTCCTGTTTTGAATATATACCCAACCGTTTCCGCCTTTAATCAGCGCCTAGCGGCGCAGGTGATGCTCGGCTTCCCTCATCAGCAGCATCATTAGAACATTTATGACAAAAGACGCCACAATCAGCACGAGCCCGAGAATGAGCGCCGCAGCTGGCAGCAGGGCAGCGATGAGCAGGACGACGAACATCGCGGGCACGAGCAGCAAATACCACCGCCAGCGCTGGAGAGCCATGCTTTGAAACTGATACAGACCTCTCCTTCCAGCCAAAGCGCCGATTCCCTGACAAATATGGAACACCATGTACAAATTCAGAAGGAGGATGACCAGGCCCAGCGGAATTCCGATCGCCGCGGAAGCCCGGGGCAAGACCGACAAAACAAAGGCAAGAGCGGACACACCAAGCAGGACAGCCGCCGTGTTCCCGGCTTTGCGAAAATGCTCGGAGCGCCGGTTCAGCTTGGCCAGCCCAACATAGAACAGCAGATAGCCGATCACGTCGGGTAAAATGTCAAAACCGTTGATTTGGAAATCAAACAAAAACAGAAATCCCCAAAACAGATGATAAAAGCCCATCCTTCCCCCACCTCCCTGATCCTTACTATTATATATTGGAATGACTAGTCCCATTATGACCAGAAAAGAAAGCGCTTTTACATAAAAATATTTTCGTCATCATTCGACATCTGTTTCTGCTCAAAAAATATTTTTTTGACTTTTTAAACATTTTAATCTACTATATTTATCATAGTTAGTGACTAATTTATACTTAAAGGAGTTTACACCATGTCTACTGTACTTTTTATCAAAGCAAATAACCGTCCCATTGACCAGGCGATCAGCGTGAAGCTGTATCATGCTTTCAAGGATTCCTATACGGCAGCTCATCCAGAGGACGAAATCGTGGAGCTGGACCTGTTTGCCGAGCAGCCGCGCTATTACGACCATACGACGATTACCGGTCTGTATAAAACCGCTAACGGCATCGAAACGACACCTGAGGAACGTGAAGCGGCAGCGATCGCCGACCGCTACCTCGATCAGTTCCTGGCCGCCGACAAAATCGTCTTCGGCTTCCCGCTGTGGAACATGACCGTTCCGGCCGTGCTTCATTCGTACCTGGACTACCTGAACCGTGCAGGCAAAACCTTTAAATATACGCCGGAGGGCCCTGTAGGTCTGGCTGGCGACAAGAAGGTCGCTATCATCAATGCGAGAGGCGGCATCTATTCCGAAGGCCCTGCCGCTGCCAGCGAAATGGCCGTCAACTTCGTTTCGCGCAGCATGGGTCTGTTCGGGATCAAAGATGTAACGACCATTATCGTGGAAGGCCATAACCAGCTTCCGGATCAGGCTGCCGCATTGGTTGAAGCCGGTGTAGCCAAAGCTGTCGAAGCCGCCAAGAACTTCTAATCCTGCTTATCTGCTTATAAAATGATTTGCACTGAAGCTGGACAACGATCTCCAGCCCAAAAAACCACGATGGTATCCATCGTGGTTTTTGTTGCTTTATTCATCCATCAGCTGCTTCGTCCAATAGGATGAGGATTTGCGCGGGGCACCACTTTTGGATCCCCGCCCCTTCGGATCAGCCTTGCGTCTGCTTCGTGCTTCTTTTACCGCTTGAAACTTCAGCTCCCGCTGCGTCTTATGGTAATTGGACAGCCGCCGCTCCTCCAGTACGCCTGCTTCCACCGCTTCCCGGACGGCGCATCCCGCCTCGCCTTCATGCTTGCAGTCCGCAAAGCGGCATCGGCCGCCGATCTCCTCGATGTCGGAAAACGCTTGGGCCAGGCCTCCTTCGTCTTCGAACAGCCGCAGTTCCCGCATGCCGGGCGTATCGGCCATGATGCCCCCTTGGGGCAGCAGGAACAGCTGGCGGTGCGTCGTCGTATGGCGCCCGCGGCTGTCATCTTCGCGGATCCCTTGAGTCTTCTGCACGCCGGCTTCGGCCAACCAGTTGACGATGGTCGATTTGCCGCAGCCGGATGAGCCGGTCAGCGCCACGGTGATCCCTTCTCCCAAGTAAGCGGAGACGATGTCCCGTCCCATATCTTCCAGCGCGCTGATGGCGTGAACCGGCACCCCCGGCGCCGCCCCTTCCATCTCAGCGACCTTCAGCTCCGCGTCCGGGCATAGATCGGCCTTGCTGAGCAGTATAACCGGGGTCACGCCGCTGTTCCAGGCCATGATCAAATACCTTTCCATTCGCCTGACGTTAAAATCGTCATTGAGCGAGCTGACCAGGAACAGCGTATCGACGTTGGAGGCGATGACCTGCTCATTAACGGTAGCGACCCCTGCGGCCTGCCGGGAGATACAGGTTTTACGTTCCAAGACGCTGTGGATGATCACCCGCTCCTCCTGCTCCAGCTCCTGAACTTCCACCCAGTCGCCTACAGCCGGCAGCTCGCTCCGGTCCTGATGCTCATGCTTCAGCCTGCCCGATACTTCTCCCCATACTTCCCCGGCTGAGGTCCAGACCCGGTACATTTGACCGAAGTCGCTGACGATGCGGCCAGGAACGTGCTGTTTGCGATCTCGCTGCAGCCATTTCTGCTGCCAATTCGTATTCCATCCATAATGCTCTAAATTCAAGTAAAAATCCCTCCAATTTGTGAATGAATGACAAAAAGCCCCCGAAGCTTAGGCTCCGGGGGCATGACTTCTGAATCAATCAGAGAGCATTTCCCTTTTATGCGCAAACCGAAACGTCCGGAAAAAGGCATACCAAAATCTGTGATGCCATACCGAAACGTTACCGAACGCAAAAAAGCCGCGGCAACCCATGTAGGTCTCCGCGGCTTATTCGGCAAACATGAAACCATGCCTGCTGATGAAATGCCGTATGATCAGACGTGAGTCCTCAAATCCGATCGATTATCCAGCCGTCAAAGGAGACCATATATAAAATGTTAGAGTGGTCCAGTTCCATACAATGCTCTTCATCATTTTATATCGTCTCCTTTCCTGTCATTTGCTGCCATCATATACGGAATGCTTGTTTCATGTCAAGCCTTAATTTCCAGGCGGGATCAAACCTGCTCCCACTTCGTCCATTGTTCCCGGGGGTTCATTTCATAAATGTCGTTATCCCGAGACATGTACCGGTGAATGATAAACTCGCGCCGGATCGTTGCGTAATCATCATGAAACTGCTGTATAAACGCGTTGATTTCTTTCTCTGTATAACGGCGCCCCGGCTCAAGCTTCTCCACCAGATGCTGCATGGCGATCAATTTCTTCTTGTACTGGGCTGGTATTTGCGCCAGCCTCCCGTCCGCCGCAAAAAAGTTTCTCAACACTGCCGCCTTCATGGCCTCGTTCACCGGATCGGAGGTTCCCTTCTGCATTTCGTCTGCTTTACTCATATACATGTCAGCTCCCTTCATTGCTCATTCGATGTTCGGCCGGACCTCCTTTGATAAATCCCGTGAAAGGTTGGGTAAAATATACCGAGCGCTTTCCGGAAGGAACCGGGCTGCAAATGATCTCCTGGCCATCAAGCCAGAGAACCAGCCGAAATACCGAAATCATATTTTTAATAAACATCTAATTTAATATGTATCTAATATTATGTCGATCAAACGAATTTGTCAACGGCATATGTAAAAAACACTATCTTTGCAGCCTGTTCACCTAAAAAGATCAGCCGCATGCCGTCTTGTACGGACCTCTATTGGCTGTCCATGGTGGTTTTTACCGGAAATTTGCGATACGATTAAACGTGAGTGGTTTATAGACAGAGGAGGAGAAATTCATGCAAGACGTCATTATTATCGGAGCCGGTCCATGCGGACTATCGGCCGCCATCGAATGCGGACGCCGCGGACTATCGACACATATTATTGAAAAGCACTGCTTGGTCCACTCCATTTACCTGTATCCGACCCACATGCAGTTTTTCAGTACGGCGGAGCTGCTGGAGATCGGTGATGTTCCGTTCCCTTCCCCGAACGAGAAGCCTTTTCGGTACGAAGCCCTGTCCTACTACCGCAAGGTAGCGGATCATTACGACTTGTCCATCTCCCAGTACGAAGAAGCGCTGTCTGTGGAACGGCAGCCGGATCATTCCTTTGTGGTACATACCGTTGACCGCAGCGGACAAAAACATCAATACGAAGCCAGAAACGTCGTGATTTCAACCGGTTATTTCGACCACCCGAATTATATTGGCATACCGGGGGAAGATCTGGATAAAGTTACGCATTACTTCCGTGAAGCCCATCCCTATACGGGGATGAATGTGGCGATCATCGGCGGCAGCAACTCGGCGGTTGACGCGGCCATGGAACTGATTCGCGTTGGGGCGAACATCCATATGGTCTACCGGGGCGAAGAGGTTTCCGAGAACATCAAGCCGTGGGTGCGCCCGGTGTTTGAAGCGATGGTGAAAAAGGGGAAAATAGAGGTTCACGTGCAATCCAAGGTCACCGAAATTCGGGAGTCGTCCATCACCATCCAGGATAAAGACGGGCATACGACCGAAATCGATAACGATTTTGTGCTTGCCTTAACCGGATTCCGGCCGGACCGGAAGCTGCTTGCTTCCTGCGGCGTCGAACTGGACGGGGATATGGAGAAGCCGCTGTTTAACCCGGAAACGATGGAGAGCAATGTGCCCGGACTTTACGTGGCAGGCGTCATCGCGTCCGGCCGCAATGCGAACGAGGTCTTTATCGAAACCGGCCGAAAGCACGGCGGGCTGATTGCCGAGCATATCGCCGCTGTTCGGGCTTCTCATCAATAACAATTTTCACAGCAGACAGTCCGCGTCGTCATATACATCAAAAAAAGGCGTACTTTCGGCTGCCAATGAAAGGAGATGTTCCGTACGGATTTTACATCACTGATCCTGCTGATTCTCGCTGCCCTCGGCATAATCAGCAGCAACACGACCATCACCGTGGCGATGACCATCCTGCTGCTGCTGCGGGTGCTGCATTTACAGCAGGCGTTTCCCTGGCTGGAGAAGTACGGGCTGACACTGGGCATCATTATCCTGACCATCGGCGTCATGACACCGGTGGCCAGCGGAAAAATGAGCCTGCAAATGCTCGGAAGCTCCTTTCTGAACTGGAAGTCCCTGCTGGCGATCGCCATCGGGATGCTGGTCGCTTATCTTGGCGGCCGCGGTGCCTCCCTGATGTCGGCCAATCCGACCATCGTCGCCGGCCTGCTCGTCGGAACGGTACTTGGCGTCGCCTTGTTCAAGGGCGTCCCGGTAGGGCCTTTGATTGCGGCCGGGCTGCTGTCCCTGCTGATCGGCAAAAGTTAAAAAAGAGGCGCCCGCTATGGACGCCTCTTCCGAATGTTAAGAGACCCGGTCTTTTGAAGACACGGGTTTCTTCTTTTTTTGTTTAAACCTCCAGGTGCTGCACATTATACAGCCGTGCATAACTTCCGTCCAAAGCCATCAGTTCGGCATGCGTTCCCTGCTCCGTAATCATCCCGTGCTCCATCACGACAATTTGGTCCGCGTGGGTGATCGTGGAGAGCCGATGGGCGACGATCAGCGTCGTCCGGTTTGAAGCCAGCGATTGCAGTGCCTGCTGAATGAGATGCTCGGACTCCAGGTCCAGTGCGGAGGTTGCCTCGTCCAGCACTAGAATTTCTGGATTTTTCAAAAAAACGCGGGCGATGGCCAGGCGCTGCTTCTGCCCCCCGGACAGCTTGACGCCCCGTTCCCCGACTTCCGTCTCATACCCATCCGGCAGATTCATGATAAAGTCATGGGCGTTGGCCGAAACCGCAGCCGCTTGAATCTCGTCCATGCTCGCCTCGGGGTTGCCAATCAGAATGTTGTCCTTCACCGACCCGCTGAACAGGAAGTTATCCTGCAGCACCATACCGATTGAACCCCGCAGGCTTTCAAGGGTCAGCTTCCGGATATCCTGCCCGTTAATGGACACGCTGCCCTGCTGAATGTCATAAAATCTCGGGATCAGCGAAATGAGGCTGGATTTGCCGCCTCCACTCATACCGACGAAAGCGACGGTCTGCCCGTGCTTGATTTCGAGGCTGATATCCTTGAGCACCCAGTCGCTGCCCTCATTGTATTTAAACCACACCTCGTCAAACGAAATATGCTGAACCGGCCCCTGAAGGGTTTTCGCGTCCGGCGCATCGACAATATCGTACGGCTCCTTCAGCAATTCCATCACTCTTTCCAGCGAGGCGGAGGCCTGCGTCAGCACCGAGGATGAGTTGATCAAACGCTTGAGGGGCGCATACAGCCTGTCCAGATAGCCGAAAAAGGCGACAAACGTGCCCAGGGTCAAATCATGATGGATCACCCGGTAGCCGCCGTACCCGATCACAAGCAGCGGGGCGATATCCGTCAGTGTGTTGATAATCGAGAACGTCAGCGCGTTCCATCTCGTCTGCGCCAGCGCTTTGTTCAGGAAATTCTGGTTGATGCCCGTAAACTGCTTATGATCGAAGCGCTCGAGGGTAAAGCTGCGGATCACGGAAATCCCCTGAATCCGTTCATGCAAATACGCCTGAATGCCGGCAAGCGCCTGAGAACGGTCCTTGGTGAGCTTCTTGAGACGCTTATACAACACATTGACCGCGATCCCGTAAAGCGGAAGAATGGCGATGGACACCAGGGTCAGCACCGGGTTCAGGTACAGCATCACCCCCAGCACTATCAGCAGCGTGAACATGTCCAGCCAAATGTTCATCATGCCGACCTCAACGATATTTTTCGTCTGCTCCACGTCGTTGATAAAACGAGAGATGGCCTCGCCTACCTTTGTATTCTGGTAGTAGCGGAGCGACAGGCGCTGAAGGTGCGCATACAGGCGGTTCCGCATGTCGAACAAAATCCGGCTCGTGATCAGTTGGGCAAAATACTGCCGTAAATATTCGACCGGCCCCCGCACGATAATAAACAGGACGAGCGCGCCCCCTAAAATGAGAAACAGCCGGGTAACCTGCTCCGATACCGTCATTTTCGGGTTAAGCAGCAGGTCATCCACTACATATTTGAGAATCATCGGCAGCGTCAAAGGGATGCCGAATTTGATCATGCCGATGATCAGCGTACAAATAATCCATTTCGTATAAGGTTTAACAAACCGGTAATAAGCTTTCCAGTATTCCAAAAAACATTCCCTCTCCTTTCTGGCTGTCAATCAGGCTAATGGCGTGGGTAGAGGCGAATATGCGCCGGCAGTCCGGGCGCCTCTTATATCATACCTTGTTCAGGTCAGCCGCATCCGCTGCTTGGCGCGGAACCCATCCACCCGGCCGCGGCATGCGGCAAACCGAAGCACTCCTCTCCGTCTGGCGGGAAAGCAGCGGCCATAATCAGTCCGATCGGGGCTGAATTGCCTTTTCCTGACGCTCATGAGTTGACATTTCCCCCCTTCAATGATTAGATATCCTTAAATGTAAGATCGGACTTTGTTCCTGTATCGATCATTATACATTATCCCGGCAAGGTCAGCTTGGGTTAGATACTTAGGATTCAGGAGGTTCTTGATGTCTAGACAATTCGTTACAGAAGCGGTCATGGTGGCGATCTATGGAGAATTGCTCCAGACGAGCGTCCCGGTTGAATATATCGTGCCTTATACCAGCCTGCTGGAGCTGTATGAGCTTCAGGACAGCGACGAGCCGCTGATGAGCTCTGCGGAGGATGACAGGTACGTGAAGGCCAGAATCAAGGAGCTGACCGCCTATTTCGAGGAACCGCTGAACAAGAAAAAAATTCAGAAAGCGCTCCATATGCCTTGGGCCAAGAGTCCTTCGATCCTCCTTGGCGAATCGGCGCGGATTACGGTCATCAACGCGATGGACACCGCTCCCTATGGCGAGCTGTTCGACCCGGTAGAGACGGAGCTGCTGCTGTCCTCGCAGCGGGAGGAAGCCCCGGTGCTCACCGATCAGATCGAGCTGATCCAGCGGATCGTCGAGGCTGCTGTGCCTGTGCATGTTTTTGATATCGAGGATTTTCAGTTTGCGGTGGAAACCGATAACTATACGCAGCACATTTAATAAAGTCTCGATCAGCAGCAAAAACTCCTTTCCAGGCGGAAAGGAGTTTTTGTTTTGTCTGGATTTGGGGTGCCCCCATTTTTACGGACAGCTCTCCACAAAGCCGAATCCATAGGCATCCAGCGGCCTGATCTATCAGGATACGCCGGTTAAGGATCGCTTTTGGCATAAACGGTTAAATTGGCATACTCGGCAATCAGCGGCGCCATCTGGCGGAAACCGAGCTTGCCGCCTCCAAGCGGCGGTCCGTAGGATACTCCGTCGTCTTCCCACACAAACAAGGGGAGATCGTTGACGGCAAAGGTAATGCGCCTCCCCTCCTTGACGATCAGCATCCGGTAAGGGCCGGCCGTATCCATCACGCCTGGAATCGGGTCGGCCCCTTGCGCGACCAGATGAAAGCCGTAGCTTTTGCGCAAATTGCATGTCTGAAACCTTCGCTCCTCCGTCCATTTCCTCCGGAAGTAAGACACGTGAAAGGTGTTCATATCGCCATGATGATACTGATCGTATTCTCCCGTTCGCGGCTTGAACGAAGGGTCGAACAAATCCATGCCCTCCCTGCCGCTTGCGCTGAAAAACATGATCGCTAGGCCCGGCTCGCGCACCGGCCAAAAATCCCAGGACATGGCGGCCTCCGCCGGAAAATCCTCCGGGCACCACAGCACAAAATTGGCGCGCTGCCCCTCGGCCTCGTCCAGCACACTCTCGAGCCGCATCCGGCCCAAAGGAAACGTGACGGCAGCCTCTCCCTCCATGCGAAACCCGGCAGCATGCTCCGGCTTCGCGAGCGAATTGTTGTAAATCCTGTGCCACCCTTCAGGAATAAGCGGGCTGCGGGTGTCCTGTGTGTTCCCGCTCCCGGTCGATGGATCCGTTTGCATCGAATGTGCTTACCTCCTTCCCAAGGAGGCCGGAATGGCCTCCTCATCGAGCGTCATACCTGAGCTTTCTGCCCGGCCAATACCGCCTCCTCCGGCAGAGCGTCAGGGATCAGCGCCAGGCTGATGATCGTGTTCAGCGACCACTGCGACGCCTCGTTCGTGTTCATCCATTCAAACTCGCGCAGCTCGTTAACATAAGTGACGGCTGCGGCGTCTTTCTCAAGGTCCGTACAGGCAAACCGGTGCCCAAGCAGTGTCGACCAGGCAAAATCAGCCGTCCGTTTGTCCTTCCGGTACCATGCCCCATACGCAACAAGCGCCAATGTCAGCACCGGATGCTCAAACCGCTGCGTGCTGATGACCCCGCCTGTGATCTGGTCCTTTTCTTCCTGTGAGAGGTTATAAAAAATACCGAAATCGGCCATCATTTCGTTCCACTCTTCATCCTTCAGCATGGCGGACAGCTCGAACCACACCTGCGGCGCTCCCATGCAGAGGGCCAAATGGCGGCCCCAGTTGTCGTCACCCATCGGCGTCAGCACGCCGGTTTGCGGATCGTAGCCGTAGGTCGGGCCGGAAATCAGGCCGTAATTGGCCTGCTTGATGCATGCAATGCCGGTCAGCAGCTTATCGCGGTAGAATGAATCCTTCTGCCGCTCCCAGCGGGTCATCCAGTTTGAACTGAAGGCTGCCCAGTCCGGGCCGACCCGGATATGCGTCTTGTGCTCGTCTTTCGGAAAATAGGCCCGCATCGGGTCGATGTGAACAGTCGTATAATCGGCGTCCTTCGCCTCGTCCATCATGTCTCCGATCCGTTCGTCCCCCGTCAAATAGTAGTAGTACCGGTGCAGGCCGGCCATACCGATCCGGGCTTCCTTGCAGCCGCAGCCCCAATGGACGACGTTGTGCCGTGAGCCGAGACCGGCGTATTCGCCGAAATGGTATACGTCGACCTCGCTCGTATGCCGCGTCATCGCTTCCGCCATCCGGAAAATATCTTCGCGTCCCGAGCGCAAAAACATCAGCCACAGCCACATGTTCGGAACCAGCTCCGTATTCTGCCATGCGCAGCCGCCCAGGTCGTAGTTCCAGACGTGGCGGGCCGGATCGTAGCTGTGCATGAAATCGCCGTAATCCCAGAACCCGTACCAGCGCCGCTGTTCCACCTCCCTTTGGTAGAATGCGATGATGCCGTCCAGCCTCTCTTCCAGACGTGCTTTGACCGGCGTCCCCCGGTCCGGCAGGCTCCAAATGCCGAATGCGCCCTGGCTGTGCAGGTAGTCAGGGTCGCACGCAAGCTGCGGAGGTGATTCGTTATACGCTGCGTAAGCCTCCAGCTCCGCCGGCGAAGGGGTCGATTCGCAGCACCAGATCGTCAGCTCGCTCGTGTTCGCGACGCCGTAAGGGGTCGCCCTCATCTCCTCTGCGCCTTCGTACGACGATTCGACATGCGGCTTCGTATCGTAATGGCGCACGTCCATGGCAGGAGCTTCCGGCGACCAAAACCAGGCGGTCAGCTGCGCCTCTTCTCCCGTCAGCCCGTGCGCTTCCATGCCGGCGGGGTGCTTTTGCCAAAAATGGCGCATGGCCAGCGCCAGCCCCCCACCTGGACCGCCGACGTAGGCGACGCCTCGTGCTCTGCGGCCTTCGGCGGCTTTGACCCAGCTGCAGCCGGGCTGCGTCCGCTTGACCATCCGGTAATGATCGGCCGAGAGCTGTGCCACCTTAAAGCCGTCCCAGCAAGCCGATTCGTCCAGCAGATTCATAAAATAAGCGTCGTCCATTTGTTCGCCGGTGAGCGTATGGCCATCCAGCTGACGCTTGAACAGCTCCATATATTTGCCTTTCGTCCGGCGCGTATGCAGCGTCTTCGGCGATTCGCTCAAAAAGCCGGTATCGCCGGCGAACCGGACGTGGCGGTTATAGAGCATCTCCCGCATCGGCAGCGCGAAACGGATGCCGAGCCCCTTCACGAAGTCTTCGTTCGGATTGCCGTCGTAAAAAAACGTGTGCACGATCCGGATGGACTCCAGCCCCGCGTAAGCGTATAGCCGCAGCGAAAACGGCAGCCACTCCCCGGTCCCGTTCACAGCGCGGTGCCGGCCCGTCAGCTTGACGACCGCTCTCACCAGACCAGCCTGCTCCACCTTCGCTAAATAAATCCGGGATTGATACCGCTCCTCCCGGATCGTGCGTACGCCGGTCAGCTCGCTCACGCCTTCCTTGATGGCGACCAGTTCGCCGCCGGAGCAGACGAGAATTCCGCCCCGGTGTATGCTGCCTATAATCCGGCTGCCGCTCTTCGGAATATGAAAAGAAAAAACTCCCGTGTCCACATGGATGCCTTCATCCGTCTCGTTAACGGACAACGAAAGTGCTGATGCCGCTTGTCCTGCTCCCCCTTTCTCGACGGCATACCTAGAGGGTGCTCCCGCGGGAAAAACGGCCGCATGCGCCGTCCATTTGACACTGCCGTCCGGCCAATACGCGGCCGGCCAGCTCTGCAGGGTGGGAGCTTCACCACCCTCTTGAGCCTGCAGCGCCAGCGGCTCTTCTCTCCGCAGCTCTCCTTCCTTCCACGGCATCCCCCAGGTTACCCCGGCCGGAACCGTCGGGGCGTCCTTCAGCCAACGTACGTTTACTCCGGTTTCGTTCATGGACTCATCTCCTTTTGGCAATTCGTTTGCTTCCGCTTTTGTCATCACGCCTTCAGTGTAGAGAACGGCCGTTTTCCCGGCAATGACACTTTCTTGGCGGGCCCGATGCGGCAGCATTGCACGTTTTCACCCGGCTTGCACATTCTTGCAGGAGGGCGGGCAACCGGGGAATGCATCCTGAATAGTGTGCTTGGCGGGATTCCGCAAACTGGCAGCAGCATAAAAAGCCGGCAGCGGTTTCCTGTTGAACCGCTGTCGGCTTCTTCCGTAACTGTATCGCTGACGCCTACTCCGCCCGGCTCAGCTCACGGTAGCGGGTTGGCGTCATTCCTTCAAGCTTTTTGAAGATCCGGTTAAAATAGCTGTGCTGGTAGCCGACCTGCTCGGCGACGGTGTTGATCTTCAGCTCCGATTCCCGCAGCAGCTCCTTCGCTTTTTCCAGGCGCAGCTCGGTCAGATAATCGATAAAGTTTTTGCCGGTAACCCGCTTAAACGACTTGCTCAGAAAAAAAGGATTCGTGCCGATATGGTCGGCGCAGTTATCGAGCGAAATATCGAGCATGTAGTTCTGCTGCATGTAGATCATCGCCTGCTCCATCAGCTGTTTGACCTGGCAGTCCGACCGGTTCGTCATCTCCTGCATGAACGGAGCGATGACCTTCGCCTCGAACCAGTCCCGGAAGGCGGCCGGCTCTTTCATCTGCGAGAGCTGCTCATACAAGTTGGCGCCTTTGAACAGCCGGTTCGGCTGGATGCCGGATACAAGGATCGCGTGCTGTACGGATCCGAGCAGATGGAGCATTCCCTGCTGGACATCGATCGCCTTCGCTCCTTGTACAGACAGCGCATCCTGAAAATCGGCGAGCAGAGCCCGGGCATCCGCTTCCTGTCCAGTGCGAAGCGCCTGCAGGAACTCCCGCTCCAGCGTAAACGGATACGGAGGCTCGGCCCCGTCTTCGTAGTTCAGCTGTTCCATCTCGATGATCTGATTGTCATGCTCGAAGTTGCGGAAGCTTGCGGCATGCTTCACCCCTTCGAAGGCGAGCGGAATGTCGCTGATGCGGTTCATGGTCCGGCTGACGGCGATGGTGACGCGCATGTTGAGCAGCCGGTTGACCGCTTGCGTCAGCTCCTCGCTGAACACCTTGATCGGCTCTGCACACGGCTCGCCTTCTGGCAGGATCAGCAGCACGCCCGATCCGAGATCGTGGAAATTGATCGTGCTGCTCTGCTCGAAATGGGCGGCTGCCAGCTCTTCAATCATGTTGACTGATGCAAAAGTGACCAGTCCCTCGTCCCCGAACTTGAATTTCCCCTCCATGGCAGCGATGCCCGTCAAGTGAACGTACAGCACGACGAACTGCTTGCCGTGCACCTGCCATCTGTACCGTTCCATACGCGAGCGCAGATCCTCCTCCGAATAGGCGTACAAATACCCCTGCAGCAGCTGATGGAGAAAGCTCTCCTTCACGTGGGGCAGCTGCTCGAGCAGCTTGGCGTTCAGCTCCCGGCTCTCCCGACTTAAGTGCTGCCACTGCCGCTCGATGATGGCAAATTCGTCGACGCTGCCCATTCCCGCTAAGGAAGCGTGCGGCTGCAAATTCGCCATCAGCCGTTTGACCGGCGAATACATCCGCTTCGAGGCGAGCCACGCCAGCAGCACCGCCAGCAGGAGAGCACTTGCGCTGACGACCAGAATGACTTTGGATATCAGCACGACCGGGGCCGTAATGTTCGTAATCGGCGAAGCCGACACGTACAGCCAGTTGTCCATGATTCGTGCGAAATAACCGTACGTGACCGCATAGGTTTTGCCGTTCCATTCAAAGAGAAAGGACCCTCGGGCCTTCCCCTCGGATTCCACTTCACCGCGGACCGCCTTGACAAAAGGCGAATCCATCCGGTTGCCGTTAGCGGAAACGTAGAGGCCGCCGCCCGCTTCCATCAGAAAGTTCTCTCCGTCAGCATAAGGAGTCAACGTCCTCAGCACCTCCGCGACTTGATCGTTGTCCAGCCTGACCACCAAAGCCCCGAGCGGATTTGAGCTGCCCCCCGGGATGAGATGCACAAACGTCAATTCCCGCTTTTCCTGCTGATCAGGGTCAAGCGCCTGCTGTGTCCAATACGTCGTCTTCCCCGCATCCATCAGACGTTCGTACCGGGAGATGAGCTGCCGGTCATTCAAGGCTGAGTATTCCGGATAAAACAATATCGGCTGGTCTCCGCGCAAATAAAGGCTGACGTTATGGATCATCGTATTGGAGCCCTGCATCACCAGCAGCGTGTTCGTGATGTCGCGCGTTTTTTCAAAGTCGCGCACGAAGTCGTGGCCCCTCAGCGATTCATCAAAGCGCGAGTCAAACGCCCAGTGCGCCAGCATCATTTCCAGGTTGGACAGCTGCTTATCCATGTTCAGCGACCGCTGTTCGATCTGGTCATTATGGAGCTTCAGCAGTTCTTTCTCCAGCCTCCCGCCAGCCATGGAGTACACAAGAATCCCGGTGATGATTCCGGGGATGCCAGCCACAACCAAGAACATAATCAGGCTTTTTCTGTAAAAACTGCCCGATCCACCGCCAGATAAGCGGGCCATTAGCGACTTCCATCCATTCATCGTCAGCTCACCAACCATATCCAAAATTTGTCGTCCCCGCCTTTATGGCGAGCCTTATGCCCCTCAAATATGTAAGCGTATACAATTAACCATACATAAAAAAACCTTTAGAAAACAGTAACCTCAGCACCACGGGTATGTCCAGCATGAAATCCGAGAAAATCGTTCAAATAACCGGGGATACGGAAATAACCCCACGACGTGGGGCTTTCTGCTTGTTGCTGTGAAATCAGCCTCCGCCGACCACTGCTCGACCTATGTATCCCAGGCGGCCGTCTCTTGGGACAGCCGCACTGGTCACTTACGCTGGGGCCGGTCAGGACTTCGAGGCGGCGTACAGCTCGTTGATTTCTTTCACATAATCGTCGCCGCCCGATTTTTTCCACAGCTCGATCGCATCGCGCCAGCCCTTCTCGTCGATCTGGCCGACGATAAATTTGATCCGGGCATCGTTAATGATGTTGCCAAGCTGCTGCCCTTTTTGCGCGTACACTTCGGAAATGAACGGCTCCGCCGGATTGGCGACGATCGTGTCCCGGTTTTTCAATTGAACCTCCGTCTGCTTCAAGCGAAGCGGCGTTTGGGCCACCTGGAGCCCTTTGCCTTCCGGAATGTACGGCACCATCTGATTCAGCCCTTCGACTTCCGACTCGAGCAGCACCGAGTCCGAGCTTCTCTCCAGCGTCTTGTCGTCGATCTTCTTGTAATGTTTGCCTTCAAGCCCGAAGCTGGTCAGCGTCTGCAGGTCCGGTTCGTTCAGCTGGTCGAGAAACTTCAGGATACGGTCGACCTCTTCTTCGCTCTTTACACTTGATTTCGGGATGGCCAGCAGGCCGGCAAAACCGGAAGTCGGCAGCGTATGAATTTGTCCGTCCGGACCGGTGACGGCCCCGAACACGTCCACGTACTGCTCCCTGGAATCTTCTTTGCCCGCGTCTTTTAGCGCGGCATGAATTTTGTCGTCGGCGCGGGCCGCTCCGTCCACGACGTCGATAATGGCGCCGGCTTGGCCATTGACCAGCGGATCCGTCCACTTGGCCGAATCCATCACGGCGAAATCCTGATTGACGAGCTTCTCGTCGTACAGCTTTTTCATAAACTTGAGCGCTTCGAAATATTCGTCGTATTCGAATTCCGGCACCAGCTTGCCGTCCTTTTCGCCCCACACGTTTGGCGCACCGAACCACAGCTTGATCTGGTCGAAACCGGCTCCCCAGCCTGCCGTCCATTTGACCATCACCAGACCGTACGTGTCGTCCTTGCCGTTGCCGTCCGGATCCTTCTCCTTAAATGCCTTCAGCATATTATAGAAATCGTCGATCGTTTTCGGCTGCTGCAGGCCCACCTTCTCCAGCCAATCCTGGCGGTAATATACACCGTTACGGCCGAGCTCGCGCCCGCGGTAAATCCCGTACGTTTTGCCGTTAATCGAGGAGTTGTTCAGAATGACTTCATTGGCCTGACTGAGGTTCGGATAATTTTTCAGCTTGTCGGTCAGGTCCCAAAAAGCCCCTGATTTTACGGCGCTCACGAAGCTCGGACCTTTCGAATCGGGCACGTAAATAATTTTCGGCAGATTTCCGGAAGCAAGCGTAATGTTGAATTTATCGCCGTATGAAGCGTTCGGCACCCATTCGAAATGGATGTCCGTGTTCGTCAGCTTCTCGAGCTCGGCGGCGACGGGGCTGTCATCCTTCGGATAGTTCGTTTTAAAAATCGGGAGCATAATGTTCAGCTTAAGCGGCTTCTCCGCCTCCGCGGAAGCGTTTGCAGAAGGAGCTGTGGACGAGCCGCCCGAGGCGCCCTCGCTGCTGCCGCCGCTGCCGGATGAGCAGCCTGCGAGCGCTGCGGCGCAAACCGTGCTTAAAATAAGAAATGTGGACACGCGTTTCGCTTGCTTATTCTTTTTCTTCACGAAAATAGCCTCCCTTTAACGTTAGATCATATTGCAAAACCGCCCGGGCTCCAAGCGAAAAATCAGTGCTGATGTGTATAAATTCCGGAGCATTTCGGCGGGATCACACGGTGAACAGCCTGACTTTTACCTTTAACCTTTGACCGAGCCCAGCAGAACTCCTTTGGCGAAGTGCTTTTGCAGGAACGGATACACGCACAGAATCGGAATCGTGCCGACGACGATGACGGCCATTTTGATCGATTGGTCCGGCGGTTTCACAAAATTCGGGTCCATCGAGTTCAAATCGCCCGCAGCCGCCTGTGACAGCAGGACGATCTGGCGCAGCATGACCTGCAGCGGCCATTTTTCCGGATCGTTAATATACAGCAGCGCTGCAAAGAAATCGTTCCAATGCCCCACGGCGTAAAACAGGGTGAAGGTGGCGAGAACGGGCATCGAAAGCGGCAGCACGATCCGCCATAACAGGCCCAGCTCGGAGCAGCCGTCGATGCGGCCCGCTTCCTCAATTTCCTTCGGAATCTCCTGAAAAAAGTTTTTGACGATGATCAGGTTAAACGCGCTGATTGCACCAGGCAGCATGAGCGCCCACAGCGAATCGAGCAGGTGCAGCTCCTTGACGACCAGGTATGTCGGAATCATCCCTCCGCCGAACAGCATGGAGAAGATGACGAGATTCAGTACCAGATTGCGGCCGTAAAGTCCTCTCTTGGCCAAGGAATAGGCCATCGTGACCGTAAAAAACAGATTGACGAGCGTACCGATAACGGTAACGTAAATGGAAACGCCGATGCTTTTGACGATCGTGCCCGTTGAAAAGATAAACTCATAAGCCGCTAAGGTAAAGGTTTTCGGGATAAAAAACACCGCCCTCTGCGTCAGCTCCGCGTCCGAGGCGAAGGAACCCGCGATGACGTAGACGAAAGGAAGCACAGCGGCCAGCCCGAACAGCGTTAGGACGATATAGTTAGCCACGTCAAACGTAGCGCCGGCCGCGGTCCTGTATTGCTTGGCCATGGATGGATTTCCCCTTTCTGAATGGGTTAGTACAGTCCGGACTCGCCGAATTTTTTCGCCAGCCAGTTCGTGCCGAGCACGAGCGTGACGCCAACGATCGATTTGAACAGCCCGACAGCCGTACTGTAGCTGAACGCGCCCTGCGTAATACCCATCGCGTACACGTAAGTGTCGAACACTTCGCCCACCGTGCGGTTGAGCGGATTCAGCATCAAATAGATTTGCTCAAAGCCGTTATCCAGCACGCTGCCCATCCGCAGGATCAGCAGGATCACGATCGTGCTGCGGATCGCCGGCAGCGTCACATGCCAAATTTGCCGCCAGCGGTTCGCTCCGTCGATCGTCGCCGCCTCGTACTGCTCCACGTCGACGGCCGCCAGTGCCGCCAGGAAAATAATCGTTCCCCAGCCGCATTCCTTCCAGATCGTTTGCAGGATGATCATCGGCCTGAACCATGACGGATCGGACAGAAACTGGATTTTGTTGCCCGTATATTGGAAGAGCAGCTCATTGACGGTGCCGCCCTCCGTCGTCAGAAACACGTAAGTCAAGCTCGCCACGATAACCATCGAAATAAAATGCGGAACGTAGATCATCGTTTGAATGGTCCGCTTGAAGAACGCGAGCCTGACTTCGTTCAGCAGGAGCGCCAATATGATCGGAGCCGGGAAGAAGAAAACCAGATTGTAGAACGACAGCAGCAGCGTATTGCGCAGCAGCATAAAAAACTCGGGGTTTTCAAAGAACAGGCGGAAGTGCTCGAAGCCCACCCATTCGCTTTTCCAGAACCCGGTGAATGGCTGATAGTTTTGGAAGGCCAGCAGCACGCCCCACATGGGCACATATTTGAATATCAAAAAATAAAGCAAGCCGGGGAGCATTAACAGGTATAGCCATTTGTCCCTGCGCAGCCTGGCCGCGATGCTCGTGCGGTAAACCACCGGCTTGGACGCTTGCGGAAGATTCCCTTGGGCCGTCGCCTGCTCCATCGCTTTCCACCTCCATATGTGTTCATCGCCTCGCGAGCGTTGTGGCCTAATTATGAGTCAGCACTTTCTTTTCCGGCAATGAGACATTTTTGAAGACTCCTGTAGCGCGTGTTTACGGCATGTTTTAAAAAAGTGCAAAGCCGGCAAAAGAGTGTTATACCGCGATATTCGCGCTGAAAAATATCCGATTACTTCACCGCGCCACCTTTCTAAAGTGGGGTTGGTAACCATACAGCGGAATGGAGTGGAACGCAAATGATGAATAAGCTTTATCACGGCGCGGCTTTTTAACCGTAGTTGTGGAGCGGCGAGGTCGTCCGGGAAGATATCCTGCGGAGGCGAAAAGCGTCGGCACGCTCATCGGCGGTCCATCGCCGGGCTTGTCCTTCCTGACGGAAATGAAGCGGGGGCAAGGCAGAATCGTGCTGCTCGGCACGCTGCCTGCAGGAGGCGAAGGCAGCGAGATGCTGGAGCGGATGCTGATCCATTACGGGAAAGAAGCGAACGTAACATGGATGGCGGAAGTGACGACCGGCACGATCGTGGCGCCGCGTGAATCGGAGACGGAGGAGTTATGGGTCATCGTCAACATGAACGGGGAAGGCGGGAGCGTAACCCTGCCTCGCGAAGGATTCGACAAGCTGAGCGGCGAGCGTGTCACCGCAGGCCGGTTGGAGGTCGGCCGCTATGAATACCGCATGATCGCCTTCCCCTCCGGCTTCTCCAAGAAGTGACGTGAATGGCGCCATGCCTTGCAGCTTGCAATAAAAAAAGCCGCATTCGCTTGGTTTAGCGAGTGCGGCCGGTTCAACATCATTATGAAGTGGCGGAAGTGTTATGTTCCCGCTCCGCTTCATATACATATTCAATGTCATCGTAAGCTGCCAAATAATTGACGACCAGATCGTATCCTTGCAGATACCAGGTGTCCTGTTCCTCTATAAAAAAGGTGACGCCCTCAAGCTCTTCCTTCAGCACCGGATGCTCCGGGTTCTCCACGGAAATGCCGAGCGAAAATCCGGGATGCAGTCCGCCGCCCGAGCTGTAGCGGGGAAAAAAGCGAAGCGCCGCGCCCTCTGCCAAATTCAATTCTCGTTTGTACCAGCGTGCAGCGTCTGGGCTGATCCGCAGTTCCATCTGGTTTCACTCCCTCTCTCTAATCTGTATGTTCATAAGTACATCATAACATTTTTTTGCTGATTCCTGAAAATATAAATTGACAGCTCTCTTGACGCGATGATAAAATTTTCTGCATACGAGATCCGTTTTCAATTTATTCCCAAATGAACCCGGCAAGGTCGTTTCCTTGATACGTAAGTGCTCCCTGCTCGGGCTCAAGACCAACATCAACAAGAAAGGGTGAGTTCTGTGTTCAATATGATAAATTTCCATCCACGCAACCATCATCAAGATCTTTATCAATTGAATACTGGAGCAGCCCTGCTGGTGAGGCCTTCTTAAGGAGCGCGATGAAATCGTGCCACTTGGAGCCATTGAATATTAACCTTCCGCGGTACGGCTGCTCACACTCAACCGTACGCATGATAAATGTAGGATTGCTAGGCATATCGTCCGTATACGGATGGTATGCCTTTTTTAATTTTCCATGAACTCCGCAAGCAAGAACTGCCGGCATTTTAGACATGAGAGGAAGTGAAAGTTTTGTTTTCCGTACTTAAAAACCTGGGCTGGTTTTTCCGCCAGGAAAAGAAGCGTTACCTGATCGGTTTGATTATGCTGATCCTCTGCGGAATCGGCGAGCTGTTTCCCCCGCGTTTTCTCGGAAGCGCCATCGACGAAATCGTCCGCGGTTCGATTACTTGGACTTCGCTGACACGGTATATTGTGCTGATTCTCGGTACGCTCACCGTGATTTACATCATCACCTACATATGGATGCACAAGCTGTTCGGCGGCGCTAACCTCGTGGAGCGCATCCTGCGTTCCCGCTACATGAACCAGCTGCTGCGTATGGTCCCTCCGTTCTTCGAACGGAACCGGACGGGTGATTTGATGGCCAGAGCCACCAACGACCTGCGCTCTGTCGCCAACACGGCGGGCTTCGGCATGCTTGTGATGACAGACTCGACGGTGTACCTCAGCGTCGTGCTGCTGGCGATGGGCTTTCTCATCAGCTGGAAGCTGACGCTCGCCGCCATCCTGCCGCTGCCTTTTATCGCCTTGGCCATGAAAATTTACGGCAAGGTCATTCACGAACGGTATACGGCCGCGCAGGACGCATTCGGCGACATGAACGACCAGGTGCTGGAGTCGGTCGCCGGGGTGCGCGTCATTCGGGCGTACGTTCAGGAGCGTGAGGACCAGCGCCGGTTCAAGGAAATTACGGACGATGTGTACCGCAAAAACATGCGGGTCGCCAAGCTGGACGCCCTGTTCGAGCCGACCATCCGCTTGTGCGTAGGCGCAAGCTACGTGATCGGCCTGGCTTTCGGCATTTATCTCGTTTTTAAAAATCAAATTACCCTGGGGGATCTCGTATCGTTCAATATGTACCTTGGGATGATGATCTGGCCGATGTTTGCAATCGGTGAGCTGATCAATGTCATGCAACGGGGCAGCGCCTCCCTCGACCGGGTCAATGAGACGTTATCGGTCGTGCCGGACGTTCAGGATGCGCCCGATCCGGTTCGGGTGGAGCGCCCCGACACGATTGAGCTGCGGGATGTCACGTTCCGGTATCCGACCTCATCGGTCGACAATCTGAAGCACATTAACCTGACCTTGCATAAGGGCCAGACGCTCGGCGTCGTGGGACGCACCGGCAGCGGTAAGTCGACGCTCTTGAAGCAGCTGCTGCACGAGTATCCGACGGGAACAGGCGATATTCTGATCTCGGAGGTTCCGATCGAGCGCATTACCCAAAACCAGCTTCACAGCTGGATCGGCTATGTTCCGCAGGAACAAATCCTGTTCTCTAAATCGGTCCGGCAAAATATCCAGTTCGGCAAATTCCAGGCCGAAGACGACATCATTATGGAAGCAATCGCGACAGCTGCGTTTGATAACGACTTGCACACGCTCGCAGCCGGACTTGACACCCTCGTCGGCGAGAAAGGCGTATCCCTTTCCGGCGGCCAGAAGCAGCGCGTATCGCTGGCCAGAGCGTTCATCTCCGATCCGGAGATCTTGATTCTCGATGACGCCCTCTCCGCGGTCGACGCCCGGACCGAGGCGCGGATCATCGAAAATATCCGCAAGCAGCGCTCCGGCAAAACGACGCTGATCTCCACGCACCGCCTGTCCGCCATCGAACATGCGGATTGGATCGTGGTGCTGGATGAAGGAGCCATCGTTGAACAAGGAACCCACGCGCAGCTGCTCTCCAAAGGCGGCTGGTACCGCGAGCAGTTTGAACGGCAGCAGGTCGAAAACAATTTGTCCACTTAAAAATGAGGTGTAAACCTATGAATTCTAAAGCTAGCGTAGGCAAGCGGCTGTTCCAGTACGCCCTATGCGCCAAAGGCATCTTTATCGCGGCCATCATCGCCCTGGCGATCGGCGTCGGCGCCGAGCTTGCCGGCCCGTTTATCGCCAAGACGATGATCGACGATCATATGCT
The DNA here is from genome assembly GCF_025809195.1 of Paenibacillus sp. PSB04. Taxonomy (NCBI): domain Bacteria; kingdom Bacillati; phylum Bacillota; class Bacilli; order Caryophanales; family Paenibacillaceae; genus Paenibacillus; species Paenibacillus sp. PSB04. Next base: position 6,178,343 of record NZ_CP081301.1, read on the forward strand.
GGGTATTGAAAAGCCGTATTTTGAAACGACATCATCTGAAAACGCCGTATCCTATAACGGCCATTATTACAAGCGCGGCGACCGCTTCGGGGAAGGAGAAGCCAAGGGCCAGGAGGTCCGGCTGCTGCAAACCGGACGGGACTTTTATTTTGTCAGCCAGCCGGTAGCCAATCCGGACGGAGAGCGCAAATTCGAGAACGGACAGCTGACGATCAGCCGCGGCGGCGCTGTGGAGACCTATCCTGCCGCCAAGCTGTCCGCGAGTGAGCTGTATTCCTTCTACAAGCTGGAAATACCGGGTATTTTGAAACTCGTCGGACTGTACTGCATTTTCTTGGTGATCAGCATCTTTACGGAATTCGGCAAAACGTACTGGCTGCAGTCTTCCGCCAATAAAGTCATCCAGAAGCTGCGGACCGACGTCTATGCGCACATGCAGCGGCTGCCGGTGTATTTCTTCGATACACTGCCTGCCGGCAAGGTGGTTTCCCGCATCACCAATGACACCGAAGCGGTCAAGGACCTGTTCGTTGCGGTGCTGTCGAACTTCAGCTCGGGGATCATCTACATTACCGGGGTGTATATCGCCTTGTTCCTGCTGGACGTCCGGCTCGGCCTCGTCTGCTTGTTCGTCGTCCCGCTGCTGATCGTATGGATCGTGCTCTACCGGAAATTCGCGACCAAGTACAACACGATCATCCGGTCGCGCTTAAGCGAAATTAACGCCATCATCAATGAGTCCATTCAAGGGATGTCCATTATCCGCGTATTCCGCCGGCAGAAGCAGACGTCCGAAGAGTTTGAAGCCTTGAACGACGACTATATGAAGCATCAGAACAAAATGCTCAATTTGAACGCATTAACGACACACAATCTGGTCAACGTGCTGCGCAGCTTTTCCTTTGCCGTGATCCTCTGGTACTTCGGCTTTGGCACGCTGACCGGAGGCAGCGCCGTGTCGCTCGGCGTGCTGTACGCCTTCGTCGACGTGCTGGGGCGCCTGTTCCAGCCGATCACCGGGATGGTCAATCAGCTCGCCGCCCTGGATTCTTCCATGGTCTCGGCAGGCCGCGTATTTACGCTGATGGATGAGCCGGGCGAAGACGTGACGGACGGAAGCATGCCGCGTTACAAAGGCAACGTCGAGTTCAAGAACGTCTCCTTTGCCTACAAGGACGACCATTACGTCTTGAAAAACATCAATTTTGAAGCGAAGCAGGGGCAGACGGTCGCTTTGGTCGGCCATACCGGTTCCGGCAAAAGCTCGATTATCAACCTGCTGTTCCGGTTCTATGACCCGCAAAAAGGGACGATCACCATCGACGGCCAGGAAGTGACCGCACTGCCGAAGCAGTGGCTGCGCCATCATATGGGCATCGTGCTGCAGGATCCGTACCTCTTCACAGGTACGATCGCCTCGAACGTCAGCCTGGGCGACGCCAAAATTTCGCGCGAGCAAGTTGAAAAGGCGCTGCGCGATGTTGGCGCCGAGCGGATCCTGGCGCATCTGCCGCAGGGCTTCGATGAGCCCGTCGTCGAGAAGGGCAGCACGCTCTCGGCGGGGCAGCGCCAGCTGATCTCGTTTGCGCGCGCGCTCGCCTTCGATCCGGCGATCCTCATCCTCGATGAGGCCACGGCCAACATCGATACCGAGACGGAGAGCCTGATCCAATCCGCGCTGGAGGTGCTGAAGAAGGGCCGTACGACGTTCATCATCGCGCACCGTCTCTCGACCATCCGCAGCGCCGATCAGATTCTGGTGCTGCACCGGGGCGAGATTGTCGAGAAGGGCAGCCATGACGAGCTGATGAAGCTCGGCGGCAGATACTATCAAATGTATCAGCTTCAGCAGGGCTCGGGTGCAGCCGCGCCTGCCCCGGACAGCGGGATCAAGGCACAGCCGCCGGTTCAGGCGCCTTCACCGGTGTAATTCGCCGGGCGACGTCATACAGAGCATTCTGCGATTCTCGACTGTAGTCATCCTGCCGCCATGTGACCAGCATGGGGTTGCCGTGAAAGAACGTAAACGAAAAACACTAAAAGGGAGCGAATCCGTGATCGGATCGCTCCCTTTTTAATGCCATGAGCCTACACTAAGTAACCAGTCTATTACCACTTCCTGTTCGGCGGATTATGGACGCATATGATGTTGCAGCCCCACTCCCCCTGCGCGGTCGTTTCGGGGCTGCGCTTATCCGGCTCCGCCCTCATCCCCGTACGGCTTACGGCTGCTATGGAAGACTATTACAGCTTCGGCTTCCTCAACTGCTTCTCTCCCCTTGCGCTCTCCAGCTCATCCGGTCCTCCCGATATGGTCATGACCGTTCTGCCGTTGTTCACCCCGGCTGCGCGGCTGCACCGGAATCCGGATCGTCACGCAGGTTCCGATCCCCGGCCGGCTGTACAGGGAGACGCCGTAATCGCTGCCGAAATACAGCTTGATCCGGTCGTTTACGTTCCGGATGCCGTAACCTTTGCGCTGCTGCGAGGTGCCTGACCCGGCCGCGCCTGCACCCGGGCCTGAGCCTGAGCCGGACAGTTCCTCCACCCGCTCCCGTGTCATCCCGCTGCCGTCGTCGATGATCTGGAAAACGATCGAGCCGGTCCCGGCATCCATCCGCCCGACAACCCGGATATAAATCCGGTCCCCGCGCCAGGCATGCTGCAGCGCGTTCTCGATGAACGGCTGAAGAATCAGCTTGACCGTCATAAACCTGACGATCTGCGGGTCGATGTCAAAATGAACCTCCATCCGCTCACCGTACTTGACCTGCTGGATATCGATGTATGCCTGCGCCTGCTCGATTTCGTGATAAATCGAAATGACGGTCTGCCCTTCATTCAGCGACAGCCGGTAAAACTTCGCCAGGTTCATCACCATCTGGTGCTGCTTATCCACTTGCCCGAACTTGGCCAGCCGGCTGATCGATGAGAGCGTATTATACAGGAAGTGCGGGTTAATCTGGGCCTGCAGCGTCTCGAGCTCCGCTTCCTTTTTCTTTAAATTCGTGACGTACACTTCCTGGATCAAATGCTCCGTCTGCTCGCCCAGTTTGTTCAGCGAGCTGGCGATGATCGTAAACTCGTCGTTTCCCCGGTAATGGATCCGCTTGTGAAAATCCCCCTGCTGAAACCGCTGCAGCACTGATACGACCTTGGACACCCGCCTGGAAAAGAAGCGGGACACCCCGTAGGCGACAATGGAGATCAGGCCTACGCTGAGCAGACAAATGATCAGCGTAAGCAGGTTCACCTTGCGCGTGTCCTTCTCTATCACGCTGTTCGGTACGTAGGCCGCCAGATTCCAGCCGAGCTCCGGCAGCGTTTCCTCCAGCATCGTATAGCGGCCTAGATCGAATTCCGCCTTGCTCCCGGGTTCGGAAGCCAGCAGCAGACCGCTTTCGCCGGAAGCGAACATTCGCCGGCCGCCCTCCCCGCTGACCGACAGCATGCTGCCGCTGCCGATTTTGCCCGCATCGACGCTCCGGAAAATTTCGGACAAATACACGCTGATCCGGATAAACCCGATCGTCTCCAGCTTCATCGGATCGCGGGTATCGACCAGCCGCCGCAGCAGCGAGATCCTCCCGAACATGTCATCGTCTTCCACCTGCCGCCACACGACGGTTTTGCCGTATTCCTCCGGAGGAAAATCAGCGTACCACGGTTTGTTCTCAATCCGGTTCAAATGGTACAAATCCCAATGATTGCCCCTGGTCAAAGGGTCCGTTCCTGGCGGGTCGGCGTTGTAGATTTCTGGCAGCGTTTCGTTTTTTAAATAAATGCTCATCCAGATCCGCAGGTTGCTCGAATCCGTGACCTGGCGGAACTTCGGAATCAGGAGCTTTTTTGTCGTCTGGTAGCTGACCCAGCCCTCCTCGTATCGCATCAGCTCCAAGGGCATGCTTTCGTCAAAATACAGCAAGTCCGACAGCCGCTGCGTGTCCTCCATTTTATAGGCGATGTTGTCGCGAATCTGCTTCAGCGTCCCGGTCAAATTCGTGTTCATTTGCTCGCGGTAGGAGTTGACGAGGATTGTATTGGCGATATAACCGAACATAAAAATCGGCACGATGATCAGCACCAAATAGGAGATAAACAGTTTGACGCCAAAAGGCAGGAACAGCTTCCCGCCTGGCGGCCTCATTGCCGCGCGCCTCATTATACGTTTCTCCGGAACTGGCCCGGCGTCATGCCGAACACTTCTTTAAATTGCCGGCTGAAATAGGGCATATACCGGTACCCGACCCGGTCGGCCACTTCGTAGACCTTCACTCTTGGATCCCTGAGGAGCTCGCCCGCTTTCTCCATCCGCAGGTGAATGACGTATTCGCTGAAATTCGTGCCCATCACTTCCTTGAAGAGCGTTCCCAAATAGTTTGGGGAAAAGCACAGGTGGTCGGCGACCTCCTTCAGCGTCACATTTTCGTGCAGCTGCTCTTTCACGTACCGGATCATTTCGTCAACGAGCTTCGAGCTTTTCTTCTGCTTACGGCGCTGAATAACCTCTGCGGCGGCAAAGAGCCGTTTTCGCAGCCAGGAACGGATATCGTCGATCGTCTCGAGCTGCAGCATCACATCCGGACTGCCTCCCGTTTCCTCTTGAAGGGCGTTCGCAAGGCTCTCGTTGATCGCCCGGAGGTGATGCTCGAGCCCAAGCAGGATGTGCATGACGAAATATTGGATTTTCAGCTTCGATCTCATCCCGGCCGCAGCGGCGAACAGCCGGTCGATTTCGTCGCTGATCGTGACGAGATCGAAGTTCACTACTGCGGTATACAGCGGCTCTAACGGCAGGGCGGTTTGGGAAGGCTGCTCAAGGGCATCGTCCCATTTCAGTTCCCCATAGCGGATGACCCGGCCCTTGCCGGCAATCAGCTTGCACGACAGCGCCTCCAAGGCTTCACCATAAGAACGGCGCAGCCCGGTAAGATTTATCGCTTCTTCTCCTACGCCCACCGTGACGGAGAAGGGATGCAGCTCTTGAATCCGATCTGCCAGAGCCGACAGCGCTTGTAAGTCCACCCCGTCCTCGATCAGCACGAAAATCCGCCGTCGCGAAGTTTTGCACACATGCCGGATCCGGGCCTCGGTGAGCAGCGGAACCAGCGAATCGTAAAATCGGTTGAACCATTCCTGCTGGCGGTGTTCCGGCATCGGGTCGAGCTTCCAGCTGAGGTCGTCCAGCTCGACGGCAGCCGCACGCACCGGCCATCCTAAACGGTCAAACCCGTAGCTTTCCTGCAGCACCCCGGCAGCCTCTTCGGCTTCCGCTCCTTCAAGAAGCTTCAATAGATAGTCGTTTTTGGCGATTTCCCGGTAAGCCTGTTCGTTCTGCTGCCGCCGTTTCTCCTGATCAAGCTGCTGCACGACGGTGCGCAGCGCATCGGTCAGCTCCGTATCGTCCATCGGCTTCAGCACGTAGCTGAACGCATTCAGGGCAATCGCCTCTTTGACATAGTGAAAATCCTGGTAACCGCTCACGAAAATGACCCGAAGCCGGCCCGCGAACTCCCGTGCCTTTCTGGCCAGCTCCAGGCCTGTCATGCTAGGCATATGTACGTCTGTTACTAAAATATCGACCGGCTGGCATTCCAGCAGTGCCAAGGCGTCAAACCCATTGTTCACCGCGCCTGTCACTTCCAGCCTCAGTTCTGCCCAAGGAATAAAAGAGCGCATACCCTCCAGATCAAGAATCTCGTCATCCACGATCAACACCTTGTACATGAGCTCATCTCCTGATCATTAAAATGAATACTATGGTCAGATCCCGGCTCCAGACAAACAGCCGTTCATCCGTCCCACGCGATCATGCCGTCTACCCTGAATACGCCCCGGACGCTGGAGAAGCGAGCAGCCGCCCCGGGTCGGGACGGCATCCTCGCGAATAGAAGAATTAGTATCATTATACTAGAACATGCTAGATTTAGATTATTGACCGCCGATTTTTTTCAGGTTCTCCTGCCATTTTTGCGTCTTGTATTCGAGCAGTTTGTCGTATCCGACCGCCACTGCGTCCTTCTGCGCCTGGTCCAGAATCGCCAGCACCTCGTCGTCGCTCTTCGCGTACAGCGCTTTGGCACGGGATTCGGAGAAGATTTCGTCTACGCTCTGCTGAATGATGCCTTCTTCGGTATCCGGCATCGGGCTCAGGTTGACGAAGGCGGTGGCGTTATACTGCGTTTTCCACGTAATTTCGGATTGGTAACGGCTCTCCCAATTCTGTTTTTCCGGCGGGAGCGTCTTCTCGAATTTCATCTTCGACTTGTCGATATAGACGGTATTGCCGTTCCACTGGAGATTCACCGTCGCATCCATAATATCGCTGCGCTTTTGGATGTCGTTAGTGTATGTGTCGGTAAAGACCGGATATCCTTCTTCATCCGTGCCCTGCCACAGCGTTCCCTCAGGTCCCCACATGATGACCCGGCTTCCTTCCTCTCCGGTCAGCCAGTCAAGGAACGCAAAGATTTTCTCAGGATCCTTGGCGGACTTCGTAATGACGGCCACGTTCCAGCCCAGCTGATTGTAGGTTCCCGTCCAAATCTTGTTTTTGTCCAGCCCTTCCTTATGCACTGGCCAGATCATTTCGTAGCCGGAGGTCGGATCCTTTTTCTTGAGCTCCACGTCGCCCTTGCTGCCGTATTCCGTCGGGCTCGCTCCGGCTGCGATGGCAAAACGGCCGTTGTACGCTTTTTCAAGAATCTGGTCTTTCGTTTGGGTTAATGCGTCCTGGGCCATCAGCTTTTCGCGGAACAGCTTGGAGGCAAACTGCATGGACTCGCGGTAGACGGGATCCTGGAAAATAGACGTCAGCTTATTGTCGACCGGCACGGCTCTCTCTTTCAAATACACCGGCGGATGGTCTTCCCCGAACGCCCCGTACAAAATATCAAGCCCCTGCCCGTCCTTGGCCAAATCCGGCTCGAACGGCACCATGTTCGGATACTTGGCCTTCACGCTCTTCAGGTAGTTATACAGATCGACAGTTGTCTCCAGCTTTGGCGAACCAAGCTCTTTGTACACCTTGCTGTTCATCAGGTATCCGGCATTGCCCGCAGGCTGCGAGGTATACCAGTTCGGGAATTGGTACAGCTTGCCGTCGCTTGAGCGGAGCATGTTGAGCGTAGAGTCACCGGCCCATTTTTTCAAATTCGGATATTTGTCCAGATAGTCGTCATAAGGCACCAGCATGCCTGCCGCACGCAGCCGCTCCACATCGGCGCCGCGCTCCATCCAGATCACGTCAGGCAGCTCTTTGGACGCGATCATCGTGTTGAGCTTTTGGGCCGCATTGCCGCCGGAGTTGATGGCCGTGACATTGACCTTTTTGTTATCCTGAATCCATTTGCTCGCAACGTCCCCGCCCCAGGTCGGCATCGTATACCAGTCATAGTGGCCGTAGAACGTAAAGTCGACGGGCGCGCTGCCGAGCTGGAAGAGCTCCGAAGCGCTGCCGCTTCCTTCTTTCGTTTCGGTTTTGTTCTCCGCCTTCGGTGCAGCGCCGTCGGCCGTTTTCTCTCCGCCGCCGCCTGAACAGCCCGCCAATGCCGTGGCTGTCGTGCACAGGAACACCAAGGCCACGAGCAGCGATCTTCTCCAACTTTTCATGCGTGATAACCCCTTTTCCCTATTGTCAAATTTATGTTCAAAGCAGCAATCGCTCCAAACCCTACTCCTTCAACGATCCCACCATGACGCCCTTCACGAAATACTTCTGCACAAACGGGTACACGGCGATAATCGGCAGCGTCGCCACCATCATCGTCGCCATTGAAAGCGACTTGGTCGTCACGCTTTTCATCGTTTCGAGCCTGCTCTGGGCAGCCGAGTCCAGCTTGGACATCTGCTCGGTCATAATATTCGTGCTCAAGATCTGCTGAAGCATGGATTGGATCGGCAGCAGCTTCTCGTTGGTGATGTAAATGCTGGGCAGAAACCACTCATTCCAATGAGCGACCGCGGTGAACAGCCCGAGCGTGGCGATGACCGGTCCCGACAGCGGCAGGATGATCCGGAAAAAAGTAGCCCAGTTGCCGCAGCCGTCGATTTTGGCCGATTCCTCCAGGCCTCCGGGAAGCCCCATGAAAAACGTCCGAAAGATGATCATGTTCCATACGCTGATCAGACCCGGGATGATAAACACCCAGAACGAATTCATCAAGCCCAGACCGCGGACGACGAGAAACGTCGGAATGAGCCCGCCGCCGAAATACATCGTCACAACGCACATCAGCATGTAAAACTTGCGGCCGATCAGTTCCTTCTTCGTCATGCCGTAGGCGAAGATGGCGGTGCACAGCACCGACAGAATGGTGCCGACGACCGTCCGGAGCACGCTGATCAAAAACGCGTTGGCAATCCGGTCATCCTGAAAGACGACCCGGTAATTTTCCAGCGACCATACCCGCGGCCAGAACGTGATTCCGCCGAGTGCCGTGTCCATGCCGTTGTTCAGCGAAATGACCAGTCCGTTCCAGAACGGGTAGAATGTGCTGAATCCCAGTAAAATAAGCAGCAAATAAATGAAGACCATCATGATCCGGTCACCGGTACTTGTATATTTCACAATACTGCAGCCTCCCTGTTTCCTGCGGTGTCTCCCGCGCTTACCACAAGCTGTTTCCCGACCTGCGGGCAAAGTAGTTGGCAAAGGTCAGCAGGCCGACGCTGATCACAGCCTTGAACAAGCCAACCGCCGTGGCGTACGAGTAGCGCTGGTTGGTGATGCCCACCCGGTACACATAGGTATCGATGACGCTGGCCACATCACGCAGCACCGGATTTGCTCCAAGCAGGAGAATGTCTTCAAAGCCGGCGCTCAGCAGATTGCCAATCGCCAGGATCATAAAGATGACGACCACCGGCATAATGGACGGGATTGTGATCATAAACACCTGCTTGACCCTTCCCGCTCCGTCGATGGATGCCGCCTCATATAGGCTGGGGTTGATCCCTGCGATCGCCGCCAGATACACGATCGAATTGAATCCGATCTCCTTCCAAACGCTGGTCGAGACGATAATGCCCCAGAAATACTCCGCCTGTCCCAAAAAGCCGATCGGTTCCTTAATCAAATGCAGCTTCTGCAGCAGGATGTTCAGGCTGCCGTTATCCGTGGACAGGATCGACATGGCAAACCCGGCTACGATCACCCAGGACAGAAAGTGCGGCAGGTAGCTGATCGTCTGAACCACCCTTTTGAAGAACATTTGCCTGACTTCGTTCAGCATCAGGGCCAGAATGATCGGCGCGGGAAACCCGATACCAAACTTCAGCAGGCTGATGATGATCGTATTGCGCAGAATCGTCCAAAACTCGGGTGCATGAAAAAACATGCTGAAATGCTTGAATCCCACCCAAGGACTGTTCCAAAACCCGTTAAAAATGTTATAGTCCTGAAAAGCCATCAGTACGCCGTACATCGGTATGTATGAAAAAATAAAAATCAAAATGAGCGCCGGTATGACCATCAGCTGAATATCCCACTGCCTGAGCATCCGGTAAGCCAATCCCCGCTTTTTCCTCCTCTCGGTGATGGGCACGCTGTTCGCAAGCTGCGACATCCTCTTCCCCCCTTGCCAACATTGTAAACGGGATGGGTGCCGCGATACTATTTGCCTCGTCAACGAAAAATGATACTTTTAACCGGAATATTCCTATTCTTGATCCAGCCGCAAAAAAATCCCCCTGTCTCCGGTATCCGGAAAGCAGGGGGATCCAGTATCACCGCGATGTGCGGACGATACGATTCATTGTTTATTGGGTAACGGAAGGCATCTCTACGAGCGATCCCTTCAGGGAAATGCCCGTACCGAGGCCGCCGCCGGTTTGCTTGACGCTGACCTGAATTTTGCTGTCCATATAAAAGGAAGCCTTGGCCGTGGAAATGACCTGCGGATACATCATGCCGGGGGCGGGTTTCGTGACGGTGTAATAGGCGACCGCCTTTCCTTCCGAGACGAATTCGATCCGGTCGATCTTGAGGCCGTATCCCGGATTCGGCATGTCCTCTTTGGTAAGGACGATCCGGTTCACCTGGTCGTTCACCTTCTCTACACTGACAGCGACCTGGTCATCGTTCTCCGGCTGATTTACCGGCTGATGCGAAGCAACGAAATTCATGGCGTGATAGACCATCTTCGCCGCCTCCATCCGGGTGATGTTGTCCCTTGGATGGAATTTCTGCTGCGCATCTAGTTCGGCTATGTGGGTAAGGAGCAGAAACTGGACGGCTTCCCGCGATCCGGAAGCCATGTCGTTCTCATCCTGGACCGTGACGTACATTTTGATCAGCGGGTAGTCACCGGTAGCGGTGACGGCTTTGTAGAGCATCTGCGCGAACTCTTCCTTCGTGACCTTGTCGTTCCAGCTGCCGATGGTCGATGCCACAAGCCCGTGATCCAGCGCCGTTTCGGCTGCTTGAGCATACCAGGCTGTGGATGGAACCGCCAGCGTCCCGGCGTTCGCCGCACCTGCATCCGGCTGAAGCTTCATCGCTTTCACCAGCATCTGCACGCTTTGGGCTGCCGTCAACGGCTCGGCCGGACCGAACCGGTCGGCGGAAATGCCGTGAATGACCCCTTGCGTTTGCAGCGCTTCGGCGATACCCTCCTGCTGCTTATTCGGCAGATCCGAGAACGCATACGCGGAAGACGCCGACACCAGACAGCCTGCCGCCACCATGAACGCAGCCCATTTCTTTGTGATTTTCATCCAAATCACCTCCTCAGCCTCTCAGACGGGGAACCTCCCGCAAATGTTTCAATATGCCTGTAGGCCGGAATGCCTATTTTATGACGAGTCAGTGCGGATTGGAAACTCCCGGCTGATCATTCTCCAGCCCCAGCTTGACGTATAATTCATTCGTATACCCCTGCAGCTTCTGCTCGAGCTCCTGGGCTTGATCCCGAAAAGCGGTCAGCTCGCGGATCATCCGTGCTCGACCGTCAGGCGTGAACGTCTCTTTGATCCGTTCCTTGAAATAATCGTGAACGATATAATTCCGCTGCTTCCATACCTCTTTTAATAGAAGCGTCTCTTCTTCCGTAAAAGGAAAGTGATGCCGGATTTCGTTGACGAGCTGGCCCAGGGAACTACTGAGCTTGCGGCGGTACAGCTCGGTCAGTTCCTCTTCGGAGGGAACCTCCCCCTTCGACAGCTTCATCAGCATCAGCAGATTGGTCAGCTGCTGCTCCAATGCCTGCGAATAGTATACGGCCAAGCCGAAATACGCGAACAGTTCCTTCGATTGCTGCTCGATACCTTGTAGACCGACTGATTTCATGCTTTTCCTCCTGACTCCTGCTGCCGAGGTTCAACCTCTTATGTAAAAATTCCTGATTGGACAGACCTATCTCCATGTTACCGTGCTTACGGTCCAATCACAACCCGGGGGTAGAAGGAAATCAACGGTTCCAATGTTCTGAGAAAAAGCCAAATGTATCAGCCTATGTTCTGGCATCACGGTATGCGGATAATATCCAATAGGCTGCGGCTAAAGCAAAAGCATACAGGTACGCATACCCGATTACTCCCCATACGCCTGTAAGAAGAGCGGTATCACTTCGCATCAAGGTGTCGATCATTTCAGCCACCGGAGGGAAGGCCCAGCGGATCCAGGATAACCCTGCGGGCAGCTTGGCCGCAATCTGCCTCGCCCCAATCGATAAAATGACGATGATCAGCAGAATCGCCGTCGCGCGGCTGATATTGCGGATGTAAGCGGCTTGAAGGAAATAGCTGATGCCTGCGCCCAGCATGCCCAATGCCAGATGCCCGGAAGAAGCGATAAGCCACTGCCGTGCGCTGACCGTTTCGGCGAACATGTTCATCACTACAGGATACAGCAGGAAAAAGGCGCTTAAAAAGACAATGAAGGCGAGCAGAGCCAGCATTTGGCTTGCGGCATATTTCCGCATGCTCCCTGCGTGGATCACGCTGAGCTGTTCCAATACGGCGCCCGCATGATTCAGGAAGCTGAACGACAACCATGCCCCGCCGACAAACAGAAATGCGGAAGTGACCGCATAGCTGTCCATCACCGGGTTCGGCTTGTAGGAGTACAAAAGCATCATCGCAATCAGCATGCTCCCCACAGGAGCAAAGTATCGGTAAGACCGGATGTAGCTGGCAAGTAAAAAAGAAGCGAGACGGATCATAGCGTTCCACCTTCTAAGGCAGCCGCCGCAGTTTTGAGCAGCTCGCCTAGATCCACTTCGGACGGTTCGTGCTGCGAAACGGATACGATATGACCGCCGCCGTTAAGGATCCGCTGCAGCACATGATCGCTTAAATCCGTTCTTACATGAATCTCGGAATCCGCCCCCTCTTTTACCCAAGCCACTTCCCTATCGCCGATCCCCTCTAAAGACTGGCGGACGCGCAGCGGATCTCCATGAACAAGAATAGTCGCATACCGGACCGTTTCTATGCGGAACCTGCGTTCCTCCTTCACGATCTTTCCGTTCTCAAGCAGTACGATACGATCGGCCATTTCGTTGATCAGCTCCGGCTCATGGACGGACATGACCATCGCGGTCCCCATCCCCTTGATGTCCATCAGCAGGCGGACCACCTCTTTCTGCGTGGGGGTGTCGATCCCGGACAAAGGCTCATCCAGCAGCAGAAGCCTTGGTTTCCCCATCACCGCCTGAACCAGATTGATCTTCTGCAGCATGCCTTTCGAAAAATGGCTCATTCGAACATCCCTGTACGAATCCATCCCCAGTCTCTTGAGCCATTCGGATATTTCCGACTGGACGGTCCGCTTGTCCATCCCTCGCGTAATGCCCATGCTCATCAAAAACTCGCCCGGCGTAAACGGCAGCGCCGGAAACTTCTCGGCGACAAGTCCAATCGTGGGGCTTCGGACGTCCTCCACTCGCCGTCTTCCCTCGGTAGGACGGGATAATCCGGCCAGCAAGCGCAGCAGCGTGCTTTTGCCCGAGCCGTTTTTCCCGACCAGCGCCGTGCACTCCCCTTTGGCGATCTCGAGCGTCATATGCTCAATCACTGCCCGGCGGTCGTAGCGTTTGCTGACATCCTCCAGCCGGAGGATGATCTCCGCCGGCGTGTTCCGCCGGCCGGTTCCTTGCTGATGTACAGCCAACCAACTCTCCTCCCTGTTCAACAGATAGCGTCACATCCGCTGAGGCGTTTTTAATCCGAGCAGATGCATCGTTCTCGCTAATGAAGCGCCCGTCAACTCCGTCAGCTTCAGTCTCGCTTCCCTCAGGCTGCTGTCCTCGGTGACAATCCGTTCCTTGTTGTAAAAATGGTTGAACGCTTGAGCTACATCCAGCGCATACCGCGCCATCACCGACGGCTCGTTGTTCTGGATTCCGCGCTCCAGCTGATCCGGGAAGCGGGTCAGCAGCTTCAGCAGTTCCCATCCGGAATCTCCGAGCTGGCCATTAGCCGCTTGAGCAGGCAAGGCCGTTCCACTCTCCGGTTCCCCGGCCGCGCGTCCTTTGGACAGCACGCTTTGGGTACGCGCATACGTGTACTGAAGATACGGCCCTGTCTCCCCGTCGAAATTCAGCGCTTCCTCCAGGGAAAAATCCACTTCGTTCAGGCGGTTGTTTTTCAAGTCCCCGAAAATAATCGCCCCGATGCCGACCGCCTCCGCGACCTCCTCCTTATGTTCGAGGCTGCTGTTTTTCTCTTCGATGATTTGCAATGCCCGGGCAACCGCCTCATCCAGTACCTCCTCAAGATAGACGATCTTGCCGCGGCGGGTGGACATTTTCTTTCCTTCAAAGCGCATCAGGCCAAACGGCACATGCTCGCATTGATCCACCCAGTCTGCTCCCATGCGGCGCAGCACGGCAAATACCTGCTGGAAGTGCAGCCTCTGCTCGCCGCCCACGACATACAGCAGCTTGTCGCCTTTCAAGACATCGTGCCGGTAAAGGGCGGTTGCCAGGTCACGCGTCGGGTAGATGGTCGTTCCGTCCGTTTTGATGATCAGGCAAGGCGGCATCCCCTCTTCATCCAGGCGCACGACCAGCGCGCCCTCGCTCTCTTCGAGCAGATGCTGGTCGCGCAGCTGATCCACGACGGCATCCATCTTATCGTTGTAAAAGCTTTCCCCGAGCGTATAGTCGAAGCTGACGCCCAAGCGGTCGTACATCCGCTGAAACTCCTTCAAGCTGACGTCCACGAAATATTTCCAGAGCCGGTAAGCTTCCTCATCCCCGGATTCCAGCTTCCGGAACCAGTCCCTGGCCTCCGGCTCCAGCGTCTCATCATGGGGTGCTTCCTCATGAAACTGAACGTAGAGCTTCAGCGATTCCTTGATCGGATTGGCAGCAATAGCTTCATCGTTCCCCCAGCGTTTGTATGCGGCGATTTGCTTGCCGAACTGCGTGCCCCAGTCTCCCAGATGGTTGATGCTGGCCACGTCGTACCCCGCCAATTTGTACATGTTGTACAGGGCGGCACCGATCATGGTGGAGCGCAGATGCCCGATGCCCATCGGCTTCGCGATGTTCGGCGAGGACATGTCGATGAGCACTTTTTCTCCTTTTCCCAGGTTCGGTCTCTGATCCGACGCCGTTAACTCGTCCATGATTTGCTGCTCGTAGCGCTTCCGGTCCAGCCTGAAGTTGACATAAGGGCCGGCGGCCTCCGCCTGTATTCCGTCTCGCCCGTCAAATTGGGAAGCCAGCTCTTTGGCGATGTCCGCAGGCGATTTTTTAAACGTTTTGGCCAGCGTAAAGCATGGGAAAGCGACATCCCCCATCTGCGGCTGCGGCGGGATTTCCAGCAGATCCACCATTTGCTGCTTCGTCCACGGCACGTGCGGCTCGAGCGCCGACGCGATCCATTCCTGTAACATAACAATCATCCTTTCCATATCGTAACGCCTATCAAAAATTAAAAAGCCCCCGTCTCTAATATAGAGACGAGAGCTGAATTCCCGCGGTACCACTCTAAGTAAACGGTCCATGCGCCAGCACGGCATCCGTTTCCCTTGAAGCCTGTAACGGCGGCTAACCGGACCTCTCTACTCCGCACCCATCATGCGGTTATCGTTCAAAAGGCCATCTCCCGGGTGCGCTTCATGAAGGCGCGGCATACCGGCTTCCACCATCCCCGGCTCGCTTGATGCCCTGACGCTTCACTACTCTCCCGTTCCATGACGTTCAATTTTCAATAGTATACACGGGGGACAGCAAAGAATGCAACACCCCAATTTTCTGCCGCAGGATTGCCTGTTCATGGTTACCTCTTATGCATCCTGTGCCCGTTGGCAGGAATCACCGGGTCGGCATACGGCCAAATCGTTCATTTCCAGCAGCTCGATAAACTTGGCCAGCCTTGGCAGCAGCGGCTCCGCCTGCTCGCCGAACCGGGCATGGAGCTTGCCTGCGATATCCGCCACCGAGTGGGAACCGTCGCAGCAGGCGGCCACTTCACTGCCCAGCGCATCCAGCCGGATTTGGACGACCGCCGGCTGCTTCAGCCATTTGACCGACTGGCGGGCCAGCCATCCCTCCCGCGGCACGGACAACGTCACGATCCCTTCGTTCTTTTCTGCCGTCACCTTCGAATGCAGCACCGGAACCAAATCCAGCAAGTTGATCGGTATTTCCGCGGCGTCCTTCCGCTGTTTCCGGTAGCCCAGCATGTTGCTACACCTCCCGCTTCGTCACGACGGACTCTTTCTTTTGCCGGAGAGAGATCCAGGCCAGCATCACAACGACAAGCAGGAAAATGACCAGCGGAAGCACATTGCTGGAGACCAGAACGTCTCCCGGAATCGGAACGCCGAGCCAGATCAGGATCGCAATGATCACCCCGATCAGCGATTCTCCGGCGATCAGGCCCGAAGCCAGCAGCGTCCCCGTTTCCACCCTAGCTTTGAGCAATCCGGCGTCCTTCCGTGATCGCCATTCCACAAACCAGCGAACGATACCGCCGACCATGATCGGGGTGCTAACATGAATCGGCAGGTAGATGCCGACCGCTACGGTCAGCGAGTTGAGACCCAAGAACTCGAACACAACCGCCGAAGCCGCACCGATAAAAATCAGCTCCCACGGCAAATTGTTCGACATGATCCCTTCCACAATCAGCCGCATCAATACGGCCTTCGGCGCAGGAAGCTGCTCGGATCCGAGTCCGTAGCTTTCGTTCAGTACCGACAGAATGAAGCCGATCACCAGACCGGATACGAGTACGCCGATCATCATCGCCACCTGCTGCTTCCAAGGCGTCCCGCCCACCAGGTAACCTGTTTTCAAATCCTGGGAAATGTCCCCAGCCACAGCCAACGCGACGCAGACGATCGCTCCAACCGTCAGTGCGGCGATCATCCCGCCCATACCTGATAACCCGGTCATTTTAAAAATAAACGTTACGATGAGCAGCGTCGCAATCGTCATGCCGGACACCGGTGAGGAGGAGCTGCCTACCAGGCCGACAATCCGGGAAGCGACCGTTACGAACAAAAAGCCGAAAATGGCGATGGCTATCGCGCCAATGATCCCCACGTCGGTCAGCGGGGCAAACGCGATGATAATGACAAGAAGTGCAATCATGATCGTCACCCAAAAGCCGGGAATGTCAAACTGGGTGCGGTCCAGCGTCACCTTCTGCTCGTTTCGTTTGCTCAAGCCGGACAAAGTCGCCGCCAGCGAACTGAACAGCATGGGCAGGGTTTTGACCAGCGTAATCAATCCCCCTGCCGCCACAGCGCCCGCGCCAATGTAGCGGATGTAGCCTTCCCAGATGCCCCAGGCGTCCAGCTGCGGAATCGGTGCTTCGGCCGGTGACAGCACAGCCTGTGCGCCTCCGCCGAAAAATCCGATCATCGGAATCATCACGAGCCAGGCCATGATCCCACCGGCAAGCATCTGCCCCGAAATCGCCGGACCGATAATGTAGCCAACGCCAAGCAGCGCAGGGTATGTATCCATGCCGATGACCGCGTTTTTAAACCGGTAAATGCCGGTTTCGATCTCGGTCTTGAACCACTTGAAGCCATCACCCAGCGCTTTCACCAGCCCGCCGGCGATAAATCCGTACAGCACCATTTTTGCGCTCTTGCCGCCGGTTTCTCCCGATATGAGCACCTCGGCACAGGCGGTGCCTTCCGGGTAAGGAAGCGTCTGATGCTCGTTGACGATCAGCAGCCGCCGCAGCGGGATCATCATCGCGACGCCCAAAAATCCCCCGACGAGCACGATGAAGCTGACGGTTCCGATGCCCGGGACTTGATTCCACATATACAGGGCAGGCAGGGTAAAGATCGCCCCGGCTGCCACCGCCTCGCCCGCCGTCGTCATCGTTTGCACGATATTGTTTTCCAGAATCGATTTTCGTTTAAACAATCCTCGCAGGACACCGAGCGATATGACGGCGGCTGGAATGGATGCGCTGACCGTCAGCCCGATTTTAAGTCCCAGGTAGGCGTTGGCAGCCGCAAATACAACCGCCAGGATGATGCCCAGAATGACGGCCAGCACCGTAAGTTCCGGCAGCGTTCTGGATGCAGGTATGTAGGGGATGAAACTTGAAGATTCCTTGGTCTTTTGCTTGTCCATGTTGTTCTCCCTTCTGCCGATACAGGTTGTAGTAACCATCCATATGTTACCCGGATCCATGGAAAAACAATCGCATAGACGGATGTGTAACCCTGAAACGAAAAAAGCCTGACCGCCGGGTCATCCCCCGGCAATCAGGCAGTCGTTCAATGCTGTATAATGATCGGTCAGGCCGCGACGAGCATTTGACGGCAGGCTTCGGCGCAGCGGCGGCAGGCCTCGGCGCATGCTTGGCAGTGATCGTGCTCGTGCTTGCTGCATTCTTCGGCGCACGCTTCGCAGGCCGTGATGCACAGCTCGCAGATCTGCGTCACAAACGGGCTATGGCGAAGCATCGACTGCGCCGCCAAATCGCAAATATCCGCGCATTCCCGGTCCAGACGGATGCATTCACGCAGCATGGCGAGCTCATACTCCTTCAGACTGGACACATAACACACATTACAGGCATTCATGCACTGCAAACAGGCTTCGATACAATCCTTGTACTGTTGTTCCTGATTCATCATGATCGATCTACCTCCCGTGATTGATTGCTCTGCACATCTATTAACCGTTTGGGAGGCGTTATAACCAGGAAAATTCAGTCTGTCTCCCGCAGCCCGCCTTGTTCGAGGCTGAGCAGAGCCTGTTCGAGCTCACTCCGCGAAAAGTGCTCGCCGATGAAAACCGCAACATCCGGAACATTTCCCTGCGGTGTGATTTTCATAAAATCGGACTCCCGGAAGGCATATTGGAATAGGAAGCGGCTGGCCGTATCGCTGAAGGTAAGCACACCTTTGGCCCGGTACACGTCCCGCGGAAGATTGGCGATCAACCGTTCAAAGGCCAGGCTCTCAACGGGACCTTTAAAATAATGGGTGTAAACCATAACATGGTCATGTGATTCATGGGCATGTGATTCATGGTTGTGCGATTCATGGGTATGATGCGGGTGGTGCAAAGGTTCCGATTCCCCGCCATGATTCGAAGCCGATTCAGCGTGCGGTTCGGCGTTCTGCTCCCGGCCATTTTGCGGTACAAGCTCTCCCGGAGCCTGCTTGCTCTCGTTGTCCGCCGCGCGAGTCCAGTCTGCCTTGACTCCTCCCAGAGCATCAAGCAGCGCCGGGATGTCCACCCGGCACCGGACCGCCTTCCACACCCCAGCGTATCCGTTCCACCGTTCAACAATGCTTTGCAGCAGGCCCTCCTCCTCTTCTGTGACCCTGTCCATTTTATTCAGGATCAATGCCGATGCACAGCGGATCTGCTCCTGCATGAGCCGGTAGGTTTTGCCCTTCTGGACGTTGTAAAGCTCCAGCAAGTGAGCGGAGTCCACGACCGTCATGATGCCCCTCAGGTCGATCGGCAAATAGAGAGCTGCCTCGGACACCCCCTCCAAAATTTCCATCGGATTGGCGATGCCCGTCGCTTCGACCACGATGACATCCGGTGCCTCGCGCTGGATCAGACCGGCGATTTCCCCGCTCAAGTCCCCGCGGATCGAGCAGCAGATGCAGCCGCTCAGCATTTCCGTCATCGGGACCTGCTCCTGCACCTGCAGCCCGTCGAGGTTCACGTCACCAACCTCGTTCATGATGACGGCCGGCAGCAATCCCTCGCCTTGCCAATAATCTATCAGCTGCTGCAGTAATGTCGTTTTTCCGCTACCGAGAAATCCGGACAATATGTAAATTGGCGTCGTTTGGCTCATAAGATATCTCCTCCGTTATCCTTCCTTGCATGACTAGCACAGTGTACTACAGCACCCAGCACTGCCGCAAGGCACTCCGTTTCCCCTCCCCTGCCGCCCCCTGTAGCTTTCCACTGCTAAGTCACTGCCGTTGTCACCATCAACTTGCAAGGCATTCTGGAAAAGACTATCCTAGTGAAATAGCCAGAAAAGATCGAAGGAGTTGATAACGTATGAACATGAAGTCAGTGGACGAGCATCGAAGCCAGGCACCCGCGACCGTGTCCTGCATGGTCGTGACCGTCTCGGATACCCGTACCAAAGAAACTGATACCGGCGGACAGCTGATGATCTCTCTGCTGGAGGAAGCGGGCTACCGGATTGCCGATTATACCATCGTGACGGACGATTACGAGGGAATCCGCGAGCTGGTGCACGCAGCGTCAGCGCGTCCGGATGTCGAGGCTCTGCTGCTCACCGGGGGAACCGGCATTTCGCCGAGAGACACGACGTACGAGGCGGTCTCTTCCCTGCTGGACAAGGAAATGCCCGGCTTTGGAGAAATATTCCGGTATCTGAGTTATACGGAGGATATCGGAGCGGCAGCGATCCTGAGCCGGGCCATCGCCGGTACGGTCGGTAAGACCGCCGTCTTTTCTATGCCGGGGTCCAGAGAGGCCGTCAAGCTGGCGTTGGAAAAGATCATCGTGCCGGAGCTCCGGCATGTCATGCGGGAAATTTACAAGAAGGAATAGTCTGCGGGTGAACGCAAACACAAAAATGCCGGACTCATCGCGGATGAGCCGGCATTTCGTTTTTTCCCTGAAATTACTTCATCCGTTCGATCAGGGAATTAAACACCTTTTTTACTTCCGGGTCGTATTTGCCTTTCTCTTTGCCGGAGGACGTGTAAATCAGCGAAGCGGTAGAATAGTTATAGATGACCGTCCGGGACCGCGGCGTATCGATCAATTTTTGGTCACCGTACCAGTTATGAATCCGCTCGATCCGCTCCGCTTCGTTTGAAAAGACATGCAGCGTAATATACTGCAGCGGATTGCCGGCGATCATGTACATATAACTGATATTGCCTCTTCCGTCCTCCGCGTACATCTCATGGGTTAGAGGGACCCCTTCATGCCCGAACTGAATCTGCATCTCCTTCAGAAACTTGCCGTTCAGCCCTTTGCCCTGGGATTGCGCCCGAAGGTTTCCCTCCGAATAAGACTGCATATTATATAGTTTCGTTTCCTTTTTGACGACTTCATGCGAATCGCATCCGGCCATGGCGGCTGTAACCAGCACACCGGCCAGAACTCCCGCTACCCGTTTCTTCATGATGGTTCATCCCTTCCAGATTCCTGTTGCCGATTGTAGCGGCACTAAGCTGATATAGGGTTAGAATGCCATCAAAGCAAACGGTTTATGCAGCGCGGTTCACTCGGACTAAGATTCCAAGCGGAGCAGCGTTCGTCCCACAGCTTTTCCTCGCAGAATAGCCTCCAGGACGTCCGGAAGGTCGCTCAATCCGCATTCGGTTAATCCTTGAGACAAAGCCGTCTCCGGCTTCCACGCCGATCCGAGCAGCTTCCAGACCCGGCTCCGGGTTTCCATCAGACAGAACACGGAATCGATCCCGAACAGGTTAATGCCGCGCAGGATAAAAGGATGAACCGTACTGTCGAAAGCCGTTCCTCCGGTCAATCCGGAAAGGGCGATGCTGCCGCCGTATTTAACGCTTTTCAGCAGCGTCCCCAGCTGTGGACCGCCGACAGGGTCGACCACGCCGGCCCATCGGCTCTTGGACAGCACGCCTTGAACCGGGGCGGATATCTCTTCCCTCCCGACCACGGCGCTCGCCCCGAGCCCTGTGAGCCATTCCTTCTGGGCTTCCAGCTTGCCTGTGCTGGCAGTCACTTGATATCCGAGCCGCGACAATATGCTGACGGCAAAGCTGCCGACACCGCCCGTCGCTCCGGTTACCAGCACTTCCCCGCTGTCCGGCGTGAGGCCGCTCCGGATCAACGCGTCCACTGACAAGGCGGCGGTAAACCCGGCCGTCCCGATTCCCATAACCTCACGCATGCTGAGTCCCTCCGGAAGGTGTACGAGCCAATCTCCTTTAAGGCGGGCGTATTCGCTGAATCCTCCAAAGTGGTCGGTCCCTACACCGTACCCCGTGCACAGCACCTGGTCCCCTGGCTTAAACGCCGGGTGCTCCGAATGCGTGACTTCGCCAGCAAGGTCAATGCCCGGCACCATCGGATACCTGGAGACGACCTTCCCATCAGGCAAGCTTGCCAATCCGTCCTTGTAATTCACTCCTGAATAATGAACGCGGATCGTTACATCACCCGGCGGCAGCTGATCTTCGTTCAGCGTTTCGATCCCGCTCCGGAATCCGCCATTCTCGTCTTTTCGGACCATAAATGCCTGAAACTTTTCCATATGCGTCGTCCCTCCTTAAGATTGTCCATATTATACCGCTGTACGTGGTCCCTTTCAAAATACAAGACGCAACCCGATGCCCTGCCCCCTCCCAGTACCAAATAGTTCATGGCATGAAATGTTGGGAGCTTGGCATGGATAAGCCAGTCATCAACCTACCGTGCGATCGACAACTGTCGAACCATCGGGAAGTGTATCGGAGTATGCCTGATTCTGCGCTTTCCCGAGAAATAATGCCCTGCTTCCCACCCTAAATATCCGCACGAGAAGAACCCGTCTCGATATTATTATTGGTTAAGCGGTAAGACTGACGGACTCCAGATACTAATACAGTCTAATATATAAAAAAAGGGGCGACCCTTGGTCCCCCCTCATCGGCTCGTTCCGCAGCTACTCATCCTGCTGCATATATTCGGCCACCATCTTTTGCTTCAAGTCCCATACTTTCTCGCTGATATTGATGCGGTAAATTTCCGGGTTCAACTTGCGTAAGTATTCCGGCCAAAATAAATCCATCTGCTCCCGGTGGTATTCCCGGATTTCATCCAGCGACGGCAGTTTGTACACCAGCAGGCCGTTCTCGAAAACCGGTGTGAGCATTTCGATGGCATCATAGTTTTTTACGTATTTCTGCAAGTACGGATGCTGCGGATTAAACAGCTTCAGACGGAGGCCGTCATGCGGCTTCTCCTCGCCAGGGAAGGCGATGTAATCTGCCGTCGCTTTCCCGCTGACCCGGTCCACGATCCGGTAGACGTCCTTTTTGCCCGGCGTCGATACTTTTTCGGGATTGCCCGATATTTTGATCGTCGGAACCATCTCGCCCTTAATCTCGCGTTCCACAAGCTTATAAACACCGCCCAGCGCCGGCTGGTCGGCCGCCGTAATCAGCTGGGTGCCTACGCCCCACGTATCGATCCGCGCCCCTTGCGCCTTCAAGTTAAAAATGGTGTTCTCGTCGAGGTCATTCGAGGCCACGATCTTCACATAGTTCAATCCGGCCTGATCGAGCATCTCGCGCGCTTTGATCGACAAGTACGCTAGATCACCGCTGTCCAGGCGGATGGCGTTCATCTTCTTGCCCATCGCCTCCAGCTTCTTGGCTGTTTCGATCGCATGCGGCACACCGCTCTTGAGCGTGTCGTACGTGTCCACGAGGAGCGTCACTTGATCCGGCATGACCTTGGCATAGACGTCGAACGCCGCCTGTTCGCTTTCAAAGGTCTGCACCCATGAATGGGCATGCGTTCCTTTTGTCGGGATACCGAACTTCTCTCCAGCGAGCATGTTGGAGGTTGCGTGAAAACCGGCCACATAAGCGGCCCGTGCCCCCCATACCGCCGCATCGGCTTCCTGCGCACGGCGCGTGCCGAATTCGAGCAAAATATCGTCGCCGGCGACCTGCTTGATCCGTGACGCCTTCGTGGCAATCAGCGTCTGGAAGTTCATGAAATTGAGCAGCGCCGTTTCCACCAGCTGGGCTTCCATAATGGTGCCTTCCACGCGGACCAACGGTTCGTTCGGAAAGACGAGCGCGCCTTCCTTCATCGAGTGCAGTGTGCCGCAAAACCGGAACTGCTTTAATTCCTCCAAAAACGCCGAATCGTAATTCTCTTCCTGCTCGGATAAATACTTAATATCCTCATCGGTAAACCGGAGATTGGCTATGTAATGCACGATACGCTCCAGGCCGGCAAAAACCGCATACCCGTTTCCGAAGGGAAGCTTGCGGAAGTAAGCCTCGAACACCGCTTTTTGCCGGTGCGAGCCGTTCACCCAATGCGCGTACATCATGTTGATTTGGTATTTATCCGTGTGTAAGGCCAGACCCATCGTCTGCATCCCTAGTTCCTCCTTGCTGATACGCCTGTCATATCAGGCAGGCCCGGTGTCCCGGGCCATCGTATTTACTGCTCTGCTCCTTTGACAACCTGCGCACCCAAACTGTTTTTAAAATGCTGCAATGCCCACGTATGCCCATCCGGGTTGAAGCTGGCTACAGCGTCTTCGTACACCGTAATGCCGAAGCCCTTATTGTACGCCTCTACAGCGGTGTGCAGCACGCAAATATCGGTGCATACCCCGATCAGATGCACTTCGGTGATGCCGCGCTCCCTCAATTTGAGTTCGAGATCCGTTCCGCAAAAAGCGCTGTACCGCGTTTTGTCCATCCAGTAAATCGCATCGCGATGGTCGTTGTATACCTTCTCCAACGGGCCGTACAGTTCTCTTCCCTGCGTGCCGCGAAGGTTGTGGGGAGGAAACAGCTTCGTCTCCGGATGATGAGGATCGTCCTTCTCATGCAGATCCACAGCCATGACGACCCAGTCGCCGCGATCGATGAAGTCTTTAGTGATGGCGGCTACCGCCGGCGCGATATCTACCGCAGGCTGGCCTACAGGCAGGCTTCCGTCGACAAAATCATTCGTAAAATCGATAACGATCAGTGCTTTCATCTACCTTCACTCCCTTAGGTATAAATGGACAGCAGCGGTACGTAATCGGTGAACCGGTACAGTTGTGCCGGTCGCTGGGAATACTGGTTGGAGCTCAGCGGCTTTCCGTTCTCGTCGCGTACTTCTTCGAGGATCCCCTGCCGGCTGCGCGTAGACGTAATTTTACGGATAAAATTCGGCTCGCTGAATTCCGGAACGACGGTCTGGATGACCTGGTACAGCTCGCTTAACGTAAACTGCTCGGGCAAAAATTGCCGCGCAATCGTGGAATGCAGCATCTGCTGCTGAATCCGGTGGTACGCATCCTGGATGATTTCCCGGTGGTCAAAGGCCAGCTCCAGCTCATTCAGCACCTCATCGATGCCGAACAGGCCAACCTCGCCGGCATCGTCCGCCGCCTGTCTGCTCTCCAGCATCCATTCTTCCACCAGAGCGAAGAAGGCGTTGCTGATAATCCAGCCGCGCGGGTCTCTTCCCGGCTTGCTGTATACGCCTAAATACTCGAGGTGTCCACCGTCGACGCCGGTTTCTTCCTTGAGCTCACGCTTCGCCGCGTCGTAAATCGATTCGCTTTCCTGGCAGAATCCTCCGGGCAGCGCCCACATCCCTGCGAACGGCCACGACTTCCGGCGGATCAGCATGACCTTGAGCTCTCGGATCGGCAGCGTTTTGGTCACGGTCTTGCGCTCGCGCTTGGTTAGCGTAAACATCACAATGTCCGCGGGTACACCGTCAGGCGTGCGGTACTTCTTCGGGGAGTACCCCATCTCCTCGGCGGTCTTCTCTTTCGGTCTGCCGCTTGCTTTCTCATTTTCAGTCATCTTATCACCACATAACATCTTTTTGATACTTTCATTATGAACTATAGATAAAAAAAGTCAAGTCATTCTGTCTATGTTGTGTAAGCCGCGTTCTGATTGTTTGGTCCTGCATAAGAAAGCAAGGATCCCCTAATGGCTACTTGCGGTTTACTACCCGAAACGTAGCCGTCGCCATACAAGCCAGGGTTCCTTCACTGTCGTTAATTTTTGCTTCGGTGACGAGAGACCGGCCCGCTTCGTGCAGCACCTTGGCCGTCACCGTTAATCTCCCCGGAACCATCGCATTCATAAAGTGTACGTTAATGTCGGTAGTAACGCAGCTGTCGATATTTTTAACCGCCGTCGCTACCATCCCCATCGCCTGGTCCATCAAGGATGTCAGCACGCCCCCATGGATGATGCCCATGGAATTGGTGTGGTGCTGCTTGGCATCGAGCGCAATGACCACTTCTTCCTTGTTTGCGGATACCAGCTCGCAGCCGAGATACGCCCAGAACGAATCCTGTCCCCGGGCCACCATTTGTTCCAATGCGTTCATTGTCGTCTCCCCCATGCTGTCATTTTTCGCGTACTGCCCCAGCATCCTTTGCCGGAGGAGCC
Source organism: Paenibacillus sp. PSB04 (assembly GCF_025809195.1). Classification (NCBI taxonomy): domain Bacteria; kingdom Bacillati; phylum Bacillota; class Bacilli; order Caryophanales; family Paenibacillaceae; genus Paenibacillus; species Paenibacillus sp. PSB04. Next base: position 6,203,892 of record NZ_CP081301.1, read on the forward strand.
GCCTTCGTTGCTCTATGTTGTCAGCGATAACTGTTTACGTTCATGTTTAACCAAATTCGTCTGCTCTATCCCATATGTCGGCTGAATAACCTGCAGCCTGGCTTGAGTTCCCGCGTTTCCCGATGACGAAAAATAACCCCACAGCGGCGTGGGGCCTTCGCTCCGATGTTATTCTGGTACTCAGCGAAACCACGAAAGCCATGCGATCTGCATTTGAAAAAAAGGCGCGGACGTCTCGTCCGCAGCCTTGTAAAGGTTAGCCGCAGCTGGAAGGAGGCGCTTCCGTTCCCGCTTCCACGTTGACCTTTTCCGACACCGTATCATGGATGACGGAAATGACCAGCTGCAGCAAATAGTTAATATCGCTTTGGCTTTGCTGAAATTCGTTCACGAGAGGAATCGCATCGATCTCATCCTGCAGCGCTTCGATTTCCTTCTCGATTTTGGCAACCATTTCCTGATTTTGGAAGGATTCGAAGGCCACGATCTCTTTCTGCTTCTTCTTGATGGTAGCAATGAGGCTTTGTACGCGCTCATGATTGCGGATTTTCTCCTCCGCCTTCTGGAATTGCTGCACTTCTTCACTTCCGGAAATCAGTTCGGCCAGTTCCTTGGCCTTGGACATAATATCGTCGCGGATCACAAGATCCTTCGTATCATAGGACATCATGCCGTATTTATTGATATGACCCTTCTCCATCTCGGTTCAATACCCCTATTCTGTTATGGAATTTACTGAGTTATCGCTGCCTCGGCCTGCGGCACATCCACGACTTCGCCTTTGATGTACCACGTCATCGCATCCGTAATTTTGACGTTTACGAAGCTGCCGATCAATTCCTTGCTGCCTTCAAAATGGACAAGCTTGCTGGTGCGGGTTCTTCCCGCCAGGATGGAGGCGTTGTTTTTGCTCTCGCCTTCCACCAGTACCTCGACGATCTGCCCGCGAAGATTTTCGTGACTTTTGCGGCTGTACTCCTCAATCGTTCGGTTCAGGCGCTGCAGCCGCTCGCTCTTCACTTCCATGGTCACATTGTCTTCCATGACGGCCGCCGGCGTACCTTCCCGAGGGGAATAAATAAAGGTGTACGCCGAGTCAAACCCGACTTCGCGCACCAGGCTCAGCGTATCCTCGAACTGCTCTTCGGTTTCGCCCGGGAAGCCGACGATGATGTCGGTCGTCAGCACCAGTCCTGGCACGGTTTCCTTCAGCTTCCGAACCAGCTCCAGGTAAATTTCGCGGGTGTACTTCCGGCCCATGATTTTGAGAATTTCGTTGTTGCCCGACTGCACCGGCAAATGGATATGCTCAACGAGGTTGCCCCCTTTGCCGAGGACCTCCACCAGATGATCGTCGAAGTCGCGCGGATGCGACGTTGTAAACCGGACGCGCGGGATATCGATTTTGCGGATATCGTCCATCAGGTCGGCAAACGTGTACCGGATATCGTCAAAATCCTTTCCGTAAGCGTTCACGTTCTGGCCGAGAAGGGTAACCTCCTTGAAGCCCTGGCGCGCCAAATCGCGAACCTCGGCGATCACGTCTTCCGGCCGGCGGGAGCGCTCCTTGCCCCGGGTAAACGGAACGATACAGTATGTACAGAACTTGTCGCAGCCGTACATAATGTTGACCCACGCCCGCAGTCCTTCACGCTTCTTCGGCAGGTTCTCAATGATGTCGCCTTCCTTGGACCACACTTCCACGACCATCTCTTTGCTGAACAGCGCTTCCTTGATGAGCATCGGCAGCCGGTGAATATTGTGCGTACCGAAGATCATGTCTACGAAGCCGTGCTTCTGCATTATCCGGTTGACGACGCCTTCTTCCTGAGACATACAGCCGCAAACGCCAAGCAGCATATCGGGCTTCTCCGTCTTCAGGTGCTTGAGATGGCCGAGCTCGCCGAACACTTTGTCTTCTGCATTCTCACGGATGGCGCATGTGTTCAGCAGAATGATGTCAGCTTCCTTGCGGTCTTCGGTAGCGGTGTAGCCCATCATCTCCAGCATGCCCTTGATCGTCTCGGAGTCATGCTCGTTCATCTGGCAGCCGAACGTGTACACGATATAATGCTTCCCTGCTCCAATCCCTTGAAGCTCTTCCGGCACCGCGTTCTCATACAGCACTTGAACGTCTTCCTTGCGCCGTTTCTTGCTTTGTCTATGGTTAGGCTCCGAAATAATATGAATCTCACGGCCCTTGATCCGGATCTTCTTTCCGAATTCGTCCTCTGACAGAACTTTGGCATCGGAGAAATCAAAATATTTGGAGTAATCCTTCGTTTCCTTCGCCATGCTGTTGACCACTCCTTTAATCCAGGGATCCCCTGTTAAACGACATTCTAATAAATTATAGCATGAACCTAATGGCATATCTACTGATTGCCGGGACTTCCATCTATGTATAAGCATAGCCGAATCGTTGCATCGAAAGACATCTTTCGTGCATCACGCCACTGATTGAACAACAAAAAAACGGAGGATCGCTCCCCCGTTCTACAGGCCTGCCGGCCTGGTAAGTCGTTGTTAGTCAATGATTTCAGCCGTATCTCCGGTTTTGGCGCCAGCTGCGTTGGCCTCGTCCGTGTCGATATGCATGTCGAGCGCAAACGAATCGGATACGCGCGCAATGACGTTTTCAAACACCAGTCCGCGCTCGCCGCCGATGCGCACTTTCAGATGCTGCTTGTCGGCAATGCCCCAGCCTTCCGCGTCGCTCGTGTGAAAATGGATATGACGAGCAGCAACGATCACGCCCTTCTCCAGTTCGATCTCGCCTTGCGGACCTTTTACCTTGATGCCTGGGGTTCCTTCAATATTTCCGGACTCACGGACCGGAGCTTTTACGCCGATGGCGAAAGAATCCGTACGGGAAATTTCCAGCTGGCTTGCCGAACGGGCAGGCCCTAAAATTCTAACCTTATCAAATTGACCCTTCGGACCGATAACGGCCACCGTTTCATTGGCGGCGAATTGTCCGGGTTGGGATAGCGGTTTAAATTCGGTCAGCTGATAGCCTTGACCAAACAAAGCTTCAATATGTTCTTGGGTAAGATGGATATGTCGTGCGGACACGCCTACAGGTACAGTTTTACTCACGTGGATCACTCCTTAAATTTTCTCTATGTTCTGTACAGGCCAGACTCATTATACATCCTTTTACCCAAAAAAGAAAAAGACGTCACCGCTTTCATTCCAACTTTCATGCATTTCCTGCCATTCTGCTACAAGATTGTCAAAATGTCTGCTCCGTATTGCCAAAACATGGTTTAATTCACTCGAATCAAACCGGTTTAGCCGGAAGATGCCTGCTCAGAAAAGAGAGTGCATTGCCCGACATCCATCCTTTGACCAGATCCTCCGGATAGCGGGCAAGCAGCAGATCGATAAAGGCCGGATAGCGTCCGGGATGCTCCAAATCCTGAATCCAAGTTTCCGTCAAAATCGGAGCCGAACATGAGCATGTTACCCGCTCCCTGCTCGCACATCCGCTCAATATGGGGGAAAACATCTGCAGGAACGACCGGCCCTGGACCTTCTTTTACAAAATACGGCACAAACGTAATCCCGATGCGCCCGTCCATCGCTGCGATTGCCCGGATCTGCTCATCGTTCAAATTACGGGGATGCGGGCACACCGTCTTTGCGTTGGAGTGGGAAGCGATAAACGGCCGTTTCGATCGTTCGGCCAGTTCCCAAAACCCGGCCTCCGATAAATGGGATACGTCCAGCAGCAAACCGGTTTCGTTGCACAGCTCAATGAGCTGTTTCCCTTTTTCGGTAAAGCCTCCCTTGCGCTTCTCCATCACGCCGTCGGCGGCCCAGTTCGCATGATTCCACGTAATCCCAAGGAACCGCACGCCCAGATCATAGCACACTTTGACATAAAATAAGTTTCCCTCGAATCCGTCGGCGCCCTCCACGGACAGCAGTCCCCACGGCTGAAGAGCGTGGCTTTGACCCGAGTGCTGCTCCGCCGCCTTCACGGCATGCTCCAGCGAGGCTGCGTCTTCTCTCCATTTCATCCACCGGACGCCTTCCGCCGCGGGAACGACGCGGGAGGTAAACACGTCAATCTGATCCAATATATGCTCAAAGCGGGGTATCCCCCGTTCCTCGGACAAAAAGATAGCGAAGGTTTGCAGCGCCACCCCTCCTTCCTGCAGACGCTTGTAGGTCACATCCAGCATCGGATCGTCCGCAAAGGAGAGGCTTTTATCCTTCACCATTTTACTTAATACATCACAATGATAATCCACCACCGGAATTGTCATGCTTATGCCTCTCCTTTCCGCGGTACGCAAGCAAAAAAACCTGTCTATCCCATATAAACTGAATCAAAGTCCGGGTACTCGCCGAGCACCTCTAATCCGGCTTCATTCAGCTTATATCAATAAACAGGTTTCATCAAATGATGGCATATTCTGCCATTTCCCTTATCTGGGCTCTACGATCAGCTTGATCGCCGTTCGGTCTTCCCCGTCAATAACGATATCCGTAAAGGCTGGAATACAAATCAAGTCTACTCCGCTGGGTGCTACAAATCCCCGGGCAATGGCTACCGCTTTAATCGCTTGATTGAGTGCGCCTGCTCCGATGGCTTGCAGTTCAGCCGCCCCGCGTTCACGAAGCACGCCTGCCAGAGCACCGGCAACAGAATTTGGATTGGACTTTGCTGAAACTTTTAATACTTCCATGGTAAGTACCTCCCCTGGGAATGATGATAAGCTTCCACATACTAGATGTTATTCGGGAGTCCGGAAATAATTCCTTCTTTCTGACAATTTTTCAGCCATAAATCCGCCAATAGTCTCAGAGGAAAACTCGGTCAATCCATGATCCAATCGTCTTCGAGAATCCGAATTTTTTCCATTTTCAGCGCCTTGCCGGTTGCATCGTCCAGCTGGACAAATACGCCGTGGAAGTGCCATTTTCCGTTGTCGACCTGGAACCGGACCGGCAGCTGTGTTTTGAATTTGCGGAGTACCGCATCGCGTTCCATGCCTAAAATGCCTTCTCTAGGACCGACCATGCCGGCATCCGTGAGATAGGCCGTTCCGTTCGGTAAAATAGTATCATCATTGCTCTGCACGTGGGTATGTGTTCCTACGACGATCGAAGCACGGCCGTCCAGATGCCAGCCCATGGCGATTTTCTCGGATGTCGCTTCGGCATGAAAATCAACAAGAATGTGCTTGTGCTTCTTGCGGAGCTGGTCGACAATCTCATCGCTGGCCCGAAACGGGCAGTCAATGGCCGGCAGAAACGTACGTCCCTGCAAATTCACGATGGCCAGTTCTTTGCCGTTCGCTTTAATGATCGTATGTCCCAATCCCGGCGTCCCCGGCGGAAAATTGGCCGGTCTCACCATGCGCGGCTCGTCGTCGATAAAGTCAAAAATCTCCTTGTTATCCCACGTATGGTTGCCCAGCGTAATCCCATGGACACCCCAATCGAAAAAGTCTTTGGCAATCGACTGCGTGATCCCTCTGCCGGAAGCGGCATTTTCGCCGTTCGCAATAATGATATGAGGGTTATACTTCGTTTTTAACGACGGCAGCGTCGCTTTAAGCGCCTTTCTGCCTACACTGCCCACGATATCTCCAATAAATAATACGTTAATGTTGGTCTCCTCCTTAAGATGAACAAATATGAAAAGTGGCCCCCAAAGCGGCCACTTTTCATCATTTACATTATTTCGCGTATTCAACCGCGCGAGTCTCGCGGATGACCGTCACTTTGATATGCCCCGGATAATCCAGTTCATTCTCAATCGTCTTCGTAATATCACGAGCCAGCCGGAATGCTTCGGCATCATCGATCTTCTCAGGCTGTACCATAACGCGGACCTCGCGTCCTGCCTGAATCGCGAACGATTTCTCGACGCCTTCGAACGATTCGGAGATTTCCTCCAGCTTCTCCAAACGCTTGATATACGTTTCGAGCGTTTCGCGGCGCGCTCCCGGTCTTGCAGCTGACAAGGCGTCGGCTGCGCCAACCAGCATCGCGATGACCGAAGTTGCCTCTACATCGCCATGGTGGGATGCAATACTGTTGATAACCACCGGATGTTCCTTGTATTTCTTGGCCAGCTCCACGCCGATTTCAACATGTGAGCCTTCCACTTCATGATCCAGCGCTTTACCGATGTCGTGCAGCAAGCCTGCACGCTTAGCCAATACGATATCCTCGCCGAGCTCTCCGGCCATCAGACCGGACAGATAAGCCACTTCCATGGAATGCTTCAGCACGTTCTGACCATAACTGGTGCGGAATTTGAGCCGTCCCAAAATTTTGATCAAATCCGGATGCAGACCATGTACTCCCACTTCGAATGTCGCTTGTTCGCCATACTCGCGAATCCGCTCATCAACCTCTTTACGGGATTTCTCCACCATCTCTTCAATCCGAGCGGGATGAATGCGTCCGTCTGCTACCAATTTCTCCAAAGCGGTCCGGGCAATTTCCCGGCGGATCGGATCAAATCCCGACAAAATTACAGCTTCAGGCGTATCATCAATAATGAGGTCAATACCGGTCAGAGTTTCCAGTGCACGGATGTTCCGGCCTTCACGCCCGATAATCCGTCCCTTCATCTCCTCATTCGGCAGCGTCACCACAGATACGGTGGTCTCCGCCACATGATCTGCAGCGCAGCGCTGGATGGCGAGCGTTACGATTTCACGGGATTTCTTGTCAGCTTCTTCTTTCGCCTGCTGCTCAATATCTTTAATCATTTGAGCGGTTTCATGGCGAACTTCCTGCTCTACATTGCTCAAAATAATGCTTCGTGCGTCTTCCATGGTCAAACTGGAAATGCGTTCCAGCTCCGTGACCTGGCTTTTGTAAATCAAATCGATCTGCTGTTGAGTCTCTTCGATGCGTTTCTCCTTGTTGGCCACTTGCTCTTCTTTACGTTCAAGCGATTCAATTTTTTTATCCAGCGACTCTTCTTTTTGCAACAATCGTCTTTCCTGCCGTTGAATTTCATTTCGACGCTCACGAGTGTCTTTTTCAGCTTCGGTCCGGATTCTGTGTACTTCGTCTTTAGCCTCCAGTACCGTTTCCTTCTTCAGTGCTTCTGCTTCCTTACGCGCGTTTTCCACGATTTGTACAGCAGCTTCTTCAGCACTAGAAATTTTAGCCTCTGCAAGAGATTTGCGAATAAAATATCCAATCACGAACCCCAAGAACAATGCGGCAACAACGAGAACGACCCATAGCCATATAGGCATTCAGTTCACCTCCTCGTTGGTTCCTCCAAGGTATTCCTTGGGATCTTCTACAGTTGTCCATTCATTTCAATTCATCATACGTACTTCAATCATTTTCCATCTGCACAACTTCCCCATGGGAAGGTTGTACAAAACCCGTGCTACCCTAGAGGCGGGATAAGGCGGGGGTAGTTCATATGAATTGGAGAGAAATTAGAATCTTTCATTAAAAAACCTTTTTTTGGAAGGAAAAAAGAGCTTTTTACAGGAATAGATTCATCTTCATTTTAGTATTTGTGAAAAGATATTGTCAAGAGAGGGCATTTCATATTGTGTCAACTTCTTCCTCAGTCGAATGAAAAATATTCCTCTTCATCCTCGGGATAAGCATCCTCCTTGAGCAGCTGGTTGATGACCTTTCGGACCTGTTCTCCGGAGTATCCCCGCCTCATCAAATAAGCCCCCGTTTTACGCTTGCGATCGGCGGCTTCCCCCTTCGTCTGGTTCCATTTCTTGCGGCCGGCTGCCAGGGCTGCTTCAAATTCCTGATCGGAACTGACTTCGGCCAGCGCCTCGGATATAATCGACTTATCGACGCCTTTCTGCTGAAGCTCCTGCCTGATCCAGGCTTTGCCTTTGCGATGGTTCCTGATTCGCTGCTGCGCCCACTGCCTGGCATAGTTTTCGTCGTCCACCAGCCTTTCTTCCACCAGCCGGTTCAGCGCATACTCAATCGATCCCGTTTCGATGCCTTTCTGCCGCAGTTTCATCTCAATTTCCTTGCGTGTCCGCGGCTTCCGCTCCAGCGCCTTTAAGCCTTCGACATAAGCCTGCTGTCGCTCGTCCGCTACGACGATTTCCTCCAGCTCCTGCTTCGTAAAGGCGTTCCCCTTGACCATCCGGTACTTCACGAGGACGTCTTCGTGGACGGAAAGGGTGTAGGGTCCGAACGATATCAAATAACGCCCTCTGGGCTTGGCCAGACGCTCTACCTCCGTGATCCAAAGGGTTTCATCGTCCGGGAACCCGGCCAGTCCTTCATGAATTCCCTGTTCTTCATGGATTCCCTGCTTTTCATGAATCCCTTGCCCTTCCTGATGTTCATGGCTATTTCCTTTTCGCATCTCTCTCACATCCCATCACGTGTTCAATGTAAGTCGTATAACTGAACCGCATTCTTAACGTACTCTCTATATGAGAAAAGACGCCCAGTGACAGGTTATCACCGAGCGTCCTCATTATAGTCTCAATTCATTCACAGAATACGATTTCAAACGATAACCTTATTCTAGCTCTAACAATTCCTGCTCTTCGCGTTCCTCGGCCGCTGCTTCCTCTGCGGTCGGCGCGCTCACCGTCGTCGTCAAATTGCTTGCCTCACGGATCTTGTTCTCGATCGCTTCCGAAATAGGCTGATTTTCTTTCAGGAACTGCTTCGCATTCTCGCGGCCTTGACCCAGGCGCTCGCCTTCATAGGAGTACCAGGCACCGCTCTTATTGACGATATCCAATTCCGTACCGATATCGATAATGCTGCCTTCCTTGGAAATGCCTTCGCCGTACATGATGTCGATCTCCGCCTGCTTGAACGGAGGAGCCACCTTGTTCTTGACGACCTTGATCCGCGTACGGTTACCCACTACATCATTGCCCATCTTGATGCTCTCAATACGGCGTACATCCAGACGAACGGAAGAATAGAACTTCAGCGCACGGCCACCAGGGGTCGTCTCCGGGTTCCCGAACATGACGCCGACTTTCTCACGAAGCTGGTTGATAAAGATCGCAATCGTCTTCGACTTCGCAATCGCACCGGACAGCTTACGCAGTGCCTGGGACATCAGACGAGCCTGCAGACCTACGTGGGAATCCCCCATTTCGCCTTCGATTTCCGCTTTCGGTACGAGCGCGGCAACCGAGTCCACGACGATAATATCAACGGCGCCGCTGCGTACGAGGGCTTCCGCAATTTCCAACGCCTGCTCACCGGTGTCCGGTTGAGACAGCAGCAGCTCGTCAATGTTGACGCCAAGCTTGTTGGCATACGACGGATCAAGCGCATGCTCCGCATCGATGAAAGCAGCTTGTCCACCGACTTTCTGTACTTCAGCGATGGCATGGAGGGCCACCGTCGTCTTACCGGAAGATTCCGGTCCATATACTTCAACAACGCGGCCTCTTGGAAGTCCGCCAATACCAAGTGCTATATCTAGAGCCAGGGAGCCGCTGGGAACAACTTCCACCTGCATATGTGTCGACTCACCGAGTTTCATAATCGAACCTTTACCGAATTGTTTCTCTATTTGACGAAGCGCCATTTCAAGCGCAGCACGACGATCTGACAATAAACTCACATCCTTCACCGTTTATACTATTATGATACCTTGTTTTGGAACGTTTGCCAAGCATTTTTTCGAACATACATTCGTTTTTTTTGCCGGGCATTCTCCTCTCATCATCATGCCGCCGTACCTCAAACCAACCTCCGCAAGGAAAGCCTGCCAAATATGGGGGTCCCCGCTGGGGTTTGTTTTTCTATGATGATCGGATGCAAGAGTCCGAACTGGAACAGGCTTACACCCTCCTCCAACCATAAGAAAAAGAACCGCGGCAAACTTATTTTTGCACGGTTCTTCCGTATGGTTATATTATACCGCCTGGCCGGCGGCTGCACAACTTCAAACCTGATCCTTGGACTCCCCGGTGGCCGGATCGGTAGATACCAGTCTTTGCCACAACCGGTACAGCAGCGTTTTAACCGAGCGGACCCGGATCGTTTCGCGGTTGCCGTTCAGCTTCAGCTCAAACACCTCGGTCTTCTGTCCGCGCTGGGCGATCCCGACGTACACAAGGCCGACCGGTTTGCGTTCGGAATAGCCCGGACCCGCGACACCCGTGACGGATAAGCCGAAGTCGCTGTCCGTGATCATCCGCACGTTCTCGGCAAGCACCTCGGCCACTTCGGCGCTCACTGCTCCCGGTGCGTCGTCTCCCTCCAGCAACGCATGCGGGACATGCAGCAGCTTCTCCTTCATCTCGTTGGAGTAGCAGACGATCCCTCCCACGAACATGGTGGCGCTGCCCGGAATGGACGTGATGCTCTCCATCAGCATGCCTCCTGTGCAGCTCTCAGCGGCGCTCAGCGTAATCCCGCGGTCCGCCATCATGTCAACGATGATCCGTTCGATCGGCACGTCCATGCTGGCGTACATATGGTCTGCGAGCCGGCTTTGAATTTGCCCCTGCATCGCATTCAGTTTCTCCATGGCTTCCTGCTCTGTAGGCGCTTTGGTGGAGATGCGTACGGTCACTTCACCCTCCTTCGCATAAGGAGCGATCGTCGGATCGGTCTGCCCGTCGATCAGGTCCAGAAGCCGATCCTCCAGCAGCGATTCGCCGATGCCGGCAAACTTGAGCATTTTGGAGTAAATCGGCATTTCGTCGGTCAGGGCGTGCTGAAGGAGCCACGGCTTCGCCTGCTGGTCGAACATCGGCTTCATCTCTTTTGGAGGACCCGGCAGAACGATGTAGAAGTTATCCTCCTGGGCAAGCGCGAGTCCGACGGCCAATCCCGTTTCATTCGGCAGCGGCGTGCTGCCGTCGATGACGAGCGCCTGACGGCGGTTGTTCTCCGTCATGTTGATCCCCCGCCCTGCGAAGAATCTTTCGATTTGATCCATCGCCAGCCGGTCAATGTGCAGGGAGCGGCCGACATGCGCGGCCAGGGCATCCTTGGTCAGGTCGTCCTGGGTCGGGCCGATGCCTCCGGTCAGGATCAGGATATCCGCGCGCTGCGAAGCAAGCTCAATGGCGCCCTGAAGCCGCGAGGCGTTATCGCCGACGACCGTCTGGTAGTAGACGTCTATTCCCATTGCCGCAAGCTCCTGCGACAAGTACTGCGCGTTGGTATTCACGATTTGTCCAAGCAGCAGCTCCGTACCGACTGCAATGATTTCTGCTTTCATCCTTGATTGGCCTCCCTGTTATCGTAAAGTAGAATGGATATACCTATATTGAACACTTTACACGTTTTTAGCCTATCCGTATCACAGCGTTTGGTGGAAAGAAAAAGCAATAGGATATCCCTATTGCCTTACACATTGGAAAGCTGAAGCAGTTTTTTATTTTTGACAAAATAATCGATCCCCGAGTATATCGTGATCAAAGCCGCTGCCCAGATGGCAATATCGTCGAACGGCAGGCCGATCATCTCGAACGGGAAGTTGTTGATCAGAATCGCCACGATGGCGACAATCTGAATGACTGTCTTCACCTTGCCCCATTTGCTGGCCGCCACGACAGCCCCGTCAAGCAGCGCAATCTGGCGCAGGCCGGTAACGGCAAACTCGCGGCTGATAATAACTACAGCGATCCAGGAGTCGCACTTCCCCATTTCGACGAGCGAAACCAGCACCGCTGTAATAAGCAGCTTGTCGGCCAGCGGGTCCAGCAGTTTTCCGAGATTTGTAACCAAGTTGTTTTTGCGCGCCAAATAACCGTCTATACCGTCTGTGCTTGCTGCCAGAATAAAAATAATTACAGCGATCAGCTGATTGTACGGCAGCTCGAATGAATTCCAGGTAATCGGTTCCGGATAGAACTTGAAGTCGACCAGAAGAAACACCATCATGACCGGAATCAAACAGATTCTTGAAATGGTAATACGGTTGGGCAGATTCACTGTAAACCCTCCCCGGATAAATCAAACTAAGAAACGACATTCACATGCACGGCAGGCCGAAAATGAATAATATTGCACCCAGACCATCCATTATGTATGAATCCTCTACTTGGGGGCAGCAGGCACAGCTTGCGGCAAGCCGGCAACCCCGCCAAGACAGCGGGACAAGTTACAGTATAATATATCAATTTATACACTGTCAAAAGAGGAGTAAGCACCTCTTCCCGCCCGTTTGCCGTTCGGTATACGCCCGCATTATTTCAGATTGGTAAACTGCAGGTCCAGCGGCAGATCCGCCTTGCGGAGCAGCTGCATGACCGCCTGCAGATCGTTTTTGCTCTTCCCGGTCACCCGGATCTGATCGCCTTGGATTTGGCTTTTGACCTTCAGCTTGGAGTCCCGGATCAGCACGTTGATTTTCTTGGCGTTGTCCTGATCGATTCCCTGCTTCAGGGTGATCCGCTGGCGGACGGTTCCCATCGAAGCTGGCTCGACCTTGCCGTAATCCACGTTTTTGAGCGACAAACCGCGCTTGATCATTTTGGACTGCAAAATGTCAATCACCGCATTGAGCTTATACTCGTCATCGGAGGTAATGACCAGCGTCTCCTTCTCCAGCTTCAGGCTGCTCTTGCTCCCTTTAAAATCAAAACGGGTTTCGATTTCACGCTCCGTTTGATTGATCGCGTTGATCATTTCCTGGAAGTCCAATTTGGAAACAATGTCAAACGAATTTTCCGAACTCATCATTACACGCCCTTTCAGTTCCTTTTCATGTCATATTATATGAAATTAACCGGGACAAGTCTAATCCTAAACAGCGTTCCTTCCGTTCACGGATATTATCTCACGGCGTTCGGCACTGCTTAGGTAGAAGACAGGACGCGATTAGCGGAAGCCTACAAGCAATGAACACGGACCTCAAAAAAAAGACATTCGCCGGCTCTTGGTTCCGGGAATGTCTCGTTCTTATATTACGATCGGCTGCGGTCACGGGTTGGCTGGCGGAACATATCCAAAATGCCCAATACGATCCATGCCAGTCCAAATCCAAGAATGCCGTACCCCCAAGCGCTGGGAGTGAGGTAATAACCGAGCAGGCTGACGATAATTCCCACAATCGTGGTGATCCAGCTGACTGTCATAACCATACACCTCATTTCTATCCGGAGTAAAAAGGACTTAAAGCTAGATCTATTGTCCCCTGGAGTGTATGGCATTATTCAGTCGAGCCTGTCCCGCCGTTTAGCCGTTGCTGTTATCCGATTGATCGGAGGAATCCCCTGTCGACGAATCATTACCGGTCGAAGTACCGCCCGTACCGGAGTCGTCCAGCTTCAGCAGAATGCGCGAAGTCGATTTACCGTCCTCCACCGTCTGCCCTGCTACCGTAATCGTCGTTGCAGGAGAATATCCCGATTTAATGTACATGCCGGAAGAATCCAGCGTAAACGTCAGCGTATCCCCCTCCTTCGTATTACCGAAGGAAAGCTTCTCGCCGGAAGTATTTTCGCCTTTGTACACTTCAAGCCAGCTCTTGCCCGTCGCTTTGATTTCCACCTGAACCGGTGTTCCCTGGGCTGCTGCTACCTTAAAGATCGTGGTTTTGCCCTTCTTGCCGTCCGGAGCTACGGTTACGCCTTGATTGCCTTGGTTCGTCGTATCCGTCGAGTCCGTACCGGTTCCCGTTGTATCTGTCCCGGTGCCTGAAGAATCCGTGCCATTTTGATCCGGCGGCGTGGTTGTGTCTTGGCCTCCGGTATTTCCGCTGTCGGTATTCGTGTTATCCGTCGTTGTGGTATCCGAATTACCGGAATTGTCCTTATTGCCGTCATCCCCCGGATTGGTGGCATTGTCCGGCGGCGTAGTTGTTGTTGCGGGCGGATCCTGATTTTGCGCCGTTGCCGGATCCTGCTGCTCCGTAACCTTGGACGAATCGATGCTGTTGTCTTTCTTTGGCGAACTTGCGTTGTTCGCATACAAATAAATAACGACAATGATCAGAATCGGGAACGTCCACATCAGCACGGTCGACAGCCACTTCACGTTTCGTTCAGGCGACGAGGAGCGGCTGCTGGACCGCTTCTGAATGACCGGCTCCATTGTCGCTTCCGGCTCCGGAGGAGCTTCCTTCTTGTGGCCTTCAAGCAGAACGTCCGGATCGAGTCCCACGGTTTCGGCATATGTTTTAATAAAAGCCCTCACATAAAAACTGCCGGGGAGCACCTTGTAATCCCCTGCTTCGATGGCTTCCAAGTATCTTTTGCGGATTTTTGTCATTTCCTGCACGTCGTCCAGGCTCATGCCCTTCTGCAGTCTGGCTTCTCTTAACTGTTGACCCAGTTCAGACAACACCATCACCTCCTCATCAAATTACTTACAGATCGTCGTTGTATGTGCTTGTGAAAGTGTCATAAATAATTTCTTCATTCGGATTGTTGCGCAGCTCGATAATAATATCGAAATGATCGTACGTATACTCGGACTCCTGCACGAATACATCGGGATGCTCGATCACTTTCGTGCTCGGCATGTTCATGATATCCTGCAGCAGGTTGTAGTGGCGTTCGTTGGAACGGATCGTGCTGACGATTCCGTCGATAATAAACACGTTGTTCCGGTTCATTTCGTCTTCAGAGAGCTGGCTTCGGACCGTCTGCCGCAGCAGTGTCGAGGATACGAACGTCCAGCGCTTCATGGCGCACACGCTGCCTGCGATGATGGACTCGGTTTTGCCTACGCGGGGCATCCCGCGAAGCCCGATCACCTGATTTCCTTCCTTCTTAAATATTTCACCCAAAAAGTCAACCAGTAACCCAAGTTCGTCACGCGTAAAACGGAATGTTTTCCGGTCATCGGAATCGCGGTCGATGTACCGGCCGTGGCGCACAGCCAAAATATCGACAAGCTTCGGCGTCCGCAGCGCGGAAACCGTTATGCTGTCGACCTTTTTCAGCATGGCACCCATCAATTGGATTTTCTCATCATCATTGGTTTCCAGCAGCATTCCCCGCGTTTTGCCTTCAACCCCGTTAATTGTCAATATGTTAACCTCCAGCATACCGAGCAGGGATGCAATATCCCCGAGCAGACCCGGACGGTTCTTATGTATCTTATATTCCATATACCATTGTTTCGCTTCCACTTCGACACCCCATCTGACCTTTTCCCATGTTTTCCAATAAAATAAACCTGCAGCCCTTTCGGGTGAGGCTTCCAAAAAATCGCCTTTATTTCATGGGTCACGTTAATGATATATAAAATACATATGAAAAACAAGGTCAACTCTGTAAACATTAGAGAAAAGCCCCCAAATGGGGGCTTTTTCCTAATGTTAAGCGTTTTTCTTGGCTAATTTAACCATCAGCCGGGCAATCGTCTGGCGCTCTTCACGGTTGCCCACTTCCCACAGCTCCTTCAGCGCACGGTTGGAAGCGTTGGCCGGATCGACTTTCTCATCGAGAAAGTCACCGATCTCGTAAGCCAGCTTGGCGATGGTGTCTTCGCTCATCCCCATTTTTTCGGCTTGTGCGACGCGTTCCCCAAGAAACTTTTTCCAGGCATCAAAGTTCTTTACTACTGTTGACATATTGATAAGTCCTCCCTTTGCTGTGGCGCATGAGATTTGAAATCAACAGTTGTAATATAACCTGTTTGGGGCGCGCCTATGCAGGGAAGACCGTCCTGGCGGCTCAGGTAATCCATCCACCGTTGGGGCTTATTACCTGACCGTTGATGTAGCCGGATTCGGGCAGCGCGAGAAAATAAACGAGGGACGAAATTTCGTCGGGTCTGGCCAGCCGTCCGGCCGGAATTTCATCCTCGAGCATCCGTTTTTCCTCGTCGTCCAAATGATTCAGCATCTCGGTATCCACCGCGCCCGGAGCTACCGCGTTCACCGTGACGCCAGAAGGGCCAAGTTCTTTGGCAAGCGCTTTGGTAAAAGCGTTAATACCGCCTTTGGTAGTCGAATACAGCACTTCGCAGGAAGCGCCCGAAATCCCCCAGACGGAGGATATGTTGATAATGCGGCCGCTTCGCTGAGAAATCATATAAGGCATAAAAGCTTGTGTACACAGAAACATGCCTTTTAAATTAACGGACATCACTTCGTCCCATTCTTCCTCGGTCACGTCCGAAAGAAGGCCGTAGTGAGAGACGCCCGCATTGTTCACCAAAATGTCCGGCAGCAAACCGTGGGTGTCCAGCTTGTCGCGCATGCGCAAAATCTGGTCTTTATCCCGCAAATCGGCGGAGACCGTCATGACCCTGGCTCCGGACTGCATGCAGCGCCGGGCCACATCATTGGCGGCTTCGTGCGATGATCCGTAGTGGATCACCACGTTCATCCCTACCGCTGCAAAACGCTCAGCGATGGCGGCACCGATGCCGCGGCTCGCCCCGGTGACGAGCACCGTCGTCTCTCCGATCGGCTTGTGCAGGCTCTCCTCTCCCCTATGCTGCATTAAGGATTCACCACGACCGATACCGCCAGCTGATCCCAGTCCACATGCTCTTTAAGGCGGTTGTTCACATCGCTGAGCGTAATGGACTCATACAGCTGAATCACGCTGAAGAAGTCGCCGCCGCGGAACTGGTAGCGGGTGAATTCATGCGCGATATTTTCCGGAGAATTCAGCATGCGCAGGTATCCGCCGATTTTTTTCTTGCGGGCGCGCTCGAAATCTTCTTCCTTGAAGCCGGATGCCAGAATGCCGTCGACCTCTTCGCGGATCCGGGCAAGAAGCTGGTCGGGATCACGGGTGTCTCCGCCCGCGGCCGAAAAGGCATACTGCGGAGAACTGCTGTATTCATGCGAGAAGCTGTCGGAGATCAGGTCCTCGTCGTACAGCTTTTGGTACAGCTCCGTACTTGACCCGAACAGCAAATCAAGCATGAGCTTTGTTGTCAGGTCGCGCTTCAGCAGCTCCTTGCCGGTCAGTCCCACTTCTTTTTCCTTAAACCCGAACAGGCATTTCGGCATGGACACCTGCAGCTTGTTAACCCGGCGTTTTTCCGCAACACCGACCGTCTCCGGCTCAAAGATACGCTCAATTTTGCCTTGAGGCGGATAATCTTTCTTCGCCTGGTTGGCACGGACGAGGTCGAACACTTCTTCCGGCTTTACTCCGCCGACGACGAACAGCAGCATGTTGCTCGGATGATAAAAGGCGTTATAGCAGGTGTACAGCGTCTCCTTCGTAATCGTGCTGATGGATTCCACCGTACCGGCAATATCGATGTGCACCGGATGGATTTTATACATCGCTTCGATCAGGCCAAAATAGACGCGCCAGTCGGCGTTATCCTGGTACATGTTGATTTCCTGCCCGATAATCCCCTTTTCCTTGTCGACGTTCTGGTCGGTGAAATAAGGATTTTGCACAAAGTTCACGAGCGTCTCCAGATTCTCGGGAATGTGCTCGGTTGCTGAAAACAGGTACACGGTCTGGTCGAAGCTCGTAAATGCGTTGGCGGATGCGCCGTGGGAGGCGAATGTGGCGAAAATGTCGCCTTCCGGCTCCTCGAACATTTTATGTTCCAGGAAATGGGCGATCCCGTCAGGAACCGATATTTCGTCCTGTCCCTCCACCCGGAAGTGGTTGTCGACAGAACCGTATTTAGTGGCAAACGTCGCATAGGTTTTCTGGAAACCCGGCTTCGGAAGCACGTAGACGTGAAGGCCGTTATCCATCACTTCATAATAGAGAGTCTCCTGCAAATTGTCGTACTGAAGTTTTTCCACCGGCTATTCCTCCTTCTGACCCTTCAGAAAATAAATCGTATCCAAATCAAAAGTCGACGCGGCCGCCTGAACATCCGCGACTTGAATATCTTCCACCTGCTGCAGCAGCTCTTCTCTTGATCGGTCTTTGCCGGAGAATTGACGGTTGAAGTCGTAAGCGATCATTTCAAAAGCCGAATCTTCAATTTCAAGAAGCAGATTCCGGATCATCGCCTTCGTCTGCGACATCTCCAGATCGGTAATGCGCCCGGAGCGCATTTCCTCAAGCTGGCCCTTGATAATATCGAGCGCTTTTTCGTAGTTCTGCACTTCAATGCCGGACTGGATCGTTCCAATTCCCTTGTGCCCGTCATAGCGGGAAGAGCAGTAGTAGGCGAGGCTCGCTTTTTCCCTTACGTTCATGAACAGCTTGGAATGCGGGTATCCGCCCAAAATGCCGTTGTACATTAACGCTGCCGCATAATGATCATCCCCATAAGTGATGGAGGTGCGCAGCCCCAGATTCAGCTTGCCCTGGCTCACTTCCATTTTCTCCACTACGGTACGAGGCTCGCCCGACTGGCGCACCGGCGTCTCGGTCTTATACGTAATTCCCGGTTCAGAACCGAGATCAAAGTGCGCGTTGACGAGCTTCTCCACTTCCTCGAGCGTCGTGTCCCCGACCACATACAGGTCCATGCTGGCTTCACTCAGCCATTTGCGGTACCCGTCGTGCAGGCTCTCCGGCGTAATTTTCTCCAGGTCCTGACGCTGTCCGAGCGCGTGAAGACGGTAAGGCTCGTTGCGGCACATCTCTTCGATGCAGCGCTCGGAGGCGTAGCGGATCTTATCGTTGACGATGGATTCCAGCTTCTTGCGGACGTTCTCCTTCTCCGCCTGAACGTAAGAACTGCGGAAACGGCCTCCCTCCAAAACGGGACGCGTCACCACTTCGCCGAGAAAAGCAAATGAGGATGCGAGCAGGCTCTCCTGGCTCTTTACGAACGAATCGTTAATTGTGTCCATCCGGAAGTGCACCATCTGGTAGTTGCCTCTTTTATACACATCAAAACCGAAGCCGGCCCCGTACATTTGCTCCAGCTGTTCGCGGAACTGGCGGGTCTCCGGATATGTAACGGTACCCCGGCGGAGTACAAAAGGAGTCAAGGCCGTAGGCGTTACGGTGTCCTCTGCAAGCGGGATGCCTGCGTAGAGCGATATTGCAAACGTCTTAAAGCGTTTCGTCGGCAGAACGTGAATCCGGATCCGCTTGGCGTTTCCATGTTGAAAAGCAGTTGTATTCAAGGTCCAAAACTCCTTTAGCCATGAATTTATAAAGCGTCACGCTTTTGATCAAGTTCCATTCTATACCATTGGAAAGTGAAGAAGCAACCGAAGACAAACCCTCCGGTTGCTGTTTTCCCTCATGCGCAATCTGCTTCGGGGAACGAACGAAGTTACGGTGCCAAACTTACGTCCAATCCTTTTACATGCAGAAAATATGCTGTCCGATCGTCAAGACTTGAGGCCGGGACCAGATCCACTTCGAAGTGGCTGTTTTCGGGTTAAAGTAGTACAGGCATCCGCCGGTCGGATCCCAGCCGTTTAACGCCTGCTGCACCGCTTTGCGGGCCGTTTCGTTCGGCGTGAGATAAATTTGTCCGTCGGCTACCGCCGTGAATGCGCCCGGCTGAAATATAACGCCATGGGGCGTATTCGGAAAGCTTGGCGATTTGACACGGTTCAGAATGACCGCTGCCACGGCAACCTGTCCTTCAAACGGTTCACCGCGGGATTCGCCGTACACCGCATTAGCCATAATTTTCAGATCGTTTTCGGACAGGCCCATCGTGTTGGCCGAGGCCATCGGTTCGCTTGTGTTTTTCTGATTGCCGCTTGTGCTCGGTTGTTTGCCGGCGGCGTTTCCGGACTCGGCTGCGGATGGCTGCCAATTTTTGGTGGCATTGTACAGCTTCAGCTTGGTTTTGGCTCCGACCGTTCCGTCCACCTTCATCCCGAATTCGGACTGGAACCATTTGACGGATTTCAACGTGCTCCATCCGTATTGTCCGTCAATCTTTCCATTATAAAAGCCCAAAAATTTCAGGCGCCCCTGCAGTTCATACACATCCTGGCCTGAGGATCCATACTTCAAAACCGTTGATCCGAATGTAGGTATGGTTTGTTCCGCAGGCTCCACCGCCGCTTTGGACGAAGCTTTGGAATCCGTATGGGGTCTTACACCTGCATAGACCGCCGCAGACAATAGAAACACCAAACCGATGATGATCCATAATTTTGCGTTTTTCATGGGTTAGCTCTACCTTTCTCTTGTGGGTTTGACAGGATGGCTACGGTTATTATGACAACAGGCCCCATTTCCTATACACCCTGCCCAAGAGAAAGAATGTGTTCTGCCGATAGAAGCTTTCAAGCGTATTCCCATGCAAATCACCGCCAAAAAGGCCCCTCATGAACGATCATGAGAGGCCTCCAAGGAATATATAGCACATCCGGCAATAATTACCGGACTATGAGCTGATGCGGTTCTGCTGCTGATACTGCTCCAGGGAGACGAGCACCTCACGCGGTTTGCTTCCCTCGTAAGGTCCGATAATCCCCCGCGCTTCCATCGAATCGATCAAGCGGGCCGCACGGGTATACCCCACCCGCATCCGGCGCTGCAGCAGCGACACGGATGCCTGTTTGGATTCCAGCACGATCTGAACGGCCTGATCGTACAGCTCGTCCAGCTGGTCGTCGGCATCCTGCGACGTTTCCTCCACTTCGGGAACGAGACTTTCATCGTATTTGGCTTCCCCTTGGTCGCGGACATAGTTAACGATGATCTCGACTTCCTGATCGGTCATAAATGCCCCCTGCACGCGGATCGGCTTGGACGCTCCCATCGGCATGAAGAGCATATCCCCGCGGCCCAGCAGCTTCTCGGCGCCTGCCATGTCGAGAATCGTCCGGGAGTCGACCTGGGACGATACCCCGAAAGCGATCCGCGACGGGATATTCGCCTTAATGACACCCGTAATGACGTCGACGGACGGCCGCTGGGTGGCGATGATCAGGTGAATGCCCGCGGCCCGCGCCATTTGGGCGAGGCGGGTGATCGCTTCCTCAACGTCATGCGCGGCGACCATCATCAGGTCGGCCAGCTCGTCGACGATGACCACGATATAAGGCAGCACCGCGGCCGGATTGTCCTTCATCAGGTTGTTATAGCCTTCAATATTGCGCGTGCCGGATTTGGAAAACAGCTCATAGCGCTTTTCCATCTCGACCACGATCTTCTTCAGCGCCAGGGAAGCACGCTTCGGATCGGTCACGACAGGCGCCATCAAATGCGGAATGCCGTTATACACGTTCAGCTCGACCATCTTCGGATCGACCATCAGAAATTTCACTTCATCCGGCTTCGCCTTATACAGGATGCTCGTAATGATGCCGTTAATACAGACCGATTTACCGGAACCGGTGGCGCCGGCGACGAGCAAATGGGGCATTTTTGCCAGATTGCCGACGATCGTCTGTCCCGAAATGTCCCGGCCGAAAGCGATCGACAGCTTCGACGAGGCGTCTTGAAAGACCGGCGTTTCCATAACTTCGCGCATCGTCACGAGCGAAACCTCATTGTTCGGCACCTCGATGCCGATGGCCGATTTGCCTGGGATCGGCGCCTCCATCCGGATATCCTTCGCGGCCAAAGCCAGCGCGATATCGTCCGTAAGCCCGACAATCCGGCTGACCTTCACGCCGATATCCGGCTGGATTTCGTACCGCGTCACCGCTGGCCCGCGAACGACCTCAAGCACTTTCGCCCGTACGCCGAAGCTCTCCATCGTCGCCTCCAGCTTGCGGGCGGTTTGCTTATAATCGTTCTGATCGCCTGCCTTGCCGCCATTCTGGGGCTTGGAGAGCAGCCTGAAGGGCGGGAGCTTGTACGGCTTCGGCGGAGGCGCTGGCGGCGTCATCGCAAGCTCCAGCGCCTCCGCCGGCTCAGCCGGACTTCCCGCGGATTCTCCCTGGAGATCCGCAGCGGCTGCCGGCGCCCCGCCGTCCGGCGTCCCAGCGGTATCCTCATGGAATTCCGTGCTGATGCCTTCAGGCGGAAAAGCGGCCCCGGCAGATCCGGCGTATGCTTCGTCCGATTCCTCCGGATCGACGTTGCCTTCGGATTTCACATGCTCGAAAAAGTCGCGGATGATCGGCGAAGATTCATTCCGCTTCGGTTCCGCCCACAGCGGCTCCTCGTGCAGGTCGAATGCATCGTTCTCCTCTGGCTCCACCGCCTCGCTGAACCGCTCGCCTGCAGCGGAACGGCTGTCCCTGACCGGTTCAAGAATATCGCTGCCGTCCAGCTCATCATCAGCAAGCGGAGGCTGTGCTTCGTTCTTGGCAAACCTGCTGCCGAACAGCTGGAAGAACACCGGGGCGCTCCGCTTCGGCTTCGGCGGCACGAAGTCCTCGTCCAATTCATCCTCATCGTCGTCAGCCGGGAGCGGCTGCGGTTTCTTCTGCCTGGACGAAGCCGCCCGTTTGGAAGCGACCTTGGACGACTGGCGGCGGTTGTCCATCCGCTTCTGGACATTCTCGCCGGCCTTCAACAGCCTGCTGCGGAAGATTCGCATCAGATCGACATACGACAGATTCGTAATCAGCATAAAGCTGATAATAAACATAACGATCATCATCAGCTTCGAGCCCAAGGTCCCAAACAGCCAATAGAGCGCCGCAAACTCGATGGCGCCGATGTAGCCTCCGCTGATGTCCTTATTCAGCATGGAGTGGTCGCCGCGGGCCGATGGCGACAGCAGCGCTCCCTGCAAGTCCGTATGTACCTGGGATAATATGTTCCCGGTGCTCAATGCGCCAACCGGACCCAGTTTCTTTTCCAATGAAGAAATGCTGCTCATAAGTACCAAGGCCAGTATCAACAGCAGAATTCCGCTTCTCCGCGTATTCCACCGTTTCGGCCATTTTCGCTGAATCATGACGCTGAGGCCCAAGTAGATTCCCACCAGGGGGATCACAAAATAAAACCGCCCTAACAGCAGTCCGAACATTTTGGATAATGACCACCCTACCGTCGCTTCACCGGATAAGGCGATAACGGAAAGGGTGATCAGTATAATTCCGTATATTTCGTATTTCAGCACATTGGTCAGTACTGCCTTCTTCTTCTTTCTTCGCTTAGCCAAAATGTCACCCCCGGCCAATATTATACCATATAATACCGTGGGGCACCTATGTTCTGTTTCTGCTGCTAAAGGTCCATTTTACAGTGTCGGAATGTAGCGTATTACCTGTCCTGGGGCAAACGCCGGGTTGAGGTACGATTCAAGCGGGCAGTCGAGCAGCCGGACGATTTCGGCCCGGCCCGCATCAAGCGGTTTGACTTCCATCAGGACGCCCTGCAGCCTTACCTCCGCCGTTTGGACAGGGGTAAAGCCCTCCTCCCACACAGCATCAAGCGGCATAATGGTATGAAGCGTCATTGAGTAATCCCCTCCGCCTCAATCGGTTGTTTACGCTCATCGATCAGCTTGTTCAGCTTGGCCAGAGCCTGGCCTATGCCTCCTACTTCGTCCATCAAGCCGTATTTAACGGCATCCAGTCCGCCCACCGCCGTACCGATATCCCGGTTCAGCTCGCCGGTGCGGAACATTAATTCTTTAAACCGCTCCTCCGTAATCCGCGAATGGGAGGTGACGAAGCGGACGACGCGCTCCTGCATTTTCTCCATATATTCGAACGTCTGCGGCACACCGATCACAAGTCCGTTCAGGCGGATCGGGTGAATGGTCATGGTGGCGCTCTCGGCGATAAGCGAGTACGTCGAAGCTACCGCGATCGGCACACCGATGCTGTGCCCGCCCCCGACGACGACGGTGACGGTAGGCTTGGTAAGGGACGTGATCATTTCGGCGATGGCCAGTCCAGCCTCCACATCACCGCCTACTGTATTGAGAATAATCATTATTCCGTCCACCTGTTTGCTTTGCTCCGCAGCAACCAGCTGGGGAATAATGTGCTCGTATTTCGTCGTTTTGTTCTGCGGCGGAAGGACCAGATGCCCTTCGATTTGTCCGATGATCGTCAGGCAAAAAATGTTCGACTCGGTTCCCTGCGGCACGTTCATTTGTCCCAGCTGCTTCAGCGTATCCAATGCCGTCGGTTCCGGGTTTACAGCAGGGGCTTGTTCCGGCGCCTCCGTTTCGCTCATCGGCGCACGGCGTGTATTTTGTGTCATCATGTCATCGTCCTTTCCTAACCATATAATTTCCTGTCATTGTAGTATGGTGGAGGAAAGACATGAATTATACCGAAAAAATAACCCTATTCACAGAGCCTATGCCCGGCCGTCTCTTCAGGTTCCAGTTCCTTTCAGAATCTCCTATTACATTGTCATTAAACGACAAAAAGCCCCCTTCCGCAGGAAACCGTCCAATATTGCCTGCGGAAAGGGGGCGACTGTGTGCTGTTCAAGACGCTGGTTTATTCAATTGATTACACTTCCATGATGATCGGCAGAATCATCGGTCTGCGGCGGGTCTGCTCATAGAGGAACCGGCCCAGCGCATCCTTCACGCCTGTCTTCAAGGAAGCCCATTCATTAACATTTTCACTCATCAATTTCTGCAGTGTACTGGAAACAATGCGGTTCGCTTCATCCAACAGCCCTTCCGATTCGCGAACATATACGAATCCTCTGGAGATAATGTCCGGTCCGGACATGATCGTGCCGTCTTGTTTGCTCAGCGTAACGACTACAACCAGAATTCCGTCCTGTGACAGCAGTTTACGGTCGCGGAGGACGATGTTGCCAACGTCTCCAACGCCCAATCCGTCAATCAGCACGTTGCCAGCTGTTACTTTACCGGCTTTACGGGCAGATCCGTTCTGGATTTCGACGATCTCGCCGATATCCGTAATAAAGATATTGTCCGGATCTACGCCGACAGACTCGGCCAGCAGTGCGTGACGGCGCTGCATGCGATATTCACCGTGGATCGGGATGAAGAATTTCGGCTTCATTAAATTCAGCATGAGCTTCAATTCTTCCTGACTGCCGTGACCCGATACGTGTACTCCGGAATTCGAACCGCTGTAGATGACATCCGCTCCGAGACGGAACAGCTCGTCGATCGTACGGCCGACATATTTCTCATTTCCCGGTACCGGTGTCGCGGCAATGATAACGGTATCACCCGGCAGAATATCAACCTTGCGGTGTGTGGAACGGGCCATCCGCGTCAATGCGGACATTGGCTCTCCTTGGCTGCCTGTGCACAATACGACGACACGGTCAGCGGCCATCTTGTTAACTTCTTCAGGCTCGATCAACATGCCGTCCGGCACGTGAAGGTATCCAAGCTCGGCTGCGATGGAAACGACGTTTACCATGCTGCGTCCGATGACGGTAATTTTCCGTCCTGTGGATTCCGCCGCATTGACCACCTGCTGAATCCGGTGAACATTCGAAGCAAAAGTAGCGATAACTACGCGCTGGGATGATTTCCGGAAAATATCTTCAAGGACGACACCCACGTTTTTCTCCGATGGCGTGAAGCCCGGTTTCTCAGCATTGGTACTATCCGACAGAAGCGCCAATACGCCTTCTTCTCCAATAGCGGCCATCCGCTGCAAGTTCGCATATTGTCCGTTAACCGGCGTATGATCGAACTTGAAGTCGCCTGTATGAACCACGTTGCCTTCCGGCGTTGAGATGCAAATCCCGACCGAATCCGGAATACTGTGGTTGGTTCTGAAGAACGTTGCTTTCAGCGTGGAGCCGAGCGCCACTTCGGAATCTTCGTGAATCAGAATCCGCTTCGTTTCGCCAAGGAGATTGGCTTCTTTCAGCTTGTTCTCCACCAGGCCAAGCGTCAGCTTGGTTCCGTATACAGGAACGTTCAGATGCTTCAGCACGTAAGGCAATCCACCGATGTGATCCTCGTGTCCGTGCGTCAGCAAAATGCCTCTCACCTTGTCACGATTCTCCGTCAGGTAGGAAATATCGGGAATGACGATATCGATCCCGAGCATGTCCTCCTCTGGAAACTTCAATCCGGCATCTACGACTACGATGTCATTGCCGTATTGGATGACATACATGTTTTTCCCGATTTCACCGACGCCGCCCAACGCGAAAATCGCCAATTTATCGTTATTATTTTTTTTAGACAAATGAATCTAACCCTCCTATGGTTTTGGACGTCGTACCATTTAATATTTATATTTCAAAAATATACCGCACCCAGTCACTTGACCTCATTATACATGATAAAAAAGTCAAAACACAAGTCACCCTGAAAGTAGGCATTAGAGTTCCCCAAATCCATGCTGTTTATTTGAAATATCCCTATTGACAAAAAGCCCGTTCAAAAGCAGCGTCCCTGCTTAGGCCTTAACCCAAAGACATGCATCCTAAACACATAAAAACAGCGCCCTGGTAAGGACGCTGTTTCTGTCAGCTTATAAGAGGATTCAATTATTCCGCAAGCGAATGAACCAACCGTTCGATAAATTCCGCTTCTTTTTCATTCGGTCCGATGAGCGGAAGCCTTACGCCTCCGACGGAGTGACCCAACAAATTGAGCGCATACTTGACAGCAGCCGGATTCGGCAGCGGAGTCGGGGACTCAAACAGGCCCTTGAATACAGGAAACAGCTTCTGGTGAAGCCGTGCGGCCTGCACCTGCTCACCTTCCAAATGGGCCGTAATCATGTCCTTCATGGAAGCGCCGATAATATGTCCGGCCACGCTCACGATACCGTATGCTCCTACGGCCATAGCCGGCAGACCCGATGCATCGTCACCGGAATAAACCCGGAAATGCGCCGGCGCCCCGGCTGCGATCTGGGTTACCTGCTCGAGCGAAGCACATTCCTTGGTGGCGACCACGTTCGGAATTTCAGCCAGTCTAAGCGTCGTCTCGGTGCTCAGGCCTACGACGGTCCGTCCAGGGACGTTATACAGCATAACCGGCAGTTTCGTGCTGCGGGCAATGGCTTCGAAATGACGGTACAACCCCTCCTGGTTCGGCTTGTTGTAATAAGGCACAACGAGCAAAACGCCATCGACCCCGAGCTTCTCGGCTTCCTGGGTCAGATGGATCGAATGCGCGGTGCTGTTACTGCCGGTACCGGCAATAATTTTGCAGCGCCCTTTGGCATGGTCTACCGCAAATTCGAACAGCTTGAGCTTTTCTTCCTCCGTCAGCGTCGGGGACTCACCGGTCGTTCCGCAGACAACCAGTGATTCGGACCGCTGGTCCTCAATTAAGTAATCGATCAGCTTGGCGGTTTCTGTCCAGTTCACATTTCCCTGCTCATCAAAGGGAGTCACCATGGCCGTAATCAACCTACCGAAATCCATCTTGTACAACCTCCTAATAGGACGTAAAAGTGCGTTTTCCAGATTTATGACTACCGATGCAGCTCGAATTTGGCGTGCAGCGCCCGAAGAGACTGTACCATATCCTCTTTTTTCACCAGCACCCATATGGTCGTATTCGAATCTGCCGACTGCAGAATTTGGATATTTTGTTCACTTAGGGATTCGACGATTTTGGCCATGATTCCCGGCACTCCGTTGATCCCGCCTCCGATGACGGAAACCTTGGCGCAGCCGGAAAGGCTCTTAGGCCGGAATCCCAATTCCTGAAGCACCCGGACCGCTTTCTCCGAATCATGGTCAAAAACGGTATAGACCGCTCCTGTCGGGGTAACATTAATAAAATCGACGCTGATGGAATTTTCAGCCATGGCTTTAAACACTCTGAGCTGAAGATTATCTCCTTCGTTCTCGCATTCCACCGTGATTTGAGTGACGTTGCTCACGTAGGCGATTCCCGTCACATACCGGTCCATGAAGCCCAGCTGAACGTCCCTGAAGCCTTCCGGCTGGGTAACCAGCGTTCCTTCATCTTCCGAAAAGGTGGACCGCACCCGCACCGGCACATGCGCCTGCATCGCAATTTCAACGGCTCTCGGGTGGATAACCTTGGCTCCGTATTGGGCCATGTTGCAAATTTCAGCGTAGCTTACGACGGAGAGCGGTTTGGCGTCTTCGACGATCCGGGGATCCGCTGTCAGAATCCCGTTGACGTCCGTGTAGATGTCAACCATTTCGGCACGCAGCGCCGCACCCAGCGCCGTTGCCGAAGTATCGCTTCCGCCCCGCCCCAAAGTGGTAAAGTCCCCGGTTTCGGTCTGACCCTGAAAACCGGTGACGACGACCACCTGATGCGTTTCGAGCTCCTTCACAATCCGCTCCGGACGGACGTCCTTAATCCGCGCGTTGCCGTATTGATCATCGGTGACAAATCCGGCCTGAGCCCCGGTCAGCACCGTGGAGGTGATGCCTTCATCCTCCAGCAGGCTGCACAGCGTGGCAGCCGATATGATTTCACCGCAGCACAGCAGTAAATCCCGCTCCCGCGACGGAAGAGCGTTCCCGTTCTGGGAAACCCAGTCCAGGAGCGTGTCTGTCGCATACGGCTCCCCCTTGCGTCCCATGGCGGAAACGACGACAACAAGCTGATAACCGTTGTCCAGTTCGCGTCTAATGTGCTTGATGACGAGTTCCCTTGCTTGCGGAGTCGACAAAGATGTACCGCCGAATTTCTGTACTAAGATGCTCATTTCAATTCCCCCATGCTAGATAAGAACGGCAGAACGTTTAGCTGCGTCGATTTCCTGTGACGTGTACAGCCGTGTCGGCTGTACCCTTCCTCAGAGCCAAAGCATGAACACATGCCTTTGGCCAGCAGTTCGTAATCGCAGCCTAGTTTCCTGTTCCCGCCCGAATCGGCATCCTCACAAGATCCGGTGCCGCATCCAACCGGGATAAGCAAAACAGGCTGCGATCACTTCGATCGAGTCGTCCTACATTTACTATTTGGTCTCTACGACCATTTGGTTCATTCAACTTATGTCCTGTACACTGATATTTATCCGATTACGGCGGCCCGGAATAAACGATGCAAACAGCCCCGTGTCTTACGGCATGGGGCGCAAAATTACCGCCCGCAGCATCTGCTTGGGGCTGGACAATGCAGTTTCGGGTGCCGGAACTCGAAACGAATGCAGCCGATCTGGATTACGCGGAAAACATGCGTTGAATCAGCATAGGCTGCAGTTGTCTTCCTTCAAGAGCCGCATCGCACGCTTCGGGGATCAGCTCCATGTTCGCAACCAGCGAATTGGGCTTCTGCACCGGATTATCCTGACCGAACGGAACAAAATAAATGTTCTTGGTCACAAGCAGCTTGGCGATATTCGCTGCGTTTAATCCCAATCCGTCATTGGTGGAAATCGCCAGCACCAGCGGACGCAAATTCCGCATTTGGGCCTTGGCGGCCATCAAGACAGGACTGTCCGTAATGGCATTGGCCAGCTTGCTTGTCGTATTGCCC
Source organism: Paenibacillus sp. PSB04 (assembly GCF_025809195.1). Lineage (NCBI taxonomy): Bacteria > Bacillati > Bacillota > Bacilli > Caryophanales > Paenibacillaceae > Paenibacillus > Paenibacillus sp. PSB04. The sequence continues at coordinate 6,232,944 of NZ_CP081301.1, forward strand.
GTGCAAGGCGCAATGACCAGCACGTCGAGCAGTTTGGACGGTCCCAGAGGCTCCGCATCCACAATTGAGGTGATGATGTCGCTCCCCGTGATGTTCTTCAGCTGTTCCAGCCAGCTCGCGGATGTGCCGAAGCGGGTGTCCGTTACCTGCACCGAATTGGATACAATCGGCACCACTTTGGCACCGGCGTCCATAAATCGTTGAATCTGCGGCATAATTTCAGCAAGCGTACAATGTGAACCCGTAATCGCATAACCTACCGTTTTACCCTGCAAGTTCATTCCCCATCCCCCCGAATCTTGATCTCGTCCGAAATCAACTGTACCAAAGCATTGGCAATAATCATTCCAGCTGTTTTGGGAGCTACGATTCCAGGTAATCCAGGAGCCAGCAAGGCCTTAATACCCCGCTTCTCCGCATACCGGAAATCACATCCTCCGGGAGCCGAAGCAAGGTCAATAATGACGGCGCTTTGGGGCATTCTTGACAGGATTTGCGCTGTGACTATCATAGTCGGAATCGTGTTAAAAATCAAGTCGACACTTCGCACATGATCCGCCAAATCCCTTGTCAGGAAAGGCTCCCAGCCCATGACCTCCGCTCTGGCAAAATCCTTTTCCGACCTGACGCCGGCCCTCACCTTCGCCCCGAGTCCCTGTAGGCTTTTCGCCATCGTAAACCCGGTTCTACCCAATCCCAGCACAATACAATCCGAACCGTGGATCGTAAACGGCGTATTCTGGATTGCCATCACCAGTGCGCCTTCCGCCGTTGGGATGGAATTAAAAATGGCAACATCATCCCGGTCCAGCAGTTCCAACAGGCGTACCTCGTGGCTTGCGCATAGGCTGCGCAGATAGGGTTTGGCCATTCCCGTATAAACGGTACAATGCGACGGAAGAGCGGCCAAATGCTCATCCAGCAGCTTTAAGGACTCTCCAGAATATGGCGTCTGGATCGCTCCTGTATCATCACACCCGACAACAGGCAGCACGAGAACGTCTGCCGCAGAAAGCAGTTCAGAAGAGAGGCGTTCCCACGAGACTCCCAGGACCCTTTCATTCAGCTTGTCGAATCCGACCACGCTGACGGTAGCATCCATCTCCGAACATTTACGGATCACCTCGATCTGCCGTGCATCCCCGCCTAGGAACACAATATGAACTCCAGTCAGCACAAGGATGTCACTCCTTTCAAAAACACTGTTATGAATCCATCATATGCCGCTGCCTAAGGAGGGGTGAAAGACGCCCGTCAAATAAAAAACGTTTGTAGGCGCACTGTTCAGGAAGCCGGACCGCATGTAGCAGCAATTTCCCTTGCGATATAGGAAGCTGGGTCTCTGAAGCCTATATTTCCTTCTATGTAAAAAAGCCTGGAGACCGAACCCTTTCGGGAACGAACTCCAGGCTGTATTGAACTATAAATTATTTGCCGGTGTGTCCGAATCCGCCCTCACCGCGAACGGTTTCGGACAGTACGTCCACCTGCTCAAACGTCACCTGCGGCACTTCCACGAACACCATTTGGGCGATGCGCTCGTTTCGGGTGATCGCAAAAGGCTCCTGGCCGAGGTTGATCAGCAGCACCTTGATTTCCCCGCGGTAATCGGCGTCGATCGTTCCCGGCGTATTAAGGCAGGTGATACCGTGCTTCAGGGCCAGCCCGCTTCTCGGGCGGATTTGTGCTTCCAGCCCGTCGGGCATGGCGATGGCAAACCCGGTCGGGATGAGCCTGCGCTCCCCCGGCTGGAGGACGACTTCTTCTTCAACGGCGGCGTACAGGTCATAGCCGGAGGCGGAGCCGGACATTTTCTCCGGCAGCCGCACATCCTCGTGACCCGGCAATTTATGAATTTGTACGTAGTGTGACAAAATCGTCCCTCCTTAACCCAGCAATGGCGCGGTCCGTCGATCCGACCATCGCCAGCGCGAACGGCTGGCTGAACATCCGGTCCAGCACCGCGTTCACGTCGTTCATCGTCACGTTTTCGATCTTTTCGATCATGTCATCGAGCGAAAAATGCTTGCCCAGCATCAGCTCGTTTTTGCCGAGCCGGTTCATACGGCTTCCAGTGCCCTCAAGGCTCAGGATCAGACTGCCCTTCAGCTGCTCCTTGCCTTTCCGGAGTTCGTCCTCGGTCATCCCGTGTACGGCCACATCCGCCAGCACCTCTTTGGTTAAGCCCATGACCTCATTGGTTTGCTTCGGCGCGGTTCCGGCATAGATCGTAAACAAACCGCTGTCTTCGTTGGAGCTGTGGTAGGAATATACCGAATAAGCGAGTCCCCGCTTTTCCCGGATTTCCTGGAACAACCGCGAGCTCATCCCGCCACCGATGCTGTTATTGAGCAGAATCATGGCATACTGAAGCGGATCGTGAATCGAGCATCCCGGGAAGGACAGGCAGATATGATTCTGCTCTGTCTTCTTTTTATGATACAAGATCCCGCTCTGGAATGAAGGCACGGTCAATTCGCTCACCCGCCCGCTGGTTTGGAAACCGCCGAAATGGCGTTCCAGCAGCTCCACAATGTTATCGTCAATGTTACCTGCCACGCTGATGACGGTGTTCTCGATCGTATAGTGGTCATCCATGTAGGCGCGAAGGTCGGAAGATCCCATGCTTTCCAGCTGTTCCTTCGTTCCCAGTATCGGATAGGCGAGCGGATGATCCCCGTAGACCGCCTTAGCCATTAGGTCGTGCACCATGTCGTCCGGCGTATCTTCGTACATCGAAATCTCTTCCAGAATGACGTTCTTCTCCTTGGCCAGCTCCTCACCGTCCAGCTTGGAACGGAAGAACATATCGGCGAGCACGTCTACGGCGATCGGCAGATGCTCATCCAGCACCTTGGCATAAAAACAGGTATATTCCTTAGAAGTAAAGGCATTCACATTGCCGCCAATGGCATCGAATTCCTCGGCAATCGCCTTGGCGTCAAACCGTTCAGTCCCTTTAAACAGCATGTGCTCGATAAAATGGGAAATGCCGTTGTTGGCCAAGGTTTCGTGGCGGGAGCCTGTCTTTACCCAAATGCCAAAGGAAACCGAACGCATCGTCGGAATTTTCTCCATAACTACTCTAAGGCCGTTGCTTAAGTTTATTTTTTTCACGCGAGAGGCCCTCCTAAAATTAATCCAATGAACCTCCAGGCTGCCCCTGTCCAGTTCTAACTAGTTATCCGTTCTTCATGCAAATGATGGCCGAGCCGTAACTTTCCTGACTACAGCCAGCGCAATCCCTATCCTATCAAAAAAAGCCGTCTCACTCAACCTTGGGCGCCGTGACTCTCTCGGGGGACAGCGTCTGGCTGACCGTACCCAGTACAAGGCCTTTCGCCTTGATCACCCGGATCATGCCCTTCAGCGCCTGGGAGGAGGAGGAGGTCGGATGCATCAGAATCAAGGTGCCCGGCTCCACTTTGGCCGAGATCTTGTTGACGATGGAATCCGGTGAAGGCTTCCGCCAATCCACCGTGTCCAGTGTCCACAGAACCGTCTTCAGGCCGAGGCTGGCGGCGATTTGGACTGTCTGCTGATTAAAATCTCCGGAAGGCGGCGCAAACCACTTGTTCGTCACACCCAGTGTATCCTTCAACAGCTGCTGGGTTTTGCTGATTTCGAGCGTGGCCCGTTCGCGGCTCAGCTGACTCATGTTGGGGTGCGTATACGCATGGTTCTCCAGCTCATGCCCCCGCTTTTGGATCTCCTTGGCCATCTCCGGATTTTTCTTCAACCAGCTTCCGTCAAAAAAGAAGGTTGCCTTTACGTTCTCCGCATCCAGCGTATCGAGCATCGGAACGATGTACTCGTCCCCCCACGCGACGTTAATCATCAGGGAAACCATCGGCTTTTTCGGGTTCCCTTTATAAATCGGTTCAGCCGCCAAATCGCCCAGGTTCACCTTGGGGGGAATTTGACGGTACACATATGTAATCGGAGCCGTGGCTCCCTGGGCCTTAGCCCGCTTATAGGTCTCGTCTACGTCGATCTCCAGGCCGTTGTACCCCGGAATGGCCTTCCAGACGCGGTCCACGACCGCATCCACCGGTGGAATCCTCGTGGCCTCGGCCTTCTCCTGAATCTGCTTGTACAGCGGATCCAGCTGCTTCTCGTCCGTCTGGGGCTCAAACGCGGTTTGAGCAGTCAGGTGGTGCCGTACGTCCTGAAAATAGTCCCCGACCGCACCGGTCTGCGCGAGCCCGACGATGGTGGCAAAACAGGCAAGCACGATGGCTGTCCGTCTCCCGTTCATTTTTCCGCTCATCTCCCTTAACATACTTTGTCCCATCATATGAAGGGACGAGCGGGATTATGAATGGAGGCCGCGAGAGAGCATCCGGAGGTTTTGACCGCATTCAAAGGTAATTTTTCTTGCAATATCAGAGGCAATGGCTTTGAAGTTTATCCATTCTGATCTCATAAGAAAAAGCCTATCGAAGCACCTTCAAAGAAGACAGACCGCGTTTAAAGGTGTTTTTTCTTGCAATATCAGGAGGCAATGGCTCTGCAGTTTATACTATCTGATATTATAAGAAAAGCGTCTATCGAAGCACCTTCAGAGAAGACAGACCGCGTTTAAAGGTGTTTTTTCTTGCAATATCAGGAGGCAATGGCTCTGGAGTTTATACTATCTGATATTATAAAAAAAGAGCCAGAAGTGAGTACTTTCTGTCTCTTAGACTGCATATGGTAGCAAGCGTGGCTTCTTGACGAAGCCGCTCCGCTTGATTTAAGCCTTGGATTCTGCAACCAATACCGCTTTGCGCGACAGGTTGATACGCCCCTGCTGGTCGATCTCGGTCACTTTGACGGTGATCGTATCTCCGACATTCACGACGTCCTCAACTTTGCCGACACGCTCGGTCGAGAGCTGAGAAATGTGCACAAGTCCCTCTTTATTCGGAAGCACTTCGACGAAAGCGCCGAATTTCTCGACCCGTTTGACGGTGCCGACATAGATTTCGCCGACTTCGACTTCACGGACGATGCCTTCAATAATAGAGCGGGCTTTCTGGTTCATTTCCTCATTGGACGATGCGATGAAGACGCGTCCGTCCTGCTCGATGTCGATCTTCACGCCGGTTTCCTCGATGATCTTGTTGATGATCTTGCCGCCTGCGCCGATCACGTCGCGGATCTTGTCCGGATTGATGTTCATGACGATGATCTTCGGAGCATATGGAGACAACGTCTCTCTTGGCTTCTGGATCGCTTCCATCATTTTGCTCAGGATAAACATCCGACCTTCTTTGGCCTGCTTCAGAGCGTCGTTCAAAATCTGGCGGTCAATGCCGGCAATTTTGATGTCCATCTGAATGGCGGTTACCCCTTCAGCCGTACCGGCCACTTTGAAGTCCATATCGCCCAGATGGTCTTCCATCCCCTGAATATCCGTCAGAATGGATACATGCTCTCCGTCTTTAATCAGACCCATGGCTACGCCAGCAACCGGCGCCTTGATCGGTACCCCGGCATCCATCATGGCCAGCGTGCTTGCGCAAATACTTGCCTGGGATGTGGAACCGTTCGACTCCAGCACTTCGGAAACGAGACGAATCGTGTACGGGAACTCGGTCTCCGATGGAATGACCTTCGACAGAGCGCGTTCACCCAGCGCGCCGTGGCCGATTTCGCGGCGTCCCGGTGCACGAAGCGGACGGGCTTCGCCTACGCTGAACGGAGGGAAGTTATAATGGTGCATAAAGCGTTTGGTTTCCTGCAAATCGATGCCGTCCAGAATTTGCACGTCACCGAGCGCACCCAACGTACACACGCTGAGAGCCTGGGTTTGACCACGAGTGAACAAGCCTGTACCATGCGTGCGCGGCAGAATGCTCGTATCGCATTCGATCGGACGGATCTCGTCCAGACCCCGGCCGTCAGGACGGACCTTATCGTGGGTGATCAGGCGTCTTACTTCTTCTTTGACAATATCATGCAGCACTTCTTTGACATCTTTCAAGAGCTCAGGCGTCTCTATGTATTTTTGTTCAAAGAAAGTTACCGTTTCTTCGTTGATCGCATCGATCGCATCCTGGCGCGCATGCTTCTCGGCAATGCGTACCGCTTCTACGAGACGCTCTGCAGCGAATTCGCGTACTTCGGCATTAACCTGAGCGTCAACCGCATGAAGCTTCACTTCCATTTTCGGTTTGCCGGCTTTTTGCGTCAGTTCGTCAATGACGGACACGATCTTTTTGATCTCCTCGTGACCGAACATAATCGCTTCCAGCATCGTTTCCTCAGGAACCTCGTTCGCCTCGGCTTCAACCATCATGATGGCGTCTCTGGTGCCTGCGACGACCAGGTAAATGTCACTTTTCTCCTGCTGCGCGATGTCCGGATTAATAATAAATTGTCCGTCTACGCGTCCTACGATGACACCGCCGATCGGTCCGTCAAATGGCACGTCCGAAATGCTCAGCGCTGCGGAAGTACCGATCATGGCCGCAATATCCGGCGAGCAGTCCTGATCCACGCTCATGACAAGGTTCAGCACCTGCACATCGTTACGGAAGCCTTCCGGAAACAGCGGACGAATCGGACGGTCGGTCAGACGGCTGGCCAGAATGGCCTTCTCGCTCGGTCTGCCTTCCCGTTTGATAAAGCCCCCCGGGATCTTACCTACGGCATACAATCTTTCTTCATAGTTTACAGTCAGCGGAAAAAAGTCCAGATCCTTCGGTTCGCTGGAGGCGGTCACTGTACAAAGTACGGCCGTTTCCCCGTAGCGGACCATCACGGCGGCGTTAGCCTGCTTCGCGAGGCGTCCGGTCTCCATGACCAAGGTTCTGCCGCCCAACTGCATTTCAACACGACTTTCCATGAAATCCCTCCTTTATTACTCAATCAGTATTCCCCAGATGGGGATAATTCATATAGTCCTGCATAAAAAGCAACCCGGTTGCCCCGCTGTCACTCCTAGAAGGACAAACGGTGAACAACCAGGCTGCTTTCCGTAGAACAATATGGATTATTAACGACGCAATCCAAGTTTTTCAATCAGAGCGCTATAGCGTTTAACATCCTTGTTTTTCAAGTATGCCAACAGCTTACGGCGTTGACCGACCATTTTCAAAAGACCGCGACGGGAATGATGATCCTTCTTGTGCGTACGCAGGTGGTCTGTCAAATTAACGATGTTCTCCGTAAGGATAGCAATTTGCACTTCAGGAGATCCTGTATCGGACTCATGAGTTTTGTGCTCTTCGATCAGTTGTTGTTTGCGTTCTTGAGTCAATGCCATCCTGTTCACCTCCTTAACATAAATAATCGCCGTTAGCCTAGAAACCGTCGGTGAGATCGTGTATCCAAGCTAAGGTTTCCTTCAGCCCATGGGCATCCAGCAACGTTTATCAGTATAGCATACTTCACCGGCAAAAGTAAATGTTCGCCAGCGCGTAAGCTTTAGCGGCCCGACTTCAAAAGTTCTCTGGCGCGATCCGCGTCCGCCTGGATCTGGGCGATGAGTTCCGGTACGGAAGGAAACTTCCGCTCATTCCGGATAAAATGGACCAGTTCCACCGAGACATGCTCGCCGTAAATTTCCCGGTCAAAGTCAAACAAGTGAACCTCAAAGCTTGGCACCGTTTCGTTCTCATGAAATGTCGGTTTAACCCCCACATTCATGACGCCGGGAAAAATCCTTCCGTTCAAAAAGGCTCGTACCGCGTACACACCCTTAACCGGAATGACAAACTTATCGTCCAGTTTCAGGTTGGCCGTCGGAAAACCGATGGTACGGCCGCGTTTTTCTCCGCCGACAACGGTTCCGCGCAGCCGGTAGCTGCGGCCGAGCAGACGGCCGGCCCGCTCCAGGTCACCCCTTTGCAGCGCTTTGCGAATTTCCGTACTGCTGACCTTGCCGCCTTCCAGTTCGAACGGCGGGATAACTTCGACGTTCAGCCGGCCGTCCCCCAGCAGGCGGAGCATCTCGGCATTGCCTTCCCCCTTGTGGCCAAAGCGGAAATCGAAACCGACCACGGCCGCCTCGATGCCCAAGGGAAACAGCACGCCTTCTACAAATTCCTGCGGACTTACATGGGAAAAGGAATCGTTAAACTCAACGACGTATACGATATCGACCCCCAGGCCGGCCAGCAGCTCCTGCTTCTCCTGCAGAGGCGTTAGGCTGCCCTCGTAGTCCCCTTTCTTCATCACGTCCTTCGGATGCGGATGGAATGTCATGACGGCCGAAGGGATGTTCTTGCCCTTTGCCAGGTTCACCGCAGAAGAGATGACGCTGGCATGACCAAGGTGCACTCCGTCGAACTGTCCGATGGCTGCGACCTGCGGCTGGGTATGCTCCCGGATGACCTCCGCAGGCAGCGGGTACGATAAATATACGGTCTTCACTGTTCTTTCACCTGCAATTCCATAGATAATCATTATGACTCTGGCAGAAATACCTTGACCGGAGCGATAGCCCCCGTCTCTGCCTGTTTTTCGAAAATGCCGAGAAACATTCCCTTTGGATCATACAGTCGTATGCATCCGGGCAGCATGACCTCCGGCGTAACCGCTCTGCCCGAGAGCCTCTGACCCTGCAAGGCGGCAGCCGCCTTGTCCTCGGCCACGGTATGTGCCGGAAGATGCCGGACCGCTTCGTCGACCGGAATCAAATGCTCGTCCAGCTCACCCGTCGCCGTCAGGCGCTCGATATCTTCGAGCGTGAGGCACTTCGAAGCGGGAATTCCTGCCGACATCGTGCGCTCCAGCTTCACCATCGTTGACGGCAGCTGCAGAGCCCGCCCGATATCTACGCATAACGTCCGAATGTACGTCCCCTTGGAGCACAGAACCCGAAAGGAAATGTCCAGATAAGGCCCTTGCCAGGCCGAGCCGGTCATTTCAATTTCGTGAATCGTCACCTCGCGGCTTTTGCGCTCAACCGTCTTGCCCTCCCGGGCCAGCTCGTAGAGCCGTTTGCCTCCGACCTTGACCGCAGAGTACATGGGGGGCACCTGGGAAATCGTCCCTTCAAAAGAGTGGAGCACCTTCTCCACATCTTCCGGCGTGACATGGACCCCGTCCACAGATTCCGTGACCGTACCGGTCAAATCCTCGGTGTCGGTGGCAATGCCCAGCCGCAGGGTAGCTGCATATTCCTTCGGAAGCTCCTGCATGTACTCCACCACCCGGGTCGCCCGGCCAAGGCAGAGCGGCAGAACACCGGTAACTTCGGGATCCAAGGTTCCGGTGTGCCCAATCCGCTTCATTTTCAATATACGGCGCGCCTTGGCAACGACATCGTGGGAAGTCATCCCCGCCGGCTTATCGATGGCCAATACACCTTCTAAGCTGCTCATAAAAATTGTCTCACCCGTTCTATAACCTGAGGAATAATCGTATCCAGTGTTCCTTCGATACGGCACCCCGCTGCGCGGACATGCCCGCCGCCACCAAACGTCTGCGCCAGGGCGGCCACGTCAACTTTGCCTGCAGAACGCATGCTTACTTTGACCGCTTGGTCATTGATCACTTTGAATAAAATGCCGACCTCGACGCCCTGAATATTCCGCGGATAGTTCACGATTCCTTCCAGGTCATCGTTGGCCGCGCCTGCCTCCACCATATGCTCGGGAGTGACGTATACCCAGCTGATTTTGCCGTCCGGCGTCATCTCGAGTGTGTTCAACGCTTTGACCAGCACCTTCATCTGGGGCAGGGTCATTGCCTCGAGCAGGGTCTCCGACAGCTCCGGCCCGTTGACCCCATAGCCGAGCAGCTCGGAAGCCGCCGCCATCACTTTAGGGGACGTATTGGAATAACGGAAACCGCCGGTGTCCGTCAGCAGCCCGGTATAGATCGCGGTCGCAATCTCCTTCGTCCATTGAAATCCGAACGCATGGATCAGATCATACAAAATTTCGGCCGTTGCCGCAGCGTCCGGCTTAATCAGCGTCGCACTCCCGTAACCGTTGTTGGTCGGGTGGTGATCGATGTTCAAGATCAAGGCATCCGGAGCGAAGCATTGCTGCGTCAATCCCACTCTCCCAAAATCGGCGCAATCCACACAAATGACATGCTTGAATGAACGTTCCGGTGGATGAAGCTCCATATTCACAATCTGCTCTGACAGGCATAAAAATTTCATCCGTTCAGGAATCGGCCCTTCATTGATCAGAGTAAATTTTTTGCCCAGACATGAGAGAAGCCAGCCCACGGCAACTGTGGAACTGACTGCATCTCCGTCCGGCTGAATATGAGACACTACAAGATAATCATCATGCGTCAGCAAAAACTCCTTTGCCTGCTCAAGCGATTGTTCATAGGTCTGCATTGGCCGTCTCCTTTAAATCTTTTATTTAGTTATCTTCGTTTTTTCCGATTTCACCGAGGAGCTTCTCGATGTGACTGCCATACGCGATGGATTCGTCAAACTTAAAAATCAGCTCCGGGGTATGGCGCAGCCGGACTCGCTTGCCGAGCTCCGAGCGGAGAAAGCCGTTCGCCTTCTCCAGAGCCTTCAGCGTGTTGTTCTTCTGCTCGTTATCCCCCAGAACGCTTAAATAAACTTTCGCCTGCGACAAATCGTTCGTCACATCCACACCGGTTACGGTAACGAAACCGATGCGCGGGTCCTTCAGTTCGCTTTGGATCAGCTGGCTCAGCTCTTTCTTGATCTGCTCTCCAACCCGTCCAGCCCGAATTTTAGCCATGCCTGTTCACCTCTCTACTTGCGCTCCACCGTTTCCATGATGAACGCTTCAATAACGTCGCCTTCCTTGACGTCATTATAGCTTTCCAAAGTAATGCCACATTCATAACCCTGTGCCACTTCTTTAGCGTCGTCCTTGAAACGTTTGAGCGTATCGATCTTACCTTCATGGATGACGATGCCGTCGCGTATCAGGCGGACTTCGGCGTTACGCGCGATCTTGCCTGACGTAACCATACATCCGGCAATCGTACCCACTTTGCTGATTTTGAAGAGGTTGCGCACTTCCGCGTGGCCGATAACCACTTCTTTATATTCCGGATCCAGCATGCCCTTCATGGCCTGCTCGATTTCTTCAATGACGTTGTAAATGACGCGATGCAGGCGGATATCCACTTTCTCCTGCTCGGCGGTTGCGCCGGCCTGCGGATCTGGACGGACGTTAAAGCCGATAACGATCGCATTGGACGCCGCTGCCAGAATGATATCGGACTCGGTAATTGCCCCTGCGCCGCTGTGGATGATTTTGACGCGAACGCCTTCCACTTCGATCTTGGAGAGCGAGCCTTTCAGCGCTTCGACCGAACCCTGCACGTCGCCTTTGATGATGACGTTCAGGTCCTTGATCTCGCCGTCCTTGATGTGCTTGAACAGATCGTCCAGCGTGACGCGGACGTTGCTGCCAAGATCGGACTGACGCTGGGTGATGGCACGTTTCTCGGCAATCGAACGGGCCTTGCGCTCGTCTTCAAATACCATGAACGGATCGCCGGCAAGCGGAACCTCGGTCAGACCGGTGATTTCCACCGGCGTAGACGGTCCGGCTTCCTTCAAACGGCGTCCCTTGTCGTTGACCATCGCCCGGACGCGGCCAAAGCAGTTGCCTGCCACGAACGCATCCCCGACTTTCAGCGTACCGTGCTGTACCAGCACGCGGGCTACCGGTCCTCGGCCTTTATCCAGCTCGGCCTCGATCACCGCACCGCGGGCGCGTTTGTCCGGATTCGCTTTGTATTCATTCACTTCGGCGACCAGAAGGATCATCTCAAGCAGATCCTCAAGCCCCATTCTTTGCTTCGCGGATACGTTGACGAAAATCGTGTCTCCGCCCCACTCTTCCGGAACGAGACCGTATTCGGTCAGCTCCTGCTTCACTTTATCCGGATTAGCATCCGGTTTGTCGATTTTGTTCACCGCCACGATGATCGGCAGCTCGGCTGCCTTCGCGTGGTTGATAGCTTCAACCGTCTGCGGCATGACGCCGTCGTCGGCAGCGACCACAATGATCGTAATGTCGGTAATTTGCGCACCGCGCGCACGCATGGCCGTAAACGCTTCGTGGCCCGGCGTATCAAGGAAAGTAATCTTCTTGTTGTTGATTTCCACCTGATAAGCACCGATGTGCTGGGTGATGCCTCCGGCTTCGCCGCCGGTTACGTTCGTGGAACGGATGGCATCCAGCAGCGTCGTTTTACCATGGTCGACGTGACCCATGATGGTGACAACCGGCGGACGCGACTTCAGATCAGCCGGATCGTCGTTCTCTTCGACGGTCTCGAAGCGATCGTCCTCGACCACGATCTTCACTTCGACTTCGACGCCGAATTCGCCGGCAAGCAGCAATATCGTATCGATGTCGAGTTCCTGGTTGATCGTTGCCATGACGCCCATCTGGATCAGCTTCTTAATGACTTCGGAAGCATCCTTATGAAGCAGCTTGGCTGTTTCGCCAACGGTCATGTTGCCGCGGACGATAATCTTCTTCGGCGTGTTGTCGATCTTCTCGCGCGGCGGCTGCTGAGACTGTTGTCTGCCGCGGTTGTTCTTACCGCCGCGATTGTTCCGGTTAAATCCTCCGCCCTGGCGGTTGTCGTCAAAGCGTTTCGAACCGTTGTTATTGCCGCGGTTCTGACCGCGATTGCCGCCTCCGCGGTTATCGTTGCTTCTGGAGAAGTTGTTGTCGCCGCCGGCGTTTCCTTGAGGACCGCGGTTTCCGGTGGATTGCTGCTGCGGGCGTCCTGCGCCCGAGCGCTGGCCGCCACCCTGCTGCGATCCTTGAGGGCGATTGCCGCCTTGACCGGATCCTTGGGGGCGATTGCCGCCCTGGCCGGATCCTTGCGGACGGCCTCCTTGGGAACCTTGATTCCGGTTATTCGATCCGGCACCCGCGCCTTGCGGACGGTTGCCCGATCCATTCGATTGACCTTGCGGTCTGCTTTGCTGAGATCCTGAGTGACTTCTGCGGGAATCTTGCCCGCCCTGCGGTCTTTGCGACCCTGTTTGTGTGGTGTTATTCAATTTATTATTCATACCTACCTGCTTTTCCTGTTGTTTTTGTGATGGGTCCGATCCGGCTGCCCGGCCGCCCTGGTTACGCTGAGTGCCTGCCTCGTTTCTGACCGCGGAAGTGCTCGCCACGGTCTGGCGGTCTCCGCCTTCCCGCTTGGCGGCCGCATTCGACTTAATATCCTTGAAAAATTGTTCCACTTTCGAGACCGCATCATTCTCCATAACGCTCATATGATTGTTAACGGGAATATCAAGCCTTTTCAAAATGGTTATGATTTCCTTACTGCTCATATTAAGTGATTTTGCATATTCGTACACGCGCAGCTTATCTTTACTGTCCTGTTTACTCAATATACTCCACCTCCGAATTATCTCCAAGACTCTTGGAGATCATTTCTGCGAATCCTTGATCCGTAATGGCGAGCACAACCCTTTCGGGCTTTCCAATGCTTGTGCCCAGGCTTTCCCGGTCAAATCCGATCACCAGAGGAATGTTGTATGTTCCGCATTTGTCGCGGAACTTTTTTTGTGTATTGGCTGAGGCGTCAGCCGCCAGCATGACCAGTTTCGCTTCGGAAGACCGGATCGCTTTCAGGACGATTTCGTCGCCGGTGACCACTTTCCCCGCCCGCATGGCAAGACCCAGGCGGGATAAAGTTTTACTCATCAACCGAACGTTCCTTTACGGCCAAAAATTCGTCTTCCACGAGCACAAAGTCATCTGCGAGCTGTTCGTAAATTTCCGGTTTGACATGATGCTTCAGAGCCCGATCCAGTGATTTGTTCTTCTGTGCCAGTTTAAAGCAAGATACTTTGCCGCAGAGATAAGCCCCCCGGCCCGACTTCTTGCCAGTCAGGTCGATCAGTACTTCATCTTCCGGCGTTTTGACAATACGGATCAGTTCCTTCTTGGGCATCATTTCCTGGCATGCCACGCATTTGCGCAGCGGGACTTTTCTTTGTTTCATGCCGCGACCCCCGTCCTGTTTGGAATTAATCGACGGAGACGGAATCTTGGTGCATTTCACCCGAGGATGTTTTCGGTCTGCCGAATTCCTGTTCCGCCTGGCTCTCACTCTTAATATCGATCTTCCACCCTGTCAGCTTGGCTGCAAGGCGGGCGTTTTGCCCTTTGATCCCGATTGCGAGAGACAATTGATAATCCGGCACGATGACACGTGCCATCTTCTCATCTTCAAATACAATCACTTCCAGAACTTTGGAAGGGCTGAGGGCATTGGCCACATACTCTTCCACCTGTTCGGAATAACGGACGATGTCGATTTTTTCACCGCGCAGCTCATTGACAATGGTCTGCACACGCAAGCCCTTCGGCCCGACGCAGGAGCCGACAGGATCCACTTCCGGGTTGCGGGAATACACCGCGATCTTCGAGCGGAATCCGGCTTCACGGGCGACGGAGCGAATTTCCACGACACCGTCAAAAATTTCCGGCACCTCCAGCTCGAACAATCGCTTCAAGAGCCCCGGATGCGTCCGGGACAGCATAATTTGCGGCCCCTTGGTCGTATTCTCCACCTTCGTGATGTAGGCTTTGATCCGGTCGCCGTGCTTGAACTTTTCGTTCGGCATCAGCTCGTTGAGCGGCAGCACCGCTTCCACCTTGCCCAGATCCACGTAGAAGTTGCGAGGATCCTGGCGCTGGACCGTACCGGTCACGATATCCTCTTCTTTGTCGACGAAGGCGTTATAAATCAGGCCGCGCTCCGCCTCGCGGATCCGCTGTGTAACGACCTGTTTGGCCGTCTGGGCGGCAATCCGTCCGAAATCCCGGGGAGTGACCTCGATTTCCGCAATATCGTCAATTTGGAAATGCGGATTGATCTCGCGGGCTGCAGGCAGGGAAATTTCGGTGCGGGGATCCAGCACCTCTTCCACGATCAGCTTGCGGGCAAACACTTTGATAACCCCGGTATTCCGGTTCATGTCGACGCGAACGTTCTGCGCCGTGTTAAAATTCCGTTTGTAGCTGGAGATCAGCGCCGCCTCAATGGCTTCGAACAAAATGTCCTTGCTGATTCCTTTCTCTCTTTCCAACTCATTCATCGCTTCAATAAAATCCATACTCATTGGAAATCAATTCCCCCTTTCAAAGTGCAGCCTTGTATTTAAAAAATAATCGCCAGTCTGGCGCTGGCAACTTTTGCATACGGGATGCTGTATTCCTTCTTGCCCGCAGAAATGACAAGAACGTCGTCCTCGAACGAAAGAAGCCGGCCTTCAAATTCCTTCTGGCCTTCTACCTGCTCGTAAACCGTTACAAAAACATCTTTGCCGACGGCTTTGGCTACGTCTTCCTTCTTCTTGAGCGGACGTTCGGCGCCAGGGGAGGAAACTTCCAGAAAATAAGCTTCGGGAATCGGATCGTTCTCGTCCAGCTTCCCGCTCAGATACTCGCTGATCATCCCGCAGTCATCAATGTCGATGCCGCCTTCCTTGTCAACAAAGACGCGAAGAAAGTAGTTGCTGCCTTCCTTCACGTATTCGATGTCGACAAGCTCGAAGTTATGCTCATCCAAATAGGGCTGTACCATTTGTTCCACAATTCCTTTGATCTTCGGTGTGCTCAAAGATTATAACCTCCAAGGCTTCAAATATCCTATATACCAAAGAGTAAAGAGTGGGTCGCCCCACTCTTTAAACAACGGTTTTATCTACATGATTACCAAAAAAATTATAACATAGTCTGGCAGTACTGACAAGTATGATGCCTTGACTAAACCTTGTGCAGCAAGGGGTTAGGGCGCTGCACACAAAAGACGGAATTAAAATAACGAAAGCTGGTTGCTCTCCGGAAGCCCCCTGAAGCAGCCCATTCCCGTGAGCAGCTCGATGATCGTCTTGCTCGCTTTGGATTTCTGCTGGAAATCCTCAATGGAGAGAAACTCCCCGTATTCGCGGGCGGCGGCGATGTTCTTTGCCGCGTTATCCCCGATGCCGGCCAGCGCCGAGAACGGTGGAATCAGCGATTCTCCGTCCACCGTAAACCGGGTCGCATCGGAACGGTACAGATCGATCGGCTTGAACGTAAAGCCGCGTGCGGTCATTTCCAGCGCCATCTCGAGGATCGAAAGCATGCTTTTTTCCTTGGTCGTCGCCTGGAAGCCCTTCTGCTCGATCTCTTCGATTTGCCGGTAGATGGCCTCATAGCCCTGGCAGCACAGCTCGATATCGAAGTCTTCTGCCCGGACCGAGAAGTAAGTGGCATAATATTCGATCGGATGGTACAGCTTGAAGTAAGCCGTGCGCACCGCAGAGATAACATATGCAGCGGCGTGCGCTTTCGGGAACATGTACTGGATTTTTAGACAGGAATCGATATACCACTGCGGTACCTTGCACCGCTTCATCTCCTCGATCCATTCCGGCGTCAAGCCCTTGCCCTTACGTACGCTTTCCGTAATTTTAAACGCCAGGCTCGCATCCATGCCGGCTTTATAAATCAGGAACAGCATGATGTCGTCACGGCAGCCGATCACCGTTTTGATGTTGCAGGTGCCGTTCTTGATGAGCTCCTGTGCATTGCCGAGCCATACGCCCGTTCCGTGGGACAGGCCCGAGATTTGCAGCAAGTCGGCAAAGGAGGATGGCTTTGACTCAATCAGCATCTGGCGGACGAACTTCGTCCCCATCTCCGGCACGCCGTAGGTGGCCACCGGTGTCCGGATTTGTTCGGGCGTTACCCCGAGCGCCTCCGTTGAGTTGAACATGCTCATGACCTTCGGATCGTTCATCGGAATCGTCGTCGGATCGACCCCTGTCAAATCCTGCAGCATCCGCATCATGGTCGGATCATCGTGCCCCAGAATATCGAGCTTGAGCAGGTTCGCGTCGAAGGCGTGATAATCGAAGTGGGTCGTCTTCCATTCCGCGTTCGTATCGTCAGCAGGGTATTGAACCGGCGTGATGTCTTCCACTTCCATGTAGTCAGGGACAACGACGATACCGCCCGGGTGCTGGCCCGTGCTCCGCTTGACGCCGGTGCATCCGGCGGCGAGCCGGTTCAGCTCCGCTCCGCGCCACTTTTTATGGTATTCCTCTTCGTATTTCTTTGTATAACCGAATGCCGTTTTTTCCGCCACGGTACCTATGGTTCCTGCGCGGAAAACACATTTTTCGCCAAAAATCTCTTTTGTATAGTTGTGTGCCGTCGGCTGATATTCCCCGGAAAAGTTCAAATCGATATCGGGAACCTTGTCGCCCTTAAAGCCAAGGAACGTTTCGAACGGGATATCCTGGCCTTCGCCCTTCAGCATTTGGCCGCAGTTCGGACATTGCTTGTCCGGAAGATCAAATCCGCTCGGCACGCTGCCGTCCAGGAACCATTCGCTGTGCTTGCATTCCGGATTTTTGCAAATATAATGCGCGGGCAGCGGGTTAACCTCGGAAATGCCGAGGAAGGTCGCGACGACGGACGATCCGACGGATCCCCGCGAACCGACAAGGTAGCCGTCCTGGTTCGACTTTTTCACCAGCCGCTCGGAAATGAGATAGTTGGCGGAGAAGCCGTATTTGATAATCGGCTCCAGCTCCTTCTCCAGCCGTGCGACGACAACTTCCGGCAGGTCTTCGCCATAAATCGACCGCGCCGTGGCATAGCAAGTGTTGCGGATTTCCTCATCCGCCCCCTCGATAATCGGCGTAAACAGCTTGTCCGGGAACAGCTCGTATTCCTCAAAGCGGTCGGCCAGATCGTTGGTATTCTTCACAACCACTTCCATCGCCTTCTCCGGACCAAGGAACTCGAATTCCTCCAGCATCTCTTCCGTTGTCCGGAAATGGGCATCCGGCTTGCGGATATCCTTCAGCGGGCTGAAGCCTGTGATGCCGTGAATCGTAATGTCCCGGAACAGCTTGTCCCGCGGCTCCAAGTAGTGCACATTGCCGGTGGCGATCACGGGCTTGTTCAGCTTTTCCCCGATCTCGCACACGGTTTTGATGGCGTTCTTCAGCTCTATTGTGCTTCCGACGAGCCCTTTTTCTACAAGGTGCATGTACATCGTCAGCGGCTGAATTTCCAAAATATCATAAAACTCCGCCACCTCGGTCGCTTCCTCCACCGTCTTGTTCAGCACGGTTTCGAAGAACTCGCCCTTCTCGCAGCCGGAGATGACCAGCAGCCCTTCGCGCATCTCCTCCAGCTTCGATTTCGGGATGCATGGCACCCGTTTGAAATATTCGGTGTGCGACATCGACACCAGTTTGTACAAGTTTTTCTTGCCGATCGGGTTCAGCGCGTAGATTCCGCAGTGGAACGGACGAGAATTGGATAGATCCTTGCCGACGTAATCGTTCAGGCGTTCCAGGCGGGTCAGCCCTTTGATCTTCTCGGCATCCGCCAGCAGTCCGTCCAGAATGCCGGCGAGGGCAATCGTATCGTCAATCGCCCGGTGGTGGCTTTCCAGCGCCACTTTATACTTATCCGCCAATGTGTTGAGGCGGTGGTTTTTCATCGTCGGGTGAAGCAATCTGGCCAGCTCCAGCGTATCCAGCGCCGGGTTGTCCAGTTCCGGCATGCCGAGCCCCTTCAGGGCAGCCTGGATGAAGCCCACGTCGAACCGTGCGTTGTGAGCCACAAGTACGCCGTCACCGACAAACTTGACGAAGTCCTGGATGACAGGCTCAAGCTCCGGCGCATCCTTGACCATCTCGTCGTTAATGTTGGTCAGCTGCTGGATGTGATACGGTATTTTTTCATGCGGGTTAACAAACGTAGCGTAGCGGTCGACTTCCTTGCCTTCATGCATTTTGACGGCCGCAAGCTCGATGATTTTGTTGTTCGTGATCGACAGGCCGGTGGTCTCGATATCGAATACGATGTAAGTCGCAGTCTTCAAGTCCATCGGCTTCGGCTGCATGACGACCGGAACGGAATCGTTCACCACGTTGGCCTCGACGCCGTAAATCATCTTGATCCCGTTTTTCTTCGCGGCTTTCGCCGCTTCGGGATAACACTGCACGCCGCCGTGATCGGACACGGCAATCGCTTTGTGGCCCCACTTGGCGGCTGTCTTGATGTACTGGTCGATTGGCGTCACGGCGTCCATCGTGCTCATCGTTGTATGCAGATGGAATTCCACCCGCTTCTCCGGAGCGTTATCCTTGCGGGTAGGTGGCGCCTGGACTTCGATCAAATCCGAAGGGATCATAACCAGCTCGGGAATCGTCATAAAGCGGTCCATCTCGACGCGTCCGCGGGCTTTCACCCATTTGCCGTTGGCGAGCAGGCTCAGAACTTTGACGTCTTCCTTCGTCTTGGCAAACATTTTCATCTGCAGGGAATCCGTAAAGTCCGTCAGGTTAAACATGAACAGCGTGCTGCCGTTGCGCAGCTCTTTGCGGTCCAGGCCAAAAATCGTGCCCTGAACCGTAATTTTCTTCTCTTCGTCCTGGATTTCCTGAATCGGAACCGGCTGCTCCTTGATATCGTAACCGACCTGAAGAAAGACTTCCTCATCGTCACCCTCGGCTGCGCGCGATTCCGCCTCCATGCTGGAAATCATCTTCTGGATAACCTCACGCTCTTCCTCGAGCTTCTTCTGCTCGAACTCCTCGTACATTTCCCGCTGGATTTCGCCGACTTGAATTTTGACGCGGAGAGGAACCTCGAAGTAATGCGCGAAGAAACGAGTGAGCGCCTGGTCGATCTGCTTCTTTCTCGCCAGCTCCAGCGACGTATTGTCGGACATCGTGACCATAAGGGTTTCCCCGTCCAGCTCATGCTTAGCCCTGGCCATCCAGCCGTTGACGGAAGGTATTTCGCGGTGAACCCACTCCAGGAAAAGGTTCCAGTATGCGCCAACAATGTCTTTGCGGTCTACTTCGTCTGCATATCTGAACACAAACGATAGCTTTGCAATATGCTGCATTTTCTCCTGAAGCCTCAGACAGAACGTCCGGTACACCTCACCGGGGACCAAGGTTTCCTTCCAAATGGTGATTCTCCATTCCTGATTGCTCCGGCTGATCTCCACCTGTTCGATATGACCATCCAGAAAATAGGGATCCACGATCGCGGGCGGTATTTCCCCCTGCTTCATCAGCAGCTCGAACCGTTTTCTCTTTTCCCCCACGTTTTCCATGCTCTCCTCCCCCTTTAAAGCGCTAATCCATAAACATGAAGAGCCTCTGTTCACAAAAATGTCTCGATCTCGTGCACCGACTCATTTCTGGCAGAAGCTCCTCATTCATTATTTCATCCGGCCTCTCTACCGATCCGCCGGGTTCTTCCCTGCTTATGCGGGAAACGAATCAAATTCGCAGCTTGGCTGCCGCAGTATTAATACGCTCTGGCAAAAACGACGGTGTGCTTGGCAGGCTGCCCGCATACCAGACAGGTATGCTTCTCTTCCGCAGGCTCGAAAGGAATGTTCCGGCTGGTTGCCCCGGTCTCTTCCTTCACCTTGCTCTCGCAGGCTTCCGAACCGCACCATCCTGACAGCGTAAATCCGCGCTGCTGTTCCATGCTGCTCTTCATTTCCTCCAGCGTATCCACCGAATAGAAATGGTCGTTCATAAACTGCTTCGCACGATCGAACATTTCCTTCTGTACCTGATCCAGCATCGTCTGAACTTCTTCAACCAGGTTGGCCTGCTGAACGACCTTCTTCTCGCCGGTAATCCGGGAGACGAGCACACAGACGCCGTTCTCCATGTCACGTGGACCGATTTCCAAACGGACCGGAACGCCGCGCATTTCGTATTCGTTGAATTTCCATCCCGGACGAAGGTCGCTGCGGTCGTCCACGCGCACGCGGATGCCTGCCTGCTTCAGCTCCGCGAACAGCTCGTCCGTACGGCCAACGACGGCATCCCATGTTTTCGGCGGGCCGATCGGAATCATGATCACCTGCGTCGGAGCCACCTTAGGCGGCAGCGCCAGGCCGCGGTCATCTCCGTGCACCATAATCATCGAGCCGATCAGGCGCGTGCTCGTGCCCCAGGATGTCGTATGCACGTATTCCTGCTTGTTGTCTCTGCTTAAGTATTGAATGTCAAACGCCACCGCAAAGTTCGTGCCCAGGTAGTGGGAGGTTCCCGCCTGAACCGCGCGGCCGTCCTTCATCATCGCCTCAATGGAGAATGTCTCCACCGCACCGGCGAATTTCTCGGAAGGCGTCTTCTGGCCGGTAATGACCGGAATCGCCAAAAACTCTTCCACGAATTGACGGTACACTTCCAGCATCTTCATCGTTTCTTCGCGTGCTTCGGCTTCCGTCTCATGAGCGGTATGGCCTTCCTGCCACAAAAACTCGCTCGTGCGGAGGAACGGCAGCGTGCGCTTCTCCCAGCGGACGACGTTGGCCCACTGGTTAATGAGCACCGGCAGGTCGCGGTAGGATTGGATCCATTTGGCGTACATGTGCCCAAACATCGTCTCCGACGTCGGACGGATCGCCAGACGCTCCTCCAGCTTGTCTCCGCCTGCCTCAGTTACCCAGGGAAGCTCGGGATTAAAGCCTTCGACATGCTCTTTTTCTTTCTGGAAAAAGCTCTCCGGAATAAAGAGCGGAAAATAGGCGTTGCGATGACCCGTTTCCTTGAAACGGCGGTCCAGATCACGCTGGATGTGCTCCCAGATTTCGTAGCCGTCCGGACGGAAGACGATGCAGCCGCGGACCGGCGAATAATCCATCAGATCGGCTTTCTTGATCACATCAATATACCAGCGGGAAAAATCTTCTCCCTGCGGCGTAATCTCCGTCACAAATTGTTTATCGTTTGACATAAAAATGGACTTCCTCCCAAGTTCACCCCGTTCTAGCCGGGGACATCATTAGTTATCCGTTAATCAATCGTAATATATCATTGTAGGTTACGGCAATCATTAATAGGAACAGCATGGCGAAGCCCACAAAATGGACCATGCCTTCCCGGCTCGGATCGATCGGCTTGCCCCGCAGCGCTTCGACACCGAGGAACACCAGCCGGCTTCCGTCCATCGCCGGGATCGGCAGCAGGTTGAAGATCCCCAGGTAGAGGCTGAGAATCGCCGCCCAATACGTCAGCTGCACGATGCCCTGCTTCGCGATCTGGCCCGTCACCTCGAACGTCCGGACAGGTCCGCCCAGATCGTCCATGTTAAACTGCTTGATCAGTTGGCCGAAGCCCTCGAAAATAATTTTGGTCGTATCGACCATCGCGACTCCCGCTCCGCTGAACGTTTCGCCGATCGACGCTTTGCGGCTTGGCAGCTGCGGCGTAATGCCTACCTTGCCGCCTTCCTGGCCTTCCATTGCACGCGGAGTCAGCGTCACATTAAATACCTCGTCTCCCCGGCGGATCGTCCATTCCATCGGCTTGTCCTTGGATTTGGAGGTCAGATCGATCATTTTCTGATAATCCGCGCCGATCTTCACGCCATCGATCGAATCGATGATGTCGCCCTTCTTCAGGTTCGCTTCATAGGCAGGCATTCCTTTGGAGATGTCGCCGATCTGCACGTACGTCGGATTTTCCAGCGGAATCCCCGCCATCTGCAGATGGACCCCGAAGAGTACGAAGGCCAGAATAAAATTCATCAGCGGCCCCGCAAAAATCGAAAGCGCGCGCTGCCCCACCGTCTTGCTGGCAAACTGGCGGTCTCTCGGGGCTATTTGCGTCTCATGGGATTTGGCGACCAGCATCGCCTTCGGATAAATCGGATACTGCTGGCTCTCGCCGTCCACGTTCAGGCGAACCTTCAAATCATCGACCATATCGATGAATTCCACTTCTCCGCGGATGACGTTCTTTCGGTTGTCCAGCTGATCCAGATATATTTTCTTGACTTCGCCGCCGCTGACGCGGACCGCGATAGTCTGGCCGGGGTGAATTTCCACAATTTCAGGATCTTCCCCCGCCATCCGGGCATAACCGCCAAAAGGCAGCAGCCGCAGCGTAAACTGCGTTTCATTCCGTTTATAAGAAAACAGTTTCGGACCGAAACCGATCGCAAATTCCCGTACCAGTATGCCGGCGCGTCTGGCAAAGTAAAAATGGCCCCATTCATGCACCGTCACGATGACGAAAAACATGAGTACCGTCAAAAATACTACCTGCACCATTTCCAAGCGTCGCATCCCCCTTAATTTGTCTGAGACCGAAGTTTCTGTCGCATCTATATCATCAGATGGATTAAAGCCCACAGCGCGAAAAGAAGCTCGTCTTTAATTCAGTCTATATAGATTATCATTATTCTCCGGTCCCGCACAAGAGAATCACATTCTCGTCATTTTTTAAAATCAGGGGAGTAGAGTGATGTATTGTTATGCCGCTTGCGTGCCCGCTTACAGCTTGGCAGCAAGCAGCCGCGTATTCCGGTCGCACTCCTCAATGTCCGCCAGCTGCGGATTCGAAATGTTGGCGTGCCGGTCAAGCACTTCCTCAATAATATCCTCTATTTGTAAAAACGAAATCTCCCTGTTTAGAAACCGGCCTACCGCCACTTCGTTGGCTGCGTTAAAAGCGGTGGTTGCTGTACCACCTATTTTACCACATTCAAAGGCAAGTCTTAAACAAGGGAACCGCTCCATGTCCATTTCTCTAAAATGCAGCTTGCCCACTTCGGCCAGCGACAGCCGTTTGGCAGGCGAATCCCAGCGTTCCGGGTAGGTCAGTGCGTACTGGATCGGTACGCGCATGTCCGGATTGCCCAGCTGGGCGATGATACTCGTATCGCGGAATTCCACGAAAGAATGAATGATGCTCTCGGGGTGAAGCAGCACGTGGATCTGCTCATACGGCAGGCCGAACAGCCAATGGGCTTCAATCACTTCCAGCCCCTTGTTGACCATCGTCGCCGAATCGATGGTGATTTTCGCCCCCATCGACCAGTTGGGATGCTTCAAGGCATCCTCCACCGTCACCGATTGGAGCTGCTCCCGGGTCAAATCCCGGAACGAACCGCCGGAAGCGGTCAGCGTGATGCCGGCCAAGTCATCGCGGCGTTCACCGTTCAGGCATTGAAATATAGCCGAGTGCTCACTGTCGATCGGCAGCATATTCACGCCTTTTCGCTTAATGGCCTCAGTGACAAGATGTCCTGCGGTTACAAGCGTCTCCTTGTTGGCCAGTCCAATGTGCTTCCCGGCTTCGATCGCCGCCAGCGTGGAGTGCAGCCCCATGCTGCCTACCACTGCCGTTACGACCGTATCGGCGTCCGTGCCGGCCGCTACCTCCACCAGCCCTTCATTTCCATAGAAAATTTCCGTACCTGGCGAAACCTGCGTCTTCACCTGTTCAGCCAGTTCTTTGGTCGCGACCGAAACCTTCTTCGGTCTGAACTGATGAACCTGCCGGAGCAGCAGCTCCACGTTCGACCCGGCCGCAAGCCCTTCAATTTGAAAATGCTCCGGATGCTTCGAAACGACATCCAGCGTCTGCGTGCCGATCGAGCCGGTAGAGCCGAGAACGCTTAATTTCTTCATATTGAACCTTCTCTCGTATTAATAAGGCATCAGCATCATGATATGTACGAACGGAAATACAATAATCCAGCTGTCGCAGCGGTCTAGGATTCCCCCATGACCCGGCAGCAGATTTCCCGAATCTTTGATGCCGTATACACGCTTGTACGCCGATTGGACCAGATCCCCAAGCTGACCGGCCACCGCGCATGCCAGGCCGATCGCCAGCGCTCGTCCGATCGTGAGCAGACCGCCCGACAGAAGCGCAAAGACCGCCGATGTCAACATGGCGATGATGACACCGCCAAGGGCGCCTTCGATCGTTTTATTCGGA
Organism: Paenibacillus sp. PSB04; assembly: GCF_025809195.1. Lineage (NCBI taxonomy): Bacteria > Bacillati > Bacillota > Bacilli > Caryophanales > Paenibacillaceae > Paenibacillus > Paenibacillus sp. PSB04. The sequence goes on from NZ_CP081301.1 coordinate 6,257,641, forward strand.
CTGATCGCCGGCCACAGCTTGTGGCTGCCAATCCATTTGCCCACGAAGTAAGCTCCCGCATCGCTCGCCCAGATCGACACCAGCAGCAAAAACGTCCAAAACACCCCGTGCCCGTCCGGGGCGCTGCGGGATTCGGCAATGTACGAAAAGCCGACGCCCACATAAACGGCTCCCAAAAAGAGCAGGGAAGTCATCTGAATGTCCACCTTGTTTTTGGTAACGACGGTCACCAGCAGGAACAGGAACAGAAGCAGCCAGATGACGTGCCCGAGTGGAAGCGGAAAGCTGATATCCAGCAGCTTCCACGGGAACATAAACACAAGCACGCCCAGGTACCCCAGCATGGCCGTACCGCTAAACGGGGATACCCGGGTCATTTTTACAAATTCATAATATCCGATCATTGCCATCGCCAGGACTAGAATGTGGTACGGCAGGCCGCCAAGCAGGCAAAATCCCAGAAAAACGACACCCGCAACAATTCCTGTGATCAGTCGTTGTTTCAACGGTATTCATCCCCCATCAGGCTAAGTCAGTCCGCCGTATCGACGCGTTCTGCGCTGGTATTCAGCAACCGCTTCGTATAAATGATTTCGGTTAAATTCAGGCCAGTAAATATCGGTAAACCACATTTCGCTGTACGCGAGCTGCCACAGCATAAAATTGCTGAGCCGCATTTCGCCGCTCGTCCGGATAATGAGGTCCGGATCCGGCATGCCTCCCGACAGCAGATGACGGTCAATCAGCTCAGGGGAAATCTCGTCAGGCGACAGCCTGCCTTCCTGAATCTGTTTACCCAGCTCCTTCATGCAATCCGTCATTTCCTTGCGGCTGCCGTAGTTGAGGGCGAAATTGAGGACAAGCCCGTCATTGCCGGCCGTCCGGCGCATCGCTTCCTCCATGGCATTCAGCGTGTGCTGCGGCAGACCGTCGCGGTCACCCATCATGCGGACCTGCACATTTTTTTGGATCAATTCGTCCAACTCGATCGCCAGAAATTCCTGCGGCAGACGCATCAGAAAGTCGACTTCGTCTTTGGGACGCTTCCAGTTTTCCGTAGAGAAAGCATACAGCGTTAAATATTTAATGCCCAGCTCGTCGGCAGCAATGGTTGCCCGCTTCACTGCCTTCATCCCGGTCTGGTGCCCGACGATTCGCGGCAGCCCGCGACTTTTGGCCCAACGCCCGTTGCCGTCCATAATGATGGCCACATGCTCAGGAACGTTGTCCATGGATCGCTCTGGCAAAAGCTGCGGGTCCTTCTGTTTCCACCACGATCGAACTCGTTTGATCATTCTAGTTCCTCCAAGCGGGTTTCTGCAAAAAAGACACAAACCCCACCATAAAAGGAGGGGCCGCAAGTCTCTTATACTTCCATGATCTCTTTTTCTTTAGCTACGAGCACCTTGTCGACTTCCGCAATAAATTTATCCGTCGTCTTCTGGATGTCTTCCTGATGACGGTGCGATTCATCCTCAGAAATATCGGTTTTCTCCATCTTTTTGATGTCGTCGTTGGCATCTCTGCGAATGTTGCGGATCGCCACTTTCGCCTCTTCGCCGAACTTCTTCGTCAATTTCACGAGTTCCGTGCGGCGTTCCTCGGTCAGCGGCGGAATCGAAAGACGAATGATGTTGCCGTCATTAGCCGGCGTAAGTCCGAGGTCGGACTTCATAATCGCTCTTTCGATATCGGCCAGCGAAGATTTGTCCCAAGGCTGGATGAGCAGCGTGCGCGGATCCGGCGTGCTGATATTGGCCAGCTGGTTCACCGGTGTCATCGCTCCATAATACTCCACTTGGATCCGGTCAAGCAGTGCCGGGGCGGCGCGGCCGGCGCGCAGTGTGGCGAGGTCTCTCTTCAAAGCGCCGATGGCTTTTTCCATGCGTTCTTCTGCGTGTTTTTTTACCGTTTCTGGCATTAGTCTACGCTCCCTTTAACAATCGTTCCGATTTTTTCACCCAAAACGACCCGTTTGATGTTCCCTTGCTCGGTAACAGCAAATACGATCAGCGGAATGTTGTTGTCCATGCAGAGGGATGATGCCGTGGAATCCATCACACCCAGATTCTTGTTCAGCACGTCCATGTAAGTAAGCTGTTCATATTTCTCGGCCGTACTGTCTTTGAACGGATCGGCGGAGTACACGCCATCCACTTTGTTTTTGGCCATCAGAATCACTTCGGCCTCGATTTCAGCCGCACGCAGGGCAGCGGTAGTATCGGTCGAGAAGAACGGGTTACCCGTTCCTGCGGCAAAAATGACCACGCGGCCTTTCTCCAGGTGGCGGATCGCTCTGCGGCGGATATAAGGCTCTGCAATTTGCTGCATGGCAATCGATGTCTGTACGCGCGTCGGCACGTCGATTTGCTCCAGGGCATCCTGAAGCGCCAGCGAATTCATGACCGTCGCGAGCATCCCCATGTAGTCGGCTGTCGCGCGGTCGATCCCGCTGGAACTGCCGGCGATGCCGCGCCAGATGTTGCCGCCGCCGCAGACGATTGCAACCTGAACGCCAAGATCCACCACTTCTTTGACTTGCTCTGCAATGGATCCGATCGTTTCCGCATCGATACCATAACCGTTCTGACCTGCGAGGGATTCCCCGCTGACCTTCAAGACAACTCGTTTAAATACAGGCTGTTCCAAATGTTTACCCTCCACTTTAAAGACATCACCATATGGCGCCAGTTGCTGCAACTAACGTTCGGCGGGCCCTATCCGGTAAACACCACACCAAACCGATGTCATTCTCTTCAGAAAAAAACGTCTGCTCTTTTAAAAAAGAGGGAACACTGCGTGTTCCGCTCTTCTCTTGTTCTAGTTATAGATGCCGCAAAAAAAGGGCTCTTATTGTTTAACTTGCGCCATAACTTCTTCAACGAAGTTGTCGACTTTTTTCTCGAGACCTTCGCCCAGTTCGTAACGAACAAAGCGGCGGATGGAGATGTTTTCGCCGATGGTGCTGATTTTTTCGTTCAGCAGCTGAGAAATCGTTTTGTCCGGATCCTTAATGAAGGATTGCTCCAGAAGGCAGAACTCTTCGTAGTATTTACCGATGCGGCCTTCAACCATTTTTTCAACGATTTTTTCAGGCTTGCCTTCGTTCAAAGCTTGGGCTTTCAAGATTTCTTTTTCTTTCTCTACTTCTGCTTGAGGTACTTCTTCGCGGGAAACGTAACGCGGGCTCGAAGCCGCGATATGCATCGCGATGTCGCGTGCGAACTCTTTGAACTGGTCTGTTTTACCAACGAAGTCGGTTTCGCAGTTGATTTCAACCAGAACGCCGATTCTTCCGCCAGCGTGGATGTAAGCTTCTACAACGCCTTCTGTAGCTGCGCGTCCAGCTTTGTTTGCTGCTGCAGCCAGACCTTTTTCACGAAGGAGTTCTGTTGCTTTGGTGATATCACCGTTTGCTTCTTCCAGCGCTTTTTTGCAATCGAGCATACCTGCGCCTGTTTTTTCACGAAGTTCTTTTACCGCACTAGCACTTACTGCCATCGAATATTCCCTCCAAATAGGATGCTAATTTTTCAGCCAGGCGTCACACCTGATCTTTGTTTTCATCTTAAAAAAAGGGCAGTGAGAGGTTATCCACCTACCAACCACCCTTTTCATTTAATTCATGTCTATATTACGTAACTGTTGAAACTTAGGCAGAAGTTTCTTCGCCTTGGTGAGCTTCCACCACAGCGTCAGCCATTTTGCCAGTCAACAGCTTAACGGCACGGATCGCGTCGTCATTACCAGGAATAACGTAGTCGATTTCGTCCGGATCGCAGTTCGTGTCAACGATACCTACGATTGGGATACCCAATTTGCGGGCTTCGGCAACCGCGATGCGCTCTTTGCGCGGATCGATGATGAACAGGGCGCTTGGCAGGCCTCTCATATTCTTGATGCCGCCCAGGAATTTCTCAAGACGATCTTTCTCTTTGCGGAGAAGGATGACTTCTTTCTTAGGAAGAACGGAGAATGTGCCGTCTTCTTCCCATTTTTCGAGTTCTTTCAAACGGTTGATCCGTTTTTGGATCGTTTCAAAGTTAGTCAGCGTTCCGCCGAGCCAACGTTGGTTGATGTAGTACATGCCGCAACGTTCTGCTTCTTCTTTGACGGAGTCTTGGGCTTGTTTCTTCGTGCCGACGAAAAGAATTGTTCCGTTCTCTTCTGCCACGCTTTTCACGAAGTTAAAAGCTTCTTCGACCTTTTTAACTGTCTTTTGCAGGTCAATAATGTAAATTCCGTTTCTTTCAGTGAAGATATATTTATCCATTTTCGGGTTCCAGCGACGTGTCTGGTGACCGAAGTGAACGCCAGCTTCGAGAAGCTGCTTCATGGAGATAACTGCCATCTTCACACACCTCCTAAGTTTGGTTTTTTATTGTGTCCTCCGCTGCTTTCATTTCCCGTCAAGACTCCCCATATGGAAAGCACCCTTTACGAAATCCGACAGCGTGTGTTTTAACACCGTCATTTAATATACCATATCTAAAAGCTCGATGCAACGCCTAAGGGACGGCTTTTTTTACATGCAAAAAACCGTCCAGCCGATTGTCGTTAGCGTGACGGTTTTGTCGTAATTTTAGCGATAATGGAACTGAATTCCTCGCCGGGTGAAAACGTATATTGGCCGGTCTGGATTTTCGTGCTGATCTTGAGCGATCTGCCTTTTTGCACGAATTGGTCAGCGTCGGCGATGACCCCCGCCTTCTCCAGCTTGCCGGCGACGTCTTCCAAGTTGTTCCCGCTGGCGATTTTCACTTCAACCGCTTTGGCCGCCGGCACAGAAGGCGTTTGCGGCTGCTTGGCTGTTGAAGCCTCACCGGATCCCGGAGTGACCGACTGCGGCTGCTTCGAAGCGGCAGGCTGCTGCGGCTTATCCGGCTGAGCCGGCTGTTTACCCGCGTCCGCGGCCTTCGGCGCCTTCGCTGCGTCACCTTTGGGAACCGAGCTCTGCTCAACCATCTGCTGCTTCCATTCCTCCTCGGTCATCAGCTTGTCCTCCTTGCCGACGACCTTCAGGTCCATCGTCTCCGCCTGCTGCTCAAGCTCTTCCTTCGTCAGGCTGGCAGCTGACGGGACCTCTCCGGCCGGGCGTCCGGCACCCTGCCCAAGGATCATCAGCTGCAGCAGGAGGGCTCCAAGCAGGAGACCGAGGCCAAGTCCCATCATGAATGTCCGATTTCTGATCACAGCGTCTCCTCCTGTTTCGCAAGCTGAAGAATCAACTGGATTTCGCCGCGGTGCATACCGGTCATTTTTCCGATCGCATCAATGGATTTGCCTGTGCTGTACAACTCGAACAGCTCCGGGTACCTGTCCCTGATCGATGGCTGCTGCTCAGGCAGCGTCGATTCCGTTCCATCCTGACCCTCTGAATCTGCACCAGCCGCAGCTGCTGACCCCAGGAAAGCTTCCGGCTCCACGGCCGCGGCCGTTTCACGGCTAATCGTGGCCTGTCCGGCAGGCAGGCTCTCCATTTTCGAAAGCCTGGCATCCTGCTGTGCAACCTGCTGTTCAAGCGAAACGAGCCGCTGACGCATCTCCGACAGCTGTTCCTGCTGGGACAGCTGCTTGGCCGCCATATCCTGCTTCATTTGGGAAACCAGCTCTACGAGCTCGACGTTTTCATTTTCAATTTCGGCCATGTACTGCTCCAGTGTAGCTTCGACCTGCTTGACCACGCTGCCCTGCTGGCTCTGCTCCTCCTTCCGTTTAGGAAGCATCATGGCATATACCAACGCGGCAGCGCCCAATATAACGACGATTAACCAAGGTTCCAAGTAACGGCTCTCCTTTGACTGTGATATTCATGACGGGGCATCGGATCATAGGGACACATCCAGATGATGTCCCTTGAAGGGGTGCTGCGCATTTTGCAGGTCCTCATGCTCCTCTGCCGATGTGCTTGCGGTTTGATTTCGCCGTTGCCTGTTCCGTCCGCCCTCATCCCGGACGGCGGCATCCGCCGCTTCGTCCACCGATTCGCTGCGCTTGCTCATTTCCGCCGTTTTCTTAAGCTGCTGTTCAGCCAAAAACTGCTGATCCTGTGCAGGCCGGTGCTGGAGCTCATTTTGCACCTTCCCGACCTCGCTGGTCCGTGGGATCGCAATTTGCATTTCAACCGCCTTCATACTCATTCGTCTTCCCCCTCTTATCGATAGGAATCGTATCCAGAGTACTTTGCTTCTTTTTAGAGATTGTTCAAAAAGACCGCTTTTGACACCTTTTTGAACTCGCACTTTATATTAAATGTACGGAGCCATCGTAATATCGCCATCATGGTAATAAAATGAAACCCGTTCCGCCGGGTCCTTAATAAATCTGGTGTATCTGCCGATAACTATTTTAGAGCCTCCGTAGACCACTTTCACGACGTCGACGCGGGCCCTCACCGAATCTTCCAATGTTTTCTCGATTTCCAGTATACGTTCTTTCGCTTCCATCTGCTCCCGGTCATTCGATTTCTTGGTGGCGTTCAGTTTAAGCCTAAGCGCCATCTTGTCGGGCGGCAACTGTCCTGAAGCAGCCAGCTGATTCAACAAATACAATGCCTTGTCTGTCTTGTCCTGCGCCTCCACCAGCTGCCTGATCTTGCCCCGCAGGTCGGCCAGCTCGTTTCTAAGCTCGGGCAGAACCCCCACCTCAATCGTCGTCATGGTGGACATGCTGTTGCCGATGGTTCTGGCAATGACCCGCTCTCCCGCCTGAATGACGCCGCCGACGATCAGCCCTTTGGTAGCGTTGCACAGTACGTTTCTTCCTGCCCGGATGTTGGAGTGCATGATGCTCTGCGAGACGATGACATCTTCCCCGGCGATGACGTTGCCGTCCTGGATGAAAGAGCTTTTTACATGTTGGCCCGCTTTCACATAACCTTTGTTGTAACCGATGATCCCGCTCGTAATTTCAATGGACCCTTCCGCTTCCAGCTCCGCGCCCTCTACACCGCCGACTACCCGGATATCCCCTGCCGCTTTCACACGGAATCCGGTCAGAACGTTCCCGCGGATGACCACGGTACCGACAAAGTCGATGTTGCCCACACTGTAATCCACGTCCCCATTCACCTCATAGACGGGAAAAACGTTGATTTTTCCTTTATCCGTCGTGGCGATCAGGCCGTCGATGGCGGCATACATGGCTGTGTTTTCCGGGTCGACCACCACATTTTTTCCTACCTTAAAATAGGCTTCTTTGCCGGGCTTGAACGGAATCATTTCCCCGGTAACGCTGAGTCCCGGTTTGCCTGGCTCGGGCGGAATCCGTTTGGCGATCAGCTGGCCCTTCATGACATTGTTGAGACTGATCAGTTCTTTATAGTCCACTCTGCCGTCTTCGGTCTCGAGCGGCCTGTGCTCCTTGTCATCTCTGAGGTTGAAGGCAAACTCGACCCGGCCGTCCTTGCCGCTGACCGGCTGCTCACCGAAGGCAATCGCGGTCCGTCCAAACATGTACTCCTGAGGATGGCTGCAAATCCGGCTCAGGACCGCCTGGTCCATGCCGAACTGGACTTGATGGCTCCTCAAAAAGAGCTGAAGCTCTTCCTCTGTCACCTCAAAATCCTCGGAACGCTTGGAGAACTGCAGATAGGCGACGCTTTTATCCTCCGAAAAGGTAATATCCAAATAGGTTTCAAGCGCGATTGGAGCTGTCAATCGTTTTCCTCCTTTCTACTCGTGCAACGGTTAATCGTTTTGCATCAGTAAATCCCGGTTCTTCTCCAGCGTTGCGCGCAGCCGCAAAATGGCCTTGGAATGAAGCTGGGATATTCTTGAAGGTGAAAGAGACATGACTTCGGCGATTTCGCTTAAAGATAAGTCCTCATAATACAGCAGGGATACGACAGTTCTTTCTTTCTCGGTAAGCTTCTCAATTCCTTTAATGAGAGACTCCCGCAAATAAAACTCGTTGACTTTGTAATCCGGATTTTTGGCCTTGTCATCGACCATCACGGAAAGACGTGTCTCGGATTCCTCCTCGCGAATCGGGTCTTCCAGCGAGCAGAGCGACATCACGGCAACTTCCTGGAGCATTTGGTGAAAATCTTTCTCGGATACGTTCAAATATTCGCTCATCTCCGAATCCGTCACCGTCCGCAGGTGCCTCTGTTCAAGCTGCTGATAGGCGTCCTCGATCCGCTTGGCCTTCTCCCGGACGGAGCGGGGCACCCAGTCTCCCTGTCGCAGAGAATCGAGAATAGCTCCCCTTACCCGGAAAGAAGCGTAGGTCTCAAACTGCAGTCCGCGTTTATAGTCAAATTTGTCAATAGCATCGATCAGCCCCATGACGCCGTTGCTGGCCAGATCATCCTTGGAAACATTCCTTGGAAGGCCGATAGCAAGGCGGCTGGAAACATAATCCACAATGTGGAGGTGTTTCTCGATCAGGGACTTTTTTGCTTCAATATTTCCGTGTTCTTTCCATTGCTCCCAGAGCTCGGCATGATTCAGGTGAGAAGCTTTGCGCTCGCTCATTTCCCCCACCCCCTATTTTTCTGACAGGTGTCGAACGGCTTTCGCCAGTTCTTCCGGATCTTTCGCCGAAACCAGCTTCGGCGGATTGAGTGGTGTAAAGCCTCCCCCATCCTCTTGAACGGAGGCAGGCTTCGGCGTCAACAGATCATTTAACTCATCGCTCTCATCCGGGGTCGTCACATCGAACCGGGCACCCCGCTCCTGTTCGGCTGCTGCTTCCTGCTCCGCTTCGGGAACGCTGACCACACCCCATACCCAGCGGAGCAAAAAGGCGAGCAGAAACCAGATGACAAAGGATATCAGCCCTCTGATCAAGCTGGTCATAAACAGGTTGTTTCCCATCGAGATCAGCAGCGTCAGCACGAATCCGACAGCACCAAACACAAGGTTAAACAACAAATTTCCTTTCATGGCTACAATTCCTTTATACCCATTTGTACACTGCGCACGGACAGGATTCCGCTGCCTGAATCCAGTTCAATGGTTCGTCCGTGACTTCCGCCCGTGTCTTCGGCGATTAACGGGATATGAAGATTTGACAGCATCATTTTGCATGATTCCACATTCCTGGGACCGATTCTCATCGTATCCCCGGTACCGGCCATCAGGAACATTTGCGATCCTCCGGCCATCTTGGCGACAATTCTGGAAGGCGAGGCCCCCATGGCCACCAGCCGCTCCAGCAAAGCAGGCACTGCGGTATCCGCATATTTGGCGATATTCAGCTGCCCTTCACGGGCAATGTCTGAGGACGGCAGCATAATATGAGCCATACCCGCAATTTTGAGCAGAGGGTCGTGAAGGGTAATTCCGACGCATGATCCGAGGCCCAGCGTGCGGATGACCCCGGGATCGCGCACGACGTTCATGTCGGCCATGCCTACTTTAACGATGCTTTGCTCTTCAATCATTCTCTAGAGGCACTCCCAGGGCTTGAAAAATTTTCGCGAACGAGTCCGGATCGGGGATCAGAAAGAACTTCCCTTCCACCTCATGATCGCCCTCGAGAAAAGTCGTATCGATCAGCAGCGCATCATCACCCATTTGGCCAAACTGGAGCAGCCCGTAGCTCAGAACGGCGCCGGCCATGTCCATCGCCAGGCCAGGGACCGTCGGGGACAAATCCAGCTTCGTAAAGTCGGCGAGCGAGGACAGGTACGAACCGGCCAAAATATTGCCGATCTCGCAGAGTGCCGATTGCTCCATCTCATCGAACATCCCGTCCTGGTCGACCTGCATGCCGGCCAGCCTCTTCAGCAGGCTTTTGGCTGCTTCCGGGCTTAGAATAAAGAACAAATTGCCTGGAGCGTCGCCTTCCACCCTCAGAAAAATAGCAATGACGATTCGCTCGGCCCCGCCGACCCTGTCGGCAATCTCTTCAAAGGGAAGCAGCTGCACTTTGGGAACCGCCATATCGACCGGCTTATCGAGCAGGCGGGACAGCGCCGTTGCCGCATTGCCCGCCCCGATATTGCCGACTTCCTTCAGGACATCCATTTTGAATTCCTTAAAATGCTTAAAGACCTCCACGAACTACTCCTCTAGGCTTTCCAGCTGAATGATTTCGCTCTTCTTCAGCACTTCGGACAAGTTCAGCATGATGAGCAGACGGTCATCGCCGATTTTTGCCACGCCGTCCAGGTATCTGGCTTTAATGCCTCCGACGACTTCCGGCGGAGTCTCGATCCGGTCTCTGTTCAGATCGATGACGTCATTGGCCGAATCGACGATAAAGCCCACTTCCATTTCGCCTACCACCACGATAATGATCCGGGTTTGGTCCGTATATTCGGTTTCCGGAAGACCGAAGCGTCCCCGCAGGTCGATCACCGGAATGACGACGCCCCGCAGGTTGATGACGCCCCTAACGAACGTGTATGTCTTCGGAACGCGTGTAATGGGAAGCATGCGCTCAATCGTTTGGACTTTGTCGACTTCGATTCCGTACTCTTCACTGCCCAGCTTAAATACAATGACTTTGATATCTTCTCCCATGCCCTAAACCTCCTTATTTAAATGCGGCGTATTTGCAATTCTTTACTGTCGCCGCAAGCCTTCCTTTATCGCAAGCCTTCCTATTTAATGAAGACGTTCGGGTCCAGAATCAAGGCCACCTGGCCGTCGCCCAGAATGGTTGCCCCCGAAATCCCTTTGATTTGCGGCAGATATTTGCCAAGGTTTTTCAGGACGATTTCGTTTTGTCCGATAAATTCGTCGACGGCCAAAGCCGCCAAACGGTCTCCCTTGTGGATGACGATGATCTCGGTTTCGCTTTCGTCCTCTTCATTAAAGTCAGGAACTTCAAAAATGCGGCTGAGCGAAATGAGCGGGATCATCGATCCGCGGAAATCCACCATTTTGTTGCCATGCACCTGGCGGATTTGCTCCTTCTTGACGATGCCGGTTTCCACGATCGAGCTGAGCGGGATGGCATATTTCTCGGATCCCATCTTCACGAGCATCGCGGCGATGATCGACAAGGTGAGCGGCAGCTGCACCGAGAAATTGGTTCCTTTCCCCGGTGTCGAATAAATGGTCACCTGCCCGCCGAGCGAAGTGATCTTTGCCTTCACGACATCCAGTCCGACTCCCCGGCCCGATACGTCGGAGATTTTTTCGGCGGTGCTGAAGCCCGGCGCGAACAGCAGCTGGTGCACCTGCTCGTCCGACATGCCCTTCGCTTCCTCCTCGGTAACGATGCCTTTCTTCAGCGCGGATTTCAGGACGTTGTCGCGATAGATGCCGCGCCCGTCTTCTTCTATTTCGATAAAGACATGATTCCCGCTGTGGAAAGCCCGAAGGTGTACGGTACCCGTCTCCGGTTTGCCGGCGGCAACCCGGTCCTGGGGCGACTCGATGCCGTGATCGACCGCATTGCGCAAAAGGTGAACGAGCGGATCCCCGATCTCATCGATAACGGTCCGGTCAAGCTCTGTTTCTGCGCCGGTAATGACCAGCTCGAGCTTTTTATCCAGTGATTTGGCTAGGTCGCGGACCATCCGCGGAAACCGGCTGAACACCGTATCGACCGGGACCATTCGCAGCTTCAGTACGATATTTTGCAAATCGGAGCTGACGCGGCTCATGTGTTCTACGGTCTCGGTCAAAGCATGGTTCTGCACCTCCGAAGCCAGCTGTTCCAGGCGTACCCGGTCGATCAGCAGCTCGCTGAACAGGTTCATGAGCACATCGAGCCGTTCGATATCAACCCGGATCGTGCGGGCCGGGGCACCGCCGGTTTTGGCGGCCGGCTTGGCGGCTGCCGCAGGCTTGTTATCCTTGCTCTCAGCCGTTGGCGCAGCGGCTGCCGGAGCGGCAGTGTCAGGTTTCGTTTCTTCGGCCACAGCCGCCGCGGATTGAGCGGATGCCGCCCCCATCTCGGCCATTTGCTGCAGGGATTCGTGATCGAGTTCTACTACTGAGGCTTGGTCAATCTCCGAAACGTTCAAAATTTGCTGTTTGAGTTCGGCAGGATCTTTTTGTGTTATGTAGTAGAGTGAGAAGCTTTTTTCGAATTTTTCCTGCTCAATATCCTGCACGGTTGGATGGGACTTAATGACTTCGCCGGACTTCTCCAGCAGATCAAACACCATATAGGCGCGGACCGCCTTCAACTGGCAATCGTCCCGAATGGCGACGTCAATATACAGCACGCGGTGCCCTTCCCCTATGGACTGCTGTAAAACGGAGTATTGAAATTCATCAAGCTGGATGGCGGTATTGGTTTCTTGCTTGGCCGGAGCGGAGCCTGCGGACTTCGCGCTGCCGGTGGAAGGGGCTTCTCCGCGAACGATCGCCTGAAGGTCGGCAACGATGGCCGATACGTCGGCTTTCCCTTCGCCGCCCTGGGTGATATCCTCCACCATAGCCTCAAGTGCATCGAGCCCTTTAAACAGCGTGTCGAAGATAAAGTCCTGCATCACCAGCTTTTCGTTCCGTACCAGGTCGAGCACGTTCTCCATTTGGTGGGTCAGCGACGCCAGGTCCTCAAAGCCCATCGTAGCCGCCATCCCTTTCAGCGTATGAGCCGAGCGAAAAATAATCTGGACGATGGAGAGATCATTCGGTGTCTGTTCGAGCAGCAGCATGTTTTCATTCAAGGATTGCAGATGATCATTGGACTCATCGATAAACATGGATAAATACTGATTCATGTCCATTATGAGACACCTCCTAATAAGTTTGCTTTCCGTTGCCTACAGCCTGGACGAGCCCTGCGGCAATATTGTGAAGCGGTAACACATGACTCACGCAGCCAAGTTCCACTGCGGAACGCGGCATGCCGTATACGATGCAGGTCTCCTCGCTCTCCGCGAACGTGCTGGTAACCCCGGCATCGTACAGCCGCTTCATCATCTTTGCCCCGTCGCTTCCCATCCCGGTCATCAGCACCACGTGGCGTTTCAGGGACGGAAGCTCAAGCAGGGATTCGAACATGACATCCACCGACGGACGGTGGCCGCCCACCGGACTCTCCTCCGTCAGCGAGATCATTAGGCCCCGGCTCTGATCCGGTACGATCTTCGTATGATAGCCGCCCGGGGCAATATAAGCGAACCCTGGCTCCAATGTCATTCCCTGCTCGGCTTCAACCACGGTCAGCGGGCTGAACGTATTCAGCCGCTGGGCGAGGGATTTCGTAAAATTGGGCGGCATATGCTGCACGATGACAACGGGTGCCGGAAAATCGGCCGGTATGCCCTCAAGGAGCGTCTTCAGCGCCCGCGGTCCGCCGGTGGAGCAGCCGACCGCAACAAGCTGCGTATACGCGGTTGCTGCCCTGCCCTCCGCTGTCCGGCTGGGCTTGGCGGCATCCGTTCCCGCCGGCTTGGTTGTTTTCGCTTCTTGCGCCGAAGGAGCGGATTCCAGCACCTGGTGCGACAGTTCGCGCGTTGTCCTGCTATTCGGGGAGTCCTGATGTTTCTTTCCTGCTCCAAGCTTGGAAAGCTTCGTCGCCTTGGGCTTGTCAGGCTGCTGCAGGACAACCTCCTTATCGGGAGCGCTCTCCTTCGCGGCTGCCCCGTTACGAGTGCCGGTTTCTTTCGCCAGGTCCGGGAGCGGCCGCTTCCGCCCAAGCTTTGGCAGGACTGGCGTTGAAACCGGTGCAGCCACGGCGGGCTTGTTCTTCCGCTTCTCTTCCTCCGCTTTCCAAAGCGCTCTCCGTTCCTTGGCCGCCATAGCTGCCTTCATCTGCTCAAGCAGGGCATCCCGAACGTCATCGATCTGCTGCGCATGCGCTACGGACGGCTTGCGGATAAAATCAAACGCTCCGGCTTCAAGCGCCTTGATCGTTTCCCTCATGCCTGCCTCATTGATGCCGGACAGCATAATTACCGGCAGCGGATGCGCCTGCATGATGACCGTAAGCGCTTCGAGTCCGTTCATCACCGGCATCTCCACGTCCATCGTGACGAGGTCCGGCTGCTGGCTTAAAATTTTGTCTACGGCTTCCTTTCCGTTAACGGCCGTATCAACGACCCGAAATGCGGGATCCTTTTCAATGAGATCGGATACGATCTTCCGCATGAAAGCCGAGTCGTCCACTACTATGACTTTGTATGGCGTCATGCCGCTTGTTCACCTCTGTTCCTTAGTACAGAAAATCATTTTGTACGACGAAGCCATTTATGCATAAACCCTTTGATTCCTGTCAAGGCACTTGGTTCCGGGGGAGCCGGTACGAGCAAGTAACGGTATGCGATCCGCTGCAGATCCTTCGCTGCATTGCAGTTCGGGTATGCAAGGGAAAAGGGAACCTGCTTCTTCACGGCTTGTACAACATGACAGTCATCGGCGATGTAACCGAGCATGGTCGTTTCCACGCCCAGAAAACGCCGGGCTGCCATGGCGATTTTGTCGGCGGTTTGAGCCGCTTCCTTCTCATCGCCCGCCCGATTAATGATCAGTTTGAAGGTAACGCCCGGTTCCGCGCCGCTGACCACCTTGATTAAAGCGTAGGCGTCGGTGATCGAGGTCGGCTCCGGGGTAGTCACAACCAGGCATTCATCCGCCGAACGGATAAAATTCAGGTTCTCCTTGGACAGCCCAGCGCCGGTATCGAAGATGATATAGTCCATCTCGTCTGCCAGTCCTTCAATCTGCTCCGTAAAATAAGCAAGATCCTGCTCGGAGAGTGACAACAGCTCGGATAGCCCGGAGCCGCCGGCGATAAAAGACAACGAATGCGGTCCTTTCTCGATGATTTCGCTCGCCGACTTCTCACGCTGGAGTAAATGATACAGGTTGAATTTTGGCGAGATGCCCATCAGTACATCGATATTGGCCATACCGATATCGGCGTCAAACACCAGCACTTTCCGTCCCATCGCCTGCAGGGCAAGGGCAAAGTTGAGCGTAAAGTTCGATTTGCCTACGCCTCCCTTTCCGCTCGTAACGGTGATCAGCTTGGCGGTTTTCCCCTTTCCGGTCAGCCTGGGTTCCATTCCGGCTTCGGCTCCTCTCCCGCCGGATCCCCGCTGCCGGATCAAATCCCTTAATGCTTGTGCCTGGTCCATCATGGCGCCTCTTCTCCAAGCAGCATACCGCACAGCTTCTTGCTGTCCGGAAGCAGAAGGTCTTCAGGCACGTTCTGGCCGTTGGTCATGTAGGACAGGTACAGCGGGTATTCCCGGATCAGGTTAAAGACGGAGCCGCAGCTTCCGGTCTCATCCAGCTTGGTGAAGATCACCTTGTCCAGCCCATACTTGCTGAAGTGTTCTGTAATCTTCTTCATATCCTGGCTCTTGGATGTCAGGCTGAGCACCAGAAAGGTTTCGCTGTGGTCCGTTATGGCGGAAAACAGGCTTTGCAGCTCCGAAACGAGCAGCTCGTTACGATAATTGCGGCCGGCCGTGTCCATCAGGATGATGTCGCAGTCCTGAAGGCGCTGAAACGCCCGCTGCATATCACCGGGCGACTGCACCACCTCCAGCGGGACATTCAGAATGGAGGCGTACGTCCGAAGCTGGTCTACCGCCGATATCCGGTAAGTATCGGATGTGATCAGGCCAACTTTCCGGTGAAAACGCAGCAGCTGTTCCGCAGCCAGCTTGGCGATGGTCGTCGTTTTGCCGACCCCCGTAGGACCTGCGACATAGACGATCCGTGTCCGGTTGGCTATGCCTCCGCCAAACCGCTCCGAAAGGAACGCCAGCACCTGGCTGCGTACATGTGCAAATAATTCCGCATCCCCGAGCGTACGGCCGCTCTCTTCCCAAAGATCGAAGGAGGAGGTAATCCACTCCTCGATCAGGTTAAAGTCGACCTCCTGCTGGATCAACCGCTCCTGCAGCTTCTCCAGCACAGCCGGCAGCTGCTGCTTCATCATCGACTGACGGGAGATTTTGGCCATCCACGCCTTCATTTCCTGCAGCTCTTCCAGCAGCTTGGCCTCCACGCTGTTTCTTGCCTCCGGCTCTCTATCCTCTGCCGGCCGAGGCTGTTCAGAGCGGCTGAGCGCTCCGGTGTTCTGCCCCCGTTCCGAAAGAGGGAACGTTACGTTGGAAGGCGGCGTCTCGTTCGCAGCTGCTGATTCCCCATAGCCTGCCGCCTGGGTCACGGCCTGGCCGGATTGAACGGATGTCATCTCCGCCCCCCGAGGCTCCGGACGAGCAGGAGTGGTCTCCGGCTGGGCTTGATCAGCAGAATCCTTGGCGCCGGTTGCGGCAAGGGTCAGCTCGGCGGTCTTCTTGTATGCCTGCGGCACGGCCTTCTGTGGGACGGCCGCCTTTTGAGGAGCCGGGGCCTGCCGCTGTTTCGTTGCTGTATTCGCCTGTTCGTCTGCTTCCACCGCGGCGATGACCTCGATTTTTTTCTTCTTAAACATGCCCAGGAAGCCGCCCAGCTTGGTCTCCTTCGTGCTCAGAATGACGGCATCGCTGCCCAGGTCATTGCGGATTTGGAGCATAGCTTCAGGCATCGTATCGACCACATATCGCTTTACTCTCATAAGTTCACCACTCCGACACTTTGAATTTCTACATTGGGTTCAAGCTCGCTGTAAGAAAGAACCGGAATATCCTGCATGGTCCGCTCAATCACCTGGCGCAAATACATCCGGATGGTCGGCGAGGCAAGCAAAATGGGCTGCTGCCCCGATTGAAGCAGGCGGTTGATCTGCTCGCTGAGCTTCTGGTACACCGTCTGGGTAGATACCGGATCCATCGCCAGATAGCTCCCCTGATCCGTCTGCTGGACGCTGTCGGCAATCTTTTTCTCCAGCGTTGGCCCTACTGTAATGACCTTGAGCGTCTCGCCTTCTCTTGAGAACTGCTGCGTAATTTGCCGGGATAATGCCTGCCGCACATACTCGGTCAGCACATCGGGATCTTTCGTATATTGGCCGTAATCGGCCAGCGTTTCAAAGATCGACACCAAATCCCGAATCGAAATTTTCTCACGAAGCAGCTTGGCCAATACTTTCTGAACATCTCCGATCGACAGCACCGACGGAATGAGCTCGTCGACGAGAACCGGATAATTTTCGCGCAAATTGTCGACCAACGTTTTCGTCTCCTGCCGTCCAAGCAGCTCGTGGGCGTGCTTTTTGATCAGCTCGGTCAAATGGGTCGCCACGACGGACGGCGGATCCACTACCGTATAGCCCGAAAGCTCCGCGCGATCCTTCGTCGCTTCGTCAATCCACAAGGCCGGGAGTCCGAAAGCTGGTTCCAAAGTTTCAATTCCCGTGATCGATTCGTCATCGTAACCGGGACTCATGGCCAGGTAGTGATTTAATAGTAATTCACCGCTTCCGACGGTATTCCCTTTAATTTTGATGACATATTCGTTCGGTTTTAGTTGAATATTGTCGCGGATCCGGATCACCGGTACCACAAGTCCCAGCTCCAAGGCGCACTGCCTGCGGATCATAATGATCCGGTCAAGCAAATCTCCGCCCTGCTGTGTATCCGCCAAAGGAATCAATCCGTAACCGAATTCGAATTCGATCGGGTCTACCTGCAGCAGGTTGATGACACTTTCCGGACTGCGCACCTCTTCGATCTGCTGTTCCTCTTCCAGCTGTTCCACCTCGATCTGCTTTTTGTCCATGTTCCGCTGCATCCGGTAAGCGGCAAAGGCGAGCAGCCCGGCCAGCGGAAGCGTCGTGATGAGATGAATCGGGGTAAACAGCCCGAGGAGGGCAATCGTCGCCGCCACAATGTACAGCAGCTTCGGGTACGACAGCAGCTGTTTGGTCAGATCGTTCGCCAAATTGCCTTCCGAAGAAGAACGCGTCACGATCAATCCGGAAGCCGTTGAAATTAAGAGTGCGGGAATTTGACTGACCAGACCATCCCCGATAGTTAATACCGAGTAGGTGGACATCGCATCCTGGAAGGACAGGCCCCGCATGGCGATCCCGATAATAAAACCGCCGACCAGGTTGATCAGCAGGATGATGATGCTCGCAATCGCGTCCCCTTTGACGAACTTGCTCGCACCGTCCATCGCGCCGTAAAAGTCCGCTTCGCGTTCCACTTTGCGGCGCCGCTCCCTGGCCTGCTGCTCATTGATCATGCCGGCGTTCAGGTCGGCGTCAATGCTCATCTGCTTGCCGGGCATCGCATCGAGTGTGAACCGGGCGGCGACTTCCGCCACGCGTTCCGATCCCTTCGTGATGACGATGAACTGCACGACGACCAGAATCAGAAAGACGATAAAGCCGACGGCGATTTCCCCTCTGGCGATCCAGCTGCCGAACGTTTTGACGACGTCGCCGGCAAAGCCCTCGGACAGGATAAGCTTGGTCGTCGAAATGTTCAGCGCCAGCCGGAACAGCGTCGTAATGAGCAGAAGCGAAGGGAAAATGGAAAACTGCAGCGCTTCCTGCGTATTCATCGCGACGAGCAAAATAATGAGCGCGAGCGAAATATTGATGACCAGCAGCACGTCGAGCAGCCAGGACGGGATCGGAAGAATCATCATCATTACAATGCCGATGACGCCAGTCAGTATCGTTATCTCTTTTAATTTCAAAGCTTCCTTACCTCCGATCCCTTATCTCACTTTGCCTTTTAATTTATATACATAAGCCAGTACTTCAGCCACGGCTTGAAACAAATCGGCGGGAATCGAGTCCCCGATCTCCGCCCTTTGAAACAGCGCCCGGGCCAGCGGCTTGTTTTCCATCGTAATCACGCCGTTTTCTTTGGCGATCTCCTTGATCCGCAGAGCCACAAAATCCTGCCCTTTGGCTACGATTTGCGGGGCTTCCATGTTCGAGCCCTCGTACTTCAGGGCCACCGCGAAGTGGGTCGGGTTCGTGATGACGACGTCGGCCTTCGGCACTTCCTGCATCATCCGCTGCATCGCCATCCGGCGCTGCCGCTCCCTGATCTTCCCCTTGATCAGCGGATCCCCCTCCATTTTTTTATACTCATCTTTAATGTCCTGTTTCGACATCCGAATGCTTTTCTCGAACTCATACTTTTGATACAAAAAATCCAGTGCGGCCATCACAAACAGGGCGGCCCCTATTTTTAGGCCGAGCGTCATCGTCAAACTGGCCACAAAATGAAACGTCTTCTCAATATTAACCTCGGACAGCTTGCCGATATCCGCGATAGCTCCTCTAAGCGTTTGATAAACGAGAAAGCCGATGATCACCAGCTTTAAGATCGATTTCGCGAACTCGACCAGAGAACGGACCGAGAATATATTTTTAAACCCCTTGATCGGGTCCAGCTTGCTGAATTTGGGCTTCAGCGATTCCCCCGTCAGCATGAAACCGACCTGCATCAAATTGGCGGCGAGCGCCATGACGACGACGGTAAGAAACACCGGCGCCAGCAGCAGCAAAATGTCGATGCCGTATTCCACGGCGAGGCTCATGACGTTGTTAATCGACAAATCCATGGTCAGGCGGTTCAGAAAAATGTCCTTGAACAGTCCGACAAGCCGCTCCTTGAACGATGAGCCGAACATGAGAAGGCTGAAAAAGGAAGCCAGCAGAACGACCGCACCGGTTAAATCCTGGCTTTTGGCGACCTGGCCCTTTTTCCGGGTATCCTGCCGCTTTTTCGGGGTCGCTTTTTCGGTTTTTTCTCCGCCAAACAGCTGCAGATCCAGGGGATACCTGTAGGACACGTTCCTTCCCTCCATCCTCACATTACGCAGGCTTGTGACCGATAATCCCCAGAAGCGTCTGCATCGACTCAAACATGATTCCGAACAAGTCGCCGAAAATATAGGAAAAGCTCGGTACCAGCAAAAACAGAATCATCAGTCCGACAATAATTTTCAGCGGCATCCCGACGGCAAATACGTTGAACTGCGGTGCGGTGCGTGCCAGAAATCCCAGCCCGATGTCTGTCAGGAACAGCGCCGTGACGAGCGGAGCCGACATTTGAAAGGCAAGGACAAACGACTGGCCGAACGTCTTGATCAAAAATTCCGACAAGCTGCCATCCGCCATTCTCATAAACAACTCGTTGGAAAGCGGAACCCAGTCATAGCTCCGGATGATGCCGTCCAGCAAATAGTGATGCCCGTTCATCGTCAGAAACAGCAGCAGGGCGAACATGTACTTGAAGTTGCCCAGCATTGGCGCTGAGGTGCCCGTCATTGGATCCAGCACGTTCGCGATCCCGAAGCCGATCTGGATGTCGATGAAGGAGCCGGCCGTCTGGATCACCATAAACAGCACATAGGCAACGAATCCGAGCAGCAGCCCGATCAGCACTTCCCTGATGATCAGGAGGACGTACGTCACATCTGCCGGAACGCTCTGATGCACGCCATAAGTTAGGTACACAAGCGCAGATACGAAAAAAGCGATGCCTATTTTGAAAATATTCGGGACTCCTTTGGAAGAAAGCACCGGAACGACAACAAAAAAGGCTGTAATTCGACAAAAAATAAGCATAAAAACCGGCAGACTTTCCAGCAGCATGTTCATGAATAAGTCCGCCTATCCGATATATTTGTACAAGTTGTCCAAAATGTTAAAAGTGAAGTCCACCAGCGTCGTCAGAATCCATGGCCCAAAGAAAAGAATCGCCAGCAGTACGGCCACGATCTTTGGCACAAATGCCAGCGTCTGCTCCTGAATTTGGGTTGTCGCCTGGAAAATGCTGATCACCAGACCGACGATGAGCCCCAGCAGCAGCATGGGCGCACTGACCTTCAGCACGGTATATACCGCCTGGCCGGCGAGACCGATAATAAATTCCGAATTCATGGCTGAACATCCCGCCCCTTCTTCATACTCATTCAGGTATTAAAGCTCATCAGCAGCGACTTGACGACCAAATACCAACCGTCCACCAGCACAAACAGCAAAATTTTAAACGGCAGCGAGATCATGACCGGCGGGAGCATCATCATGCCCATCGCCATCAAGGTACTGGATACGACGATATCTATAATGAGAAAAGGAATAAAGATCATGAATCCCATCTGAAAGGCCGTTTTGAGCTCGCTGATCGCGAACGCCGGCACCATGACCGTGAGCGGAATGTCCTTGTAGGTATTCGGCTTTTCGATCTTGGTATATTTCATAAACAGCAGCAGGTCCTTCTCCCTTGTGTTGGAGAACATGAACTTTTTCATCGGTTCCGCCGCTTTGTCCAAAGCCTGCGTCTGTGTCAGTTCTCCTTTTAAATACGGCTGCAGGGCCACATCGTTGATGGAGGAAAAGGTTGGCGTCATGACAAACAGCGTCAAAAAAAGAGCCAGCCCTACGATGACCTGGTTAGGGGGCATCTGCTGAGTTCCAAGCGACGTTCTGACAAAACCGAGCACAATCACGATCCGCGTAAAACTGGTCATCAGCACAAGCAGCGCCGGCGCGATGCTGATGACCGTGATGAGAAGCAGAATCGAGAGCGAGCTGGTGCTTGGCTTCCCTCCGGAGTCCCCTACCTGGATATCGATATTCGGTATCGGATCCGCAAAGGCGGCCGTCACCGAGAGCAGGCTGATCAATGTAACGATGATACAAACGAACAAAACCTTCTTTTTCATGGCTCCCTCAACCGATCTGTAGTATTGTCTTCCCGCAGGAGCTCTTCCATCTTCTCTTTACGGTTTGACATCCGGCGCAGCTTCTCGTCAAATACTTCATGAAATTCCGGCGTTTCCTCCAGGCTGATCTCCTCGGATACCGGTCCCGTTTTGCGCAGCTTTGCAGCAAGCTTGGCCACCAATGGCGATAACCCGTTCTGCGAGTATGCCGGATCCTGTTCAAACGATGCCAGGATGACGGCGACCTCGTCAGGGTCGGTAATTTTATCGACGAGGCGAATATCTTCGCCTACGCCGACCAAATATACGCTGCTGCCGATTTCAATGACCTGGAGCGATTTGTTCGGCCCCAGCCCGACAGCCCCCAGCGTCCGGATCGAACGGCTGCTGAACCAAGTTTTATTTTTCCGGCCGAGAAAACGGATCAGAAGAATAATGAGTGCAATAATCACCGCCAGGACGATGATGACATAAACCAGGCTGAGAGCGTAATTACCGGAGCCGGGAAGCGGCGTATCTGGATTACTCATCTAAAGTCCTAAACTCCCAGCGTCTTATTGATGGCTTCAATAACGCGGTCGGTCTGGAACGGTTTGACGATAAAATCCTTCGCGCCTGCTTGGATGGCGTCGATGACCATCGCCTGCTGTCCCATGGCGGAGCACATGATGACCTTCGCGGCCGGGTCGATCTTTTTGATTTCTTTCAGCGCGGCGATCCCGTCCATTTCCGGCATCGTAATATCCATCGTAATCAGGTCCGGACGAAGCTCTTTAAACTTCTCGATCGCCTGGGATCCGTCCTGGGCCTCTCCGACTACCTCAAAACCGTTTTTAGTCAAAATATCACGGATCATCATTCTCATAAATGCAGCGTCATCCACGATAAGAATTCGATTTGCCATTGATTAAAAATCCTCCCTAAATTTTGCTATTGTAATTTTTGTATTCGGTCCCACTGGCTGAGAATATCCGTGACACGCACCCCGAAGTTTTCATCGATAACGACAACCTCGCCTTTAGCGATCAGCTTGTTGTTGATCAGGATGTCAACCGGCTCGCCCGCCAGCTTGTCCAGTTCGATGATTGAACCTTGAGACATTTCCAGGATATCCTTAATTTGCTTCTGGGTCCTTCCTAATTCTACGGTGACTTTAAGAGGAATGTCCATCAATAAGTTTAAATTATTTTGATCGACCTGGCCGAACGAGCCACCTTGTAAATTCGCAAATTGCACGGGCTGCACGTTGACGTTGCGGTTAGGCATAGACCCGTAATGCTGCGGCATGGCCGCATAAGGATTCTGCATGTTCGGATCGTACGCTTGCCCCGGCATGGAAGCGGGCATCCCGGCAGCTGGAGCACCGTAGCCCGGCGCGCCGGACGGCATTCCATAATCCTGCTGCTGCGGAGCCGGCTGACTGGCTGTCGGAGGCGGGTAAGAGGCCTCAGGCTGAGATGCCGGCCGCTCAGGCGCTTCAACCGCTGGAGCCGCCTGCTGCATCGACTGCTCCGCCTCGTCCGAACCATGAATCAGCATGCTGACCATATCCTTGGCGAACTGGACCGGAAGCAGCTGCATGATCGTGGAATCGATCAATTCTCCGATTTTGAGCCGGAAAGAGATCTTGATCAGCGTTTGCTCGGAAGGCAGGCTGTTGACCCCGTCGCCGTTGGCCATGTCCAGAATGTCGATGCCTGGCGGCGAAATATTGACGAACCGGTTAAATATCGTCGACATCGAAGTGGCCGAAGAGCCCATCATTTGGTTCATCGCTTCCTGAACCGCGCTGATATGGATTTCGTTCAGCTCCGCATCCTGCGGATCACCTTCTCCGCCCAGCATCAGGTCGGCGATGACCTGCGCGTCACGCGTTTTAATGACCAAAGAGTTGATCCCTTCAAAACCGTCCACATACGTGACATGAACAGCCACATGGGGCTTGGGGAACTCTTCCTCAAACTGGCTGCGGGTAATGATAGACACCTTCGGCGTCGTAATATCCACCTTCTTGCCCAGCAGCGTCGAAAGTGCGGTGGCTGCACTGCCAAACGTAATGTTGCCGATCTCTCCCAGTGCATCCTGCTCCAGAGGCGTTAAATAATCGTCTACCGTCGAACCCGCATTTCGGGAGAAGTCGGCCGCTTCGGTCTGTTTCAGCAGGGCGTCGATCTCTTCCTGGGATAAATAATCTTTACTCGTCAAGTTCCTCAGCTCCTTCGCTGACAATTTCGTCGATTTGCACGGCCACGCGGTCTTTGACGGTACCCGGGCTTCCTATAAACTTCAACCGGTCACCAACCTTGATTTTCAGTCCCGAATGTACCGGCTTGGCCAGGCTGATGACGTCCCCTACATTCAATCCCAAAAACTCGGATACGGAGATATAAGACTCCCCAAGCTCGGCGATCATGCTCAGCTTGGCTTGGCTGATCCGGTTTTTGAGCGACTCGGCTTCCTCCGGCACGCTGGACTTCTTCTCCGATACAAACCACTGATGGGCCGAGAGCTTCGACATGATCGGCTCCAGCACTACATGTGGAATACAGAGGTTGATCATGCCCGTCGTATCGCCGATTTTGGTGCTGAGCGAAATCAGGGCGATGGTTTCGTTCGGTGAGACGATCTGCATAAACTGCGGATTCGTCTCCATCGCTTCCATCCGTGGGGAGATATCGAGCACCGTTTTCCACGCTTCCGCCAAGCTCTCGAACGCCCGGCTGAAAATCCGCTCCATGATCGTCGTTTCGATTTCGGTGAGCGAGTTGATTTTGGAAGGAGCGTTTCCGACTCCGCCCAGCAGCCGGTCCAGCATGGCATAGGCCACGTTGGGGTGTACCTCCAGCACCATTCTTCCTTTCAAAGGTTCCGCCTCAAAAATATTGAGAATCGTCATCTTCGGAATCGAGCGGATAAATTCGTCATAAGGAAGCTGCTCGACCTGAACCACGTTAATTTGAACAAACGTCCGCAGCTGTGCGGAAAAATAGGTCGTCAGATAACGCGCGAAATTTTCATGAATCCGTGTCAGACTTCGGATATGATCCTTGGAAAAGCGGACGGCCCGCTTGAAATCATAGGAACGGATTTTTTTCTGGGTCTCTTCTTTTTTAAGTTCCTCCGCATCCATTTCACCGGACGACAGTGCGGCGAGCAGGGCGTCAATCTCATTTTGCGATAATACATCAACCAATCATCTCACCCCCTTACGGTTTCCGGTCGTTATGTTACAGCGGCGTCAAAACAAAGTTCGTGATGGAGATTTGCGTCAGTTTCCCTCGTGTCAAGGTTTTATTGATCAGATTGATCAATTTTGCGCTTAATTGGTCTTTTCCTTTGGAGCCCTTCAGTTCCTCGGGTCTCGTATCGGCGAGCGTCTTAATAATGATGGGCTTGATCTCGAATTCTTTGATCTTATCGAATTCTTCCTTCGATTTTTTGTCGTTCAATTGGAACGCAAAATTCATCAATACGATATAATCCTGATCCGCGAGATTGGTCTTGATATCCGTAATCTCCGAAGTGATTTCCACAAGCTCGTCTGCCGATAATTTTGGAGCCTCGATCGTTTGGGCGGCCGATTTCGTTTCGTTTGAACTGCTCCCGAAATATTTATCCATCAGCAAAAATGCGGCAAGCACGATCAGTGTAATCGCCAGCAGTATCGTTATTAGCCAGGGCAGCATCTTTTTCATGGGGATTCCTCCGTTTGTTGCACTTTAATAGTTGCGTTGTGAACGCCGATTTCCTGATTGTATTGCTTCACCAGGGAAATGACTTCCGCCGCTTTTTCCAAAACAATCATTCGTTTGCCCGTAACCAGGGTAATATACGTGTCCGGCGTTTCTTCCACTGTTTCGATAAGCAGGGCATTCAGCCATAATGGTGAGCCGTTTAACCGGGTAACTAAAATCATAGCAGGCCTCCTATGGAAATCGGAGGAGGACAGGCCTCCCCCGTCACTTCACTCTACTAACGCTTCAGATTGACAATTTCCTGCAGAACTTCGTCAGAGGTCGTAATGATCCGGGAATTCGCCTGGAAGCCGCGCTGGGCGACGATCATTTCGGTGAATTCGCCGGTCAGGTCAACGTTGGACATTTCCAACTGCCCGGCTACGATTGCGCCAGTTCCTGCATCTGCGTCATTCCCCGTTGTAGGGGTAAGCGTTCCACCATCGTTGGCGTTCAAAGTCATCCGGTACAGGTTACCGCCGATTTTCTCTAGACCTTCCGGGTTCGTCACCTTACCCACACCTATAATCGTTCCATTATCGGTAGTCCCGTCAGCCAGTTTCTGAATAATGGTTCCATCTTGGGAAATCGAGAATGAAACGGTCTCCGCTTGAAGAGTAATAGGAGTTCCATCGGAATCACAAACGAACATCCCATCTGAAGTCACCAGATTTTTTTGCGCATCCACATGGAAGTCACCGGCGCGGGTCAGAAATGGTGTTTCCTGATCGCCTGACAGTTTAATAAGAAAGAATCCGTCTCCGTCGATCCGCAGGTCTGTAGGAACGTTGGTGGTCATCGCGCTTCCAGCCGTATGAACGGTATCAATCGAACCGATGGACACGCCGAGACCAATCTGCTTGGCATTAACTCCGGCTTGGTCTGTTCCGTCCGGCGCTGTCACGCCCGATACGGTCTGGCTCATAACATCCTTAAACATGACCCGGCCGGATTTAAACCCCGTCGTGTTGACATTGGCGATATTGTTGCCGATTACGTCGAGCTTGGTTTGGAATCCGCGCATCCCTGAAACGCCTGAATACATCGATCTCAACATTGGTCTGTTTCCTCCTAGGTTTGTGAAATGAACTGCGTCAGTCGGTCAGCAGTTCCCTGGCTTTCCGGTTCGGGCCAGCCAGCTTACGACAGCACGACCGCGCTGTCGATTTGGGTAAACACGTTGTCTTTCATGGATTTGCCGTCCATCGCCGTCACGACCGTCCGGTTAGGAACGTTGACGATGAGCGCCATATCCTTCATCAGGATCAGCGATTCCTTGCTGCCTTTGGCGGCAGCCTTTTCAACGGCTTGGTTCAGCTTGTCCAGCTGTTCCCCTTTGATCTCGATCCCTCTTTGCTCCAGCCGCTTGGCCGCATGATTGCTGAACTTGAGCAGGCTTCCCTGCAGCAGTTCATCAAATGACGTCTGGGACGAGGCGTCCGGCGTTGCGGCCGGTTTCGAAGTCTTGACGGGTGCTGCCGGATATATCCTTCCGGGATAGAGCTGTCCGATCGTCATCCGTTCGTTCATGCCGATTCCCCGTTCCCGCCTGTCGTGCCCTCTCCTGCCGCTGCGCTTGCTGCCTCGGCGCCTGTCTCTCCGGTTTCAGAGGCGCTGCCCGCAGAACCTTCTGCCGTGCCGCCCGCATTCGACGCACCGTCAGTTGATGGCGTTTCGGTATCAGCCGGAGGAGTACCCTCTTCCTGCTTGGCATTCATGATTTCGACGATCTTCGTAATCGGAATCGCTACCGACCCGACGGAAGCGTACTGAACGCCGTCCTTGACGATAATCGAATCCACGATGCCCGTTTTGATCTCAGACGTACTTTCGCCTGATTGATCGGAGCTGCTTCCGCTATCGACCCAGCTGATCTGTTTGCCGATCAGTCCTGATACGTTGCCAAGGGACTGACTCATGGCGTTCAGCTGGCTGGATATGTTCATCAGCTGCTCGACCGAGGTGAATTGGGCCATCTGGGCGATAAATTCCTTGTCTTCCATCGGCTGCATCGGATCCTGGTTTTTAAGCTGGGTCACCAGAATGCTCAGAAACTGGTCCTTGCCGAGCGTCTGCGTCTTCGTGCTGGCCTTCTGCACGTTGGAAGCCGAGTAGTTAGGCCAAATGTTGCTTGTCGATACGATATCTGACATGGTTGTTCACCTCCGTTTTTACGCTTTGGCTGTAAACGTATTTCCTTGGTCCGCCTGCTGCCGGGCAAGCCATTCATTCAGCTCGTCTCCCAGCTCAGCCACGGTCAAGGCATCTTCGGAGGAAGCGTCCTTGTCCTTTTGCCGGCGGTTCGGCTGCTGCTGACCCGATTGGGATTGACGGCCGTCGTGATACATTTGGGACTGCAGCGAAGGGTTTTGCGTTACCACAAGTTTCTCAACCTGCACACCCTGCGATTGCAGCGTACTGCGGAGCTGACTCATCTGCTGTTCCAGCAAATCCTTGGCTCCGGCGTGCTCGGTCGTAAATTGGGCAACGAGCTGTCCGTTTTGCATCGTCAGCTTAATGTCGACCTGGCCCAGGTGTTCCGGGTACAGCGATATTTTCGCTTCCGAGATGCCTTCTTGCTTCACGATTTCCAGCTTGTTTACGACAAATGTGCTCATTTCTTTGGCAAACTGCGTAACGGGCACCGCTGGCGCCGCTGCTTTATGAGGCGACTGAATGCCTTCTTTCATCACGAGATGTCCTGCCGTTACCGTCGTCTGGCTGGAAAGCGGATCCTCCGGCTTCGCCGCCGCTTCCACCTCTTCTCCGGAAGAAGGGCTTGCAGCAGATGCTGCTGTTTGCGCATCGGCATTCGGCTGCTGTCTTGTCAAGATCGTACTCAGCACGGCCTTGCCGCTTGCAGCGGATGCAGTATCGCCTGCCGGCTGCTGCCGGATCGCTTCCAGCAACGCGGAGATGCGGCTGGCTTGTCCTTCCGCTTTAGGCTGGAATATTGGTGCCGTATCCTGTGGCGCTGCCGATTCCGAGTCCTTGACCAGAGCCGCCGGTTTGCTTTTCCCAGGAGCTGTGGCGTTCTGAACCAGGTTATGGAACGTTTCCAGCAGTTCTGCAGCCTGCGCCGTGGTGTCCGCCCCCGTATTTGGCTGCTGCAGCACCGTGATCAGCTGGGCCAACGCATCCTGTGCGGCAAACCGTGCCGTCGCCGGGTGGCTGGCCAGTGCCGTCAAGGCTTGATCGCCCTCATTAGCCGGGGTGTCTTCAGGCTGTGCTTCGCCGTTTCCTTGAACGTTCAGCAGCAAGGTGGTTACCTGCTGAATCCAGCTTTGCAGGGCGCTCAGCACTTCAGGGTCTTCGGCAATCGCTTCATCCAGCTGATCGACATCCAGAAGAAGGCTCTGCAGCAGGGCTGCGGTGTTCTGCTCATCACTGTCCCCGTTCCCTTGAACCGCCGTCGTTTGAGCATTTTTCAGCAGTCCTTCCAAAAGTGACGCCGCGCCGTTCATGGCCGAAGCTTCCTGCGAACCGCCTGCTGTACCTGTCATCAGCTGAGTCAACGAGACTCCAAATGCCGGTACCAGTGCCGTTCCCGCCGAGGCGTTTGCCGCACCGCCGCTTGTTCCCGCTGTCTTCGCTCCGGCTGACGCACCTGCGGAAATGTTTTGAAATATCAGGCTCATCTTTGTTTTCACCTCCTTTCGCGTGCAGTACTACATTCAAGTACTCTGTTGAAAAGAAGCTCTGGTTGAAAAGAATCACTACTTGCTGCTTAGCAGCTTGTTGAGAATGACAGCGCTCGTCTTCTGGTCTGTTTTGCTCATCGAATCCAAAATGCTTGACCGTGTCGAATCTGCCACTGCGCCTAGAATCGTCAGTACTTTGTCCGGACTGATCTTGTACATGGCCAGCAGCAGATTGGCCGCGCTGTCCGCGTTCATCGACCCGAACGTCTGGCTGATTTGAGCCTTGTCCAGCCCGGTTGACGACGGTGTCGTCTGCGCGGCGCTGTCCTTGTTCACTCTGGACTGAAGCGCCGCGATCGCCAAATCGCTGGACGATACGGAATCCTTCATTTTCAGCGTGATATCCGCCGCCATCTTCGGATCCATCTTGGCGAGGATGTTCATTCGGCTGTCCGCATCCATAGCGCTAAGCAGCTGAACGACCTCTTCCGTGGTCATATTCTGCAGAATCGGCGCCGCTTTGCTCGGGCTCATGCCGGCGTACATTTTCGCCAGGTTTTTGACCTGCTTCTCGTAATCGTCGGCGGTATTTCCCGCCTGTGCATCCGTAGACTGCGCGCTGCTCTCTTGGAGCTGATCGATCTGCGTCTGCAGCGATTTGATTTTACTGTCCTGCTGCTTCTGGTCTTCCTTAGCCTTCTGAAGGTCCGCTTCCTTGGCTTCCAGCTGGCTTTTCAGCTCCTTGATCGTAGCGGTCGCGCTCTCCACCTGTGCTTTCGTTTTGTCCAGCTTGGCCGCTGCCGGATCCTTGACCGGGTCAGGGACCCAGTTTTTCACAACCGGAATTTTGTTGGCAACACCGAGCACTTCGTTCCGAACGTTGGTGTTCAGCAGCATCAGAAGCACGCCCAGGAGCACCACCGTAAAGATGATTGGTATAACAAGAAACAAAAACCGTTCAAATCCCCCTGTTGATTCTTTCTCTAATTCTTCAAAACCTGTTCTTGCCACAGTTGTTCCACCCCCAAGCCAGCAGCTCTATATCACGTTCACTCATCTCGCCCTAGCGCCCATGGCAAACCGTACGGTCGCCATCTCGTCAAGCTCGTTCTGCTCATGCAGGAGCGCCTGCTGCTGAAATGCCGTCTTTGCTTTGTCCCGCGCTTTTAACCAGACGTTTTCATCCAGCATCTTTGTGGACAAATGCTTCTGCTGTATCTGAACCTTCATATTGGCTCTTTTCACATCCACATGCTTCATCCGTATGCATTGGTCCAAATATTCGACATACGCCTGAATTTCCTGAATCATGGAGACAGGAACGCATTGGCCGGCAGCTTCCTGAAGCTGCTTGACCATGCTCTCCCGGATATCCAGCAGCTCCCCCAGCGACTTTTCTTCCGCCTGAAGCTTGCCGATGGCGCTGGACAGCATCCATTCCGCCTGGGTACGTTCGTTGCTTTTGAGGTCGACAATTTTTTGGAACGCGTACTGAAATCTCATCCCTTATGGTCATCTCCTTGAAAATTCGGAAATCAAACGTTCTTGAACCTGCTCCAGCGTCACTTTTTCGTCTACGCGCTGCTTGGTAAAATCCCAGATGGCCTGGATGGAATCGATGGCTTCATCGATTTGCTCGTTCGAGCCTTTTTGGTAAGCGCCGATGTTGATCAGATCTTCGGACTCTTTATAGACAGCCATCAGCCGCTTCAAATTATCCGCAGCGTCCGTCTGCTCGCGCGGCGCAATATCCTTCATCACCCGGCTGATGCTGGCAAGCACGTCGATCGCGGGAAAATGGCCCTTGTTCGCGATACCCCGGTTCAGCACGATGTGCCCGTCCAGGATTCCCCGCACCGCATCCGCGATCGGCTCATTCATGTCGTCGCCGTCGACGAGCACGGTGTAAAAGGCGGTAATGGAACCTTGCGGCCCTGTCCCCGCCCGTTCGAGCAGCTTCGGCAGGCTCGCGAACACCGACGGCGTATAACCGCGCATCGCCGGCGGTTCGCCGATCGCCAGCCCCACTTCCCGCTGCGCCATCGCATACCGCGTCACGGAATCCATCATCAGCATGACGTTCATGCCCCGGTCCCGGAAATACTCAGCGATCGTCGTCGCGATCAGCGCTCCCTTGATCCGGATCAGCGCAGGCTGGTCGGAGGTGGCCACGATGACCACCGATCGCTGCAGCCCTTCAGGGCCCAGGTCGCGCTCGATAAAATCGAGCACTTCCCGTCCCCGCTCGCCAATGAGCGCGATCACATTGACATCCGCCGCGGTGTTGCGCGCGATCATGCCCATCAGCGTACTTTTCCCGACGCCGGATCCGGCGAAGATCCCGACACGCTGCCCTTTGCCGATGGTCAGCAGGCCATCGATGGCCCGTACGCCAATGCTGATCGGCTCCAGCACCCGGGGCCGGTTCAGCGGGTTCGGCGGCGTGTTATACGTCGAGCTGTGCGGCATTCGGGTAGGAATCAGGGAGCCGTCGAGCGGCTGCCCCAAACCGTCCAGCACCTTGCCAAGCAGCTCGGAGCCTACCTGAACGCTTAGCGGCTTGCCCGTGCCGACCACATCGCACCCTGGTCCGATCGACTGCAGCTCGCCGAGCGGCATGAGCAGAACCTTGTTGTCGCGGAAACCGACAACCTCCGCCTGCAGCGGCTTGGCGCCTTTGCTCGGATAAATGTAGCAGACGTCTCCGACGCTGGCGTCCGGGCCTTCCGACTCGACCATCAGTCCGATGACCTGGGTGACTTTCCCGTTGATCCGGACCGGATCAATGTTCCGCAAATGCTCCATATACCGTCCGCTGTCAAGCACCTTCATTTTGGTCTCTCCGTTCCCCTTCGTCCAGAGCGATACGTATCAGCTCTTTTTTGATTTCGGTCAGCTGTGTTTCCACGCGTGCGTCGACGCTGCCGAACGAGGAGCGGATGACGCAGCCGTGATCATGGACTGTAGCATCCGGCAGGATTTGCAGCTCCGCTTGCGAATCGATCGCCACGCTCAGCTCTTCCCGGGCCGCCTGGACAAAAGCGAAATGCTCCGGCGCCACGCAAAGCGTAATCACACCCTGCTCCCGTTTGCGGGACAAGTTCTTCCGGATAAGATCGATCGCATAATCCCGGTCCACGGTCAGCTGCTTGTCGATCACCTTCTCGGCGATGGCACAGCTCAGATCTACGAGAAAGGGCTCGGCTTCCTGAATGATCTGCTCCTTGATCATATAGGCATGCCGCAAAACCGACTGGGCTTCGGCCATCATTTCCTGAAGCTTGGCCGCAAGATCCGCTTCCGCTTTCTCAGCGCCTTCCCGGTATCCTTCCGCGTAGCCTTCCGACTTCACGGCCTCGATCAAGTGCTCGTCCTGCTCCCTGCGCTCCTGCCACCAGGCATTGATCTTCTCCTCGTTCTCGGCCAGTATCCGCTGCGCCTCTTCAGACGCCTCACGGATGTGACGCTCCGCGAACTCCTTGGCATCCTGCAGCATTTCCTGGCTGAGCCGTTTGCTCTCTTCATCCGCCTGGGCCCGGATCTCTTCAATCTTTACTTCATTGTTTACCTCATCCTGCTCCGGAAGCGCATAGTGCCTTGCCAGATCCAGCCGTTTGAGGGCTTCCACCGGTACGTACTGCGAAGATTTAATCAAATTAGACAATGATGTCATCTCCTCCGCCGCGGGCGATGATAATTTCCCCGGCTTCTTCCAGTCTGCGGATGGTGCCTACGATGCGGGTCTGAGCTTCTTCGACGTCACGCAGCCGCACTGGCCCCATATATTCCATCTCTTCCTTGAAGGTTTCGGCCATCCGCTTGGACATGTTGCGGAAAATGACGTCCCGCACCTCTTCGCTCGCCACCTTGAGGGCAAGCTGAAGGTCGGCGTTCTCGATGTCGCGGATGATCCGCTGAATGGAACGGTTGTCGACGTTGACGATATCCTCGAATACGAACATTCTCTTCTTGATTTCTTCGGCCAGCTCCGGATCCTGAATTTCGAGCGAATCGAGGATCGTTCGTTCGGTTCCCCGGTCGACCCCGTTCAAAATCTGGACGATCGATTCGATGCCGCCGGCATTCGTGTAATCCTGTGTCACGGTCGCCGACAGTTTCTGCTCCAGCACGCGCTCTACCTGGGCGATAACTTCAGGTGATGTGCTGTCCATAACCGCGATTCTTCTTGCCACATCCGCCTGCTTTTCCTGCGGCAGGGAGGACAGAATCGCCGCCGCCTGCTCAAATTGCAGGTAGGACAGCACCAGGGCGATCGTCTGAGCATTTTCGTTCTGTATAAAGTTCAAAATCTGGTTCGGATCCGCTTTGCGGGCAAAATCGAACGGGCGCACCTGCAGCGTCGCCGTCAGACGGTTGATGACCTCCAGCGCTTTTTGCGAGCCGAGCGCCTTTTCAAGAATTTCCTTGGCGTAGTTGATGCCGCCCTGCGAAATATATTCCTGGGCCAGACAGATTTGATGAAACTCGGACATAATGAGGTCCTTTTCCACACTGTCCACTTTGCGCACATTGGCGATTTCCAGCGTCAGCTGCTCGATCTCGTCGTCACGCAAGTGCTTGAAAATTTGTGCGGACACTTCCGGTCCCAGCGTAATGAGCAGGATGGCCGCTTTTTGGCGCCCGCTCAGTGCCTGGCTGTTTGCTTTTGCCATAAATCCACCCCCTATTCATCCGCGAGCCATGTGCGCAGCAGGTTGACGAATTCATCCGGCTTTCTCTTCGCCAATGTCTCCAGCTGTTTGCGCACCTGACTTTCGTTCGTCACGCTCTCCAGATTAATGGAAGGAAACTCTGCTGCAGGCGGCAGCGGAAGATCTTCTTCGATTTCCTCTTTGTTCTTGCGGCGGCGGTAAATCAGGTAACCTCCACCCGCAAGCAGCGCAAGCGCGGCAAGGCCGATTCCCCACAGCATGCCTTGGGAAAGCTTGATTCCGCTCGGCTGGGTAACATTACCACTGAAAGGTTGCGAATAGACCGAAACTTTTTTAGCCAAATCAGCGTCTGTATATGTAATACCGGAATCGGCAAGCGATGCCCTTACGATATTTACCAAGATATTCTGAATGGCATCTCTGGTTTGTTGATCTACACTGGTTTGTCCCGTTGGTGGTTCAACTGCTACGTTTATGGTTAAATCTTTTACGGTATACGGACTGGCAACGATGTCTTTGGTAATATGGTTAACCTCGTAATTGATCGTCTTGGACAAATCCTCGGAAGTTACGTCACCTGTGGACGAGTTACTTGGATACCCCGGCACCTGGGTTTGGCCCGTGCCTGCCACTCCGCTATCCGGATTGCTCTTACCCGTATAATTCTTCGAAATTTCCTGAACGCTGATTTCAATGCCTTTCATGTTCTCCGTATCTACCGGTGTCACCATGTTTTCCTTGCTCTGAACTTTATCGAAATTCAGCTTGGAGACGACGAGGACATCGACTTTATTCGGTCCCATGAACTGGCTCAGAAATTCTTTGACGTTCTGGCGAACTTCGCTTTCGAACTTTTTCTGAAGCGCAAAATTTTCTTCGACGGACGAGGACAGCGTTCCCGAACCGCCTTGGGCCGACGACAGCAGCTCTGTATTGCCCTCCGATTCGGTGATCGTAATATTCTCTACCGGCAGATTCGGTACGGCGGTCTTAACCAAGTTGAAGTACCCGTCGATCGTTTGCTGGCTTGGATGATAACCCGGCTTAAAGGTAAGCACGACTGAGGCGCTTGCTTTCTCCTGGTCTTCTTCGCTTGCAAACACGCTTTCTTTCGGCAGGTTCACTAGGACTTTAGCCTTACTTATGCCGTTCATGCTCGTGAGCAGCTGCTCAACTTCTCCGTTCAATGCGTTGTTGTACTTGACGTTAAACTCGCTGTCGGTTGTGCCGATCGATGATGATTGATCGAACGTTTTAAAACCGATGGATCCGTTCTGAATGAGTCCCTGTGAGCCGACATCGACCTTGATGCGGGCCGCCTCCGTACTCGGTACCGAAATGGATGTTCCGTTAGGACTCAATTTATACGGGATGTTGTTCGTATCGAGGTAGTTCATAATGCCTGCGGAGTCGCTGGCATTCAAGTCCTTGAAGGCCACTTCATACTCCGTTTTGGAAAACTGCATGGTCAGCACGACAATGGCGATGATAATAAAAGCGATCGTAGAAATAAATAAAATTTTCTGTTTTTTGCTGAATTGATTCCAGTACTGAACGACCTTGTCCTTATACTGGACGATTCTTTCGTTCACAACGTCACCCACCCCACCCGAAAACTTAGCATAAATCTATGAATGAATAGGTTCAGGCGATCCGCCAAAATCCTTCGTTCACTCTTTTGTCTGCAGCCTTTAAATTTGCGTCCGCATGATCTCCTGGTACGCTTCGATCGCTTTGTTCCGAATCTGCGTCGTCAGCTCCAGGCTGAGAAGCGCTTTTTGCGAAGAAACCATCACCTGGTCCACATCAACTTGTCCGAGCATGAACTGATTGCTCATTTCTTCGGCGGCTTTCTCTTGCCCGGCCACCTGGTTCAGCGCATTTTCCAGATAAGATCCGAAATCGCTAAGGGATTGGGCTGGCGTCTTGCTTGCGCTTGATGCGCTTTGCTTCATGTCGAGCGGTTGGATGCTTTGTGTCGAAAACATCGAGTTTTGAATCATCAATGTCCCTCCTTACCTGCATTTATTTATTCAGACTAGGCTTATCGACCTATTTCCAAGGCCTTCGTGATCATCGCTTTTGAGGAATTCAGTGCTGTGACGTTCGCTTCGTAAGATCTCGTGGCCGAAATCATATCGATCATTTCTTTGGCGATATCCACGTTAGGCATGTAGACATACCCTTGTGCATCTGCATCCGGATGAGTCGGATTGTATACCGGCTTCAGCGGCGTCTGATCCTCCTGGATTGCAGCCACTTTCACACCTTTCCCCGCACTTTGTCCGTTCATTTGTGCTTCCAGCATGCTGGAGAAATCCGATTCATTCGGCGAAAGCACAACCATCTTTCGGCGGTACGGCACCGCTTTGCCGTCAACCACCGACGCTCTCGTCGTTTCCGCATTCGCAATGTTGGACGAAATGACGTCCATCCGCAAACGCTGTGCCGTCAGCGCCGAAGCGCTGATCCCAAAGCTGCTGTTCATGTTCACCCGCGATTATCTCCCTTCAATGGCTGTCCGCATCATTTTGATCTGGTCGTTCATCTGCTGGATGTAGGCGTTGTACTGAAGCTGGTTGTCAGCCAGTGCGGACATCTCCCGGTCAATATCCACATTGTTCATATTGTTGTTCATCGCTGTCGATTGGTCCTCCGTTACAACTGGATCCGGGACCGAATTCGTAGGTCCAATGGCGAAGTGCCGGGGATCGGTGACCCTGCCGCGAAGCTGAGGTGCAGATCCATTAATTTCCTGCTGGAGCAGGCTTTCAAATGACACTTCGGACCGTTTGAAATAAGGCGTGTCGACATTGGCAATGTTGTTCGCAATGACTCTCT
Organism: Paenibacillus sp. PSB04; assembly: GCF_025809195.1. Taxonomy (NCBI): domain Bacteria; kingdom Bacillati; phylum Bacillota; class Bacilli; order Caryophanales; family Paenibacillaceae; genus Paenibacillus; species Paenibacillus sp. PSB04. Next base: position 6,293,973 of record NZ_CP081301.1, read on the forward strand.
GGCGCGCGTTTGCGGCCTGTAGTCCGCCTTCCAAACGTTGAAAGCTGACGCTGTTCAGCAAATCCATTCCGTATCCCCCTTATTTTCCATAAATTTACTATTTGTCCGTGGGGAACATTCTTCCCAATTTCACTTTTTTTCGACAAAAGTCCTTAGAAATATTGCTTATTCTAGGTCTAAAGTAGAAAAAATTACTATATTGTCGTATATCCTAAGTTTCTTAAAGATTGGGACATATTACAATAAGAAAAAAGCCCTATCTTTTACCAGAAAGAAGGTCTTTGTTCTTAATTTCTCTGAAATTTTTGCTAAATCTTTGCAGGATAAGGGTTTGTGGGCTTACATAGGACAGGCCTGTTGTCACATTTCGATAAAAACTCAGCTTGAATAGTCCTAGAATTTCAGATTTGCGAAAGTGTCGTAAAATAACCCCTCCCTTGCATACGAGCGCAGGATTATAGTTATACCTCCCAGAGAGGTTCTTACGATGTCGCCACTGTCCTTCCAGTGGTCCCTTCCTTAGCACAACAAAAAAAGACATGCCCGAAGGATCTTCATCCTTCTGACATGTCCCCACTGACACTGTGACGGTTGTCGGTTTACAATATATATTGGCTCAAATCGCGGTCCTGGGCGATGTCGCCCAGCTTTTCGCGCACGTATTCCGGCGTGATGGTCATATTCTCCAAGGTCAATTCAGGCGCCTCAAACGACAAATCCTCGAGCAGCTTCTCCAAAATCGTATGCAGCCTGCGCGCACCGATGTTCTCGGTATTCTGATTGACGGTCGCAGCAATTTTGGCAATTTCCCGGATCGCTTCAGATGAGAATTCGACCTCGATGTCCTCGGTTTTGAGCAGCTCGGTATACTGCTTGGTCAAGGCGTTCTTCGGCTCGGTCAGAATCGACACAAAGTCGTCGAGAGACAAGCTGCTCAGCTCCACGCGGATCGGGAACCGGCCTTGAAGCTCGGGAATGAGGTCCGAAGGTTTGGCGATATGGAATGCACCTGCGGCAATAAACAAAATAAAGTCCGTCTTCACGGGGCCGTATTTGGTCATGACCGTCGACCCTTCCACGATCGGCAGAATATCCCTCTGGACGCCTTCACGGGACACGTCAGGCCCAGAGCCTTTGCCCTGGCTGGCAACTTTATCGATTTCGTCGATAAAGATAATGCCCGACTGCTCTGCACGAAGAATCGACTCGGCGATGACGTCGTCCATGTCGATCAGCTTGGTCGCTTCCTCCTGCGTCAGCACCTTGCGCGCTTCCCGGATCGGCAGCTTCCGCTTCTTCGTCCGGCGCGGCAGCAGGCTACCGAACATTTCCTGCATGTTCATGCCCATCTGGTCATTCCCCTGCCCGGCCAGCATATCCATCATCGTCGGCGAGTTGTCCTCCACGTCGATTTCGATCATGTCGTCTTCCAGGCTGCCGGACTGAAGCTTAAACTTCACCTGGCGTCGGCGTTCGGTCACGGTGCTGTCCTGCTCCTTATCCTCTTCCGTATCCTGTGCGTTCTGGTTGCCATTGCCGAACAGCATTTCAAACGGGTTGCGCTGCGCCTTGTTTTTGCCAGCCGGCGGAACGAGAATTTGCACGATTCGTTCGTTGGCGAGCTCCTCGGCGCGGTCTTTTACTTTTTCCGTACGCTCCGCTTTGACCATGCGGATGGACGTTTCGATCAAATCGCGAACCATGGATTCCACGTCGCGGCCGACGTATCCCACTTCCGTAAATTTGGTGGCTTCGATCTTCACAAACGGCGCATTGACCAGCTTCGCCAAACGTCTGGCAATTTCGGTCTTGCCCACACCCGTCGGACCGATCATCAGGATGTTCTTCGGTACAATCTCATCCCGAACATCCTCGGGAAGCCGGTTGCGGCGGTAACGGTTGCGCAGTGCGACGGCGACGGATTTCTTCGCCTGCTTCTGGCCTACAATGTATTTATCCAGTTCGGCCACGATTTGTCTTGGCGTCAAACTTTGGTTATCCATATGCATTCCTCCACCCTTACAGCTCTTCCACAATGATATTTCCATTGGTGTATACGCAAATTTCCGAAGCAATTTTCAAAGCTTCCCGCGCGATATCCTTCGCTTCCAAGTCCTGGGCGTGACGCTTCAGCGCCCGTCCGGCGGAGAGCGCAAAATTGCCTCCCGAGCCAATCGCCAGCACGTCGTCGTCCGGTTCGATGATTTCACCGCCTCCGGAAATGAGCAGCATGCCAGTTTTATCCATAACGATCATGAGTGCCTCAAGCTTGCGGAGAACGCGATCCTGGCGCCAGTCCTTGGCGAGCTCCACGGCGGCACGCTGCAGATTGCCGTGATGCTCCTCCAGTTTGCTTTCGAATTTTTCAAAAAGAGTAATGGCGTCCGCCACGGAGCCTGCAAAGCCGGCAACGACCTGGCCTCTGTACAGGCGGCGCACCTTTTTGGCGGTCTGCTTCATAATGACATTTTCACCGAAGGTCACCTGGCCGTCACCGGCGATCGCCGCTTTTCCGTTATGGCGTACAGCACAAATGGTTGTCGCATGAAAAGATAAATCCATACCTACAGACCTCCTAATCTATACTTCCTGATGTTCGGTTGCCAGACCGGCTTCCTTGATAAACGCGGCAATCGTCTCCAAAGCCCGATTGGCCAGCGCCTCGTTCTTTTCCTTTTTGTTGCGGATCTTCTTCTCCAATTTCGGCAGCAAGCCGAAGTTGGCGTTCATCGGCTGGAAGTGCTCCGAATCCGCGGTCGTAATATAATGAGCCATGCTGCCGAGTGTGCTTGTGTCAGGGAACACGACAAGGTCCTGTCCAAGCGCCTTTCTCGCTGCATTAATGCCCGCTATAAGCCCGGATGCGGCAGATTCCACATATCCCTCTACCCCCGTCATTTGACCGGCAAAAAACAGGTTCTCATTCGTTTTCAGCTGATAGGTCGGTTGGAGCAGCTTCGGAGAGTTGATGAACGTATTGCGGTGCATGACGCCGTAGCGCACATATTCCGCGTTTTCCAGCCCCGGAATCATGGAGAATACGCGCTTTTGCTCTCCCCATTTGAGGTGGGTTTGGAAGCCGACCAGATTGTACAGCGTACCGGCGGCATTATCTTGACGCAGCTGCACGACCGCATAAGGCAGCTCACCCGTGTGCGGGTTGACCAGCCCTACCGGCTTCATCGGCCCGAACAGCGCCGTCTGCTTGCCGCGCTTCATCATGACCTCGATCGGCATGCAGCCCTCGAAGTATACTTCCTTCTCAAACTCTTTCAACTGCGCGACTTCCGCATTGACCAGCGCGTCATAAAACGCGTTGAATTCCTCTTCGGTCATCGGACAGTTCAAGTAAGCCGCTTCGCCTTTATCATAACGGGAAGCCAGGTATACTTTGCTCATATCGATGGAGTCTTTCTCGACGATTGGAGCCGCAGCATCGTAGAAGTAGAAATACTCTTCGCCCATAAGTGCTTTGATCTCGGCGGAGAGTGCAGGCGAGGTCAGCGGGCCTGTGGCGATGACGACAATCCCTTCTTCTGGTATATGCTGAATTTCTTCGTTTACGACTTCAATCAGCGGATGGTTATGGAGAGTGCTCGTAATATCCCCGGAAAAACCGTCGCGGTCCACCGCCAGAGCGCCTCCGGCAGGAACCGCATTTTTATCGGCGGACTTCAGGATCAGCGAATCCAGCATCCGCATTTCTTCTTTGATGACGCCGACTGCGTTCGTAAGTCCGTTGGCGCGCAGCGAATTGGTGCAGACGAGCTCGGCGAACTTGTCCGTATGGTGCGCGGGCGTCTTCACGACCGGGCGCATTTCGTATAATTTCACGGGAACCCCCCGGCTTGCGATCTGCCAGGCAGCCTCGCTGCCTGCCAGACCCGCGCCGATGACGGTTACCTGCTGTACTTCTGTCAACTTCATTACCCCCTGCTGTTTACAATTACATCAATTCTTCGTTGTCTTCGTTCTCTTCCAGGGGCTCGGTATGGTCGCATGCCGTGCATTGGAGACGTGCTCCCTGCTTGTTGCGCTTCTCAACCATCAGAGAGCCGCATTTCGGACAAGGCTTCGGCGACGGTTTATCCCAGGATACGAAATCGCATTCCGGATAACGGTCGCAGCCATAGAAAATCCGCCCCTTCTTGCTGCGGCGCTCGACCACATGCCCTTCCTTGCATTTCGGACAGGTGACGCCGATATCTTTGACGATCGGCTTCGTGTTCCTGCAGTCCGGAAATCCGGAGCAGGCGAGGAATTTGCCAAACCGCCCCAATTTGTATACCATCGGTCGGCCGCATTTGTCGCAAATCTCGTCCGATACCTCGTCCTCGATTTCGATTTCCTTCATTTCTTCTTCGGCTACTTCCAGGCGCTTTTCAAAGGAAGAATAGAACTCGGCAAGCACCTTGACCCAATCCTCCGAGCCTTCCTCGACATGGTCGAGATCGTCTTCCATGTGGGCCGTAAATTCCACATCAAGAATTTCCGGGAAAAATTGTTCCATTTGCTCGATGATCAATTCACCCAGTTCTGTCGGAACGAACTTTTTCTCTTCGATCGCCACGTAACCGCGCTTTTGGATCGTCTCCAGCGTCGGCGCATACGTACTTGGCCGTCCGATGCCGAGCTCCTCCATCGCCCGGACCAACCGGGCTTCGGTGTAGCGCGGAGGCGGCTGCGTGAAGTGCTGCTTCGGCTCGATATCTTCCTTCTTCAGCTTATCCCCTACGGCCAAGGCAGGCAAAAACTTCTCTTCTTCCGTCGTGCCGTCGTCGTTGCCTTCCACGTATACCTTCATAAAGCCCTGGAAGCGGACTTTCGAACCGGATGCGCGGAATACGGCAGGCCCGGCCGCAATATCAACGGAAAGCGTATCCAGTATGGCGGAAGCCATCTGGCTGGCAACGAAACGTTCCCAAATCAGCTTGTAAAGACGGTATTGGTCACGGCTCATGAACGACTTCACCGAGTCGGGATCGCGCATGACCGAGGTCGGGCGGATCGCTTCGTGGGCGTCCTGGGCGTTCGCCGATTTTTTCGAATACTCCCGCGGTGTTTCAGGGACAAACGGTTCCCCGTACTTCCCGCTGATAAATTCCTTGGCTTCTTCCTGGGCCGATCCGGCAATCCGGGTGGAGTCCGTACGCATATAAGTGATGAGGCCGACGGTCCCTTCTTTCCCGAGCTCTACGCCTTCGTACAGCTGCTGGGCGACGGACATCGTTTTGGCGGCACGAAAATTAAGCTTCCGGGCAGCTTCCTGCTGCAGGGAGCTTGTCGTAAACGGAGGCGAAGGATGCCGCTGGCGTTCCTTTTCCTTTACTTCGCTGACTTTAAAGGTGGCTCCCTTAATGGCAGCGAGCACTTCGTTTACTTCATCCTCTCGCGACAGTTCTTTCTTCTGGCCGTTCAGCTGCTGGAATTTCGCCTCAAAAACGGAATCTCCCTTGGCGAGCTGGGCCGTAATGGACCAGTATTCCTCCGGAATAAACGCGTTGATTTCGTTCTCCCGGTCGATGATAATCTTGACCGCAACCGATTGAACGCGGCCCGCGGACAAACCTTTCTTTACCTTTTTCCACAAAAGCGGACTGATCTTGTAACCGACGAGCCGGTCCAGAATACGTCTGGCCTGCTGTGCGTTGACCAGGTCCATATTGATCTTGCGCGGCGTTTTAAATGCATCCTTGACCGCTTGCTTCGTAATTTCGTTAAACACGACGCGGCAGCTATCCGTATCGTCGAGCTCCAGGGCATGGGCAAGATGCCAGGCAATCGCTTCACCCTCGCGATCGGGGTCAGCTGCGAGATAAACCTTTTTCACTTTTTTGCTGGCGTCCTTGAGTTCCTTTAATACGGAGCCTTTTCCGCGGATCGTAATATATTTCGGATTAAAGTCATTCTCGACCTCAACTCCGATTTGGCTCTTCGGGAGATCACGCACGTGACCCATCGAAGCTTTTACGATATACTTGCTGCCTAAATATTTGCCGATCGTTTTCGCCTTGGCCGGCGATTCTACGATGACAAGTGAGTCAGCCATAGGTTCATCCCCCTTTCCGAACAATTCTGTGAATGTTAGTCAATAGACTCTTGTTATATAAGCTTGTATATAGCACCAGATAATTGGGTAATCTGCTTTTTTATGATTAAAGATAACAGAACTGAATGCAAATGTCCAAAATCCCATCCGGTCTGCTGCAGCAGCTCATCCAATGTAGACGGCCCTTGTTCCAATATATGGTATATCCCAAGCTCATCCATTGTCAAATGATCTGCAGGCAGCCGCGTGTCCTCCAACATCTGACGCTCCCTATTGTATGTATCTTCAAACCCTTTTGGCAACCATGAATCATATTCTTCGATGACGTCTTCGGCATTCAGCACCATTTTGGCCCCTTGTTTAATCAAGTTCAGCGCCCCGCGGCTCTTGGGCGAGGTGACCGGCCCAGGCACGGCGAACACATCCCTGCCGGCTTCGAGCGCCAAATCCGCGGTAATCAAAGAACCGCTGCGCGAGTCCGCTTCGACGACCAGTGTCCCTAGCGTCAAGCCGGCGATGATACGGTTGCGTTGCGGAAACAAACCGGGATGCGATTTGGTCCCGGAAGGATACTCCGTCAGAATGAGTCCATCCTCGGCGATCCGCTCATACAATCCTCTGTTCTCCGGCGGATAGATCACGCCGTGTCCGGTCCCCATCACCGCAATCGTATTGCCTCCGCAGGCAAGAGCGGCTTCATGGCACACGCTGTCGATGCCTCTGGCCATGCCGCTGACGATCGTGAACCCAGCCGCACTGATGCCCTCCGCCAGCTCCTGGCCGACCTTACGGCCATAGGCCGTAGGTACCCTTGTCCCGACCATGGCGACGCCGGGCGTTTGCAGCAATCCCCGTTTTCCAGTGCAGTACAATACCCATGGAGGCTCCGCTATCTCCTTTAAATACGCAGGGTAATCCTCATCCAAAAAAGTCAGGATGCCGGCGCCTCCCTCAAGCTTACGGGATTTCAGCTCTTCGATCAAATCGGTTGTGATTCGTTCAGATAAAAGCTTCGCCTTTTCCTCGGGAAAACCTGCTTCCTCCCAATCTCTACTATTATAATGGAGCATGTCCCCGGAGAACATACGCTGCCCGCGCAGCCTGGCAATACTCTTCCTTCCGATCCCCTCGGTCTCGTGCAGTGCGATCAACAGCCACCGTTCGTCCTTCACGCCAATCCCGCCCTTCCTTATATTTTCCAGTTTTTTGGTGTTGAAAACACAAAAAAGCAACCCTTTATCCCCCGGATGGAGAAATAAAAGGTTGCTTACCTTTGAACCGTAAATAACGCCGGTTTATATTAGTGAGTCGTGCATTTTTCCAGCAGGCCGCGTTCTTCCAGAACGCTTACCAGTGTAGATCCCATTTCCGAAGGCGTCGGAGCGACTTTGATGCCGCATTCCTCCAGCTTGGCGATCTTTTCTTTCGCCGTGCCTTTACCGCCGGAAATAATAGCGCCCGCATGTCCCATGCGCTTGCCTGGAGGCGCAGTAACGCCGCCGATGAAGCCGACGACCGGCTTGGTCATGTTGGCGCGGATCCATTCCGCTGCCTCTTCTTCCGCCGTTCCGCCGATTTCGCCGATCATGATCACAGCATAAGTGTTCGGATCATCGTTAAAGCGGCTCAAAATATCGATGAATTCCGAGCCTTTTACCGGGTCGCCGCCAATGCCTACCGCAGAGGACTGGCCGATCCCGCGGGTCGTCAATTGATGAACCGCTTCGTAGGTCAGCGTTCCGCTGCGGGATACAACGCCCACATGTCCCGGAGTATGGATGTACCCAGGCATGATACCGATTTTGCATTCTCCAGGTGTAATGACCCCTGGGCAGTTTGGTCCGATCAGGACGGTTTTCTTGCCTTCCATGTAACGGGACACTTTGACCATGTCCAGCACCGGAATGCCTTCTGTAATACAGATGACCAGTTCCATTTCCGCATCGACGGCTTCCATGATGGAGTCGGCCGCAAATGCCGGCGGTACGTAGATAACGCTTGCAGTTGCGCCAGTCGCTTCCTTGGCTTCTACAACCGTGTTATATACGGGCAGGCTGACCGTTTGGCCGTTCTCCAGCGTAATGTCAACCTTGGTGCCGCCTTTGCCCGGAGAAGTTCCTCCGACCATTTGCGTGCCGTAGTCAAGGGCGCCTTTCGCATGGAAAAGGGCGGTTTTCCCGGTGATGCCCTGTGTGATGACTTTTGTATTTTTATCGACCAAAATACTCACGTTTGTTCACATCCCCTATCGTATTTTAAAGATTCTATTTTACGAGTGAGACAATTTTTTGGGCGCCGTCAGCCATGGAGTCGGCAGGCACGATGTTCAGGCCGGATTCGGCCAAAATTTTCTTGCCCAGATCCACGTTGGTTCCTTCAAGACGCACAACCAGCGGACGGGTCAAACCGAGCTGCTTGGCAGCTTCAACCACGCCTTCGGCGATGACGTCGCAGCGCATAATTCCGCCAAAGATGTTGACGAAAATGCCTTTGACCTGCTCATCCGACAGGATGATCTTGAACGCCTCGGTAACCTTCTCTTTCGTGGCACCGCCCCCTACGTCGAGGAAGTTGGCCGGGTCTCCGCCGTAGTACTTGATAATATCCATCGTGGCCATGGCAAGGCCTGCGCCGTTGACCATACAGCCGATGTTGCCGTCGAGAGCTATGTAGCTCAGGTCGTATTTGGAAGCTTCGATTTCTTTTTCATTCTCTTCGTCCAGGTCGCGAAGCTCTTGAATGTCTTTGTGCCGGAACAGTGCGTTGGAGTCAAAGTTCAGCTTGGCATCGAGTGCCATGACATTGCCGTCACCCGTTACAACCAGAGGGTTGATTTCTGCAATGGAGCAGTCCTTGTCAACAAAAGCGGTGTACAGGGCGATCATAAACTGAACCGCCTTGTTGACCAGTTCGTTAGGGATGTTGATCGCATAAGCCAGTCTGCGTGCTTGGAAAACCTGCAGGCCTACGGCCGGATCCACCACTTCTTTGAAAATTTTCTCAGGCGTTGCAGCGGCAACCTCTTCGATTTCCGTTCCGCCTTCTTCCGATGCCATCATCACGACACGTCCGGTAGCGCGGTCAACAACGACGCCGACGTAATATTCCTTGCGGATATCGCAGCCCTCTTCGATCAGAAGCCGCTTGACTTCTTTACCTTCCGGGCCTGTCTGATGCGTAACGAGCACTTTGCCGAGGATTTCCTCCGCGTAAGCACGAACCTCGTCCAGGTTCTTGGCCACTTTGACGCCGCCGGCTTTACCGCGGCCACCTGCATGGATTTGCGCTTTGACAACCGTGACTTGGCTGCCCAGGGATTTAGCGGCTTCAACCGCTTCTTCCACGGTGTAGGCCACCTTTCCGTTCGGAACGGTAACGCCGTACTGCTTTAACACTTGTTTTCCTTGATATTCATGGATATTCATTTACGGTATCCTCCTATCAACATGACTGCTACAAGGCGGGTTCTGATATCTCTTGGAAAATAATATAAACCCAAGCTATTGTAACATGTTTTTAAAACGCTTACCTTAAGAAACTGCGTTTCCATCGACAGCTTTTTGATATCGGTTTAATCCGTTTGAGAGAATATTTGGGATTTGATGGTAAAATCCGCCCTCCAAGTAACGTCTTAGGTCCGATATAATTCCACCTGGAGCCTTGCATCGTTCCAACATGGTTTCATGGATAACAGGGAAAAAGAGCGACAAATTTGCAGATGTTGGTCTGCAAAAATCGCTCTTCACTTCACATCTTGCCCTCTTGCTGTTCGTTGTTGTGATGGACACGGTTCAGCAGACTCTTGAACTGGCCCAGCAATTGCCCGAATTCGCTCTCGTTCAGGCACAGCTCCTGCTGCATGGCGGCCGGAACGTTCAGCGCCTTCTCCTTCAGCTTGTTTCCTTCGTCCGTCAACGTGATGATGACCTTCCGTTCGTCCTGGGCAGAGCGCTCACGGTGAATCAGACCAGCGGCCTGAAGTCTCTTCAGCAGGGGCGTCAAGGTGCCGGAGTCCAGGAAAAGAGCCTCCCCAAGCTCCTTCACGGTACACTGTCCCCGCTCCCAAAGCACAAGCAGGACCAAATACTGGGAATATGTCACACCGAGCTTCTCCAGATGGGGCTGATACAGCTTGGTGATTTCTCGCGAACAGGCATAGATGGTAAAGCACAGCTGATTTTCCAGCTGCAGTTGCGGATTCATTTCACTTGGTTTCATCACTTTCGTCTTCACCTGCCTTCTTGTCATAATATTATCATAATTTTGTCACATTATCATAGTAATTGCGCGATATCTTCTACAGAGACAACTGATTCCGTCCAATTATATTGTATACTTTTAAATTTTAAACAACAAATCGGTCTTGAATCACTCCCTTACAAGCATACCTCTATTTCCCATCCCCGATGCCTCCCATCTTGACTTTTACTGCTTACGGTCCTACAATTTTTGTAAACTTAAGCGAAAATAAGGAAGCACCTTTTTTCCGTCAACTACGGCGATCCCGTTCTCGTTTGTCCAGGGAAACCGCCGGGGAATAGGGGTGCTTTATTGTATGTATGGAAAAATGCACAGTACATGTTTATACGGAATTGACGGGGTTATCATTCAGGTGGAGGTCGACATTTCCAACGGACTGCCGCAGACGAGCATTATCGGACTGCCGGACTCCGCCATCCGGGAAGCGGTGGAACGTGTCCGGGCGGGCATCAAAAATTGCGGCTTCACCTTCCCCCTTCAGCGCGTCACGATCAATCTCGCACCGGCCGATCTGAAAAAGGAAGGTTCTGCGTTTGATCTGGCCATTGCCCTCGGCATTCTCGTAACGAGCGGACAGCTTCTGCTGCCGCAGGATGAGAAGCTGCTTCTCATCGGAGAAATGGCGCTCGACGGCAGCCTGAGGCCCGTTAACGGCGTTCTGTCCATGGTGGACAGGGCGAAGCGCGAGGGATTCACCGCCGTTCTGCTGCCGGTGGAAAATGCCGGTGAGGCCGCCTTAATCGATCAAATGAATATTTATGCCATCCGGCATTTAAACGAGCTGCGAGAGCTGGCCGCAGAACACTCGGCTGCTGATGTGCCCGGCAAAGACCAGCCCCTCCGGATTCAAAGCTTGTCCCCGCTGCTGAAAGCACCGGGGACTGCCGCTAATTCCGTATCCGATCACCTTCCTGCAGAAGATTATGCCGACGTGCTCGGCCAGCTCCATGTCAAAAGGGCGCTCACGATTGCTGCCGCCGGCATGCACAACATTATGCTGATCGGACCGCCCGGAACCGGCAAAACGATGCTCATCAAACGCCTGCCGACCATCCTGCCCTTCATGACCGAGCAGGAGGCGCTCGAAACGACCAAAATATTCAGCGCAGCCGGAAAACTGAAGGAACCCGGCTCAGGACTGATCCGCAGACGTCCTTTTCGTTCCCCGCACCACACCATCTCTTCCGGAGGACTGATCGGTGGAGGAACGATACCCAAGCCGGGCGAAGTCAGCCTAGCTCACCGGGGTATCCTGTTTCTGGACGAGCTGCCGGAATTCAACCGCCAAGTGCTCGAAGTGCTGCGGCAGCCGCTGGAGGACAAAACGGTGACGATCAGCAGGGCCCGTGCCGTGCACACCTTCCCGGCGCACTTCATGCTGGCGGCTTCGATGAATCCGTGTCCGTGCGGGTACCTCGGAAGCGATCACCCGGAACATCAATGCACATGCAGCTTCAGCCGGATCGCCCAATACCGCGCCAAAATCTCCGGTCCGCTGCTCGACCGGATCGATCTTCAAGTCGAGGTCCCCCGTCCTAAGGAATGGTCCACGGATGCACCGAGCCTGTCCTCGGCTGAAATGCGCAGTCAGGTGCTCGAAGCCCATGCGCGTCAGCAACAACGATACGGCAGCGGTTACGGCGGCTGGAACAGCGAGCTGACCGGCAGTGCGCTCCGGCGTTTCGCCAGGCTCGACTCCGCTTCAGCCGATATGCTCCATCAGACGATCGAAACGCTGGGCCTCAGCATGCGGGCATATGACCGCATCCTGAAACTGGCCCGGACGATCGCCGACCTCGACGGCCAGGAGAATATCGCCTTCAACCATGTGGCGGAAGCGATCCAGTACAGGAATTTGGACCGGCCGCAGATTACGGGGGTGGGGTGAAAGGAAGCAAATTTGCGGTATAAACGCTAGTAAAGTGATTCATGGTTTAAGTCAATATTTTGCGTACTATTACGAAAATAAAATGATGCAGGCTGCCCTTCGACCCCTTCGGCCTTCCGGCTTCATGATCTATGCTCTAAGTCGAAGGGATAAAGGCAACGATATCTAAACTCCAGAAAACAAACGTTGAGCTCTATCAGCAGATAGATGCGCAGCCTCAGACGCTACAGGGATATAATGCGCCTTATTGTAAATCATCTGAAGAAACTGGACACTGGGGTTCACAACAAAAAATAACCTGCCATTTGCGGCAGGTTATTTCCGTCAATCCATTCTCTTTTCAAAACCCGGTCATCACATCTGGATCAAATTTAAAACTTGGCAGGTAAATCATCGGGCAGCCAAACGCCCCTATTGGCAGGATAGAACTTCGCATTATCTAATTCAATAATTGTTCTATCTATCTTTTTTTCTATTCTCCATTGCGATCCATGAATAATACAATATCCAGAATATGGATGGACAAATACCTAGTGCAATAAGCTGTTTATCATGTGGCAGCATAAATATAAAAACAATAAAAACGGGCAGCGTAATGGCAAGTAGAATGAGATACTTTTTCCAGTGTCTATTTTTAAACACAGGTTCCTCCTCAATTCGTAAATGTTCTCACAGGCTTTTTGCCATATCGTCAATCATGCCTCTCTTTTACTTTCACTGTGAATAGGCTAAGAACCAAAGTAAGAATGACATATGTCCACAATCCATGTATTTCAAATCCGTACAGGTATTTGTCCAGAAGCCAAAGTTTAATGGGAGTCAGCACGATAGAAGCCAACATTAAAGCCGGAGTGGTTAAACACCCAATCCCTACAGTGATCAGCATCACCGACATTACCATGGCTAAACTGAATAAAAGACTAATAAGGAACATCAAAAGGGATGCAATCAGCAAAGTTTTAGTATCTGTTATCGAAAGATATGGATTAAAGTACTCATTGCCTATCCAGAACACCAAAAAGGTAACAAGAAAATTCAGAATATTCCTCATGATACCTCCCACGAAATCGTCGTTTCCCCTTTCGATGAAGAACGGGTTGAAGTAAGCTCAAAAAAAGATACTGTCATCCTCTGATGTTGATACCTAGGAAAAATTCTCTTTTAGGCAAGTTCACACATCCCTCTTACTTAGCTTATTCTATGACGAGTTCAAATCACCTTCACCATAAGGTAAATAATTACAATAATACGTCCACTTTTCCACCTCTCGGATAAAGCCGGCCGATCTGGATGCACTGCCGCTGTTAGTTGTCTATTGAGAGGATCGTGCTAGCTCAGTGAAAATGGGGTAATAAAAAAACTTCCAATCGCATGGTATTGGAAGTTTTTGATTAGGGGCTCGTCCTAGAACGCCCCCTGTATATGATTAATCGCGGCAATGCTTAGATCGCGCCCCAGTTCCACGGCGACGACGTCAAAGCGTACCTCGCGGCCCTCCAGCCGGTGTGCATGAAGATACACTTCGGCCGTGCTGCGGACCTGGCGGATTTTGCGGAAATTAACAGATTCTGCGGCTGTGCCGAAGGAGGTGCCGGCGGTCCGGCTGCGCACCTCCACAAAAACAATGACGCCGCCGTCCTCGGCGACCACGTCCAGTTCGCCGCTGCGGCAGCGCCAGTTCCGGTCGCGGATGCGGTAACCTGCGGAGAGCAGCAGGTCGGCTGCCGCCCGCTCAGCGGCTGCTCCTTTTTGGCGGCGGTTATCCTTCATTTTTCCTTGGCGTCCGTTCATTCGAACGGCCTTTCCCGAGCGAGCCGGTCCGCCCGGTAAATATAGCTGAGAACCTCCGCGACAAGGTGATACAGCTCCGGCGGAATCTGCTGGTCCAGGTCCAGCTTGGAGAGAACCTCCACCAGCGCGGCGTCCTCCTGAACGGGAACCCCGTGTTCCTTCGCCGTCTCGAGAATCGTATCCGCCACTTTTCCCCGGCCCTTCGCCACGACGACCGGGGCATCGTTGTCACCGGGCGCGTATTTGAGGGCGACGGCCTTTTTCAAACTTGGGGACGGCTCCTGCGGCTTGCTGCTCATACCCTCATATCCACCCCCTTGTAGCTCTGCGGCACGAAGTCCGCCACGCGGTGGCCGCCCATGGCCGCACTCAAGCCAGCTGGCAGTTCAGCGGCCGGAGACGGTAGCGAAGCGGCTTTAAGCGTCAGAAGCTGATAGCCGATGGAGGATAGAGCGTCAGCGATTTCAGGCCGTCTGTCTTCCACCAGGGACTGAGCCCATTCCTGATCATTATGGACCTTCAGGCTGACGATCCGGTCGACGATCTGGACGTCGATCAGCGTCTGCCCGAGATGCTTCATCTGAAGGTCGAACCACAGGCGGCAGTTGGATGCATCCAGTTCACCCTTGGGGCCGCGCCTGGACTGGACATGCACCGACGCCGTCTCCTGGCCGTCCGGCCCGTTCAAGGGCAGGAACAACGTGACCTGGGCGAACGGCGCCGTCCGGTCCGTGTTCAGGAGCAGCTGCTGGCCGGTCAGCTGCGAGATGACCTGCTGCGCCGCCTCCTTCAAGGCCGGCGGCGCAGCGTCGTCCTGGACGAGCTGAAGGAGGAGCCCCTTCAGCGTGTCGCGCTGCCCGGTTTCCTGCAGCGCCTGCTCCATCCGCGCGGCGGGCTCAGCCAGCTGCTCCGGCCGCACGGCGTGATGCGCCGGGCCGGGAGGCTGCTGCTGAACCGCATGCGGCCGGACGGTCAGCTCCGGACCGTCCGCGGCTTGGGGAGCGGGCTGAGCGGCGGCGGCCCCTGCCGCGCTCGCCGCTCCCGGCGCAGGCCCCGGCTGTGCCGGGCCTGCCACTGCCGCTGCACCCTGGCCTGCGGCCGGTGCAGCCAAGGGCTGCCGCGCGTTCCCCGCCGCGGCACCCGGCCCCTGCGGGGCCTCCTGCGCGGGCTGCAGCAGCGCCGCGCGCACACCCTGCTGCTCGTGCTCCGCACCGAGCAGCTTCAAGAGACGCCCCACCCACGGCTCCGCGCCGTGGGCCAGGGGCGTCTTCGGCGAAGGCCCCGTGCCTGCGGGGCCTTCGCCTCCCTGCGCCGCGTGCTGCGGCGCAGGTTCCGCGGCCGGCGCGGCGAAGCCGCCGGCCGCAGGCCCGCCCGCCGGCTCAGCCGGGGCGGGCGTTGGTGCGGCGGCACCCGTGAGCGGTGCCGCGCGCAGCTGCTGCATCAGCGCCTGCAGCCTGGCGACCAGCGGCTGAAGCGCCGCCGCTGGATGGGACGCCGCGGCAGCCGTGCCGGCCGCGGATGTGCCGTCAGCCGCGCGCCCCGCCGCCTTCCCGGCATCCCCCTCCGCCTCGGTGCTCTTTGGGCTGCGGACACCGGCCGTTGGCCCCGCTTCGGGAGCCGCTATGCTGCCAGCCCCCGGCTGCGCAGCCGCTCCGGGTAACGAAGCCGGCGGCTGCTGCCCCGAAGCCTGAGGCGTAATAACGCCCTGTCCGCTTTTGACTGCAGCCCCCGCTTCCTCTGAACCCGCTCCAGCCTGCGCGGTGAACGCATTCAGCTGTTCCTCCAGCACGTGAAGCAGCTGGTGCACCGGCGGGCCGAATACCGCCTGCTGCAGCCCGCGAACGCTTTCGGCCGTCAGCGGCAGTCCGCGCTGATTGGCAATCGATGCGGCGCCAAGCCACTGCTCCGTGCTGACCCCGGCAGGTTTTAACGCCAGCGCGTCTTTGAAGACGGCTGCGTTTTCTTTTGTCACATATACGCCCGAAGACCTCAGCGCCTCCAGCATGGTCCGATTCTCCGGCGTATCCGGCAGATCGAGCGATTGCAGCACATCCGCAAGCGACAACGGAGTCCCGGACCCATAAGGGGAACCCTCCATCGCTTTCAATACCGGAAGGCCGCCGCCATTGTCCGGCTGTACCTGCAGGACCGCTGCCTGGCCAGGCTGAAGCGGCGTTTCCAGTGCCGCCCGTACTTTGACGCCTTGGATCTGCAGCACGGCCTCCTGTCCGTCCTCAGAGACGCTCAGCACAACACCGCGGACGACTTGCCCTTCCTTCAAATCCAGCTGTTTGGTCTCGCCCGCTTTGGTGTCTCCCATCATGCCGCGCAGCAGTGAACCGATATTCAATGTCCCTCTCCCCCTTCCGTATTCCTTCGTTTATTTATTTATCGGCCGAACCAGCCGCGGGCTGTAGTCCGTCTATCTGCGTTCACGATCCCCGTTGTTTCTTTTCACCCAAAGATCGTCCCCTAACTTCATAATTGCTGCAAATGCTCAGCTCTTCAAACATGAAATGTAAAATACCGTCCAACAAATTACGAATCTGGCTGAATACCGCGAGGAACAGAGATGACGCGAAATGCCGACCCTGCACCTCAGGTTGGCCTGTTTTCTGAATCAAAGCTTGGAGATGCTTATCCAGGAAAACGCACCTTCCAAAAGTCTGATACTTTTTCCTTATAAAAGTTTACATCGCGACACCCGAGTTTCCATTTTACCTGGCAAAAAAACAGCAGCCCTAGAACAGGGTCTGCTGCACAACTTCCATATTTTTCAAAAAACTGCGTCGATGCATCGGTGTCGGTCCCAGAGCCGCCAGCTGCTCACGGTGCAATTTGGTTGCATAGCCCTTATGAATCGCGATGCCGTACTCGGGATACTTCGCCTCCCACTCCCCTTCACACAGCCGGTCCCGGTTAACCTTGGCCACGATCGAAGCCGCGGCAATCGATTGGCTGTTAGCGTCCCCTTTGATGATCGCCAGCTGTGGAACGGGCACGTCCACATGCTCCGCGTCCACCAGCAAAAAATCCGCGGCGATCGTCAGGCCAAGCACCGCCTTTTTCATCGCCAGGCGGGCCGCCTGCTTAATATTGATTTCATCGATCGTTCGGGCATCCACGTACCCTACGCTGACGGCAAGCGCCTGCTCCATAATCACGTCGTACAGAAGGTCCCGTTTTTTAGCGCTCAGCTTTTTCGAATCGTCGACGCCCTCCAGAACGAGTCCTTCCGGCAGGATCACGGCCGCCGCCACCACGTCGCCAAATAAACAGCCTCTGCCAACCTCGTCCACACCCGCTATGTACCGGTAATCTCTTTCTATGTATTCGCGTTCATATTTTAGCAGGTCCCTCGGGGACTGCTCGATCTCTTCCGTATCCATGCTGTCTTTCCTCCTTCGTGCTGCAAGAGCCAAGGGGTATTCCCGCCCATTCCCCTGGCAAGTCTATCAAACTCGCAATCTATCCTTTTTATTGTACTATGTTCGGGCAGCGGATTCCAACGAAAAACGACATCTGGCATGCTTCCAAAAATCGGGGTGCGGACTGCTGGAGTGAAGAAGATGCGCCGACCGATATGTCCGAATGCATTCACCGGTGAAAAACCTGGCCCCGCGAAGTTAGCCGTAAAATGTGCCGCAAAGAAAAAAATGTACTGTAAAGAGGCTAGTGTGCTTAAAAAGAAGAGTGTACTGCAAAGAGGAGGAATGTGCAGAAAAAAGAAGTCTACTGCTAAGAGAAAAATGTGCTGTAGTGAGAAATGAACTGCAAAGGGAAGAATGTACTTCAAAGAGTGAACATGGATGTTGACATATCAAACGTTTGAATACGGGTTATACGTGGTTTTTGGCAATCCCGAAGTCCACCGTGAACTGACTAAACTCTTTGACATGCATTATGCAACCAATGAAGAATGATGGTGCCAAGGGCTATGAGGGGTAGCCACAGCCAACACATCCTATGTAAGAACTTCTACCTTGCACAAGCGTTTTGACACTATCCCAGTCAGCTATATTTTTCATAAATAACCAATAAAATACTACCATTCAGCTGCTTGAGAAGGTACTACAACTTTAATCACCCGTGCACCACGATCCCCACACAAAAAAATAGCTGCATCAATGCAGCTATCGTCGCCGTGCCCGCAAGCACCTGCAAGTATTTTACACCGGCTCGCTGAGCAGCGACAAAAACTGCCTTGTCCGCTCCTGCGCCGGATGGTTTAGCACCTCAATCGGGCTGCCCTGCTCCACGATGATTCCTTCGTCCATAAACACGATCCGGTCCGCCACCTGGCTCGCAAATTTCATCTCATGGGTCACGATGGCCATCGTCATGCCTTCTACAGCCAGCTCTTTGATAACCTTCAGCACTTCACCGACCAGCTCCGGATCCAGGGCGGACGTCGGTTCATCGAATAAAAGCAGCTCCGGACCGATGCCCATTGCCCGGGCAATACCGACCCGCTGCTGCTGTCCGCCGGACAGCTGGTGCGGATAGGAGTCCGCTTTGCCGACAAGTCCTACCTTGCCCAGAAGCTCCAGCGATCTCGCCTTAGCCTCCGCTCGGCTCTTTTTCTGCACGATGACCTGCGCCTCCATCACGTTCTGCAGAGCCGTCATATGGGGAAACAGATTATACGATTGAAAAACCATACCGGTTTTCCTTCGGAAAGCCAGGATATCTCCCCTTCCCGGCTTGTTTCCTTCCCTGAACGACAAGGCGGAGTCTCCGATCCGCAGCGTTCCTTCCGTCGGGATTTCCAACAGGTTGATGCAACGGAGCAGCGTCGTTTTTCCGGAACCGGAGGGACCGATGATGACCGTCACTTGCCCTTTTTCGATCGACAGGTCGATTCCCTTGAGCACTTCATTGCTGCCAAAGCTTAATCTCAGGTCGTTGATTTCAATCATGATGCATCCCTCGTTTCGCTATCTTGCGGCATAACGGTCAAACCGGTGTTCGAGCTGATGCTGGACCGCCGACAGAACGGTGCTGAAGATCAGGTAGATCAAGGCTACCTCGCAGTACAGCAGCAAAGGCTCATACACGACCGCCGTAATTTGCTGCCCCTTTTGGAACAACTCTGTGAGTGTCACCGTCGCAGCCAGCGACGTATCCTTCAGCAGGCTGATAAAAGAGTTGGCCAGCGGTGGCAGCGATACCCTTGCCGCCTGCGGCAGAACAATCCGGCGCAGCGCCTGGGAACGGGTCATCCCGACCGAGTACGCCGCCTCCCACTGCCCCTTGGCGATGGACTGGATCGCGGCGCGCATAATTTCGGAACCATAGGCTCCGACACTGATCGAAAACCCGATCACCGCCGCAGTGAATGCGTCGATGACAACACCGATGCTCGGAAGCCCGTAGAAAATGATAAACAGCTGAACAAGCAGCGGAGTCCCCCGGATGATCCACACATAAAACCAGGCGACCCGCTGGAGAATGCTCCAGCGCGACAATCGGGCCAGCGCGGTAAGGAACGCCAGCACGAAACCGAGAATGAAGGAAATGATCGTCAGGGGAATCGTGAACTTGATCCCCGCCATAAGCAGCGGCACAAAGGAGTCGATAAAAATATCGGTGAGATGGGCGGTTCTGTCATTCATCGGTTAACCCCCTTTTGCCGCTTATTTCGATACATCCGTACCAAAGTATTTTTTGGAGATGGCAAGGTACGTTCCATCCTTCTTCATGTCGGCCAGCGCCTGGTTAATGGCGTCCCGCAGCTCGTTGTTGTTTTTGTTCATCAGTACGGCGCTGGTGCTTCCCGTATCGGTTTCGTCCACCACCTTGATCGGCGCGTCGGGACGTCTTGTTTTGAAGTCGAGATAGGATAGTTTGTCGTTCACCGTAGCATCGATGCGCCCGGACAGCAGCAAGTCGATCGCTTGGTTGAATCCGTCGACCTGCACGATCGTGGCACCGTTGTCCTTAGCTATTTGATTCAGATTGCTCGTCAGCGACTGCCCTGCTTTTTTGCCTTTGAGGTCGGCGAGCTTTTTGATGTCCTGATTATTGTCCTTCACAATCAAAACCGCCTTGGAGGCGATGTAAGGGTCCGAAAAGTCGTATTTAGCCTTCCGCTCTGCATTAATGGATACTTCGTTCATCACCACGTCGAAACGCTTGGCGTCCAAGCCGGCGATCATGCCGTCCCATTTCGTTTCGATAAACTCCGGCTTCACGCCGAGCCTTTTGGCAATCTCCCGGCCCAGGTCAACGTCAAAACCGGTCAGCGTTCCTTTATCATCATGATAGGTAAAAGGTGCATACGTTCCTTCCGTGCCGATGCGCAGCTTGCCGCTTTGCTTGATCGTCTCAAGCAGGTTTTTCCCCGTCTGGGCGCCCCCGGTTTGCCCTTCCTGCGGCTTCGTTCCCGTATTTCCGCCGCACGCCGTCGTCACGGCCAGCATCAACGTCATCACGATTGCCCAATAAATCCGCCAGCTTCTCACATTTTTCCTCCTCTAACCGTTTTCACCTATTTTGCCACGATGCTGTATTTTCATGCGCGGCCGCCCTACTTACGCTTGATCCCGACAAAAAAAGCCCATGACCCCAGGTCATGAGCTTTCCTCTTCTCTATTATAAGTCTATTTTCTGCTGCGACACTATTTCGATATGTCGATAAATCCTTCCCCAAACACGTCCCGAACGTCATGGATCGTAATAAACGCCTGCTTGTCCGCTACCTTGACGATCTTTTTCAGGACAGGCACCTCCTGCTTGCTGATGACGATGTACAGCACTTCCTTGGCCGACTTGCTGTAATAGCCGTACCCTTTAAACACGGTGACTCCCCGGTCCATAACCCGGTTAACCTTCTCGGCGATCTCCGCATGCTGCTCCGATACGATCATCACCGCCTTCTTCGGGTTCAGGCCCTCGATGATGAATTCCATCACCTTCGTACCGACGAACAGCATAATGATCGTCAGCATCAGGCTTTCCGCGCCAATGATAAAATAGGAAGAGAACGCGACGATCAGATCAAAGAACAGCAGGGCGTAACTGATGTTCCAGTCCCAGTATTTATGGGCAATCCGCGCCAAAATGACCGTACCGGCGGTGGTGCCTCCGGCCCTCACGATCAGCCCGATGCCGACACCGGCCAATACACCGCCAAAAATCGCATTGACGATCGGTTCGTTCGATGTTAGTGTCCAATTTTCGGTCAAATGGAGGAACAAAGAGTTAAACACGACGGCAACGATGGTGTACACCGTCGTCATTTTGTCCAAAAACTTATAACCCACGATCAGCAGGATGGCGTTCAAAATCAGGTTAACCAATCCCGGCGACCATGCAAACAGGTAGTACAGGATGATCGTAATCCCGGTCACACCGCCTTCGCCCAGGTCGTGGGGAATGACAAACAGATTGATATCGAGCGCAAAAATAAACGCCCCCGCGATGATCGTCATGATTTCCATCATTCTTTTTTTCATATGACGGCCTTCCTCTCCCATAAATCAACACGCAAAAAAAGCCCAGTACCTATAACGGAACTGGGCTTGTTCGTTCACTATGATACTGTACATCTCGCTTTGATACACGCTGGACACATGGATCGTATCCGGCGTTCTTTTCCGATTAATAAGGGGCTTCCATCGAGAACCGGCCCATTTTGCCGGCGCGCAGCTCCCGCAGCAGCGTCTTCGACGCTTTCTCAAGATCCACCCGTCCGCCGCTCATCAAGCAGCCGCGCTTACGCCCCACCGCTTCCATGATAGCGACGATTTCGTCGCTCTCGTCCGGGTTGTGCGGCATGTCCGCATCGATCTCGAAGCGCTCCCGGAAGGCGTCCCAGTAATACTGGACCAGGTATTTGACCGCAAAAAAGGCGACATCCTCCACGTTCAGGATCTCTTCCTTGATCGCGCCGGTTACCGCGAGGCGGTAGCCAACGTTCTCGTCCTCAAATTTGGGCCACAAAATCCCCGGAGTATCCAGAAGCTCGATTTCTCCGCCTACCTTAATCCACTGCTGGCCCTTCGTCACGCCCGGCCGGTCCCCCGTTGCAGCAATGCTGCGCCCGGCGAGCCGGTTGATCAGCGTCGACTTGCCTACGTTCGGGATGCCGACGATCAGCGCACGGATCGCCCGCGGGTTCATCCCCTTGGCGATTTGGCGATCGATCTTCTCCTTCAGGAGCAGCTTCAGCTGTCCAGGAATTTCTTTCACGCCCGTGCCAGTAGCCGCATCGACCGGAAATGCCGTATGGCCTTCCTCTTTAAAATAATCCTGCCACTGCTTCGTAACCGAAGGGTCTGCCAAATCCGCCTTGTTCATAATGATCAGCCGGGGCTTCCCCTGCAAAATCTCGTCAATCATCGGATTTCGGCTGGACAGCGGAAGACGCGAATCGATCAGCTCGATCACGACGTCAATCAGCTTTAACTTATCCTGTATTTGGCGGCGCGCTTTGGTCATATGACCAGGAAACCATTGAATCGTCACCGTCATCACCTCATTCTCTTGTCCGCAAACAGCCTCATTCCACGTTCATTAATGGTTGATCAAATGGATGTCCTTCACCGGCCAGAAGATGAGGTCAGCCCGTCCGACGATATCCCCGAGCGGCACATAACCGATCATCCGGCTGTCCGTACTGTCGGACCGGTTATCCCCCATCACGAACACATGACCTTCGGGAACCTTACCATCCGGAAACGCGCTGTTTGGAAAATCTTTGTCATTATACATCTGGCCCGCTTTATGGCTTGCATCGATGGCACCCTGTATGTAGGTTTCATTGACTTTTTTGCCGTTGACGGTCACCGTGTCGCCTTCCACCTTGACGGTATCGCCTGCGACGGCAATCACGCGTTTGATAAAATCCTTGCCTTCGGACGGAACATGGAACACGATAACCTCTCCACGATGCGGAGCCCGGATGTCGTACAATATTTCATTAACGATCAACCGCTCGCCTGTATGAAAGTTTGGCTGCATGGAGGGTCCGTCCACAATAAACGGTTTGAAGAGAAGCCAGCGGATCAGTGCCACCAAAATCAGGGCAATGATGATCGCTTTCAGCCATTCTACGACTTCATTTTTCCCTTTTTTGGGTGGTTTATGATCTTCTTCCTTCAGTTCCACCGCATCGCTCTGAATGTCCTGCTGCATATATCCACCGCCCTCTCCTAGTTTTGCCGAAAAGAAAAGCTCCCATTACGGAGCCGTGTATGCTTTCTTTGGACCAGCGAAGCGAAAAGGCATTCGTGATCGCCAGAAAAATCTCCGCTTCTCGCGGTCTGTCAATTTGGTTCGTTCATCTATTGATTCCTTTTTTATCCTAAAACGAAAAGGGCTTGAAATCAAGCCCTTTAGCGTTGTTCGCTGATTAACGGCGAATCTCTTTAATTCTTGCTGCTTTACCGCGCAGTTCACGAAGATAGTACAGTTTGGCGCGACGTACTTTACCGTAACGAGCCACTTCGATCTTCTCGATTTTTGGCGAGTTGATTGGGAAAGTTCTTTCTACCCCAACACCGTAAGAGATTTTACGCACTGTAAAAGTCTCAGCGATGCCGCCTCCGCGACGCTTAATCACAACACCTTCGAACAACTGGATACGCTCGCGGGATCCCTCGATAACCTTAACGTGCACTTTCAAAGTGTCGCCAGGACGAAAGCTAGGGATGTCGGTGCGAAGCTGTTCTTTGGTAATCTCTTGTAGGATGTTCATTTAGGACTCCTCCTTCCGTACAGGTGTTCTTGCCTCTTCCGGAAAACCCTCTGTTTTCCTTCATCATCCGCAGCGGACCACCGTATTCCACACAACAGCATTTATTGTAGCATATTTGTTTCATCCTTTGCAACTATAAATCTTCCAGTTGTTGCGCTGCCCCCCGGTTGTAAAAATAGCAAAGTCTCGCTCTCCCAAAGACAGATACTGCACACCGAAAAAAAGGCTGACCCAATTGTAAGAAAACGTTTATCGACGTACCTTCAAAGAAGACAGACCGTGTTTAAAAGGAAGTTTTTCTTGCGGTTATAGAATGGTTCAGCTTCGCTGAAATTTATTAATTCTAAAATTTCAAAAAACTTCTTGCCAAAATCGGAATTGACGTTAAAATAAATTTATCATTAAAATAATTTTAACGTTAATAAAAATTGAATGGGGATGTCCTTTCATGAGCGAAACCGTATTGCTTCAGCAAAATCAAGGTGTGCGCAGGCTGGCGAAACACAAGTTGTATCTAATGATGATCACCGCCAAAATCATTTCGCGGTTCGGGGATTCCGTGGATTCCATCGCCTACAGCTGGATGGTCTACCTGCTTACCGGCTCCGAGCTGCTAATGGGAACACTGTACGCCATCAACTTCGTTCCAGGCATTGCTTTCAGTATGTTTACCGGCGTCCTGGTCGACCGCTGGTCCAAGAAAAAGGTCGTGATCGTGACGAATGCCGGCCGGGGCATCACCGTAACCGTGACGGCGCTGCTCTATTTCATAGGCGACTTACAGCCGTGGCACCTGTTTATTTTTACGTTCATCAACTCTACGCTCGAATGCTTCTCCACGCCGGCGGAGATGTCTCTCGTTCCCCGCATTTTGCCCAAGGAGCTGCTGCTCAGCGGCAACTCGCTGACGTCGTCTGCCTCCCGCACCGCAGAGCTTGCCGGTCTGGCCGCAGCCGGCGGCCTGATCGCCATGCTCGGCATTTCCGGAGCGATGCTGATCGACGCCTTGTCTTTTCTGCTGGCCGCCCTGTTGTACGTCTGGATCCGTATCGACCGGGATCGTGGGCAGGAAAACAATGACGACGCAGATCTGATACAGGAAGAGGAAAGCCCGTCCTACTGGAGCCAGTTTAAAACCGGCCTGAAGTTCGTTAAAGGCCACAAGCTGATGATGATGACCATGCTTTCGGCCGCATTCGTGAATCTTTGCCTCACGCCCAAAAACGTGCTTGAGCCCGTTTATGTCAAACAAATACTCCACTCGGGCCCATACGGCCTCAGTTTGATCGGCATCGCCCTGATTACCGGCATGATTATCAGCGGCCTTTGGATCAGCCAGAAGGGCTCCACTTACCGCAAAAGCAGTCTGATCGTATTCGGATTTTTGCTGCTCGGGGTTACGTACAGCCTTCTCTACGTCCCCGCCCTTCTAAGGGAATATCCTCTCTATGCCGCGGCCGCCTTTTGCTTTGGCATGGGATTCGCCATTTCGTTTATCAACACGCCGGTATCCACCTATATGATGGAAGTCACCCCCAAAGCGATGCTTGGCCGGGTCGGGGCGCTGTCGAGCACGATCTGCACCTGCGCCATTCCCGTCGGAAGCCTGCTGGCCGGTTGGGCCGGAGCATTCGTCGGGGTCCACGTGCTGTACCTCGTTTTTGGGCTGCTGATGCTGATACCGGGGGTCTATCTGTGGAGCCAGAAAGGATTTATGAAAATCTAAAGCGTTGGAAACATTTTGTGCTCGGAAGCCATCTCGGCTTATAATGGGGATAAACGATCCGGAAAACAAGATACGGGAAATGTAGAGGTGCACAACATTGGAGACCAAAGAACTGAGCACGATCGAGGAGATCCGGATTTATTCCGATCCATACCGTTTGAAAATATTAAGCTGCTTTCAGAAGGCCGACCAGCCAATGACGATCAAAGATATCGCTGACAAACTCGGGGAAGTTCCGGCCAAGGTCTACTATCACGCCAAAAAGCTGGAGAGCATCGGGTTAATTGTCCTCGTGCACACCAAGCAAATCAACGGAATCACGGCCAAATATTATCAAGCCTTCAAAGGATCCGTACGGATTAAGCGCAGCAAGGACATTGATGAGGCGGCCCAGAAAATCTTCCGTTCCGAAACGCAAAAGCTGCTGGAGGATTTGTATGAGGAGAGCAAGCGTAAGTTTCTGAAGGCTCAGAACCAGGAGGAGCCTGCCGGGAACCTGTCCCATTCCGAGGTCTATTTGACGGAAGAGGAAGCCAAAGCGTTTTTTGAGAAATTGACAGAGTTTGTAGAAAAGCACACCGAGCGACAGCACCCGGATCAGAAGCTGTACGACGTATTTACCACGATTGCCAAGTTGGACGAATAGCCGCCCATACGCCGCAGCCACAACCAGCCCCCGGCCATTTGCCGGGGGCTGGTTGTCTACGAGCTGCGAAAATGGCAATTACCGCTTCTTCGCAGCTCTGACCATCCGCTTTGTGACTACAGGAGCTGCCTTGCGGCATGCTCATCCTCCTGGGCCACGTACAAGTCGTACTGCGTCATTCCGCGGCCCGTAAAGGTGTCCCGGCCGGTCGGCTGGCTCACGATGCGCGAGCGGTGGCGGATCCCTCCGCTCAGCAGTCTGGACTTGGCCCTTGCATAGCTGTCTGCGTCGAAAGATGTGAAGATCAGGATTCGCTCCTTGGGAAAAAAGAACCTCCAAATTGCTTTTGCCGGATTCATGCATCATCCTCCTTCCGAGAGCTACATCAGTGCTTTTTTGCCGATATTATATCCTTTCCAGGTCCGAAAACCAAGTTTGGCATAAAAATCCACATATTCCGTCCAATCGATTACCAGGTGCTTCACGCCTCTGGCCGTCAGCTCCGCGACCCCGTCCTGAACGATCGCCAGCCCGTAGCCTTTCCCGCGGAACCGGTCGTCCACGCCGAGCGGCCCGATGCCGCCAAGCGGTTCACTGAACAGCGGCGCCCAATACGTATTCTGGGCAATCAGCGGGGACTCGCCGTCGTTCACGCGGCAAAAGCCGATCATTTCGTCCCCAAGGAACAGGCCGACGAATTCCCTTCCCTGCCCTCCCCGTTCCCAATAGCACTGCGCCTCGTAATACCAGCGTCCCGGAAAGCACCGCTTGAAGAATCGGAGCATCTCTTCCCGGTCTCCCGGGACAAGCAGGCGGGCCAAGGCTCCATCCCGATACTCGGGCCGCTCTAGGCCATCGTCCGAGGTTTTGTTCACCAGGTCGAACACCTCGTACAGGTATTCGTACCCGCGTCGCGCGAACCACGACTTAACCTCCGGCAGTGCGAGCGGCACCCCGGGAAAATAGTGCCACGGGTCACGCCCGATGCTGGCCGATACCGCTCCGGCTTCGCGCAAGGCGTTCTCGGCATGACGGAGCAGCCCTGACCCTATGCCCTGCCCCTGAGCATCGCGGCGGACGACGATGGCCTGAATCCATCCGCCGCCGTCACCCAGCTGCATTTCGCGCGCCGGCTCCTGCCACTTCTTGGCGATCACGAACCCAAGCAGACGGCCCTCCCCGTCTACAGCCAGCCCGGAAGCGGGGCCATACACGTTCACATCTTCAAAAGTATTTTGCTTCATCAGTTCCCTGCGCATCGGAAAATGGCCGCCCAGTTCCCCGTTCCAAAGGTCACACATCGCGTCAAGCCATTCGGCATCCATCGGAATGATCTTCAATATAACTCCTCCTTCTACAGTGGATCGTACGTGCAAACGAGTTCTGCAAAACATCTTGTCCATCGGGATATTTCATGTCAGCTCGACCCGTCTTTAGCTGCTGCTCTTCAAGCGGATAAGAATTGTAGCAAAAAGACTCCTACGTCTCGCTATAAAATAATATTACAAAACAATTATATTGATTGTGTTATAAAATTTCAACGGAGAATAATTAGGTTTCACAGTCCGTAGTGATGTGGGATTACAGGCCATTCCTTATTGAGGGCTAATATAAAAATCGCCGGATCCGAGCTGACAGCTCTCGATCCGGCGATTTCATTCATTTATGATCCTTTTCAGGACTCCTTATTCAGGAGATCGTTACACTCTTTTCAGGAAATCGACGATGGTCAGCAGGCCAAGATCGAAGTTTTCCAGGTTAAAGTGCTCGTTAGGCGCATGCAGGTTTTCGTCGGGAAGGCCAAAGCCCATGCATACGACCGGAGCGGCCAGTACACGGGAGAACGTCTCCACGATCGGGATGGAGCCTCCATCTCTCGTAAATACGGGACGCGTGCCGTATACTTCCTCGTAGGCTTCCGCCGCCTTTTGCAGAATCGGCGTGGACGGATCGATCGTAAATGCATTGCCCTTCTCGAACTGGATGACGGTTGCTTTGGCGCCCGTCGGTACGTGGCTGTAGATATGCTTTTCGATTTTGTTCAAGATGTCCTGCGGATCCTGATGTCCCACCAGACGGCATGTAATCTTCGCATGGGCTTCCTTCGGGATGACCGTTTTGCTGCCTTCGCCCTGGAATCCGCCGTAGACGCCGTTCAGCTCTAGGGTCGGGCGGGCGCCCGTTCTTTCAGCGAACGTGTATCCCTCTTCCCCGTACAGCTCGTCAAGCCCAAGGTCGCGCTTCAGCTTGTTCTCGTCTCCGGACTGCTTCGCAAACTCGGCATGATCGGCCTCCGTAAGCTCCGGAACGCCTTCGTAGAAGCCTTCCACCGTCACGCGGCCCTTGGCATCATGCAGGGAATCGAGCAGGCTGACCATCGCATGCAGCGCATTCGGCACGCCGCCGCCGTAGCTGCCGGAGTGCAGATCTGTATTGGCTGTATGGACATGAACTTCCAGTGAGCACAGACCGCGAAGACCGGTGCAGATCGCCGGTTTTCCTTTTTCCAGCAGGGACGTATCCGAGATCAGAACCGCATCGGCTTTCAGCAGCTCCTGCTGTGCCTCCAGGAACTTCGGAAGGTTCGGGCTTCCGACTTCCTCCTCGCCCTCCACGCAAAACTTGATGTTGACCGGAAGCTGCTTCTCCTGCTGAAGAATCGCTTCCACCGCCTTAATATGTAAAAAGATCTGCCCCTTATCGTCCGTTGCCCCTCTGGCGTACAGCTTGCCGTCGCGTTCGGCCGGCTCGAAGGGTGGTGTATCCCACAAGTTCAGCGGGTCTACCGGCTGCACGTCATAGTGCCCATAGACGAGAACCGTCGGCTGTCCCGGTGCATGCAGATGGTCCGCGTAGACGATCGGGTGGCCGTTTGTTTCGTGGATTTTCACGTTTTCGAGGCCGGCCTTTTTGAGTGTCTCCGCCAGCCATTCCGCCGCCCGCTTAACGTCCGGCTTATGCTCGGATAATGCGGAAATGCTAGGAATGGACAACCATTCCTTCAGTTCGTTCAGATGCTGATCGCGATGGGTTTGAAAATATGCTTTATAATCCATAATATCCTCCTGTCATGACCAATTTTACTTTGGTGCTCGTGTTCTTGATGCTCAACATTCAGACAACCTTATATCCAGACTAACGCATCTGACGCTAAAAAACCACTCCCTGGCAGAACCCAGGGGCCGTGGTTTACAGCTCGGTTATTCAAGTCCGCCATCGGTATCTTTTTGCCTGCGGAGCTTTTCCAGTGTCTTGCGATCCCGGTCGGTCAGCTCCACCTCATCCAGCAGGTCCGGCCGCCGCTCCAGCGTCCGCTTCAGCGCCTGCTCCCGGCGCCAAGCCTCGATGTTCGCGTGGTGGCCGCTCAGCAGCATGTCCGGCACTTTCCAGCCCCGGAACTCCACCGGGCGGGTATAGTGCGGGTACTCCAGCAGCCCGGTGCTGAAGGAATCCGTCACGGCCGACGTTTCGTTGCCCAGCACGCCGGGCAGCAGCCGGGAGACTGCATCGATCACGACCGCCGCCGGAAGCTCGCCTCCGGTCAAGACGTAGTCGCCGATCGACAGCTCATCGGTGATGAGGTGCTCGCGAATCCGCTCATCGTATCCCTCGTAGTGGCCGCAGATGAAGATCAAATGCTCTTCCTTCGCGAATTCCTCCGCTTTTTTCTGGGAAAAGGTTTCTCCCTGCGGGCACATCAGGATGACTCTTGGCTTGGCCTGATGTCCCGCTTTCTCCAGCAGATCCTCGACAGCTGCAAAGATCGGCTCCGGCTTCAGAACCATCCCCCCGCCTCCGCCATAAGGCGTATCGTCAACCGTACCGTGCTTATTCCCGGAGTAATCCCGGAAATTGACGGTATGAAGCGAGATGATTCCTTTCTCCTGGGCCTTGCCGAGAATGCTTGTCCGGAAAACCCCATCCAGCATTTCCGGGAACAGGGTCAGCACATCCACTCTCATTAGTCCAGCAGTCCTTCCATAATATGAACGAGTATTTTTTGGTTCGGAATATCTACATCAAGGACCACATCATCAATGACGGGGATGAGGATGCTCTTGCCGCCCTTTGGCTGGACTACCCATACGTCGTTCGCGCCGGGCGTCAAAATTTCCGTTACAACCCCAAGCTCCTTGTCTTCATCGGTCACGACGCTGCAGCCGATAATTTCATGGAAGTAATACTCGTCTTCCGGCAGCTCCACGAGATGCTCTTTGCCGACTTTCAGCATGCTGCCCTTAAATTTCTCCACATCATTAATATTGTCGTAGCCGTCCAATTTGATGATGTACATATTTTTATGAAGGCGGGCAGATTGAACGGTCACGTCGACCGGCTTGCCCCCGTCCTCCGGAACGATCATGAGCTCGCTCCCCTTGGCGAAACGGACCTCGGGAAAATCCGTGTACGACAACACTTTGATTTCTCCCTTGATGCCATGGGTGTTGACGATTTTGCCAACCTTATAAAGTGTTTCCGGCATGTTCTCCTCCTAGCTTCGTGGCGCCGGCGCTTCGGCGCGCCTTGTATTGCACGGATCTATTATATAATCTTCAGCATGTACGAAAAAGGGCTAGGACATGCATCCTAACCCCCTTTCGTATATCTTTAAGATATGATATCCACGGTCACGCGTTTATCCATTTTGACTGCTGCAGAAGTCACGACTGTTCGAAGCGCCTTGGCGATCCGGCCCTGCTTGCCGATGACCTTCCCCACATCCTCGGGATGCACGGTCAGTTCATAGACAATCAGGTGATCCTTCTCCACCGTCTTCACAGCCACCTCTTCAGGATGATCCACCAAAGCCTTAGCAATAACACCAACTAATTCTTCCATAGATAACCCTCACGATCAGTCATTATTTCTGCTGCTTGAGCTCATGGAACTTTTTAAGCACGCCTGCTTTGCTCAGCAGGTTGCGGACTGTGTCGGATGCTTGCGCACCGTTTTGCAGCCACGCCAGTGCTTTATCTTCATCGATTCTTACGTCAGCCGGTTGGTTGACCGGATTGTAGTAACCGATTTCTTCGATAAAACGGCCGTCACGTGGGGAACGGGAATCCGATACCACGATACGGTAGAAAGGAGCTTTATGAGCACCCATGCGTTTCAGACGAATACGTACTGCCACGAAATTCACCTCCTTCAACAAAATAAGAGTGGGGACAGTCTCCCGCCTTAGCGGAGGGAAAGCTGTCTATATAGAAATGCAGTGATTAACGGAAAGGAAACTTCATGCCGCCTTTGCCGGCCAATCCTTTCAGCTGCTTTAAAGCCTTGCCCTTCGGACCCTTCGGACCCATCATATCCGAGAACTGCTTCATCATCCGGCGCATCTCGTCAAACTGTTTGATCAGCCGGTTGACCTCGGCGAGCGATGTGCCGCTGCCGGTCGCAATCCGCTTGCGGCGGTTGTGGTTGATGATATCCGGATTCTGTTTCTCGGCCTTCGTCATCGAAAAGACGATCGCCTCAATGCGGCCCATCTGCTTCTCGTCGACCTTCAGATCCTTGGTCTGCTTCAGCTTGCCCATCCCCGGGATCATGTCCATGATCTGGTCGATCGGGCCAAGCTTCTTCACCTGCTCCATCTGCTCCAGGAAATCGTCGAACGTAAACTCGGCGTTGCGCATTTTACGTTCCATTTCCTTGGCTTTCTCCGTGTCGATATTCGACTGGGCTTTCTCGATCAGCGAGAGCATGTCGCCCATGCCGAGGATCCGGGAAGCCATCCGTTCCGGATGGAACGGCTCCAGCGCATCGATCTTCTCGCCGAGCGCCGCAAACTTGATCGGACAGCCGGTTACGGCCTTAACGGACAGCGCGGCACCGCCGCGGGTATCGCCGTCGAGCTTGGTCAGCACGACGCCCGTCAGATCCAGCTGCTTGTTGAAATGATCCGCGACGTTGACGGCATCCTGGCCTGTCATCGCGTCCACAACCAGCAGCACCTCGTCCGGCTTCACCTCGCTGTGGATTTGGCGCAGCTCTTCCATCAGCTCTTCATCGATGTGCAGGCGGCCCGCCGTATCGATGATCAGATAATCGTTCCCGTTATCCTTGGCATGCTGATAAGCCTGCTTCGCGATTTCCACCGGGCTTGTCTTGTCGCCGAGTGTAAATACCGGTACGCCGATCTGGTCACCCAGCACCTGAAGCTGCTTGATCGCCGCAGGGCGGTAAATATCGCCCGCCGCCATCAGCGGACGGTGGTTCTGCTTCTGCAGCATCTTCGCCAGCTTGCCTGAAGTCGTCGTCTTACCGGCCCCTTGCAAACCTACCATCATAATGACGGTCGGAGGCTTGTTCGCCTTCGCCAGCTTCGCCTGGCTTCCGCCCATCAGCTCGGTCAGTTCTTTATTAACGATGTCGATGATGACCATGCCCGGCGTGAAGCTCTCCATCACTTCGGTGCCGATGGCCTTCTCTTTCACCTTGGCGACGAAATCCTTGACGACCTTAAAGTTAACGTCAGCTTCCAGGAGCGCAAGACGCACCTCGCGCATCGCTTCGTTAACGTCATCCTCGGACACCTTGCCTTTGCCGCGCAGCTTGCTGAACACGTTCTGCAGCCGGCTCGTCAATCCTTCAAATGCCATGAACCGCCACCTCCTTCTAACGCTTTATTCCAATTGCTGCAATTGATTTATGATTTGATATATTCTCGTTTTATCGGATTCAGACATGCTGCTGGACTCCGTAATGCTCTGCAGCCGCTCAAGTTCTTGGCTGCGCTGCTCATGCTTCTGCAGCAGTCCCAGCTTCTCTTCATACATGTCCAGCACCTGCTCAGCCCGCTTGATATGCTCATAGACGGCCTGACGGCTGATGTCGAACTCGGCTGCAATCTCCCCGAGGGAGAAATCGTCATGAAAGTAATATTTAAGGAACGTCTGCTGCTTCTCTGTCAGCAGCTGTTCATAGAAATCAAACAAAAGGTTGATTCGATTCGTCTTCTCGAGCCGATTCTCCTGACTCACTGAGGGACACTCCCTTCGTCAAGGAAAAACACTTTACAGTTCTTTAACGTTCCTTATCATACAGAAAACAAAGAAAGATGTCAAGCAAATATCCTTGTCATCTTGAAAAGTTTCTTGTTTCTATCTCTACGACCAAGGAAGCAGATAGATCAGCACCGCAAAGAAATGCATCACGCTCCCGCCAAGCACGAACAAATGCCAGATCGCATGGTGATACGGAAAGCCCCTCCACACGTAAAAAACGGTACCAAGCGTGTACAGGATCCCGCCGGCAGCCAGCAGCCAGATGCCTCCCGAAGCCACGGCAGCCGTCAGAGGCCCCCAGGCAACCACGACCATCCACCCCATAATAATGTAGAAAATCGTGGACATAAACAGAAATCGCTTCGTAAAAAATGCCTTGAACACGCAGCCGAGCAGTGCAATCCCCCATACGGTAGCGAACAGCGACCACCCCAGCGGTCCCCGGATCGCAACCAGCATAAACGGCGTATACGAGCCCGCAATGAACAAGTAAATCGAGGAATGGTCAAAAATTTCGAACAGATCCTTGACCCTGCCCTCCTTAAAGCTGTGTACCAAGGTGGAGTTGATGTACAAAATCAGCATCGTCGTCCCGTAGATCGAAAAGCTGGCGATATGCCATGCCGTCCCCTTCATGGTGGAAAATACGATCAGCACCACCAATGCGGCAACGCTGAGCAGTGCCCCGATGCCGTGGGTAATGGCGTTCGCCACTTCTTCCTTCCGGGTGTAAGTGTGTGTATTAGCCATAAACAACCCCTTCATCAATCCTTTTATTTTCACCATTATAACCTCCAAGCCGCCCGCATTTCCACTTTCCCTGGGCTTATCCCATGGCGGGGCTCATGATGGACTGACATGCTATCCGTGTCGGCCGGGCTCTTTCCCCATTTCGGCTGTAATTGGTCCTTTCATCCAATTCTATAAAGCTATCAAAGCATATATTGTAAGCGGCTGGTTGAAAGGAGGTATGTAAACTATGGCAATCATTATTTATCCGAAAACGATGAACTGGAAGTACATGAAGCAGCGGCCGCAGCAGCTCATGACTCAGCTAGGGGCCAGGGGCCACCTCGTATTCTTTGAAAACCTGGCGCCGCTGGACCGTGAATTCATAGAAGTGGAGCCGAACGTGTTTTTGTTCACCGACCATCACGCATTTATGAAGAAGCTGAAGAAGCTTCGCGAAGACCATGCGGTCGTGGGCTGGACCACCTGGGCCAAACAGCGCACACGTCTGACTTCCCTCTACCGTCCGGATGCCATCATCTATGATTGCTGTGATGAGTTTCCGCACTGGGCCAAGTATGAAGTCAAGATGGTGGATGCTTCCGACCATTTGGTCTGCACAGCCGAATCCATCCGGATGCGCCTGGAGCTGGCCTATCCTAATAAACCGGTAACGCTGATCCCGAACGGAGCTGATGCTTCCTTCTTCGATCCCGCCCCGTCCCAGCGCCCTCAAGACCTGCCGCAGGGGAAAGTCGCCGCCTATATCGGCGCCTGGGCCTACTGGCTCGATCACGATCTGTTCGCGAAGATGGCGTCGTACTACCCGGACGTACATTTCGTGTCCATCGGTGCCGCCTACGGCGATATCCCCGACTATGCGAGGCTTCCGAATGTTCATGTGCTGGGCGAGAAGCCTCACACCGAGCTCAAAAAATATCTTCAGCATATCGACGTCGCGTTAATCCCTTTTCAGTATCACCCCATTACCCTGGCAACCAATCCTGTAAAAGCTTATGAATATATGGCATCAGGTGTGCCTGTACTGTCCACAGCGCTTCCGGAATGCATCCGCATGGAACCCCATGTCACGACGGCAACCACACACGACGATTTTATCGCCAAGCTGGGCCGGATGCTGGAAGAGCCCGACTCCCATGAACAGCGGCTGGCTCGGATCGAATATGCGCGGAGCAACCGCTGGGAAGACCGGGGCGAAGCCGCGCACCAGGTCATTTTGGACACGCTGCGGCGCAAGAGCGGGCCGAAGTCTGAATGAAAGGAGGCGTTTATCGTTGAACATTGGAGTATGCGGTTATTACGGCATGGGCAACTTCGGTGACGATCTTTTTCTGAGAACGCTGCAGCAGGTATTCGAAGGCCATGTGGTGTATCCGTGGACCAGCCGTCTCGATCCGGCACAAACCGACCACGTCATTATCGGGGGCGGAGACTTGATCACGCCGTATTCGTTTAACCCTTATTATTTTCCGGATGCGCTCAAGAACCACCCCAAATGGCTGTACGGCGTCGGCATCGTGGACAACTACCCGGAATCCAGCTGGCCTGCGGACCAGGTTGCGAAATACAGGAATTATATCCGCACGGCGCAAATGGCCGTATTCCGGGACAGCCGTTCGGCCGATATCGCCCAAAGAGCCGGATTCCATCAGCATGTTCAGCAGGCCCACGATATCGTATTTGCGTACAGGCAGCCTGACTACCCAGTCAAACGATTCTCCAGCCGGCCGACCATCGGCCTGTGCCTGTTTGCTTACCCTTCGTTCCCGTTTGAAAATATGCTGCAGCTGTCGCTCCACCTGATCCGGCAGGGTTACCACCTTGTGTTTATCCCCGTGATCAACCACCCCACTAATATTTACTCGGACCTTACGGTCTGCCAGCAAATGCTCTCCCGGATCAAGGAGGCCCTCCCGGGGGCATCCGCCGAAACGCTGCCTATGCTGATGGAATTAGACCTGACGTACAGCTATATCCAGTCGGTCGATTATTTGATCACCTACAAGCTCCACCCCGCCCTGGTCGCCCTGCGCGCCGGGAAACCGGTATTCGCCCTGAGCCAGATGCGCAAGGTTGAGAGCCTGCTGGATGCGTTCGGGATGAAAAAATACTACTGCGATTACAAGCTGCCTTACGAAGATCTGCAAAACAGGGTCGACGCGTTTCTGGAGGAAAGTCCCAAAGAAATAAAGCTGCAGGAAAAGGCGATCCGCCGCGCGGAGCGTGAAAGCCTGCATCAGCTGCGTCGGCTTAAGGAAGAAATCGAGTCTTACCGATCATAGTCCCTTTCGGGAAAGCAACTGCCAATGAATTAAAGGAGGAGAATGGGAGCCATGACGTTTTTCTGGAATCATAAGCATTGGAAAATCCGGATCCGACAGCTGCATGATCAGATCCTGCATCTGAGCCATGAGCTGCATCATGTGAAGGATGACGTGCGTCAGATTGAAACAAAGCTGAATGAGCACTTGTGGGAATGGAAGGAGCTTAAGGAGGAAATCAGACGGCTGGCCCGACGGATCGAGGAGTTGGAGTCGCTGGCGGACCGCGTTGCGAGACTGGAAGAAGAAGTTATGACGGGCATTACGGACAATCCCGAGCTGCACGCCTACTTTGCAGGCAAGATCGGCAGCGAGGTCCGGGTGGATACGGCCAGTGCTACCCTGCAGGGTGTCGTGCTGACGGTAGCCGAAGACGCGGTCGAACTCCGCGAGAGCGGCGGTGACCTGCTGATCATTCCGTTCAGCCGGATTACTTCGGTTCAGTAACCAATGACAATCAATCCCACTCGAAAGGAGAACAACCATGGATTTCAAAGAATTGGTTCGCGGCTTCATAAACTCGGAAGTCGAAGTCATGACGCCCGGCGATATGATCACCGGCACGCTCATCTCAGTTAACGACGCTTCATTGATGCTGAAGGTTCCGCCGGTT
Source organism: Paenibacillus sp. PSB04 (assembly GCF_025809195.1). NCBI lineage: Bacteria > Bacillati > Bacillota > Bacilli > Caryophanales > Paenibacillaceae > Paenibacillus > Paenibacillus sp. PSB04. Next base: position 6,330,724 of record NZ_CP081301.1, read on the forward strand.
ATGTACGGTCCTCCGGGGGATGTGGCCATCGTGCCGCTCCGGTCGGTCGAGTTTGTCAGAGTGCTGACGGATTAACGGATATGACAGGTTTGACGGGTTTGTCGGGTTCGAACAGCGACCCGCAGCTCGTCGATTCACTTCACGGTCAGACCTCTAGGATGTCTGATTGCTTCTGTTTGAAGCCAAAAATGCGGCGAGGCTGGAGGCATTTTGCTCGGCCCAACGCAAAAAAGAAGGGTGGCTGCATGCCATCCTTCTTTTTGTTTGTTTTTTATGCAAGTATCCCTTCCTACACGGATCAGTGCTGCGTTTCATCCTGCGCTGCGCCTTCCGCCTCCTGCTCCTGGATCAGTCCGGCGAACAGGGCATGAACAAACTGCTGGGAATCAAACGGCTGCAAATCCTCCATTTTCTCACCAAGGCCTACGAGCTTCACCGGAAGGTTGAGTTCCTGGCGGATCGCCACGACGATACCGCCTTTCGCCGTACCGTCAAGCTTCGTCAGAACAAGGCCGGTGACCCCGCTCTTCTCCCCGAACAGCTTGGCTTGGCTGAGCGCGTTCTGTCCCGTCGTTGCGTCAAGCACCATCAGCACCTCATGCGGAGCGCCCGGAATTTCCCGCTGAATGACGCGGAAAATTTTGTTCAGCTCCTCCATCAGGTTCGTTTTGTTCTGCAGGCGTCCCGCCGTGTCGCAGATCAGCACATCCGCCTGGCGCTGCTTGGCAGCCTGAACCGCGTCAAACATGACCGCGGCCGGATCGGAGCCGGCATGCTGCTTGATGACCTCTACGCCTGCGCGTTCGCCCCACACTTCGAGCTGCTCGATCGCCCCGGCACGGAAAGTATCGCCGGCGGCAAGAAGCACCTTTTTGCCTTCCTGCTTGAAGCGGTGGGCGAGCTTGCCGATCGTCGTCGTCTTGCCGACGCCGTTGACCCCGACAAACAGGATGACGGTAATGCCATCTTCGTTCATACGGAGCGCGTTGTCGTCATCGCCGCGCAGCAGCTCCATCAATTTCTGCGAAAGGATCGGCTGCAGCTCCACCGCATCCTCAATCCGCTGCTTCTTCACTTCGGTACGCAGATCGTCGATCAGCTCCATGACCGTGTTCACGCCCACGTCCGCGCCGATCAGAATTTCCTCGAGCTCCTCATAGAACTCCTCGTCGATCTTTTTGCGGCGCGTCATCAGGTCGGTGACCCGTTCCACGAATCCTTTGCGCGTTTTTTCCAATCCGTCCCGGAACTGCTTCGTTACGGATTCAGTCTTGCTTGAAATGCTCTCTCTCAGCTTTCTGAAAAAGCTCATAGGTCTCCTCCATCTCTAAGGTTGAATATGCTTAAGCAATTTCCGCTTCGTCGTCTTCCAGCCGCACAGACACCAGCTTCGATACGCCGCCCTCTTCCATCGTAACCCCGTACAGGACGTCGGCTTCTTCCATCGTTCCCTTGCGGTGGGTCACGACGATAAACTGGGTCTGCTCGGAAAACTCACGGAGATACTGCGCGAACCGTGTCACGTTCGCTTCGTCGAGCGCGGCTTCGACCTCGTCCAGCACGCAGAACGGCACCGGCTTGACCTGCAAAATCGCAAACAGCAGCGCCATCGCCGTCAACGCCCTCTCTCCGCCGGAGAGCAGCTGCAGGTTCTGCAGCTTTTTGCCCGGGGGCTGGGCCACGATGTCGATGCCGGTCTCGAGCAGATGCTCCGGATCCAGCAGCACCAGATCCGCCCGGCCGCCGCCAAACAGCTTCACGAAGACCGTACCGAACTCGCGGCGGATGGCGTCAAATGTATGCTTGAACCGCTTCGACATTTCGTCGTCCATCTCGCGGATGACCTCATAGAGCGTCGTCTTCGCTTCCACCAGGTCCTGCTTCTGCTCATTCAGGAATTCGTACCGCTCGTTGACCCGCTGGTATTCCTCGATCGCACCGAGGTTGACGTCGCCCAGCGCGGTGATGCCCCGCTTGAGCTCGCGCACCTCGGTCTGAACCGCAGGCACGTCATCCGGAATCGGATAGCGCTGCTTGGCCAGCTCATAGCTCAGCTCATAATCGTCGCTGAGCTTCTTCAGAATGTTCTCCAGCTCCACGTCAAGCCGGTTCACGCCGATTTCGGTCTGGCGCAGCTGATCCTCCACCGCCTTGAGGCGCGTCCGCTGCTCTTTCGTTTCGCTCTCTTCCAGCTCCAGCTTCTTCGACAGCTGCGTCCGGGCCGCCCGCTTGAAGTCCAGCTGCTCGGATGCCTGCTCCTTCTTGAGCCGATACCGGTTCAAATCTTCGATCTGCTGAATGGATTCCTTCGCGTTGGTCTCCAGATCCGCCTCGATCGAAGCGAGCAGCGTCTTCGTCTGGCGCAGCTCTTTATCATGCGAATTGAATTCGCTCTGCATTCGTTTTAACTGCTCCTCCAAGGAGAAGCATTCCTGATCCAGCTTGCCTTCCCTGACTTTAAGCTGGGTAAGCTGGCTCTGCAGCTCCTCCTTCGCCGATTCGCTCGCTTTGCGGGCAAATTCGGCAGCTTGGATGGCTTGATGCGTCGCCTTTTCTTCTTCCTCCAGCTCAGCCAGCTTCTTGACAGCATTCGCCCGGGCTTCCTCAAGCTCCTTGTTCTCCTCGTTAAAGCCGGTCTTCTCCTGATCGGCCACTTCCACCTGCTCCAGCACATGCCGCAGCTCATGCTCCAGCTGCTTCAGGTCGCTGGACAAGCGCTGTTCCTCGATGCGCTTCTCGTCGCCGGACTGGCGCAGCTCGTCCAGCTTGGCCTGCGTTTCGGTCAGCTGAACCTTGACCTCCTGAATGCTCTGGCGGAGCTTGCGCAGCTGAACCTCCGTATCGTTGATCTCCTGATCGAGCTGGTCCAGCTGGCGCTTGCGGCCGAGCAGGCTGCTGTTCTTCTTATGCTGGCTGCCGCCTGTCATCGAACCGCCGGCATTGACGACGTCGCCTTCCAGCGTGACGACCCGGTAGCGGTATTGGCATCTGGCGGCAATCCGGTTCGCCACTTCCAGGCTTTCCGCGATGATAACGTTGCCGAGCAGGCTGCCGACGACCGGCGCATACCGGCCGTCGAACTGCACCAGGTCGGCCCCGATGCCGACGAAGCCTTCCACGCCTTCCACCATCGAGCGGTCACCCGCCGAAATGTTGCGGGGCCGGATGACGTCGAGCGGCAGGAAGGTCGCGCGGCCGAGCTGCCGCTGCTTCAGGAAGGAAATCGCCTGGCGCGAGACCGCTTCATTATCCATGACGATATGCTGAAGGGATGCGCCGAGCGCAGTTTCCATCGCCAGCTCCAGCTTCTCCGGCACGCGGATCAGCTCGGCCACAGCCCCGTGCACGCCGGACAGGATGGAGCGCCGGGACGCTTTCAGCACTTCCTTGACGCCCAGCATAAAGCCGTCAAAATCATCGGCCATCTCTTTCATCGTATCCCGGCGGGATACCTGAGCTTCGCGCTTCTGCTCCCATTTGCGGAGCGTGCCCTGGCTCTCGTCCAGAAGCCGCTGCAGCGATTGATACCGCTCGCTCTCGCTTATGTACCCGCCGCGCAGCTCGCGGATTTCCCCGCCCAGCTTCTCGATGGCCGAATCCAGCTGCTGCTTGCGCTTCAGCAGCTCCTCCTTCTGGGTTTCCCACTTGCCGGTTTCCTCCGCGGCGCGGTTCATCCGGCGGGAGAGCGCCTCCTGCTGCTGATCCGCATAGCGGATCTCGTTGCGGGTCTGCGCCATCTGGTTCATCAGCTCCAGCAGCGTCCCCTTTAACGTTTCTTCCTGCTGCTGGCTGATGCCTCCAGTCACGCCGGCCAGCTTCGATTCTTCGGCCGACAGCTGATCCCGAAGCGCCTTCAGCTCGTCCCGCGAAGCATCCAGCTTGGACTTCAGCAGGTCGATTTCCGCTTTGCGGTCTTCGAATCTCTCGTCCCCTGCTGTCAGCGACCCGGCCAGCTGCTCCCGGTTCGCTTCCAGGTTCCGCTTGCGTTCGCGGAGCACCTCTGCATAGCCTTCGCTTTTCTCATAAGCTTCGCTGTACTGAAGCAGCTCACCCTGCAGCGTCTCCACTTCTTCCTCCAGCTTGCGGAGCTGGGCGCGGTCGCTCTCGAGCTTGGCGTCATGCGCCGACACGACGGTGGACAGCTGAAGCTGTTCTTCCTGCAGCACGGCGAGCTTGGCATTCGCTTCGCTCCAGGAGGCGTGAATCTGCTCGATCTGGTACACGTAGAGCGAAATTTCCTTATGCTTCAGCTGCTCTCGCAGCTGTTTATAGTGGATCGCCTTCTCGGACTGCTCCTTCAGCGGACCGATCTGATCCTCCAGCTCAACGACCAGGTCGTGGATCCGAACCAGATTCTGCTCGGTCTCATCCAGCTTGCGGACGGCGTCCTTTTTACGGGATTTATATTTAACGATGCCCGATGCCTCTTCAAAAATACCTCTGCGGTCTTCGGACCGGGTGCTCAAAATCTCCTCGATCCGGCCCTGACCGATAATGGAATATGCCTCTTTGCCGATGCCTGTGTCCATGAACAGCTCCGTGATGTCCTTCAGGCGGCAGGACTGCTTGTTGATAAAATATTCGCTGTCTCCGCTGCGGTGCACACGGCGCGTCACAGTCACCTCGTTAAAATCGAGGGACAGGGCATGATCCTCGTTATCCAGGGTCAGCGACACCTCGCCGAAATTGACGGCTTTGCGCGCATCGCTTCCCGCAAAGATAATATCCTCCATCTTGCCCCCGCGCAGCGACTTGGCACTCTGTTCCCCGAGCACCCAGCGGATGCCGTCGGAAATGTTGCTCTTGCCACTGCCGTTGGGACCGACGACAGCCGTAATTCCGCGGACAAATTCCATTTCCGTTTTGTCGGCAAACGATTTGAAACCGGCTAATTCGATCCGTTTTAAAAACATATTCCCTCAATCACCTCTAAACCTAATAATACCACAACATTGCAGCTTGCGAGGACAAGCATATTCCCAATGAATAAAGAGCAAAAAGCAGTCTGAAGGCTCTTCCTGCCATCCATCCGAAAGGCGACTGCTCTTTGCTCTTTGTTTGTCCATGCTTTACAGGGAGCCGTTACCGGCCAGCTTCAGCTGCTTCAGCGCTTCGGCCGCAGCCTGCTGCTCCGCCTCTTTCTTCGAGCGGCCCGATCCTCTTCCCACACGCTCATTCCCCATATACACCTCGGAGACAAACTCGCGTTCATGCGCCGGACCGCGTTCCTCCACAATCCGGTATTCCAGAACGCCCATGTTATGGTGCTGCGTCAGCTCCTGCAGCTCTGTCTTGAAATCGCTCATGTGCACTTTGCCGCCCTCTTCCAGCAGCGGAAACACGTAGCGGTCCAGAAACGCCCGCGCCGCTTCCAGGCCTTGGTCAAGGTACAGCGCTCCTACAAACGATTCAAACACATCCGCAAGCAGGGCCGGGCGGGTTCTCCCGCCGGTCAGCTCTTCACCTTTTCCCAGCAGAACGTACTGCCCGAACTCCAGCTGCTCGGCAAATTTCACCAGCGACGGTTCACAGACGATCGCCGCACGCAGCTTGGTCAGCTCTCCTTCGGGCCGGTTCGGAAACAGATTGTACAAATACTCGGAAACCGTCAGCTCCAGCACGGCGTCGCCCAGAAATTCCAGGCGCTCGTTATCCTGCTGCTGGCTGAAACGGTGCTCATTGACGTAGGAAGCGTGGGTAAAAGCCTGCTTCAACAGCAGCCGATTGTGAAATTGGATTTGAAGTTTCTGTTGTAACTGCTTCAGATCTCCACTCAACAAATCGTCCCCTTACTGCTCGAATTTCTTCAGGATTACAGTGGCGTTGTGGCCGCCGAATCCAAAAGAGTTAGACATGACAACGTCCAAATCAGCCTTTCGTGCAACGTTCGGAACATAATCCAGATCGCATTCCGGATCCGGGTTGTCCAAGTTAATGGTTGGCGCCAGCATCTGGTTCTGCAGCGACAGGCCGCAAATGACCGCTTCAACGCCGCCAGCGGCTCCCAGCAGGTGACCCGTCATCGATTTCGTCGAGCTTACCGCAACCTTGTATGCATGGTCTCCCAGCGCTTTCTTGATCGCGATCGTCTCGGAACGGTCTCCAACCGGCGTCGACGTGCCATGCGCGTTGATGTAGTCCACGTCCTCCGGCTGAATGCCCGCATCGCGCATCGCCATAGACATGCAGCGCGCCGGTCCGTCCGGATCGGGCTCGGTCATGTGGTGAGCGTCGCCGCTCAGCCCATAGCCGATCACTTCGGCGATAATGTTGGCCCCGCGTTTTTGCGCGTGCTCCAGCGATTCCAGAACGAGAATCCCTGCACCTTCACCCATGACGAATCCGTCACGGCCGGTGTCAAACGGACGGCTCGCTTTCTCCGGTTCGTCATTGCGGGTGGACATGGCGCGCATAGCGCAAAAGCCGGCCATTCCCGTCGGCCGGATGGTCGCTTCAGCTCCGCCGCAGATCATCACGTCGGCATCGCCGCGCTGGATCAGCTTGTACGAGTCGCCGATAGCGTGCGATCCGGTCGCACATGCCGTCACAGGCGTCGTGTTCGGGCCTTTGGCGCCCAGCATAATCGACAATTGGCCGGAGGCCATGTTCGCAATCATCATCGGGATGAAGAACGGGCTGACCCGCTTCGGTCCCTTCTCCAGCAAAACGTTATGCTGGTCTTCCCATGTTCCGAGGCCGCCGATGCCGGAACCGATGGATACGCCCACCCGGTTCGGATCGGAGTGCTTCTGAATATCCAGCCCGCTGTGCTCAAGGGCCGCTTTGCCGGCGACAACGGCAAATTGGACGAATCGGTCCATCTTGCGCGCATCCTTCCGGTCCATAAACGCCTCGGGATTAAAGTCTTTCACCGAAGCGGCAATCTGTGTAGGGTAGTCGCTGACATCAAAGGATTCGATCTGAGACACACCGGATTTGCCTTCCATCAGGTTATTCCAGAAAGTGTCCAAATCGTGGCCCAGTGACGTAACAACACCCATCCCGGTAACAACCACTCTGTGCATCAATAAGTTCACCTCTATATAAACAGCATCTGCAAAATCAATTATCCTATTTGTAAAGCCGATTCACTTGGAAAATGAGGAGAAGTCCCGCCTGTAAGAGCAGTACGGGACTTATCAAATGACTTAGGTATGAGATTGTATGTAGTTTACAACTTCACCTACGGTCGTAATTTTCTCTGCATCTTCATCAGAGATTTCCAGATCGAATTCATCTTCCAATTCCATCACCAGTTCAACAACGTCGAGAGAATCAGCACCAAGATCATCTTTAAAAGATGCTTCCAGTGTAACCTCGGCTTCGTCAGCACCCAAGCGATCGACGACAATGCGTTTTACACGCTCCAATACATCGGACATCCGGTTCACCTCCTCTTTGGTATTATACGAGAAAAGTTTTCAAAATGCCATAGACGCAATGAAAACGGTTATCTCGCTGTTTTTCCTAGATTTCCGGTATTACATGTACATACCGCCATCCACATGAAGCGTCTGCCCTGTCATGTAGGATGCCCCTTCCGTCGCTAGGAAAACCACGACTTTGGCAATTTCTTCAGGCTGTCCGAGGCGGGCGAGCGGAATGTCTTCCAGCATCTTCGCCCGGAGATCCTCAGGCAGCTCTCGTGTCATATCGGTATCAATAAAACCTGGTGCGACACAGTTAACGGTGATGCCACGCGAGGCGAGCTCACGCGCAGACGATTTGGTTAGGCCAATTACCCCCGCTTTGGCGGCGACGTAATTGGCCTGCCCGGCGTTGCCCAGAACACCGACGACCGATGAAATGTTGATGATCCGGCCGTAGCGCTGCTTCATCATCGGACGGCTGACTGCTTTGAGGCAGTTGAACACGCCCTTCAGATTCGTTTCGATCACCTGATCGAATTCTTCCTCTTTCATGCGCATCAGCAAGTTATCCCGGGTAATCCCCGCATTGTTGACCAAAATATCGATTTTGCCCCACGCTGCAACGACCTCTTTAACGAGATCTTCGGCCTGTTCGCTTTTACCGACATTGCCTTGAACGGTGATCGCCTCCACGCCAAGCGCACGGATCTGCTCCGCGACCTCCTTGGCGGCGGCTTCGCTGCCTGAATAGTTGACGGCTACGTTAGCCCCGGCTTCGGCCAGCGCAAGCGCGATGCTGCGGCCGATCCCGCGGGAGCCGCCGGTAACGAGTGCTGTCTGTCCCTGTAAAGGCTTAGACATGCCCATTCCTCCTTTCCTAGAGTATACCCAAAGATTCCTGCGTAATCATTGTTCAAGACTGGCCTTGAGCGTCTCCAGGCTGTCCAGGCTGCTTACGTTAATCAGCTTGACGGATTTATCCGTCTTTTTGATCAAGCCGGTCAGCACGTTTCCGGGACCGATCTCGACAAACGTATCCACCCCTTGGGAGATGAGATAGGTCACCGTATCCTCCCACAGCACGGGAGAGTATACCTGCTCCACCAGCAATCCGCGGATTTCCTCCGCAGACGCGGCCGGACGGGCCGTCACGTTCGCAATCACGGGAATAGCCGGTTCATCGAAGTGAAGCGGCTGCAGCTTCCCGCCCAGCTTCTCGGCAGCCGATTTCATCAGCGAGGAATGGAAAGGTCCGCTTACCTCAAGCGGGATCGCTCTTTTTCCTCCGGCTTCTTTCACGCGCTCACCCACAAGAGCGACGCCCTCCTTCGAGCCGGAGACGACGATCTGCCCCGGGCAGTTCAGGTTGGCCAGCTCCACGAGATGTCCTTCGGCCGTGATGCTGCGGCACAGCTCGGCCAGCGCTTCGCGTTCGGCACCGAGCACGGCGGCCATGGCCCCTTGTCCGCCCGGAACCGCCTGCTCCATAAATTCGCCGCGCGCCCGGACCGTTCCTACCGCATCCTCAAAGCTCAGCACGCCGGAAGCCACCAGGGCGCTGTATTCGCCCAGGCTGTGTCCGGCGACAAAGTCAGGAGTAACGCCTTGTTCGCGAACCGCCTCGAATGCCGCAACGCTGGCCGTCAGGAGCGCAGGCTGCGTATTGAAGGTCTTCTTCAGCTCACTGTCCGGACCTTCAAAAATCATATTCGTCATCGGGAATCCCAGCACCTCGTCCGCACTTTCGAAAATGCGACGGGAAGCGGGAACCGCATCATAGAAATCTTTACCCATTCCGACGGATTGGGCCCCTTGTCCGGGAAACACAAACGCAACTTTCCCCATTGCTCAGGCTCCTCTCGTATACTTCTTGATGCAAAGCTTCTATTGTATTGCTTGAATAAGCCAATTCACTTCGTAAGCTATCGATTGATCATTCACATAAGATGAATCATATGATTACCAGATCAGCACCGATGCGCCCCAGGTCAATCCTCCGCCGAAGCCGACCATCAGCACGCAGTCGCCTTCCTTCATCCGGCCTTCCTCCGCCGCTTCCACCAGCGCGAGCGGAATGGAAGCCGCCGACGTATTGGCGTACTTATCTACGTTGATGACGCATTTATCCGGCGAAAGGTCCAGGCGCTCCATGGCGGACTGAATGATACGGATGTTCGCCTGGTGCGGCACGAACAGGTCGATATCGGCCTTCGTTTTGCCGGCCTTGCGCAGGACGTCTTCCGTGGCCGTATTCATGACGCGGACCGCAAATTTGAACACTTCGCGCCCGTTCATATAAATGTAGTGCTTCTTGCCCTCGAGCGTTTCCTGGGACGCCGGCAGTCTGGAACCGCCAGCTTCCAGTTTCAGCAGCGTACCGCCGGCCCCTTCGGCTCCGAGGTCAAAGGACTGAAATCCCCGGCCTTCGGGAACTTCGCCCAGGATGACGGCTCCCGCGCCGTCACCGAACAGCACGCAGGTGTTGCGGTCGGTATAATCCGTAATCCGCGACAGCGTGTCGGCGCCGATGACCAAAGCGTTGTTGTACATGCCGGTCTTGATAAAATTGCTCGCCGTCGCAAGGCCGTAGACGAAGCCGGAGCAGGCAGCAGACAGGTCGAACGCGGCGGCTTGCTTGGCGCCGAGCTTGTCCTGCAGAATGCAGGCCGTTGACGGAAAGAACGTATCCGGGGTGATGGTTGCGACAACGATCAGGTCCAGCTCTTCAGCCGACATCCCGGCGGACTCGAGCGCCTTCAGGGCCGCTTCATAACACAGGTCCGAAGTCGCTTGTTCCGGAGAAGCGATATGCCGCTCGCGGATCCCGGTGCGGGAGACGATCCATTCGTCGTTCGTCTCTACCATCTTTTCCAGATCGCTGTTGGTTAATATTTTCTCAGGAACGTATTTGCCTGTGCCGATGATGCCTACTGAACGTAATTTTTCCATTCTCTTGTCACTCACTTCCCGCTGATTTCCTTGGATATACTCTCAACCAGTTGATTCTGCAGTGCAACGCGGGCCTGCCGGACCGCGTTCTTGATGGCGTTGCCGTCCGCCGAGCCGTGACTTTTGACGACAAGTCCGCTCAGGCCGAGCAGAGGAGCGCCACCGTGCTCCTTGTAGTCCAGCTTGCCTTTCAAATTACGCAGCTGAGGCATAAGCAGGGCGGCCCCAAGCTTGCTGCGCATATTCTGGGTGAACTGCTCCTTCAGCAGCTTGAACATCGCGCCGGCCGTTCCTTCCACGGCCTTCAGCAAGATGTTGCCGGCAAATCCGTCGCACACGAGGACGTCGCAGTTCCCGAGCATAATATCCCGGGCTTCCACGTTGCCGATGAAGTTGATCGGAAGCTCCTGCAGGAGCGGGAACGCCAGCTTGGTGAGCTCGTTCCCCTTCCCTGGCTCGGTGCCCACGTTCAACAGGCCGACCCGTGGATTCTTCACGCCCATCACCTTCTCGCGATAAAGGCTGCCCATCAGCGCATACTGCGCCAAATGCTCGGGCTTTGCGTCCATATTCGCGCCCAGATCCAGGGCCAGCACGCCGGCTTCGTCAAGCGTCGGGATCATGGGAGCCAGAGCCGGACGCTCAATCCCTTCCATCCGTCCGACAACCAGCAATCCGGTCGTCATCAGCGCTCCCGTGTTGCCTGCCGAAATCATGGCTTCCGCCTGCTTCTCCTTCAGCATCCGTCCCGCCACGACCATGGAAGCATCCTTTTTGCGCCGGACGGCTTTGACCGGTTCATCCTCGGCTTCGATTACTTCACCCGCATGATGGACCGTCAGATTGGAGGGAACCGTCCCTCCGCCTTGCTTCAGGAGCGGCAGCAACCGCTGCTCGTCCCCGACCAGAACGATCTGCGTATCTTTCCATTCGGCGGCGGCAGCCAAAGCTCCTTCCACGTTGCACTCCGGCGCATGGTCACCGCCCATGGCATCAATGGCGATCCGCATACTGTACTCCTCCTTCGCTGTTATCCTCGCCCGTCGATCTGTATATCAGAAAGTTCCCCTGGAACACCATTTCCTCGCCCACATACGTGAACACCTCAACCTTGGCCTTCCCCTTCTGGCCGGCCATAGACCGGACATAGGCTTTGGCGATGCACTTCTCTCCCAGATGAACCTGCCGCAGAAACCGGATGTCTGCCGATGCGGTCAAGGCAATCTCGTCGTTAATGAGAGCAACTGCCAGCGAGTTGGCCTGGGCGAACACATAATGTCCGCGGGCGATATGGTTTCGGGTGAACACATGTTCTTCCCGTATTTCAAAAATGGAAATGCCGCTCTTGTCCAGCTGCAGATCCACGACATCCCCGACAACCTCATCAAGCTGCAAGGAGCGAACTTGATCATAGGAGTGCTCTGCCATCTGCTTCATTCGTTCCCGCAGTTCCGGGATGCCTAGCTCCATCCGGTCAAGCCGGATCGTCTGAATGCTGACCTTCAGCTCCCGCGTCAGTTCGCGGTCGGTCACAAACGGATTTTGTTCGATAATCTTCAAAAGCTGCTGATGCCGCTGCTTCTTGGGCAACCGTTCGATGTGAGGCACCTCCCTGTCATGTCTTGTCCGTCCATGAATGTGGAACACAAACAGTCTATGAAGTTCGTCAATAGAATTCACAGGAAAAAAGAATCAATCCGGACAGTTTTCATTAGAACCTGGTACTAATGTAGTATAAAGCATGACGGGTCAAAAAGAAAGTGACAAAAAAAATAGCACCTCACCAAAGATGAAGTACTACTTGATTGTTTTTGGCATTACTGCGAAATGATTTCTCTTGATTTATACGTTCCGCACACTTTGCATACGTGGTGAGCAAGCTTCAATTCTCCGCATTGTTCACATTTCACCATGCCCGGCACTGCCAGTTTAAAGTGAGTACGACGCTTGTCACGACGTGTCTTGGACGTTCTCCGTTGAGGTACTGCCATGTTCCCACCTCCTTATTTCAATCAACCGGGGTCCCGAAGGGCCCGGAGGAATGCATTCATGCTCATTTGAAAAAGTCTTTTAGCGCTGCAAGCCGTGGATCTACCACTTCATTGTTACAGCCGCAGGCACCTTCGTTCAAGTCTCTTCCGCACGTAGGGCACAGGCCTTTGCAGGATTCCTTGCACACGACGGTCATCGGAAGATTCAGGATAAAGGATTCCTCCACGTAAGGGACGAGCTCCACAGTCTCGTTGTCCACATATATGGTTTCATCTTCTTCGTCCTCGGCTTCCTCAGGCTGCTTCTTAAGCTTGAACTGCTCGTGGAATGGAATATCCAAATGCTCATGCACCGGTGTCAGACAGCGTGAACAGGACATGTCCAGCTGTACGGATAACTCGCCTTGAACATCCACTGTATCGGGACCGACATACGAGGCTGTAAGTTCCGCTGTGAGCGGTCCGTCGGCCTTGATGTCACCCAGTCCTTTAAGCAGCGGACTTACATCCACTTGCTGACGGAGCTGCAGCGGCTCGCTGCTGGCTGCCATTTTCCTGAATTGAAAGTGCATATACATCACTCCAAACAAACAAAAATTATTATACCGATTTCCGGGGAACTTTGTCAATAGTTTCACCTTGACTTTACGTTCCCCCTTATTGTGACTGGATGCCATTCGTTTTATGATATATTTTATAACAGCCGTTAACCACGGGTGCCCAAAATGAAACGATGGAGCTGAAGACCATGTCCGCAGTCGGCCTGATTGTCGAATATAATCCTTTACATAACGGCCACGTCCACCATTATACCAGAGCCAAGGAAGTGACGGGTGCCGAGCATGCCGTCGCGGTGCTGAGCGGGCCGTTCCTGCAGCGGGGCGAGCCGGGGCTTGTCAGCAAATACGCCCGCGCCGAAATGGCGCTGGCCATGGGTGCCGACCTGGTAATCGAGCTGCCGGCCGCATATGCCGTTCAGCCTGCCGAATGGTTTGCCTACGGCGCCGTCGCGCTGCTGAACGCCACCGGTGTCGTCGACAGCGTCTGCTTCGGAACCGAAAGCGGGACGCTGGAAGTGCTGCAGCCGCTGGCCCGCATGCTGGCTCATGAAAGCGAAGAGCTTCAAGGCCATATCGCGCACTATTTGGGCCAGGGGATGAGCTACCCTTCCGCCTACGCGGCAGCCGCCGAGGCTCTGGCGGGAAGCGGCGGCTGGAAGGAGGATATTCTCCAGCTGCTCCATAAGCCGAACCATACGCTCGGCCTGCATTATTTGATCGCGCTCGAGCGCCTTGGCAGCCGTATGCGCCCCTACACCATCCCGCGCATCCACGCGGGATATCACGATGAAGTGCCTGGGCATACGAATATAGCCAGCGCCACCGCGGTGCGCCGCATGCTGCTCGGCCCGGCCCCTGACGAGGCGGCTCCGTATGTGCCGGCCACGACGCTCGCGATTTTGAAGCGGGAATTTGCCGCCGGACGCGGGCCGATTACCTGGGAATCGTTCCGGCAGCCGCTTCTGCACCTGCTGCTCACCACGCCTCCCGAGCAGCTCGCGGCCCTGCACGAAGTGACGGAAGGGCTCGAGTATCGCCTGGGCAAGCTGCTGCCGGCCCTCACGGGAGCCGATGTGGCCGGCCTGCTCGACGCCTTAAAGACAAAGCGCTATACTCATACGAAGCTGCAGCGGATGCTGGTGCATATTTTGCTTCGGCACTCAAAGGAGCAGCTCGCTCCTGCGCGTCTTGCGGAAGGCCCCGGCTATTTAAGGATCCTGGGATTCAACAAGACGGGACAGGCTCTGCTCAAGCAGATGAAAAAGACGGCCTCCTTACCGGTGGTAATGAAGCCGTCCGCCTTCTCCCATGACCAGCTGGACCTGGACCTCCGGGCGGCGGCGGCATATGCGAACGCGTACGACGCGCCGTCGCCGGACGATTGGTACCGCGACTATATGCAGCCGCCGGTCATGATTTAGCCTGCAGCTGGTTCATATAGTCCATCGCCTGCTCGAGGGTGCTGACCTGAACCAGCTTCATTTTCGTTTTAATCTGATCCGCTTTGGCTTTCGCCTCGTTATAGTTATCCTTCGGAACGAAGAAAATATCAGCATTCTCCCGATCCGCCGCCACAATCTTATGCTGGACGCCTCCGATCGCCCCGACCGTACCGTTCTTGTCGATCGTGCCTGTGCCTGCAACCCGGTAGCCCTTGGTCAGATCCCCGGGCGTCAGCTGGTTGACGATTTCCATCGAGAACATAAGGCCGGCGGAAGGCCCTCCGATCCGCGTATCCTTGAACTGGACCTGATGGCCCGGATCTTTCGTCTTGACCGCCTGCATCGTCGCTATGGTGACCCCGAGGCCGGCCCGGGTGCTTCCCGTTTTCTGATCCTTGATCGGAATCAGCTTCAGCTTCTGCTCCAGCGTTTTGCCGCTCCGAAGCAGCTTGACGGTGACCTCATCGCCCACGTTCATCGGTTTCAGAATGCCGGCGAGCGCCGTATTGTCCGGGACCGGCTTGCCGTTGACTTCCTCAATGCGGTCGCCGGGCTTGAAGTATTTGTTGTTCACCGAATCGTCCGGCGTCGAGAACACAAACAAATACTCAGGAACGATGCTGAACGGCACTTTGGCTTCCCGGTAAGCCGCCTCCATCGCGGAGGACTGGGAGTCGCTCATCATGTAGACCTGCTCCGCCGCATACTCATCCTCGCTCATATCCCCGAGTCTCGCCTGCTTCTTGGCGACCTCATCGTTCGGGTTGAACACCGACATGACGAGCATGGCGATATTGGCGTAACTTGCCGCCACCGTCGTCATCATGAAGGTTCCGCGCTCCTCCGTATCCCCTTTGGCAATCGACAGCATCGGCTTCACCTCGTTGGCGCTGCCCGGCTGATAAATAATGTATGGTGTCGGCATATATACGCACACGTACACCATGACCGCCACCACGAAAATGTACAGCAGAAGGCGCAAGCCCTCTCTTCTGCGCGGCCGTCTCATATTGTTGCCATCTTTCATTCCCATCCCTGCTCCCTGGTCTTATGGTTGTCTTCCCCGCATAGATTGGGTACTAGCTATGTTTACTCTTAAGAGGTGAAAATCATGAAAAAAACGACGCAGCGTCCTTCTCCCAAAGCCATGACGCTTATGCTGGGAGCGTGCGCAGCAGCTCTCGTGGCCGGTATCGTCAGTTCCCCTGCCCCCGCTTTTCAGGCTTCCCTTCAAGGCCTGAACCTATGGTGGAAAATCGTGTTTCCCGGGCTTTTGCCTTTTCTCGTCCTGTCGGAAATTCTGATCGCGTACGGCTGGGTGAGCGCCCTGGGAGCTTTTCTGGAGCCGCTGATGAAGAAGCTGTTCCGGCTGCCCGGCACCGGCGGATGGGTCATGGCCATGGGGCTGACCACCGGTTTTCCGGGCGGTGCCCAGGCGGTCCAGCAGCTTCATGCCCAGGGCAGTCTTCAGGCCGAAGAAGCGGGCAAGCTCGCGGCCTTATCCCACTTCTGCAACCCGGTGATGATTCTCGTCGTGGTAGCCACCGGTCTGATGCACGATCCGGCCCTGGGCTACGGCTTGATCGCCGTTCATTGGATCGCCGGCATCCTGGCCTATCTGACCGTCCACCGGCGCATCAGAACGAAAGGAGCCGCCCCTGCGTCAGACAAGCCTCGGCAGCAGCGGTTGGAGGGCAAGCCTGCCCCGCTGCCTGCCCGCGTTCTTCAAGCGGCGGAGGAAGCGCGCGCCAAAGACGGACGCAGCTTCGGCCGGCTGCTTGGCGACTCCGTCACGCATGCCGTCCAGGTGCTGATGATGATCGGCGGCTACATCATTATTTTCTCCGTTGTCATCCAAATTGCCGGCCGGGTGACGACCGCCCAGCTTCCGATTCCAGATTACGCATTATCAAGCCTCTTCGAGGTTCATTTGGGCGCCCGGGACATCAGTGCCGCCGCGTTTGCTTCCGGGGGGCTGCAGTGGTCCGTTCTGTCTGCTCTCCTCGGATTCAGCGGCATCAGCGCCCTGCTGCAGTCCATGTCCCTGATCCGCAAAACCGGGGCTCCGCTTATGCCCATGGTCTGGACCCGGATTCTTCATGGGGCGTATGCCTTTGCCCTGACATGGTTGACCTGGGCTCCGCTCGCCGCATTGTTGGGCCGTATTCATCCCGTTTATTCCGAGAACGGCCCGTTCAGCGGCAGCCGCGGCCCGATAGAGGATCTGTGGGTACTGATGCCCCAGGTGCTGAAGTGGCAGGGACTCTTGCTCGCCTCCATCCTCGGCGCCTTGATCGTCCTTCTGATTGTGGTTCCCCGTCGCGCCAAAACGGTCCGGCGTTAAAATTTACTGCGCAGCGCCTTCTCCACTTCCGGCGGAACCAGATCCGTCACGTCTCCGTGATAGGCGGCGATCTCCTTGACGATGCTTGAGCTGAGATAGGAGTACTTCGGATTCGTCATCATAAAGACGGTCTCCGCCTCCGGGTTCAGCTTATGATTGGTCGACGCCATCTGCATCTCGTATTCAAAATCGGTGACGGAGCGAATGCCGCGCATGATAGCCTGGGCATTTTTCTGCCGCACATAGTTGGCCGTCAGGTCGCGGAAGCTGTCCACTTCGATATTCGGGATATGCCCGGTTACCTGCCGGATCAAATCCATCCGCTCTTCTACCGTAAACAGCGGGTTTTTGCTCCGGTTGTTGAGTACAGCAACGATCAGCACGTCAAACTGCTTCGCAGCCCGCTGGATGATGTCGAGATGCCCCATGGTTACCGGATCGAAGCTGCCCGGATATACGGCAATGCGCTGCTTGCTATTCGTTTCGCTCATCTTGCCCTCCTGCCCGCGGATCGTCGTCTGACGAATCCGCTGTATGTTCTTCGTATCTATAGATCGATACGGCCGTTTCACCGTACACCGCATGCCGGACGCAGGTAAACGAGCCGAACTCGGCGGGGTATTCGTAGCCTGACTCATGCTCCAGAACAATGACCGCGCCTTGCCGCAGCATATGCTTGTCCTGCATAAGGAGCATGAGCTCGTCACCGTTCTTCATCCGGTACGGCGGATCCAGAAAAACAGCGTCCAGGACCAGCCCCCGCTTTTCCAACGCCTTCAGCGCCCGGACCGCATCGTTCCGGTACACTTCCGCTTGTCCCTCCATCTTGGTCGCCTTGAGATTCGCCCGAATCGTCTCAATGCTCTTCGGGTCCATGTCGACGAGCACCGCCCGTTCCATGCCCCGGCTGAGCGCCTCGATCGCCAGTCCCCCGGTTCCCGCAAATAAATCGAGAACGGTCCCTCCGTCAAAATAAGGCCCGATCATGCTGAAAATCGCTTCCTTGACCTTGTCGGTCGTCGGGCGGGTACCCATGCCCGGCACCGCCTTCAGCGGTCTGCCCTTTGCGCTTCCCGAAACAACTCTCACTTGCTTTTCACCCATTCTATCGATGAAACCGCAGTTTCACTTGATCTGTCCGTATTCCGTTATTCTTCATCCTATGGCGTCATATCATGCCCAAATTTCGCGAGGGATATCGAATTTTGCGGAATACGAAATTATGACGATATCGTACCACAATCCCCGCAAGTTTGAAAAATGGCCCTTGAGGGATTTTTCATCTTTTTTGGAAAAGCAATGTATAAAACATCTCTGCCTGGGAATGCTTAAATTATCGACATCAAACGAATGTCGTAGACAACCGCGGAGTAAGCTTACGTTTCCCCATAAGCTCTTCGTCCGGTTTCTCCTCTCCCATGAGGGCGTCCCGCAAGGGGCGCCCAATTTTATTTCGTTATCATCCGATTGTATTTGTATCAGAACGCGCTGCACTTGTACGGTTTGTTCCTAATCATAAAAAAAGCACCCTTCAGATCACAGAATCCGAAAGGGTGCTTTTGCTTGATTATGGGATACCGAGTCGCTTAGGAGTGCTCGCGGTTTCTTCCGCGGAGTCCAATCAATCCAAGCAGGCCAAGAAGTCCAAGCCATCCCCAGTCCACGTCGTTGTTGTCATTTGCTGCGTTGGTACGGATCGTGTTGTTATATCCGTTGTTGGTACCGTAGGTGCCGTAAGTATTGTTCATACCGTTGGTGCCATAGGTTCCGTTCGTGTTGTTGGTGTTGTATGTTCCTGTAGTGCCGGTACCAGTACCATTGCCATACGCAAATGCAGGTACGGCAACACTCATGGAAATGCAAGCTGTGAGCAGGGCTGCAGCGATACGCTTCTTCATCATTTTCACCTCCAGGTATAAGACTTCAATCGTAAGTTTCCCAAATGAGATATCACCTATGCAGTCCGCAGCCCGTATCTATTTCATCCCATGGAATATTTTTGTATTTCCCGTTTTACGCAAAAAAATGACCCTGTCACAGCGCCAAGGCCGTCAGGGTCCATTCCGTACTATATATATCAAAGGGGGTTATATATATAAATATACAAACCAATTGTGAATGAAACATTAAAACAGCATTATGCCAGTATTAATTTTTGATGTCTGTTTGGTTACGGGGCATGCGCCCATTTTTACAGGGCACTTATCACGATTTTCGCCTTCCGGCATACGCTGTTTCCATAGTTGAAAATGGGAGGCGTTAGAATGTCTTTAACTACTGGATCCCCTTATTCCTATTATCCTTATCCCTATCCTTATCCCTATCCCTATTATCCTTATTATCCTTATCCATACTACTCTCCTTATCCATATCCCTATCCTTATGCCGGATATCCCTATTTTGGCGGATACGGGGGATACGGCGGATACGGGCATGGCGGCCATGGAGGCTACCCGGGCATTGGAGGTCATGGAGGTTATCACGGTGGCGGAGGTTATGGCAGCCCCGGTGGAGGACACGGCGGGGGACCTGGCGGCCATCGCGAACCATTCGGCAGTGTGCAGGATGACGGCGAATACTTCATCCCGCCTTTCAGCCAATGACGGAGTCCGGGGCGAGGATACGCTTTTCTAGGATCCAACTGACTCCAGATGTTAATTTGTGCAGCAGGTCATGAACTGGAATTATTTGCATATGATTTTTACGTATCCTGATGTTGGCAATTTATAACCGGAGGTGTGTGTATGAAGCTCAGAAGCGTAGACAACACGATTGTCGCTCTGATTGGCATTTGGTTTATTATCGCTCCCTGGATTTTCGGGTTCTCTGACGATAACGGCGCATTGTGGACCAGCGTCATTATCGGTGCCGTTCAGCTGATCGTCTCATTGTGGGCGTTCTCCAGTTCGGGATGGGGCTCCTGGCAAAATTGGATTTCGCTTCTTGCCGGAGTTTGGTTCATCGTATTCCCTTTCGTTTATTCCGTAGATACAAGCGCATTATGGACCAGTATTATTCTTGGTGCCGTAACGGTGCTTCTCAATTTGATCACGATGGGAGCCAAAGATTAAACCCGAAGCAGAAAAGCGGCGGATCAGCGTACCTTAGAACAGCCCTTGTTACAATCAACTTAAGTTCTTGTTTCTTCTTACTAAAAAATAAAAGCCAGATCAGCCAACACCAGGCACCATGAGCAAATGACTGCAGCCGAGAGCATAGCAAAGCGCAGGCTTGTCCCATATAGGGAGAAACCTGCGCTTTTTCTTTTCCTGATCCTGTCCGTAAGGAAAGCCGGGCTGTTACGGTCGATATTTCTTTTCGCTGGAGGAGGAATCTTTGGTGTGCTCTTTATTCTGCTCGTCCTTCATATTTTCGGTTAAATCCTCCACGGGGATCGGATCCACGTTGCGTTCGCTTTCATAGCGGTCGAACAGGCTTTCGCGCTCGGTGGCATACTGTTCCGGATGATCCATGCTTGCATGTTTTTCGTTTTCATCACGATTCACGGGCTCCTGCCGGTCCTTGTACTCCTTGGCCATGTTTCATCACCTCTTGGAGTACAAATACCCGGCTGCTCAAAAATGAATCACGCCCGAAAGTATGTACAGGCTATAGCATCCAAAGAAAGCCACCTGTCCCCGGCAGGACGCCGAAAACAGGTGAGCAAACTATATTTCTGTAGTCGTTATATCCAGAAAGAACGGGTAATGATGACCAACAAAATAAAGAGGACCAAAATTGCACCTGTCGATGCGAAAGGATTTACGCCGCAGCCATAACCTCCAACGACTCCGCTCATTTCATTCCCTCCCTCCGGGTTCATACTCTTATGGTATGAAAGCCCGCTCCTCATGGTCTGGTCAAAGACCCAATTTTCATGGCGAGAGCACAGCCTATTTTGCGCGAAAGGTACGTTAAGCCAATCAGGATTGCTTCTTGCCCAGGACATTCTGGGTATACTTGAGCAAAATGCTGCCCAGCGTCCCGATATCAACCGGATCTTCGGCCTTCCAGTCGGGACTGATTCCCACCTGGTCGATCAGCCATTGTCTTCCCGACTCCTTCCACTGCGGAGCAGTTTCGCTGGTGTTCGGCGCTGGATTGCTGTATGCTGCCATTAATTCCGCCTCGCTTCCTTTATACTCGTTCAGGTCAACGTCGCCGCTGATCCCCGGCACTTTGCCCTTGTTGGTATACTGGATAAATTCCCAAGCTTTCCAGCCGGCCTTGTTGGCCGGCGTACCGCTGGCGTAATAGGCATACCACAGCGGGTAAGAGCCGAGCGACGAATCCAGGTAAGAATCGATAAAGCTTGGAAACGTATAGATCATCAGGGTACGACCAGTCCGCTGCTTGAATTGGGTTCCCCACGTATTCACAATCTGGCTGATCCGCGCCTTGGTCTGGCCTTCCTTCGTTTCGATATCCAGCACAAACGGCAGCTTGAACGCGGACAGCCCCCCGGCGCTTTCAATCACCTGAAGGAAATGATCCACTTCGTTCTTGACATCATCCGGTGAGGCCGCACGGGTAAAATGGTATGCCCCGACAAGAAGCCCCGCGTTTTTGGCGTCCTGCGCGTTGGCCCGGAAGCGGTCGTCTACGATCCGGGATCCCTCTGTCGCTTTAAGAAAGGCAAACGAATATCCCGCGCCGCGGACCTTCTTCCAATCGATGATGCCCTGCCAATGCGACACATCGATGCCTTTGGCGTGGGTTGCGCTCCGGCTTTGCACTGACAACACCTCCATTCGGATTACCTTTGCGGCATATAGTGCTGATTGTAAGGTTATTTTATCCATATGTCATAAATGCACAAACGGTTGGACAATCCAGACCCATTTGCAAAATGTGCTCCGGCCCGGCCTCTTCCCGCGAAAAAAAAGAAGAAGCCCGTCAAATCAGAGCTTCTTCCCCGAAATTTAATGCTGAACCGGTTCCGCCAAGGGCCGATCGATCGTCAGCGTTTCCCTTGAGCGGCCTCGTTGATCCATGAGCCCGGATTCCCCGTGCTCGCGGTATTTCCTCATCCATACCTTTAACCGGCCGATGTCGGCGATGCCTAATGCGGCAGCCACTTCTTTTTTGGTCATCCCCTGAAGACGCATATGTACGGCCTTCCGTTTGGTATCCAGGCTGTATGAGCTAAAAACTTGCCCCTTCTTGGCCATCCGTATCACCTCAACCTATATATCGGAAGGCAGGGCAACTTTTTCAATATTAACTTACCAGCTGAAGCCGACCGCTTTCAAAAATTCCCTCGCCAGCGTCATATGTCCGCGGGATGCCGGGTGGACACGGTCCCAGTTCGTAGCGAGCGAAGACAGGTAGACATGCTCCGACAACGCGTCGAAAGCAGCCTGCGTATCGACAAAGATAGCGTCGAATTCCTCGGCGACCTTTTTCACAACGGCCCCATAGACGTCCATCGTTGCCCGCATCGGGTCATTCACATTCGGATCGAGGTAATATGGAGTCATCAAAACGAGCCCCTTCAGCTTCGGCCGTGTCGCTTGTACCAGTTCCCGCAGCGTCGCTTCATATTCGTCCAAATACACATGCTGATCCGGATTCTGCGGACGGTCGAATTGGCGCCACACATCGTTGGTTCCGATCATGATCGAAAGCCAGTCCGGCTTCAGGTCGAGCACGTCGCTCTCCCAGCGCTCCTTCAAATGGCGGACGGTATTTCCGCTGATTCCCGTATTCAGCACCCGGATGTTAAGCTGCGGGTATACCGCGCTCAGCAGCGCGTCGACTTGTGCGACGTAACCGCTGCCCAGCTGGCCGAAGCCGCCTTCCCCGACCGGCCGGACGCGGCCGCAATCCGTAATGGAATCCCCAATAAAGAGTAATGTATCATTTTGGCTCAGCTTCATCGCTTTAGTCCCTCTCCTTTTTGCGTTCAGGCAAGTAATATGTAGATCGCAGTTCGCTTAGCAGTTACTATCATTCTATCACATTGGCGGGGACCGTCTATACTGAAAAGTCCCTGATTCTGTTCGGTATCAGGGGCGGAGATACCCCTGTTTGACCGCGTCGTCGATCAAGTGCTGAACCAGCGAATACAGGTCCGGGAGGTCCTCCTGCAAAAAAACGATCCGCGCCCGGACGCGGTCTGCCGCAACTCCGTGTTCCTGCCACGCTTTTCCCCCGGTAAAATAATTGTGAAGCAATGGCTGAATCCGGTCCATGGCCGCCGCATAGCGCGATTCCAAGGTTTCCCGCTGCTCGAATTCGAGCCACAGGGCCAGCATTTCATCACGCTGATCGACGGGCAGAAGCCCGAAAATCCGCTTGGCCGCAGCCATTTCCCGCTCGAATTTCCCCTCCTGGCCCTTCTCATCATAAGCGAAGGTGTCACCTGCATCGATTTCAACCAAATCGTGCACCAGGAGCATTTTCATGACGCGAAGCAGATTTACCTTCCGCTGATCCAGATGTTCCTCGAGCAGCCAGGCCATGAGCGTAATATGCCAGGTGTGCTCCGCATCATTTTCGTGCCGGGATTTGTCCATCAGGTACGACTGGCGGTAGATCGTCTTCAGCTTGTCGATTTCCCTGATAAACTCGATCTGCCGGTTCAAACGTTCATTCATGAATAACAACCTCCTATACGTTAGGACGAACATATCATATCCAGCAGCCCATGACAAAACGGACACAATTCGGGCATCCCCGGCATTTCTTTTCTCCCCTAAACAAAAAAATTCCCGGCCATGGCCGGGACGCTTTCCTTCATCGCGAGAGTACGTTCTGAGAAGTCTGTTCTTTGAGAAGTCTGTTCTTTGAGCAGCCGGACATTACGTGAACATCCGGTAGACTCTTGCCTCATAAGGGCGCAGCTGCTCGGGTTCCATTCCGTCCTCGGGATAGTTGCCGATGATCAGCTCCCGTTTCATGCCGCTGTACCTGTCGTCAAGTTCAAGGATCGCAGCCGATTCCGAAAAATTCAAAGCGATAAGCCATATCACCTCGCCCAAAGTACGGGTATACGCATAAATCTGCTCGTGATCCTGCAGCAGGAGCCGGTAATCCCCGTATACCATCACGGGATTCTGCTTGCGCAAAGCGATCAGCCGCTGATAATAGCGGAAGACCGAATCCGGATCGCTCATCGACGCTTCCGCGTTAATTTCCTTGTAATTGGGATTAATCCGGATCCAAGGCATACCTGTCGTAAACCCCGCATTGGGCCCGGCGTTCCACTGCATCGGCGTTCTCGCATTGTCCCTTCCCTTGACATGGATTGCCTCCATGATCGTTCCCGGATCCGCATTCCCCTGCGTGACCCGCTCCTCGTACATGTTCAAAATTTCAATATCCCGGTAGTCTTCAATGCTGGAAAATTGGATGTTCGTCATGCCGAGCTCCTCACCTTGATAAATGTAAGGCGTGCCTTTAAGGGTGTGCAGCAGCGTAGCGAGCATTTTAGCCGATGGAACCCGGTGTTCACCGTCATTGCCGAATCTCGACACCATCCGCGGCTGGTCATGATTGTTGAGATACAAGCTGTTCCACCCGTCCTCCGCCAGCCCGGTCTGCCATTTATGCAGCACGCCGCGCAGCTTCTGCAGCGTCCATGGGACCACGGTCCATTTGTCGCCGTCGCCCGCATCGACGTCCATATGCTCAAATTGAAACACCATTTGCAGCTCTTTCCTGTCCGCTCCGGTATATTTCAGAGCTTCTTCCACCGATACGCCCGGTGTCTCTCCAACCGTCATCACATCGTATTTCGACAGCACCTGCTCGTTCATCTCCCGCAAATAGTCATGCACATACGGGCCGTTCATAAAATAAGGGCTGCCGTCTCCAAGTCCGTCCTCCCCGTCGTCTGGAAGTCCCGGAACTTTGGAAATCAGGTTGATGACGTCCATGCGGAAGCCATCCACGCCTTTATCCAGCCAAAAGGTCATCATCTCGTACACCGACTGCCTGAGCTTCGGATTGTCCCAGTTCAGGTCGGGCTGTTTCTTTGAAAACAGGTGCAAATAGTATTCTCCGGTCGTGTCATCATATTTCCAGGCCGACCCGCTGAAAAAGGACCTCCAGTTGTTCGGCGGCATATTCCCGCCTTTACCTGGGCGCCAGATATAATAGTCGCGGTATGGGTTGTCCCGGGATGAGCGGGACTCCGCAAACCAGGCATGCTCATCCGAGGTATGGTTGACGACCAGATCCATAAGCAGCTTCATTCCGCGTTCGTGCAAGCCGTCCAGCAGCTGCGTCCAATCCTGCATCGTGCCGAATTCGTCCATGATCTCGAAGTAGTCGCTGATATCATAACCGTTATCGTCATTCGGCGACTTGTAGACCGGAGAGAGCCAGATGACGTCTACCCCGAGCTCCTGCAAATAGTCCAGCTTCGACACGATCCCTTGAATATCGCCGACCCCGTCGCCGTCACTGTCTTTAAAGCTGCGGGGATAGATCTGATACACGACGGCTTCTTTCCACCACGTGCGTTCCATATTCGTCACTCCTCCCATTTTGCATATACACCGCCAATGCCATACTCGCGGCAGCAGAATTCCATCCTTTTATGCTTACCCCAACCAGGGCGGCCTATAACGAAACAGCGTGTAAACCGTTATCCGCTGATTTCCCAAATTGCATATGGAACAATTTAACAAAAGAGGTTATAGTACGATAGGGGTCTACCTATTAAAAGAAGTTCTATATGGACTAGTGCGAAAGGCGGTACACAATGGATTCATTTATCAAAAAATTAGGCTTATGGATCACTGCCGTTCTGTTGATCGTGGTTGCCGGCGCCACACCTGCCTTGGCTGCATCCGCTTCCGGCTGGAATGTCAAACTGGTGAGCGTTCAGTTGGTTAAGAACGAGCATGTTGGCAATGAGTGGTATTACACGGCTTCTGTGAACGATAAGGAAGTGGAGGAGGGCAGTTCCGTCACCGTCAAAAACGTGAGTTCGATCAACCTGTACGCCTACGCCGAAGAACAGGACAAGATCCCGGACGAAGGCAAAGCTCAGAAATCGATTAAAGTCAGCACGCTGACAAAGAAAACCCAGCTGGTGGAGATGAAAGTGACGGTCACGGAGAACCGGGGCCGATATTCGGGAAACCAGGCCGTATGGAAATTCACCTTTCAACTCTCGAAAAAATAAAACGGTTTGCAATCTTTCGGAGTCCTTGAATTCGTACGAAAAAGGCTGCGGATCGTCCCCCCATGCTATAATAGAGTCACTATAATCCGAAGCATACGGGGTGGCATCAGCGCTATGACGACCAAAGAAACGAGAAACATCGGCATTTTTGCCCATATCGACGCGGGTAAAACGACCACGACCGAGCATATGCTCTTTGAGAGCGGCACGATCCGCACATTGGGCAGCGTGGATCAAGGAACGGCGCTGACCGATTCGCTCGAAGTCGAGCGGGAGCGGGGCATCTCCGTGCGTGCCGCCGCGACCACGCTCCATTGGAAAGGCATACATATCAACGTCATCGACACGCCGGGCCACGTCGATTTTCTATCCGAGGTGGAGCGGTCGATGCGCGTTATGGATGGGGCCATCCTCATCGTATCTGCGGCCGAGGGCGTTCAATCCCAGACGGAAACGGTGTGGCATGCGCTCCAATCCTTAAACATCCCGACGTTAATTTACGTAAACAAAATGGACCGGACCGGCGTGTCCGCCGCTTCCGTCCTGGATGAAATCAAACGGCTCCTCTCTCCTCACGCCGTCCCGCTTCAAATTCCGATAGGTGAAGCAGAGGACTTTGCCGGCATGCATTCCATTCTGGACCCCGCCAAGGATGGGGAGCTTGAACGTCCGGAGTACGTACAGTTGGTGGAGGCCTGCGCAGATGTGGATGAAGAGCTGCTTTTGCGGGTTATCGAAGGGGAGCCGGTTGCACCGGAAGAGCTGCGGAGCATGCTCGCCCGGCTGACCCGTCAGGGCCGGTTATTCCCCGTCCTCTTCGGCTCATCACAGAGGGGCATCGGCATCCGGGAGCTGCTTGATCATGCCGCAGCATATTTGCCCGGGCCAACCGGCGATAATGAAGGCGAGCTGTCGGGCGTCGTGTTCAAAATCGAACGGGACAAAACGATGGGACGCGCCGCCTACGTCCGGCTCTATAACGGCACTCTGAAAAACAGAGACGCCGTCCGTAATCTGACGCAGGACGTTCAGGAAAAGGTAACCCAAATCCGGAAAATGGACGGGCGCAAATTCGCAGATTTGGGAGAGCTTCATGCCGGAGATATCGCCGCGGTATACGGCCTGTCCCAATCCAAGATCGGCGATATTCTGGGCAGCAGCGAGCTCATCCCCCCTTCCCCTTCCATCGCCGTACCGCTGCTAACCGTTCAGGTGCAGCCCGAGGAAGAAGCGCGCTATCAGGACTTGGTAGAGGCGCTACAGGAGCTCACCGACGAGGATCCGCTGCTTGATCTGCAGTGGCTTCCGAGCGAGCGGGAGCTCCATCTTAAAGTGATGGGCTCCATCCAGCTCGAAATTTTGTCCAGCCAGCTGGAGAGCCGTTTCGGCCTGAAGGTCCGGTTTGGTCAGCCTTCCGTAATTTATAAGGAAACGCCGAGCCGAGCCGGTGAAGGCTTTATCGCCTATACGATGCCCAAGCCGTGCTGGGCCGTGCTCCGGTTCACGATCGAACCGCTCCCCCGCGGGAGCGGCCTCGTATACAGCTCCCAGGTACGGAGCGAAGATCTGCTGACGAGCTACCAGAACGAGGTGGAACGGCGTGTGCCGGAGGCCCTGCAGCAGGGGCTGCTGGGTTGGGAGGTCACCGACCTCAGGGTAACCCTCGTTGAAGGAGAGCATCATGTATGGCATACGCACCCGCTCGATTTTGTCGTCGCCACGCCGATGGGCATCATGAACGGCTTGGCCGCGACGGGCACGACCCTGCTGGAGCCGATGCTTCGGTTCCGCATCACCACCCCTGAGGAATACGGGGGCAAAATCCTCAGCGACCTGGTGCAGATGCGCGCGGAATTTGAGCCGCCTTCCATCCTGCACGGACGCTTTATGGTCGAAGGCATCATTCCGGCAGCGACTTCGCTCGAATTTCCGGTGAAGCTGCGGTCTATGACCGGCGGCCGCGGCGTGATGGCTTCCTCTTTTGCCGGATATCAGGAAGCCCCGCCGGAAACCAATGCCGCCCGCCAGAGACGGGGCGTCAATCCGCTGGATCAATCGAAATACATTTTAAGCGTACGAAGCGCACTGTCGAGCCAATAGGCTGCTCGCTGCAGCCTGGCCCGGCGTTTTTCATAAGGAGGCTTTATGTTTATTAAAATCGCCCTGTTTTTCATACTGGCCCGGCTGCTCGGAAACCCCTTCCTGGCCATCCTTGTCCTGCTGATCATCGTCTACTTGCTGGACAGAAAATTTGTGGGCATTTTTCCGAGCGTGACCAAGCCCTTTAAACGGATGAACCGGATATCCAAGCTGAGAGCCCACGTGACGATGAGCCCCAGCGATGTCTCCTCCAAGCACGAGCTCGCCCGCCTGCTGATCGAACGGAAAAAGTATCCTGAGGCGCTCCGCCTGCTGGAATCCATCGAAACCCAGTCTGAGGATTCCGCCGAATATTGGGATGACCTCGGTACCGTCAAGCTCAAGCTCGGGCGCATCCAGGAGGGTGAGCAGCACATCCTGCGCGCGCTTGAGCTGAACCCCCGCGTCAAATACGGCCGCCCTTATCTGAGGCTGGCGGATATTTATAAGAGCACCGACCAGGCCAAGGCCGTGAGCTACGTGCAGGAATTCCAGCAGATTCAGTCCTCCTCTTGTGAAGGCTACTACCTGCTCGGGATGATGTACAAATCCCTTGGCCGGATCCAGGATGCCAAAGCGGCGTTCCAGGAATCGATCGATCTGTACCGGGCGCTGCCCAAGTACAAAAAGCGCCAGGAACGAAAGTGGGCCGTCCTCAGCATGCTTCGCAAGTGAGTGCGGGGCCGGAGCAGCAAAAAAACAGACCCGATTGCCGGGTCTGTTTTTTTGTGCCGGGCTGCTTAGGCCAAAGGCCGGTACCCCAACGCGTTAAGCTGTTCCGCAATCACCCGGTACCCCCTGCCGTTGGGATGCAGATGGTCAAGCGACAGCAGTTCCCTTTCCCTTCCCTGAAAGGAACCGTAAATGTTGGCCACCCCCAGGTTTCCGCCGGCGTATCCGTTTAAAAAACGGTTATACTGCTGTACCCAGTAACCCGCCTCTTCAACCTGCGGGTACGGGTTGTACAAGCCTACGGCGCGAATAATGTAAGGGCCCTGGCCCCCGCCTTTTAATTGGTTGATCGTGCGAAGAATTCCCGACACATTCGTTTTGCACTGGCTCAGCGCTTGGTTGAAATGCTGGGAAGCCTTCGAGCCGAACGGTGCGCTTTTGGCCGCCCGGATCAGATCGTTGCCGCCAATTGAAATCGTAATGATCTCCGCCTGCTTAATCGCCTGCCGCATCGCCCCATTTCTGGAGATGTGCTCATACAAGCCTGACGTCGTCAACCCGTTTACACCAAAATTTTCATAAGCTACAAAAGCTCTTACATGCTGCTCCGCCATCCCCCGATACACTGGAACAAAACCGTTTCCCGGCAAGGCTCCAAAACCGACGGTCAATGAATCCCCTATCGCAGTGTATGAATACACCAAAGCCTTCGCCCCCCTTCTGACTCATAAGCTGCTTACTGCAGTATATGTATCCGGGCCCGGGAGCGAAACGGGACCATGCGCGGGATTTTTGATTTTCAGGGAGAAGGGACCCCGAATATTTCACTCACTGTTCTGAAGGGCTTGAATAAATGCCCTCAGAGCCAGGTACGATGGATCCCTTTTTCGCAGCCATGCGTCCAACAGTTCCTGCTGATCCTGAAGGTACCATCCAAGATACTTGTGTATAGCTTTGTCATAATCAGCATTGGAAGCTGCCTCTTCTTCCATACTCTCCACCATGCGCTCCCAATCGTTTGACTCGTTTGAAGCTAGGTCAGGGTACGAACCGGCTAGCTGCCTAGCCGTTTTAAAGGAACATTCCCGGTACAGAATCAGGGAAAGGTACTGTCCGACCCTTCGATGCGAGGGATCATCCTCCATCGATTGAACCAATAATGCCTCCGCGTCCTTCAGCTTCCCCTGTCTCATCATGGCCATCGCATGGGTCGACAGATCAACATCCCATGAATCTCCCGCCGCCACTTTTTCATAAAGTTTGAAATAGGCATTGTAGGCCTGCCAATCCTTTTTCTTATAGTAATAGTCTGTCAGTCTCGACAAATATCCGGAGGTCGGATGAAGCAGAACCATTTCCTTCAAATAAGTCTCTTGCTGTTTTTCGGCGTTTTCTCGGTCGAAGGAATCCGATCCGTTGGATCGGTGTTCGGATATTTGTGCATCGATCATCACGATCAGCATATGAAGGCTGTGCGTATCGGCCGGATCGTCCTTGTATGCCTGCTCATATTGTTTCATAGCCTGATCCAGATTCCCTGCCAGGAGCGTGCGGTCCGCCAGTGTCAATTCTCTCTCCTTCAGATAAAAGAATGGCAGGTTTCCGATTTTGTCGTTTCCGACGCGATACCCGTCACTTCGGGTGAGCAGATGGCCATCTTTGTCATATGCATTCACGGTCCAGAAAAAGCGGTTCTCCGGATTGGAGAACCCGAGAAGGGACAGCGGATCCGTGATCATCTTCCCGTCCTGATCTGAATAGGATGAAATACCGCTTAGCAGATGATAGAGTTCCTCGGTCTTTATCGTTGTTCGGGTTGTGTCAACCTTCGTCATAACCGGCTGGCTGAACGAACCTGAATGAATCTGCACTCCGAGGTATACATCGTAATAAGCGGCCCTCGGTACAGGCTCCCATGCAAAGGTGATCCGATCTTCGCGGACCGTCGTCTGGTTAACAGGAAAATCCAATTCCAGCAGCGGCTGTAAAACGGCATTCCGGGTTACATCCTGAAGTCCAACACGAACCCATTCATCGGATTCCGCAGGCCAAGTCCACCCGCTGATCTGGTCCAATTCAAGCCCCAAATACAGCTGGTAGCTTCCTGGAAGCACCCCTTTGATCGTATATTCCCCCTTCCCGTTGGTCATCGTTTGGTAAGGTTCATCCGACTGAAGGCTTCCTTGCACGCTGTCCTTCGTCCGTAAATAAACGCCAGCATAGGCGATCGGTGAACCGTCGCTTCTCTTCAGCGTACCGGACACTTCAGGCAGCCGGTCCGATCTTGAGTCAGCAAGCTTTTGCAATCCCTGTTTCAGCAGAGTGGGCTGCTCCAAGATCAACGTTGGTTGTTTCCCGCTTCCATCGACCGGGGATCCTTCCCATTTTTTTAGTGCTTTCAAATATTGCTGAATGCTTTCGTTTCCGCCCAGATATCTGGTCTGAAGCCAGCTGAACTTCTCCACGATGCGAGTGTCTGGATTTTGTTTAAGCTCGCGGGATAAATCGGCGCTGATCTGACGAAAAAGATCCATGTCTCCATGGTTTCCCGCGACCTCGGCCATTCTTATTTTCAACTTCTGAGCAGCATACATCTGTGAAGCAGGCAGCCGTTCTTCGGTACGTTCCAGCAGCTCGATCGTTTTTTTCCATTGCCCCGCTCCTTCGTAATAGTACGAAAGAAGCAACGCCGCTCCGGCCAAATGAAAATCAGCGGGTCCCGATTCTACATAAGCCTCCAAATAGGGGAATTTTTCCTTCAACGTGATGGGAGGCAGCTGCCCCTGTCCCTCATCCGTTACCGAGCTCCATTCCGATGTTCCCGGCCCGACATATATGTCGTAGCTGTTTGTTAGCTCGGCTCCCTCCCTGCCGATCAGGTAATTGCGAATATATGTCCACTTCTGTTCATCCTCCGATTCCCGAATCCGCTTGAAAACCTCCTGCTTGCTCAAGCTGCTCCCCACCGCCTGATCAGTGTTTTGAGACGGGGGGCTTTGACGGGAAAGGGCTACCAGAGATCCAGCTATGAGCAGGAGAAAGACAGCAGCGGACAAAATCAAATGCTTAACTTTGATGGTCACCTTCATGCCTATTCACCTTCCGCTCATATTCGTCTTTCCAATAATAGCTTCCGCCTTCTTCAATCAATTCACGAAGATGCTGCTGTGGCCCGCCAGGATGAGTTTTCGGCTGCTCGGCCAAATGGTATACGAACAACGCAGCCAGAAAGAACAATGAGGCTGTCCCCAGCGGCACAAGCGGCAGTTCCAGTTCTTTGTTCAAAAAAGCCCGCACCCGGTCTCTCCAGTTCCGTGGATGGGTTGCTCTCAGTACTTCCGCAGCTTGGGTAAACCGAATTTCGGATAGCTCCTGCTCCAAAGTCCGTTTAATCAAAAGCTGTTCTGTTTCTCGCATCAAGCTCCTCCTGTTCCAGCATCTGCTGCAATTGTTGGCGTCCGCGGGCCAATCGAGCCTTGACGGTGTTCTCGCTAAGCTGTAGGTAACCGGCAATGTCGGACACGCTCATCTCATTAAAATAGTAAAGCGTAATGCTTTCGCGGTAGATGTATTTCAGCCTATGAATGGCTTGGCTCAGACCCTCGTTCCTCCACTTCGTCAGGAGCTTCTCTTCCGGGCCGGGGGTAGGAAATCCTCCCATCATTTCCTCCATCCGCGGCGAGGGCAAGAACCGTCTCCACGACCAGGCACGCTGCTTCATTCTGCATCTGTTTACGACAATGCGGATCAGCCAGTTCCTAAGCTTGCTCTCATCCTGAAGCTGTTCGATATGCCGAAAGGCTTGAATAAAACTGTCCTGGACCGCTTCCTCGGCATCATACCTGTCACGGAGCAGAAGAAACGCCGTTCGCAACAGCTCGTCACCGAATTGACGCATAATCCATTGAAGTGCCGCCTCATCTTTTTGCTTCAGTCTCCCGATTACGTCCAGTACGGCTACCTCCCCTCTACTATAAAGATGCACCCAAACCCGTTCAGGTTGCAAAAAAAGGAAAAACGCCAAAAAACCGGTCCCTTTCCGGAACCGGCTCTCGTTATTTTCATCTGATATGCCGTTTTATTCCTCATCCTCTTCGGCTTCGTAAACGCAGCGGAAACGCTCCACACCCGGGAACAGTTCGCCCAGGCTGTGCACCTCAAATCCGATGCTGCGGTAAAAGTCGACCGCCTCCTCATCCGTCTCCGCTACGACCCTGGCGGGCTTTTCCTGCGTCAGCACTTCCAGGATCATGCCCCTTCCGTATCCGAGCCCGCGGTTTTCCGGAATGACCGAAATATGGCGGATCAGCAAGGTATCATCCATCTTTTCAAAACCGATCAACCCGACTAGAAGTTCCCCGTCTTCAAAACCGTACAGCTGCCAGGCGTCGTTGGCCTCGTACTGCTGGATCGCCTGCTCAATCGACCGGTCATCGGGAAAAACCGCATAGGAGATGAGCTCCATCGTCTCCGGCTTGCGTATGTAATTTTTGATATTTAACAGCATAGGTTCTGCCTCCTGTAAATTCACATTCACTGCTCTGCCCTATCATGGCAAAAAGAATTCTGTTTCGTTACTGTACCTTGTCTGCGTGTAAATTTCAACCGGACCGAATCTGCAGGGTGGCCCTGGAGCAAGCAGAACTCCTCCTGACGTCTCGCATGTCATCGCGTTTCCAACCCTAGCGTATTTGGAGCAAAAAAAAGCCCCGTCAGCCGCTGGCTGTCATGGGGCAAAGGTTGGATAGATCTCATATCTTGATCAAACAGTTAAGCGGCGTAGGAGGGCTGCAGCTGCACGCACATCGGTTTTATCGGATCTTCTGTGCGGCAAACGTAATCAGGGAACAGCGAAAATCGATGCTGCGCCCATCCTTCACTTCCTCGATGCTCTGCGGTACCGCCCGTTCGATCAGGATGTTCCAATCCCGGTAATGCTGCTGAAGCAGGGCCATAGCGTCCTGCTGCGCCAAATTGGTCTCGATTAATCCCTTCCGAACTTCTCCGGTTACCCGGTCAACTTCCTCTACGTCCGTGCTCATGGTGATACAGTGGATTCCGCCGGTCCGCGTCCCGCGCTTCATCCGGTCCAGCACCCGTTCCAGGGCGTCACGTGATGACGTATGCTCCAGTGCCGAGCACGCAATGATATAATCGTAGGCATTCGCCTCGATCGCGTAATGCTCCACATCGGCAGCCTCAGATTCAACCAGCTCCTGTACACCGAATTCCACTGCGTTTTCCTTAAGCTTGGCAGCGGCATCCTCCAATAGATCCACCCCGACCACCCGGCTCCGGGTTCCGCGCAACCGCTCGGCGACCGGAATCGTGTTGCGGCCGACGCCGCAGCCGAGATCCAGCACCTGCGCATCCTCGCGATGCTGGAGCAGCCGCTCCAGCATTTCCATGACGACCGGTCCCGGCTGAGCCATCCAGGTACCCTGTTCAAACAGATCGTTATCTTCGTAAAAGCGCTGATGGTACTCCGCTTCCGAAGCCCTTGCTGCTTCAAAATGTTCTTTGTTCATCGGCCAGCCTCCTAAGTTAACAAGCTTCTACTTAAGATATACCCAAGGCAGGAGACCCCGACCAGGCTGGCAGCCGAATTTCTTCTAGAAAATGATGGCGACTCATTAAAAAAAGTACTTCACCGCAATCACAATCAGCCCGAGAACCATCAACAGCTGCCCGGCGATCCGTTTATCCGGATCGCCGAGAACGACGGCCACCCCGCCTATGATGAGACCGGCCGGAGGAAACACCACCGTCGCCAGAATCAGCAAAATGATCGACACCGCGCTTGGTCTAAACGGATCTTCATCCGGTTCATCATAAATCGGTGCAGCGGGCTTCTTATAGATCGTCGTCCCGCAAAACTTGCACTTTCTCGCCCCCGGCTCGAGCTGTTCACCGCATGCAGGGCAGATGTTCTCATCGCGTCCGAGCGATATGCCCGCCCTTTTGTCGGCATCCGGAGTTCCGGCCACTTCGGCATTCTGCAAGGAACTGCCGCAGCGTACGCAGGTCCACGCCTGCTCCGGATTGGATTCCCCGCACTTCGGACAAATTTTGACGGCCAATTCTCATCCCCTCCAGTTATGGGTTTCTGACTTATGGATAGATATCCCCATCATACCATAGCGGCCCAGAGGACCGGGACTCGAGGGATTGGCCGCCAAAGAGAAGCCCGGGAAAGGGATACGCCCTTCGTTACGCTTCGAATCGCTTCAAAACGATGACGGCGTTATGACCGCCAAAACCGAAGGAATTGGACATGCCGATTTTGACTTCAGCGGTGCGCGCGGTATTCGGAACATAATCCAGGTCGCAATCCGGGTCCGCTTCCCGCAGATTGATCGTCGGCGGTATCACGCCTTCCAGCAGCATCTGTACCAAAGCGATGGCCTGAGCGCCGCCGGAAGCTCCAAACATATGTCCGAGCATCGATTTGTTCGCCGTCACCGGCACACGGTAAGCCGCCTCGCCGAACAAGCGCTTGATGGCCTGCGTCTCGGACTTGTCACCGACCTCCGTACTCGTAGCATGAGCGCTGACCACATCGATGTCCTCCGGACGGACGGCGGCTTCCTGAAGGGCAAGCCTCATCGCGTTGTAGGCTCCGATGCCTTCCGGATGGGAAGCGACAATATGATAGGCATCCGAGGTCGCCCCATATCCGGCTACCTCCGCATATATGCGGGCGTTCCGGCTGCGGGCGTGGGATAGCGACTCCAGCACCAGGATGCCCGCGCCTTCGCCCATGACGAACCCGTCGCGGCCAGCATCGAACGGGCGGCTTGCCAGCTTCGGATCCCCGTCCCATGCCGACAGGGCCGTAGCATTGCCGAAGCTCGCCATCGAAATTTCGGAAATGGCCGCTTCCGCGCCGCCTGCAATCATGACGTCCGCACCGCCCGAGCGGATCAGCCGGAACGCCTCTCCGATGCTTGTATTCCCGATCGAGCATGCCGTAACCGGCGACATCGTAGGTCCGGTGAAGCCGAACCGGATGCTGATCGTCGCCGCGGCCATATTCGAGATGATCATCGGGACGAGCAGCGGGCTGACCCGTTCCGGTCCCCGCGAACGAAGAACGTCCCCCTGCTCCATCAATGTCCCAATGCCTCCGATACCGGAGCCGACGTACACACCCGTACGCTCCTTATCCAGGCGGTCCATGTCCAGTTCCGCATCCTTGAGCGCGTCCTCGGCCGCCGCCAGCGCAAACTGGCAGAAACGGTCCATCCGCCGGGCTTCCTTGCGGCCAAACCTCGCCTCCGCATCAAAGTCCCGCACGATGCCGGCGACGGAAGCCTTCATGTGCGACGTATCAAACGCATCGATCCGGGATATTCCCGACTCGCCTCGGATCATGGCATTCCAAAAGCCGGGCACCGTGCTGCCCAACGGTGAAACAAGCCCCATTCCTGTAACGACAACCTTCTCCATCTGGTATTCCTCCCAAACTCAAATTATGATATCATTTTTCCATAGCATTTATCCTATTACAAGTTATAGTTTATCCTAGTATAAGCAACACCATCATAAGAAACACCCGGATGGCAGCGGAACCTACGATGGAACTTATCATTGGATGTGCAAACAGATCTGCAAATAGAACTCAATCTAGACCTGCAAATGGGTCTTAACTTTGAAAGAGGTGCAAGAACAGATGAACCAGCAGGCACGGCTTAATGCGCTTTCCGCTTTTCTGAAAAACCAGCGGGCCAAGCTGCAGCCGGAAACGGTCGGACTTCCGCAGGGCACCCGCCGGCGGACGCCCGGACTCCGGCGGGAAGAAGTGGCACAACTCGCCGGGGTCAGCAGCACCTGGTATACTTGGCTTGAACAGGGACGGGACATCAAAGTGTCCGCTTCGGTGCTCGACTGCGTCGCGTCCGCGCTCCGGCTGACAGCGGACGAGCGGAAATATTTGTTTTCGCTCGCCCTGGAGAGCGGCTCCGCTGCCGCCCCGATTCAGCAGGAGCACCCGCAGATCAGCCCGGCGCTGCAAAAAATCGTGGACGAGCTCCACTACTGTCCAACGATCATCTCCGACCGGCGTTTCCAGATTGTCGGCTGGAATGAAGCGGCCGCCCACGTGTTTCTCGACTTTACCCAGATTCCGCCCGAGGAGCGGAACCTGATTCGCCTTCTGTTTACCCGCAAAGAGATGCGGAGGCTGGCGGTTAACTGGGAGCATTTTATTATGGGGTTTTTGTCGATTTTTCGCGCGTATTACGGGCAGTACGTCGATGACGAATGGTATGAGCAGTTTCTGCGGGAAATGGAGAATACCGATCCCGAATTCCTGACGCTGTGGAAACAGAGCCAGGTCAGCTCGGCGCCGGAGGTACTGATTGAGTTCAGGCATGCCAAAGCCGGAAAGATGCTGTTCGATTTAACGTCGCTGCAGGTACAGGGCGGAAGCGATTTGCGCTGCAGCATCTATACGCCATGCGCCGGATCTCCGACCGAAACCAAGCTGAAGCGTCTGATGCAGCGTACGGCAGACGCTTAATCGGCAAGCAGGAATTTGCCAGGCGGAATAACTGGAAATGTGCGAAGACGTACGAATCATATCCGAAGACGAATGACGAAATAGATGGGGATGAATACAGGATGGCGTTTGGAATTAACCGCATTGAACTGAACCGGTGGAAGGAGGCGGTCAGCCGGGGAGAAATCGCGTATTTGACGCACTACTGGCTGGACCCGCGTTTTCCCGGGATGACGACGGTGACCAAGGTCGGCTGCTCGGATTTGGACCGGCTCGCCGGCTGGTGCGTCAGCCACGGACTTTCACCGAAATATATACACAACCGTTCTCCTTTTCCCCATTTTGACCTGATCGGGCCAAAACAGCGCGAAATTTTGCGCAAAGAAAAGCAGTGGGATCAGGTTGAACGGTTTCATCTGTGACCGCCCGAGGAATAACGGTCACCAATACAAAAAGAAAAACAGCCGCTCCCGCCCTTCCGGCGGGCAGCGGCTGTTTTTCATGCTTCAGCACGACTGCCAAAATTGTTCCGTTCCTAACACTTTAAGGCGTGATGATTTCCTGCACCCGGCCGACCTGCCCGTCCGTCAGCCTGACCTTAATGCCGTGCGGATGCTGGGCGGAATTGGTCAGGATATCCTTCACGATGCCGCGTGTTCTTTTGCCTGTACGCTGGTCCTGCTTCAGTACGATATCGACCTCGAGTCCGGGCCTGATGTTTGCGCGAAGCTGTCCGTTCATATAGCCCCACTCTCCTTGAATTTCCGCTCTGCCGACAATCCGAGCTTGCGCAGAAGCTGAATCGCCTGCATCTTCTCTTCGCTGTCCAGATCTTCCACCGCGCGGACCAGAACCTGCTGATGCTGAGGAAAAATACTCTGGAAGAATGCTCTCCCATCATCCGTCAGATCTGCAAATATGACCCGTCTGTCGTCCGGCGAAGCCTTGCGGACAAGCAGATTCTTTTTCTGCAGCTTATCCGCCACGTACGTAATGTTCCCGCTGGATATCAATACCTTCTCCCCGATTTTTTGCAGTGGTTGGGGCCCTTTGTGATACAGCAGATCCAGGACTCCAAATTCCGTTGAATTCAAACCGTGGCTTTGAATATCACGAATGGAGTGGGCAACTACTGAATTATAGGCGCGGGCAAGGACAATAAATAAATCCAGGGACAATTCATCGTTGCTAGTTTTACCAGCCATGTAAAAACCTCCAAACGCGCTATCTTAATGCTAAGATAATCGAAAGACGCGATGATGTCAAACCTTTGTTCCTCTTTTTATGCCGATCCGTTCCCGCCAAATGCTGGAGATCATCCATCCGATCCACACGCCCGCCGTATTCAGGATCACGTCATCCACGTCAAAGCTGCCGACCCGCAGCAGCATCTGCGCCCATTCCACGACCAGGATGGACGGAACGAAGACGGCCGTAAGCACGAGCCACGACTGCAGCTTCCGGATCAGCAGCGGCAGCAGGAGGCCGAAAGGGACGAACACCGCCATATTGCCGAACAAATTGATGATCCATATTTTCGGGGACATGGTCCAGCCATACTGAATGTACAGCCGAATCGTCCGCAAAGGAATCACATTATAATGAAAGGATGAACCCGGGCTCCGTCCAAACCCCAGGAACATCCAATAGAGGAGAAGAAGTGTATAAGCGACGATCAACACGGTCAGCAAACTTCGCCATGCAGCGGACAATACCGGTTGTTTCATGAAATGCGACTGACCTACCGACTTAACGGACGCTCCATGATTTTCACCGTTCCGTCGCTGCCGGCGATGACCGCCCGGTCCGCCATTCCAATGAACAACCCGTTGTCCACCACGCCCGGAATGTATAACAGCTGCTGATGCAGCTTCGCAGGGTCGGCAATCTCCCCGAAGCGGCAATCGGCGATATAGTTCCCGTTGTCGGTGACGTACAGCTGGTCGTTATCGGTGCGCAGCTGCGGGCTGCATCCGAGCTTCTCCAGCGATCCCAGCGTCCATTCATGCGCAAACGGGATGATCTCCACCGGGAGGGGAAATGCGCCCAGCGTATTCACTACTTTGTGCTCATCGGCAATAATGATCAGCTGCTTGCTGTGGTAGGCAACGATTTTTTCCCGCAGCAGCGCTCCGCCCCCGCCTTTAATCAGGCTCAGTTCCGGATTGACTTCGTCTGCACCGTCAATAGTCAGGTCCAGCCCGTCCAATTGGTGAAAAGGCACCAGCGGAATCCCTTCCTCGGCCGCCAGCTTCTCCGAAGCTTTGGAGGTCGCCACGGCCTGTATCGTCATCCCTTCCCTGACGCGTTCACCGATTCTCTTGATCGCCCAGTAAGCGGTGGAGCCTGTCCCCAGACCGACACGCATGCCGTCCTCAACGTATTCAACCGCTTTTTCCGCAGCCATTTTCTTCAGATTCATCTTCCTCATCATCTCCTTGGTATAGTGGACGGGCCGATTCGGTTATGGACCTGCCCTTCAAGACTGGTATAATCATCATGGTACCGCAACAACTGCACATGGAGGTATAACAATGAGAACCGAAAACCAGGTTAAATCCAAAATGAACGAACTGCTGATGCAAAAAAAGTCGCTGCTCTCCCGCATCGAATCGGCTGAACCGGACACGCCGGTCCACGCTTCGCTGT
This sequence comes from Paenibacillus sp. PSB04, assembly GCF_025809195.1. Lineage (NCBI taxonomy): Bacteria > Bacillati > Bacillota > Bacilli > Caryophanales > Paenibacillaceae > Paenibacillus > Paenibacillus sp. PSB04. The sequence goes on from NZ_CP081301.1 coordinate 6,370,476, forward strand.
CTGCCCAGCTGCTCCGCATCGAAGACATGCTGACCATGCTGGAATGGGTCTTAAACGAACCCACAGGCAGCTATCATATGTAACTATTCGCCCGTCCGGTCGAATACATACACGATGGAATCCGCCGCCGGCTCGTAGCCGATATTCATGTAAATATGGTTGGACACCGGATTGCTGAGATCCGTGTACAGGCAGGTGAACTCGTAATCACTGCTTAGGAGCCGCCGGGTCAGTTCGGCTACGGATGAGCTTGCATAACCCCTGCCGCGCAGCTCAGTAGGCGTGTAAACCAGCGTGACCACGATACCGCGTTGAGTCGGGCGCGATTTTTGGACCATGGAGACCGGTCCCCCATCATCCCAAATATAGAGGGAAGACAAGCTGACTCCCCTTCTGGCAATCCGCTCGGCGTCCTCCTGCGGGATCGGCTCCAGCGCTTCGCGGCTGAAGTCCAGCACCCATTTCGTGATGAGCGGTATATCGTCAGGTCCGGCTTCCCTCAAATGTCCTCCGCTTTCAGAAATAGGGTTAACATTCGTACAGCGGTATATCCGCTGATTCATTCCGACATGGTAGGAAATGCCGGTCTTGTCGCGCCACACCTCCGCAAACATTTGAGAGGTTGACGTTAACCCGATAATGCTGGGGATCTGGGATACCTCTCCCTGACGGATGATATAGTCCACCGCCTCGCAGCAGCAAGCCCGAAGCTGTTCCGGGCCGCCGACTTCATCGCTTGCGTACAGAATCAGATGCGACTGCGTCTGGATGAGTATGAGCAGGGGCTGCTCTCCGCTTTGAACCGTCGCCAGAAACAGTCGGCTGCTTCCCTCCCCATGCCGCGGAATGCCGCCTTCTTCTTTCATCGTGCTTACCAACCGGTACAGAATGCCAAGCGGAAGATTGTTCAGCAGTTCATTCTCAAGCAGCACCGGCTCCGTATGCTCCAAAAATGCTTCCGGATCCTGAAATTGAACGACGTGCATTCGCCTTCCCTCCTTCGCCACTTGATTTTATCCTTTGCCCTGATTTAACCTGCCGATCAGCTCCGCCACTTGAAGCGGTGAGGTGAACCGATAATCGGGAGCCGGAAGAAGATTGCTGCTCTGAATCGTTTCAAACCACATTGCACCGCCGATCCGGGTGCCTGCCGCCCGCCCGGCTGCCATATCGGCGTTGCTGTCCCCGATAAACAGCGTATCTTCCGGCATTACTCCGAGCACGGCCATCGCCCTATCGAGGCCCTCCCGATCCGGCTTGGGACGGGTAAGCTCATCCCCGGCAAAGCCTACGGTGAAATAAGGCCCCATAGCAAGCTTCGCTGAGGAAATGTCGAGCGACCTTCGGCTTTTGCCTGTGATGATGCCCATCGGAATGGACATGTCCTGCAGCCGGTTCATCATGCCGCGGATTTCTTCCGAAAGCGAGAGCATCCGGTCGTGATATGCGTCGTAGATCCGATAGTAGTCGTCAATAGCTTCCGGCAGTGACTCGTGAGATTTCAAAACCTGGCTGATAATGCCTTCCTCTGTCGGTCCAAACCAGGCCATGATCTCTTCGTTGCTGTACTCCTTCGCGGTATACTTGCGGAATACTTCCTGAAACGCGTAAAAAGACAAGGGCAGCGTATCCGCCAGCGTGCCGTCGAAATCAAACAACACCGCCCGAATCGGCCGCTTTGTCAAGTCATCCACTGACCAGCCCCCCTGACGCATTTAACTTGTGGTCCAAACGGGCGACAGCCTCCTTCTCCTCTTCGCCGATGACTGCTTCCATGACAGGAGACGCCGTCTTGAGCCGGCCCTTCGCGAGCACCTCCGCCAGCTTAGTCTCCATGATGCCGGCTGCTTCGGACAGCTTCAGCTCCCTTTCACCGGTTACCCTGCTTAAGTACGCATACATCGTTCCTTGAGAATCCTCATACGAAATTCGATAAATCGGGGTGAAGCGGCTGTTCTCCTCTTCATCTAAGCGGCTTGTCACCTGCACCGTATAGGTGTAGTGAATCGGTCTGGGGCCAGGCTGCTTCTTCTGTTCCGCGATGATTTTGGAATTTTTCCAAGCGAGCACGCCCGCCCCGATCATGATGAGAATACCTATTCCGAATGCAAAATACACGAACACAGCCCGTTCACCTCTATTTCCTCTGTCTTACAGCTTCTTGAGCATATGAATGTCTTCCGGCTCCTGCTGATACAGCTCCTCATCCACTTCCTCGGTGAGGTTTCCGCCGTTGGCACGGTAGAAGCCGACCGCCGATTCCGTTTCCGTCGAGGATATGTATAAATAGCTCGCTCCGCGCTCCTTGGCCACGCGGCTCAGCTCGTTCATGATCCGGGTAGCCAGCCCTTGTCTCCGGTATGGCCGGCTGACATACATCAGATCCACCTGCAGCTGGTCTTGGTTGCGGCCTCTAAACCGGTGTCCGAGCACGCCAAAGCCGGCGAGCACTTCGCCGTCGAACGCCCCGTATGCCGTGCCTCCCTGTTCCAGCTCATGCCGGAATCGGTTGACCATTTCATCTGTGTGTTCCTCATCCCAGGTCGGACATTCATGTCCCATCGGAACGGTTTCAAGCTGCCCGCCGTTCATTTTGTAAATCCGGTCGATCTGTTCGGACCGGTCGATTTGGCGGATCTTGTCCGCCTCGTTCACATGCATTTGTCTGATAATCATAAGAAATGACCTCCATATTTTTAATGAAATCGAAGCTTTCTTTGATTACCCTAAACAGAAAATGCAGTCATTGCATGAATAATTGCAAATCAACCCCCTTCTCACTGATTCCATTATACAAAAAAAACAGCCTGCGGCTACGCGCCGAGGCTAAAATAAGAAGAGATGTCTACATGTTTACATTACCCTGTACCGTAATGCTTAATCTCGCGGCCCGTCAAAAAGCTAAAGATGTGCGGCGCTTTCCGGTCGTTCATACATCGGCGGGCTTTGCTTCCTTGAAAAGCGGATTTGCGGGATGGCGATGCCGATGAAAATAAGCACGATCCCGAGCCACTGCAGACTGCTCACATGCTCGTGAACCAGCAGGACGGAAGCGACGACCGCCGCAGGCAATTCGGCAGCTCCCAGGATCGCCCCCGTGCCGGATCCCACCTTCGGCATACCGATCGCGAAAAAGAGCACCGGGATCAAGATGCCTAGAATGCCAAGAATCAGACCGTATTTCCATAATCCGGCGACTAAAGCCCCATCCCACAAAAAGGCGGGAGAAAAGACGGACAATACGATGACGCCCGAGCCCGTGGTCATGAAGAAGCTTTTATTAAAGGCAGGAACCGTCGTTCCGACGCGTCCGCTGACAAACATATATAGCGCAAACGTAAAAGCGGACAGCAGACCGTATATGACGCCTCTAGTGTCCAGCGGTCCGGTACTTTCGCCGATGACGCCTCCAGCGAGCAGCGTCCCCAGGATCAAAATCACGATCGAAATGATCTTGCTGCGGCTTGGAATGCGACGATCCGCGGCAGCTTCCATTAATACGCCGATCCATGTGAACTGGAACAGCAGCACAACGGCAATCGATGCGGGCAGCCGCTCAACGGCCTTGCCGTAAAAGACCGACGTGCCGCTCATGGTAATTCCGACCGCCAGCAATGCAAGCCACTGCTTCGGCGCAATCTTTTTCCGGGAAAAAATAAGCATCAGCACCAGCAGCAATGACCAACCGAAAATATATTGGCCGCCAAGCATTTGGCTGACTGTAAAACCTTCCTTCATGCCGACCTTCATAATGGAGGAAAGCACGCCGTAGCTGCATGCACCGATCAGTATGAGCAGCGAGTATTTGAGCTTGTTCAAATGGATAACCTCCTGATGCCAGTACCCGCGCAACAACCAAAAGCCCCCTGTCGGTTAGGACAGGGGGCGAACGAAACCGATGACACTACGAAGTCTTCGTTAAAATTTCGCCACTCGCGAACGAATCGGAGTTTAAAAGCGGATGCTGCACGAACTTGATGTAGAAATGTTGAACTGAACCTTTCGAAAAGAAATTCTAAATCATTATGCTGTGAGCGTCAATGAGTTACGGTAGCAGGATAAAGCAGATGGCCCGATCAAGTTTTGGAAAATATGCCGGACGCTCCTTCCCAGTTCCCCATGCTTTGCTTCCAGATGCGCTGGTTGCGGCTTCTCAACCATACATGGTCATGGTCGAAATAAACAGAGGACCAGGCATAAATCCAAGTTGAAAGCACAAGGACTCATGGGGGTGTCCATGCATGGCACGAATCCGCAGCAGCGGCAGCCCCTGTTTTTTTAACATCGTCAGCGCTTTTTGCACCATCTGGGTCGCCAGCCCACGGCCTCTGTAAGCCTTCATGACGGTGAGCTCCTGAATCGTGGGACAGCCCGCCAGCATCCCAATGATACAGACACCGATCAATGCGCGGGTCGACGTATCATACAACAGGCTTGAAGCCGTTGTTGTTTCCTCTGTCATATGAGCAGCAACGAGCCTGAGCTTGGACAGCACGTCAGCAAAAGAAGCTTCCTCCAGCTTACTGCCCTCTTCATGCCGTGCATGCTTGAACAAAAACAATCCGATTTCCCGTTCAAGCACGAGCCTCCGTTCTCCGCCCTCATGTTGGATTTCTACGGATTGAAAAGCTGATCCGCCGTTTCCGTGGGAATCATATTCGGCCGTTGGCCGCTGCATCCAGCGATGCCTATGGGGTGCCGGGAAAAAGCCTGCCCGCATATAGGCATCTTCCTGATCCGCAAAGACTTCATAGGCGCGGATCGTACGCGTTCCCCCTCCTGCTTCCGTCTCCCGGATCGCCTCGACGACAGCAAGGATTAATCGGTGATCTACCTGATGGGGAGGAATCGTGAACAAATCCCGGATCGCACTGCCCGAAAGAGCAGCACCGCCGATCACCTTTCCGTTTTTTTTCAGCCAATAAGGCATGAAGCCCACAGGCAGAAATGAATCGGTATGAAGCGGCAGCTTGATCCCTGCAGCCATCTGTTTATCATATATGCGCAGGTACCACTCCCATTCTGCCCGCTCGGCTTCGCGAATGCTTACGGATTCAGGCGTTCCCCCATGTGGGCTTGCTTCCAGCCGGTCCTCTCTGTTCATGCCAGACCTCCTTGGGCTCAGACAGATAGATTTTCTATTAGTCTACGGTCCGGCCATCCGATTTCATGCCAGATCAGCCCGGAGAAATTCCCCGGAGCTTAAACGTTACCCCATGCTGTATTTTTAGACCTTCTCATTCATGATGCTGCTCATCACGTTTCTCCTTCCTACCCAATATAGGTTGATTAAAAAAAGACCGCCCGAAGTAATTTTTACCTCGTTACGGTCCTCTTGTTAGGAGAGCTGTCCTATTTGTGTCCGTTTGCTATGTAATGGTGGATCTGATTCATATGATGGCGGTCATGCCAGTAAAAATCGGCCAGATACTCGTCTACGGACAGCTTGCCGCTTCCGGTACTGTATTCGGTGGCATACTCTTCTTCAGGTATCCGCTTCAGCTCTCCGATGATCTGCTCCCGCCAGTGCACCGTCTGATCGATCAGCTCCTGGCGTCCTTGGCTGCGCGCATACGCGGCCGCTTTCCGGTTGAATTCGTCAAGCTCCACCTTTGGCATATCCATCGGTTCTTTGGCCGCCATCGGCCGGATCGCGTGCTCCAGGAAATGCTTGTCCCACAGCATCATGTGCCCGATGATTTCCTGCGGCGACCACTTGCCTTCGGCAATCGCTCCCGTCCACTGATCTTCCGGAATATCCGCCAGTGCCTTCACCTCATCGATCAGTTCGTACATCGGCGCAAGTTTCTCCGGCATGTCGTTCATCCTCATCTCTCCCAATCCAAGTCAATCTGTCATGGCGCTGGCCATGCCACTCTATGATACCCGGGAATGGCATCTGAGACAAGAACAAACATTCGCCTAATTCCATTATTTAAGCACTCTGTACCAATAGGAATAAACATGGCGATAACCAAGCTTGTCGTATAACCGGCATGCCGCCTCATTGGCATGAACGACCTGAAGAAACGACGAATGCGCGCCCTGCTCCCGGCCCCATGCCAGCATGCGCTGGATCAGCTGGAATCCAAATCCCCGCTCCCGGAAATCAGGATGTGTCACGATATCGTACAGGCCCAGCCATCCCTCTTGAATGACGCCAAGTCCGGCGGCTACCGTCTCACTCCCTTGCTGTAACAGGAAAAATCCCTGCTTGAGCGGAGTGGAGGCCAGCGTGTGCGCCAGGACCGATTGTCCGTTGCCCGGTATTCCGTTCATGAGGGACATTTGCTCGAGCCAGCCGGTATCCAGCCGGTCCCGGAACACGACATGAAGCCCGGGGTCAGCCGCCGGTGCCGTTTCTCGCTGAAGATCCAGAATCCGCACGCTGGATAGGTCCACCTGAACATATCCCCGCCCGGCGAGACGTTCATCCAGATCGGACGGCATAACATAAGGAGTCATCTTGAAAATGACCGGCTGACCGGCATCCCTGTAAAACCGTTCGGCGGCGGCGATGCTGCCTTCCACATCGCAGCCCGGGTTCAGGTAAATCGGACTGACCGAATTCGCCCGCTTCGTGTATCCGTCCGCATAGCGGACCAGCCAACCGTTCATCTGAGCGGAATACTTGGCCGGCCACGTGTTGATCGTGATTTCCTCCAAAAATTTATACATGTATATCGCTCCTTCAGCATCATTGGAATAAATATACATGTATACTCATAAATATTCAATTCCCAAACAGAGCTGTATAGTTCTCCGTCACCTTTCGGTAAGCCTCCGGCGTCCCGATGTCATAACTCGTTCCCCGTGCCCGGTATGCGGCCATCTCCTTGCGCTGGCACAGCCACTCAGGGAAATATCCCGGTGCATCCGGCTGATTCCCTTCATTCAGATATTCGCCAATGAGAGGAAGCGTGTCTTTGCGGTAAATGTACACGGCGAGCACGCCGAGATTCGTCCGGGGATGCACCGGCTTTTCCTCGAAAGACAGGACGGTGTCCCCCTCATCAAGCTGGACGACGCCGACCCGCTGCAAGTCCTCCTTGCGCTCCATCGGCTGAACGAGGATGCAGTCGCGCTGCCGTTTGTAATAAAAGTCAACATACTCCTGCAGATCGAACGTAAACACGTTGTCCCCGGCCATAACCAGAAGGTCTTCTTCCAATCCCATTTCCTTTACGGCAAACGCCATGTCGCCGACCGCTCCGAGCCGGTTCCCTTCATGTGTGGAACCATCGTCGAGCACGCGCACCGGTACGCTACATTCGCGCGACTCAGCCCATCCCCGAAATGCGGAGGCAAACCTGTGGTTGCTGACCAGTACGATTTCCGAAATGCCGCTGACCCGCTCCACTTTGCGGACGATATGGTCGAGAATGGTGCCGGGCCCGAGGGGGAGCAGGGCTTTGGGCACATCCCGTGTCAGCGGGTACAGCCTCGTAGCGTAGCCAGCCGCCAATATGAGTGCTTTCATCGTGACCTCCTTGATCGGTCTCCTTAATCGGTGTACCTGCTCCCCCTAGTATAGCTTGATTTACAGCGGCAGGCTTCTTTTCCGGAAAATAATCATGCCGGCGGCGAAGGCTACCGCGCCCAGGCCGGCCAGAACCGCGATAGACACCGGCCAATCCGCCGTTTTGCCGACGATCTCGCCGGGATCAAATAAGGAAAAGACCGAAATATGCCGCATCCAGCTGAGCTGCCCGCTGATTTTGCCGATCAGGTTCAGGCTGAAAAATCCGATGATGATCACGCCCGAGAGCGTCAGCGCCCGCTTCTCGTCATTGCAGCAGGCGGAAATCAAGTAAGAAATGCCTCCGATGCAGAAGAACAGCAGCAGGGCGCCTGCATTCAGCAGCACAAAGCCAGTGCCGTCGAAATCCCCCAGATCCCCGATAAACCAGGCGTACCCGGCAAACCCGGCCAGTGTCGTGACCGCGCAAATCAGCACCAGCCCGGAGAGCAGCACGGCCGCCTGGGTCAGGGCTACCTTCGTGCGGGTTGTGGGCGCCGACAACAGGTACGCCATCGAGCCCTGGTCGACAAGCTTGGCGATCAGCTGCGTGGATACGAGAATGCAGAAGATGGACAGAATCAGCAGATACAACAGGCCGTAATACTCACCGGATATAAACGCGCCGATGCTGCTGAAGCCGTTTTCCAGGCCGAACGCCTTGCCCAAGCCCTCCGGCATCCCGTCGATCAGCGAATTCAAGCTGCTGCTGTTTTTGGCGATTCCCGGATAAATCCAAAACATCAACAATATATAAAAGGCCGATCCGACGGCATAATTCATGAACATTTTGAGATTAATCGCAAGCATTTGTCTGTATAGCGGCATATTCATGGCGTTTGACCCTCCCGATCGTAATAATCCATAAAGATGTCCTCCAGGTTCTGCGTGAACACATCGATATTGCGGACGTGAAAGCGGGCGGTTTCGCGGATAAACCGGTCCACGTCGCCCTGAACGGCCACCCGCACGCGGTTTCCTTCCCGGGAATCGATCTTCAGGCCGCATTTCATGAAATCGTCCAGCTCCTGCTCCGTCTCAAATGTCACTTCGAACAGCTTGCGCTGCATCGACTGCAGCTCATGGATATCCTTGACCGCAATAATCACGCCGTCCTTGATGATCGCCGCCCTATCGCAGGTCCGTTCGATTTCCGGAAAATTATGCGAGGACATCAGGAAGGTCGTCCCCCTTGCCTTCTCCTCCAGCACGAGCTCGATGAACACTTTTTGCATGAGCGGATCCAGCCCTGACGTCGGCTCATCCAGGATAATGACCTCCGGCCGGTGCATGAAGGCGGCAACGATCCCGACCTTCTGCTTCATTCCCTTGGACATTTTCCGGATCGGCGTCCGGACGTCAAACTGCAGCCGGCGGATGAGCTCGTCGCGCCAAGCCGGATCGACGCCGCCCTGCATGCCTGCCATAAAATCCAGAAACGCTTTGCCGGTCATCCCCTCGATAAACGCGATTTCGCCGGGAAGGTAGCCGATATATTTTTGAAACCGTCCCTGTTCCTTCCACGTGTCGCAGCCGTATACCTTTACGGAGCCTTGATCCGGCTTCAAAAAGCCCATGATATGCCGGATCGTCGTCGATTTGCCGGCTCCATTCGGTCCCAGAAAACCGAACACCTCGCCGCGGCGGACCGAAAAGGTCACGTCCCGGATGCCTCTCCCGTTCGGAAAAATTTTAGTTACATGTTCAACGCTCAGCATGCCAGCGCCTCCAATGCATATTTAAATTTATGAAATATTCTTGTTCCGATATTTCATAATCGGATCATACGCCTGCCGCTTTCCATCGTCAATACATTTTATGAAATATTTTTGTGGTATAATTTCATTAATTGGATCGAACCGGCGAGAACCGATATTCTTCGTTCATTCGATCAAGCCGATGACCTATTTTACAATAGTTAGGATGGTTCGTAAGAAATGAATGGATTTGAGAAGCGGGCAGTGCAGATTAAGAAAAAGATCAAACAAACGGTATTGGAAATGCTGGGCGAATGGGAACCCCGGCAAATCCGCATCAAGGATATCGCAGCCAAGGCGGAAGTGTCGCAGGTCACCATTTACAACTATTTTGGCAGCAAAGAAGCGCTGCTCCGCGAAGTGTTTAAGGAATTTGTCGCCATGCTGATGGAGGAGTATGAGCGCGTGCTGACGGGCGATGCGCCGCTGAAGGAAAAAATCGAATACATTATTTTTCAAAAAAGCCGGTTAAAGCTGCCCTTCACCCCATCCGCGCTCAAGCAGCTGATCGAAGCCGACCCGGAAATCAACCGGTTTATCCAGCAGCAGTATGAGGAACGTGCCATTCCCTTGATCACCAATTTTGTGCAGAAGGGCAAGCAGCGCGGAGAAATTTCAGAGAAAGTGTCCGTCCAAATGGTGCTTCTTTATGTAGGCATGATGACGGAGCAGTACGAAAAAATGCTGGATCTGGTCAATCAGAGTGAGGATCCCGAGGCGTTTACAGAGGATATGATTCATGTGTTCTTTTATGGCATTTGTGGTCCGCAATACCAAAAATGATTAACAGCGCGCCCTTTTTGTGTTAATTTAGTGTTCGCGGTATGTAAAATCGGGTTTAACATGACTATACTTGTAAATACCAACGAACACTGTAATGAAACAGAAAGGAGCAGGTATGATCGACTTCCGTTCCACTTATTCCAGACCGAAGACGCCCTTTATCGCCGTTTTCGTCGTCCTGCTGCTCAAGCTGCTGCTCCTCCGGTACTTTTTCTTCCATGATATTCTGTGGAGCCGGATCACCGCCGACGCCGCTGCGCTGCTGGTGCTGCTGTGCATCATTGAGCTGATTACCCCCGCGAAAGCGAAGGGATGGGTCTATTGGATTTTTAACGCCATTTTCTCGATTCTCATGTTTGCGTCGGCGCTGTATTTTCAGCATTTCAATTCGGTGCCGACCTATACGGCGCTGTCCGAGCTGAAGCAGGTGCTGCAGATCAAGGAAAGCGTTCAGTCTACGATCGAAACGGAGAACTATTTATTTTTTGCTGACGTCGTGATCGTCGCGCTCTTCTGGCTGATCGGCCGCTGGGTACCGCTCCGGATTTCGCTGCGCACGCGGCTTCGTAAAATTTGGCCGGCAGCCCTCGGCGTCATCGGCGTGATCGTCTCGGCGCTGTACATTCATGCGGACCGCTCCATCACCAATGAGCTGATGCAGGCGGAGCATCTCGGCTTCCTGGATTACCAGGTCGCTGCCGGGATCCGCGCCAGCGAGGAGAACAGCATGATCGCCTCCGGCAATCTGGACGAGACCGTGCAAAAGGTCAGCCAGGCCGAGCAGTCATACCCGTACGCAAGTGGGACTGCACAAGACAAACCGGCGATGTTTGGAGCTGCCAAAGGCAAAAACGTCATCGTCATTCAAATGGAGGCGTTCCAGAACTTCCCGATCCATTTGTCGACGGGCGGCCAGGAACTGACCCCCGTGCTGAACCAACTGGCTGACGGCGGCCTGTACTTTCCGCATGTCTTCCAGCAGATCGGGCAAGGCAATACGTCAGACGCCGAATTTATGAGCAATACGTCGATCTACCCGACCGGCACCGTTGCGATGTCGAGCGGCTTCGGCGACCGGGAGCTCCCGAGCATGCCACGTCTGCTCGGGCAGCTCGGTTACACGGCCGATACGTTTCACGTTAACGACGTGAAATTCTGGGACCGGGACCAGCTTTACCCGGCGCTGAACTTTACGAATTATTACGACAAAAAGTCGTACAAAAACGATCACTTCAACGATTTTGGCGCTTCGGATGAGGAGCTGTACCGGGTCGGTCTGGACAAGCTGTCCGAGCTGCATGAGCAGGGCAAGCCGTTTTACGCCCAGTTCGTCACGGCTTCCAGCCATTTTCCGTTCAAGGTGCCGGAGGACCGCAAAAAAATCAAGGTCCCCGATTCCATCCAGGGAACCCAGTTGGGGGACTACCTGACGGCTGTGAATTACACCGACTATGCGATCGGCACCCTGATCGACGGTCTGAAAGCAAAAGGCATGTGGGACGACACCGTGCTCGTCATTTATGGCGACCATTTCGGGCTTCAGCCGCAGGACAACGATCCGGCGGTCATCAAGCAGGCGCTTGGCATCACCTATGACCAGCGAATTACCCGCTTCAACATCCCGCTGATCATGCATATTCCTGGCAAACAGGGCAAGGTCGTCGACCAGGTCGGCGGTCAGCTCGACATCATGCCGACGCTGGCGAACCTGCTGGGCATTTCGCTCAAGGACAAGCACTTTACCGCATTTGGCCACGACCTGCTTAACATCGACAAGAACGTCGTCGGTATGCGGTATTATCTGCCGACAGGCTCCTTCTTTAACAATGACATTTTGTTTGTGCCGGGCAAAGGCTTTGAGGATGGCACCGCCATCTCCCTGAAGACGATGCAGCCTGTCGCCGACTTCTCGAAATACCGGAAGGATTACGACTATATTTTGAACCTGATGAAGCTGTCGGACGAATACGTAAGGCTGCTTCCAAGACGGTAACGGCCCATGGCAAAAGCCGGCTGCTTCCATTCCATACGGGATGGGAGCAGCCGGCTTTTTCAGTTGTTGTGTCTTGTAGTTATGTGTTCAAGAGACCCTTTAATTCGGAGCCGGCGAATCGCCTTTACCCGTGAGACCGATCAATACGCGCAAAATATCCGTTTTGGTGACCCGGCCGACCATCATGCTGTCTCCCTCGCCGGAAACGACCGGCAGGCAGTTCACCTGATGCTTCACCAGCTTGTCAGCCGCATCCAGCACGGTCTCCTCGGGCGTCAGGGCCGCCATGTGCGCCCGGCGGGTCATCGCCAGACCGACGGGAATCGTGCTCAAATCCGCATGTCCCATCGTCAGCTTCAGCACGTCCTTGCGGGAGACGACCCCTTTCAGCTCACCGGACTCTCCGGTCACCATCAGCGTGCCCGTATTCTCACACAGCAGCTGCACTACGGCATCGTAGGCCGTCGCATGCTCGGAGATGGTCACAGGAGTGCTGTATATATCCTTCACGTATATTTGCTGCAATCTTTGTTCAAACTCACCTTGGGAGCTTGGCGTTTCGGCGGGAAAATACCCCACCTTCGGCTTGGCGCTGATCAAACCCAGCATCGTGAGCAGGGACAAGTCCGCGCGCAGGGTCGGGCGGCTGAGGCCGATCATCTCAGCGATCTGATCGCCTGTAACGGGCGCATGCTCCCGCACAAGTTCCACGATATCCAGCTGTCTCGGAGTTAGTTGAATGGGAATCCTCTCCTTTGAGAAAAATCACCTGAAGCTGCAATTTCATTGTTATATCACGGGCAGCATGGTTTAAATAATTATTGTGTCATAAATCAGTTATGATACACACTATTATAAATTTTATTTTAACCGATAGCCATATCTTTTCATAACCGAAGGAGGAATCAGTGATATGAAGTTTTTCCTGGATACGGGCAACATCGACGAAATTAAACGGATCTCCCGCCTGGGACTGGTGGACGGGGTAACGACCAACCCTTCCCTGATCGCCAAAGAAGGCCGGGATTTCAAAGAGGTCATTCAGGAGATTTGCAGCATCGTCTCCGGCCCGGTCAGCGCCGAAGTCATCGGTACTAAAGCCGAGGACATGCTGAAAGAAGCGTACGAGATTGCCGAATGGGCGCCAAACGTCGTCATCAAGGTGCCGATGACCGAAGACGGCTTGTATGCATGTCATGAGCTGACCAAAAAGGGCATTAAAACGAATGTGACGCTGATCTTTTCCGCCGCACAGGGCCTGATGGCCGCCAAGGCCGGGGCTACGTACGTCAGCCCGTTCGTCGGACGCCTGGACGATATCGGGGTCGAGGGCATGAAGCTGATTCGCGAGCTGAAGCAAATCCTCGAAAACTACGGCATGACGTCCGAAATCATCGCGGCCAGCATCCGCAACATCAAGCATGTGGAGGACGCGGCCATCGCCGGCGCCCACATCGCGACCATTCCGGGCTCGCTGCTGCCGTCTCTGTGGAAGCATCCGCTGACCGACAGCGGGATCGAGCGTTTCCTGGCCGACTGGGAGAAAGTGCCGCAAGCGGCCAAAAGCCAGGCGAAGGCCGGCGAGTAACGTTCGAACAGCACACTTATAAAAGCAGCCCGGCTGGGAGTTTCCCGGCAGGGCTGCTTTTAACGTAGGAGTCTTGTGAAATTTTCGCCGCATTATCTCAGCTGCTTCTTTTTTCTTTATCAAAATCAAACCCTCCCACAATCGCTGGAAGCCAGCACTGCGGGAGGGTTCTTACTGCTCCTATTGGTGATCGGGCGGTGGTACGGACTATCCTGCAGCGCTATCTGTCTGCCCCGCAATGATCAGCTCGATCGATTTCTCCCGGAGCAGCGATGCGTCCTTCCCGTCAACATGGCCGTCGGTGATCAGCACGTCCACCTCGGCCCAATCGGCCAGATGGGTGAACGCCTGCACGCCGATTTTGCTCGCGTCGGCCAGGATGTACACCGTCTTCGCCTGCCGGATCATCCGGTGCTTGACCATCGCCTGCAGCTCGTTGGATTCGCTGATTCCGCGGTCCAAGTGCACGCCTTTGCAGGAAATAAACGCCTTATCCACATAATAGGATTCCAGGCCGCGTTCGGCGAGCGGGCCGACGTAAGACAAGGAATGGGCTGCCAGCATGCCACCAGTCGATATGACCTCGATCTTCTCCTTGGAGGACAGCTCCAGCGCAACCTTGATGGAATTGGTAACCACGGTCAAAGGAATGTCCGGCAGGATCGAAGCCATATACCACGCTGTCGAGCTGGCATCCAGGGCGATGCGGTCCCGCGGCTCGATCCGACGCACCGCCTCTTCGGCAATCCGCCTCTTCTCGTCCTGATGGATGACCTCCCGCTCGAAATACGGGGTCTCCGCCTGGGTCTCCTTGACGCTGACGGCGCCGCCGTGGCTCCGCCGCAGCTTGCCCTGCTGCTCCAGCCGGTCCAGATCGCGGCGGATCGTCTCTTCGGTCACGCCGCACAGCTCGCTCAGCTCCGATACCCGGATGCTGCCGCGCTCATTAACCAGCCGCACGATGGTATCATAACGTTCCGCAACTAACATAGCTTCCCTCTTTCGTTCTATCGTACACCCATTATATAGATTTGCCCGTTCCCGGACAACGTGTCATCCCCATGCCCTTATGAGCGGGGACATTCCCGAATCGGATTATCCGACAATCAAAGCGTAGGCGATCCCCGGCCCGTGAACGCCGATGGTCAGGTCGTTCTCGATGTCCGAGGAGCGGCTCGGTCCCGAGATAAAGTGCACCCCAGCCGGCAGCCCCTCCCCGGCGCTGCGGGACAGGCGGCCCATAACCTCGCCGAGCCGCGTCTTCATGCGCTCCGCCGGGACGATGGCGATCAGCAGATTAGGCAGGAGGGACACCGACCGTCCCTTCTCCGCCGATGATGTGACCACGAGCGAGCCGGTATACGCCACCGCGTCATCAACAAGCGCGATCCCGGCATCCGTATAGGCCGCAGCGGCCAGGGAGGCGTCCGGATCCTGCCCGTTCCACACCCGGTGTGCAAGCTCCGGTAAATGCTGTTCCAGCCGGAGCCCGGCCAGCTCCGGAAGGTCCTGGCGGATCGTTGACTGTGCCCCGTGCTCCTGCAGGATGCGGGTCACGACGCCGGACAGCTCCTCCCAGCCGGCCACCCGCTCGGTATGGCCGCCGGCGGCACGCCAGTTCCCCATAAAGCGCTCGATCCGCTCTTCATGCGTCAGCTCGTAGCGGTTCCAAAAATCCGGTGCGCCCCGATACGGATGCTCCGGCTTGCGGGATTCAGAAGCGCCCCCACGACCGAGACGGCTGGCGATATGGCCGATGAACCGCTTCTGCTGCTCCCGGGATTGCTGCTCCATTTTCTCCAAAAATGCCGGATCGGATGTGCTCATCGTTTCATCCCCCTTTCCTTCCGGCCGGCGACGATGCTCTCCATGCGGGACTTCATCGCTTCCGGCATCGGCGGGAGGCTGGCCCCAACCTCGGCGTCCAGCTGCGGCCAGCGTTCCCGGAACGATCTGCTAGGCAGCGCCGGAATGTGCCGGTACGCCGTCCAGCCCTTGAGCGGGCCGAATTGAGAACGGATATATCCGTCCCGGACCAGCAGCTTTTGGCCCGTCTGCCCGAGCTTCACCGCCTGCTTAAAGCGGCCCGAGCTCTTCATCAGCATCTTGAAGCCTTTCATCGCCAGCTTTTCGCCGGCTGCGGTATAACCCCTCTCGACCTTCCGGTTGCGCAAATAGACAAGCATGTCGTGCAGCGGAATTTTGACCGGACAGGCTTCATAGCAGGCGCCGCATAGACTGGAGGCGTTAGCGATGTCCTGCCACTCCTCGGTATTCTTGTTCAGCGCCGGCGTCAGTACCGCACCGATCGGCCCGCTGTACGTTCCGGGGTACGAATGCCCCCCGATATGGCGGTACACCGGGCAGGCGTTCAGGCATGCCCCGCACCGGATGCAGTTCAAGAGCTCCTGGAAATCCGGATCCCCAAGCTGCAGCGAGCGGCCGTTGTCGACGATGATGATATGCATCTCCTCCGGGCCGTCTCCATCCGCCGTCCGGCGCGGCCCCGTGATGCCCGACATGTACACGGTCAGCTTCTGGCCGGTCGCCGAGCGCGGCAGGAGCGTCGCCATCACTTCGAGGTCATCCCAGGTCGGAATAAGCCGCTCCATCCCCATCAGCGTAATTTGCGTTTTCGGCACCGTGCTCACCATGCGGGCGTTGCCCTCGTTTTCAAAAATAACGATCGATCCGCTTTCGGCAATGCCGAAGTTGGCCCCGGTTAGCCCGATGTCGGCTTCCAGAAACTTGTCGCGGAGCTTCCGCCGCGCAAATCCCGCCAAAATTTTCGTGTCCGGTGCCAGCGTCTCTCCCGCTTCCTTCGACAGCAGCTCGGCGATTTGATACCGGTTTTTGTGTATGGCCGGGATAATGATATGGGAAGGCGGTTCATTCGCCAGCTGGATGATGTACTCGCCCAGGTCGCTTTCAATCGATTCAATGCCGATGTCCTCAAACGCTTCGTTGATATGCACTTCCTCGGACACCATCGATTTGGACTTGACGACCGACTTGGCCTGCTTGTGCTTGGCAATCTCCACCGCGATTCGGGCGGCGTCCTTCGCCTCGGGAGCAAAATGCACATGCACGCCCTGCTCTCTGGCATTATTCACAAACTCGTTCAAATAATAGTCGAGGTGAGCGATCGTATGGGCCCGGATCTGCCGCCCCCGCTCCCTCCATTCCTCCCAGTTGCCGTGTTCCGCCGTCGCCGCCTTCTTGCCGTTTTTCAACTTTTCAGTCGTAAACTTGACGGCGTTAACGAGAAATTCGTCCTTCAGTGCGGTCTCCGCCCGCTCCTTTACGCTAGACCCCTGCGGTTTGCTCACGGTGCTTCACTCCCTCATACAGCAGTTCCGCCAGATGCATGACCCGGACCGGCTTGCCCTGATAATGCAGATTGCCGCCGATGTTCAGCAGGCAGCCCATGTCCAGCCCGACCAGCACCTCGGCCTCCGTCTCCAGCACGTGCTGGGTTTTCTCTTCGACCATCGCGCCCGAGATGTCGCTCATCTTGATGGCGAACGTTCCGCCGAAGCCGCAGCAGTCTTCCGCATAAGGGAGCGGAATCAGCTCCATGCCCTGGACGCTGGCCATCAGCTGCATCGGTTCGTCTTTGATGCCGAGCAGCCGGGAGCCGTGGCAGGACGGGTGATAAGTGACTCTATGGGGAAAAACAGCCCCCACATCCGTCACGCCCAGCACCTGGACGAGAAATTGGGTGAACTCGTACGTCTTCTCCTTCAGCGCCAGCGCTTTTTCCTGAAGCTGAGGCTCATGTTCAAACAGCTTGGGGTAATAATGATGGATCATACCGGTACAGGAGCCCGAAGGGGCGATCACAAAATCGCTGTCGTCAAACGCTTCCAAAATCGTCCGCGCCGAAGCTCTGGCTTCATCCCAATAGCCGCTGTTAAAGGCCGGCTGGCCGCAGCAGGTCTGCACCTGCGGAAAATCGAGCCGGACGCCGTACCGCGCCAGCAGGCGGGCCATCGCTTCGCCGATAGGCGGAAACAGCGCGTCGCTGATGCAGGTAATGAATAGCGAAACCTTCACGGTGTAATACCTCCTTTGCGGTTAACCTTCAAAGTCTGGCAGAGCGCCGGCAGAGCGCCGGTGTCTGCCGTGTGTTATGGCAAGAGAGGGAGCGGCTCCCGCCAAACATGCCTGTTCAGCTGGTACCTGCTCCCTTCTATCAGACGTGCAATCTGCGCCAGATTCCCCTGTAAGACCGACTGCCTACCGGGTAAATGCGGCCGGTACGCCGCCGTCGATCGTCAGCATGCAGCCGGTCGTCTTCTCCGACTTGGAGGAAGCGAAGTAGGCAATCCCTTCGGCCACGTCCTTCGGATAAATGTTGACCAGCAGCGTCGTTCTCTTCCGGTAATGCTCTTCCAGCTGATCCGGCTCGATACCGTAGGCCGCAGCCCGCTCGTTCCGCCAGTTGGAGTTCCAGATGGCCGATCCCTGCAGGATCGCATCCGGTAAAATCGTGTTGACACGGATGCCGTATTCTCCACCCTCAGCCGCGATGCAGCGGGCCAGGTGGGCTTCCAGCGCCTTGACGGAGCTGTAGGCCGTCACATTCTTGCCGGCATACACCGAATTTTTCGAGCCGACAAACACCATGCTGCCGCCGATCCCCTGCTCCTTCATCTGCTTGAACGCTTCTCTGGCTACCAGGAAGTAGCCCGTGCCGAGGACGTTCATGTTCAGATTCCATTCCTTCAGGGAAGTTTCGTCAAACGGACTCGAAGTGGCAAGCCCGGCATTGTTGACGATGATGTCCACGCCGCCGTAGGTCAAAGCCGTTTCGGCCAATGCGTCCCTTACCATGTCCTCCTGGGTTACGTCCATCTTGACAGCCTTGGCCCGGCCTTCGCCGTATTTGGCATTGATCTCGGAGGCCACTTTTTCGGCGCCTTCCAGGTTCAGGTCGGCCAGGACGACATGAGCTCCCTCCGACACAAAGCGGCGTGCCGTTTCGCTGCCGATGCCGCCTGCGCCGCCGGTAATAAAGGCGACCTTGCGGGAGAACTCCGCTTCCGCCGGAGCCAGGGACAGCTTGTAAAGCTCAAGCGGCCAATATTCCACGTTGTAGGATTCGTTCTCGCTTAAGGATACGAATTGTCCCAAGGCTGTAGAACCTTTCATCACCGCGATCGCCCGGTGGTACAGAGCGCCGCTGACCCCCGCCATATCCAGGCTCTTGCCGGTGTTGACCATGCCGATCCCCGGAATGAGGATGACGCGCGGAGCCGCCTCGGACATAACATCGCCCTCATTTTTGTTCCGTTCAAAATAGGCCTTGTACTCTTCCTTATAGGCTTCGACGCCTTGACGCACAGCCGCTTTGAGGGAATCGGCATCGCCGTTAGCCGGATCCCAGTCGATATACAGCGGAACCCGCTTCGTATGCACCAGGTGATCCGGGCAAGCCGCTCCCACCTGGGAGAGCTCCTTCGCATCACGGCTGTTGACGAATTGCAGCACGTCTTCGGCATCGTCGTAGGTGACGATCATTTTTTTGCTGTCGCTGACCGCGCCGCGGATCACAGGCAGCACTTCGGCCAGAAGGGCTTTGCGCTTCACAGGCGCCAGCGCCGCCGTCTTTTGCCCGCCAAACACCTTCTCTTCCTGTACTTTTGCGGCAATATACGCTTCCGCTTTTTGGATCATGGCGATCGTCTGGTTGTAGGATTCCTCGGACGTCTGGCCCCATGTCACCAGACCGTGCTTCTCCATCAGCACCAGCTGGGCATTCGGATTGTTCCGGACGCCTTCGGCGATCATTTTGGACAGCGTAAACCCGGGACGGATATACGGCACCCATACGAACGTATCGCCGTAGATTTCTTGGGCGATTTCTTTGCCGTTATCCGCGCAGCACAAGCTGATAATCGCATCCGGGTGGGTATGGTCGACGTGCGGATACGGAAGAAATGCATGCAGCAGCGTCTCGATCGACGCTCTCGGATGCTTGCTGTCGATCATGCAGTGGGACAGGTAAGCCACCATCTCCTCATCCGACATTTCATCACGCTCAATCAGCGGACGAATATCCTCAAGCCGCAGGCCGGTAAAATGCTGCGCTTTCATCGTCGCCAGGTCCGAACCGCTCCCTTTTACCCACATGACCTCTACATCACGGCCGCGAAAGTCCTGCTCCACCGTCTTTAGCGATGTGTTGCCACCGCCCCAGTTGCAGACACTTCGGTCGCTGCCGATCAGGTTGGACCGGTACACCAGCTGGTCGACGCCGGCTTTTTGCCGGGAAGCTTCATCGGAATTCCATCGATTTTGTACCATGATAAGGATAACCTCCAATAAGTTCTTTTGTTTTTGTTTGTTTGTATTTGTATTGGTTTGATTATAGCAGACATTGTTTTGTTTTTATACCCCTTTTTCATCAAAAAACAAATAAAAACGCAGCAGATCCGAAAAATACAAACATTTTCCGAACCTGCCGCGTTCATTGAGCCAGGCTTCATCCATATTCATTTGGTATTCCAAGATCTCCCTCAGCGGGCACCAACCCGTCGGCTCAACCCGATTCCGCGCCGCCCCTTGCTTCGGGAGCTGCGGCCCGAATCCTCCGGCTTGCTGCTGTTTTCCTTCGGCTTCACGGCCAGCAGGCTCAGCAGAACGCCAATCGCCGCTACGACAGCCATCGTACCAAACAGAATCCAGTGGGTGCTCTTCATGAGCAGGGATACTACCGGAGGGCCGAGAGATACCCCGATATACCTCATGCTGCTGTATAGAGAAGTGATCGTTCCGCGCTGCTTTTCCTCAATCCCTTCGGTGATCAGTGCGTCCATGCAGGGAAGGGTGGTGCCGATGCCTGCTCCGCAGACCGAGAAAAAGATCAGGAGAAACGTAATCTGGCTGCTGAATCCGGCAATAACGAGTCCGGCCGTCAGCAGCACCATGCCTGCAAAGCCGGTCCATTTCATACGCTTTTTGTTTTTGCCGATGACTTTCCCGGCGATAAACGAGCACAGACACAACACTGCGAGCGGAATCGCCAGCACGAGGCCTTTAACGATTCCGTGCATGCCGTACTTGGTTTCCAGCGTCTCCGATAAAAAAAACAGCACGCCGAACGTAATAAACATGCTGATCCCGCCAATGGCGAAAATAGCGTACAGCCAGCGCCCTTTTTCACGCAAAATGTCCTTCGTGTCAGACAAAAATTCCTTGATTGACGTTTTGTTTTCGTTTTTCTTCTTAGGCGTTTTGACTAAAAAAGCGACCATGATCAGCGAAATGATGCAGAGAACGGGGATCGCGAGAAAAGGCAAAAACCAAACCAGCAGAGCCAGTGCGGATCCGAGAATCGGACTGACCACTTTGCCGAACGTATTCGAAGTTTCGATGATCCCCAAGCTTTTGCTGACATCGTCTTCATCATCAAACATATCGCCTACAAGCGGAAGCACGATCGGGAAAGCGCCCGCTGCACCGATACCCTGCAGGAATCTGCCACCAAGAATGATCCAGTAAGCGGTGGCTCCGTCCGTCCACCAGGCGGCCGCCCCCGATATCGCTCCTCCCGCCGCGGCAATCATCAAGCTGGGGATAATGACGGTTTTGCGTCCGAACCGGTCTGATAAATAACCCGCAATCGGAATCAGCACGATCGCCACAACGCCAAACACTGTGATCAGCATGCTGACCTGAAAGGCGCTGACGTGCAGCTTTTGCGATATCTCGGGCAAAATGGGAATTAACATGGAGTTGCCAAGCGTCATAATGAGCGGTATCGAGGCAAGTGCCACCAGATCCCATTTTTTGTCTTCCATGACAAAACCACCTTTACGTTCGATGATAAATCATGTTTTATTGTGGTTCTTTTCAGTCACGGATATGCATGCGCTCCCAGTTCAGGCTTGGTAATTACATCTCCTCGATTCGGCTTAAAACACGGCTATTGCTCTGATCTCTAAAAAACCGGACCGCAGCCATCTGCGGTCCGGTCCTATCCCTAAGCTGCCTCAGCAGCCCGTTACTTTAATGTGATTGTGATGGAAGAAGCGCCGGCCGCAGGTGTAATGACTGCGCCGTCTTCGCCGCTTGCCGCCGTGCCCTGATCTACGGACGCCACACCGCCGATACCTCGGAGCACGAGCGTCCAAGGCTTGCCGGCCCCGGAGGCCTTCACTTCGATGACATTGCCGCTGCGGGATGCGGTTACGCTGAGCTCTTGTTCGGCCAGCGTATTCACGATGTCGGCCTGCGCCGAAGCGCCGTCGCCGAGCTCGAACAGATGCAGCGAGACGCCGTCGGCATAGTCGTAGTCCGGTCTGCTGTCTTCTTTACCCACCGCAAGGAGGGTGTTCGGCTTAATCATCATCGGCAGGGTCATGTATCCGTGGTTCTCGCTGTACCACCGGTTACCTTCCAGCACCTCGCCTGTCAGGTAGTTCGTCCACTTGCCTTCCGGCAGGTAGTATTGAACGTCGCCTTCTTTATTGAAGATCGGAGCCACCAGAATCGAATCGCCCAGCATGTACTGCGTATCCAGCGTGAAGCAGGTCGGATCCTGCGGATACTCCAGTACCATGGCTCTCATCATCGGCAGGCCGCGTTCCGTGGATTCCACCGCCGAGTTGTAGAGGTAAGGCATGATGCTGCATTTCAACTTCGTGAACTTGCGCACCACGTCGACCGCCTCTTCGTCAAACAGCCAAGGCACCCGGTACGATGTGCTGCCGTGCAGGCGGCTGTGGGACGAGAGCAGGCCGAACTGCACCCAGCGCTTGTAGATATCCGGCGGAGCCGTATTTTCGAAGCCGCTGATGTCATGGCTCCAGAAGCCGAAGCCGGACAGGCCGAGCGACAGGCCGCCGCGGACCGTCTCCGCCATCGACTCGTACGTCGCGGAGCAGTCGCCGCCCCAGTGAACCGGGAACTGCTGGCCGCCGACCGTGGCCGAACGGGCGAACAAAGCGGCTTCCCCTTTACCCAGCTTGTCCTCCAGCACTTCAAATACCGCCTTGTTGTACAGGAAGGTATAGTAGTTGTGCATTTTCACCGGATCGGATCCGTCGAAATAAACGACATTGGTCGGAATTCTTTCGCCGAAGTCGGTTTTGAAGCAGTCGACACCCTGGTCGATCAGCACTTCGAGCTTGCTCTTGTACCATTTCACCGCATCGGGATTCGTGAAGTCCACCAGGCCCATGCCGGCCTGCCACAAATCCCACTGCCATACGGAACCGTCCGGCGTTTTCACCAGGTAACCGTTCTCCATGCCTTCATCGAACAGGTACGATTTTTCCGCGATGTACGGGTTGATCCAGGCGCAGATCTTGAGCCCCTTGTCTTTCAGCCGTCTCAGCATGCCTTCCGGATCCGGGAACATATCCTTGTCCCACTCAAAGTCGCACCACTGGTATTCCTTCATCCAGAAGCAGTCGAAGTGGAAGACGGAGAGCGGCAGATCGCGTTCGGCCATGCCGTCCACGAAGTGGTTGACGGTCGCTTCATCGTAATCCGTGGTAAAGGATGTCGTCAGCCATAATCCGAACGTCCAGGCCGGCGGAAGCGCAGGCTTGCCCGTCAGCTTCGTGTAGTTGTCCAGCACGTCCTTCGGCGTGGCGCCGCCGATGATGAAGTATTCCAGATATTCGCCTTCGACGCTGAACTGCACTCTGGATACGTTTTCAGAAGCAATCTCATAAGATACCTTTTCCGGATGGTTGACGAACACGCCGTAGCCTTTGCTCGACAGGTAAAAAGGAATGTTCTTGTACGACTGCTCGCTGCTCGTGCCGCCGTCCTCGTTCCAGATTTCCACCACTTGGCCGTTCTTTACAAACGGGGTGAAGCGTTCGCCGAGGCCGTAAATGTACTCACCGACGCCCAGGTCAAGCTGCTCGCGGTAGTATGCTTTTTTATCCGGATCCTGGATATACGCAGGCGCTCTCCAGCCGCTGCCGGTAATCCGCTTGCCGGCATAGTTGAAATCGATGTTCCAGCCCTGCTTGCGGTTGACCTGCACGCTCAGCTGGCCGCTGGTCAGCACCGCGGTCTCTTCATCCACCGAAATTTGCACATCGGTATCGCTTGGGAACAATTCGAACGCAGGACCTTTGTTTACTTTTCCTTTATGATGAAACAGCTTAACGCGGATCACATCCGGCATCGGGGAGCTGAAGTCGGCCTTGAGCAGCGTACCGTTCAGCGTGTCGCCCTTGGTCGCAATGATTTTCGTCGCCGCGAAAACCGTCATGGAGTCGCTTGTATGGGTAATATCGCGGATATCCGCAGGGTTTTGTACGTTATAGCCTTCCCGGATCAACCAGTAACCGTCCGTGAATTTCATGGTTTCGTCCCTCCTAGAGTTTATACTATAATAATATTGATCTAATGAAGAGATTTCTTACGCTATTTTGACCAAATATATTAATATATTGATATTTACTAGGAATGGAAGTGACATCATATGAATCGAGAAACGCTCAGGGAGAACCGCGTGCACGGACACCCTCTGTATCCCGTCAGCATCTACCCCAGAGTCGAGCAGCTCAACGGGCAGAGCATTCTGGACTGCCACTGGCATGACGAAATGGAATTTATCGTGCTGCATCAAGGCAGCGCCGTCTTTCAGCTCGATATGACGTATGTGGAGGTCCGCGCAGGCGAAGCCTTATTCGTCAACAGCGGGGAAATTCACTCCGGGATGCTGACCTCGCAAGAACCGTGCATCTTTTCAGCGGTCGTGTTCAGCGCCGATCTGCTCAGCAGCCCGGACTTTGACATCATTCAGGAGAAATATATCGATCCCTTGATAAAAAAAAGCTTTAGGCCGCGCCAGCACATCACCGGAAACTCGGAATGGGAAAAGGATATTTTGGACTCGCTGCATCGGATTATCTGCGAAAACGAAGCCAAAGTGCCGGCTTACGAGCTGTCGACGAAAGCGCACCTGCTCCGGATCTTC
Source organism: Paenibacillus sp. PSB04 (assembly GCF_025809195.1). Lineage (NCBI taxonomy): Bacteria > Bacillati > Bacillota > Bacilli > Caryophanales > Paenibacillaceae > Paenibacillus > Paenibacillus sp. PSB04. Next base: position 6,395,064 of record NZ_CP081301.1, read on the forward strand.
GCCCTGCTGTCGGCCCAGGCGCCGCTGGGCGAAAACAGCAAAAGCCGCCCCACCGGAAGCCATGACAAGGTGGAGCGGCTGAAGACCGCGCTTCATTATATACATGATCATTACGCCGAGCCGCTTAAGCTCAAAGAGCTGGCGGGACAGATCAACATGAGCGAAGGGCATTTCTGCCGCTTTTTCAAACAGATGACCCAGAAGAGCCCGGTGGAATACGTCAACCATTACCGGGTGCTCAAGGCATGTAAGCTGCTGGAGAACACCGACAAAAAAATCGTCGAGGTCGCCATGGATGTCGGCTTTGACAACCTCAGCTACTTCATTACCGTCTTCAAGCATCATAAAGGCTGTACCCCGTCCAAATACCGCAAGCCGTTCGAGGAACAGGCTTACGTGCTGACGGAACCCGTGTGAACCCGCCGGATTTGCCCGGACTACCGGTCCACGCCTGACTCTAGGCCAAAACGTATTTATCTTCCGCCACATCCGTGATGAAGCGGCTGGGCTCGCCCAGGCTATATACATGGAGCTGATGCATCGCCCGGGTACAGGCCGTATAGAACAGCTTCCGTTCGGACTCCCGGCTGTATTCGCCTTCCGACGCGTCATAGATGATGACCGCATCAAACTCGACCCCTTTTGCCAAGTAGGATGGAATGACCAGCGTCCCGTTAGCGAAGGAAGGGGTCGTTTTCGTGATCTTTTTCAGCGGCAGGCGGTTCTTCAGCGCTTCGTAGACCGACTCGGACTCCTCCGCCGTTTTGCAGATGATGGCCGTGTGCTCATAGCCTTTGGCGTTCAGCTCCATAATGTCCGTGACGATCCGGTCATGAAGCTCTTCCCGGTCCTGCTGAACCCGTACGAGCGGCTTCTCCCCGTTCCGGTTAAACGGCACGATCGCTTCCCCGCCCGGCATCATGCTCCGGGTAAAATCCACGATCTCATACGTCGAACGGTAGCTGCGGGTCAGCGAAATGACCTCCGTCTCTTCCGGGCCGTACAGCTCCTGCAGAGAGGCTAGACTGCCGCCAAGAACCCCGGTGTGCGGGTAGATTCCCTGGTTCAGGTCGCCCAGCGCCGTCATGCGCGCCCGCGGGAACAGCCGCTTGAGGTATTCCAGCTGGAACGGAGAATAATCCTGAACTTCGTCGATGAACACGTGCCGGATCAGGCTGTTGACCTGAAAGCCCTTCATCAGCTCCTGCATGTACAGATATGGCGTCGCATCCTCGTAGGACAGCCTTCCTTCCATGAGATCCTGAACCGTCTGGGCGCCGATCTCATGATACCGCTCCGGCAAATCGCCTGTACCGCTGACCCGGGCAAACAGCTCCTCATTGACGAACAGCTCACGGTACAGTGCCTTGACGTCGACAAACCGCTTGCGCTTGATCCATTTGCGGACCGGCTTCAGCCACTCGTTGACGATCATTTTGGCCAGCAGGTTCCGTTCGCGCTCGTGATCGTCGAAGGTGTCTTTCTTGGACGCAAGCTTTCTGCGGACATGCGTGTACGCCTTTTGGTATTCCTCCGCGCTGAGCAGCTCAATCTGGTCATCGACCCAAGCCGCCTTCCGCTCCTGCTTTGCAAAGGCGGCAAGCTCCTTCTGCAGCCACTCCCGCATCAGCTCGATCCGGTTGGCCAGGCGGACCGCAGGGTCATAGCTGTAAAATTTCTCTTTCATCGCTTCAGCCGAAACGATCAGATGCCCCTTGAAGCGGATCGGCTTAAAGATCATGCCGTCATGCTCCAGATAATCCTTGTAGCTGCGGATGATATTCAGGAACGCCGGCGAGGCCTTGAAGGCGATCGACGCCTTTTTATTCTCCAGCCACTCACCTTCCTCCGCATTCAGAATCGACTCCATTTGCGAAAACACGTCTTCCAGGTCGAATTCCTTGCTGAGCCGGTGTTCCAGGTATGCCTGGAACGTCGTCTGCATCATGTTCTCCTCGCCCAGCTCCGGCAGGACGGTGGAGACATAGCTGTTAAACAGCGGGTTGGGGGAAAACAGAAGCACCTGGTCGGCCTTCAGAATTTCCCTGTATTTATAGAGCAGATAGGCGACGCGCTGCAGGGCCGCAGACGTCTTGCCGCTCCCGGCCGCCCCCTGCACGACCAGCATCCGGCTCTTGTCGTTCCGGATCACGGCGTTCTGCTCCTTCTGAATCGTCGCCACGATGCTTTTCATCTGGCTGTCGGAGCTGTGGCTGAGCACCTGCTGCAGCAGCTCGTCGCCGATTGTGACGCCGGTGTCGAACATGACGTCGATCCTGCCGTCCTTAATGACGAACTGACGCTTCAGCTCCATCGTCCCTTCAATTTCGCCGCCAGGTGTCAGGTAGGAAGCCGGCCCGGGCGCACCGTCGTAATACAGGCTGGAGACGGGAGCCCGCCAGTCGTACACGAGGAAGGTCTCCTGGTCATCATCCAGGAACGAAGCGATGCCAAGGTAAATCTGTTCCGTCTGCTTCTGTCCCTTTTCCGTAAAATCAATCCGGCCGAAATACGGCGATTTCTCCAGCAGCCGCAGCTTCTTCAAGGATTCAAAAGCCTGCAGATGGCTGCGCTCGCGCTCCGACAGCACCTGGGACTGCTGTCGCAAGCTGGTCGAGGTCTCCCCGAGGTCGTCGGCGCTGCTGAAGTTGACGCGGACCTCATCCCAGAAATCCTTTCTCAGCTCCACGACATCTTCCCGGACCGTTCCGACCTCCGCTTCAAGCGCTTTTTTGCGGCGGGCGATTTTGCCGGTGACCTGAGTAACCCGCTCCTGCTCCTGCTGCCAGTCCTGATCGTTTAAATCCATGCCGATATCCATCCCCTTTTTAATGTTTGACAAACCCATCCCAATGTGATAAAATCCGTATAGGATTATTATTTTTATTTGTTTCGTTTTAGAGTCACAAGTTCTATATTACCAACTTTTAAATTGTAAATCAATGCAGGATAAGGGGAGCCTCCGGCTCCCCTTTTTGGCGTACCTCGTCCTTCTAGGAGGGCTCTGGCATCGCCCCGATTTTCTTCGTGACTCAACCTGTATCTTATTATAATTCGCGGACGGCCCGTCCGTTTCCTTTTACTTCACCCAATCTTTGCCCACTAAAAAGACCGGCGGGGCCATTTATGGCGCCCGCCGGTTCGGATGTTGTCCGCCCTCTTCAAATTCCTTGCTTAGCTCCGGAACAGCGGCACGATCTCAATGCCATCCGCCGAAATTCGGACCAGCCCTTTATCCGACAGCCGCAGCTCCGGAATGACGACCAGCGCCAGAAGCGACAGCGTCATGAACGCGTTGTTCAGCAGGCAGCCGGACTGAATCAGCGCCTGGCTGATCGCTTCGGACTGGCTCGCGACCGTTTCAAACGGCTGATCGGACATCAGGCCGCCGACCGGCAGCGGGAACTCCGTCCGGCCCGTGCGCGTGAGCATCACGACGCCGCCCTGCATCTCGGCCACGCGGTTTCCAGCCTGCGCCATCAGCCGGTCATCATTGCCGATGACCGTTACGTTATGGCTGTCATGGGCCACGGTCATTGCGATAGCTGCCGGTTCTTCAAAGCCGATCCCCGCCACGATGCCGAGCGCATGGCCTCCACCTTGACCGTGGCGTTCAAATACCGCCATTTTGCAGAGGCCGCTCTCCGGCGTAACGCGAAGCGCCGAATTATCCACCGGCACGTTCACCCACGTTTCCTTCGTCTCCACATGATTCTCCACGACCCCAATCGCCCGGACCTCAACCGTTCCGTCCGTCTGCGGCGCGGCGATGACCAAATCCCGTTCTTCAATCGGATGCCCCAATTTGACGGTGCCGTACGCCTCTGGCGGTATGGCATATGGCTCCCACTCGGCGGTCATGCGGCCTTCCTCCGCCACAACCTGTCCGGCCGCGATCGTCATCGTGACGTTCACGTCGGCCAAATTCCCGTCCAGCAAAATGATATCCGCGCAGAGCCCGGGAGCGATCGCTCCGATATCCCTGGCCACTCCGAACCGTTCTGCCGTATTGATCGTGGCCATCTGGAAGGCCGTTACCGGCTTGACGCCCTGCGCAATGGCGTGGCGGACGACAAAATTCATATGCCCTTCGTTCATCAGCGACTCAGAGCTACGGTCGTCCGTGACCAGAATCATGCGCCGGGTATCCAGGCCGCCTTCGGTATGCGCCTTGATGGTGGCCGCAACGTCATGCCAGGCCGAGCCCTGCCGCATCTTGGCGTACATGCCGAGCCGGACGCGCTCGATGACATCCTCCGCGCTCACGCATTCATGGTCTCCATCAATGCCGCTTGCTGCATACACCGGAAGCCTCCAATCCCCGGAACTCCATGTAAAATGGCCGTCCGCGTATTTCCCGGCCCGCAGCGTCGCCTCGATCTCCCCGATCATTTTGTCGTCGCCGTATACGACGCCGGGAAAGTTCATCACTTCGCCCAATCCGATCATATCCGGCCCCCAGCTGAGCGCTTCCGCCACTTCTTCAGGACCGATGTAAGCCCCGGTGGTTTCCAGCCCGGGGTGGGTCGACGGCACGCAGGATGCGACCTGCATATAGGCGGCCAGAGGTGTCGTTCTGGCTTCCTCCAGCATGAAGCGAAGGCCCGGCAGTCCGAGGACGTTCGAAATTTCATGCGCATCGAAAAACCCGCCGGTCGTGCCCAGCGGAAGCACCGCTCTGGCGAATTCGGTTGCCGTAAGCTGCGTGCTCTCAATATGACAATGTCCGTCCAGCAGTCCGGGCGCTGCATATTTGCCTCCGGCATCAATGACAACGGTCCCTTCGCCGATGGTATGGCTCACGTCCTTGCCGACATAAGCGATCCGCGGCCCCTGTACCGCAATGGACATCTCCGGCACGATTTCGCCTGACAAGACGTTGACCAGTCTCACGTTCAGGATGACGAGGCTTGCTTTGCGGTCCCCGCGGGCGGTGGCGACCAAATCCCGGACACAGTCGGCCATCGGGAGTCTTTTCCAAGTGTTGTTGTGCATTGTAAACCCTCCAGTCTCTCTATCTCTCGATTGATGTCTGTAACTTTATCCATGCTGCCGGACGGCATTAGGTTAGTCATATTATATATCCGAACAGGGACGAAAACTTTACATTTCTTAAGATTTTCTTGTAGGGCAATTAAAGTTTGATGGTTAGACTGGTAAAAGAATGAAAGGTATTCAAAACGGATAAACGAGGTATGGTGCCATGAAATCAAAGCAAAAGCAAAAAAGAAAACTGATTGCGCTGGCGCTGCTGTCGAGCTTGACGGTGGCCGCGGCCGTCAGCCTGATCCGGTTTCCTATGATTACGATCAAGGCGCAGGCAGCCGTTCTTATGGATGCGGAGAGCGGAAAGGTATATTATGAGCATAACGGGTCTCAATCACTCCCCCCGGCCAGCATGTCCAAAATGATGACGGAGCTGCTCGTGCTGGACAGCATCCATCAGGGGCGAAGCTCCTGGGATGAGCCTGTCACCGCCAGTCGGTATGCCGCGAACGTGACGGGTTCCGAGATCGGACTCCGCGAAGGCGAGACGCTGACGCTGCGCCAGCTGTTTGAAGCGATGGTCGTGCACTCCGCCAACGATGCGGCGGTGGCCATTTCCGAACATATCGGCGGCAGCGAGAAAGAATTCGTCAAACGGATGAACGCCAGGGCCAAGGACATCGGCCTGTCCCCCCAAGCCGTTTTCGCCAATGCGACTGGACTGACCTCAAGCGATCTGCGGCAGTTCAAGTCGGCGTCTTCGCGGGGAGAGACGATGCTGAGCGCGCAGGATGTGGCCAAACTGGCAAAGTGCCTCATTGATTCCTACCCCGAAATTTTAAATATTACGCAGAAGGCCGATGTCAGCATCCCCGAGAAGCGAATTACGCTGCATACGACCAACGCGATGCTCCCCGGCGAGCCTTACGCCTATCCGGGCAACGACGGCTTCAAAACCGGGTATACGGAGCGGGCCGGGTACTGCTTTACCGGAACGACCGAAAAGGACGGCAAGCGGGTCATTGCCGTTGTTATGGGAGCGCCCGACACCGAGACCCGGTTCCAGGACGCCGCGGCCATGTTCGATTACGCCTTTGAGCATGCGGACAATCCTGCCCGCAGCTGGCTGACCCGAACGGTCCGCTCCGTCTCGAACTTATAGACAAGCACTGATGGAGGTTTATGCATGCGCAACATTATGGTCGTCGACGACGACAAGGAAATCGCCAATCTGATTTCGATTTATTTGCAAAATGAAGGTTTTCACGTCATCTGCGCCTATCATGGCGAGGAGGCGCTCCAGCTGCTGAACGAGCATCCGGTCGACCTCATCGTGCTGGACGTGATGATGCCCAAACTGAACGGCCTTGAGGTGTGCCGCCAGGTTCGGGAGAACGAGTCAACCATTCCGATTCTGATGCTCAGCGCCAAGACCGAGGATATGGACAAAATTCTCGGCCTGATGACGGGTGCCGACGATTACATGATCAAGCCGTTTAATCCGCTGGAACTGACCGTGAGGGTCAAAACGCTCCTCCGGCGTTCTTTTCAATATAATGAACCGAAAGAACAGACGGATTCCACCCTTCGGATTCACGATGTGGAGATCAACCGGTCTTCCCATAAGGTGACCGCCCGCGGGACCGACGTACAGCTCACCGGCCGTGAATTCGATATTCTCCACCTGCTCGCCTCCCATCCGGGAAGAGTGTTCAGCGCCGAGGAAATTTTTCAGCGGGTCTGGAAGGAAAAGTATTACGTCTCCAACAATACGGTCATGGTTCACATCAGCAACCTCCGGGACAAACTGGAGAAAGAACTGGGCTACAAGCTGATCCAAACCATGTGGGGAGTTGGTTATAAAATCGATGCGTAGCATATTTAACAAGCTGCAGTGGAAAATCGTCACGTTATTTTTCCTCAGCGTCGCCCTGACGTTCGCTACGTTGGTGATCGTCAAGCCGATTCTGCAGGCGGTGTACGACAATCATTTCAAAGCGCTGTATCCCTTTGTGGAAGCGATCATCCGGGTCAACCGGATTTTTGGGTTTTCCGTGTGGCAGGCCGTCGTCGTCATTATGCTGTTCATTTTTTACTGCATGATTCTAAGCTGGGGCACGACCCGGAATTTGACCAATATCATCCGCGGAGTTCAGCGCATGTCTTCCGGCAATACGGATGTCCAGATTCCGGTTCGCTCCAAGGATGAGCTCGGGCTGCTCGCCGGGCAGATCAACGCGCTGGTCTCCCAGCTGGAAGCCTCCAGGGAGGAGGAGCGTCTGGCGACCCAGGCCAAAAACGATCTGATCACCAACGTTTCCCACGATCTCCGCACGCCCCTGACGTCGATCATCGGCTATCTCCGGCTGATTGAGGAAGACAAATACAAGGACGAGGTGGAGCTGCGGTACTATGTCAATATCGCCTATGAAAAATCCAAACGGATGAATCGGCTCGTGAACGATCTGTTTGACTATACCCGGATGGGCTTCGGCCAAATTCCGCTGCACCGCACCCCTATCGATCTCGTGCAGCTGATCGGTCAGCTGACCGCGGAATTTTCGCTCCAGCTGCGCAACCAGGACATGGAGATCGTCTTCTCGCCGCCGCAGGAGAAGCTGATGATCCAGGCCGATGGCGACAAGATCATGCAGGCGTTTGAGAACCTCATTACCAATGCGATGCGCTATGGTAATGACGGGAAGCAGATCCGCCTCGAGGCCAAGAAGTCGGAGCAGGAGGCCGAGGTCCGGGTCATCAACTACGGACCGCCGATCCCGCCGATGGACCTCCCTTATATTTTCGAACGCTTCTACCGCGTCGAGAAATCGCGTTCCCTGGACACCGGCGGCGCCGGTTTGGGGCTGGCCATCGTCAAGAGCATCATCGAGCTTCATGACGGACAGATTAATGCTTCGAGCAACACGGCGGAAACGGCGTTTATCGTGAAGCTGCCGCTGATCGATCTGAAGGCTTAGCAACTGAAAACCCCGGTCAACTGCTTCTCTGCCGCAGATGACCGGGGTTTATGCATTTCTTTATTTTTTAATCCACGATGCCCAAAATCCGGATTCATCGTCATCGGTTTTGTGATAATGCTCGACCAATCGGTTAAGCCGCTCCAGCTGATACCCGTAATCGTACATCGTGGCCCCCACGATGGATAAGCGCAGCCTGCCTTCGGGCTCCTCGATAGCCAGGCTCAGCACGCCCTGGATAAACGCGGTGTTTTCCTGGTCCAGCTGTGAAGCCTCCAGGCAGTTCGGCTTGAGCTTCTCCTCGAATTTGAGCAGGATGTGCTCGTGAAACTTGATCAGCCGCTCCAGCTGTTCGTCAAAGATCCGGTCGGTGCCGGCTTCCCGGTCCGACTGGAAATAATGCTCCTCCACCGCGTCCAGCACTTCGCGCCCTTTCCGCAGAGCATTCAGCATCTGCTTATAGACGACCAGCAGCCGGGTCTGGCTGAAGGAGGCCCGCTTCATCTTCTTCTGCTCCTCTTCAAACAGCTGATATTTGCTCGACAGCGATTTGATGGCATCCTCCAGCTCGCGCTTTTTATCACGGAACACATTTTCCTTGATTTCGTCCGAAATGGCCGTCCGCATGAGCAGCGACATCCGGTCGAACGTATTTTGGATCTGCCCGATAAACTGCTGCTTGGGCTTCGGCGGAAACAGCAGAATATTAATCAAAAAGGCCGAAACGATGCCGATCAAGCTGAGTGAGAACCGGGTTAGCGCAAACTGCCATTGCCCGGAGGCCTCCATCACGGCAATGACCGTAACCAGCGTCAGGCCGATCGTATCGCCCATCTTCAGCTTAAGGCATATCATGATGACCAGGATGCACACCAGGCCGACGGCAATCGGCTCGTTCGAGAACACCTGGCCTGCCAGCAGTGCCAGAACCGCTCCCAGTGTATTGGTCTGGAGCTGGTCCAGAAAGTACCGCCATGAGCGGTAAATCGACGGCTGCATGGCAAAGATGGCCGCCACAGCCGCCATCACCGGCGAAGACAAGTTAAGCCAGATGCTGATATATAAAGCGAGGGTAACCGCGATTCCCGTCTTTAACATCCTCGCGCCAAAAGTCACGCTCACCCCTCCTAATTCCATCGATGTATAGATTGAACTATAGTTTTCATTTTTCTATATAGTACATATTGTATCGTCTTCCCGAATTAATTACCCGGTGGAGCCCTTTGTGATACCAAACCAAATATTACAGCCCAGCCCGAGGGCCCAGCATCTTTGAATATACATGTATGTTTTTCCAAATCAGGCGCATAATAGGACAGAAAAATAAAGCCTGACCCAATTCAACCAAGAGGTGAACTGACATGAATCCAATCAAAAATGCGCTGCTGGCCGGTGCACTGGCCTGCATCGTGTTCGCCGGATCCGACGGAATCGCTTTCGCCGCCGACCCGGCGCCTGTTACTCCCCAAACGGACGACTCCCCATCTGCCCATATAGCTACGCCGGATCAGGACCGGAAGGAGAACGGCCATCACATCCGCCATGGACATCACGGCCGCAAGTACATTCTGCTTAAAGACGCTGCGGATCTGCTCGGCATGAGCGTCCAGGATCTCAGCAAGGAATGGAAGCAGGGCAAAACGCTGCAGCAGATCGCCAAGGAGAAAAAAGGCTGGAGCGGCGACGAGCTCGTCAAGAAGATGACAGCCGTCCAAAGCTCCAAAATCGATGCCGCCGTCAAAGCCGGCAAAATGACCCAGGAGCGTGCCGATCAGCTCAAGCAGAAGCTGCCCGCTTCCTTGAAGCGGTTTACCGAGCGGACGTACCGCCCGCACTCGGACCGCACTCAGCCGGGTTCCTATTCGCACATCTAACGAAAGGATATCCGCACAATAAAATCCTAACATCAACCGTTAGGATTTTTTGTGCGGTATTTTTTTGTTCTTCTTGGCGGCTCCAGCGGGTTCATCTTTCGGCCCGTTGACCGGCACCTCGAGCAGATCCAGCAGGAACATGAACACCGGCACGCCGAGAATAAGCCCCCACACCCCGAAGAAGTGCTCGGAGATGATCAGTACAGCAAACGTATAAAATATCGGCAGATGCGTTTTATCCGACATAAACTTCGGATTCATGACGTACGCCTCGAACGCGTGCAGGACGGCCACCATGATCAGGACGTAAACGACCTTCATCACTCCGCCGATGCTGAACGCGATGGCACACAGCGGCACCAGTGAGACGATCACCCCCATGACCGGCACGAGGCCGAGCAGGAAGATCATCAGCCCGAGGGCGAACAGGTTGGGAAATCCGAGGATCCACAGAAACAGCGTGGAAGCCGCTGCGTTAATAATGGAAATCAAAAACTGGACCTCGATCACTTTTCCGAAAGAAAACGTAAATTTTTTCCCGAAGTAAGCTAATTCATCATAAAAGTAGGCGAATTTGCTGCTTCTGAACTTATCCGTGAAATGGGTCACTTTCTCTTTCTCCAGCATAAAGAACAAGCTCATGATGATCGCGATGGCAAAATTGATGCCGAACTTGCCGATGTTGGAGATCGTTCCGGTCAGCAGGTTGTAGCCCTGCTTGACGTACTGCGAAATATCAATCTTATGGATGTATTCCAGCACGTAGTCCATGACTTTATTGTCGGTAAGCTCCAGCGGCTTGCTGTAAAACGAAATAACCTGGTTGATCAGCACGTTCAGTTCACCCAGCAGCTTCGGAGCATATTGATAGGTTCCGATCGACAGGGCTCCAAGAAAGACGGCATAAATGATTAGTACTGCGATCTTCTTGCTGATTCCCATTCGGTTCGTAAACCGCCGGGTGAGCGACGAATGAATCCGGTTCACCAGGTACGTAATGATGAAGGTAATCAGAATGAGGTTCATCATGCTCCGGAAGACATACAAAAACAGCACGAGCAAAATGAGGACCATCACTTTTTTAACGGCAGGCAGTTGAATAAAATCTCTTAGCGACGTCATCGGACCGAAGCCATACACCCTTTCCTTTAAAAGATCTTTATGCAATCATATTACGCGAGCGAGGCGTTTTCATGCAAGTTTCTGCCGCCTGATGTACGGTTTTCATTTCCTGGCCCCTATGGCCTCGGCTTCCAGTACTTTTCAAAGATATAAATGGACAGCATCAGCCACGTTGCGCTCGCCAAATACCCGCCGAAGACGTCGCTCGGATAATGCACCCCGAGATAGATCCGGCTGATCCCGATCAGCAGCGTCAGGGCCACCCCGATAACGATCATCGCAATTCTTCCTGCCAGCGCGGGAATATGCCTCCACAGCAAGTAGGTCAGCGTCCCGTACAGGGCGAACGCAGCCATCGAGTGCCCGCTCGGAAAGCTGAATCCGCTGATTTCGATCAGTCGGTGCGTGGTGGGGCGCTGCCGCTGCATCCAATTTTTGATGATGATATTCCAAATTTCCGATCCCCCCACGGACAAGAGAAACATCAGCAGCTCCTTGCGGTGCCGCAAAACCAGCCACAGAAACAGGAACGCGATCACGCTCAGCAGCGTCGCTACAAGCGATGACCCAAGAAAGGTGAAGCCCTTCATGATCCGGGTCAACCCCTCATTCTCCATCCCCTGAACTGCATCGATGATCGATTGGTCAAACCAGGCGATCCGGTCCGCTCCGACCAGGACCATCATGATCACGAACAGCACGCCCAGCACCAGGCTCATAACTAACAGCTTATTCAGCCGTCCTTGATTTGCTCTCATATCTATATGTACTCCTCTCTCTACAAACCCCCGCTTCTGCCATGCGGTATGACTTTAATATTATCCATGAAGACCCGGCCTTTGTCACGCTTATCCGGAAGCAGAATTTGCCAGCTGTAGCATAAGCAAAAAGCACCGGCAAAGCCGGTGCTTAAGGCAAAACGTTATTGGACTGGAGCGGTATGGCCTGATGTGGGGAATCAATTAAAGAATTAGAATCCTTTATATTGAGGCTCCTCGTTTTCAAGCTGTTGTACCCGGCTTTCCACCTGCTGCACGATTTGCTGGGTTTGCTGGGCAGCTTGAGAGAACAGGTTTTTAGCTTCCTGGTTTTGCGTGCTGAGAGCAAACGTCTCCAAGCTGGCTTGGGCGCTTTTCAGGGATGCAAGTGTCGTTTTGACTTGGGATGCAACGGTCATTGTTACTTTCACCTCCTTTACAGGATAAGTACGAAACATAATCTAACCTGCCTGAAATCAAAAAATTCATAAAACGAGAAGATGCTGCAAATAATTTTGTTATCCGCGTTTAAAGCAAAGATCTGGAATGGAGGAATTTATAGATATGCCGGATTGGATAGAGGTTATCGTTCGGACTTTGGCTTCTGTGGTCTTTCTGTTTGCCTTGACCCGTCTCTTGGGCAAAAGACAAATCTCCCAGCTGTCCTTCTTCGAGTACATTACGGGGATCACGATCGGTGACCTGGCGGCCTCCATCTCGCTTGATTTGAAAGCCACCTGGTACCTTGGCGTCATTTCCCTCGCCGTGTGGGTAGCCGTTTCGCTCATGATTGAATTTTTGCAGTTAAAGAGCAAGAAAGCACGGGATTTCATTGACAGCACCAGTACCGTGCTGATCAAGGACGGCAAGATCATGGAGGACAATCTGAAGAAGGAGCGGCTGACGAACGAAGAGCTTATGGAGCAGCTCCGCGGGAAAAACGCCTTTAAAACGGCGGAGGTCGAGTTTGCGATCATGGAGCCGAACGGACAGATCAACGTGCTGATGAAAAAAGAAAATCAACCGCTGACCCCCACCCATCTCGGCATCAAGGTCGGGCCGGAGAGCGAGCCGCAGACGGTCATTCTGGACGGCAAAATCATGGACGAGCCGCTGGCTACAAGGGGCCTGAACCGGCGCTGGATCCATACCGAGCTCGAAAAGCTGGGCGTATCGCTGGACAACGTCTTTATCGGGCAGGTGGATGCGTACGGACAGCTGTACGTCGACCTCTTCGACGATCAGATCAAGGTTCCCGAGCCGCAGCAGAAAGCGATGCTGTATGCAGATCTCAAAAAATGCCAGGCGGACCTGGAGATGTACGGACTTTCGACCAAAAACGAGCAGAACAAGGCGATGTACGAGCAGGTGTCGGCCCAGCTGGAGCAGGTTATCTCGGACGTCAAGCCATTATTAACCCGTTAGGAGTGAAGCATCATGGTCAGCAAAAAGAAAAAGAAACTGACGCCTGTCCAGCAGGAATACCAGGAATTGGCCAAAAAGCGCGAGCCCAGCAAGTTTACGTTCAAAAATTTATACAGGGCCTTTCTCGTCGGCGGCCTGATCTGCCTGCTCGGACAGGCGGTGCAGCAGATGTTTATCCACTGGTGGGGCTTTGAGGAAAAGGCGGCCTCGAGTCCGACCGTAGGCGTCATGATCATCATCTCCGTCATTCTCACCAGCTTGGGGGTATATGACAAAATTGCCCAGTGGGCGGGCGCAGGAACCGCAGTCCCGGTCACCGGCTTCGCCAACGCCATGGCTTCGGCGGCGATCGAGTACCGCCGGGAAGGCCTCGTGCTCGGCATCGGCGGCAGCATCTTCAAGGTGGCCGGACCCGTCATCGTGTTCGGTTCGGTCGCAGCCTTTTGCGTCGGCATCGCCTACATCATTTTTGATCCTAATATTGTAGGGGGGTAAGGATTCATATGCTGAAAGGCCATCAAAGCTGGGTGTTCGAGAACAAGCCTTCCATCAAGTCGAAAGCGGCGATCGTCGGCCCGTTTGAGGGTCAGGGTCCGCTGGCCGACGATTTCGATATTATCCACGGCGACATGTATTTGGGACAGGACAGCTGGGAGAAAGCCGAAAAGGCTTTAATGGAGGAAGCGGCCAAAATGGCGGTGCAGCACGCCGGACTGACCGAGGGGCAAATCCAGTTTTTTCTCGCCGGCGACCTGATGAACCAGATTATCAGCAGCAGCTTTTCCGCGAGAACGCTGGCCATTCCTTATCTCGGCCTGTTCGGCGCGTGCTCCACGTCGATGGAGAGCCTCGCGCTGGCCTCTTATATCGTCAACTCGGGCGGGGCAAAATACGTGCTCTCCGGAACGTGCAGCCATAATGCCAGCGTGGAGAAGCAGTTCCGGTATCCGACCGAGTACGGCTCCCAAAAGCCCCCCACGGCTCAGTTTACGGTGACCGGGGCCGGCGCGGTCGTCCTGTCGCAGGACGGGGACGGGCCATATGTCACTTCCGCCACGATCGGCCGTGTGGTCGACATGGGCATCAGCGACCCGTTCAATATGGGCGCGGCAATGGCGCCGGCAGCGGTAGACACAATGGAAGCGCATTTCCGCGACCTGCAGATCGAGCCGGGTTACTACGACCTGATCGTTACCGGCGACCTGTCCAAGGTCGGGTATCAAATCGCCAACGATCTGCTGAAGAAACATAACATTCCGATTCATCAGACGACCTATTCGGACTGCGGCATGATGATTTACGATTACGGTAAACAGAATGTTCAGGCCGGGGCCAGCGGCTGCGGCTGCTCGGCGGTCGTGACGTACGGCCACCTGCTGAACCGGATGCAGCGCGGCGAGCTGAACCGCATCCTCGTCGTAGCGACAGGCGCCCTGCTCTCCCCCCTCTCCTATCAGCAGAAGGAGAGCATTCCTTGTATTGCGCACGCTGTATCGATCGAACGGCAAAAATAAGGCAAATAGCTATGGCCGCTCCCGGGGCATTCCTGTCCGGAGCGGTCTTTTATTTGGCCACATCGTCTGCTTCCTGATTAAAACCGCCGCAAACAGCCGAATCTTAAAACAGGATTAAAAAAAATCTGTCACAATTTATGTCTTCTTAAGGATTATTTACGGCAAATCTGGTAAAGTGAACCCATAAGCGTTTTGCATATATTAAAGGAGGACAAGATTTAATGACAGACAAAGAAAGAGAATCGTTAAACAACGAAGAGCTGAACAATACCGAAACAACGGGGGAATCATCTGAACGGACCAGCAAACCGGCAGCCCCTTCCGAGAGCGGCGCACCGGTCCTCAGCGAAATGAAACGCGACGGCGAGACGCCGGCGAAGCCGAATAAAGAGAAGACGCCTGCTCCCAAAGCGTCTGCTGCGGCGTCCGGTCCTGCTCCGAAAGCATGGTCCGGCGGAACTGGCAAGGTATGGATGGCCGTATCGCTCGTGCTTGCCGTCATTCTCGTCATTGTGCTGATCAAGCCTCCTTTTAATTCGGGTAGCAACCCGACGGTAGCGACGGTCAACGGCACGGACATTAAAAAGGACAAGCTCTATGACGCACTGGTGGACGCCGGCGGCAAACAGACGCTGGACAGCCTCATCACGGAAGAGCTGGTCAACCAGGAAGCCAGCAAAAAAGGCATTAAAGTAACCGATGCCGATGTCACCAAGGAAATGGACGATATCAAGAAGGGCTTCAGCAGCGAAGAGGAATTCCAGATGGCTCTGCAGCAGTCGGGCATGTCGGTGGAAGACCTGAAGAAGCAAATGAACATGCAGGTGCAAATCCGCAAGCTGCTCGAACCGGAAGTCAAAGTGACCGACGACGATATCAAGAAATATTTTGATGAAAATAAAGCATCCTTCAACACACCGGAAGAAGTCAAAGCTTCCCACATTCTGGTGAAGACGAAGGAAGAAGCCGAAGGCATCCTAACGCAGCTCAAGGGAGGCGCCGATTTCGCCACGCTGGCAAAAGAGAAATCGATCGACCCAGGCTCCAAGGACAACGGCGGCGACCTAGGCTTCTTTGCCAAAGGTGTGATGGAAGCACCGTTTGAAGAAGCGGCGTTCAAGCTGCAAAAGGGCGAAATGAGCGGCATCGTGCAGTCCAGCAACGGCTACCATATCATCAAGGTTACCGACCGCAAAGCGGCTCACACGGCTACGCTTGACGAGAAGAAGGCTGACATCAAGGAAACGCTGATCACGCAAGGCATTTCTTCCAAAGCGTCGACCTGGATTGCCGACCTCAAATCCAAAGCCAAAATCACCAACTCGCTGGACGATTCGGCTAACGCGGCAACCGATACGGCTGCAGGCGCAGGCGCCGCCGATACAGCGGCAAATACAACGAAATAACAGCTTGTTATCGAAGAAGCCCGAGGATCATCACCTCGGGCTTCTTCTTTGTTTTTGATCGGTAGCTTGCATGAGATCTTGGTCGGAGCTCTCCCTGGTGCTTTTCCCGGATGTTGGGGCAGTGCACCGAGCGTTTTAGGCAGCTCCTCCGGTTAGAGCCGGAGCGATACATATTTGACCTCGAGGTATTCCTCGATGCCGAAATGGCCGCCTTCCCGTCCGAGTCCGCTCTGCTTAAACCCGCCAAACGGAGCCTGCGCCGTGGAAGGCAGCGGATCGTTTACGCCGACGATTCCGTATTCGAGTGCTTCGGCGGCGTACAGCGCCTCCTGGATCCGCTCCGTGAAGACGTAAGCGGCCAGCCCGTAAGGACTGCGGTTGGCCCGCTGCACGGCTTCCTCCAGCGTACGGAAGGTCGTAATCGGAGCAAGCGGTCCGAATGTTTCGTGTACCATGCATTCCATGTCGTCGGTCGCCTGTTCAATCACGGTTGGCTGCACGAAGTGTCCGCCGGAATGCTGCAGCGCCTCGCCGCCCGTCACGATGATCCCGCCCTTAGTTTTGGCGTCCTCAATTTGACGAAGCACTTTGTCCACCGCTTTGGCATTGATGAGCGGACCGATATCCACGCCTTCCTCCATGCCGTTGCCTACCTGAAGCGCGGCCGTCCGTTCCGCCGCTTTGCAGGTGAACTCGCCGGCGATCCGCTCATCCACATACACCCGGTTGGTGCAGACGCAGGTCTGGCCGCCGTTGCGGAACTTGGACTTGATCAGCCCGTCCACCGCTTTGTCAAGATCCGCCGCGGCGGTCACGATAAACGGGGCATGTCCGCCAAGCTCCAAGGAAATCTTCTTGACGGTTTCGGCCGCCCCCTTCATCAGCTCCTTGCCTACGGCGGTCGAGCCGGTGAAAGAAATTTTGCGCACCCGCTCATCCTGCTGCCAGCGGCCGGCGATCGCTGCCGCCTCGCCGGTCACCACGTTGATTACGCCGGCCGGAAGTCCGGCCTGGTGTGCGAGCTCAGCGAGCTTCAAGGCCGTATACGGCGTCTCCTCGGACGGCTTGATCACGACGGTGCAGCCGGCGGCCAGCGCCGGCGCAACCTTGCGGGTAATCATCGACGCCGGGAAGTTCCATGGCGTGATCGCCGCCACGACGCCGACCGGCTGCTTCTGCACCCAGATCCGCTGCGAAGCGGACGAGGCCGGTATGCTCTCCCCGTAGACTCGCTTGCCCTCCTCCGCGTACCAGGAAATAAAGCTGTTCGCGTAGCCGATTTCGCCGGCGGCTTCCTTCAGCGGCTTGCCCTGCTCCGTCGTCATAATCCGGGCGAGCTCGTCCGTATGCTCGGCGATCAGTCCGTGCCATTTCATCAGCAGCGCCCCCCGCTCGTCCGCCGTCAGCGCGGACCATGCCGGGAACGCTTCATAAGCCGCATCCGCGGCTTCGCCAGCCTCTTTCGCTCCGCCGTTCGGTACGGTGCCGATCACGTCACCGGTGGCCGGGTTCAGGACGTCGAGGTGCTCCGCGGCATCCTTCCAGGCCCCATTTATATACATTTGGTTGATAAACATAAATGATTCCTCCCTGCTCCTGAATTCACCTCTACTTATTCATTATACCCCCGAATGGAAGGTTCACGCGAAAAGCCGGCTTTGGTTTGGGGCTTGAAGCCTTGCTATATCGTTGCCCGGGTGCCTCGTTTGGCGGTTGTCAGGACGCTCCGCGCTCGAATCCTTCCTTCAATCGCTGTTGCCCCCGAATATCCTTGAATCTATTTCAATGTTGGATATTCGGGGACAAAGGCGACCGCTTCGCTTTTCCGGCAGTGCATTCGATCTCTCCGCTGCTTCGTGCGTCCGCATAACTTAAAAGCAACAAAAAACCTCCCTCAAGAAGACGGAAGCTCAATTTGCCGTCTTCTTATGGGAGGTACCCTCAACATTCGCATGCGATTAGGATGAACATTGACCTCTTTTTCTCGAGCCCTCACGAATTCCGCAGAATCTTCCGGCCGAGACTGACCGTCAGCAGCAGCATGCTCAGGCCGACGACGGTCTGCACGCCATAAATCCGGGTCCATTCCGGCCAGTGGCCGATGAGCTCGTAAAGATTGCCACCGATCAGTGGGCCAAAGAATGCTGCGACACCCGTAATCGCCGCGTACATCGCCATATACATCGGACGCTCCGCCTTAGGCGTGTCGCCGATCATGAAATTGAACGCCAGCTGGTTGAATCCGCCGACACCGATGCCAAAAATCATGTGTGCCGCAATCAGCACAGGCAGCATCGGCAGCACCGACAGCAGCCCCCAGCATAGGCAGGATAATGCGATGATCGGCAGCGTCCAGAACAGCAGCCTGCGGTTGCTGTGCCGAACGTTCAGATTACCCCACACATAGAAGCTGGCCATCATGGACACCGTTTGCAGCACGTTCAGCAGCGACAGCGTCTGGTAGTTGATGTGCAGCATTTCCAGCATGACGTACGAATACAGCGGCACAACCAGGTTTTGCAGAAACAGGAATCCGGCCAGGAAGAGCGTCGCCTTCAGAAAAGAAGCGTCGCGCAGCGGTTTTTTCAGCATCGGGATAAAACGCTTCTCCGAGGACCGCTCAAACGGAATGTCCGGATAGAAGAAGAACACGGCGATATTGGCCGCAATGCAGACCCAGACGATGATATAGAGCAGCAGAAATCCTTTTCCGCCCGGCTCATGATCGAGGATGACTCCACCCCCGTACATCACCAGCGTTCCGAGCGCATTCAGAATCGTGTTCCGGATGCCGAAGTACCGTCCTCTGACTTTGGGGTGGACCATATCGCTGATAAGCGAGTTCCACAGGATGCCCCCCAGCGTATTGAACATGAAGGCCACCGTGTACAATACGATAAACGCGGGCACCCAGTAAGGCTTCGGGACAATAAACGGAACGAGACCGGTGCTCCCCCAAATGACCCGGTGCACGGCTACGAACAGCACCAGCGTCCACTTCCGGCTGCGCAGCCTCTGGATCAGATACGCGGCAAAAATTTGGACGATATTGACAAAAGTCGTGATCGCCAGCACGAATCCAATCTCACCCGAGCTTGCGCCAAGGTACAGCAGATAACCGGTCAAAAACTGCCCGCCGAGCAGGGTCATAAACATCACGGCCGGGATGCCTTCCAGGCTGGCTACCCTCAGGTTTCTGCGCTGCATGGAAGTCTTGCGGCGGTGCTGCGGCCGCGTCTTGAATGATATCATCGGGTACTCTCCTCCGGTGCCTTCAAACCGAATCATTTTGTTGTTTTCACTTCGTCTTTGCTCCCATTCTACTCGGAAGGAAGGGCAAGTCAATATGCGCCGGACCGCCTCTGATTACAAAAATAATTGTGGGAAATCACGTGGTAAAAACGGCAAGAAAGCGTTATAGTGGAATGTCATGACGCTGCATGCGCATGGCAGCAGACAAGGATGTATCCGCCTCCGGCCGAAAACTTTTCCTTGTCGCGCCATCCTATTTTTGGTATGATGGAAATCCTTCTCACTCACCCGCCTTGACTGAAGTTGACGGTTCTCGTCGCCACAAAACTTATCGGAGGTGTGTAATGCTTTATTTCTCACTTGCTTCAAAAGCGTATGCGCGCAACCTGCAGTACCGCGGGGCCCATATGCTGCACAACATTGCAAGCGCCCTGTTCGGCTACCTGTATGCCTGCATCTGGATCGGCATCGGCCAGGACAGGCCGCTCGGCGAATACGGCGTGCACGGGATGATCGGCTACATCGCTTTTACCCAGGCGTCGCTGTGGATTTCGGGATTTACGACCAATGGGCTGGGCATTCCCCAATCGGTCAGGACAGGCCAGATCTCGCTGGATCTGATGCGCCCGGTTCATCTGTTCGTTCATTTGATGTGCCGGGAATGGGGTCAAATCGCGTACCAGTTTGTGTACAAGTCCGTTCCGATCTATCTGCTGTACGTCCTCGTATTCTCCCTGTCGCTTCCGCAGCAAGTCACCACCCTGCTTCTGGCACTGGCCGGTTTGGCCGCGGCCGCCTATTTATCGATCTGCATGAATTACATCATCGGGGCTACGGCCTTGTGGACCACGGAATCCAGCTGGCTGTATTGGATGAACCATGCCCTGATCAACCTGCTGGCTGGCTTCTTCATTCCGGTGGAATGGCTGCCGCGCTGGCTGCAAACGGTTTCCTGGATCTCCCCCTACCCTTACCTGCTGTACGTACCGACCCGGATTTACCTCGGGTTTGAGGATGCCTCCCGGCTGCTGGGCTCTCTCGTATGGTGCGTACTGATGACTTTGGCTTGTCTTGGCGTAACGGCGGTCGTTCGCCGCAAGGTGGAGGTGCAGGGCGGATGAACATTCGGTATTGGCTTCATCTGTATTTCGTATTGATCCGGTCCAGTATCCGCAGCGGGATGCAGTATAAGATGAACTTTCTGCTGGGGACGTTTCTGGCCGCCGGGATCCAGATCGCCGAGTTTCTCATGATTGCCATCGTGCTGAACAAGTTCGGCGCGGTGAAAGGCTGGTCGCTCTATGAAGTCGGCTACCTGTTTGCCGTCATGACACTGTCCAAGGCGCTGTACCGCAGCTTTGCCAATGATGTTCATCATCTCGAGAACTACCTGACGTCAGGCGACCTGGATCAGCTCCTGACCCGGCCGGTCCCTGTTCTGCTTGCCCTGATGTCACAAAACTTCCGGATGATGCCGGGGGAACTGCTTCAGGGCGGGTTTATTCTGACCTGGGCGCTGCACGGGATGATGCAGGCCGGGCAAATTACCTGGATTGCGGTTCCCTTCACGTTTCTGGTGATCCTTACGGGAGCAGCCATCCTGTTCTCCATCGGTCTCGCCACCGCTACTGCCGGGTTCTGGCTGACCCGAATCAACGAGCTGCAGACGCTGACGGAGGACGCCTCCCAGACCGCGGTCCGTTACCCGCTGGTCTTGTATCCTGTCTGGCTCCGGTCCATCCTGCTCGTCGTCATTCCCGTCGGTTTTGTCAATTATGTACCTTCGCTGTTTATTCTGCGCGGGGAGCTGGGCGCCTGGGTCCTGCTTGGCATCGTCCTGGTGGCGGCAGTCTGCCTCTTCGCCAGCATGAAATTGTGGACATTCGGCATGTCCCGTTACCAAAGTACCGGAAGCTAGAAAGGAGAAGATCGATATGGGAATCATGACAGAACCAGCCGTACGAACGGAGTTGGAACGGTCGGCGGATCAGGACCGGCCCCAGCCGATGATTGAAGCCAGGGGGCTGCACAAGCAGTTTAAAACGCCTGTGATCAAGGAGGGGAGTTTCGCGGGCATCCGCACCTTGTTTACACGGGAATACCGCGTCAAGGAAGCGGTTAAAGATATCAGCTTTACGATCAACCAGGGGGATTTTATCGGCTATATCGGGCCGAACGGTGCGGGCAAATCGACGACGATCAAAATGCTGACCGGCATTCTCCATCCGTCATCCGGGGAAGTCCGCATCGCCGGGGTCGATCCGCATCGGCACAGGCGACGCGTCGTCAGCCGCCTTGGCGTCGTCTTCGGGCAGCGAAGCCAGCTGTGGTGGGATCTGCCTGTCAAAGACTCATACGAAATATTGGCCCATATGTACAAAGTTGGGGACAAGGAGCGGGACCTGCGTCTCGGACAGCTGTCCGAGCTGCTCGGCCTGGGGGAATTTTGGACGACGCCGGTGCGCAAGCTGTCCCTAGGACAGCGGATGCGGGCCGACATCGCAGCCTCGATGCTGCATGATCCGGACGTCCTGTTCATGGATGAGCCGACGATCGGCCTCGATGTCACCGCCAAGCGCAGCATCCGCGATTTTCTGAAGACGCTGAATACCGAGTTCGGCAAGACGATCCTGCTGACCACCCATGACATGGACGACATCGAGCAGCTCTGCGAGCGCGTCATGGTGATCAACCACGGGCAGCTCAGCTATGACGGGACGATTGATGAACTTCGGGAGAAAATCGGTCTTCCGACGACGATCCGGGTAACTTTCGCTGGAGCTTGGTCCATCCCGCTACCGCCAGGAGAGGGCCTCCAGCTCCCGCTGGAAGTTCGCCTCCCCACCGGGGAAGCGTTCCGCATCGTCGAGACCGGACCCGATTACGTCCGGGTTGAAGCGAACCGCCAGCAGATCCGTGCGGTGGACATTCTGCGCGAGATGTCCGCATGGGGCGAAGCAGCCGACATCCATACGGAAGAGCCGGCGTTCGAGGATGTGATCCATAAAGTTTACTGAGGAAGCAGGGAAACAGCAAAGCTGAGCTGCTGGGCCTGCTCCCTATTCACAGCCGGCCCTCTGCCGCAGAGGTGCCGGCTTTTGGTATGTATCCAGCCCAACCATCACTGATAGATGGCTTGGACGTTACCGGCGGCAAGCTGCATGAGATAGGCCCCGTATGCATTTTTGTTCATCCGCTCGGCAAGCAGAGTCAGCTGCTCCCGGTTGATGTATCCTTTGGAATAGGAAATTTCCTCAAGGCAGGCCACCTTCAGACTTTGCCTCTTCTCAATCGTCTCAATATATTGGGAAGCCTCCAGCAGCGACTCATGCGTTCCCGAATCAAACCACGAAAACCCGCGGCCCAATATTTCCACACGCAGCTGTCCACGCTCCAGATACATCCGGTTAATATCGGTAATTTCCAGCTCTCCCCTGTCCGAAGGTACGATTTGCTTGGCGTAATCCACAACGTTCCGGTCATAAAAGTACAGTCCGGTTACCGCGTAATTGGACCTCGGCTCTGCCGGCTTCTCTTGAATGGAAACGGCCCGCCCGTCTGCATCGAACTCCACCACGCCGAATCGGCCGGGATCCTGTACATGGTAGCCGAAGATCGTGGCACCCTGCTCGCGCTGAACCGCCGTCTGCAGCATTTCCGTCAGTCCATGGCCGTGGAACAAATTATCTCCCAGAATCAAAGCCACGCTGTCCCCGCCGATGAATTCCTCGCCGATGATGAACGACTCCGCAAGCCCGTTCGGATGTTCCTGCACCGCATAAGACAGCCGGATTCCGAGCTGCTCACCTGTGCCGAACAGCTCTTCAAACCGGGGAGTGTCCTGCGGCGTCGATATGATCAGAATATCCCGGATTCCCGCAAGCATAAGAACGGACAACGGGTAATATATCATCGGTTTGTCATAAATCGGCAGCAGCTGCTTGGAAATGATTCTGGTGAGCGGATACAGCCTGGTGCCGCTGCCCCCTGCCAAAATGATGCCTTTCACTTGCGAACAACCCCTCTCTCTACCATCATATGATCTGCACACCACAGGACATCCCTTGATTATGGGTTCACACTAACGATGTTACCGCTGAAATCTCTCCAATTTGCGCCGTCATAATAGACCGGCTTTTTCCGAACGGTATCGTAGTACGTGTCGCCTTCGACCGGGGTTTTCGACACTTCGGTGCTTCTTTTCAAATTGATGAACTTATCCTTCAGCACAACCTCCGCGTACTTACCGTTGGAATTATTCGGTTTACCGCGGTAGAACAGCCTTCCCGTTTGGGTCTGATAGCTGAAAAATCCCGGTGCATAGTCTCCGGACGGGAACCCGGAGGTGCTCTTCTCATCCACAACCAGCGGGGTCAGCATCGTTTTATCGTATCCTTTATAAAACAATGCCCGCTTACTGTGGTTATACCATACAGTTCCGGGGTCCACCCCTGTCATGACACCGTTATTGACGTCGCCCGGCAAGGACGAAAACCGTACGAAAGGGGTCCGTTCGGCAATTTGGTGCCCGGCCCAGGCCAAATCGGCTTCCACATGGTCGTCAATCAATAAATTTTGGGGATTGATATTGCCCCGGATCAGATGGCGGCCTTCCACTACAGAAATGGCTTTTACGATATTTTTTCGGCCGGGTCTCGTGTCCATCAGCAGATTCCCTTGAATCAGGCAGCAGTCGGCATTGAACAAATTAATCCCGCAGATCTGGTCATGATTGGTCGCGGGGCTCAGGTCAAGGTTGTTCCAGTTCAAGATCCGGTTGCTCGTGATGATGATATTCTGGCACCGGGACTCCGCATATTTCGGTCCGTTGACCAGTGCAATCCCGGAGGTAGGCACATTCTCGATCGAATTGCCGTCGATGATGACGTCCTTCGTCGCGAAAATGTTGATCGCCCCGAAGCTGTACTCCTTCATCGCGGGCGCGCTGATGCTGTTCCCCTCGATCACACCCTGCCT
Organism: Paenibacillus sp. PSB04; assembly: GCF_025809195.1. NCBI lineage: Bacteria > Bacillati > Bacillota > Bacilli > Caryophanales > Paenibacillaceae > Paenibacillus > Paenibacillus sp. PSB04. The sequence goes on from NZ_CP081301.1 coordinate 6,419,356, forward strand.
GACGCCCCAAAATTCGATCCCGTTATACCGGTTATTGATACAAATATTGTTTACGACCGTTATATCATAGGTTTCGTATTGTTTGGAAGCAAACGCCGTAATCCCTTCCTGCCCGTTTCCGATCACGATATTGCCTGCGGCAATGTTGCTGAAGCAGGCCCGGGACTCAGCGTCCGCAATCCCTGTATTGGTGTCGAAGCAGATGCCCTGACCGCCGCAGTTTTCCACATAGTTATTGACGATTTGGCAGTAGCTGGAGGAGGAAATATTGATTCCCGTATTGCTGTTCGGATCTGCGCCGTTGAACAAGGTCTGATTTCGGATCTGGTTGCCCTGAACGAGCATACGGGTACAATCGTTAAGGTATATGAATCGTTCGTCCTTATTGGCGGACTCCACGATGCGGTTATCCATAAGCTGTCCGTCTTCGGACTGGTAGATATGCCATCCCTCCACATTTTGACGAACCCGGAGGTTCCGGATGACGAAATCCGAACTGGATAGGATGTTCAAGCTGATGCGACCCTCAAGATCGGCCACCTCGAAATCGGTTACGCCAGAAGCCGTCAGTTTTGCATCCTGACCTGCAGTATACGGCTCCAGAACAGCGCCCTTCTCTCCTCTCAGCATCATATGGTTCTGAAGCTTGATTTCATTGACCTTGTACGTTCCTGCAGGGAGTACCACGGTCGCCCCCGAACCGTCCGCTGCGTTGACGGCGGCCTGAATGCCGGCTGAATCGTCCGCGTTCCCGTCGGCAGCCGCCCCGAACCACTGCGGATAATATTCGGCCAGCGCCCCTTTCACGATGCCTGAACCTGTAAAGATGGGGTACAATCCGGCCTCCACGCCGCCGTTAATGGTCAGCACTTTTCCTTGTGCGATGTTCAGCCGGGCCCCGTTCATCAAGCGAAGGGTAATGCTGGGGTCCACCACCGTATCGGCCGGGATCGGATAATCTCCCGGGGGGACTACGAGCACGCCACCCCCTTGGGCTTTCAACCGGCTCAGGGCATCAGCGAAGCCTGCAGCGGCAGGGACGCTCAACCAGGTTAAACCGAGCTTGTCGGCAGTGACCGAATGTTCGGCGATTTTGGTCGTCACCACGGCCCCATCCACCAGATTGGACGTCCCCACCGAGTTCAGCGGAAGATTCCCGCCGGTCGCTTCAGCCGCCGATATGGAAGCAATTTTCTTCCCCGGCTTGGCGCGGCCCCTGTTTCCCCCCTGCCCTATCCCCTTCTTATGCCGATGCCTATCGAAAAGACGACCCATAGGCAAAACCTCCCCATCAACGAATGTCAAGTCCAATGCTATTGTATTCGGGGCAGACTTGCTTAGCTTTGGACATTTCCCTAGGGCCGCTTGCCTATTTTACCTGCAGCAGGTTCCATTTAGCCAAGTGCTGTACCCTGACGAATGGGCCCCGTTTACTTCACAAAGGTGTTGTCGTCCCTTTGGTGCGCGCCAGCCGGCTTCCGCCCGCCTGCTTCGCCCGCACATAATCGTTCCCTTGAAACAGCGTTTCGTAGGATTGCACGATATGATCCCACGAATATAAGTTCCGGATCCGGTGCTTCGCCCGTTCCCCAAGCTCCTCCAGCTCTTCGTGACTCCACGATTCAGCCTCATCAATCAGCCTGCTCAAGGCGCCGGATTCATTCGAAAAATAGTGACAGCTCTCCCCGCCGACTTCCCGGTTGAATACGACGTCAAACAAAAGGTTCAGCCTCGTCGATGCCAGCGATTCCAACAGGGACGGGTTCGTTCCGCCCACTTCATGACCATGGCAGTATCCGTATGCCTGCTCCCGGATTTTCTTCAAAAGCGGCTGCTCGTAGACAGTTCCTACAAATTTGATCCGCGGATCCGAATCGAAACCCGTTCTTAGCCGCAGCTCGTCATAAAACGGCTGCTGCTGTGCCCCCGTTACAATGACCAGGTCCTTGGCGGTGCCCGACATCATAAACTCGCGGATTATCAATTCATAGTTGTTCTCCGGAACGAAGCGGCCGATGACCAAATAATATCCGTATTTGGACAATCCGAACCGGTCCATCCAATCCGTAAACCGATGATCCTCATCGTCCAGCGGCGACGGCGTCACGTCCGCCCCGTAGGCGATAAAGGTGGTATTCGGCTCATACCGGGCGTACATGTCATGAATGTACTGCTCGATCCCGCGGGAATCGCAAACGAGAAGGTCCGCGTGCTTTACCATCAGCCGCTCGGACCACTTCCAGTAGCGTTTGACGGGTGCGCTCCATTTTCCCCGTTTCCATTCATGACCGTCAGGATTGACGAACACTGCAACCCCCAGCTTTTCGAGCTGCCTTTTTAGAATATAAAAAACAGGGCCGATCCGGCAGGCCAATACATAAACGATGCTGTTCTCAAGCCGATGGGTTTTGATATATTTCAGGCACTCCAGCAGGCTGAGCACATCGTAGACGACCGCCCTTGCGCTCCCCATCTTCGGTGTGTGCACCGGAAAGCAGCGCGCATCCTGATACATAAATTCCTCTGCTTTGCGGTCGGACAGGCAGGCGACATGATACGTTGTATCCCCGTCGGTCTTTCTTCCGGTCAGCTGGTCGACGAAGGTCTCAAACCCGCCGTACTTCGCCGGTATTCCTTTCGAGCCAACGATAAACACGTGCTTCATTTGACCACGACCTCTTCTCCGATTTGAAGATACCATTCATAGATATCCTGGGCATGACGCTGCATGGACAAGTCCAGTTCGCTGTTCACGATGCTGCGGTTCGCCGCGGCCAGCAAATGCCGATTTGCCAGCAGGTGTGAAAGACGGTGCGCCAGATCCGCGGGATCAGGCTCAAAAATCCATCCGTTGACTCCGTCTGCGATCATATCCTTCACGCCCGCCTGTCTGGAGACCAGCACCGGTACCCCGTGCGACAGCCCTTCCAGCCCGACGAAACCGAACGTTTCCTTCCATATGCTGGGGACGATCAGCAGATCGGTTTCCGCGAAAATACCGGCAAGCTCATCCGGTTCGTAGCGGCCATGAAAGGTGCAGTGTTCGGCAGTTGGTGCCGATGCCGGAATGCCGTCATTTCCGTAAACGTGAAGATGCCAATGGCCTGAGTGGGTATCCGGCAGTTGATCCAGCGCCTCCTGCAGCAGGAAAAATCCTTTATAGCGGTCAACCGGACCCAAATAAGCGATGCGCAGGGGTTTATCCGCGGAAGGAAATGATTTTAAGACTCTCCGGTCGGCCATATGCCGGTGGCGGATGGACAGGACTTTTCCTTTCACGTTCAGGTAAGCCGTAAAAATCTCCTTGGCCACCTGGCTGTTGAAATGAAATTCGTCGATCATTTGATACATTTCCAAGTAATAGCTTCTGAGCTCTTTGTATTCGTTGGCTCGTTCCGGATGAATCATAGGCTTGGAATCCCCCGCTTTCCTAGGCATATGGCTGGAAGTGCTGGAAGTGCTTGAAGTTCGTTTTTTCACGGCCCTGCGGGCCTTTTGCAAAATCCGGCTGTTTTTCAAGCGCCTGTAGCTGTAGGACTGCATCATGTAGATCATGTGCGGCGAATACGCATGCTGGTTGCAGGAAATGCAGCTCTTTCCCTGGTCAAAATCGTCGCAGTGGTCTCCTGCCGCATTCAGGAGGTTAACCTTGGGGCAGATGCCGAAGTAATCGTGCGACGTATATACCGTCCGGATTCCCAGCGCTTTGGCCGCCTCCAAGAGTTCTTTATGGATTCCCATCAAAGTGTGAAAATGGATCAGATCCGGCTGTACTTCCCGGAGCAGCTCAAGGAATACCTCCGGATCCCCGGCTCGGGAGAATGCGGGTGGGCGGCCGATCCCTCCCAGAAGGGGAACCGGAAGCGGATTGAGGATCTCGTATACGCTGATGCCCTCATACGGAGGGTTTGGCTTTGTTTTCATTTTTCCGGACCAAGTATAACGCCCCGGATACAGCAAGCTGACTTCATGCCCCTGCTGCAGCTGGGACAGCATGAGATCGACGCTGTATTTCGTCAGTCCGCCTGTTCGGTATGGGGGCAATCCGAGGGTGACATGCAGCAGTTTCATGACTTCAACTCCAAGGTCCCCGTGCTCTGAACGCCTGCGGCGGGCAGATTCTCAGCGGGAACAGGATTTGGGCTGCGGCTGTGCCGAAGCAAATAGGGATTGGCTATGATGCCATACACAATCCAATTGACCGGGTTCGTAAAATATCCGCCGGCGATTTGGTAGCTGACAATAAAGAAGAGAAGCGCGTATTTCAATATTTTTTCTTCCGGACGAACCGGAAGGATCAATGACAGGAAGAAGACTGCGAGGAGAAGGAGCATCAGCCATCCACCCTCGGCCATGGAGTACATGAAGGAGTTGGAGATGACATCCACCAGCCCGAAGCCGGCATAGGCGTTATGGATCGTGTCCGTGTTCAGGTTGCCGAAACCGATGCCGAAATAATGAGTGTCCATCAGCATCTGTTTCATGACGCGATAGCTGACGTTAAACCGGTAGACGACCGACCCGTCATTTCCGTTCACGATATCGTTAAAGCGGAGATAGAAGCTGTTATTGCTGTTCACGACCGTCAGCACACTAAGAACCGCCAGAAAGATCAGGGCAATCAGCCCGAGCACCCGGACCGTGCTGAGGTTTTCCTTCAAATAAAATAAGTACATCACGACACAGGCCAGCGACAGGCTGAACATGCCTCCCATGCCGGCCGAAAGCACCACGATGACCAGATTCGCGCCGATCAGCGCAAAGTGGAGAAGATTCCTGGACCCTGATTTCTCCCGCAGGGCAAAGAAAACGAGCAGCAGGACCAGCAAGGCGGCATGAAAAGAGGCTTCGCTCGGTTCGAAGTACAGGAGCGACAGCCTCGTTTTTTGATAAATATTGACCGTTTCATCCAATCTCCACAGCCATTCCGTTTTAAACGCCAGGCTGACGGCAAGAAGGAATACATGAAGCAGGGAGGAATAGACGGCCATTTTTCTCCATACCGGTAATGGAATGTTCGATTCCTTGATTTGTATGAATAAAAAGACGTTCAGAAAGATTTTCGCGACGTTAATCACCAGTCTTGGAATCTCGATCTGGTCGTTCAGCACGATCTGCAGCAGCGCATACAGGACGACAAGGTAGATGTAACCCAGTGCTTTGACCGTCAGCCGTTTGTTTTTATAGATATCCGCGAAAATCAGGACAAGGCTGAGAAAGTACAACAGGTCCAAATTGGCGGACAGCAGTTCATGCAGCACGTAGGAACACGATAAAATCAGCGCCATTTTATACCCTCTTTACTCTTTTTTGCGTCGCTCCACGAATGTGCTCCCCGATCATGGCCAGAAGCTGCTCCGCCTGGTTCGTACGGGAAAAGGCTAACCGGCCGGAGAAATCGAACTCCTTGGCGATCAAGTCCGCCAAACCATCGGCCACGGAGTCCCGGTGATGGCCCGCGCAGATGCCGTACCGGCCGTGGACCAATTCCACCAGCTCCCGGTCGGATGTAACGGCCAGGATCGGTTTGCACGCCCCGATATATTCAAAGGTTTTGCCCGGGATGGCATAATCGCTGCCCTTGGTATGCGTAAGAATGACCGCTACGTCCGCTTCTTTCAGCAGAGACGCCGCCGCCTCATGCCTGACGCTTCCTACGATCTCCACCGTAACCCCGTCACCTGTCATGTTCACATTGGATAAATCCCTGGCCGCCTGCTGGTCAAGCAGCCCCGCAACTTTCAGCTTGATCCGTATGCCGGTCCTCTCGTGAAACAGCTGCAGCCCCTCGATCAATGCATGTATATTACGTCCTTTATAGATGGAGCCAATATGAGCCATGGTCAGCTCGCGAACATTGTCGGAAATACGTTGATATACGCAGTTTTGGAACGGTTCCTCGTCGTATCCGTTGCGGATCAGCCGTATAGACGGCCGTTCCTGCTCAAGTTCATAATGCTGCCGGATCCCCTGGGACACGGCCACAATTGCGTCGGCCAGCCGGGGGATCATCCTTTCCGCACTGCGGTAGGCCTGACGGGGCTGACCCTCCCCGATGTTATGGTTGATGATGTCCCTGATCTCGATCACTACCGGAATGCCCGGCGCTTTGCGTTTGATGTGGTCAATGATGTACAGTCCGTACACATCCGGTATCGTCAAAAATACGGCTGATACCTCGTTCTGCTCCAGGCATGCGTCCAGCTCGCGGAAGAGGCGGATGTTCATGCGCCTGAAAGCATAGGAGCTGTATTTATAGTTCCTCCATGCCGTGATCGTCCATTTGTTTCTGAGCGCACCTTCAATAAGCTGCTTGATTCCCCGGCCGGAAGGCTCCCCGCCAACCATCGTCTGCGTAAAGGTACTGCTGGGCGTATCGTATTTGTAATTGACAGCGGCAAACCGGCTCGGCGCCGGACCGCATTTCCGGTCGTTCACGACGATCAGGCGGTATTGTTCCATAAAATGCTTCATCAATCCGGCATACCGGACCGATGCGACCACCGGCGCGCCTTCGATATAATCCGAGATGACGATCATCGTCTGCTTCATCTGATTTCACCTTCCCGAATGAAATATTCCCCTTTCATGACCGGTAGGTTCGCAATCCCGGCTGTTACCCGGACTGCCGTGCCGTCGGGCAGCAGGATGCTTGCAGGATTGGACGGGTCCAGCTTCAGCGAGAGAATGCCGCCGTTTCCGTATCTGGATTCGTGTTCGAGGGTAAACATCCTTTCCTCACCTGGATAAGTCACGACCTGCACGTGATCCCGGAGGTTCACGTAATCGGCAAGCTCCGACCCGGTGCAGTACCATACGTTTTTCCCCTCCAAATAACGAAAGATCGCCTGCAGGCTGCCGCAGTCGTCAAAAATGTTGGGGGACTGCCTCTTCCCGTCGTCGCGCGCGGGGGAAATATGCTCCTGAATCCCGATGACCAGCCTGTTCTCCAGCAAATAATCCAGCTCACGGAGCTTCCAGCGGCGAAGCGGTGTCTTTAAGAACCGTTTGGCCATCCCCTTCAAGGAAGCTTCCGGCCGGTAAATCCCATTCAGCAGCCCTCCGTCCACCGTCGAGGGAATGTCGATGACGCCGCCTACGCCAAAGCGTTTAATATCGTAGTTGGTGAGCGGATCTGGATCCCCGCCGCTGATCCGTTTCATCGCAGGGTCTCCCGCCCCCCGGTTCCAGTATCTGCACCACCAAATGAACCCCGCCCGATCAATGCTTTCATCCGAGCAATCGTTGCCGGCGTACCCGCAGTATTTGCCGCCTTTCGGCCTTTCGCCGACGGCATCGGCATAGACCGATATCCCTTCCAAGGTACGTTCCAATGCTTCTTCGGCGCTTTCGAACAGCTCCCATTCCTGTACAAAATCCTCCGGATTTGGTCCCGTCCGGCCATGGGTCGTACCATGATAGGCGAGTTCATAGCCCGGGTGCCGGTGAATGCCGCGGAAGAAAGCCCTGCTCTCCTCGTCGGCGTTGATCGGGCGTGAGGTTTGCCTGCACACCGGATGATCGGACATACCGGCCCGGACCCCTACCGGAACAAAGAAGGTGACCTTGACCTGCGGAAAATGCCGCAGGATTTGCTCATTCAAGTACCGGAAGGATGAGTTTTCTCCATTTTTGCAGTATCCCCAATCCTCCTCCAGATCGGGAATTCCGTTATGGTTGACGTCCACCCACGTATTGGCCAGATCATCGATCATAAAGAAAACAGGCGAATCGGCGCCGTTAAACCATTTGCATTTCTCCAAGTGCATGACGATTTTCCCCTTATCCCTTTCCTTCACCCTGCTGCATCAGGAATGCACAGCGGTTTTCCGGTTCAGGTACTTCAAGATTCCCTTCCCCTTTACCAGCATTCGGTACAGCCTCGTGTGAAGGCGGTCATTGTTCCACATTTGCAGCGAATACATGACGGTAAATTGATTGGTCCACCGGAACTTCCACGGGTACGAACCGGCGCCCAGATCGATGTCCGTCACCTGCCCCTGCTCGATCAGCCGGCGTATCGTTTCCAGCATCAGCACATCAAAGACGCCGTATTTCGCATAATCGGGGGAATACCCGGTATTCCAGCCGTACAGCTTTCCCCTGTGCAGAAAAAACAGCTGGTAGGCGATCATCACGTTCGAATCCTTAAGCTCGAGGAAGGACGCAATGACCTGGTCGTTGTTCATAAATACCCGCTTGTAAAACTCCTCATTCTTTTGGTCTTCAAACAGGCTTCTGCGGTCGATCCTTCCCCTCTGCTCGTGCAGATATGCCTTCTCCTGCTTGTGAACATTGGAGATCCGGTCATAAATATCACCGCTTTGCCGGCAGTCCACCATTTTGAACTGATAATCGGTCTCCTGCTGGAGCTTTCTCAGCTTCTTTTTCGCCTTGACATTGATTCCGCTCGTATCCCACCCGGCTGCGGTATCCCATCCGCCGATCCGGATGCTCGGACAGGAGGTGAGGTACTTGATGCTCGGATTGTACCTGTCATGGCGCAGTAAAAAGTGAAGCAGCGACGTGTCGGTTGCAAGGTGCGTCAATTCGATTTTGTCCCACAGGTCGGAATGGTCCTCGATGGCTTTGAAAATTTCCTTGATAATCGCAACCGGACTGCCCTTCTGGGAATGGAGGATGAAATTGAAATAATCGCCCTTCCCCATAAAGCCGAGCACATGGCATTTCACAATTTTTTTATCCACCGTACGGATGACAAGCGGAGCGATGCCGACCATTTCGTTGTCCCGGCTGCAGCAAATAATGAACAGCTTGTTGTTCCGGTCCTCTCCAAAGGTCAGCCACCATGCGTAGTTATATTGAAAGGTGCTGTAGTAGGTCAATTCGTCGTCCAGCTCCTGCAAGCGCTCCCAATCCTCTTGAATGCTAAGGAATCCATCGGTATCGGTAACAATTTTTATACTCATGGTTCCAGTTAAACTCCTTTATCCTTGAGTCAGCTTGGCTGCCGATAGACATTACAGCATGATTTCGATCATTCCGGTCATAATGAAGGCGGTCTGAAGCATCGTTTTGAATCCGGACAAAAACCGGTACAACCGGCCCCTGGCTTTCAGCAGATTCCACATCTTGAACGTATAATTTACGTTGAACCGGCTGGTCCATTTAAACTTCCAGGCATAGCTGCCCGCCCCGCAGTCGAGCCGCTTGCCGAGCTTCTCCTTGAACAAATGCTCCAGCGTTTCGATCATGAGCACGTTGGCTAGGCCGTGGAAAGTCGAATATTCGGGGGCGTAACCCGAATTCCAATCGTACAGAACATCCTTGTAAAGATAGCAAATGCTGTAGTTGATGATCTCCCCGCTTTCATCCTCAAGCATAAAGACGACCACCTGCTCGTTATTGCGGAAAAGACGCCTGAGAAACTCGTCCGTGTACTCGTTTTCAAACAGGCTCCGCCTTTCGGTCCTGCCTTTTTCGGTCTGCAGGTACTCCTTCAGCAGCCGGTGAACCCGGGCTACCCGGTCGTAGATTTCCGCGTTCTGCTCACCGGTGACGACCTTGAACCGGTAGTTCACCTGTTTGCGGAGCTTATCCCGCGTCTTTTTCATTTTGATAAAATCCTTTGTTTGGCTCAGCCGCTCGTAGGTTTCATGCTCCCTGATCGGGATCACCGGACAGGAAGTGAGGTACTGCACATGTTCGTTATACTGCTCATGGCGAAGCAGGTAGTGGAGCAGCTGCGATTCCTGCGTCAGATGGGTCAGCTCGAATTTGTCCCAGAGGCTGTCATGGGCGTGAAAAGCGCCGAACAGCTCCTTCAGAATTTTGATCTCGCTTCCGCTCCCCCTTTCGAGCAAAAAGGTGAAATAATCCCCCTGACCGATAAAGCAAAGCGTGCTGCAGCTGAACAGCTTGCTCCGGTCACGGCGGATCATGAGCGGTGCGATCCCCACAACCCTGTTGTCCAGGAGGCAGCACACGATAAAAAGCCGTTTGCCCGGGTCCTTGGAGTGGGTTTTCCACCAAAAATAATTGAACTGAAACGTACTGTAATAGGTCGCATCCGGATCCTGAAGCTCCAACCGCTCCCAGTCTTCCTGAAGGCTTTGAAACCCCTCCATATCGGTCACAATTCGGGTATTCATAGCTCGGATTGGACTCCTTTCATGGACATATTGGACTTCTGCTTGAGCACCTGCCGGATCATCCCGCCCAGCTCCGCCCGGGTCACCAGCTTGCACAGCAGGCATAAATAAACGAACCCGCAGCAGAGAATTCCATTAAACAGAATCTCCAGCAGCACGGAATGGATGACCTGCATCAAGACGAAATAAATGCCGTAAATCGGCAGGGTAACGGACAAGTACTTGTACGGAAACAGCAGGCCGAGCCCAATCGAATAATACTTGGTGCCAAACCGGTAAAACAAATAATTCGAGGCCATATAAGCGATCACGGTGGATATGGCCGATCCGTACAGCCCAAGAAGCGGAATAAGCGCCAGGTTGCAGCCGACGTTGATCAGGGCGGCTGTAATGATAATGATCGAGTACAGCTTCATTTTTCTGGCGATATGGAGCCCCAGCGCATAGAAATCCGCCGCACCCGCCAAAAAATAAGAAATCGCCACGATCGGGATAATGTAGTTCGCATCCCGGTATGCCTCGGTGGCGACCAGCTGCGTGGCAATGTTGGCAAACAGCGAGAGCCCGAGCACGCACAGCCAGCCTACGAAGTTGTACAGCCTGAACATTTTACGGATCTGCTCCGGTCCGGCCGTTTCCTTGTACATGGCGTATTTGAACGGCGTGAATACGGACATGAACGGGTTGATGAACACCGGATTGATCAGCATGCCGATTTTGTAACCGATGGAATACACCGCTACCGAAGACAGGTTCAGAAAGCCCTTGATCAGAAATCGGTCGCTGAGGGACAGAACCCATGCGGAGACGTCGCCGATCATCAAACCCGTGCCGTAGCCGAGCATCATCCGCAGCTTCCGGATACTCAGCCTGAAACGGTACTGCCGGATATGAATGAGAAAAAGCAGGACGAATACCGTCAAGTGGCCGAAGAGCTGGGCCTGCAAAATACCGAGAACCCCCATCTTCAGCACCAGAAAAAAGTACAGCGCGTAGACCAGCGTGAACACCACAGTTGCGATTTGGATGCTGCTGGCGAGCAGCGCCTTAAACTGCATCGTGTAGTAGCTGGTATAGATCAAGTTATGACAGGCCAGCACCGAGCTCATCACGACATAGGGAATAAACAGATGGGTGGAGTCCGAGAGCTGAACGAACACATGGGGATAGATCCAGGGATTTACGGCCCATGTCACGAGGATAAATGCCAGCCCCCACAGCAGGGAAAAATTCACCGCCGTATTTCTCAGCTCCAGCTTGTTGTCGTATTCATGGTAAAACCGGACCATACCCGAATATACGCCCAGCGTAATCCCGAGCGCCAGCAGCTGCTGAATGCTGAGAATGATGTCATATTGTCCGTACTGCTGCTGGCTTAAGTTGCGGGTGTACAGCGGGATGAGGATCAGGTTCACCATTTGGGTCATCAGAGAGGAGCAGAAATAGGCGACGCCGTTGGAGAGAATTTTTTTATTTTCCATAGACCTCCACAGCCGGCTTGCCACTCGGCGATTCCTTTCCTGCGATGCTGGAATACACCTGGATGAGCTCCGCCGCGTAGTCCCCGACTTGAAGGTTCTGCAGCTGATCCTTGTAATGCGGATAGCGGTCCATGATGTCGCTTACTTTGGCGGTAAGGTCCGGCAAGTCCCGGGAGCGGAACACGACTGTCCCCTCCGGCCGCCTGCATACGTCGCTCGCCGCGCAAGGAATGCGACCGTGCAGCGACTCCGCAATGGACATGCCGTAACCGTCCGTGTTCGTCGGCCGGATGAATAAGTGGCTCTTCTTCAGAATCGGATAGAACTCCGTATCGTCCACTTCATAGAACATGACATCGCCGCTGAGGCCGTGCGCGTCGAGCTCCCGCCCAAGCCTCATGTAGTGGCTTCGTTCCTCCCCGGTTTGTGCGGAAACTCCCATGACCGCAATCAGCAGCCGGATCCGCCTGCCGCGTCCGCGCAGTTCCTTCATCAGTTGGATCAACAAATCGAAGCCGTACAAATCCTCACCGCGGTAAAACCGCACATAGCCGTTCGCACAAATCGCAAAATCCGCTTCTTCCAAAAACGTGTACACCTCGGCAGGGATGGCCCTGGCCTCCTCTGCTCGTTCCGGCGGGTGAATATATGCCGGGATCGTTACGACCCGGTCATGACGAAATCCCAGTTCGCGCAAGAACCGGGTCGTGTCCTCATTGACGCATATGATCAGGTCGATGCTTTTCAGGCTGCGCAGAAGAATCCGCCGCCTCAGCGGACCGGCATGCCGGATCTGATCCTCCAGATTGACGCCGTGAACCGTGAGGATGATTTTTTGGCCAAGCCGCTTATACAGCCCAAGCAGACTGCGTAGCCGTGGGTCGATCGTATGGAAATGAAGAATGTCCCCCTTCAGAAAAGGGATCTTGAATAGAAACCGCCGGTATCGGTTCAAAGGATGGACGTGCGGGCTGCGGGCCGCGCCTTTGGCTTCGTTATATATCTCATAATCGATGCCCTGCTGCTCCATGACGGCGGACAGACGGCTGAGATGGACGGATACGCCGCCGCGCGGAGGCGGAAGCGGACCGATGAATACAATTTTCATGGAAGGATCACCTCGTTCACTTGAGCTGCTGCGTTTGATTACGAAGTCAACATGTGCATCTGCTGCGATTTTATTTCCAACGGATGCGGGTGCTAAGCCCTTCCGGATGACTGCTTCGAACCCGGATTAACCGGCTTGCGCGCCGCACGCCATATCGTTCCGAAACCCAGGAATCTTCCAGCTGGATGGCGGACGCCCCCTCAAAACTCATATGTATCGTTACTCCGGCTTGGCGTATGAGGACGATGCCATCCGTTTGGGCTGCAGCGGCACCCGGTGCCAGCATGAATGAAGCCGTAAATTCCCGGATCTCTTCCGCTCCTGGTGACACCGGATCCAGACGGTCGGACAGCGTCAGTTCCCCCTCATGAAAATCAAACACGCGCCGATGGATGACGCCGCACTTGCCGACATAACCTGAATGACTGCCTGCGAAAAAGCCTTCCCTGAACGCATCACAGCGCGCGAATGTCTGCTCCCGCATCAGAAACAGCTCGTGTTCATCAAAATCGTTTTGCTCATGCCCGCCCACTTGAACGGTGTTATGCATGCCCGTACTGCGGAACAGGTTGCGCAGCCGGTAATCGGCGGAGTAAATATAAGCACCCGGATCGACAAAGATGTCCTGGCCGGACACCTGAAGCTCAAAGCTCAGCTGGTCGTTATGGCTGTGGGCCCCATGGCCGCGGAAAGACAGCTCCCCGCAGCGCACCAGGCAGTACGCCAGGCTGCTGCGCAGCACATAATACCCGCCGTCCGGATACGCTGCGCTAGGCCGGCTAGAGGGCGCTCTTTCAGGCGCTGCATAAGGCCGGAGCGTGGGCAGCCCGGCAATCCACATCGCTTCCTCACGGTGCAGTCGTCCGGCCCTGCGGAAATCGTCGCGGTCAAACAGCTCGCCGGCGACGGCCAGCATATGGCGGCAATCCGCCGGCGCCCACCGGCCGTAACCGGACGCGATCATCACGCGTCCGTCGTCCGCGTCGCCGACGACCGGCGTTCGCCCATCCTGCTTCATGAGGTCCAACATGAACTCGTACATCTTCTCGAGCCGCTTCATGTAATCCGGCGTGAATTCAATCCCGTTGCTGCGGCACCAGACCGAAGACAGGATAAACAGCTCGGCGACGAGCCTGTGATAGGAAGTGGAAGCCTCATAGTTCGATCCGTCCGCGTTCACCTGCACGAACATTTCCCGCTCGGTTTCCCGGATGCCGTAAGCGAGCCACTCCTTGGGGCTTGAGCCGCTTATTCCTTTGCCGCGCACCTCTATATCCCCAAAATAAAGGCCCAATCCGATCAGTCCGGCGAGATTGGACAAATAGTGGTTTCCGGTATGCTCGCCCGTGTTTTCCAAATTATCCATAATAAAACCGCCGTGCCTGTACAGCGACGCATGAAGCCGGTCCCAGAACGCTTCGGACAGCGAAGGGCTGTCCCGGAAAAAATAGATGCCCGCAATCCAGTTGACAGCACGAATCGCCACATCCATCGCGCAGGTCCAGTTTACCGACATTTCGGGTGGATTCTCCTGGATCCAGTCATCCAGCTGGGCTTGAAATTCTAGCGCATACGCCTCTCTGCCTGTCAGCCAATAAGCTTTCCCCAGCGTAAAGACATGCTGAAAACGCGAAAGCTCCCAGGGAACCTTCACGTCAGCCCGGTTCGATAGATCGACCGTTCGGATTCGTTTATAATACCGGGGCTCCCAGCGGAATCCAGTCTTGAAGTCTTCATGCCAAGGAAGCCGCTCTCCAAGGGTCACGGGACCCGATCCCAGCAGATCGAACTCGTGGACGCAAATCCGGTCCGCCTGCCGGATAATCTCTGTATCGGCGCCCCCTTTGCGCAGCAATTCTGCATACCGCTCCTTATCCTGCGGATCGAACAGGAAGCGGCCGCGGCTTCGGAATCCGCTGAACAGGCTCGGCTTCAGCACGGCCGGAGCCAGCCTGTGCCGGATGCTGAGATAGGCGGTGCGCGTTTCATCAAGCGCTTTTTCCGCGACCTTGGCCGCCGCCGCATGCAGCGGCATCCTGCGCAGCTTTTTCACTTTCATCATCAGCGTGGACATCAATGCACACCGACCCGTTCCCGGGGCGATTCGCTGAAGAAGCCCCTTGTATCGATCACGATTTTTTCCTGAAGCAGGTTGCGGTCCATATGGGAGAAAGCGTCGTGATTCACGAGCAGCAGCACGATATCCGCCTTGCGGACCGCCTCCACCGTTTCAAGCAGCTGAACCCCGGCTTCCGCAAGCGAGGCCGGCAGAAGCTGGATATGCGGCTCCACAGCATAAATGTCCCCGATCCGGGCCTTCGCCAAATGCTCCACGATTGCAAGCGCCGGGCTTTCTCTCAAGTCGTCGATGTTCGCCTTAAAAGAAAGTCCCAGGCAGGCAATGACGGGCGACTTCAACCGTTTGGCCCGCTCCGTCACCTTATTCACCACGTATCCGGGCTTATAGTCGTTAACGATTCTGGCGGTATGAATCAGCTTGGCCTGTTCCGGCGCCGCATGGACGAGAAACCATGGATCGACCGCGATGCAGTGTCCTCCCACGCCCGGTCCCGGCTGAAGAATGTTTACCCTGGGATGGTGGTTTGCCAGCCGGATCAATTCCCACACGTTGATATCCAGCTGGTCACAGATGAGAGACAGCTCGTTCGCAAAAGCGATGTTGACATCGCGGAAGGAATTTTCGGTCAGCTTGGCCATCTCCGCCGTTTTGGCGTTGGTTTCCAGGATTTTCCCGCTGACGAACTGCTTGTAAAAGGCCACGGTTCGCTGGGTGGACTCGATATCGATCCCCCCGATAATCCGGTCGTTTTCCACGAGCTCGCGGAGGATTTGCCCGGGCATCACCCTCTCGGGGCAATGGGCGACATAGATCCGCCGGGCGGCCTGCTGCGGTGATCCGGACACGGTCAGGTCCGTCCGGGCGTCCAAAATCGAGCGCGCAACCATCTCGGTCGTCCCCACCGGACTCGTAGATTCCAGGATAACGATGTTGCCCGGCCGGAGGAAAGGAGCCACGGAAGCAGCCGCCTGTCTGACGTAAGACAAATCCGGCTTCTGGTTCTCCTCGAAAGGAGTTGGAACAGCCAGAATAAATACATCGGCCTCCTCCGGTTCTTCCGAGACATGCAGCTGTCCGCTCTGGACGGCCGCCTTGACCATAATGTCCAAATCCGGTTCCACAATATGAACCTCGCCCTGGTTAATCAGCTCGACCGCATGACGGTTCGTGTCCACGCCATGCACTTCAAAGCCTTTAATCGCAAGCAGACTGGCTGTCGGCAGTCCGATATAACCCAGCCCCACGACGCAAATTTTTTTGACCATAAGTCCGCCCCTGCCTTCATTTCAAATGGTAATGACCTTTCTTTCACCGCTCATACGGCTGATCAGGCACGCTGATCCCGGTCAAATCTTCGGTTCCACGTTCTCGATTTGCAGAATCCGGTCCAGTTCCCTTAAAAGTGGCGTCCGAAGTTCTCCCTTGCGAAGCGCAAACTGAATGGTGGTCAGAATGTACCCGAGCTTCTCGCCGACGTCGAAGCGCTCCCCTTCGAATTCATAGGCAAGACAGCGATGCTTGACGATCAGCTGCTGGATGGCATCTGTAAGCTGGATCTCTCCGCCATACCCGGCTTCCTGGTGTTCCAGCAGGCTGAATATTTCCGGAGTGAGCACATAACGGCCCATAATGGCCAAATTCGACGGCGCCTCTCCCGGAGCGGGCTTTTCCACCACTTTCCGCAGCTCAAAGGTCCGTTTGTCCGTGTCGTGAATCGCACTCGGGTCGATGATGCCGTACCGCGAGGTGTGCTCGGAAGGGACCTGCCCGACGCCGACGACAGAGCAGCCGTGCTTTTCGTACTGGCGGACGAGCTGTCCGATGCAGGGCGCTTCCGCGCGGACGATGTCATCACCGAGAAGCACGGCGAAGGGCTCGTCACCGATAAAATTCCGCGCGCACCATATGGCATGACCGAGGCCTTTGGCTTCCTTTTGACGAATATAATGGATCTCTACGGCTGACGAACGCCGAACCATCTCAAGCACGTCCAGCTTCCCTTTTTCCAGCAGGCTGAGCTCCAGCTCGAAGGAGTAATCGAAATGATCCTCAATCGACCGTTTTCCCTTTCCGGTGACTATAATGATATCCTCGATTCCCGCCTCGATCGCTTCCTCTACAATGTATTGAATGGTCGGCTTGTCGACGATAGGCAGCATTTCTTTGGGCATCGCTTTGGTTGCCGGCAGGAAACGGGTACCGAGTCCGGCAGCCGGGATAATGGCCTTTTTCACTTTTTTCACTTGAATAAACCCCCAACTTCATAATGTTGTATCCTTCGGTTTTATGTTTTCTTCTGTTTATCAGGATGAAAGGATGAGCTATACCGCCTGCAGGCAGCATAGCTCATGCTTCCATCCGAAGCATGAGCGTTACTCGGGCATTGAACCCGACCTCACATCACACTCTCGACGATAAACGTCTAAGGTATCCGAATACCCACAGCATGATCGAGTGCCTACCCGTGATAAAGGTACAGTAGACATGACCTGTAAAGACATGCTTCATTAACACGTGGTTTCCTTGATACCCGCGAGACTATTGATGGCCGTAATAACGATACTGGTTCGCCTCGGACTTGCTGTATTTTTTCTGATTCAGAACGACGCCGAGAATCGTTGCCTTCGCCAGCTCCAGCTTCTCTTTCGTTTTCTGAATGTACTCCCGCTTGACCTTGCCCGATAGAACGACGAGGATCACCCCGTCGCACACGGAGGAGACGATCAAGCCGTCGGCAACAGCCATCACCGGTGATGTGTCGATGAGGATGATGTCGTATACGGGCTTCCAGCCGTCGATCACTTCCTGCAGCCGGTCCGAAGATAACAGCTCCGTCGGATTCGGAGGAACCGGTCCGGCGGTGACCAGCGACAGGTTCTCCACCACGGTCGTCTGTACGACATCACCGAACGCGCATTGTTCGGCGAGAAGATTCGAGAGTCCAAGCCGGTTCGACACGTTAAAAATGCTCTGCAGCGACGGGTGCCTCAGATCGGCGTCGATCAGCAGCACGTTTTTTCCTTCCTGGGCATAGGCCACCGCCAGATTACTGATCGTCGTCGATTTCCCTTCCCCCGCCTGGGTCGAGGTCACGGCAAGTACCTGCAGCTTTTGATTCCAGCCGGAAAACTGGATGTTGGTCCGAATGTTGCGGTACCCTTCCGAGATCGACGACCTGCGGTTGACGTTCATGATCAGCTTGTTTCTATTGGCTGACTGACGCATACTTTTCACCTGCCTGTTGTTTGGATCGGGCAGTCGCCCGCGTTCGCAAGTCCCGCTTTTTCATTTTCCGGATCGCGCCCAGGGTTGTGAGCTCAAGATACCGCTCGACGTCCTCATCGGACTTGATCGTGTCATCCAAGTACTCGATAAACAGTACTACGCCAACGATGATCATGAACGATGCGGCAAAAGCGATGGCGATGTTAAGGACAACATTCGGGCTGACCGGGTCGGGAGCACTCGTTGACAAGGTGCTGTCCAGAATCGAAATATTGTCCACTTTCATGATTTGGGGGATTTCATGCTTGAACACGAGCGATACGGCGTTTACGATCTCTTTGGCATGCTGGTAGGAGGCATCGCGGATTTTCAATTCGATGATTTGCGAGTTTTGGGTCGTCACGACTTCGACCCGGTCCATCAAGTCCTGCGCGGTCTCATGCAGACCCGGGTACTGGGCGACGACCTTCTCCATGATGGAAGCGGAGCTGATAATGACCTTATAGGAGTTGATCAGCATAATGTTAGAATTGATTTCATTAATATCGAGCGTCGGTTTTCCCTCGCTGTCCAAATTGGACTTATTGACGATCATCGTGCTGCTTGCTTCATAAACCGGCTTCATGACATAGATGCTGTAGGCACCGGTGCCGGCCGAGCACAAAACGACCACCAATACGATCAGCCAAAGACGCTTTCTTAACATTTGCAGCAGCAGCTTGAATTCCATAATCCTTCCCCCCAATTTCATCGAATGGTTGCCTCCGCTCTAGACGGTGGGCTGATGAAACGTTCCGATCTCCTTTCCGCTGATGAGCTGCACCGCATGTTCCTCCAGGCTCCTCCGAAAGCCTGCTCCACACAGCTTGTCGATGATGCCAAGCCCTTCCTGTGCGTAAAATTTCCGCCGGACCGTGTTGTGCGCATCCGTTCCTATCAAATGGACCAACCGGTGTTTGCACAAGTAAGCAGCTGTGCTCTGTACCGATTCCCCAAAAAATCCGGCAAGAGATTGGGTCGTTACCTGCAGCAGGACGCCGAAGTCCCGAATCCATCCCGCCACTTGATCGGGCTGATCGATAATCCCCAAATTCCGTTCCGGATGGGCAATGACGACCCGAAGATCGGCCCGCTTCATGAAGGCAAGAAAATCTGTAAAATACCCGGGTACCTTGCGGGAGGGAAGCTCTACGAGTAAATAGCGGCTGCCGGCAAGCGTCTGGATCCGGCCGCGCCGGAATTCGGTGGGATAACGTTCGGTAAGGTGGTACTCCTGTCCAGGGAGCACCTTCAGGGGGATCCCGGCGCGTTTGAGCCTGGCGTTAAACAGCTTCACGCGGCGGTTGATTTTTTTGGCGGAGTTCAAATAATGTCTCTCTCGGTGGTGCGGGGTGGCGATGATCGTCGTAATCCCTTCTTCCACTGCAGCCGCAGCCAAGCGAAGTGCTCCATCGATCGTTTTCGGCCCGTCGTCCACAGCCGGCAGGATATGGCAGTGTGTATCGATCATACGTATCAGCATCCATCCCTTTGATTTTTGAAAATCAATGAAACATTATGTATCATTAAATACGGAAGCTCGACAGAATATGCACTGGTTCCGGCTTCCTGGTGTAACCGATGGTGACGAATTGCGTCTTTATTCCTGATATTGGCTTAATCTATGAATAAAGATTGACTTTCCAAGAGGAGAATGAACCTGTTTTTTTGGGTAAATCGGTTCAAAAACAGCTTGCACTATTGACGACACTGTTAATTTACGATACATTTTGTATCATGTCAAGCGTTATTTAGCAGGTCCAATTGCTCACGCATACCCGGGTATCCAAGGGGGGAAAGAAATGAATTACGGCAACCGAATATCAGAGCTTAGGGAGCAGAGGAAATTGACTCAAGAGGCATTGTCCATAACCCTTGGGATCAGCCGGGCGGCCTTGTCCCACTATGAGAAGAACCGCAGGAAACCGGATTTTGATACGCTGTCGAAACTGGCTGATTATTTTCAAGTCTCCATAGATTATTTGCTTGGACGGACAGAGGCAGCCGCGGCGGACGAAAATTCGGATACAGCCAATCCGGCTGATTAACGGACCTGATGGTTACACGAACTTTAGTCCTATCCTCTCTGACAGGCATATACACGTGACACCAAAACGTGTATAATACAATAGCAAACATATGTTTGCCTGCAATCATCCTGATGTCAGTCAGAGGAGGAGAAATGAAGGGTTCGACACATCTCGCTATAGGCGTAGTGATCGGTGCTGCCGCCGCAGCCCATTATCCGTTTACGCTGAAGCATGCAGCGATGTACATCGCGGTTTCCGCCTTATCAGCGCTCAGCGCAGACCTCGACGGCCCCAGCATGCTCAGTTCTACCCTCGGCCGGTTCTCGAAATGGCTCAGAGAATGGCTGTACTGGTCCGGGCTGCTGCTCGTGATCGTCCTGGGGTACCTGTATATCGCTAAGGGGAGCTTTTATCTCGAATATTCCATCTTGGCGCTCGTCCTGTTTCTGCTCGGACTGATCATTAAAGACGGCATGATTCGTAACGTGCTCGTCAGCCTGATTGGCTGCATATTGATTTACGCCGGAATACATAACGCCATGGTCTGGATGTCCGGACTGGGTGCATTTGTGGGTATCGCCCCTTGGCTCAAACACCGCGGCATGACCCATACCGTCTGGGCGGTTTGGCTCTGGGCATGGATCAGTTCCGGACTGGAGGCATACCTCAATCTGGAAGGGATCATGCTCGTATCCACCGCCGGGTACTTGTCCCATCTGATCGCCGATTCGATGACACCAAGCGGTGTGAAGTGGCTGTATCCGCTCTACAGGAAATCCTTTAAACTTCCGTTTAAATAGCCTCCGCAGTTAGACGATCCAGCCTTGTACCGGAAAGCTTCTGTTTCATCAACCAAGCACCGTCAATTTAGGCCTCATAACCGGCATAAGCCTCCTGTTCTTTGTCAGCCTCCTGCACCTCATTTTTTGCGGGGAAGACAAATGTCACGGGAGGCTTTTGTTCTGTCGCTTGAACCGGAAAGTGGGAATATGATGTATACGATTCCACCTTTTTCCGAATACTTTTAACTCGGAGGACTCCCGAGGCGCGATATTGTCGTGTCATGCGGGGGTTATCTTTGTCCGCGAGGCATGTTTTGGCGTAATAAGAAATGTTTATTTTTGGTTATATAAAAAGAAATAAACCTAAGAATGGAGCGAGGAGACTGGAGTCCGTGGCCAGCAAATCAATATTGGCGGTATGGGTCAGCCTCATCAGCAACGTCTTGCTGACCCTTCTCAAAATCATCGTCGGGCTGTTATTCGGCAGTAAGGTTCTCGTAGCCGACGGGATTCATAATGCAGGCGATGTCGTGGCGACGATCGCGGCACTTACCTCGGCCATGGTATCCCGCAAGCCGGCGGATGAAGATCATCCCTACGGGCATGGGAAAGCCGAAGCGATCGCATCGGGCATCGTGGCGATCATTCTCGTCATGGCGGCGCTGCTGATGGTGTATAAATCAATCGAATCGCTGTTCGTTCCTCCAGCTGAAGCCAGCTGGATCGCGCTTGCGGCCGCGCTGGTTTCCCTGATCTGGAAGCAGATCCTGTACATGTACTGCATCCGGATCGGCAAGGCCGAGAACAGCCGCAGCCTGATCGCCACGGCCTACGACCATATCGCGGACGTCTACGCTTCCGCAGCCGCGTCCATCGGGATCGGCATTTCGCTGATTGGCGAAGCCTATCATATCCCCTATACGGAATACGGCGACCCGGTGGCCGGGATTATCGTATCGTACCTGGTGATCCGGCTCGGGTACAAAATGGGACGGGAGTCCGTCGACATTCTGATGGACAAAAACATCACGAACGAGCAGCTCGCCATGCTGAGCTCGATCATCTACTCCGTTCCCAACGTGAAACGCGTCGACAGCATTCGAGCCCGGGAGCTCGGCAACGCCATCATCGTCGACGTCAAGGTCAGCGTTCCCAACCATCTCACCGTACAGGAAGGGCATGACGTCAGCCGGGAAGTGAAAAAAACGATCATGGAGCGCATGAAGCAGGTGGCCGACGTCATGGTGCACCTGAACCCATGGTACGATGACGGACAAGAGGCTGTCCCCGCCAGGCCGAAGTAGCCTGGGGGACAGCCTCTTGGTTTGTGACACCCACAGTTCCGTGATCCCGTGCTTAATGTCCAAGCGCATGGTCGATTCGGCCATGCCCGCCGCTCCAAATCCGCTTGGACGTCCACTCGGCTTCGCCCTGCCAGAACGGATCGTTCTCCGGCAGCGCGAGAGGCAGCAGGACGGTCGCGCATAGATACAAGCTGCCCGTAGAAATGTAACCCTCGCCCAGCTCCGGCTGATGACCGCTGAGGCCAATGCGCAGCCAGCCTTCGGCGTCGTACGTTCCGGCCGGCTCGAAGCAGCGCTTCATAACGGCCGTCAGCGCGCCGCGCACCTGCGCCGCGTCCAGCCCTTCCGGCAGTCGCTGCTGCCAGGCCAATTGGGCCAGCAGATGGAAGGCGCCCGTCCGGTAGCTGATGGACCGGCCGACCACCGGAAAGCTGCCGTCCGGGGCGATCATGCGCTCCAGCTGCTCCGCGTAACGCTGCGCCCGGACGAGCGCAAGTCCCTTGTGCGCCTCCCAGTCCGGCTGCAGCGCGCCGGCGTGATCCAGCACGTCCAGCAGCATCGGGTGGATGACAAAGCTGTTGTAGTAGTCGGCGTGGTACGCCGGCCCGTCGCCGTACACTCCGTCACCGGCGTACCACTGTTCCAGCTGCTTCAAGGCGTAATCGATCCGCATCGGATCCCAGTCCCGGTCGCCAAACCGGGCCAGAGCCGTCTCGATGACCGCCGAGAACAGCAGCCAGTTGTTGAAGAACGGCTTGCGCGTGCGGGTCAGCTTCCAGGTGGATAGCCATCTCTGCTTTTGCTCGTCCGTTAACGGATCCCATAAAACATGGGGCGCACGGAGAAAAGCTTGGCACAGGAAGGCCGTGTCCACGATGGGCTGATGCCCTTCGCCAAAATTCAGCACGTCCGGGGAGGCCGGGTCGCTGGCCTGCTCCAGCGCTTGATGCGTCAGCCCCAGCAGCTCTGTGCGCAGCCGCTGCTCCTCCGCGCTTCCACCCTCGGCTCCGAGCCAAGGGGCGATGCCGTCCAGCAGGCGGCCAAAGGCCTCCAGATGGGTGTAAGCCTCTCGGCCATCCCCGCTGCTCTCCACCGGCATCTCTGCGCGCAGCCTTCCCTCCGCAAGCCGCGCCAGCACCGGACGCGCCCAGCGTTCCAAATGATGAAGCCAATACAGCCGCTCTTCCCTGCCAGCATGTTCTGTTCGTTCCGACATTCCTCTGTCTCCTCTCCCGGCTTCACGGCCGGCCCTAAGTTGAATGAAATCGCCGCATTCGCGCAGGCTTACATAAGCCCCCTCCACTCGTTACTGGCAGCGGTTCATGAACTCCACCATGCGGGTGTATGCGATTTTTTCGTTGGCCTTTTTGGTCATGCCATGACCCTCGTCCTCGAACACAATATACTCAACGTCGCGGCCCTTGGCCTGCAGCGCTTCCACGATCTGGTCGGACTCCGCCTTGACCACCCGCGGATCGTTGGCCCCTTGAATGATCAGCATCGGGTTGACCATCTGATCCAGATACGTTATCGGCGAATCCTTGACGAACCGTTCGCGGTCGCGTTCCGGATCGCCGAGCCAGCGCTCCATGATCGACTTCCAGTGGTCCGGCACGGAATGGTAGAACGTAAACAGATTGCTTACGCCGAAAATATCCACGGCCGCCCGGAAATACTCGGGATTGCGACCGGCCAAGAGCAGGGTCATATATCCGCCGTAGCTGCCGCCGACCACGAACAGCTTATCCCTTGAGGAAATGCCTTGCTCGAACAGCCACTCCATCCCTGCCAGGCAGTCCTTGCGCGGCCCTTCGCCCCAGTCCTGCTCCACCAGCTTCACAAATGAGCTGCCATAGCCTGTGCTGCCGCGGAAGTTCGGGCAGAAAATGTTGTAGCCCTGCGCGATAATATATTGGAACATCGACCGGAACTGCTTGCGCTCCGCGGCCTGCGGCCCGCCGTGCGGCCAGAATACCGTATACCCGTTGGCCGTATCCGCCTTCGCCCGGTACAAGAGCGCCTCGATCTTCATCCCGTCAAAAGAGGAATAGGACACCACTTCGGGCGCGGACAAATCCTCCTCGGTCAGTCCCGTCAGCACGTTTTTCGTCAGCATCGTCCACTGTCCGTCCGCGTAACGGTACACATTCAGCGGCTTGACAGCGCCTCGCGCAAGCACGTACAGGTTCCCTGACCGGGTTACGGTCAGCTGGTGCACGATATCGGCGGGCAGCGGAATCGGCGTCAGCTCGCCGGTGTCCAGCGCATACGCGTACAGCCGGTCCTCGACCCCGCGGTCCGTCACCAGATACGCCGTCCGCGATTCCCGGTGCAGACGGATCAGCTCCACACTTTCCCGCTCGATGTGCAGCCGTTGTTCAAACGTGCCGGTTGCCAGATCGAAGGAAGCCAAATAAGCAAATTCCGCATCATAGTCGGTGGCAAAGACCACCTCCCCATCATTTAGAAAATGAACCTCACCGGCATTATGGACCCGCCCGGGATCCGGCGTCAGGCACTGATCCGCCTTGTCCCCTACCCGGCGTAAATAACTGACGTTGTATGTATTGGCGTAGCTCTTGGTGTATGCGAAGGTCTGCTCATCCGGGCTGACGGCCGTAAGACTGGTCGTCGTTTCTTCGCCCTGCAGAAGCAGCCGGTCCTCTCCCGTATCCAGTCGGTACACTCGGGAATTCAGAAACATCGGGTTATCCCGGGAGGTGCTGTAATACAGGCGGTTGCCATCTTCGGACAGATGGACAAAGTAATGCTTTTCATCCGGTAAACTCTCAGGAAACAGCGGCAGCGGCTGTCCGCCGTTCCACTTCAGCGCATGGAATTGGTAGTTTTCGTCGCCGTCGCGGTCAAACGCCGTCAGCAGATGCCTTCCCTCCGGGTCTGGCTTAACGAAGCTGGCCATTTGATCGTTGTACGTCAGCGGGTAAGGATACGATGTATCCCCTTTCAAATCCATGGCCCACACATTGAATTTCCCGCTCAGGCTGGCGCTGAACACAAGCCTCGACTCGTCGGCGCTCACTCCGAAGCTGCTGATGACATAGCTCTGAAAAAACTGCTCCACATCCGGTTTTGGAAATGATATCATGCCTTCGCCTCCTTTGATTAGGTGTGATTAGGCGCTTATATACTTGCAACTGCAGTGAAGCTTCGTGTTGGCTGCGCCTGTACGCTTTCTTACCCATTATATCGAAAAAACGGCCTGCGGAAGGGCGATCATCCCTACTTTTTTTCCGCCAAAAAACCAAAAAAGCCGCACTCCCAAGGCCCATGCATCCCATTGCATTCCTTCCTTGAGCGTACAGCTTTTTCCCGTTACAGTTTTCCAGCTTCATTAAATGTTCGTATCCGTCGAATCATGCTTTACGGAGCAGTTGTCTCCCGCCAAGATGGCCCAGCATATCCTTTGTCATGGCATCCAGGTCGTAACGCGCCCGGAATCCCCATTCAGCCTTCGCCGCCGAAGCGTCGATGGAGTGCGGCCAGCTGTCTGCAATCGCCTGCCGCTTCGGATCGACATCGTAGTCCAGCGTGAAGCCTGGGATTTCTTTGCGGATCGCCGCGGCGATCGCTTCGGGATCTACGCTCATAGCCGTCACGTTAAAGGAATTGCGGTGCGTCAGCCGCGACGAGTCGGCTTCCATCAGATCAATGATGGCGGTCAGGGCGTCCGGCATGTACATCATATCCATGTTGGTGCCCTTGGCGATATAAGACGTGTACTTGCCTTGAGTGACGGCCGCATAATAAATCTCCACCGCATAATCCGTCGTCCCTCCGCCGGGAGGCGTCACATAGGAAATCAGCCCGGGAAAACGGAGGCCCCGCGTATCGAGCCCATATTTATGGAAATAGTAATCGCACAGCAGCTCACCGGACACCTTGTTCACGCCGTACATCGTGTTGGGGCGCTGAATCGTGTCCTGCGGCGTGTTGTCCTTCGGCGTCGACGGCCCGAACGCCCCGATGGAGCTTGGCGTAAAGAACTGGCATTTCAGCTCTCTGGCCACCTCCAGCGCATTCATCAGCCCGCCCATGTTCAGATTCCAGGCCAGGAGCGGCTTCTCCTCGGCTGTTGCCGACAGCAGCGCCGCCAAATGAATGATCGTATCGACCTGATATCGCTTGGCAATTTCGTGCATCGCCTTGTCATTGGTTACGTCCAGCAGCTCGAAAGGACCCGTCCGGGTAATTTCGTGGGCGGATGAACGCAGATCTGTCGCAACGACCGCGTCGTTGCCGTATATTTCACGCAGCTTGGCAACCAGCTCGGAGCCGATTTGCCCAAGCGCCCCTGTCACCAGAATCCTTTTCACGCGTCATTCCTCCTTGGAAAATTCACTAAAAATTTACCCGATCAGGTTCATTTCTTTGCCGACCTTTTCGTATACACCGATGACCTGCTCCAGCATTTCCTTCGTATGAGCGGCTGTCGGCATGTTGCGAATCCGGCCCGTTCCCTTCGGCACCGTAGGGAATACGATTGATTTTGCATAGACGCCTTCCTCAATCAGCCGCTTGCTGAACTGCTGCGTCTTCACTTCGTCCCCGATGATGCAAGGGGTGATCGGCGTTTCGCTGTGCCCGATGTCATAACCGAGCGCGCGCAGACCGTCTTTGAGAAAACGGCCGTTCTCCCACAGCTTGTCGATGAGCTCCTTGTCGTTCATCAGAATGTCCACCGCCGCGATGCAGGCTGCAATGACCGCCGGAGGCTGGGAGGTCGAGAACAGGAACGGACGGCTTCTCAGCTTCAGCCACTCGATCAGCTGCTTCGAACCGGCGACATAGCCTCCTACAACGCCAATCGCTTTCGATAACGTACCGATTTGAAAATCGATCCGGTCGGACAGGCCGAAATGCTTGACGGTTCCCGCTCCTTCGCCCAAAACGCCGGAGCCGTGAGCATCGTCAACATACGTAATGAGGTCGAATTCCTCGGCAATCTTTACGATTTCCGGCAGCTTGGCGATATCGCCGTCCATCGAGAACACGCCGTCCGTGATCACCATAATTTTGTTGTACAAGCCGGATTCCTTGGCTGCTTTCGCCTGGCTTCTCAGATCTTCCATGTCCGAATGCTTGTAGCGGATCACTTTCGCCTTCGACAGGCGGCAGCCGTCGATAATGGAAGCGTGGTTCAGCTCATCGGACAAGATGGCGTCGTTTGCGTCCATTACCGCAGAAATGGCGGCCATGTTGCAGTTAAAGCCCGATTGGTACACGATGACGGCTTCCGTGTGCTTGAACCCGGCCAGCTTCTCCTCCAGCTGGTTATGCAAATCCAGCGTTCCGTTGATCGTTCTGACAGCGCCGGCACCCGCACCGTGCGTCTTGGCTGCCTGCACCGCCGCGTCGACCAGCCGGGAATCGGTGGCGAGACCCAGGTAGTTGTTGGAGGAAAGGTTAATCAAGGACTTTCCGTCAATTTGGATCACCGGGCCGTTCGGTCCCTGCACCGTATCAATCACGTTATACAATCCCTTGGCTTTCAGATCCTCAATGTTCGTGCTTAGAAACAAGTCCAACGCCTGACTTGCCATATCAATCCCTCCTCAATATACATATGTCCTCTCACAGTAGACATTTAAAATCCGTTATATCCCTTGTCATTAAAGGATTTATTTAATTTTTAATGTATCACCTTTTATTCGATTTGTACATCCACCGAGGACAAAAATATTTTGGATTTTTTTCAGGGCACAGCACCTTCCGGGCTGATGAACAGCGGAAATGAAAAACAACTAAACCCGAGGCATTCGGAGTTTAGTTGTTTTCTGGGCGTGCCGTTCCACTGGCAAACAGGACAGCGACGTCTTGTTTCCGCCCGCTTGCTTCATCGCCCTATTTCGGCTGCTCGGCCGTTTGCTTCCTGGTCGTCCATGCTTTTGCAAATTCATTCAAATCGATTGATTTTCCTTGATGAAGCCGCGATTCCTCTGCCGCAAACGCCATCAGATGGCTGCGCACCGATGCGCTTGCCGACGTCAGGCTTTCCTGGCCGTTGTAGCCGCGGACTTCCTTGAGGAAGCTGCGGACGATGCCGCTGTCCCCGCCGCCGTGGCCGCTCGCCTGGGACGGGATGGCGATTTCCGTCTGCTGATGGGTCAGAAAATCGAAGACGGTGACCTTTCCTTCCTCGCCGCGAAGCTCGCCGCGCGTGCCCATGATCTGAATCCGGCGCTCCTGCTCAAAGGTAAAGCCGCACATGCTGAACATCGCCGTAGCTCCGCCTTCAAATTCCATGTTGACCACCTGGTGGTCAACGACGTTGTTGTCGCTGCGGTAGACGCAGCGGCCGTAGTCCGTCTCGCGCAGGCCCTGGATGATGCTCGCCTTCGTCAGCTCCGGCGTGAAATGTCCAGCCCAGCCTTTGTATTGGTCGCTGAGGTAGAACCTCGGCGCCGAATACGGGCAGTCCGGCTCGACGGCACAGTCCAGGCAGCGGTCCGCCGAGCCTTCCGGCGCACGGCCTTCATGGAAGTGCATCAGCGAGCCGTACGAGCTCACCCGCATGCATTGCTTATCCATAAGCCAGGACAGCACATCCATGTCGTGGCAGGATTTGGCCAGAATCATCGGGCTTGCCTTGTCCGAGTGATTCCAGTTGCCGCGGACGAAGCTGTGGGCGATATGCCAGTAGCCCACGTTCTCGTTCAGCTGGATCGACGCGATTTCGCCGATCGCCCCGCTGTCGATCACCCGCTTGATCGTGCTCCAGAACGGCGTGTACCGCAGTACATGGCAGATCGTCAGCAGCCGGTCATGATCCCTGGCCGCCTGCTCCATGTCCAGGCATTCGCCGGGATCCGGGGACATCGGCTTTTCCAGCAGGACATGATACTTTTGCCTCAATGCCTGCATGGTGGGGCCGTAATGCATCCGGTCCTGCGTGCAGATGACGGCGATGTCCGCCATCCGCTCCGCGGCGAGCAGCGGCTCCCAGGATTCGTAGCACTGCTCCGGCTCAATGCCGTGCTTCTCGGCAAAACGGAGCCGCCGCACCGGGTCCGCCTCGGCCACGGCCACGAATTCCAGCTCATGCGGATAGTCCAGCGCGTATGGGGCATAACCTCCGGCTCCGCGGGCGCCAGCGCCGATCAGAATCGCTTTCAGTTGCGTCATATCTTGTTCGCTCCTTTGAAGTCTCTATATAAGTTGAACAATTGAACTGGGTTCAACCTATACATTGCAATTATTTGGAATAACGGTCCGCCGCCGACTGATAGATGGCGATGTAGCGGTCCAGGCCCATTTTTTGCAGCGTGGACACGTACGCATCCCACTCGTCAAAGGAGGCGTTGCCGGATATGAATTTGTCGCGCATTTCGTCGACATAGGTCGTAATATCCGTCTGGATGCCCGTCAGGTCGGCCTGCTCCTCAGCAGTGAAGTTGAACGGCGGCCAGATTTGATCCTGCGGAACGACATGTGACTCCGCTTTTTTGGCATTGTCCACGGACGTCGGCAGTCCTTCGGCTCCTTTGAAGTACTTCTGAGTGACGAAGCCGGGATAATAACCGCCTGGCCAAATCAGGTACTGCCCCACCGCCTGGTCCAGATTCAGGCCGTTCGGGTTGTTTTTGATGTCGTCTACGTAATCCACGCTGCCGTCCGAGTTTTCTTTATAGGTCTCATCTTTCCAGCCCATGAAGAACATCTTGATGCCTTCGTCGCCGTAAAAATAGTCCATCCAGCGCATCAACGCCTCCGGATTTTTCGCTTTATCGGTCAGTACAAACATCCCGATGTTGCCGAGCGGCGATCCGGTCGCGCTGAACATTTGGTCGCCATGCGGCCCTTTAAGCACCGGCAGCCCGACATAGCCCTTCTGGTTGTAAATCGCCACCGGGTCAACGTTATCCACTACCCCGATCAGCCCTTCCATCCCTTTCGCATCGACTTCGGTGCTCTTGACCGACATGATGTCCTGTTCCAGCAGGCCGTCCTTGTAGAGCTTATTGACGTACTGCAGCAGCTCTTTGTAGCGCGGATCGGTCGGGATAAATCGGACTTTGCCGCTGTCTGGATCGGTATCGACATAAATATTTGACGTTCCGTGGTTGTTCAGGCCGAAAGAGCCGCGCAGGTAGTTGACCAGGCCAGCCGCTCCGACCGCACCCCATGCGATTTCGTCCTTCTGTCCGTTACCGTTCGGATCATTCTCCTTAAACGCCTTCAGCATGTTATAAAACTCATCCAGCGTCTGCGGCTCCTTCAAGCCCAGCTTGGTGAGCCACTCGCTTTTCACCCATGGCGTCCCGTACAGCACGGAATTGAATTCCGGATCGTACAGCGTCGGCAGACCGTAAATGTTGCCGTCCGGCATCGTGATGCCTTTTTCGATGATCGGGTACTTCTCCATCAGCGCTTTAAAGTTGGGCGCATATTTGTCGATCAGGTCGTTCAGCGGAAGAAATGCGCCCTGTTTGCCGTATTTGAGCAGGTCGGCCCGGGGAAACGCGGAAGCGTAGAACATTTCCGGGTAATCGCCGCCGGCCAGCAGCAGATTGCGCTTCTCCGCCAGATTATCCTTCTGGACCGTGTCCCACTGGACGTGAATGTTGGTCATTTTCTCGTATTCCTGCCACAGCTTGATGTTGTTCCAGTCGGCATTGGCGAAAAACTTGCCGGCAAAAGCGGTCACCGTCAGCTTGTCGGTTACGATCGGCATCCCGGTCTCATTAACCTGTCCCCCGGCCGATCCCCCGCCCTTCGATTCCGCAGCTGCGCCGCCTTCCTTGTCCCCCGAGCTGCAGCCCGCCACCAGCGATACCGTCAGCACGCAGGTCAGCAGCAGACTCCCCCATTGCTTCAGCTTCATCCAAGATTCCTCCCTTTGTTCTGATTCCAACCACGATTCCATCATTTATCCATGCAAGGAATTATCCTTTGATGGCTCCGATCATGACGCCTTTGACAAAATAACGCTGCAAAAAAGGGTACAGCACGAGCACCGGAATGTTGGCCACCACCAGCACGGCGTATTTGATGCCTTCCACCTCGCGCTGCTGCTTGATCGCCGATTCGGTCGACATTTTGACCATGTCGTTCGTCTGCCCCTGGATCAAAATTTCGCGGAGCACCAGCTGCAGCGGGAACTTGTCCTTGTCCGTCAGGTAGAGCAGCGCGTTAAAAAACGCGTTCCAATGGCCAACCGCATAAAACAAGATCGTAACCGCGATGATCGGCATCGAGAGCGGCAGTATAATGCGCGTCAGAATCTGAATGTTGGAGCAGCCGTCGATCGTCGCCGCCTCCTGCAGCTCATGCGGGATGGACTGCTGGAAGAAGGTCCGCATAATGATGATGTTCCAAATGGAGACGGCGTTCGGAATGATCATGACCCAGAGGGTGTTCAGCATGCCGAGGTTTTTGATCAGCAGGTATGTAGGGATCAGGCCGCCGCTGAAAAACATCGTGAACACCAGCAGCGCCATAATGCCGTTTCGTCCCACAAAGTCTCGGCGGGACAACGGATAGGCCGCCAAAATCGTCATGACGAGATTGATCGCCGTCCCCAGCGTCGTGTAAATAAGCGTGTTGGTAAAGCCGCTGATGATGTCCTTGTTCTGGAAAATTTTCTCGTATGAGTTCAGGTTGATGCCCTTGGGCCACAGCAGCATTTCGCCGCGCAGCACCGTCTGCGGGTCGCTGAACGAAGCGCTGAGCACAAACACGAGCGGGTACAGCACCACCAGCGTAACCAGGATCAGAACGACGTAGTTGATGACGTTAAAAATGCGGTCTCCCTTGGATTCGATAAGCATGCCTCATGCCTCCCCTACCATAGACTTGTCTCGCTGATGCGCCGGGAAATCTGATTCACGACGACCAGCAGCACGAAGTTGATGACCGAATTGAACAAACCGATCGCGGCGGAAAAGCTGTATTCGGCATTCTGGATCCCGCTGCGGTACACATAGGTGGCGATGATGTCGGAGGACTCCAGATTCAGATTGTTCTGCATCAGCAGCACCTTCTCAAACCCGACGCCCATGATGCTGCCGATGTTCAAAATGAGCAGGATGACGATCGTCGGCATAATGCCGGGGATGTTGATATGCCAGATCCGCTGGAGCCGGGTGGCGCCATCGACGCGGGCCGCTTCATGCAGCTGGTTGTCAATCCCGGCCAGGGCGGCCAAATAAATGATCGAGCTCCAGCCCATCGTCTGCCATACGTCGGAGAGCACATACAGCGATTTGAACCAGGCGGGCTCGGTCATGAAATTGATCGGCTGGCCCCCGAACAGCTGAATGGCATGGTTGACCATCCCGTAGCGCGGCGACAGAAAAATCATCATCATGCCGACGACGACGACGGTAGACAGGAAATGCGGCGCGTAGGTAACGGTCTGTACGAATTTTTTGAATTTCTCGGCCCTTACCTCGTTCATCAGGAGAGCGAGGATGATCGGGATCGGAAAACCGACGGCCAGGCTGTACAGGCCGATGCCCAGCGTATTTTTCATCAGCCGCCAGAAAAAGTAGCTGTGAAAGAAACGCTCAAAGTGGTCAAAACCGACCCATGGGCTGCCCCAAATGCCTTTGGTCGCAATAAAGTCCTTGAAGGCGATTTGGATGCCGTACATCGGAACGTATTGGAACAGGATGTAATAAGCGATCACCGGGGAAATCAGCAAATAGAGCTGCCAGTTCCGGTAGATCCGGTTCCACTTCAACGCCTTGCGTTTTTTGCCGGCTGCCGCCTGCACGGCGGGTTGTACTTGAATGTCAGCCATACGACATCACCTCGAATGAAGGATAGGATAAGCGCAAACCCTGTCATGACTGGGGATCGCAAACAAACGGCCCCGTTTATATGTAATATAAAATGACATAACAACAATGGGAACTGAGTTTGGAGATGTGTCGCTTACTGGAATAGAGTGGTTTGGATTATTTTTGGATAAAAATTCGGATTTTATTTGGATTAATTTTGGATATAAACAATCATCTATAGGACAAAACCGGGATATCCCGGGGAGTTATCGTTAAAGGGAGGAATGACCTCATTTTCATAATTCCTTTATTTAAAGTAAATGAAAACGCAATCATATAGCATATGGTTCGCGGAAAATTTGGATATCGATCACTCCAAAAGGATGAAAATCAATCCAAACGTTGTTTAATTTTTCCTCATCATAATATAGCTTTTTGGGGATGTCAAACATTATTTTGGATTGTTTTGGTTTCAAAACCGCTCAAATTTTGCTTAAAAATGCAAAAAAGCATCCGCCGGAACCTGCTCCCAGCCGATGCTGCTCACAAAAACGCGTTATTATTATGTAACATTATCGAACATAAAAAGTCATTTTCTGCTATAACTGGACGACTCTCTGACGATCAATGAACAGGACAGCAAAATCTTGGTCCCTGCCGGATAGTGCCCGTCCAAATAGTCGACAATCGATTTGGCGGCAACCCGGCCGATTTCGTGCTTGGGCACCGAAACTGAAGTTAACGGAGGCGTTGTATATTGGGCGACATCAATATTGTCCATGCCTACGATAGCGATATCCTGCGGGATCCGGCCTTCACGCTCCACAACGGCCCGCATCGCCGGGATCGCCAGCATGTCGCTGGCGCAGAAGATCGCCGTCGGCCATTCCGCTTTCGGAAGCCGGCTCAGCAAATCGCTCACCCCGCTGTAGCTGCGGTCCACGTTCCAGTCCGTATTGATCAGCCAGTCCTGGCGCAGGGCAAGTCCCTCCTCCAGCATGGCGAATTTATACCCGACAAAACGCTCCTCGCTCTCCATCTGCCTGGAATAGGCAGGACCACCAACAAATCCGATCCGCGTATGTCCCTGTTCGATCAAGTGGCGCACGGCCGCCCGTGAGGAGAAGATCCGGTCGCAGTCCACGACAGGCACCGACAGTCTATCGTCGTTCAGGCTCACACCCAGGATGGCGATCCCTTCCTTCTGAATCAGCCCGAACAGCTCCTCGTCATACCAGCTGATGGCCACGACGCCCTGCGCCCCGGTTTCCCTCAGCATCTGCTTCAGCCTCTCGGCATCTGACATTTCCTCCGATGTGCGGACCATCGCCGGCGGCTGTCCCATCTCTTCCATCTTTTCATGGAAACCGGCCAGCACCTTGGAGAAATACGGATGATCGTCCATCAGATGCTGGGGAACGATACAGGCGATCCGCTTGGTCTCGACAACCTGCTGGGGCGCGCCTTTCTGCGATCCGTGCCATTTGTACCCCAGCTCTTGGGCCGCTTCCCGGATCTTCTGCTTCGTTTCCTCACTGACCGGCCGGCTGGTGTCATTGCTGATCGCCCGGGATACGGTGGAAATGGACACGCCCACCCGTTCGGCAATATCTTTTAGCTTCGCCAATCCAAGTCCCTCCTCTGCAAATTTTGGCTCCAAATTTTACAACTGCAAACTGATCATATCATAAACCTGCAAATGCGTGGCGTCAAAATTCTACGCGGTGATGGCTCCCCCAAAAATGAACCAAATGCAAAAAAGCTGTTCCGAAAAACGGATGAATCCGCTTCGAGAACAGCCCGTAATGCCGCTATCTGTCGTAGGTGACCACATAATTTTGAAGGCCGGTATGATAGTAACCGATGCTGTATTCGATCACCTGGCCCAGCTCGTCATAGGAGTAACGCAACCTTTTGAGGACCGGGGTACCCCCGTCCAGGCCGAGCGTCTTCTGCACATGTTCCGGCGGGACGGCCACCGTAAACTCATCCCGCAAATTGCCGAGGGGAATATCCCGCCCTTCGAGCCATTCGTACAGGGACATAGCGTTTAGATCGTCCATATCCACCTCGCCGGCATCCGGGGTCACATAATGCGTGTAATAAATGTACGGCCGGTCATCCAGGAAATACACCCGTTCCAGCAGCAGGCTGGTCTCTCCCAGCAGCCGCCAAGCTTCCGACGATTCGTCATTGGTCACGCGCTTGACCTGAAGCCACAGCTTCCGGATCTGATGCCCTTCCTCCACCAGCACTTCCGTGAAATGCTTCCACTTGGCCAGCTTGGATACCGAGGTATTGCGGATCACCTTCGTTCCCCGGCCGCTGCCCTTCTCCAGAAAGCCCTCGCTGACCAGCTCCGAAACGGCGGCCCGGATCGTAATTTTGCTGACCGCAAATTCCTTCTCCAGCTGCGGCTCCGAAGGGATATTTTCGCCTTTGGGGTACACGCCGTGCAAAATCCGTTCCTTCAAAATATGCTTGATTTGTATGTACAACGGCCTATCTTTGCGGGATAAGCTCACAGCAGCTCCACTACCTTTCTACGTCACCTGCGGATGCCGTCATCGCCTTGAGAATGTCCTGCGCGGTGGACATCGGCGTATCGCCCGCCACCGTATGGGCCAGCATGCCGGCGGCCGCCGCATAACGCACCGTCGTCTTCGGCGGCAGGCCTTCCAGCTCGCCATGGATGATTCCGCTGGCAAAAGCATCTCCTGCCCCTATTCTATCATAGACGGCGAACGTCAGCAGGTCCGAATACGCAAATTGTCCGCTGGTGAACATAAATCCTTGCAGCGAATGGGAATTGTCGCCGTTCACGAAGCGGTGGGTCCCGGCAACCGTGCGGATGCCGAACGTCCGCGCGGCAAGCGGAATCAGCTCTTCCAGCTGCTCCCGGCGGGTTTCCTTCTCCGTACGGAAGCCAAGCGTCAGCATGGCGTCCCGCTCGTTCATCAGGACGACGTCCGCCAGGCGGAGCATCTCTTCATAATGCGGCCTTGCCCGGTCATATCCGTCTTCCCCCCACAGGGATGGACGGTAGTTGCAGTCAAATATGACCGTGCCGCCCTGCTGTTTCACCGCCCGGGCGAGCGCCTTCATATGGGCGCGCACCCCGTCGTTCATAGCCAGGGCGATCCCGCAGAAGTGAACGGCGTCCACCCGGCCCGCAATGCCGGTGAAGTCGTACGTTCCCTCCGGAGCGGTGTTAAAGCTGCTCTCCAGCCGGTTCGTATATGTGACCCGGCTCGGGCGGACGCCGAAGCCGTTCTCGAGAAAGTACATCCCGAGGTACTTTCCGCCGCGGCCGGCAAAGGAGAGGTCGATGCCGAGCTTACGGAGATAAGCTGCCGCCGCATCGCCCAGCGGATTGTCCGGCAGGCGGGTCACGAGCATCCCTTCGTGGCCCATGCGTGACAGTGCGGAAGCCACGTTGACTCCGGTGCCGGAGAACGTGTAATGCAGCGTCCCGGACTGGGACAGCAGTTCAACCCCCGGAACCGTCAGGCGCATCATCACTTCCCCGAAAGCCGCGATGCGCTTAGGCATAATCGTCCGCCAGCTTCTTCATGATTCCGGTCAGCGTCCGGACGTGCATGATGTTGGTATTGCCCGTATCTTTGTCGATGATGGAAGAATACACATGCGGAATGACCTGCGGCACGCCGCCTTCCAGCGCAATGCGGAGAATCGCTTCGAAATTGTCCATGTCGATGCCGCCGGTCGGCTCCAGGGCAAAGCCTTCAGCAGCACATGCCTTCACGACTTCACGGTACTCATCCTCGCGCGAAAGCCCCTGCATCGGGAAATACTTGAGCGCATTCCCGCCCATATCGCGCACCAGCGCAATCGCTGCCGCTACAGGAATGATGGCAGGATCGGACTGCGCCGCGCTGAATGGGCCGGTCGAAATGTTAACATAGCCCGGACGGCCGCATGGCGATACAAGGCTGTTGATCCAGCTGTCCTTCGCCCCGAGGTTCGCCCGGGTCGCGCCGACCGCCGGGAAAACCTGATTGATGTGGCTTCCGGGGTAATGCTTGGCGATTTCCGCCACCACTGCGGCCTGGCGGTTGTCCCCGGCCCCAAGCCCGATCGACACCGCCTCGTCGATCGCCTCGCCGTACTGCTTCATCGCCGCCACAGCTTCTTCCACGCTGGCGTAGTCCTTCGACAGGACGCCGACAAGCACATGGCCTTCGGCCGCTTCAAAAATCTCCTTGGCGTTCGCGATATCCTTCGCCAGCACGTTCAGGGCGACGCGGCCCTTATACCATCTATTCTCAATGTGGGACATTTTATTTTCCTCCTGTCAATTCACGGATTCGCGATTCAATCACCGTCATGTCATCGCCCATCAACGGCCTTGGATCGATGTCAAAATACCCCTGTCTTACGCCGTAATCCCGGGTATATATCGCAATGGCGCCCTGTCTCAAGCCGTCGTTCACATCCTTGGCGGTCGTTCCCGCCTGCTGCGGATCGATCTGCACCCGCGCCCGGTAAATGGCCCGGCCGGCCTCATCCTGCACGATCGTTACCCGGACCCCGGGAATGTCGTTCAGCGGCATCAGCGCCTGCAGCGATGCCTTTTCCTCCTCGCTCCGATCGACTTTGACCATATATTCGTCCAGCGCCTGCAGCAGGCCGAACGACGTTTCCTTGCCCACCTTCATGCTTCGTCCGATACCATGCAGCTGGACCTTCACCCACTCGATATATTCCCGTTTGCCCGCCACAATGCCGGAGGTCGGTCCTTCGATCGCCTTGGAGCCGCTGTATATGGCCAGATCCGAGCACTTCACGTACTTCTGGAGGTCTTCTTCCGCCGCAGCGTCGACGATCAGCGGTACGCCTGCCCGCTTGGCGGCTTCCCACGCTTCTTCAACGGAGATCATGTTCTTTTGTACGGCATGATGCGATTTTACGTACAAAATGGCAGCCGTCTTGTCCGTCACAGCGTCTTCGATATGCTCCGTGCGCCCCTCATTGGCATATCCAACCTCGACCAGCTTGCCGCCGCCGAGGTAGACCATCGTTTCCACCGGAGCGCCGTACTGCACGTTATGACCTTTAAGAATAATAATTTCGTTTTTCGCGATCGGCTCTTTATGCAGCTGTTCGCTCCGGCGGCGGTTTCCCTGCGTAACGATACCGGCCACCGACAAGGCGATGCCGCTGGACGCCGAGTTGACGATGACCGCCGCCTCCGAGCCGAGAACTCCGGCAATGTAATCGCCCGCCTTATCCACCAGGTCGGCGATTTCCACATAGCTCTGTCCGCCCTGCTTCATCGCTTCCATGACCGTGTCCGTCGGCGCGGAAACGCCGAGAATGCTCATCCGTCCGCTGGCATTGATGACCCGCTTGAGCCCATACTTAGAAAACAATGAATTCCCCATGAATGACCACTCCTTTGGTAGTAATGACTTGCTCAGCCGTTCTGTGCACACCCTCGGAATCTACAAGCTGCGCGGATTCGCCGCACACCGTAAAGAGGCTCAAATTCGCCGCATCCCCGACCTGTATCCGCCCGAGCTCGGGTCTGCCAAGCCACTGCGCAGCACGGACCGTGACTCTGCTGATCGTTTCCTCTAGAGAATACCCCAGGCTGAGGAACTTGGAAAGTACATTTGCTAAGCTGTACACGGGACCGTTCAGCCGGTTGCCCCGGTAAATATCCGTACTGATCGTATCCGGATGAATGCCGTGCCGTTTCGCGTCTTCAGCCACCCGGAAGGAAAAGCTTGCCGTCCCATGCCCAACGTCCAGATGGACGCCGCGCCGCACGGCATCGGTGAGCACTTTCAGCGGACGGCCGTCTGCATCAAACAGATTGTTGCTCTTGCCGTTTAAATAGTGGGTGATGATGTCGCCCTTCTCCAGAAGGGGAATCACGTCCCGGATATCCGGCGGCGCCGAACCGATATGCACCATCAGCGGCAGGCCGGTATCGTCCGACAAACCCCGGGCAAGGCGCAGCGGCTCGAGCCCGCTCTCCTTGACGACGCTCCGGCTGATGCGCGCCTTCAGCCCGACGATCAGCTCCGGATACGTCTGCGCCGCCTCGATCGCTTTGCCGCGGTCGATCCATTCCAGCCGGGACAGCTCATCCACCCGTTGCAAGCCGATCCGCGAAATGTTCATGAAGGCGAGCAGATTCGTCTTGGCTGCACGTCCGCTGGCGGCCAGATCGGCAATCCGGTCGGCCCCGCAGCTTCCCGCGTCGACGATCGTCGTGACGCCCTGCTTGACGCCGATTTCGTCAATGTCATCGCCGTAAGGGTCAAATTCGGGAAAGGCATGGACGTGCATATCGATCCAGCCGCTCGACACGTAAGTGCCCCGGCCGTCCCATACGGCGTCGCCCTTCCCCTCGCCGGCAGCCGTA
The DNA here is from genome assembly GCF_025809195.1 of Paenibacillus sp. PSB04. Classification (NCBI taxonomy): domain Bacteria; kingdom Bacillati; phylum Bacillota; class Bacilli; order Caryophanales; family Paenibacillaceae; genus Paenibacillus; species Paenibacillus sp. PSB04. The sequence goes on from NZ_CP081301.1 coordinate 6,458,653, forward strand.
ATGCCGGCGATGATGCCCTTGGTTATGACGATGTCGATTTCTTCTCCGCTCACAAGCTTCACTTGGCGGAGTACGGTCGTTTGCTCCATGTCATCACCTGTCTTTTTATTATAACGTTATAATGTTTAAGATAGCACGGAACTACCCGTAAGTAAATATAACGTTATAATGTTTCAAGGAAGCAGCGTTATCCAAAAAAATCAGAATGAAAGGTTGTAGATCCGCAGCCCGCCGTCATAGATAATAGGATTAGACAAACCGCGTTCGACGTACATTGGAAGAAGCAGAACCACCATCATCAACTCCGTACGATACGGAAAGGGGAAACGGCCATGAAGCTGACCTTGGTAAGACTTACCGCCTACGGGCTGGATTTTATCATGCTTGCGCTTGTGCTCGTCGGTCTTCAGCTGGCGGCCTATCATCTGACCGGAGGATTCCCGTTTGACAGGCTGGTCAAGGGCTATCAAATCGAATGCTGGGTGCTTGCCACGATGTCCTTCCCCGTGTGGCTGTATTTTATCGTGTCGGAGTATTTTTTCGGCGCGACGTTAGGCAAAAAGCTGCTGCGGCTCTCGGTGACCCGCCGGGACGGAGAGCGTATTTCCTTTATCCAGGCCGCCGGCCGGACCTGCCTCAAGCTGCTGCCGTGGGAGCTGACCCATCTGATCGTCCTGGTTCCGGACCCATGGTGGAACGTCCCGGAGCCGCCGTATCCCGCATTGGTTCTGATTCCGAACGGGATGATTCTGCTGTATATCGTGTTCCTGCTGCTTAACCGGGGAAAGCGCGCGCTTCATGATATTCCTGCCGGCACTTTCGTCCGTTAACCGTTGACAGAGCTGGACAGCTCCGCTGATCATTTATAATCTAAAAAACGGACCACGCCCACTGGCATGATCCGTCTTCCTTTATAACTATAATTTTGCCGGCGTGCCTGCAATCGTTCGGCCCACTTGCGTCAAAATGTCGGACATGGACCGCTCGTCGTGCACATCATAATCCTCGATGTTCAGGCGCAGCACCGGGCAGGCATGAAATCCGTTAATCCAAACCGTATATCGTTCATGCATTTCTTCCCAATAAGACACGTCTGTCTGGATTTCCATCTCGCGGCCGCGTTCCCGGATTCGGGACAGAATGGACGGCAGGCTCCCTTCGATATAGATCAGGACGTCCGGATGCGGAAAATAAGGCGTCATTACCATCGCCTCGAAGAGGCTGGTATATGTACGGAAGTCCGTTTCCGACATCGTCCCTTTATCCGCATGCATTTTGGCGAAAATCCCGGTATCCTCATAGATGGAACGGTCCTGGACAAAGCCACCGCCGAGTTCGAACATGCGCTTCTGCTCTTTAAACCGCTCGGCCAGGAAATAGATTTGAAGATGGAAGCTCCAGCGCTCAAAATCGTGGTAGAACTTCTCCAGGTACGGATTGTCGTCCACCTGCTCAAGCGAGGTTTTAAAGCCGAGCGAACCGGCCAGCGCCGCCGTCAGCGTCGATTTGCCGACACCCACCGTGCCCGCCACCGTAATGACCGCATTATCCGGGATATTATATGGATTCATACACAAGCTCCTTTATTTGCGAGGATATCGTTTCAAATTGTTCCTCATTCTTGACGAAATCAACTTCGTCCCCATTAATCGTCAGCAGTACCGTCGATGCGCCGTCTGTGCCGTCACTGAGCTTGCCCATCGCGGCATCATAGTCCTCGATCAGCTGCTTGAGATAGGCGGGATCCATTCCTTCTTCAAAAGGGCGGCCCCGCCGGGCGATCCGTTGCAGCAGCGTATCCAGGCTGGCCCGGATATAGATAATGACGTTCGGCTTCGGCAGATCGCCGGTCAGCACCTGATAGATTTGCCGGTACTTCTCCCGCTCGACGCCGTGCAGCGTTCTTTCGCTGAAAATTAAATTTTTATACATATGATAATCGGAGATAACCGGCTGTCCCTTGCCGATATAGCCGTTCACCGTATGGGTGAGCTGCTTGTACCGGCTGCACAGAAAGAACATTTCGAGCTGAAAGCTCCAGTCCTCCATATTCTCGTAAAATGACTCGATGAACGGATTTTCCTCCACAATTTCCTTCACCACCGGAAAGCCCAGTCTGTTAGCCAGCATCGCAGCCAGCGTGGTTTTCCCCGCTCCAATGGGCCCTTCTACGGCGATAAACGGCACCTGTTTCATGAATGGTGTGACTCCCTCCCTACGGTATGCCAAAAAAAACGACTTACCTATTGTATCACAGCATCGTCCGTTTGCTAGAAGAACTTTTCTTGAAATCATATCCTTTAGCTGCGCAGGTTATGCAGGCGCTGAAGGCCAGGAAAGCCAGTGCTCCGGTCCTGGTTGACGGGCATGCCGACATAACACTATAATTTGTAGTGTAAAGGGAGTGCACTGTATGAAGATGAACAAGTTCAATTATCAAGGACGGGGATTGGAGCGATTCTTCGGCCCGCTTGAAGCCAAGGTCATGGACGTGATCTGGAGCCGCCTGGAGGCGGTGACCATCAAGGAAGTGAACGCCAAGATCAGCGAAGACAAGCCCATGAGCTTCAACACGATCATGACGGTCATGAACCGGCTTGTTGACAAGGGGATTCTGCAGAAGAAGCTTCAGGGGAAATCTTACGTGTACAGCCCCGTTCTGACGAAGGAGCAGTTTCTGGAGGAACAATCGAAAGAGCTGTCCTACGATCTGGTTAAGGAGTTCGGTTCCCGGGCCGTCGCCCATATGATCGATGCGATGGAACAGGTGGACCCCGACCTGCTCGACCAGCTGGAGAAGCAAATCAAACAATGGAAAAAGGATCGGTAAGCCATGTGGGAAAAGCGATCGAAAGGGATGCTCGCCTTTGTCATGCTGACGGCCGGCTTGGTCTACGTGCAGATGACGCTGTTTGTGGTTCAGTTCATTTTCCATGTCCGTATGCCGGCGAACCTCTTTAATGTCTGCATTGAATTTTTGCGATTCATCGGGTTCCCGGTCCGGATCAATGTCATGCTGTTTTTGCTGCTTACCTCACTCCTGCTGTCGCTTGCCGTCTGGCTCCGGGAAGGCATCGCTTCGTTCCGCTGGAGGAAGCTTCTGCACCGCTGCCTGGATCCCGACTTATCGCAGGCGATCGGCGAAGAGCACGGACTTGGTCCCCAAGCTTTAACTGTGATCGATCATCCGGATCAGGTCGCCATGACGGTGGGACTGCTGCGGCCCCGCATCGTCCTGTCGACAGGCCTCATATGCGAGCTGAGCGAGAGCGAACTCGCGGCCGTCATGGCTCACGAGAAGTACCATTTGAGCGAGAGGCATCCGCTTAAAATTTTTCTGCTGACGCTGGTCGGCACCACGTTCTGGTACATACCGATCTACCGCTGGCTGATCGGCAAATACAAAATGCTGATCGAGCTGATGGCCGACCGTCAGGCCGTTCGCGCCACCGGAAGCGTCGCCGATCTGGGCAGTGCCCTGCTCGTGATGCTGAAGCGGGGGACATCCGCCACGCTGGTACCGAGCAGCGCGTCGTTTGCCGACAACGCGATCAATCTGCGCTTGAAGCTGCTGGTGGATCCGCACTTTAAGCCGCCGCTGCGTCCGCCGCTTATCCCCTGCATCGTCTCTCTGATCGCATTCGGATTCGTCGTATTTGGCATTGGATAATGCGGTAAAACAACGCCTTGCCGTTTCATATCAGGCAGCGGCGTTTTTTCGGAAACTTAAAACTACGTTATGTAGTGTTAATTGAAGTGGAGGAGAAATGGTGATGAATTATTTATGGGATAACAAGCATTTTATCATTACGCATTTTCCGATCGTGCTCCTGCTGTTCAGCCTGCTGTTTGATCTGGCTGCTCTGATCTGGAAAAAACGGGAGTGGCATTCCGCAGCCCTCATCTGCCTCATCATCGGCACGGTCAGCACGGTCGCTGCGGTATTGACCGGACCGAAAATGATGCGCAATCCGAACGTAGAAACTCATGCCATGTACGGCGTCTATACGATGTATTTGGCGATCGCGCTATGCATCGTCCGCGGAGCGATTGGGCTCTGGAAGAAGCGGGACGTCGGCAGAAACCCGCTGTACCTCGTGGCGACCCTCGCAGCCGTCGTCCTGGTGATGTATACCGCTCATCTCGGGGGAGAGATGGTGCACCGTCCGTTCGAGCCCGGGCAGTTCCCTCAAGGACAGATGGGCGGCGGTCAAGGCCAAGGCGCCTCAGCCGGGATGCCGGGCGGGCAGGGTGTGCCCGGGGACCAGGGCGGCCAGCCGCCGGCAGACGGAAGCGCCGGCGCTTCCGGATCAGATTCGGCGGAGTAATTTCCTATTTCCACCAGGCTGCACTCCCCTTAACGGCAAAACAGCGGTCCCCGGTGTATCCGGTGGAGCCGCTGTTTTTTGGTATGACGATCCATGCCGTTGAATGTTCCGCTCACCGTGCCGGATGATCCGCTGCAGGCTGCTTGATGCGCTCTTTACTTCCGTCCTTCCCCGCTTTTCCGTTTGAACTCGGCTTGGCACGGAGGCCGGCTGGCCCATCATTCCCCGCCTGCTTTTCACCCGGCTTTGCTCCCGGCCCGGTTTCCGCTTTAGGCGGCGCTTTGGCCCCCGCAGGCTCCTGCTTCGACTGGGATTCCAGCTTGACGCCGGGTCTGGCGGGCAGACGCTTCACGTACCGGTCCGACAGCCCCATCCGCTTTTGAATAAATTCAAAGTCCGGTCGATACCGCTCGACGTTCTGTACCGGCAGCATCGTACGGAGATCGTATGCCTTTCCGTCCTCAAATCCGTTTTTTCCAGCGACAAACACGATGTCGTCATTAAAAAAGGAGCCGGCCGGCATGTAATACCGCGATCCGACAATATTGTGACCGACGTTGGCCAAATCGTGGCCGAATGCGGTAAATTTCTCCTGTTTCAAATCAATGCCCATCACATTGGCCACTGTGGGCAAAATATCGATCTGCCCTCCGATCCGCTCGATCCTCTTGCCTTCGCGCTGGCCGGGCAGGTGGATGATCAGCGGCACGTTGTACGTGCTGATGTGCTTATGGTACGGAATGCCGAGCGCTTTGCTGACGGTGGCGGGGCGATGATACCTTTTATGAAGGCCGAAATGGTCTCCATAGATCACGACTACGCTGGTATCCCAGAGCCCCGATCTTTTCAGCTTGTCGATAAAGGTTCCCAAGGCATAATCGGTATAGTTGACGGCCGTCAAGTAGTCCCCGAGGCGCCCATCGGCGAAGTCGTCAGGAAGGTGAAGACGCTTGTCGGCTTCTTTGATTTTATAGGGAGAATGGCTCGTCACGGTAACGAATTGGGCGTAGAACCGCTTGTCCAGCTTTCGCATCGTTTTCATTTTACGGATACCGACCCGGAACAATTCCTCATCCGACGCCCCGAACCGGCTGAATTTGACCTTGCTGAAATAGGGCTTGTCATAATACGCGTGAAACCCCAGCGCCGGATACATTTGGTCCCGGTTCCAGAAGGTCACGTCATTGACATGAAACGTCGCCGTAACGTAATTATTCCTGCCCAACAGCTTGGCAAGGCTCGGCAGCTTTCGGTCGGCATACGTAGTAGACATGGCTGAAAACCCGATGGGGTAGATCGACGTGCTGGCGGCAAACTCGGCGTCTGACGTATTGCCTACTCCGATTTGCTGGAATATGTATGGAAAATACAAGCTTTCTTTGGACAACTGTTTCATTACCGGCGCTACCTGATGCCCCTGAACCGATGCATTCAGCACAAAATTTTGAAAGGATTCCAGCTGAACGACAATGAGATTTTTGCCCTTTCCGGCCCCCCAATAGGTTCTGGCACTGCCCTCGGGAGGCTCCCCAAACGGATAAGTCCGGTCGAGCTCTTCAAGTTTTTCGGGAATCGTTTTTTCGCGCTGGGGCTTAACCTCTTTTTTTGTCAACGAATGCGGCTTGGTTTCGGGCTGCAGCTTGGCCGGAAGGTTCCGGTAGAGCAGGACCGCGCCTGCAATCAATGCAGTCGACAGGGCGGCGGCAATATAACGGGCATAACGAGACTTGAATCGGTTCATCAGCTCTTTAACCACTCCAAGAAGCATAATATGGCGGTCAATCCTGGACCTGTTATAGGGTGTCCCATCCTGCCCGAATGATTCCCGGTTCTGCGAAAAAAAGCAAAAAAACCCTTGGCATTCAAGGGTTTGGATTTCCATATCGCGTCGGGTCTAAAGATAACATTTACAGCGTTTCGGCAGCCTGGCTGAGCCAAGCCGACAGCTGGCCGGCATCAAACGAGTCCCCTTTGCGCAGCTTCATCGTTTTTCTTTCCGCCGGTCCCTCAAACATGCCTTCCGGAAGGTCCAGCCCGTCCGCATTAAAGATCGTAAAGCTGACCGCATCCTTCGAGGCGGAGATGACGGCAGCGTATTTTCCGTTTTTCAAAAAATGGGGTTTCTTGTACTGGATGCGCTCGCTCACGTCCGGCAGGGCCTGATGGACCACTTCACGCAGACGGGTGGACAGCTCGTTTTGCCACGGTTCTTTCAACGCCTCAATATAATCGACGACTTCCTGATTCATTTATGATTCGCTCCTTTGTCAACGATGAATGGGTTGCTTATGAAAATTTCTGCATCTGATCCAGCATACGGACCTGCTCCTGCAGGTCCGCTTCCAGGGCCAACACCCTTGGATTTCGGTCTTCCTGTGCCCATTCCCTGAGCTCGCGGACATCTACTTCGCTGCCCTCACAGCCTTCGGGTACCGGCATCTTCATAGCCCATTCCACCGCCTCGTCCGCCGTTGCCGACTCGATGACTACGTATCCCGCGATGAGCCGATGATCCACAGGGAATGGACCGGGGCAGACCTCCGGAATTCCGTCACGGCCGGTAAGCCGGATTCGGACCCCGCTTGAACTGGGCTGGAGCTCCTCGGCAGCAAGGAGCTTGCCTGCCTGTGCCAACGCCTTGCGATATTCGGCCATCCCTTCCTCGAACCGGCGCGTGTGTAAAATACCGGCTTCCGACAACCCGTTAGCCCTGACAATCAACATAAATCTCATGAACGTTTCCCTCCTTGTTGGAGGAAGACTAAAGGCCACGATTTCCTGCCCTTCTTATTCTTCCACCTGCTATAACGACGAATGGGAACGTCCTTCATCGACATACAGCAGCAAAATAATTAATTTGGTGAACCGCCGCACTCCGCGGCCCGCTTCAAGAGCAGCTGCTGCTCACGGCTGTTGCGGGTCATGGCGGCCGCCCGTTCGAATTCGGAGCGGGCTTCGTCCATCCTTCCGAGCTTGACCAGAAGGTCGCCGCGGACGCTCGGGAGCAGGTGATACTCTTTCAGGGCGGGTTCGTGCATCAGCTCATCGACGAGCTGCAGACCGAATGCCGGACCGAAGGCCATCGAAATGGCCACCGCCCGGTTCAGCTCGACGATCGGGGAGGGCGCCACCCTGGACAGCGCCTCGTAGAGGGCAGCGATTCGGGCCCAATCCGTGTCCGCTGCAGCGGGCGCCTGCGCATGACAGGCGGATATCGCCGCCTGAAGCGCGTAAGGACCGAGCGGGCGGCCCAGCTTCCGGCACCGCTCCAGCGCCGCCAGCCCACGGCGGATAAGCAGCCTGTCCCACTGCGCCCGATTCTGGTCCATCAGCAGCACCGGCTCGCCGGAAGCGCTGACCCGGGTCTTGAAACGGGAGGACTGGATTTCCATCAAAGCCACCAATCCGTGAACCTCCGGTTCCTCCGGGGCAATCTCGGCCAGAACGCGTCCAAGCCGCAGCGCTTCCTGGCAGAGCAGCGGGCGGAGCCAGTGGTCTCCGGTCGTCGCCGAGTATCCTTCATTAAACATCAGGTAGATGACCTCAAGTACGGCGCTCAAGCGCTCCTGCAGCTCCTCTCCTGCCGGAACCTCAAAAGGAACCTTGCGGCTGCTTAAGGTTCGTTTGGCGCGGACGATCCGCTGGGCGATGGTCGATTCTGCCGTCAGAAAGGAACGGGCGATTTCATCCGTGGTCAGGCCGCATAACAGGCGAAGCGTCAGCGCGACCCTGGCATCCCGAGACAGCACCGGATGGCAGGTCATAAAGATCAGACGGAGGAGATCGTCGCCGATCTCCCCGTCCATATTCCGCTCCAGGTCATCTTCAGTATACAATTCTGTTATCTGCGCCATCTCCGCGTATTTCTCATCCCGGAGCTTGTTTCTGCGCAGCAGATCGATGGCCTTCCGCTTGGCCGCCGTCATCAGCCAGGCGCCGGGATTGTCGGGGATGCCGCTTTCCGGCCACCGCTGGAGGGCGATCACCAGGGCGTCCTGGGCCAAATCCTCGGCCAGGCCCACATCCCGGACCATTCGCGTCAGGCCGGCGATCAGCTTCGGGGATTCAATCCGCCAAATGGCGTCAATGGTCCGGTGCGTTTGTGATGAAGTCACGCTTTTCGTTGCTCCTCCAGCTGCTGCCGGAGCGCGTTGTCCTTGGCGATGGCTTCCGGATTATCCGTCAGGTCCTCCATTTCAAACACCTGTCTCAGCTCAATTTGACCCTGGCCGTATCCGTGGGGATCCGGCATCCGCAGCGCCCACTCGATCGCTTCCTCCCTCGATTTGACTTCAATCAAAGTATACCCAGCGATCATCTCTTTGGCTTCGGTGAACGGCCCGTCGACCACTTTCGGTTTGCCGCCGGGTTCCGGGTAGGAGATACGGATCGCACTGGAGCTAGGAAACAGGCCATCGCCTCCGAGCATGACACCGGCTCTGGCCAGTTCTTCGTTATAACGCTGCATGGCTTCAAGTAACTCCGGACTTGGCAGAACTCCCGCTTCAGAATCGGTTGTCGCTTTGACGATCATCATAAATCTCATATTTTTATTCCTCCTTGGATTGGGATGAAGCCGCCGTCTTCCCTGATTCAGCTTCTATCATTTCGACGAACGGGAGAGACTGAAATCGACATCAGCGCTTCATTTTTAAAAATTTTTTATTTCTTTTGGTCTGGATCGTTCAGTCATGCCTTTACATGCCGGATGCCTGCGCCTTGTCTGCAAAAAATGCGGACAGTTCCGCCGCAATTTTCGGAGCGTCCAGCTTTTTCGTATGGCCGAGCCCCTTCTTACTCAGCAGAACGGCGTTCGGCAGTCCTTGAGCCAGCGCACCGGCGGCATGGCGGAGGGAGATCGGACTATCCGGCCCTTCCAGAACAAGCGTCGGCATCGTCACGCGGCTCCACTGTTCAACAGGCAGCGGTTTACCGTCCCAATAACCGTCAAGCAGCGCGGCATCATAGGGCAGCGTGTGGGCCACCGCCATCAGGTTCGCCCACACCTTCGGCATCATTCGCATCATGCTGACGACGAACCCGGGGGCTCCCATCCCTTTGGTCATAAAATATTTAATCGCTTCGGCGCGCCGCCCGCTGCGGATCAGCTCCGTCACCTGCGGCATAAAGTCCTGCGGCGGCTTCCGGTCCGAGGCATCGACCACAAGCGGCGGTTCGTGGAGGGCAAGCTTCGTGATGGCCGCCCCTCGGGCGGCTGCCTCAAGGGCCAATACGGCTCCCGAGGACAGCCCCCAGACATACGCGGAGCCTCCGGCCGCTTCGATGACCGCTTCCAAATCCTCGATCTCGCGTTCCACGGCGTAGGGCTGGGAATCCCCGCTGTCTCCCCGCCCGCGGCGGTCGTAGTTATATACGGTAAACTGGCTGGACAGCAGCTGGGCCAGCTGGACCTGCGCCGGAAATTTGCGGTAACTGAACGCCCCCGCCACCAGGATGAGCGCAGGCCCCCTCCCGCTCCGGTCGTAAGCGATCTTGGTTCCGTCTTTTGAAAGGACAGTGTGCATGAGAATAATCTCCTTTTTCATGGTTTCTATATAGACGACGAATGGACGAAACCCGGATCGACATATCTTCAAAAAAAAGTTTTCAACAAGCTGTTCAGTGCTTCCTTCCCTTTCCGGATGTAATCATACATCTGTTGGTTCTTGGACGCCTAATTGTTTTCGGCAGCGTATGCCCGATTTCCTCCCTGTTTTCGGAGTGCTGCCGATTCCTAGAACCTTGGGGAATCTTTTTTTGTGCACGCTAAAGCGGCCGCCGGGAAAATCCCTTGAGCCGCTTTTTTGATCCATATTTGCAAAACGATCTGGTGTGGTTTGGTTCCTTAAACAACAAGGAGGATGAAAATTCGATGTCGAATAACAAAATCATAGAAACTGAATGAGGGGGGAAGTGAACATGGCAGAGGACAATACCCGGTACGAACAGGTGAAAATGATTTGTGCAGAAGATTGCGGAAACGCACCCAAAAAAGAGTTCCTCAGAGCGTTTAATGCTGCCTTTGTTTGCAACGATATTGACTTTATTAATGAGAAGACGATAGAAGATATCCAATGGAATATTGTCGGCCATAATACATTGCAAGGTAAGGATCAGGTTTTCGAAATGCTCAGAAAGCTGATGGACAAAACGCCAACGGAGTTAATCATTAGCAATATCATCACGCACGGATATTCCGGTTCTTTAAATGGCATACTCAACCTCGAAAATAATATGAGCTACGCTTTCTGTAATATTTATCGTTTCAACAGCAGTTTAAACAAAACAAAAATTAAGGAAATTACTTCTTATATCATCGATATTTCAAAATAACAAACGATAAATAAGCCGCCTTTATCCTCTCAGGCGGCTTTTATTCATTTAACTATGAACCTTCAAACCATCTGCGGCAGTGCCAGCGGTTCTAACGCATGGGTTTCATGGATAAAGACGAACGCATCGTAACGCATCGGCATACGCGAGGGAACGTAATTCCCAAGCTCATACCCGGGGTCATAGACGACGCCGATCGCCCGGTGACCGAATACTTCCCGCAGCTCCGGCTGGGCATCGGCGTCGAACAGCAATAGCATGTTCTCGCCTCCGCCTGCACGGGCCAGCAGGTCTTCCCAACTGCCCCGGATGGCGGCCGGAACTTCCATGACCTCCACGGGGGCACCCCAGGCCGAGCCTGCCAGCACATGCCCGTGATGGGTGCCGAAGCCGACGCTGAACGTCTGGGCCGGTCGGTAATATTCGCGGACGAGCTGACCGACGTTGACCATGCCGTCAGCCGCCATGTCCGTTGCGCGGGCGTCCCCGATATGGGTATTATGCTCCCACAGCACAGCCTGGGCATCCGGCCCGTGATAATCGAGCAGCTGCCGGAGCGCCCGAACCATATGACGGTCCCGGACGTTCCAGGAATCGGGTCCTCCGCGGACCATGGTCCGGTAATAGTGCTCCGCGTCGGCGGCTGCCATCGTGTTCATCATGGCGTTCAGCTCCGCTTCGCTCTGCGGATGGCCGAGCCTGGTGCGCTGCATTTCATGCAGCAGCGCCACGATCTCCTCCTCACAGCTTTCCCCGATCAGTCCGGCGGAAATGCCATAGGACTGTGAGTCGTCCCCATAAGGCTCAAAGCAGCCGAACGCCTGCAGCGCCGTATCCAGGAGAGGCGACTCCGTTTGCTTCAAATAATCGACGATATGCTGCATGGATTCCCACAGGCTGTATACGTCGAGGCCGTAAAAGCCGATCCGTTCCCCGGCGGGCCGCCCCAAGTTATAGCTTCTGAGCCATTCGATGAACGCTTCCATTTCCCGGTTGGCCCACATCCAGGACGGCCATCTGTGAAATGCCCGCAGCGCCTCTGCCGCCGATTTGGCTTCGTTATCCTCCAAATCCTTGACGTACTTGTTGACTTCGTAGCAGGAAGGCCAGTCCCCTTCCACAGCTATAAACCGGATCGCCTTGCTTGCGATCAGCCTTTTCGTTATTTCGGCGCGGGTCGTATAAAATTCGGACGTCCCATGCGAAGCCTCGCCGAGCAATACTAACCTCGCATCCTTGGCGGCTTCGACCACCCGGTTTAAATCTTCCGGGCTGTGGTAAGGCATGGCCTCGCGGCGGATTCGCCGGGCTGAAGATTCCGATTGCAGCAGTTGTTCCATATTTCATCCCCCTTTAGGACAGATACGGATAGGGTCTCCACCTCCGCAGCGGGATTATGTGCATATCCCAATGAAATCTTCGCCTAGGCCGGCTTTCGCTTCTTTTTGCCAATCAGCATCGCAATGACCAGGATCCCGGGAATCACCAGCTGCGTAATCGGCATCAGCTGCTCTACGGTCAGCTTGAGACCTGCCCTGAAATATTCCGTAAACGTGGGTGATAAATACGTGAGGCCAAATACGGTCAATCCCAGCGGGATGATCCACAGCTTGTAGCGGATTCCGGTGAGGCGCTGAAGGCCGATGCCTGCCCCAATCAGTAAGAAATTAGCCTTCATGCCGATGCCCATGAACAAGAGCAGGACAAACAGCGCGTCGGCTCTCTCAATCACGTTGGCCACCTCCATCATCTGTACGACCATAAACAGCGGATACGTGCCGATGGTGGCAATCTCGGGCCCGAGAACGAGAATAACCAGCTGGTTTAGAACGGTCAAAAAAACAGCTGTAGCCAGAAAGGATACGATGGTGAGCCTGCCGAGATGTTTGCCCCTCTGAGCATATTTAAAATAAACCAGAAACAGGACGGTTTGCCCGAAAGGAAACGATACGATGTTAGGCATGGCCGCCCGCCACACTGGAGCGAATCCGTTCTCCAGGACAGGAAACATGAATTTAGTGTGCAGCAGCCCCGTCAAAGGGACCATGACTAAGATCAATACATATCCGAACGCCATGACATAGGCATAAATCACGCTCAGTCTGAAAGCCGCCCGTGGCCCAAGATAGGTGATGTACGACCCGATAAGCACCGAAATGAAAATAATGATCGACATCGGTGTCCGGTTCAGCATCGTTTGAACGGCCAATTCGCCGATATCGCGAAAATTCCGGGAGGCTTCATAAGCAAAATAAGCGGTAAGCGCAAACGCAGCAATCCAGCCGAATATGCTGCCCAAGTAATGCCGGCACATCTCGAACAGATCCCTTTCCGCATCCAGGCGGTACATCAGCAAATAAACCAGAAGCAGCATCAGCCCTGCTCCGGCGCCAAGAAGCATGGCGATCCAGGCGTCCTGCTTCGCCTCTCCCCCTAACAGGAACAGGGTAGTGCTTCCTACTTCAAACAGTGATAACGATATGGCAATTTCAGAAGCACGGGTCGTTCGGATCATAGGATACTCCTTCATCGTACTCAGTTCTCTTGGGCTGCCCGGAGACAACTATTACTTCATCAGTTGTATCGTCTTCTGGATAAGTCCCGGCCGGCGGATCGTTGCCTTGACCTGGACCTGAATATCCATGCGTTTAAATTGTTCCGGCCATGTGGCCTGCATCTTCCTCCACTCTTTGGGAAAACTGCGGTGAATGATGTCGGCGTAACCGGTCACGTCAATTCCCATCTGACGCACGGCATCCCAACCGGTAGACATCTGATCACGGACTTCCGCTTCGATACTCTTCTCCATTTCACGGATGACCTCCGGTTTGGACAAGTCCTTGCTGCACGTGGATTCCATTAAATTCCCATTCAGTTTGACGTTAACCAGCATCGTATAGTGCGTGCCGGCATGGACGGGCCTGAGCTTCGTTTTCGCAGAGGTGATGATGATCGAATTATGCTTGTTTTTCGCTTGGGGACAAGGAAAAGATAACTCGGTCCCCTTCACTTGATCGGTCAGCCACGACAGCCCCATGCTTTCTCTGCCGCTCAGATATCCGGTCAATCGGTCCCCGCTGAATACGCCAAGGCGGGTCAGCCTCAAGGAAAGCGGAGGTGAGGTTTCTTTTAGGACATCGAGCGAATGCAGCTTCTCCTTATTCTCCTCCGTGTCCTCACCCACAAATGTAGCTACCGGTATACCGATACTTTTGGCATCCGAATGCAGGCTGAGCGCCAGATCAAAGATCGTTTTTTTCGGAAAAATCGATATGAATCTTGACTCTTTCCCCATAATATCGCTGTAGCTTGCACCCGGCAGCTTTTCAGGAGGAACCATTTTCTTCAACAGATCCTTCGCCGTTCCGTCGGTGAGCAGCAGCTCTACGGTTTCACGGGATTCCGAATTGCGCAGAAACAAATCAACCAGCTCGCCGAGCCCCCGCTCTGCCGCTTCCCTGCCGACCACAATCACTTTGGCGTGTGCGACATACAGCTTCCGGGAGGCTTCCAAATTACTCTTCATTCGGGCCCCGAAAATAGTATCGGAAACCATGGAAAACACATAAATGGCCGGCTGTGAGCTCATCCCGGCCGAGCCGCCCGTCCCGGAGGCCATGGAGGACGGGATGATCGTCTGATAGCTGATTTCCCATTTGTCCCCTACTCGGTCGATGCCGCCGGCTACCGTAATTCTCAGGTCGTTCAGCTCAGCCCGATTCCAGCAGCCTGTTGTAAGCAACAGGCAAGCCATCAGCACCAAGCAGGCAATCCGTCTTCTCATCCCCATCCCCCCTTCCTAGGCCAATGGATCCCTCGGGCGCCCGACCTCACGTTCTGCGAACGACTTCTTGTCTTTCGGCTGGCGCATCCGGTTCTGGTCCCCGATGCCTATTGGACGCGTGCGCAGCTTCCACCAGGGCGCCCGAATCATCTGGTCCTTTTGGTTCGTTTTGTTAAAAGGCGATGACGGCATGAGATAAGGTACGCCAAACGATTCGAGTGAGGCCAGATGCGCCATCAGCGGAATCAATACCCCAAGCACACCGACCAGCCCGAAGCTTCCGGAAAATATCATCAGGACAAATCGGAGAAGGCGGACGGACGAAGCAAAGTTAATCGCCGGAAGTGCAAAATTGGAAATCGCTGTAAAGGAGACGACAATCACGACGGCTGCCGATACCAGTCCCGCCTGGACCGCGGCCTGACCGAGCACTAATGCGCCGACGATAGAAATGGCCGGGCCGATCGCTCTCGGCATCCGGACGCCTGCTTCACGAATGACTTCAAAGGTCAGCTCCATCAGCAGCGCTTCGACCAGCGTCGGCAGCGGCGTAATTTCCCGCTGTGCGGCCAATGAAATCAAAAGCGGCATGGGAAGCAGTTCCTGATGGAAGGTGGTTAAGGAAATAAAAATCGATGGGAGAAGCAGGGCGGTGAAAAACGAGATCATCCGGACAATGCGAAGAAAGGAAGAAATATCGAATCGTTGATAATAATCTTCGCTGGAGGTCAGGAAACGGTAAAAAGTGACGGGAGCCACTAAAACAAAAGGCGTGCCGTCCACAAAGACGGCGACCAGTCCCTCCAGCAGCCCGCCTGCGACCGTGTCGGGCCGCTCGGTATTATATATGGTTGGGAATGGCGACTGAACGCCGTCCTGTATCATTTCCTCAATGTACCCGCTCTCCAGAATCCCGTCGATTTCAATACTTTGGATCCGCGATGTCATTTCCTTGACGACCTCCGGGTTTGCGATCCCTTCGATATAGGCGATGGATACGTTGGTGCGCGTATAGGTTCCGATGACATGCGATTCAATGGTCAAATGCGGGGATTTGATTTTTCGCCGGAGCAGGGCGATATTGGTCGTGATATTTTCCGTAAACCCTTCTTTCGGGCCCCGGATCACCGTCTGGGAAGAAGGCTCCTCTACTGATCGCCGGGAACCTCCATCGATATATACGGCGAAGGCTTCCCGCATGCCTTGAACGACAATAACGGCCCTACCGTCCAGGACCGAATGGATTAAATCTTCCTGCGTGCAGATGACCCGAACATTCCCTATGGCCAGCTGGTTTTTGAGCCAATCGGCAGATGCCTTGTCCGCCCGAAGCAAATTATCCAACTTCAAGCGATTCAGGTTTTCCAGCAATTTGGAAAGGAGCAGCGGATCTACCAGGCCGTCGATAAAGCTGACGATGACTTTATAGTCCGATTCCTGATCGGCTGCGAGATGATGGATGACAAAATCCGTATTTTTGCCCATGGATTGTTGGAGCAGCTCCAGACTGTCGGATAGTTCTTTGCTCAGGGGCTTCCCCTTAGGAGAATCCTGATGTTCTTGCTCCCGCTCAGGCCGGGGATAGGTATACAGAAACTTTTTCAGCCGCTGAATAAACAATGGGAAAACTCCTTCGAGAAATGATTACCATTATTTTGCTGTTTCCCCTGTTTTTTATGCATCGAGCTCCCTCCCGGTAACACCTCCGATATCCGAAAATGCAAAACCGCCCCCTAACGGGAGCGGTCACGGTCATTGTGTGCATTTTTACCTCGATGATTGGGGCCGACCCGAGTACGAATCATGCCCTGTGTTGTTAAATCTTAGAATCACGCTTCAGTTCTGTCGGTATGTAAGCAAAGATCCGGTCAGAGCCCAAGAACGATTTCTGCTTAAAATGCGGCTGTTGGCCCTGGGGGAACCGGCGGATTGTACAGCTGGTAAGTCGTCTTGCTGGAATAGCCCCAAACCATCCACAGAATCACATATACCGGGGACAGGAAAATGGCAAAAAGAACGTAGGCCCCGTTCTTGCCGAACGCGTTCAGCAGCTTCACCTGCCAGATGATGGCGAACACGATATTGGCAATCGGCACCAGTGTGATCAGGATCCACCATGCACTCTCCTTGATCAGCTTCAACTGGAGAATATAATTCAAAATCGGGACAAACGCAAACCACGCGATGTCGTCCCTGCCCGCCTTTTTGGCAAGCTGGAAATACGCGCCGCAAATGGCGATATATATGGCTAGGTACAGCACAATCATGACAACGATCATTAAACATCCTCCTGAAATTTGGGTGTAGAGGTAAAAATGCACTTCTCTTTATTCGATGCGTTTCACCAAATCCCTTCTTTAATTGTGCTTTTTTCGACATAAAACTACATCCCGGGACCGATGCGTTTTCGGAGCACTCCGATTTCAGCCGGGCCTTTTATAACTTATTGCCGGCCTGCGGTTTTATGACATCCAGCGATTCGCCGAAATAAATAAATTTCCTTCTCCCTGTCCGGCGGGATACGGAGCATGAGCTGGAACACATTGGAAAGATTCGTTACAATAAGGAATGGAGAACAGTACAGCGATAGGAGAAGAGGAACATGACGAGTGAGGTAACTCAGGAAGAACAAAGCTTTGGCTTCTCGCGGGTATATGCAGTCGAACTGAAATATCGGCACAAGCCGGAAATCGACCGAAGCCGTTTGTTTGCAAGCATGGAGCGTTACACCGGCTCC
Source organism: Paenibacillus sp. PSB04 (assembly GCF_025809195.1). Taxonomy (NCBI): domain Bacteria; kingdom Bacillati; phylum Bacillota; class Bacilli; order Caryophanales; family Paenibacillaceae; genus Paenibacillus; species Paenibacillus sp. PSB04. Next base: position 6,475,835 of record NZ_CP081301.1, read on the forward strand.
ACCCAGCAAGCCGGAGAACGCGAACATGCCGGCCTTGCGGTGTGGGGGCCGGATGAGTCCGGTCCGGATGATCTGCTGCACTTTTTTCACCTGGACTATAAGGTTGCCTATTCGGAAGGCGAGATGCCGGCGCAAACCAGCCTGATGCCGGTCCAAAACCGCCCGGTAGACGAATATGCCACCGCCGTTCAGCAGTCCTGGCACTGGAGAGAAGCCGGAGAAGTCGTCAGCGGATGCGGTTATACGCTGCTGCTCACCGACCTGGTGGCTTCGGGCCTTATGCCCCAAGACAGATTGCAGCTGATGACCGGCGCCCTGCGGGCCGTGCTGGAGGTGGCTCCATGCGACGCCGTCTATTTCCGGGCCAGCGACAAGCTTGTCGAACCGCAGGCGTACCTGGCGGCAGTGGAACAAGGCGAACTGCTGTACGGCGCGATGAACATCCGCTTTTATAACGTGGAAGGGACCGGGAGCGGGCGCAATGAAGGGCTGATGGATTCGCTTGGGCTGGCGGCGCTCGGGATTCCCGACGTCCAATGCCACTTCTTTGACCTTGACCCTTCCGAGCTGGCCGGCCAGCTGATGGATGTGGCGTACTATTTATTCCGGCAGGGAGACGTGATCGAAGACGGCGAAACGATCGGCTTCACCGAAGAGATGCGCTGGCGCTGCGAGCATCAATATGCGCTGGCCGAGCCGCAGCGCGTCGTGCTCGACATCGATCCAGGCGCCCCCTACTACGCCGGACGGCAGGAGAACAGCCGCTAAATCTAAATGGCCCGAACCCGAGCGAATATGAACTTTTGATAACATCCGAATAACGCTTGATCATGCTTAACAGGCGGAGCGCAGAAGCACTCCGCCTGTCTTATTAGCGTGAAGAAGGAATTTGTTTGATGCGGGTTTTCCCGCCTTCCTGCACCACAATCAGTCTCCCTCCGCCCTTTCTGCGAGAAGCGGCGATCCGGTTCACCAGCAGGATGAGCACCGTCACGCCGGTCACCGCATAGAGCCCAATCACGGGAGCCTGCCGGCTGTCCGTTCCCAGCATGATCCCGTGGACCAGCGCCATCAAATAGGCGGGCATGGCCAGAAAGTGAATGAAGCGCCATACCTTTTTGCCGAGCTTCTTCATCAGATCCGAGCTGATGATCAGCAGCAGCAGCAAGTACAGCGACAAAATCCCCATCCCCATCCACAACCGGTCGCCGCTCGCCTTAAAGGGGATCAAAAGATCCGCCAAGGAATACCCGACAAACCGGTCGAACAGAAGAACGAGTCCGTGAACCATGCCAAATAACAGACCGAACCAGCCGCACCATTGATGCACCATGTTCAGCTTCGCTTTCACCGGCCCTCTCGCCCACGCCCCTCCCTGCAGCAGTCCTGCCGCAACAGAAGCGAACAGGAGCATATAAGAGGTCAGCCCCGCCGCCCTCGTCGTCACCCACACCGATAAAATTTGACTGATGCCGCTGCCGAAATGATAAAAGACCGCCATCATCCCGCCTCCTTTCCATTCTCCTGTCGATATGCTTCGATGAATCCCGCCGTACAGACGGAGCCGTCTTCGCAGACGAGCACAGCCGCCGCGGCGGGATGTTTGCGTTCAAGCCATGCCGTCCCGGCCTGCAGGCCAAGGATTAGCAGGCATTTGGCATAGACCTCGGCCGCCGTCAGCGACGGATGGATGACCGTCGCCTGCACCACATCTGTCAGGCTAGACATCATGGTGCGAGGATCGAGGATGTGATGCCGCTCCTGTCCCTCTCCGTCCAGCCATTTCCGCTTTAGCCGGCTGCTTGTGGCAACGCCCGCGTTCCTGCGGATGACGAGCGAATCCATGTCGCGGTCCAAAGCGAATGGATCCGCTATGTTAACCTGCTGCGGACGGTCCTCCCCGCCCCACAGCATCATGTCCCCGCCGGCGCTGACCGCCCCGTGTGCAATGCCCTTTCTGCGCATCATGCCCGCGAGCTTCTCGGCGCTCCAGCCCTTGGCGATGCCGCCGAGATCCACCGACCATGCCGGAGGCAGCTCGATGCTGCGAAGCAGCGGGTTCAGCTTGGCCCCCATCTCCGGGCCAAAAGCGCCCAGCAGCTTTGCATTAGCCTCCGTTCGATCGGATGCCTGTGAAGAAACCTTCTTTTCAGCAGCCGTCTCTCCGAAACTTCGGCCGTATCCCAGATCAGTCAGGAGCTGCCCGAGAAAAGGGTTAAACAACCCGTCGGCCCTATGGTAATAATCCACCGCCACGCTGACGGCTTCGAACAGGATCGGCGTCGCCATAAACGGCCTGCCTGCCGAACGATTCAGCCCGGACAGCTCGCTGCCCGGGTCGAAGCGGGTCAAATGCTTTTCTACAAAAGCAAACCAGGACTCCGCTTCCCTCTGCTCCGCCTCAGGCAGTCCCTGCGTGACGAATTCGGTGTTCATCGCTCTGAATGTATGCATCTTCAATCACCTCCGTCCAGCATCTGCCGCTAGGAAGCGTGGGTGCGCATGGAGCCTTCCCCGCTGCTGCTTTGCCCGGAGCCGAAGTCCATGCCCGACCGGGAGCGGCCGCCCATAAATCCGCGTTCCTGCCCGGAGAACCCTGCGTCCCCGCCGGAAGCTTCGTCCCGCCACTGGTTCTCGACGTCGCCGCTTGAGTCGTCTTGTCCCGCTCCGAAGATCGGGGAAGCGCTCGCCACATTCCCTGCAGCAGTGTCGGCCGGATTAAACTTGGAGATATATCCTACGAAACCTGTAAACATGACCACACCCGCCATGCCTGCCGTCCATTTGATCCATTTGGAATTTGCCATATACAGACCACCTTGTTTCAAGTATGTTCATTCCCGTTATGCTGTCATTGTACGGGGCGATGGTGAAAAGATGGTGAAAAGCCAATGTCTCACCATAAAGTCTAGCGTTCAGGCAGAAGATTGCTAAAAAAAAGATGACCCCTGTCCTTGCAGGGATCATCGATGGACGGCGGTTCTAAATTACCTCATATCCAAATGCTGATTGTCTCACGATATCGCGCACCGCCTGTTCCGCGGTCAATTCCATACTTTCTCGGTCGTAACCGGCTCTAACCGGGCTTCAATGTCACCGCGCTGCGGTTCAAACCATTCCGGCAGCATCAGCTTGCGTCCCAGCGCATCCGGGGCTTCGTCCCGGGCGAATCCGGGAGGATCCGTCGCAATCTCAAACAGGATTCCGCCGTGTTCCCTGAAATAGATGGCTTTAAAATACTGGCGATCCTTAATTGGAGTGACGTCAAAGCCATTGACCGACACGCGTTCCCTCCACGCTTCATGCTCCGCGTTATCGCTTGCCCGCCAGGCGATGTGATGTACGGTTCCGGCAGTGCCATGTCCCGCTTCCATGTCCTCCATACGAACATCGATCAGGTTGCCGATCTCAGCCGTCGCTTGAAAACGGGCGTATCCGGCGTCTTCCCCGATTTTGGCCAGTCCGAGAAGGTTCTCCAGCACGTCGATCGTGTCGGCATAAGCCTCGCTGAACAGAACCGCACCGCCTAATCCCTTGATGGCCTGGTCATCCGGAATGCTTTCAAGCGGGCTTGCGCCCCCGGCTCCGTCCTCCCGCTCCACCAGTTCCAGGCGCAGTCCGTCCGGATCCGAGAACTGCAGATAGTTCTCTCCAAACCGCTTGCTGCTTGCTGCATCCCGTCCGAACCAAGCCAGCCGTTCCTGCCAAAAATCAATGGAGCCGGGCGGAATGACAAAGGTCACGATGCCCACCTGACCGCCCCCAATCTGCCCTTGCCGGGCCCGTGGATAAGGAAAAAAGGTCAGAATCGTTCCCGGAGACCCGGCCGGGTCACCGAAATACAGGTGATACACCGTAGGATCATCGAAGTTGACCGTCTTCTTCACCAAGCTGAGTCCGAGGATGCCGCTGTAGAAATCAATCGTTTCCTGGGGATTTCTTGAAAATGCCGTAATGTGATGAATACCTGCCGTGCGTGTGAACATCTGTATCGCTCCTTTAGGATTTTTGGATCCGGGTTTTTATTTCGAATTTATTTATCTTAAATTAAAGATAAATGATGTTCTTCTCATTGTCAATCCATTTTTTCGGAGCGAATCCGATCCGTCCCTTTCTCAAGCAAATTAGGGCCGCCGGTACTCACCGGCAGCCCCTTTCCTCTGTAACTGCAATCCTATTTCATCCTATTTCCCTGCCAAATAAGCAGCAACTTCCGCCAATCTGGAGGCATAACCCCATTCGTTATCGTACCAGGTGGCGACGGACAGCATTTCCCCCTGCACCTGGGTTAACGGCAGGTCGATAATCGAGGAATGCGGATCGGCAACGATGCGTGACGATGCCCATTCCCCTTCCAAAACGTCGAGCACACCCTTCAGATCGCCTTCGCTTGCGGCCTGCCGGAACATATCATTGATCTCCTGAACGGTACAAGGCTTCTCCGTGATCAGGTTCAGCTCGGCAATGCTGCCTGTACGCGTCGGAATGCGGTACGCTTTGCCGGTAATCTGCAGATCGTTCCAGATGAACTTGAGCGCTTTGGCGGCGCCGGAAGACGACGGAATGATGTTTTCGGCTGCAGCCCAGGAGTCCCGGCGGTCCTTCATCGGCTGATCGGTTAACGATTGCGTGTTCGTATACGAGTGTACCGTGGAGAATAAGCCGTATTTGATACCGTAGTTTTCCCGGACCAATTTGACGACCGGAGCCAGCGCATTCGTCGTGCAGCTCGCCATACTGATGATTTTATGCTTTTCCGGATCGAAGCTGTCGAGGTTGATTCCTTTCAGCAGAACGGCGTCGCAGTCATCAAGCGTTTTGCTTGGTCCGCTGACCAGCACCCGTTTGGCTCCCCGCTCCAGATGCTGTTCGGCCACAGGCCGCGTCACGGCCCGCCCGGTGCAGTCGACGACCAGGTCGACGCCGAGCTCACCCCAATGAGGCACTTCCTTGGCCGAATTCAAATACCGGATATCCCGGCCGCCGATCACGATCGCGCCCTCGCCGCCCGATACGTTCTCAGGCCAGCGCTTGTAGTTGGTGTCCACTTCAAACAGCGCCGCCAGCGTCGCTTCATCTTTGATATCGGAGATGGAATAAGGAACAAACAAACTTTGTTCCAACGCCGCCCGAAGCAGCTGTCTTCCGATCCGACCGAATCCATAAATTGCTATGTTACCCATAATAGCCTCAGCTCCTGATTAAGATGGTTATTGCCCGTTCATCTGCTGTACCTGATCGACCCATTGGATGAACGACCGCACGTAACGCTGTACATACCTGCGGGTCGTTTCATCGGTCAGCTTACCGCTCTCCGGATCAACCTTCTCCATCGCCTGCGATATATACATTTTTTGAAACGGCATCACATAAGACTGAACGGCGTCCAAGGTTTGCCGGATTTGCTGCTGCGACAAAATCGTCCCTTTAACGCCCGGCGTCGCACCGATGACCCCGGCCGGTTTATGAATGAGAACCGCGGTTTTGGTCGGGGTTGAGGCCCAGTCCAGCGCATTTTTGAGCACACCCGGGATGCCCGAGTTATATTCCGGGCTCACGATGATGATTCCGTCCACCTGTTGAACCGCTTCGCGGTAGCGTTTGACCGGCTCCGGGCTTTCCTCCCGGTCCAAATCCGCGTTGTACAAGGGAAGATCCGCAATCGAGATGAATTCATATTGTGCGGAATCTACAAGCTCCGGGATCGTATCCGCAATCATCCGGTTATACGAATGCTCCCTTAAACTCCCCACCATAATGCCTATGGTTGTCGCCATTTGCTATTTTCACCGCCCCTGCTATTCTTTGAGCCAAGCGTTCGCCAGCGCGATCGCGCCTCTAGCCGCTGCGGTATCCGCAAGAGCATTCAGCATGACGAAGTCATGAATGGCCCCCTGGAAACGGGCAGCGGTCACCCGGACGCCGGCTTCGCGCAGTTTGTTGGCATAAGCTTCGCCTTCATCGCGAAGAACGTCCGCTTCAGCAGTAATGACCAGTGCAGGAGGCAAGCCTTCGAGCTGCTCGCGCGTTGCCCGCAGCGGGGAAGCATAGATCTCCTCTTTATCGCTCGGCTTCGCAATATACTGCTCCCAGAACCAGGCCATGGCGTCCCGGCGCAGGAAATAACCTTCCGCAAACTGATGATAGGACTCCGTGTCGTTGCCCGAGTCCGTCACCGGGTAGAACAGCAACTGTTTATGAATGGCGGGTCCCTTACGTTCTTTCGCCATCAGCGTAATCGCAGCGGTCATATTTCCCCCAACGCTGTCCCCAGCCACGGTAAGGCGGTCCGTATCCAGACCGTATGCCTCGCCATGTTCCGCAATCCAGGTCAGAACCGCGTAGATTTCTTCGATCGCCGTCGGATATTTTGCTTCCGGAGACAGGCTGTAATTCGGGAAAACGACGCAGGCCTCGGCACCGACCGCAAGCTCCCGGATCAGGCGATCATGGGTATGCGCATTTCCGAACACCCAGCCGGCGCCATGGATATAAAGAATGACCGGCAGCTTATTTGTAACGTTTTCGGGACGAAGCAGTCTGACCGAAACCTGTCCGCTAGGCCCTCCCTCAACGGTGATATCCTGAATTTCAACCGGGAGCTTCGGGACGTCGCCCGATTGAACCTCGTCTACGGCTTCGCGCCCTTTTTCCGGTCCAAGATCAAACAAATACGGCGGATTGGCGGTATCTTGTGCAAATTTCAAAGCAGCGGGTTCCAAAACAACCTTCTTTGTCATATGTATTCCCTCCCATAATTTATACTACAATGCGTAGTTTCAAAAAGCATGAAATCACCCGGTAAGGGCCACGGCATCCCATGATGCCCGTCCATCAGGCTAAGGACCTTCCAATGTTGATCCGGTGCTCCGTGCAGCCAAGAAGCGTAGTGGGAATCGACAAACATGCTTGACGCATAACATCCCTTTGGCAACGTTAGAATAGCACATAATGTTTTTCGTGTATATAAAATTATATTAACTATGTTTTTCTCTCTAATGTACAAAAAATCAGTAAAAAAGGCCGTTGCATTTACCCCTGCTTAACAATCCGGGACTTCGGTTACAGTCAGCAGTCCTATTTCCGAAAATGTAGTAGACCGGGATTTGAAAATTGATATAATAAATTGATTCTTCGGATGAGCGGCGGATTCGCTTGTGACTCATTTGACGGCATTCATCACATCAAGGAGGAGATCTATAAGGCTATGATTGAAAAAAAGGTGACTTGGCTGGAGCTGTTTTACGATCTTCTCTTAGTCGCAGCCGTGTCCAAAGCAACGCATGTCCTGCTGCATGCGGAACACGGGACCATTCCCTTGGAGTACCTGAGCAAATTCGTGTTGATTTTTATCCCGATCTGGTGGGGTTGGGTAGGACAAACACTCTTTGTGAACCGGTTCGGCCAGGATATTTTAATTCACAGGATCTTCATGATCCTTCAGCTGTTGTTCGTTCTCGTCATGACGGCGAGTTTGTCGCCTGACTTTGACCAATACTATGTTCCCTTCTTTGTAGGATACATAGGCTCAAGGGCGCTGACAGTCCTGCAGTATCTTCTGGTCCATCGGGCCAAAGCGGCTCATCAGCAAGTGACCGCCTCCTATTTGGGCACCCACTTTTTGATCGGCATCCTGATCTCGGCCTGCTCGCTGTTCTTCGACTCCTGGATCCGGTATGCCGTCTTGTACGCGGGAATCGCCGTAGATATTCTGCTTCCCTTATTGGGGCGCCGGCATTTGGTCAAAACGCCCATCAATACGCACCACTTGCTCGAACGCTTCGCCCTGTTTACCTTGATTCTTCTAGGCGAATCGGTCGTCAGTATCCTGGCCGTGCTGCAATTTAATCACTGGGACCTGCCGTCCGTCCTGTTCGTAGCCTTTACCAGCCTGCTGGTCATCGCCATGTGGTGGCAGTACTTTGATAACATCGACAAAAAGGTAAGCCGGGAAATCCACACCGCCGGCCAAATGATTATTTACGGTCACTTATTCGTGTATTTATCGATGAGTATGATCGCGGCAGCCATTCAGCTGTTATACAAAGACCAGATGGATTACTCCTTCATGCTGGCATTCGTGTTTGGGTCTGTGCTCCTGTATTTCTTATCGACCTCTGTGGTGTTCCACCGGTACAGACACAAACATTTGCGGCTGAAGCCCTATCATCTGGCTATTATGCTGGGGATTCTTGCTTGCTGCTTCGTGATTGACCTGATCTTCCCCGTCCCCAATTACGCCATCGTCGGAGAAGTCATGATTTTCTTCATCGTCTACGCGAAGTTAACGACATGACCCGTTTTATCAAAAAGGCACATCTCCCAGTTATATTACGGGGTATGCCGCTTCTTCATCAGCCCCAAACCTTCAAGAGCTCCAAAGCCTTGGGTTTTGGGGCTTTTGTGATATGCAAAGTCCTCAACATCGTGCGCAGCCACCAAACGATTGCTTGTACCACGCTGAAAAGAAAGGTTGGAGCATCGGCCTGCCCTGATTCTTGACTCGGTTTGTCCGCCGGAAGTATGCTCTTATTAAACTTGAACTCCGGCACTATTTCAGGAGCTAGATCGAATGAACTAAAGAAATAAATGTTATAGGCCGCAATAGACCGATATAACAGGAAGCTCGATGCAAAACTTTAGTTCGATCTATATAGATGCGGGAAAGGATTGGATATGGATGAAAATATTGCTGGCAGAAGACGATATGCGGCTTGGGGAGTTGGTCGTGCACATGCTGAAGAAAAAAGGCGGCCATACTGCGGATTGGGTCACTACCGGCAGGGAAGCCTGCGAGTATGCCGAGGCCACCAATTACGACGTCCTGATTCTCGACTGGATGATGCCGGAAGGCGACGGCGTCTGGGCTTGCCGGCAGCTGCGGAAGGAAGGATACATGGGCGCCATCCTGATGCTGACCGCCAAGGACGGACTGCAGGACCGGATCAATGGACTGGACGCGGGCGCAGACGACTATTTGGTCAAGCCGTTTGAAATCGAGGAGCTGCTCGCCCGGCTCCGCGCCCTGTCGCGGCGGAATTTTGCGCCCATTCAAGGTGAGGAAGTTCAGGTCACCGGCCTCATCCTGAACCGGACCAACCAGACGGCAAGCATCGCGGGAGAGCTCGTCCAGCTGACGCCGCGGGAGTTTCAGCTGCTGGATCTGCTGATCCAGAACAAGGGCATCGCTTTGACCCGGGAAGTCATTTTGGACCGGATTTGGGGACTCGACGCCGATGTCGGCCCCAAAGCGATCGACGCCATGATCAAGCTGCTCCGCAAGAAGCTCAGCGGACTGAATCAAGAGCTGATTCAGAGCATCCGGGGGGTCGGCTATAAAATTGAAGCCTAAATGGAAATGGAAAGTTCCCTTCGCCTGGCCCCGGCAGGGGAGTGACCTGTTCAAAAGAACCCAGAACCGGTTGACGCTGCAGTATACCGCAGTGCTTATCGCTTTCCTCGCCCTGTTCATCGGAACGGTGTACGGGCTGCTGTATTTTCTGCTGATCAACGACCAGAAAAATCAGCTGAACGACTGGATTCAAGATATGTCCTATGCGTTTCATGAATCGATGGAGCATACCGGCTCCTATAATATTGAAGGCAATCTCGGCAGCAGCTATCCATCGTTAGCGAACCAGACGGTGGGCTGCTTCAAGGACCCTCAAGGGAATTTTCTGTACGAAGCACAGCAGCGGATGGGACTGAGCGCAGCGGTCGGCAGCGCGGTGGCGGAGTGGACGCCCGAAGGCGATCAGACGGAATACAAGACCGTTACGATCAAGGAAACCGGCCGGGATGGAGGGCCGCCAAGACACGGAAACGATCCCCGCAAGGCGGCTCCCGGAAATGTCCGCATGCTTCTTGCCGGCAAGGCCGTTTACGATAACGGGGTCTTTATAGGCACGCTGTACGTGGCCAAGGAGGTAGGCAGCCAGTACCGGCTGTTCGGCTGGCTCCTGCTCGTGCTGATCGGGCTCGCGCTGCTGTTCTGCGTCCTGGCCGTGTTTCTCAGCCGGAACATGTCGGTCAAGGCGATGGTTCCGATCGCCCGCTCGTATACGAGGCAGCGCGAGTTCGTCGCGGACGCCTCGCATGAGCTGCGCACGCCGCTCAGCGTCATCCTGTCCTCCATTGAGGTGCTCGAAATGGAAAACAGCCTGAAGGACGATCCGTTCAGCCGGAGGGTGCTGGACAACATGCGGGAAGAAGCCAAGCGGATGACCGACCTTTCCAGCCACCTTCTGACACTGGCACGCTCCGACTCAGATGAGGTTCAGCTGATCATGACCGACTTTGATCTGGCGGCCGAAGCCTCGCGGACGATAGCATCCCTGCTTTCTTTGGCGCAGGCCAAGCAAATTACACTGAAGCTGCATGCGGAAGACGGCATGACGGTTCATGGCGATGCCCAGCGCCTGCAGCAGCTGATGGTCATCCTACTGGACAATGCCATCAAATATACGCCGGTGGGCGGCACCGTCTCCCTTGCCCTGAAGATCCGGGAGGACAAACGGAGAATGCTGCACATGACCGTCAGCGATAACGGAATCGGCATACCGCTGGAGGAACAGCCGCACATCTTCGAACGTTTTTACCGCGTGGACAAATCCCGCGCCCGGGAGCTGGGCGGCCACGGCCTTGGGCTGTCCATCGGCAGATGGATTGCCGAAGCCCACGGCGGCACTTTGAGCGTGCAAAGCACGCCCGGCCAAGGCAGCACCTTCACCGCTGTCATTCCTTGCTAAGTTTTCCGGCACATGAAGTAAAGGACATGCTCACCCTGTCGATGACAGGAAGCATGTCCTTTTTTCACATCAACTTCCGCATATTTAGGTTACAGCTCTCGGGTCATAAAAGTACTGTAGGGATCGAGCGTATAGTCCGCAAATGGGTCGCACTCCTCAAATCCGAAGGCTGCGTACAGCCGTCTGGCCGGCTCGAACGACGCCATCGAGCCTGTCTCCAGGCTCAGCCGCCGGTATCCCCGCCTACGGGCCTCCTCAATGATGTGCGCCAGGATGGATCGGGCCACGCCTTTACGCAAGTGGGCGGATGCGGTCCGCATCGACTTGATCTCGCCGTGGCCGGGATCAAGCTCCTTCAGCGCCCCGCAGCCAAGCAGCTCTCCCTGTTCCCATGCGCTCCAGAATGTCACATCCGGACGCCGCAGCCCGTCCAGATCTAGGGCGTGTATGCTCTCCGGCGGCGACTCCTCCGCCATGCCTTGAAGATGCTCGCGGATCAACGCGGCTATTTCCGGCCCGCTTAAATCGTCCAGCATAATTTTCATACCGTTCACCTTCACTCCGTTGGTAAGTTTCATCTCATGTGCTGTGATCATTGTACAGCCGGACGAGCCCTTAGAAAAAGGTAATCTTTCCGGGAAACCTTTCCCCTTTCGTCAGATGTCATGTTTTCCCGTACCGCAATCGCGGTTGATCTCCTGCTGTTAACCTTCCCCTTTAAACCAGATGTCCTTAAAATCTACCCACCCGGCGGCATTCAACCGAACGCCCTGCTGCGCCGGGTGGGACAGCACCCGGGCCTCGTTGTAGGTCAAATAGACGGCCGTGCTGCGGTCGATCAACCAGGATTCCAGCCGTTGAAACGCCTCGTCCCGGACTTCAGGTTCCGCCTCTTGAAGCAGCTGCCCCACAAGCCGGTCCGCTTCCGCCTGCGTTCCGGGATCCAGCATGCTGCGAATGAAGCTGTACCGGGACAGCAAATATTCGATCTGCCGGAGCAGCCCCTCGCTCAGCAGCGCCTCGAACAGGATCAGGTCCGCCTCCCGGATCCGCTCTTCCTTCATTAATTCCTCCCAGGGCAGAATATGCACGTCCAGCCGGATTCCGGCCTGACCATATTGCTGCTGAAGCCAGTCAGCCGCCTGCTCATGGCGACGGTACGCATACAGCTTCAGCGCCTCTCCGCCGTACCCGGACCGTCTCAATTCCCTTGATGCCTCTTCCGGATCATACAGCGGATCAGCGGCATCCGGCTGCGGCTCAAGGTGAAAAGCGAGGCAAGGTGAAGCATGCGGGTACCCCAGCTCCCGGACCATCCGGCTCCGGTCAACCGCAAGTGCAAGCGCCCTGCGGAAGGAACCGGTTTGCAAAACCCCCGGTTTCGCAAGGTTTATCGTCAGCATACTGCATCCGGTGACGAGACGGCTGCGCCGCCATGTCTTCAGCTCTTGGCGGCGCGCTTCTCCCGTCTCGACGACCAGTACGCCCGGATTGGTCTCCACCGCCCATTCTCCGCCGGTGTCCGGGATGATCATCACTTCGATTCGATCGATCAGGCCCCGGGCCGCATAATAATCCGGGAAAACCTCCAGCAAGCACATTCCCGGCTTAAGCTTAGCGATCCGGTAAGGCCCTGCCCCGACGGGCAGGCTGCCGGGAACCGTTCCGGCCCCGGACTCCCCGCTGGCGCGGGAAAGGATGGCTGCCGCCGTATGTGACATAAATAACGCAAACAGGACGTTGGGCTGACGCAGCTCCATGCGGATGGTGTAACGCGATTCCGCATTGATCTCAACGATGTCCCTGCACAGCCAGGAATGATTGTTGGATTCCTGCTGCACGCGCAGCAGGCTGTATTTGACGTCATCGGCCGTAAGCTCCGTGCCGTCATGAAACGTCACGCCTTTTCGCAAATAGAACGTCCAACAACAGGCATCAGCACTAGATTCCCAATGATGTGCGACGCCCGGAATAACCTTGCCGGTGTCCATTTCCAGCTCGACCAGCGTCGCATGGATTTGGCGGATCAGATGGGTATCGAAAGCATACATTGCGTCCGCCGGGTCCAGCGTCACGATCGGTCGGTATACCGGCAGGCGGAGCGTCTCAACCATATGTCCCTCCCCGGTCGTTTCCGTCCGGTATCCGAAATAGCCGGTGAGCCAGTCCACAAACCGCTGCATCACTTCGGGTTCGCCCGCCTGCTCTTTTACCCATAGAAGCGCGCCCTGCACGTCTCCCTGCTTCACGTATTGCTGCGCTTCTCGGATCACGAGCTCCCGCTTGTCCGCCAGAAACGTCAGCTCCGACCGATGGCCTCTGCCCTGCCCGGCTGCATAGCGGATCAGGCCGGCGTCCGTCATTTTGCGCAGGATCAGCCTGGCGTTACGGGGCGTGCAGTACAGGGCCTCGGCCAGCCCGTCGATCGTCACCCGGAACGGCTCCCCTTCCTTTTCACCGGAATAAGCGCTTCGCAGCCGAAGGTAATCTTCTGCCAATTTCACCGGACATAGCCCCTTTTGTTCAGTTGAAAAAATGGTATGCATCCAACATACAAATTTTGCTGGCGCATTTCAATCCCACTGGCCGGGCTTTTCTGAAGGGAACAAAAAGGCAGCCTTCGGGCTCCTCAGCCCATCAGACTGCCTGTCTGTATATTTTGTGGTTGTACGTGGTTGTACGCGGTTGTTACGCCAACTACTTCAGCAGCTCCACCGCCTGCGTATCCTGAATCGGCATCCATATCTGCTTCACCTTAATGGTCAGCGGCTGCGGATAGTCTACCGCATCCTTGCCGAAGTTGTAATCGTAATCGTCTCCCATCGTGTCTTTCTTGTTGGACCAGCTATGTCCACCTTGGGAATATCCTTCAGGAGACTGCCTTTTGTGGACGTTGCCGTCGGCATCGGTGAAGCTGTCCTCCAGCGACAACGACAGGCTCTCGCCGGCATAGGCGTGTTCGAGCTCGCGGTGAATCAGCACCTCGCCAGGGCCAGCCGTCCGGGTGTATGAAATCAGGGTAAACCGGTCGTCCGGCGCTTCCACAATCTGCTTCTTCTTCAGGTCGATCACGATTTGCAGCTGGTCCTTGTCCACCGCAGCCGTGCCCTCCGTCTTGAGCCTAATGGAATCATACCGGGCGTATTTCTGGCCGCTGCCGTACATCAGCATCGCGTCCGTCCCCACCGTGAGGGCCTCCGAATTGTCCCGAGAGTACCACTTCGGATAATACAGCTTTTCGATTTCGTCTCCGACTTTCCCGATGAGCACCGGACTGAGCAGCCGGAATACTTGTTTCCCATTCGCCTGATCATAGTCCAGGTCGACATACGTGTGCAGCGGCGTATAGATGACCTGAGTCACATGAATCTGCTGGCCGCCTACGGTCAGTGTCCGGTCTGGGTGCAGCACGCGCTCTTTGTCCTTGAACATGCCGGGATCGAGCTCAAACGAAATGTCGAACGCCGTGCGGTATTTATTGGAGCTGGACATGAGCGCTTCGTTTGACGTCTCCGTCAAGGTCACATGAAACTTGGCATCCTTGGTATAGTGAACGGACGGGTCCAGGGGCACGGTGTAAATAAAATGATTGGCTCCATTCGCCGGAATTCTATTGCTGCCACTTCCCGCCAATTCCACCGACGCTCCTTTGGACGGGGCTTCCACGCCGCCAAGTTCAAGGGCTACGTCCGCGTTGATGACCTCTTTATCCGTTTGGTTGCGGACACCGAACAGCACATAGGCCATCCGGCCATCCGTGACGGCACCGTCCACCTCTACGCGATACCCTTTTTGTTCGACGCTTTCGGCAATCGGCTTGACGAGCCCCCGGTCCATTGCGCTCGCCAGACCCTCCACCGTGGTTGATCGGTACGGCTCCAGCATAGCCTGGCTCGGAATCCCCGCCGTCTGCTTCGGCGCCGGCTCCTCCCGTTGGGCCAAGCTGCCGATCGAGTAATTGATAATTAGCAGGGCCGCCGCGAGCGCCATAACCGTCCCCGTACTCCAAAAATAGAAACGCCGCTTCTCACGCATTTTTCCTCTCTCCATTCCTTTGCGCATAGCCAAAGTCAATTTCATCTCAGGCAACGTTTCCGCATGCTTGTTTACTTCATAGGCATCCTGCAGCAGAATGCGCTGTTCTTTTTCGGGCATAACCTGTCCCTCCCTTCTGCTCAGCCTCTACATATATTTCCGGAGCTGCTTCAGGCCTTCCCGCAGCCAAGTCTTGATCGTTCCTTCCGGCTTGCCCAGCACCTTCGCGATTTCCACGGACGTCATGTCCTGGTAATATTTCAGCATGACGACATGCCGGTACTTCGGCTTCATCCGCTCCAGCGCGCGCTGCAGGTCGATCCGCTCGCTGCTTTTCATCTCCTGCACGGCCCCTTCCTGCGGCACCTCCACCGGAAACACCCGTTTCTTCCGCCGCAGCTCGTCCATGCAGCAGTTGATCGTGATGCGGACGAGCCACGGGGTGAAGGACTGCGGGTCCTTCAGCTTCTTCCGCTTCACCCACGCCCGGTATGATGCCTCCTGCACAGCTTCCAGCGCGTCGGCTTCACTGCGCAAATAACTGTAGGCGATGGAATACAATTTTCGCTGCTCGGCGGTCAGACGCTCAAAAAACGCTTCTGCTTCCGTCAGCGTGGTTCTATTCATATGGATCTCGCTCCATGTACTATCAGCATTCAGCGTCCCCACTCCCCCCTCTGTATCTCTACAACCCGTTCACCGACGGGTCTCTTGGCGGCCGCTCTATAATATAGACGCGCGAGATTGGAAAATCGATTGAATATTTTTTAAGTAACGGAATCTCGTAAGCATGTCCCGCTCCAGTACGACGAAGTCTTGGCTCGAATGAAGCATGCGCGTCCGTTACGTACGATTTCTTTTCAAAAAACAGTTGCTCATTACGTAACGTCATGTGATGTAATGAGTATGGAGGTGTGATGCATGCATAATGACGACACAACTTATTTGGTCGGAGAAATATCCGCAGCTACCGGCGTAACGGTACGGACCCTTCAGCACTATGACAATATCGGGCTGCTGCCCACAACCGGCCGTACGGCAGGCGGACGGCGGTATTATACGAAGGATGACCTCCTCTGCTTGGAGCAGATCATTTTTTACAAATCTCTAGGGCTCTCTCTTCAAGAAATCCGCGACAAAGTCATCCAGCGTCCCGACTCATCGCAGATCGAACAAATTCTGCAAGAGCAGGAACTGGCGCTTTACCGAAAAATAGAAGAAGCACATGCAGGCATTGCCGCGATCGAAGCCCACCGAACGGCGGTCGCGGCCGGGAATGATGCGCCGTGGCAGCTTTTGGCCTTTTTTATCCGGTGTTTCAACAACAGCAGCTTGGTTGATTGGAAACAATATGCTTTTAGCGAAACCCAAAAAGAAATTTTTGGCAGACGATTTGCCACGGAACAAAGTGCATTCGATTTGTATCATACCTGGAGACGGCTGGCTTTAAAAGCCGTTACGCTGGAGCTGGCAGGCGCAGGGCCGGAAGAGTCCGCTGCACAAGAGGTGGCCAAGGCTTGGTGCACCATGGTGCAAGAGGCAACTGGCGGAGAAAGCGAACAAGTGGATGCGTTTGTACAAATGCAAGGTGAACGGGCATCTTGGCCGGAGGGCGACCGGGAACTTTTCGTGGCATCCCAAGCTTTTATCGACAAGGCGGTAAATCATTATTTATCGGGTCAATCATCAGGCGACAAGGACGGTGGAAACAGCCGTGAATCATAAAAATTACGAGCCCACCCGGGAATCCCTCAACGGTCACCCGCTTCCGCAATGGTTTGACGAAGCAAAATTCGGCATCTTTATACACTGGGGTCCCTATTCCGTACCTGGTTTTGCACCCGTAGGTAACTTTGCGGATACTTTAAAGACCGATTATGAACGGGCAATGCTCGTCTACCCGTACGCTGAAGGCTACTGGAATGCGATCAAAGACCAGACCACACCGTCTGCGCGTTATCATCAAGCCGTATATGGCAGCATGCCCTACCAAGGATTTAAACCGCTGTTCATGGACGGAGTGAAACAATGGGACCCCATAGCTTGGGCCAAAATTTTCAGGAATGCCGGTGCACAATACGTCGTGATCGTCTCGAAGCACCATGACGGATTTTGCCTATGGCCAACGAAGGTGACCAACCCGCATGAGCCGCACTGGTTTAGCGAGCGCGAGATCATCGGCGAATTAGCAGACGCTGTACGCAGCGAAGGCCTGCGCTTTGGCATCTACTATTCGGGTGGGATCGACTGGACTTTTCGGAGAAGGATTTCAAGAACGTTTATGGACTACTCCTTTTCCACACCCGGGGGCGGTTATGCAGCATACGCCGACGCCCAGATCCGCGAACTGATTTCCCGGTACCGCCCTGATATTCTATGGAACGATATATGCTGGCCAGGGAACGAAGACTCCCTTTTTCGATTGTTCGCCTACTACTATAACGCTGTACCCGAAGGCGTGGTCAATGACCGCTGGAAGTATTCAACTTCCGCTAACAAGTTGTTAAGTCTCAAACCTGTACGCGCAGTGATGGACATGATGATCAAACGAATGATCATGAACAATCCGGATATTCATTCTGCCCTGGCGCAGCCTGCGATCCCCCATAGCGATTTTTCGACTCCGGAATATACCAAATACAAGGAAATACAACCCGAAAAATGGGAGATGACCCGCGGAATCGGCCATTCATTCGGTTACAACCGCAATGAGCAGGATGAAGACTATTCATCCTTTGAAACATTGCTTTACGATTTTATAGATGCCCTGTCTAAAAACGGAAACCTGCTGCTGAATGTAGGTCCGCGCGGCGAGGATGCTCAAATTCCTCCCGAGCAGTTAAGCCGGTTGTCCAAATTTGGGGATTGGTTACAACGGAATGGGGAGGCCGTATATGGTACGCGTCCCTGGATCCGTGCGGAAGCGGAAACAGAAAACGGTGAAACGATCCGGTTTACGCGAAAGGACAACCGGCTGTATCTGATCATTTTGGGGCGTCCTAACGGAATAACCGTCAAGGTAAAGGAATTTTTCTGTGAAGGCACAGCAAATCTGCTAACGGATGGCAGTCCTGTTCAACTGAAGCGGGAAGGCGAGGATATGAACCTCATTTTCAAACACCGGCTTGAACATATTATCGTTCCTGTCATCGTAATAGAAGGAGAGCATGACGATGGAACGCAATGATTGCGCTTGTTGGTGCTGCGGGCGCGGACCTTGCAGTCAGTGAGGGATGAATGGAAACGAATCTGCGTTGTAGAAATGTCCTTTTAGCTGAACTTGTCAACAAGTTTAAGTTTTAAAGTAGCAGACGAGTGTTTGAATTGGTGAGCCACTTTGGCTTTGCGCGCAGCGCAAAACAAGAGAGCGAAGCAAGTCAAACAGGAGTTGGTAAAGTCCAACTCACAAATAAGCAGCTCTTTATGAGTGCGTAAGGCTGTCGGGAACATGCCCAACAGCCTTTTCAACCATATTATTAAAAGCGACACTCCCTCATATTCTTCAAAACAAACATATCATCAATCACTCGTAACCTCATTACCTCTCTTCATCCATTCCACCATCTCCAAATAATGCCGGTTATACATAATCCCCAGCACATTGCCAAAAGGGTCCGTTACCGAAGCCGTAACGAATCCCTCGCCACGCGGAGTAATTGGTTCGTATTGCTTCGCGCCCATCTCCAGCAATTTCGTAAACGCGGCTTCCACATCATCAACATGCCAGTACATGATGGCACCGCCTGGACCCGGCACCGCTTGCGAAGGAGCATAACGGCGGCTGATCAGACCCAACTCATGCTGGTAGTCCCCAATGCGGAACTCGGCATAGGCAAGCTCGCCAGACGATCCGGTGCGTTTGAAGTACGGGGAGATCCCGAGCACCTCCGAATACCACGACACCGCTGCCTCCATATCGTCTGCCCAATAATTAATCGTCGCCATGCCTCTTAACGTTTGTTTTTCGATCATGTTTATTTTCCTCCTCCGTTTGTTCCCTCATCATCTACGGCCATTATAGGAGGCAAAAGCTGACAACTGTACGTCATGGTTTTAATAAAGCAAAAAAACACCTCCAGGTGATGTCCATATCTCACGATATGGCTGTCATCACGTGAAGGTGTCACGCTGCGCCTCGGGGATTCTCATAAAAACCCGGTCAGCTTTTCATAGATTTTCAGCAGCTGCTGCCTTTCTTCCTCGGTCAATTTTTCAAAAAGATTTCTGCGCAAAATTTGCCCGTCCTGATTCGCCTTTTGAACGATGTCGAGACCCTTGTCCGTAATCCCCAAATAGATGATACGACGATCCTTCTCATCGACGATTCGAACGGCTAACTGCTTCTGCACGAGTTTTTCCGATAGATGGGTCAGCGTCGGCGGGGTCAGCCCCAGAGCCTTGGCGATATCCGAAGGCCGGCTGTTCCCATGGTGCTGCAGGTGAGCCAGAACGAGAATATGGGAAATTCCAAGATCCTCGTTGAACAATTTCCCCCACTGGATGATGAGGTTGTTTGTCACTTTATCCATATTGTGAATGATTTCAAAAATCGTCTGTTCTTCCATCAGGCAAATCCCCGCTTTCTGCAAGTCAAAGCCTCTAATCTGCATTAGAGGCCTTCATTATCATACATGCTTTTCAGCCGGGAATCCACCGTTCCTGGCAGCCCGTGAAGCCTGCGGCGCAGGACGAATCCCGCTTTTAACGCAATTTAATGGAGCCCCCGTCCACCATAAAGGTTTGACCTGTAATATAGTCGGCGTCGCTGCTGGCCAGAAACACCGCGACACGGCCGATGTCCTGCTCGGGATCGCCGAGCCGGCGCAGAGGAATTTTATTCAGCATCGCCTCGTATAGCTCCGGAGCATTCTCGCGCCACTGTTCCACGCCCGGCGTCAGTGCGATCGGGGAAATCAGATTGACGTTAATTCCTTCCGGACCCCATTCATTGGCCGCAACACGCGACACGCCCCGGATCGCTTCTTTGGCGGCAGCATACGACGTCTGCGTGACCTGCCCGTCAATGCCCGCACCGGATGCAAAGTTGATGACCTTGCCTTTCGTTTTCTTCAGTTCCGGATACGCCGCCTGCATGAAATGAACGGTAGGATAAAAGCCTGTTCCGAAGGATAAATCAAAAAGCTCCTGCGTTGTTTCCATAAAAGGCGCCTGTCTCGATACATGTGCATTATTCACCAGAATATCCAGCTTGCCGAAGCGCTTGACCACGTCGGCCACGATTTCATGCGCGCTCTCCTGCTTGGAAATATCCTTGATGAACAGCATTCCCTCTGTATATTGGTTAATCTCGGCCAGCGTCTCTTTCCCTTTCTCCTCATTCACGTCGACGATCGCAATATGTGCGCCTTCCTTAGCCATAGCCAGCGCCATGCCTTTGCCGATGCCTGATGCACTGCCGGTAATGATACCGACCTTCCCTTGTAATTTCATGCTGCTTCCTCTTTTCGTTATATATTTAGTTATCTAAATATTTTATATCTAAATAATAACAAACCTCAGAGCAGCCTGCAAGTTGGTAGAAACTGCATCACCTCATAAAATAGTGCATTAACGTAATGTCATAGAAGGCAGACCGCCTTTTATCAGGAGTTATTGTGGCGTTTATAGAATGTTTCCCTCTGCTGAAAATCTATTAATCTAGAGAACAAAGCAACCGCCCCCCATACACTGGGTTGCGGTTGCGTGATGGTACATCAGCTCAGCGTTACCCTTATTTGCGCTGTCTGTTCTGCGTGGGCAGTCGATAAGCCCTATTGCTGCTGCATCTTATTTTTCCGGATGAAGATCGGCATCCGGCAGGACCTTCCAGCGCTGCCGCGGCTCACCGGCGGCCGGGTCGCCCAGCTGCAGCTTTGTCCCATCGGCCGATACCTCCAGCGCCTGTCCGTTATGCACGGAGAATACCGTGACGACAGCGTCTCCTTGGTCCTCCACTCGCCAGCGCTGGTTGTTGTAGCCGAGGTAGTCGTACAGCTGCAGCCGGCCCTGCCCCGTGTCGAGGTCCAGCGCTTTGCCCGCTTGGGTCCGGATGGACCATGTCCCGTCCCCGTTAGGGACGAAAACCCATGCCTGCGGGGAAGCCCCTTCAGGGCCGCCCACCGTTACCGGTTCGCCGTTTTGCGATTCCGCAGCAAACAGTGCAAGGCCGGAGGCCGCGTTCACCAGCGTCGTTTCGGCCAGCTTGGCATCAGCCATTCCGCTGACCGTCACCTGCTGGTAAAACGCCTGCCCGCCGAACACGTTCACGCCGAAGTGCCCCTCAGCAAACGTGCCGTCCTTCACATCGAAGACTTGCACCCCGTCCACTTCCGCCCGGATCTGCGGCCCCTTCGCTTCAATGCGGATATGGTACGTCCTCCCCGGCTGGATGAACCTCGGGGCCTTGGCCAGCACCTGCCTGTCCTCAAACCGCCCGTCTACTTTATAGAAGAGTCGAATGGCCTTCAGGTTCGGATCGAGATTGAAATAATACCCGCTGCGGCCGTCAGCGCTCGCCCGGAACAGGATCGAGCCGGCGCCTCCTGTCTCGCCCAGCGTCATGTCGGCTTCCAGGGCAAAATCCCCGGCCTCCTCCTGCGCCATGTAGTTCGCATCGCTTGTATAGCTGCCCCGGATGCCGCGTTCGGTCACGACCCACCGCGATGCCGACAGATCCGGCTTCCAGCCTGTCAGATTCGTCGTAAACGTCCCGTCGGTGACGTTTACGACGCAGCGGGCTGAAGCCTTCCCGTTCGGTGACACGGCCGTAATGACGGCCGTTCCCGCCTTATTCGCCCGAAGCACCGCTATCCCCGGAGATTCCCCCTGATTGGAGGAAGTCACCTGCACGACGCCGGGATTGCTGGACTTCCATACCAGCGGCGGATGGCTTGCTCCAGAGGATTCCAAGTAAGATGCATACAATTTCTCCTCATCCCCCTTAGACAATTCCAGCTCTTTCCGGTCCAGGATGATCGAGGAGCCCGTCTTCCGCCCTTCACGCCATACGTTGTCCAGCGCATGCACCTGCAAGGACGCGAGCTTCACTTTACCTCCCTTGGTATAGAAGCTCATGCCCCGCCGGGCCGGATCCGGAAAAATCAAGTCGGAAAAGACGACCCTGCCGTTATTGCCGAACACTTCCACCGAGGATTCATCCACAAGGATCCGCAGGCGGATGCGGCTGCCGTCCGGCTGGAGCGCGGCCTCATGCCTCGTTTGCAGCAGGCTTGAGTAATCGGTAACGCCGGATGACGAGCGGTCCACAAATAGTTTCTGCTCGGCAGTCTTGTACCCGATCATCGTCTTCTGCCCGCCGCCTTCGCGGACCGTAAATCCGAATTCAGCTGCGGCTCCGCTTTGCGGCAGCTCGATATCGGCTTCGATTTCATAGGCGCCTGCTGAAATTCCTCCAAGCACGTTCGCTGCCGATTCGCTAACCTCACGGTTTTTCACGCTGAACAAGGTGCTGCGCAGCCCGGCAAGCTCCCGGACCGGCGACTGGAACAGCCGGATGCCGTTGCCCGTCGTATGCAGCGTGACCTCCCGCGGTACGGTCATTTGCCCCTTCCAGCCTTCCGTCGGGAAGCTGAACGGATAATCCCAGTTCGTCATCCAGGCCAGCAGAATCCGCCGCCCGTCCGGCGTGCCGGAGAAAGACATGGAGGCATAAAATTCTTTGCCCCAATCCGTCTTCAGCACGGTTCCCGCCGGATTGTCGTTCATGAATTTCCCTTCCGGTGTCAGCTCCCCGATAAAATACTCCGCGTCCGAGCCCTGCGTTTTCGGATTCGCGCCGGTGCTGATCATCAGCACCCATTTGCGCCGGTCCGTGCCGTCTACCGGAAGCTGAAACAGGTCCGGGCACTCCCACACCCCGCCGCGTACGTACTCCCCGTATCCGAAATTGTCGGTCAGCGTCCAGTCGATCAAATTGCGGGAGGTAAAAAAACGGATGTGATCGCCGCCGGAGACGACCATCACCCAGCGGCCGTTCGCCTCATCCCGGACGACCTTCGGATCGCGGAAGTCCCAGCCGCCCGGGTCGGCGCCGTTTTTGCCGGGATTATCGATCACGACCGGGTGCTCCGCCGAGTACTGCCAGGTCCGTCCCTGATCGGTGCTGTAGGCCAGCCCGATCTTTTGGTTGCCGTTCGGCAGATCCGGCGAATAGGAAGTATAATACGCGATCAGCCCCTTGCCGCCTGAGCTTCCGAACAATCCGGAAGCGTTCGTCGTGTCGGCCACGGCCGAGCCTGACCAGACATGCCCCAGATCGTTCCAGGGCAGGGCGATCGGCAGCTGCTTCCAGTGCAGCAGGTCACGGCTGACGGCATGCGCCCACTGTCCTCCATCCTGATGGAACAGATGGTATTCTCCTTCAAAATAGACGAGACCGTTCGGGTCGCTTGCCGATCCCCGGATCGGGCTGTAATGGTACTCCGGCCGATACGTTTCCGTATAGTATTCGGAGTCAAGCGTGACATAGGCATCCTGGACGTATGCCGTGCCTTCTCTTACAACCAGTCCGGTATATCCGGCCGAATAACTGTCGTCTGTCACGTCTACGGCGGCGGGAGCGTATCCGTCCACAAACACCTGAATCCTCGGCCCGACGGCCTGAATCTCCAAATGATGCTTGGCGTTTGGCGAATCGGGGTAAACGCTAGTCGAGGCGCTGATGAGAGATCCGTCCATTTTCCGCAGCAGTACTTGTACCCCGCTTCCTTGGTGCCGCAGCACAGCTTCATATCCGGCGGTTCCCTCCGCATTTGTCCGAATCAGCATGCCCGCGGATGAGGCTTCACCCAGTGTAACGTTGCCTTCATAGACGGCGTCCGCAGCAATGTTCCGGTATACCCGTAACGCGGCTTGTCCGGTCGTTCCCGTTCCTTTAAGCCCTTTGAGATCGGGCTGCCAGCTTCCGGTTGAAGCGAGCATGCCGTCCAGATTGCCTGCAAGGCTTCCGACCTTCACATTCTGAAATACGGCGGAACCGTTCCACACATGAAGCCCAAGATATCCGGAAGCATAGGCGGTATCGACCGCACGGATGACAGGCTGATACTGGCTGCCCCAATACACCTGCAGGCTCGTTCCCTCAACCTTCACTTTCAGGTGATAGATTTCGCCGACCTTCAGCGGCACCTGCCGTTCTTCCTGGAGCCCTCCTCCGGCTGCGTTTTTCAAGCGGATGATGCCCGACGACGGTACGATTTGCAGCATATATGAAGACCAGCCGTCGCTGCTAGCGCGGAAAAGCAGCGAAGCATCGGTCCCGGCGTTTTGGATCATGACATCGGCTTCGTAGATAAAATCGTCCGCCTTCGTGCTGGAGACCGCCATCACGTTCTCCTGCGGATCGGAAGCCAGCTTCAGCCCCTCCGCCGTCTGCTCAAGCTCGCCCTTGCCCTGGACCTGCCAGCCTTCCAGGTTCGTATTGACGCTCGCTGCCATCCTGTCCGCCTCCTTCGTTAATGCAGCTGCCGCGCCGTTAACTTTAACTTCGGAATCTGCAGGCATCGCCCATCCCCGGCCTTCGTCAGACCCATACAGCAGGATGGACGCACATGCCAAAATTCCGGCCAGGCACGCGGACAGCATCTTTTTTGCTGATCTCATCAACACTCCTCCTTATCATCAGAACAATGTGTAAAAATGACATATAAACGAAGACAAGCTTATACATGAAACAAATCTGTGCATGAAAATAAACCTGTGCATGAAGACAAGCCTGTGCATGAAAACAAATCTGTGCATGAAGACAAGCCTGATGCATGAAAACAAAACTTATTGTAAACGCTTACACAATGCGGCGTTAAACAGGCGTTTTCCTTATAAACAAACAGTGCAATGCACTCAAATCGAATATGAACGATGTCTGAACTGAGCTAGGCTGGACTTAGGTTAGAGAGAAACCGAACAGGATATGCCGAGTAAATTCAAGGTTAGCCCTTGGCTTGTTCTTGGCTTGTTCTTGGCTTGTTCTTGGCTTGTCCCTGTCTCTCCAAACCCTGTCCAGCATCATCTCAGTTGTTCCTCCCAGCCTAATTCGGCTCAACACGATATGTATACCGTTAGTACCGTCGCCCGCTTTCGGGCAGCCGGCCTGTACTGCGGCTGGCTGCTCCCAAACGAAGGCGGGATTGAACCAAAGTTTTGCTGCAGGCTCCTACACCTTCTGACCGGATGCCTCCAGCGCCTGAAGCCCCAGCGCAAGTGCGCCGTATAATCCGGCTTGGCCGCCGAGTCCGGGCGGAACGATGTAACCATCGATTCCGTCCGTGAGCTCCAGGGCGTCCACGTAGCCGTTCAGGCTCCGCTGAACCTCTTGGCGGATCAGCGGGAAGAGCTGCGGCTGCTGCATGACGCCCCCGCCCAGGATGACCTTCTCCGGCGAGAGCATCAGGACCGCCGCCGTGACCGCCTGGGCGACATAATACGCCTCGAAGGTCCAGGCCGCGTGATCCGCGGGCAACTGCGGCCCCTTCACTCCCCACCGCGCTTCCAGCGCCGGCCCGGCGGCCATCCCCTCCAGGCAGTCCCCGTGATACGGGCACGCCCCCGGGAAGCCGTCCTCCGGATGACGGCGGACCGGAATATGCCCGCCTTCCGGGTGGACGAGCCCGTGAACGGGCCGGCCGCCGGCATACACGCCGACACCGACGCCGGTGCCGATCGTGAAGTACGCGCAGCTGCCCAGCCCGCAGGCCGCTCCCCACAGCGCCTCGCCGCAGGCGGCGGCATTCACGTCCGTGTCCCATCCATAAGGGACGTCGAAGTGCCGCTTCATCTCCGCGAGCAAGGGATAATGCGCCCATCCCGGCTTAGGGGTGGTCGTGATGCTTCCATACCCCGGGCTGCCGGGGTGAAGGTCGATCGGGCCAAACGATCCGATCCCGATCGCTTCCGGCTGGCGATCTTTGAAATAAGCGATGACCCGGGGCATCGTTTCCTCAGGCCGTCCCGTCGGAAAGCTGATGCTCTCGCTGATTTGCCCGTGTTCGTTTCCGATGCCGCAGACGAATTTCGTTCCGCCCGCTTCAATGGCTCCGATGCGCATGATGATGTGCCTCTCTTTTCAAATTTTTATCGGTCGATGGATTAGGATTCTCCATTGGATCAAGCTTCGTATTTAAAAGTACTTATTTATAAGGTTGTTATTTAAATAGAAAGATCGTAAATGTCGAGCGATTCGACGAGCGCTTCCTCATCGTCTGCCTTGAGGGACAATCCGGTGGATGCCTGATCCGGATAGATCAGGTCGGTGAGAACCGCACGGCCGCCGCCCGCGAACACCTCTACCGAAGACCGGTCGATCAGGATTCGCAGTTCCACCGTTCCGTCCGCCGCATTGAGAACGGCCGCATGCCTGCCGGCAAACAGCGGATGAAAGTCTGCCGCTCCCGCCCGGGTCCGGTCTATATAGACTTCACCGGCCGCTCCGCTGTAACCGATCACCGTCTCCTGACCGCGGCCTGCCCGCACCTTCAGCTCCAGCGATTGGCCGGATTCTAAGCGAATCCGAATCTCTCCGCTCTCCAGCTGTAAATCGGCCAGCTGCGCGGAGGCCTGAGCGGCCGTTACCCGCTTCAGGGACAGAAGCTCCTTGCGGTATCCCTCCAATTCCCGGGCGGGCTGCTGGATCAGCTCGGCCGAACCGTGGCGCAGCTCCAGCTTGAGCTCCCGCGGCACGGTCATCGCGCCCCGCCACACGCCGGTCGGCGTCTGATTGGCATATTTCCAGTTGCTCATCCAGCCGACGAACAGGCGCCTGCCGTCCTCGGCCGGCACGTCCGACCAGCTGACGCCGGCGTAGTTGTCCCGGCCATAATCGATCCATCTCACGCGGGTCTGCGATACGGCATCCGGCGTAAAGCGTTCCCCATCGAAGTCTCCGGTAAAATATTGCGTGCGCGACCCCTCCGCCAACTCCGGATGGTCGCCGATGCTGACGAGCATCACCCACTTCGTCAGGCCCGGGTCCCCGTCCACCGGCAGCGGAAACAGGTCGGGACACTCCCACACGCCGTCATGGCTGCCGATGCCTTCCCCGAATTCGCTGGACAGCGTCCAGTCGATCAGGTTCGGCGAACGGTACAGACAGACGGTCTGGCCGCAGGCAACAATCATCACCCACTGTGAGGAAGCCTCATGCCAGAATACTTTCGGATCGCGGAAGTCCACGAAGGTGTCATGCGACAGCACCGGGTTGCCGGCATACTTCGTCCAGGTCCGTCCCGCATCCGTGCTGTATGCCAGGCTCTGGCGCTGCACCGGCGCTTCGCCCTCCGGTCCTTCGGCATGCTGCGTAAAAATGGCGACAAGCCCCGGCTCCCCACCGAAAAAGCCGGTCGTGTCGTTCCAGTCGACCACGGCGCTGCCGGAGAAAATCGTGCCAAACTCGTCCGGCGCCAAGGCGATCGGGAGTTCTTCCCAGACAACCAGGTCCCGGCTGACTGCGTGTCCCCAATGCATCGGTCCCCAGGTGTTCCCGAAGGGATGATGCTGGTAAAACAGGTGGTATTCCCCCTGGAAATAGACCATTCCGTTGGGGTCGTTCATCCAGTGCTCTTTCGGGGAAAAGTGATACCCCCCGCGGTAGTTGTGCGAAATGAATGTGGACATCAGCTGTGCTCCTTTGAATTACATGTTTTATTTGCTGCGGACCCGGCCGCATTTTTGCCCAAAGGCATCTGGCGGCCGCATCCGGATTCTGCACTGCTAACGTTTATGCGCCAAGCAAGTGCGGATATGTTGTTTTTGATGTTTTATTCAACCTTTATTGCGCGCTGCGGTCATACCCCGCCTGCTTGATCTTCAGCCAATCCTGCAGCCCCAGCCGGTTCAGCTCTTTGAGGTAGGCATCCCACTCCTGATCGACTTTGCCGTTCTGGTACCACTCGGTGCGCTTCCGCTCGAGATAGGCGAACATGTCGGTCTGGATGGTGGACAGCCGGTCCAGCTCATCGATGGAGAAAAAGACGTTCGGATACGTATTTTTCGCCTTCATGTGCGGCACCATCACGTCCTTCAGCAGTTTAAGTCGCCATGCCGCGTCGTCCGGCATCGTCGTGTATTTGCCGTAGTACTCGTCGAGGATGGCCAGCGGACCGGCGATGCTCGTCTTTTGCCGCAGTTCCACAGGGGCTGTGCCTTCCAGCGGCAGATGCTTCAGCATGCCCTTGGCTTCGTCGAATTCGAAAATGTTCTGCTGTGTCTGATCCCCGTACGTCCCCCAGTTATCCTGAACGGACTGCAGCGGATCGTAGAGCTGATCGACCCATTTGGCCGTCTCCTCCAAATGTTTGTTGCTGCTTGTGATGACCATGCGCCCGCGGTCCAGGCCGATGCCGTTCGTGCGGGTCACATTGACTTCGCCGCTTGGTCCTGCCAGCGGAGGCATCACGTCATACGTATCGTTCATGCCAGTGATGTTGGCCTTATCCCATGTAAAATACAGTCCGTACCGGTTATCCTTGCCTTTCGCCAAATAGGTGTTCCAGTCCTGCTGGAAGGACTCGATATCGATCAGCCCCTCCTGGTACAGCTCGTGAATGTACTTGATCGCTTCCTTATAACCTTCTTCCGCCGCAGTGAAGACAACCTTGCCGTCATCGGTCACGACGGTGTGGTCCCAGTTCTCCCCGAGGCCGAAAGAACCGTACAGGAAGGCCAGATCTTCCCCGCCCGGCTTATTGATAAAGGAGAGCGGAATTTCGTCCGCCTTGCCGTTGCCGTTCGGGTCCTGCGTTTTGAAGGCGATCAGCACCTTCTTCAGCTCCTCGGTGGTCTTCGGCATGGACAGCCCCAGCTTTTTCAGCCACTCCATATTGATCCACGGCAGGTCGTCCACGGACTGAATCCGTTCCTTGCCGGAGCCCAGCTCTTCAATCCAAGGGAAAGAATAGATGTGGCCGTCAGGCGCGGTGATCATCTTTTTATATTCCGGCGCCTGCTCCAGCACCTTTTTGAAGTTCGGCATATGCTGCTCGATCAGATCGTCGAGGGGAATGATCACCCCGTCCTTGGCCAGCTTCAGCAAATCATAGTCGCCATACCCGGCGTCAAAGATTGCATCCGGCAGATCGCCGCTCGCCACGGCCAGGTTTCTTTTCTCCGCAAAAACGTCGTTCGTGTAATTTTTCCAATTGATATGAATGCCGGTCTTCTCTTCCAGCCGCTTATTGATGAGCTTGTCGTTCGGGTCCGCGGGTGCCAGCGGCGAGCTCTGCGTCAGAAAATTGAGGGTGACTTTCCCGTCAGGCGACTCCTTGGCGTCTCCGCCGCTTCCTCCGCAGCCGGACAGCAGCATCAGCGCCGCGAGCGCTGAAACGGATGCCGTCATGGCAGCAGCCTTGCGATTTCTCTTTTTGTTCATCGTTATGACCTCCACAGGATTAGAATGGATCAGTGCCATGTATGTTCAGGCCGTCCCTATTTCAGGGAACCGACCATCACACCTTTTTCGAAATACTTTTGGAAAAACGGATACATGACGAGCAGCGGCAGACTGGAAATGACGATCGCCGAGTATTTGATCATTTCCGAGAGCCGCTTGAGCTCGTTCATCGCCAGCTGGTCGCTGATCATGCCCGGCGCCGCCTGGTTCTGGATCAGGATCGAGCGCAGCACGAGCTGCAGCGGATGAAGCTTCGCATCCTCGAGGTAAATCATCGCGTCGAAATAGGAATTCCACTGCCCGACAAAAGCATAGAGAGCCAGCACAAAAATAATCGGTTTGGAGAGCGGCAGCACGATCCGGAAAAAAATGCCCGCCTCCGTCGCGCCGTCGACGTTGGCCGCCTCCCTCAGCTCATTCGGCACGCCTTTGAAAAAGGTCCGGGACAGGATGATGTTCCAGACATTGACCGCACCCGGAATGATGATGGCCCACACCGTATCCAGCATGCCAAGCTGCTTGACCAGCAGATATGTAGGAATCAGGCCCCCGCCGAAAAACATCGTGATCACAAACAGCGTCATAAAAATTTTCCGGCCCGCCAGCCGCGAATCAGACAAGGCATAGCCTGCGCATACCGATACAGTCACGGTAACGAGGGCAAATGCAGCGGAGTAAAATACGGAATTGCCGAAGCCCCGCAGCATAGCCGGGTTGGACAATATTTTCCGGTAGCCCTCCAGGCTCCAGTCCGAAATGCGAAACGACAGGCCCTGATTCAGCAGCACGGTCGGATCCATAAATGACGCCACGACGACGTAAACGAGCGGCACGACGATCAGCAGCACCGCCACCGTCAGGAACAGGCCGTTCAGAATCAGCAGAAACCGGTCGAACGGCGAATGTTTAACAGCCATAGTTGATAAGCTCCTTCCTAATAAAGTCCTTCGCCCTCATTAAGCCTCTTGACGATAAAGTTGACCGTGAGCAGCAGCACGACGTTGATCACCGAGTTGAACAGGCCGACCGCCGCGGAATACGCATAGTCGCCGGACTGCAAACCGACCTTGTACACGTAGGTGGCGATGATCTCGGAAGCCGGAAGGTTCATCGAGGTCTGCATCAGGTACGCTTTTTCAAACCCGATCGACATGATGCCTCCCGCCGCCAAAATGAACACGATGGCCATGATCGGCCGGATCGTCGGCAGGTCGATGTGGCGGATGCGCTGGAGCAGGTTCGCCCCGTCCAGGCTTGCCGCATTGTGCAGCTCCGGGTCGACGTTCGCCAGAGCAGCCACGTAAATGATCGATGCCCAGCCGGCGCCCTGCCAGATGTCGGAGAGGATGTAGATCCAGCGGAAATATTTCGGCTCGGACATAAACATCAGCGGCTCTCCCGTGATCCATGTCAACAGATGGTTGACCGGTCCCGTCGGGGACAAAAAGATGAACAGCATACCCACGATGACAACCGCAGAAATGAAGTTCGGCGCGTACAGAAACAGCTGAACGTTCTTCTTCACCCCCGCCCTCCGGACCTGATTGAGCATGAGCGCCAGCAGGATCGGCACGGGAAAGCTGAAAATCAGGCCGAAGAAACTGAGTTTAAGCGTATTCATAAATATCACGTCGAAATTAGGCGAGGAGAGAAACTTCTCAAAATGCTTCAGTCCGGCCCATTCGCTGCCCATGATGCCCTTGATCGGGCTGAAATCCTTAAAGGCGATAATCGCCCCGTACATCGGGACATATTTGAAAATCAGGGTCAGAATAAGCGCCGGAGCCAGCAGCACGTACAGAAAATAATGCTTTCTGACCGTCTGCAGCACCCGCCCCGCAGAGCTCTTCCTCCTCACTGCCGCCGCCCTTGGATCCACTTCTACCGTATTTTCCAAAACCGTGACCTCCGTTCTTTGCACAAAAAGTTTACACGCCGCATACCGTAAGGGCTTACATTAGCACCTGCACCGTATCGCTGCTTTTACAATTTAGCAGACGATGTAATGTTCGTCAATAACTTTTGTAAATATTTATTTGTGCAATTGACCAATATAATTTGTTCATAGAGGTTCATTATTTTGCTAAAATGTCACTTTTTCCGTCCATTTAGGGACCAACTATATCTTTTCAAAGCGTGGTCTGCCGGTGCGGATTCTGCTGTTTGTATAATAATTGCCTATGTAAAGTCATCCATCTGTGTTGCATGTCATTTTGCAAAATGAAGGCATTATATATTTGTGCATTTGTAAAGTTAACATTGCTATTTGAAGCAATCTGGTATACATTGGTCATAGGATACCTGAGATCGAATGCATGCAGGTTTATGAGGAGGAACTTGCTTCCGTACTAATAATCGTTAGAGGTGAACATCGAATACATGGGGAAAGAGAAAGTCACCATTCAAGATATCGCCGATGCGCTGGGCATTTCCCGGAACACGGCGTCTAAAGCGCTGAACGGCAGCGACAGCATACCGGGCGAGACCCGCAACCGGGTGATCAAGAAAGCAATCGAGCTGAAGTACAAGCAGTTCGCATATATGGAAACCGAAAGCCTGATGCCGAAAAACCCCGGCAATATCGCCCTGCTGACGCAAAACATGCCCAGCATGTCGCATTTCGGGGCCAAGCTGATCAGCGGACTGGAGAAACGCATCAGCGGCGAAGGCTACAATTTGTCTATCCATATCGTAAGGGACATCGAGCGAAGCTCCCTCCAGCTTCCGAACAATTTTGAAGCGTCCAAGGTGGACGGTATCATCTGCATCGAACTGTTCGACATGGAATACACCAAGCTCATCACGAGCCTGGGGCTCCCGACCATATTCATTGACTGCGCGGCGGACATGTCTTATCCCGACCTTGAAGCCGACCTGCTTCTGATGGAAAACGAACACAGCACCTATTTCATGACCAAACGGCTTATCGAGGACGGCTGCGGCTCGCTCGGTTTTATCGGCGACTACAACCACTGTAAAAGCTTCAACGAGCGCTGGGCCGGATTTAACCGGGCCCTTGCGGAAGCAGGTATTCCGCTGGACCGCAGCCAGTGCGTCCTGGAACCGGACCGCGAATTTTTCTCGGAATCCGACTGGATGGAGCAGCGGCTGGACAAGATGCCAGACACGCCCTCGGGCTTTGTATGCGCGAATGACTTTATCGCAGTCAACGTGATGAAGGCTTTGAAGAACCGTCAGATCGCCATTCCGGAGAAAATCGTCGTGGCCGGATTCGACGATGCGCCCGAGTCGCGCATTGTCGAGCCTCGTTTGACGACCGTGCACATCTATAGTGACGAGATGGGCATCACCGCGGCCAATATGCTGCTCTCCCGGATTAAGGAGCCGGAGCAGCCTTACCAGGTCACGCATATCCAGACCAAGCCGCTGTTCCGGGAGTCGACGCACGCTGCCCGGTAATCCAAGCTCCCAGGCAGCATGGTACAAGAACGAGTTAAGAAAGCAGGCTGTTTCCTTAAATGCCTCAATCGAAGAACCAATCCGCTTACATCCCACGAATATCCGCAGTCCGGCGCTTCGCAGTACAGCAGCCGGGCTTTTTTTTGATGAAAGCCATTCATTTGATCCTATCGGCTGCTGGGCTATCCAAAGACCGCACAAATGAACAGGCGGAACGGACTCGATTGCGTTAACGTAGCAGGTGAAGGATTCTTCAAACTTGATTCATGAAAAGGAGACTCAGAGATGGTAAATGAAACGAAACCGTTTTGGTTTAAGCGGCTGCCTGCCCTTGCATCGCATCCTGCGGTATGGGCTTCCCATATCGCCCAGCACTGGAATATGGAGGCGTTCCGTCCCCAGAACCCCATGGATCCCGAGAAAGTACGGCTTGCTCTCCGTCATTTCATGCCCGAACTGCTCCCCGAGTACGAGGCCTTGCTGTCCGTTTCACCAGACCGTCCCGGCGAAGCTCAGCTGCTTGCTATGTATAACCTCCCTCCCTTCTTCTCCGGCTGCAGCAACTCGATATCCCACCGATTAGGCCATCCTACTTTAATCCGAAATTACGACTTCAGCTTGGACGGGTTCAGCGGCGTATTCCGTTACGAGCCATTGCCTGATGGAGGGTGGATCATGGGTTCCGCCGAAGGCGGCTGGGGCTATCTCGACGGCCTGAACCATCACGGTCTCGCAGCGGCCATTACATTTGGCGGGGACTTCACGGTAGGTAACGGTTTCAGCATTCCGCTCATTGTCCGCTATCTCTTGGCCACTTCGGCAACGGTTCCTGAGGCAGTGGAACGTCTGAACTCGATCCCCCATCGGCTTGTTCAAAACATCTCGCTTTTGGATCGGAAGGGCCGTTTCAGCGTCGTCTACACTTCGCCGGAAGGCGTGAGCGCAGCTGACGGTCTCATTTGCTGCACAAATCATCAGAGCCAAGTTCAAGATTCCGCGCACGACGAACACCGGACCGTGGAGCGGTTCGACCATCTCCTCAGAATGGGCGGTGCCGTATCGCCTCAGGATTTTCATAAAGAGCCGTTGTATCATCGCAAGTTTTCGAATCATTTCGGCACGCTTTATACCGTCGAAATCGATCCTGTAACGGAAACGGTTCATTATCACTGGCCTGAAGGACAGCAGCTTCTCGCCACGCCGGCGTCGCCAGAGGCTGAGATTAACATTCAGTTGTCCGAGAAATAGGCAGTAGGATAGGGCATTTCTCACAGGGAGGTATAAAAGCGAAACTAAATAGCCAGTCGCCGATTCATGATCGACGACTGGCTGCTTAAACGTGAAAGGTGTTTTGATCCCTGCCTTAAACGGGGTCATTCCCCTTGTACGGTTGCTTTTTTGAGAAATCTAACAGCGATCTTCCGGATGATACCAAACTTGTTATCTCGCTTCTTTTTTCTCCGTTAAGAAGTAGAGCAAAGCCAGCACCGGAAACAGAACGCCAAGCCATATGGCCGCTTCCCATCCGCCTTGTGCATACGCCCATCCGCCTACTGCGGAACCAATAGCCCCGCCGGCGAAAAAGATAGCCATGAACAAGCCGTTCAGCCGGCTGCGAAGCTCTGCACCCAGTGCAAAAATAGAGCGCTGCCCGAGCACCAGATTGGCGGAAACGGCCATATCCAATACAATGGCGGCCACGACCAGGCTGATGATCGATAGCAGGGAACCGCCATGGATCACAATAGGCAGGAGCATGGAAACGACCGCGAGTCCAAGGGCGATCCCTGTACCGGGACGGATCCACCCTTTATCGGCAAGGCGGCCGGCAACCGGCGCAGCCGCTGCTCCGGCTACCCCTACCAAGGCGAACAGGGCGACCCCTGTCTGGGAAAAATGAAATGCCGGGCTGACCAGCAGCATAGGTACCGTTGTCCAAAACAGGCTGAAGGAAGCAAACAGAAACGCGTGGTAAAGTGCTCTGCGCCGCAAAATCGGCGTCGTTTTCAGCAGCTTCAGCATCGATGAAAGGATCTCCGGGTAGCTGATGGATGTTTGCGGACGTCTTGCCGGAAGCGCCTTGGCCAGCACCAGCGCAAGCACGAGAATCAGAACGGCGGACAGAATAAAGATGGCGTGCCATCCAAGGAAGTCTTCCACCAAGCTGGCAGCCGGACGGGCGAGCATGATGCCAAGGAGCAGGCCGCTCATGACATTCCCCACATTGCGCCCCCGCGTTTCCTCAGGAGACAGATGAGCTGCGTACGGAACCAGGATCTGGGCGGCAACGGACCCCACGCCGATAAACAGCGATGCCGCAAGAAACAAAGCCGCACTACGGACTTCAGCAGCGATGAGAAGCACGACCACGTTAAAGATCAGCAGGGTGACCACGAGCTTGCGGTTTTCGAGCAAATCTCCTAAGGGCACGATCAATAACAGGCCGATTCCGTAACCGATTTGAGTTAAGGTGACGATCAATCCCGCCGCCCCGGAGGATAATCCCAGGGCTGAGCTGATCGATCCTACGAGAGGCTGGGCATAATACAGGTTGGCAGCGATGATGCCGCAAGCGACGGCGAGGATCAGGTTGATCCAGGATGAAACGGCAGCGGCCTGAGGCTTTTCTTTTGCGATGGTACTCATAACATTTCTCCTTTGTTTGTAAGGCATCCCTTTTTCGGAACAATCGTTCCAGTTTAGGAACAGTCCGCCTATGTTTTTTAACAAAAAATATTTTTTCTCAGAAATTCATTTTTCGGAACAGTCGTTCCGATATAGCTAAAAAAATGCCTGCCGACGTTTCTTCGCAGAAGTCGCACCGCTAGCGGAAGTTTTTGTTGCCGATCAGGAAGCGGAGGCTTCGTTACAGCATGCCCAGCACCATTTCGATCATCTCCCGCGCCTTCGTGCTGTCCTGCTGAATTTTCGCCACCACGTTAACGCTGTGGTTGAGATTGAGCAGCATGAACGATAAGAGACGAATGTCTTTGTCGGGAGAAATTTCTCCGGTCTCCTGCCCTCTCTTTAATTTTTCGTAAAACAGCCGTTCCAGTTCATCAAAGCTATTCTTGACCATGTTCTGCAGCGGTTCGTCCATGGCGTCGAAACTCAGGGCTGCGTTCGTAATCATGCACCCATTGGGAAGGACTTCGTCCTGCACGGCAAAAGCGCTCGTGATATGAATCTCGAAATACTGCCGGATGCCCTCAATGGCGGTAGGAGCGGCGATTAACACATCCCGCTTTCTTTGCGACAACTTTTTGTAGTGCTGGATCGCCTCGTAATACAGGGACTGCTTATCCTGGAACGTTTCATACAAACTGGAACGGCTAAGACCCATCGCTTCCAGCAAATCCGGTATGCTTGTCGCTTCGTAACCTTTCTTCCAGAACACCGTCATAGCTTTGCGGAGCACTTGATCCCGGTCAAATTCTTTGGTGCGT
Source organism: Paenibacillus sp. PSB04 (assembly GCF_025809195.1). Lineage (NCBI taxonomy): Bacteria > Bacillati > Bacillota > Bacilli > Caryophanales > Paenibacillaceae > Paenibacillus > Paenibacillus sp. PSB04. The sequence continues at coordinate 6,511,885 of NZ_CP081301.1, forward strand.
CCCATCGGCGCCACCTCCCTTTGAGCACAAGTATATACGAACTGGAACGAGTAGTCCAGTATTTTTTCAGGATCGTATACAACATGCAGGCCGCCGGTGCTTCGGCGGCCTGCTGCATTCAACAGATCATTTTCCAAGGGATCTGGGATTCAGACCCCTGGATGATGTATTTTTACGGCTGCTTAACCGTCTCCCCTGCCCACTCTTCCCCGCCTGCTTTTCTTGCCTTCACCGGATGATCCAGCGAGGCTTCGGCGATATCCTTATACGCCCAATACGCAGCAGGCACATCGCTCCAAAGCAGCGCGGCCGTTCCATAGAGCGGCCCGCGGCCGAGCGCGCGGTTCAGTGCCGTTACCGCTTCCGCGCGCGTCAGCGCCTTGGACGGGCGGAAGGTGCCGTCCGGGTAGCCGTTCAGAATGCCGGCTCCCTGCGCCTTCGCGATAGCGCTCTCCGCCCAGTGGCCCGCGGTATCGCGGAAGCCGCTGCCCGCCGCGGAAGCACCCGGCTTCAGCCGGCTGGCCAGCGTGGCCATTTCGGCGCGCGTGATGGCCTGATCCGGCTTGAAGGTGCCGTTTTCATAGCCCTTCATCAGGCCCGCCACCGTTACGGCCGCGATAGCCTTCCCGGCCCAGAAGCCGTCCTTCACGTCGCGAAACGTGCTGGCTGCCGTGCCGGCCGTATCGCCTGCTGCCTGCGGAGCCGCTTTGGACAGAATGACCGCCATCTCGGCGCGCGTAACCGGCTGCTCCGGCCGGAATGTACCGTCCGGATATCCCTGAATATATGCGGTATGCCGCTCATTCGGAGTATCGTCCTGAGCCCCGGGTTCAGGTGTGGACGGAGGCGCTGCCGCTCCTGACGATGATCCCCCCGAGCTTGATCCCGGGCCAGGTGCTGTTGGACCGGACGGCCCTGTTGGCGGATTTGGCGTACCGGGATCTACCGGGCCCGTGCCTGTGCCCGCCGCAGGCACGGTGAATTTCAGCTGATCCACGAGCATCAGATCGCCCGATTTTTTCACCGCCCTCAACGTATGTGTTCCGTCAGTCAAACCGGAAATACGGTATAAAGGCTGTGATACCAGGCGCTGATCGCTGTGGGCGCTGACGGTCTTCTTCAGCACGCCATCCACGTACACGTCGATGTCTCCCAGAGCCGGTCCAACGGGACCCACCAGCTCCACGCCCGTCCCTTTGAACGTATAGGCGAGTTCATCACCGTTTGCTGCCGTATAATGGACGTCGTTCTGATAATCCCCATCGAACGCGAACGCCAGCTGCAGCGTTCCGGCCGGCTGGGCGGCCAGATAAGCTTGGCTTAAAATCACCCGGCTGCCTTCAACCGTATAATCGGTTCCTTCGACGAGCCGGTTCTTCCCGTTTGCTATGCCGCTGAACAATTGCGGCTGCTGCAGCAAGGTGACCGCCACATCCTTCTGGTTCGCGGCGGACTTATCGAACACGGCTGATACCGGGCTGATCAAGTCGGGGATTTCGACCTTGAGCATATCCACCAGCATGAAGCGGCCGGATTTCTTCACAACTTTCAGCGTATGAAACCCTTCCTTCAGCCCGCTCACACTGTACAGCTTCTGCTGCGGCTGGCGCTGCTCGCTGTATGAGCTGACGGTTTTCTGAAACTCGCCGTCCAGGTAAATATCCATGTCTCCCTGCGACGGGTCGATCTCGGTAAAGAACTGGATACCCGTTCCCCGGAACGTATGCTCAAAGGAATCGCCGTTGGCTTCCGTATAGTGCACATCATCTTTGTAGTCACCGAAATTCCTTCCGGTACTGCGGTTCCAGGCTCCATGATAGACGATACCCGGATCGTCATCGTTCAGAGTCGTATAGCGCACCGTCTCCGCACCGGTCAAATGGACGGTCAGCGTCTGGGGATCGCCAGCGCTGAACATAAATTTGAGCGTGATGTCGCCACCCGGCAGCCCCGCCAAAAATTCCTTTTTGATCGTCACCGTGTCCTGGTCAACGGCATACTCATTCTCCGTCAAAGGCTGCCCCTCGTATTCGACGGCCGTCAAAGTGTTGCCGTTAAGCCCCAGCTTCACGGACAAGTCCTGCTGCTGGCCGTCGCTTTTGTCGAAGCTGGCCTCCTTCGGGTTGATCGAGCTGTTCTGCGCCGCTTTGCCGCGGATGTCCACGCTCAGCACCTCGCTGTCCCCGCCTTCAAACCTAAAACTCAGTGCTGCCGGACCCTCCGGCTGCTTGGCAAGATAAGCTTTGCTGATGGTTACCGTGCCGCCGCTTACCGTATAATCGCTGCCGTTCTTCAGCACATCGGCGCCGTTCTGAATGGCCGTAAGCGAACCGCTCCCCAGTGTCAGATTCACGGTAAGGTCGGACGGATTGCCGCTCTCCCTGTCATAGCTGGCGGACACCGGGTCGATCAGATGGCTTGTCGTCACCTTCAGCGCGTCCAGCAGCATGTATGTGCCCGTTCTTTTGACCGCCTTGATCGTATGCGGACCTTCCGTAAGTCCCGATACGGTGTACACCACCTGCTGCGCCTGCTTGCTGCCTTCCGTATACGTGCTGACCGTTTCCGGATCAGCCCCTCCGTCCAAGTAGACGTCTACATCCCCTTGCTCCGGGTCCTTCTCCGTAATCAGGTCAATGCCGCTGCCGTTAAAGGCATACTCGAAGTAGTCACCGTCCGTTTCGGTAAAATGAACATCCCCTTTGTAGTCCCCCGCCGGCCGGTCTCCCTGTGACGACCAGCTTCCGCTGTATGTAATTCCAGGATCATTATCGTTGATATATACCGAATGAGTGACCGTCGCTTCTGCGGAAGCAGAGACAACTGCTTCGCTCTTGTCCGAGGAGCTGGAAATCGCCTCGCCGGAGTCAGAAGTCTGGCTGCCCACGGCTGCATCAGGCTGCTCGGCGGCGGATTGGCCGGCGCCATCCGGTTGAACATCACTCGCTGCATCCAACTGAACACCGCCTGCGTGTTCCTGCTGACCGTCACCCGCTTCCTCCGGCTGAACGGCCTCTGCTCCTTCCGGTTGAGCTCCACCTGCAGCCTCTGGCTGAACGCCGCCTTTATTTTGCTCGGCCCCTACACCCTGTACGGATGCGGAGTCTTTAATCGTCACAGCCAGATTTTGCACGGCAGGCGTCTGCTCATAGCCGCCGTTCCGCTGCCAGTCTCCGGTATATCGGATGCCCGTATCGTCGTCATTAACCACCGACGTTCCTTGGACAGCCGTTACTTTGAACATTCGGGAGGCATGCGGCTCCAATACGGCTGCGTATCCATCATTAAAGGTTCCAAGCTCCGTATGGCTCCACAAGTCCCTCACCTTGGCCGAGCCGGTCAGACCGATGTCCTTCCAGTTGACCTTGACTTCAGTACTGCGGCTGCCCAGATTGAACAAGGCGACGCTGTAAGTGCCGTCCCCGTTGTTGGCGTACCACACCTGCTGCTGGGTGTCCATCGACACCGGGTGAGCCGGGCGTCCCGCCTGATTGACGGCGATCACCTCGTCGTTGGTCAGCAGCTTGAGCCCGTAGTCGTCAAGCCGGGTCATATCGTTGCCGATATAGAGCGGCGCCGCCGATATCGCCCAGAAGGTCATGGCCGTCTGGCGTTCGTCTTTGGTCAAGCCGTCCATCGAGCCGTTGCCGACGTTCAGGGAGTCAAAGTCGTTCCAGCCGGTGGCCGGCCCGGCGTCCCTCCACCATACGGCCGCATCCGGGAACAGGCGGGCGATATTGGCCCACTGCGTCAGCCCGACATTGCTGTCATAGGCTTCCACATCCCATTGAATGCGCCAGCCGTTGGCATACTTTTTCCAAAAGTCCACGTAGTTGTGGTCCAGCGCCCACGAGATCTCGAACCAAATGTCGTGGCGTGCCAGCGCCTCGGACCAGGCCTTCACGTCCCCGCGGGAGTCGAGGTTCAGGTTGTTGTTGCCCGATCCGGGGGTGACGCTGTCGAATTTGACGAAATCGATCCCCCAATCCCCGAGCATGTCGGCAATGGAGTCCACATACTTTTGCGCACACGGGTTGGTGAAGTCGATTTTGTACGTGTACGAGTTCCAGGCATCGACGATCTTGAGCGGCTGTGCCGCAATGTCGCGCACCCGGCAGGCACCGCCCGTCCCATAAACTTCGAGATCTTTCTTATAGGCATCAATCGACAGGCCGGGAATCAGATAAATACCGATTTTCTGCCCGTTATGATGCACGTAATCGATGACTTCCTGAAATCCGTTCGGATACAGTTTCGTGCTTGGAATCGGCCTGCCGTATTCGTCCATGTCTCCGTTCCAGCCCGCATCAATATTGATGTAGTTGTATCCGTGGGACTGCAGCTTGTCGCGCATCGCGTCGGACTGCTTCTTAATGCTCTCCGCCGACGTCCATCTGCCCGCAGAATCATACACCTGCATACTGTAGCTGCTCCAGCCCATATACGGCTTTTGGGCCAGCTCCTTGTTAGCCGCTTCGGCCACGTTCAGCTTTTGTCCAGCCCATCCGGTCTGCACCAGTACCAGCATCACCAGCAGGATAAGCCCCATCTTCCTTCCCAACCGCTTCATCATAATTCCATCATCTCCTCCCAGCATGAATAACTTAGAGGCGCCTTCGCGTTTTACGGATGACCTTATTTCGGACCGCTTGACGGATGCTGGCTTCCAGGACGCTGACGCCACAGACGGCCGGCCATCGAACACGAAATGATAGCGCTTTCTATACTGCTGATGATAGGGACTTCCTCATTTTCTGAACAGGTACATCTGGGTGTTCCGGCGTACACTTTTCCCAAAAAACTGGTGTTTTGACCGGCAAGAAAAGGATTTTTTCAGTTATGGGTATTCAAAAAAACAGCACTTTCCCAATTCTTCACAGTGTACAGGGTACCGGCTGCCTCGAACCAAAGGGGAGTCCCCCGGTTTCCATGGCACCTGCATTTAAATTGTCCAGTGACCGATTTATTTAGAAACGATTAACGGGAAGTATATCCAGTGCCGATGCGGATCGTCGTTCCCCTGTTTGAGCTTCTGCTGAAGCCCATCCTTCATGCACAAAGCTGTGCCCGTCAAATCTACTGAGATCAGCCGATCCCAGTATGACTCGTCAAAATCAGCGGCCGGCTTGTCATCCGCTGGATTGAGGAAGATTTTCCGGAGTCTCCGGATTAAACAGCCAAGCAAATCGTCGAGATTACGGTGACGTCTACCGAAGTGTTTTATGTAAAAACAAGCATGCTCCCAAGAAACCATGAAGCTGCCGCTGGCCTTTAAGGTTTTTTTGGTATACGCTCACTCGCTGAACTTAAGTTAATTCTATTATGAAATAAAGTCGAGCAGTTCGCTTGGTTTAAATCCTTTTTTTGGAACCTCTCTCAAACTTGATACAAATAAGAAAAAACCCACTAAATTCCTCGACATTACAATGGCCTAGCAAACATTCTGCAGCCGATATCCCAATACCCGGTTACTACCCACTTCCCTTCCCTTTCGATATCTTCCAGCCTATTTTTAAATAAGTTAATTTCATTTTGGATAAAAGATGTTATAATACAGACAGAATTTAACTCGAGGTGACGTGTTGTGCAAACCGACAAGACATCGAAAGCGTACCTGCTTCTTCAATTGTTTTGGATTTTCTTCAAAATCGGCCCGGCGACATTTGGCGGCGGATACGCCATGATGCCGATGATCGAGAAGGAATTCGTCGATAAACGCAAATGGATGGACCGCCAGGAAATGAGCGATTTAATGTCGCTCGCGGGCTCGGCGCCCGGCGGCGTTGGCGTGAACGCTTCGGCTTTTCTGGGATACCGGCTGGGCAAAATCCCCGGCGCCCTTGCGGCCACGTTGGGCATAACGCTCCCTACGTTTATCATCGTTTTTCTGCTGAGCGTGTTCTACTCGATGTTCCGCGAGGAGCCCAAAGTCCAGGCCGCCTTCAAAGGCATTCACGGCGCTGTCATCGGACTGATCGCAGTGGCCGCGTTCAAAATGGGCAAAAATGCGCTGTTTGACCGGACGACCGTCATCACCGCCGCAGGCTCCCTGGCCCTGCTTTTGCTGACCGGACTGAACCCCATGGTTCTGATAGCGGTCGGGCTGGTGCTCGGCATCACCGTCATCCGGCTGAAGAAGCGGCTGGGGCTTCCGGTTCACACCGAGAGGGCACGCGAGGAGAACGAGTCCGTCATCGAATATTACATCTAGGAGGCGTCCCATGCTGTTCTGGCAGTTATTTGTCTCATTTTTAAAAATCGGGTTTCTCTCCTTCGGCGGCGGTTATGCGGTTATCCCGATGATCCAGTACGAAGTACAGCAGCACGGGTGGCTGAGCACCGGGGAATTTCAGCGGACGGTATCGATTGCGGGCATGTCGCCCGGCCCGATCGCCACCAACAGCGCGACGCTGATCGGTTACCAGACCGCGGGCCTGGCTGGAGCCGTTACCACTACCGCCGGCATCGTTCTGCCTTCCCTGCTCATTGTGATCCTGATTGCGGCTTTCTTTTATCGAATGAATGCTAACCCCTGGGTCAAATCCTCCTTTTACGGCCTCCGGCCGATCATTACCGGACTTATCGTCTATGCGGCCATCCACTTCGGTTTCCCCAATCCGTCGGAAGCCATCTATCACTGGACGACCTTCGCCACGCTGCTGATCGGCGTGCTGGCGTTTATCGCGATCACCAGATACAAACTGCATCCGGTGACCGTCATCGTATGCTCGGGCGTTGCGGGAATCGTGCTGTTTTAATTGGGTGAAATTAAATTTCCTATGCCTTTACGGGGACGTTAAATTATAATAGAATGAACTTTCAAAAATAAACTGGGGGAACTTCTATGACTACACCACCAAAAAACCCAGCGGCATCAGGAAAAAAAGACCAGTTTTCATCCGCAGGCTTTATCCTGGCCGCCATCGGGAGCTCTGTGGGTCTCGGGAATATGTGGAAATTTCCGTACATCACCGGACAAAACGGCGGCGCAGCCTTCTTTCTGCTCTTTATCGTGTGCTTGATCGTCATTGGTTTACCTGTTTTGCTCGCTGAGCTTGCCATCGGACGCGCAGGCAGAGGCAGTGCGGCCACTTCGTTTGTGAAAGCGGGCGGCAGCAAAGTGTTCGGCCGTCTCGGCCTGTTGCAGGTCATCGCGCCATTTCTGATTCTGACCTTCTACGTCATCGTCGCAGGCTGGACGCTGCATTACGCCGTGCAGTCTTTCAGCGGACACCTGTACAGCAATCCGGATTTCAAAGGACAGTTCAATTCGTTTATCGGCGGCTACATGCCGATCGTATGGCAGGCTGTCGCCATCCTGATTACCGGCTTTGTCGTAGTCAAAGGGATTTCCGGCGGCATCGAAAAGTTCAACAAAGTGCTGATCCCGGGATTGATCATCCTGCTCATCGTCCTGATGATTCGTGCCGTATCCCTGCCTGGCGCGGGTGACGGCGTATCGTTTTTCTTGAATCCCGACTTCTCCAAGCTGACCCCGGAATCGGCGCTAGTCGCTTTGGGACATGCCTTTTTCTCCCTTTCGTTGGGGATGGGCATCCTGCTTACGTATGGTGCTTATGTGGACAAGCGCCAGTCTCTGGGGTCTGCCACGATCGCCATCGGCGTCGGTGACCTGATCTATGCGTTCGTTGCTGGGCTGATCATTTTCCCGACGACCGCTTCGTTCGGGATCGAGCCCGACTCCGGGCCAAGTCTGGTATTCATCGCCCTGCCGGCCGCCTTCTCGGCCATGCCGTTTGGTGCGTTCTTCGGCGGGCTGTTCTTCGTCCTGCTGGCAATCGCCGCCTTGACGTCGGCGGTATCGCTGCTGGAAGTGCCGGTAACATACCTGATGGACCGCTGGAAGTGGGGCCGTACGAAATCGGTTGTCATCATCAGCGTGCTCGTGCTGCTGATCGGCCTTCCGTCTGCGCTCTCCTTCGGCATCGTGCCGGGGCTGTCGGAAATGGGCAGCAAAAACTTCTTTGACTGGCTCGACTTCATTACATCCAACATTTTGCTGCCGGTCGGCGGGCTGATCACCACCATTTTCGCCGGGTACTTCTGGAAAGGCGCTGCCGAAGCGGCCGGCCTCAAATCGGGATGGTTCCGGGTATGGCTGTTCATGCTCCGCTACGTGGCGCCGATTCTGGTGCTGCTCGTGCTGCTTGACACAACGGGCATTCTGAAGCTGAAATAACGACGAAACTACAACAAAAGGCAATCTCCGGGGCTGTTCACAACAGCGCTGTGGAGATTGCCTTTTTTATTAATGGAACGTATTACTGCTGTCCTTCATGATCCGGATGGCAAGAAAAACTTCCGCTGCACGCGGTTGTCATGCAATCCTAAGATGGATCGGATGCTCCACTTGCGGCGAAGCGGTACGCCTATCCCCCGCATCCCGCCGGCAAGCCCAAAGCAGACTGCTTAGACCAGTTCGAGCACAGTCACCGACTTGGAAGGCAGCTCGACGACCAGATGCGTCCCATCCGTCTTGTACGCATCAAACGGCTTCGGCGCGATCCGGTCGGGCTGTTCAAACGTGTTATGCGCATCCAGCTCCTCCGAGGTCAGCGTCGTTCCGGTCACCGTCAGCGATGCCGCCGAAATGCCGCGCAGATCGATCGTTACGGTCGAAGCGCTCTCGTCGTTCAAATTGCACAAGCTGATATGGATTTTTCCTTCGGCGTCCCGCGAGGCGGTTCCCGTCACTTCCGGAATGGACCGGCCGAAGGCGCTGTATGTACCGCTTTCCAGATTCAGATCCAGCAGCTCCGCATCCTGATGCACTTTATACATATCGAACACATGGTACGTCGGGGTCAGGGCGATTTTTTCGCCTTCGGTCAAAATGACTGCCTGCAGCACGTTGATCGTCTGGGCGATGTTGGCCATCCGCACCCGGTTGCAGTGCTTATGGAAAATGTTCAGGGTCAATCCCGCCACGAGCGCGTCCCGAAGCGAGTTTTGCTGATACAGGAATCCCGGATTGGTTCCCGGTTCCACGTCATACCAGGTTCCCCATTCGTCGACGATCAGTCCGATCCGTTGGTCAGGGTCATATTTGTCCATAATCGTGCTGTGCTTGGTGATGAGCTCATCCATAAACAGCGCCTTTTCCAGCGTGGTGAACCATTCTTCGCGGCTGAATCCGGTAGCCGGCCCCTTGTTCCCCCATGTTCCCGGGACGGTATAATAGTGCAGCGTAATGGAATCCATATACCGTGCGGCCTCACGCATCAGCACGTCCATCCAGTTGTAATCGTCCGAGTTCGGGCCGCAGGCGATGCGGTGAATCCGGTTGTCCCCGTAGTTGCGGACATACGTCTGGTACTGGCGGTACAAATCCGCATAATATTCCGGCCGCATGTTGCCGCCGCAGCCCCAGTTTTCATTGCCTACGCCAAAATAGGTGACCGACCAAGGCTGTTCGCGCCCGTTCTCTTCGCGCAGCTCTGCCATCGGCGATACGCCTCCGAAGGTCAGGTACTCCACCCATTCCGACATTTCCTGCACGGTACCGCTTCCAACATTGCCGTTAATATAAGGCTCACAGCCGATTTGGGCACATAATTCCATGAATTCATGCGTACCGAAGTGATTGTTCTCCACCACGCCGCCCCAGTGGGTATTAATCATCCGTTTGCGGTTTTCCCGCGGTCCGATGCCGTCCTTCCAATGGTACTCGTCCGCAAAACAGCCGCCCGGCCAGCGCAGCACCGGTACCCGGATTTGCTTCAGCGCCTCCACGACGTCATTGCGGATGCCGTTCGTGTTCGGAATCGGCGAATCCTCCCCGACCCAGATGCCTTCGTAAATGCACCGCCCCAAATGCTCCGAGAAGTGTCCGTAAATGTTTTTATTGATTTTGCCTTTAATCGTATCCACGTTTAATATGCTGCTCATCCAATAGCCTCCTCTTTCCCGGTTTTCTCCCACACAGTATAGTAGCTTGTACGTTATGCCACAATGATTTATACTGGCCAAAAACTGACCTATCGTGCTTTTTATGGAGGAGGCATTTATGATTCAATTAGTCAGCTGCGGGCACAACTTCGTTCACTCGGACGGGATCCGGATCGACCGCAGCAGCGGGGCCGGGAATTACGCTTTTGTCCTTTTTCGGAGCAAGGCGGAAGTGGTGATTGACGGCACGGCTTACACCGTGGATAACAATGCCTACATCTTGATGCAGCCCAGCACGCCTTACATGTACCGGGACTTGGAGAAGCCCTTCGTCAACGACTGGTTCCACTGTGAAGGAACGGAGCTTGGCGCATATCTGCAGCAGCTTCAGCTTCCGCTTGACCGTCCGGCCGATGCGGCTTACCCGGCGTCCGTGTCCCGGGGCATCATGGAGCTTCAAAACGTGAACTGGCTGGGCGGGCCCCACCGTTTGGAAATTATCGACCTGGACCTGCGCAGCCTGCTGATGAAGCTCGCCAATTGGCGGCACGTGCCCCCTGCCCAGGGAAATGCCGGCCGGTATTTGCACCAGCTGTCGGAAATCCGCAGCGAGCTGTACCGTTCACCGCAGGCCTCCTACTCCCTGGACGAGCTCGCGGCCAGCGTCAACCTGAGCAAATCTTATTTTCAGCATCTGTACAAGGATTTGTTCGGATGCTCGGTCTCGTCAGATATGATCAACAGCAGGCTAGAGTACGCGAAGTATTTGCTGGATAACAGCTCCCTCTCCATCGGCGGCATCGCCAAGATGTGCGGATATGAGAACGAAACCCACTTCATGCGGCAGTTCAAAAAATTCGTATCGGCCACCCCGAGCGGCTACCGAAAAAGAAAGTAGCGCACCTGCCTTGCGAGTTTACTCCCCTGATTCCATGGGAACAATAGCAGCAACAATAAGTAAAATGGGGCTGCACAACGAATGAGTGACAATCTATGGAATATGATCAAAAACAGCGGTGTCGTCTGGAAAATGCCGCTGGCTGCGGCGCTGTCATGGGAGGCTGCAAAGTGGACGGGCTCATCACATCCTTATCTCGCCCCGCTGACCGCGATATTGTCCGTACAGGCCACGGTCAGCCAATCGATGCAGTTCGCCTGGCAGCGTGTATTGGGAACGGTTGCCGGCGTCCTGCTGACGCTCTGTGTAACGCCCTGGCTCCCCCTGAACGGATGGAGCATCGGAGCGTGCCTGTTGGTCGCGGCCTTTTCCATCCAGCGCCTGAGGCTGGACCACACCATGGTGACACAGGTGGCCCTCAGCATTCTGCTCGTGCTGTTCTTTCAGCACAAAATGCCCAGCTATTCGTTCGACCGGATCCGGGATACGATCATCGGCGCCGTGTTAGCGGTATTGGTGCAGTCGCTGCTGTTCCCGCCGGATTCCATCCCATCCGCCAAGCAAAAAATGACCCGCTTCGCGGACCATTTGGCAAGTCATTTTATCAAGGCCGGGCAATGGGTGGAGAAGGGATGTCCTCCAAGTGAAGCGCAAACGCTGAAATGGACTTGGCAGGCGCTGTTTCAGGAGCTGCACCAAGCGACCACCGAGCTGGACAAGGCAGCCCAGAGCTTGCGGTACCACCCTTTTGCCGCCAAGAAGCGCGATCTGCTGAACCGCCTGACCCGGCAGATGGAGCAGCTGCGTTCGGGCTACGCCAATCTGTCGGATATGATCCGGGTGCTGGGGCAGTGGTCGCAGACCGGCCATTTTACCCGGGAGCAGCAGCAGCAATGGGCCGACTACCTGCAAGAACTCGCCCAGATGATCAAGCGATGGCATACCGGCCCCGGCATCTCCACAGACGGCAGCGCCGGCAAGGTCAGCTTGAGCCTTCACGCTCCGGCGCATTGGGAGCAGGAGCAGTACCCTCTCGCCCTGTATATGAATGCCGGGCAGCTGCTTCAGGATTTTGGCGGGGAATCGATCTCCTTGTCCCGCAGCAGCCCGTAGTCCTCCGGTGTGTCCACGTCGAGGAACAGATCCGGCGATCCGAAAGGGACAGAGATCCCCGGCCTTCCGTGACGGATCAGCTGCCGGGCTCCCTGGTCCCCTTGCAGCCGGAGCAGCTCCGGAAACATCCGCCGGTGGCAAATGACCGGCGGTCTCGCCAGACCGCCGAACTCCGCGGCGGCGAAATGAATCTTTTCCCGTTCCGATGCCTGATCGTAGCGGCAGAGCAGTTCGTTGATCATTGCAGATGTGACGCAGGGCTGGTCGGCGAGCAAAATCATGACCGCTTCGGCCCCCGCGGTCATCGCCGCCTCCACCCCGCACCGGATCGAATGCGCCTGTCCTGAATGCGCATCCGGACAGCGGACAAGCGTCCACTTTGGTCTAAAGCGGTCGCTGCCAAGGGCTGCGTCCATCCAATCCGCCTTCCCTTCGGTAGTCACGATCCATATATGCGCCAGTCCGGCCTCCAGAGCGGCAAGCAGAGCATGATTGCCAAGCGCAATTCCCCTCAGCGGCAGACCAAGCTTATTCGTTCCCATCCGGCTGCTTTGTCCCGCCGCCAAATAAATGCCATGGACACTATGTCGCTTCATAAGATAAGCGCCTCTTTCGGGAAGTTCGGTACACCTGGATTAATTCGGCCACGATGCTGAAGGCGATTTCCTCCGGACCTTCTGCTCCGATCGGCAAACCTACGGGGGCGTGCCAATGGTCCGGCAATGAGCCGCTTTCAAGAAGCCGCTGCGTTCTGCGTTTCGAGCCTAGGAGACCAACATATGCCAGGTTATGGCTGGAGAGGAATCGGATGAGCTCCCGGTCCCTCCGGAAGTGATGCGTCATGATGACGACGTAATCGTTTGGCGTCCACCGCATCCGTCCGGCCGTTTCCTCCGGGAAGCCGTCAAGCAGCGTGTGGGCATCCGGAAAAAAGCTTCGGTCGCACAGGGCTGCCCTCCAATCGGCGACGGTAACCGTGAATCCGGCGGCGGCCGCAAAGGAGGCCAAAGGCCTGGCATCCGGCCCGGCACCGAACAGGGTCAGCCGGGGTTTGGGGAAATACGTGTGGACGAACACTTCCTCCGCCTCTCCCGGCACGTTCTGCATACCGCTCCGCCGCCCTATCCGGGCAGCTGCCCAATCCAGCAGAGCCTCGGGAAACGCTCCCGGCCATTCGCCGAACCGGTGCCTGGAGCTGGTGACAAAGCTGTATCCGGCAGCCAAGGGTTCCGCGCTATTTTTTAGAATCAGCATGACTTCGGTCTGATCGTCCAAATACTCCTTCAGCATCTGCAGATGCCCCCGCAGCTGGTCGCCGACGGCCACAGCCGTAACCTGGATCACGCCTCCGCAGCCCGGTCCTTCCCCCCAGGACAGCGGATCGGCAGTGTCCAAGTCGAATGTATAGGTGCACGGAACCCCGGCTGCCAACAGCTCCGGCACGCGGGCTGCGATATCCGCTTCCAGGCAGCCGGCGCTCAGCACGCCGATCTGCGTTCCGTCCTCGAACAGCAGCATGGATGCGCCCTCTTTACGGTAGGCGCTGCCCTTCACCCGGGTAATGGTCGCCAGCACGCTGCGTTGTCCGCACTGCTGAAGTGCTTCCAGAATCCGATGAATGTCTTCCAAGCGTGTTCCTCCTTTTAGCTGCTGCCGTCTGCCGGGCCGCCTTCCTTGTTCGCTGCCAGCGCCGCCATGATCGCCCCGTGAATTTCTTCATACGAGGTGCAGCGGCATATGTTCGATTCCAGCCACAGCCGGATCGTCTCCGGATCCGCGTCCGGATGCGCGCTCAGCAGCCCGTGACCGTTCATGATAAATCCCGACGTGCAGTAGCCGCATTGGAATGCCTGCTTCAGGACAAATTGTTCCTGGACCGGCGAATGCTTCAGCCCTTCAATCGTGGTGATGCGCTGTCCGTCCGCCTCTACGGCGAGCATCAGGCAGGACTTCATCGGCAGCCCGTTCAGGATGACAGTGCAGGCGCCGCAGTCCCCGTTCTCGCAGCCGGGCTTGCACCCGGTTAAGCCAAGGTGGTCCCGAAGGGTATGCAGCAGCGTCTCCGCCGCACGGACCCAGAGCCACCTGCGCTCCCCGTTGACCTCCATCTCCAGCGGGTAGATCGCATTCGAGTTCGAGCTTGCGCTTTCCAGGACGTTCACCTTCCTTCCAAAGCATGAATGGCGTCTTTGACGGTTTGCCTAAATAAAAAGAGCCGGTAATCGGCCGTGCCTTCCGTATTGGTCAGCGGCGGTGCCGGGAGCCGTCCGGCTGCCTGGCGGGCCCGCTCTTCCGCCGATAGCCCGGGGGTATTCAGCACCTGCTCGATGGAGGCCGAACGGAACGGGAACCCGCAAATCCCGCTGAATGCCGCGCGGATGCGGCTACCCTTTTTCACGGCAACCAAGGTCACCAACGGGTAACCGACATTACCGATCTGCCGCTTCTTCACATGAACGGACGGCAGAGATACGAATTCACGGTCGGTCACGGTCTGCAGCAGAAATTCTCCGGGTTCCAGACGGATCTGCCCGCGGAAGACTTCGTGGATCGCAGCCTCCCTGACGCCGCCTTTCCCTGCGATGACCAGGCGGCTGTCGGCCACAAGCAGCGGGAGAACCGCTTCCCTGTAATAGATTCGGCCGCACAGGTTGCCGCCGAGCGTAATTTTGTTACGGGACGTCTGGTCGGCGACGCCCTGGGCCGCCCTGCCGAGCAGCGGGAAGAAGTTCGATCCGGTAACGGCGGACAACGTGACACAGCCGCCGATGATCAGGTCATTTTCGCGGTATTCCATGACATTGCATTCGGGGATCGCCTTTAAATCGACGACCGCACCCGGGCGATCCTCGTTCAGCCTGGCCATCGTAATGATTTCCGTCCCTCCGGACCAATACATCGGCTGTTTGCCCTGGGCTTGCAGCGCCTGATAGGCATCTGCCGCCTCTTTCACCGAAGACGGCCGGTAATATTCAAAGTCAAAGGGTATCATGGGCCGTCCTCCAGATCCGCTCCGGGGTAAGCGGAAGCCGATTTAGCGCGATGCCCGTTGCTGCCGACAAAGCGTTTGCCAGTGCAGCAGGCATGCCGATAATGCCATGCTCGCCGATGCCCCGCAGGCCGAATGGCGCCTCCGCATTCGGCGTTTCGACGAAATCGACGAAATACGCCGGCTGCTCTCCGTAACGCAACATGTGATAAGTCCGGAACTGCGGATTCTGCACCTGGGCCTCTTCATTGAACGCAAAGGCCTCCCTGCTGGCAAGGCCCAGTCCCATGCTCATGCCTCCAGTGATTTGGCCGCGGGCGAAAACCGGATTGATCACCCTGCCGGCATCAATAACGGTTGCCGCCTGCAGGATCCGATAGCTATAATCCCTCGTATCCAGCTCCACCTCCACCATCTGTGCGCCGACCGTCCATTCCGGGCCCGGTTTTCCTTTGCCGGTCATCGGGTCCAGCTCCTTAATATCCCGCATCGCATAACTGCCGCGTCCGATGACCTGGCTTCCAATCGTCCCCCCCTCCGGAAGTTTGTATCCAAGGGCAATCTTGGTGATCTCTATGCCGATCCCCGGATCCCGCTTACTGTAAACCCTTCCGCCTCCGATTTCCAGCTCGGCCGGCGGGAGCTGAAGTACCCGGGCAGCCGTGTTCTTCAGCTGTACGATGGCATCGTGCGCCGCCGCCCGAATCGCGTTGCCGACCAGAAAAGTGCTGCGGCTTGCAACGGTTTTCCACAGCTGCGGCTCGGTCTCCGTATTGACGTCAGTGCTGATCGATACTTTATGCACATCCATTCGGAGCAGCTCGGCTACCATTTGGGTGAGGGACGTCCGCGTGCCCTGCCCGATCTCCACAGCACCGCAAAGCAAATTCACGCTGCCATCGGCATTGAAAATGATGACCGCCCCCGCACCGGCATCGGCGGGGGTATTGGAATTTTTCCACATACAGCATACGCCCCTGGCTTTGACAAAGTGGCCTTTTGCTTCAATCAAGGGCTGCTCATCCCATCGGATCATATCTTTCAGCTTGGCGATACACATCGGGAGATTGCCTACCGTACTGCGGTCCAGCAGCGTTTGTGTCGGCGTCGTATCACCGGGCCCGATCGCATTCAGAAAGCGGAACTCCAGCGGATCCATGTTGAGGCGTGCGGCCATGACATCCATAGCCCGCTCTATGGCAAACGTCAGCTCGGGATGTCCAAACCCGCGAAATGAAGTGGAATACGGGTGATTCGTATACATGCAGAGCGAATCGCACTGCAGATTGTCGATTCGGTACGGACCCGAGCAGTCGCTGGCTCCCGCCTTGCTCATGATCGGTCCCCGGTCCGAGTAGGCTCCTCCGTCAAACCAGTGCGTAATTTCCGCGGCAGCGATTTTTCCTTCGGCGGTACAGCCCAACCTGACTCTCGATTCCAGCCCGATATGCACCGGGGAAGAGACCATGTCGCGCTCCCTTGAATTGACCAGCTTGACCGCTTTTCCCCCTACGGCCCTTGAAGCCAGAAAAGCGAGAAACTCCAGCTGAACGGCCGCCTTCCCGCCAAACCCACCGCCAACGAGCGGGGTGTGAACGATGATTTGCTGCAGCGGGATATGAAAGTATCTGTTGATTTGGCTGCGGATGATGTAGGGAGACTGCGAGGCGGAATGGATGACGGCTTTGCCGTCCGGCAGCAGCTCCGCCGTACTGCAGCGCGGTTCCATCGCGGCATGGTCCGATTGCGGCATGCTCACCCGGACCTCGATCGTGTGGACGCTGCGGCTCCATCCTTCCTCCATGTTTCCTTTGCGGATCCGGTTGCGGCTTGCAACGTTGGTACCGGGCTCCGGATACACCTCCTCATAATGCTTATACTCGGCCAGACGTTCATGAATGAGCGGTGCGCCCGGCTTATAGGCCTCCAGCGGGGACTGAACAAGCGGCAGCGTCTCGTATTCCACGCGGACCTGCAGCGCCGCCATTTCCGCGATATATTCCGCATCCGCCACCACCACGGCAACCGGCTCGCCGAAATACCTCACCTTGTCTATGGCCAGCGGCGGCCGGTCTTCCAGCGGAGAACCGGTGAGCACCGGGAAATCCTCTCCTGTGATGACCGCACGGACGCCCGGAATACTCCGGGCCGCGGAGGTATCGATCGACAGCATCCGGGCATGGGCATGCGGGCAGACAGCCAAGGCGGCGTGCAGCAGGCCGGGTTTCGAGGTATCTCCCGTGTAACGGGCCGCCCCGGTCACTTTCTGCCCGGATTCTTTTCTCAGAACTACTTTTCCGATGGACGAGACGATTTCGGCTCCCTCCTTTCATCCCCATCGTTGTGATAGATGCACATCCTCTACTACCTATTTATATGGGAAATGCATTGTCCCTAGTATTCGGGTTTATACGCAATCCCCATAAAAACGTCTATTGATGTACATTCAATGTAGACAATCGGTAGTTTCTCTGGGGAATTAAGGAAGCCAAGCCGCTGAAGCTTTTACCATTCTTATACCTAAAAAAACTGCCCGGCGGACATGCATTGTCCGTCGGGCAGCGGGTTCATTCCCATCCCTGTGTACCATAACCTGCTTTCGAGTTCAGAGCTCCGCCATCGGAGCCTTTTCATCCTCTCCAAGGCTTTTTTCTACCCCATCTGTGTTCGGCGAATCGCCGGAATGATTATGCGACACTGTGACGGTGACCGTACAGGCTGTTTGATTGCCCGCTTGATCGGACGGCGTGTACGTAATCGTATACGTACGTGACTTTTCGGCACGCAGGCGGAATGACGTGGCTGCCGAGCCGATTTCGGCTTCGACAAGCTTAACGCCCGAGCGAGGACTGCACCGTGCCGTGAAGCCGCAGCTCCGCCATATTGCCAAACCAGGTGCCGGCGTTGTACATCCGGATGTAGCGGTAGGCTTCCTTTCCGTTGATCGGCAGCACCTGCCAGTCTGCGGTAGATTGCGCCGGCGATGTTAACGCCGTCCACTCCGTCAGATCGTTGGACCCTTGGACGACCGTCCCTTTGATCCGTGAAAAATAACTGTCCTGCCTTGCCATCAGCTCAACGCCTGTGAGCTGTGCTTGATGGCCCTCTTTCAAGTCAAAAACGATATATCCGCCGGCCCCGCCCCCGTTCAGGCGGAAGTCGGAAATGGTACCGGCATCGGCATCGAACAGATTCGCGACATTTTTAAGGGTGTCCGCCGCCGCCCGCCCGGTTGAATCGATGAAATCGGCCGCTTGCAGGACATCGATGACGTCATCGTTCCGGCTGACGAACAGCTTCGAGTTATCCGTCGTCAATACCTGCGGTGTTCCCGGCGTTCCGTCTGCCTTGGTATAGGTAATGTTAAACTTGACGTTCCCGGTGGGTGCGTCATCCGATAATACGGTGTCCGCCGTCCAATGACGCTGATCATCCGTACGGACTTCGGCCTCCTCACCCTGGATACTGACCCTCACTTGGCTGATCGTCTCCTTGGAAGTAAAAGATAGCTGAACCGGGTCGCCGGGAACGATCCGCTGCTTCAGGGCATGTTCCGATGCAATCGACACCGAGTCCAGATCGTTGTGGATTTCGTGGCGCTGTCCCTCGATCCGGAATTCGCTCACTTCAAGCATGGTGCTCTGCGGTGCGATCATCTGCATCTTCAAATAGCGGAACGGCTCCTGCCGGTAAGCCTCGTCGACCTCTAGCCTTTGCATGTCCTCCGTGAGCCCGGTCGACCCGGACGTTAAGCGGGTCCAGGTCTCGCCGTCATTGGAACCGAACACCGCGATGCCCGCAATCCGCTCCGGAAAGCTTCGCCGTCCCTGGATCTGGAAGGCGTCTGCGGACACTTTGAAGCTGCTGCCGAAATCGATCGTGTGGAACAGATCGGCAGCCAGTCCATAGGCCGCAAAAGTATTATCGTCCCCATCCGTCAGACTGCTCAGGTAATCACCGAAGGAGGAAGTCACCACGACCCCCGCCGTATAATCCAGGCTTCCGTCGGAAAGATGCGGGGTTAACGGCTCAAGTTCCTTCGCCGCCCGCAGAACGTCGGACAGCTTGCGGTCAAAGAGCTCGTCGCTTGCTTCCCCGATGGAAGCCAAGGCATCAGCATAGGTCTGCTTAAAGTGTTCCAGGGACGAAGACACGTAACCTGTGTTGGAGTCATAATTTGCTGCCGCGGCATCCACGGCAGACTTCCTGTCTTCTGTCACGTCGAAGCGGACGTTCCGTGTCGCGACGGTCGTTCCGTCGGTGGCTGTGACGGTGAAGGCGTAAGTGCCGGCCTGCTCAGGCTTATAACGGAACGCGCCGGTACCCGGATCCAGCTCGGCGCCCGCCGGCAGCCCCTCCGTCTCGTAGGTCACGCGATCGTTTGAACCCGGATCGGTGGCGGAAAAATCATAAGACGTTGCGGCACCCACAGAAGTGACCCGCTCCAGATCGCCGCTTCCCGCCTTAAATACCGGTGGCGTCAGCTGCTCCCCTGCCTTGACGTTCAGGCTGTCGATGCTTACTTTTGTTCCGGGGCCGGACACCTTCCAGTACACGATGCTGTGGTTGGGGTCGACCTGACTGTACGTCACATGATCGATGCCCATATCATAAGTGATGTACCTCCACTCGCCCTTGGTATCCGGCAGCGTCAGCGTATGATAAGGCGCGGAGCCCATCGCCCTGCTCATCGCTAGCTGCGCCGGGCCGTTCGTCCGGAACCTCAAGCCGACCAGGAGCGGCTTCGAGCGGTCGCCGTAAGCCACGTTCAGCGGCGCCAGCCAGCTGCCGTTCTCCGTGGCTTTGACCTCGATATACGAAACGTCCCCGTCCTTCCGTGTCGCTGCATTTTTGTCAAATGCCGTATAGCGCTCCTCAACGTCGATCCGCGCGCTGTCTTGCTGCGCTTTGGGAACAAGCTTATTCCCTTCGGCGCCGGCCTTTTTCGGAATGTACAGCCAGAAGTCCCCGCCTCCGTCGACGTTGTCCCACGCCTGTTCCAGATTGCCTTTGTAATAATAGTTGGATGGCGGGCGCTTCTCGAACATTTCGGTCAGATAAGGAGCCTCCTTCTTCAGGTTCATGCCCTCGGTGTACTTGTAATAGAAGTAGATGTCCCAAAAATTCGTCGTGACCATTCTCCCCCGGTACATTTCGGACAGCTGCTTGTAGATGATGAGCGGCTTGCCGTCCGGATCCGTACTCGCGGCCACCGGGGTCCACGGGGTATCGTAGCCCAGCATGTAACGGCTGAAATAATCGGCCGCGCTCAAGATCCGGTTATTCAAAAATTCATATGAGTTCACAGCGTTGTTGGCGGTTGAAACCGTGCCTTTGACAGGGTCCACCTTCGTTCCCTGTGCCAGCAGCAGCCGCGACAGAATGGCCGCATTGTTCAGATCACCGCCGCCATGGGCTTGGTCCCTTCCCATTTCGACATGCTGTACGCGCGGGGTTGTGAGCTTTTCACCCGTCACGGCATCGGTATCCACCAAGCGAAAGAGCGCTTGGATGGAGCCGTTAATCCCCTGATTTACAGCGGTTTTGTTGACGGTGAACCATTCGACGCCCTCATTGTACCGATCACGGTTGTCAGTAAAAATATAGCCCGCCATCGCCCCGAGCAGCGGATACGTATGCTGATTCATGAAATGGTTGTTGTCATGCTGGAAGGTCTCGATCACCGGTGTGATCAGATGGTTCGTAAAATCGGCCGTATCCTGCTCCGTCCACTTCAGGCTCTCTGTACGGTAACTGGTATATCTCAGAATTTCCGCCGCGGTCACCATCCGGTTCAGCGGAATTCCCGTGTGGATGTGGGCATCCTGAAAATACTTGTATTTAGCCGGATCCATCTGGGACCAGATCCGGATGATGTGCAGCGCATTTCCGCGGTATGTCTCGTCTCCAGAAATATAGTACAGCAGCGCTTGCGTGTAAGCTTTCAGCCCGTCGGCAATAAATCTGGAGTTGATCCCCTGGCTGTCGAATGCGTCGCTGCCCGGCTTGGACGGATCGGCCGCACTCTGATTGCTGGAGGTGACATCCTTCGCTGCGGACGAGGAGATAAGCATCGCTTGGTAATAGGAATACCAGGGCTCCTTTTTTTCCAGGACCTGAGTCCGCACGTTCTCCAGAATCTCTTTCGTCAATCCGACGCCGGGGTGCTTGAATCCGCTGCTGACGGTTTCATGAATATCCACCCTGTAGTCTGTCATTGCAGCATCTCTGTTACCGGATGCGGTCTCTGCCGCCACCCGGTTTGAAGGGAACAGCGGGATCAGCAGCGAAATCGTCAACAGCACGATGCCCGCACGCCTCCAAACCTGACTGAACGGAGCCTTATGCTTCACTTCCATGATCATCTTCCTTTCCTTCTGAAAATGTACTGCCGTTTTAGTCAATCCGCTCTGTCAACTACCCTCCTCAGCTCCAGCGCTTCGGGCTGGTATGCTTCCTCGCATTCCTCCTTTGGATACGGGAATCGATGAATCCGCTTACAAATTTGTTCTGATATAGACGACCGGCCTTCCCTTCTTATCTTAAAAAATGGCAACCATCCCTGGAATGCAGTTTCTTTAGGCCGATGTGCCGCTTTTTTTGGCAGTTGAATAAAGACCCCGCCAACAGGTGGACAGGGTCTTTCGGTTTCTTATTTAGAGATCGGCATTCGGACTGGGTTCGCCCACCCGTTCACCAGATCAGGAAATCCATTCCTTTCAGACGGAGCACCGCTTCGATCAGAAAATAGTCCCCATAGATGATCGGCACGGCGTAATCCCCGTTGCGCCCGTGATACGAACCGGTTCCGCCGCCCACGATGGCGTCTTCGGCCGGATTCCAATTGCAGAAGCGCTCGTCCGTGGCCTGCAGGATGCGAAGCGCGGCATTTACATACAGCGGCTTCTCCAGCGCTGGCAGGGCCTCGGCGATTTCCAGCAAGCCACAGGCCGCGCACATGCCGGCGGTCGTGTCCCAGGCCACCGGCTCGGCCGGAGCCCGGAAGTCGACCAGCGGGACATAGCCCGACGCCGCCACGTTCGCGATGAAATAATGCGCGACCCGCTTGGCCGCCTCGAGGTACCGGGCTTCGCCCGTATGACGGTGGCTCAGCGCGAAGCCGTACAGCGCCCACGCCTGCCCGCGGGACCAGGCGGAGCCGGTCCCGTATCCCTGGCCTCCCGGCGCTTCCACAAACGAGCCGTCCTCCGGGCTGAGGATGACGATGTGGTTGCACGAGCCGTCCGGACGGACGACGTTCGCCAGCGTCGTGTCGGCATGCTGCCGTGCGATAACACCGAAGCGCGGATCGCCCGTCTCGCGGCTTGCCCAATACAGCAGCGGGATGTTCATCATGCAGTCGACGATGATCCACCCGGTGCAGTCGTCGTTCCAGGCGCGGATGAACCGGCCCGCCGGGTTGTAGCGTCCGGCGAGCACATTCGCTGCATGCATGCCGCGTGTTTTGGCGCGGGCGCTGCCGGTCAGGCGGTAATTGGCGACCGCCGAATGCAGCCACATAAAGCCGACGTCATGATGAAGGCCGTCGTAGCCTTCCAGCGCGGCGTCCAGCTTGCGCTCGACGCTCTCAGCCGCCGCCCGGTACTTCGCTTCCCCTGTGGCGTGATACATCTGCCAGAGCATCCCCGGCCAGAACCCGTTGGTCCACCAGTATATATCCGTCTCGGCCTTATCTTCGCGATATGCGCCGTTCTCCGGAATATACGGAATCCGGTCGCCGATCCGGTCCACTTCGGCCAACATTTTCACCTGCAGCTTATCCCATACGTCATCCAGCCACTGCCGCTCCTCCGCCGTCACTCCGGCCGGCGTCGCCGGCTTTTTCACATTGTTCTTAACCATCTATGACTCACCCCTTGATTGCGCCGGACGCGAGGCCCTTTACAAAGTACTTTTGCAGGAAAATAAACACGATCAGCACCGGCACGATCGACATCGTCGTCCCGGCAAAAATCATATCCCAGCGCGACGAAAACTCGCCGACGTAATAGAAGATTTCCACGATCATCGTTTTAGGCTGTCCGGAAGGCAGCACCAGCATCGGCATCAGGAAGTCGTTCCAGATCCCCAGCCCCTGCAGCACGACCATGCTTGCAGTACACGGACCGAGCAGCGGGAAAACGATGCGCCAGAAGATGCCGTACCGCGAACACCCGTCGATAGCGGCCGACTCCTCAATTTCGCGCGGAACCCCTTTGAGGAAGCTGGTGTACAGCAGACAGCCGAAGCCCACCGAGCCGGACACATAAATGGCGATCGGCCCGATCAGGTTGCCGTACATGCCGAGCATTTTCAGTTCCTTAAAGAGCGGAATCATGTACGCCTGGAACGGAATCATCATCCCGGCCAGGTAGAAGACGAACACGAAACCCGTCCAGCGCTTGTTATGGCGCTCGATCGCATAGCCCGCCATCGGGATGATCAGCACCATGAACAGGATCGAGAGCACGGTCAGCAGAACGCTGTTGATCATCGCTTTCGGGTAGTCCGTTTCAGTCAGCAGGTACTTAAAGCTCTCCAAATAGAGCGACTTGGGAAAGGCGATGGCGTCCCGCATAATTTCCGGATTGCTCTTGAAGGCGGACATGAGGTTAAAGAAAATCGGAAAGAAAAAGATGACGGCCAGAATCAAGGTCACGATAAACATCAGCACGTCGTTCCATTTGCGCCGCTGTTCCATCATTACAGCTGCACCTCCCTTTTCCGCAAAAACTTCACCTGGATGACCGTAATAACCAGGATCAGCAGGAACAGCACCATCGCCATGGCGGTTCCGAATCCCTGCCGCATTTCGCCGAAACCGACTTTATAAATGATGTAGGTCAGCGTTTCGGTAGCAAATCCGGGCCCGCCGTCGGTCATCACCGCGATTTGGTCGAAAATTTTCAGCGAGCTGATCATGGACAATACCGAGCATACGGTCATCGATCCGGCGAGCAGCGGAAACGTCACGTGCCGGAACTGCTGCCACCGGTTCGCCCCGTCTATGGAGGCGGCCTCCGTCAGATCGGCGGAAATGCTCTGCAGGCCGGCGAGGTAAATGATCATATAATAGCCTGCCGATTTCCAGACTGTGGACAAAATGATCGATACCATTGCGTATTTCGGACTTCCCAGCCAATCGACCATAAGCGAGGACAGTCCAATTTTATCCAATATTTGATTGAAGACGCCGAAATTGTAATTCAGTATGATCGTCCAGATAAACCCCATGACCACCCCGCTCATCAGGACGGGAAAATAAAAGATGCTGCGGAACAGATTGCGGAACCAGCGCACCTGATCCACCAGCACCGCCAGCAGCAGGGCGGCCACGTTCTCGAGGACGACGAGCGACACCGTCAGAATCAGCGTGTTCTTCAGCGCATTGTGCACCCGATCGCTGTGCCAGATCTCCACGAAGTTGGCCAATCCGATGTAGTGAACGTCACTGCTTACGCCATCCCAGGAGGTAAAGCTGAGATAGACGCTGCTTGCCGTCGGCACGATCACGAAGAGCGTATACAAGATGAGCGACGGCAGAATAAACAGCAGGGCGTAGAGCTGCACCTTTCGCTTTTTCTTCGGAATCGGCATGGTCTGAATCTGGTTATGGCTGTCGGGATAAGGCATTGCCATGCTGTGATCCTCCTTTGCTTGAGATGCGCCTTACTGCTTGTTGGCCGCGACTTCCGTATCGTACTCGGCGTCCGCCTTCTTCATATATTCCGCAACGTCGCCGTTCTTCAGAACCATTTCCTGCATCAGCTTGTAATACCAGTTGCGGAATTGCGGCGGGATCTGATTCTCTCCCCACCAATTGTTGATCGCCAGCGATTTGGTCACCGATTCGTCTTTCATCAGGTCAAGAACGGTTTGCATCTGCTCGGTCGCCTGGTATTCCACAGGTTCCTTAGTGGATGGAATGCCGTTGACCGTGGACAGATACTTCGCATACTGCTCTTTGGAGAAGAAAAACCGGATAAACGATTTCATGGCGTCCACTTTCGCCTGATCTTTGGCCGCATCAGCAGATAAGGTCCAGCCGGCCGGGGACGGCAGACCGATAACATTTCGTTTGCCTTCACTGTCCGGCAGTGCATAGAAGCCGAATTCAAAGTTCGGGTCCGCCTGCTGGATTTGTGTGAACATCCATGGACCGGAGAACAGCTGCGCGGCTTTGCCGGCCACCAGGATGGACGCCGTCTGGTTGTCGGCGGTGCTCAGCCAGCCCTTGTCCACATATTTGGAGAACAGATCTTTGTAGTCGGTCATCGCCTGAACCACGTTGGCGTCGGTAAAACTCACCTGTTTGGCCGTGCGTTTGGAGTTCCAGTCCGGGTCTTTGGCATACACATCATCGATCAGAAACTTGTTCAGCCAGAAGCCCATATGGAAAATATCCTTGCCGCCGACGACGATCGGGGTAATGCCGCTCGCCTTCAGCTTCTCCTGGTCGGCCAAAAACTCGTCGTACGTCTTCGGCTCTTCGGTAATGCCGGCCTTCTCGTACGCCTGCTTGCTGTAGATAATGCCCTGCGGGGCGTTCAGCGTCAGCGGAGCGTTATACACCTTGCCGCCGACTTCCGGCAGTGTGCTGAACAGATCGTGCAGGTCGGACGGGAGCTCCACGATTTTGCCGGCCTTCAGAAAGACCTCGGTATCGCGCATTTCCACCAGATCGGGAAATTCGCCGACCGCGTCCTTCGTCTTCAGCCAGTCGAGATAAGAGGAAGTCGTCCCTTCGCTGACGTCCTTGATTTCGACGTTCGGATTGGCTTCAGTAAACGCCTTAATTGCGTCGGATATCGCTTGCTTGGATGCCGGGTCGCCGGTGGCATAGCCGATCGTAAACGAGGTTTTCGCCGCCTGGCCCCCTCCGTCCGAAGCGCCTTCTCCGCTTGTTCCGGATGCGCCTGATTCCGTGCCGCCATTGCCGCATGCGGACAGAACGAGCACGAGCGCCAGCAGCAGGCTGAGCATGTGAAATTTGGATTTGTGAGCCATCTGATGTGTTGCCTCCCTTTTTCTGAATGGTACGGTTTGAATCGTGCGGATCGACGGGTTCCATGCCGCCCGGATGACTGCGCTGCGCGCGTCCGGCCCGATCCTTGGTCTTAGGTTATCAAAATGCGGAAGCCGCTAGAATGAACTTTTTCGAGTTTGAGGTGAGGCATTTTCGAGTACTTACTGAAGAAACATCCCCACAAAGTGGAGCCTATACTTCGGTGCATATTCCAAGTACTTGGCGGGGACCCCCAAAAGTTATAAATTCTATAATGCAGAAAAAAAACGCCTGACGGCGTTTTAAACCGGCGGGCCGGAGGGTGGTCTGCATCCTATGGCAGGGTGTAGATGGATGACTTGGGCAGCTTGAGGTCAAGCTTTTCTTTTCTTGTCCTGACGGTAATCGTTCGGGAGGCTTCCGTACGTTTTGCGGAAAATGTCGCTGAAATGGCGGGCGTTGTTATACCCCACCGCCTCGGCAATTTCATACACCATCAGATCGGTATGCAACAGCAGCCGCACCGCGTGTTTCATCCGGATGCCGGTCACGTACTGCTTGAAATTGATCCCGGTCTGCTTTTTGAAAAAAAAGCTGAAGTAGCTTGGATTCATGAACGTAATGCCGGCGGCCGACTCCAGCGTGATTTCCTCCGGATAGTGCTCCTCAATATACTGCTTCACCTTGGCCAGCAGCGCTTTGTCCTTATTGCCGGAGTCCGCCCCGGCTATCCGGAACATCCTCTCGACCGTATCCGTTATGTCGCGCCGCAGTTCGGCGAACGAGCCGCACTGCTCCAGCCTACGCTGAACATCATGCGCATCCAGGCTGGTTTCAGGCAGAGATAGGCCTGATTTCCCCAATTCCTGCGCCAGCAAAAGGACGGACGAAAACGCCGTCGACACCGCCAGCGACCGACTCCCGTAGGCGCTGACGCAGATGTAGGAGAGCAAGCGGTCCAACTCTTCTGCAACCGCTTCCCAATCGTCGTCCGTAAAGCCGTTCACCACCGCCAGCTGACGCTGGTACAGCTCATCCTGCTTCGGCTTGTTGTTCATGGCCCGGTAGGTATAAACCCGGTTCGGTCCGTCAAAATACTTCAGGCTAAGCGCCTGCTCCGCCTGCCGGCAAGCCTCCGGAAGGCTGCCGAAATCGGCCGCCGCCGGACTGGTCCCGATCGTCACGCTCAGCTTCAGATAGGTGCGGATGCTGCGCTGCACGTCCTGTGCCAGTTCTAACGCTCCCTCGGGACCATCATGGCAGGCGACGTAGCAGAAACGGCCGGATCGCACAAACACATGGCCTGATCCCGACCGGCGGACGACTTCCTGCAAAATGTTGCCTACGGCAAACTCCACGAGCTTCGTCTCCCTGTCATTCCACTTATCGCTGTCGCCGGGAAGCTGCTCGGCCAAGACCACCCCTGTGCTGTACAACGGGCCAGGCAGCTCGCCCGCAAGATGTCGGTAAGGCGCGGAACCGGGCTGGAGCGTTCCCTCCATCAGCTGCGCCAGCCACGACTCCAGCTCGCCCTGACGGATTTTGTGCTCAAGCTGCTGCAGCTTTCCTTTGCGGATCGCTTCCTCCTGGTGCTCGTTGATGAGGGATGCCGCCTTGCAGAGCACCGATTCGAGCTGCTGCTTGATGATCGGCTTCACCAAGTAATCGAGCGCCCCGTAAGCCACCGCATCCCGCGCGTAGGTAAACTCCTGGAACGCGCTGATAAAGATCACCTTGATCGGCAGCCCTTCTTCATGGATGCGGCGGATCATGTCGATCCCGGTAAAATGCGGCATGCTGATATCGCTGATGATCACGTCGGGCTCCAGGGCTTCCATGAGCTCCATTAACTCCCGGCCGTCGCAGGCATTTCCGATAATGTCAAAGCCAAGCGCATTCCAGTCAATCAATTTCCGCAATCCCTTGAGGATCATCGGCTCATCGTCCGCGAGCAGAACCCGAATCATCGTCATGCACCTCCTTGATAGGCAGTTCGATCGTTACGGATGTGCCGATATGGGGCCGGCTTGTCACCGACAGCCCGAATTCCGGACCGCACAGCGACCGGATCCGCTCCTGGACGTTTTTCATCCCGACGTGGCCGGACGGTGCGCCCTCCTCGGCAAGCCTGGCCGTGATCCGCTCGACCTCCTCTTTTTCCATTCCGACCCCGTCATCGACAATGACGATGGCCAAGCGGTCCTCCTGTTTGCAGATGGAAATACCGACCGTTCCTTTGCCCTGCGGCCGCAGGCCGTGCTGCACGGCATTTTCCACAAGCGGCTGCAGGAAGAGCTTCGGCACGCTCCACGACAGGCGCACATCGTCCGCAATGTGCGTCCGCAGTTCGTAACGGTTCTCAAACCGGACTTCGATAATGTAAAAATAGTCCCGGAGATGATCGAGCTCCTGCTGCAGCGGTACCCATTCCTCACCGTAATCGATGACGTACTTAAGCTGGTTGGACAGCGACAGAATCATGTCGCCGACCTCCGGCACGTCGCTGTGCACGGCATTCATCCGGATCACCTCCAGCGTGTTATATAAATAGTGCGGGCGGATCTGGCTTTTGAGCGCATTCAGTTCGGTCTGCTTCTGCTTGATCTCGGCGACATAGGCTTCGTCGATAAAAGCCTGCAGCCGCTCGACCATTCGATTAAAGCCATGGCCCAAACGGCCGATTTCATCCTGGCTCCGGACTTCAACATGCGTGTCCAGATTTCCCGATTCTACGGTGACCATCTTCTGAATCACCTGGCGGATCGGCGCCGCCAGCCGCCGCGAGAACCAGACGCCCATGGCGATCAACACCACCGCGCAAATCACGATCGCAATATACACCGCCGTGCGGGTCGTCGCGAGCTGACGGTACAGCTCCTCTTTGGACAGGCGGGTCACGATGCGGCCCTGCAGAGCCGGAATCGGTTCACTTAGAGCCAGCATCTGACCGTCGGGTGGATCGGATACCGCCGTGACAGTCTTCCCGGCGTTGTTCCGATGACCGAAATAGACGCGCCCCTGTCCGTCCAGCACATACAGCTCGTCCTTCCCGTTTAATTTCATTTCGGAAAAGAATTGGTTGAACATGTCCGTACTTACGTCAAAAAACAGCGTTCCGACCACATGCGGCTCCTTCTCAAGCGGCAGCGAGATATCGATCAGGTTTCGCCCGATCGTGACGACTTGTTTGTCCGAACGGGCCAAATAGGTCTCGTCATGCGCAGCGAAATAGGCGATGTTCCGCGGACGTTCCTTCATAATGCTGAGCCAATCTTTTAATGGCAGCGCTTCCGGAATCAGCACCGCATTGGTTCGGAGCTGGTAATACAGCTTCATGTCCGAGGACCTGACAAAATACACGTTGCGGATAAAGGGATCGCTGTACAAAATCGTTTTGAGAAAGCTTTCGATCGGGACCGAATTGATCTGCTCCAGTTCGTTGACCTTGCGGGTCTGGTTTTCGTCCGATCCTTCGACGTAACCGTCATACCGGCCGGTGTACATCAGCTTGGAAATGTCGTCGTATTTGGTCAGCGCCGAGTTAACGTTGTAGCTCATGTACAGCACCATCTGCCGAAGGTTGTTGGTCGTATAGCGCTCGACATGCGACGTGAACGACTGCACGGCATAGTAGCTGAGAAGGGATAACGGCACAAGTCCCACCAGGATAAAGGAAGCCGAAAATTTAAAGAAAAGGCTTTGCGTTAGCTGTTTCCATCTGAGCATGAATGTCAGGTCCCTCCTCTTCCCCCTATATTAGCACAGACCGCAGGCACGTCAGGTGTACATTTTTCAAGCCGAAGGTGGGAGGTTTTCGAGGATATTGCTGCTGACGAGATTCGGCCTGGAAGTCGTGCACGAATTCGGTATAAAATGGTTGATGTGTGCTTTTTGCACCGTGTTACTGGTTGTTTTTTACATGTGGGAGGAGAATCGTTGTGAAGAATTGTGCGCTGTACAGCTCAACCTTCGATCTGGATCAGATCGTGGACCTGATGAAGGCGATCGACCCGAATGGAAAAATGAGCGTCAATGAGAGCAAAACCCGGATTGAAATCGTCAGCAAGGGCTGGCTTCGCCGAAAGGCTGCCGCTTTTAACATCATGACCAGCAAAACGCACCCGGATGAGTTTGCAAGCATGCGAAGCGGCATGGAGCAATTTTTTGCCCAGATCCCGGCGGAGAACGAGCCGCTGCAGCAAAAGCTGCTGATCAAGATCAGCACGCTCAATATGGTCATCGGCGTCGAAACGGAGGACGACATTTCGGAGTCCTTGTTCACCCGGCTGCTGTCAATGATCCGGACGCTGGACGGGCTGATGTTCTGGGGCGGCGGGCAGCTGCTGAATCCGGAAGGACGGCTGCTGCTGGGTACGGACGGCCGCTCGGAAGTAGACGATTACACCGTCACCGCCCATACGAGCTTCCTCCATGGCGAGGAGCCGGAGACAGCTTCCGGTACGGAGCGCAAAGCGCGGTCCGAAGCGGTTCTGTCGGCGCAAGGCTTCCAGAAGATGCCTCCGATGCCCGGACGGCTCGGCGATGAAGCCGCGGGACGAATCCGGACGCTTGCGGAAACCGCACAGCGCGCCGTCGCCCTCTGCATTACCGCCGTCAAGGGCGAATGCATCGGTGCGGGCGAAAGCCCCGAGGATACCCGGGAGCTGATCTCGAGAATTACGGCCCAGTACGGGGCGGACGGGTTCTTTTCCCCCGAGGAGAAGGCGTTTATCCAAAACGGCCATGCGGATGAATCCGAAGCGGTCCCGTTTTCCTGGCGGTATGAAGGCTTTTGGGTGCTGCTGTGGGCCTTGGGCCATGTGAACGCCTTGGGGAGCCCGACGGATATTTGCGATGTCCCCGAAGCCGTCTCCAAGCTGCAGCAGTATGATACGTTTGATGCCTTTTTAGCGGGCTCACGGCAGCGGAGCAGTAAGGAAATTCTCGACGCCGCCGATTTGATCTACCGCTACGACTGGCTCTGCGTCGACAGCCGGATTCAAGGACAGCCGGCTCCCGGCGGCCTGAACGCAGGCGTCGTGTATGAGCGTCACCGCGTCTTGAACTGGCTGACTGGATATATGGGCCAGGAATGGGACGATGTGCGGACGGATACGTAAGGTGAAAGGCATATGGGTTACTACTTTCCGGAGGGTAAGCAGCGGGATCCGAACAACGGCATATTTGCCGAGGGTTAAGCAGAGGGACCGAACAATGACCTACTCGAGGAGGGTTCCGTAAAGAAGCGGCAAAGTTGCTTACGTGTACATACATGATGATATATTGATGATCTTCGTTTTTTCAGATGGAAGCAGGGGTGACCTGAGCATGGGCACTTAAAGGAGGATGCAAGTATGAGTAACGAACGGATCGTAGAGCTTCAAAGCGCCTTGCGGCGCACGGCGACCCTTTTTCAAACAGGTGGAAGCAGGCCTAGCCCCACGATGGAGCAGTGCTGGATCGGACAAGTCAACCTGGCATTGCCCGATGAGGAACTGCCCGTCGATGTGGACGGAGAGGCAATGGCTCCCATCCTACAGCTATATCTGCCCGCGCTGCCCTATGTTCCGGACGAACTGAAGGAAACCGAACTGCTGACCGTATTTTTGTCACCTAACGTCCTGGATCACGATGATATGAGCGGATATATGTGCATCCGAGAGTACAGCGATGCCGGGAAATTGGTCTTGAAAGACTTCGGGCCTGCCTTTATGTCGATCAAACCTTTCCCGCTGTTCCCAGAGCTTCGTGAAGATGACTCCCCGCAATGGGACAGCAATGATATACCCGAAGCGCACAGACAAGAGATTCTCCGACTGGAAGAGCTGGAAGGGCTGAATTATTTCGAGGATATTGCCGGGGGAATATATCGTGTTCACAAGCTTGGCGGATATGCCGCCTTCACCCAGCCTGGCATTGACTTTGGAGATGGATACGCTTTTGTCCTCCAAATCGCCTCAGACGCCAAAGCCGGGCTCAACATCGTTGATGACGGCAATTTTTATTTTGCCAAGCATAAAAAGGACGGCACCTGGCGCGGCTACTTCGATTTTTATTAAAGAATCTATGGGGAGTGAAACTTGATGGACGTGCTGGACCAAGCCATGGCATCTTTTCTAAAATGGCAGGATCAATATAACGAGGCATACGGACTTTTCAAAGAGCAGGACATCCGCCCGTTGGCGGAGTTCTGTGACCCCGGCGTGGATATACGTATTCCGCTTTCGCCGGAACTGCAGCATTTTTACACCAGGTATGAAATAAGAAGTGGTGCTGATCATATAACATCGCTCGGAATGAAAAGCGCCGCCGTGGAAATCGGAGATGCGGCCGTTCTTTTCTTTCCGAAGCCGGAGCATTTGTTTCGCCAGCAGCTGGGATACCGTTGGCTGGGAACGGGGGAGCCGTACCAAGCATCCCCTTCGTGGCCTCCGGAGCATGTGGTCATTGCCAATTACAACGACGACCCGCTGATCGTCGACACCGCCTCGCCGGCATCCCCGGTGTACGGGCGGATCGATGGATCCGGAGCATTTCCCCTTGCAGACTCGCTGACCGACTTTTTTTCGGCACTTGCCTTCTTGATCGAAGCCGCTTTCACAATGGAGGGGAATGTAACCAACGAAGAAACGTTTGAAATCGAGGCTGCCTTTGTGGAGGAAGTCAGGCCGAAGCTCGTGCAGCTGCTGGGCGAGGAGAAGGCGGAGAATGTGATGAAGTATTTGTCGTTTTACTAGAGAACATCCCGGATTCATCCGCTGAACACAGTCATTGAGAGTTAACCCTCAAGATATGAGTCTTGCAATGAAAAATGCGATTCCGGCGGCCGCTCCGCCTACAATGGTTGTTTGCCAGGCACTGCGGAACGGACGGGTACCGGTGAACCTTCCTTTAACGTAGCCAAACACGAATAAGGCAATCAGCGTGACGATCACCGAAACGGATAAAGCTGTGCCCGACTGCGTGATCAGCATGTAAGGGGACAGCGGAATTACACCCCCTATAATGTAGGACAGTCCGATCGTGAGCGAGCTGTTGCGCGCCCTCTTAGGCTCGGGTTCTTCGAGCCCGAGCTCATATTTCATCATAAATTGAACCCATCGGTCCGAGTCCCGGCAGATGGCATCCACCGCCGATTCCACAATTTCTTCGGGAAAATGCCACTCTCTCAGGATATCGGCCACTTCCTCCCTTTCCTGATCCGGTATTTCCCTGATTTCCTCCTGCTCCCGCACGAGTTCGGATGCATAATGCTCCCGGTCCGTCCGGGCGGCAAGATATCCGCCGAGCCCCATTGCGATAGCACCCGCAGCGATTTCAGCCATCCCCGCCACAACGACCAGGCTCGTATTCGGTACGGTCCCGGACAAGCCGGCGGCAAGGGCAAACGGAACCGTTAAACCGTCCGACATTCCGATCACAATATCCCTGATCAAATCCGATGCGTTAAAATGCTTTTCCTCATGCCTTTCCACAGTCATCATTCCCCCACCCTGCGAGCAGCTTCTGCCTTGATTCCCTTAATATGGGTGTTTTCCGTTAAAATATACCTGAATGAGCCTGCGCGGCCTGTGCTCCATTCGGGAGATATCAGCAAAAACTCCCGGCGTCATAGAACCGACCGGGAGTTTGTTGTCGCTCGAAGTGTTCATTGTGATTCTCTGGATATTGTAATCTGGGAGCAGCTTACAGAACGCTTCGAGTTGAATGCGATGCCCGGGCAAAGCCTTGCCTCGTTACGTCCAATAACGTCGGGAGACGCAGTGCTCGTCAGCAAGCTTATACCCTTTCAGCGGAATCAGCTCCACCGAGCTGGCCGAATCCGGCGAATGGATCATGTGCCCGTCCCCGGCGTAGATGCCGACATGATGGACGCGTCCCTTGCCCTGCTCATAGGCAAAGAACAGCAGATCCCCCGGCTGCAGCTCCTCCGGCGGGATGCT
Organism: Paenibacillus sp. PSB04; assembly: GCF_025809195.1. Classification (NCBI taxonomy): domain Bacteria; kingdom Bacillati; phylum Bacillota; class Bacilli; order Caryophanales; family Paenibacillaceae; genus Paenibacillus; species Paenibacillus sp. PSB04. The sequence continues at coordinate 6,545,742 of NZ_CP081301.1, forward strand.
GGCTCCGTGCAGCGCCTGGACAGAGGCGTCCCTTGGGATGACGATGCCGCAGGCGAGATGCATGGAGTGGGCAAACCCTGAGCAGTCGTAGCCCCAGGCCGACATGCCTCCCCACAAGTAAGGCAGTCCCAGAAAGCGCTTGGCCTGCGCCACGATGGCCTTGCCCCTATTCTGTTGATCCGCACGAGAGCCCGGGTATTCCCCTGGCTCAGCCACCACCTGTACGTCTGCCCGTCTGATCCGGGCAAGACCGTGCGGGGTCTGCACGACGACAAAAGCATCCCCACGATAATCTGCACCTGCCCCAACGCCATCTCTCGGAACACTCCCTGCTTGGGGAAAAGCTCCAGCAGCGGGTCCCGCTACCGTTTCGGCTTGTAAACCCTTTACGGCTTGAACTCCATCGCCGGGTTCTACTTCAGGCACCGTCCCCCGCTCCTCCTCGGTCGCCAGCGGCAGCCTTGTCAGGAAGCTGATACGCAGCTTCGCCGATGAGGACAACAGCTCCAAGTCCGTCGTAGGTGCCGTCACGATCGCAGAAGCTGGAGCAGCAGCGGCGCCGGGAACGTTTCCGCCGCTGTCCAGCAGCCGATGCGCTTTCTCCTCACTCAATGGCAGCAGCTGCTCCGTCGGAATCCAGCCGGGATATCCGTTCTCATCCTTGGGCGAGATCTGGCCCGGGATGGCGACCCGGCTCCATCCGTCCTGCTCCTCATAGACGAGGACGGGCGTGCCGTACAGCGCCTGGGTCTGCACGCGGTTGGCCGCGCACAGTTCGAGCTTATCCGGTATCGTCATGGCGGCGAGCCATGGCTCGATGCCGCTCCCCCGCGCAATCGCCGGATCGGTTTCCATCTCCAACGGGTTCCCTGAATCAGATGGATCCGTGGCCTCCCGTTTGCCACTCCCAGGTTCGCTAGGGGCGAACCCGGCCAGAGCCGGCGCGTCCAGCGCCCGCGGAGAGGACGGGCTGGTCCAGACGGTGGCTACCGGAACGCTGACCACCCGCCATGCCGGGAATACGGCCTGATCGTCTCGATCCGCCATCACCATACCCCCACTTCGTCCGTCGTGCGTACGTCGGTTATGCCCAGACCCGGCGCATCCGAGAAGGTCATCACCCGGCCGTCGTACATGACGCCGCCGACGACATCATCCTGGTGCAGCATCAGCGGCGCGTCGAAGTCGTAGCGGGTGACGTTCTTTTTGCTCGCGGCGAAATGGGCAGCGGCGGTCACCGCCAATCGGGATTCGATCATGCTGCCCACCATGCACTCGACGCCGTATTCTTCAGCCAGCTGGTTGATCAGCTGCGCCTTGTAAATGCCGCCCGCCTTCATCAGCTTGATGTTGATCAGGTCGGCCGCGTGCCGCTGCAGCACCTCCAGCGCCTGCACCGGAGAAAAGACGCTTTCGTCGGCCATAATCAGGGTGTCCACCGCGGCGGTCACCTGCTGCAGCCCGTAAATATCCCCGGCCCGGACCGGCTGCTCCACCAGTTCGATGTTCAGCCCCATGTCCTCCATCTTCCGGATGGAGCGGATCGCCTCCTTGGCCTGCCAACCCTGGTTGGCGTCCAGGCGGATCTTGACGTCGCTGCCGATGCGCTGCCGGATTTCCCGGATGCGGCGGATGTCATGCTCGATGTCATCCTTGCCGACCTTGATCTTCAGTACGGTAAATCCCGCCTGAACGTATTGGGCCGCATCTTCTCCCATTTCCTCGGGCGAGTTGACGCTGACCGTAAAGTCCGTTTCGATCCGGTCGCGGTACCCGCCGAGAAATTGGTACAGCGGCATACGCCCGTGCTGGGCCACCAAGTCATAAACGGCCATGTCGATGGCCGCTTTGGCACTGGTACAGCCGACCATGGCCTGGTGGACCGACTGCAGGATCTGCTCGTAGGCGAGCAGGCTTTGCCCGATCAGCAGCGGCTTGAATGTATGCTCGATGGCCGACTGGATCGCCTCAAGGCTGTCGCCTGTGATAACGACGGTAGCCGGCGCCTCGCCCCAGCCCACTTTTCCGTCGTCGGCCGTCATTTTCACCACAATCGATTCGGCTTGATGAACCGTGCGCAGCGCCGTCTTGAACGGTTTGGTCAGCGGCGTGTACTTGCGCAGCACTTCGATATCATGTATTCGCATTTGCCGGTTGCCTCCTCTATATAATGGCTGACTCCAGCGCTTCCACCTTTTTGTCAGCCGTGCTCAGCTCGGCTTCCATCCCGTGCGGAACCGCGACGTTGGGCGAGCCGTGCCCGATCCCGAAGCCCATCAGGGAAGGTCTGCCCGCTTCGGTCACATAATGCCGGATGACCTCCTCTAAGGTAAAGGAGACCGGGCGCTTGACCGGCTCGCAATCGCGGAAGTCGCCCACCAGGATACCGGCCGCCTGCTCCAGCTTGCCCGCCATCCGCAGCTGGTTCAGCATACGGTCGATCCGGTACGGCTCCTCCCCGATATCCTCGATAAACAGGAGGCAGCCCCGGGTATCGATCTCAAACGGCGTACCGAGCGTACTCGTCAGCAAAGTCAGGTTGCCTCCGACGAGCGGGCCCTTGGCTTTGCCTTCCACCAAGGTATGCAGCGGGGTGATGTCCTCGGTGTAGCGGAGCGGCTCGGGCCGGACCAGCTGGGCGAAGCTCTGCCGGGTCAACGGGTGAACATCCTTGTCTCCCAGGCAAATCATCATCGGCCCATGCACCGTGATCAATCCGGTCATCTTCCAGATGGCGGCATGCAGGAAGGTGATGTCGCTGTACCCCCACAAAATTTTGGGATGCCGGCGGATTTGATCGTAATCGAGCTTCTCCGCAATCCTGGCGGTGCCATAGCCTCCACGGGCGCAAACGATGGCCTGAATGCCGGGATCCGCAAACATGGCGTTCAGCTCCGCGGCCCGCTCGGCGTCGGTTCCGGCGAGGTAGCCGTGGCCGCGGTTCAGCGAATCGCCAAACCGGACCTTCAGGCCAAGCTCTTCGAACACTTCGGCCGAACGGCGGATCGCCTCCGCGTCCCCGCGGCTCGCCGGGGCGGTGATGCCCACCGTGTCCCCCGGCTTCAACCGGGCCGGCCGGATCGGCCTTCTCCCGGCACCGGCCTGCGCCCCTTCTATGCCCGAATCGGCAGCATGCATGAACGGTCTCAGCCTTCTCATTTCAGATCAGCCCACTTAAAGTCCATGTAGCCGTATGGATGGCGTACCACGTCGACGAGCTTGTCACTTTGCAGATAAGCGGAATCATAGAAATACATCGGCATGATCGGCGCCTCGTCCATCAGGATTTTTTCGGCCTGGTGCATCAGGTCATAGCGCTTCGTCTCGTCCGTCTCTTGGTAAGCGGCCTGGATCAGCTTGTCGTATTCGGCATTGCTCCAGCCCGTACGGTTGTTCGGACTTTTGCTTTCGAAAATATCCAGGAAGTTGATCGGATCGGCGAAATCCGGCAGCCAGGACGACCGGGAAAACTGCAGCTGAAGCTGCTTCTGTTCCGCGGTGAGGACTTTGCCTTCTTTGCCCGCGAGCTTGACGTCGACACCCAGGTTTTCCTTGAACATGGCCTGCAGCGTTTCGGCGATTTTCTGATGTAAATCGTTTGTATTGTAAGTCAGCGTCACTTCGGGAAGCGTGCTGTATCCCGCTTCTTTCATGCCTTCCTCAAGCAGGCTCTTGGCCTGCGCTGCGTCAAATGTAATCAGGTCGCCGCCCACCTCGCGGAAATCACGTCCGTCCGGCTCCTTGAGTCCGTAGGATACGAAACCCCCGGCCGGTTTTTGCTTCTGCTTGACCACCAGGTCCACGATTTTCTGACGGTCCACCGCGAGCGCAAAGGCTTTGCGGATTTTGGCGTTGTCAAACGGCTTCATGGTCGTATTGAAGCGGTAAAAATACGTACCTGCCGAATCCTGAACGTTCACCTTGCCTTCCGAGAACAGCTGGTCGCTCATATCGGCGGGAACGCCCGCAATGTGCAGCTCGCCGCTTTGGTACAGCTGGTATTCCGTGTTGGAATCGTTGATCATTTTGAACGTGACGCCGTCCAGTTTCACGTTCGCCGCATCCCAATATTTATCGTTTTTCACCATTTTCAGCTCGGAATCGTGATTCCACTGGGAGATGCGGAACGGGCCGTTGCTGACGAACGTATCGGCCTCCGCCGTCCAGTTCGGATTGGACTCCACAGTCTTTTGCGGCACCGGGAAGAAGGCCGGATTCGCCAGCATGCTCAGCAGCCAGGGGGCCGGCTGGGCCAGCGTCACTTCCAGCGTCTTGTCGTCAGCGGCTTTGACCTGCACGTCGTCCGCCGTCCCTTTGCCGGAGTTAAAAGCCTCCGCTCCTTTAAACACATAGGCCAGCGTCGCGGCAGAAGACGCCGTTTTCGGATCGAGCATTCTTTTCCAGGCAAACTCGAAGTCACTCGCCTTTACCGGCTCGCCATTGCTCCACTTTACGCCGTCGCGCAGCGTGAACGTGTATTTGAGTCCGTCTTCGGATACCTTCCACTCGGAAGCCACAGCCGGCTCCGGAGACTGGTCCTTGCCGAGACGCGTCATGCCCTCCATCGCATTGTTCAAAATGTCATAGGAAACCTGGTCGAAGCCGATCGGCGGATCGAGCGAAGTGGGCTCGCGAACGTTGTTGTACAGGAGGATTTTACTTCCGGTATCTCCTCCACCACCGCTTGCTCCTTCGGTTCCGCCGCCGCATGCGGCCAGCAGCAGACTGAGCAGCATGCACGTCAGCAGCGCCAGTATTAACCTTATTTTCACAGACTTGTTCACGACAGCCTTTTCCATGAGACCCTCTCCCTTAATCCCGAATTGGTTGGTTGCTGCAAATACAAGCTATTCCGTTATTCATGAGCTTGCGCTATTCAAGACGCTGATCTATGGTCAAGTCCCAAGGCTTGCAGAGCAAACCTGAAGCAGGATCCTGTTCCCGCAAAATGATAAAACTGTGCTCTTCATGCCTTATCCCTGGCTGGCCGATGCGGTTTCAACCTGCGCCGGCCCTTGCGGCGGCATCGTTCTGGCCCGGGCGTCCTGCAGCCAGCAAGCTACGGTGTGCTCTCCGTCCAGCTTCACGCTGTCCGGCGGGAACAGGCCGCATACCTCCATCGCGTGAGGACACCGGGCGGCAAACGCACATCCCTTCGGAGGTGCGAACAGGTCCGGCGGGGTGCCCGGGATCGCGTCGAGCTTCGCCCCTCTTGGCCGGTCCAGGCGCGGGATGGAATCGAGCAGCCCCCGCGTATACGGATGCTGCGGATTCCGGAACAGCTCCTTGACCGGTGCGGATTCCACAACCTGCCCCGCATACATGACATTGACGCGGTCGGCGATGCTGGCGACGACGCCGAGGTCGTGCGTAATCATGATCAGCGAAGCCTGGGTCGTGCGCTGCAGCATGCGGAACAGATCCAGGATTTGCGCCTGGATCGTGACGTCCAGCGCGGTGGTCGGTTCGTCCGCGATCAGGACGGCGGGACTGCAGATCGCCGCCATCGCAATCATGATCCGCTGCCTCATGCCCCCGCTGAACTGATGCAGGTGCTGCTTCAGCCGAAGCTCCGGGTCGCGGATGCCCACAAACTGCAGCATCTCGACTGCCCGCTTCCTCGCCTCCGTCCGGGACAGCCGCTGGTGGCGGATGACGCCCTCCATCAGCTGCTCCCCGATCGTCATTGTCGGATTCAGCGCGGTCATCGCGTCCTGAAAAATGATCGCGATGTCCGAGCCGCGCACGTCACGCATCTGCTTTTCGCTCAAACGCGTCAGCTCGCGTCCGTTAAAACGGATGCTGCCCTCCGTAATTTTCGAGTTGTTCTTGGGCAGGAGCCGCATGATGCTGCGGGCGGTGACGCTTTTGCCGCAGCCGGATTCGCCGACGATCGCCAGCGTCTCTCCCCGGTGCAGGCGGAGGCTGACGCCCCTGACGGCCTTCACCTCCCCGCCGTAGGTGGAGAACGAAACATGCAAATTGTCCACTTCGAGCAGCGCGTCGTTGTTCATCTTCCGTTACCTCCTTTGCTTCGGATTAAAGGCGTTCAAGAGTCCATCTCCCAACAGGTTGAAGGCGAGCATCGTCACCGAAATGAAAAAGGCCGGGAAGAACAGCCGCCACCAGTTGCCGGACAGAATGGTCGGCAGGGCATCGTTGGCCATCGTTCCCCAGCTCGCCAGCGGCGGCTGGATGCCGAGACCGAGGAAGCTGAGGAAGGCTTCGGCGAAAATGGCCGAAGGCACGGAAAACGTCACCTGCACGATGATGACCCCGACGGCGTTGGGAAGCATATGCCTGCGGATGATGTACCACGACCCGGCTCCCAAGGTCCGGGCGGCCAGGACGTACTCCGACGATTTCAGCTGAAGCACCTGCCCGCGGACGATCCGCGCCATCCCGATCCACCCCGTTGCCGTCAATGCCAATATAATGGTCAGCAGCCCGGGGCCCATTACGACCATGAGCAGAATGACCACAAGCAAATAAGGAATGCCGTACAGCATATCGACGAAACGCATCATCGCGTTATCGACGCGCCCGCCGAAATATCCGGCGATGCCGCCGTAAATGATACCAATGAAAAAATCGATCAAGGCGGCGGCCAAACCGACCGTAAGCGAGATGCGCGAACCGTACAAAATCCGGGCGAAGACGTCCCGCCCAAGGTCATCCGTTCCGAACAACCAGTGCGCGCCGGACGGAGGTTGGTTCGCGCTGAGCAGATTCTGGCCGGAGTAGCTCTGATCCGTCAGCAGCGGGCCGAACACGGCCAGCAGTGCCAGCAGCACGATCAGGGCGAGTCCGCAGCAGGCCAGCTTGTTGCGGAGCAAACTGCGGACGGCCTGCTGCCATAACGACAGGCGCGGCCTGACGATCCGCTCCTGTTCTCCGGCCGTTCTGTACATTGGGGTAAACAAATGGTCCGGTACCTGCATGCGTCAGGCCCCCTTTCTATGCAGCTTGATACGGGGATCGATGAACCCGTACACGATATCCACAATAAACATCATGAAGATGAGGAGTGCGCTGTAAAAGACCGTCGTGCCCATGATGACGGCGTAATCCCGATTGTTGATGCCGTCCACGAAGTATTTTCCCATGCCGGGGATCGCGAATATTTTTTCGATGACGAAGCTCCCCGTCAGCACGTTGGCCAGCAGCGCGCCGAGCAGCGTCACCACGGGCAGCACTGCATTGCGCAGCGCATGCTTGACGATCATCCTTGCCGGCGACAGCCCTTTGGAGCGGGCCGTCTCCATATAGTCCTGGGTCAGCACCTCAATCAGATTGGCCCGGGTCAGGCGCGCGATCGTGGCGATGGGCCCAACCGAGAGAGCGAAGGCCGGAAGCACGACATGCTTCCACGTTCCCCACGAAGCGACCGGCAGCAGCCCCCATTTGACGGCGACATATTTGATCAGGAGCGGAGCGATAACGAAGCTTGGCACCGCGATACCGATGACGGCCAGCACCATGGCGATATAGTCGATGATGCCGTTCTGCTTCAGGGCGGCCACCGTACCTAATGCTATTCCGGCTGCAATCGCCAGCAGAATGGCTGCCGCGCCGAGCTGGAAGGATACCGGGAAGCCGCGGTCGATCATCGTGTTCACCGTTGTCGGGTAATGGGATATCGATGGCCCGAGATCGAAGGTCAGCAGCGATTTGAGATACAGCAAATACTGGACGCCCAGCGGCTTGTCCAGATGGTAGAACGACATCATGTTCTGCACGACCGCTGCGCTTGCTTCCTTCCCGTCGCGGTCAAACGGAGAGCCGGGAATCGAGTGCATCAGGAAAAAGGTGACTGTGACGATCAGCCACAGCGTGACCAGCATGGATAAGAAACGCTTCAAAATGTATTGCGCCATGAATCTCACCCTCTCTTTACTCGGCATATGGTGCATTCTTTCAGGCCCATCTACCTCGGATAAACCTGACAGCGTATTTTCGGAAAACAGGCGGCCTTCATCAGCAGAAGGATGTTCGCATAGCCAGTTCAGTCATGACCAGCATAGCCTGGTACGCTTCAAGAATATCTTTGGCCTGGAACGAGACGACAGGCGATCCCTGTTCGATCGTGGTGCCTGGCATCAGATGGGCCCATTCCGCCTGCCCGTAATTCGCGAATTCGATCGTCAGCTGCGGGCGTTCCGGCGGAACGAGCGGCTTGACGCGGTCGCGCCCGGCAATCGCTTCAGCCATCTTCTGGCGGAGCAGCCGTCCGCTCTTCTCCGGTGACAGGCACAGCGCCGACGTGCGGGAAATACGCTCCTTGACGATCGCCGTCGTCACGCCGGGCAGCAGACTTTCGGCCTCGATAGCCGTCTCGTCGTCACCGGCCACCATCAGTACCGGCACGCCGTAATGTCCCGCCACGTAAGCGTTAAATCCCAATTCGCCTACGGAGACGTCGTTGATATACATGTTCCGGACGCCGAAAATCATCGTATGGCTGAGGACGCCCCTCCGGGCAGCCATCGCGTGATAGCCGAGAAAGACGGCTCCCGCATAACTTCCGTCAAGCCCCTGCATCATCGAAAACGGTTTGACGTCGCCGGAAATCAGTTTGCTGTCCGGGTGGAGATTTTCGATGATCAGATTGTTCATTTTCGAGTGGCTGTCGTTGACGATCACCTCGCTGAACCCTTCTTCAAAAGCGGTTTCGATGACGTGATTCGCCTCTGCCGTCATGATATGCTGGCCCCGGGTGTAGTTGTAGCGGCTGGAATCGACGAATGTCGCGTCCACCAGACCGGTAATGCCCTCCATATCAATGGATATGTACAATTTCATCTTCAAGTCCCTCCGATTGTCGTATTTGGGTATAAAAAAACCCGGCAAACGTCATATGCCTGCGCTGCCCGGGCGTGCATATGTCATTTGCTGGGTTTTATTTACGCGTATGTCGCCATACTGATAAACAAAGCAGCGGTATGCAATTAGTGAAACACGGAAAACACGGCTTCAAATCGTTCCGAATCGCTGCTGCTCATGAATCCGGCGAAGTTTCCCTCGACGAAAGCGCCAATTTATACTTCTTCTGCGCATCCTTGAACGCCACGATGATCGCCTTCTGCGAAGAGCCGTAATACCTCGTCCGGATCTCTTCCGCCACCGGCTCCAGGGAGAGCATGCTCTTCCCCAGAAAAATAGAGCGTACAAACTGCGACGTGAGTGGAATCGTGGAGGAACAGGCGGCATCCACGATTTTGTGGCTGACGGTGTCCACGACCAGTCCGATAAAAAAGGCGCTGTACTGCTGGGTTATCGGATTATTCACCGAGGTTTGTGCATCGCCGACGATGTAGATCGTGTCCTTATCGTACAATTGACGCATCCCCTGTCTCCTCGCTTCTCCTGCTGAACCCATAGGGATGTTCGATGGGCGGCATCGGACGACCTATAAGCCGCAAGGACAAGCTGATTTGTTATTTATTCTAACAAGGGATTCGCGATTTTGTAAATACAAAGTTCATGCAAGCGCTTAATATTTTTCGACACGTCAGAAAACATCACATATACTAATCTTTCATATCTCCGGATCCCGACGCATTGGCCTTCCCAGCGCGGTTCGTACCCAGCAGCCAAGGCCAGGAACGTCTAGCCATATGGACCGACAATCCGAACAGCAGCAGCGCATCCACCGCATGAAGTGCACGCAGCGAACCTGTCACATTTTGAATGGTGATGTGCTGCAGCGCAGTCAAGGCGAACAGCGCGAGCGGCCACCATCTTAGACCACCCCGGATATCCCCCAAGAAGGACAGGACAAACATTACAATAGGAACGAACTCAAAAACGTTCGCAAAGACGCGATGCAGCTGCAAATCGCCGGGATCCACCAAAATGCCGAGGCCGGCTAAAAACACCTGCACAACAACACAGGCGAGGTAACCCGCCGCCAACAATCCGTAGATCCAACTTACGGTTCGGATCCGGACCGGCATCGTTGCAGCTCCTGCATCACCGGAGTTAAACTGCCGCCCAGGCTCCGATTTCGTACCGAATCCTCCTTTTACTTCATTTTTCCCCTGCTTTTCGTTCCTGCCACCCATTCCTTACCGCTCCCTTTCATCTTTTAACATGGAGTCTTGCTTTGTCCCGCCGTGCTCCCCACGGTTTGAATACCGAAATGATAAATAACCCTGCCAGCGAAACGATCTGCAGAATGATCCCGGTCCACAGCTGTACGTTGTTCACCGTAAATTCCGGGCTGAGGATACCCTGCATTCCCGGCTCGGAGACGTATTGGACCGCTTGCAGCGTCCAGTAATACATGCCGACGGGCCCGAGAATGACCAGAAGCAGCGTCAGGATTTCCTTGACGATGATCCAGTAATATTTGAACAATCCCCACGGCGTCCAGACCGACAGCATGATGCCGGTTACGAGCGTTGCGATCGTGGACACGCGCATCGTCTTTTCGGACAGCATATGCATGATGCTGTAGCATGCACGAAATACGCCCTCATCCTCTGTGACGGCTGCCGTAATGCTCAAGAACAAGAAAATAACAGCCGTGCCCAGCATAACGGCAGAAAACAGCAAGTGCAGGGTCAGCAGCCATTTCCGCTGCTTCACCGTCATTTTTTTCATCCGATTCACCTCCTTCTTCAGCATAGATCCCGATTCTAAACCGGCTCTAAACCGAATCTAAAAAAAGTATAAAAACACGCTCGGGCCTCCAAGCTCCGAAAACGCAAAAAGGCCTTTACCGACAGTAAAGGCCTTCCCAAAAACGTTTATTAGGATCAAATGCGTATCTTCATCTATACATTAAAGCGGTAACCCACACCCCAGATCGTCTCGATATATTGCGGCTTGGAGGGGTTCGCTTCGATTTTCTCCCTTAATTTGCTGATATACACGGTGACGGTGGCGTTATCCCCCAAAGCATCGAGTCCCCAAATTCGTTCGAACAGGTCGTCCTTGCTGAACACCCGGTTCGGGTGCGTGCACAGGAACAGCAGCAGATCATACTCTTTGGAGGTCAGCAGCACCTCCTGTTCGTTCACGAACACCTTGCGGGACAGCTGGTCAATCCGGATTCCCCGCAGCCGCAGCTCGCTCTTCGGCTCCCGCCGATGCTCCGACGTCAGCCGGTCATAGCGGGACAGATGCGCTTTGACGCGTGCTACAAGCTCGCCTACGCTGAAGGGCTTCGTAATATAATCGTCAGCACCGAGGCCGAGTCCCCGGATTTTATCGATGTCCTCCTTGCGGGCGGTCACCATCAGGATCGGAATGTTCCTCGCCTCGCGGACCTGGCGGCAGATTTCGAATCCGTCCACCTTCGGCAGCATCAAATCGAGGATGATCAAATCGTACTCCTCTTCCAGCGCCTTCTTCAGGCCGGCATCCCCGCTTGCCGCGACGTCGACGGCATATCCGCCCGCCTCCAAATAATCCTTTTCCACTTCCGCAATGACCAGTTCATCCTCAATAATCAAAATGCGCTTCACGCCCGCTCACCGCCATCTCCTGTCATCTTTGGCAACGCAAAATAAATGCTCGTTCCTTCACCGGTACGGCTCTCCGCCCAGACTTTACCTCCCATGCCCTCGATCATTTGCTTAACGATCGCAAGCCCGAGGCCGCTCCCGCCGGTATCCGTATTTCGTGACGGCTCGGCGCGGTAGAACCGGTCGAAAATATGCGGCAGTGCCGCTTCTTCAATCCCGGAGCCGTTATCCTTGATCCGGATCACAGCCTCATCCGGCCCGTCGCTCAGGTATACGGACAGTTCCTTGTCCGCCTTATCCAAATACTTCAGGCTGTTGTCGATAATATTCATGATCACTCTCCGCAGCTTCTCCCGGTCCGCCATCACCTGGACGCGCTCCCTATCAGGCAGTTCACACGCGATCTTCACGCCGGACATCCGGGGATCGAGCTGCAGCTCCTGAACACAGTCCGCTACATATCCCTTCAGATCGGTCGGCTCCATATGAAAAGGCAGCTTCTTCAAATCCAGCTTCGAGAACAGCAGCAGTTCTTCAATCAGCCGGTCCATATCCTCCGTCTTTTTCGCGATCATCCCCATATACTTATCCCGCATCGCGTCGGTATCGGCAATCCCGTCCTGAAGGCCCTCCACGCAAGCCTTGATGCCGGTAATCGGCGTCTTGAGATCATGGGAAATGCTCGCGATCAGCTCCTTGCGGTTATCCTCGTACTGCAGCTGAAGGCGGATCGATTCGCTCAGGCGGCTCCGCATTTCTTCAAATGCCTCCCCCAGCTCCCCGATCTCATCCTTGCGCTTCAGCGCGATTTCGTGGCTCAGATCCCCGTCCTTGATCTGCTCTGCGGCATGCTTTAATGCATACAGCGGCTTGATCAGGCTCCGGGAAACCAGAAAGGTCAGAATTCCGTTGGTTAACCCGATGACCAGAAGCAGGGATAGTATCATCAGCGGGAATAACTTTTTGGCTTCCGCAAAAAATGTGCTCATATCCGTCAAGACGTAGACCGCCCCCGTATGCTGGCCGCTGAACGCGACATCGAATTTCTCCACGGAGAACCGGCCGCTTCCTTTCGCTCCCCAGCGGTGCCAGGACATCGCCGGCTGCCACTTCTGGATTTCCTTCTCCACATCGACGCCGCGGAGCAGATCCGAGGCATACGTGATCCGGCCGTCTTCCGTTACGACGATCCCCGCATCCAATCGGGTCAGCTGTTCGTCCGCTTTGGCTACGAAGGAGGGATCGGTGAACCGATCGGGTTCGGTCTGGATCATAAACTTGAGGCCGGCGGCCATTTCGCCGCGAAGGCTTGCCTTTTCCCAGATGGCAGGGGTGCCGCGGCCTTCCCCGATGTTTTTGAACAATACAGTATACAGCCCTCCGGCAATCACAGCGAACAGGACGACCGGGATGAAGGTCATCGCAATATAAGAAAGCAAAAGTCTTGTTTTGATGGACATGGGCCAATCTCCTTAGAGCTGTTTTCTCGCGAACATCATGAGTCCCGCCGCATAAGCCATTATAATATAAGACAGCAGCAGGAGAAACGTATTGAGCAGTGTACCCGCTGGCGCTCCGCTGCCGGTCCACAGCACATCCCAGCGTGTGTAGGAAAAGACAGACCAGACAGACAGCTGCGGCAGCAGCAAAGGCAGCGCTTTGGCCGCGGCATAGATCAGCACGATGGTCATTAAGGCGCTGGTTCCGGACGAAAACAGCTGCGCAATAAATACGCACACCAGGCCGATGGCCATCATTGGCACTAAGGAAGCGGCGTACGCCTTTAGGCTGTCCGCCATGCCGCCTGCCAGTCCCCCGACCGCCCACGCCGATACGGTTGAGGCGATCCAGAGCACGACAAGGCATAGAGCAGCAAACACCGCGATAGCAATCACTTTAGACGCGTACGCCCGGGCACGCGTAACGGGCCGCAGCAGAACCAGCTTCATCGTGCGGGCCGCCACCTCCCCGGCAAACGAGTGGGCCGCCGCAGCCGCCATGTAGAGCGGAATGATCGCAAAGGTGAACAAGTGAAGCATGGCCACCGGGAGGCTCCCCTCCAGTCCAAACAGCATGCCTGCCCTCATCTTCAGAAGGCTGGACAGCAGCACGGTAGCGACTGGCAGGATCAGAGCCAACAGCAGGAATCCCTTCGTCCGGCGCTGCCGCCAGAGCTTCTCCGTTTCATTCAGCAGATTGGCGTATAAGCTGTGCATCGCGCTCCCCCTCCTTGGACTCCAGCAATTTAAAAGTGACGTATTGTTCCAGCGACAGGCCTGCCCCGTTCCATTCGTCATCCCTTCCCAGGCTGATCAGACGACCCTCACGCATCACGCCGACGCGATCCGCGATCAAGCTCAGATCGTGGATCAAGTGGCTGGAAATGAGGAAGGTGATTCCTTGGTCTGCCAGCTGCCGGACCGTGCTGCGAAAATCGGCCATCCCTTCGATATCCAGCCCGTTCGTCGGTTCGTCGAGCAGCACCAGCCGCGGAGCGGACAGCAGCGCCGAAGCCAGCCCCAGCCGCTGCTTCATTCCCAGCGAAAAGCCGCGCACCCGTTCATTGCGGTATGGCTTGAGACCGACCTTCTCCAATACTTCGTCAATCCGGCTTGCCGGCAGATCCTTGTAAAACCGTGCCGACAGCTTCAAATTATCGCGGGCGCTCATGTATTCATAAGCTTCCGGGGTCTCAATGATACACCCCGTATGGCTGACGGCCTGTTCAAAACGCTCCGCGATATCATGCCCCATGATCCGGACGTTTCCCCGATCCGGTTGGATTAAGCCCGTGATGATTTTGAGCACCGTCGTCTTACCCGCGCCGTTGGGCCCGATGAATCCGAATACTTCGCCTTCCGAGGCGGTAAATGACACATCCTTAACCCCCCGGTGGTTACGGAATAGCTTGGTGATTCCCTCCACTTCAAGTACGCTGTTCATGCGTTCAATCCCTCCTTCTAAAAAAGGGCGGCCGGACCTTCTCCTGTCCGGCCGCCTTCCTGCTTAGTGACGATTCCAGCCGTTTCGTTCCCATCGGTTATCGACCTTCTCGGTCTGTTTACCCGCGAGATCGACCCGGTCGGGCGTCGTTGCGTCATACCCCGAGAAGCCGGCGTTCAGCTGGAAGGTAAGCTCATGCGCTGCTCCTGCCGCATCCTTCCCCGTAACCCGGATTTCCGCCGATTGGTTTTCCAAGGCAGCGTTTTTGCCGATTTTGGCATCCAGATCGACCTGCTCCACCTTGATCTCATCCGTCAGCTTCGGCAGACTCACCTTCCATTCCGAATGTCCGGCCGGCAGATGTCCCTGAACCGCCGCACCGTGATTCCAGCCATCCGCGCTGCCGGCCTTGGAAGCGATGAGTGAGCCTACAGCATTCACCACGGCCGGAATCTGGCTGCCCGATAAATGGAGCTCCGCCTCCTTCGTACCGTCGCTGCCCGTCTCCACTGTCGCCAAATCCTTGATGTTCCCCATCAGCGCTTCCATTACCTGCTCCGCGGCTTGCGGCATTTGGGCCGCTTTACCGTCATGCTGCCACTCTGGCGCCTGGTCCATCACCCGATATACTTCCGAATCACTGCTCTTTAGAATCATCTTGCCGTCCTGTCTGTATGTCTGCATCGTATGTGTCCGTGTACCGTCGTCTACCACCGCCGTCATGCTCATCGCCTGCTTGGCGTGATTGACCTTCATGTCCGCCGCACCGGACAGCACCTTCTTACCGTTATCGCTCAAACTCCATACGACATGGGAAGCCATGCTGTCAGCGCCCTTCGTATGCGTAAACGCTGATTTGTAAGCTTCATATCCGGATGTGTTCGCCATGACGGAATACCCGCTTGCGAACAGCATAACCGCGCCCAGCCCGACAACCGCTCCTGCCGACAACCATTTTTTTCTCATTATATCCTCCATTGTTTCGTGAATTAGAAAGCCCGGGTCCCGGGATGGCAGCTGCCGTCCGCCTTCGGAGCGGACTCGCCCTGGCCCTCTAATCACCATCTTATCCCCCATCTCTAAAACGCCACTAAACCAAATCTAAAAAAAGTATAAAAATGCGCCCGGTCACCGCTGTCCTGGCACGATGCGGGAAAACCTTCCCGGCCGGGCGTCCGTACGTTTCCAAACGCCTGCGTACCGCATTAAGCTGTATCATCGGTTATTTATGGCCAGATTCTATGAACGATGGAGGGAGTTCGCTGCGATGAACCGGCAAGTCATTATCAATGCCGACGATTTTGGCCTGTCACCTGCCGTGAACCGCGGCATTATTGAGGCATACCGGGCCGGTGGAATCACCAGCACCTCGATGATGGTCAATATGCCCGGTTTGGCGGACGCTGTGCATGCAGCACGCTCGCTGCCCGGTCTCGGCGTCGGGCTGCATTTTAACCTGACATATGGACGGCCCTTGTCGGACCCGGCTGCCGTCCCTTCGCTAGTGAGAGAGAACGGGGTATTTCTTGATGGTAAAATCAGACGCAGCCGGAATGCCGCCGATGTTGCCGCCGAGCTGGATGCCCAGTGGAACCGGTTCCTGGAGACCTCCCTGTTCCCCACACACCTGGATTCACATCAGCTGCTGCATCAGGACGACCCTGTGATCTACCGAGTGATGGCTGAGCTGGCGTGCAGGCACCGGATCCCGCTCCGGAGATCGCAGATTGAACATCCTCTTTCCCCGTCTGCTCTGAAAATGACAGACTGGGTCCTTCTGGACACCTATGGCGACAGCGAAGGCCTGCAGCGGCTGCTGCGCTATATCCGCTCTGCTCCGGATGGGATGACCGAGATTATGTGCCATCCCGGTTACGTGGATGACGTGCTGCGCGGCTTGTCCGAATGGACTGAGATCCGGGAGCGCGAGCTTCGGGTATTTACCAATCCCGAAATTGCTTGGACGATGCAAGCATGTTCCATTGAACCGGTGAACTTTAACGCCGTCAGGGAGCGCCCCGTTTTATCCGATGACGGAGTTTCATCCGCAGCCCCGCTTAAAAAAACCACCGTCCCGCGAAGCTCTTTAGCGAAAAGGAGATCGCGCTCGCCGATCACGCAAACCGGCAGGCACGCAAACCATAAGCGCCGGCGCAGACGTTCCGTAACCCCCTCCGGGAAGCCTTCCCTGCCGTAACATGCCGAAAGCCCTCCGTGTGGAGGGCTTTCCATCGCGCGATAAACTTCAGCGCCTTCGCAAAAGGATTCAGCAGTTCATTCCTGCATTCTCTTGGAACGACTCACTGCTGCGGGTGGACGTCCACCGTCACAAACGCGTCGTTGCCTGCGCTGAAGGCCAGCCGGAGCGGCTGCGGCCCGTCGGGAAGCTGCGACAGATATGCCTTTTGCAGCACAAGGACAGACCCTTCAAGTGTGTAATCCGTTTCTTTACGTAACTTCCCGGATTCATCCTGGACCGATACCAGCCGGTTGCCGTTCAGGCTTATCTGAAATTCAGCCTGGTCTCCGCCCTGGACGTAAGCCACGGTCGCTGCCGATACAGCTGACTGCGTCGGCGGCAGGCCGGATGCCTGAAGCCCCATTTCGCCAAATGGAATGCCTTTAAGCTCCGGAATCCGGCTGAGCGTCTCGGCATTCTGCTTCAGCTGCAGGCCGCCTGCCGTTCCGTCCACCGGAACCAGTTCGGTCAGCTTGCCGACTGAGATGTTGTTCTCAAATGTCCCCAGTGCCATGTTCTGCTCGACCTCTCCCGTGATCGGCCCGCTGCCCACAAAAACATTATTCCGCACCACGTTCCGCTTCGGAAGGAGCGGCTCGTCGTTCAAGATGTCCGGGAGCGTCGGGTAGCGTTTGCTCCAGATCTCGCCTTGATAAGGGATCTGATCGAACTTGCCCATCAACGAGTCGTAATTCTTTTCTCCCGGCTTATAGTTCCGTGCCATAAATGCAATCACATTTCCGGCATGGATGACAAGGTTGTTTTCGACGACGTTTTCCCGTCCATTGGCCAGCTTGAACGCCTGCTTGCCGATATCGGTGATGACGTTGCCGCGCATTTCCACACCGCTCATATAGTCGTCCAGATAAATAGCCGCGGTGGAGACCCGCAGATTGCTGGCCTTGATGTCGTGGATGTAATTGTAATTGATGGCATTGCCGCGCCATACGAAGCTTCTGCCCGAGTAAATGGCTGAGGCGTCGGCTGTTTCCTTGACCACATCGTAAATCTCGTTGTACGCGATCGTATGGTCGTTCCCCCGGAACTGAATGGCAAAATGGGGAGCATTATGCATCTTGTTATGCGTCACGCGGTTGCCGACTCCGTTGATTTCCACGGCCGAGGCGTACGTCAATTTGATCCGCGCATAGTTGCTGATGTCGTTGTTGTCCGCATAATTCCCGGCAGCCGTCAACGTTGCGGCATCTCCCCCGTTCAGGATCACACCCCCGTTCCCCATGCTGTAAATGCTGCAGCCGGATACGCCGTTGTTTTGTCCGCCGTCGATTTTGACCGCATAGCCGCCCATTTTGCTGATCTCCATATTGGAGATGAGGTTGCTGCCGCCGCCGGTCATCGTGATCGCGTTGCCCCGGCTTACTTCCAGGGCCATCCCTCTTAACGTCACGTTCGATACGTGATCCATCCGAATCATGTCCTGCGTGAAAGCGGATAGCTGGATTGTGATGCTATTCAGTGGGGCCGGAGGATACAGGTACAGCATGCCGTTCTCCCGGTTCAAATACCATTCGCCCGGCCGGTCGAGCTCTTCGAGGACGTTGTAGAAATAAAAACGCTGTCCGGCTTTCATCGCATAGCTGCTGCCCTTGAACGTTTCGATCCGCTTCTGCGCCTGGTCGATCGACTTGATCTGAAGGTCGTTGGTGAACCAGTCATTCCCCCAATACCCAAGCATCCAGGCATCCCGGAACGACTGCCAGGCATGCGGCATCTCATCCTTGAACGTAAAGGTGTAGCCCTTGCCGGCCGCTTCGTCCGCTTTGTCCACGACCTGATCGACTGTAGTGAAACCTGCGTTCGGCCACCGCGCCAGCGTCATGGCATTGCCGTTCACCCATAATTCCGGGGCGACGGCGAGGTTGTTCCCCAGCTCACCGTAGTCCGTAATGCCAAGGGACTTCAGGTCCAGCTGGACGATTTTGCCCCGGCCCTCCTGCGGAATTCTGCCCAGCACCTCAGGATCGGATACCGGGCGAAACTCCGACGGATTCAGCGTATCTCCGCCGACGAGGCTCACCTTCTCGCCATTGTAGGCCTGGTACGTAATCGGACCATCCTTCGTCCCCGAATCCTGCTCGTTCAGCTCGAATGTCCGGCTGAGACGGTATTCGCCGCCGCGGATCAGGACAGAAGCCCCGCCTGCGGGGAGCGTGTGATTCCGGATCATTCCGCGGATGACATCCCTGGCTTTTTCCAATGTTGCAAAAGGCTTCTGCTTCGATCCGTCATTGGCATCGCTGCCATTTTGGGCCACATACAGCATGGCCGGATGCTTCGCAGGAGCAGGGGCAGCTGCCGTATGTACCGAGGGAACAGACAAGCCGCTGCCGAACATCACGCCAATCGCCATCATCATTTTCAAGCCGGCGACCATTCTCATGAACTCCACCTCACATTTGCCCGGATTCCGCCGGTTGCCGGCGGTTCTCCTCATCATACAGCGCTTACAAGAGGGGCCGAAAGGGATTAGCCTAACCTGAATTGTTCTCAAACAAACAACTTGGTTCGAGCATAGGCTGTGCTTCAGGCATGAGGTTGGCATGGCCGTTCATCAGCAGATTCCGGTATTCGGAAGGGGAAGCGCCGTACTTTTTTTTGAAGGCCGCGGAAAAGTGGGACAAATCCTTAAAGCCGCTCTGGCCGGCGATTTCGGTAATCGCCAAATCCGGCGTCTCCAGCAGCTGCTGCGCATGCTCCAGCCTTCGCTCCTGAATATAACGCATCGGCGTCATGCCGAGATGCCTTTTGAACATCCGGATAAAATAGTTGGGGTGGAAATGCGCCTGCCGGGACAGCTCTTCGATCGTAAGATCCCCGGACAGATGCAGGTCGATAAAATGGAGCGTCTCCATCAGTTCCTTGGGTGAGACGGAAGCGTATTTCGCCCGTTGAAACCGCAGGGCCCGTTCGATAAAAAAGGCGATGATCGACAGCAGCGCGGATTGAATCCGGAGCGGTCCGGCGGGACCAGGATTCGCCCGGTGCTCTACCAGTTCTTGAAATCGGCTGCTCAGGTCGGCGGAATCCCCTGCCCAAACGGCATGCGGAAGGCCGTACAAATGGAACAAACGCCTCAAAGGGACATTGGAGCGAAAATGGCACCAATATTTCGTATACGGCGGTCCGGCGGTCACGGAATACGATTGTTCCAATCCGCCCGGGATCAGCACCAGCTCCCCCGGCTTGGGCCGAAGCTGCTTGCGGCCGACCTGAAGCCACCCTTCCCCGTCGCATATGTAATACAGCTTGTCGTACGTTGGGGTAAACCGGAGCCGCTGCCAACCGGCATGGCAGACGGACCTCTTGGCAAGGAGCAGCTGAACGCGCAGCTGGGCCAGCTGCCGGCTCATGAATTGCTGGTGAATCGGATCCATGCTCATCCCCCTTCATCCGTAGGTTTAAGGTTCGTTTAATAGCATAAACCCACTTCAGGGGACGATACAGGTGTTTTGTTATGGATTTGGAAGGAACGGCAAAAAAGGAGAAGAAAGTGTCTTCTTCTCCTTAGTCCACGGCGGTGAACCGAACGAATCGGCAGTAGATATGCTGCAATGAAACGGCTGCGAACGGTGGAAGGTACTTTCCGTGCACAGATGCAGTACCAAGCATGCCGATGCATTGACGATTAAGCTTGGTGGACTGCCTTGGCGAGGTTTTGAGCCGCGTACCGGTTGGCCGGGACCGGCAGCCCGAGATTCCCGCGCAGCGTATCGCTTTCGTACTCCGTCCGGTACAGGCCCCTCGCTTGAAGGATCGGCACCACGAGATCGACGAAATCGGCCAATCCGTTCGGCACCACGGTCCGGACATTGAAGCCGTCAGCCGCCCCTTCTTCAAACCATTCCTGAATCAGGTCGGCGACCCGCTCCGGCGTACCGATAAACGAGGTGCGCGGGGTCGAAGCCCGCAGCGCCACTTCGCGGAGCGTGAGCCCCTGCTCCCTGGCTTCCTGCTTGATTTTGTCCGTCGTGCTGCGGAAGCTGTTGCTGCCCAAATCACCGATGTCCGGGAACGGCTCGTCCAAGGGGAATTGCGAAAAGTCGAAATGGTCGAAATAACGTCCCAAGTAATTCAGCGCCTGATCGATCGAAACGAGCTCTGCAATCTCGCGGTATTTCCGCTCAGCCTCCTCCTCAGTGCGGCCGACGATCGGCCCGATTCCCGGGAAGATCAGCAGCTCCTCCGGCTTGCGGCCGTACGATGCGGCTCGCCCTTTGACGTCCTGGTAGAAAGCGCGTGCTTCCTCCAGCGTCTCGTGCGCGGTATAAATCGCGTCCGCGGTGCGGGCCGCCAAATCCCTGCCGGACTCGGAGGATCCGGCTTGAAAGATGGCCGGATGCCCCTGCTTTGACCGTGCGATGTTGAGCGGCCCCTGCACGGAAAAGTGCTTGCCTTGATGGTGCAGCGTATGCAGCTTGGACGGGTCGAAAAATACCCCTGCCGCCTTATCCCCGACAAACGCGTCATCCTCCCAGGAATCCCACAGCCCTTTGACAACCTTCACATGTTCCTCGGCGATTTCGTACCGCAGGGAATGCTGGGGGTGCTCTCCCTTGCCGAAATTGAGCGCAGAACCCTCCAGCGGCGAGGTGACCACATTCCATCCCGCTCTGCCCCCGCTAAGTTTGTCTATGGAAGCGAACTGCCGGGCCACGGTGAACGGCTCGCTGTAGGACGTGGACAGGGTGGCTACGAGGCCGATATTCGTCGTCACGGCCGACAGGGCGGACAACAGGGTCAGCGGCTCGAACCGGTTCAGAAAATGAGGATTGGACTTTTCGTTAATGTACAAACCGTCTGCGATGAACAGCAAATCGAATTTTCCCTCTTCCGCCTTCAGCGCCTGCTGCTTGTAAAACTCCAGGCTTACGCTCGCATCGGTGGGAATAGAGGGATGCCTCCAGAAAGAAATGCTGTTGCCGACGCCATTGAGATTTGCACCCAGCTTTAATTGCCTTTTGGTCATCGTACAGCCTCCTCCGGCCGGCTGAGGACCAGCTCGCCTTCGATCGCCTGGGGATCACGGAGCAAATTGAAAATCGGGCAGACCCGTTCGACAGCCTCGTGCAGCGCCTGCAGCGTCTCCTCGCTTTCATCTGATTCAATGATCAGCCGGTACCGGATGTCATGCGGGTAGATAGGAATATGCTCGTATCCGGGTCTTCCCGCCAGCGGATGCATCTGCGCCTCCACTTCAACTTCCAGGCTGTGCAGGGACACCTCGCGTTCCGCGGCTTGAATGAGCGTAATATGCGTCAGGCAGCTGCCGAGCACGCCGAGCTGAAGTTCAGGTGACGAAGGCCCCAGGTCATAGCCGGCAAAGTCAGGCGGACTATCGCTGATCACCCGGTAATCCCGGATCCGGATTTCGCGCACCCCGCTTCTTCCCTTGGCCGACACTTTGGCACGCAGCGTGTTGACGGCCTGCGCCGGCTCCGCTTCGGCCTTTGCTCGCCGGAGCAGCAGCGCATTCCTCTTTTGCTTCAAATACTCATTCAGATCAGCCATATTGGACTTCGCCTCCCACTGATTTTTTCCGCCATGCCACCAACGGAATTTTCTATAAATCCTATAAGAAAAGTAGTAATTATAAATATAGGGGAACTCCAGCGGCTTGTGTAATAGAAAAATCCAATTCGCGCATGCAAAATTTAAATCCAAACAAAAAAGGCCGCCGTAAATGACGACCCAATGATCTAGCCTATTTGGGACAAACCTTAATTTTGTAGCGATAGCTTTCTCACGGTGTTCACCCGCCATGCTCGGCCTAAAGTGCGTATTCCTTCAAAAGCTTTTCCGTCGTTTCCGCATCCGGCTGCTCTTCAACACCTGTATGCTGCGCCTTCCAGCAGGCCAGGCATTGCTCCTCGGTCGTGCACTCGTAAGCTTTCGGACAGGTATAGCAGCAGTGGATCATAAATGTCGTCAGGTCGCGGAGTTGATTGATCTCGGTCATCACCGTTCACCTCTTCTCGTGATAGGACTGCTCATCCAGGTCATGATGCGAAAGACTGCCAGAGTTGTGAAACACTTCACATCATCAGGCGGAAGAGGGCCGGGCCTCCAAAGTTATAATGCTTGAAAGTCCGGCATGCATGCTCTTTTCGGCTTCCCCCTGCAGTTTCATTATATATCCGAACACAAACTGAAACTGTGACCTATTTTACACTTGCGGCGTTCAAACGCTATTTTTCGAAAAATAACCGGATTTCCCTGCGCGCATGCTCCGGCGAATCGGATCCGTGGATGACATTCTCTTCAACGGCCAGCCCGAAGTCGCCGCGGATCGTGCCGGGAGGCGCCTCAGCCGGATTGGTGGGACCGATGAGGGAACGCGCGTTAGCCACCGCTTCCTTCCCTTCCACGATCATGGCAAAAACCGGTCCGGACGTAATGTAATCGACCAGTTCTTCAAAGAACGGCTTGTCCTGAAGATGGCCGTAATGCACGCGCGCCGTTTCCTGGGAAATTTCCATGATCTCGCCGCGCAGCAGACGGAGTCCCTTCTTCTCAAAGCGGCTGACGATTTCGCCAACCAGCCCCCGCCGGACGCCGTCGGGTTTAATCATGACGAATGCTTTTTCGCTCATCGTTGTCATCTCCTTCTTGCCCCCATCTTACGGGTTAAGCCGGAAAAAAGAAGTGAGCTTTCTCACAGTTTCGCCGTTGATTTCGGCAGCGTCAACGTTACCGTCGTCCCGCTTCCCGGCGCGGAGTCGATCCGGAGACGGCCGCCGGCAATCCGGGCCCGCTCCGCCATACTGAAGCGTCCCACTCCTTGGGTTGGCAGAGACGGCTCGAAACCGGCCCCCTGGTCGCTGATGCGCACGGCAACCTCCTCTTCTTGCTCCCAGATCTCCACCTCAGCCTCGGAAACGTCGGCATACTTGGCGATATTGGTCAGCGCCTCCTGAATGACCCGGTAGATCACGGTTTCCTTCTGGATATCCAGACGCTTGCGCAAATTGCATTCAAAAGCAACCTTGATCCCATAATGGGATGCATAGTTTTCGATATAAGTCCGGATCGCAGGGACGATGCCGAGGTCATCCAAAACGGACGGCCGCAGTTCCCAGGCGAGCCCCCGGACTTCCTCGATGACCCCCGCGACATGCTCGCGGATCCCGCGAAGATCCTCTTTCTCAGGCTCAGGGGAGGCAATGGCCCGGTCCAGCTGGATCAGCAGGGAAAACAAGCTCTGCCCGATGCCGTCATGGAGCTCGCGCGAAAATTTGCGCCGCTCTTCTTCCTGAATGGTCATGACCTTGGCCAGCGTTTCCTGCAGCTCTTCCTCCACCTTTTTCAGGCGGGTGACTTCGTTGCGGATGGCCAAATATTGATAAGGCGTCCCGTCCTCGCCTATGAACGGGACGATCGTCGTGTTCACCCAATAATAAGTCCCGTCTTTGGCCTGGTTCCGGATATCTCCGGTCCAGACCCGCCCGGAGGAGATGGTGCTCCACAAGTCGCGCATAAACGCTTTGGAATGCGTCCCCGAGTTGATGATCCGGTGGTCCTGGCCCAAGAGCTCGGAGCGGTCATATTTCGAGATTTCGCAAAATTTATCGTTGACGTATTGGATCCTCC
Organism: Paenibacillus sp. PSB04; assembly: GCF_025809195.1. Classification (NCBI taxonomy): domain Bacteria; kingdom Bacillati; phylum Bacillota; class Bacilli; order Caryophanales; family Paenibacillaceae; genus Paenibacillus; species Paenibacillus sp. PSB04. The sequence goes on from NZ_CP081301.1 coordinate 6,570,003, forward strand.
CCCGGCGATCGGTCACCGCCACGATCGACGACTCGTCCAGGGCGAATTTGACGTCCGCCAGCTGTTTCAGCGATTCCCGCAAGTCCGTGCGGAACCGGGATTCCGGGAGCTGCTCATCGAGCTGGGACAGAAGCGACTCAACATGCTCGGCGATGATCTTACTGCCGGGTTCCGGTTGTTTATTCAAATTGCAGCAGCCCCTTCTTCATGGCGTATTTGATCAGCTCCGGCCGGGTTTTGAGCCCCAGCTTCTCCATCAGATTGCTCTTATGCGTCTCGACGGTCTTGACGCTGATCACGAGCTGCTCGGCGATTTCTTTGTTGGCATAGCCCATGGCCGTCAGCGACAAGACCTCCTTCTCGCGTTCCGAGAGGCCGTCGAACAGATCGGTGCTCTCGCCCCTCCGCATCTGCTCCACATACTCGTTCATCAGCCGCTTCGTCGCCGTCGGGTACAAATAGGCGTCGCCTCCGGCGACCGTGCGGATCGCGGTAAGCAGCTCTTCATGGGGCGCGCTCTTGAGCACATAGCCCGCGGCGCCGGCATGAATCGCCCGGAACAAGTATTCGTCGTCGTCATGCATGGTCAGAATGAGAACCGCCACGTCCGGCAGCTGCTGCTTCAGCTCGGTCGCCGCCGTTAACCCGTCCTTCCCGTGAGGCATGCTTAAGTCCATCAGGACAACGTTCGGCTGATGCTCAAGGGCCATGCGGATGCCTTCGTCCCCTTCGGATGCTTCAGCCGCCACTTCAATGTCGGGCGCCGCGCTCAGCAGCATGCGAAGCCCGGACCGGACCATGGCATGGTCGTCCACAATGATAATGTTGATCATAGCGTCCTCCTTTTGCTCTTATGATCTAATCATATCATTTCTTGCCGGGTTCACAGGCGCTTCTTCCGGATAACGCGGACTTGATCCACGCCGTCTCCGTCTTGGCATATGCCCTGCCATCCCGTCTCCCTAGCAATAGAATACCGCTGCTGGCAGTGGAATGGCCAGTGGTTACCGGAAAAGCCATGCCGGAGAGCAGCTTTTCGGCGAGCATGACCGGACATTCTTCACGCATGAACGGATTCTCCTCTTCGTGAGCCGTATATACCGTCCCATGGCGCATCACCATGCCGCCCAAACCAACGCCGGGCTTGATCGTCATCTGCCGCACCCGGACATTGCTGCCCCCCAGGATGCGGTCCCATCCCATCCTGCGGGAGCTGCCGGCCGGCTGCGCATAAGCGATGAAATCGCTTCCGCTTTTCAAGCGAATCCATTCCAGCCGGCGGTCGAATTCGTCGTCTGTCCCTGCCCTTTCCATGCATATCCCCCTCTATCGAGCCGTGCGCTTCATGAACATCGATATTCCTATTTTCCCAATAGTTCTAGTTCTATTGAAAATAGAAACGTCTAGCGACATACATTCTATGAATCCAGACCGTGTTTAGTTGAAGTTTTTTTGCGAGATCAGGATGCTTAGCCTCGTCAGTTTATATTTTCTGATTTCTAATAAAAAGCCCGCTTGTTTGTATGTAAGGGGACCCCCCGATTCCCGCTCAGGGAGCTGCCACCTACATATGCAAAACGGCCAGCTTGGTTTGTAATTTGCGCTACTCCTTACGGAATGCCTGCTGTGCAGCAAAAGGAAGACCAGGCAGCAGCTGCCCGGTCTTCCCCACGCCGGTCCGGATTACATACGGCATATTTCTTTCGGACAGTTCTCGCACCGGCAAATATCCCGCAGATAGTGAAGGTCCTTGATGATAATATGGCCGTCCTCGGTTTCGATCACGTCTTCCTTTTTCAAATCGCTCAGCATCCGGTTCACGCTTTCGCGCGTGGCCCCGATCATGTCGGCCATTTCGGAATTGTTGATTTTCAAATCGATATAGACGCCTTCTTCCCGCTCCGTTCCATACGAATTCCCTAGCCGAATCAACAGCGAACAGAGCGCTCCCGTCTTGCCGAACATCATGAGATCGCGGAATTTGGTTTGCGTCAAACGATGCATCAGACCCATCCATTTCATGAACTCAACGGCCAGATCGCCGTGCTGCCAGAGCAGAACCTCCAGGTCTTTGCGCTGAATGACCCCGACCTTGGCATCCTCCATGACCTCGGCGCTGAAGCTGTGCACCGAATCCTGAAACGGATCCATCTGTCCGACCAGATCCCCTTCATGATGCAGGTACAGTGTCAAAGCCCGCCCGCTGTCCGAGGTCTTCGTCGTTCTCACCCGGCCCTCGATGATGAAATACAGCTTGCCGGCCGGATCGCCTTCCCAGAACAGGCAGCTGCCCTTTTCCGCGCTGCGCTTATACATGATGCTTTCCAGCTTCTCGAAGCTCTCTTGCGACAGCAGCGGCTCCAAGCCCTCCCGGCAATGCTTCGCCTGTGTCCCCGTCACGGTCTGCCCCATCGTTCATTTCCCCTTCCGCACATCTTTGCCTTTATCATAACCCCTCAGGATGGATTAACCTATCGGGGGATGCACTGATTTTTCATAGGGGTGACTCCCCTAGATCCTATGAGAAAAATCACAGCCTAACTCGGTAAGTCGCTTAGGGCAGCCCCGTCAACGGAACGACGCAGCGCTGAGGAAATATCCGGACGGATTCGGATGGAACCGTGGGACAGAGAAGATTCCGGCGAACGATTCGGAAATAGGGCCGGGGCTAAGGGTTGCCGCATCCTGTTCCGGACTCTCTGCTCCCTATTATGGCCGGGACGCCGCAACCCTCCGCGCCGCCTCGATCAGCTCTCTTGCGCGTTCCACCTCGCGGTCCGTTGGCGTAGGCACGCCGTCCAACGCGTACGGGCGGCCTAACTGCTGCCATTTGTATACGCCCATCCGGTGATAGGGCAGCAGCTCGATTCGCTCCACATTGCGCAGGTGTCCGATAAATTCACCCAGCAGCGTCAGATCTCCTGCCTGATCGGTGATGCCCGGAATCAGCACGTGCCTGATCCATACCGGTTTTCCGATGGCGGACAGCCATGCCGCAAATTTCAAGATCCGGTCATTCGGCTGGGAGGTCAGCCGCTCATGCTTCTCGTTGTTCAGCTGCTTCAGATCGAGCAGGACCAGATCCGTATACTGCATCAGCTCGCCTGCATGAGACGGTTCGCAGAAACCCGAGCTGTCGAGCGCCGTATGCAGGCCGAACCGCTCCTTGCAAGCCTTGAACAGCTGCGCCACAAAAGGCGCCTGAAGCGTCGGTTCGCCTCCCGTCACCGTGATGCCGCCACCCGAGCTTTTATAGTAAGGCACATAGGGTTCGATTTCCCGGAGAATCTCCTCGACGGTAACCTGGCGTCCTCCCTTCGTATCCCATGTATCGGGGTTATGGCAAAATTGGCACTGCAGCGCGCAGCCCTGCATGAACAGGACGAAGCGGATGCCCGGTCCGTCCACCGTACCGAAGGTGTCCATGGAATGTATTCTGCCTTTCATGCGGGCCACGCTCCTCTCTTCATGACAACTTTTGATTTCACTGCTTTATTGCTCTGCGAATCGTAACGGCCGTTCAGATCTCTCCGTGGAACGTCCGGCTGATGACATCCAGCTGCTGCTCCCGCGTCAGCTTAATGAAGTTGACCGCATACCCGGATACCCGGATGGTCAGCTGCGGATAGTTCTCCGGATGCTCCATTGCATCCAGCAGCTGCTCACGGTTAAAGACGTTGACGTTCAGATGATGTCCGCCGCTTGCGGTATAGCCGTCCAGCAGCGCCGCCAGGTTGCTGTGTCTGGCTGCGTCCTCTTTGCCCAGCGCCTTCGGAATGATCGAGAATGTATTGGAAATGCCGTCCAGGCTGTGCTCGTAAGGGATTTTGGCGACCGAAGCCAGCGAAGCGAGCGCGCCTTTGCGGTCGCGTCCATGCATCGGGTTCGCGCCCGGTGCAAACGGCTGCCCGGCCTTGCGGCCGTCCGGCGTGCTGCCCGTCTTCTTGCCGTATACGACGTTTGACGTAATCGTCAGAACCGACATGGTCGGAATGGCGCCGCGGTACGTCTTATGCTTGCGCAGCCGGTTCATGAACCCTTCCGCCAGCTCCACGGCGAGCTGGTCGACACGGTCGTCGTTGTTGCCGTACTGCGGATACTCGCCTTCGATTTCAAAATCGACCGCGATCCCCTTTTCGTTGCGGATCGGGCGAACCTTCGCGTAACGAATGGCGCTCAAGCTGTCGGCCACGACCGACAGGCCGGCGATGCCGCAGGCCATCGTCCGGACAATATCCCGGTCATGAAGGGCCATTTCGATGCGCTCGTAGCAGTATTTGTCATGCATATAATGGATCACGTTCAGTGTGTTGATGTACAATTTCGCCAGCCAATCTTGGATGACGTCGAACTTTGCTTTCACTTCCTCATAGTCCAGCACCTCGGACGTGATCGGCGCGATGGCCGGTCCGACCTGGGCGCCGCTCTTCTCGTCGACGCCGCCGTTGACGGCGTACAAGAGCGCCTTGGCCAGATTGGCCCGGGCTCCGAAGAACTGCATCTGTTTGCCGATCCGCATCGCGGATACGCAGCAGGCGATGCCGTAATCGTCGCCGAAGTGCGGACGCATCAGGTCGTCGTTCTCGTACTGGATCGAACTGGTCTCGGCCGACACTTTGGCGCAGAACTTCTTGAAGTTCTCCGGCAGCTGCGCCGACCACAGCACCGTCAGGTTCGGCTCCGGCGCAGGTCCCAGGTTGTAGAGGGTATGCAGGAAGCGGAAGGAGTTCCGCGTCACGCGCGTTTTGCCGTCAAGCCCCATGCCGCCAACCGACTCGGTCACCCATGTCGGATCGCCGCTGAACAGCTCGTTGTAGTCCGGCGTGCGCAAAAATTTGACGATCCGCAGCTTCATGACGAAATGGTCGACGATTTCCTGCGCCAGGCTCTCCGTCAGCGTACCTTCCACGAGGTCGCGCTCGATATAAATGTCCAGGAAGCTGGATACCCGTCCAAGGCTCATCGCCGCTCCGTTCTGCTCCTTAATGGCTGCCAGATAAGCGAAGTAGAGCCACTGCACCGCCTCTTTGGCGTTCATCGCAGGTCTCGAGATATCATGTCCGTAAGATGCGGCCATCGCCTTCAGCTCGCCGAGGCTTCGGATCTGTTCGGACAGCTCTTCGCGCAGCCGGATCACGTCTTCGCTCATCGCATCGACTTCGAGCTGGAGCAGCTCCTCCTTCTTGCCTTGGATGAGGCGGTCGACACCGTACAGCGCCACGCGGCGGTAGTCGCCGATAATCCGGCCCCGTCCGTAGGCATCCGGAAGGCCCGTGATGATGCCGGCCTTGCGGGCTGCGCGCATCTCGGACGTATAGGCATCGAACACGCCTTGGTTATGCGTCTTGCGCAGATCGGTAAAAATACGCTCCAGTTCCGGGTTCAATTGATACCCGTACGCATTGCAGGCATCGACGACCATCCGGATGCCGCCGAACGGCTGAACGGCACGCTTAAGCGGTGCGTCGGTCTGCAATCCGACGATGGTTTCCTTGTCCTGGTCGATGTATCCCGCTGCATGCGAGGTTATGGTGGAGACCGTGTTCACGTCCACGTCGTGAATGCCGCCCCGCTCCCGCTCTTCCTTTAACAGCTGGCTGACCTGCTTCCACAGATCCAGCGTGTTCTCCGTTGGCGGCGCAAGGAACTGCTCATCGCCCTCATACGGTGTGAGATTGCGCCCGATAAATGAATTGACGTCAATATTTTTCTGCCAGCTGCCTCCCGCAAAACCGCGCCATGCCTCCTCGAATCCAGCCCGGTTCTTTACTTCGCTTTCTTTCATCGCCATGATCAAGCACCTCCGTTTTCTATGCTTTCATGTTACTTTTTTCACAGGTTAAAGACAGTGATTTTTCTCACTCTTTTTACTTTTCTCACCATCTTCGCTGCCGTTATTTTTATTTGAACGATCTAGATGCTTTCCCTTCGTCAGCCAAAAATTCGGTCAGCGCATCTCCCCAAGCATCTTCGAGTGTGCGAACAAAGCCGCCGTCCATGCCTTGATACCCGAAATCCGTTTCCGCAACCGTCAGATAACGAAGCTGGCGAACCAGACCATCAGCTTCCGTATGGCCGCTCTCCAGAAACTGCCCAAAATACACGGCGCAGGAGCGATCATAAATACCGTGAAGCGGATGGAGCCTGCCGCCGATCATCGGCAGGACGGCGTCGAGCCCGTCCTCCAGCCTCAGCGCCATCAGCTCAGCGGCGTCGGCCGAGGGATACGGCATGTGGCAGCCGATAATCCACACGGCCCGGTGTTTAGACAGGGAGAGGCCCGCGTGCATGCCGCCAAGCATTCCTTTTCCGACATAATAATCCGTAATGATCCGGATATCCCGGTCCACCTGGCGAAGCAGCGGCCGGGGATCGTCCGTCACGATCGTAATCTCGCCGCAGCACTTCCGCATTTCACGGATCTGCCGCTGCAGCAGCGTTTCTCCTTGAATCATCCGGAATAGGGTAGGTGCGCCTTTCGTAGAACCATGATTGCCGCCTGCCAAAATAACGCCGGACAGCATATGAATCACTCCTTTCCACTGCCATCAACGCACATCACGATTCTGAGACAAGAAGGCTGCCGACGCTTTCGGTCGGCAGCCGGCTGGATCATGCGGTGCAGCTCCTAGAATTTGCCGTAGAAGGCGTTCCGGTAAACGTCCGCCAGTTCACTGACCAGCGGCATCCGCGGGTTGGCCGTCGTGCACTGGTCTTCGAACGCACGGTCGGCCAAATAATCCACTTTTGCCTCGAAATCGGCCGGGTCAAAGCCGAGATCCTGGAATTTCTCCGGAATGCCCAGCGATTGGTTCAACTTGCGCACCGCCTCGATCAGGCTGTTGACGCCTTCCTCCGTATTCCGGGACGGCAGGCCAAGCATACGGGCGATTTCCGCATAGCGAAGGTCGGCCACGAAATGGTTGTATTTCGGGAAGGACGCGAACTTCGTCGGTTTCTGCGCATTGTACCGGATGACATGCGGCATCAGGATCGCATTCGTCCGCCCGTGGGCCGTATGGTACTGGCCGCCCCACTTGTGGGCCAGGCTGTGGTTGATGCCGAGGAAGGCGTTGGCAAACGCCATGCCGGCAATCGTCGACGCGTTATGCATCTTCTCCCTGGCCAGCGGATCCGCCGTGTGGAAGGACTTTTCCAGATTTTCAAACACCAGCCGGATCGCATGAAGCGCAAGCCCGTCGGTGTAATCGCTCGCCATGACGGAAACGTACGCCTCGATGGCATGCGTGAGGACATCCATACCGGTGTCGGCCACCGCCGTTTTCGGCAGGGTGTACACGAATTCCGGGTCGATGATCGCCACGTCCGGCGTCAGCTCGTAATCGGCGAGCGGATACTTCGTATTCCCTTCCTTCTTGTCCGTGATGACCGCAAAAGAAGTCACTTCCGAGCCGGTGCCCGAAGTGGTCGGGATCGCGACAAACTGTGCCTTTTCGCCAAGCCGCGGATACTTATAGACCCGCTTGCGGATATCCATGAACTTCTGCTTCAGCGAGTGGAAGCTGGTGTCCGGATATTCGTAGAAGAGCCACATCGCCTTGGCCGCATCCATCGGGGAGCCGCCGCCAAGTGCGATAATGCAGTCGGGCTTAAAGCTCTCCATCAGTCTCGTGCCGCGCTCTACCGTCTCGACGGACGGATCTGGCTCCACGTCGGAGAACACTTCGATCGCTACCGGATTGACGCGTTTGCGCAGGTAGTACTCCACCTTCTCGACGTATCCCAGCTTGACCATCATCTCGTCGGTGACGACCAGCACACGGGAAATGTTCGGCATTTTCTCAAGGTACTGCGTCGCGCCCTTCTCAAAATAGACCTTCGGCGGAACCTTGAACCACTGCATGTTGACCGTCCGGTAGGCCACGCGTTTCACGTTGATCAGGTTCACCGACGTGACGTTGGACGTCGTCGAGTTGTGTCCGTACGAACCGCAGCCGAGCGTCAGGGACGGCAGGTTCGTGTTGTAGATGTCGCCGATCGCCCCGTGCGTCGAAGGCGAGTTGACGATTACGCGCCCGGTCTGCAGGCGGTTGGCGAACGCCTGGATGACGGCGTCATCGTTCGAATGGATGACGGACGAGTGTCCCATGCCGCCGAATTGGACCACTTCGGCCGCGCGCTCGATGCCCTGCGCCGCCGTCTTGACCTTATAGCAGGCAAGCACCGGGCTCAGCTTCTCTGCGGACAGCGGGTAGGCCGGACCGACGCCCGCCAGCTCGGCCACGAGGATCTTGGTATCCTGCGGCACCTGAATGCCGGACATTTCAGCGATTTTTACCGCCGGCTGGCCGACGATGACCCCGTTTACCGCGCACTTCTCGCTGTTGATGACCAGCTTGGACACGGCCTCGGTTTCAGCCTTGTTCAGGAAGTAGCAGCCGCTGTCCTTCATCAGCTTCCGGACCTGGTCGTACACCGGCTCCTCGATAATGACGGCCTGCTCGGAAGCGCAGATCATGCCGTTGTCGAACGTCTTTGAGAGAATCAAGTCGGTGACGGCCTGCTTTAAATCCGCAGACTGCTCAATGAAGCAGGGAACGTTGCCCGGTCCGACGCCAAGCGCAGGTTTGCCCGTGCTGTATGCGGATTTCACCATCGCCGAGCCTCCGGTTGCCAGCACGAGCGCCACGTCGGGGTGGTTCATCAGCAGCTGCGTCGCTTCCAGGGACGGCGTTTCAATCCACTGCACGCAGTGCTCCGGCGCGCCGGCCGCGATTCCGGCGTCACGCAGCGTGCGGGCCGCTTCTGCGCTGCACTTTTGGGCGGAAGGGTGGAAGGCAAAGATGATCGGATTGCGCGTCTTCGTTGCGATCAGCGTCTTGAACATGGTCGTGGACGTCGGGTTCGTCACCGGGGTAACGCCGGCGATGATGCCGACCGGCTCGGCGACCTTCTTGTAGCTCTCAAACGCGTTCTCCTCGATAACGCCGACCGTCTTGTCATGCTTGATGCTGTGATAGATGTATTCCGTCGCGAATATATTCTTGGTGATTTTGTCCTCGTAGACGCCCCGGCCGGTCTCCTCGACCGCCATCTTCGCGAGCGGCATGTGCCGGTCCAAACCGGCCAGCGCCATCGCCTGTACGATTTCGTCAATTTCCTCTTGATTCATGTTCAGGTACGCTTCCTGCGCCTTCCTGGCGCGGGCAACCAATCGGTTCACTTCTTCATGGGCGGAGTTCTTTGTTTCCAGCTTGCTTTCTTTAACAGCCATCGTTTTCTCCTCCTTGGAGACCTTTGCCGGTCCCTCATCTCCTTGATGAGTTCATCCTACTGGAACCCCAGGGGGGCTAACTATGACATTACTCACATCGATCTATAAATTTTTTAAGGTCCGAAAAATGCAGTGCTTAGGCGCTTTTTGCGAAATTCTATCGTCTAAACAAAAAAATACCGAATGGAGCTATGGCTCTCCATTCGGCGCAAAGGAATAGCAGTTAGGAGTCATCAAGACTTGAAGACAACAAACCTGGCTTAATCAGCAAAGAGGTGCCCGTAAGTGCCGTCCGCCCTGCGGTAAACGACTTCCTCACGGTTGGTATCCCGGTTCAAGAACAGATGGAAGCTGTGGTCCAGCAAATTCATCTGCAGCACGGCCTCCTGCAGATCCACCGGCTTCATCACGAGCCGCTTTTCTTTTGCAATGACAAAGGCTTCCTCCGGCGCTTCCGGTTCCGGCTGTCCGCCGTCCTGAATGCCGGGGCCGACCGCGCGGCCTTGGCTGCGCAGCTTGCGGCGCGCCCGCTCCTTGTACTTGCGGAGCTTGCGGTCCAGCTTATCCGCGGCCTGGTCAATGGCGGCATACATGTCCGCATCCTTCACTTCGACCCGAAAGACCATGCCGTGATAGGGAATGGTTGCTTCAACGACATGCTCCTGTTTCCGGGCCTGCAGCAGCAGGGTGACGTGAATGGTCACCGTCTCGTCAAACCAGGATTGGGCCGAACCGATCTTCTGCTCGGCATACGCCTGGAGTGCCGGTGTCACTTCAAAATGTTTGCCATGAATGTGTGTAGCCATGGGATCTGCCTCCTTCAACGGGAAAGGACTCTTGCATGACTATATTGTAAAACGGCTGGGCACCCTGCGCTGTGAAAAATATCACACCAACACGGAAACGTCATGCGTCCCTGCGCATGACTGATCCATGACGCAAGTCGGCCATTTACACGTGCTTGGTCTGTTTTCGCGGCAGCCGGTGCATGTGCTGGATTTTTTGCACTTTCTCCTTCACTTTCAGCAGCGCAAACGAGCCGGCAAACCAGCCTATAAGTCCCAGCATCAGGCTGGGCCACCAGGCACCGGTTATTTTCAGGGCATACCAGACCGTCACGACGCAGACAGCGCAGCCGGTCATCCCGTATACCGAACCTCTGGCCACCGCGGCCGCCTTTTCCGAGCCCTGGCTGAGGCCGACCATCAGCACGGCGACGACCATCACCGCGGGAAACGCCGCAAAAATACCGCCAAGCGCCTTCCAGGGCAGCAGGACCGACGCCATATAGCTCAATACGACCGCCAGGCCACCCAACACGAACCGAAGCAGCAGCTCCCGTAATTTCATTTCCTGTTTCCCCCTTTACAAGCTGAACAGCACATAGGATATCGTGAACGAAACGAGCAGCCAGCCGCCTACGGACAAGGTCAGCCCCTTCTTCCATCCTTTGCTGGTGCACAAGTAGCCTGCCGCCGCGGCGCACGCCACATTAATCGCCATTCCGATCAAAGCGCCTTGGGACAGATCGATGGAATGGGCGACCAGTTCACGGGAACCGTAATCGAACCTCATCGTCAGCAGCGCCGCCAGAAAAACGGCGGGAAACGCGGCAAAAATGCCGCCGACAGCTCCTCCCGCGCGTTTGGCAATAAGCGATGCCGCCACCACGGCTGCGCCTCCCAGAAGGAACCGCAGCAAAATGCCTATCAGCGATAGATGAGCCAGAGCCATGTCCAATCTCCCCTGTCTATTTTTGTGAAAATAATCACTAACTTAACCGAACCCATCATAGCACAGGGCCGGATCAGGTTCTGTAATCTGCATCACAGCGGTGCCCAGGACAGGAATAAAATGCATGCCCATGCCAGCAGCTCTTGAATACGGAAGCTGGCGCCGAAATCGCCGATGCTCTGCCGTGGCTCCGTTCCGGGCTGCTCGAGACCGTAGGCCTCCCTTAGCCGCTTCGCTTCCTCATCCGAAAGCTTAGGGGATACAGCTGGACTTGTGACGACGGATATGGGGGGATGTTTCGTAAGTATCGCCCCTTCCCAGGAAGATAAACCCGAAGCTAGAACTACACCCGAGTTTGCCGGTAACCAAAGGGCGCAAATCAGCATCAAGGCAAAGATTTTTGGGATCATGACAACTCTCCATTTACGAAAGGTTAACGTCAGCGACGGCTGCAAGCCGCCAATCTTGAAACTATTATAATCGTAGACGAGCTCTGTGGCACACGGAATCTATGAAAAAAATCGAACCCATCAGCTTTACCCCCGAACGGCCGCCGTATTGCCGGCATAAGCACTAAAAAGATCCTTGGCATGATTGCCAGGATCTTTTTATCCACTGCTCCCGCGGGGTTTCACAGGTTCAGCAGATTTTCGCTTGTTAAAGGCTTATCGAACTAGAGACAATCCTCATTACATTGTGGTAACATTTAACAAAAATAGATTCGGAGGATTTCACCAATCTATGCTAAAGTACATCGCTTTACCTATCATCTTTGCCGTTTGTTTTGTTCTGATCCAAACCGGCATCCAGACAGGCCTCGGCATGTATACGACCCAAAAAAATACGGCGAACATGATAGCCGCCTATGATCCAAACGGTGCGGAACCCCTGCCGTCCACAGTTGAATTCGGGGCCGGCCGGCCGTGGATTACACCGCAAAAAATAACGGTATGGTTGATCTCTCTCGTGATTTCGGCCGCCGCTGTGTTCCTGTTTCACCGGCTTGTGTTCAAAACATGATGGCGGCCTCGGCCGCGCTGACGATCAGGATCGCGCAATAGAATCGGCAAGCTGATCCTTCATCAAACGCAGCTCTTCATCGTCCGGATCCAGCGCTAACGCCAAATCAACGATGGCCGCGGCACTTAGCGGTTCCCCGCCCCGCAGCAGCCTGCCGGCAATGCCCAGGAAGCCGAAGTCGAACTCGTACGGTACATAACCGAGCTTGGAGCGCTGCTCGCTGCCCGCCTTGTATACACTCAGGGCCGAGTCTATTCCTTCCGTGGCCAATATGCCGGCTGTATGCATCGTCAGCGAACGCGGAATCACTTCGACCTGCTCCCCAAGCAGCACATCCAAGATTGCGTTGTTGACCTGATGGAGTCCAAGGTAATCGGTATTGAACATGAGAGTTACCGCGATACCCGGTTCGGGCAAGACGACCAGATTGGAACGAAATCCCGTGTCCGATCCGCCATGCGCTTTCGCTTCCAGCCCCTTATACGGTCCCATGAACCAGCCCAGGCCAATGTTCCGGTAATAACCGAAATCTTCAGCCGGCGCATGGCTTTGCCACAGCTCCCCAATGCTGGACGGCTGCAGAACAGGTGCGGTGCCCCATTTTCCCCCGTTTAAGTAAGCCGCCGCGTAGCTGCACGATTCCGCCGCACTCGTCAGCAAGGTGGAGCTCGGCCCATGCGCCCGGTTATACGGATAAACGCGGCTGACCTTGGCTCCAAAGGAGGAACCCATCCCCATGATGTGCGGGGCGGCAAGCAGGCCCTGGTCTGCATCCGGCATCGTATAGGTGCTCGTTGCCATGCCAAGCACATCCAAAATATGCTCCTGCATGTACTGTTCAAAGGAAACCCCCGAGACCTTCGCGATGACATCACCGAGAATCTCAAAGGCTATGTTGCTGTAAGCATATTTTCCCTGGCCGGGTTCCCATAACAGCTCTCGGTTCGATACGCTGCGAACGTAACGCTCCAGCGCTCCTGCATCCAACTGAGGCCGATCCCATTCATAATCATCTTCATCCGGCATGCCGGAGGTATGGGTGAGCATGTGCCTGATCGTGATATCCCGATAACGCACGTCCTCCAGTCTGAAGTAAGGCAGGTACGCCGTCACTTTCTCATCCAGCTTGATTTGTCCGCGTTCCACGAGCTGCATAACCGCCGTAGCCACATAGGTTTTGGAAATTGAGGCCATGTGAAACAGCGTGTTCTCATCCACCGGGGCTCCGGTCTCTTTACTTTTCACACCAAATCCTTTGGCGTAGACAGGCTCGCGATTGTACACGATTCCTACAGCCATGCCCGCCGCCGCGCCATCCTGCGCGATATAATCATTCAGCAGCTGGTCCAGCCGCTTCGTTATTTGCTCTACGTTTGGCATCCTATAGCCTCCATGGATCGAATATTTGTATTCTGTTGTCTGCAACCTCATACTCTTACCAATGGAAGCACCGCCTTCCTGGATTTAACATTTTCAGCGTATCACCTCGGGAAGGGGGCGGCAATGTACAGCATAGTTATAATTAATTTTTATTATCGATGGCTACTAACCGCTTATTGGCCAAATCCAACCGGTATAACACATCGCGGGTGTCTTCTTCGGGAGTCCCGGCTCCGATCGCGGGATGGACCACCAAGCGGTCGTTTTCAATGTGCGGAGAAGGCTCTATTTCCGAATACACAAGCTTGCCGCCAGCATGCCCCTTTTGCATGACTTTTAAAGCTGTGGCCTCGCCGCTGCGGCGGTCGATCGCAAACACGTACGCCTCCATTCCATGACCCGATTTATACTGAGGCGCAAGAAAGTAAACATCCGCGTCTTGGAAACGTACCTGCTCGAAAGGAACCTTCTCGTCATTGGGTCTTGCAAATAAAAAGGCAGGCAGGTCCAATAACAGAGTATCTTCCTTCCCGGCTTGCCTGTAAACGATGGAATAGTCGGCCTGAAACGTCATGTCCCCTTCCCGTCCGTAATTGCTCGGAACCGCTAAATGCCCCCGTTCCTCCCTTCCTTGGGAAATCATGAGAAGAGTCCCTTGCCGGGTCTCGATTTCTGCACGAACCACTCGCGTATCCGAAGCCGCGTCAAGCACAACCGATCCCGAAAGGAACGATTCCGGAAACCGGCTGACCCGTTCAACCGAAGTGCCCGGAGAAGAAGAGGATGGCTGCTGCATACCTTCGCCAGGGTTGTCATCCGTCGATGAAATCTCAGTGGATAAAGCGTTATCCGGTAGATCGTCGCTTTGATTACAGGCGAGCAGGAAACCGAATAACAACATCGATGCCATCGTTAATGGAACTTTCCTCATGTCGCTCTTTTCTGCTGCCGCCCGGCCGATTCCGAATCCGCCAATCCGTCATGTTCAACCGTAGATAACAGCTCTTCATTTCGGACCTCTAATAGATACTCCTTATACACGCGGTCCCTTCCGCCATGCTGTTCGTACCAGTTCTGTATCCGCTGTACATGTTCCTTGTCGCTTCTTATTTTAGCCTCAATTTCCTCATACTGATCGCGGCTGTCATATTCCCAAATCGCAAAAATTTCGGTTGTGAATTCATCACGAGGCACCATCCATCTTCCGATCAGGCGAGTGCCGTGCTTCATTTGATTCGGTAAATTGGTTTCATTAAAATGACGGTTGAAAACGTCCACGAATTCATTTTTCACAATGTAAAATTTTCTGCGGTAAAACATCCGTTCACTTCCTTCCAGATTATTCAACCCATAATGCAGCCCAGATAAACAAGGTATACAACGTGACCATAACGGAAATGACACTGACCGGAATCACCCAAATCGTGTGCGTTCTAAAAGGCTGCAGCATGTCAAACAGCTTCTCTTTCCTTGATAACAGCTTGAACTCTACTTCGTTTAAAAGGGCCTCTACTTTTCGATCCTCCAAATGCTGAAATTCGATCCAAAGACGATCATACTGCTCCTTTAGCTCTTCTCGCTGCAAACTGTCTCGTAGTAAGGCCATTCTCCCGCCTCCTTCGATTCGTCTATGATTATAAACGCCTCCCGAAGTGCAAACGTTATGTTTTATTGCTGGGGCATGCCTTTTATATATGGTAAAATAAAACATTATCGTTCAAGAAACGGAGGGCCATGACTTATGGAAAAGCGGCTGGATAAGTTATAACGTGCCTCAGGCCGAGAGCGCTGTTCCCTTCGGATTCGCGGACCGCCTTCCTTCAAGGATGACAATGCAGAACTAGAATATAGGGAGGTTGAGGGCAAAATGCGAAGTGAGCAAGAAATGATGAAGCTGCTTTTGGATTATGCAAAACACGATGACCGGGTTCGATTGGTGACCCTGGAAGGATCGCGCACCAACACAAATATCCCTTCGGATGCATTCCAGGATTACGACATTTCTTATTTTGTAACCGAGATGGATTCGTTCAAGGAGCATGACGGGTGGCTCGACTTTTTAGGGAAGCGTATCATGATGCAAAAACCTGAGGATATGGAGCTGTTTCCGCCGGAACTGGGCAATTGGTTTTCCTATCTAATTCACCTGGAAGACGGCAATAAAGTCGACTTGACCCTGATTCCATTCAATGAGGTGGAGAACTATTTCACCGAAAGCGACGGTTTGGTCGAAGTGTTGCTGGATAAGGATGCTCTCATTACAAATAAAGTGATCGCGGATGACCGCCAGTATTGGATTAAGAAGCCTACGGCCAGGGAGTTCGACGATTGCTGCAATGAGTTCTGGATGGGATCAACTTACGTAGTCAAGGGATTGGCCCGAAAAGAAATCCTGTTTGCCATCGACCACTTGAACGAGATCGCCCGGCCCAATTTATTGAGAATGATGGCCTGGCAAATTGGCTCGGAGCACGGGTTTACCTTTAGCGTAGGAAAAAATTATAAATTTATCGACCGTTACCTTCCCGTTGAAGATTGGGAAACTCTGATGTCAACTTACGCGGAGAACGGGTACGAGCACATGTGGAGGTCTTTATTCACTTGTTATGAGCTTTTCAGAAAATATTCCAAAACGGTGTCTAGCCGTCTCGGATATTCGTATCCCGATTACGACGAAGCCATTTCAAAGTATACAGAAAATGTTTATTCTGCAATAACGTAACCGTACCGTCCCTGATTCATTACACCCCGTAAATTTAATGTTGGAACCCCTTAGGATGGACTGTCTGATCCTAGGGGGTGTTTTTTATGTTCTGCGGGCAAATGACAAGCACACCGTGACAAAAGCGTAAGGTTGGCCGTGCGCTTTGTAAGCCGCGATTCATGTTCGCTTTTGTAGAATGGGATAGGCAAGACTTATTCCATAATTGGAGGTTCTAAACGTATGCTTATCGAAAGCAAGCCCGAAGAGGCTGCTCGGCGCAAAGAGGGAGGCTTGTCCTGCGCCTCACCCTAGGTATCCTCCTGGCTGGCGGATTGACGTCCTTGATCCCCACATCGTATGCCGAATCGGCGGTTCCCGCTTCCTCTCCGCCTCAAACAGCCCCGATCGTATTCAGCTTACCGGAACCACCGGAGCATATTCGGTGGGCACAACGGAGATGCATCTGATCGACAGGGGCAGACCCGATCCTTGGGTGACCGGAAAAACGCGAGAACTTATGATCAGCATCTGGTATCCAGCCCGGCAAAAGACCACCAGTTCCGCTCTCGCTCCTTATATGCAGCCCGGGGCGGCCGCCCATTACGAAAAATCCACCCTGATCCCTGCCGGTATAAGTCCTGGGGCCATCCAGTGGGAACAAGTCAGGACGCATGGTATGCTCGCTGCCCCGGTGGCAAATCCCCATGGCCGATACCCCGTCGTGTTATACTCCCCGGGAAGCGGCGTCCCCCGGACGGCCGGCACGATCGCAGCCGAGGAGCTCGCCAGTCAAGGGTATGTCGTCGTCACGATTGACCACACGTACGACGCATCCGAGGTGGAATTTCCAGGCGGAAGGGTGGAAGTGCAGGCATTGCCGAAGCTAAGCGAAGAAACCATCATGAAGCTTATGGCCGTAAGGGAACTGGACATCCGGTTTGTCCTTGATCAGCTGGCGGTCCTTCGGACAGGCGGGAATCCCGACGCAGCACAGCGCCCGCTCCCTAACGGGCTAGGTAAGGCGATGGATCTGTCGCATATCGGCATTTTCGGCCATTCCGCCGGAGGAGCCGCCGCCTTGCAGACGATGTATGATGACCGCCGTATCGACGCAGGCATCCTGATGGACGGAACGCTCGGCTACTTGCCGGATGCCCTGCTCCCTGTCGCGGAGGAAGGCCTGGATCGCCCATTGATGCTGATGGGGTCCGGTTATTATCAAGAACAAGGGGCCGATTCGCATGTAACCAGACCGGATTGGAAGTCGTTGTGGACGCACTCAACCGGCTGGAAGCTGGACGTCAGCGCCCCGAAAGGCATGCATTTTACATTCACGGATTACCCGGCGATACTGCCTCAGCTCCAAGAGAAACTAGGCTTGCCAAGCGCAGTCGTGCAGGAGGCCATCGGCACGATGGAGCCGGCGCAGGCTGTATCAGCCCAACGAGCGTATGTTACGGCTTTCTTCAACCTGCATTTGCGGCATATGTCATCCGAGCTGCTTGAAAACCGCTTATCGAAGTATCCGGATATACACATAATCCAAGATTAAATATAGAAAAAGACCAAGAGTCCGCAAAAACTGCGGACTCTTGATCTTCAAGTGCCTTATATTTCAATGGAAAATGATCTGTTGTCAAAGTAAAACGATCACTTCAGAAAAGTCACTTTCTTCTTATTATATATATCGAAGGCTACGGCCGCCAACAGGACAAGACCCTTAATCCCCTGCTGCCAGTCGACCCCCAGACCGATGAGCGACATCCCGTTGTTGAGCACGCCCATGACGAGGCCGCCGATAATGGCGCCGAAGACCGTTCCGATGCCGCCCGTCGCCGATGCCCCGCCGATGAAGCTTGCGGCGATCGCGTCCAGCTCAAAGTTGGTGCCGGCTCTAGGCGTGGCCGCGTTCAGGCGTGCCGCAAAGATGAGGCCCGAGATGGCGGCCAGCACGCCCATGTTCACGAAGACCCAGAACGTCACCTTTTTCGTTTTCACGCCGGACAGGTCCGCCGCTTTTTCGTTGCCGCCGAGAGCGTAAATATGGCGTCCCATCACGGTTTTGTTCATGACGAACGAGTAGATGATAATGAGCACCAGCAGCAGAATCAGAATGTTCGGCAGCCCGGCGTAGATCGCAAGCATAAAGGTAAATGCGTTGATGATCGCCGCAATGACGACGAGCTTCAGGATGAACAGTCCGCCGGAAACCACTTCAAAGTTATATTTCTTTTGCGCTCTGCGGTCGCGGAGCTCGTTGACGATATAGATGACGGTGAATAGAATACCCGCCAGCACCGCCACGATATTCGTTCCGGCACTGCCGAAATCAGGAATGAAGCCGGAGCTGATCTTCTGAAATCCGTTCGGAAACGGCGCGATGGACTGCCCCTTCAGCACGATCATCGTCAGACCGCGGAACAGCAGCATGCCGGCCAGCGTAACGATAAACGCCGGGATTTTTACATAAGCGACCCAAAAGCCCTGCCAAGCGCCGATCAGCGCACCGACAACGAGGGAGGCGATCACGGCGACAACCGGATGCCAGTGCAGGTCAACCATCATAATGGCGGCCACCGCACCGACGAACGCGGCGATCGAGCCGACCGACAGGTCGATATGCCCGGTAATAATGACCAGCACCATCCCGATCGCCAGAACGAGAATGTAGCTGTTTTGCAAAATCAGATTGGTAATGTTAATCGGCTTGAGCAGCAGGCCGCCCGTAATGATTTCGAACAAAATCATGATGACGACAAGGGCGATGATCATCCCGTACTGCCGGATATTATTTTTAAACAGTTTAACCAACGTTTCCATGCTTGGCCCCTCCAGTCTTGGTCATATATCTCATCAGCGTCTCCTGCGAAGCTTCTTCCCGGCTCACTTCGCCCGTGATCCGGCCAGCGTTCATCACATAAATGCGGTCGCAGATCCCTAGAATTTCCGGGAGCTCGGAAGAAATAACGAGGACGCCTTTGCCCTCATCGGCCAGCTGATTGATAATCGTATAAATTTCGTATTTGGCCCCCACGTCGATTCCGCGCGTCGGTTCATCGAGAATGAGGATATCCGGCTCGGAAAAAATCCATTTGCTCAGCACCACCTTCTGCTGGTTGCCTCCACTGAGATTCCCCGTTTTCTGCAAAATGTTCGGCGTCTTAATCTTCAGCTTCTTCCGCATTTCCTCCGCCACCAGAACCTCCTGCTTATCGTCGATCACCGTGCCCTTGGCCAGCTTGGGCAGGCCCGTCAGCGAAATGTTGCGCTTGATATCGTCGATCAGGATCAGTCCGTAATGCTTGCGGTCCTCTGTCACGTACGCAAAGCCGTTGTCGATCGCCTGCGTGATCGTGTTGTTCTGGATCGGCTTTCCGTTCTTGATCAGCGTCCCGGAAATGTTGCGTCCATAAGCTTTGCCGAAAATGCTCATCGCCAGCTCCGTCCGCCCGGCCCCCATCAGCCCGGCAATGCCGACGATCTCCCCGCGCCGGATATGAAGATTGATCTGATCCAGCATTTTGCGGTCGCTCCGCTGTTCGTCGTACACGGTCCAGTCCTTGACCTCCAGAATCGTATCGCCGATCTTCGGCGTGCGCTCCGGATAACGGTTCGTTAAGTCCCGTCCGACCATGCCGCGGATAATCCGGTCCTCGTTCACGTCCCCGCCCTTCATGTCAAGCGTCTCGATCGTTTGGCCGTCCCGCAAAATCGTGATCGAATCGGATACTTTCGACACCTCATTCAGCTTGTGGGAGATGAGAATGCAGGAGATGCCCTGCCGCTTGAATTCCAGCATCAGCTGGAGCAGGTTTTCGCTGTCGTCCTCGTTAAGGGCCGCGGTCGGCTCATCCAAGATGAGCAGCTTGACTTTTTTGGAGAGCGCTTTCGCAATTTCGACCAGCTGCTGCTTGCCGACCCCGATATTGCCCACCGGCGTGTTCGGGTTTTCCTTCAGTCCGACTTTGTCCAGCAGCTCTTTCGCTCCCGTGATCGTTTCATTCCAGTTCATGATGCCGCGGCTCGACCGTTCATTGCCGAGGAATATATTTTCCGCAATCGACAGATACGGGATCAGCGCGAGCTCCTGGTGGATGATAACGATGCCGAGCTCCTCGCTGTGCTTGATATTTTTAAATTCGCAGGTTTTCCCTTTGAATAAAATCTCTCCGTCATAGGTACCGTGCGGATAGACCCCGCTCAGCACCTTCATCAGCGTCGATTTGCCCGCCCCGTTCTCCCCGCACAGGGAGTGAATTTCGCCTTCCCGGATTTTAAGGTTCACGTTGCTCAGCGCCTTGACGCCGGGAAACTCCTTCGTAATGTTCCGCATTTCCAAAATGTATTCCGACATGTGAGCTTCACCTTCCCCTCGCTTCGCTTATGTTGATTCCGAACTTCGGACTACTTCAGGCCGATTTCCGCCTTGGTGTAGTAACCGGATTCCACCATCTCTTTCTCGACGTTCGTCGCATCGACCGATACCGGCGGCAGCAGATAAGCCGGCACGACTTGGATGCCGTTATCGTAAGACTTCGTATCGTTGACTTCCGCCTTCTGGCCCTTCAGGATGCTCTCAGCCATCTTGACCGCCTGCTCCGCCAGCTTGCGGGTGTCTTTGAACACCGTCTGCGTCTGCTCCCCGGCGACGATGGACTTGATGGAAGCAAGCTCCCCGTCCTGGCCGGTGATGATCGGCATCGGCTTTTTGGCCGTGCCGTAGCCGACGCCCTTCAGCGAAGAAATGATCCCGATGCTGATGCCGTCGTACGGCGACAGCACCGCGTCCAGGTTCGCGTTCGAGTAGTTCGCGCTGAGCAGGTTATCCATCCGGGATTGCGCCAAGGCGCCGTCCCAGCGGAGGGTCGCGATCTGCGCCATCGTCGTCTGCTTGCTGCGGACGACCAGCTTGCCGGAGTCGATATACGGCTTCAAAATGGACATTGCGCCGTCGTAGAAGAAATAGGAGTTGTTGTCGTCCGGCGATCCGCCGAACAGCTCAATATTGAAGGGGCCTTTGCCTTCCTTAAGACCGAGCTTCTGCTCGATGTAAGAAGCCTGCAGCACGCCGACCTTGAAATTGTCGAACGTCGCGTAGTAGGACAGATACGGCGTGTTCCGGATCAGCCGGTCATAGGAGATGACTTTAATCCCCTGATCATGCGCTTTCTTGATGACGTCGGTCAGCGTGTTTCCGTCAATCGAGGCGACGACAATGACGTCAACCCCCTTGGTAATCATGTTCTCGATTTGCGAAATCTGGTTCTCGACCACATCCTCCGCAAACTGCAAATCGGTCTTGTAGCCTTTTTCCTGGAACAGCCGCTCCATGTTTTTGCCGTCGTTCACCCAGCGCTCGGACGATTTGGTCGGCATCGCCAGCCCGACATAGCCCTTGCTTTTATCACCGGCTCCGCTCTCGGCCAGATTGCAGGCCGTCAGGGCCATCAGCATCGCGACCATCAGGAGCGCTAACATTGCTTTCTTCATCGGTACGTTCTCCTTTCCGGTATGCCCAAGGTCGAGAGCGCTTACATCCAATGGATCGTAAAGCCTCTCTGTACTTCAAAGGATACATGCTGACCCGCGCCGGGGTCTTTCCACGGATCGAACCTTTTTTATAAATTTCAAACCTTTGTTGGGATCGTTGCCGGTGGGGCATGCCAGGATAAGACGCGGGGGATGGCTATAAGGGCAAATAAAAAACGACCGAAAAATTTCGGTCGTCGGTCGTTAGGTTTATAATGAGGCCGCCTGCTCCTCTCGGGGCCTCTACACTTCCTGATACGCGTCGCCGCGCCGGTACCGGTTGGGAGAGACGCCCATCACCTTCTTGAACGCTGTGCTGAAGTAATGCTGGCTGTCGTAGCCGACCTGCTCGGCAATTTCGTAGATGGTCAGGTTCGTCGCGTTCAGCAGCTGGATCGCTTTGCGGATCCTCGTCTGCGTCAGGAAGCCGACGAAGGAAGTCCCCAGCTCCTTTTTCAGCATCCGGCTCAAATAAACCGGCGATACCTGCAGGCTCTCCGCAAACGACTCCAGCGTAAGTTCGGGCCGGTCGTAATTGTCGTGGATGAGCTGCCGGGCCCGCCGCACCAGCGGGGACAGCTGCGCGTCCCGGAACACCGCCTCCCGGCAGGCGTCATACGCGGCCGCCATAGCACCCGGGCCTTCCGGCACCGCCTCGATCTGGCAGTGGACGGTGATTTTCAAATATTGCTGCACCGCCGATTCAATATTCGCTGCCATTTCCAGCGGCGCGTTATCCCACAAGCAGATGCCGATCAATTCCGTATGCTCGCGGAATACCTGATGGGGCGTATCCTGCAGCAGCTCCGAGACGATGTTCTCGATCGCGAACAAATACAGCTGTCTCTCGCTCTCTTTCATCAGCGTCTGGTTTGAGGCCGTCTCCGGCCATCTGACAATCCCCAGCTCTACCGGGAAACCGGCAGGCAGGCCGAGAAATTCCAGCTGCTCAAGCGCATTACCGTCATCCACCAGCCCCTGAATCCACTCCTGGCAGAAGCGCTGCCGCAGGAGGGGGATGTTCCGCTCAATCTGCTCAGAGGCCTGCTTCAGATAGTGGCTCTGCACCTGCTGCTCATCAAGCTCCTGCTTGACGCTCTGCAGCACCTCTTGCAAATGGCCGCTGTTGACCGGCTTCAAAATATAATCCTTGACGCCGAGGCGGATAGCTTCCTGCGCGTAGGCAAATTCGTCATGTCCGGTAATGATGACAAACCGGCACGCCGGGCGTTCGGCCTTCAGCCGCTTCATCAGCGTCAATCCATCCATGATCGGCATATTCATGTCGACCAGAACGATGTCGACCGCTTCGCGCAGGGCGAATTCAAGCGCTTCCTCCCCGTCCTCCGCTTCGCCGGCGACCTCCATGCCAAGCGTCTCCCAATCCACCGAATCCATGATGCCTTCCCGGATAATCGGTTCATCGTCCGCAATCAGCACTTGATATCGCTTCTTCATTAACGATCTCTCCCATCTTGTACACGTTGCGCCGGGACCGTATGCAGCAGCGGATGCTCGATCATCACGCTCGTGCCCGTGCCTTCCGTACTCTCGATGCTAATTCCGTATTTTTCCCCAAAAGTCAGCGCAAGCCGCGCCTGGACGTTCAGCATGCCGTAGCTGCGGCTGGCAGGTCCACCTTCTTCCGGTGGATGATCCATGGCCGCCAAAGGATCTTGAAGCTGGCGGCGGAGCGCATCCAGCCGCTCCTGGGACATCCCCGCCCCGTTGTCCTTAACAATGAGGCGCAGGACGCCGCCCTCCACCTCAGCGGATACCCGTATGATGCCCGGGCCTCGGCGTGCCTTAATGCCGTGATAGATGGCGTTTTCAACGATTGGCTGAAGCACAAGCTTTAGAACGTACAGCCCTTCCGCCTCCTTGGGCAGATCCAGCTCGTAGGTGAGCCGGTCCCGGTAGCGCGTCTTTTGAATCTGCAAATAGCTGGAGATATGCGTCCATTCGTCGGTCATCGGAATGATGTCATCCCCTTTGCTGAGCCCGATCCGGAACAGCCTGGACAGCGACTCCACCATATCGGACACATCGTCGGCCCCTTTTTTCTTAGCCATCCAATGGATCGTATCCAGGGTATTGTATAAAAAATGCGGCTTGATATGCGCCTGCAGGCTGCGCAGCTCCGCTTCGCGCTTCTGCCGTTCCCGAAGCTCGCTCAGCTTCAGCAGCTTGCGGATTTCGGCCAGCATCCGGTTAAAGCTGCGGCCCAGCATACCAACCTCGTCCTGCCTTCCGCCCCAATACCGGATCGTCAAATCCCCGGATTCGGCCTTCTGCATAAAGGCCATCAGCTGGCGGATCGGCCGGGACACGGACTGCGACAGCGTATACGAGGCCGTCAGGCCGAACATGCAGACGACAAACAGGAAGCAGATGACGTAGAAGCGGATCTCCCGCACTTCGCGGACCGCTTCGCCGCTGTCGAATACGCCGATGGTCCGCCAGCCTGTAAAAGACGAGGTGCCGTAAATAAACTGCAGCCGCCTGCCGTCGACCTCATGCCTGAACATGCCGCTGTCTTCCCGGGGAATCCAGGATGAAGGAATGTCCCGAACCAACGGTTCGTCCGGGGTGTAAATGGCCGAGCCGCCGGCATCGGTTACCATCAAATACCCGTTTTTACCGAGGGTGACGTTCCGGACCGTGCTGGCCACCGCCCGCAGTTTCAGGTCGATCAGCACGGCTCCGGTGACTTTACGCGTATCCGGATCGACAAAGGACCGCACGACCGAGATCAGCTCATCGTTGGCATAATGCACATGCGTCGTGACGTTTCGCTCAGAAGGATGCCCCAGCACTGTAAAAATCCCTTCGTGTCCCGCGGCCTCCTCATACCACGTATCCCGGGTCAAATTGGCCGGCGTCCGGGCATACATTTCGTTGCTGATGTAATCGCCGTTTTGGTTCACGACCAGGATGGCGGCAATTTCCGGATACAGCGTCGTGAAGCCCTGCAGATACTTCTTCAAGGCGTACACTTCCCCGTTTTGGTCATTAATCTGCGGGCGCTGCGCTTGTCCGGCAACTCCTCCGGTGGCACCCGCCCCTTCAGCGGCGATCTGCCCATTCAGGAACCGGTTGATAGCCGGGTCAAAGCCGATCAAATACGTAATGTTCTGCAAGTTTTCGATATCGTTATCAAGCGTCTGATTGACTTTGCCGATGAGCTGCACCGTGTTCGCCGTGACCTGCCCGTCGACGATCCGGTTGACCGTCCAGTTGACCAATGCGCCGAGCGCAATCGACGGAAGGATGCCTACCATCAGAAAAAGGATAATCAGCTTGTACCGCAGAGGCAGATCGCCGAACCGGGTCCACTGCAGCAGACGCTGCCGCCAATTGTTACGCAGTTTATTTCGCATAATAATCCTTCACATTCTCGCGGGTAACGATCGTAATGCCGGTATCCACCCTCGGAGGCAGAGGGGATACGTCGTTGCCCAGCGTCGGTGCAGGAACGGTCAGTCCATGATGAAGATGGAATAAATACTGCAGCGACCAGTAGCCCATATTCCACGTCCCCTGCGCAATCGTCGCTGAAATCGTGCCGTCGGATATCCGGTCCAGCGTCTCTTTATTGGTATCAAACCCGATGATCTTCACCTTCCCGGTCCGATTCGCTGCGATCACCGCGTCGGCCGCTCCGGTGCCGCCGCTGGCTTCCGTCACGAAAATGCCTTTAAGGTCCGGATGCTTACCCAGCATGTCCGCGGCCGCAGCCTTGGCGATCATGGCGTCGCCTTTTCCTTCCTTCACCTCAACCACCGACATCGCCGGATACCGGCTCGCGATCGTTTCCTTGAAACCTGATGTGCGGTCGCTGTGGTTTTGCTGGCCGGACTGCGTGATGATGCCGACCTCGCCCTGCCGTCCGACGATTTGCGCCATTTTATCGGCAGCCGCCACACCCGCATCGTAGTTATTGGTCGCAAGAAAAGAGTACGCCTTGCTGTCCGGTGCGTCCGAGTCGAACAGGACGACAGGAATGCCCGCATCTACTGCCTTGTTGATCGTCGCGGTCAAAGCGTCGGAATCGATGGCCGACAGCGCGATGCCGGCAGGCTTTTTGGCAATGACCTGCTCAAGGACGGTGATCTGCTCCTGCACGTCGTACTGGGTGGCTCCGTGGTATTCGACGGACACGCCGAGGGCGTCGCCTCCATCCTCGAAGCCTTTCACAATATTTTTCCAATATTCCATTCCGGATTGGAAGGTCACCATCACATAGTTCTCCCCGATGCTGCCGTGAAGCCCGCCGTCCGGCCATGCAGAAGAACGCTTGTCATCCATCCGGTACATAAATACATAGACGCCAAACGCAATGATTAGTACCAGGTAAACCATCATCATCTTCTTCATCTGCGTTTCCCCTTGTCACAGTCTGCTGAACTCTATGGAATCGGTTACATTATAGCACAAGGCAAACTTTTGGGAAGCGCAAGAACTTGCCAATATCCGATTCACTCTCCTGCAGCACCACCTTTTACTGTCCATCGGCGAACCCTTGATGCTCCCCTGATTTCACCGGAATGGCCAATAGATATTGGGGGAAGCTCATGAGCTTTCCGTTGTTTTTTATCTCTAAAGTGAAACCGATCCGGGAAGCAACACGTAAAATCTTTAGGTACGGTTATAGAATCTTTAAGGTTTTCCTCAGGTTTGCTGTCTATAATGACCTTAGGCTGAAGATCTCACATACCCCATACCTGTTCACACAAATGACCCGTAACAAAATACATGAAAAGAGGATTTTTAACCATGAATATAAAGCGAGTGATGATTGTCGGAACGATGGTCGTGATCATGTCCTTTGGAAGCACCGCGTTAAGCGCCTCCATCACAAGCGCAAGCCCGGCCGCCAAATGGGCCGCTACCGGCGTAAAGGATAAAGACGAACTGCTGGAAGCTCTCCATCAGGACTCCGACGAGGAACTGTATGAAGCGCTGTATGAGGGCAAGTCCCTGCATAACATCGCTGCTGACCGAGGAGCTGACATCCAGAGAGTCATCGATCTGCAAGTATCGCAGCTGACCCGCCAGCTGGATGAGCGCCTGCGCAAAGGGAGCATTAGCTCCGATCAATATGCGGCGCACAAGGCTGAACTAAGGGAAATCGTCGAACGAAGCGTCCATACTTCATTCGGGTAACTGGAGGTACATACGACCGTCCAACGTTTTGATGGTCATCCGGGCGCTCCGATACGGATCCGGCGTTCACACATGGAGGATAACATGATTCTCCCCGGCCAACGGAAACAGAATGCTCGAACGAAGTTCAAACGAAAAGTGATAACGAAATTTGTAAACCAGCCTGGACGCGTTGTCCAGGCTGGTTTTTTCTCACCGAGAATCCATATCGCTCTTTCCTTCAGTCGGCTTTTTAAGATGCATGTACCCAAAACTCCGTGATGCTGTTCCAGGTATTCAGCTCATTTCCTTGTCCGACATAGCGGACATACTTCGCCTGAACCGGCGGAAACGCGAACGTTTCGTATCCGGCAAGCTTTTGGCTGGATATGCCGCTTAGAACCTTCTCATAATGGATGCCGTCCGCCGAAACCTCCAGATCGAAATCATTGGACCGGGTATGGCCGTTATAGAACCAAATGCTGACCTGATCAATCTGCGTTTCCTCGGCAAGCTCCAGCTGCAGGTACTGACCTTTGCCGTCTGCCGACCATCTGGAATCCGGGTCCCGGTCGATGGTATTGACCGGAACATTTCCGTCATCGGCGCTGGCTGTAACCTTTACAATTTCGGCCAGCGCCCCCGGCGGCTCCTGAATGGCATCCTTGACCTCAAATGTCTCCCTGGCTTCTACGGTCACCCCTTCGAAAACGCAGCTTGCGATAATATCCACCGTCCCGGGCTTCAAGGCTTGGAAGGTGTTCCCTTCCACCATCCCTACGGTGTCATCGCTCACCCGGTAGCTGACGGGTACATTCAAGTCTTTGACATTAACCATATCGCCATTGTCCAGCGTCAGGTATGAGGCAAGCTGTCCACTTCTGCCAGCGCTGATCGCATTGCCGGTCACTCTCCAGCCAGGAACACTTTTGTCCGGCGTGACCGTTATATTTTCGGGAAGGACTGGGCTGTCTGCGACATGAAAACGAACCCGGATGTTCTGCACGTCACCGCGGTAAGACACCTTGATCTCCCCTGTGCCGTTGACATCCTGGGGCTGGGCCACGGATACTTTCGCACCGTTTTCCAACGGTTCGGCCGTCATAACCGGAGGTTTCGTCGTCCCATATGGCAGCGTATAGTCGTATTCCGTTCTTAGAAACTGCATGCCGGCAATCGGCTGCCCTTCGATCAGAAGCGACTTGAGCCCGGCGCCCAGACGCTGCAGCCGGCGCTTGCTCTGGTCGGCGTACAAGCTTTGGGGCGACAGCCGCTTTCCTTCGCCGATCCCTTCGGCCATGTCAAAAGGCTGCGTGTTCGCTTCGGGAATCGATCCGGTGATATGTACATTGACCCCATTGTCTTTCCCCTGGGTGCCAATCACGTATCCGTTACCGAATTGTTCCGATTCCACGATCACACCGGGCTTGCTGGGATGCGACGCTTCTCCGGTCGTGTTCCAGAACACGCTTTCAGTGGTCACGACGCCGTGCCGGTTGGTAGGAGAAGAGCCGTAATCCCGGGTAATGGCGGAAATGGTATCTCCGTTAACCACGAGATTGTCAATCAGGTTGGCCATGCTTAAATACATATGGAAATCGGTGAGCAGGGATGGATTCTCCGAGTAATCATGGTAAAGCACGTTTCCGTTGGATGAAAAATTGGCAAAGGTATAGCTGTGCCTCGCGCCTACGGCCTTGCTGTCCTCGATCAGATTGTCGTTTCCGATCAGTTGGTACAAATAACCGTTGCCGTTCGCCCCCCGGTACTGCGGGTACTGCATTGTAACATTCTCTACGGTAACATTCTTGGTCCGGTCAAGAATAATGCCTTTGGATAAAATATGATAGTCCTGATTCCCCGGCGGTTTATAGGTGCTGATGTTGCGGATCCAGCTGTTGGCGACGGTGACCACATTAACGGCCTTGGCATTATCGCTTTCATAGCCGGCCGTTCCCACCACCTTAAAATCGTCTTCACCCAGTCCCGTTTTGGAATTTTGAACATTGGCAATGGAGAAGTCTTCAAGCCCGATCTCTTCCAGCGGTTGTGCTGTCTTGGCAATCGTGATATGGTCCCTCAGCTTCATAGGATATCGGGTAGGAATATCAAGCGTTAATGTATGGTGTACCGGATCCACTCCGACGATCTGCCGGTAGAACAGCGGCTCCACCTTGCCCAGACGGGACGACCATTTGTTTTGCATACCCAGCTCTTTCAGAAATCCTTCCGTCGTCTCGAACGAAATGACTACATAGTCGCCAACGGCAAACCTGCTTGCATCCGCTACAGGAAGCAGCACGGTCGGTTCGGAAACCGACTTCGTCAAGGCAGTGGAGACATCGGTCTTTTTCCAATCTCCGCCGCCGACCCGGATAATATCCTTGTTTTTCATGTTTTCCTGGGCGTTATAAATCCGGGTTTTGTCCATGCCTTCGCCTTTCAGCACAATATGGCCCGCTTGGATGTTTAAGGCATAATCCTTACCCGGCTGCGGCGCCACCCGATAGGTTCCCTTCGGGAGATAGACGACGCCGCCCCCGCTGGAAGCTGCATCGTCGATGGCCTGCTGAATGGCAGCCGTCGCATCCGTATTTCCGGTCGAATCGGCGTGATAAGGCGCCTTTGTGACATCAATACCTTTGTTTTTCTTTGCGGAAGGAATAGCCTCCATGCCGCGATGATAACCCGCATAGGAAAAATCTTGTACGTATCTCCCCTGTTCGTCCTGGTAACCCGGATACCAATCCTTCGGGTACAGGCGGCTTCGTCCATCCAGATCCAGCGGCAGATATTCATCCACAGGATTCAGCGTTTGGGGCTCCTTGGCGGCGGCCCTGACGGTGTCCATTCCCGGCGCGGCGCCTCCTAACATCATCGTAACAGCCAATAGGATAACGGGCAGCTTCTTGCGCATTGCTTCAATATCCTCCTTTGATGAACTTTTATTTTGACAGCGGTTACAAGTTTCAGTCCAACCTCCCTCCATCCATAGTATTTAAGCAAGATGCGCTGCATCTTTCTCTTTGATTGTAAAGACACCAGACCCGGTTTGAATATGAACAAAAACGCCAATTGGATTTATAAAAATGCCATTTCCAACCGGTTCGGCATTGACCCGGTTTCAAGGAGATGGCGCAGGAGGTGGAGATCGATGAGCCGCGATTCCCGAATCGCAAATAAAAAAGCTGCGTAAAAATACGCAGCTTTTGCACATATGCTTAT
Organism: Paenibacillus sp. PSB04; assembly: GCF_025809195.1. Lineage (NCBI taxonomy): Bacteria > Bacillati > Bacillota > Bacilli > Caryophanales > Paenibacillaceae > Paenibacillus > Paenibacillus sp. PSB04. The sequence goes on from NZ_CP081301.1 coordinate 6,599,975, forward strand.
TCGGTTTTCAAGTGCATCTGCCCCGCGATCCGATAAGCTGCAGAAGTCGGAATCCCTTCTAAAAAATCGCATGCGGGGCGGTGCCCACTCTCCAAAATTGCCCGACTTTCTCAAACTTGACCGTCACGTATGCCGGGCCCTGAAGATGCTCCGGGTAAGGAACGCTCAGCTTATACACACGCTGCGTATCCGTCATGCTCAGCAGTTTGGCTGTCGCCTTGTCGAATTCCAGAATGTTGCCGCCATCGGCGTTCAGCTGGGCCAAACGACCATCATGAGAAATGAAATATTTGTCCACAAAATAGGCCGCTGCCTTTTCCGTATACACAGACTTCAAATAGTTCATCAGCTTCTCCCGGGTTCCGATATCATCGGACAAGTACCGGTACTCCCGGCCATCCACCTTGAATGTGTCCCCTAATCCCTTGCCGCCGCCCAGGGCATAAAAATACCGCTTCTCGGCTTCTATGATTAATGGCGTGACGCTGGTATGGTTCAGCTTGCTGATCTTGGTCGCGTCGGTCACGACGACCTTCTCTACCGTTTGTGCCGGCACCTGCGCCGGAACAGTCACGCTCCCCGCCGGAGCCGCTCCGGCCGCAGCAGCCAGCAGGCTTGCTCCCATCAAACCGGTTGCTAGTGTAAATCCAATTTTTCGATTAAGTTTCATCTTGTATGATCGCCTCCACCCTGTTAAACGAATTCAGGATGGAAAAAGTTTCATCCAGGAAACGATAAGCTATGATTTGAAATGTTTAAACTGCGGCAAATATTCGCGATTGGCTTCAAACATCTCATCAACCATCGATTTGATCTCAGCCAGGCTGAGGACCGCGGAAGTCAGCGGATCGAAGCATACCGCATGGAATACTTTCCGCGGATCGCCCGTAAGCGCGCCTTCCACAGCCATTTCTTCGCAGCGGGCGCTTATATTGGTCAGGGCCGCCAGCTGATCCGGCAGCGCTCCCACTTGAATCGGCTCCAGCCCTCGTTTCGAAGCCAATACCGGGACCTCAACGCAGCAGCCGTCAGGCAAATTATCGATCAAGCCATGATTGCGGACGTTGCCATTGAATTTAAACAGGGTACCGTCCCCAATCGCGGCGTTAAAGATATACGCGGCGTACTCTTCGCCACGCTTCAATTCGACAGGCTCATTCATCCAGCGCTGCATCTGTTCCTTCCAGCTGCCCTGCCTCTGTTCGTAGCCTTTGATAATATACGCATATTCACCGGGATTCCAGCCCGTGCCGTTCGTGCAGTACTTTTCAATCAAATCCGGACGCTTTCGGAACCAGGCATTGTATTCAGAGTTATGGCCGCTGGATTCCGTGACGTAATAATCCAAGTGAAGGAACATTTCATTTCGGACCTGCTCCTCGTTGTAAATGTCCGGATGATTCACCGCCTCCCGGATGAGCGGATACGCGTCTTGCCCGTTCCAGCGAAAATCCAGGTAGAACGCCTGATGATTGATGCCTGCACAGAGATACGTAATCTCCTCTTTAGGCGCCCCGATCCACCTGGCCAGCATCGATGCCGTTCCCTGCACGCTGTGGCACAGACCTGTCACGGTCACGTTCGTCTCGCTCTGCATCGCCCTGCACAGCATCGCCATTGGATTCGTATAATTCAGAAATACCGCCTGCGGACAGTATCGCTCGATATCGCGGCAAATGTCCAGCATCACCGGAATCGTGCGGAGCGCCCTGAATATGCCGGATGGCCCGCGCGTATCTCCGACATTAATGTCCACGCCGTATTGTTTCGGAATTTCGATGTCTTTCCGCCATACGTCCAGGCTTCCCGCCAAGATCGTGCAGACGACTCCGTCCGCCCCGTCGAGCGCTCTGGTCCTGTCGGTATGCGCCTCAACTTTCGCCGGATAGCCTCCGGCCGAAATGATTTTCTCCACCGTCTTCTTCGCAAATCCGAGACGCTCCTCGTCAATGTCAACTAAAGCGATGATGCTGTCAGCGAGCGCAGGGAACGTAAGCAGGTCGCGAACGAGGTTTTTCGTGAACACGAGACTACCTGCCCCGATAAATACGATCTTCTTCACTGCCGAATTCCTCCCTTTGATCAAGCTGCATGCGGCCAGAACCCCGGCCAGTCAGCTGTCAGCCTTTGATGCCTGTCGTCGAAATCCCCTGAATAAAGGTCTTTTGGGCAAAAAAGAACAAAATGATAATAGGCAGCGTCGCTACGGTGGAAGCCGCCATCAGCATCCCCCAGCGTGTGCCGTATTGACCGATAAACTGCTGCAGCCCAAGCGATACGGTGTACATTTTCTCGTCGCTCAAATAAATTAACGGTCCCATGAAGTCATTCCAGTTGTTCATAAAAGTAAATAACGCCACTGTGGCGAATGCCGGACGGGCGAGCGGGAGGATGATCTGCCAAAAGGTCCGGAATTCCGAACAGCCGTCGATCTTGGCCGCCTCGGATAGTTCCTGCGGAATCGTCAGAAAAAACTGCCTCAGCAGAAAAATAAAAAACGCACCGCCTAAAAATGCCGGGATAATGAGGGGTTTGTAGCTTCCCACCCAGCCGATCTTTTTGAAAATGACGAAAATCGGAATCATCGTGACCTGGGAAGGCAGCATCATCGTGCTGAGCATAATCATGAACAGTACGTTCCGTCCCGGCCATCGGATTTTGGCAAACCCGTAAGCCACGAGAGCGGAGGAAACGCAGGTGCCGACCATTGTCCATATGCAAATCGTTAACGTATTGAGGACGTAAGTACCGAACGGGACAAACGTCAGCGCCTCCGGAAAGTTCGACCATAGGAACTGATCCGGAATCCACTCCGGCGGCCATTTGAAAATTTGCGCCTCCGGTTTGAGCGCGGTGGACAGCATCCAGACAAAAGGAAAAAGAAAGGTGATGCCCAGCAAGATCAAACAAACGTGGGCGATCAGCTGTTGAAACACGCCTTTCTTTGTTCTGCTTAATTTCGTGGTAGATTGTGCCTTGATTTCAAGCATCTCGGGCCTCTCCTTTCACGGTTATGAAGGCAGGAGGAAGGGGTAACCCCGAATTGGATCCCTTTCCTCCCTGCCCTTATCCGTTATTTGCCTCCGGCTTTGGCGATCTCTTCTTCGACTTCTTTCTGCAAGGTTTCCAAGGCCTGCTTCGGATCTTTGTTTCCCGTCATGACGGACTCTTCGGCTTTTGCCGCCCGGTCCCAATAATACTGCTGCACCGGAATGACAGGCGTGATCTTCGCGTTGGGGCTGCCGAGCAGATCGACGAACGTTTTTCTGGCCGGAATTTCATTCATGAAGTCTTGGTAAGCCTGCTTCTCTGTAATTTTTGGCGATGGCGGGATCCATCCGCCCTTGGTCAGCATTTGCGCCGCCCAATCTTCGTTATGGTAGCCGGTCAGCCACAGGATGAATTCCCACGCCTCTTTCGGATGCTTGGCTTTTTCCGGAATAATGTTAAAGTTTCCATTGACCCAGGTCGCGTCCGGTTTTCCGGTTCCTTCCGGGTAGGGCAGCGTCATGATGCCGTACTGAAGGTCCGGTGCATAATTTTTCAGGTCCTCCAGCCTCCACATGCCGTCCATCGCGAACACCTGCTTGCCGCTGAGGAAAGACCACGCCGAGTTCACGTTGGAAGACATGCTTTTGTTAAATGCGGCGACTTTGGTCGGATCGTATTTTTTCGCGTAAGACTGAAACCATTCCAATGTGGCCAGGTTGTTCGGATCGGTTGCCGTCGGCTTGCCATCCTCATCCGCCCATTTTCCGCCGAAAGCGGTGCTCCACTGGGTAAGCCCGCTCGGCATATAGCCGACCCGCTGGATGAATCCGCGTTTATCCAGCTTCCACAATTTGTCCTGCATTGCATCCAGCTCCTGGATCGTGGTGGGCGGTTTTTCCGGATCGAACCCTTCCTCTTTCAAAATATCCTTGTTGTAATACATCGCCAGCGTATTCATCGAAAATGGGATCGCATACATTTTTCCCTTGTAAGTTCCGATTTCCTTTACCGTAGGGTACATCCACTCGCCCAAATCCGGCGCGTCGGCCTGGATGTACGGATCCAGTGAAGCGATGGCTCCCTTTTCCGCCCATGAGGGAATGATCTGGTTCCACTGCGTCATGACGTCGGGCGGATCCCCGCCGGCCTGTGCCGTCAAAAATTTAGCGTTGGCATCGCCGGTAATGGAGAGCGCGGTCACATGGATGCCGGGATGCGTCTGATTGAACTCATCGACCAGGCTGTCGATCAGCTTCTTCCAGTCACTCGTCCACATATGCCAATATGTAACTTCTACGGCTTTTCCGTCGCCTTTCTTCCCGGAATCGGAAGAAGGGGCGGACGTATCTTCCTTCTTGCCGTCCTGCCCGGCCGCCGGAGTACCCGGTGAGGAACATGCTATTAGACCGGCAAGCATCAGCATGATCAGCACGATCGATAAGAACGGTTTGAGCGTTGACTTCATTCCATGCACCTCCGATATCGTTTTACCTTTCCCCGCCATAGAAAACCCAGCGTGCCGAGCTCTTAAATACCAGCAGCGTGACGGCCATAATCAGCAGGAACAAAATCCATGCCATAGCCGAGGCATACCCCATATGGAAGTAAGAAAAGGCGTTCTTGTACAGATACAGCGAATAGAACAGCGTAGAATCGTTGGGTCCGCCGGACGTAATAATGTAGGCCTGCGTAAAATACTGAAAGGAACCGATCAGGCCCATAATTAAATTGAAGAAAATGACCGGACTCAGCATCGGCAGCGTAATATAGACGATTTTTTGCCACCATACCGCCCCGTCGATCTGCGCCGACTCGTACATTTCCTGCGGAATATCCTGCAGCCCTGCGAGGTAGATGATCATCGCGCCGCCGACGCCCCACAGCCCCATCACGATCAGGGCAGGTTTCGACCATGCCGGGTCGACAAGCCACCCGGGACCCGCAATGCCGATGGCATCCAGCAGGCCGTTGATCAGTCCGAACTGCGGGTCGAACAGCCACAGCCACAGTACGGAAGACGCCACAACCGGAACGATGCTGGGCAGGTAAAAAATCGTCCGGTACAAAGCCATTCCTTTCACCTTCATGTTCAGCAGCAGCGCCAGCGCCACGCCGAAGACGATGCCGAGCGGAACCGAAAATAACGTATAGTACATCGTGTTGGTAATCGATTTCCAGAATAACGGGTCTTTGAATAACTGCACAAAATTATCCAACCCTACCCATACGGGCGAACTGACCACATCGTAGGTCGTAAAGCTGTAGTACAGGGATAGCAGAAACGGCAGCAGCGAAAAGGCGGCAAACCCTGCCAGCCAGGGTAAAACGAACAGCAGACCGTTCCGAAGATTCACTTTTGCGATTTTGCTCATGGTTCCCTTGGACGAACGGGCCTGAACAGACGGCCGAACCTCTGCACTTGAACGGGACAAGCAGACACCTCCTAGCCGATTTTTGCGGATTTAACAGATTCCCCCTCCTTTGACAGCGTTTTCTTAAACGTGCAAGCCTATTTTATAAAGGGACGCCTTCGCTGTATTTATAAAAAACTTCACAAGTTTTACGATTATCGCTGAACATTTTCCGAAGACAGCCTTCGACTTCTCACCCGCCCCTTCTTCGCTGCTCTTTCCTCCAGGCGGTGGGAGACATTCCTGTCTGTTTTTGAAACCAGGCGGAGAAGGCATGAATATTGGGGAATCCGACCCCGCTCGCGATTTGCTGAACCGTCTTGTCGGAGAAGGTAAGCAGCATTTTGGCCTCGGACATCCGGTACTGCTGTAGATATTGCTTGGGTGAGAGACCGTAAGTCTTTTTGAAACAGGAGCGCAGCCCGCTCTCCGACATGCGGATCATCCGCGCCAGATCGGTCACCCTCATTTCTTTGTCCAGGTTGGTGCGGATATACTCGGCAATGGCGTCCAAGGTAATTCTGGAATCCTGTTGTTCGATGCGGTCCAATAAAAACAGCATAAATAACTCGACCCACGTTTTTAACAACCGGTTAAACAGCTGATTCGGGCGGACGGAGGTCATGTGGAGCCACACGCTGAACAACTTCTCAAAACGCTCCAATGCATAATGGGCCAGGGGAAACAGGTGCAGCGATTCTTCATTTGTCATTTGAAAAAATAACCGTTCGAGCTCATGCGACAAATGGTCAACCTGCAGGACGGCGAAGCGGATCGGTGTAACGGAGCTGTAGTCGTGGGGTACGCCGGGGGTGATCAGGATGACGTCCCCCTCCTGAATCGAAAAGACCTGGTCTTCAGCATAGAACACACCTCGTCCGAAAGTGACCACGCAGATTTCGAAATGGGGATGCACATGCGTGCCCATTTTCCATCCGGAAGGGTACGTTACGAGATCGGTGTACAGTGAAGATCTATCCAATACGAATATCCCACCTTCCATGATTTGAAATTGTTGGTTCGAAGTTCATTAACATTATACTGAGGCGGGATGTCGGATAACCGCAAAAAAACTCCCCGATGGACAGACCCTATACGGGCCCGCCTCAGCGAGGAGTTTAATCAGTTCATAGTATACGATTGAAAAGAAACTATAATGGTTCCGCTCTATGGCTGCAGATAGATCCGAATGGAGGAAATCTGCGGAAACCACCGGGATTCCCGGATTTGAAGCCGGATATAACGGCTCTTGACGGCGGGAAAGCGGCAGATCCGCTTGTGGCCGATCACCGTACCCGTATAAGCAGTTTTCCACGTGTCCCCATCCAGATACTCGAGCTCAAAGCGCTCGACCCGCTGGCTGTACCGGTATTCCTGCAGCACGACGTGGTCAAAGGCGGTCTCCCTCTGCAGATCGAGCGTGAGCGAAGCCTGCTCCGTGCCTTCGGACGGTGCCCAGTACGTGTCCGGTTGTCCGTCAAGAACATGGTCCGCCTGATGGCCTTCTGCCTGAACGGATGCCTCCAAAGTGGCCCCTGCCCCCAAGTCGGTGCCAAACGTGCTGCGGATCCGGTCCCCCAGCTCCTGCAGGCGCTGAACGTCCCGTTCATGAATGAGGCCGCGCCGGTCCGGTGGAAGGTTAAGAAGGAACGTCGCATTGCCGCCGACCGATCCATAATATACGTTCATCAGCTCATCCAGCGATTTGACCTTGTCATCTTCGGAGGCGTGGTAGAACCAGCCCGGACGGATCGACGTGTTGACCTCCGCCGGGTACCAGACCAGATCCTGCTCGTGCTCGATGACCGCCCGGCTGCCCAGGTCCTCGTCCTCCGACCGGTAGCTCCGGGCAAACGACGGATCGTCTTCCTGCTGCGATTTTGCCTGGATTTTCTCGTTATCCCGCAGCGACGCAGGCACGACGCTCCACTCCGATTCCCGGCAGTGGCCGGCTTCGTTGCCGCACCAGCGGATATCCGGACCGCAGACCGAAATCGCCGCCTCCGGCTGCAGCTCGCGGATCAGCGCGTAGTAAGCGTCCCAGTCGTACACCTGGCGCTTGCCGTTCGGCCCTTCGCCGCAGGCGCCGTCGAACCAGACGCAGAACACGTCGCCGTAATGGGTCAGCAGCTCCCTCAGCTGATTGGTAAAATATTCGTTATACGCCGGCGAATCGCCGTATGTAGGCTCATGCCGGTCCCAGGGGGACAGGTAAATGCCAAAGCGGATCCCTTCCCTCCGGCACGCCTCCGACACTTCCCGGACCACATCGCCCTGCCCGTCCTTCCACGGGCTGTTCTTGACCGAGTGCTCCGTATACCGGCTCGGCCAGAGGCAGAAACCGTCGTGGTGCTTGCACGTCAGAATCAGCCCCTTCATCCCGGCTGACTTGATCGCCGCCACCCATTGGCCGGCATCCAGCTCCGCCGGATTAAAGATAGCCGGATCCTCCTTCCCGTCCCCCCACTCCCGGTCAGTAAACGTATTGACCGTAAAATGAATGAACGCGTAGAACTCCATCTCCTGCACGGCCAGCTGCCGTTCGGTCGGCTGAACCTGTGCGGCGTAGCGGATCCTTTCGGTCGTTACCATCATGAAATGCCCTCCATCCTGGTTTTGATTACAGGTATGAATACCTTGTTCTCCTTGTAAAAGCCGGATACCTGCTTTACACCTCAGATATCCGGCTGCCGTCCCTTATTTCTTTAACGCTTTTTGGTAGATCGCCAAGTATTGATCCAGCTGCAATCCCTTGAAGCCGGCGATGTAGCTGTCCCAATCCTTGTCGATGTCTTTGTTGCCCGTCACGAACTGCGCCAGGCTCGATTTCACATAATCGGTCAGCGACTTCTGCATTTGCGCAACCGTCATGGCGTCCGCCGGGTCAATGAACGTATCCGCAGGATAGACGACTTCCGGCTTGGCGAAAGGCTCGTATTTTTTGGCGGCCAGCCATAAGCGGTATTCGTAGGCACCGTTGCCCAGCGGATCGCTTGGAGCGGCAAAGGATTCGCGGATGGAGTTAAGCATCTGCATCGTGCCCAGCTGCCACCAGAAATTGTCCAGCTTCGTTTCCCCGTTCGCGGACGGAGCTTTCGGAACGACTTCATACTTCGCCGGTTTGCCGTTGTAATCCAGCTTGCCGCTGTCGGCTTTTTTCCAGCCTTCACCTTCAAAGCCCCAGGAGGTCATGACCGTTCCTTCTTCGGACCAGAGGTAGTCCGCCAGTTTGATGGCAGCGACCTGTTCCTCCTTCGTCGCCTTGTTCGTGATCACAAACGATCCGTCGCCCGCGCCGATGCTGTAGCCTGTCAGCTGGACTCCATTTGGTCCTTTCAGCGGCGGGACGACGTCGTAATCCTTATGTCTCGGGTTCGAGTCATCCACGCTGAAGGCACTGCTAAGCAGCGCGTAACCTACAGTGCCCACGGCGGCGTCCGGCTTATTGGCTAGCTGCTTCACCGCATCGTTGTTCTGCGTAAAGACCGCTTTGTCCATCAAGCCTTCGGCAAACAGCTTCCGCAAATACTTCAGGCCTTCCTTCCATTCGGGCTGCGCCGGTGAATAGATGACCTGGCCGTCCTTGATGCTTAAGTAATCCGAGGTGTTGTCATAGATAAAAGCGTTCATCAGGAACGAATCCACGCCGCCTCCCCACACTCCGTCGGATGAGGTCGTGAACGGAATTTCGTCGGCTTTGCCGTTGCCGTTCGGGTCTTTCTCCTTAAAGGCCTTCAGCACATTGTAAAACTCATCGGTCGTCGTCGGCATCGACAGGCCCAGCTTCTCCAGCCAGGAAGTATTGATCCACATCCGCTGCCCATAGGTGCAGTGCAGACATTCGTTCAGCTTCGGCAGCGCGTAAATTTTGCCGTCCGGGGCGACCATGCCCTGCTTCAGGTAAGACACGTCCTCCATCGCCTTTTTGATGTTGGGGGCATACTGATCGATCAGATCGTTCAGCGGGATGAAGGCTCCCTGCTGGCCGTATTTGATCTGGTCCGCTTTGGATATGCCCGCGTTCATAATGACAGCCGGGTAGTCGCCGCTCGCCAGAAGCAGCAGCTTTTTGTCGCTGAAGCCGGCGTCCGGCACCGTGCTCCAATTAAACTTGATGCCGAGCTTGTCCTCGATGTACTTGGAGAACTTGTTGACGTCCATGTTTTCGATCCCCGCCTGCTGCGGAGCGAATACCGACAGCTCCACCGGTTTACTGGGATCCGAGGCGGCAGCCCCTGCGTCATTCTGCTCCTGCTTGGAGCCTCCGCATGCCGACAGCAGAAGGGATAATACCAACAACACACTTAAGCCGATAAATGCCCGTTTTTTCAAAGAAATTCCTCCTTTGGTTGAATGGCTCATATCCATGCCCCCTTACAAATGACCACTTCAAAACATCCTGCAGCGTTAACCCGGTCACACCCCCCTTACGAAATTCCGTTCACCGTCTTCATCCCTTCAGCGATCCGATCATGACTCCTTTAACAAAATGCTTCTGGACAAACGGATAAATGATCAGCACCGGCGCGCTGGAGACGACGATGAGTGAATATTTCAGCAAATCCTTCAGCCCCTGCTGCACGAGCAGGCTGTTCACATTGGTCATCATGTCGGAATTTTCCGAGTTCAGGATGAGAATGTTCCGCAGGAAGATTTGCAGAGGGAACATGCTGTTGTCTTTCAGGTAAATGAGTGCATTAAAGTAAGCGTTCCAATGCCCGATGGCATACATCAGGAACAATACCGCAAGGATGGGCTTGGATAACGGCAGTACGACCTGCAGAAAAAATCTCATGTCACTGCACCCGTCCATTTCAGCGGCCTCGGCCAGCTCGTCGGGAAGCGACTGGAAGAACGTCCTGGCGATAATGACCTGAAATACGGCCAGCGCGCCGGGGATGATCATAGCCCATCTCGTATTGACCATACCCAGGGATTTGACGAGCAAATAGTTCGGAATCAGCCCGCCGTCGAAAAACATCGTAAACACGATCACCACCATAATCAGCCCGCGGCCGTAAAACGTTTTGCGTGCCAGCGGATAGGCCAGCATCACGGTGAACGAAACGTTAATGAGCGTACCCACGATTGAATAAAAGAGCGAATTGCCGAATCCGATCAAAATATCGGAATTTTGGAATACCGCCTTGTAGCCGACCAGGCTGAAATTCACGGGCCAGAGCCACACCTTCCCGGACGTCACCGCCGCCGGCGAGCTGAAGGATGCGCTCAGCACATGCAGCAATGGAAATAAAATGACGATCAGCACCAGCGATAAAAACAGGTAGACGATGCCCAGAAACAGCCGGTCCGCTACCGCTTCGCGTATTTTCGTTGATTGCACGCTTTTCGCACCTCCTACCATAAACTGTTGGACGAGATCTTTTTGGCGATGAAATTGACAAGGATCAGCAGCACAAAGTTAATGACCGAGTTGAACAGCCCGATCGCGGCCGAGAAGCTGAAGTTGGCGCCCAGCAAGCCGATCTTGTAGACGTAAGTCGAAATGACCTCCGACGTGTTCAGGTTCAGCGGATTTTGCATTAAGTAGATCTTCTCGAAGCCCAGTCCCATGATCTGTCCCAGGTTCAGAATCAGCATAATGACGATGACCGGAACGAGGCTGGGAAGGTCGATATGGACAATTTTCTGAAACCGGGAAGCTCCGTCCACCTTGGCAGCCTCGTATAAATCGGGATTGACCCCGGACAGCGCCGCGATATAAATGATGGCCCCGTAGCCGGTGAACTGCCACACATCCGAGAGGACGTAAATCGTTTTGAAGTACCCTGCCTTGCCCATAAAATCGATCGGCTCCATCCCGAGCGACCTGAAGATGTTGCTGAGGAGCCCGACATTCGGCGATAAGTTGACGATCAGAATCGAGACGATCACGACCGTTGATATAAAGTAAGGCGCATAGGTAATCATTTGAACCGATTTCTTGAACAAGCCGTTGCGAATTTCGTTCAGCGCCAGCGCCAGAATGATCGGCGCCGGAAATCCGATGGCCATGCCGTACAGCGAAATTTCGAGCGTGTTCTTAAAGTACTGCCAGAAGAACGGGGTATCGAACAGCTGCTTGAAGTACTTCAGCCCGGCCCACGGACTGCCGAGGATGCCCTGTACGACGTTGTACTCCTTAAATGCGATGATGACGCCGAACATCGGCACGTACTTGAAAATGACGATATAAAGCAGAGGGAGGAAGACGAGCAAATAAAACTGCCAGTGCTTCCTGATTTTCCGGCCGGCCTGTGACCCCGCCCTCTTCCGGCGGGCGGCCAATCCGGGGGGATGCGGCGAAGCCGCCTTGCTGCTAGTTGCTTCCATACCTGCCGACTCTCCTTTGCGCTTGAGTTGCCTTCATGTTATCGGCACGGCACGGATGCGTTCAATATACAACTTTCGCCCGGTCAACTTATTTCCGCAATGCTAATGAATCGTCGTTCCCATAGAAAAAATCTGAAGGGCTAAACCTTTTTCTCCATGCAACTTTTTTCTTACCGGCCTGGTCTATACCCAAAAAAATCCCGCAGGGATCTGTCCCGGCGGGATACGGCACCTTGAGGAACCGGCGCAAACGGCCTGTCAGAGAGCGGCTGAATCCCGCTCTGTCCGGGTGATGTGTTCACGGTATTCCCCCGGGGACAGGCCCACGATTTTTTTAAACATCCGACCAAACGAAATGACATTCAAGTATCCGACCTCTTCGGCGATTTCCTGCACGGCATGGTCCGTATTCTCAAGCAGCGTCCGCGCGCGCCCGACCCGAAGCTCGATTAAATAATCCACGAACTTCTGCCCGGTTTCCTCCTTGAACAATTTGCTGAGCGTTTTGGAGGGAAGGTCGAACCGTTCACTGAGAAAATCAAGCGACAAATCCGGATTGGCGAATTCCCGCTCCATCGTTTCGCGGACCTTGCGGATCGTATCCGAATGATTCCGGGTGACCTGAATTTGCAGCAGCTGTTCATAACACCGTTCCAGCGTCTTCATGAAGCTCTCTTCCACCTGCTCAAAGGTATCTGACGCGTGCAGCGCCTGCTGCAGGGGACGGTGCCCGGTCTCCTCCCACAGCTCTTGGTATTCCTTCGTCATTTTACCCATTTCCCGCCCGATGGAATAGATCAAATAATCCGCCAGGCTGACGATATGGTCGCGGCTCAGCAGATGCTGCCCGATGCCTTGAATCAATTGGCCGTATTTATCCTTCCAGTCCGGCTTGCCGAGCCGGAACGATTGGGCGATCGAGTGGACAAGCTGAAAATAGTCGAACATGGCTCCCTGATCCTCTTTTGCCAGCGAATCATAGAAAATGATCCGGTTGCTGCCGAGGACCATTTTATATTTCAGAGCCTGCTGTGCTTGGGCGTAAGATTCCGGAATTTCGGCCGGGCACCGGGCTGCCGCTCCCGCACCGACCGTTACGGTAAGCTTCAAATGCTCCTGCACCCATCTTCTTGCATGGTCCAGCATATCCGTGACCCGGCCGCGGGGATCGTCCGTCTCCTCGATCTGCACCAGCACGCCGAGCCCGTCGCCGGAAATCCATTCCGTCCACACGATTCCCCCGTGCTCTTGGGCGGTTTCCTGGATGACGCTCTTCAGGGCGAACTTCATCAAGTACTGGTCCTCTTGGGTGAACTGGCTGCAGAACGAAGCAAACTTGTCGATTTCTACGACGCACACGACCTGCGGCATGTCGAGATCATTGAGCTGCATCGTGTCCCGCAAGGCTTCCCATTCTTCGGATTTCGGAAGATGCTGCCCTTCAACCAGCTGCTGGAACAAATACGCCTTCTTGACGTGCAGATCCTCGCGGAACTGGCGCTGATAGGTGTTGGACTGCTCCAGCATCTGGTTAATGGCGGACTGCAAAAAGGTAAATTCGTCCTGGCCACTGCCCTGCATCAGGGCCGCCGCCTTCGTCTGGGATAACTTCTGAACCTGGGTGACGATCCTTTCGATCGGCTTGTAATTTTTTCGTGCGGCATAGACGATCCATAAGCCGCCTGCGGCGATCATAACGATCCCAAGGATGAACCAGACGTTATAGAGCTGGCTGGCTACGTCCACCCATTTTCCGTTAATCAGTCCGCTTTGATAATCCCAGCCGGTCACGGGCGAAATGGCGCTCGACACAATGCTGCGCTCCTGCTCCGATTTACCGTTCGGAAGCACGTCTGCCCCCGATTTGTCGATGATATGGATGTAGCTGACATCCCGGCTGTACATACTCTCGATCAATTGGCTTAGCCCATTTGCCGTTACGTTCACGACCAGGAATCCCTGCCCGGTCTTCAGGAAAGGCGCCTTCAGCGCAAGGCTCACGACCCGCTTCGGCCCTTTGATACTGAACTCCTCGAATTGGCGGACACCGCTCCAGCCCTCATCCTTCTTCGCCTGCTCGATATACGGCTTGATGAAAGGCGCATCCGGATAGTCTTCCAGGCTGGAGCTGGTCGCATTGCTCAGGACAAATCCGTCGCTGGACCGAACGAGATAAATGGAATCCACCAAGGGATAGGAATTTCTAAAGTTATTCATAAACTTGACGATCCGGATGTTCAGGTAATAGTCGTTTTCGGTTCCGCTTTTGTAAAAAGTCGATAAATCCGGATTATTCAGCAGTTCCGTCATCAGCATCTGCTCGATCGTTTTCAGGGAAGAGTCGATGGAGCTCATCGCCTGCAGCATCAGCGTCTCATTGGCTTTTACAGCTTCCTTGCGGCTCTGATCCCCAAGCATTTGAAAGAAAACGAAAAAAATAAACGAAATGACGATTAAAAAAGCCGGCATATATGAAAAAAGCTGGCGGTAAAACCAATTCCGTTTCCCCATCCGTTCTTGCACTCCTTATGTATGGCTCCTAAATCTTCTGTCCGCCGTCCTAGTAAAACGCTTTCATATTTGTTCAATTATAGCATCCTGCGGCTTCGAATTCATTAGTTCCAAATGCATAACGTGCAAAAAAACGAACCCGCACCATCATTTTAACGCCGCCGGTTTTCCAAAATTTCGCTTAGAGCCGCAAGGTTTTACCACTTATTTTCCAGTTTATGGCTTTGCCTTGTCCGTCCTCCTCCCGTTATAATGCCTCGTGAAGGAGATGATTTCGATGACAACCAAAAAATGGGCAGTTACCTCGATCCTCGTCGTCCTCTTAGTCATTCAAAGCTTCGCGTGGAAGGCTGATCATGCCGAAGCGGCTCCCGTCCTTAAATTAGGGAGCGAGGATCCCAAAGTTTCTGATTTACAGTACCGGCTGCAGGTGCTCGGTCTCTATGGCGGTACGCTTGACGGAAAATACGGCCCCGGCACGGAAGCCAGCGTCAAGGAATTCCAGAGGGAGTACGGCGCCGTTGCGGATGGCACGGTCGGTCCCGCTACATGGAGACAGCTCCGGAAGTACACCTTAAGCAAAAACGATATGGAGATCATGGCGAAAATCATTTACGCTGAAGCCCGCGGCGAGTCCTATAAAGGACAGGTAGCCGTCGGTGCCGTCATCATGAACCGGATTCAGTCGGACGAGTTCCCGGACACGATTCAAGGCGTCGTTTTTCAGAAGAACGCATTCACCGCCGTCAGCGACGGCCAGTACGGCATGAAGCCGAACCGGACCGCCTACCGTGCCGCCATTGACGCCGTGCGCGGATGGGACCCGACCCATAACTCGCTCTACTACTATAACCCGAAAACGGCAACGAACAAGTGGATTTGGACGCGCGCCCGTACCGTAAATATTGGACGTCATGTATTTGCCATTTGATATCAACGTACATAGGCCCAAGGGATCATGCCCTTGGGCCTTTTTTAATATGGCAGTAAACATCATGAATGCCACCTGCCTTGACTGTCACATCCCGCTCTCCTTAAGCTCCGCTTAACCCGCGGTGCCGGACTTCATTTCCTCCAGCAGTTGGCCGAACCGGTCGAAATTTTCCTCATTGCCGTTGATGCACATTTGTTTGATCTGCTCAAACTGCTTTTCCTTTTTGAACGTCTGGCGAAAAACAACTTTAGTCCGGCCCTTCTCTTCTTCAAACGTCGCCGTAACACGGAATTGGGGCTCGGAGAGATGATCCAGGACGACCCGCTCCAAAGGGACAAGTTCTACAAAAACACTCTCGTTCGGATAATCCCGGCCATCCGGTCCGTGCATGGTGAATTTCCAGGCTCCGCCCGGCATGATGTCGATTTCATGGAACGTATTCGTGAACCCGTGGGGCCCCCACCAGCGGGCTAATAAATCTGGAGTTGTCCAGGCCTGATACACAAGGTGCTGCGGTGCGTCGAACACCCGAGTGGAAATAATTTCGTTCTTTCCGATCGTCATGCCAATGTCCTCCTACAGGTTGAATTTTTTAGGCGCCTATTTTTTACCGGTAGGCCCATTATAAAAGGTGACGCAGCGTCAGGTGCAAGCCACTTTTTTAAGCAAACAAAAAACCCGCTCCAAGAGCGGGCTTGAACGAAATACCGAACTAAAATGCTTCGACTTCCTTCATCACCTGTTTTAACACGTCCATCGACGCAAAAAGATCGGTTTCGTATTCCAGGCCGTGATTCACGCCGGGGATCAAGCGCAGCAGCAGATTCGGATTTGCCCGAAGCTGCTGAAATCTCTCCTCGATATAGCAGCTGTCGTTGTCGCCGATGAAGCATAGGCTTCTTTGCTTACTGTCCAACATCGCGTTCCAGACGAAATCTCTGCCCAGCAGAGGCGTAAACCAGATGACCTTGGCCTTTTGGAACAGATCACGCTGCACCTCAAACCCAAGCGCAATCGTTCCAATGGACTTGCCGATCAGAATGTAATCGTCGTAGGATGCGTTCTGCAGCACACGGTCGATTACGGCGCCGACATCGATGCGGATCGCTTCGGCCATCTCATCAAAGCTGAAATCCCGGTAGAACGGATCGTTGTACTGATAGTTCACCTGCAGCACGTCGTAGTTTTGGTTCAGATAAATCCCCATGGAGTAGTACAAAAGAGGTGCCTGTGCAGTGTATCCCTGTCCCGGAAAAATGATCGCCAAGCCGCTGGTGTTGGATTCTGCTTTAGACAATAAGGTATAGGATATTTTCCTGTCTTTATAGCCCTGCACCCAGTCTGCCATGATCTTCATCCAAAAAAACCTCCCTTTCGGACCTATCTAATGAGGGTTCCCTTTTTTATCTGGATCAGCGATTTTCCTTAGAGGCGGGTTCGCCCGCCAACCGTCCGACCGCCCTCATGATCGCTTCCCGCAGCTCATCGGTTTTGCCGCTACTAGCCGGATCGATCGATGGACCAAACGGGTTGGTGGGCATCCAGGCCGTGGCCAGAACCATGATACTGGTCAGAAGAAACGCCGGGGAAAAATCCGTTCCGATGTGCCCGGCCTCCTGTGCTTTCGCCAGCTCCGCAATTTTGCGGTTATGGGCTTCCTTCCTCTGATCCAGCTGCTCCGTCTTCTGCTCCAGCGTAAACCATGTCATCAGCCGCATCAGGTCGGGATTGGCCATCATAAAATCAAAAACCCGCGCGGCATACCCCGGAAGATCTTCCGGAGTAAAGGCAAACTCCTCGTACACTCTCGTCAGATGCATTTCCAGCACAGTCGAGAAAAGCTGCTCTTTATTTTCAAAATAAATATAAATCATGTTCTTGTTGCACTTCGCCATCTTGGCGATCCGGTCCACCCGGGCGCCGGCAATTCCGTAGGCGGAGAACTCGGCCATGGCCGCCTCCAGTATTTTCTCTTTTGTAGCTTCGGCGTTACGCATAGTGGTTCCTCCCGTGTTTTTGCATAGGATTTACTATATCACGATTTTTAAGCCATTGACAAACCGGTTAGTTAGTTATATATTATGAACTAACCAGTTAGTTAGTAAACCTGATCGCTGGGAAAATCAATGGAAAGAAGGTCTTTTGAATGACTTTACAAACCTCTGATCGAAAAATCGCACTCGTGACCGGCGGAAGCCGCGGTCTGGGCCGCAATACGATTCTTCAGCTTGCCAAGCGCGGCGTCGATTCGATCTTTACCTATCACACCAATGAAGCTGAAGCGCAGCAGGTCGTCCAGTCCGTCCGGGATCTGGGGCGGGAGGCTGTCGCCCTGCAGCTGAACACGGCAGACACCTCTTCCTTTGACGGTTTCGCCCAGAACGTCCGCCAAGTCTTGGCGGAGCTTGGGGTGAAGCGGTTCGATTACCTGGTTAACAATGCCGGAACCTCGCATCACAACTCCATCGAGCAGACAACCGAAGAAGAACTGGACCAGCTGTACAACGTCCACTTCAAAGGCGTCTTTTTCCTGACGCAAAAGCTGCTCCCCCTCATTAACGATGGCGGGCGCATCGTTAACATCTCCTCGGGGCTGACGCGCATGAGCATTCCGGGAAGCGCCGCTTATGCCTCGATGAAAGGCGCGGTCGAGGTGCTTACCCGGTACCTGGCCAAGGAGCTCGGCGAGCGCCGCATCGCCGTCAATACGGTGGCTCCCGGAGCAATCGCGACCGACTTCAGCGGCGGCATGGTGCGCGACAACGCCGAGCTGAATCAGCAGATCGCCGGCATGACGGCGCTTGGACGCGCCGGACTTCCGGATGACGTCGGGCCGATGATTGCTGCCCTCCTCTCCGAAGACAACCGCTGGGTGAACGCGCAGCGGATCGAGGTTTCCGGAGGCATGTTAATCTGACTTCCCTGCCCCAAACGAAGAACTGCCTGTCCACCTCGCGGAGGACAGGCAGTTCTCTTCATATATAAAGATGATTACAACGTGATCGCATTGCCGGTTTCCGACGATTTGTAGATGGCCTCGAGGATCTGCGTCACTACAAGCGCCTGCTCCGGCTTAACCAGCGGCTCCCGATCTTCCAGAATGGCGTCGATCCACTGCTTCGCCTCAAGTTCTCCAGCGTTCAGCGATTCCCCTTCGTAAAAGGCGATGCCGCCCCCTACAGAAGTGCTCGTTTCGACCAGCTGCCCATACCGGGTATGGTTAAATGTCACCGTGCCTTTGTTATCCCAGGCGTCGCCAAACATTTCGGCCCCGCCCTCGGTACCGCACAGGGTGACCTGCGCTTCTTTCGCGTTGATCATATTCAGCGCCCACGAAGCTTCCAGCGTAATCGTCGCTCCATTTTCCATCTTAATGAAGCCGAATGCCGAATCCTCCACCTTGAACTCCTCCGGATTCCACGGACCGAACATGTTGCCGTCCATCTTATCCTTCAGCTTATGGAACGCGGACCCGACGACGAGCTTCGGCTTATAGTTGTCCATGGTCCACAAGGCCAGATCCAAGGCATGCGTGCCGATGTCGATCAGCGGGCCGCCGCCCTGTTTTTCGATATCCATAAACACGCCCCATGTCGGAACCCCGCGTCTGCGGATGGCATGCGCCTTTGCAAAATAAACCTCGCCAAGATCCCCTTGTTCACATGCCGCATACAGCGCTCTCGAATCCGAACGGAACCGGTTCTGGTAGCCGATTGTCAGCTTTTTGCCCGTGCGCTTCGCCGCATCCAGCATTTGCTGTGCCTCGGCGGTATTCATCGCCATCGGTTTTTCGCACATGACATGCTTGCCGGCTTCCAGCGCGGCGACCGTAATGACGGCATGCTTGCTGTTCGGGGTAAGCACATGCACCACGTCGATCGACGGGTCCTTGAGCAGCTCCTTGTAATCCGTATATACCTTGGCTTCTTCCGTTCCATACTCCTTGGCCGCAAGCTCCGCACGATCCAGCTCGATGTCGCAAAACGCCGTCATTTCCGCCTTGTGCCGCTGCTTGGCCAGCGCGGGCAAATGCTTGCCCTTGGCGATCCCGCCGCATCCGATAATGCCGATTTTCAAAGTAGTCATCTGGTTCCCTCCCGGTTGGTTGTCTATCCGAAGCTGTGCCTTACTGTGCCAGCAGCCGCTGGATGTTGTCGAAGCTTTCCTTGACGCTGGCCAGCTCGCCTTTTACGGTCTGATCCTGTTCCACGATGATGTATTGAACCGTTCCGAGCTCTTCCGCTTTTTTCAAAATCGACGGAATGTCCATGACGCCTGCGCCGATCTCAGTGAAATCCTCCTGGTTTGCGGCTGAGAACACCACTTCATCCGTTAAACGCCCAGAAACCTTCTCCAGCAGATTCACCGGATTGGCCGACGGGGCCAGATCCTTCTGGTGAAGAAGCCCGATCCGGCTGCCGTACTTGTCCATAAAAGCGATGGGATCCACGCCGCCGCGCAGCGCCCAGAACGTGTCAAATTCAATCTGAACCAGCTCCGGATCGGTATGCTCCAGCAGAATGTCCATAATGGTCTGGCCATCAAACTCCTGAAACTCATGAAAATGGTTATGGAAGTAAAACTGAATGCCGGCTTCTTTGGACTTGCGTCCGGACGCATTGAGCCATTTGGCCAATTCCACCGCATCCTCCCGGTCACGGAAAAAGGCGCACGGCATAACGATGCCCTTGCTTCCGATCTCCGCGTTATAGCGGATGACCGCATCCAGATCCAGATTCGGATGATAGGCCACGTGGCTCGTGACCACCTGCAGGCCCAGCTTGTCCATCATGGCCTTCAGCTCCGCCGCCGTGTAGTCGACCTCGAACGTGCCGTCTTCCCGGATGTTATGAAATGCGAATTCGATGTTTTGGTATCCGATATCCGCTATGCTTTGCAGCGTCCCGGCGAAATCTTTAGCCAGCGCTTCCCGTACCGAAAACAGCTGCAGACCAACTGGAATTTGAATCATGTGAAATCACTCCTCTATAATATTTAGGCTTTGACCGACGATGTGCGCAGGTCCAAATCTTGAACAATCTGTTTATGCTCTTTATCCAGCTTATACAGCACCAGACAACCGATTTGCAGAATGGTGAGCAGGATCGGTCCAATATAGAACAGGACGCGGATCATATCGGTCGCCTGCGGCGTAACCGCATCGGGATCATATCCGGCGAAACCAAGTGCATAAGCGACAACGGAGCCGCCGACGGCAATGCCAAACTTGGTGGCGAAGCTGTAAGCCGAATACAGCATGCCTTCGGACCGATGGCCGAACTTCCATTCATGGTAATCCACCGTATCGGCGAGCATGGAGAAGTTGGCCGGACTGTTAATGCCGATGCCTATGTTGGCAATAAAGAAAATGACGAGATACAGAAATGGCGGACTGCTTTCCAGGAAAAACAGCAATCCGTACAGCAGCACGGCGCCAGTCAAGGCCAAGATGCTGCCGTTACGCTTACCAAGCCTTCTGAGTACAAACGGGGCGAGTGCGCCTCCTACAAAGTTGGCGACATTCGCGAGTGTCAGGTACAGCGGGATCATTTCAGGCTGGCCCAGAACGTACTGAACGAAATACACCAGCACGCCGAACACGACGCCGATCCGCAGAAACATGAAGAGGGAGTTCAGAGCGATCATCACCCAAGGCTGATTGCGAAACATATGCTTAGCCGATGTGAGCGTGTTAAACTCTTTGGTTTTCTCGGCGCTCTCCGAGAACCGTTCCTTGCACTTGAGAAACACCACATAAAACATCACGACGGCGACGACCGTGAAAATGCCCATCGTAACCGGGAACCCCAAGCGGTCATTCCCGCCGCCGATCCATTTCACCAGCGGGTTGGTGAGCGCCGATACCGCGATGGCCCCAATGGCCATCCCCATGATCCGGAAGCTGCTGAGCTGGTTTTTCTCCTCCGGATCCTTGGTCATCATCGGCATCAGTGCGCCGTAAGGAAGGTTGACGCCGGAATACAGGATCCCAAGAATCAGGTAAGTCAAATAGGCGTAGATCAGCTTCCCGCCTTCCGACCAATCCGGCGTAATGAACGTTAAGACGCTGAAGATGGCGAACGGGATCGTCAAAAAGAGAATGAACGGCCGCGCCTTGCCGAACCGGCTGCTGGTCTTGTCGATCATGACCCCGATCACCGGATCGATCACCGCGTCAAGAATTCTTGTAATCAGAAACAAGGTGCCGATGGCCGTGGCGGCCAGGCCGTACACATTCGTGTAAAAATAGAGCAGATAGCTTGTCGTCATCCCCCAAACGAAGTTGGACGCCAAGTCTCCAAAGCCGTAACTGATTTTTTCGCTTAAGGACAGCTTTCCCGCCGCTTGAGCCATGTCTCATCACCACTTTTTGTGTTTTACAATGCGGTTTCTCGGTTTCCTATCCTGATGAACATGCTTGCTTTTCTTCCCCCGGCGAATCCGGAACAATCAACCTTCCTCCGTCAAAATGTAATGCGTTACATTTTAAGGTATGAAAAAGAGATATTGGCCTGACTGGTTGGTTTTGCTAAGCGGTACCTTGATTCGCGCGAATCCGGTTTCTAGAAATGTAACGCATTACATTTCAGCGGTTTTAAAAAAACGGCTGCTTGGTAACCGTTTCTTTAAGCGATATTGTAAGCGATTTCTATAAAGAGCGCAACCCCCATTTTTCACCTGTCAGCGGGAGCGCTTTGCCGTCGACTCCCGGATGACGATTTCATGGGGCAGCAGGATCGTCTTGTTCTCGCCCGCTTCTCCGCGCAAGCTTTGCAGGAGCGCCTCCATGGCGGCACGGCCGAGATCATACTTGGGCTGGCGTACCGTCGTGATAGGCGGCCGGCTCATCAGCGATTCCACCGTATCGTCGAATCCGACGACGGCAACGTCATCCGGCACCGATTTGCCCAGCGATATCGCCCCGTTGACACAGCCGATGGCTGTAGCGTCACTGGAGCAGAAAATGGCGGTCGGATGCTCCGCAGCTTGAAGCCATTCGACGGCAAGGTCGTACCCGTTCTGGTACTCGTAGTCGCTCTCCCTGATCCACTCCTGGCGCACCTCGATCCCCGCCGATTCCAGCGCTCGCCGGTACCCCTGCTCCCGGGCGGCGGAAGAACTCTTCGCGTTTCCCCCTTTAACCATGGCAATCCGCCGGTGGCCCAAAGACAGGAGGTGGGATACCGCATCAAAGGCTGCCTGCTCATTGTCGACCGAAACGCTGTAAGCGTGCTGCACCTGCTCATATTCCGAGCACTGCACGATGCTGTAATCTTTCGCCAGCTGATCCAGCTCCTCCGCGCTCAAGGTGGAAGCCACAATGATGACGCCGTCGACGATTTTTTTCTTGAGCATCTGCAGCAGCTCTTCTTCCTTATCATGGTCGTCCTCGGAGGCGCAGACCAGCACCTGATATCCGTTCTTCTGAGCTACATCCTGTATTCCCTTATACACGTCCGCCATAATTGGAAAGACGAGGCTCGGAGTCAGCACCATAATGCGGCGCGTCTCCGCTCTTCTTAATTCCCTGCCGAGGGAATTGGGCTCATACTCCAGCGCTTTGATCGTCTCCATCACTTTCTTGCGCGTCGATTCCTTGACGAGAGGACTGTTGTTCAGCACCCGGGACACGGTCGCAACGGACACGCCGGCCGTCTTGGCCACGAACTGTATGGGTCTCATATAATAGGCCGCTCCTTTACTCCGTACAATTAGGTTTATCTTTCATTTTATCATAGATTTCATGGCCAATTCCAATTACATGGTTGGCCGAAGCTCCATATTTTCATAGAGAACGCTGTCCGCGGAATGCCCTTGATCAGCAGGCCTGATGCCGAAATCAAACAGCTCGCCTGTGCCCAACTGGCCGATTCAGCCTTTTTCAATACTGCCATGCCATGTATAATGTATGAATACGAAAACATAAGGACGGACTGCTTATGCTGCAATCGCTGAATGCCCGACTCAACCGAATCATGCCTTTGATTACGCCGGCCAGCATCGTCATCGGCGTCTTATGCGGAGGTTTGCTGTCTTCGTATACGTTCATGTCCCCCTGGCTGTTTGCTTTTATGACATTTGCCGGAAGCATCAGCTTGAGCTTCAAGGATTTTCTCAGTGTTATGAAAAGGCCGCTGCCGCTCTTCGCCTGCCTGCTCGTTTTGCATGTGATCATGCCGCTGGTCGCCCTCGGCACGGGCAGGGTTCTATTCCCGCTCGATGCTTATACGATCACCGGGCTTGTACTTGCCGCGGTCATCCCGACGGGGGTCAGCAGCTTCGTATGGGTAAGCCTGTACAAGGGACATATCGCGCTGACATTGTCCATCATCCTGGTCGACACGCTGATCGCGCCTTTCGCCGTTCCGGGCATTCTGTCGCTGCTGATCGGAACGAGCGTTCATATGGACATCCTGCCGATGATCAGCAGCCTGTTCGGCATGATCGTGGTCCCTTCCCTGCTCGGCATGGCCTTGAACGAATGGAGCAAAGGCGCCATCGTTCCGGTCTGGGGACCGCGCCTTAATCCGTTCTCCAAACTGGCCATGGCGCTGGTCATCATGATCAACGGCTCCGTAGTCGCTCCCTATCTGTCCGACATCAGCCCCCGGCTGGTCGGCATCGCTGCGGTTATCGTCTTTTTGGCCGCGGCCGGGTACCTGCTGAGCTTCGCGATCTCCGCTCTGATGGGCTGGGGCGAGCCGGAGCAGGTCGCCCTCGTCTTCAACGGCGGGATGCGCAACATCAGCGCGGGCGCCGTCCTGGCCGTCGCCTATTTTCCCGCACCGGTCGCCGTTCCCGTCGTTCTGGGCATGGTCTTCCAACAGATGATGGCGTCTCTGGTCGGACTCCTGCTCGGCCGCCGCACGCAGCTGCGAATACGGCGGGAGGAGTCGGGGAATACCCAGACATTATAAAAAAAACAATAAAGAAGCTCACCCCTCCGATTCGGGTGAGCTTCTTTTTATCTGGTTCACTTTTCCGCGAATAAACCGTCGGTATTTATTTTATCTATGCGGATACTAGCTCCGCAATGCGTTACTTCAATTTGATTTTGGTTTTGATTTTGCTCCCGCAGCCGCAAATGATCGTATGCTTCAAATTTTTGATCGGCTGGTGGCACATGGGGCATACACTTGGCTGAAACATCATGCCGGATCACCCTCCCTTTCATTTGTTCGCACGCCTCGATCCATGCGGCTGCCGCCTTTAAGGGGCAAAACCGCTGCTGCCGCTTTACGCTTGGACGGTTAAGCCCAAACCTTCGGCAACGCGGGTTCCGTAATCCGGATCCGCTTTGTAGAAATGGGAGATCTGGCGCAGCTTAATTTCCTCCAGCTCCACCGGCTTCATCGCTTCCACGATGGTCCGGATGAGGCGGGCCTTCTCTTCTTCGCTCATCAAGCGGTACAAGTCCCCGGCTTGCGTATAGTGATCATCGTGATCGTACGCCGTTTGTCCAGCATAGCCTTCGACCTCGAACGGAGTGATCCGGGCATGCGGATCTTCCTTCGGTCCGTTGAAGCTGTTAGGTTCGTAATAGACCGATCCGCCGCCGTTCGTACCCGAATTCATGTATCCGTCGCGCTGATAGTTGTTGACCGGTACCTTCGGACGGTTGATCGGCAGCTGGTTGTGGTTCGCCCCTACACGGTAACGGTGCGCATCCGCGTAGGCGAACAGGCGGCCCTGCAGCATTTTGTCCGGGGACGGTTCAACGCCCGGAACAAGGTTGCCCGGAGAGAATGTGGCCTGCTCTACTTCGGCAAAATAGTTTTCCGGATTCCGGTCAAGCACCATTTTCCCAACCTCGATTAACGGATAATCCTTCTGGGACCACGTCTTCGTCACGTCAAACGGATCGAACCGGTACGTGTTTGCGTCTTCCAGCGGCATGATCTGAACATACAGCGTCCAGGAAGGATAGTCCCCTGCTTCGATCGCCTGCTGCAGGTCCTGAATATGGTAGTCGGGATTTTCACCTGCCAGCTTTGCCGCCAGATCCGGATCCAGGTTCTTCACGCCTTGGTCTGTTTTAAAATGGTACTTGATCCACACAGCTTCACCCTGCTCGTTGACCCATTTGAATGTATGGCTGCCGAAACCATGCATATGACGCAGCGTCGCCGGAATGCCGCGGTCGCCCATCAGGTAAGTAACCTGGTGCAGCGATTCAGGAGATAAGGACCAGAAATCCCATACGGCGTTCGGATTTTTCAGGTGCGTTCTCGGATCGCGCTTTTGAGTATGGATAAAGTCCGGGAATTTGATCGCGTCGCGAATGAAAAAGATCGGCGTGTTGTTGCCGACGATATCGTAATTGCCTTCTTCGGTGTAGAACTTGACAGCAAATCCGCGCGGGTCGCGGACGGTGTCTGCGGAGCCAAGCTCTCCCGCAACGGTCGAAAACCGGATAAAGAGGTCGGTTCGCTTGCCCTTGTCATGGAACAGCTTCGCTTTGGTATATTTAGACATGTCGTTGGTCACTTCAAAATAACCGTGCGCTCCGGCACCTTTCGCATGAACGACACGCTCAGGAACTCTCTCGCGATTAAAGTGGGCTAATTTCTCCAGCAGGTGAACATCTTGAATCAGGGTAGGACCGCGATGTCCGGCCGTAATGGAATTTTGGTTGTCCCCAACCGGGGCTCCCCAGCTCGTTGTCAGTTTATTGGAATCGGAATGATTTGTACTCATTAGCTCTCCACCTTCTTCGTAAAATGATCATCAGAAACCTCATAAACAAATGATAACACTTATCAATTTAAAGTCAATATTTATTTAGAATAATTATAAATAAGAATTTTAAAACCGTTTGAACCATTGGTCCGTCTGTACCACAGAGACAAGGAAAGGAGGGCTGCCCGCTGGGCTCTCACGCAGAAATGAAAAAGGTCAGCATGGGACAAGCCGGAGTAGAAACCGATGTTTATGACGCCATCATGGAGCACCGGGAAACGCTGCTGAACATCGCTTACAGCTATTTGCGCAATCGTCATGATGCCCTGGAGGCGCTGCAGGAAATGACGTGCAGGGCATGGGTCAAACGCTCGACGCTGAAAGACGGCAGGGCGCTGAAGGCTTGGCTCATCCGCATACTCATTTATGTATGCATCGATGAACAGCGGCGCAGGAAGCGGACCGTTCCTACCGTGGATGCGCAGCTTGAGGGGATTAGCCAGCCTCATGATGCATTCAAAGCATTCAACCACGATAAGGTCGCCATGGGTCCCTTGCTGGAAAAGGTGAAGCCGAAATACCGCCATGTGCTGATCCTGAAATACTACAACGACCTGACGCTCACGGAAATCGCCGCGATTCTCGGCAAACCGGAAGGCACGGTCAAAACGTGGCAGCATAAGGGGCTTGGCCAGCTCCGCAAATGGATGAAGAATCGGAGGGATTGGGAATGAACACGAACCCTGAAGAACAAGCCCTGCTTGCCGACGCGGCGCAGCTCCGGCGGGAAAGGATGCAAATCGGCGAAACGGAAGCTACCGAGGCGATCCGGCGCGGATTCGCAAATAGATCGGCTTCGCGGAAGCGGCGTTTGCTGCCCTATGCCGTCGCTGCAATGGTGCTGGCCGTGCTGCTGGGCGCCGGATGGTGGCAGGGCGGCCCGATCGGCATTCCTGCACCCCATACGGCGAAGGATATGAGTTGGGGCGCATTGGAAAGATACAGGGCCCTATCCGCCAAAGACGTGGACCATGCGACACTCGAATCCGCAGTACGCAACGATTACATCCAAATCGTCAACAAGTCGGTTTCCTCCGGTCCTTACCGAATTACCCTCGACGCCGTCACGGCAGACGAGAACAAGATGCTGCTGCTTTACACGGCCACAGCCGAGTCCAGCCATGAAATCAAAGCGGTGAACAGCGTCAAAGTGACCGATTTGAATTCAGGCAGGCCTCTGAATGCTGAGCTGCAGATCAGCAACGGAGACGTACACAGCTTCTCCGCTCTGAGCACGGTGATGCTTGACCGAAGCCAGCCTTTTCCGAGCCGCATCGAGGTTGATTTTCAGGTGACCTCCGTAAATCCCGGGAAGCTTGGCGACCCGAAAACCACAGCGGCCGCTGCGGACTTCCTTTATTCCGACCGTATGAAAATTAAAGTTGATTTAGAACCAAAATTTGAAAAGTCGCCGACCTTTGTGATGCAGCCCGATCGTTCTATCAGCATCGATGGCCATAAGGTTGTTCTCTCCAAGGTGGAAATGTCTCCGTTGTTGACGCGCGCCACCTTCGTGATCGATAACGGCAGCGAGTTGGATTTCAAAACAAAGCAATCCATCTGGGATAAGCTCCGTTACATGACCATCGTCTCCACTAACAGAAATGGTAGGGCTGTGCAGCTGAGTCCGGTAGCCGGAAACGGGACCGACGAAGGCTTCCAGCAAATATTCAGCAGCAGCATGCTCGACAAGCCCCGCTCGCTTGTGCTGAAGATGTACCTCGAGTCGGATGACGCGGGCGTCCCTAAACCTCTAAAGGATCTGCCCGTCGTTGAAATGAAAATCAAATGATGGCTGTAATGAAAAGGAAAAAACCGCGATCGTATCGCGGTTTTTTAGTCTTCCTTATGTTCCGGCTCGGCCATCGGGATCTTCATCTACTCATCGCCTGACCAAACCTGACGTGAAGAAACGACGGTTTCTCCAGACTGAATCGCCTGCTGCATGAGCATGCCCAAATAATGATCCTGCGAAGCATCGGAGAGACTGTAGAAACTGGGCCCGCCCGCAGCGTAGACAGCCATTTGCTGCAGGCAGCAGGCAATCGCGATTTCGTCGTCGTACAGCCTTGCAGGGGCAAACGGATTGTTATACACCCACCGTTCTCCCGCCATGATCCCCTCCAGAAAGTACCCTTCCTGATTCTCGAGCTCACCCTTATTGATTCGCTTGAAGTTCAAATAAAGCGGCGTACGGAAGTCCTTCAGGACCGTCAGCCGGTCATCGAATATTTCGCCCCGCTCCCCCCGAACCGACAGGTGGTTCGAGCGGATCCAGGAACGATGCTGGTCCGCGGTGAAATCGTAGATCCCGAGCTTGCCGCCGAAATCCAGCCAGGCCAAATCTCGCCGGGACGTCACGATCTGTTCTTCCGGCGGCGGTCCGCTCCGGGTAGGTCCTGCCACCCAGTCGGACTCAAACCGCATTGCCCGAACGCGGACGTCTTCAAATCCAATACCGAGCATCTTCCGAAGCAGGGCGGCTCCGTGGTAAAAGTGTGAAATCGATACGGTTGCCTGGGTTACGTTCCCGAGCAGCCCTTCCCGAATGATGGCCATTCTAGCTTGATTCATCGGATGGAACGGATACTGCTCGGCGACCTGCACCCGCGCACCGCGGCGTGTCAGCTGGTTATGCAGCCTTATCAGCCCGTCCAAATCAGGTGCAGGAGGCGTTTCCGCCAATGCGGGAATGCCATGGTCCGCAAGCTGAATCAAATACTCCGCGCAAGCCGATGCGCTGACGGATACAACCATGAAATCAGGCTGCGGGCCGGTCAACAGCTGTTCAAGCGTCCTGTATGCGGCCACCTGCCACTGGCGCTCCATCGCCTGGCCTTTGGCTGCGTCCCGGACCACCATTCCGGTGACCTGGAATTCCTCTGGAAGCGCTTGCGCAATTCTTAAAAAATATTGGGCCCGAAATCCACCGCCGCCGATAATGCCGAAAGTTGCAGGCCTTGCCATAACAACACCTCCTTTTTATTGAGAGCAGCCCGAAGGCGGTAGTACCATAAGCGACAGCCATGAACGAATCGCGGATATCGTCCGCTTCTCCTTTGGATAATAACTACCTTAGCACCGGCCCGGATCATTGGCAATCCGCCGATAGTCAGAAGAAAGAACCGGCCGTTGGCCGGTTCTTTCCCGATGAGGATGGAACCATTTTTTCTATGATTGATTTATTCCGCCTGATACCGATCATAAGCCGCCTGATACACGGACATGTACTGGTCCAGTCCCATTTTCTTCAAGTTATTGACGTACCCGTCCCACTGATCGAAAGACGCGGAGCCGTTAATGAATTTTGCTTCCATTTCCGCGGTGTAATCCTCAATGTCCTTGCCGATGGAAGACATGACCTCCGTCTCCTCCGGCGTATAGTTAAAGTTATACAGGATGTTCTTCACCGCGTAAGGCTTGGCTTTTTCGGCCGCGGCCATGGAATTCGGGAGCGTCTCCGACCCTTTGAAATACTCCTCCGTCACGAAGCCGGGATAGCTTCCACCCAGCCAGGTGAAGTATTTGGCCAATGCCTGGTCCTGCGTCAGCCCGTCCGGATTGTTCGTAATCTCGTCCACGTATTTCAAACTGCCGCTCGCATCGCTGGTATACGTCTCCCCTTCCTTGCCCATGAAATACAGCTTGGCGCCTTCATCGCTGTAGAAGTAATCCATCCAGCGGATCG
The DNA here is from genome assembly GCF_025809195.1 of Paenibacillus sp. PSB04. Lineage (NCBI taxonomy): Bacteria > Bacillati > Bacillota > Bacilli > Caryophanales > Paenibacillaceae > Paenibacillus > Paenibacillus sp. PSB04. The sequence continues at coordinate 6,629,583 of NZ_CP081301.1, forward strand.
TAGCTTCCGGATACGGATCTTTATTGGTAATGGCAAAAGCGCCGACATGCACCATCGGAACTTTGACATGGGCATACAGCTGGTCGCCATGCGGCCCTTTCAAGGCTCCGAGTCCCGTAAATTCCTTGCGCCCCATCACGGTTTCAGGGTTCGGCACGACTGTTGAACCAAGCAGGCCGGCTTGGCCCTTGGCGTTCAAGGCGCTGCCTTCGATCGTAAATATTTCGGGATCGATCAGCCCCTCCTTATAGAGCTTGCTTATGAACTGCAGCACCTCTTTGTACTGCGGCAGGCTTTTGATAAAGCGAAGCTTGCCAGTCCCAGGGTCCACATCCACCAGCTTATGCCCGAGGCCGCTGGTGCCAAGCCCCCAGGCCCCTTTCATGTGGTCGATCAGGACGGTCACGCCGCCGGCGCTGAACGGAATCTCGTCATGCTTGCCGTTCCCGTTCAGGTCCGTCGCCTTGACCGCCTGCAGGTACTTGTAAAATTCCTCGGTCGTCTGTGGTTCCCCCATCCCCAGCTTCTTCAGCCAATCCTGGTTGATCCACAGCGGCGTGCCGATCAGCATGGAGAGAAGATCCGGGTCATAGAAGGACGGAAGCGAATAAATGTTGCCGTCCGGCATCGTCAGCCCTTTGCGGATGTCCGGATATTTCTCCATCAGCTTTTTGAAGTTGGGCGCGTACTTGTCGATCAGGTCATTTAACGGAATGAAAACGCCCTGCTGCCCGTACCGGGCGAGCTCAGCCGATCCGACGCGCGCTGAATAAAAGACGTCCGGATAATCGCCTCCCGCCAGCGCCAGGTTCCTTTTCTCGGTCAGCGTTTCAAACGGCACCAGATTGAACTTCACCTGGATATTCGACATTTGGCTGTACGTTTTCCAAATCAGTGTATCTTCAAATTTGCTGCCGTTGGTCGGCGACTTGCCTGTGAAAAAGGTCAGCTCAATCGGTTCTTTCACGATCGGCATGCCCGTTTCGTTCAGATTTTCCAGCTTGTCGGTCTTGTTCTCCGCTTCGCCTTCCGACGCACTGCCGCTGCATCCGCTCAGCAAACCCGCAGCCATCACGAGCGACAGCGTGAGCGGTCCCCATTTGCCCCTCATCTTACGAAGCCGTTGTTGCTTTCCCATACTCCATCTCCTCCGTTAACGTTTAGATTTGAACCTGATCAGCCTTTAATCGCACCAACCATGACACCTTTGACGAAATACTTTTGCAGAAAAGGGTAAAGAATGAGCATCGGCAGATTCGTGACAATAACCGCCGCATATTTGATCGCCTCGGCATCCATCAGACTGCGGGCCAGTGTATCATCGCTGATATCGACCATCTCCTGCATCTGGTTCTGTACCAGAATCTCGCGCAGAAACAGCTGCATCGGATACAAATCCCGGTCCGACAAATAGAGCAGCGCGCTGAAGTAAGCATTCCAATGTCCGACCGCGTAGAACAGCACCATGACCGCGAGTACCGGTCCCGACAGGGGCAGTACGACTTTGAGTAAAATTTTAATATTGGAGCATCCATCCATGAAAGCCGCTTCTTGAACTTCCTTGGGGATGGAGGATTGAAAAAACGTGCGCATGATCAGAATGTTCCATACCGAGACGGCGGACGGAATAATCATGGCCCAGAACGTATTGAGCAGCCCGAGGTTTTTGATCAGCAGGTATGTCGGAATCATGCCGCCGCCAAAAAACATCGTAAACACGATCAGGAACGTAAAGAAGTGCCTGCCTTTAAAGTCCGTGCGGGACAGCGGGTAAGCCCCCGCCACGGTCATCACCACATTGAGCGCGGTTCCGGCAACCGTGTACATAACCGTGTTCATAAAGCCACGGAGCAGCTCCTTGTTCCCAAACAGGCGTTCATAACCAACGAGCGAGAACCCTTTGGGCCACAGCCAGACCTCTCCCCGGATCACCGACCCGGGATGGCTGACCGATGCGATCAGCACAAAGAACAGCGGATACAGGACGATCAGGGTGACGACCCCCAACAGAACGTAGATGCCTATACCCGTGATCCGTTCGGACCTGGTCTCCAGCATGGATGACCCTCCTTCCGTTGTCTAGTCAAGATTACCATAGGCTGCTTCCGCCCATTTTGCGCGCGATCCGGTTTACGGTCAGGAGCAGCACGAAATTGACGACGGCATTGAACAGCCCCACGGCGGCGGAATAGCTGTACTGCGCCCCCAATATACCGCTGCGGTATACGTTGGTGGCAATGACATCCGACGCTTCCATATTGAGCGAATTTTGCATCAGGAACACCTTTTCAAAACCGACGCCCAAAATCGATCCGATGTTCAAAATGAGCAGAACGACGATCGTCGGCGCGATGCCCGGCAAATTGATGTGCCACATCCGTTTGAGCCTGCCGGCACCATCCACCTTGGCCGCTTCATGAAGCTGCGGGTCAATCCCGGACAAGGCGGCCAAATAAATGATCGAGCTCCAGCCCATGCTCTGCCACACGCCTGACCAGACATAGATGCTCTTGAACCATGACGGTTCGGTCAGAAAAGCAACCGGCTGTCCGCCAAGCCATACGATAACCGCATTGACGAGCCCGCTGACCGGAGACAGAAACATCATCAGCATGCCGACCACAACTACAGTCGATAAAAAATGCGGGGCATAAGTCACCGTCTGGACGAATCGCCGGAACCTGGATGAACGCACCTCATGCAGCAGGAGCGCCAGCACGATCGGAACCGGAAAACCCGCGATCAACTCATACACCCCGATGCCAAGCGTGTTCCACAGAATGCGCGCAAAATAAAAGCTGTCAAAAAAGCGTTCGATATGCTTGAGTCCGACCCAAGGACTCCCCGTGATGCCTTTCGAGGCGATGTAATCCTTGAATGCGATCTGCACGCCGTACATGGGAATATAGTGGAAGACGATAAAGTAACCCAGAACCGGGGCAATCAACAGATACAGCTGCCAATTCCGGAGCCATGCCGCCGCCCGGCTGCTCCCTCGTCCGTTATTCTCGTACATGCTGCCGCCCTTGCCGGCCATCTTGTTCACCGCCGTTTGGCTGTCCACAACGAATTTCCCTCCCCCTTGATTTTCTGTGCAAGATTCATGCCCCATGCTGGACGCTATCTGACACGAATGCATCATGACACAGCTTTGCCGCACGCCGCTATGGACAATTTTCAAGATGCTTACCCATCTCTCAACTCTTCTAACTTGCAGTCCGGAAATCATGAATAATCGAACTAAATCATAAAATTTGCATATACAATTTTTACGTTCTCTTAACATCCGCGTCCAATCGACTTAATAGTGAGCCGTTACATTAATGGGATAGGTATCCGTCCCAAAATGGTTTGAAGGGAGCTTAAGCGGTGATAATTAGCTGGATCAAGGAACGCAGGCGCTCGCTGTTCGTCCAGATTTTCGTTAGTTTTCTTGCGCTGATCCTGCTGTTTGGCGGGGTTTATACGGCCATTTACCATATGTTTAAAGGAACGCTTCAGGAAGAAATCATCCAGTCGAACCAGAGTGATCTGCACGATGCGGCGGGCCGTTTCACCAATCAGCTCCAGCGTCTGCAGGTGCTGCTGTACGATCTGTACAACCAGGAGGACTTGATCGGCTTTAACAGCCAGCTTCACAGCGCAGAGAGCCAAAACGTCGATTATCTCAAAGCCCGAAGCGTGATTCTCCAAATGAGAAGGGATGTATATAACCCCCTCTTTTACCTGGAAGACGTCATTATTTATTTTGACGAAAAAGATTTTGCCCTCAGCAAATCCGGAAGCAGCAGCGCTTCTTACCTGTTCAGCCATCTCTATGCCAGCTCCGCGTACCCGCAGCATTTCTGGCAGGCCGCCTCCGGTCCGTCTGATCCGCAGACGTTCCGGCTGCTGCCGGCGTCGCCGTTTCACGTCAATGTCACGGTGCCGGATGCCAAGCAACTGCTGCCTTACGTGTACCAGCCGCCTGGCGGACGATATCAGGTGATCGCATTGATCGACATTGAAAAAGCGGCCAGTTCATTTTTCGGCAACACCCAGAACCGGACGATAGGAATCATGGACCCGGAGGGAAACCTGCTGTATCAGCATGGAAAACTCAGCATGGATACGCTGCCTGAATTCAAGCCGGGACAGCTTCAGATGCTCATTGACGATACCTATTATTTCAAAACATCGCCGGACCAAGGGCTGACTTATATTACGGCCGTACCCTACAGGCATGTCTCCTCGCAGTTCAGCCGGGTGACAGGAACCGTCCTGGTCATCTTCATGCTGACGCTCGCCGTTTCTGTAGGCGTTTCCATCCTCCTCAGCCGCAAGCTGCATACGCCCGTCAAGCGCATGCTGTCCGCCATGCTGGACCATAAACCCTTTGATGCAGCCCCTGCACCCTTGCGGAAGGGCACGGTGGAATATGATCTGATCGCGGAGAGGATCCACGAGCTGCAGCGGGACAAAAACGAGATCCGGGCCAAGCTCCAACAGCAGCGGTCCGTACTGACCAGCTATTCGTATATCAGCCGCCTTAAAAACATCAACACGGATATTAACGAATGGAAGGACTTCCTGACGGCGGACGAACGCTATGTCGTGGTGCTGTATCACATCCGGTTCCGCTTGTCCCATACGGCAGATTTGCCTGTGCACGCCGATACAGCCGTTAGGCATCTGCTGGACCATATTCATATCCTGACGACCGGGCAGTTCGAGGGCTCCCATACGTTCCAGCTGGAGAAAAATGAAATTATATCTATTATGAAGGGAGCATCCTCAAGCTCGACTTATTCCTTTCTGGAAGAGATCCGCAGCATGCTGGAGGCGGAGAAGGACCAGATTCTGGTCAGCATTGCCGTCAGCGGCGATATCCACCAGGTATCGGAGTTCAGCCGGGCTTACCATGAGCTGCGGTCGTGGACGGCCCAGGCCAAATTGGTCGAGGAGGCCCAGCTGATTACCGGCAGCCGATCCCTTCCCGCTTCCGTATCCCTAAGCCCGGCTCAGGAGCGCGAATTCACCGCTTCCCTGCAATCGGGCCAGGACGCCCGCTGCCTGCAGCTGATCGACCAGGCGCTGGACTTTATGCTGCGCAAGGAAGCCGGCATCGGCCAATTCCGCTTCTTCGCCGATTCCATCGCCTCGCGGGTGATCTACTTCGTGGAAGCCGCCCAGGTGGAACCAACGAAGATTCAGTCGCTGAAGCAGTGGACCCGCGGGCTGCAGGACTGCCAGTGCGTCACCGATTACCGACAAGTCTTCCGCCAGCTGCTCGAAGCAGCCTGCTCCCTGCTGCGTTCCAAGTGGGATGCGCGGGAAGAACCGCTGATCTCCAAGCTTCTGAAGGTCATGCAGACCCAGTACGCAGAGGATTTGTCCCTGGATTACCTGTCGGCCAAATTCAATCTGACGAGCACCTATTTATCCGCCTATATCAAAGACAAGACCGGCTTGAATTTCAGCGACCATATGCAGGGCATCCGGATGGAAAAGGCTCGAGAGCTGCTCGCCTGCACCAGCCTGACCGTGAATGAAATCAGCCAGCAGGTCGGGTACCTCAATATCACCTCTTTCAACCGGACCTTTAAAAAGGTGACCGGCATCACGCCGGGTGCCTACCGCAAAAGGCATTGGCTTCAGAGCACCAGCCAAAGCGGTTAGCGGAACCTGGATGCGGCGCTCCGCTCTTTTCGCATGTTGACCCAACACAAAAACAGCCATTTGCCGGTTACATACAGGCAAATGGCTGTTTTATTCTTGATTTTACATATCGCAAACCATAAAAATCTGCTCTAATCCATATCCTGTGTACACTGATGTTTCTGCGACTAAACGCTAGGCCCCGATATCCTGAACGACCAGCAGGCCCGGTAGCAGGTTAAGCACGGTTGCGCTGACAACAACCATTTTTCGCTTGGGGCTGAGGTCGATCGGGTCAAAAACCAGCGGCAGCAGCCATTTCAGGGAGATGAACAACCAGGCCGCTTGAACCACGCCAAGCACGACGAGCCTCATCCCGAGCCGCCTGGCCGTTTCCGGTGCCATTCCGGACGAAAAGGCCAACTGGCCCGTCATCCGGAGACTTTCGAACGAAATCAGGAAGATGACAAGAACGATGCCGAGGGTGGAACATATTTTTAACACGTCGGTTCGGGTCTGCTTCCCTTTCGCAAGCGTGGAGAGCCGCGCTCCCTGAAATCCGATCAAAAAAAAGACGACGCCCATGATCAGGGCAGAACCTGTAAAACAGGCCAAGACCAGGTTCCCCGCCATGCTCAACAATTCGAGTATCCATAACATGATAAGATCCGCCTTAGGTTCATTTTGCTAATTATATCCTAAAGCAAAGCAGGGAAAGTGTCACGTCAATCGGCCATGGGAGCAGCCTAATTGATAAATTGGATTTCCTTCAGCATCCGGACGATCATGACCGCCATTTCGGCACGAGTGCAAGTCTCGTCCGGACGCAGTGCGCCATGCTGGTCACCTTGCATAATTCCCGCCTGAACGATCTTAATCATCGCATCATGGGCCCAGCTGGCGATCTCTTCTTGATCGGAGAAACTCTCGAGACTCATTTGTTCAACGCTGCCTTGAGTATCCGCTTTGCCTGAGTACGTCATGGATTTACTGATCATCAGCGCCATTTCCTGCCGGGTTACCGCGCGTTCCGGATGAAATCCGCCGTCACCTGCCCCCTGGATGATTCCTGCCTTCGTGGCCGACTGTACTTCCGCCGCATACCAGTCCTTATCATCAACATCGTCGAAGATACTTGTTCCTGCCTGTTCGGGGAGCTGAAGCGCCCGGGCCAGCAGCACAGCAAATTCCGCCCGGGTAACGGTGTCACCGGGAGCGAAGCTGGATGCCGTTTTCCCTTGAAGCATCCATTTGTTGGCAAGCAGCAGTACATCCCCCTGCGACCAATGGTTCTGAAGATCCGCAAAGGATGCGTTTCGTTGAAGCAGAACAATCACATCCGCTTCGAAGCCTTCATGAAGAACCGTAGCTGTCTGTGAACCGGCTGCGTCCTTTCTAAACAGAGCCGGAATGAAACGGAAGGTTTGCCCGGTCGGCTGTAAAACGGCAGCAGATGCATGATCAGGCTGAAGTTTACCGCTAGCGCTGTCGTCAAGCAAAAAAGTCAGTTTATCTATATTGACCGCGTGTGCTATTCCTGCGCCATCCTGAACCGCCGAGACATTAAACTGGAACGGTTCGGTTATCATTTCGGCATGCGCGCGCTTTGCGGCGTCTTGGATTTGTGATTTCAACCCGGCGTCCGGGCGTTTCATCGTAAACAACAACCCTTCGCCATTCGTACCTTCCGATGGATGACCCGAATCCGCCATCTTGATCTCCTTGAGCGGCAATACAACGCTGCCACCCGGTGTCGCCCACTCGATCTTCAGATCCGGGTTGATGGATAAAAGCCGATGGATGAGTGGTCCGGAAAGACGGAGCCCCCAGCTCTGATCTCCATCCTCGGTACGCACATGGATGCGCCCTTGCTTGACCTCTTCCTCGTGAAGCGAGATCGTCCCTTTCATTTGATCGTATTCGATTTGGAGGGAGAGCGGCTGAAGAGCCGGCGTTTCGGGCGGTTTACCGCCAGCGTTAGACGACGAACCACTGCTGCCTCCTCCGGCAATTACCGGCTCGGTGACCCTGATCAGCGCAGTCGCCGCCTGTCCTCCGTACGTTGCCGTAATGACGGTTTGCCCGGCTGTCAGCCCCGTAACCAGTCCATCGGAGTCTACCTTGGCTATGTTCGGATCATCGATATGGTAGTCCGCCAATCCGGTCACATCTTTCTCCGTTTGATCCGAATAACTGGCGATAGCCTGAATCCGTATATGTCCGCGCGTCCGTAAATCATAGGAAGGAGAATCCAATGTCAATCCGCTCTGAACGGCATACACCGTGACGGAAGCTGTCGCCGTCAGGGCCTCGGCTCCTTCGCCATATACGGCCGAAACTACGCTCGTTCCAGGCTTCAAGCCGTAAATATACCAGTTGTCATCCTCGTGACCCACTTTGATCATTTCCGGATCGTAATGCCACTGGACTTCTGAGGTCCAATCGACCGTCGATGATCCGTCTACCGTTTGCACCACCGTAGGGGCCTTTCCCCCCACTTCAATGGAATATTCTGAAGGAACGATAAACATGCCGTCGCCAAAGTCGATTCGGATCTCCGGCACCAACTCTTCCTCGCCAATAAATCCGCGGATCACCGCTGTACCCGATTGGAAAGAGCTGATCAGCGCGGTATAGACCCCCTGGCTCTTATAGGTAAAATCTGAAAGGTTGCCAAGCGTTGTGTCACCATGAACCACCGGATGCTGATCTGTCAGGTTACCGAAAGCGTCTTTGATTTCGATCGTGATTACTGAGAGACCAAGTCCATTCGCCGGAAGCTCCGTCGTACCGGCTGTGATGACGGAATTTTCCAGTACATAGGGTCCAGCCGTAAATTCAACCTCAGCTTTTCCCTCAAGCGGAATTCCGTCCAGCGTAGCGGTCAAAACAGCTGTTCCGGCCGTTGTCGACGTGACCGCAGCTTCGTAGCTTCCGTCCGGAAGAACCGCTGTGTCCGTGATCGAGCCAAGCGACGATAAGATCTGCACATGACTGCCATCATCCGAATCAACGTCATTTCCGTTCTCGTCTTTCAGCCGGACGCTGACCGCAGCCGAACTGATTCCGTCTGCCGTTACGCTGTCCTTGTCAACGGAGACCGTTGAGACTGCCGCCGAAGGATCCCCCGGCGAAAAGATGACCGTGGCTGTCTGCGTTAATTCAACACCGTTTAATACGCCGGTGACCGTGGCCGTCCCTGCCGCTTTCGACGAAGTCAGGACGGCGGAATACGTTCCGCTGCCATAATCGGTTACTTCGCTTATGGAACCTGAGTCGGCCATGAGCTCGAGGTCTCCCCCGCTTGAGGTCAGGTTGTTTCCATAGGCATCTTTAAGCTGAACCGTGATGGTGGAAGTGCTCTGTCCATCCGCGGTGATCACATTCGGACTGACCGTCAATAAGGACGTCTCCGGTGAAGCTGCTCCCGGTACGAACTCGACAGTTGTCTTCCCTTCCAGATCAACCCCATCAAGCTTCCCGGTGATCACTGCCTTGCCGGTTCCGAGCGGTGCCGTAAGAACCGCTGTGTAGCTGCCGTCTTCGTGATCCGTTACGGTGCCCAGCGCCCCGCCTGTCGAGCTGAGCATTATGTCTCCGCCGCTCGTCATCAGGTTATTCCCGTAGGCATCCTTCAGCTGCACCGTGATCAACGTTTGGCTGCTGCCGTCTGCCGTGATCGAATTGTCGCGTGCGGAAATGGCCGATGCAGCGGCGGATGCCGCACCCGGAACAAAATGGACGGTCGTTGTCTGCGTCAGGCTTGTTCCCGACAGCTTCCCGCTGATTACCGCCGGTCCAGCGGCTGTCGATGCCGTAAGCACGGCTGAATAGCTGCCGTCACCATGATCCGTTACAGTGCCCAGCGTCCCGTCTGTTGTGCTGATCGTCACGGGCCCGCCGCTGGCCGTCAGGTCGTTCCCGTAGGCGTCTTTCAGCTGGACGGTAATCAACGTCTGGCTGCTGCCGTCCGCAGTGATCGAACTCTCGCGTGCGGAAATAGCCGATGCAGCGGCGGATGCCGCACCCGGAACAAAATGGACAGTCGCCGTCTGTGCCATGCTTGTTCCCGACAGCTTCCCGCTGATCACCGCCGTTCCGGCGGCCGTCGATGACGTTAATTCAGCCGTATAACTGCCGTTTCCATGATCCGTCACCGCTCCTAATGCCCCGGCCGTTGTGCTTAATGTCACGGGGCCGCCGCTGGCCGTAAGCTGGTTCCCGTAGGCATCTTTAAGCTGCACAGTAACCTTCGTGCGGCTGCTTCCGTCCGCCGTGATCACGTTCTCGCTTGCGCTCAAGACTGATTTGGCGGCGGATGCAGCACCCGGAACAAAAGTTACAGCGGCGGTCTGCGCCAGGGCCGTGCCTGACAGCTTCCCACTGACGACGGCCGGTCCGGCGGCTGTTGGCGCCGTGAGCTCGGCTGTATAACTGCCGTCGCCGTGATCGGTCACGGGACCTAACTTGCCGGCCGTCGTGCCCAGCGTCACGGCTCCGCCGCTGGTCGTCAGGCTGTTTCCGTAGGCATCCTTAAGATGCACGGTAACGGTCGCTTTACTGGCCCCATCGGCCGCAATGGTATCCGGACTTACCGTCAGAGTTGACTTGGCCGCAGAAGACGCCCCGGGGACAAAGGTTACGGCAGCAGTCTGCGACAAGCTTGTTCCCGACAGCTTGCCGCTGATCGTAGCCTTTCCCACAGCGGTTGGCGCCGTGAGCTCGGCTGTATAGCTCCCGTCGCCGTGATCCGTTACCGCTACTAGCGTTCCCGCCGTTGTGGTCAGCGTCACCGGTCCACCGCTGACCGTCAAGTTATTGCCGTTTGCATCTTTTAATTGAACAGCGATGGTTGTGCTGCTTCTCCCGTCTGCCGTGATCGACGATAGAGCCGCAGTTACCGTGGACTTGGCGGCAGATGCCGGGCCGGGGACAAAGCCGACGGTAGCCGTCTGGCTCAGGGATGTTCCCGATACTTTCCCGCTGACCGTGGCCGTACCGGCAGTTGTCGGTGCCGTAAGCTGGGCCGTATAGCTGCCATCTCTGCGGTCTGTTACCGCACTCAGCGTTCCCGCCGTTGTGCTGAGCGTCACTGTTCCACCGCTGGCGGTCAAGTTGTTGCCGTTCGCATCCTTCAGTTGAACAGTGATGGTCGACTTGCTGCTGCCGTTCGCCGTAAGCGTCGTTGGGCTCGCCGACAGAAAGGATTGGGAAGCTGATGCCGCTCCGGGAATGAACTTTACATTTGCCGTTTGGCTCAGAGCCTGTCCGTTCAACTTCGCGCTGATGACACCCGTTCCCACAGTGGTCGGCGAGGTCACAATGGCTGTATAGGTGCCATCCCCTTTGTCGCTGACCGGACCCAATGTCCCTGCCGTCGTACTGAGCGTTACTGATCCGCCGCTGGCCGTCAGGCTGTTCCCGTTCGCATCTTTTAATTGTACGGTAACCGTCGCTTTACTCGTCCCATCCGCGGTCAAGGATAGGGGAGTTACAGTAAGCGTGGATGCCTCGGTCGATGCCGCTAACGGTGTGATTACCACCGATCCCTGCCCGGACAACGGATAACCGTTGATCGTCCCCGTAATTTTCGCCGCACCTGCTTCAGAGCCCGGCGTCAATTCGGCGCTGTAGGTCCCGTTTCCATTATCTGTTACTTCGCTAAGACGACCGAGTGTAGACATTAGTTCGAGCTGCCCCTCACCGGCTGTAAGCGGCTCGTTAATCCCATCCTTCAGCGTAACTGTAATAGCTGACTTGCTAATCCCGTCTGCCTGAACCGATCCAGGATTCGCTGCAAAATTTGCGCCTGCGGGATAGGTCCTGATCGGGTTTGTGGAATAAGTGAGCTTGTTGGTATCCACTCCAAACTGGTCGTCGGTGTTCCACCCCCAGCTCCATATCGTGCCGTCACTCAGCAGCCCGACGCCAAAATTGGCTCCGGCCGAGAAGCTGGTAACGCCGGCTAGGTTCACCTTGGTCGCTTTGGGATATCCCGAATTTTGAAGACCCCACCACCATAACGTACCGTCGCTCTTCATGGCTACGTTGATTTGGATACCGCCTGCAACCCCAACGACATCCGTAAGCGGTGCGCCTGTTGAGTCGAGTACTTGGACGGCAGTCGTTGTGTTTCCGCCTCCATTTCCGAGGTTACCGTACAAATTGTTGCCCCAGCTCCAGACCGTCCCGTCACTCTTTAATGCAAACGAGGCAATATCATTCGAGGCAACATCAACGACATCCGTTAGGAGGTCTCCGCTGCTCATTTTTACTTGAACCGGGTATTCGGCATCTTTTGTTGAACCGTTTCCCAGGGCTCCATAGCCGCCATACCCCCAAGCCCAGACCGTCCCGTCTTCTTTGAGGGCCAACACGTGGTATTCACTGCCGGCCACATCCTTAACACCGGTTAAATACGCATTGGCCGAAGCTTTGATTTGGACTGCCCGATTGCTGGAATTATCGGTACCCGCCAATGTGCCGGAGATCCCGAAGCCCCACAGAGTACCGTCATTTTTAATCACAAACGTTTCTTGGCCAGCCGCTTGAACCCTTTTTACGTCGGTGAGAGGCACCCCAGCGGAAGTTAACACTTGAACGGCTCGGGATTGGTCCGTCGTGGTTCCGTCGCCAAGCTGTCCATACCTATTGAATCCCCATGTCCAGACGGTTCCATCCGACTTCAGGGCGGCTGAATGCCAAGTCCCTGCCGATATTCCGGTTACGCCCGTCAGGACTGTTCCGCCCGTTTGCAGCACTTGCACTGGACGCTGGACGTTATTCCCGCTCGTCCCGTTGCCTACTTCGCCAGCCTCGTTGCTCCCCCAACCCCAAACGGTACCGTCAGCTGTCAGCATGAGGGAGTGATAACCGCCAGCCGCTATGTCTTGAATATCGTAAGGCGCAGCCGCTGAAGAAGCGAATGCTTGTACAGGCGGAAATGAATAAATGGATGGAAGCCCGATGCATAAACAAAGGAATAACAATCCAGCCTGTTTCCATCGCCAAAGCAATATGATCAACTCCTAAACCTAAGATTGAATCATTATAGGAGCGAAAAATGGCGTTGTCGATTAACAAAGGTTAACTCTTTTGAATAAACCTGATGCCACTACTGTCATAAGAAACTCTTGTTATCCTCTGCCTTCGTTTAGGTTCGACAGTATAATAAATCTAAAATATCCCACTATAAGAAAGGAAAGATTGCCAAAGCAGGAGGATGAGGATCATGAAACCCCAAATTTCGTTCGTTCAATCGGTCATGATCTTGATGCTCAGCACGGGGCTGATGAACCATGTCATCATTATCCCGGTCCTGCTGGATGCCGCTGATCGGGACGCCTGGATGTCTGTAATTGTTGCGGCGGCATGCTCGCTGGCGTGGATTGTCATCCTGCACTTAGGAATCAGCAAAATCGGCAAGCGTCCGATATTTGACATCGTCTCAAAGGCTTACCATCCTCTTGTAGGGCGCCTGCTGGCCGGAGCGGCAGCGATCTACCTCTTTGCGATTTGCACGATCACGACCCGGGACACTGTTTACTGGATTCACCAGACCTTTTCTCCTGAAACACCGATTCTGGTGTTTGCGTTGATCTTTCTTTTCATATCGGTGGTCAACGCGTACCTTGGTATCCAATCGATCGCCAATACGTCCAGCATCCTGCTGCCCATTGTCATCCTGCTCGGCTTTTTCGTCATGTTTTCGAACACTATGCATAAAGACTACTCCTTGCTTAAACCGCTTCTCGCCTATGGCATGCAGCCCGTCTGGAGCGGCGTGATCTATGTGGGGGCCGGCTTCGCGGAAGTGATCATGCTGTTCTTCATGCATCATCACATCAAAACCCGCCTGTCGTATCTATCCTTTATGATCATCATACTTCTGCTGGCGGGTCTCACTATGGGGCCGCTTATCGGTGCCATCACGGAATTCGGGACGGACGAAGCGGCCAAGCTGAGGTTTCCAGCTTACGAGGAATGGAGACTGCTCACGATCGGCCGTTACATCGAGCACTTGGACTTTTTCAGCGTGTACCAATGGTTCAGCGGCGCGTTCATCCGGATATCCCTCTCCATGTTTCTCATTCTGGATGTATTCCGGATTCAGAGCAAAAAGGGAAAAGCCTGGATGCTTAGCTGCCTTTACGCGGTCATCACCTTCATCTCGACCATGCCGATCAGCGATCAGGCATTTCTACGAATAATGACAAACTATTTACTCCCTATATCGCTGTGGGGAGTGCTGGCGTTTTCGGTAATTATGGCTGGACTCCTCCTGCTGGCCCAGCGAAGGGGGAAAGCAGCATCATGATGAGAAAAAGCAGCCAGACCGGTCCAGCGATTGATGCTTTGGTCTCCCGCTTATTCGATTCGAGTGCGGATATTAAGAATATAACCCTCAAGCTATCCAATGCAGACTACAGCGTTCAGCTGCTGTACTGCCAAGGGTTGTGTGACGTCAACAAAGTGGAGCAGGGTATCATTCCTGCGCTGAAGGACATTTCTGAAGATATTTTTCGAACCGACCAGATGAACCTGCAGCAGAAAGTTCCGTTTCACATGCAGGCCCTGCCTGAAAAAAACCGGGAAAATGCCATCAAGGAAACCGTGCTGAACGGAAATCTTCTGCTCCTATTCAAACCTACTTATCAGATTTACTCGGTGACTGTAGCCGATCCGCCCTTACGGCAGCCGGAGGAGCCTAATACAGAGGTGTCGACCCGCGGACCGCGGGACGGATTTGTCGAAGATGCATACACCAATCTGGCCTTGATTCGAAGAAGGCTCAAGACTGAGATGCTGGCGGTTGAAGCGTTCACGATCGGATCCGATACGTCGACCGAGGTATTTCTGATGTACCATAAGGGTGAAATTCAGAAGAACGTACTTGATAAAATTCGCTCCAGGCTTACGCACGTACGTACCAAGGGCCTGATCAGCAATACGCAGCTGGAAGAAACGTTGACAGGCTTTTCCTTTTTTCCGCTAATGTCCTATACGGGCCGGCCGGACTACGCCGTTAACGCATTGCTTCATGGCAAATTCGTACTAGTGATGAATGGTTCGCCGACGGTGGTCTTTGCCCCCGTGACCTTTAATCTTCTGCTTAACACGTCGGAAGACGCACATTACGTCAATGTCTTCGTGGCCTTCACCAGGTTACTGAGGATAAGCGGGGTCATGCTGTCGCTTTTTTTGCCGGGCTTCTGGACGGCGATTACGACATACCACCAGGATCAGATCCCCTTCACCCTGCTGGCGACCATCGTCAACTCCAGGCAAGGCGTGCCGCTCCCGGTCCCATTGGAGGCCGTGGTGAGCCTGCTGCTCTTTGAGATTTTCAGGGAGGCGGGGATGAGACTGCCTTCATCCTTCGGACAGACCTTGTCGGTCGTCGGCGGGTTGATTATTGGCCAGGCGGCCATCAGCGCAGGGATCGCGGCACCGGGGACCATCGTCGTTACGGCGATTTCGGTCGTCTCCACCTTTACGCTGGTGAACCAGTCCCTAGTCACGGTGGTAAGCTTGCTAAGGCTGGTGATTCTGCTGATCAGCGGGTTTCTCGGACTGTTCGGCACGCTGTCGAGTCTGATGGCGCTCATACTGTTTCTGGTCAATCTTCGATCCTTTGGCACCCCTTATTTGGCCCCTCTATCCCCACCGCAATTTAAGGAATGGTTTAAGGTCCTTTTCCGCATGCCTTGGGGCAAAGGAAAATTCACCGACCAATCCGGAAACAAAGGATGAGTAGAGGCATGAGAACGATAAGATGCATTTTAACTGTGATCCTGCTCTCCACGCTGCTGACCGGCTGCTGGGGAACGAGGGAAATCGATCATATGATCTATGTAAATACACTAGGCGTAGATTATGTCAAAGACAAAGTCGTCGTGTACATCCAAATGGTCAACTTTGGAGGGATTGCAAAAAAAGAATCGGGGCAGTCCCAACAGCAGAAGACCTATGTCGGGAAAGCTGAAGGCGATGCGTTCGACGCCGCGGTATTCAATCTGTACGAATCGAGTCCGCAGCGAATTGTCTGGAGCAACGTGAAGTCGGTTGTCTTTACCGAGAATGCATTAAAGCACGGACTGATCGATCAGGTTTTTGACGTATGGGACCGGTATTACGAGTTTCGTTATACCGTATGGGCAATGGCCACCAGGGAACCCTTGGAGCGGGTGCTCAATGCGACGTCAACCAGCGAACTGTCCGCCATATACTCGCAGCTGAACAGCCCGATGCGGTCTTATGAACAAAGCTCCATCGTCGCCCCGCTGTATATGTACAAATTCATTTGGAAATGGAAAGAAAAAGGTGAAACGGTCCATCTGCCTTACCTGGAAACCGTATCGGGTTGGACCGACAACCAGAAGCCGTCCCCTAACAACAGCATGGCCGGCGTATGCTTTCTGGATCATCAGAAGTTCCGGAGCTGTCTTCCGGCCCAAGATATCCTGGGTCTCCGCTGGACGGAGAAAAAAACGATAAGAACGCCCCTGATCATCAAGGAAAAAAAGAAAATCAAAGCCGTCATAGTCATGAACAACATCAAATCTTCGATCCGGCCACGTACCGTCAATGGGAAACCTGTCTTCGATTTCAAGGTTTCCATGCAGGGTACGCTTCCGCAGCTGAGCACAAGCCTTCATCGACAACAGCTTGAGCTGCAGGCTGCCAAAGAAGTCAAAAATCAGATCATGGACACGTATGTAAAGGGGTTGGAGAAGGACATTGACGTGTACAGCCTGTCGGCAAAGCTGTACCGCAGCATGCCCAAGGAATGGCAGGAACTAAGCAACAAAGGACAATTAAAGCTGGATCGGGGCAGCATTGGTATCATTACCGTCAAGGTGAATCTGATCAGCGGCGGTATTTCCAAAATGCGATGATGCACCATCCCTATGACTGCATCGAGGGGTATTTTTCGCGGATGAAGTCAAGGAAAGTTTCCGATACCGGGGTAAGCGGCCTGTCTTTTTTCCATACTACACCGATCGGAAGCTTGCATGCCGGGTCATCGACCTTCACCCAGTGCAAATGATGATTTTGAACACCTATCGTCTTCGGCAGCAAGGCAACTCCAAAACCCGCAGAAACGAGCCCGGCCACCGTATCCAATTCGTCCGCTTCAAATACGGTGTTCGGGCGAATCTGTTTTTTTTCGAACAATTGGTTGATGGTGAAATTTAACCCGCAGGACGTCTTTAAACCGACAAAAGGCTCATCCTGCAGCTCCTCCAGACTGATTTGGCTTTTGCTGCTCCACCGATGATGCTGCGGAAGGGCCAGAAATAATTCGGGCATGCCGAGCAAATGCCAGTTGAACTTGTCATCCAGCAGCTCGGGCGTGGAAAGGCCGAAATCGCATTCGTGATTGGAGATGAGCGTAAGCAATTGTTGATTGGAGCTCTCATGAAGCTCAAAACGGATATCGGTATAACGCTCCCGGAAGGAGCCGAGCAGGCTGGGGATCAGCTGAGCTCCGAGCGTATGCAGGAAGCTAAGGGAAATCACACCCGCCTCGGGATTGATTTGGTTCGCGATCTCCTGTTTGGCTTGCTCAATTTCACGAAAAGCATGTTCGGCCCGTTCTAGAAAAAGGCGTCCGAACCGGTTCAGGACCAGATTACGCCCGCTCCGTTCGAACAAAGCCACGCCAAGCTCCCTCTCCAAGCCTGCGATGGAACGGCTCAAGGCAGGCTGGGACAGGGATAACTGCTGTGCCGCCTTCGTCATATGCTGCAGCTTTGCCACCGCAATAAAATACTCAATCTGCTGCCACTCGATTTTCATCCCCTCCTCATCCATTACATTTATGCATGATTTATATACGAATTATAAATTAGACGAAATGAACGAACAAGGATACGATTCTAACTATAAGGAGGGATCGCAGATGACGTTCGATAAGCAGATGCTAAACCACTTGCGGCAGCCCGTGTCTTTTAAGGTAACTGGAGGCGGCGGCGTTAAGCTCCTTGTCGAGGAATCGGGCAATGTCCATGGCCGCCCGCTGCTGTTCCTGCACGGCGGATCGCAGTGCAGCTTGTGTTGGAAGAAGCAGATTCATTCGGAGCTTGCCCTGGACTACCGCCTGGTAACGATGGATTTTCGCGGACACGGGCAATCGGATAAACCGGCGCAAGGGTATGCCGACGGACGGCTGTGGGCGGAGGACATTCATGCCGTCATTCGGGAGCTGGGATTGATTCAACCGGTATTGGTCGGCTGGTCATTCGCGGGAATCCCCCTTCTCGACTATATCCGGGAGTATGGGGAGAACGAGATTGGAGGAGTCCTGTTTGCGGGTGCCTTAACCCGGCTTGGCAAGGAAGCTTTGACCGCCGATATGGGAAGCGACACGCTGAACGCTTCGGCGGGCCTCTTCTCTGACGAACCGATGGTTCGGATTAACTCGCTGGATCAATGGCTGGGACAAAGCGTGTTTTATCACACTTTGACCCGCGAGGAGCACTATCTCTTTCTCGGATCCAATGTGGTCGTTCCGGCATACGTACATCAAGGAATCTTTAACAGGCAGATCACGAACGACGATGTATTGTCGTCGATGACGAAGCCCGTTCGGATCACGCACGGAGCCCAGGATTGCACGGTGAAGCTTGAGGCCAGCCGGCGAACCGCTGAAATCATCCCCCATTCCAGGGTATCCCTGTATGAAGAAGCAGGGCATGCGGTCTTTTGGGATCAGCCGGAGCGCTTTAATCTGGAACTCAAAGAGTTTGTTGATTCGATCGGACCGAGCTGAATCCGGACGCTGCATCCATGCTTAGAGCTTAATTTTCTGCAAATCATCCATCATTATTTAAGAGAGGCGGCATCCAAATGAACACTTATCAAGCATTAACAGTAGATT
This sequence comes from Paenibacillus sp. PSB04, assembly GCF_025809195.1. Taxonomy (NCBI): domain Bacteria; kingdom Bacillati; phylum Bacillota; class Bacilli; order Caryophanales; family Paenibacillaceae; genus Paenibacillus; species Paenibacillus sp. PSB04. The sequence continues at coordinate 6,648,103 of NZ_CP081301.1, forward strand.
GGAAAGGGGAACATCTGAAGCCGGAAGTACGGGGCTATTCGCTGGACGATCTGCCGGAAGGGGACGTAACGATCCGTGTTGCATACTCAGGCGTGAACTATAAAGACGGGCTGACCAGCATCCCTGGAGGCCATATCGTGAACAGTTACCCGCATATTCCGGGAATTGACTTGTCCGGAACCGTCGTCGCTTCGTCTGACCCGGCATTCCGTGAGGGAGACGAAGTCCTCGTTACAGGATACGGATTGGGGGTATCCCATCCGGGAGGCTTCAGCCAAATGACGCGGGTGCCCGCTGCTTGGGTCGTGCCCCTGCCGCCGGGTATGTCGGCGAAGGCAGCGATGGCGGTCGGCACCGCCGGGTTCACCGCTGCCTTATCCATTCACCGGATGGAGGAGAACGGACTGGCTACCAGCCAAGGCCCAGTGCTCGTGACCGGTGCCACCGGCGGCGTGGGAAGCTGGGCCGTCGCCATGCTGGCGCGGTCGGGTTATGACGTGACGGCCAGCTCCCGCAAAAGCGCTGAAGCCGATTATTTAAAAAAACTAGGCGCCGCCGAATGCATCTCGCCCCAGGAGCTGGAATTGCCTGAAGGACGCGCCCTTCAGCAGGAGCGATGGGCCGGTGCGGTCGATCCGGTAGGCGGGGCTCTTCTGCCTCATGTCCTAAGATCGGTCCGTTACGGAGGCTCTGTCGCAGTCAGCGGTTTTACCGGAGGAATGGACTTCGCTTCATCAGTGCTTCCGTTTATTTTACGCGGCGTTAATCTGCTCGGCATTGACTCGGTGCAGTGCCCTATGGAGCTCCGGCGCAAGGTATGGGGACGGATCGCGGCCGAGTGGCTGCCGGAAGAAGAAATGCTCGATTCCGTCGTTCACGAGATTGCGCTGTCCGATCTGCCGGACGCGTTGACTCAAATTCTTCAAGGCCGTATGCGGGGCCGAGCCATCGTGAACCTCACTTGAGCAGCATGTCATGGTAAAGCGTGAGACGTGTACTGGAAGGCTGGTCGCTGTTAACGACCAATCCGGTCACGTCTTTTCAATGGTTAGGAGTTAAATCATTTATCATATAATTGAGCGGTTCTGCGTACTCGATCGGCGATCTCTGCCCTTATGTGTTCAGGTTCCAATACGAGAACATTCGGCCCAAAACTTAGAATCGTATCATATAGCCAACTATCCTCCAGAAACTCCCCTTTAACTTGAAGCGAGCCGTCAGGTAAATGGGTGATCGATTCCGCTTGGAAGTAGTCCTGTACTCTCGTTCTTACCTGCGGCTGAAAATGTAACTCCAAATGAGTAACCGGACCGCGATCGTTCCATAAATCCTCGAAGTCCTCGATCGTTTTATCTCGGCGAACAAAGCTCTCTAAGGCAATCCGCAGGTTGTTTATTCGGGATAATCGAAAGATTCGATAATTGTTTCGAGTCCTACAATACCCGTACACGTACCAATGATAACCTTTCAATGCTATCGTCATCGGTTCTATTTTGCGAGCATGATATTCGCCAATCGTGTTTGGGTAATCAAATTCAACCATCAGGTTATCCTTAATGGCACCGCGCAATTGTTCTATAATGTCTTGTTCCGATCGTCCGTGCCCCCATGGATTAAAGTCTACGATCATTTTCTGCCTATGCTCCTGCATTTGATCCCGTTCCGCTTTTACGATAAGAGCTTGTACCTTATCCATTAACAGTTGGATCTTCTGATCATCCAGTGAGGAGAGCATCCCGTTCAGGGCTGTCTCAATCACGAACAGTTCTTCAAAAGTCAGCAGTTGACGATCAAGTTTATAATGATCAATCAGTCCGTAACCCCCAGCGTTCCCTGTATAGGATACGATAGGGATACCTGCCCTATTGATTGCGTCGATATCTCGGCAGATCGTTCGGACCGATACCTCAAAACGTTCGGCGAGTTCCTTGCCGCTTATTCTATCGCGCCCCAACAGCAGCGTCACGATAGCAAGAAGCCTGTCGATTTTCAAGGCCCTTGTCCCCCATTTCCGCTTCATTCTTTAGTTCAATACACACTCATTAAAACACAAAACGTTGGCCTAAAAAACCCAAACCGTTCATGACATAATGATGTCGTAAACGGTATAGTACAATGTCACTGCACCTTAAACGAAAGGAGAGGCAAACATTGATGAATCTAATGATTACAGACAACAAGTATTATCACGCTCCGGATCACCCCGAACTGATTGAGCTTGAAAGCAACCTTTATCTTACCATTTCCGATCAGGGTGCCCCTGGTGGATCTGCCCACCTGGCTGCTGTACAAGCACTTCACACCTCCGCATACGGAGTCAAATCACTGATGATGAAGGAAGGCAAAGATTTTATCGTGCCGGTTCTGGAGGGGCTCTGGTGGGTGGACGGCAATAAGCCTGTTCGGGAAGTGCCCATGGAGCAATGGTATTGGAAACTGCTCATACGAGTTCCCGACTACGTGACGGAGAACCATTGGGAGAGGACCAAAATAAATGCGAGCATGGACAATCCGCTCATTCAGTCTATCGTCCTAGAAACGATCAATGAGGGTAAATGCGTGCAAATGATGCATAACGGCCCCTATGATCGGGAGCAGGAAACCGTGGATTTGATTGAGGCATTTATGAAGGACCATAACCTGGTACAAAACGGGCTTCATCATGAAATTTATATTTCCGATATCATGAGCACCCCTCCGGAGAAGGCAAGGACCATTTTGCGACACCCGGTAAGAATGGGCACAATCCTATAACCAGAAGGTGAGCCTTGTGATCGGATCACTTCGCTTGCCCGTAATTTGCCAAAGGAGGCGGGCAACCGATTGGAAGTCAAAAATGGCGGCGCAGGGATAACCCCCTGCACCGCCATTTTATCAATTCCATTCGAGCAAACTTACTGCGGGCGCTCAATCGTGAATATGTCCCCGATCCTCGCGTAATGGTTGCCAGCCAGCCGGCTAACCGCAGCCAGACGCCGGGCGTTGATTCGGCCGTTCTCGTACAGATCCTCCTGGATATGAAACTGAACGATTCGGCCGATGATGAAGTCGCATCCGTCAGAGCCCGTTCCGCCCAGTTCCAGTGCTTGTTCGAGCACACACTCCATCCGGATCTTGGCTTCGGCGACGCCCGGAACAGAGACTTGGGTGCTTTCTACGGGCGTCAATCCGGCTATTTCGATTTCGCTGTGGTCCGGAGGCAGCTTGGCCGCGGTTTCATTCACTAGCCGAACATTCTGCTCATCCACGATATGAACGACAAACTCCTGGAGGTCGCGAATGTTTCTGGCCGTATCCTTAGGTTCGCCGCCTGACCGCTGAATGGACAGGGAAATCATCGGCGGGTTACTGGACACGATGTTAAAGTAGCTGAACGGCGCTCCGTTCAATACGCCATCCTGTGATTTCGTCGTTACAAACGCGATCGGCCTGGGAATGATGCTGCCAATCAGCAGCTTGTAGTTATCCCTTTCGCTCTGGGCTTTGGGATCGATGGATATCATGCGGGTTGCCCCTCCCTTCAATTAGTCCAGTGTTCTGACTTCAAACGGAAGCAGAACCCGTTCAAGCTCAGCGCGATGAGGTTCGTATTGCGCCGGCAGCATCAGCTGCTGTCCCATCGTTTCCAAAGACTCGTCGTGGGCAAATCCTGGAGGATCGGTGGCAATTTCAAACAAGATTTCCCCATGCTCTTTAAAGTAGACGGCATTGAAATAGTTGCGGTCACGCACATGCGTCACGTGATAGCCGTTGTCAGCAACATAGCTCTGCCAGTCCAGCTGATCCTGATCATCTTTGGCCCGCCAGGCAATATGGTGAACCGTTCCGACCCCCATCTGACCGCGGCCTGCCGAGGCCAGCTTCAGATCGATGACGTTGCCGATATCCGCAGTAGAGCGATACCGGGCCAGATCCCCTTCTTTGCCGATGAGTTCCAGACCCATCACGTTCTCCAGCAATTCCGCCGTCTGCTCCGGATGCGCAGAATACAGGGTCGCGCCTCCGAATCCTTTGATCGCAACGTCCGCAGTTACGCCGCCAAAGCTCCAGGCGTTAGGCTCCCCTTCCTCCCGCTCAACGATTTCCAAATGGAGTCCGTGCGGATCGTCAAACGTCAAGTACGTTTCGCCAAAGCGCTGCGTTTTTGTAAAAGGAACCTGAAACTGCTCCAGCCGTTTTTCCCAGAAGGACATCGCACCGGCAGGCACAACATAAGAGGTGACTCCAACCTGGCCGTCGCCGATTTTGCCCTGATACGCGTTTGCCCAAGGGAAGAATGTAATGATCGTCCCCGGTTTGCCGCCTTCATTGCCAAAGTACAAATGATAGGTACCCGGATCGTCAAAGTTGACCGTTTTCTTTACCAGGCGAAGCCCCAATACGCCGGCATAAAAATCGACGTTTTCCTGCGGATGACCCACAATAGCTGTAATATGGTGAATTCCCATCGTTTTTTTACTCATTTTAAATTCCTCCCGTGATCTTCATTATTTTAGATCGAATGATTAAACCTGTACATGAAGCTGATGCTTGATTTTTCCGAGCAGCTGTACGAAGGTTCCCGACTCCTCTTCAGACAGCGATCCGAACAGCTGCTCCACCCGCTCCTGATGTCTCGGCATGATGGACTGCATGAACGCTTCCCCGTAGGGGGTAAGAACCAGATGGATTACCCGGCGGTCGTCAGGACACGGTACCCGTTTGAGCATGTTCTTACGCTCCAGCTTATCGATCACATACGTCATGGATCCGCTTGACACCAAAATGCGCTGCGCCACTTCGTGGATCGTCTGCTTGCCATGGAAGTAGAGGACTTCCAATACTGAAAATTCCGTAACGTGAAGGTCGGTTTTCGCCAGCTCGGCTCTAATGCATTCCTGGATTTCTTTAGAAGTCTGCATTAACGCCAGGTACGCTTTATTTTTGCATGTCGATTGCATCCGATTCCCACCCTTCAAAAACCTTAAATTCATTTGTCTTTAATTTGAGATATTTGATTATGAGACAATTCTATGCTTAAATACGGTTGGTGTCAACCCCCTTTTTTTCGTCTTTCAGAATAACCCCTTCCCTGCCTCAGATAGCCGCTTCTAGAGGGTTTGTCCAGAGTTGACGATGTTTAAATCGACCTTGCATTTCACGGTAAGATGAGCATACTCTTCATACCAGTCAAGTTTCTTCCAGGACGCATAACTCATACTGTTGCGCACATAAGCACCAATCCCGATGCTGTCCACCTTGTTATCCTGCATAAACTTGATCATTTCATCCGCTCTGCTCTCCAGATGCCTGGCTGCCTGCTGCAATAATGTATTTCGGTCCGCATCACTGTGCAGCTTCAATTTCCCGATATACTCGAGCACCGATCCGGACGCCTTGATATGAATCATCACCACGGGTTTGCCGCTCTTGTCGCGAAGAACATCGATCTTCCGGTCACTCTTCAAATAGTTGAAGGTGATCAGCTCTTTGTGCTGTCCTTCCGAGGCCAGATGGATCGTCATATCCGCATGGCGCAGATTATGTCGTAACAAAGCCAATATGTGCAAATCATCCGGTTTGATCCTGGTAATATATCTGTCCCCTCTAAACAGTCCTACGCCGGAGACCGTAATCGTATCTCCCGCGTCTTTGATGATGGGAGCGATCGGATCAATTCCGTCATCGTAATAATCCCGTATGAATTCGTACAGGGTAGCCTCAGGCACCGTTTGATACGCCGCCTCCTTTTCCAGCAAAGTATAAATGTACCGGTCGGTTCGGGGGTGCTCCTTGTAATTTTTTTTAAGCAAATCATAGGCATCGCCATCAGCCAGAGTAATCTTGACTTTAGGCGGAATCGATGGATCTCGGCTCAGTGTATCCATTTGGTCCAAAAGACCGCCCTCGGCTAAAGGCAGGCTGAAGAGAAGGTTCCGCAGCTGTCCGTTAACCAGCAGCAAACTGGTTTGTCTGACCAATTTCGGTTGTGAGTCCTTACTGCTGTGGGCGATAGCTTGCAGCACCTCCCGGTCCGTCTTGGAGTTCGGATCTGCCTTGGGTACGCTCAGTCCGATTTTAAAATTATGGTCCGGCAAAAGATCGTAGCTGATCGTGTGGCAAAATCCGGTTCTCTCCAATATGTGCTGATCGTCGCATCCCGTAAGCATGGCAAGGGTCAACAACAATCCGGGCCATCTTTTGTTCATGATTGGAATTCACCTCTGCTTCGTTGAATAAGCAACAACAAGATCAGAGCAATCGGGAAGCCGAAAGCAAGACCGGTTTCGATGTAAGCTGCGTAATTCAGCCACCTCTGGGCCTCCATCAGCACCTTCGGGATAATGGAGATCACATAACCGAACAGCATGATCAAAAAACTTAATACGACGTTTTTTAATTTGGGGAACATCCTTTTCCCGACCTCAACGGCAGCCCAGCTGTTCATCACCGTCGTGATCATGGTTGTAAACAAGAGAAAACCGTAAAGCAGATTCTCAATGCGTTCAATGAGCGGAAGGTGAACATACGCAAACAAGACGAGAATCGGGTATTGCAGCACCTTCAGATAGCCCAAACCGAAAAAGCCAAAAGAGACGAAGGCAATGAACGCATACACGATGGTCGCCAGCCCACTGCTTATAAATGCCGACCGCATGAGATGCGTTTTTTTGTCCGCATATGGAAAAAGCAGTAGGGTCAGCTCGTATCCGAGAAAAGCTGGATACACATCGAAAAACCCTTTGATTTTGTCCGGATTTCCACCTTGAAAAATGAAAGGCGTAAGCCGGGTCCACTTAAAGTCATGATAGTAAAAAAAGAACAAAAAAAGGATCCACACCGTGATGATATAAAAAACGGTCGAAACTTTGGCAATATTGTAAATTCCCTTATTAATTAATAAATAGGCGAGCACACAAAAAATAAACATAAAGATCATCGGATGGGTCGAAGGAAAGGCGATAATTTGAAAGATAAATATGTACTCCTTCGCGGCCAAACAGCCGATCGTTACCCAGAAACAGCATAAACTAAGGTAAATCGGGAACAGAACGATTTTGGGAATCGACCTTTCTAGCGTTTCAAAGACGGATTTCCCTTTGGACAGCCGATAAACAACAGCAATGATCGCCGTGTTTAGAAATGCAAAGGCCGCCATAATGAATATCGCAAGCCAACCGTTCGTTCCAAAATGCTGGGCAAGCATTCGGGGAAGGCTGAAGCTGACTACGCCGACTTGAGTCATATAGATTAGTATGGTGGCGTGAAACGCAGATAACTTCTCCTTCATGAGCCGTCACCTACCTTCTGGGCTTTTGTCTTATCCGGTTTGGCGTCTTGGTTTGTGTAGGTCTTTCATCCAGGATAAAAAATGGAGCCCGGATAAACGTATCTTTCCAATCCCTAAACTTAAACGGGGCAACGGGAGTTAAATAGGACGTACCGAGGCTGAGCACTCCCCCAAGATGAATAATGATCGCGGTGAACCCGATCGCAATCCCGAAGTTCCCCCATATTCCTGCCAACACGATGATTCCGAAACGAATGATTCGAATCGAGCCGCTCATGGCATAACTGGGAATAACAAAGGAGGAGATCGCAGAGATCGCCACGGCGATAATTAAAATATTACTTGTCAGACCGGCCTGAACGGCTGCCTGTCCTATCACAATACCCCCGACGATACCGATGGTTTGCCCGATTTTAGTAGGCAGCCGTGCGCCGGCTTCCCTTAGCAGCTCGATCGTGGTTTCCATCAGCAGAGCTTCGTATAAAGGTGGAAAGGGAACCCTGCTTCTGGATTCCGTTAACGGGATCAGCAGATTTTCAGGAATCATCTCATAATGATACGTCGTGACGGACACGTAAAGGGCCGTGAAGGCTACTGTAATGATAAAGGCAACGAATCTAAGCAGGCGGATCCCGGTACCGACCATCCATCGTTGGTAGTAATCGTCCGAGGAAGAGAAAAATTCGAACACGGATGTAGGTGCACTAAATGCTGAAGGACTCCCGTCACAGAGCCCAACCACCCGCCCGGATACCAGCTTGGACGCAATCGCGTCCGGACGTTCCGACGTAATGAATTGGGGAAACACGGATTTCGGGCTGTCCTCTATGCATTGGATGAGCATCGAGGTGTCATACACGGCGTCCATTTCAATGGCTTTAATTCTGCTTATCGCCTCATGAACATAATCCATGTTTGCAATTCCTTCTATATAAAGGATAAACACATCCGTTTTGGTTACTTCCCCCACAGACAACCGGATCACTTTCAGATGTGAGCTTCGAATTCGGCTGCGAATGAGCGCCAGATTCGTCCCCGCACGTTCTGTAAAAGCATCATGGGGGCCCGTAATGACCGTCTCCGTTTCGGATTGGGTAACGGCGCGCGATTCGGGGCCGAAAACATCCACTAAATAGGCGAATTGCCCGTAAAAGATGGCTGCCTGTCCGGAAAGAATCCCTTTAACGATTTGCTTACTGTCCTCATTTTTGGAAAATTGGCTTTGCTCCAACACGCCGGATACTTCATCTTCACCAGCTTGCAGCAGCGGGGTTAATACGTCGCGAGTCAGCTTGTCCATATCCATCATGGGACTAAAGTACACGATATCCACTTGAAGTTTGGGGTACGTTCGATGCACCAGATCGGCGCAATTGTTAAATTGCTCCAGCGTATGTTGAAGAGAGGGACTTTCGTTGTTTTCAGGATATGCCTCGACAATGGCTTCCTGCGATTTAGATTCATCCTTGAGCATGGCCTTCCATAGTTGTTTGAAAAATGACATTTGTTGGTCCCCTTGCAGCACGGTTTATGAATCTTTCTCATCATTTTCGCCATTTCGCAGAGTCCATATACTTGAGAATCGTCGTGCATTGTATGCGGCCGAGGATTGCCAAATACGAAAACTCCTCTTCGGGACGTCTGCACAGACGCTGTGCAGACGCGGGAAGAGGAGCAGATTCTGCCGTTATTTTAGGTCGATCTCAACCGAAATGATGTCCCGGTTCAAACTCGAACCGCTGTGCCGCTTCGTCAAGCTGGCCGTCAAACGGGAAACGTCATCCGCTATCCCTTAACAGATCAGCCTGCAGCGAAGAGTTACCTTTCATATGGGGTTCGACAACTTGCCGTCACGAACTCAGTTCTTATTGCCAAAGAAATCTCAAGGATGCGGCACCTTCCTCAGCTGTACCGGGCCAATCAGCCCGGACGGGAAGGACTTGCCGTCGTAGCGGTTGGCCAGGCTGTTCGTGACAGACACGCGCAAACGGTTCGATCCAGGATGCAGTCCCGATTCGGCCAAGTCAAAAACGTACGGCTTCCACATCCGGACCCCCGCCTCCCTGCCGTTCACCTCGAGTTGAACGAATTCATGGGCATCGCCGAGATCCAGCAGGAGTTCCATCCACGCGGACGGATCTTCAAGCTCGAAGCTCCGCTCGTAAACAACCGTTCCCGAGAAGTGGTCCATCCCTTCCCAATGAGTCCATGACGACAGCGAAGGGAGCTCCCCGGTCCATGGACCATCCACCACCTGCCAGCCTTCCGACAGGTCCTCCACCGATACGTCCCAATCCCTCTTGCTCTTCGCCGTCTCCGATCTGAAACTCGCCCCCTGTTCATCCCAGGCCGGATCCACGGCAACGATGATGCATTCCCTGCGTTCTATACGTAAGTCGACGACCTGTCCATCCTCTGTTTGAACCGTCCTCGCCGCTTCGCATTTCCCCGTCCAAGGCCGCCAATACTCCGCCGTACCGGCGTGGTTTATCCGCAAGGCACCTTCGTATTCTTCTTCACCCTCATTGACGATGACATAGAAACAGATATCGTTCTTCAGCACGCGGCTGATCCGAATCGCTTCCGCGGCGGGTTCGAGCCTATGCTTGCTGCCCAGCCTGCGTCCCAGAGCTTCCGGAATCTCTACGGCGCGGCTTACCGCAACCTGGCCGATGTCCATGCTCTGCCTGCCTTCAGGACTCCATTCGATGATCACGCCGTCCTGATCGGCAAACGTCTTTAGGAACTGCAGGCTGGAAGGCGCAAGCCGCAGGGAATCCTCAATCAGGAGCGCTTTATACCGGTAACCGGCGATCGCAATCGTCCCGTCCTCTAACTCGCAGGAGGTGTTCAGCAGCGATTCCTCCAAGTAATTGAACTCGATCTGCTGCTCATAAAGCGGCTTGACGATTTGCCAAGGCAGGTGCTTAGCCCCCGCCAGTACGGCGACCTCCGCTCCGTTCACACCGCCCGTCATCATCCAGCTCATCCGCTTGATGTACCTTGCGAACCTGCCGTATTCCGGCCACCATATGTTATGAGGTCCGACATCCGGCGGACGCTCGTCTCTGCGCTCTCCGCGGATGGAGTAATAAAAGGCATGCGGGCTGATTAGATTGACACCCCGGACGAACAGCCAGTCCAGGTACCATTTCATATTGTCGGCGGTCAGCGACCAGCCGCCCTCGATTCCGCAGACGCCGAAGCATTCGTTCAGGTTTCTCCGTCTCCCCCGGTGGCGGGCGGCATCCGATGAGCACTTGCCCATGGTGCTGTGCACGCCGGTGAGCGACTTGCCGTCTTCGGGAGCGATGTACCTCCAGACGACATCCTGCCCGGGAATATGAAAATGCTCCAGCAGCCCAATGTCGTCGCTTCCCGCCGGATGACCGGTAAGGCTGATACCGTGCGCTTCGCACCAATCGGCGATCTGCTTATAATACGTGCGGCCCAGCCGGTTCCGGACCGCCGTTTCGTAGGCTTCGCAGACCGAAGCGGCAGAGTCTCCCGTCTCGAACCACAGCGCCGGTAAATCCTGCTCCCGAAAGCCGTTCTCGATAAGCTCGTTCAGGAAGCCGTTCGTCCATGGCTTCAGCCCCCTGATATGGCCGCGGCCGAGCAAATCCGGTTCGTCGGTGAAAAAGGCGAATACGGTCGTTCCAAAATAGCGATGCAGCCTTTGATAGTATCTTTCATGCGTTATCGTAATAAAGGTTCTCACCGCATCCGGATTCAGTAAATCAGCCGCTAATGGAGCGTCCGGCTCGCCATCGTCCTGTCCGGGATGAACCCCGCGGATGGTTCCCTGCGATGGAGTCTCGATGAACAATAAGACCGACCAATTTCCTTGTGCCGGCGGTGTGAACGACACGCCGTCGTTCTCACATTCGAGCATGAGTGCCGTTCCCAATTGGGCCTCACCTGCAGACGGCTTGATAACAGCTTGGACCGACACCAGCGTCTCCCCAGGGGACAACGAGATGGGAACCCTGACGGGGCCTGATCCTTTATCGCATGGGATCTCCTGAAGCCGCAACCCCCGGCTGGCCAACGCGGGATTCTGCTGCACGACGAGTCCGCAGGCGGAGCCGGAAGGATACATCCCTTCATCATACAGAATGACCCGCATCCCCAGACCGGCGGCTTCCGATACGGCGGTTTCAACCAAGTCCATGTATTTCTCCGACAAATAAGGAATCTCTCTGGGCATTCCCATCCGCGGGTGAATGACGAACCCCGCCACCTCTTTGGCATGAAAATCATGGATTTGGCGGATGATTTCCTCCTCCGTCAGTGCATCGTTCCAGAACCAAAAAGGAATAGGGCTGAATTCAGCAGGCGGATCGGCAAACTGCTGTTTAAGGTTTTCGATTTCCGTCATGAACTGCACCTCATTTTCACGTTGATCAGCAATCCATACCTGTAGAAATGCGCATATGGAATTCTTTTTAGGAAGCGGTTTCAATTCAAACTACAACGATCTTACCGTCATGCAGTGGAAAGGACAATATTAAAATAGTGCGAAATCATATAATAATATGGACTTCAGGGCCGCGCCTCCCCAGAAAAACATAAAGCCGCCGCACCGGGCAGCATGTGCTCCAGTACGGCGGCACCTATGCCAATACCGTATTACTTGATGACCATATCCCCCGGCCCCCAGTATGCCTTCATCGAAGCGATGCTGCCTTGTTCGTCGAAGGTCATCACTTCAATGACCGGTATGGAAATGGTTTTCCCTTCAGCTGAGGTCGTAATCTGCAGCGCCATGGCTCCCGAATTGCCGTGAGATCCCCGTATGGGTCCCTCAAGCCGGATTCGGGTATTTCCATTAACCACCTTTTTGTAAAATTCAGCGATTGCGGATTTCCCTTCTACAGCCGGTGAACCGACCGGATCTTCCACGGTGGCTTCTTCCCCGAAAAGGGAAAGCACGCCTTCCACATCATCCTGATTGAAGCGGTCAATGTACTGTTTCATCACGGTTTTGATCACGTCTTCCTGCGGCATGGTTCCCCTCCTATGAACAGATTTTCATGGGTCATTTGCGATGCTCGCCCAAATGGTATTGTATACCTCCCTTCGTCCGTATGCCAATGGAGTGACCTTATTCATGAAAAGCTGAGATCGGCTCACCTGATAACAGGCGCCCTCTTTCCATCGTTTTTTCTTTTTTCGGACTATTTAGTCAAAATATTATTGACCATTCGGTCCGGAATTGTTATATTAGGTCCATACCTTTGGCGAATTGCTAAACAGGTCCAATCCACCGCAGAAAGCGAGGCATCTCAAATGGGCACGATTTCTTCCGCACAGGCAGAAACGATCATGCAATGGTTCACAGATCGTATTATGAACAAAGATTATGAAGGTTTTCTCGATTTGTTTGATGAGGATATCGTTTTTGAATTCCCTTACGCGCCTGAGGCGCTACCTCAATTTTTGAAGGGTAAAAGGGCTCTGAAGCAGCACCTGGATATGCTCGACACCCTGCTTGAGATTCGCTCTTTTACCAAACCGGTAATCCATGTTTCGGCGGAATCCCCGGTATTTATTGCCCAGTACGAAGGCAACGGGAACGTCTTCGCGGATGGCAAACCATATGAGCAGAAGTATATTTCTGTTGTAGAGGTTAAGAACGGAAAAATTGTCCGGTTTCAGGACTACTGGAACCCCTTAGCACTTTGATCATCACTCAAACGATAAAAAAAGGAGCTGTTCTTATGCATACCGATTCATCCAATCGCATTCTCATCACAGGAGGACAAGGAAAAACTTCCTCCCGTCTCGCCCAGCTTTTGATCAACCAAGGCTACTCCATCCGGACAGCCGGACGAAGCCCGTCCAACATGGAGAATGCCCTGGCAGACCATGCACGCTTTGACTGGTACGAAGATTCCACCCACGAAGCAGCCCTGCAAGGTGTTGGTGCCATTTATCTCGTCGCCCCGACGGGCATGCACCCGGATAAAGTCATGATCCCTTTGATCCGCAAAGCACTGGACGCCTCCGTCCGCCGCTTCGTCCTGCTCTCCAGCGCGTCGATAACGGAGCATGGGCCGGTCTTCGGCCCCGTCCATCAGTACCTGAAAGAGCACGCGCCCGAATGGGCCGTGCTGCGGCCATCCTATTTCATGCAAAATTTTACGGAAGCCGGACATGGGCATACCATCCGCCAGCAGGGTCAAATGTTCACGGCGACCGGGGATGGCAAAGTCGGCTTCGTGGATGCGGAAGATATTTCAGCCGTCGCCTTCCATGCGCTGACGGACAAGGAACCGCACAATACAGAGCATATCATTACGGGGCCCGAATCACTCAGCTATGATGAAGCCGCAGCGATAATCAGCCGGCTTACAGGCCTGGCCGTCAAGCACAGCCGCATTACGGAAGAGCAGCTGGCGCAGTCGCTTACAGCCGCCGGTATTCCGAATGACTACGCTGAATTCCTGGCTGATCTGGATCGCCGTATTCGGACGGAAGGCGTGGAAGATCAGGTTACGGACACGGTACTGCGAGTAACCGGGCGGAATCCGCGGTCGCTGGATGAATTTATTCGGGACAACCGGTGCTGGCTGGAGAAGGCTTACGTCTGAGCAACGATGTATAGTTTCAGGCTGTTGATTAACCAATAAACGCTAGCAAAAGAATAGCTCGACTTTATTACGGTCATGGAGCGGGTTTACGGCAAAGAACGATTGGATCATAAGCAGAAGAACAATCCTTTGTCATAAGTCCGTTCCTTTTCCGTAAGGGACCATCTTGTTTATGCAATAAAGATATTCAGAGACGCAATCTCACCGCAAATAATAAATATAATAGAACGGGTAATCCTATTGCCGATAGTATTGTAATTGCAGTACGTACTTTTATCTTATCCCGTAATATACACATTAAAAACGTATACCCTAAAATACCGACGAATCCACCCAAACCATTTAAAATGATGTCATCAATGTCTGATGCTCCAATGCCTAAAAGGCCCTGAATGATTTCAATAAATAAACTTGTCATTACTATGAATAGCAGATTGGTTGTTCTTTTATTGTTCTTAATTAACGACAAATAGGTGCCGAGAGGAAGAAAGATAACGATATTGCCAACCACATTAGCAAAAGCGAATTTTTTTATCGTGGCAGAGCTGCTAAATATATAGTCCATTATACTATGAAAAGGAATGAGATTGATCGACCTATCTATAGTCCTTTGACTATTAAACAAATCCACAAGCGAAACTCTTGACAAGAACAATAATTTACATAAAAAAAGGATGTAACAAATGAACACTGCATATAAAAAAGCTGTTTCCATTCTCCCTTGTTTATTCATCGTACTTCCATTTTTCATTGTTTCCCGCCTATTCTCCAGTGTTCAGTTTACAACATTCGCATCGGCTTTGACTTTAAGCCGACCTAAAGTGTAAAACCATTTTACCACGCCTGTAATAGCTTTTTTACTCTTTAAGCAACATGAAGAAAGGCTATCCCATGATCATGACCGATGACCACGGGATAGCCCTTTTTGCGCACCACTTCTATTCCACATGACTACCACTTGGATTGACGACCGACAGCACGATCTTCATGATCCCCAACAGGTTCTGTTCGTCCATCCCCATCTTTGCCGCAACGACCAAGGATATCCGCTCATGCGCCAGAAACCGGGCCAACTCGCGGGTATTGGTTGCCGGATCGATCTCGCCCCGCTCCTTCCCGCGCTCCAGCATGCTGTAGAAAGCCTGCTCCACCTGTTCGGTGTTGGAGCGGATATAGGCGGCCAGCTCCTCGTCATGAGGCGCTTGCTCAATCGCGCTGCTGATGATAAAACACTCCAGGCGCAGCTCCGGGTCCGCCAGAGCGCTGATCATCGCCGTGAAAGCCAGCTTCACTTTATCAATAACCGCACCCGGCTGGTCCATCAATTCCAGCAAATCGCGATTTTTTCGATCCATATAATATTTGACGGCCGTCACGAACAGGTCACGCTTCGTACCGTACGTGTCATACAAACTTTGGCGGGCGATGCCCAGCCCCGTTAACAGGTCCGGCAGTGTAGTGCCTTCATAGCCCCGGCTCCCGAAAACCTTCATCGCTTTATGCAGAACTTCATTCGTATCAAATGCTTTGGTTCTAGCCACGTTCAGCTCCCCTTTTCTCTCTCATCATAGGGCAAATTGCGTGGAGCTGCAACGTCAGCGGCAGTTTTGCTCAACCAAACGTCCGTATTTTCAGCATCGTCCGGTTTGGATGGAGCCATCCTGAAGATCGTGAGCTTACAGGATGGCCTGAAGCTCGGAAGGCGCAAGTTCAACCTGCGGGTCAAAATCTTCCGATCGTACATATTCGATCAGGCTGTGCAGGAACTGCTTGCCCTCCGGCGTACCAATCACTGCTTCCGTATTCAGCGGACAGACGAGAAGCTTGCCGGCGCCGACCCGGCACTCGAACAAGAGGCCCAGCTTATGGTTGCGCTCAAAATTGTCAATCGTCTGAACAATCGGCGACAAGGCTTGGGACAGATCGTCCAGAATGATCGGACGCGAGTGGGTCGCGATGCTCCACCAAGGATACGTCGAATGCGAGGCGCTTGGAAAATGCCGCAGTGCCGGATGCAAGTGATCGATCAGCAGTCCCATCGTACCGACAGGCACAGGCTTGTTCATGCTCTCTGATATCGACCGGAACATCGGGTAACACCAGAAATCCGTGCAGTACGTGCCGTCTACGGCGGATTTCAGCCGGTCTGGGTCCGGCGTAAGCAGCAGAGACTCCCCCTGCGCAAGACGCGCCAGGACGCCTGGGTCAAGTGCGGTTACCCATTGCTCGGCTGATACATCGACAGTCACTCCCGCCGGGTAGAGCCAGAGCGGGTAGGTTTTACGGATATCCGTCCCGGTGATCGCAAGTGACAAAGTGACCTGTGTCATACCCGCAGGTTCCGGAACTACGAAGGAGATATCCCCGAAATCGACGTAGTTATCGTCTTTGGATGCTTCTGCAGCCAGCGTTCCTTCGGCCAGGATCGTCCCGCCTTCTGCAACGTTCCAGACGACCTCAGCCGTGTTTAGCGGTATGCCGCGGAAATAAGCCAGTTCGACGTGCGCGCCGAAACGCTCCCCGGCTGTAAAATGATATTTGTCAAAACGAGCCATCAGCACGGCGTCGGAGCAGAACGTCCGCCACTCTTCCGGTGTCACCAAGCCCTTGCTGTCCATAAAAGCATCCAGTACACCCACGAGCGCCGTCCCTTGGCCGCTGAAATCCTGGAGATCCAACAGCTGAAACCCTGCCAGCCGGCGGGACCGGAAAGCAGCTTCCAGCTCCTCCTTATAGCAGTCTACCGCCAGCTGTCCGGAGTTCCAAAAGTAAGCCTCTGCCAAATGGCCGAGCCCCTTGTCCTCGAGCCGTTCCCGGAACGTTTCGAAATTGCGGGCTTTGAGTGGACCTGTGTATTTCTCGATCTCGGCAAAATTCGGGAAGGTGGCATACTGTCCGATCTCGTGCGAAACGACCGGAATGCGGGGGATCAATTGTTCTTCTACAGCCGACGCCTGCACGGTCTTCGTACCTGTTCCGTACTGGATCTGGATGCTGTTCCCGGATCCTTCCACCGATCTTTTACCCAAGATGGACGGCTGGATCTGCTCGTCATAATCTTTCCGGGTGCTTGGCATGTCCGTCTGCACATGGCCCTGCGGCGCGTCACACATGGCGTAGGAGCCGCGGAAGAGACGATCCCGCGAGAAGCGGACGCCGCAAAAGAAATCCTCCTCCGGGAGAATGTCCGGCACGAACTGGAAGTTGTTCGAGCCTTGCGTATACAAGGGGCGGTCATCGAACGCTTTGTAAGCGGCAAGGATCTCACTGAGGCGCGACTTGCTCCCCCACAACTCGTTCCCGAGCGACATCATGACAAAAGACGGATGATTGCCGAAGCTCTCCAGCATGGAGAACCCTTCCTGAATCAGGTATTCCTGTTCGGCGGCGTTATGCTTCGGATCGGATTCGTCGGTGACGGTTCCCCAGAACGGCAGCTCCGGCTCCATATAAATTCCCAGCAGATCGGCCGCGGTAAAAGCGGCTTCCGGCGGACAGCAGGTATGGAAGCGATAATGGTTGATGCCGTACGATTTGGCAATGGTAAGCACCCGCAGCCATTCGTCAACAGTTGTCGGCGCGTAACCTGTCAGCGGGAAAATGAGGCCGTCATGCTTCCCGCGCAGAAAGGTCCGGGTTCCGTTAATCGTAAACTTATCGCCGTCAGCCTGGAATGACCGCAGTCCGAATACGATTTCGGTCACGTCCAGCAGCGTTCCCTCCTCGTCCTCCAGACGAAGGTTCAGCTTGTACAGGTAGGGATCGAACTCGCTCCACAGTCTGGCTTCTTCACCGAGCGGGTATGTGATAACGACCTCGCGATCATCGGAAAGGCTGAACGTTTGCGCCTCCGGCCGATGCTCGGAATCGCCGTTGAATCCGGATGCTGACACGACCAGCTTGTCTGCAGAAATGCCCACGCGGCGCGCCTTGACGGTGACCGACCGGCTTGCTGCATCCGGATAGACCTGGACATTTTGCAGGTAACGCTGGCCCGTAAATTGCAGCTCGATCCGTCCGGTGATGCCGTTCCAGTTCGTCTGGGTATCCGGGGATGTAAGATGGCCGCCTTTGGTGGGGTAGTTCGTGTTGTCGACGCGAATGAGCATCGTATGCGTCCCTGCCGTCAGTCCTCCGGAGATCTCGTACACGTGGGGGGTGCTCAGACTGTTACGGCTGCCCAATTCCTCACCGTCGATCCAAACAGTTGTCACACGCGTACGCTCCAGGTAAAGGAAGCAGGGTAACCCCACGAGTGATGCGTCCACTTCAAACGTCCGTGAAAACCAGGCATAGCCTTCAAAACGATACTCATCCGTCAGCGAGCCGATCTCTGCGGCTTCGTTCCGCTCCCCTTTTCGGGCATGCGATGTCGTGCCCGGGAGCGCCATCGTATCGGCGAACGGCGTTTGCAATCCGGACTTCTCCCCATCTAATTGGAGTTCCCAAATTCCGGCTAGATTTAATGTAGTAAGCAAATGATAACCTCCTTGAGATCGTTACGCTGCATGCAGCGTTATATGTAAGACAAACTCTCGTTTTCCTGCTCTTGCCGAGCTACGAAAACGTATTCTGAAAAATTGAATAAAGTATACCCCTAGACCTTGACGAAGGTCAATCGCTTCTCAGTTACAGTACAAAAAAGCCTGAACTCCAAAAGAGTCAGGCTTCGGCATTGCGGGTCATGTGTTCCGCACTTTGGCTGCTTTGAACGTTTCAATCAGGCTGGTAAAGCTGTTCCCGGCATATCCTTGGTCCATTCCCCGCCTGAAAATCTGGAGCACGGCAGCCGGTAAAGCAGCATCAATCCCCGCATCTTCGGCAGTGTGCACGACATGCTGGACGCTCGCCACACCCATGGCCAGTTTGTCCACATCGCCGGGATGCAGCCCTTCGTCAAGGCGAGGCGTGTAGAACGCGATGAAGCCCGGCAGCGACGACAGGGTCGCTGAAGCATACGGTAGAAGCTGTTCCGCCGAAATGCCGTTTGCGTCAGCCAGCGCAAGCGCATGCAGATAGCTGAGCATGGATGTCCAGAACATGTCCATTTGGATCTGGTAATACACCATGGAAAGTCCGGGATCCTCTCCCCTGTAATCGGTGCCGGTCAGCACCTCCAGCGTCTCCTTATAAACCTCAAACGCCTCCCTTGGCCCGCTGTAATACGTGTAGGACCCGGATTGGCCGATCCCTGAAGGTGGAACCTGCACGCCGCCTGTGACGAGACGGGCGCCGCGGTCCGCTAGCCACTCCGCCGCCTTACGGGCGTTCGCCGGCGTGTCCGAGCTCAAGTTGACGATCGTTTTGCCTGCCAATTGCTCTGAGGCCGGTTCGAAAATAGTGTACATGGCGCCGTAATCGGTGAGGCTGAGTATCGTGAGCTCATTCGCATCCAAAGCTCCGCCGACCGTCTCGGCCCGGACGGCACCTTGCCGGACAAGCTCTTCCACCTTGCCGGGGGTCCGGTTCCACAAGGTCACGGCATAGCCGCGGTCCAGCAGTACGAGCGCCATCGCCTGTCCCATCGGGCCGAGTCCGATGAGGGTGACTGATTTGGAAGGGCCGGCCGCATACGAATCGCCAGCTTGACGGGTGTCTTTTGTAAAGCCTGTATTCATAGGTAAAACTCCCTTCATCACGAGATTAAGCCCATCATAAAGGTTTACACTAGTGTCAATGTCAACATAAAAAAACCGGAGCATGCTTCCGGCGCTCCAGTGCTGTTTTGGCTATACGATGTTCTTTTTCCCGTTGGTGAAGGCGATTTGCCTTTCCAGTAATGTTTTCAGCCCGTGCAAGGCTTCGATCTGCTCATTTACCTGCTGCAGCTTTCCCTCATACGTAGCCAGCATCTCCTCACAATATTCATAACCGTCAGGATCGGCCACTTCCGTTCTGAATAACGCTTTGATCTCTTCAACCGTCAATCCCAGCTTCAAGTACAGCTGGATCGCCTTGACCCGCCCGACGGCCGATTCAGGGAAATCCCGGTAATCGTTATCCAGTCTGTCGGCGATGAGAAGTCCTTGATTTTCGTAATGACGGATCGAGCGGGCACTGACATGGGTTAATTGCGACAATTCGCTGATTTTCACTCCGGGTCGCCCCTTTCCTAGTCATCTTATCTTCATTATACAGTCAGGATGGTTACAGCCACAATCCATCGTCCCCGCCCGCTTACTCTCTGTTCCGGCCGCTTTACGCTCTTGGCGTTATTTATCTGCGCAGGAATACTTTGGATAACCTTGGTTCACAATAAGATGCGACTTTACGCTCAGAACGGAGGCTTCTTATGGATAACGTTATGCTGGCACGGTCACTGTTCGGATCGTCCATGGCGTTTCATATCATCTTTGCGACACTCGGGGTAGGCATCCCCTTCATGATCGTGATCGCGGAAATTTTGTACCAGGTGAAAAAGGACAAGGACTACGCCACGCTCGCCAAACGCTGGACCAAAGGCCTCGCCATTCTCCTTGGCGTCGCCATTCCGTCGGGAACCCTGGTCGGCGTGATGCTGTCCCTCTTGTGGCCCGGCTTTATGGAAATCGTCGGCCAAGTGATCGCGCTTCCCTTCCAGATTGAGATCTGGGCCTTTTTCCTCGAGGCGCTGTTCATGTCCATCTATGTCTACGCAGCGGATCGGCTTCCGGGAACACTGCGGATTCTGAGCGTCATCTTCGTTGCGATCGGATCCAGCATGTCCGCCGTGCTCATTACCGACGCTCACGCCTGGATGAACACGCCCAGCGGCTTCCGGATGGAAAACGGCCGGGTGTTTGACGTCCATCCATGGGCGGCCGTGTTCAACCCGAGCCTGCCGACGACGGCCATGCATGTCCTGCTGTCGGCCTATATGACCGGCGCGTTCGCGGTCGCTTCGGTAGCCGCCTATAAGCTGCTAAAGCGTGGATCGTCGGACCGCGAGCGGTCCTATCACCAGAAGAGCCTGTTCCTGGGACTGCTTATCGGCGGCATCATTTCGCTCATGACGGCGCTTAGCGGCCACGAAACCGCACAAATGCTGCATGAGCATCAGCCCGAAAAGCTGGCGGCCGCCGAGGGGCTCTTTGAGACCCAAGCCTATGCGCCGCTCGCGATCGGCGGTGTCACCGATAAAGAAACCCGCAGTATTAAAGGCGCCATCGAAATTCCGTGGGCGCTCAGCTTTCTGGCGGGCAACCGGTTCGACACGGTGGTGAAGGGTTTGAACGATTTTCCGGAGGATCAGTGGCCTCCGCTGATCATTCATACGCTGTTCAACGTCATGGTCGGGATCGGCACGCTGCTGATCCTCGCATCGGCCTTTACGGTCGGTCTGCGGCTGCTGACCAAGCGCCCCTATCCGAGGTGGCTGCTGTCCGCCCTGCTGCTGGCCGGCCCGCTGTCCATGATCGGCATTGAAACGGGCTGGGTGTTCAGCTGTACGGGGCGTCAGCCGTGGACGATCTACCATATGCAGACGACGGCGTCGGCCGCGACGAAGGCGCAGCATCTCGGTTCGCTGTTTGTCCTTTTCCTTGGCCTGTATGTTTTTCTGCTCATCGTCACGGCCGTGGTGATGTACTACTATTTCAAACGGCATCCGGTCACCTTCGACGGGGTGGAGGGCGTAAACGGAGAGGGGAGAAGCCTATGAGCGACACGCAGCTTGCAATCACCATTCTCTGGTGCTTTATTTTCATCTATTCCATCGCCGGTTCCATCGACTTCGGCGCAGGCTTCTGGTCCATGGTGTTCAGCAGACGGAATCCGCATGCGGCCGACATCGCGAATCGCTTCCTGTCCCCTTCCTGGGAAGTGACCAACGTCTTCCTCGTCCTGCTCGTGGTCGCGCTGGTCGGCTTTTTTCCCCGGGCCGCTTATGTCCTGGGCACGCTCCTGCTTGTGCCAGTGAGCCTGGTGCTCGTCCTGCTGCTGTTTCGGAGCGCGTTCATCGTCTATTCGTACTCTGTCCAGAAGCATGAACTGGCGCTCCGGATCGTATCCGGCGTCACCGGACTGCTGATCCCCGGTCTGCTCGTCAGCGTGCTGCCGATTTCGCTCGGCGGATTTATTCACATGAGCCAGGGGTTTCCCCAGCTCGAGTTCGGGAAGCTGCTGACCAGCGCCACGCTGTACGCCCACGTCGGCTTCGGCATTCTGACCGAGCTGTTCCTGTCCGCCTTGTTCCTGTCCGACTACGGCCGGGAAGCCGGCGACGAACAGGTCTCGCAGCACTATCGCTCCATTGCGGTCGTTCTGGGGCCGCTGGCGCTGGCGATGGCCGTCCTGGCGACGTTTACGATGGTTCCGGAAGCGTTATGGATCGTAGCCCGAATGCAGGAGCAGTCGATGTGGTTCTTGCTGTCGGTCGTCGCTTTTGCCATCGGGTACGGTGCACTGTGGATCCGCCGGAAAAACGGCAGAAAAGGCTGGCTGCGCCTGTCCGTCGTCGCCGTGATTCTGCAGTTTGCCCTGGCGAGCTACGCCTACGGGAGAGCGCATATGCCCTACATCGTCCACCCCGACCTGACCGTGGAGGCCGGTTTTACGAACCACTCGATGTTCGTGTCGCTGCTCTGGGGCTACGGCTTCGGCACCGTCATTCTGCTGCCGGTGTTTATTCTGTTCTGGTGGTTATTCCTGAAGGACAAGCGGTACTTGCGGACAAAATAATACGATCTGAAGAAGCTGACCGGCGCCCATTGCCGGCCGGCTTATTTTGCATGGCATACTGCCGAAACATGGCGGCGTTTGAGCATAGGGAAATTGATGACAACTGTCATATCAAAGTCATGACAACCGTGAATACTGGGAGTTTCGGTCCTTTTGATATGATGAATCCAGTGAAGATCATATCCATTCGGAGGAGTTAACATTATGAAAAAACCATCTGGCACCATCCATAGTTCCGCCATACGCGGAACGGCAAGCGGCGTTTTTTTTATGGCCTTATTCGGTACGCTGTGGGCGTATACCGGCATCATGGGATTGCAGGAGTTCGCAGCTCCTTTGTGGTTAGCCGCAGCTGTCGCCATTGGGATTGTGCTGTTCATCGGAGGTGCCTCGCTGATCCGCGGGTCGCGGAAGATCAAGGATCAAAGCGCAGTAGCTGATCCCAGGCCCGGCAAACGGATCGCCATCCGTTTCAATATCGTCTTTGCGGCAGAGGGTGCCGCAATCGCCATTGCGGTTGCCGTCTGCAATGCCGCCGGCCGCACGGCGTTGATCCCCATCGTGACCGCTCTGATTGTCGGAATTCACTTTTTCCCGCTGGCCTCTTTGTTCCGGGTCAAGTTTTATCATCTAACCGGGGCATTACTGTGTCTGCTCGCGCTCGCAACACTGTTGTTCCTGCCTGTAGAGGCCAGCTTTGGTGCGGCTCACATCAATGCTTATATGTCCGTAGTCGGCCTTGGGTCCGCCCTGATCCTGTGGGGCACCGGCACTGTCATATGGTTCATGGGAAAAAGATTGCTGACGGTAAGCAAACTGTAACATCTGTCTTTCATTCCTCCACTCGCCGCATTAGAAAAACGCCGATCGACGAATCTTCAAGGAAAGCAGGCTGCACTTAGCGGAAGCTTTCCTTGCGATATCGGAAATCCAAGTCTTTAGATGCACATACTTATCCTTAATTCACGAACCGGCCAAATGCCGGTTCTTTTGTGTTACCGTCCTGCTTGAAACGTCGATAGTAAATATCGGGCGCAATATGGGCATACATAGAATGTATTCCAAAATAGAAACCGCTGCGAGGTTAATGATATGCCGGAAATTCATTTAGGGCCCGTAACCCTCAAACTAATCGTCGGATTTTTTTTATTGTTCGTGATCGTGAGATTTGCCGGAAGAAAAATCATCAAACAAATTACGCCCTTCACCTTCATCGCCTCCATCGTGTTTGGAGAACTGCTCGGGAACGCCTTGTATGAACCGAAAGTCGGGCTGTCTTATATCATCTATTCCATCTGCCTGTGGGGAGTGCTGCTTGTCATCATCGAATACCTGGGGCAAAAATCGCTGTTTTTCCGGGGGATATTTGAGGGCAAGCCTTCTGCATTGATCAAAAACGGCGTCCTGGATCTTCAGGCGCTGAAGAAAAACCGGATGAACATAAACCAGCTGCAAAGCTTGCTCCGCCAGAGCGAAACCTTCTCGATTCGGGAGGTCGCCTTCTGCTATTTGGAGGCCGACGGCTCCCTCAGCATTTTAAAAAAGTCCCGGTATCAGAAAACGACCGGGGAGGATTTGAATCTGCCTGACAAACCGGTTTACGTTCCCGTAACGATCATCCGCGACGGGAAAGTATTGTGGGACGAAATCAAGGATCTCGGATTTGACGAATCCTGGTTGAGAGCACAGCTGGAACCGTATCACATAACCGATTATAAAGACGTTCTGATCGCCGAATGGCAGGAAGGGGACGGTATTTACGTCCAGACCTATGACAAAGACGCTAGTGGCAGATAGGACCTGGGGTTCCATCATTCGATTTACCAACCTTCGGATCCTGTAGAGGATAGCAGAACGAGGAACTGCATAAAAAGAGCCAGTCGCTGGATATCCTCCAACCACTGGCTCTGCATATCTGCCAAAGCTCTTGTTCGCTGACAGCTACATTCGTTAGCCTGGCTTCAACTTTACGGATAACAATATTCGTCCGGTCGTCTTACTTCAATAGACCGTATAAGTTTGTCCGGTCTGGGCACCTTCCACACTTTTCCGGAACGCTAAGGCAGCTCTTCTAGCAGGTATAGGCTCAAAGCCCGGGAAATAAGGACCATAGGTATCCATGGACTCCTCCAGTACGTTCGGGCTGACGTTGTTGATCCGGATTCCTCTTGGCATTTCAATGGCTGCCGACTGTACGAAGGCTTTGATGGCGCCGCCCGCCATCGCGGATGAGATTCCGCCCACAATGGGACTGTCCATAATAATACCGGTGGTCAGGGTAAAGCTTCCTTGATCATTTACATGGTCCAACCCCAGCAGCACGAGGTTGATTTGTCCTTTCAGCTTCCCTAAGACCGCGATTTCATTACGTTCCGGTGTTAATTCCCGCAGCGGACCGAAGTAAGCTTGTCCAGCGGTGCAGATCACCGCATCGACCTTGCCGACGGCATCATACATGGCGATGATGCTTTCAGGTACCGACATATCGACGGTGACGTCAGCCCCTTTGCGTCCGGCCGTAATGATCTCATGGCTCTGCTCCAATTCATGGCGAACCGCCGCTCCAAGCGTACCCGTTGTGCCAACGATCAATATTTTCATGTTCGAACCCTCCTACGCCAGCTTGCTGTTTGGCAAGCTCATATCATTGAACAAACACAAGAAATTTTAACACAATAGAAGAATTCCCATCAATGTGGGCTGATAACACTTCGCGGGAAGCCTGTATACATCGGGACGTGATCTCTTCGGACTATTAATTGGCACCGATATTGTGATGATCGCTTCTGAGCAGAGACAAAAAAGATCCGCCTTTGGCGGACCTTTTTGACCTGTTGATTATTTTTTAATCATAACAGGCCGAACCGTTTTCGTTGTCAGGACATCGAGCGCATCCCGAACGTCTCTTGCGAAAGTTAACGGTTTCGCATTTTTTTCGAAGTGAATATACCAAATATTAGGGTTCGTAAACAACCAGTGGTTATGCAGCGCGGTTACCTTGATACCATGACTGCGAAGTCGGGAAATAAAAGGATTGATTTCTGCGGTTAAAATAACGGTTTCGCCAAGGCACAAGGCTTTCCCGTCACGGCCAATGTTTTCAAAGGAAAAAGCCTGCGGGATGGCCAGAAATGATTTGGTTCTCTTACCTAAAATCCTTGGCTTAATGTTGTTTCTGACCGATGAAGCCGTACAAACACCGTTAATAACCTGCGGAGTCGCCTTCAAAATGGAAGCGAATTGTTTACAAAGCGGACTAGGACTAACTGCCATCTGTTCATTCCTCCAATCTTGTAATATATCAACATACTATGAAGATAAGAGAAAGAGAGGAAAGGCGAATATGAACGATTAAAAGACTATTTTTTAAATGCTAGATTGATTCCCCCTCCCATTGAACTGCTTATATGGGTTAATGCATGAACAGCGGTATGTCCTTGCAAGGACATACTCGATGTTTACCACACAAAAAAGCCCCCTAACGGGGGCTTAGCTTATTGGCATATGGGTTGAATATCGTTACCCAATCACATTCACGGGTGAGCCTTTCAGGTACGCATCGATCGCCTCGACGATGCCGCGGAAGTAGGCGCGGTAGGTCGCTTCGGTAACGTAACCGATATGCGGCGTGGCCAGCACGTTCGGCATCGTCCGGAGCGGGTCGTCTAAAGGCAGCGGCTCCTGCTCGAATACGTCCAGGCCGGCACCCGCGATCTTACCGCTGCGCAAAGCATCGATCAAAGCCTCACGGTCAACGATCGGTGCCCGCGAGGTGTTGATGAGGTAAGCGGACGGACGCATGAGTCCAAGCTCCCGCGCGCCGATCAACCCTCTCGTGCGGTCACTGAGCACGACATGGATGGAGACGAAATCGCTGCTCTCCAGCAGCTCGTCCTTCGACGATGCGAGCTTCACCCCCGCGGCGGCGGCTTTGTCGGCGGTCAAGTTCTGGCTCCAGGCCATAACTTCCATGCCGAACGCCTGCCCGATGCGCGCGATGTTGCTTCCGATATGGCCGAGGCCGAGCAGCCCTAACCGCTTGCCGAGCAGGTCTACACCGATCGTGCTCTGCCAGGCTCCACCGCTGCGCAGCGCTTCGTTCTCCTGTACCAGCCTTCTTGCGAGCCCGAGAATGAGCGCCCAGGTCAGCTCCGTCGTCCCCTCGCCGCCTCCTTGCGTCCCGCATACGACGACGCCTCGTTCCGCAGCCGCGGCCAGATCGACCGAGGCGTTGCGCATGCCTGTCGTCACCAGCAACTTCAGGCGCGGCAGACGCCGGAACAGCGATTCCCGGAACGGCGTCCGCTCCCTCATGATGACGACGATCTCGCAATCTTCGATCGCAGCAGCCAGCTCCTCTTCGTCATCGAAATGATGATCGAATACACGGAGCTCGACTTGCTCCGCGACGGCCGACCAGTCCGTCATCGATAAGGCAACCCGTTGATAATCGTCCAGAATTGCACATTTCATTATCCGTTATTTCCCCTTCCCGATTTTGGTTAGTCCAAGCTCTGCTTACTCCACCCGGACAGCCTGAATATAGACGGATTCTCCGGAAAAGCTGGAAAGCCTGCCGTTTTCATCAGAAAATATCGAGAAAAACCGGCGTACATCTTCTGCAGACTGCAGCATCTTGTTCTCTAAAGCCTCTCTCTCCGCTTGCGGGAGTCCGGCCCGCTCGCACCAATCCTGAAACCGGAACGGTTTCGGGAAGCAGACGGCCATCTCGATACGGAAGCCGGTGCTTTCGAGCAGATGAATCCACTCCGATTTCTTCCATGCCCGGACATGGCTCGGGTCCCGTAACTTTTCGATATCATTATAAAATTGATCCAAAGGGTCCTGCTCGGGAGCTGCGTTGTCTATGAAGAGCAGTTTCCCTCCAGGTTTGGCAACCCGCAAGGCCTCGGCGGCAAACGCCGGAACATCTGTGAAATGATGCGCGGCGATCCGGCAGGTCACCAGATCGAAGGATTCATCTTCAAAAGGCAGCTGCTCCGCGTCTCCCGTTATGTAGCTAACGTTCGTGTGTCCATTTCCGCCGATAAAGCGTTCTGCTGCCGCCAGCATTTCACGGGTTAAATCACAGGCCGTTACATGCCGAACCAGCGGGGCAAGCGCATTGGCCACATGTCCTCCCCCTGTTGCGATATCAAGCACATTCATATTCGCATTGGCTTTGGCACATGACACAAGCCAGGCCAGATCCTCGCCTTTGGCATGGATAGCGCTCGTCACGTACTTATCCGCATTCCGGGAAAACTGCTGCTTTACCTGGTTTTTCCTCGACTCATCCATCATAGACTCTCCCCCTTAAATCATCATCAGCTTCCGAATCGAATTGTCCACGGTCGTCGTCCGTTTGTTTCACAGGATGAAACAACATATCACTTGTTGATACACGATTAAATTTAACACAGGACTTCCGCATTGTAAATGAACCAAGAGTCGCGTTTGAGCAGCGGTCACAAATGCCAGCCTTACCTCGTTATATGTGTAAACCCACGAAAGAAGGTTGATCCCATATGATCGCAGCGGTGAATAAAATAGAAGAAATTTTAAAGGCTTTTCAATTCAGACATGCTTGCCATGTATTTGATAGCAGCCAAAAAATCCCGGATGAAGACTTCCGCTTTATTTTGGAGGCAGGTAGATTGTCTCCGAGTTCGGTTGGCCTTGAGCCTTGGAAGTTTGTCGTGATTCAGGATGCGGCGCTCCGCGAAAAGTTAAAACCTGTCACGGGCGGTGCCCTGGGACAACTGCCTACGGCGAGCCATTTTGTTGTGATTTTGGCCAGACAAGGCTTAAGGCATGATTCGGCTCATGTCATGAAAATGCTGAAAGACATCCAGCATATGCCAGAAGAAGTGGTGCAGCGGGTTTCCGGGTTCTACAAAACCTTCATCGAAACGGAGCTCGAAAATAATGACCGTCTCCTGTTTGAATGGGCATGCAGACAAACGTATATCGCACTGGCCAACATGATGACAGCCGCGGCTCAAATCGGCATTGATTCCAGTCCCATCGAAGGTTTTGATAAAAAGCAGGTGACCTCTATTTTACAAAATGAGGGTATCATCGGAACTGGCGATTTCGGCGTATCCTGTATGGTTGCTTTCGGATACCGGCAAGAGGACCCCAAACGTCCAAAAGCAAGGCAAAGCCTCGATGAGATCGTCGAGTGGCGGTAAGGGTTGTGTAAAAGTCCTGATTCCTTTAAGGTGAAAATAGAAATTCAGCTGCGGAAGGAGCAAGTCGGATGCAGGATCTTTACAAGCAGTACAAGAAGCTGTTATTCAAGCTTGCTTATCAATTGACGGGTTCGGTTTCCGATGCGGAAGACGCCGTGCAGGATGTTTTTGTGAAGGTACATGATGTCCCACGGGAACGTTTAACGCAGCCCAAGGCTTTTTTGTGCAAAATGGTCACGAACCACTGTAAAGATATGATGAAATCGGCACGAAAACAAAGGGAGGAATATTATGGAGAATGGCTTCCCGAGCCATTTCTCATGTTAAACGACGATTCAACGGAAGCATTGGAAAGAGATGATCTCCTCTCTTATGGAATGCTTGTTCTGCTGGAAAACCTGACGACCTCCGAGCGTGCCGTGTTCATCCTACGCGAAGCGCTGGGCTTCAATTACAACGAGATCGCCGAGCTTATGGAAAAAAGCGAAGTGAGCTGCCGGAAACTGTTCAGCCGTGCAAGCGCCAAGATGGGCCGGATCTCCGATGAGCCCGTTCAGATCCACCCTGAGAGCCAGCAGTGGGTTCATGGATTTATGGGAGCGCTCAAGAAAGGGAACATGGATCAGCTTTTATCGCTGCTGGACCAAGATGTCGTGCTGGTTGCCGACGGTGGCGGCAAAGTGGTTGCAACGGTCCATCCGGTTGTCTCCAGGGAACGGGTTGGCCGCTACCTTCTCGGCGGTATGCGTAAAGCAGCCATGTTTGGAGAAGGAACGACTGTCGAAATGGGGGAAGTCAATGGAGAAGCTGCCATACTGATGCGTTCGGAAGACAGCGCAGTCAATGGAGTGCTGCTCTTTCACTTCGAAGATGGGAAGATCCACAACATCTATATTGTTCGAAACCCCGACAAGCTGGGGCATATTTTCTAGCGTACGAACTGAGCACCGGTCATCCAAAAAAGTCATAGCCACGATCTGTGGTTATGACTTTTTCGCTTGAGTGAGAACGGGGGATTACTGTCCCTGCAGGCGCACAAATGTAATATAATCCACGTTGACCGGCTCCATGCCAGCAGAGCGCAGCTTCATGTTGATTTGCCCCCTATGATACTGGCCATGCAGCGCAAGATGAGTCAAAATGTCTTGAACAGATGTCCGGTACGACCTCCCGTACTGGTTGATGTAGGAAATCACATCGTCCAGACGTTCGTCGGTTAGCTCAGCGAGATATGCGCTGAAGGCTTCCCGCATCTCTTGCGCAAGACGTTTACAGTCATCCAGACTATCGTTTGGCCAAAGCGGCAGGTGGTTGCTGTCCTGTCCCTGCAGCCGGGTGAACCACACCTGCTCCGCACGCAGAGTATGACTTAGCAGCCGGACCGCTTCGGCGTCGGATTCCCCATCCCCGCCAGCGTCCAGCGCATCCAGTATGCGCTTGTCGGCCCAATACAGCTGCTCGAACATGCTGCGAATCGTTTTCATTTCCTTAAACGCCCCCTTCATACCATAATTTCCCTTATTAAAATTCAGGTTAACTGAGGAGTTCGCCAGCCTGGACCCATTTCCTTCTATGCTCAGTTCGCATGCCATAGCGATGGTTATCTTAAGCCGTTCTTCTATGTATGGTAATAGAAACAACATCAGCATGTCTTGATACTTATAGCTAAAAAGCCGTTTATTCATTCGGGCCGGACGACAAGTGAACATCAAAAAACTCCAAGCTAGACAGCTTGGAGTTCCCTACGCTTAAAATACTATTGGCGAGGTACACAGATCGTTAATCTGCCTGAGGTTGTTCCTGAAGAAAAGACAATGTTGACACAACGTCTCCCGTCTTGAGCCGTAAAGAACGAGATGGAAGACGGTCTGGGGAGTCCTAGAATATTGCGGACGGCTTGTGCATTCCGCGTCCGTACGGCCGCTCTGAATGCATCCGTGTTTAAAGAAATGTTTTGGGAATACAACACATAGGCATCGGCAACGATCATCAAGTCGTCCCCTTGCTTTACCCGTGGTTTTTTCGGCATGGATCTCACCTCCTCGAAATCTATGATGTATTCTATTCGTAAAAATGATAGATTTCTTGGATGCTAACATATCCAAAACAAAATACACCGATACACAAAAAAGACAATGAAATCCCCTCCCTCCAAGCCTTATGAAAATATTGCGAACGCATCAAAAAATGTTGCTTGCCTTGCATACAAGGCCCCATTTACCATCAATCATGCGGAGGGTGTCACCATGACTTACACCTATCAGATCGAATCGCAGTGAGGGGGTGACGGAAAGTTTGATTCGGAGAAAATGCTGACCAAAATTTGAAAGCGGTTTCTTAACTTGAGAAAAGGAGCTGAACTTGATGAGTTGGTATAAAAGATGGGCTGCGGTTGCCATGACTGCAGTCATGATGGTGTCGCTGGTTCCGGCGGCCCAAGCGAGCGAGCTGGTTCCGACGATGCAGGCAAAAGGGATTTCCCCGGCGGATGATCCTGCGTCGCCACCGGATGAGGAGCAGCCAAAGCTCCGTAATCTTGCCCTTGGACTTCCTTATGAATGGTCTGAAGCCCCGGATCCGTCGCATCCTGATGCCGGGAATAAGCTTACAGATGGGAAATATGGACAACTAGATATGAATGACCCGGCCTGGGTAGGACATGTTCGGGGCAAAGCGCGCGAAGTCGTGTTCGATTTGGGTGAGGAGAAGTCGATCGGAAAAGTAACCGCCCATTTTTTTCAGGATTACCCTGCCAACTCCATCCTCGTGCCTCTCACGGTATCGATGTATGTCTCGGACGATAAGGAGAATTGGGGCCTTCTCTCCCATAACGCCACTCAACTGCTTTGGGGAGAAGGACCGCCAAGGCAGGAAATGTTTGCGTGGGACGGCAGCCGGGACGGAATCCAAGGCGGGAGTACGGACGGCAAGCTGGCTTATGCCCGCTATGTAAAAGTCATTTTCACGATGCATCCTACCCTATGGGAATACATTGACGAAATTGAAATTATGGGCACGGACGGAAAGATGAACGGAGCGGTAAAGGTTCCCGCTGAGCAGCCTCATTTTTTGGAGCCGGGCGAAGCTACGGGCGGGATCCGGAATCTGAATCTGCTGTATAACGGACAGTATGCGGATGGTTTGGGGGACTGGACCAAGGAACGGATCATCCCGAACATCAGTTACGTGGATCAGAACGGGGAACCTACCGACTGGCTTTTTGACGGTGTTTTATATCTCGGGCTTGCTTCCCCTGCCGGCCGGGATTTCGGTCTGGGGCAAACAAATCTGGGGGACTGGACCTGGTATTTGGACAAAACCTTTGCAGCTGCGGGAGATATGCAGCAGTTGAATGAGGCGACCAAGGAAGTCGGGTCCAAGCTGAACCAACCTGATTATAAAGAGAAGGTTGTGCTCATGATTCCGAATCCAGGGGAATCTTTAAACGATTTTGGCGATGTGGACGGGTCAGGGGAATCGTTAAGCTTTAATGCCTCTGTCGTCGGACAAGAGAAAGCCCTCGAAAACAGAAAAAAAGCGGTTCAGTGGTGGCTGGACCAGGTCCGGCAAAGATGGCAGGCCGCGAATTATTCCAATCTGGAGCTTGTCGGCATGTACTGGCTGGAAGAACAAATCAGCACAAGCGAAACGGGACCGGGCTTGATTAAAGCCGTGAGCGGCAAAATCCATGACATGAATCTGAAATTTTTCTGGATCCCCCACTCTTTGGCTTATAAAAGCTATATGTGGAAAGACGTAGGATTTGATGCCGCGGCCCTTCAACCGAACTATTTCTTTGGCGGCATGGATCAAGACCGGCTGGAAGATGCCGCAAATACTGCAAAGCGGTACGGAATGTCGAATGAAGTCGAATTTGATGACCGGATGCTTCAGGACGGCGTATTCCGTGAGCGTTATATCGATTACTTGAACAGCGGCGCCGCAACCGGCTTGATGCAAAAGGGATTCAGAGCTTATTACCAGGGAAATAATGCGGTTTATAATTTGGCGGTGAGCAAAGATCCCGGCCTGCGTCTCATGTATGACTGGCTGTATCAATACTTGAACGGAACATACGACATTCATAACAGTACACCACCTGAAGCAGACGTATTTATCAACGGACAAAAGTTAAATGGCGATGTAGTTGTTCCCAATACTGAAACAGTTGCATTCACATGGGAAGTGCAAGACGATGATAGCGGTTTGACCCGGGTAACGGCCACTTTCGACGGCAAACCCTACGCCCCGGGAACGCCGATTGATCTGAAGGGAATGCCGGGTAAGCATCAACTGGCCATTACCGTGGCGGCTGCCAAATCCAAGACGACAGCTTACACAATCCGGGCGGCAACTACCGCTGACACCATGAAAGCTCATGTGAACCTCTTCGCCGAGCAAAAGCAGTTCACGACGCCCGGAGCTCCCCGCTCGTTGAACGCGCAGCTGGACCAGATGAAGCGTTTTGAAGGAAAGAATGCTGCGCAGTTTGATCAATTCCTCAAAGGTTTCAATGTAAAGCTGGATCAACTGTACGCGGATCGTATTGTTTCCGATACGGCTTATGCTTCGCTGAAAGAAGAGGTGTATGATCTTGCTGGTAACCTGGCGGAAAATAAAACCGTAACCGCCTCTTCCGTCGAAGGCTCCGTTTCGACCTTGGCGCCGAAATATGCCGTCGATGGGTTTTCTTCGACAAGATGGGCGAGCAACTACGTGAATGACAGCTGGTTCCAGGTCGATCTAGGCGAAGCTAAAGCATTCGATACGGTCCGGATCGAGTGGGAATTAGCCCGCGCCAAAACTTACAAAATCCTTGTCTCCAACGACCAGCAGAACTGGAGCAGCGTGATCCAGGACAATGATGGCATCATTACGGCCCATGATGGCAAAGAAACGGTCCATTTTGCCCCCGTTACAGCCAGGTACGTTAAATTTCAGGGGATTGAAAGAGCCACCGATTATGGATATTCCTTTTATGAGTTTGGGATCTATAACCTCTCGCAGTCAAGGGAGTAAGAACTTTGGAATAAGATAAATCTCCTCTTTTCAACCATATAGTCCTTGTGAGAAGAAGACTGCCGTTGAACCGGCAGTTTTCTTTCTTGCTTGCTTCTCATCGGTATAATCCCACTCTTTTCCATATATCTGGACTTGGCTTTAAGCGAAGATTCTATTCATTTCATTTACATATGAACAAATGATCATGTATTATATAATCAACATTTATTTTACTTGGAGGAATTTCTATGCTGGATGTCTTGATTATTGGTACCGGACAGGCTGGTCTTGCAGCTGCCTACTTCTTAAAGCAAAAAGGAATACCATTGATGTTAATCGATAAAGCCAAAGCCTTAGGCGATTCCTGGCGCAACAGATACGATTCCTTACAATTATTCACACCCAGGAATTACAGCCGTTTACCTGGTCTTGATTTGCCTGGGGATCCGAATGGTCTCCCTACAAAAGATGAGGTTGCCGCATACTTATCGGAATACGCTTTAACCTTTGATTTTCCGATTCAGTTGGATACGGAAGTCAAATCGTTAACCTCCATTCCAAGGGGATTTGAGGTGGAGACTAGCAGAGGAACGATTCAATCCAAAAATGTAATCGTGGCTACAGGGCCTTTTCATAAACCGTATGTTCCAGCCATAAGCCAGTCCATTTCAAATGATACGACTCAGCTTCATTCTTCCGCATACCGGAATCCCGGCCAGCTTACACCTGGAAGCGTGTTGGTCGTGGGAGCAGGAAATTCAGGTGCACAAATTGCAGTAGAACTGTCAAATGACTTTGATGTCTATTTATCCGCATCAAACCAGCTCCATTTTAAACCTCTGTACATATTGGGAAAGAGCATTTTTTGGTATTACGACAAATTGGGTTTCTTACAGGCCGGAAATCACACCAAACGCGGGAAATGGTTACGCCAACAACCTGAGCAAATCTATGGATACCAATTAAAACAACGATTAAAAGAAGGGAAAATCAAGCTATTTCCGAGGGCAGCCAGCGCGGAGTCACGTACTGTGTTTTTTGCGGACGATCACTATATTGAGGCTGACAATATCATTTGGGCAACCGGGTTCCGCCCGGATTTCTCCTGGATCCAAATCAATCATCTCTTTAATGAACATCAAGAAATTACCCAGTTCAATGGTATTTCTAATATTCCAGGCCTATATTTCATCGGTCTTCCGTGGCTGTCCTGCAGAGGATCTGCACTTTTGGGGTGGGTACAGCATGATGCCAGACGTATCGCCGAATACATAAATAATGATTTAAAGTCAATGCAGCTGTTCTCGCCGGGAATTATCTAGGTTTAGCTCTTCTTTTTTTCGCTCGCAAACAAAAGTCTGAAACCAGCTTCCCGTGTACCGGCCACCCTCGACGTGTCAACCTTGCCTAGAAGTATGCGTAATTATTTCTCAGGAAACGATTTATGATATACTAAAAAAAAATGAGTCGAGGAGCCAGCATGAACCATGGATACTGCAGATAAAAGCAAAGCCGCCATTCATGAATTTTTTATTCAGTTTCTTCAGCAAAAAGAAGAATATGAATCCCGAATATCCGCATCCTATCTCGAAGATATCCGGAAGCATATCGGTGCCGAATTCAGTTTGAATATGACAGAACTGCACACCATTGCGTGCATCGGGGAGCAGGAGCCGATCAATGTCACTTCCATCGCGGAAAAGATGAATTTGAGCAAAGGGAACACCTCCAAGATCGCGAGCAAATTACTTAAAGCCGGTTGGGTACGGAAAGCCCAGCTCAACGATAACAAAAAGGAAGTGTACTTTCGGTTAACTCCTGCCGGCAAAAAGCTGTTTGCTGCGCATGACGAGCTCCATGCGTTGGAAAAGCAGAGAATGTACGAGTTTTTGGGAAGGTACAGCGATGCCGAGCTTGAATTGATCAAGCGCCTGTTTGCAGACATGGTTGACTTCTATCGCTGACACGTATCACCGGCAAACGAACCTCAAATCAAAAAGCAACCGGTAGCCGCCCGGCTGCTTTTTTTGTTACTCGTTGAAGTGAGCACAGCGCCGAGAGCGCTACATTGAAACGATTCATCTCACACGCTACATTTTCAAAGCCCCCTGCGTCATGCCCTGAATGTAATATTTCATGCCGAAAGAGAAAATCAAAATTAACGGAATCGAGGAAATGGCGTATGCCGAAAACTGCGTTCCCATATCGGTGATGCCGAACTGTTTCGTAAAGACGGTAAGGCCAACAGCAACCACCTGAAGACTGCTGTCCCTGATCGTAAGCAGCGGCCAAATGTAATCATTGTACACGCCAACAGCCTGCATAATGAACAAGGTGGCCAGGATCGGCAGCGACAACGGGATGACGATTTGAAAAAATACGCGAATCTCCGATGCCCCATCGATCCGGGCCGCTTCAAACAGCTCGCTGGGGATGCCGGACATAAAACTCCTGCACAAGAAGGTTCCGAAGATTTGCCCGCCGGCTGCACCGGCAATAATGATCACCCAAGGTGTATTCGTTAGTCCCAGATTATTATACAGGACGTACGAAGGAATCAGCGTTAACACGCCCGGAATCATCATCATGGCCAGCATCATCATAAACAGCAGTTCTTTGCCGGGAAAGCTTTTTTTGGCGAATATATATCCTGAAATGGAAGAGAGCAGAATGACACAAGCGCTGGCTCCGACCGCATACAAGATGGAATTCACCATATATCGCCAAATACTGATGAACGCAGCGCCGTAATTATTCCATTTGGCCGGAGATGGCAGCCCCCAGAAATTGCCGAGAATTTGCGCATTGCTTTTTAAGGAGCTGACGATCATGAACAGAATGGGCACCAGCATCAGAATGACCAGCACGCACAGCAGCACGATGATGGTGATTTGGGGGAAAGTGAGATATTTGATGAGCCCGCCTTCGTTTTTTCTGAGCCTCCTCACGGGGCTGACGCTTTCAGCGGCTGTATCCGTTTCGGTATACATCGATCCCTCTCCTCCTTCCTTAATCTTCTGTTTTAATAAGCTTCATGTTCACAACCGTAATCGCAAGGATCACCAGGAACATACTTACACCGAGCGCCGAGGCATACCCGAGATCGTTGAACTTGGTGGCGGCATAATACATCTGCAGAGCGGGTACATAAGTCGAGTCCATGGGACCGCCGCCCGTAACGATCATGATGCCGTTAAAGTCCTGAATAATGCCTATGAGGGTTAAGATGATCAGAAACTTGAATTGACCGCCCAGCAGCGGCAAATGAATGGAACGGATAATCCGCCAAAGATTGGCCCCATCGATTTTTGCGGACTCGATCAGCTCGTTCGGAATGGACAGCAGCCCTGCGTAAAATACCAGCAGCTGCAGGATGCCTATAAACGGAAACCCGATAAAAATAATAGCCCACAAGGCGGTATTGGGGTCACCAAGCCAACCATGCGCCCAGGAACCAAGCCCGATCAGTTCTAAGACATTATTGATCAGACCCACGTTAGGATCATACAAGTTTTGCCAAATCAACAATAGGGCCACACCCGGAATAACCATCGATGCGGTAAATGCCGTCCGAAAGCCGTATTGTAGACGTTTACTGCGTAGATGGAAGATGAGTTCAGCGGTAATGAGTGCAGGGATAATCGCTTTGATCAAACCGGTGATGATCAGAATGACCAGGTTGCCCATCCCCTTAATGACATAAGGATCATGAATCATTCGTTCAAAATTGGCCAAGCCGACAAAGGTGGTCCTGCCCCCTGGCTGCCAGTCATATAAGGAATGGAATAAGCCCGAAAAAGCCGGGTAATAGAGAAAGACGAACACCAGAATAAAGGTCGGTGCCAAGCCCAGGTAAATATATTTGCTTTTCCATATCTGGCGGAAAATAACCAGCCGGTTGCGCTTCTTCAAATAATTCAAGTACAGCATAACAAGGACGACCGCCAAGACACCGGCTGCAGCCCATAGCATAGCGTTTATTCGTGCCTTGCTTGCCGCTTTATCGATGACACTGCCTACATCGTACTTAAAAATCCTTCCGTCATTGGTGCCCGAATACAGCGTCTTGCCCTCCCGGTCAAATTGAACGCCCCGGCCTTCCCCCGTGATCTTTGACTCCCACAGCTGCTTTCCGCGCCCGTCGAAAATATAGTAGTTACCGGATAAATCCGAAACGCCGATCCGTTCCCCATCGCTTGAAAAGGCGACATCGGTCACGATGTCCCGCGTGTTAATCGAACCGTTAACGTTCCCTTTCTGATCAAACAATTCCACCTTATTGGAAGCCGTACCCACTGCAGCCAGGCCATTGTCTGAAACGGCCACCGCCTGGATTTGATTATCCGCGCTGAATTTATACAGCAGGCTGCCATCCTTGTCCAGAAGATAGGCGAATTGGTCGCTTGTCGCGGCAACGATCCACTGTCCGCCGCCCGATACGCTCACTTCCTTCAACAGGGAACCGATGGGGATACTGCCTGTCTGTTCTCCGTTATTTTGATCCACAACGATGAGATCTTTGCTGCGCTGGGTAACGAGAACGATGGTGGACCCGTCCTGCGATGCGGCCAAGCTTTTGACCTGCCGCTTCAGATCCGAATCCCACAGCTGACCTCCTGTCTCGTCATATGCATACAGATGCCTGTCATCCGATGAAACCAGAAGTGTGCCGTTACTCAGAAGCGCTACCCCTGTAACGACATTTCCAGCCCCAACCTCATAGATGGGGTTGCCTTCGGAATCGTAGAGAAATGCCTTCGCATTATGACCCCCAACAGTCACACGGCTCCCATCCTCTGATACGGAGAGGGAGGTGATACTCCCCGCTCCTTCAATGGACCAATGGTCTTTGGCAAGTGCTGCGCCCGGGACAAGCCCTAGAAGCAGGATCAGTGCAAGAAATATCCATGGGGCTTTCCTCATGATGAACCTCCCTTTTTATCCGTCATCCTTACGAATTGCCTGCTTCCCTCGGGTAATCATACGGGTCCGCACATGCAAATGCATGTGCAGACCCGTGTGAATAAGTGATTACCGCTGCGGCGGACGCCGCTCGGGGTGATCCAAGTCGGAGAGTTCTTTCTTAGCTTCTTTCATGGCAGGTTCCATATATTTATCGATATTCGCCTGCAGCTGCTCTAAATATTGATCCGTTGTCAGCTTACCGCTGAAGTACCGCTGTACGAGCCCTACCCAATCCTGCACGGACGGCTGGTAATCCCACATTCCCCGGGCTAGATTGTTCGCGGCGCTGGTGTAGCCTTCGGTATTTCCAATCGGCTTGAAATCGGCGAATGCCGCCGCCATTTCATCCGGGAGCGTAATGCCTTTAATGGCCGGTGCGCCTGAGAGGGAGGCGTCGTCACTCTTCTGGATCGCATCCAAATATACGGCGTAACCTTCCGGACTCGTCAGGTACATCATGAAATCCACATTCAGCTCATTTTGCTTCGCATCTTTATTGACGAAACCATAGAATCCGATCGGAATCTGGATCGTTCGGGCCGGTGCCATCACCTCAGGCCCTTCCATGGAAGGCATGTTGAAGAATCCGTATTCGAAAGGCTTCACGCCGCCTGTGGCACCCGTTTTTTCCTCATCCGCGAAATCTTTAGGAAGCTGCCAGTAGGAGGCCGGCGTGCCTAACATTGTCGCCGCCTTTCCCGTCAGGAACAGATTGTAAGCCTGGTCCTCTTTCACTCCGAAAAACCCGTCCGGCACATAATCGAACAGTTTTTTCAGATTTTCCGAGTAAGCCTTCCACTGGGGATTGCCGGCAATTTTGAAGGGACCTTCTTTGTCTTTAACAGCTTTCCACAGCCGCATTTCATTTTTGGTCACTTTACTGTTGGAATCGTTATACGGATCCGTCAGATCGTATTTCCACTGTTCGTCGAGCTCGGGAACGTAAGTATAGTCCTGCTCCTGGGACCGGATGATATTAATATAATCACGCATGTACTGATCGGCATAGATCCGCACCAGCCATCCCGCCTGGCCGCTCCACATCGATTTGGAGTCTCCGCCGAGCGCCAGCGGCGTATATCCGGCCTTTTTTATTTTATTAAAAGCGTCGATCATCTCGTTAAACGTTTTGGGAGCTTCGGTAATACCGACTTTCTGGAAAATCTCCTTGTTGTACACCCATACGATCTGCACGGATTCAAAGTTCAGGTTGTACAAATGATCTTCGGCTCCAATGCCTTCGAGGTTAATGC
This sequence comes from Paenibacillus sp. PSB04, assembly GCF_025809195.1. Taxonomy (NCBI): domain Bacteria; kingdom Bacillati; phylum Bacillota; class Bacilli; order Caryophanales; family Paenibacillaceae; genus Paenibacillus; species Paenibacillus sp. PSB04. Next base: position 6,688,040 of record NZ_CP081301.1, read on the forward strand.
CCATCGCCTTCAGATCCAGGGTGTCCTGCCAAGGCTGGTTCGTATAAGGATTGACCTTATCGAAATAAGGGTAAAAGTCCATAAATTTTTTACTGTTTACTAGGCCACCGACTTCGTTATTCGTAACCAGGTCAACGTCCGGCACACCTGCTGCAAATTGAGCCGTCAGCCATTCCTTGTAGCCTTCCGCAGGCTTGTTGTCGACTTTGACCTTCACTCCCGGATTTTTCTTCATATACGCTTCGGCAACCGCATTCCATACTGACGCCGATGCATTCGGCAAGGAAATGTTAATATTTCCTGTCAGCTGCGACGCGGCCGGATCCTTCCCTGCGTCTTCCTTACCCTGATCCTCACCCGTTGGATTGGATTCTGCGGTGCCTGGATTGTCTGGTGGTGCGGGAGCTGCTTTGGTGCATGCTGACAATAAAGCCAAAAGCATCACAATACTCAAGAGAACGATGAATCCCTTCCTTTTGTTCACATTGATCTCCCCTAATTTCGAATGGTCATGATCTGAAGCGCTTACAATTGCAATAAACTTGAACGAATATGCTTCAGCTGTAAGTATACGTTTTAAATTTTGTATACTTTAATAAACAAAGTATACTGTAGGAGTTTGCCTATTGCAATAGTTTTTATTGCGAAACACGATGAGGCTGCCGCGGATCGATGGGATAATTCGATTAAAAAAGAACATTCTCATGTTTTTCTTTATATATTTTGATATTGTTGACTTAGGGGGAAATTGACTTTTATCCACCCCCTATATGATATTGTAGATCATATTACCGCAAGGAGGCGTTTGTAATGAGAACGGCTTTTACTCCCGGGCAAACTATTGAGGGGCAGGACGCATAATTGCCCTTAAACTGCGGGCTCCCCTATTTGAAACGGGGAACAAAGTTGAAAAAACATGCTTTGCAGCAATTTGATTATCATGTATGGGCAAACCGGCAGGTTTGCGAGCATCTTCAGAAACTTTCTGATGAGGTATATCGAAAGAAAATCGTTAGCGTTTTCCCAACTATCTACGACACTATCGTCCATATTTATGTTATCGATCGAGGTTGGTTAACTTTCTTAACTGAAGGCGGCGTCTCCGAGTTGTCGGAGGAATACTTTGAGAACTTGAAGAACACTATAGAGATTATAGTGGCAGAAACCAACAGCAAACGTATTGAAGAACTGGGTCAGATGCAAGATGAACTGGCGGATAGCTTCCGGTCATTCATCGAGCAACATGAAGATATCGAAGCAGTTTATCCGTCAGGAACATTTAATGCCAGATGCGTAGACTATATCCAACATATGGTGAACCACGGAACTTATCATCGTGGTAACGTGACTGCGATGCTCAGGCAACTAGGGCATCCCGGAATACCAACAGATTATGCCTTTTATTTGTACAATTTAAGCCATTTGTAGGCAAAAAACAGCCTGGAACAGTGAATGTTCCAGGCTGTTTTTTAGTGCGTCCGAACGGGAGCTGGCAAACGCCTACCGTTAGCCAAATACCCTGTGCCTGTTGTACCTATAGTAGGCAAGCCTGCTTCGCTGAGTACCTGAATATCACGATAGATGGTCCTTACACTGGTTTCAATCACCTATATCGAACAGTTTCTACTCGATTTCCTAAATCCGGAACACGTGCATTTATTTTTGTAGACTCTTTCCATACTCCTGCTATTATTACTCGGATATTATGAAATAAAAATTCTCTTAGTGCAGTAGCGAACTCCTTCTGAACTTCTTGTTTCAAATCATGAAAGTTATCAAGTACAATGAAGTTATTTGAACAATGAGACAGAAAGGACTGAACAGCAATGCCGTTTCAGACCTATTCCCCCCAGCCTCCTTTGTCTTCCTTCATCGCATACTTCTGGTCCTATACCGGAAAGAATCCGCCGCACTCGAGAAGACTCACCCTACCGGACGGCTCGATTGATCTCGTCATTGATCTGTATGATCGTAAAACTCGTATACACAATCGATATGACAGCGAGATGACACTAGCGTCTTCCGTGATTAGTGGGCCTCACACTGATTATTACATAACGGATTCTTCAAGCGAGCGGTCCATGATTGGCGTACATATCAAGCCCGGCTGCGCTGGTCCCCTTCTAAAGCTGCCTTCTATTGCGTTAAAAGATACGCATGTCTCGTTGGATGATTTATGGGGGATAGCGGCTACTGATCTGCGCGATGAGCTGCTTTATTCCAACACGGTAGAAGATCGATTTCGTATCCTTGAAAAATACTTTCTGTTACGAAGTGATTGGTCAAGGCCATCGCATTCAGCCGTTCAGTTTGCGATTGCCTCGTTTCAGCAGTCGCATCACCCCGAATCCATTGCGAACATGGTTGAACAGGTTAACATGAGCGCCAAACGATTCATTCAAATTTTCAAGGATGAAGTAGGACTAACACCCAAGAGGTTTAGTCGTTTAATGCGCTTTCAAAAGGCGATACGTCTAATCAGAAAGAGCAATGATATTGATTGGGCCGATCTTGCCATGTCTTGCGAATATTATGATCAGTCCCATTTCATTAAAGAATTTCAGTCCTTTTCCGGCCTCACTCCGACCGAGTATCGCGCTATAGAAAGCCTGCACCCCAATCACATCCCTCTCACGAACTAGATCTCGGGAAAAAATATACAATACAGTGTCTTGTTGGCTCCCTTACAATGCAGAAAGCAGCTATTACATTCTGTATTGAAGGGGGAGATCAGTTATCGTTGCTCCATTCAAAATCAATGTTCCGCAATCGGATCTTGAAGACTTGAAAATGCGGCTGGATCATACGCGGTGGCCCGACGAAGCGGCTGGCGAAGGCTGGAATATGGGTGCAGATCTCGGTTATATGAAAGAATTAATCGATTATTGGCGAACGCAGTATGACTGGCGTATTCATGAAGCCAAATTAAATGCCTTACCGCAATACAAGACTGTTATAGAGGATACGACCCTTCATTTCGTGCAGGTTAGAAGCGAAAATCCAAATGCGGTGCCGCTTTTGCTCGTTCATGGTTGGCCCGACAGCTTCTACCGATTTCACAAGATGATCCCTCTGTTATCCGACTCCTTCGATCTTGTCATGCCTTCGATTCCCGGTTTTGGATTTTCGGATCGAAAAACCACAACACCGAAACGAGTCGCCCACCTGTTTGCCAAACTGATGACAGAAACACTTGGATACGAGGGCTTCGCGACTTGCGGCGGGGATGTCGGCACTGAAATCGTGACCATGCTATCCACACATCACTCCGACGTTGTGAAAGCGATCTTGTTGACGGACGCTGGTTATCCAACCGGAAGTGAAGATATTACGGAGATGTCCCCTGCCGATCGGCAGTTTATGTTAGATACGCAGACCTGGGTTCAATCAGAAGGGGCCTATCTGAAGCTGCAAGCGACCAAACCGCAAACGCTTGCCTATTCACTTAACGATTCGCCGGTTGGCTTGGCATCTTGGATCGTCGGCATGATCCGTTCGGGAGCTGGCGACGAGACCGTAGATGATGCATTCGGCGGAAGGGACGAACTGCTCACGAATATCATGATCTATTGGCTGACTGGGACGGCCGGATCCGCCGCACGCATGTATCGGCTCATTGTAATGGCCAACCAAGCGAATGTAGATAGTGCTTCGCCGGTCAGAGCGACACGTAGAGTACCGGCAAGTATCGTGCTCTTCCCGCGCGAAATCCAGTTCCCCTCAAGTTGGGCTGAACGTTCGGTACATGTGTGCAGCTACAACAAAATGCCCTGTGGCGGTCATTTTGCAGCGCTGGAAAAACCCGAACTTCTGGCCAATGAACTGATACGATTTATCCCTTTACATTATTTCGGCTCGGGAGGAAGTTCATAATGGAAACCATGAGGGAACGAAGTCACTTTGGCACAGATCGGCGACAACATCTTTTCAACGGATAGAATCATGGATGAACAAGGAGGAACTGATGAAATACGCTTATGTTTATGTACTGGATACGATGGCGGACTGGGAACTTGGCTTTGTTACTGCAGAGCTCAACTCCGGTCAATATTTCAAAAACCGCGGGAGTCGCCTTCCCGTTCGAACCGTCGGAGCTTCCAAACGTCCTATCACGACGAAGGGCGGATTAACAATCGTGCCGGAACTGACAGTAGATGAGATCACGTATGAAACATCGGCTATATTGCTTTTGCCGGGTGCTGACAACTGGAAAGATCCAACGAATGGGCCAATCATCGAAAAAGCAAAACAACTGCTGAACGTCGGTGGCTATGTTGCAGCCATATGCGGGGCGACACTTGCGCTTGCGGATGCCGGGTTGCTGGATGAGCGTCAGCATACGAGCAATAGTCTGGAGTATTTAAGTTTATTTAGCCCCTCATACAAAGGCGCAGCTCGATATAAAAACGAGAAAGTCGTGGCCGATGGCAATCTGATCACAACCGGTTCGGCCGGCGCACTAGAATTAGCGCGCGAGGTTATTGCGCTGTTGGACCTGTTTGCGGAAGAGACTTTAGGAGCTTGGTATAACTACTTCACTTCAAGCGACCCTAAATATTTTTATGCGATGATGGAGACGCTCCAAGAGAGTAATTCATAACTTGCGAGGGTGACTAAGACGTTGGTCTTGGGTCACCCTATTTCTATTCTCGTAATGAGCTTACCGCGACGCATCGCGAGACGATAAAAAACTAAAAGCGCTGCGACAGGCTGCTTATGGCTAACCTGTCACAGCGCTCTGACCCCAGGCAGTTAACCTGAATCATCCCTTCGATGGAAGAGGCAAGCATACTTGCCGGGTTAGATTAATTCGGCACCCTGCAAATTAACTATTCCTGATGCGTTGCTTCGCCGATAAGGGGGCGGTGCTGTCGCGCAAGATCAGCGTCGGAACGATCTCGTCTTTTACCAGGGACGAATGATCCTCCTCCAGTTCAAACAGCAAAATTTCCGCCGCCCGCTGTCCCATCTTGCGAGTATTCTGATTCACCGTGGTGAGCCTCGGATAGGAATACTCGCCGAGTTTCACATCATCGTAACCGATAATGCTTATATCTTCGGGGATGTTCATCCCGGATTCTCTCGCCGCGTTCATTGCACCGAAAGCCTTATAGTCGCTTGTGGCGAATATCGCCGTTGGCGGTTCCGGCAGCTTCATCAGCCTTTTGAACCCTTCCTCCCCCATCTCCGCCCGTTCGTCTTCACCGTCGACAACGGTGATCAGTTCCGGATGGAAAGGAATATTATGCTGGGTCAGCGCCAGCTTGTAGCCTTGGAGGCGAAGGGAGAAATCCTGATTTAATTCCAAGAGCGAACTGCCTGTCAGGATAATCCCTATTCGCTGATGCCCCTGAGAGATCAGATGCTGGGTGGCCAGATATCCCCCTGTCAGATTATCCGCGATAACATAGGGAATGCCCAAATGCGGATAATAGAAATGCACCGTCACAATGCGCCGATTCTCTTCCTGCCAAGCCGTTAAACGTGAAAAGTCAAAATGCCCTTTCACCGTCAGGAGGATGATGCCGGCGCCGGGATCCTCGGGCAGCTCGTAGTTTTCCCCGATATCCCAAATGTGGAACGCGACGCCGTTATCATCACACACCTCTTTAATGCCTTCAAACATATCCGTAAAAAACGGGTGGTTCAGGATGCTAACTTCATGATTCTGATGGGCAAAATACAAGGTGCGCAGCCCTTTGGAATCGGCTTGAGCCGGATTCTCATGGACGAAGCTCCCCTTCCCCCGGATCCTGTACACGAATCCTTCCTGAACCAGATCCGACAGTGCCCGCCTGGACGTAATTTCACTGGTGTTATACTCTTTTGCCAGCTCAATCTGAGTGGGGAGCGGATCATGCGGCTTGAGTTCTCCGGAGGCGATCTTTCGTTTAATATCGTTCATTATATATTGATACATCGGAGTCTTGTCCGACTTTTCCATATCCATGAAGCCATCACTCCTTACCAAATTGAGTTAAGTATACTTTAAACACAGTCACTCCTGCAAGCAAAAGGGCAGTCTCTGATCCTGGCGGAAAGAGAGACTGCCTGTAGGCGGCGGAACAGTAAATATCATGTTGGACAGCGTCCGGAGACCGGATTCCTCCCGGCAACCCATGTTCCTGATCCGGCCATCCTTGCGATTGCCGATCGTCAATTAAGCAAAGTGTTAGCGGAGAGTAATGCGGCTCCTCCCCCTTTGGTGTCTCAGAGTATGCCGATTATTTATCATCATAAAGGAAATCTATCCGTTACGGATTTAGCCGAGCAGGCCCACTGCAGTGAACGGCATCTCAGAAGGGCCTTCAAACAGGAATTGGGTTTAAGCCCTAAGGAGATGCTGGGAATCATCCGATAACGGACCCGGACGGCAATTTGGTTAGTCGCGTCGCTTGATTCCTGATGGAGTGGAAAGGACTGGCCGAATAGTGCTTATTTGAGCTTGATGGAATTAGTAAAGGGCTGAAAAATTTCAGCCCTTTTCATCATGCTGCAGCTGCGCAGCTTTTCAAGTTGAATGGTGTTGTCTTCGTTACCCGCTGCAATCGACCAATGGTGTCCGCTTTGGTGCTGCCTCATGAACCGGAACCGTTCCTCGAACGTGGACACGATCCTGATCCGTAGACACGGATATGTCGCACAATCCTGGCGCCTTCCATGTCATTTGTGCGGGCAGGCGAGCCTCAAAGCGGTACATTCCGTCCACATCCCTTTTCCACTGGGCACTGATTTTTCCGTAACGGGTGACCACCGAACCTTCCGCCCACTCCACTTCCGCCTCTGCGCTGGGACGGAGCGTAACTTGCCCATGACCCGCCTTAGAAATATCAATCCCAAGCAGTTCCCTGTTCAATAAATACGTCGGTGATGCTCCCCAGCCATGGCATAGACTTACAGGGACAGCGTCCTCCAAATAGGTTGGCGTATGCCCAAGGTAGGGGCTTGGCGTAGTCGAAAAGGGGAGATTCGGATCAAAGGTTTCCCACCAGGTTGTCGCGCCCCGATCCAGCATATCGCCCCAATAATTTCGGATGATGCGTACGGCATCCGCTGCATAACCGTAACGGAAAAGAGTCTCAAGCACGATATGATAAAAGAACGCTCCACGAATTTGCGGAAGCCGTCCCTTCAAGTAATACTCCTGCAAGAACACGGATATTTCCTCCTCATCCATGATTCCCGACCAGGCGGCCGCAAAATTGGTCTGTGCCGTGATACTGGAGGAAAGACCATCTCCGTTCAAACAGTCTGCATAAATCGCCGTATTCGGTATCCGGAGCAGGTTCCGGACGGACTTGCGAAGCTCCGCCGCTTGATGCGTAAAGGAGTTCCCGCTCTCCTCTTCCCCCAGCTCAAACGCCAGCGCGGCGGCCGTATGCAAAAATTTATAATAAAAGCAAGAGACGGCGGTTACGCGATCCTCCCGGTGGATTTCGTCCGACCAGTCAATAAAGCACCACATGCCGTCCCGATCTGCGTTGGCAAACAATCCGGCGTCATCTTCTTGCTCCGTAAACCACGCGGCAAGCTTCACGATATGCGGCCATAATTCCTCTAAAAAAGCCCGATCCTTCGTATAATCGTAATATTCGGCTGCACCAAACAGCCAATGCGCGCAAAAATCGGGCAGCAAATAGGCGTTCCGCTGCGGTCCGGTGCCGGGTATGGAACCGTCGTCGTTTTGTATTTTTGCCGCCTGAAGCAATGACTTCCGGACGAGCCGGGGATCGTTGAACGTTTGATAGACCACTTTGGCCATGACAACCGAGTCAGCCACCCACAGCGCACCTTCACGATAAGGGCAATCCTCAAAATGGTTCTGGCTGTTGACCATGGTTGTGTACCGGCCGACTTCCCAAATCCGGTTCAGCTTATCATCGCTGCTGCGGAAATGTCCCCCGTCCTTGTACGGATAATGAACAAAACGGACTCGAAGGTCACAAATACGCAACGGAACAGGCGTCGCCATGACCCCAACCTTAAGGTAGCGAAATGCACGCCTTCCGAACGGAGTGATCTTGTTTACGCCTTTGCGGAGGAGGTACGTATCCCTCAAATCCAATTCCAGCGACTCCCCATAAAACAGCTGTAGCACCCCGCCTTCACCGGCGATAACTTCAAGCTCCGGATAGCCGACGATCTCAGCACCGAAGTCATAGGTAATCTGGGGAAAAGAGCCGGGAATCGAAGCGTCCATGACCACCGGTCCCCTTCCTTCCGCCGTGTCAGCAGCTAATTGCGCTTCCGGGTTTTGGATGGACCCAAGTAACGATTCAGCCGATACCACCGTTACCGGGGATACCAAGTTCTCCTGCAGGTACGGGATGTCCCGCGCGACCAGGCGGGGCCAAGGGGAATTCTCCTGCTCAGCTGCTGCGATCACTTCCGCGGTCGGCCAGGAGGAATCGTCATAATCTTCGCATTCCCAGCCGTCTTCCCGGGACACATCCATCAATTCACGGTATCCACCCCACATATGGAGGCGGCTTACTCCTGTTTTCCACCGGGGGGACCGCCTGCATTTCCATTCGGAGCTGCTGGCAACCGTCAGCAGGCTTGCCCCTTGGTCGTCAGCGCCGTAAACGTCGAGCTGGCATATCAATCCGCCGGGCCCCTGCAGCTGCTCGGTAACGATTTTGTCTTTACCAAAATTGTGTGCGGCCACCGCAATGCAGTTCCGGCCGTTCCGGAGCAGTGCGGCAACGTCGTGCGTATCGAAAGACATCCATAACAAATCGGATGGCGCGGGGCCTCTGCCCGCTTCGATGCCGTTAATGTACAGCTTGTAGGATTGGTTGGCGGAAATCCGTACGAGCGCTTTTGTAAAGGGTACCGTCAGTTCAAAGGATTGGCGCGCTTCCACATATACGTTATTCTCATTCCCCGTTCCCTCTGCCCAAATCCATTCCGCTTTCCAGCTATCTCTATTCATCGCTTTACCTCCAGCTTATGCTGATCTCGAGTATCCAGAAAATGACTGCTTATGAATTATGATTCGTCGACCGCTCTGTACACAAAGTTCAATCGTCCTTCCGGCGCCGTGTCGCCGTGCAAATAAAAGTCTGCGATGTCCCCTTCGTTCTGCATATGGTCCACCCACTTGAACTCGATCCATATTCCTTTCGCCCGGTCTTTCGGAGCTTCATCGCCCCTTAGCAGTGCGAGCGGGATTTCAACATACATTTCATTCCCCGAAACGAAATAACGGATCTCTGCCGACGCTTTCCAGTTCCAACCCCCAGTGCTGTGTTCCAACAGCGCCTTGGAACGGTCTATGACTGTCCTGTTCACAATGTAATGGTACCCCTCCCATCCCGGGCTATGTTGTCTCCGGTTACGGATGAGCAGCATCATCCAGTGACGGTCCGTATAGGGGGTGATGGGATCTTTCGTTTTTGCGTAAAAATATAGACAGTGATCCGTATGAGCGGCTTTCAGGGTAACCAAATCATTTCTGCCCGTGTCTTGAAAATAATGAAAACTCCCATATCCGGCATGATCCCGGCGCATCGTATCCCCTTCAAAGTCCCTGTACAGCTCCGGTACAGACGGCCAAGCCGTAAAGTCCGGCTCTGCAGCCAGGAAGGTTCCGCTGTCCACCGGTTCGGTCATGCCCTTGTAGCGGCGGATATAACCGACCAGCTGCATATAATAATGATCTTGATACCCGCCCTTCATCGGCTCGATATCCCGGCTGAATGCAAGCGTAGCTTGATCAACGAACAAAACCGGCCGATCCGTTGTTCCCTGCAGGCGCATGGCGATCCACTCGTTCCAGCCGGTAACGAAAATGATCTGCGGGTCCTCTGCAATAGCAAACTCCCATTGTTCGGCGATATTCATGCCCCGATGAATGGATTCGGGCAGATCAGCCTCCGGTTTCTCCATCCCTTCGTGATAACCTCTCCCCCAATTGTTCCCGTACCCGTAAAAGGGCGTATCGCTCATAGCTACACTCGGATGCTGCGCGACGGAAACGCTGATCACTTCCTTCTCCCCTTCATCATTAAAAAACACCCGCTGCGGCCGCTGAAACTCGATCCATGGAAATCCGTTTACCTTTGCTTCCTCATTTGGCCATTGATTCCGGCGAAAGGTGAAAAAAGCCCGCCGTTCCTCCGTGCATTCCGCCGGATCTCCAATGATCAAAGGTTTGCCTTTCCAATGAAACCATAGGTGCTTATAGCGCCCCGGTTTGTATATATCTTCGTACAATTCCGCAATCGTTGTTCCTGAATCCGTGTTCGTGTAAAAGGCAAACTGCGGTACGGCAAAGCCTTGTCCCCATACCTCGTCCAGCACGCGAAACAATACGTCGTATACCTTCTTGTATGTAACGGCATTGGTCGTGTCAAACACGATAAAATCCACGCCCGCACTCGTCAGAAGCTGCACGTGTCTGCGAAGTACCCAGGCATCGTCATTCAGATAATAGCCATACAAAGGTTCGCCCCAGAAGTGAAATGCATTTTCCGCCCCCCAGGCCGGGTGGGCTGGATCCCTGACCGCTTCGGGATATCGGGCGAGAATTTCGCTGTTATCAAAAGGACCTGACGTTCCGTGCTGCCCCAGCCACAGAAAGTAAAATAAACCTACGTACCTGCCTTCGCGCGTCGGCCCCGTTTCTGCCCGCGTTGGAAGCTCCCTTCCCAACCCGTCAATGCCTCCCCATTGATCGGCGTGCATTCGACTCACGTGATTCCGCATCCTTTCTGCTCCTCCCAACAGATCCGTGTCACACATAGGCGGCTCAACCTCCATTAACGAATATCGCAAGCACTTATTTCTAAAATTAAGTATTCTTATTAGTTTTATAATATACTTTGTTTGAGTCTTTTACAACTAAATATACATTGTTTGATTTGATCGCCAATAGGACAACTAAAAAAGACTGCGGCACTCCCTACCGAGCACCACAGTCATTTCTATATAAGTTGAGAAGCTTGAATGGATGATAGTCGCAAGTACGTAAAATGTCCCTACGATCGCTCCCACTCCAAAGGAAAAGTGAATTTACGGGAATCATAGTCCAACGTCAATGTCAGATCTTGTTCATTCAACGGAGCATATCGGGTGATCTCCAAGGTGATGTTCTTGCTCATCCCTGTTCCAACGTCGCCAAGATCAATACTTCCCGGGGATGCCTGAACTCCTTGGGGGAACTCCACCCTCAGCTTCTTGTTCAGCTTCCGGGATCCGAGATTGGTGACCGTGACGCTAAGCTTCGCCCCAGCCTCAAGCTTGGGTGTCAGCTGCTGTACCGAAATCTTCAGGTTGGACGAATGAGGATCATATTTCACTTTTTCGGCAAAACGGGCTTCATCCACACGGAGTTCTCCTGTCAAAGGAGCTCCTCCCTCGGAGCGCACCCAGATTTTCACCCGGTCAACGGACTTTGCTCCCTTCCATTCCCCAAGCGGAAGCGAGACCAGCTGCCATCCCTTCGCTGCATCCAGCATGGCAGTTCCTTCGATCCGGTCAAATCCGCTGTACACAATAATTTTCGCCTCATATGCCTTTTCCGGATTCACATCGGCTAGCCGAAGCGCGGCTGTGAAGTATGGCGTTTTTCTCGCATCGACCGGCTCCGTGAACTGTTTCTGCACGCCGGCCCAATTTTTCGCGTACGGGCTGTTGAATCTGGCTGCCAGATAGCCCGTTCCGTTGAAGGCATCGCCGGAAGCTTTGCTCACTTCCTGCACCTCATCCGATGCGGCATAGCCGTCGGTGCCGGATTCAAAGCCGCTTCCTTCCCTTGGCTTCTGCACGTCACGAATGTAATCAAGGCCGCCGATCGAAGGAATCGTCCGGTCCTGAAGCTGGCCGGGATCAAAATTCGGAATCACTTCCCGCCAATCCGAAATCCCGATGATCGGCTTGGCAAACTCGGTTACTTCCAGCGAGCGGGACGTATCGATATATTTAAAGACATCATAAATATATTTCGGTTGATCCGGCGTCACGACGCTGTCCGGGGTATGGGTCCACAAGCCGAGATTAAGCCCGCCCTCCTGTCCATGGTCAACATGCCGGTGAAGGATGAAAGCGTCAATGCCATCCAAAAACTTCACTTTATAATAAGCATAGGCATAAGCGGCCGCCTGAAGCTTCTGATGCTCTTCCGAATTGGACAAGCTGTGGAAGCCTTGCTCCGACAGGATGATTCGCCGCATCTGCCCGTTATGGAGAAGCTCCGGCTGCTTCATATAATCCACAAGAACGCCCAGGTTTTTAAACGTAATGCGCTGGGTGTCAAACGAATCCGTTGCCGTGGCATCATTCCAGAAGCGCGGGTTGAACAAATCTTCCGGGTAAGGATGCGCAGCAATGTTCCAGGCGAAATCGCCTTCTTTACGCGATAATTCCGCCATTTTATCGACAATGACCTTGTTATCGTATTTCCAAAGAGAAGCATCGTCCAGCTTTTCATTCCAGAAATGGTCCAAAGATACATACGTTCTGGCGTTGGCGTACTCGCTTTTGACGATGGTGTCGATCAGCCGGAAGGTCTGGACATACTCCCGGACGTAGGCATCCACCTTTTTGGGCCCCATATTGTTCCAAACTTTGTTCTGGCCGACTTCATTGCCGACGATATAATTCACGGCTCTCCCGTATTGTTCGCTTGGCATCGAATAACGCTGCGCCATGAACCTGGTAGCCGCCTTCACGTATTTTACGCCCATTTCATTACTCGTATTGAGCGCATATACGGTCCCTCCGGGCTCGGAGTCCGGATGGATCAGGAACTCATTAGGTGAATCGGGATCCTTGATATCATACATGATCAAGATCAGGGAGACGATAATGCCGTTGTCGGACAAGCTTTTGATGGCGTTATCCATGCGTTCGATCCGGTCTTTGCGGAAATAGAAGGTTTCTCCCTCGAGGTCGTAAGCTATCGTGTTCTCCGGATAGTTATCGGATTTGTACATCAGTTCGTTGTAGCTTACATTCAGAGCGGCATGGCTGATTCCAAGCTCCTGGGCATCACCTGTCATTTGTACCTGAAGCCCCTTGATGCTTTGCGCCTCCGGATAGGGCTCGGTGTTGCGCGCAGTGGCTTCCGGATTGATGATATACTGTGGAGCGTCCATTGGAGTGTATGTGCCGTCTTCCGCACGATATACCACGGCGAACTTGGAGTAGAGACGGCTCCGCTGCCCGTCATTCACAGCCGTTTCGAACCGGAACGACTCGCTCAGACCGGTCTTGGCAAGAGGCGTCTTGGCTGAGAGCACATCCTTCGCATCCTCGTAGGTTGCCAATTCAAACAGCTCCAGCTGGCCTTCGGGATGAGAAGCCACAAAATCGGGCCCAACCGTTCCTTCAACGATGATCCTGCCGTCCTGATCGATTCTCGCTTCCGCTTTGCCTGCATAAGGCTGCTCCATTTCCGGCAGCTGCCTGAAGCGAATCTGGTCCACCTTGATCGTACCGGCCGCTGCTTCCGGAATGATGCGGAATGCGGTGACGACGCCCTGCCATCCGGGATGATCCGAGAAGTTAAAATCCTGCGAGAAGGTGCCGCTGGCCGGAACGGTGAACGATTTCACCTGATCGTCAGACCACTCTCCCCCTTCGGTCCGCCACTGGATTTTCAGTTCCTGAGCGCCCGTGTCGTTCGTCATGTCGATCGTCATGCCGTTCCTCTGAGTCGTATCGATCTTGATTTCCGGTGATTCGATGTACCCGCCTTCGGCCTCCATGCGGTATACCAATGCCCCGTCTTGTGCCTGGACCGAGCCGTTCATGGCGGTGAAGGCTTCAGTTTCCCCTTCCTGATTAAACCCGAGATCAATCACGTTCGTCGCACAGATGTAATCGATCTGAAAGCGCCCATCCCAGGAATCGTATCCCGGCTGCCCCGGCTGCACATTTTCCAAATCAAAATTTTGCATAAAGGATATTTCCATCTTGGTGACGGCATGTTTGCCTCCCCAATCCCCCAGACGGATAAAGACCCGTTTCCATTGGTCCGGGCGGATATGGGCGATGCTCTCAAACTCGTCGTCTCCACTGAACAATTTCACCTTCAGCACATAGTCTGCAGAGGCCTGCCAACCCCAGCTGTCTGCCGCAAAAGCCAGGAAACGGTAGGCAGACAAGTCCTTCGGCTGCTCGTATTCCGTATAGATCGTGCGCCATTCATACACTTTGACCGGGTTCGGGACCTGTTCCAGAGCACCGCTTCCTTCATACGGCGAGTTCGGGCCGTTTAGCATACTTGTCACATACTTGACCTCTTTGGTGTTGGTTCCCGCTTTCCAGGACGCTACATCTTCAGGTGTGTTGAAATCGTGGAGGACGAGGGCAGGAATCAAATCCTGGCCTGTGAGGACATGATCGGACTGCGGAAGATCCGGTATATACGGACCTGCGTGCACCTTGAATACCGGAACAAGCTGAATGAGCATGACCACGGACAAAATACCTGATAACAGTCGCAGACGCACTTTGTGAACCTCCTTTATCATTATATTCGGTATGTATTTTATATTTTAAGTATTCTTAATACAATCATTATTTTTCAATGTATACTTAAATAATTCTCCAGGCCTATTCGTTTCGATCCTTTTGACAGGATTCGCTTTATTCAAGCAATTCTCTGCGTTTTTTGCGAAAGTTTGCGATGTGAAATCAGTCATTAGAAAAATAAAAAAAGCTCACCACTGAAAAATCACAGTGATAAGCAATCCGTAAACCATTCTTCAATCCGGCTTAACATGTCGTCTTCCGTATCATGATCACAACGTATTAAGAAATTCTCTGGCTTGCTGCGGAGTCTTTAAATTGGCACTATGAAGATGAGCCACTTTTTGTCCGTTCCTGAAAACCAGCAGGCTTGGAATACCTCGTACGTCCTGCCCTTCGGCTACATCCACAAGTTCCTCCACGTTAACATCATAGAAATTAAAAGTCGGATATTCACTTATGATCTGTCCGAAGTGCTGGTCCAAGCGTTTGCAGTCCGGGCACCAATCCGCATAAAACTTGACAACCGCTGTTTGATCTCCCTGAATCTCACGTTCAAATTCCGAAGCAGAACTTAATTTTTTCATTTCCCTTCATCTCCCGTTATATATTTCAATGATTTTCTATCCCCGTTCCCTGCTACCAGCTAACTATATGGGAATGAACATTCTAAATATTCCGCAAACTTACCAAGGCAGCGAATCGTTCAAGTGAAAGAAGCCCCCAGTCGGCCCGTCTTCTTGGAGCGAAGCCAACAATACACTCGTCTCGCTGCCGCCTGCTTCATCCAGATCTGCATGTTCCCCGCCAAGCTGCGTACGGACCCACCCCGGATGTACAGAGTTCACTTTGATCGAAGTATCCTTGAGCTCATGTGCCAGATGAATGGTAAAAGCGTTCAGCGCCGCTTTCGAGGCATTATAACCAAAGGTTTTGATAGAATAAATCGGCGAGCCTGGATCTGCCTGCAGGGTTAATGAGCCTAAGATGCTGGACACGTTGACGATCCGGCCTGCTTCCGATTTGCGGATCAATGGAAGCAAAGTTTGGGTTAACTCAACTTGAGCAAAAAAGTTCACATCGAACGTATCGCGCAGCTCTTTTAATGGTATAGCACTCGTCTGGTTTTGCGTCGCGGCAGAAATGCTGGACTGCTCGAGGAGGACGCCGGCATTGTTCACCAAAATATCCAGCTTACCATACGTTTCTTCAAGGTACTGATAGACAGCGGCATGATCTTGTTGATCGGTCACGTCAATTTGAATGCTTACAGCCTTTAGCCCTTCTTGATGTAATTGATACGCTGCTTCATTTCCTTTACGGATATCACGCGAGCCGAGAATGACCGTTGCCCCCAATCGGGCCAAGCCGCGGGCGGTTTCCAGTCCGATTCCTCGTGTTGCACCTGTGATCAATGCGATTTTTCCTTCTAAATTTGGTTTTGTCATACTTGTCGTCTCCTTTTATTTGAGAATGAACATTCTAAAATGATGAAAATAATGTTGTAAATCCCTGTTAGCTGATCGCGCTCAGCAACGGTGACGGATTTGTCAACCAGCGTACCGCCTCATCCCACTCGGTGAAGCTTTCCTGGCGATAAGGCAGCGTTCCGAGCCCCTCGACCGTTCTGTTCAGACTCAGCTTAGCAACGACGCTGTGTGGCTGCAGCAGAGCCAGGTATTGAAGTCCGCTTTCAAACGCCCGCCGGATGAAAAACTCCCCAATCCATACTTTGTCTTCAGCCTTAATCGCCGAGCCATTGCGGGTATCCATCAGGACTTTGCTGCCGTTCATTTGTTTCAACAGTTCGGCTCCCTTCATCAGGATCGTTTGAAACTCCTGTCCGTATGCAAATCCTTTCCATTCGATGACCACGCTCTGCAACTCATCATTCCAAGTGACCACGCCGTTTTTAGATTGAAAATGTGTCAAGTCGTCCAACTCCTTTATTCTATTTCCTGTTTGTGGTTTTATCCTAACACATTGAGAACGATTGGTAAAGAATTATTTTTACTGATCGTTCTCAAATTTTATTTTCTATACCTTTTTTAGTCGAGCTCGATCAAAAAAAAGCAACGAATCATGTTTGATTCGTTGCTCTCTTGAGTGGTAATCACGTTGCTCTCCATCACGTTCTGTTACATGAACCTCATTCTATTCATCTCACAAAGCATCCACCGACTTGTGATCCACTCTCGCTTCATTTTTCTTGAGCTCCTCAATCACCGATGTCAGAAACGCGAGCGCCAGTCCTTGCCCCCAGCCCTGGGCCCATTTCCTGTCGATGCCGAGGTATCCGGAGATGTCATTCATGACAGCGGTGCCGCCCGATACGTTCAGCACGCGGCCGTTGCCGGCAATGTTCGCCAGCAGGCCGTCGAGCGCCTTCTGCACATATTTTGCGTGCAAAGGATTGCCTTGGGTTACCATGGCCGCTCCGATGCCCGCCGTGGCCGATACCTCGCCGTAAGCTTCCGGGTAGTCCAGAACCGTTCCCCACAGGCCGTCTTCCTTCTGGAGCTTCTTAATCGCGGCTAGCTGATCGCGCAATGAGCTCCAAATATGCATCATTGGGGGATACAGATACCCTTCCGGCAGAATACGTGCCGCGCGGGCCATCGTATAGGCAGCCCAAGCGTTCGCACGCGCCCAGTAAATGCCTGACATATGATCCTGTTTAATATGGTTGTAGCCGTGATACCACAGGGCGTCGTTGTCGTCCTGCAAGTAGTTGATATGCCAGAAAAATTGATGCAGGGCGTCGTTAATGAGGTGTTTTTTATCGAACAGAATGCCTGCACGCAGCATGAAGTATGCCGCCATGAACAGCGTATCCGCCCAACATTGCTCCGGAAAATCGTTCCCCGACGATACCGTATGCTGAAGCACCCGATCGCCGAAACGCAGCGCATCATTCTCCAGGTAATCGAGTTTGCTGTGAATAATCTCCGCGTACTTCTCATCTTTTGTCTGCTCGTATAGCGTGAGCAGCATGTGACCCATGGCGCACGTATTCACCGTCCAGTCCGGCAGGCCGGCTTCGATATATTCATCCACCCATTCCTTCATCCGTTCAAGGTAGGCCTGCTCACCCGTTACTTCAAATGCTCTGCTGACGCCATAGTAAGCGACGCCTCCCGGCCAATCCCACGTCAGGTCCATGTCGAACGTGTAAGACGCCACTCGTCCGGCGATTTGCTCCAAGTCGCTTCGGTTTGCGTTTATTTTCATCTCGGTTCATCCCCTATTCTCGTAATAGAGCCACGCGGTAACCAGGAACCCTTGAGGTGTAACTCTGCCAACCTGATGAGCTAGCTTCCATGAGACGTTATGCTACCGATCGAGCTTGACAATCCATACATCATGTCCCATCAGTTCCGCCCTTCCGCCCAGGCAAACACATTGAGCGTCACGACGTCTATACCAGCCAACTTGAACATACGTAAATCTTCGTCCCAGACCGGCTTCTCCCATTGATCCGGGTTGTAATCTCCGCCATACCAAATTTTCGCCTTTTTCGTATTGATCAACTTGTCACACCTCAATGTATATGATAAAACTGCAATGGATAACCCTATCTTAATGGCTTATGATATCTGTAAAAAATATAAAATTCGGGATTTTATATATAAGAATATGGAGGTTTTTATAAGATGCGCCGAGTCGTTCCCGCCTTCCCTTCGGAACTGCTGCCCCTGCAGCTGGAGACCATTGGGATCAAACCCGACCAGGAGACCATAGCAAGGCCCTCGGGCTATCCCTATTTCCATTGGCTTCAGACATTACATGGAGAGGGAGAACTATCAATTAACGGGTACACGTGGAAAATGACGGAACGATCGGGCGTTCTTCTCGCCCCGGGGACGCCTCATCGATATGAGCCCAAAGGCGGCGGCTGGCAGACCGGTTATATCACTTTTCATGGAAGTATCGCCGCCAGTTTCGTCCGTTCCCTCGGCTGGAGTGCCGCCGAATGGTTTCAATGGGAAGCCGGCCATGATCCGATAACCGACCAGCTAAAAAGCATGCTGGCGTTCGCCGAGTCGGGCGGCGATCCGTCGGGATGGCGGTATTCCGCGGATTTATACCGATTTCTTACGCTGCTTCGTACGGACGCCCGCACGGACAAGCGGCCGTCCATCTCGAAGCGGCTGGACCGGGTTCAAGGCCTGCTGAACTGGCTGGAACACGAATTCGCCAACCCGGAAATCGGCTTGGCGGAGATGGCTGCGCAGCTCGGCATCGGTGAACGGCAGCTGAATGAAAGATTTCGCGATCTGTTCGGGATGACGGCTTATGCCTATCTCATTCAGCTAAGGCTCCGCAAGGCGAAGGAATGGCTGCCTTACCGGCCCGATTGGACCGTGCGCCGCATCGGAGAAGCGGTGGGGTTTCGCGACGCGAGTCACTTCGTGGCTACGTTTCGGCAGAAGGAAGGGATGACGCCGGAGACCTACCGAAAGCTGTACGGCCCGGGGTCTGATCCGGAACGTCGACTGGACAACTAGCCGTAGGCGGATCAAAGGTAGATACAAACCAAAAGAGCTCAGCGTTCAGCTGAGCTCTTAGCCCTTCCCTCTACTGCAGATTCTAGCTGGAAACCCGCTGCTCCCGGCGGTACCACGGAAGCCTGGACAGAGGAGCATCAACTTCGATTTCACACGGGCCAGTTACACGCGACCCGTCATCCCCATACCAAGTCCCTGAAGGGAATGCGATTGTTCTGATCGTCGCCCCTTTCTGGAGAACCGGGGCGACCAGCATTTCATCACCAAGCATAAATTGATCGGTGATTTGCTCGAAGCCCCCTTCCGGGAAAACGTATGCCATATGACGCATGATCGGCTCACCCGTTTCGGCGGCATGACGGGCTAACGCAGCGATTTCGTTTCCCATCCGGCAGTGCAGCGCTGCAGCTTCGATACATAAGTTCAAATGCGCTTCATCCAGCACCCGCCATGGTGCTGTAGAAAATTGCATCATGGGAAACAAAGCGGAGCACTGCGCGTACCGGACAAAAAGCTCAGCATCCACCTTGAAATCCGGGCGAATTAAGTCCTCGTATTGGCCGCCCCCGACCATATCGGGGCAGTTGAAGGCATATCCGATCAGTCCTTGAGCAAGTCCATTCGGAATCAGACTGGCTAATCCATCGTTGCCCCAGCTGTGGTTCTTATCGCTCAAGCGCTGAACCAGCGGCTGGCCGGCCAGCTTCCAGCATGCCCGGTATTCGTTAAAGGCATAGCGGAGTCCGAGACGCGCCCAAGCTTCGGTCTGCTCATTCGGCGTCACCCGCCGATAGCTGATGTCCTCCGGCTTGTAATACTGAGGATCTCCCGCGTCCAGCTTAAAGCCATCGATCCCGTACGTTTCAACCAACCGGTTCAGCTCACCCGCAAACCAGCTTACTTCCTCCGGATTTGTGCCGTCGAGAACGGCGCTGAACCCGTTCCACCATTCGCGAACAACCGGTTTCCCATCCGGATTTTTCAGCAAATATCCCCGCCTCTTCAAGTCGCGGTATACCTCGCCGTCCGGACTGAAGAACGGACATACCCACAGGAGCACGCGGAACCCAAGCTCGTGAAGCCGGTTCACCATCCCCTGGGGATCGGGAAACCGTCCCGCATGAAACTTGAGCGTACCGTAGTCTTCATGCCAATTGTCGTCAATCATGAGGATGCCTGGCGGCAGCCCATGGGACAATATGTTTTCAGCGTAAGCGATCACCTTGTCCTGCGTTGGATGGTAGCTCATCTCCATCCACGTATTGTATTGGGGCACGGTAAAAAACTGCAAATCCGGAGCACGGCCGGCAGGAGGAAAATACTTCTGTGAAGCAAGGCGGTACGCATCACGCAGGGTGCTACCGCCTTCCTCGACCTTTATGTTTTTATCCTTTCCTTCAATAACAAGTACTCGGCCGTCAAAAGAAAACCGGTACGGTTCCTCCGACCAAACCAGTCTCCCCTTATTGGAGAGAAGCAGCGGCGCTGCTTGGTTATAGGCTGCATCGCCATATAGATCGCGTGAATAGAGCTCGCTGCCAAACGGCATGAAGGTTCCATCTTGGACAGCTCCACCCCACCAATATTCATCTTCCCTCAGATCTATCCTCAGCGTTGCGTTATACTTCTTGTCCTCCATAGGTTCACCCACTTTGTTCTTGATACCTCGATCTTATGCGTGATCAATGACGAAGACAATCTAAAAGTATTGCGCTATACTATAACAAAATTGACTTCATGAATCGTGGAGGTCACGACATGGTATCCCCTTCATCCTATGCTTTTCGAAGCGACGATCATTCAATATTGACATTAGATTCGGTCGGTTGGCAGATCATCCAGAGCGCGGAGTACAGCTTTGCAGGCGAGGATCGTCCGGATTGCGGGCACGTCATTTTTCAATATACGCTTAGCGGCCAAGGCATCCTGGAGTATGAGCAGCAGCGCTTCACACTGGACCAGGGAACAGGATTTCTGGTCAAAGTTCCAAGCAGACACCGGTACTATTATGCAGACAACGGAACGCCCTGGGAGATTCTATGGCTTAACTTGAGAGGGGAGGAAGCAAACCGGATTTGGGATCTTGTTATCGGGCAAGAGGGGCCCGTCATTCATAGAGATGCTGACTCTCCCTTAATTCTAGATCTGTGGAAGCTTCTAAGCATGATAGCTGAGGAGAACGTTATTGATAAATATCAGCTGTCCAGTACTGTCTATGAGTGGATGCTTACTCTAGTCAAGACGAGCAGAGAAATAAACAAAGACATCAACGAGAACTCCATCTCCATCATTCTGAAGGCTAAACGTTTCATGAAGGAGCATTATGCTTCCCCAATAACGCTGGACATGCTCTCTGAACACTGCGGAGTTAACAAGCACTACTTATGCAGGCTATTCCAGAAGTCGGAGCAGTCCCCACCCCTTTCTTATTTGCGAGACCGGAGGGTTGAAGCCGCAGTCACCTTAGTTCGAACCACAGATCTGCCGATCCAGGATGTTGGCAAACAATGCGGCTTTGAGAGCCCCAGCTACTTCGGCAAGGTGTTTCGTGAATATATGTCCATGACACCCAAGGAATATCGAATGAAGAAGTTCGAGTTTCCTTATGATGCAATCTATTACCATGAATAGCAAAAGCCGCGGAGCAAATTCTCTCCGAGGCTTTCAGATTCCCCTTGGTATTGGCTTTATTGTTGGCTAGACAGGTAGTTTGCGAGTTGCTCGAAGGTACCTTCGAACCCTTGTGCAACCATTGGCGACATCGAGTCGAATGCTTCCTGCTCCTCCTTAGAGGCATTGAGCGGTCCACCTTGCAGCGTCAGCACCGTCTTCCCCTCATTTTCCTCAAGCGTCAGAATATTCAGAATTTCCAGCGGCCAGTTCGGATTGAACGGAGCGCGAACGGTGTTACCTTCTTCATCGGAAAAGGACTGAACCCATACCAGCTTCTCCGGTGCCTGCACTTCCTGGTAAACGAATTTGCCCCACATCGCCTGCTGTCCATCCGGCGACTTCTGGCAGCCGAGAAACATTCCGCCTGGCCGAACGTCCATCTTAGCCACTTCAAGCGAAAACCCCTTTGGTCCCCACCAGTTGCCAAAGTGCGCCGGATTGGTCCAGACCTCAAATACCAGCTCCCGGGGGGCGTCAAACTCACGTTTCAATAAAAGTCCTTGAGTATTCATTAGATCTCCTCCTTGGAATTTAGGGATAATCTGATTTTTTTAATTGATTAAGATAATCGGATAAACGGTCAAAACGGTCTTCCCACATACTGCGAAACGTATGGAGCCATACATCCATTTCCATGAATGGCTCAGCGCGAAGCCGGTAGATTCGCCGGTTGGCGTCCGCCCGCACTTCGACAAGGTCGGCTTCACTCAAAACTTTTAAATGTTTGGACGCTTGGGGTTGCCGAAGGTGCAGCCGATCCGCAATTTCCCCGACGGTAAGCGGACCTTCGCGCAACAGTTCAATGATCTGCAATCGGTTGGGTTCCGCGAGCGCGTTCAAAGTTGTCGTTTTCATTGTCCCCCCCGATTTCCTGTTACAACGTGCTGGAAGCTTGCTTCAGCAGACCTGACAGCAGAGCCAGATCCGGCGTGTCGCCTTCCCGCAATTTGATCCATTTCCGTTCAGCAGGCCCGTCGAATCCCTTTGGGAAGTCGATGCTGTCTGCGTTCATGATCATGAACGCAATGGCGTCCTTTGCTGGCGAGATCACCGCTGCATAATGGCCGTTTTTCAAAAAATGCGGTTTCTTGTACTGAATGCGTTCTTCAACTTCCGAAATCGTCTCATGAACCATATTCCGCAGGGTTGAACTCATCTCTCCCTGCCATTTCGGCAAACTTTCGATGTAGGCTGTAACTTCCTGATTCATCCCGTTTTTTTCCCTCCCATTTGAATAGTTCTAAGCTTATGGGAAAAATATACCACCTTAGGAATATTCCCGTCAAGGAATATTTAAATTATTTTGTTTATTATCAAAAACATTAAAGCGTTATACCTAGACAGATGTTCATTACATTATGAAACGTCATTCTTAAGCCAACGTAAAAGTAAGTATCTTTAATTCTATAGTAGAGATAAGACCGAACGCAGGATGCCCAAGTTGCATCAAGCCGGGGAGTTTATACAAAATGGAGGGAAATCATTTGTTCACCACAAACAAAGCATTGCGCTTTGGCATGCTTATCGTATTGCTGTTTTTGATTATTTTCTTAGGATCCAAAGTGAGTTTTGTATTTCGTCCGGTCATTGCCTTAATCGAGGTAGTCGCCATTCCGCTTCTTCTCTCCGTATTTTTTTACTATTTGCTCAGGCCGCTGGTAAAGTTAATGGAAAAATATAAAGTTAACCGGACCTTGGCCATTTTGATTATTTACGTCATTTTCGCGCTTGCCATCGTTTGGTTCATTACTAGCAAATGGCCTGTGCTCTACGGGCAGTTGATAAGCTTTCTAGATAATGTCCCAAGTCTCTTGAGTTCCGTAGGGGAACAGATCAATGAGCTTGAGAAGAACGGATTCCTCGCTTCCTTATTTCCGGCCAATGAAAGCAATGGACTCTCATCCATCACCAATTACTTAAACAAAGGCTTTTCTTTCATGTCGAATTATTTAGGCGGTTTGTTTTCGTTTGTGTCTAATTTTACGATTATCCTGTTCACCTTCCCTATCCTCCTGTTTTTCATGCTAAAAGAAGGAGAAAAGTTCGGAAATATACTTGTGCGCGCAACGCCAAATCGTTATCAAAACGATTCCCGTGAGATTGTCACAGGAATCGACCATATGTTAAGCGGATTTATCGTTGGAAGAGTGATCGTCAATCTTTCGCTGGGTGTCTTAATGTATATCGGCTTCCTGATTATTGGCTTACCCTATGCTTTCTTGCTTACGGTCATATCCGTCATTGCAAACTTTATTCCGTTTGTCGGTGCCATCCTGTCTGCGATTCCGATTGTCATTGTAGGGCTGACGCAATCGCCGGCGACGGCTATATGGTCGCTTGTCATCATACTGGTCGCTCAGCAAGTTCAAGATAACTTGATCGCTCCCTATGTATTCGGTAAAAAGCTGGATATTCACCCCCTTACAACCGTAATCCTTGTCCTGGCTGCCGGCAATATCGGGGGAATCATCGCGATGATTGTTATCATTCCTGTTTATATGATGCTGAAAATCATTGCGGTTCGCGTATTCTCTCTATTTTTCAAAGAGAAATGGATGAAACTGTAACATCAACCCAGTGATCTCAGCGGGCTTCTTTTTTGTTTGCTTCTAATCACCCAGAATCTAACAGAAAATAAATTGAAAAAAACTTTGAGCGCCGTCATAATGAAAAAAGAACCGGTAAATTTCAGCTACATATCATTCAAGTAAATTTATTGCATTTTTCTTGGTAAAGTAGGGGGATTGATTTGACGAAGTTATCCTTGATCTCGGAGTCTAAAAAGAGATGTGAAAAGCTAGGTATTGATCCACAGGGGATTCCCTCCTTTACTAACTTTTTCTCAGAAAGCGATTTGAATCTAAAACGGGCAGAATACGAGGAAATACTGTCCGTCATTGATTTCTTTGTTCATAAGTTGTTGGAGCTCATGAAAGGGCTCCCGCTGCTCATCCTGATTACCGATGAGAACGGCTGCATACTGGAAATGGCCGGGGATGAAGCGATCAAGACTGTGATTCAGCAATCGGGCATTAAAGTTGGCCTCGTGTTCAATGAACACGAAGCGGGAACCAACAGCATTAATTTGGTTTTGGATCATCGTGAGCCGATTCAACTTGTCGGGGACGAGCATTATTATGAATTTTTATGGTCCTCGGCCTGTTATACCGTACCCTTTCAATATACAGATATCTCCAATTTGCTCGGAACCATTACGATCATGACGACGATCGACCAGCACAACCCCTTTTTACTGGCAATGCTATGCACGGTTGTCGATTCGATCGAAAGAGAACTGCTATTGAAGAAGCAAAACAGACGATTGCACATACTGAATCAGGTGGTCATCGAAACGACAAGAAACGGCATTATTATTACGGATCGGGATGGAAACATTACGGAGTTCAACAAGTTTGCTGAAATTTTAACCGGTGCCAAAAAGCAGGATGTCATCAATAAACCTATTCCGAATGCCAAAACAAACGACTTCATTAAAGAGGTCCTTCAAACGGGGAAAGAGTATGAAGATATGGAATTCATGCTGCGTCCTAAGATGGGACAAGACGAGCGGGTCTGCCTGTTTGACGCCTTCCCTATTCGCGATGAGAATATGCAGATCATGGGCGCATTCGCACAGTTTCGGGACATCACGGAGCGTTATCATACGCAAAAGCAAATCAATTATTTAGCCTACCATGACGATTTAACAGGCTTGCCGAATCGAAGGTTTTTCACCGG
The DNA here is from genome assembly GCF_025809195.1 of Paenibacillus sp. PSB04. NCBI lineage: Bacteria > Bacillati > Bacillota > Bacilli > Caryophanales > Paenibacillaceae > Paenibacillus > Paenibacillus sp. PSB04. The sequence continues at coordinate 6,713,437 of NZ_CP081301.1, forward strand.
CCATATTGGTGAATTGCTGAGACAAGGGGTGAACGAAAACCGCATCTTTGCCGTCATGTTCCTCGATCTGGACAGTTTCAAGAAGATTAACGATACGCTGGGCCATAACAACGGCGACGTGCTGTTGAAGATGGTGGCCGAGCGTCTGAAAGCTTGCTGTCATGCTTCGGACCAACTGGTATCCAGAATGGGCGGGGATGAATTCACGATCCTCTTGGAAGAGATTAAGGATCAGACGGAAGCCATTCAGGTTGCGGAAGAGATTATTAGAGCGTTCGAGAAACCATTTGCAGTGGACGGCTATGAATTATATATCACAGCCAGTATCGGTATTGCCTTCTATCCTCAAGATGGCAGGGATGTCGAGATGCTGATGAAGAACGCCGACATTGCCCTTTACCAGATGAAAGACGATGGAAAGAACAACTATAACATTTTCAAATCTATCCCGAGCGGCGGCGGTATTGAACGGCTTACGCTGGAGAATTCGATCCGTAAAGCGCTGCAGCTAGAGGAATTCGTGTTATATTACCAGCCCCAGATCGATTCAAAGACAGGGGAAATCATCGGTACCGAGGCGCTTGTTCGCTGGAATCACCCGACTCTTGGCTTGATCCCCCCGGCTAAGTTCATCCCGATCGCCGAAGAAACAGGACTTATTGTCCCCCTCGGAAAATGGGTGCTCAAAACCGCCTGCCTTCAGCATCAAAAGTGGAAGGAAAAAGGGTTTACCCCGATGCGCGTGTCTGTGAATCTCTCTTCTCGCCAATTTTCAAAGCATGATTTGGTTGAGACCATCAAAGAGATTTTACTCGAAACCCACATCGATCCCTCCTATCTGGAGCTCGAAATCACAGAGTCGATGACGATGAATGTTGAAGTTGCCATCGAGATACTCGGAAAGCTGAAGGAACTAGGTATACTGATCTGCATCGACGACTTTGGGACAGGCTACAGCAATCTCTCCTATCTGAAACAGTTCGCGATTGACCGGCTGAAGATTGATCAATCCTTTGTCAGGGATATCATGACGGATTCGAATGACGCAGACATTGTAGCTACGGTAATCGCGATGGCCCATAAGCTTGGAATCGATGTGATCGCAGAAGGCGTAGAAACGAAGGATCAGTTGAATTTCCTGCGCAGTCAGAACTGCCATGAAGTACAAGGCTTTTATTATTACCCACCTATACCAGCAGAACAAATCGAACAGTTGTTGATGCAAACGACGACCATAAAAACCAATTTGCAGGGGTGATAAGATGAAACAAAGAGTGTATACAATATTAGTCGAGCATTTTAAAAAATGGGGAATTACCCACGTGTTCGGCATTCCCGGAAAGTCCATCTCTCCGCTGATGCTGGAACTCGAAAACTATGATATTCAATATGTGCTGGGTCGTCACGAAGCCGGCTGTGGGTTTGAAGCATCCGGTTATGCCCTGGCAGCAAAAACGATGGGGATCGCGATTGGCACTTCCGGGCCGGGAGGAACAAACCTGATTACAGCCGCAGCGCAGGCCAAAGAATTCCAGCTGCCTGTATTGTTCATTACCGGACAGCCTTCGATGCAAGAGACTGGGCGCGCTTTAAGCCAGGATTCAAGCCAGTTCGGGGCAGATTTGGTTAAAATGTTCGAACCTGTCACCTTGTTCAGTGCTCGCATCGAACGGGGGGACACTCTCTATCTCTACCTTAAACATGCCTTGGAAAAAGCCTACACCGGCGAAAAGGGACCCGTTCATCTGTGCATCCCATTTGATGTGCTGATGGAGGAAGTGGAGACCTTCTACCTGCCATTGCCGGATCATATTTCACCCGTTGTATCTCCCGACATTGATAAGGCCATCACGTTGCTGGATGAGGCCAAGAAACCTGTCCTCTTCGTGGGCAAAGGGGCCGTCATGTCGGATACCTATGACCAATTGCAGACGATTGCAGAACATTGGGGAATTCCTGTAATGACCACCCCTGGCGGGAAAGGAGCCTTTCCTACCAATCATCCCTTATACTTGGGCGGGTATGGCCTCGGCGGTTCCAAGTATGCAACCGATTATATGAAATCCGGCGTTGACCTGATGATCGTCGTCGGCAGCAAATTGTGCGACATGTCTTTGTCCGGATTTACGGCCGATATGGAGCCGGACAAGGTCTTGCAATTTGAGTATGACATTACGTTTGCAGGCAAAACCATTCAGGCGCCGACGCAATTGATCCTTGGCGATATCCGCTCCAACTTGACTCAGCTCATTTTGCGGAGCGGGGCAACGTCCAAAGAGCATGAGATGCTGACACCGCGGGCACAAGCGGCAGCAGCTGCATCCTCCCAGTTGGAATCCACCACGTTGTCGGCGAGAGCGGCGTTCAGGAGCTTGCGGGCCGTGCTTCCGAAAGAGGCGGTACTCTTCGGAGACGCAGGAAGTCACTCCTTTCATGCCGTACAGCATTTCGAAATCATCGAGCCCGGTACGTTCTTTTTCGATGAGGTGTTCATCGCGATGGGAGCGGCGATCGGCTATTCGATCGGAGCGAAAATAGCTATGCAAGATCGCCCTGTCGTCTGTGTGACCGGCGACGGCTGCATCATGATGCACGGCACCGAGATATCGACAGCAGTGAACCACGGGATTCCGGTTATCTTCTTTGTGCTGAATAACGGTCGCTTAGATATGGTGGAAAAGGGAATGTCCTATAACACGGGACGCTCCGTTGGTGCTGTCTATGAGCGGCCGCTGGATATTAGCTTATTTGCCCAATCCATGGGCGCAATGGCATTTCGCTGTGAGAATGAAACCGACATCAAGCAGGCGGTTCAGACAGCTTTGCAGTCGAATACAGTAGCGGTCATCGAGGTCATGGTGGATCCGCAAGAAATCCCACCAATCCTCACCAGACTGCTTAGCTTAGATTAAAACTTACGGAGGACGTATATGGAATCGAATCGGTATGATAAAGGAATAGAAGTGTTACAACGGATGGTCAGTGAAGAAACGCTGAACGCGACGGTTAAAAAAATGGAGAAATTCAGTCCTGACATGGCCAAGCTGATTGTCGAGTTCCCTTATGGCTCGCTGTATTCCCGTCCAGGTCTGGATTTAAAGCAGCGGAGCCTGCTTACGATAGGGGCTATGATTGCTTCAGGAGCGGCCGCTCAGCTCGATTTCCATATTCAAGGGGCTCTGAATGCCGGGCTTACGCCCAATGAGATTGTAGAGGCCGTCATGCACTGTGTATCTTATGCGGGCTTTCCCAAGACGCTGGATGCCATGTTTGTAGTCATAAAAGTGTTTGATGAACAGGGAATTACATACGAAGAAGCATGACACTTAGCTGTCATGCTTTTTTTCTGCGCGCTTGATCGAACGAGGGAAAGAACGGCCCGTTATCCAATGAGAACGTGACCGGACTGAGGATCACTGTGTTTTGTTTCACGTTCGGAAGGACGAACGGTACCTGGATGGTAATGTCGCTTTGAGTCGTTACCGCGGGTTCCTCTACTGTTTCCCCAAGTTTAAGCCTCTCTAGGCTTTGACATAGTCGGGCTCCTCCTGCAGTGACCATTTTGTCGGTATGGGAAAATAAAAACTCGTTGAAGATTGACATGGGCGTATGAAGCGACGATGCAAACGACAGCCTTATGTCGGCATATCCGATAAATCTCATCCATAACGGCCTCCAGATCATCGACGTATTGCAGACTGTGGGAAGCCATTACAAAATCAACGGAGTTATCGGAGGGCAGACAAGATATGTTCGATCAACTCGGCTCCTTTGCGGATTAACGGAATGCTTTCGTTATAGGTCGGGAAGATTGCCTGATTTGGTTCCTACCCGGTATGACGTCGTAATGCCTTCGTAATTCAACATCATGCTCATACCCATCGAGGCGTGCTTGAGGTTGTGGCAATGTATCATCCAGAGCCCGGGATTGTCAGCTTCCAGGTACAGCTCATAGGTCTCGCCCTTCTTCGTCAGAAGTGTATCGAGATACACCGGGCTGCCTTACAAGGCTTCGCCGTTCTTTCTCAAGACTCGGAACACGTGCCCATGAAGGTGGAAAGGATGATCGCCTCCGCCTTCGCTAGAGACAGTAATGATAACATGGTCGCCCTCTTTCACAGTCATCGGAGGAATATCATGAAAGGATTTTCCGTTAATTGACTTGGTAAAAAGGGTTTGGCCGAGCTTAAGCTCAAAATGCCGATCGGGCTTGGCTTGTAAGACGGGGTCGTCAGGCAATGGGGTACCGTAATCGAGAAACGAGAACAGCTGCCCCTCTTCATTATGCTGCGGCTGGTTTCCGCTGCCTATCGTAATCGGTAACCCCTTAGCCGAGGGGCTGCTGACGACGACTTTACCCGCCCCCGGAACTTGGATAAGCAGATCATAACGCTGGCCCGCCCCTATCGGCACTATCGTCCTTTCCAGCAGGCCGGGCTCATGCAAATCGTGGCCATCCATTGCCAGAACCCGGAAGGGAGCCCCGTCGACGCCAAATTCCATCGTTTCATTGCCTGAATTGATCAGCCTTAGTCTGACCTGTTCGCCTGGCTTGGCAGGGATCGTCCATCCTCTCTCGCTTCCGTTCACCAGCATGGAAGAACCTAGCTGTTGATAAAGAGCCGTTGCCTCTGATGTTGAAGTACCGGATTCAGAACCGTTTTTCGGCTCGATAATGAGCGCACCTAGAAGTCCTTTGCTTACCTGTACCGAGCTCATCTGATGAGAGTGATACCAATACGTGCCCGGAGTCGTCGCGATGAACGTGTATGTGAACTGTTCCCCAGGCGGAACGGCGTCCTGCGTTACTCCCGCAATCCCGTCCTGCGAGCACGGAACCGTAATTCCATGCCAATGTATCGTAACACCGTCCTCAATATCTTTGTTATGCAGAGTAACAACAATCTGGTCGCCCTCCGTGACGCGAAGTTCCGGTCCCGGAGATATGCCGTTGAAGGTCCAAGCATCGACGGTCTTACCGTTGTCCAACTTTAATGTCGTCCGGGCGGCCGTCAGATCGAACTTGCGAATCGGAGCCGATGACTCCGGTGTCGTGATTGAGGAACAAGACACCGCGCCTTCCTCGGAGGAGAGATTTCCCATGCCCCCCATATGCTCCATGTCACCCATATGCTCCATGCCATCCATATCGGTCATGTTTATCATACTAGACATGCCAGCTGTCATCTGATGGTAAGCCATGTTGATCTCTTCCGGCTTCTGAAGCCGCATTTGCCAAAAATATGTGACGATCACCGCTCCGACCAAAACCACCAAAGTCAAAGGAAGGCCAAAGTAAATCAGACGTTTAACGATTTTTCTTTTATTCAAGATTATTTTCACCCCATCATATGATTGATTAAATCAATTACTCCTTCGCAGATGTCCGCTGCAAGCTCTCGGCCGTTGATTTGAGGGCGGCGAGCCAGGCATTCAGCGAAGCCGTGAGTGCAGCACGCATGCCATCGGGGTCAGCTGCTACGGGCGGACCGTCCCAGGACTCTGTGGTATGCACTAGGACTCCTTTAGGTGTGGGGGTGATGCTCCATACATGAACGCCGTCGATACCATGTGCTGGACCTCCCCATACAATACGTTTCATGGGGTCAATTTCAAGGATGGTAGAGACAATTTCTAACCCATGGGTCTCCCACCAAAACGTACTTCCTTTCGCGATTGGACCGGATAATTGTACTTGCGTGATATCCTTCTGCCAATTCGGCCACTGTTCGACGCCAGTCTGTATCCGCCATACGATCTCCTGCGAAGCTTCAATCTCGATGGACAGGTCGACGATAACCTGTGCATTTCGGTCAATATCGGCCATTCCTTCCCGTGTAAACCATTCTTTCGTGTTCTCCACTCCCGTCATGTTGGCTACCCCATTTACCATCGGCTTTTTCATTTTATTGACCTCATTTCATTGGATTTGAATTGATTGATTACTCAATTACATTTCATGTCACGCTTAATAAGAATTATTCAATAGCCACTATTGTGCTTTGCCATCAAGCTTTTTATCGTAGAGGCTATACCCTCTTTATAAGATGTTGGCGATACGCCGCTATACTCGGTGCCATATGTTCCAATATCCTCGCCGAGCCACTCATAACGATCCAACATATTCTTTGCCGTTGGCTCATACCACTGAAGTAGGCGCTGCTGCCACCCTCCGATCGGCTCAAACCGCGGCGCAGCTTGAACGACTGAACCCGCTAGGTCAAGAAGTTCCGCTAGCGAAATTAGGCCACTGCCGCGAAGGCGCCAATCGCTTCTGAACGCAGTCTCCATCGAAACCAGCTCGAGAACATAACGGGTAGCGTCGTCCACATATAGATAGCCTCTTCTAACGGATGGATCGATGAGCTGCTTAACGGGTTTCGCTTGAACGATTTTGCGAAGTGCGTAATGAATGATCGTGTTGGAAGCGCCCTCTCCGTACAACTCCGGACTAAAGATTCGCATGGAAGTTGCGCCAGGAACGTTCAAGTTAACCTGCTCCCTCCTATCGACGGGGAGATAAACCCCTTCGAGGGTAACCATCTTGGCTCCACTCACCACCGCGATGCTTCGAACGGCTTCTAGCATCCGCCGCACCTTCTCAGGGTTGTCATCGTAGGTTCCTCTGACCGTTCGAAGAAGCGATGAGCATTCATTTTGTGATTGATTAGTCACTTACTTTGAAAGTCGGGGATGCCTTACAACCGCGAGGACCACAAATGCTCCGATAACCGCGAACGCGGCAGCTCCAAGGAACACCCAGGAAAATCCTCCGGTCAATGCTTGTGCTTCGGATACGCCGCGGTCCAACAAGCGATCGCTTCGGGCCGATGCCGCCGTTGTCAGCACTGCAAGTCCAATGGCTCCGCCGATCTGTTGGCTCGTATTGACCAAACCGCTGGCAAGCCCCGCTTCTTCGTCCGTTACACCGTGAACCGCAAGCTCTGTTCCTGAGACAAAGGCGCCCCCCAGACCGATTCCGATCAAAATGGACGGTCCTAACAAATTGGCAGCGAACGTAGCGTCACTAGGCGATAGAGATAACCAGATTAGCCCTGAGGCAAGAAGGATCAGCGATGTCGCCAGCGTCCTGCTTTGACCGATGGCCTTAACCACCGCGGGAACAACTCCGGCAATGGCGACCAGCGCGCCGGCTAGCGGGAGCTGGGTGAGCCCTGCTTTTAACGCATCGTAATGTAGCACTTGCTGCATGTAAACCGAGAGTGCGAAGAACAGTCCCGTTGTCGCCCCTCCGATGAGGAACATCGCCAGATTGCCACCCGTAACCGATTTGTTACGGAAGATACCCAGTGGCATAAGCGGATTCGCAGTACGCTTCTCGAGGAAGATGAACGATGCGAGCAGCGCAACCGCCAAACCTGCCAGAATCAGCGTCTGTGGAGACGTCCAGCCGACCCGCTCTGTTCCGGAAAGCGCGGCCACAAGCGCTACAATGCCACCCGTTACCGCAACCGAACCTGTCATATCCAGAGTTATGCGTTCGCCTAGCGAATCTTTGGCGATGAGGAAGGGAACCGCCGCCAGGACCAATGCCGCTACGGGAACATTTACATAGAACACTGCCGACCAGCCAAGCGAAGCCGTCAGCACGCCTCCCAGCAAGACGCCCGCCGCGCTGCCGATACCTGCAACTGCACCCCAAATGCCGAGCGCCTTGGCCCTATCCTGAGGATCTGCGAAAAGCTTGGTGACAAGAGCCAGCGCGGCCGGGGCGAGCAGAGCGGCAGATGCGCCCTGAATCGCTCTGGCCGTGAGCAGCCAGGCTCCTGAGGCTGCCAGTCCGGCTGCGGCCGAAGCAAGCGCAAATCCCGCAACGCCGGTCATGAACAATCTTCGATGTCCGAATCGATCCGACAATCTTCCACCGAGAAGCAGCAAGCCCCCAAAGGGCAATACATAAGCCGTAATGACCCAACTCAGTGTATTTGTGCCTAAGTGAAGTTCTGAGCCGAGAGAGGGAAGCGCGATATTGACGATGGATGCATCGAGAACGACCAGGAATTGAGCTAAAGCCAGCGCGATTAGCGCCCACCACCGAAGTGGCATATGCCGAGAATTTGCGATTGCCGGTTGAACCATTGAACTCATACAATTTCCTCCTGTTATTGATTAATCAATTACATTTCATCAAAAAAATATTCGGCTTGCCAAGCCGCTTCAAAGTATTCGTTACAGCCCCTTTAACCCACTGTCGCCCAAGTCAGTGCCAATAGGTGGGGCATTCTTCGCCACCTCGCTTTTGTGAGTGATTGATCAATTACTAATTTGGTGATTTCACTATATCAAATCGTGATTCGTTGGTCAATAACAATTTTGGAACAAATTTCAGCGCCTCATTTACTCGAACCCACCTACGATATGTAAACCGGGAATGCATGCAGCTTTCCGGTTTTACTAATTTTAAAACCAGTATGATAAGAACCAGTTGAAAAAATCATGGCGTCTGTGATAATATCCTCATAATATCATTTGAAAAGCGATGAAGAGGAAAAAGTACCAAGGGCTCTTATGTCCAGAGAGCGAAGGGAATGCTGAAACCTTTGCCTTAACCCCTTGTATGATAGTCACCTCGGAGCTGTTGATCGAAAACCGGATCTGATTGTTGATTTGGCGAGTAGTTCCAAACGGATGGGCACACGTTATCGTGCTGAAGTAAGGGATTCCTTACTTCATGAGGCTGGAATCGTGAGATTTCAGGCAAACCAGGGTGGTACCGCGAAAATAACCCCTTTTCGTCCCTATCGTTCGGCAGATCGCTGCCGAGCTTGGGAGGAGAGGGGTTTTTATGTATATAACAAACAAGCGATGAAGAGAAAAAAGTGTCAAGGGCTCTTATGTCCAGAGAGCGAAGGAAATGCTGAAACCTTTGCCTTAACCCCTAGCATGAACGTCATCTCCGAGCTGTTGATCGAAAACCGGATCAAGCGCTTGATTCAGTGAGTAGTCTCAACCGGATGGGCACACGTTACTGTGCCGGAAGTAAGGAAACACTTTACTTCGTGAGGCCCAAAATCGTGAGATTTTAGGCAAACCAGGGTGGTACCGCGAAAATCAACCCCTTTCGCCCCTTTAGTACGGCAGTATGCTGCCGGCTTTTGGGATGAGAGGGGATTTTTTTATTGGAGGGATATCACATGGAAACGAAGAGAGACGAAGCTGAACTCATCACAGGATCCGAATGCCTTTTGCGCTGTTTATTGCTCGAGGGGGTTGAACATGTTTTTGGTTATCCCGGAGGCAACGCGTTGTACATTTATGACGCTATGGTCGACAATCCGGAGTTCAAACACATTCTGGCCCGGCACGAGCAGGGAGCGATACACGCAGCAGACGGTTATGCCCGGTCGACAGGGAAAGTCGGCGTCTGCATCGCCACATCTGGTCCGGGAGCGACAAATTTGATTACCGGGATTGCGACGGCTTATATGGATTCCACACCTCTCGTCATCATTACGGGCAACGTGTCGACTACGGTTATGGGCACGGATGCTTTTCAGGAAGCGGATATCGTCAGCATGACCCTGTCCATAACGAAACACAGTTACTCCGTTCGTCATGTGCAAGACCTGCCGCGCATCGTGCACGAAGCCTTCCATATTGCGAATACGGGCAGGAAAGGCCCTGTACTGATCGACATTCCTAAGGATGTATCCAATCACAAGCTGTACTACCAGCCAGCGGATCCGATTCATCTTCGAGGGTACGATTCCGATCCGAAATTGGATACAGACCCGATCGATACCTTGATTCAAGCGATTACCGAATCCGAAAGACCGGTCATGATCGCCGGAGGAGGAGTGGTTTATTCAGGTGCATCCAATGAGCTGCTGGAGTTCGTGAATAAAACCAACATTCCGGTGGCGACCTCATTGCTTGGTTTGGGAGGTTTTCCAAGTGCGCACGACCTGTGGCTGGGCATGGCGGGCCATCATGGCGCATATGCAGCGAATATGGCCATCCAGCATGCCGATCTGATTATTTCGATGGGTTCGCGGTTTGATGACCGGGTGACCATGAGGGTGGATGGTTTCGCCCCCCATGCCAAACGGATTGCCCATATCGATATTGATCCGGCTGAAATTGGCAAAAACATCAAGGCGGATATTGCGTGCATCGGTGATATCAAAGCTGTACTGGACTATGCGAATACAAAAGCTGCCGCCTCCCCATCCGCTCGTTGGATCCAAGAAATTCAGGAATACAAACGGAATTTTCCTTTTCGGTATAAAGATTCGGATACGGAGCTTAAGCCCCAATTTGTCATTGAAATGATCCATGAAACCACACAAGGCGAGGCGATCATAACCACGGACGTTGGCCAGCACCAGATGTGGGCAGCTCAATTTTACAAGTTTAACCATCCCCGCTCGCTGATCACCTCAGGAGGTCTTGGAACGATGGGGTTCGGGTTACCGGCCGCCATTGGCGCACAGATCGGGAATCCAAATCGTCTTGTGGTTTCCGTTAACGGTGACGGGGGCATGCAAATGTGCGCGCAGGAGATGGCTATTTGTTCCATTCATCGGATTCCTGTCAAAATTGTCGTGATTAACAACCAAGTGTTGGGGATGGTTAAGCAGCAGCAGGAACTCAGTTATGCCAAGCGTTACAGCCAGATCGACCTTGCCGGCAGCCCCGATTTCGTAAAGCTGGCTGAAGCCTACGGCATCAAAGGGTTGAGAGCGAGTAATAAAGCAGAGGCTATCCGTGTTTGGCAAGAGGCTCTAAATACACCTGGTCCCGTACTTGTGGAGTTTGTCGTACCGAAAGAAGAGAATGTATATCCTATGGTCCTTGCAGGAACGGCGTTACATGAAATGATTCTGGGGGATATCGAATGATTTGTACGTTCCAACCCCGTGAGTAGGCTACTGCGTCGGACCGGTAGTCTGCAGCCGGCCGTTGGAAGGCAACACTGCATTTTACCGGATATCCGCCGCGATTTCGCATTTCATGTCCAGTCATCCCTAAATCTCGTCATATTCTATATAGTGAATATGACGAGTACCCATTTCACATATCCAAGCGGCTGATTACAGAAAAAGAACCTTGGTATCAAAGTCCAAAGAGTTTGGATCAAGGAGAATGAATGGACTAAAGTGAAAACATAACATCGTGTGCAACTTTATTCCCCGCTACCAATACTACCAACGCCCCGTTAAAGACAGACCGTTCATGGTACAGTCCCAAGCGGATTCATGATAGAGCTCATCGAGGGGAACCTGCAGCGTAGCGATGCCGTCTTGTCCCCAATCAATCTCTTGAATCGACTGCAACCCGGATACGGTCTGCATGAATAGTATTCTGCAGTTGCCCGGAGTCAACGAGGATACGACAGCATGAAGCTTGACGGCTTCCGCTTCCCCGATTTCTCCCCACCTGATGAACAGAACAGAACGACTGTGATCGAGCACATGTAAAAACCTTTGAATTCGACGAATAAGTCTCTCACTGTATGCGCCGTAGGTGGCCGTCCAATCCTGGTAGGGGATAACGGGGAAATCATGGACGGAAATAACATTATAGCGTGTATCTAGAATAAAATGAGCGTTATGATATGTCCCGTCTCCTTTCGGTACTGCGATTCCGTCTTCTAAATAGTCAGAAGTGCCTTCAATCTTCCGGAGCTGCCCGAGATCCATAAAACCTTCGAACCGATTCTCTAACAACCGGGTCACGTCCGTGACCGATTTCGAGATCATCCAGTCTAACGGCAAGGAGAAACGTCGCAGCTGACGTCGCCACAAAAAGATGGATGGCCCGCACCAGCTTCCCAAGCCGATTATAATGTCATAAGCACCTTTCACATTCTCTATCTTCATACTTGTCACCACTTTCAAGATGCTAGATTTGATATATTCTATGCACTCTAATGACAAGCCGTATAGACGTATGGAAGCGTAGATACATCAAGGCGTGTTTTCATATTTAATGAGAGGAGTTCCTTTAGTAAGCGCCAGATATAGCATCCCTGGATAGAATATATTTATTCACCTATATACATCTATACATCAATTTCGACTAGAACCACTTAATAGAAATGTTCCATCCACTTGCTCACTTACGGGCTAGTTACGTTGCATGTATGGAATTAAAATGATATAAAAATAGATAAGGGGGGTATACTATATTAAAAGAAAGGTGAGTATTTAGTATGTCTCAATGGAAAAGATCATGGTATGCGAGTCAAACCCAATTTGATGATCGGTTTTTTGGTCATGCTTTCTCCCATGCTTCATTCGAGAACCAGACTGTACGCATGGTGATACATCCTCATGATTACGGATCGATATGGCGTATTAAATTTTCTAATCGTTACGGAGTTTACCCCTTAACACTTGACAGTGTCACGCTAGCAAGCCACCGCAAGAATGTAAATTTTGATGATCAAGATGTTGGCAATGTTACATTTAAAGGGTCATCCAAGGTTGTCATACCGGTTGGGAAAGAATTGTATAGTGATCCTATCTCGTATCATGCTGATCCAAGCGCTGACTTAACCATTAGTCTCTATTTGCCCGTTTATACAAAGGTTTCAACTTGGCACTTTTCCCCTGCTCGTTCCACGTACATGGCGCAAGGAAACCAAACTAAGGTGAACGATGCCGATATATTTGATACTACGACACATTCGTATTATTGGTTAACCGCATTAGATGTAGAAATGATGTCTTCAGGGGTTGATCCTGGGGTTTTTGTTGTGATGGGAGACTCCATTACAGAAGGCTATGCTTCCAGTCTAAATGCTAACCAACGCTGGCCAGACTTATTGCTGAATCGAATCCGTCAAGTGAGTGATCAGCCGTTGCCCTCGATTCTAAACGCGGGACTAACCGGCAACATGATTTTAAGAGATGCAAGAGATGTTGAAGAAGGGGCAGCTCTTGGTTTAGCAAATGCCGGTGAACGAATGCTTGATCGTTTAGAGCGGGAAGGTTTTACCCAGCCAGGTCTAAAGGGAATCATATTTAATTGCGGCATCAATGATATTTTCGGTGATGCTACCTCGGAACAACTGATAAGAGGGTTGAATGAAATGATCGACCGAACAAAGAAACAACATCTCAAGGTAGCAATATGTACCGTGACCCCCTTTGGGAAATCACATTTTTTTACTGATGAGCGGGAAAAAGTACGTCAAGAAGTGAATCAATGGATCCGTTCTAACGCTCCAACTGATCTAATCATCGACTTGGATCGGACATTGGCGGATCCACGAGAGCCGACTGAGATGCTCCATATTTACGATTCAGGCGACAAAACCCACCCCAATGACGATGGGAATAAGGCTATAGCGGAAGCAGTACCATTATCATTTTTTTACGAGTCAAGCCAAAATTAGCAACCCATTTGGTCTAATATCCGTTGTACATTTTAGCAGATGCTCATCCCCCTCTTGGCTGACTCGAACTTGTTTCAGAAATACCAACCTCCAGCAAGTTGCAACGTCAAAGGGCTCTAACTTGAAATTCTGCAAGTTAGAGCCCTTTGAACCATCCAATTCCTATTCATGCCAGTAATGCACTTATTTCTTTGAAATTTTCTGCAAACCCAATGAACACTTTATCGTCAATAAGGATGGTCGGAACAATTTGTTTACCCGTAAGATTTTTAACTTCTACTGCATATTCAGGGTTTTCTTCGCAGTTATATTCTATATAAGGAACGTTGTGCTCTTTAAAGTATCGCTTCGCATGATTGCAATCACTGCAGGTGGGGATCGTGTAGATTTTTACGTTGGCGGACATACTCTCACTTCCTTTTCCTGATATTAATTAGCGACCTCATACCCTTTACTCCGGATAACATCCTTAATATCTCCCAGGGTAAATTTTGATTCGTCGTACTTGACCTCAACGATACCTTGATCAAAATGAACCTTTCCCTCCACACCGATGGAATTCAATGTTCCTTCAATTTTACTAATGCATGAACGGCAGCTCATTCCATGTACTTTGACGTTTGCATCTTGCATCCTATTCACCTCCTTTCGCTTGCTGTTGGCTATTTTATCGTTTCTGCTGCAATGGTTAGCTGCGTACTTTTACACGCTGCAGCCGAAGTGCGTTCAGTACAACGGATACGGAGCTCAGAGCCATCGCTGCTCCTGCTACCCAAGGTGCCAGCAGACCGATGGCTGCGATCGGAATGCCTAGAGTGTTATAACCAAGCGCCCAGAATAAATTTTGGCGAATATTACTCATCGTTTTACGGCTCATATAGATGGCGTCCGGGATACTCGTCAGATCGCCACGCATCAAGGTCACATCGGCCGCCTCCATGGCAACATCCGTTCCTGTCCCAATAGCCATTCCTATATCGGCTGTGGCTAATGCCGGAGCATCGTTAATGCCATCACCCACCATGGCTACGGTTTTTCCTTGGGCCTGCAGGGCTTTAACTTCTTCTGCTTTCCCTTCGGGCAACACTTCTGCACGTACATGATCAATGCCAACCTGGGCAGCGATCGCTTTGGCTGTACGCTCATTATCACCCGTGATCATGATCACCTGAATGCCCATTCCTTTTAAGCGCTGGACAGCTTCTTTAGAAGTCTCTTTAATGGTATCCGCCACCGCAACCATGCCGGCATATTGCTTATCGATCGCTACGAGCATAGCTGTTTTTCCCGTTTCTTCGAGTCTGGACATCGTTTCGTAGGCATGCATAGCGTCTACATCGTACTTTTCCATCAATCTTCTAGTACCGATCAGCAGTTCTTTTCCTTCGACGACAGCCTGGATTCCGTAGCCTGGAATAGCTTCAAAAGCTTCTGTTCCAGGAAGGGAAATATTGCGCTCCTGAATGCCGGTCACAATCGCTTCGGCCAAAGGGTGCTCCGAATTTTTCTCCGCAGCGCCGACGAATCTAAGGAAGTCTACTTCGTCCATCTCTGTAAGCACATCCGTAAGTTCAGGTTTACCTTTCGTTACCGTTCCTGTTTTATCCAGGATTATGGCGTCAATCTTATGAGTCTGTTCAAGGTGTTCTCCGCCTTTGAACAAGATCCCGAGCTCTGCAGCACGACCCGACCCGGCCATAATCGATGTTGGAGTTGCCAACCCCAGCGCACATGGGCAGGCAATAACCAGGATGGCGATTGCTTTTTCCAAAGCCTCTGCAAACTCGCCAGGTGTGACCAAGAAATACCAGACCAGGAAAGCGACCACCGCAATACCTACCACAATGGGAACAAAGATACCGGAGATCACGTCTGCCACCCGCTGAATCGGGGCTTTGGAACCTTGGGCTTCTTCAACCACTTTAATAATCTGTGCCAGCGCAGTTTCCTTGCCGACTTTGGTTGCTTTAATACGGAGCATGCCATTTTTGTTGATGGTCGCTCCTATGACGGCATCACCGGCATTCTTTTCAACGGGTAAGCTTTCGCCGGTTAGCATGGATTCATCCACGGAGGATGTTCCTTCGAGCACCACACCATCAACCGGAACTTTGTCTCCGGGCCGTACAAGAACCATATCCCCGACAATCACTTCATCGACCGGAATCGTCATTTCCTGACCATCGCGTACAACCAATGCCGTCTTCGCCTGGAGTCCCATCAGGGACTTGATGGCTTCGGAAGTCCGGCCCTTGGCCAGCGATTCGAACAGCTTACCCATGATGACTAAAGTGATCAGGATCGCACTTGTTTCATAGTACAATGATGGACCGTGGTGGGCGTTCGCTCCGGCAGTGAACCAGTCAATCGTCAGGTACAGACTGTAGAAATAAGCAGCTGAAGTCCCTAGCGATACCAACACGTCCATATTGGCGCTTCCGTTTCGGAGTGCCTTATAGGCCCCCACATAGAACTGTTTTCCGACATAAAATTGGACCGGTGTTGCTAAAATGAGCTGAAACCACGGGTTCATCAAAATTTCTGGCATGTAGATCCACGAGGTGAACGAAAAGTGTGCCACCATACTCCACAGCAGCGGAAGGGACAAGATTGCCGATAAAAGCAGCAATCGTTTCTGATGCTTAATTTCTTGTTTCCGGTGGTCGACCGTTTTCTTGTTCTCTTGCTTCGTTACCGCTTTATAACCGAGCTGCTTGACTTTATTCTGCATATCAGAAACGGAAATATCAGCTGGCGAATACTCAACTCGTGCCGTTTCCATCGCAAAGTTGACGGATGCGTTAGTAACCCCGGGAAGTTTGCTCAAGCCTTTTTCAATACGGTTAGCACACGCAGCACAGGTCATTCCTTCGAGGTTAAAATCAACGACTTCTTTCGCCGTATCATACCCAAGTTTTTTGATCGTTTCCTCCAACTTATCGACGCCTACCTTACCTGGATCATACGTTACACTTGCTTTTTCCAAGGCAAAGTTCACGTTGGCTGAAGAAACACCTTCCAGTTTATTCAGTCCTTTTTCAATACGGTTGGCGCATGCAGCACAAGTCATTCCTGTAATTTGCAGCGTTGTCTGTTTGCTCTCTTTTCCGGCTACGGCTTCCATGTTCATCACTCCTAAAGGATAATGGCAAATGCATTCTCACAGTTTAAAACCTGCATGATATTACTTTTTTCATGGGTTGTTATATTAAGGTGTTTATTTTGCTTTCCAACAACTTCCTTGTGATTAGTATACCCCCCTACCCTATAATTAGTCAACACTTTTCTGTATTTTTTTGTGTACCCCAGTACCCTATATGATGATTCAAAATAAAAAGCAGCGTGATCGCTGCCTTTTAAAGGTCTTTATTTCATTAACTTATTCATGGTTTTCAATAGCTCATCTAAAACCTCAGTGTCACTTTTTTGGATCCGATCGATAACACAGCTCTTCATGTGATGCTCAAGTAAAAGCTTACCTACCCCATTTAAGGCCGATTGCACCGAAGCAATCTGGTTTAAAACATCATCGCAGTAAGTGTCTTTTTCGATCAATCCTTTGATCCCCCGGATCTGCCCCTCTATTCGGTTCAACCTGGATATCATATTGTTTTTTTCTTTTTCGGAATGATGGCTCTTCCGACCCGGTTCCTCACTTGAGCAGCACCCTGCATTTTCTGCTAAAGTACTTTCTACCGTTTCCAGTTCAACACTCATTGTCCCTGCCTCCATTCCTGTATAAAGATCCTTACTAACGTATTGGTTTACTTCATATATGACGGCATGATTAATCTCTTGTACTCAATATATACCCCCCACCCCTATAAAGTCAAGTTGGTAACACCCATTAATGTCTCTGCCGCCAAATCACCTAAAATTAGCCGGAGTCAAAAAACTTCAGCCACAAGGTGACTGAAGTTAAAAAGATTACATCGGTTTAGAGATGTCGGAGCCAACCTTTTTTGGTGAACGAATGAAGATCAATGCCAATAATGCGCCAATAAATGCAACGATACCCGACCACAAGAATGCAGCTTGAAATCCACTGTTCAGAGCTGCCGTTGGATCACCACCTGCTTGTGCCGAAGTCGTTGTTGCAGCAATGGCAACCATAATCGCCAAGCTGATCGCTGAACCAATCTGGTAGCTGGTATTGGCAAGCCCTGATGCAAGCCCTGCTTCCTCAGGTTTAGCTCCGTTCATGGCAGACATCATGGAAGGAATATAAGCCAGAGACATCCCGAGCGCACCTAAAAGTGAAGCCGGCAGCACATTCGCTAAGAAGGTTCCGTCTACAGGCGTGTTCGTGGAGAACAGGATCATCGAACCTCCTAAGGCAGTCAAACCTATTACGATATTCGCTTTTACGCCGATCTTGGCGATGAGCTTGCCCGTTATCGCAATCATGAAAATGGCGATGACAATGGTCATCGGCAGCAGCGCAACACCGCCGGTAAAAGCTGAAAATTTCAAAACCTGCTGCATGTATAGATTGAGGAAGTACCAAAGCGGGATCCATCCCCCTGATAACATTAACAGTGCGATATTACCTGCTGCTAGATTCGGTGCCTTAAAAATTCGAAGAGGTACAAGGGGTTCCTTTTTGACCGCCTGAACAATGAGGAAGAGGATAAATAGAGCTAAACCTAAGATCAGTGTCCATATCGTTGTAGGTGCTCCCCATCCGTTATGTTCTGCGGTGACAATCCCATACACTATTAAAACTAATGCAGCCGTAACAAATACGGATCCTACGATATCAATGCCGCCTTTTCTGCGTGTTCCTTTTGCTAAAAGCCCGGGAGACAATAGTAGGGCAAGAATTCCGACAGGGACGTTGATCAGAAATGTCCATTCCCAGCTTAACCATTCGGTAATGACACCGCCAAGAAACACCCCCGCGGAACCTCCTGCAGCAGCGGATGCCCCCCAGAATCCCAACGCCTTCCCTAATTCCTTGGGATTTCCGCTAAATAACATCATAACGATCGTTAACGCGGACGGTGCAATGAGTGCAGACCCAAAGCCTTGGAGCGCTCGGCCGATGTTGAGTACGGTGTCGTTCCATGCTAGCCCTGCAAGTAACGAAGCTGCAGTTAGAATAAGAAAACCCCACATGAACATGCGTTTTTGTCCAAACAGATCAGACAACCGGCCCCCCAGCAATAGAAAGCCGCCAAAGAAAATAACGTATGCATTAAACACCCACTGTAAGCTTTCCTGGGAATACCCCAGCGCTTCTTTAATGGCGGGCAAAGCTACCCCGATAATTGATGTATCCATAATCACCATAAAATTCGCAAGGCATAACAATGCGAGTGCCATCCAGCGCCTCGGATCAGCCTGGGAAAGACCTTGAGACTGAGTTGTCATTTCTATCATCCTCCTTTAGAGAAATAAAACCGGTCCTTCATCCCTTTCACGCTCGTGACGGCCGTCAGATGAACGAGGTGAAATACCATAAATTACCGGGTTTGATGTGAATATAGTATAGCCCCCTACCCTATATTGTCAAGCGATTTATTTTTTTGAAATAAACAGCGAATGTTGATTATTAGTTGGCTCCTATCAAAATAAAAAACGCCCCCGTAGGAGCGTCAGGATTGCAGCCATTATAATCCTCACCTTTGTATCGGTAATTGTACGTAAAATTGTGCACCATGATCACTTTCAGCCCATATTTGCCCACCGTGGCGCTCTACCAACGTTTTGGTAATGGCTAATCCAAGCCCACCGCCACCCATTTTACGGCTGCGTGATTTATCTACCCGATAAAAACGCTCAAAGATATGTGGAAGATCCGCTGATGGAATTCCTATGCCATTATCTGAGACGGTAATTTGGACCACACCTAACCGGACGGTACCCTTGACTTCAACGGTACCGCCTTCAGGTGTATATTTCAATGCATTAGATAACAGGTTTGTCCAGATTTGAATAAGCCGGCTTTCATCGGCAATTACGCAAACATTGGGTATATCTTTTTTCTCCAGGTTAACTCCCTTTTGTTGAAATGAAGGACGCATGAGGTCCATGACTTGATCCATAGACTTCTTTAAGGAGACTTGCTCAAGCATGAATTGAAAATCGATGGAATTAACGATTTGAAGCTCTTCCAAATCATGAACCAGCTGAATCAAACGGTGAATTTCTTCACGGCTGGACTGGATCCGTTCCGGAGTAGGCTCCCATATTCCGTCTTGAATAGCCGCGAGGTAACTATTCAAAGTGGTTAAAGGTGTCCGCAACTCATGTGCAATATTTTCCGTCATAGCGATTCTTAATTTTTCTTGCTGCTCCAGCTGTTCAGCTAAGTGATTGATGGAAGCGGCCAGCTCCTCCAGTTCATCTTTGGGCAAATTCTTCAACGGGAGACGGACATCCCGTTTTCCTCGGGCCATGATTAATGTAAGATTTTTCATGCTGATTAATGGCGACGAAATCCGTTTGGCGATATACACACTTAACACAAATGAGACGATTAAAGCTCCCCCAATCGTTAAGCCAATGGATTGTATAATCGCTTGCTCCAAGTGAGAATTCAGTGAATCAGCTGAATGCTGCGCTTCGGACATTTCGCGTCCATACATTTGAAAATGGTAGTGGGTTGCATTGATCATAGCAATCGAAGCGATCACCAAAATAAAGCCGGTATATAAAATCAGAACCGTGCTTAAGCGAAAGGATAATGTACGTTTCATAAACTCCCCCCATTAAAGCGGTATCCTGCACCAAAAACAGTCCGGATGAATAAGGGGTTCTTGGGATCCTCCTCTATTTTTTGACGCAAATTTTTGACATGCTGATCAATAATGCGCGATTCTCCATCAAATTCAAAGCCCATAACGAGTTCAATCAATTCTTCCCGGGAAAACGTACGCTCCGAGTTTCTCGCCATAACTAGAAGCAATTTATATTCGGATGGGGTTAAACTGATGGGTTTATGTTGAACGAAAACCTGTTTGGCATGGCTATCAATCATCAGACGTCCTTCGCCATATTCTAATCGATCGGCCAGAAGTTCTTGCTGATTGGTTCGCCGCAGTACAGTGCGAATTCTGGCTATGAGTTCTTGAGGATCGAAAGGCTTCACCATATAATCGTCTGCCCCAACAGACAACCCATGAATACGATGTGAAACGGACGATTTAGCTGTCAGCATAATAATTGGTGTGGGATAAGCTGTTCGAATCTTCTGGCATAATTCCTCTCCGTTCATATCGGGAAGCATAAGATCCAATAAAACCAAATCAAAAGGTTGATTGGCTAATTCACTCCATGCACTCTCCCCTCCAGACGCTTCGTGCGCTTCAAACCCTTCCTTTTTTAAATAAGCGACGATGACTTCCCTGATTTTCTCCTCGTCTTCAACAACTAAAATTCTACGCATGAATTCCCTCCAAACGTATAGGCGGATTTTTTTTCCTACACCTCAACTTCCGTTCTCTGCAAGACTATATAATCAAACAGGTCATTTCTCACAACGAAATGACCTGTTATGCTTCTTCCCGATTTTCTTCATTTTGACGACATCAATGTCTTATATTAAGGGTTCACTCTTAAACAACATCATAACCTTGGTCTTCGATGGTCTCTTTAATTTTGCTTTCCGTAAGTTTGGTCTCATCGAATTGAACTTCAACAGAAGCATTAGACAAGTTAACCTTCCCCCCAGCCCCTATTTGCTTAAGAGCTCCTTCAATGGAATTCACGCAGTGTTGACAGCTCATTCCGTTTACGTTTAAAGTAATGGTTTTCAATTTCGACTCCTCCTCTCGATTTGTTATTAGTATACCCCCCTATAGTATAATATTCAAGCCTAAAGTTATAATACCCCAGCCATCTTCATCATTTCTATACATGTTTATTTTATGATGAATGAGGCTTACATCAAAAGAATTAGAAAGGGGTTCTTCAAATGAAAGCAGCGATATTAAGAACAATAATCCTCGCTAGCTCAGTGGCCGTTTTTGCGGCTGGCTGCTCGAAAGTAAGCAATATGAACGGCATGGATCATTCAAAAATGAGTATGGGTTCAAACCCCACTTCCAACTCCAGTGAATCCGCTACATCCGCAAAACTGACAACAGCAACACCTGTTGTGGATGGTAAAGAGTTCACCATAACCGCACAGGAAAGTAATCTCGAAGTGGAGAAGGGAAAAACCATTCCCGTATGGACATTTAATAACTCGGTTCCCGGTCCACAAATCCGGGTTAAGGTTGGAGATACAGTCAAAGTAAACTTGAAAAATCAACTCAAGCAGCCTGTCTCCATCCATTGGCACGGCTATCCGGTTCCAAACAACATGGACGGAATTCCAGGAGTCACACAAGATGCTGTTGAACCCGGAAAAACCTTCACCTATGAATTTAAAGCTACCGTACCGGGTACTTATTGGTACCATTCACATCAAGACAGTGTGAATCAAGTGGACAAAGGCTTGTATGGTTCTCTTGTAGTCGAAGACCCCCAAGATACCGCTGACCGCGATTACACCCTTGTGCTCGATGAATGGATGAGTTCTGGGGATATGGACATGGATAACGATGGGATGAATATGTCAGGACATGATATGAGTATGTATGACCTTTATACGATCAACGGAAAAACAGGTGATGCGATCGATAAGCTTACCGTTAAAGAGGGTGAAAAAGTAAAACTTCGGTTGATTAACGCCGGCTACATTACGCACCGGATGCATTTACACGGTCATTCCTTTAAGGTTGTTGCATCCGACGGGCAGCCCGTGAATGACCCGGCTGTGATCAAGGATCAATTCGTCTCGATTGCTCCCGGAGAACGGTATGACATTGAATTTACCGCAGATTATCCAGGAAATTGGTTGCTGGAAGAACACGCAAAGGATAATCGAGCACAAAACATGAGAGCCGTTATTCAATACGAAGGTTCTAATGCGAAGCCCGACCCTTCCGATGCCTTCGAAGAACTTCCCGATTTTGATTTGGAGAAGTACGGAACCATGTCTGCATCCGCATTTTCTTTGGATCAAAGCTTTGATGAAGACGTGACGATGAATCTGAATACCGAGATGAGAAATGGAGATATGGTTTACACGATCAATGGAAAGGTTTTTCCGGACACGGATACAATCAAAGTAAAAAAAGGAGATAAGGTAAAGGTGACCTTTGTAAATCAATCCAGAATGGACGATCACCCGATGCACCTGCACGGCCATTTCTTCCAAGTCTTGAGCAAGAATGGCAAGCCAGTACAAGGATCTCCGATCATGAAAGACACGCTGAACGTCAAACCTGGCGAAACGTATGAAGTTGCTTTTGAAGCTGACAACCCCGGTGAATGGATGTTCCATTGCCACGATTTACACCACGCCTCCGCTGGAATGGTAACTGATGTGATGTATGATGATTATCAAAATAATTATACGCCTGATCCCAATGTGAACAACGTCCCTGAATAAACAACAAAACGCACCGGCTGACTTCAGCCGGTGCTTTCATTTTTGATTTAGGTAGATTATCCCGACTAGATCAAATTTCACTGATCATTTTCAGGTAACTTTGCTGACTCACGACGCGGCGTGCTGTAACATACCGATTTTTATAATATGAATCCGATAATTTGCTAATGGTAACGCCTTTACTGCTTGAAGAATGTGCAAACTCATTATTGCCGATATAAATACCCGCGTGGGATATTCCCGTACCGTCCGTATTAAAGAATACCAGGTCTCCTGCTCTAAGGTTTTCACGATCTACTGGAGTTCCGGCTTGAGCCTGTGTTTTAGATGTGCGGGGTAAATCTAAATTGAATTTATCGAATATGTATAAAATAAAACCGGAACAGTCAAAACCAGCCACTGATGTGCCGCCCCACTGATAAGGAGTGCCTACGACCTTATCCACCTCACTTTCGAGTTTAACGGAGCTGGCAAAGGAACTGGTTGCACTTGCTGAAAAAACAATGGCCGCACCTAACATTGACAGTATTACTTTCTTCACGATGTAGTTCTCCTTCCGATGCCTACGGAGTTAGCTAAGGGTTCGGTAGAAGGTTCCCTCTATTCTTCAATGAGAATATTTCACCCAAAAATGGTTCCCCCGTTTTCAGTATCAAGAAATTCGGCAATAATGATTAAAAAAATGTAACCCTACATAATGTAGTATATAATCAGTTTTTTTGTCAATGGCTAATTAATAGATTCCCGTTAATCGTAACTATTTTACTGATATTTGTTGAATTTTATGGAAGTTTCAGCGAAGCTGAGTAAAGTTTGTCGATTACTATTCCCGAAATCGAGGTACTTATCTTGGTAACGGAACATGTTAAGCAAGAAAAAATAACAATTTTGTAAAGGATTGATTCCGAGCAACAAAAAAACTAAGGCAAATCATCATATAGACGCCAAACAAAAAACCGATCTGGCATTGTCAGATCGGTTAATTTATCCGTCAGTACACAGTCGAACCATGATCTTCATTGAGCTTGTCGATAACACGTCATAACGCTGCCCATATCCAATATTTACAGTATCAGTCATATAACGTACATAAGGAGAAAGGAACTCGCCGTCTTGTGCCACGCAGCATCACTTCACTCACCTGCTAAAAAATACTCTATTTAGAAAGCTCACTTTCGACTACCCATTGATGATTCTTAACGGGGTTTCCTCCTGTAGTTGGCGTATAGTCAACCATATATACCGTTGTTTTTTCAGTAGAGTCAATGGTGCCCTCTGCGCCTTTCATACCTTCCATGTGATCAGCCTCGATGGTCACCTTAGTTCCTGGCTGCAAGGGCTCACTACCCGCATCCTTTATTTCCTCCTGGATAATCCACTTGTGATTGGGGACGGGTTCACCTCCAGTGGTTGGAGTATACGTTACAGCATAAGCCACCGTGTCGTAGGCCCCAACCACCTTAGCCTTGGCACCATCCATCCCTTCCATATGCTTGGCATGGATCACAACCTCATCTCCAACTTTGAAGGTGGGATTTTGAGCTTCTTTCAACCCTTCAGGAACCTCACCCGAACCCGAATGGTTCATGCTGCCCATATCCCCCATATTTGAATGGTCGCTGCCCATGTCCATGTTCGTATTATTGTTTGCGTTATCCTTGTTTCCACACGCACTTAGTACCAGGATTGCTGCAAGGCTAATAAAAATGAATACTTTTTTCACAGTTTGTCACACACCTTTGCATATTTCTATTTGGATTGAATCCTCATCTCCCAAACATTCTACCCAAAACTTATGAAGAACTTGTGAAGGTTTCCCGGACCACTCTCAAAAACTCTGCCCGGGGCAGAGTTTAGAGGACAACCTTATTCATTCAATGTTTGCTTTCGTACAAAAATCTGAATATACCTTAGACAAACAAAAAAGAGAAATCATCTCACCATGGATCCAGTGCAATGACATCTCTTTTTGACTATTAAACGCCGGGTATCGTCAACATTCGTCCTTCTCCAATTTATCGATTAAGGTGGAAAAATCAATTCCAAGGAAGATTATTTCTTCTGGCTCACGAACAACTTCGATAGCTGGCTTATTAAACATCGGGAAGTTTTCCTCCCGTAGATGGTAGTTATCAAACCGCCTCTGGTACTTTGGGTTGCATTGCTTTCTAAGTCCCTCTGTAAAGAGTATCTTGGCTCTTAGGGCCTCAAAAGAGTATCCCCTTCTTAAACGATTAATGACTCGAATAAGTCTAATTAGAGATTCCGTATAAGCATCTGGAATGCGAATGCGATGGTCGAAATAAGCGAATATTTCTTCTTCCCAGTTCTTCATAGCCTTTGTCAGTGGTTCAAAAGCGGTTCGCAGGTCCGTTGGTACTTTAACTTTCCATTCGTTGTATTTAAGAAATGCCGTTTGTCTGTTATCACATTCCCAAATATCCAAATATAATTCCTTTAAGTTATAAGCAGTGACGAGAGACGGATGATTCTTTCTCCAAAGGTCTAGCGTAATCCGATCCTTCTCTGTAAGCTCTATATCCCGTTTTAAGAGGATAAAACGGCCTGGCATCAGCCCGCGGCGTTCTTTTGGCGATAATCCTTCAAGGATCTGCTTACGAATGGTTTCTAACGCTTGGTTTGCCATACGGACAACGTGAAATTTATCTACGATGATAAGAGCTTTTGGCAATACAGCCCTTACGGCGTCCTTATACGGTTGCCACATATCCATAGTGACGTATCGGATTTGTCCTCTATTTGGAAGGCGTAAGAGGTAATCTGCAACGGTTTCCTTATTACGATTTGGCAAAACATCCAACAAGGTACATTCCTCAATGTTGGTTAAAACGCATCTTGGTTTAATGATGTGAATTTCGTCAATCCCAAGCCAATTGGGAGTTTCATATCGATGCGTTTCTCTAAGACGGTTGATGTAATCTCGAAAGATGTTGCGTATTGTTTTTTCATGCAATCCAACATCCTCGGATATGCTAACAAACGTACGTTCAATGCTTTGCGTCTCTATATAAGACAATAATCGTTTGGTGCAGTTTCGCTTTTTGTCTATGGTGTGGTCTAAGTGTTCCCAAAAGGTTCGATTGCAGTCTCTACAGCAATATCTCTGACGCTTTATGAGAAGGCTTACACGCTTGCCGTGAAGAGGCAAGTCCATACAATTCTGTTCCCTGCTATCGTGTTTGTAGAGGTTGGCTATACATCCACAATGAGGGCAAGCCAAAGGTGGAGAGTTCGTCACCATTTGAATTAGAAATTCAAACTCATTCTCACATATACTCAGGATGTTAAATTTCGGAAAATTTAGAATATCCATATGAGTTTCTTGCATTTATGATGCAATCTCCTTCTTTGTTTTCGCTTGGCTGGTCAAAATACCGCTGAGTATGAAAGATAACAAGGAACCGGCAAAGCATATAGCCGCAAACATGCCAACGGCAGAAAAACCGTTAAAAGTCGCGTAAATGAGGCCAGCGATCCAAGACCCGAGCGTTGTCGCAGCATACATGATTGAATTGGCCAAGCTGGAAGTCGTGCCGCGGATGGTTGGATTTAATGAATTCAACATTCCCAATATGAGGGGAAAAGCGATCCCCATGTTAACGAATATGAAAAAGTAAACACTTTCGAAAGCCGCAACCGATGACAAGTGAGGCAAAACAATAAAACATACGATAGAGACAAGAAAGCCCACAACTAGCGTATTGAAACGGTTAAACGTTTTGATCACATAGGCACCGCCGAAGCTTCCGACTATATTCCCGAGACCAAGAAAAAACATCACGTACCCCGCTTGGTCAATTGAAAGATGAAAACGATCTGTCACCCATTTTCCAATGAAAGAAAAGGCGGCAAAGAATCCACACTGAAATAAGAAGTGAGCGAGGAAAGCCCTTCTCGCCATTCGGCTGTTCAATAAGGGGATGTATCTACTGAAAATCGGAGTCTTGGTTTTTGGGCCATGATTTGGTTTCATTTCGGGCAAAGCATAGAAGATGAATACCGCCACTAATAGTGCACATGCACCGATTGTAAAAAAAGGATAATACCAATGGGTTGAGGCAAGCAGACTTCCAATAGGGATGCCGAACGCTTGGGAAGCAGCTAAGCCTGCCATGACGATTCCTGATACTTTGGCTATTTTTGGTGTTGGAAACAGAGCAGGAATCGATGCCCAGACTTGAGGCGCCGTAAATGCTGCGCTGACTCCAGCTAAAAAACGGAATACGAACATCGACCAAAAACTTGTGGCAAAGCCGCATAATATGGTTGAAACCGAGAAGCAGACCATGCCAAAAAGCATTACTTTTTTGCGATCCCATCCATCGGAAAGCGGTCCAGCGATTAATGCGAAAATGGCATAACCTAAAGCATAAGCCCCAACCATCCAACCGGAATATTCCGTTGGGATATGAAATAAGTTCTGAAGCGTGGGGATGAGCGGAGAAATCAAAAACGTATCTGTACCGATAACAAACATGATGAGGAAAAATAAAGTAGTTAATTGGATCATTCTATTCACCCTCTATAGTTAGTTCTATTGTTCAATGATCATTGAACTAATAAATAAAAAAAGAGAATTTCTTTCTACAACGTATCCAGAAATCCGGGTAAGTAAGTTTGAAATGTCTCCAAATCGATGCTCATATACTTCGCTTGAGCTTCTTTTCGTACCTTGATCAATTTCGCCTCCTTTAAAGTACGCAAGTGATACGACGTATTTGATTTCGTAGTATCGCGAATGTGTCCGACCTCTCCACAATTCATCTCATTCTTGCTGATGTATAAAGCTCGAATGATGTCCAATCTTGTTTCATCAGCTAACGCCTTAAATATTTTGACTCTGAGCTCATCATTTATCACTTTTTGAGTTGTCATAAAACCATTGTACTAAGATACCGCTGCAAATCAAGTCTTTAGATAAGTACCACCATATTCTCCGATTTTTAATTTCTCAACACTCATGGCCCTTGTGTGTTGTCATAATTAGTGAGAAAAACCAACCAAATAAAGTTGATACATCCCCATCTCTTCAATAATTTCACACCGACTCGTTTTGCTCGTCACTCCCCGAGTAGATTTGGATACCGCTTTTTTTAGTACTCAATTTCCGCCTTCAAGTACTCCATTTCTTTTTCTACGCTGGCGAACTTTGTTTTCGGTCGTCCTTTACGAAAGGCTTCTTGCTATATTCCCATCAGTACCAGTTTGCGGACTGCATTTTCAACTCTTCAGGATAGCTATTATTAGTACGGCCTGTTTTCCCCACAAAAAATCCCCTCCGGTATCCAACGTTTAAGTACATCTTACCAGATGTCTTTTTTTCGTTGTCTACCATGAGGGGATCATACCACATCGGCGGTTCTTACCTTCATCCTGAGTTCCGGAACGGCGTTTACTCCTTCACTCTACTAAAATCACCCATCTTTTTAACCACCTGCGAAATTTTGGAAAAGGTAAAATCCATAATCGGATGATGCAAGGAGTACGGCAACTTTCCGCGGGATTTCAATTGCCCACGTCTGAAGAAACTATTTTAAAGTAGAAATCCAATCGTGTCCTTCCGGAAATTGAAGGTTTAGTGAGGATTTCAGCCATGCTTTTTCTTTAGGTGAAAGACTTGGCAGTACGGTTTGAAAATCCAGATAATCTTTTTCTCTTACTTGAGAAGCCCCTCCTTTATAAAGAAGCTGAATCTCGGGTCTCATGTAAGGTATTTCTTCCTTTGTTTTTAGAAACAACTCATCGACCGGTCTTGTTATCAAGTGATTTCGATTGTATTTCCACGTGGTCCCCTCTGTATTCAATAGCATCAATTGAAAAACAAACGGGGCATCTTTACTTCTGCTAACCCATATATCATTTGTTGTATGCAAGTATTCCTGGTCTTGCCAAAGAGTAAGTTTACCTTCTTCTGCTTTATATAAAACCCAATCTTGATTTAAATATTGATATGCAAGCAGATGCTGCTCCCTTGTAATCGCAATGTCTACATCGCTATGCTTTCTTGTTTGTTTACCAAGATGTAAATCCAGTGCCCAACCGCCGGCAATGCACCAATGAATCGGAATTTTAGAGAAGATATCTTGAATTTCCGGTATGGAGATAGGCATCCAATTATATATGTCCGACCTCAAATAACCCACTCCTTCACTTTCAGTTCAAGTCATGGATTGCCAAGTAAATAGGATACTTTCGCCTTTTCGCGTCATTTGTTTCAACAAAGGGGCCAACCTTTTTAGCTCGCCCCCCATCCTATTAATGATCTGCTACTCCTTAAGCCTTTCAATTTCACTCCCGCTCAAGCCCTTGTCCATCCACGCGATGGTTCTCGATTAACTGCATAACCCACGTTTCATCAAATCGAAGCTTTTCCAACCGATGCCGGAAGAAGATCTGAATATATTTCTGCTCCCCGCCGGGAATCCGTTCGTCTTTGCTAGCGTATTCCAACCGTTCTTCCTCGTGACGGATTTCATAACGCAGGTAATCTTTGTATTGATGCAAAATTAAAAACTGCAATTCTTTGCTGATCAGTTCAAAATTTTTCAGTTTCGTATAAAAATGAAGCTCGTAATCCGGCGAATATGGAATCGGTTCTTCCATCAACCGAAAAAAACGTATTCTGCCTTCGTCCGTAAGTTTATAGGTCTTTATTTTTTTTCCTCTTCCTTGTTTGGCACCCTCCGGTTGCTCATCAGGAACCTGTTCGATCAAACCGTCCGCAAGCATGCCGTGGATCAGCGGATAAATCGCCCCCCAGCTGACTTTTCGCGTAGGACCAACGATCCCGTTCAAAATCTGATGCAGCAAGTAGCCGTGCATCGGGTTATTCATCAATTCGCCTAGTATGAATAATTCGTACAAACGAAAGGCCCCCTTGTAGGTTTTACTGCTTTTATGCAAACAACAGTATAACATACGGATGCCTGTAAAAACAGAAAAGCCGCAGGTCGCGGCTTTTCCAGGCTGCATCCATTTGCGGCCGGTTCCGGTATTTCGCTTTGTTATCCTGCCGTTACGCTGAATGCTGCTGCGTCATCACTTGGCGGTGTTTCGGCAGGAACAATACGGCGAGCAGGTTCGCAATCGCGATCCCCAACATGAACAGAAAAACGGCATGCATTCCGGCAGTCAGCTCCGTTTTGGAGCCAATTATGGTTACATACTGGTTGTAAATCGTGCCGAATACCGCGATGCCGACCGTTTGGCCCAGCGCACGGGCCAGCATGCTGGAAGCGTTGGCGACGCCGCGTTTTTCCCAGCCGACGACCGATTGCACGACAACGGTGGAGGGCGTCGCAATGAACCCCATTCCCAGTCCGATTAGCACGAGGATACCGATCCAAAATACATAGGGCGAGTTCATCTGAATCGCAATCAGCCAGAGGGAGCCTGCCATGACCAGCGAAGAGCCGAATACGATCGATGCCTTCACCCCGACCCGGTACATGAGCCGGCCGGCGATGTTGGAGGCGAGCGGCCAGGCCAGCGACATCGGCATAGCGATCAGTCCCGAGCTTGTCGCGGAACTGTCTAGCACGGATTGAATCCAGATCGGCGAGTACACCGTCAACCCCGTCGTAAGGCTGAACGTCAGAAAACCGCTGATATTGGTGACGTTCAATACGCGGATACGGAAAATCGATAACGGGATCATCGGTTCCTCCGCCCGTTTTTCAATCCAGAGGAACAACATAAAACATACGGCCGATGCCGCGAACAGCCCCACGATCACCGGGGAATCCCAGGAATGCCGGGACCCGCCGCTCAGCAGCGCATACAACAGTGCGGAGAAAGTAATGGTAAACATAATTGCGCCGAGGTAATCGATTTTTTTCGCCTGACGTTCGATCGGCTGGTGCAAAAATACGACGACCAGCAGCAGGGCGATGATGCCGATCGGCAAGTTGATGTAGAAGATCCATCGCCAGGAAACTTGATCGACGAAGTAACCTCCGATAAGCGGGCCGAGAAGGCCAGCCACGGACCAAACGGACGAAAAGATACCCATCATTTTGCCGCGCTGCTTGCCCGAGAACAAATCGCCGATGACGGTAAAGCACACGGGCGCAAGCGCCCCGGCACCAAATCCTTGCAAAGCCCTGAACCAAATGAGCCCCGTCATCGATTGTGCGGCTCCGCACAAGATGGAACCGAGCATGAATAAACTGATGCCCGCGGCGAACACGGGTTTGCGCCCGAATAAATCGGCGAGCTTGCCGAAAATGGGGGTCGCCACGCAGGTAGTCAACGTATAAACCGCAAACACCCAACTGAACAGCGTCTCGCCGTGCAAATCCTTGATCATATGCGGGGTAGCGGTGGCGACGACGGTCGCATCCAAAGCGCCAATAAACATCGCCGCCAGCAGTCCGGCGATAACCATGTTGACGTTGGTTTTCGAGGCCATGCGGAAAACGCCTCCTTACATTTTCTTTATGCCGCCCTTTGGTTTAACGATTGCAAACCAAGTAAAGGGTATTGCCTTCAGGATCGTTGAAATGCACGACATTGGCCGCCTTGCCTTCCACGGAATCGTGGAATTGAACGCCGCTGGTTTTCAGCGTTTCGATAGCTGACTCCATATCCGCCACCTCAAACCCTATAGACATGCTGCCCGATTTTTCCGGAAGGGAACCTTGTTCTCCGGCAAGATGCAGGAGACCGATCGTCAATCCAGGTGCCGCGATTTGCGCAAAATGCCCGTCACCGTGCTGCAGCTCCAATCCCAAGGTTTCGGTGTAAAATTTCACCGCCTTTTTCATATCCGTTACCATTACAGTCACATTGCCGCTTTTGAACATCTTATATTTCCTCCTTATTCGTTTGATCGATTTTATTATATCAAAATAATATAACAAGTAAATATATTTTATTGATATATTTTTATGGGAAAATGGTGAGGAGCTACGTAAAAAAGAGAACGCCCCCAAAGGGCGCTCTGTCTATCCGGGCAGCCTTGCGTCGCCCTCGATCCTGCCGCACGTGATGTGCCTTTCTCAAAGATGAGAGAAGTATGCTAGACTAAAACAGCCTTAGCCCGATGGGTAGCTCGAGCTAAGGCTGTTTAGACATTTTGTTTTATTCCACCGTCTACTTGACGATATCACTAAAGGGCGGCCTTCAATCTTGACGTTATTGCATCATTACTGTCTTTGGAATGCAACCTTTAGGCCTAGTCCGATATAGATTGTTCCGACGATTTTGCCGCTTAGGCGGCTTAACCGGCTTATCCATGTCCTCTCTTTAACCAGTTTTCCAAGTGCAGAGATACCTAGTACAATTGAGGTTGTATACAATGCACTTAAAATCACAAAGACGACACCAAGGATCAAAAACTGCATAGCAACTTGACCTCGTTCGTGATGAACAAATTGAGGCAAAAACGCCAAAAAAAACAACGCTGTCTTGGGATTAAGAACTTCTGCAACAGTTGCCGTAAAGAATGACTTTAAAGCTCCTGCCGATTTTACCTTTGGAAGTTTCGGATTTGATGGCTTTCTGATCATTTCGCGAACTCCTAAATAGAGTAAGTATACCGCTCCTGCATATTTAACCATATTGAAAGCTAGAGCAGAGGTCATCAGTATAGTGGAAAGCCCGACAGTAGCAAATAAGGTGTGAAGAAAATCCCCGATTGCGATGCCAAGCCCTGCCATAATGCCTCCTTTTCGCCCGTTTTGAACAGTACGAGTAATGGTAAGAAGAACGGCTGGTCCTGGAATTAAAAATAGAAGAATGACAACGATAACATATGCCAGTAAAGTTGAAAAATCCGGCATCAGGCTTCCCCCTTCAAAAGCACTCAAGGTGATATATTGTTGTTGCGGTTTTGCAGCCATTGTTCAAATTCAGCGGGTGTGCTCACTTTATGATCTAATACAGCCGTATAGATATCAAAGCTTTTCACCTGTTTACCATACTCGGCTCTCGATGCCCAGACGGTTTTGATCCGCAGGATAGAGAGAACCGCATCTTCATGAAGACGACCGGGCAACGTACGAATATGCCGCAGATCAGGTTGTTTCTCAGGATCGTCAACGAACCAAATATCCAGCGACCATTTGCTTCCGCTTTCAGACAGGTAATCCAACCCAATAAAATACCCATCTGGGTAGGCCGGATCAGTGTTCCAGCTACCGGTATCGTTCATAAATTTCATCTGCCGAATCTTGGGATTCAATATCAATTGCGAAGCAATTCCGGAAATTACAGCAACGTCCAACTTGGAACAAATGACCGTCATATCAAGGTCTCTCCAAGTCATTAAACCAAGTGCCGCACTTCCAACTTTAACGGGCACACCGGCCGCTTTTAGCGTTTGGATAAGGTTCAATTCTTCCAACACTACAGCGGCCTCAGCTTGCAGCTGATTTTGACGAGCAAGTAGATCTTCAAACTCTTGCATTTGTTCGCTCCCCTCCTGACGCACTTATGTCAATTTGCCATTGTTTCTATAGTTTTTTTGTTATAGTGATCGACCGAAAATCCAAATATTACCTTCAACATAAATAAAAGACAAGTGATCAAAATATAAGGTGGGATATGAGGCAGCAAGGGGGTACAACCTTGGCCGATCGATAGAAGCAAGCCTGCAACAAACAGCTGCGACTGCTTTCCTTTAAGCGAGTTCACGATAAAAGCCGCTATTATAGTATATATCCATACCCCTATAGAATATCCGATAGCCGTGTTTAGTAAAACCCCAATGAATACGACATGAAAATGAATGGCAATGAACACAATCCGGTTCCTTTTCCTTGCAGCATAGTAATTGCTTGTTGACAACGTAAAATTGGCTATACAACCCGCGAAAATATCGAATATCAACAATAAACTAATAACTCTACGCCATACCGGTAAATTGGATGTCATTTCGGGATACATCCAATACAATATAGCAGTCAACAGTCCGCCAAACAGTAGAATCGTAAGAATGGATGCAAGAGATTGTTTTTCTCCAAAAACATCATGCAGAACCGATGGAATTATTACTTGTTTCAATCTGTTTTCCCCCCACTGCATTTTTGTTCACGTGACGAAAAATCCTCGAAATATCAGTAAACACGTCCCACTCCTATTTAGGATGATTGCCCGTTTCGCTTCCAATCGCTTTTGCCACTCCATTAAAATCTTATGCAATGGCCTTGTTATAAACGCGAGTTGACCAAATCAATGTGATAATTGCAATAACCACAATGACAATAAATCCTACGAATACTGATTGGTTTATAATTGATCCTTCTGCTAATTTTTTGGATGCTTCTACTCCATCTTGGCCTTAACATTACAGATCATAAGTGCTTAGATTTGATTTTAAGCAGAGGAAGAGCCACTGCAGGGCATCTAGCAGAGTGGACGGGACTAACCACGGGTGCTATTACAAGCGTGCTAAATCGCTTAGAAAGAGCGGGCTATATCCGCCGGACGAAGGATCCTAACGATCTCAGAGTGGTCTATGCCGAGCCACTCTATTCGCAATTGCATACGATTAAAAGGCATTCACTCCGTTAAACGATGCCATGCTTGAACTCTACTCAAAGTACAGTCAAGAGGAGTTACAGACCATACTCGATTACTTGATTCTCTCCTGTCAATCTCTTCGAAAGCTTACCGACGACCTTCGTAAACCAACTATAGAGAATCAGTAAAGCCGATGTCGTTAGTCCAACCCCATTTATCTTAATCATTAAGATAAATGGGGTGATGAGGTATGTCTATTACAAATTTAGAACTAATTTTAGTCCTAGACTTAGCAGACTATGCTGAAGCCTATACCACTCTTGCACTGCAGCAAACCGTATGGATATTAACCCTCAAGAACAGCTTTTAAGCCAGCAGCTGTTTGCCGCTGCTCTTTTTTCATCGATTGACGCATGAAAAATTCAGCTACCTTCGGAACGTTGTCAACTTGAATTGAGAAATGAACACGGCAAGATTGATCCGAGATCGGCTCAATACGATAGCTTTCGCGAAACGATTGTTTTTCGTCAGGAACTGTCTCCATCGTTAACAATTGATCCTGAACAAGCTCGGTCACGATCATGTTTTTTTCGCTCTTGAAGCCCGAGTATTTTCCACGTTCGAAATACTTGGTCCCCAACTGAGCAGGTCCTTCTGGAGTAACTCGAGCCTCCATAATACCTTTAATCCAGGAAGGTCTCCCCTTTAAATCAACGAGGCGTGAGAAAACGATAGATGCGGGATAATTATAGATTTCGTTATATTCAAATATAAGCATAATTATTATTCCTTCGTTTTTGATGTAGTAGATTTAACGAAAAAGGATTGTCGACAGAGCATGGGTTAACATTTTTTCCATTTCTCCCTTATTCCCCCCAGTACCCGGTTTTCGCCATCCGATATACCCGTCTGGCCGCACGATGACAGCCCCTGTAGAAGTTATACCGTATGCATCAAGAAAATCGTTCCCAGGATTGTTGAAATCAGCATGCCCATCAACCTGATAAATATCTATCGGGAAACGTAGCGTATCTTTAACATATTCAGCAGCCTCCACCCAGTTTTTTCCGTCTGATCCAACGAGTAACACAAATCGAGAACCAAACAGATCGATGGAGGAAAGCCGCTGACCGTTGCGTTCCAAAACGACGTGCGCAGCGCGGCTTCCTGGCTGACCGGTCCACGACTCTGGCTGTTGTACAAGGGGGTGGTTCTGCCCGTCTCCTTCCGGTATGAACGCGCCGTCTGGATAGCGATAACCCATATTGACATGTAGGGTGTTTACCGTAATTCCATTTGCTCCTTCGTGTTCGCGCTGCTGGGAGAGCATGACGACCTGTTCTACGGTGTAATCCGCTATAGGCCGTCTCTCCATGTCGTAAGTGGTAAGCAAGCCCTCGCCAGCTTCACCGCGCAACACGGCAGCCAGCTTCCAAGCGAGGTTGTGTGCCTCGGCAATGCCAGTATTTCCTCCCAAGCCGCCGCTGGGAGGTTGAACCCGTGCGGCATCACCAACGATAAATATACGGTCTTGTTGGAAGCGATCAGCTACGCGAGCAGCCATTTCCCAGGTTAATACCTTCTTGAACTTGACTGAAATGTCAGGGATTCCGATAGCTGCCCTTACTAATGCAATACATCGTTCTTCTGGGTAATCGTCAATCGTTTCCTCTTCCGGATCATAGATCACATCCAATCGGTATACATGAGGCCGCCTGTTTGTGCCGGGATACAAGACAAGGCTTCCACTTGCGTCTTCATTGGCGAAGAAACACATATGTGCATTCTGGTTCTTGAAGAGATCATGGATGTCCGCGTCAAAAATGACGCTGATCAGATGAAAAAGTGTCCCCTCTCCATGCTGCCCGATTCCTAACGCTGCACGGATACCACTTTTGCTTCCGTCAGCTCCAATCATATACTCGGATCGAATCTGGCGTGTTTTGCCGTTGGTGCGATCCCGAATGGTGGCCGAGATGCCATGCTCATCTGCTTCGAATCCAATCATTTCTGTGTTGTATCGAAGATCGGCACCTGCTTGTTCAGCCTTCATCCGAAGCACAGGCTCAAACAAATCTTGTGCAATGCCGTTTCCTTCAACAGGACTGGCATCCGTAAAATATGCGCTCATATCTTCCATCAGATTCTCAAACACTTCCCCGGCCAGACTCTCGACAAACATGATGCCGAATTCCCGTGGGAAAGGTGGTTCTTCATGGCGTATCTCCTCTTCAACTCCG
Source organism: Paenibacillus sp. PSB04 (assembly GCF_025809195.1). Lineage (NCBI taxonomy): Bacteria > Bacillati > Bacillota > Bacilli > Caryophanales > Paenibacillaceae > Paenibacillus > Paenibacillus sp. PSB04. Next base: position 6,749,966 of record NZ_CP081301.1, read on the forward strand.
GCAGAGCGAAAGATTTCCATCGTGCGGGCAGTCAAGCTTGAGACGCGCGGATGGATGGCCGTGCCCGGATGGCGTTCGACGACTGTTGACTTTATCCCTTGTTTAGCCAAAAGCAGGGAAAGGGATAGACCTACGAGACTCCCCCCTACAATAAGCACAGGTACCGTGTCGTCAATCTTAGTGGAATTTAACGAATTCATTATGACCATGTCCTTTCGTTATTCAATTTCTTTTTCATCTAATCAGTTATCGATTGACTCATTTCTCTTGCGCAGCTCCTCCATGCTCCATGTCAGACTTCGGGCTTCAATATCGACAATGACGGATTGGATCCACCCGATTTCAGCTTCAAGCACGGCTTGTTGATACTCGCTTTCCAACAAAAACAGCCTCGGCAGTCTTAGCGTAACGCCTTTCTGAAACTGATCCTTGAGCCGAGCAAGTGTGTTCTCTAGCGCGTTGACCCGTTGTTTGAACAAGAGAGCCACATCTTCGGGCGTGAGCAGCGCCAGAAAAGAAACAGCAGCGGGGAATTCCAAAAACTCCTGTGCCGGTGTAGAAATCATTTCACGAATCCAAGTATAGGCAGCTTCGTGGCCCAAATCCGTAATTTCATAAACAACCAAGTCCGGTCTCCCTTCATTCTTTTTCTTTCCTTGAATGGCAATGGCCTTGTCTCGATGCAACCGTTCAATCGTTTGGTAAATACTTGCTCGATGGCGAACATTAATGACCTCGTCCTTTTCCCTTTCTTTAATTAACTGTTGCATACGATATGGATGCATAGGCTCCTCAATAAGGAAACAAAGGATGGCTAAAGCGACAGGTGATTTCTTGATATTGGTAATCATAGTCATAATATAACTAGTAATAATATGACGCGTCAATAATAATTTCTTCTTTGATTCATTCGCTTAAAAAAAATACAGGAAGGGAAACGTTTCTCGGATATTATTGACTGTTTGGTCCGGAAAGTGATAATATACGTTTCATCAGGGAATAAGGAGGTTACTTTCCGGGACGATAAGAGACTTATTTATCAAAGCGTTCAAACATTACTTAAATGAAAAAACTTCGGCTGTAGTTTCCAATCTGGAGAAAGCAGAAGCGGTGAAACGAACGATCTCCGATATTTTTCGAATCATCGTATCCACACTTCAGGATGAAGAGCAGCGAAAGGTATACATGATTTTACACAGTGCCATCTACCAGATCCCGCATGATACAGAAATTGCTGGGTTATTCGAGCAGGACAGGATACGACTTCATAACGCTTTTTATGAAGCGCTGGTCCTTGCCCAAAGCAAAGGGGAAGTCGGAGCAAACAAGGATCTGCATATGCTGCGCGGTATTTATATCATGCAAAGTATGCGATGGCTCAAGCAGCAAAGCTATCCAATGACCCAAAAGAGTTAGACGAAAAAGTCACCATTACGCTGTCTGTCCTCATTGATTATTGAGTGAAGTGTTATTTAACGCTTCTTCTTTTGGTAATTCTAGATCAAATGGTCAAAAATACTAATGGGTCAATTACTATGAAAAGATTTTCATTGTAAACACTCTAAAGAGATTGAGGAATTTTCCGAGAGTGGGCCCTATGTTCCATTGTGCAGAGGCAAATAGGAAAGCCCAATCCCAATTGCCATTTTCAAAAGGTAAGCTTGAAATTTTGAGCGGCCGACAACCCTTTGTAGGATGGAAATTGGCTCATTACTTACTTTTAAATAAGTACATACGAGGAGACTGAACCATGAGCAAAAACAGGAAAAAAGGTGTGGCGCTTATTCTACTTGCCGTTTCCCAATTAATATTGGCGTTGGATTATACCATCGTTTTTGTTGCAGTGCCTTCGATAGGAGCAGATTTAGGTTTTTCTGCGAATCATTTGCAGTGGGTCATTAGCGCATACTCGCTCGTTTTCGGTGGATTTCTGCTGATTGGCGGGAGACTATCCGACTTGTTGGGAAGGCGGCGCATTTTCATGATTGCCATCGCTCTCTTCGGGGTGGGGTCGCTCCTAGGCGGATTGGCAAACTCGCAAATAATGATGATTACTGCGAGAGGGTTGCAAGGACTGGGCGGGGCGCTGCTGTCGCCATCCACGTTATCGCTGATCATGTCTAATTTTGGTGAGGGGGCCGAACGCAATCGTGCAATGGGCATTTGGGCCTCCATGGGAGGCGTCGGTTTGTCACTTGGATTACTTCTTGGAGGGGGTTTGACCAGTTTTTTGGGCTGGGAGTTTACTTTTTTTGTTAACGTGCCGATCTGTCTGATTTCGCTCATCCTTGCACCGTTAGTGCTGTTAGAGAACAAAACGACTTCAGGACCAAAGCGTTACGATGCATTGGGAACAATATCAGTGACAGTGGGGATGATTCTTATCGTTTATTACTTGATTCAATCTCCAGTCGAAGGCTGGCTACATATCGAAACCTTGCCGTTTGGACTGGTTGGCGGAATATTGCTAATTTTATTCGTCATAATTGAAAAACGTACGAAAGAACCGTTAATCCCTTTTAGATTATTCCGCAACCGGAATTTGATTGGAGCAGCGATCATTGCTGCATTGTTTTCGGCTTCATTCGGTACACTGTACTATTTTCTATCCTTATATACTCAGGAGATATTGCACTACTCGGCCATTCAATCTGGACTAAGTTTCTTGCCGCTTACAATCAGTGCTTTTATCGGCGGGAGACTCATCAATAAGGTACTCTTAAATGCAGGCTTAGCCGGTACGGTCGCCATCGGGATGGTTCTAGGTGGAATCGGTTTCTTAGTGCTTACGCAGCTATCCGAGAAAGGCTCTGCTTTGGGGATTATCCCAGGAACAGTTATCATCGGTTTTGGTCAAGCGCTTGTGTTTACGACGACATTCATAGCAGGAAGTACTGGTATCAATTCCAAGGAACAAGGAGTAGCATCTGCAATCGTTTCAACCGGCCAGCAAATAGGCAGTGCGGTGGGATTGGCCGCCATCATAGCAATTGTTTCCTACAACTTAAAATCGAATCTTCAGTTAGAAAAAATGAATCCGGGTGAATTGAATTCTGCAATTCACATGTCATTCATCGCTGCTTCCGTCATCACGTTTCTGGGCGTGTTTATTACATACAGCACTCTTAGCCGGAAAATGCAATGAATCGATTTAAACAAATACGGATCAAACGTCAGCTTGTAATCGAAAGGGCCACCATAAATGGTCCCTCCTCGGCGGCATAGGATTTACATGGCTAATGAATAAGCGCCTGTCCGATAGAAATGACGTAGATGTAGATGGACACTAACAGCAGCATCACTTTGCCAGCCTTGAGCGCTCTACAGTGGGAAGCATCACTATCTTCTTCAAGATAAATAAGATTTAAATGATTCTGGATGGATAAATAGGGTCCATCCAATCCGATTCGGGCAAAAGTGCGCACTTATGATGGTCCGTTATGGATACCCTATGATGAAATTGAATTTGTTGAACGCTTAATAAAGCTGAATTGATTAAGGAGGACCGCCTAATGGCGGTTTTTTTAATTACTTTTGTATGCGAGTTTATGTATATTTATGCATTTTCTCATTAATTGTGAAAATATTTCTCATCAATTATGAAAAAATTATCACTAATTATGACAACACACACCCCCTATTGACCTCTCCCCAATTCACGTCTATAATTAGTACCAGATACTAATACTTGATATCAACAAATTGGCCTTATTTTTTAATTTCCTAATATACACCCATCCCTCACACCCTAAAGAACTCATTTTTTTAAAAAAAGGAGCGATTGATCATGAACCTTTCAGTATCGACAGCCCGCATTACGGCTATTGGCAGCTATGTTCCAGAAAAAAAATTGACGAACGCGGATCTGGAGCAAATGGTGGATACGAGCGACGAGTGGATCGTCCAGCGGACCGGTATGCGGGAGCGGCGGATTGCCGGTGAGAACGAATACTCCTCCACAATGGCTTATAAAGCCGTGGAAGACTTGGTCAGCCGTTACGGTCAGGACTTGACCGACGTGGACTGCATCATCGTGTCGACGACGACGCCGGATTACGCTTTTCCGAGCGTGGCCTGCCAAATTCAAGGGTACTTTCACATCCCCAGCACTGCGGCATTTGACCTGAACGCCACCTGCGCTGGCTTCACCTATGCGCTGCATATGGCCAACGGCCTGATTACATCCGGTCTGCACCGGAAGGTCCTGGTAGTCGCTGCGGAGACGCTGTCCCGCGTAACCGATTATACGGACCGGTCGACCTGCATCCTGTTCGGCGATGGAGCCGCGGCCGTTCTGGTCGAGAAGGATGAGCAGCGCCCAAGCTTTATCGCGGCCCATCTGGGCACGAACGGCGAAGGCGGCATCCACGTCTATCGCACGAACCTTTCCAAAACGATGAATGGTGAGGATCTGCTAACGAGCGAGAAAATGGTCCAAAACGGACGGGAAGTCTACAAATGGGCGACGCGCACCGTGCCTCAGGGCGTAGAAACTTTGCTGGAGCAGGCGGGAATGACGGCCGGCGACGTGAATTGGTTCGTTCCGCACAGCGCCAATTTCCGCATGGTCGAATCCATCTGCGAAAAAGCCGGCATCCCCGTGGAAAAGACACTGACCAGCATGGAGTATTACGGCAACACGTCTTCGGTTTCGATCCCGTTGGCTCTCCAGCTGGGACTGAACGAAGGCAAGCTGCAGAACGGAGATACACTGCTGCTGTACGGATTCGGCGGCGGCTTGACCCACGCCGGACTGATCCTGAAATGGGATTTGGATGACCGCGGTTGATCAGCGGCAAAGCGTATGACGTAAATGTTTAAAGGGCTTCCGACCATGTCAGAGGCCCTTTTTTCCATAAATTCTTTAATGTTTTGAGCCTCACTCCTGCGACCTTTACGGCCAGCATTTTGCAAAGTACAATAAGAACAACTCATTGATCTGATGGATGCAACATTTCGACGCATCAAAAAAATCGATGATTAGGTCATAAACAGGTATACAACTACACTTAAATGCAATTTGAATACAATCCAACGACAAAGGTGGGAAAAGGATGAATCTACACGCATTGCGCGTATTCGCGGAGGTGGCTAGTACGGGAAGCGTGACCCGGGCCGCCGGCAAGCTGCTGCTCAGCCAGCCCGCAGCCACCGCCCAGCTGCGGAATCTGGAGCAGGAGCTCGGGATGAAGCTGGTAACCTCCAAGGGGCGCTCCATCCAATTGACGCCAGCCGGCGAGCGGCTGGCTGCCCGGGCACGGCAGCTGTTTTCGCTGGAATACGAGATGGAGCGGGAGATGAACGCACTCAAAATCGGGCTCGAAGGCAGCCTCCGGATCTGCGCCACAGATCTGCCCGGCCGGACGGTGCTTCCCGCTTGGATCGTCCGCTTCAAGCAGCAGTATCCGAAGGTGCATGTCCAGTTGACCCGGGGCAGCTCCCGTATCGCAATGGAGCGGCTGCTCGACCATTCGGTGGACATCGCGCTCATCTGCGGTGAGGGTCCGAAGAATTCCGGTTTGGAATACATCACACTCATGGAAGATGAGCTGATCTTCATCGCCCACCCGGACCACCCCTTAGCGGGTGCCGCCACTACGCTCCAAGAGCTGATGGCAGCCGCCTTTATCCTCCGGGAAGAAGGCAGCTATACCCGCAGGAAGCTCTTCTCCCTCTGCGATGCCTACGAAGTACCGAAGCCGCGAACCGGGATCTGCATTGAAGGGATGCATGAAACGATTGAAGCCGTCAAATCGGGATACGGCGTTTCTTTTGTGCCCTCCCTTGCGGTAGCCCGGGAGCTCAAATCCGGCGAGCTTGCGGAGGTGCGCGTTCCCGGGATGCGCGTCAAGGACCCGATCCGACTGTACACCCGGATTGGCGAAGAGCCTCTGGCGCCGGCGGCTAACTTTATGGCCATGATTGCACCGCCGCTATCCCAGGTCGGATCATAAATCATCAATTATTTTGATGATACTGCTTGATATATATATTGGATTTATACTCAAAATCTCATTATGCTGAAAGCACAGCACGGTCATGAAACCGCTGTGGAGAAGGCATGGATGAGATTTTTGTTTTTCAGACCGATATCCCAAAGGAGGCACAACCTATGACATCAACACTGTTCACAACATATCAAAGCGCGGTCAAAACCCGACTGGAAGAAATGAAACGCACGGCCGAAGCTGCCATCGGGCAGCTCGAGGATCCTGCCCTTGCTTGGGCCCCGGAACCCGGTTCCAACAGCATCACCGTGATCGTCAAGCACATGAGCGGGAATATGATTTCCCGATGGACCGAACCGTTTACCACCGACGGGGAGAAACCGGACCGAAACCGCGATGCGGAGTTCATTCATGAAGAGCTCGACCGCGCAGCCCTGCTGGATCGCTGGGAACATGGCTGGAGCCTGTTCCTGGGACAAATCGCCGCGCTCCGGGAGGAGCAGCTGCTGACGGAAATCACGATCAAAGGCCGGTCCGTCACAGTCATCGAGGCCATCGAAAAAAGCCTGTACCATAACGCATACCACATCGGCCAAATCATTTATATCGCCAAGCAGTACCGCAAGGATCAATGGGTCAGTTTGTCGTGATCCGTGGGCGGCGGTGTCTTTCAAAACAGGGGCATGCTGGCATGCCTCCCTGTTCCTTTCCATACCGCACGAATTAAAGCAGCACATTCACTAGGTGGGCATACCCGAAACACTTACGGTTACGGCGGCGCTTCCCGCGCTGTTTGGCAATTTTTGCACCCTCAAAGTTCATGACAATAATTGTCACTATTAAGCGATACAATAGCAGCAAGAACACCCTCTCTAAAACCACGAAGAAGGAAAGGAGAAGTAAATATGAAACTTACTGCGTTGTTTTTTCTGATCATGTTTATGATCGGGACAGATACCTTCCTCATCTCCCCGATGATTCCGACGCTTCAGGACCTGTACGGCGTCCCCACGGGAATGTCCGGCTGGATGATGGGCTCCTACACGCTTGGCGCCGCGGTCTTCGCCTTGATTGCCGGCCCGCTCTCGGACGGTCTGGATCGGAAAAAGGTCATGCTGCTCGGACTGCTGGGCTTTGCGGTATCCACCGCGCTGTGCGGAATCGCCGCAGACTTCTGGATGATGTGCCTATTCCGGCTGCTGGCCGGGATCAGCGCAGCTTTTGCCGCACCGCAGGTGTGGGCGTCCATCCAAACACTGCTGCCCGCAGAGAAAAAAGGTAAGGCGATGGGACTTGCCTATGCGGGGCTCGCGGTATCCCAAGCGTTCGGTGTTCCGATCGGCAGCTGGCTGGCGGCAGAACGCTGGTCCCTCCCCTTTTTCGCGATCGGAGCCCTGTCCCTGCTGCTTGCCGGCGCCGCCTTTTTCATCCTGCCTTCCATGAAGCCGCAATCGAATGCCGTTCCATCGCGGCAGGCCTTCTGGCGCAGATATGCACCTCTTCTCGGAAGCGGCAGGGCTAGAGGCGCTTTCCTGGCTTATTTCCTGATCCATCTGGGCAGCAATGCCGCGTTTGCGTTTTTGGGTAAATGGTCGGCGGAACGCTTTCACCTACCCGTTGACCAGATCGGCACGATTATGATTTTCCTCGGCGTGGGCAATTTGGCCGGCAGTCTCGTGAGCGGATATGTCAACAACCTGTGGACGCCGTCCAGGATCGTAGCCGCTGCGGTGCCGCTCCTGATGATCGGCTATGCCGCGCTCCCGCACCTGCCGTCTTTCATGGCCGCGTCGATTATGTATTTCGCTATCTTTTTCATCCTGGGCATTCTTTTTCCAATGATCATGGGCGTCCTGAACAACTTGAATCCGTCGCTGCGGGGGACGATTTCAAGCACGGCTACGGCGACCATGAACGCCGCCACGACAGTCGGCGCCTCCCTTGCGGGCCTGCTGTACGCCGGATCGGGAGGGTATGCGGCCGTCGGCCTGTTCTCAGCCTGCTGCTTCGCCGCGTCCCTGCTTATCTTTGGCACGAGCCGCGTGCTGGCGAAAGAGCCGGTACCGCAGGTGTAAAAAGCTATCCACGCACATTCTAAGCATCCATGCCCCTTTCAACGGAAGTTTTTCTTAAGTGACATAAGAAAATCCTTGTCTCTGAAGCTTATGCTCCCTTATATCTAAAAAAGCCCCGCCGACTCTGTCGGCGAGGCTTGCTTTCTTTTACAACGAAACCTAACAGCAAGGGTAGGAACAGGAAGCAAGGGCATAAATGAACCAATCCGTTCGTCCCAAGCTCGATGCTATGGATCAACCCATACCATGCCCTAGCCTCACGCCCCGGACAATGCTGGACTCGGCTGCTGGACGGTCACCCGGTATACGCCGGATCCAAGCTCCAGCTTCAGCACTCCAGCGTCGTCTTCCTTGGCGCTCAGTACACCCGATGCCTGATCCGCCGGCTGCCCATTGACCTGCGTTGTAGCGATCGAGGCGCCCGGCAGTTCAGCCTCAGCCGTCGTGTTCGGCGGAATTTCGAATTCGTAGGACGCCAGCGGGCTGTCCCCGTCCCCGTCCACGTCCGTCAAGCTCCATTCGCTCCGGATCGTGCCGTACATCGAATCCAGCGCAGCTTTGGCATAAGACAGCGCCGAGTCCGTCCGCGGACGAAGCCGGATCCGCTTGTAACCCGGTCCTTCAGCTTCATTCAAATCCAGCCCCGCCACGGCCCGGTACAGCCAGTCGCCGATGGCGCCGAAGGCGTAGTGGTTATACGAGTTCATGTCATCGCTCCAGAACGAGCCGTCCGGCTTGATCCCGTCCCAATGCTCCCAGATCGTGGTCGCCCCCTGCTTGACCGAATACAGCCAGGACGGATAATCCTCCTGCATCGCCAGCTTCACGGCCAGGTCGTGGTAGCCGTTCTCCGTCAGCACATGGCACAGGTACGGCGTACCGACGAATCCGGTGGTCAAATGGTGGTTCTGTTCCTTGACGTACTCCGCCAGCGTAGCAGCCATCCGGCGCTGAACCTCCCCTTCCACCAGCCCGAACATCAGCGGAAGGATCATCGCGGTCTGCGTATGCGCGGCCAGCCTTCCGCCTGGTGTGACGAACTCGTTCAGGAACGCTTCGGCCACACGTTCGTACAGCTGGCGGTAAGCGGCGGCATCCTCGGTACGTCCGAGAACCTCGGCAGTCTTTACGAACAAGGAAGTCGAATATGCATAGAAGCAGGTGGCGATCAAATCCCTTGGCGTCGCCCCGACGTAGCTGCCTTCCTTCGCGTCAAGCGCCAGCCAGTCGCCGAAATGAAACCCGGTATTCCACAAATATTCATTGTCCCCTTGGGCGCGGATATGGTCGACCCATGCCTTCATGCTGTCATATTGCTCCTCCAGAACCCGCTTATCGCCATAACAAAGATAGATCGTCCAAGGGCAAATGACGGCGGCATCTCCCCACGCTGCGGACGAGCAGGCGTTATCGTCGAGAACCTGCGGTATGACATGCGGCACGCCGCCATCCTCCCGCTGGTCGGCCTTCAGGTCGTGCAGCCACTTGGAGAAAAACGGTGCCACGCCGAAATTAAACGCGGCGGTCCGCACAAACACCTGAGCGTCCCCGGTCCATCCCAGCCGCTCATCGCGCTGCGGGCAATCGGTCGGAATGTCCAGGAAGTTGCCGCGCTGGCCCCACTCGATGTTATGCTGCAGCTGGTTCAACAGCTCATGCGAGCACTCGAACCGCCCAGTCTGCGGCATATCCGTGTGCATGACACGGCCTGTAAACCGGTCCGGATTCAGCGGCTCGGCATCCGGCCAGCCCTCGACCTTCACATAACGGAAGCCCTGGAAGGAGAAATGAGGCTCATACGTTTCCTCACCGCCGCCTTTGCAGATATACGTTACGGACTGCTTTGCCTTGCGGAGATTGCCCGTGTAAAAATTCCCGCGGCTGTCCAGCACCTCTGCGTGCTTTAGCGTAATCGCCGTTCCGGCCGGCAGGTTCAGGCGCATATGCATGCGGCCCACCATGTTCTGTCCCATATCGAGTACGGTATCCCCTTCAGGCGTCCGCAGAACTGTAACCGGTTTCAAATCTTGGATGACCCGCACCGGTTCATTTTCCTGCATGACGAGGATGTCCTTGGCGTGATCCAGCTTCACCATCCCTGTCCAGTCTGCATCATCAAACCCGGGCTGGCTCCAGCCGCCCGCCTCCAGCCGCGCATCATACGTTTCGCCGTGGTAAATTTCCGACATGCGTACCGGACCGGTCGACGCTTTCCAGGAAGGATCGCTTCCGATGATTTCTGTACTGCCGTCCGCATATTCAAGATACAGCTGAAGCAGCAGCGCCCGCTGGTCACCATACAGGTTGCGATGGTTCTCCCAAGCCAAATTGCCCTTATACCATCCGTTGGCCAGCGCCGCACCGATGGCATTGTCAGCCCGGGATCGGATCAGGTCGGTGACGTCATAGGCCTGAACCTGCAGCCGGTGCCGGTAGCTGGTCCAGCCCGGTGTGAATGCCCAGTCGCCCACCCGCTCGCCGTTCAGCTCCAGCTCATAGAAGCCAAGGCTTGTCGCGTATATTCGTGCCTTCCGGACGTCCTTACTCACATGGAACGCTTTGCGAAGAAGGAACTCTTCCTCTGCCTGGGGATCGATCATTCCCGGTTCGGGCGTAATCCAGTCCGCACTCCAGTCCGACGTCCGCAACAGCCCCATTTCAAAATAGGACGTGTCGCTCCATTCCGACTCCTGCCCCTGCTGGTCCCACACTTTGACGCGCCAGCTGCAGCGTTGTCCGGATTGAAGCGCGGCACCCGCATATTCGACAAGCACCGATTCGTCCGAGTCCACGACGCCCGTGTCCCAGATCAGATGATCCCCGGCAAAATCCCCTTCCTCTCCCGCCACCTGAAGATGATAAGCCGACTGCAGCACATGCATCCGGCCGGACGTGAGCAGCCAGCTGAAGCGGGGACGCTCCGTGCCGAGCCCAAGCGGCTCGCTGCGGTATTCGCAGGTCAATTTCGTAATGCCTAGCGTTGACATAGACTTCCCTCCCGTTTTTTGCGTTGGATGCTAACCAGGGTCTTTGGCCATGTGTTTCAAGAAAACGTCAATCGACGTACCTTCAAAGAAAACAGACCGCGTTCAAAGGTAATTTTTCTTGCAATATCAGGAAGCCATGGCTCTGGTGTTTATACTTGCTGATATTATAAAAAAGGCTGCTTGGCGATACAGGCGGTGATCTGGACGAAAATATAGGCTGATCTGGACATATCGCCAATGATCACCTAGGATAGGAGCAAATGTTGATTTTCAGAAAATCCACCATCGAGGGGAGAAGGCAAGTGAGCATAAAACGAAGCCAGGCCTTGCTGCGGATGGACGCTTTTTTCGAGCCGGGGGTGCCCTTCTATGTCAACCGCGTGTCCGAATCGTTCGATATGCTGGAACACTCTCATGAGTTTGTGGAGCTTACCTATGTCAGTGAAGGGTCTGGTGTCCATTATATCGGCGGGGAAGCATGGCCGGCCGAGCAGGGCAGCCTGTTCCTCATCCCGGTCGGACTCTCGCATGTGTTCCGGCCGAAGACGCCGCGGAAGGACCGGCAGCTGGTCGTGTACAACTGCATCTTTCCGGCCGATTATCTCCGGGAGCTTGAAGCTGCTTTTCCGCGCGATCGGGAGGTGTTCGCCGCCTTTCTGGATCCGGCTATGCCCTGGCTGGAAATTAAAGATCAGAGCGGCGAATACCACGCTTTGTTCCGCGAGCTGTACCGGGAATATGCCGGCCGAAGCCCCGGCTGGCTGCTGCTGCTGGCCTCGCTGCTGGTCCGCGTGCTAACCGGCCTGTACCGGCACCGGCTGCAGCTGGATCCGCCAGCCGTCAGGCGCCAAGGCTCGCTGACGGTCGACGAATCGATCGCTTATATGGAGCGTCACTTCGCCTCCGATTTGCGGCTGGGCGAGCTGGCGGCGCAGGCCAGCCTCAGCCCGAGGCATTTCAGCCGGCTGTTCACCCGCCAGACGGGAATGAGCTTCACCGCCTATTTGCAGGGCATCCGCATGGACGCCGCCTGCCGTATGCTGATCGAAAGCGACGGCAGCGTGAGCGAAATCGCCGCCCGGGCCGGGTACAGCGATTTGAAGTTTTTTCACCGGCTGTTCAAGCAAAAGACCGGCCTCACGCCCAGGCAGTACAGGCAGCGGAGGAAGGGCTGAGAGACGGGTGTCAACTGGAATTCATTGAATAGTTAGCAGAGGCCCCGTACCTCCCTTTTCAAAACGTTATTACAGCAACATTCCAGGGTACAAAAAAGCCTCCTCAAGAGAGGGGGCTGAAGTACTTCATTAACCTTTTACTTTTATTTTCCTCCGGTAACCCGAATCAATTCGCCGTTAATATTCCCGTTTGCCTCAGACCCGAGAAAGACGACCAGGTTCGCGATATCCTCAGGTGCGCTATGTTTGCGCGTAGGCACGTTCTCCCGCTCCTTCTCGATCATCTCCGCCGGAAAAATCGCTAGGGCTTTCTCCGTCATCGTCCAGCCCGGCATCACCACATTCGTCAGGATTCCGGCGGGTCCCAGCTCTTTGGACAACGTCGCCGTCAAACCGTGCAGACCGGCCTTGGCCGCTGTATACGCCCCGCCTCCAGCCATGCCGTCCTCAGCCAGCTCCGAAGAGATATTGATGATCCTTCCCCAGCCGGATGTCCGCATCAATGGCAGCACTTTCTGAATGGTATAGTAGTATCCCTCAAGATTTGCGCGTATGGTTTGTCTCCAACCGCTTGCATCCGTGTCTTCAAAGGCCAGGCCCATGACACTGCGGTCTCCCCACAGGACAGCATTGTTAACGAGTACCTGAATACCTCCCCACCTCTCGGCAATCTGATGTACGGCTTGATCCATGGAACGGTCGTCCGTTAAATCATAATGAACTGCAATGGCCTCTGCGCCATGGCTTCTGATTTTCTCTACCGTACGTTCCGCCGCTTCCCGCCCGCTCGCATACGTAACGGCAACCTTGGCCCCTTCCATACCGAATTTTTCAGCCGTCGCCGCTCCGATTCCGCTTGAGCTTCCAGTGATGACTACAACCTTGTCTCTAAGTCCCAGATCCATCCCGATCTCTCCTTTATAAATGAAAATGAATCATAAATTGAGCTCCATTTTATTTAGTTACTTAAATCTTTAGTTGTCCTAAATATATATCCAAAAGAAAAACGTCACGAATCACGATGCGTGCTTGCATCCCCGATTCTCCGACGCTTCCTGCCGGCTGTCCTTGATGGCAACCGCCAGGATACCTCTGATGCCTCCGCTGCTCTGCTACCTCTGTTATCCCCGCTACCTTCGCTCTCCGCTACCTCTGTTATCCCTGCTACCTTCGCTGCTCTGCTACCACTGTTATCCCTGCTACCTCCTCTATCTTCGATACCTTCGCTTATTCCGAATCATTCTCAATAAATAATGAAGGCAAGTCTTTCCCCCGATCCTCTCCTCCTTCCATCACGCCGTTGTGGATCTTTCTCAGCCAAACAAGCATCAATGCGCTCTCCTCCGGGGTCAGCTGCTGTTGGATTCGTTCTTCGATGTCCTCCACGATACCGCCGCAAACCTGTTCTAACGACCGGCCGGCGTCCGTAAGAAATATACGCTTCACCCTGGCATCCTCTGCATCCTGTTTACGGATAACCCAGCCTCCCTTGACCAGCGGATCCAGCAGGTTGGTCAGCGAAGCTGGCCGAATGCGAAGCCGCTCATGCAGCTCTTTCTGGGTCAGCCCATCCCCGACGTTCCACAGCTGGACAAGGACCCCAACCTGCGAAGTGGTAATGCCATACTGGGCCAACCGCTGATCGTAAAGCCTGCTGGTCTCCCGGAAAATTAGTTTGATCCAGTACCCGATATTGTTTTGATATGAGTGCGACATTTATTTAGTCTCCCTAAAAATATATTAAACTCATCGTCGTCTGTCAATATTTCTTTAATACACCAACAGTTTAGCACAAACAGGCGGTTCAGACACAACCATGCAGGTCTCATTTAACGGTGACCATCCTGCGCCTTTTTAAATACCTCCCCAAACAATCCGATCCAGTTTCCTTAAAATGATATTACCGTTCATTCGCCCCGGACCCGCAAAAGATGACCTGGTTCTCGTGGCCATCTCCCTTCATTTCTCCCCTAACACCCGACTGTTTTTTGGAAACGGAATGGTCTAGAATGGCATGTAGACTTACATTTCCGTGAACTATCGCTTATGGCTGTTCCACCCGCAGCTTAACACAGCATCTTCAGAGTTCACCCATCATTCTAAAGGAGAAACGCCTGCCATGACGATCCAATCCGTTTTCCGCCGGGCCAACCAAATCTGTAACCGCGAACTGACCCGGCTGGAGGAAGCCGGCCTGTCCATCTCCATTATGTACTGGGGGTTTATGCCCACGCACTATGACAATTCCATGCACCGCCACTCCTTCTTTGAAGCCTGTTACGTTGTGGACGGCGAAGGCGCATACATCGAACAAGGCAAAGAATACCCGCTGAAGAAAGGCACCGCCTTCCTGTCGCTGCCAGGCGTCTGGCACCAGATCCAAAGCGAGACGGGTCTTACGCTCGTCTATGCCGCTTTTGAGGTGGATGAAAAGCATACCGGGAGCCCATACCTGGAGGCTTACCGGCACTTGGCCGAGCATGGGCAGCCGGTGGTGGACGGTGCGGACGAGCAGCCCGCCGGGCATTTGTGGGATGCGCTCATTTCTATGTTTTTGACTCCAAAACCGGCCCTCCAACCGGTACTCAGCCACGTCTCGATGTCGCTGATGCTGTCCATCCTCTCCCTGCACGGAACACAGCAGCAGGATACGCCGGACGCCGGCTCGGATGTGGCAGCCGCCGAAGAGAACTCACTGTTCCGGCAGGTCAAGCTGTTCATTGACGACAACCTGGGCGAAGAGCTCACACTCGCCTTGGTTGCCGGGCACCTGCATATTTCGTCACGCCATTTAACGAGGTTGTTTCAGGCCAACCTGAGCCAATCGTTCGTCCATTATATTCAGGAACGCCGGGTGCGCCGGGCTTCCCAGCTGCTGCTTCAGAGCGACCTGCCCGTCAAGGACATTGCATCGCAGTGCGGCTTTCAGTCGGTCCATTATTTCACACGAATATTTACCCGCCGGCTCGGTGTATCCCCCGCGAAATTCAGACGTTCCCAGTTCACCGAAGGGCGTTCGGGCAAAGAACATTTCCCTCCGAACATGTCCTGATTGTACAAAAGCTGTTCTGGATCGTTTAAAGACGCTTCCTCTCTCTCGTCTTACAATGTTACACATAACGACAGACAAGAGGGAGGAAGCACCCATGACTGCATCAGTACCCCCATCCTTTAATCCGTTCCCCGTCAATTCCATTCCCGTTCACAGCCTCGAGGAACCTTCTCTTATTCTGGACGGCTTCTCTAAAGATTACGATACCTTAATGGCCCGGCTGACCGCCATGTACAAAAATCACGGCGGAGAGGCTTTTGTCGTCGCGATCGATGCGGCGAACGGAGCTCAGTATGGCCGCTGGGTGAACCGGCTCCGCACTTACTGCGAGGAAGAGGACATTCCCTGGATCGGAATCGATACTGCCCGTTATATGAAGAAACCGGAGGATCTTCTGCGGCAGTTTCATCCCTATCTGACCGATAACCGCGCGTTTGGCAGAATCGCCGCCGACGTTTCGGAAGACGGCTATTTTCAGGAAGGAGCCGGGAAAAAGTGGTTCCAGGACGTTCAGCAGAAGCTGAGAATCTGCCGCGAAGCAGTCAAAGCCGGCGAAACTCCGATTCCGATGGTCGTGACCGCCGGTCCCGGGGCGCTCTTCCTCTGCCCCTCTCCGGATGTTTCCGTCTACTGCGACCTGTCCAGGGAGTATCAGCAGAAGCTCCACCGGATGGGCATGGGCAGTCTTGGCCTAGGCGAAAGCGCCGATCCGGTGGAGACATACAAACAGGCCCTGTTCCTGGAATGGCCCGTGTGGGAGAACTATCGGAATCGGCATCTGTATGATTTCGATGTGTATATCGATATGAATCAGCCGGAATCGCCGGCCTGGGCTACCCTCCCGGCGCTCAGAGAACTGCTGGCTGCCGCCGCCCGACGCCCGTTTCGGGTCAAGCCGTTCTTTGCGCCGGGCATATGGGGCGGGCAGTACCTGAAGGAGCTGTGCGGACTGCCTGAAGATTGGCGCAACTGCGCTTGGGCATTCGAGCCGATCGCCCCGGAGAATACGCTGTTGATCGAAGCAAATGGCAGCGTCATCGAAGTGCCGTTTCCGCTCCTGCTTACCTCCCACCCGGAGGAAATCATGGGAGGGCGCAACGTGGAGCTGTTCGGAGATTATTTTCCGATCCGCTTCGATTACCTGGATACGATCGACGGCGACAACTTGTCGCTGCAGGTCCATCCGCAGCAAGCATACATCGAGCGGACGTTCAACGAAACGATGACGCAGCAGGAATCCTATTACATTATGGAGCAAAAGCCGGGGTCCTCCCCCATCGTCGCCTTGGGCTTCCGGGAGGGAACGGGCGGCAGCGACCTGCTTCAGGCGGTGGATCAGGCCCATGAGACGCGACAGCCGCTGGACATCGGTCAGTATGTTAACGTATGGGAATCCCGCAAAGGGGATCTTTTTCTGATCCCGCCGGGCGCCGTCCATTTTTCCGGCAGGGACAATCTCGTGCTCGAAATATCGTCCACCACCTGGTGGTTTACCTTTAAAATTTACGATCACCTCCGCCTTGACCAGGACGGCCTGCCCCGTCCGATCAACCGGGACCATGCGGAGCAGAACATGATCGACGCTTTCGACACCACGTATGTCCGTGAGCATCTGATCGCACAGCCGAAGATCAGCCGCGTGCAGGGAAACAGCACCGAGGAGCTGCTCGGCGAGCGGGACGACCTGCTGTTCCAGGTCAAGCGGCTGCGTCTGGACGGACCGTGGGAGGATCATACCGAAGGCGGTTTTGTCATGTACAACCTGGTCGAGGGGCAGCGCGTCCGTCTGATTCCGGAACGCGACGAGGAAGCCGCCGTGGAATGGGGGTATGCAGAAGCCTACATTGTTCCCGCCTCGATCGGCGGCTACCGGCTCGAGCCGGTTGGCCCCGGGCCCTGCACCTTGATCCGCGCCCAGGTTTCGCCAGGCTGGAATACGCCGCTCCTTCCGCACCACTGGAAGCCCGGTGAGCGGGCATGAGCGGGACCCCCGGCAAAACGCCGGCTGGGACGGTCGCCACATTGGCCATCGACGCCGGCGGAACCTTCATGAAAGGCGGCGTGCTGGAGAACGGGATCCTTCTGCCCGAGCCGTATCTGGAGCAGCCTTCACGCTCGGAAGCGGATGCCGAAAGCTTCATCGCCCATTTCACCAGCCTGATCATCCGGCTTGCCGGAGCATACATGAAGGGAAGCGGCACCCCGGAGCACGATGTGACGTTTCGCATCGGGACGGCATTTCCGGGCCCCTTCGATTACGAACGCGGCATCAGCCGCATCCGGGGGCTTGGCAAATACGAGCAGCTGTACGGCGTGCCCGTAGGTGAGCTGCTCAAGAAGGAGCTTCGCCGCCGCGCCGGGCTGCCGGGCAGCGCCTTATGGATGCGGACACTCGCGGAAGCAGACATTGCCTTCGGCAACGATGCCGTCCTGTTCGGCATGGGCGCCGCCAAGCGCTACCCCGGCGAGCGGCTGCTCTGCCTGACCTTGGGCACCGGTCTCGGCTCGGTCTTCATGGACCGGGGACTGACGGTCAGCGGCTCAGACGGCGTGCCCGAGAGCGGCATGCTGTATGCCGAGACGTTCGAGGGCGCGCCGGTCGACGGCCAGTTTGGCAGGCGCGGCGTGCTGGCGCTGGCGGACGCGCTCCAGGCCCGGCGGCAAGGCGATGATGTCATCGACCTTGCCGCCGCGGCCGCCCGGGGCGAGGCTGCCGCCCTCCGGGTCTGGCGCACCTACGGCGAGCGGCTCGGACGGATGCTGCGCCCGTATGCCGCCAGCTTTAGGCCGGACCGCCTGATCCTGGGCGGCCAGATTGCCAAAAGCCTGCCGCTCTTCGGCGCTTCCCTTACGGACGCGCTGCTCCCGGTACGGCTGCCCGTGCTGTATGAAGACGATCTGCTGCGGCTGGTCTTTTACGGAGCCGACATGCTTTTTGACTAATACGGATCCTTTTTCCCTAAATCGGCTTTCGCTGGAAGGCCAATACAACTCTCCCCTTAAGGAGGATATACGATGACACTAGAACAACAGTTAAAACAGGCCGACGCGCCGCTGCCCGCCCGTAAATGGACGATTTACGCCATTCATCATTCCCACACCGACCTCGGCTATACCGATCGTCAAGAGAAGATCGAGCAGTACCATGTCGATTTCATCCGCCAGGCGCTGCGGATCGCCAATGCCGCTCATACAGGTGCCAAACCCGAATGGAAAGGCTTCCGCTGGACGTGCGAAACGTTCTGGGCGGTGGAGCAGTTTCTGAAGGCGGCTTCGCCCGAGGAGCAAAAATCGTTTGCCGAAGCCGTCCTCCGCGGCGACCTCGAGCTGTCCGGCACCTATCTGAACATGACGGAGCTGCCGGACGAACAGCTGCTCAGCAGCCTTCACAGCAAAGCCCAAGCCTACGCCGCCTCGATTGGCAGCCGTGTGGACAGCGCCATGACCGCAGATATCAACGGATACGGCTGGGGGTATGCCGACAGCCTGCTGAACCATGATATCGAGCATTTGTTCAGCTGTATCCATACGCATCACGGCATGTACGCCCTTGGCCGCAAGCAGGCTCCTTTCTGGTGGGAAACGCGCGACGGCCGCCGCCTTCTCGTCTGGAACGGGGAGCATTATATGATCGGCAACGAGCTGGGCTTGTGCCCTGGAGCGCTCGGCAAATACATGATCCGCGACGAGTTCCATCACCAGCTGGTGGAACCGGAAGCGATCCATGACGGCATCGCCACGGTCCGCATCCGCCGGTACTTGGCTCAGCTGGAGGCCGAGCAGTACCCGTATGCGTTCGTGCCCGTCATGCTCTCGGGACTCGGCACCGACAACGGCGCGCCGAACAGCCGGATCATCGAATGGATCCAGGCCTGGAACGAGCAGCACGGCGATCGGATTACGATCGAAATGACCAGCCTCAGCGGCTTTTTTGCCCGCCTGAAGCAGGAAGAGCTGGACGAACTGCCTGTCCACCGGGGAGACTGGCCGGACTGGTGGACAGACGGCGTCAGCTCTACACCGATGCATACCCAGGTCTTCCGGGATGCCCAGCGGACGCTCCGTAAGGCGGTCAAGCTGGACCCTGAAGCAAGCGTATTGAGCCGGGTCGAGATCAATGAGACAGAGGAAGCGCTGGCGCTGTATGCCGAGCATACGTGGGGTTACCATTCCTCCATTTATGAACCGTGGCATAAAAACGTCCAGCTGCTGGAGGTCCGCAAGCTGGCGCACGCCTCCGAAGCAAGCCGCCGGGCCTACCGCGCCTTGGACAAGGTGCTGCTGCAGCAGGGCAGTGCCACGCTGTACCCGGATCGGCCGTACCGGTTCCGGGTCAGCAATCTGGCCGGGCGCGAAGTGACGGAGCTCGTCACCCTCCAGCTGGACGGCTGGGAGCCCGGCGCCCTGCGCGAAGGCGTCGAAGTCGTGCGGGAGGATACCGGCGAAGTGCTGCCGCAGCAGTCCGTCCATCCGCACACCATCGTCACCGAGCTCAAGCTGCAGGCGCAGAAAACCTGCTTCCTGCTTCTGCGCCCGCTGGCTCAGGGACGGCAGCAGGGCACGACGACGACCAACACCCGCCTGATCGGAGCAGACCAGGTATACGACATGGACGACATGTTCCAGGGGGCTTCCGGCGCTGCCGGCCATCCGCCGATCCGCATGACCCGGAACGGCCTGGAATCCCCGTTCGTCCGTCTGGCCTGGTCCGACAGCGGCATTCATTCCTGGTTCAACAAGGAACTGGACACCGAGATGCTGCGCAGCGGCAATCCGTACGGTGCGTTCACACCGATCTACGAAGTCACCCGGCCGGCGGATGAGACGGACGCCTCCCAGGTATGGAGCACCCGGGCACGGATGGGCCGCAACCGCAAGGGGCTCCACGCCGAGCGCTCCGCCGGGCGCATTACATCGGTGCGCACCGTGGAGAACGGACCGCTTTATGCAACGGTAGAAATCACGTACCAGTTGAACGGCTTGTCCTACTTCGCCTTGTTCCTGCGGGTCCATGCCAACCGGAACCGGGTCGACGTGTCGGCCCGCTTCCATAAAGACAGCGTCTGGAGCCCGGAGAACGTCTACCTCTCGCTTCCTTTTACAAGCGGGGACACCTTGCGGGATACGCTGTATGCGGATAAACCGGGAGGCTTGGTGCGTCCGTGGAAGGACCAGATTCCGGGGACCTGCCTCGATTATGCCTGCGTCCAGGAAGGCATTGCATGGCAGGATGACCGAAGCTCGCTGCTGCTGGCTTCGCCGGATACGCCGCTCATGCAATGGGGCCCGCTGGAGTACGGCACAAGACGCCTCCACACCCAGCAAGCGGAGGACGAGAAGCCGGAATCGTACGCCTGGCTGATGACCAACTATTGGGAGACCAATTTTAAAGCGACGCTCGGCGGCTTTTACGAATTTCAATACCATGTCAGCTCGGAGCCGGCGCTGCCGGAGGATGAGCTTGCGGCAGCCCTCCGGGCGCTGCATGAGCCGTTTGTCGTGTGCCGGATGCGTCCGGAAGGCGTGTAAGCGGCCAACAAGGCGCAATATTTGAAGGACGTCCATCGGCGCCAGATTCAAAGAAGACAGACCGTATTTAGCGGAGGTTATTCTTCCATATAAGAAAGATCACTCTCTGGAGCTTATACCTTCTTATATCTACAAAAGGAGCTGTCCCTCATGGGACGGCTCCTTTCTTGTTTGTTCTTCCGCTCATGCCAAAATGTACACACCGATCCGGCGAAACTGCGGCAAACCAGCGCTGCAACTTCGCCCTTCTTCTTCGCTCTTTAAGTCCGCACCATCCCCTTCTTCCCTTTCTCTATGCACTTTAGCTCGTCACGAACAATCCCCTTTCTCCCCCACACTTATACAGCAAAATAATGCTATTCCCCGCCAACTCTCTTTAGCAGTATTTTCTTCTTTCTCCTTCAATATTTAATTTGTTATTATTTTGTTATATAAATAACACTAATTTTTATTGTGATTAGTATAATAGAAGACAATAAATAACAAATGAGTACATTTAAAAAACGCATTCAAAAAGCTATAATAGCAATGCAAACGCTAACATATTCGAAATGGGGAGAGTAGAAATGAAAAAGAAATCTGTTACGTTGTTAGGATTTGTTATGATCCTGATGCTTTCCATGTCCCTGGCCGCCTGCGGATCAAGCGGCGGCAGTGATGATTCGGCCAGCAGCGGAGGAGGCACGGACACCACCGGCACTTCGTCCGGCGGATCTGCCGGAAGCGGAACCGAGCTGTCAGGCAAAATCACCTTTTTGACCAACCGCACCGATATGATCGGCAAAGAGTATGACGATTATGTAAAGCGCTTTAACGAGAAATACCCGAATATCAAAGTGGAATTCGAGGGTTCGCAAACCGATTATAACCAGCAGGCCAAAGTGAGAATGGCCGGCGATGAGCTTCCGGACGTGATGTTTATCCCGACGATTCCGAACTCCGACCTGCCGAAGTATTTTGCTCCGCTTGACGATCTCGGGCTGGATGACAAGATTACGTTTAAAGACTTCAGATCTTATGAAGGCAAAGTATACGGGATCACAACAGGCAACTCCACTTCCGGTATCGTGTACAACAAAAAAGCGTTCGCCGATGCAGGCATTACAGAAATCCCGAAAACTTGGGACGAGTTCCTGGCGGCTTGTGAAAAGCTGAAGCAAAAGGGCATCGTGCCGCTGGCTTCCAACTTCAAGGATAAGTGGCCGCTGAATAACTGGGTGTATGACCTGCCGCGGCTGATCGAGAACAATGCGGACTTCCCGAACGCGAAGCTGAACACGGACACGCCGTTCACGATGGACAACGGTTACGGCAAGGCGTTCAGCCTGATCCGTGAACTGAATGAAAAAGGCTACCTGGAGAAGGACATCAACTCCACCAACTGGGAGCAGTCCAAGAAAGATGTGGCCTCCGGCAAGTTCGCCATGTACTTCCTTGGCAACTGGGTCATCAATCAAGTCGTCGGTGCAGGAACGACTTCGGACAACATCGGCTTCTTCCCGCTGCCGTATGACAACTCCGGCACGCTGCGCGCCGCCCTTAGCCCTGACTTCTTCTATGCCGTATCCAAAAACAGCAAAAACGTTGATGCTGCCAAAGCTTTCGTAAAATGGATGATCGAAGATTCCGGTTACGAAGATTTCGCCGGATTCATCCCGCCGCTGAAAGACAAAGAGTCCAAGCTGGCCCAGCTGAAAGAATTCCAAGCTACCGGCGTGGAGCTTCAGGAAGGCACACCGGACGACGCGACGGTTACCGACATCCTCAATAAAGCCCAGATCGATTTGCCGGCCATGGTTCAGGAATTCGTCCTTGCCAAGGATCCGCAAAGCGTCCTGGATAAATGGAACAAGGCGTGGGCCAAAGCCAAGAAAGACCTCGGCAAATAACGCCTGCTTACAGAAATAGCCCGGCAAAGTGGATTATCCGCCTTAGGAGGTAATCCGCTTTGCTGTCGGCTTGCATCCAAGAAACGCCTATAAGCTTGCAGAAAGAAGGTATAGCATGTTCGGAACGCTCTCGTACCGCAAACAGAAGACGATCATTATCGTCTCTTTTTTACTGATTCCTTTAATTCTACTAGCCACCTTCACCTACTACCCGGCGATCAAGCTGATCTATTACAGCTTTACGAACTGGGACGGCTACAGCCCGGAGAAGCCTTGGGTCGGCCTGGACAATTACCGGGAAGTGTTCTCCAATTCGGATATTTTCAAAGTGTTTGAGCACAATTTCGCTTACTTTGCGATGGGGATCGTCCAGAATATCATCGCCATTTACTTTGCTGTCGTCCTGAACAGCCGGCTGCGCGGCCGGAACGTGTTCCGGATTCTGCTGTTTCTGCCTTACATCATGAACGGCGTGGCGGTCGCTTTTATGTTCGGATACGTGTTTGACACAACCAATGGCTCGCTGAACCTGTTCCTCTCCAGCCTTGGACTGAAGCATCTTGGCGAAACGAGCTGGCTTGGCACGGAAGGGCTTGTCAACTATGCGCTGGCCTCTACCGGACTGTGGCGCTTTATGGGCTACAACATGGTCATTTACATCGCTTCCCTTCAGGCCATTCCGAAGGATATTTACGAAGCGGCGAAAATCGACGGTGCCGGCTCTTTGCAGACCCTGTGGAAAATTACGCTGCCGAACATGAAGCCGGTTATTCAGCTGAACCTGTTCCTGACCGTGACGGGCGCGCTCGAAGTGTTCGACCTTCCGTTTGTGCTGACCAAAGGCGGACCTGCCGGAGCGAGCCAGACCTACGTGCAGCGCGTCGTGGAAACGGCCTTCGCCTACAACAACTATGGATTGGCCTCGGCGATGAGCGTCATCTTATTGTTCTTTGTGGTCATCGTACTGGCCGTTCAGCAGCTTGTGCTCAGCAGAGGAGGAAATAAATAATGCATTCGTCCAAATTCCGGATCCAGGATCTGATTAAATACTTGACCCTGCTCATCGGGGTATTCGTCGTCCTGTTCCCTCTCTATGTCGTCATCATTAACGCATTCAAATCGAGGGATGAATTTAACAGCAGCAGCTCAATGTCGCTGCCCCATAACTTTTTGAATTTCGAAAATTTCAAGGTCGTGTTCGAGCGCGGCGGCCTGCTCAGCGGGTTCGGCAACATTCTGATCATTATCGTCGTCTCGCTCGCGCTGAACATTTTGTTCGGCACGATGGTCGCCTATGTCCTGGGCCGGTTCGATTTCAAACTGAAACCGATCGTGTTCGGGGCTTATCTTGTCGCTACGATCATCCCGAGCATCACGACACAGGTTGCCACATTCGGTATTATCAAAAGCCTCGGGATGTACAACACGATGGGTGCCCCGATCGTCCTGTACATCGGAGCCGACGTGATCCAGATCATTCTATACCTGCAGTTCATCCGCAACATCCCTTATGACCTGGACGAAAACGCCATGGTGGAAGGCGCATCCCTGTTCAAAATTTACCGTTCGATCATTTTCCCGCTGCTGACGCCGGCTACGGCGACGCTCATTATTCTGAAAACGATCAGCATTTATAACGATATGTACATTCCGTATTTATACATGCCAAAGCAGAGCCTCGGCGTCGTCACCACTGTATTGATGCGGTTCCAGGGCGTCAACACGGCCGATTGGAACCTCATCTGCGCCGCGATTCTGGTCATCCTTTTGCCTACGGTCATATTGTACTTTTTCCTGCAGCGTTATATCTTTGAAGGAGTAACCAGCGGAGCGGTTAAATAAGACAAGCATCAGGGAGTGGACTATCGGTTATGAGTACTGCAATCGGCCGCATCATACGCAGGGGATGGCTCTTTCTGGCCAATCTGTCATTGGAGAAAAAGCTGATTCTCGTATTTGTCTTTCTGTTATCGCTGCCCATCACTTATGTCAGCTACCTGTCGGCAAGGTCCACGTTCAATTCCGTGCTGCAGAACGCCACCAACAACGCGGGACAGATGGCCGACAACGCCTCCGATACGATCGACCGGTACGTGGACGACCTGAAGCGCTACACGGCGCTTCCCCTGTATAACAAGGATGTGCAGTACTATCTCGGACAGGAACACACCGACTGGTACAAGAACGAGAGTATGGGCATGTTTCTCAGCTATCTGAGCCATACCAAAAAAGACGTCGTGGCTGTCTACCTCGTTGACCGGTACGATCATATTTTTTATGACAAGAACGGGAACATCAACGATCTGTCGGCCGAAAATCAGCTTCCCGGCTGGAAGAAGCTCTTAGGCGAGGCGGGGGGAGCCCGTCCGATCCTGGAAGGCCGCCACCCGATCACGGTCAACGGCAGCAGTACAATGGATGTCATCAGCGTGCTGCGGACCATTAACTCGGCCAGCTCGCTCCAATATCTCGGCATCATCGTCCTGGATATCGATATCCGTTTGTTTCAGGGCATCGTCGAGCCAATGGATCGGGTGACCCAGGGCAGCTCGCTCATTATGGATGAGCAAGGACAGCTGGTATACGCCAGCGGTGATGCGAATTCGGTTCAGGATCGGCTGACCGCGCTGATGACGGCGGCCAAGGGTCAGAAGGATGGCCATTTTGAATCGACGATACACGGAACCCGTTATCTGACCGTCTACTACACGTCGGATCAGACCGGATGGACGACGTCCGTCACGATTCCGCTGTCCAAAATTTTGTACAAGGTCCAGCAGAACAGCCGGGCGCTGATGGTTACGACCTTAATCCTGCTGGCGATCGCCCTGTTCGTCGCAACCTTCTTCTCTCACGCCTTGACCAAACCGCTGAAATCCATGGTTCGACTGATGCGCAAAGTTCAGCACGGCAACCTCGACGTCTGGATTTCGCCTAAATACAATGATGAGATCGGCATGCTGGGCAGCCATTTCAACCGGATGATTTTGCGGGTCAAAGACCTGCTCACCGAAATCAAGCTGACGGAAAAACGCAAGCAGACCGCCGACATGAGGGCGCTGCAGAGCCAGATCAACCCTCATTTTATTTACAATACACTCGAGTCCATCCGCATGCTGGCCGAGAGCAACGACGATCCGCGCGTCGCCAAGCTGACCTACCTGCTGGGAAACCAGATGAGGTATTCCATCGTCCGCAGCGGGGACCCGGTGACCATCCGGCAGGAGCTGGAGCATGTCCGCAACTATTTCGATCTGCTGGCCATCCGTTTCCCGGACAAATTCCAGCTTATCATGGATGTGCCTGAGCCCTACCTCGGCCTGTCGGTGCTCAAGCTGGTGTTCCAGCCGATTGTGGAAAATTCGGTCTTTCATGGGCTGGAGCGCAAGCCCGGACTCGGCACCATCACCATCACCGCTTCACGCGAACAGGACCATGTCGTCTTCGTGATCGGCGATGATGGAGTCGGCATGGATGCGGATACCGTCCAGCAGTTGAACCGCAGCCTGAAGCACGGCGACGCGGGCGGTGCATTCGGCATCGGGCTGCATAATGTGGCCGAGCGGGTACGTCTGCATTACGGCGGCACCTGCGGTCTTGAAGTGGAGAGCGAGCCGGGGCACGGAACCCGGGTAATTGTGCGCATTAAGGAAGAACTCCCCGACGAAGACCAAGAGTAAACATCATTACAGCAAAGGCGGGAGAGAAATATGCTTCGAATTGTGATTGTGGACGATGAAGTTCTGATTCGCGAAGGCCTGTCGCGCATGATCGAAAAGGAAAGCGGCCTCTTCCGTGTGGTCGGGCAGTTTCCGGACGGCAAGGATGTACTGGACAGCCTTCCCGGCCTGGAGGTCGATGTGGTTATTACCGATATCCGGATGCCGGTTGTGGACGGTCTAGATCTGATCAAGCAGCTGAAGGCTGCCCGCCCGCACGTCCGTTCCATCCTGATGAGCGGTTTCACTGAATTTAACTATGCCAGGGAAGCGATCCGCGCTTCCGCGGTCGACTATCTGCTCAAGCCGATCAACAAAGAGCAGCTGTTTGAGCTGTTGTACCAATTGGACGAGGAGCATCAGTCTTCGCTCGAGAAAGAAGCCTTGAGCCGCAAGCGGCTGCTTCATTCCTGCTTTCTGAGCGAGTCTCCCCTCCCCTATCTATCCGAGGATACCGGGCTGCCCCTGTCCTGTTATGCCACGTTCGTTCAGAAAGGCGGGTCGCTGGAAGCCGCAGCCGGGCGGATCCAGCAGCACCCGGAGCTCGTCTGTGACTGGGTCTCGGTCCAGGAGCGCATGCTCGCCTGGGTCTTTTATTTTCCGGAAGCTCCGGGGCAAGAACAATTGGACCGGATCGCCCGTCTGCTGGGCGGCGCGGAGGAACCAAGCGAAGAGGAAACGGCGGTTCATATCGGATTCAGCCGCATCCACAACGGCACTGCCGAACTCAGAGCCTCCTATGAAGAAGCCATGCGAGCCTGCGACCTGGGCTTATACTCAGATTCGGCCCTATATTATGCCGCCGGTTATGCCGGGGAAGCTTTCGGAGACATCGTCGAAGCGGAGGATGCCGTCCGCGGCATGAACCTTGCCGAGCAGCTGCAGCTCCTCCATATTCCAGCCGTGCTGGAATGCGTCCGTCAGGGCTTTGAGCGGCTGAAAGAGCAGCGTGCAGGTACCGGGACGATCGTCCGCGTCTGCAGTCAGCTGGAGGATATGGCATGCCGGGAAGTGCAGGAGTACCGGGAGATTCGGAGCAAAGAAGCCCGCGCCCGGCTGGAGACGCAGCTGCGAGCCTGCATGAGCTTCTCCGGCATGGAAGAATGCTTTGTGGAGGTGTTTAGGTCGGCGCTGGAGAAAGTGTACGGACTGCGCAGCGAGATGGGCGGTAAAGCCGTAGAGATCGTCAAGCGCTGGATCGCCGAGCATTACAGCGAGCATGCCGAGCTGAACACCCTGGCGGCCATGGTGTATCTGACACCGAGCTACCTCAGCAAGCTGTTCAAACAGGAAACCGGTCTGACGCTGACCGAGTACATCACCGACGTACGACTTAAAAACGCCAAACGCCTTCTGCGGACCGAGACGAACATGAAGGTGCACCAAATCGGAGCGGAGGTAGGATATGCGGATCCCGCTTACTTTAATAAGCTGTTTAAGAAAGTGGTCGGCGTCACGCCAAATGAATATAAAAAGTGGAAATAGCCGCCAATAAACAAGCGCCCTGAATGATCAGGACGCTTGTTTGTTTTTATCCGCCGTTTTTTTTCGTTCCCCATGTCACAAATCAGACCCTTACCTTGTTATATGTGCAGAACGTCATAAAGCTGAGAAATGATCATTGGATTTACCCCACCACTTTTTCAAGGGAGTGTTGTTCCATGGCGGTCAAAGCATTATTGGATCAAGCAAAGGAAGGTTTTGTTGTCAAAGCGCCTCAAGAGGTGCAGTCGCAAGTTTTTCGGCACATTCAGGAGCAGCAGGAGTCCGGCGTCGTTTTCGGCCTCACCGAAGAGGACAAAGCACCGGATTTTACGCTAACGGGTCCGCTCGGTGAACAGGTGAATTTGTATCGCGAGCTTGCGAAAGGTCCGGTCATTCTGACATTTTACCGCGGCAGCTGGTGTCCCTTCTGCAATATCCAGCTTCGGGCTTATCAACAAATGCTGCCGGATATTGTGAAACTTGGTGGCCGACTGATCGCCGTTTCCCTGCAGAGCCCCGACAACTCGCTGTCGCATAAGGAGAAGGAAGAACTAACCTTCCAGGTGCTGAGCGATCCGAACGGGCGTGTCGCAGAAAGCTACCGAATCCTGTATGAGCTGCCGGATTACCTGCAGGATGCCTACAACAATTTCGGCCTGGACCTCACCGAGTTCAACCAAACCGATCGCTGGATTCTGCCGCTCACGGCCACGTTTATTATAGATCAGGAAGGGAATATCCGCCGCGCTTATGTCAATCCGGATTTCATGAAGCGTATGGAGCCTCAGGAAATCATCGATCAGTTGATAAAAATCCAAACCACCCACGAACGATAGGCAGCATCGTGCAGCTGCGGATTTCAAGACAAAGCTGTCCCAGATGTCATGATGACAAATGGGGCGGCTTCTTCATATTAACCAGACCTGAATTTCGGCAGCCGGTGAGTTTTCACTGCCCTTTTTTTCTTGACGTAAATGTGGTTTTTTATTGAAAATGAAAGAACTGGCATGGAAACTCCGCATGCACGCCCTTGAAAAGGAGAGACACGAATGGAGGAGCTGTACGGGAAATATAAAGCACTGCTGTTCACGCTGGCTTATCAGTTGACAGGGTCTGCGGCTGACGCGGAAGATGCGGTGCAGGACGTGTTCTTAAAGGCGTACGGCTTGCCCCCTGAACGTTTGGAGGAGCCGAAAGCGTATTTATGCAAAATGGTCACTAATCACTGCCTCAATCTGCAAAAGACGGCGCGCAAAAAGCGGGAAATGTACGTCGGTCCGTGGCTCCCTGAGCCGATCCGGACGCCGAAAACGGATACGCTCGAGACGGCGGTCGTTCGCCGCGATCTGCTGTCTTACGCCATGCTCGTCATGCTTGAGCGGCTGACGCCGACAGAGCGGGTCGTTTTCGTGCTGCGCGAGGCGCTGGGCTTCGATTATCCGGAAATTGCCGAAATGCTCGGCAAACAAGAAGCAAATTGCCGCAAGCTGATGAGCCGGGCAAAGGGCAAGCTGGGCATATCCGAAGAGGAGACGATCTCAGCCGAAGCCGCCGATATGGAATGGGTTGGCCGTTTCCTCACGTCGCTGAAGCAAGGAAACATCGATCATGTGCTCTCCCTGCTGACTGAAGACGTCATGCTCGTCTCCGATGGAGGCGGAAAAGTAACTGCGGCCACCCGTCCAATACAGACACGCGATCAAGTAGTCCGATTTCTTGCCGCCGTGTTCGAGGGTATACAGCCCTATGATCAAGGAAATCTTCACTCCGAGATTGCCCCTCTGAATGGCGGGTCCGGCATCGTCATCCGTTCGGGGGACGATACCGTGAAAGCTGTCTTTATGCAGCTCCAAGGCGGCAAGCTGTCCAGAGTCTATATCGTACGAAACCCGGATAAGCTTACCAAGGTTTAGCCCTCGCTTCGCATGACCAGATCATGAAAGAGCGGCTAACGAAGACTTATCGCCTACATTAGCCGCTATGTTCAAATGGAAATCAGTCAAAATCGGTTGAAAAAGCGAGATCCTTTTGCTGTTCCAATTCCGCCAGCCGCTCGGTAAGAGCTTTATGAATCGTCGAATAAGCGTCGCTGCCCAGCACGATTCTTTTAGGCGCCGGATTCTGGTCTACACTGTTGATCATCGCAGCAGCCATTTTGGCAGGGTCCCCTAGCGAGGGTGCCTTGGCTTCTTCGATAATCCGCCGCGCATGGATGGCCGGGGAGGCCTCATAAGCATCTATCTTTGGTGCCAGCGCGGAGCTTTGATACCGGAAGTTTGTCCTTGCACTGCCCGGCTCCACAATAGTGACGCCTATATTAAAAGGGGCAACTTCAGCCATGACGGATTCGGCAAACCCCTCAATTCCCCATTTGCTCGCATGGTACAAAGAACTTCCCGGGAAAGCGGACTGGCCGCCTACGGTCGACAGCTGGAGGATCCGCCCATAGCCTTGCTTCCGCAAGTGTGGAAGAGCCGCACGCACCACCTGGATGGATCCGATCAGGTTCGTTTCAAGCTGATGGCGTATCTGCTCATCTGTCAACTCCTCTGCCGCGCCGAAAAGGCCGTAACCCGCGTTGTTGACTACGACGTCAATGCTGCCTAGATCATGAAAAGCGTTGTTTACAACCCGGTGTATGGCGGGCGTATCGGTGACATCCAGCTTGGAAACCCATAATAGGTCGCCGTATTTTGCTTGCAAATCATTTACCGCCTCCATATTGCGAACCGTTCCCGCGACCCGTTCCCCGCGTTTCAAAAGCTGCTCCGTCATTTGACGTCCAAAGCCGCTGCTAATGCCGGTGATCAGCCAAGTACGATCATTCATTTCGAATCCTCTCCCACTCTCTTAGTATACGCCATTAGCTTTAATAACTAACTGGTTAGTTATAAATTACACCTATCGAACGATATTGTCAAATGGAAATGACTCATAGACTGATCCCGATACTATAATGCCGTTTCTTCGACGGAAGTTATGACCCCGCCCTGTTGAACCATGCCCGTTCCGGTTAAATACTATTGTAGTCATTTTGATGGGACGACAGGAGGGAATGATTATGTACAAGGATCTTGAAGGCAACACAGCCATTATTACCGGAGCTTCTTCCGGCATCGGACGGGCAATGGCGCTGAGGTTCGGTCGGGAAAAGATGAATGTGGTCATTAACTATCGCAGCGGGGAGCAGGAAGTGAATTCGATCATCCAGGAGATTGAACAAAGCGGCGGTCAAGCGATAGGCGTGTACGGCGATGTCACTCGTGAAGAGGATGTCAAAAAGCTGGTAGCCGCCGCGCATGAGCATTTCGGCTCGCTGGACGTCATGGTCAACAACGCGGGCATCGAAAACGAAGTCCCCTCGGAGGACTTGACGCTGGAGGACTGGCGCAAGGTGCTGGACGTGAATCTGACCGGAGCATTCCTCGGCTGCCGCGAGGCGATCGATTACATGCTGGAACACCGGATCAAAGGACGGATCATCAACGTTTCGAGCGTGCACGAGATGATTCCGTGGCCCCATTTCGTGCATTATGCTGCGAGCAAGGGCGGGATCAAAATGATGACGGAGACGCTGGCGCTGGAATTTGCGCCGAAGGGAATCCGCGTCAACAGCCTCGGTCCCGGCGCGATCGATACGCCGATCAATGCCGCCAAGTTTTCCGATCCCGCAGCCAAAGCAAGCGTTGAGGCGCTGATCCCGCTCGGGTATATCGGCAAGCCGGAAGAAATCGCGGCTGCAGCCGCCTGGCTGGCCTCCTCCGAATCCAGTTATGTTACGGGCATTACCCTGTTTGCGGATGGCGGGATGACCAAATACCCCGCTTTTCAAGGGGGACACGGTTAATTCCCGTACAACCCATTTCATGCACGGACAGGAGGAATGCGCACATGAACGAAACCTGGTGGAAAGAAGCCGCCGTGTACGAGATTTATCCCGTCAGCTTCATGGATACCAATGGAGATGGCAAAGGCGACCTTCGCGGAATCATTTCCAAGCTGGATTATTTAAAGGACCTCGGGATCGATGTCATTTGGATCTGCCCGATTTACGAGTCTCCCGGCAAAGACAACGGATATGACATCAGCGACTACTACGCGATCAATCCTGAATTCGGCACGATGGAGGATTTCGATGATTTGCTGCAAGAAGCCCATGCCAGAGGAATGAAAATCATGATGGACCTCGTGCTGAACCATACCTCCGACCAGCATCCCTGGTTTAAGGAATCGAAATCGTCGACCGACAACCCCAAGCGAAGCTTTTATATTTGGCGCAAAGGGGTCAACGGCCTGTACCCGAACAACTGGGAGTCCTATTTCAGCGGCTCGGTGTGGGAGATGGATCCGGAGACGGACGAATACTATATGCATCTGTATTCCAAGCATCAGCCGGATTTGAACTGGAGAAACGAAGAAATGGTACATGAATTGTACCAAATGATCCGGTGGTGGCTGGAAAAAGGCGTGGACGGCTTCCGCTTTGATGCCATCGCCCACATCGTAAAGGCGAAAGGACTGCCGGATGCCGACAATCCCCAGCATCTCCCTGTCGTGAGGGCGTACCAGCTATTTTCCAACCTGGAAAAAGTCCATTTTATGCTCAAAAAGCTGAACAAGGAAGTGCTGATGGACTACGACATCATGACCGTCGGCGAAACCTCGGGACTCGGCCCGGAGCAGGCTTTGGAGTATGTGGGAGACCAGCGCCATGAGCTGAACATGGTGTTTCAGTTCGAACATATGACGCTGGACTCCGCCTCAAACGGCACCGGTAAGTGGGAATCCCGAGCGTGGACGCTGCTGGAGCTCAAAAAAGTGATGAGCCGTTGGCAGACTACACTGCATAACCAGGGCTGGAATGCGAACTACCTCGGCAATCATGATCAGCCCAGAGCCGTCTCAAGGTTCGGCAATGACAAGCAGTACCGCGTCCAATCAGCAAAAATGCTGGCGACCTTCATGCTCACCCTGGAAGGGACGCCATACATTTACCAAGGCGAAGAAATCGGGATGACCAATGCAGCCTTTGACCAAATCGGCGACTACCGGGACGTGGAAACCTTGAATTACTATGAGCAGTCCCATCTTCAAGGCAAGCCGATCGACCAGACGATGCAGGCCATCCAGGCGAAGAGCCGGGATAACGCCCGCACCCCGATGCAGTGGGACGACGGACCTCAAGCCGGCTTTACGACCGGCGAACCTTGGATCAAGGTTAACCCCAATTATACGGATGTAAACGTGGCTTCGGCGATAAAGGACCCGGATTCCATTTATCATTACTACAAGCGGATGCTCTCCCTGCGTAAGACCCATAAAGCGTTGATCTACGGAGAGTACAAGCTGCTGCTTCCATTGGATCCGGATCTCTATGTTTACACCCGTACGCTGGAGCAAGATACCATCCTGGTCATCCTTAACTTTTTTGATGATACGCCGGTCATGGAATGGCCGAAAACGCTGCGGGGCATGTCGCGAGACCTGCTGATCAGCAATTACGATCTGCCGCCTGACGCGGATGGAGACCGCATTGAGCTGCGCCCCTATGAAGCCAGAGTATACCGGTTGTCCTGACCGGGGTTTGGGAACAAAAAAAGGCACCCGCTGCAAGCCTTACGGCTGCAAACGGTGCCTTTTCCTTGCTTCAATGATCTTTTCTCCGTGTTCTTTATACCCGTTAATCGTTCAACAAGGCCAGGTCAAGCTGGCTCAGGCGCGCCGGATCGGCAATCATTTCGATTTCGGTGATTCTATCATTCTTTACCGTAAATACGAGTACGAACAGGATTCGATCAAGCGGACCTATCACGGCGCCTACGGAACCGTTCACGAGCACAGGCTGGGCGCCTTGGGCACGGCCGGCGAATTGCTTGGCCGCAGCTTGCGAACCATGAACAACCGGCGCGTTTGCGGCCGGCGGAAATGCCGGATCGTTTCGTGTCACCACATTCGGGTCCAAGATAGAGAGAAGTTTCTCAAAATCTCCGGCGCGCGATGCAGCAAGGAATGCATCCACCAGCTCCCGTTTGCGCCTGAGTTCTTCTGCTATCGAAGCCGATTCATCCCCCTTCACCCGTTGACGTGCACGGCTGGCAAGCTTTCTGGCTGCCGCCTCATTTCTCCCCAGGATGGAAGCGATATCCGCGAAAGACATGCCGAAAATATCATGCAGCACGAACGCGATTCGTTCGGCGGGACTTAATTTTCCCAAGACCACAAGCATGGCATGCCCCACAGCGTCGGCCATCAGCGCTTCATACTCCGGGTCGCTTCCGTCACGGAAGTGGGTAACCGGCTCTGGTGCACGATCCATCGTCAGATCCTCTTGCCGTGATTTACGGGCTCGGAGCATATCCAAACAGACCCGCGAGACGATCGTCGTCATCCATCCCCCGATATTTTCCACGCTGCTCATATCCGAACGGCTAAGACGTATCCATGACTCCTGTACGGCGTCATCCGCCTCATTCTGTGATCCTAGTATTCGGTAAGCCACAAACTGAAGGTGATTCCGATGCGATTCGAATTGTTCTGCAAGCCCGTCGTGATCGTTCACGCTCCCCAACCCTTCCTTTTCCTTATTACTCATATGTCGTAAGAAATCTAACGGATGTGACCGAAATCGTAAAAAAATTGCAAAAATATTTTTTACCTTTAACGGTCACGTTTCCCTGCCGGTGAACGACATGGGTAGTGAAGGGAATCCCGCTGCCCAATAAAAGGTCCGTCGGTATCCCCGGTAAAAAACATGTACAGGAGATGATTGCTGTGAGCACGAGTTTAATCCCTTTTATTGAAATGAATGGTCAAGCAAATGAGGCTATCGATTTTTACGTCAAAGCGCTGGAAGCCAAGGTTGTCTATGCACAGCGGCTGGGCGATTTACCGGAAGATCCGGAGTCCCCGCTGCCGCCGGAGAAAAAAGACTGGATATCCTTTGCGGTCTTGGTCATCGGCGAATCGCAGCTCCAACTGTCCGACCTTGTTACCGGCAGCAGCTACCAGAAGGGCTCGCCAGTGACCATCGTTGTGCAAACCGATGACAAAGATCAGGCCGCACGATACTTTGACGCCTTGAAACAGGGCGGTCAAGTGAACACGCCGCTTGAAGCCAGCTTCTTCAGTCCCGCTTACGGCAATGTGACTGATCCATTCGGCATTACATTCCGGATTCTTGCCAAAGGACAACAGTAATCTACGCGCCACAGCTCCCCCCTTTTCACCAAGGAAGGTTTAAGTTAGGTTTCAGAAAGTGTATCGTATAACAAACCATAAAATAACGCATCGAATCCGCCTTCGATGCGTTATTCAATCTATCAATATTGTATCCTGGAATTAAAAGCGGGCTCAATGCCCTCTTTTAGTTCGCAGGTTTTTGTTGTGATCGGTTTGCCCTGGATAGCATGAACTCCAGCGACCACTTAACAAAACAGGCTTTAGCTATATATAGAGGGAACGAATAAATAGATTTCCAATGGTCCATGTCATAAATATCAATCCAGACAAAGAAAGGCTCTGCAATGAAGGCAGCCCCTAGGGCCAGTATGACGTTGGCAACAAAGAATGACTTCCAACTTCTGAAATACTGATAGATCAACATATGAATGACAGGCAATACGGAGTAATCAATCGGGCTTAAGCGAGGAATCAGCCTGAAGACTTGATGAGGGTAAGACCATAATCCGAGCTCACTTCCAATATCATCCAGAAGAACAATAACGATGGTTATTGCAAAACCGTAAAGTAAAATATCCTTCAGTCTTGATTTATCGACCACTTTCCACCAAATGATCCATGGCACAATCAACAGCACCAACAAAAACCACCATTGAATCGAGAACAGGTCATGGCGATAATAATACAGCTTTCTCATTTCAGTAAGTTTACGATCTACATCTTTGATTTCTTCAAAGGAAGGATATCGGTCTGACAAAAGTAATGCAGCTCCTTTTTGCACCATTCATCGTCTATGGATTGACCTTAAACTTCCCCAAACTTATTCCGCTAATTCCACGTGTTATTGATCGAATCGCATTAGATATCCCAAAGAAGAATAATCTTTCGCCAATTGACAAAAAATTCGATTACACTGTATTCCATTGGAGCGTTGAAAAGTGGATAACTTTAGAGCCAAATATAGAAATCGTTATTATCATGCCTTTGTCACGACGTTCGGCACCATCCAGCTTCACCAGCGTAATCCCCTGGTCGTAGCGTTATGGTCCGTAGCTTTTCCTGGATTCGGCCACATCTTATTACACAAATTCATTTCCGGCTTTGCATTGTTTTTTTGGGAATTTTATATCAACCAAAAGACTCAGCTGAATACGGCCATTGTGTATTCTTTTAACGGAGATATCGCCCACGCAAAGGCTGTATTAAATGAAAAGTACATATATCTCTATATCCCCGTTTATTTATTTGCCATATGGGACAGTTACCGGACCACAGTCGATATCAATAAGATTCACCTGCTGGCGAAAAGGGAAAATGCCAAATACCCGAATTTTTCGATGAGCCCCTTCGAGGTCAATTATCTGGACAAGAAAAAGCCATGGATTGCGTTAGTCTGGGCAATGACAATTCCAAGTCTTGGACAACTATATATTCATCGAATCTTAGCTGCTGTTCTGACGCTTGTTATGACTATGATGATTGTCATTCAGTCCAATATGATCGAAGCGCTGCATTACGTTTTGCTGGGAGACTTCCCGAAATCTAGAGAAGTGATTGGAGTTCAGTGGTTCCTTTACTTCCCCTCGGTCTATTTCTTTACCATGTATGATTCTTACACGAATGCTGTAGAGCTGACAAAACTGTTTGATTGGGAACAAGCCGATTATTTGAAAGAAAACTATCAGCCGCAAAATTTTGTACTGCATAAGGGAGAAAAAGTCTAATGGGAATCCAGTTTTTCTCTACATTTCAGCATTCACACTACGTTGAGCTGGCTATAAGCAAGCTTAAGGAAAACGATGTCGTCCAGATTTACGCTGTACCCCTGGATAATCGTTCGATGGATATGAAGTTGGTTGATACGATGCATGGTACGGACGGAACCTCGTTAATCGATATCGGGCTTATCCTAGCCATGATGGGCGGGACCATTGGGGTATCCAGAGGATTTGTTCTCCATTGGGGTCCGGTCTATTGGGGGCTAATTGGAGCGGCTGTGGGATTTGCTGTTGGCTTTGTTTACGATTTGATCAAAAACCTTGTGAAACGAAAAAAGATCCGAACGGTCAAGACCACAGCCGGTGAAGTGATATTGATCGTCCAATGCGCAGCGGAGCAAGCCCCGTTTGTTGAGCAGACGCTGTGGGGGAACAGGGCACTCGGAGTTGCCAAAACACAAATGCAAACAGCTCCATCCGAGCCCGTTACAACAGACTTATGATTTGTCCAGGCCCAGAAGGAAGTTGCGGGTATATGCGTAGGCGTCGGTCCATCCCATTTTGGCATAGAAGCGCAGTCCGTCCAGTCCTTTGAAGTAGTAAGCGCCTTTTAATCTCTCATTGAAATCGGGGATGACAATTCCGGCCTGCTCTTGATGGTTCTGATAAGCCTGTACGACGTTGTGCCCGTCCATGTGCCGGTCCAGAATGGCCAGATCCACAAGAAAGTCGCCGTAAGCGCAGTTGCAATCCAGAATTCCTGTAATCCGGCTGCCGTCAGACAAGATGTTCCACTGGTGAAAATCCCCATGTATAAAATAGCGGTACGGTTCGTTAAAGTGTGAATAAGCCGTTAACCGGCTGTAAATTTCATCGAATACCTCTTTCTCCAAACAGGAGGTATGGAATAAGGTGTACCAATTCTCCCAGAAGCTGCCCGTTTGGTCTTCCGCATAGACGGATTCCCAATAATCCTTCCAGGTTGGGAACGCACCGTCACCGCTCGCCCCGATCCAGCCGTATCCACGGGCTCCCCCCAGGTCAATATGGTTCAGGCGCGTCAAAATCCGAATAAGCTCCGGAAGCCGACGGCGCTGCTCCTCAGCCGAAAAATCCGCCAGATTGCGGCCTTCTATCTTTTCCAAAATGGAATATTCCAAATTCCCTGTTTTTCCATATCCGATACACCGGGGGAAAGGTATGCCCTGGCTGGACAGCAGATCCGATACGAAGATTTCCGACTGGTACGCCCCCTCCAGGTCGCTGAACTTGATCACGTATCCGTGACCTTCATGGTTAAAGGAAAAAACGCGGCTTAAGTTCCCCCCTTGCAGCGGCGTGATTTCTACCGCTCCAGCACCCAGATGCTCGCTGATCATCTCCTCGACCAAAGTGATGTCCACGATTGGTTTTTCGTATTCGGTCATGCCGTCCGCCTCCCTTTCACTTCCATATCGTTCGATCGGTTACCCGCGATTCCGGATTGAACCCATTATATCCCGGATTGTCTCATAGAAAAATGGGGCCGGGCAATAAAAATATGGTTTATCATGCGGCTCTTCAATGCTCCATAGAACTCCGCCCGTACCCGTGAAAAAATAAATTTCTTTTGTGTTGACCATATACTGTTTATATAATATACTGTTTTCAAAAGTTACTGTTTATACAATAAACAATAAGGAGAGGGATTTTAAATGAGCATTTCAACCCCCGCAGCGGCCAAATTGGCCGGCCGCAAAGAATGGATCGCGCTTTGCATCCTTTGTCTCCCGCTGATGGTCGTCTCGATGGACGTGTCCGTCCTGTTCTTCGCGGCACCGGCCATTGCCGCGGATCTACTGCCGACCGCCACCCAGCAATTATGGATTTTCGACGTTTACGGCTTCATCCTTGCCGGGCTGCTGCTGACGATGGGCGCCGTCGGCGACCGGATTGGACGGCGGCGACTGCTGATGATCGGTTCCGTCGGATTCGCCCTAAGCTCTTTGTTCGCAGCGTACGCCCAGTCGGCCGAAACGCTGATCCTGGCCCGCGGGATTCTGGGGATCGCCGGTTCGACCCTCATGCCGTCGACGCTGGCGCTCGTCCGCACGATGTTCCAGGACCCGGCGCAGCGGACGAAGGCGATGGCCATTTGGAGTGCCGTCATGGCGGGCGGCGTCACCGTCGGGCCGATTATCGGCGGCCTGCTTCTCGACTCATTCTCCTGGGGATCCGTGTTCCTCATCAATATCCCCGCCATGGTCCTGCTGCTCATCATCGCGCCGTTTTTGCTGCCAGAGTCCCGCAGCACGGCAAAAGTCAAAGTCGATGTATTCAGCTCGACGCTCGCGCTCGCCGCGATCCTTCCCGTGACTTACGGCGTGAAGACACTGGCGGAAGACGGCTGGGCGATCCTTCCCGCCGCACTGCTTGCCGCAGGCTTACTCATCGGCATCCTGTTCGTACGGCGCCAGTTGACCATCTCTAATCCGCTGCTCGATATCCGTGCGCTAATGGAGCGGCGGACCGGCGGTTCGATCCTCGTAAACTTTATCGCTACGTTTACTCTCATGGCCAGCTCGCTCATCAATACCCAGTTCCTCCAGTCGGTTCTTGGATACTCCCCGTTCGTCGCTTCCCTCTGGAGCGTGGCGCCTTCTGTGGTGGTCGGGGCAGCGGCACCGATTGCCGGTAAACTGTCGCAAATCTACGGAAGACCGCGCGTCATGGCCGGCGGCTTTCTCCTGTCGGCAGTCGGATTCGGCGTACTGACCCAGGTCCGCCTGGAAGGCTTCTCGCCGCTGACCGTGCTGCTCGTCGGCGCCGCCTTGGTCGCCGCGGGCATCGTATCCGTCATGACCCTCGTCACCGATTATGTCGTGGGCGTCGCTCCGGCCGACCGGGCGGGAGCCGTCGGCGGCCTCATTGAAACGTCCAACGAGCTCGGAGGCGCATTCGGCATCGCGCTCCTCGGCTGCGTCCTTGCGGCCATTTACCGCCACGCGGTCACCCCGTTCCTGCCCTCGGGACTTGCGCCGGATGCGGCCCAGGCAGCAGGGCAAACCATTGCTGGCGCATCGGCCGCCGCCCTGCATTTACCGGCGGATGCTGCGGCGCAGGTCATGAAGGCTTCCCGTGAAGCGTTTATCACCGCCATGCACGCCACCTGCCTGATCTCCGCCGTCATCCTGCTCCTGGCCACCGCAGTCACGCTCGTACTGCTTCGCGAACCGAAGAAGGCCGTCCACACCGCTGCGTAAGATCAGCGCAAATGAATAAAGGCTGCTTCCAAGGAATTATCCCTGGAAGCAGCCTTTTTTAGCGGCAGCTTTATTTGTGTTTGCCGCCGCTCATTTTCCGATTCAAATACTGTTCGATCCCGTCCAACATCCGCTCCAGCCCGAATTCCAAATCATCGCCTACCGTGTTTTCGGCCTCTTTCTCACCCGAATATACCCCGGACATAACGATCGGGTACAGGTTCGGATATAGTTCAGGCTTGACCAGCGTCTGAAGCGCCACCGAATAATTGATTCCGCTGAACTCCTCCTCGCTCGAACCCGCCTGAACGGCCCGGTCGATGTCGCGCTGGAGCATCCCGCAATGACGGGCATAGCCGCTCAGCAAAAGAACGATCGACATTTTCTCGAAATCGTCCAGTGGCATGTCCCGCAGCGGCCGGAGCGCCCAATCGACGATCCGTAAATTGTTAGGCGTGATCGGAATGCCAAGGATCGGAATATCCCCATACCATGGATGTTTCCGAAAAATAGCGACCGTTCCGAGTACATACTCACGCATACTCTCCCGCCATTCATGCTGGGGACGCTCAGGAGTCAGCGGAATATCGCATGCCGCATCCTGCATGAGGATGAGCAGGTCGTCTTTGCTCGGGATGTAGCGGTAGAGGGACATCGCCGTGAAGCCGAGCGCCGACGCGATCCGGTTCATCGAAACGGCGGCGAGTCCGTCCTGGTCCGCGATTTCAATCGCCTTCGACACGATCTGGTCGATGCTCATCTCACGCTTGGGCCCCCGCTGCGGAGGCTTCACCAGTCCCCAGCTCAGCGCTGCGCCGGCAGGAAGCATCTTCGCCGCTTCTTCCGGTGTCACTTCTTCATTACTCATCAGATCTACCCCCTAGTCGTCCTAAGCCATTATGCGCTCAAAAAATGTTTATACTATAAACAGTATATCACATTTTACTGCATTTTAAAAAGTCACGGGAGTCATTCCCCCATACTTCTGTCCCCCGCCTTTTTCACTCACCGAGCCGATTCGTTCTTAGGCATGCCCTCCAGGAGGCTTCGGCGAAATTCGTTCGGGGTCATGCCGTATTCCTTTTTGAAGACGCGGTAAAACGAACGCAAGCTGTTGAAGCCGGAGTCAAACGCAATCTCGGTGACCGGATCGGCGGTGGACAGCAGCAGCATGTGGGCGTAGGCCGCCCGCTGGCCGTTGATATAATCGCGGAACGAGACGTGAAACTGCTCGGAGAAAATTCGCGAAATGAGGAACTTGCTGATCCCGAGTTCTTTGGAAAGCGTGTCCAAGTTGATGGCCTCCAGAAAATGAAGGTCGATATAAGCAAGGATCTTTTGGAAGAGATCCATATCTTTCGTATAATCCACCCTTTTCAGGGACATCAGCGGCAGCACATGCCCTAATAATACCGAAAGGTACGCCTTAAGCAATCGGCAATCGCCAGGTTCGCGATACAGCTTGTACAAGCTGGCCAGGATGCCTGATACGACCGGATGTTTGTGGACGACCGGGTGGTCCGGAACATAATGAAGCAAATCTCCTGTGTAATCCCCCGGAAATGAAGCGTCAAAGAAGATCAGCAGGATTTGGCTGTGGTCAATCGTTTGATAGCCGTGCGGCTGATTAGGGAAAATAATCGCCATGTCCCCTTCGGAGAGGACGTACTCTTGTTGATCGATGTGGACACGGATGTCGCCGGACAGGACCATGGCAATTTCGACGTTTTTATGCAGATGCAGAGGATAGGTATTGTTGGTGGAAATGAATAAATGAAACTGCGGGTCCCTGTGCTGGTATTTGATTTTCATTGCGATCCCCCGTTTCGGTCTGATGTGAACCCTGGCAGCCAAGCTTGGTTTGTTATGAAAAAGATAATATGGATGTCTGTATCAGCACAAGCACCGGGTGCAACTTCTGGCACAAAAAAATTCGTTTTTGGCAGGTAAAAGCAGCCTAAAAGATTTAAAGTAAGAGCAGTAAGCGGCTCCATGGAGCGGAGAACGCAGCATTCCGCCGGGCTTCCTGCTCCATAGGCCGTTGAAGGGAGGAAGTGTGATCGAATGACAAATCGAACAGTAAGGGGTGCATTTATGTTACACGGCAAGCGGATGAAACAGAAGAAAAAAGGATTGAAAAGCATGGCTGTTGTGTTGAGTATTATGGTAGCGTTTCCATTTGCGGGAATGCCGCATTCCGGTTCGGTTTCGGCCCAGTCGGCGGATGAGCAGAAGTTTGCGGGCGCATCGATTCCCGCTTTTCCGGGCGCGGAAGGCGGCGGGGTTTATACGAGCGGCGGCCGCGGGGGCGACGTTTATATCGTCACCACCCTGGAGGATTACGGCGCCAACGAAAAGGCGGTCCCGGGATCGCTTCGCTATGGGATTATGTCCACGCCGAAAGAAGGCCGCACGATTGTTTTTAACGTATCCGGAACGATCGAGCTGGAAAGCTCCCTGCTGTTCAAAAACATTAAAAACCTGACCATCGCCGGGCAAACCGCGCCGGGCAACGGCATTACCCTTGCAGGTTGGGACACCAACATCAGCAACTCGGAGAACATTATCCTCCGGTACCTCTCCTTCCGGCCGGGGGCGACCAACGTGTACAACGGCAGCGATTCGATGGATGCGCTCTGGGGCAGGGACAACAACGATTTTATCATTGACCACTGCTCCTTCAGCTGGAATACGGATGAAACGCTGTCGCTGTACAGGGGCGAAAACGGCACCGTCCAATGGTCCCTCATTTCGGAGAGCCTCACCCTGTCCGGGCATTCCAAAGGCAGACACGGCTACGGCGGCATCGCCGGCGGAGACAAAACGACGTTCCATCACAATCTGTATGCCAGCCATACTTCCCGGAACCCAAGGCTCGGCGGCGGGTATGCCGGCGCGGCGGATGCCGATCACGTGGCGGTCGTGCAGCTCTCCAACAATGTGATCTATAACTGGGGCTTTAATGGCACCTATGGTGGAGGGTTCACCTTTACGAATTATATGAACAATATCGAAATCGCCGGTCCAGGCACAAGGGATAATGTAACCGGCCGGGTCATCGATGCGGGCGAATCCAAAAAGCTTGGCGGCTTCTACATCGCCGGGAACCGGATCAACGGCAAGCAGACGGGATGGCTCGACGGATCGTCCCCATTGGTGAAAAGCTCCGGTGACGCCAGCGGAGACCAGTCGACGTCTTTTGCGTCCAAACCGTATCTCTCTGCGGACAGCACGGGCGTCAATCACGGGGTGACCAATCCGGCGTTTGACGATTACGTGCAGCATGGCGTGGAAAAAGCGAACGAGCCGCTGCTGAAGGCCATTTTGCAGAAAGCGGGTGCGACCTACCCGCGGCGTGACGCCATCGACGCAAGAATCGTCGCGGAAGTGGAGCAGGGCCTCGGCAGGTACATCAACACCGAAAATGAGGTTGGCGGTTATGTTTCCCCATTCGGTGTGATCGAGGAGCAGCGCGGCGCCGATTTTGATACGAATCGGAACGGAATCGACGACCAATGGGAAAAGAAAAACAACATCTGGGGCATTCAAGATGCCTATAAGACGGTAACCGGCACGGGCTACACCTGGCTTGAGCTGTACCTCAACAGCCTGGCCGACATGGACCATGCAGCCGAAAATCCGGATGCTACGCTTGCGGCGCCGGCGAACAATTTGCAGTTTGCTCTGGGAGAGGACATTGAGATCAACGTCAAAGCCTCCTCCAAATTCGGCAATAAAATCAACAATGTGGCCGTATACAACGGATCGCAGTACCTTGGAGAAGCGGTGAAAAAAGGCGGCGCCTATGTGTACACCATCAAGGGCCTTCAGGATGCTTCCTACAATATTTCCGCCAGAGTGACGGACACGGACGGAAATGCGACCCAAACGACCGCAGCCACGATCCATGTCAACGCGGCTCCGCGCTCGCTGGCTGATGCAGGCTGGGAATCGGCCGATATCGGCCGCCCGGATATTAAAGGGACCGGAAGTCTGACGGACGGCGTAATCACCGTTAAAGGCAACGGCAAGCTGGGAACGAGCGAAGGAAGCACCGAGCAGTCGCCGGAAAACGATGCTGCGAAAGACGATTTTCATTTTGTATATAAGGAAATGACCGGAGACATGGAATTCACCGCGAAGCTGGAAGCCATCGGAGCCGTTGACAATCATGCCTTTACCGGACTGATGATCCGTGATGATTTGCAGGATAACAGCGCCACTGCAGCCCTTGGATTATCCTGGGTGAAGCTGTCCAAAGAAACAAGCTGGTCGGCTTATCTGACGGGTAGATATCAGCAGGGCTCAGGCTTTGATCCTTTGACCGAAACATTGGACAGCGCATCCAGCGCGCAGGAAGCCGGTATTCAGCTGGTTCCCG
The DNA here is from genome assembly GCF_025809195.1 of Paenibacillus sp. PSB04. Taxonomy (NCBI): domain Bacteria; kingdom Bacillati; phylum Bacillota; class Bacilli; order Caryophanales; family Paenibacillaceae; genus Paenibacillus; species Paenibacillus sp. PSB04. Next base: position 6,794,345 of record NZ_CP081301.1, read on the forward strand.
ACATTCCGTTCAAAATCGGCGGCGTCGAGCAGGGCTACTGGCTTAAGCTCGGCCGTAATGGCAACACCTTCTACGCCTACGGATCGACGGACGGCAAGGAATGGAAGCCGATCGGTCAGAGAACCATCGCGATGCAGGATTCGGTCTATGTCGGTTTTGCCGTGGACAGCAACGATGTGGCCAATGCGATCGAGCAATTAAACTTTGCCAAATTCTCGAATGTGAAACTCGAGGATCACTTTGCTCCCATAAGCAACTAAGCTATGGGCGTCCCTCTGAGATAACCCTTTTTCCGGTATGTAAAAATCGCCCGGCGGCCGTTTCCGCTCGGGCGATTCTTTTTTATTACAACTTAGGCTTCGATCGTTTTAATGATTTTCGCCGGGTTGCCTCCCACGATCATGTTGTCCGGAACATCCTTGGTCACGACCGCTCCGGAAGCGATGACGACGTTGTTGCCGATCGTTACGCCCGGATTGATGACCGCCCTCCCGCCGACCCATACATTGTCACCGATCGTTACGGGTTTGCCGTATTCAGGCCCCTTGATCCTTTCGTACGGATCCACCGGATGAGTCGCGGTATAGACGTGAACCCCGGGCCCAAACAAGCAGTTGTCCCCGATCCTCACTTCGCACACATCCAGGATGGTACAGTCAAAGTTGGCGTAGAAATGTTCACCGACGTGAATATTGTAGCCATAGTCAAAGCGGATGTTAGGCTCCATCGCCAGGAAGTTCCCGGTTGAACCGAGCAGCTCCTTCAGGATTTTCAGCCGCAATGCTTCATCGGTTTCGGTCGTCTGGTTGTACATGCGGGTCATTTGCCGGGCATATGCCCGCTCCCGCGTCAATTCTGGGTCGGCAGCGACGTACAATTCGCCATCCAGCATCTTTTGTTTTTCTGTTTTCATCTTAGGAGTGAAGTCCCCTCTCATCTTGATGTAATGTTTGATGCAGCTGCACGGGCTTGGCTGCTCTAGACAGAGAACCTGCGATCCCAATGCCGATCAGCACTGCGATCAGTGCGTGCAATAACCCGAAATGCTCTCCAAGGAACCCCAGCGCAGGCGGGCCCACCAGGAAAGCGATGTAGCCTGTGGTCGCCACGGCTCCGACTCTTGCGGCAGCGCCTTGAGGATCGTCCCCCGCCGCCTGATAGTCCGACCGGAAAACCAAGGGAAGCTCCAAGTCCCCACAGGACAACGCCTATGGAGGCCACAACGTCATTCGGACCCCAGATCACCAGCGATAACCCCAAAATGGCCGCCACGGCGCATCCGGATAATACCGGCACCCGGCCATAACGGTCCAGAACCCATCCGCCCGTAAACCGTCCCAGCGTCATCGCCGCAACGAACAATCCGTAAATAAATGAACCTGTCAGCGAGCTCACCCCGTAGCCATCCACCATGGTGAGCGGCAGCCAGTCATTGGCGGAACCCTCGGCAAACGCCATGCCCAAAACGATGATTCCAATCAGCAAGGTGCGCCTCTCCGTCCACATCCTTAACTGCTGCTGAATCGCCGATCCTTTAGGTGCTCCAGCACCCGCCGGTTCCTTCCCAGACTCCTCAGGCAGGTAACGCCAGCTATAGAGCACAGCTGCCGCCATAATTAAGGCGAGGATCGTGAAATGGACCATCACCTGAAGATGGATGGCGACCGCGGCGGCGCCGAGTGCTGCGCCCACAAGCGTCCCCACACTGAAAAAGCCGTGAAACGCCGGTAAGAGCGTCCGGTTCAACGCCTTTTCCGCGGCTGAGCCCTCCACATTGAGAGCAACCTCCGCCGTACCATAGCCGCCGCCGAAAATAATCAGGCCGATAATAACTACGGGTACCGAAGCCAGCGACGTGCCGATTCCCGCAACGATGAAGCCAACCACAATCAGCAAAGAGCTGATGAGGATGACAAATCTTGCGCCTTTCCGGGCTACGATCGAACCTGACGTAAGCAGACCGAACAAAGAGCCGGCGGCAATCGCAAATATAATCATCCCCATCCCGGAGGTGGAGACTTGAAGCGTGTCCCGAACGTCAGGCGTGCGGGAGACCCATGACGCAAAGGATAGACCCGGCAGGGCAAACAGCAGAAACAGAATATTCCGGACCGTTCCCGGATGCGGTTTACTTTTCACAGATGTCATTGGGCTGACCCTCACCTCCGCTTCTCTACCAACTGCAGGGAATAAGCCAGGCTTTCCAACGTCATGGTCGTCAGCCCGTACATGTAGTCCTCATCCGGATGCTCCAGCAGCGCCAGCTGCGGCATATGCATCTCCGGGATATACTTCAGGCATTCCTGGCGGATCAGATGGATATCATCTGCCTGTACCAGACTTCCCGTCAGAGCGATCGTCTCCGGGTTCATGACTGCAATCAGGCTGGACACCGCATGCGCAGCCAGGGAATGAAAGGTCTCCCGGTCGTGCAGCTGCCGCAGCTGCTCCGCCTGCGAAATACCATACGGTAAGAAGGCGATCTCACCGGCAAAGCGGGTATTCCCCCGATGAATATGCCCATCGACGATTAGCCCGGCACCCGGCAAGCTCCCTTCGAGAAACGTCGCAACCGCAATCGACTTCTCGCTGTCATATTCCTGCTTCCGGTAAAAGCCGTACACGGTCGAGTTCATGTCGTTCTCCAGAATGACCTCGATCCCGTGCTTGTCGCGAATGATCGCCTCCAGCGGGGCATGAATCAGTTCAGGTATATCGCTGACATTGATCACGCCCTGATAAACCGCACCCGGGACACCGATCCCAACCGCCCGGATTTGCGGGTATTGGGAGATGAGCCCGTCGATCAGTTTCTCAATCGCTGCTACATCGATCCGGCCCGCTTCCTGCTGCCCCTCCTCTACCGCTTCACCGGCCAGATTAGCAACCCTGTACGTGAGGGAGTGCACCTTCACGCCGGCCCGGATGATCACGCAGGCGATATAAGCATAGTTCACATTATATTGATACAGTCTGGCCGGACGGCCGCCGCTCGATTCCTCTCGATCCAGCTCGAGCAGTTCACCGGTCTCCAGCATTTCGTTCAGAATGCTGCCGCAGGTCGCCACGCTTAATCCGGTCATTTGTGCCACCATCGACTTGGTACCCTGCTTCATCGATTTGAGCGCTTGCCGCACGAGCTCCTGATTCATCTTTTTGACTCGCATCGTATTGTGCGTCACGGGATTCATTGCCGCCACCCTCCCCTTCCGGACTTATTAAAATACTTTTAATAAGCAATAACATAAATGATTTTGCTGTATCTGTCTACCCATTGATCCTGATCGGGTGCTAAAGCTGGATGACCTTTTACCAAGACACGGGACGCTGCAAGTAATTAACGCCATGCAAAAAAAGCCGACCGATTTTTAAAATCAGCCGGCAAATTTTATTTTTAGTTCTTCGGACGCGGGGAATCGAATAAGTACGATACGAGGTTATCCACAAAAGGATCCTCCAGGGTCGAATGCCGGTTCAGAAGCCGATACCACATCGGTCCATAACACAAGTCCGCGATAAGCTCCAAGTCTGTATCCCTGGGCAATTCGCCACGCTGCTGTCCCCGCTCCAACAACCGAATCAAGGCTGCTCTGCGCGAAAAGATAAAGTTGTCACGAAAGGCTGCGGCAAATTCAGGGTTAAATTGGGCTTCCGCCATCAAACTGCATACGATTTCATCCTTTCCTTCCATCAGGGAACGGAAGGTCCGCTTTAAATATTCAAGCACATCGCTCTTGAGATGGCCTGAATCCGGCAGGCCGATCTCCGTGTCCGCGTGCAGTTTCAGCGCCTCCATTACGATAAAAGGAACGCCAGGCCACCAACGGTATAACGTAGGCTTTCCTACACCAGCCTCTTTTGCGATTTTTTCCATCGTTAAGCTCGGGTACCTGCCCGATTTGAGAAGGTCAAGAGTCGCCTTCATCACGGCTTCATACGCTTTTTGGCTTCTTGGCCGACCTACAGCTGTTGTTTTGTCTTGCTCAGTATCCATGATAGCTCCCTTAAAATAATTTATTTACAGAACGTTACGTAATATATTATAATTCAAACCAGAACTTCAATCAAGCACAGTGAGGAGTCGATCCAATGGAACAATCTTTAAAAGGTCAACGTGTCATTATTATGGGTGGAACATCGGGAATGGGGCTGGCATCAGCCCGGTTGTTGGTCGAATTGGGTGCTGACGTCATCGTCACGGGGCGGGATCAGGCCAAGTTGGAGACCGCTCTTCAACTTCTGGGGTCTGGCGCTAAAGGAGAGCAGCTTAATGCAGCTTCTTACGAAGATCTGAAATCTTTTTATGAACGTCAAGGAAGCTTTGATCACCTGGTCATTGCGGTCTCGGGGGCTAAAGGTGGCGGAAACTTCCGTGAACTCTCGCTCGATGAATTGCGCAGCGGCTTCGATGCCAAGTTTTGGCCGCAAGTGACGTCTGCCCAGCTCAGCCTGAATACGTTGAGCGGCAGCGGCTCGATCACCTTCCTCACTGCGATTTCGGCCCGTTCCCATGCGCCAGGCAATGCTGGACTCGCTGCGATTAACGCCGCCCTGGAGTCTATGGTTCCCATATTGGCACAAGAGCTGGCACCTGTACGCGTTAACGCTATATCTCCTGGTGTCGTGGATACGCCTTGGTGGAATTGGCTGCCGAAAGATCAAAAAAACGCCGCGTATGAATTTTACAAAGAGCAGGCCCCGGTTAACAGAATAGGCCAGCCGGAGGATATTGCCAAAGCGGTCCGTTACTTAATCGATAACACGTTTGTGACCGGAACCGTGCTGGAGGTGGACGGCGGGCTGCGACTTCGGTAGCACCGATGCATCCGACAACGTCCTCATCATGGAATCATGCATATCTTTATAACGCTGAACAGGCTGCCGTTATGAAGCGGCAGCCTGAGTGCTAACTTTCGATGCACAAACATAAATGATTTTTGATCATTTAAAAGAACTCGTCGATCAATGACATTCCTTTCGTTATTCGCATCTGACTGCCCTGCAAAAAGTCGCGGGTCCAATCGTCCGGTTCACGTAAATCCCAGCTCCGGTGCATACCGACGAATACAATGATTTCACGCAGTCTAAGGAAGAGCGGCAGAAGGTCTTTCCAGCCATCAGGCATAGTACGCCCATCCGCGGTATAGCCACGCACGAAATGTTTGATAAAAAGTTCATACTGCGCCTTCCGTTCGGATTTCGAATCTTCCCCATAAACATACAGCAAGTAATATAGCTGAACGGCGATGTCTTCGACATACCAGCTGTACTGGCATTCGTCGAAGTCGAAAAGTGTGATTCCTCCAGCTTCATCCACCATAAAATTCCCGACATTCATATCCCCGTGAATCAAACCAAATTGATCCTCTGCAGATGGCAGGACAGCCAGCTGTGCTTTAAGCTCATCCAGGGCCTGAAGAATCGGTTGATGCTCTGAGGGCAGCACATTTTTGGCTTGCGAGAGGTATTCATTAGACTTCCAAGTATGTCTTCTGAGCGTTGGGTTATAACGCTTCGACAGTTCATGAAGATGTCCGGTGATGCGTCCGCATTGTTCATAAAGCAAGGCGTTTCCTAAACACTCCGGGTACCCGATTTTACGACCACTCGCGTGCCTGAATGACGTCACGTAGAAATCAATGGCATTCCCTTGCACTTGTTCGATGTCTTTCCCTTCAACTGAAGATACCGGTTCTGAAACAGAAAGTCCTTTCGCCGAAAGATAACGAATCCATTCGATCTCAGCCGCAAGTCAATTCCATGTGCGAAGCGTGCTCGGGGTGAAACGGAGGATATATTTTGAATCGCCATCCATGTAGGAATAAATAAAGTTCTGAAAGCCGCCGATGAAAGTCAGCTCCTTTGAGCTAACGCCAAACAGCGCAGCTCCTTCCGTAGCATGCTCGTCCTTGAACATTAATTTTATTTGGGGGTCCATGATTTCTCCTTGTGAATACAAAGGTTCATAAGATATTAGGAAACACGCTAGAACTTTGCCTTAAAGGTTATTAATCCTCAAACTGTAAGGTGAATACGAGTGCCCACTTCGTTTGGCTTAACGATTCCGTTGAAAGATCCGATGTACGCATGGTATTGGAGCTTGTGGCTTGCATGCCAAACACATGCACGGCCTGCTCGGCCGTAAACGAACGCGGCTCTGCATCCTGGATCAATCCTCGGGCCGTCAGCTTTTTGTCCCAAGGAATCTGAAATGTGAGTAGGCTAGATCCTGAGCGGCCAATCGTGCTGACCTTTATGATTGCAGACTCGTCCTTCTCCCCCATGGTTACCGTGTCAATGGATACGATCACTTCTATTTCGTTATTCTTCTGCTCATCAGAACTGTAGAACACATCCCCGATCGAGCCTGCGGAATCTACTCTCCGTCCTTCCTTCCAAATGTCTATGTCCAAATTAGCGATCGGCTGGCTTCCTTCATATTTCAGCTTAAATGCACCGGACATCGCCCCGAGGAACGGCTGAAACTTGGCTGCCTCCCCCTTAAACAAATCAACGGGCACCAGCTCTATTTTGGCAGGGCTAGATTCCCTATCAGGTGACGTCGTTTCCTTACTCTCTGCAAAACATCCCGTTAAGACGAAAAAGATGATCAATATGCATGCTTTTAAGCGCATGTTACCTCCCCAAAGATGTTCTCATAATCCCAAATTGTACCATAAATTGCGTTATAAATGAGGTTATCCGCGCGGTTAGCGAAAAAAAGCAGCCGATCGTTGGGATCCGCTGCTTTGATTTGCTTTATAGTTTTGGTGGGGCACACTTCATAACGTCCACGACTTTGACGCAGGTCCGTACAGATCATACATCGAAACCGGTAGGCCAAGCTGCTTCATATAGGTAAACATTTGGCCGCGGTGATGATAAATATGCGTCGTAATCTCGATCAACCATTTGATCTGAACAGAAGGCTGGTGCTTGGCAAAAAAAGGTGCGGTCGATTTGTGCAGCAGGTCTGCCTCATCCAAGTTGTTCATGTAGTCTTTTAACGCTGAGACTCCGCGATGCATAACCTCTGACAGGGCAGCTGCGTCTTTTACATGCATAACGGACATGACCAGACTTCTAACCTGCTCCATGGGTTGTTCCTGCAAAATAGCCAGTTCTTGCTCGGGGACCTGAACAAGATGGCGGGCAAGCTCGATTAAGCTCCGCATGTTCTCGCGAGGACGATACTCCCAGTGCTCCTCCTCAATCATGGAGAGCAGCGAGGCGGTTGTCGTGAGCGCCAGCTCCATCTCTTCAAACAGCAAATCCTTGATGCGGGATACTTCCGGATTCATGTCTCTCATCCTTTCTTCGGGGCAGAGGATCATTACGAGCATGAATATAACACCTAAATAAGTCAGAACTTGGCTTATTTTATGTGATAATATGGATGAAAAATATGTGGCGAGGGATGAGCGTGTAATGATCAAATCACAGCGCCTGATTCAATTAATGATGGTGATTAACGCCAAAAGGTCGTTTACGGTCAGAGAGCTTGCCGACGAGTTCGGCTTGTCTCCACGGACGATTACCCGGGATTTACAGGAACTGAGCGAAGTAGGGTTTCCGATTTATTCCGTGCAAGGGCGCGGCGGCGGTTACCGACTGCTTCAAGAAAGGATGCTTCCGCCGATTGCCTTTTCAGAGAACGAAGCGGTCGCCGTATTTTTTGCCTGCCAATCCCTGCAGTACTTTGGTTCCGTTCCCTTTGACGAGAGTGCGGCTTCGGCGATTCACAAGTTTTATCACTACTTGCCTGCCGATGCGAAGGCGCAGATCGACCGGCTGCGAAATCGGGTCGTCATTTGGAATCCTAATCGGACGATGTCCGCCGACTGCCTCCAGACTCTGCTGCAAGCGATCATGAACGACAGCGTCGTGACCATTGCGTATAAATCCGGCGATGGCGTCACGCAAAGAGATATTCAGCCCATCGGTCTCTATGCGAGCGAGGGATACTGGTATTGTCCGGCCTATTGCTTCCTCCGCCAGACCTACCGGCTTTTCCGCGCAGACCGAATCAGCTTTGCGAGTCTGAATGGCGGCTTTCCTGGCCGGAAGGATCTGGGCGGACGATCCGTATTCGATTGGATCACACCGGATTTGACCCGCTTTGAGCAGCAGTGCGATTTGATCGTCGATCTAACAGAGGAAGGCGTACGTTCGCTTGAAACCAACGTCTGGTTCAGTTCTCACATAGAAATTCATGAAGATGGAAGAGGTACTTTACGCATGCGGATCCCCGTTCAGAAAATCGAATTTTTCACGGATTTGATTTGGCCCTTAGGGGGAGAAGCAAAGATCGAGGGGCCTGTAGAAGCGGTAGAATATATTCGGCAAAAAATAGATAGGATTACTAAATGCTATTTTTGATCCCATGAGTTAAAAAGAAGGCAGCCGTTCGCACTGACCGGATACCTTCTTTTCCTGATGAAGTCGGGACACTTCACTCATCTGTCGACGGTTGCACCCATGACGGCTGCTTTTACATAGGGTTGGCCCTGCAATGCTTTCAGGCTCTCAGCCGTTCCGGTTACGACAACGCCAAACAGGCGCACGTCGCTTGTTTCCGGTTGTTCCTTATCCTTGCGTAAATAATCATAAATCCGCTTAAATTCCTGCTTATATTTTCGATTGTGATGCACTCCATATTCCAGTGCGCTAAGAAAATCCTTTTCAGAAATATCATTACGATCCGGATGAACGCCAAAACCGTATACGCTGCTCGCCCAGTCAGGAAACGGATCAACAACGGATCCATCAGGCATTTTAGCGGCCGTATAGGGCTTCATATCCGAGTAAGTATCTACCCAATACCACACGGGATGGACACCTGGCGGAAGCATCGCCTTGATCTGCTCTACCGAATAATTTTTATCAAAAGAAATGCCCATTTCAACCCGCTTCCGTCCATCCATGTCCTTCAGCTGCGGAAGCTCGTTAAGATAGTTCGCATATTTCACACTTGGAAGATAGAACAGCATCTCTCTCTCGCCGTTATAACGGTTATAGGGGCGTGAATAATGAAATCCTTTGGCCTTCATTTCTGGGTCCATAAGCGACAGGTCAGAATAGTCGCCGAAAAAGCGGGAAAAACTTCCCCATGAGCTAAAATCGTAGTTTTCCTCCCCCCAGATGACCGGGACTCCCTCTACAACCTTATATGTCCGATATTCAAGCGTACCATGAAGAAAGCCGTAGTTAATCTGGAAACCTAATATATACTGATTCGGACCACTGATCGCTTTAAGCATCTCAATGTCACGCATTGCATGTTTTTCGCTTCTGTACTGAAGCTGTAAATTCGCAAACCACCCTCCCGCAAGGATAAGCAGAGTTACAGCTAACGAGATACTTACGTTCCTTGCAATCGTTCTGCGGCGTGCCTTCCTGACGAGAGCCGACAGCTTCGCCCCATCATCAAAGCTGGATTCGTTATCGTTCATCGTACAGTCCTCCATATTTTTTCTGAAATAGTTTGCGTGCCCGATATAGGTACGTCTTCACCTTCTCCTCACGAATGGCTATGAGTTCAGAGATTTCTTTATAGCTAAAACCCAGTTCGTATTTTAAAATAAGCAGCTGTTTATAGATCGGAGCCAGCTCTTCCATCACCTTTTCGATCTCTTCTCTCCGTTCCTTTCGCAGCAGGATTTCCTCTGGAATTTCACTGCCTTCCACATTCGCCTCTTCCATCGAAATCTCGATTCGTTTGCGTTTTCGGAGCATGTCGTAATATCGATTGAGTGCGACCCGGTACAGCCACGCCGAAAACTTATCAGGCCCGATGGAATCAATATACAGGAGACCTTTATATACCGCGTCCTGGACGATATCCTCGGCGTCAGCCCTGCTTGCCCCCAGGCGAATCAGGTACCGCTGAATCTGTTTCATTTTATCCTGCATCAGCCGCAGCATCTGCTCGTTATCCACTTTCAACCTCCCTCCAAGCAGTACAACGTTTGGATAGGTGCATATGTATACAAGTGCGGCAAAAATGATATCTCGTCTCGTAGAATCGGACCTATCGGTGGATCGCAACAGCCATGAATTAAACAAAAAAACAGCCGATCTTATCGATCAGCCGCCCGGCTACTTATTTGTAAAATTGAACACCTTTGCCGCACCGATCTCAGCCCGCAGTTCCTTGTCCTCTTCCGTGAACCTGTTGTTCGTATAACGCGCGAGGGTTTTTCTCCAAAAATGAATGGTCCTTGAATTCCTCTCTGTCGGGGTCGTGTAGATCAGCCATTTTCCCTGGAACCGGTTGAAGATTTGGGTTATGGCCTCCTCGGCAACGCCCTGACCCCGGAAAGGCTGCAGTATAAAATATTCGTTCACCAAAAGGTTGCTGTCATCCTCCACATAAGGAGGTGTGGCAATCAATGCGAATCCTGCGGGCACTTCGTCGACCCGAATCAAGAAAGGAAAAAGGCACTCCTCTTTTTCCCACCAAATATCAAACTCGGGCATTTGCTGCTGAAGCGTTTGAATAGCATCGCTGTCTTCAAAGACGCCATACCGATTGGGAAGCACGTTACGGATCCCTGCTAAATCGTGAAGGTACAGGGGGTAAAGGTTATAGATGATTGATTGTGTATCACGCCCGCTTAATTCAACCGTTATTTTCGCCATGTTGGATCCTCCTCAAAGAGCCTTTTATCTATTACCGTAAAGTATATCGGCTGGCGCTTTGAAACAATAGGCAGAGAATACACATAACCATTTAGGATACAAAAAGGGCTCGCGCTGGTTTGATCACACGCAAGCCCCTGGCATTATTTTTTCTGGTATACGATCTTTCGGATCGTTTCTACCGCGAGGCAATAGGACTGGGAGAGCTCCTCCACATCAATTCCTTTACGGAACGATTGCCTGATCTCTAGATTGCGTTTCCGCAGATAGTCCCGCTGTCCCGAAAGCTGGCCCCATTTTTTGCGGCCATCCTCGCGAGAAGGTATATAGATCGTCCTGCCTTGGACGTATTTTTGAATTTCCTGAAGCAGCTGTTCAGGTAAAATGTCGCTCGCAGATACATATTTCATTGGCTTCGCCCTTTCATCTAAGTGAGTTGCAGATGGTAAGGTAGCAAAGCCTGCATGACAAACATCCTGCTAATGAATTGAAAATGATGCGGTTAATAGATAAGGCTCCATGCAAAACAACCGCCGCTGTTTGTCATATAGACTCTGCATGGAGCAAAGATGTAAACTTTGCATCGGGTAAGCTTTTGGATTCAGTAGGTCCTGAACCGGCATCATCACGATATTCCTCTCTTTCGGTTATTCATCTGCCTAGTAGTTTCCACATGATATCTGTGGATTCCTTTGACTCTAGCAAAAAAATGAGACAAATCACTGCAATTCAGGTATATTCAAGGAAAAGATTCAAATGGAGGAAGAATTTTGAAGAAAATTGTCATGATATTGCTGGCTTGTGTGCTGGGGATTTCGGTAATCACGAATGGACAAAAGGCGGAGGCCAGTGGAGAGACAGAATCAGAGCTGCCTACCATCGAATTGAAAGATAAAGGAGTTATCCTATCAGGTCAAACCATGCTTCCCATTGGCCAGCTATTTAAAGAATTGGGCCTGCAACTGCAGTTTGATCCCAAACAGGGAAACATCGGCTATACCATCGGGGATATCAAGGTCACCGCTAAGCTGAATGTTAAGTCCGTGTCGATTAATGGAGCAAAAAAGCTGTATACTGTCCCTCCTCAGCTCATCGAGGGCAAGTTGATGCTTCCCCTCCGGATGATAACGGACACGCTGAATGCAAAGACAACAGTAGATTACACCAGGCCTATAAATGAAAAAACAAAGCCGATCAGCTACGTTATGCTCACCACATCAGCCAAGAAAGTTATCATTTTTATTAATAACGCCTATGAAACCTATAAAAAATATATAGGCAAGACTGTTTGGATTCACAGCTACCGGGTGCAGATGAAACTAACGGAACTTGACGGAACGCCAACTAAATCGGTTCACAATTTGTCGCAAGTTAAGATCATCAAGGTAGAAAGCGATGAACTAATTACCGGCTGGGTTGACGTATACTTTACTTATCAAAACAAAACATATAAAATCAAGAGCCTTCACACCGAGGATTTCCAAAAGGTAATTTCGACCGTTAACCCTTATAAAACCTTTAACTTTCCAAGTTCATCTTGGAAGCTCATCGAAAATAGCCAGGTTCGTGTAGGGATGACCGGCAAGATGCTCGAATTATCCTGGGACAAGCCGGACCGGATCCTTAATTCGGGGAATCATACCGTAACCTGGATCTACGACATCGCACCACCAAAATTGTTTATCTACGTAACGCTGAAAAACGGCGCTGTAACCTCCTATTCTTTGGAGGAGAAATAAGGTTCTCTTCAATCTCATATTAGAGTTCGGAAAAATACGATCCAGAAAAGGGAAGCGCAAGAATTAGCGCTTCCCTTTTCTTATACTAAACACTCATCAGCTATAACAACTATCTCCAAATGTCACCATTAGTCATAGCAGTAATACCCGTGGACAAAACGCTACGGAAACCAAGACTCCTCTTTCAATCCCACAAAATCGTATCCGTCGTTATATAGGCCGCACCCGCCTCCTCAAACGGCCGCGAAATCTCCCGCTCGTTTACGGTCCAGATCGACACGTCAACTCCGGCCTTGCTGCAGTTTCGCACGTCATCCGGCGTCGCCGAACGATAGTCGTAATCCAGAAAAGCAGGCTGCAGCCGGCCGATGAGCTCAAGGTCTGCTTCGCTTGGCGGCTTCGCCGATAGAAAGCCGAGCGGCACCGCCGGATCGATGGCACGCACCTTCAACAGATCGTTGGCATTGAAGCAGATGAAGCTCATTTGTCCCATCATGCCGGAGCCGCGGACCAGCTCAACGAGCCTTTCCAGATCGCGATCCTGGTGGTATTCCTCGATCTCGACGAATGCGTGCATGCCGTATTTGACGCATACGGACAATACTTCCTCCAGTGCCGGGATTTGCAGGCCGGAATAATCGCTGATCCCGTTTCCGGAGGTGATGCTCAGCCCTCGGATCTCGGCAAACGAGAAATCCTTCGTCCTCCCCGATCCGTTCGTCATCCGGTCTACGGTACGGTCATGATGAACAATCCAGCGGCCGTCCGTCGTGCAGTACGTATCGCATTCGATGCCCCAGAATCCCGATCGTCCCGCCAGTTCAAAAGCCGCGACGGTATTCTCAGGCGCCTGCATACTAAGCCCCCGATGGGCTACATACTTCGGTTGCTGATTCACCTGTTTTCACCCCATGATCCGAATTTTTGTTGCTGTCCTCATCCTTTAATCGAACCGAGCATAACCCCTTTGTTAAAGTATTTTTGCAAAAAGGGGAATATGATCAGCAGCGGCAGCGCCGTTAACATGATGGCTGCCATTTTGGCTGCAGGCGTATATTTATACAATACAGTGGACGCGTTGGAGATGGAAGGGTCATCCTCAACGAGCATTAGCCTCAGAAAGACCTGCAGCGGCATAAGCTTCGCATCGTTTAAATATATAATAGCGGAAAAATACGTATTCCAGTTGCTCACCAGATAAAACAACGTAAAGGTCGCAATGACCGGCATAGACAACGGCACGATGATTGATAGAAACAGGCGCCACTCTCCGCTCCCGTCGATCCGGGCCGACTCCTCCAACTCAAGCGGCATGGACTGAAAAAAGCTTCTCATCACAATGACGTTGAACGCGGCAATCGCCGAGCTAAGCCAGATCGCCCAGAAACTGTCCAATAGATGGAGCGATCGAACGACCAAATAGGTTGGAATCATGCCTCCTGAGAACAGCATCGTGAAAAATACAATAAAATTCATTGTACTGCGCAGCTTTAACCATCGCTTGGACAGCCCGTAGGCCATAAGGGAGGTCAGCACGATATTCAGCGCCGTCCCTCCCAAGCTGATGATCACTGCATTGCGGAATGCTAGGGTAAAGCCCGGATGGGCCAGCAAATACAAATAACCGTCCAAGGTAAACTGCTTCGGAATGACGAAGAATCCCCGCGTTAAATACTCGTACTCCGTCGAGAACGAAACCGCAAGCACGTAGAACAATGGAAAAATCGCGATCGCGGCCGCCAGGAAAAGGATGAAATAAACAAGACACGTGAAGAACAGATCGGGCCCTTTTGCCTGCCGCATTTAAAATACCCCCTCCTGGCCGAATCTCTTGGCGAGCCGGTTCACACCCCATACCAGCACCAAACCGACCACGGATTTAAATAAACCGACGGCCGTCGAGTAGCTGTAATCGCCTTCGATCAGACCCTTTTTGTATATAAAAGTCTCAAACACCTCGGACACCTCTTGGTTCATCGGGTTCTGCAGCAGGAAAATATGCTCGAAGCCGAGGTCCATCATGTGCCCGAACCGTAAAATAAACATGACGACAATGACGCCCCGCAAGCCGGGCAGCGTAATATGCCACACCTGGCGCCATCGGTTCGCGCCGTCCATCTTAGCCGCTTCGTACAGCGTAGGTTCGATGCCCGACAGGGCGGCCAGGAAAATAATCGCTCCCCACCCGGCCCCCTGCCAAATGTTCTGTAACAGCCACACCCACCGGAAGTAGCGGGGATCCGTCATCAGTTCAATTGGGCCCAGCCCCCAGTCCTCCAATAGCTGATTGATGCCTCCGGAGCCGGTGGCGAAGAGCACGATCGTAATACCGACGATCACGACCCACGATATAAAGTTGGGTGCATACAGAATGGTTTGGACCGCCGCCTTCATTCGTCTGGCTCTCAATTCATTCAACAGCAGAGCGACGAGGATCGGGGCTGGGAAAAAGAACAGCACATCCAGCAAATTGAGCAGCAGCGTGTTTTTGAGAAGCAGCAGGAAGTCGCCTTCAGCAAATAATCTGCGGAAATAATGAAGACCTACCCATTCGCTCCCCATTATTCCCTTGAAGGGACTATACTTCATAAAGGCGATCGAGATCCCGAACATCGGGATATATTTAAAAATGATAAAATAGAGCAGACCCGGCAGGATCATGAGATAAATGGGAAATGCCCTCTTCCAGTACGCTTTCATGTCTTCAACCTCCAACTCGCTGTATAGCCAGCCTGGAAATAAAAGGCCCCAGGCGGCCGCAGCCGCCCGGGACCTTCAGGCGAACGTTATGGATTCGCCGTGTATGCGGCATTCACTTCCTCGATAATCTGGTCTCCGCCGCTGCTCTTCCATTCTTTGATCGCTTCATCGATGCTCTCCACCGGCTTTTTGCCTGCGATAATTTCAATGACGGTTTTGTGGAAGCTTTCGTCGAGTGCCGTTCCTTTCTCCAAGTACGTATTGGACGAGAACAGATAGGCGTCGGACGCGTTCTTATATGGATACTTGCCAGCGTTATCAATGGATTGCTCCATCTCTTTAGCCCATGTGGGATCGCTCCACTTGTAGGTGTTGAATGTATTGGAATTGTTCCGCAATACCCAGTTCCACAAGAGACTTTGCCGCCCCTCGCCTTCGGCCTTCAACTCATCGGTCATTTCATAGGCTCCGCTGCTGTTTTTCTTGTAATGGATATTTTCAATCCCGTTCTTCAAGATGTCTTCCCCTTCCGGCGATACCCACCAATCAAACAACTGCAGGATGCGATCCCGCTTCTCGGCATCCACGTCCTTGCTCAGGACGACTTTGATCGTTCCGCTCGTTGGCGTCGGTGTTCCCCGCATCCCGTCCTTGCCCATCGGCGGCGCCAGCTCCACAAATTTGGCTCCAGGAGCAATCGTCTGCAGCTGCTGATTGGTTTGCTGGCTGAACTGGTAATGCATGTCGGCAAAGCCCACTTTGCCCTGCGCGTATTTCTCGTTAAAATTCGTGTTCGTAACAAAGTCTTTGTCGAGCACGCCTTCTTTATATGCACGGCTCATAAAGGTCAGGAACGCCTTCCATTCGTCCGATTGGACCTGCATCGGAATCAGCTTACCGTTCTCCTCCTTCCAGCCATTCGCGAGCCCAAATGGCGCGAACAGCTCCGGCATGCCCAGCAGGCTTGCATTGCCCAGCGCCGAGAATCCAAACGTATCGTTCTTCCCGTTGCCGTCCGGATCCTGAGTCGTGAAAGCTTTGGCCATATCATAAAATTGGTCGATGGTGAATGTATCAGGAGTTGGTACGGGAATTCCCAGCTTATCCAGCCAGTCCTTGCGGACGTAAATGGTATTCTGGGCTGTGGCATAGATCGGAATGCCGAAGATTTGGTCCTTCGGGTTCAGCAGCGCCCATTCTTCCGGTTTTGCGATGCTTTGCAAATGAGGATATTGGGCTAACTGAGGCTTTAAGTCCTGAAAAACGCCCTCCTCCACCCATTTCAAATACTGGCTTGGACTATCGATCCGCATCACGTCGGGCAGTTTGCCGGATGCCGCAATCACGTTCAGCTTTTCGTAAAAATTCGCATTCGGCACCCATTGAATTTGAAGGTCCACATTGAATTTGTCATCGATGTACTTGATGATCGGATGATTGTTGTCCGGCCAGCCCCCTCCTTTCCATGACGCAATCATCATGTCAATTTTGATTTTCTTGGGCTTGTCCTTATCTCCGTTCGTTCCAGATGCGGTACCCGTATCCTCCGATCCCGCGGATGAACATCCAACGGCCGCTAAAAATACGAGACTCATAACCAGGATGATTGAGAGCATTCGTTTCACTTCAGGTGACCTCCATTACCCATTGGATTTTGTCCTCTTCCATTTCAATATATCTTGCTGACAGGGGTCACTTTTTCACAAAATGATGATCTTTTTATCCAAATTTCCGATCATGGATTTATCTTTTTTGGGAATTTCAGCGTGACGACGCTTCCTTTACCCGGTATTGACTGTACGCGGACGCCGTAAGCTGAACCGTATTTCAGCACCATTCGGGCATGAACGTTAATGATTCCAACCGATTCCTCCTGAGCGAACGGCTCTGACTGCTGCTCTACCAGCTTCATTCGATGCATGATCCGCTCCAGGTCTTCCTCAGGGAATCCATTTCCGTTATCGGTGACGTCAATGACGAGGTCGCCCGCTCTCTCATAGGCTTCCACCGTAATTTGGGCATGGCCGTTTTTGGGTTCCACCGCGTACTTCACGCTGTTCTCCACGATCGGCTGCAGCGACAGCTTGATCATGCGGCAGTCCATGCAGGACTCAGGCACCGATATGCTGCTGTGAAAATGATCAAAGCGAATATGAATGATATCCAGATAATTGAGCAGATTCTGCAGTTCATCCCGCAGCAGCACTTCCGATCCGGGCATTTTCGAGGTATACCGGTAAACGCCCGCCAGGCGGGTCGCCATTTTTTCAATGGTCGGCACCTTCTCGATAAAAGCGATGCTCTTGATAATTTCCAGCGTATTGTACAGCAAATGGGGATTGATCTGGTTCTGAAGCGCCTGAATATGCGCATCCCTTTGCCGCAGCTGCAGCTTCATCTCATTGATCTCCAGACGATGGACGGTATGGATGAGCTCATTCAGCCTGGACGTCATCTGATTAAAGCTCCCGTTCAGCTGCTGTATTTCGTCCCTGCCGGGAACCACGATCGCACTGACTTTGGTATCGCCGGTTTCCACGCGCTTCATCAGATTCCTCAGGTGAAGAATGGGCTGGACCACTTGGCCGACCATCCTGGGGATAAAGAACAGCGATAACACAATGATGCCCGTCATCACCCACAACGTAGCTTTGCGGGCGAAGTCCAGGCCGCTGGCCATCTCGTGCATAGGCACGGAGGCGACCATATTCCAGCCGGTCACTTCCGAGCGATTGCCGGACATCAGAATTTTTTCCCCGTTTCGTTCGATGACGGCATCCTGCTTACCAAGAGGAAGGACGCCCAGAGCTGTGTCCTCCACGTGCCGGCCCGCCAAACTCACGTCCGGGTGATACACGATTTCGCCGCTCGAATCGACGATAAAAAAATACCCTGTTTTCCCAAGCCTCGTCTGTCCAAGAATATCCTGGACTTCCGTAATCGATAAAGCAATATTCAGATTGCCGATGAGCTTAAGCGAATTCGGATCAAATACAGGGACGATGAGCGTAATATAAGGGTATGCGGGCACAACCGCATCTTCATGGCGGTAATAGGAGGGAACGATTTTTAATTGATCGGACAAGGGGCCCACCATCCAAGGCGAGGATTCAATCATCGGATGGCTCAGGGAGTGATCTTTCGAATAAATCAGCCGGCCGTCCAGCGAACGGAGAACGATGCCCAGGACGTTGGAGTAGTTGATCGCGATATATTTCGACATGATGCCTTCGACCAGCGCTTCCTGTTCCCGGTTGAAATTCTCGCCGCTGATGAGCCATTTCTGAAGGAGACCGCTCTCCGGATTGTCGCCAAGCAGCGAATTCGAGGGCAATGGACCAGCAATCGAAGCGTAGGTCGATTGGGCCATTTGCGTAAAATACCGGTCCAGCTGATGATTAATTCTTGCGGTTGAGTCCTGGGCAATCGTGTAGAAATCATCCTTGGCTGATTCCGTGTAGTAGTAGGATGTGAAGCCCGCCATCAGTGCAATGGACACAAAACTCACCGACAGCACCAGCCCGAGGATCTTCGTCTTGAACGAAAATCGGTAATGCCAATGGCCCCATTTCATGATCCCATCCTCTTTCTGTATTCGAGGGGCGCCACCCCGGCAAGTGCCTTGAATACCCGCGTAAAATAGGGCGTAGACGAGTAGCCGACGATTTCCGCAATTTCGGATACGGCGTATGAAGTCGTTCGGAGCAGCTTTTTGGCCTCATCAACGCGCAAACGGTTGACGTAGCTGACAAGCGAGCTGCCCGTATGCTTTTTGAACAGTGCGCTGAAATGGGAGACGCTGAAATTCGTCAGGTTCGCCATGTCCGTGAGCGATAAGTTCGTTTTATAATTGGCGTCGATATACCGGCACGACTCGGCAATGGCCGCGGGTATGCTCGTTTTCGGTGTTCCCGGGTATCCAAGGTACCACTTTTCCAGCAGTGTCATGTAATATTTCAGGGTGGACGCATCATCGCCTGACTGATATTTCGGCACGTCCGTAAAGTCCAGGCCGAATTCATTCATCAGGTTCTTCAGCTTGTGCTCCATCATATTCAGCAGCCCGACCCGGGCATTTCTGTTCAGCAGATGCAGCCTTAAGATGGACTCGATGAATTGGCGCTGCTTTTGCATCACCGCATCGACCGCCAAGCCCTGGCTGTTATCCAGTAAAGACTGAAACTTGACGATGTAATCGTTCAGGTCCTTTAGCGACTCCAGCTTCTCCTTCGATCGGTTTAATGCCTCGGTCAGCGTTTCAAATTCTACCGGCTTCAGCAAATAGTCCGATACGCCATACGTCATCGCCTTCTGGGCATATTGAAAATTGTCGTATCCGCTAATAATGACCGATACGAGTGGAATGCGATGCTCAGCTATTCTTTTGATCAGAGATAACCCGTCCAGTTCAGGCATCATAATATCGGTGATCACGAGCATGGGCCATACTTCTTGAATCATGCTCCACGCTTCTTCCCCGTTGCTGCATTCTCCGACGACCTCGAATTCCTCCCCGGCCGTCTTCACCATCTGGACGATTCCTTTTAATACCCACGGTTCATTTTCGGCGATCAGAACGGTGTACATTTTGCGCTAAACCTCCATTGTTGGCCATTATCCAGGATGCTTGGGATGTCCTTTCTGACATCTTTTAAAAAAACCATTCGTGAACGAATGGTTTTTTCCTGCTGCATGACGGCCGGGTAATTACATCCGTTCCATGATAAAATATCCGGTATATCCTAAAAAAAGGTAAGGAGGCAGGAAGCTGCAATGGATGTAAGGCTATCAGAACGACTCATCGAAAAATGGGCATCGGCGAACGCCGATGCGATCGGCCTAGATCCCCATCATATCCAGGCTTCATACATCTATAATCCGGGAGGCTTCGGCAATTTGTCCCTCCGCTTGTCGGACGGCCGCACGCGGTTTCATGTTAAGCTGGCTCCGCCTGATCGGAGCGAGCGGCTGCAGCAGTGGGCGGGCGTCAGCGATTATCTTGCCGAACACTACGCCGCCCCCAAGCTGGTCCACAGAATTGAAAGCGAGATCATAGAAGGGTATCCGTACGGCCTTGTGTTCGAATATATCGAGGATGCGGTCCCGCTGGCGGAAGCGCCGAATTCGGAGGCTATTCTGACGGGCGTCATCGAGACCGCCTCCAGGCTGCATCGCGACGGCATTCTCCGCGGAATGCTGCCTGAAGCGGAAGTCCGCACTTATGCGGATGCATTTGAAGACGAGTACATATCCAGGTTTACGGAAGACTTGGAAGGAATCCGCGGATCCCGGGAGCTGCTGCGGGACTTCGTATCGGATGAGACCATTTTGTGGTTTGGAGAAGAGATCGAAAGGCTGAGGGAAACCGTCCGGCAGACCCCGGCATTTGGACTCCCTGCGCGCGATGTGGTTCATAACGATCTGAACGGAAACAACGTGCTGACTTGCGGCAAGGACAGCTTTCGGATCATCGACTGGGACGATCTTTCCGCCCAGGGAGATGCGGCGATGGACTATTCGGTTATGTTATGGCCGCTAAGGCATGGCCCATCATGGCCGGTTTGGAGGGAAAAGGTGTTGGCCACGGCAGGAGATACGGTTGCCCAGCGGCTTGAGCTGTATTTTCGGGCAAAACTGCTGGACGACGTCATTGACGTACTGGCCGATTACGTCGAGTCGGAGGAGGTCCCGGAACATCGGGAAGAGGCCCAGCGCAAGGCCAAAGCGGTCCATCTCCGCTCGTATCCGCAGTATCTCGCCCAGTATGGAGCCGGATAAGCAGGCAGCGTTAGAGGCTGGAAACGGATTGCTGTTCTTGAATAAGGAGAACACATCATAAAACTCTTTCCACCCGCCTTGATAGACGGGTAGGAAAGAGTTTTTTCACGATGTACAGACTGCGTTTATTTCCGGGCAACGAGCCGCATCAGCATGTCGGCCTTCGGAATTTGATACACCTTGCTTCCATTCGAATTGATGACCATCACACCGGAGAGGACGGATAAATAACAAACGATGAGCTCACGCGGATCTCCTTCCGCCAATTCCCCTGCCTGCTGGCCCTCTTCGAATAACGGAAGCAGCATATCCACATACGTATCCATAGAATATTGCTGTTGGAGCTGCTTGACTTGTTCAGGCACCCCGTCGGACGTGGCTGCCTGGTGAATCAGCATGAAGTATGGAGTGCCGTCTTCATTGAGGATTTCCGCCGTTAACGCCCTAATTCTCTCGAGCGGCGTTCCCGGCATGTCATAGACACTGCGCAGCGCCGCTTCCGATTCGGCCATCGCCTCCTGAACGAGTGACGTGAACAATTCGTCTTTGGATTTAAAATAATGGTACAGCAGCCCGTTGCTGATGCCTGCCGTCTCCGCGATCATACTCATCTTTGCGCTGAGGATGCCTTTGCGGGCAAACACCTGCAGCGCTGCCGCCTTGATTTGTTCTTTTCGTTCATCGCGAATTTGGTGCAATT
The DNA here is from genome assembly GCF_025809195.1 of Paenibacillus sp. PSB04. Classification (NCBI taxonomy): domain Bacteria; kingdom Bacillati; phylum Bacillota; class Bacilli; order Caryophanales; family Paenibacillaceae; genus Paenibacillus; species Paenibacillus sp. PSB04. Next base: position 6,815,903 of record NZ_CP081301.1, read on the forward strand.
GCTCTTCGTTTAATGGTGCCAATGTCAAGTACCCCTTTACCGGAAGCTACCGTTTTTTCTACCAGTATATCAAATCCATCTTGGCTATCGCTATGGTCTGACCAGCTCGAACGCCGATTCCGGGAACTGCGGGAGCATTTCTTCAAGAATCGTTTCAACCGGCTGGCTGTTGTCCGCTGTAAGACGGGAGAGCAGTTCCCTACCTTCTTCCGAATCGGTTAACACTTGGACTGCTGTTTCAGGGTTGAAAATGTTTCGGGGGGAAACCGCTAACGTATTGACCGCCCAATAGAGTCCATAGAACTTCCAATCGGGTTTGCTGACCGCATATCTCAGGAACAGCTCCATATATTCCCGGCTGAAGGCGTTCCTCTTGCTCGAATCCGTCCCATGGTATTCGACTCCCTCCCACCGGAGATCGGCCGTACAGTTCAGCCAGAACGCCGGCTCGATGGCCTCCTTGATGCGGCAGAGTACGCCATGCTCCCAATCCGACCGCTTCTCGGGGCGCTGTTCCCGCAAACAAGCCTCCAGGATTTCGACAGAGATGGCAGCCACGGTCATGCCCTGGCCGAAGATCGGGTCATAGATGCAGTAAGCATCTCCCAGGACCAGCAAGCCTTGCGGCCACTGCGGCATCTGTTCGTATCGATGGCAGTACAATTCCGGAACGCGGAAAGGTCTGGGTGACGCCATCGGTTCGAAATCGCGGACGAGTTCTGCGATCTTCGGGCTCGGAAGCTGCTCCAAGGCGCTCTCGAATTCGGCGGCATCCGTCGGAGGGTAATTCCCGCCCGGACGGGCGAGCAGCACTTCAGCCGTATCATTCTCGATAAAAGAGAAGACACTCGTATACGTACCGCTCGCCGGCTGCCCTTGAATGTTGATGACATCCCATTCATCGATCAAATGAGTCAGGTGCGGCGGTACTTTATAGCGGCGGGTGCTGTATCCGAGCGAAACTTTCAACAGATCCGGCTGGGGAACCTCGTAGCCCAGGTCCGTAAGCCAGCCCGACAGCTTTGAAGATCGCCCGCTTGTATCAATAACCAGGTCGGCCATCAGAGCTTTCTCCTGGCCGGACTGCTCGCGGTCTCTGGCTTGCACCCCCATTACCTCGGATCCGTCAGGACTCGTTAACAACCCCGTCACCTGGTGTTTCGTCAGAAATTTCACGTTGGAAATGGCTGCCGTCCGCTGCCGGATGACCCACTCCAGAATCGCTCTGCTGAATTTAAGATCATCCCGGTCGTACTTCATTTCCAGGGTGCCGTACTGGTTCATGAAATACGCGTTTTTGTTCAGTGAAGATGGGCAGCCGTTCGCGATCATATCCTGCTCATATCCAGGAAAGAGGCGTTCGATGACCGCTTTCCCCCGCGCCGTAAAGCGATGCGGATGGAATGCCTGAGGCGTTCCCGGCCGGACGTCCGGCCCAGTCGGATAGGCATCATTTTCGACGATCAGTACCTCTTTGAAATGTTCCGAGAGCACGCGTGCGGTCATGAGTCCAGCCATACCTCCACCGATGACGATGGCCTTGCTTGTGTTCGCCTTGGTAACCATAAATTGATTCCTCCCTAGTTTAGATTGACTCGTTCAGTCGATAATATTCCAAAAAAATATGAAGTTCCATAATTTAGATTGACTCAGTCAGTCAATGTCATTATGCGGTGATTAACAGTTATTGTCAACCCTTTTTTTCATGCATCAGCATTTGACTGTTCAGACACTTTCGGGCACAACAAAACGGCGGCCGGCGAAGACTTGAAGAATCGCAGTCTATCCCTGCGGCAGCCGTTGTTTAACCATGCTTTCCGTTACATTCCAATATGAACGTGAAACCTGTCATGTTGGATCACTCCTGCGGCAGTATCGGCCGGATCCTTTTGATTCGTATCCACAAGATAATCCGCATTGACTGCTGCAGACTTCAGTTTATTTAGCAAAAACAGCGAACGGTCCAGTAAATGTATATCCCCTCTCTTATGGAGACGCTCCTTTACCGTTTCTTCGTCTGCGTGCAGTACCGCATATTTGAGCTGAACGTTTAAATCGGCGATCTGCCGGCAGAACCACTCGAATTCATCTTCGACGACAAAGTCGATCACGACATGAAAACCGCTTTGGATAAAGTTTCTGGTGACCGAAAGGATATTCATCCAGGCCAAGCTCAGACGCTCCTCCCATGTCGGGGCAGGCTCCGTCATCTGCATGTGGAGTAAATCGTCGCCCACGATCAGCACACAGCGTTCCACGAGCCGAGCGAGCTCTTTCGCCGTTGTCGATTTTCCGACCCCGAGCGGACCGGAGATCAGATAGATTTGCTTCTTATCACCGTCCATATGTAATCTTCCTCCTCTCTATACAAAAGCCATCAGCTGCGTCTAACCTGTCCAATCGGCTGGGTTCAGACTTCTGTAATATGCCAGAGAACGCCGGCGGGATCCAGCAGGTGGATGGCCCGTCTGCCGTAAGGCTGGATTTCAGGAGGCTTGGCTTTCACGCCGTATTTTCCGATGACACCGGAGTGTTGAAGGTGGGTCCACCACGCATCCAAGTCCTGAACGCATAGCTCCAGCATATAGTTCATCTGCAATTCAGCGTTCTGATAGTTCTGTAAATGGAACTCCGTTTCGTCCATCCGGAAAATCGTAAGCTCATCGCTGGTGAAGATTTTTTTAAATCCCAAATCCTCATAGAACTGCACAGCAAGCGGATAATCCTCACCGGACGGAACAAAAGGCCTCAGCTTCAGCGCTTTCATCGTCATCATCTCCTTAAAAAGAGTTATTAAAAACGCCCCACGGCATCATTATAACAGCCGCAGGGCGTAATCCAACGAGTATTATATTTTTATACTGATTATATGCCTAACTCAGCCAGCGATGCCGGTCCAAATGGATCATCGGCGTGTCACCCGAGCTCAATAGCCAGGCAGTGGGCATGATTTGTCGGCCCATGCTCCGGAAGGGAAACAACCAGAGCTCCGTAAGGCTGTTCGAACGGTACATCGCCCACACCCAGCAGCCGCACGGACTTTACTTTGTCAGCCGGGGTCAACGTACGAATGACGGCCAGACGATCCTCCGGCCAGCGCATTTGGAAGGCGTAGAGAATATTCCCCTTCTGCGTAAATCGGTAATCTGCCGCTGTCCATTCCACTTTGTTTTCGGTGAAATGGTCAATGACCACCTGCGAAGGGCCTTCGCCCGACACGCGGAACGGGCGGGTGCCAAATATTCCTTCGCCGCAGACTCGAATCCACTCGGCCATCTCCCTGAGGATATGCGTGCACTCGTCGTCGATTGTACCATCCGGCTTCTGCGGAATATTCAAGAGAAGATTGCCGTTTTTAGAAACGATATCGACCAGGATTTCGATGACATGCCCCGGCTTTTTATACACAGACCTCACATTATAGAACCAGTCCCCTACGCATGTGTCGGTCTGCCACGGCTCAGGCTTAATGTCAGGCTCTTGGCTGCGCTCGATATCCAGCACGCCGATCGTGTATATTTCCTTGCGCCGATCCTTCTGGTTATAGACCGCACGGTTCACGCCGCCATGAATCGCCGCGCTCGTATTATACAAGTGTGCGACAGCGCGTAGTCCAGCCTCGTAAGCGGGATCATCCAGGGACAGCTCCGGCTTTTCCCAGTAGCCTGGTGTGAACGGCAGCCCGCCGTCCGAGTACAGCAGATCCGGCTGATACTTATCAATGATTTCCTTCATCACGGAAAACCAGTGACGATGCCACCATGGATTGGATGTATACCAAGGCGCAATCGAATCAGCCTGTATCCTGCCTTGATGGTGTTCCTTATTGGGCAGATACAAATCCTCATTCGCCGGATCGTTCCCATCGTAAGGAATGCCGGCATATGGCCCCTCCTTATCGCTGCCTTTATTCCAATGGAACCAGCTGAATGTGGCGCCGAGATGCTCCGTTAGGCCAAAAGGCAGCCCACGCCGGGCGGCCGCATCCTTCCACAGAGCGACAATATCTTTTTTGGGTCCCATATTGACCGAGTTCCAGCGATGGATGCTAGAATCATAATTGAAGAAGTTATCATGGTGCATCGCCTGCGCCACGAAATATTTGGCCCCGGCTGCCGTGTATAAGTCCATTAAGGCATCCGGGTCAAACGCCTCCGCTTTCCACAGCTGCACAAGATCTTTATAGCCGAATTTCGATGGATGCCCGTAGTGACGGATATGGTATCGGTATTGTTCCGAACCTTCGATGTAGATGTTCCGTGCATACCAGTCTCCGTACATCGGTACGGACTGGGCGCCCCAGTGCGACCAGATCCCGAACTTGGCGTCCCGGAACCACTCCGGACATTCGAATTGGCGGAGGGACTCAAAGGTAGGTTGGTAGGGGCCTGCAGCGATTTCGTTCCAGTTCATCGGTATTGCCTCCTTTGCTCGAATCAGGAATTGATTTTATCCTAGCAATCCTCATGCCATGAATGAATACAGAATCCTAACCTTCTGTTGGATAAAATTATCTACTCTATATAGAACGGGGAATACAAATATGGGCAACCAATCACTAGCAAGGCTGTATATGGAAAATCTGGACGTACGGGTCACATCGATGGGATATAACCAGGTATGGACGGATTGGCGGGAGCTCGACTACACGCCGGACTTTAACAAGTTTTATTTGATCTGTGACGGGGAGGGATGGCTGAAAATCGGCGATTCGGAATTCAGACCCAAACCCGGACAATGGTTTCTTATGCCTCATGGGGTTAAGCAGTCCTATTCTTATACTTCGGGCCCCAGATACACGAAATATTGGTGCCATTTTACGGCTCGGATTGGAGACCGCAATCTCTTTGACCTGATTCAAACCCCACTGTATGTGGACACAAAAAATGACAGCGAAGCGATCCGGCTGTTCCGCGAATTGCTCGACAGCGATGCTGCGGCTTCCATTAGCGGTCCGCTGCTTGTGAAATCAGCCATGCTAAGATTGGTTTCTTATTATATTGAGCATGCCGTTTCCTCCGAGGTCAGCCTCCATCGTTCGACGGAGCCCGAACCTCTCGAACAGGTCATTTCGTATATTCAGAGCAGCTACCGTCACAACCTGACTATTACGGATTTGGCCGAAAAGGCTCATTTGCATCCCAACTATTTCATCCGTGTATTTAAACGCCAGTTCGGGATTTCCCCGATCCAATACATCAAGAAAAGAAGGCTGGAGGAAGCCAAACTGCTGCTTGTGACGACGAACCTCCCGTTATCTGAAATCGGCGAGCGGATCGGAATATCCGATATCTCCTACTTATCCAGAATTTTCAAGGAATCGACCGGCTTCTCGCCGACCGCATACCGGATGACCTTCAATTCCCATCAAACGGTATCGCCTTAATTAAAAGCGGTGCAGCTGCCGTTAACACGAAAAAAATGGTGCTTGTACAAGCACCATTCCAATGAAAAACTTGCCTTGCCTAAAGAGTCAAGCCCACGGTCTTCAGCACTTCCGAATAAGACGGTTTGGGCTGATGCTTCGCATCAAATAAGAATGGCCAATTTTTTCGGCCCCGTACAGGGAAATGGTCCAGCCAGGTATGATCATCGGCAGCGCCCCAAAAAGTGACGGAAGTGATATATTCGCTGTATTCCTGGAACAACCGGAAAAATTGACCGTAACGTTCCGCTTGAAGAGCCAGCATCTCTTCCGTCGGAGCCGTGAGGTCGGTCCGCCGGTCATCGAACGCAAACATCGAAACGTCCAGCTCCGTAATATGCAGCTTCACGCCCAAACTGGCGTATTTCTCGATCGCCACGCGGATATTATCCAGCGACGGGTGATACAGGCTCCAGTGCGCCTGAAGCCCGATGCCATGGATCGGAACTCCCTGCTCGAGCAGCGATTTGACGAGCGTGTAGATTTTCTCGCTTTTCACCGGATCGGCCTCGTTGTAATCGTTGTAGAACAGCAGCGCCTCGGGATCGGCTTCATGGGCATACTCAAACGCCTTGGCGATGAAATCCTCGCCGATAATATCGAGCCACTTCGAAGGCCGCAGCAGCTCGCTGCCGCTGTCGGATACCGCTTCGTTCACCACGTCCCAAGCATAGAGTTCTCCCCTGTAACGGGATACGACCGTGTTGATATGAGATTTCATGCGGGCCAGCAGCGTCACCCGATCCGTTTGGCTGCCGTCTTCATTTTCAAACACCCATGTCGGCGTCTGATTGTGCCACACCAGCGTATGGCCCCTTACTCCCATACCGTTGGCTTTAGCCAGGGCCACCATACGGTCTGCCGCCTCAAACGTATACCGGTCCTCCGTGGGATGCAATCTTTCGAATTTCATTTCATTTTCGGCAGTCACGCTGTTGAAATGCTCAATAAGCAAATCACGCTGCGAGTCCAACGTCACCGGATTGACGGCGGCCCCGATCAAAAACTGTTCTTTAAACGCTTCGCGCAACCTCATCATACCTATCCCCTCCTAGAGAAGTTCTACACGCCAATGCTTTATGAAAGACACCTTCATCCCAAAGTGTAAGCCTCCTCATGATCACGCAACAACCTGCCGTTGACCATGTCCTCACCCGGCAAAGTATGGTTGTCATTGACCACACCTTGCGACTTTCAAACAGCCAGCGCAAACGAGGACATTCCCGGAGGAACATCCCCTTTGCATAAAGAGCGAACGAAGTCGGATTACTTCAGCACCTGGTATTGAAAATCGGAAAAATCCGCCGTCCCTCCGACCTCTCGGGTGGAAAACAAAAACAGACCGATGCGGCATCCCATAAAATGGTCCAGCTTGTATACCATCTTGTGCGTAATCCCGAGCTGCCTCCAGTCCGCGCCATCCCGGTAATAAAACATGCACTCATCCGCATTGTTCACGAAATTGCCAATCGTCTTGAGTGTGACGACGTTTCCGGAAACGGGAATTCTGGCGAGTTCGGTCCCGGGCTCTTCGTCGACCAGTTTGCCGAATATGGAGCGGTCTTTGGCCTCTCTGGCCAGCATTACCAGGTAGGATCGGCCGGCCTCCTTGGTCAGGGCAATCAAGCCGTACGTACCGATCAAAAAGCATAAGCCTGCATAATCGCCATCTTTCAGCCCGCTGCCGTCCAGCGTGACTGTCACCTCGCATGCCGGTCCCATGGCGCGCTGCGTCAGCGTATTGACCGCGAACGTCAAATTGGGGCTGATCTTGCCGGATGTGACCCGGTAGACTCCCGGTTTGTCCGTTACGGACCATAATGTATTGTCAGGCGTATGATTCCACTGCCAAACATCCTTCAGGCGTACTTTGCCGTCTTCGTCCGGCGTGTAATCAAAGTCGTCGCTTCCAACCAAAGGCTGGTAGGTATACCCAGGTCTTGTGCTTGGCAGCTCGATCATTGGGGGTGCTGCTTTGGCGAATACCGGAAAACCGTTCTCAAAGCGCAGCGGAACAAGCACCGGAATCCGGCCGACGGCGCCGTGATCCTGAAACAGCACTGCCACCCATTTCCCGTCCGGCGTATCCACGATGCCGCCCTGCGCTACGCCTGAATTGAAATACCCCATATCGTCATTAAAGACCTCTCCGCCCGTAAATTCGCCTTCCAGGGAATCCGCTGCAAAGCAGGCCTGCGTTCGGCGCCCTGAAGCCTTCGAAATATGGATAAAGAAAGCATAATACCTGCCATCGATCTTATAAAAGTGGGCACCCTCGTACCCGAGATGATACGGCTCCCGTTCTTTCACGATAACGCGGTTCAGCCCGCCGGGTTTGGGACCGGAAAGATCCTCCTTCAATTCGAGCAGGTGAATCTCGGCATTCCCGTAAATCAGATACGTCCGGCCATCATCGTCAAACAGCAGGGAGCAGTCGTGATAAAAACCCTCGATGTATTGCTTCGTCCATGGACCGGTTACACTATCTGCCGTGTACAGGTAAGTCCGGCGGGTATCGTTCGCCACGAAGATGACGTAGAATTTACCCTTGTGGTAACGAAAAGATGGAGCCCACATGCCCTGGCCGTAAATATGTTGTCCGTCTTCGAGCCGCTGTGCGGGCGTATTGTCCAGTACGTCGTACACATGTGAAGCCACCTCCCACTGAATCAGGTCGTATGATCGCAGAATGACGCAGCCCGGCATCATGTGCATCGTCGTGCTCACCATATAGTAGGTATCCTCTACCCGGATCACGTCAAGGTCCGGATAATCGGCCCATATAATCGGATTTGGAAACATGTTCTCTCTGCCCCTTCCTAATCGCGTTGTACAATGATTTCGATCGACACCTCGGCCAAAGCCGGGTTCAAATCCCTTTCTTCCGTTAAATCAAGCACCGGATATCCGTCCATGCCGAAATGAACGCGGCGGATTCCGGAGCCTCTTGGCCCCTCTACTCCAGGTCGGGCATGATATACGTTCCAAGTGACGCCATCGTCATCGGTAATATAAGAATTATGGCCCGGACCGTATTCGCCCGGGACGCTTCTCGACGTCAGCAGCGGATAATTGCCCTTCGTCCAGCTGCCGGGATCCAGCAGGTCCGCATTCGCATCGGCGGTCAGCAGGCCTACACAATAAGTAGCGTCTACCGCCGCGCTCGAGAAGGTTAGAAAAATCCTGCCGTCCCGGATCAAAGCAAACGGCCCTTCATCGACAAAGGTATGGTTATTGGCCCAGCCAAAGTCCGGCTTGGTCAGCAGCACGGGATCGCTCGTCAGCCTCCACGGCTCCTTCGGATCCAATTTCGCGATATAAACCCAGGCGCCAAGATCTACAGGCACGAACTGCCGCTCCGACCAAGCCGCGTAACAATCCCCGTTCACTTGGATGACGGTCATGTCCAGTGAGATCACCTTGCCCGCCTCGCATAACTCGGTACCGTCTTTCCTGACGACGCGCCGGGGCATCGACCAATCAGCGGCGCAAGTGGGGTCCCCACCCTCGCGCAGCTTCATCACATGGCACTCTTCATAGAAAAACTCGCCTGTCGTTGCCGCATGAAAAATGTACAGCTCGTCCTCGATAATATGGAACTCGGGCGCCCATAACAGCCCTTTAATGTGATCATAGGTTTGTGTATCCAAAATTAAAGACTCGCCGGCCTGAACCAGATCGGATATCGTCTCTGCTTCCCGGATATACAAGGTTCGGTTGCCGTCGGCGTCGTTGGTCGCAATGAAATAATACTTGCCGTTCCATTTCGCGATGCAGGGGTCCGCCCGGTTCGGCGCGATCGGAAACGCATAATGCTCCTGACGAACCCTTCCCTTCACCCGATAGGTTCCCGCCTGATCCCAGCAAACCGCTGCCGTATCCCAGTCCACGGCTTTGGGGGCCGTGGTGCCGTCACTGTATACCGCGGTCGCTTTGAGCGCTTTCAAATCCTCGGCCGATGCCGCCTTGATGCCATCCGGAACTTCAATGGCGACATTCTCGGGAACCGTAAGCCGGCATACGAGCCGTTGTGCCGTTTCCCGCGGAACGCGGATCACGTTACGGGGCTGGACGCCTTCAATGTCTGCCGATACGGCTTCGAGCGTAAACGCCTCCGCTTTTTCCGGAGTCCCGGCGCCAGCCAAATCATAAAGGTCCTGAATCTTATTTTGGTAGCTGCCGCCCTTCCCGTCGCTCCACCGGATGACGTATGCCTGGCTTGTTTCATCGTACTCGCAAGCGACATCATGGACGTAAACATCGCTCTTCAAATCGACAAGCCCGATTTCTTGATACTGCAGCAAATCGTCGGAAGTAAAGAACATCACCGCTCCTCGGCTCTCTTCATCCTGCTGTCCATCCGCCTCTGTCCGTACGGCAACGACACCGAATTTTCCGTCGGCCATGCGGAAGAGGTACGGATTTTTCAGGCTTTTGGCCCGGAGCGTCCCGTTTTCATGATTCGTTGCCTTGGCGAACAGAACGCCTGAATTATGGTTCAAGGCTTGGAAGTCCCTGTCGTTCTCGCTGTAGGCAAGATGCATGCTGTACGCCAGTCTAGGTGCATAGATGATGTCCTCCTGCGGAGTGCGGGTATAGCATAGTACTTTGATAAATTCGCTTTTCCATATCATGGCATGCCTCACCTTTATTGATCATTTCAAATACGGATTTGCTGACGGAGTAACGCCATTTCTGATTATTCTATTGACTTTATATTGCGTTTACTATGAAATTATAAATTGGGACATCTCAGCAATGAATGATCTATGCTGACAGAAATTTGATCTATTCTAAGATTGGAGATCGTGATGACGACATCCATTTACTATGTCGGATATGATGCCGCCCATCCCGGAGACTTTATTTATGACATTCCGGAAGGACATGATTTTTGGCTGCTGATTCTTACGCAAACGCCGGCCGAGTTCTGGGTTCAAGGAGAAATCCGTGAGTACCCGGCAAACTGTGCCGTTCTCTTTCCCCCTCGGCAAAAGATTATGTACCGCGCCTGCTCAGGCCAATTTGTGAATGACTGGGTCCGTTTCGAGACGGACGAATCCTACGTTCTGGAGACGACACTTCCGCAGGGCGTTCCGATTCCGGTCCCGGATCCCGGATACTGCCGCCAGCTGTTCCAGCTTCTGGCCACCGAAAATTTTTTTAGCTGCGATTACCGGGAGCTCTCGATCGACTACCTGTTTCGGATCTTGTTCAACAAGCTGCTCGAAGCTTTTCAATCCAAGGAAAATTCGCCGCATTACCAGAAACTGCTGAATCTGCGCAAGGCGATCCATAACCGTCCCGGCGCTGAATGGAGCGTCCCTTCCATGGCCGATGACGTTCATTTGAGCCCCGGGTACCTGCAAACGCTGTATAAGGCGACTTTCGGGATTTCCTGCATGGACGACGTTATCCAGTGCAGAATCCGCCTCGCCAAGGAAAGGCTGATCCACGGATCGCTTCGAATCGCTGATATCAGCGAGTTGTGCGGATACAAAAATGTCGAGCATTTCTCCAGACAATTCCGGCGTATCGTGGGCTGCACGCCTCGTGAGTATCGGCAGTCGGGTGATTTACGGCTTTGAGATTAAATCAAGCAGCTTTCTATCCGTTTCCAATAGAAACCTTCTCCTTATAGATAACTAAAATAGAGCAGCAGCATGCGGGACCGCATGCTGCTTTTTCGTTAATACCATAACCCAACCTTACCCGACGATGCCGGTCCGTTCGATGCTTTCCACAAAGTAACGCTGCACGAACAAATAAATAATGATCAGCGGCAGGATCGCCAGCAAGATGCCGGTATCCTGGACCATGCTCATATAGAAAGGATCCTTGTTGGTCGCCACCCCGCCCTCGAGCATGATGGAGAGGTTGTGCGGCAGCGACGCCAGTTGGGTGGACATCACTTTGCCCGACGTTAAATACGTTGTCGTAAAGAAGCTGTCATTCCACTGCCATACGAATGAAAACAACAGCACGGTAACGATGGCCGGAACGGCATTCGGGAGCATGATGCGCATAAAAGTTTTGCTTACGCCCGCCCCATCGATATAAGCCGCCTCCTCCACTTCTTTCGGGATCCCCCGGAAAAACTGCCTGAAAATAAAAATGTAGAGACCCGCCTTCAGCGAGTTTGCGGTGACTGAGGTTAGAAAGAAAGGCCAGTACGAATCCAGCAGGTTCACCGATTTCCCGGTCAGCAGCGGGATCAGCCCCATGAGGCTGAAATCCTTCAAATTCATGTAGATCGGTATCAGAATGGTCGTTGGCGGCACCAGAATGGTCAGAATGACGCCTCCAAAGAGCAAATTGCTGCCTTTGAATTTAAGCCGCGCGAAAGCGTAGCCTGCAAACGCGCAGGACACGGCCGTCAGGATCGTTGTCATGGCCGATAACGTAAACGTATTGAACAGCGTGTGCCAGTAATCCATGATCGAGATGGCTTTTTTGAAATTGTCCAGCGAATAATGCTCCGGGATAAAGACGACGATCGGCGAATACAGATCGCTCTTGTCCTTGATGGCCGTTGAAATCTTTTGAAGAATGGGGTACAGAATGACAAACGACAGTCCCGCCATCAGGACCAGCCGCACGACGGTCCACAGCCAGCTCTTCCAGCTTTCGAGCGACAACAAACGGGCGATGATCAACGCTGCTCACGCTCCTTCTATTCTTGATAGAAAATTCTTTTGGAAATGAAAAACGTAATGATTAGCAAAATAACCATGATCGCCAGGAAGTAAATCCAGGCCATCGCCGAGCTGAGGCCGAAATTGAAATTTGTAAATCCCGTTTCCCTGATCAGCGTTGTCATTTCGCTCCGGGAGAACGAGTCGATCACCGTATAAATCACGTTGACCAGGATGAGCGGACTGACCATGGGCAGCGTGATTTTCCAAAACGCTTCGTAACCGGTTGCTCCCTCGATCTTGGATGCCTCATACAGCTGGGGGGATACCGACTGGATCCCTGCCAGGAAGATCAGAATTTGCACGCCCGACTGGCTGACGATCTGGTAGATGCGATCCACGGCACTGGTCAGGTACGCGACGATGTTATCGCTGACACCGGAATTGACCATGATCCGCGTCAGCTCGCTGGTCCCCAGGCCACTCACGGCACCGCCGGCGTTCTGCTCATTGATGGCCTGAACGAGGCTGGATGTCTCCAAATTCGCAATGACTCCGGACGCCAGGATGACCGGAAGGAAAAAAATCGATCTGGCAATGGCTCTGCCGACAAACCTTTGGTTCAGCAGTACAGCCAAAAACAGGCTGAAAATCACAATGAGCGGCACGTTGATGACCATGTTTACGATCGAGGTCGTCAGCGTGCGGTTAAAGCTCGTATTGACCGTAAGGGCTTCCACGTAATTGGAGATGCCGATAAAGCTGATGTTCATGCCGTTAGCATTGGCTTCGATGGAGCTGAAGCTGTACCTTAATGAGGAAATTAAGGGTATCAGAAAAAAGAGAAGGAATCCGAGCAGCCACGGCAAAACGTAGATAAAGCCCCAGAGCGCCTTCTGTTCGGCGTATGTCCGCCGCTTCGCGCCGATTTTCATGATCGACTTCAAGATTGCACACCACCCGTCAAATAGCTCTCGGCTTTCACCGTTTGGCCGTCCACCGTCACATCCGTACGGTTATAGTTCACAATGACGTATACGCCGTTCCCGTACACGGTCTTGAATACGCCTTCGCCAAGCTTCTCATGGCCCGTGATCGGTTCATTCCGGACGTTCTTCAGCACATCGTTCACTTCACGGTACATTTCGGCGGCCTGGTCGATCCACTGCTTGTAATGGACGGCATACAACTCGTTATAATCCGTATCCTTTACTTTGTCATTCGGTTCATGGATCCATTCGAAGTACACGCCCGCTCCGTATTCGAGGCATCTCAGGATATACTGCCGTTCATCCGTATAGGTTGACAGGTTAAACGGGCTTCCCGTGTAGTCGACGGACCCCCGAATGACCATTTGATAGAAGGGGATCTCTTCGTCCTCGATCTTGAATCGGCTGCCGGACATCGGCGCGTTCGTAATATCCGACAAGAATGGAAGCGCATAAGCGTTGCCGCCGTCTGCCATGACCTTCAAATTTTGCTGCGAGATGCTGCCCAGCGCCTGAACCGATAGTTTCTCGGACTGCGTGCGATCCAGTTGATTGTGCTTGCGGTAATCGCTGTTGAGCTGATCGGCGAGATCCCGGAGTGAAATGCCGCCTGTCTGATACCCCTTCAAGCCCTCCAGCACCGACTTGGTATAGGGAACAGTAAGCCGAGGTGATACAACATAAGAAGGCGGCTTATCCCGGTCCCTTCGATTGAGTGCCTGATCAAGCGGATAAAGAGCAGCAGGAACGCCTCTCAGCGTTCTCGCAGCATTCGCGTTCTCGTTGAATCCCTTTCCTGTATTCGCGGTCAAAACGGCTACATCAGGAAAGAAAGAAACCCCTTGATCCCTCGTGAACGACAGGAAGCTCTGCAATCCATTGCTGCCGCCGACCGCCTTGTCGACCGAAATGTGATCCGGAACCTCATGATCCATCCCGCCATTGAACCAGCCCGAAAGTTTCAGTTTGATGTTGGAGATGTCGCGGCTCTTCATCTGGTTGATAATATCCTCCGACTGTTCGAACGTCGTGAGGGGCTCAATGGTCCGGTAAGGAATGCCGGCGAAATGCTTTTCTTTGGCGATGCCGCCGACCAGCTGCAGGTAGAACGGCGTATCTGTCGTACCTGCGGTAGCCTCTTCTGGCTTAGGGAGACCTCCATGCTGCTCCAAATAACGCTGGTAGTAGCGGGCCAAGCCTTGGTAAGAAGCCTCCTCTTTGTTCAGGAATGCGTACCGGACCGTAAAATCCGTTTTCATCGCCTGTTCCTGGAACCTGGGGAGCGTACGCTCCTGGCCGTTCGCTTGCAGTGTCACTTCTCCTTTGTTCATGACATTGAAGCTGGGATATACATAGTTATAGCTGTTCAGCTTTCCGCTAATATCGGCATGGATGGCCGCAGCCGATGCGCCTTCCTCGATAATGCCGAGGATCGCGCCGCTTTCCCGGATGATGCCGAACACCGGCAGCCGGACGGCCTGCTCGGTCTTGGCATCCTCGGTCGTCTTCATCGTCAGGTCTTCCCCGTACACCGGCTGCTGGTAAGCGGGATACTGCTTCTTCCCGTTGTTGAAGTGGATGAGCGCACCGGATCCGTCCGGCACGAAGATCGCCCCCTTCTCCTTGGAACTGCCGGCGCCAAAAAAGCTGAGAAAGGAAATATTCCCGATCGGATATGCGCTCGGATATTGAATACCGGATGAAGGGATTTTGGCGACTAGGCTGCCGCCGTCCAGAGCATATTCGATCGATGCGAGGAATATCCGAGGTTCCGGCTTCTCCTGTGTAAAATGCAGCTCCTCCATGTCCTTCATCAGGTCCTCTTCCGTATATCCGGCATCGTCAAATGCCTTGAAGGCCCGATCGAGCTGCAGTCCATTTAATGCGCTATCGTTACGGACATACACCTTTTTATCCGGATCTTCTTTATAGGCGATCTTCAGAGCCCGCTGCCCCGTTTTGTCCAGCTTGCCCAGCATCGCCTCGATCCGCTCGCTGCTGAGCATCATCGGCAAATCGGCCGCTGACTTCACGGCCGTTCCGAACTGGTACGTGACCCTTACCCCGCTTGGGATCGGTTCGAATTTGATCTGCTTATGCGAGACGCTGTCCGTGAACGTATTGATGGAATTCACCTGGCCGAAATTGTTGTAATAATCGATCTTGAGCTGGGAAGAAAGGTTGGCTTTGTTCACCCCCGAGGCGAGCGGATCCTTGCCCTGCTCCGGCGGGTTGCTGTACCACGTCTCTCCGGTTTCCTTATTTAACACAGCAATAGCACCCGTACTCTCATCCACGAACAGCCGCAGTCGTTCATTTTCGGCTACGCCTTTCATGCCGGCTGCGCGGGCGTCGGTGAAAGCCGCCTTCAAAGGCTGGCCCTTGGTGAATTGGGCTGCAGCCGGTGCATCCTTGGCCGCGGAGCGGGCGGCGTTCGAATCGGCACAGCCGGCCAGCGCGATCCCCGCGATCAGTACCGGGAGCCACAGGGCGATTCTGGCTTTGCGCATGGTTTCTCCTCCTTTCTTTAGTTTCTCAGCATGATTTCCTGATAAATGACGTGAACGAACGATATCATCTGCTGAATCAGTCCGAAAAACAGCAGGCAGATAAAAGCCATAAATCCCATCGCCACGATCGTCAGCAGGATCGTCCCGATGGTCTTCGACGGCGAGTATTGATGCACGGTCATGTTGCCGACGAACAAAAGATACGCCGACCAGAGGAAGGCCGCGGTGCTGCAGAAGTTATAAAACGCCGTCTCCTGCAGCGATATGATATTGCTGAGCCAGATCCACGGGAAGTTGATGATCATCATCGGAACGAGGGCAAAACACGTCGACGTAAAAATTTCAACGAACTTCCCTTCGCCGTCCATGAGCGTCGTCAGCGACCAGTTGGCCACGCACCAGAACAAGACCGGGACAATGATGTACACTACTTCCATCAGGCTGTTCATATCATCCGGATTGGTGATTTTGACCAGGAAGCCGCTGTACTGGTTGCTAAGGACATTGGTGATGATCATCAAAAACAAAATGATCAAGGAAGCGATCAGCGTGTGCCGCTTGTTTCGTTCGTATTTCAGGTCCCAATAGGCGTTAAACGGATGCACGATGAGATAAAGCGGGTATTTTACGAGCTCACGATTCAATCGTAACACCTCCTTGTCTCCTCATCCGCTTCCGGAGCTTTTTGAAGAACAGGAGAGCAGCGGCAAGCACGATCAATCCGGTCATGACTGCCGGGAAGTATTCTCTCATCACCTGCTTGCGGTATAGCAGGTACGCCTTTGAATAATTGACTTGATCATAGCTTTCCTTGAAGTACTGCATCGCCCCTTTGTAGTCCCCTTTCCGAAGGAGGGCCTTGCCCACGCCGGAATAAGCAAATTCCAGGTTTGCATTCATATTGATCGCCTGTTGATAGAGATCAAACGCCTTTTCCTCATCGCCCCTGTAGTAGCTCCGGACCGCTTCGTTCAAGATCCGGCCGTACGCTGTTGTCTGAAACACCGTTATCTCGCCGAATGCCTTATCCAGCACAAGAAAATCGTCCCCGACCCGTTCAATCGCCGCGGGAGTGTTAAATTGGCCCATTTGGTTGCCCAAGCCGCCGAATATGTACATCAGATGTCCATCCCCGCTGTAAGTGAAGATCCTGCCCCGCTTCGAGTCGAGGACCGAATACATTTCGCTGTCGGTGACATCGATATCGATGAGCCGTGAAGGGCCGACATCTTTTGAATACCGGATATCCCCCACCAGGCTGAGATATCCCGTCCGCCGGAGAATATCGTTGCCCTGAGCGTTCAGTTTTTTGATCGGGTTATTCGAGTAGTCACCGCTTGTTGCGTAAATGAAGCCTTCGTCATCCATATCCAGATTTGTGAATTCGGTAGGCGTGAACATCACCATTTGGCTCCGCTGCGCCTGCGTAGACATCCTTTTCCAAAACAGCTCCACCGGATCAACCGTCACCCGGTTGGCGCCGATGAACGAGGTGAACGCCCCGTCCGGATTGAATTCCATAAAACCGTCAAATACGCCGGTCGACATGACGTAGATCCGCTGCGCCGTGTCGACAACCACCCGAACCGGCTGAAAATCGAAATTGGCCTGCAGCAGGTCGGACTTCGGCGCTTCAAGCACCCCCGCCACCCTTAAGTTTGAATCCAGATGAACCACCCGTTTATTGCCCGTATCGGCGATAAAAAGCTCTTTCCGGTCGGTCACGAAAATCCCTTGCGGGTTATTGAACGTATCTTTCTTCCCCTTGTGGTCAAAGGAATCCACCACCTTAACCGGCTTAAAATGCTCGTCGAGGACGACGATGCGGTTGTTGCCGGAATCGAGCACGTAAATCTCTTTGTCGGCCGTTACGTGGATGTCGCTTGGGTTTTTGAAGGGGCCCACGCCAAGCTGTGCGCCGTTCAGCAAGGACGTGGCCTCATAGGCGGCAGGAGCCGGCGTCGTGTCATTCCAGAAGGAATAGTTGTAGGAGCCGCTGCCTTCGGCGTGAGCCGCATTTACGCCTATACTCGTCCCCAGCAGGCAGCAGAGGGCAGCCGCCAGGAGGTACTTTTTCACTTTCGGTATGCTCATTCGCATCGTGCTAGTCTCCCCTCTATTCTTTCATTCCGGAGGTCGCCATCGTCTGAAGGACGTTGCTCTGCGAAATGATAAAGAGTGTAATCGGCACGACCATCAGAATCAGCGCGACGGCAGCTCCCACGCCGGCCCGGGCAATCCCGCCCGCGGTGATTTGGCCTAAGGCGTAGTGAAGCGTCTTGAGGTTCTCACTGTAAATAAAATTGCCTCCGTCCGAGCCCCACAGCATCGGAAACTGCAAAATCATCAGCGTTAGCCAAGCAGGCTTCACATTGGGCATGACGATCGTCCAATAAATCCGGTATTCGTTCGCCCCGTCGATTTTGGCCGCTTCCAGCAGGGCATCCGGAATCTGCTCCATGAACTGCTTCATCAGGAATAAGCCTAGCGGGAACGCAAGCGACGGGACGATAATCGATGCGTGCGTATTGATCCAGCCGAGCCACGACATCACCATATAGTTGGGAATCGCCGTAACATGCCCGGAAAACATCAAGGACATGACGACGATTGAGAACAGGATTCTGGACCCGGGAAAACGGTATTTTGCCAGCGGATAGGCCGCAGCAGAAGACAGCAGGATATGGCCGACGGTCCCTACAATCGTAATGAAGAGCGTATTCACGATATACCGGGACAGCGGAACCCAGGAATTTCCCATTAACGCCACCAGATCGTAAAAGTTGTCCATCGTCGGATTGTTCACGAAGAAACGCGGCGGAAACAGAAACAGTTCGTTCAGCGGTTTAAAAGCATTATTAACGGCGTAGATCAGCGGCAGCGCCATGAATGCGCCGAATACGGCCAGGAACGCGAACAGCATAAAGCTGACGGTAAAAGAGCGGTTCAGCCTTCTCGGCATGCGAAAGGCGGCCATCATTCTCGTCACCAAATCACTCCCCTACCTTTCTGAGCAATCGCTGTGTCACTTTGTTGGCACCGAGCATCATGGCGAACAGCACCGTTGCAATCGCGGACGCATACCCCATTTCAAAGCGGATCGTTCCGTAATCCATCAAGTGAGTGACGATCGTATGCCCCGCGTAGTTGACGCTGGGAAAACCGGCGAGCGCCACCGAGATATCGGCCACCGCAAACGAGCTGGTGATCTGCATAACCGCGCCGAACATCAGCTGCGGCCTCATGGACGGCAGCGTAATGAACCACAGCTCCTGCCAGCGGTTGCGGATGCCATCGATCGCTCCGGCTTCAATCAGAGACTTGTCGATCGTCTGCAATCCCGCGATAAAAGCCAGGAAGCTGGTGCCCAGGCTGAGCCACAACTGGACGATCATGATGATCGGCAAAATGTACTTCTCGTTCGTCAGCCATTGAATCGGTTCCAGCATAAAGCCGAATTTAATTAAAAAGCCGTTCAAATAGCCGTATCTGTCGCCTGAAAAAATAATGAGCCAAATAAAGAAAACGTTGCCGGAAATCGACGGCGCATAGAAAACAAGTGTCATCAACGCGCGGACCTTCGGGGACAGCTCATTGATAATCCATGCAAACAGAAAGCAGGCAATGTAGCTGATCGGTCCGCAAATGACCGCAAACAGCAGCGTATTTTTCAAAGCGATCATAAAGACGTCATCATTCAAAAACAATCTGGAGTAGTTCTGCCACCCGACAAACCGGGGGAATTCCAGCATATTGAAGTAAAAGAAGCTGAGAACGATCGAGAAAACGACCGGAACCACCGTAAAGGCAAAAAAGATCAGCATGTACGGACTCATGAGGATGTAATAATGCTTGTTTTTCTTCAGCTCTCTCCAGACGTTGGCCAGCCGCGACTGCTTTTTCGGCTGCACGAGGCTCGATACGGCGGACGGGCTGGTTGTTTCGGCTTGCATCCGATTCCCCCCTTACTGTTCAGGTAAATTGAATTCCTTCCGCTTGACCGCAATTTCGTCATTGATGTACAAGAGGTAATCCGACAAAGCCTCGCGGGGATTCTCGCTGGCGTTGACGACTTTGCGGAATGCGTTGTCCAGATGCCGGCCGGTAAAATAGCCACCCGGAACTTGAGGGATTCCCCGGACCCATTTCCATTGATTCTCCAGATTACGATAGTCTTTAACCGGCCAAGGCAGCTCCTCGAGCGCCTCGACGTTGGCTGTCGGATAACGGGCCGCCTCGCCCATCAGCCCTTCCATCTCGCGGCCGTATGCGATTTGGGTATCCTTATCCGTCCACCATTTCATGAACTCCCAAGCCGCCTCTTGATCCCGTGCGCCCTCGAGCATCATCACGCCGGTCGTGTGGCTTGCCACTTCATGATGGATCGTGCCGTTCTTCTCCGTGCCGGGCACCATGGTAAATTCCCAGAGCCCCTTGATCTCCGGCGCCAGGACGGTCAGCATGTTGTACGTCGTATAATCCGCGATGCCGATCGGCATTTCGCCGGTGCGGAACCGGTTCGGAAAGTCGGCAAGCAGCGGGAACTTGTAGCTCGTATAGAACTGCGTCCATTTCTTGAAGGCATCCATGGAGATTTCGGAATCCAGCGCGCTCTTTCTGCCGCCGTCCCGGTAGAATTCGCCGCCGTTCTGGTACAGCAGCATGGAGAACGTCGGGTTCGGCACCAGGCTCGCGTTGGCGGCCTCGATCGGCAGATAAAATTCCATGTTGTGCTTCTGCAAAACCGAAATCATATTATAGATATCCTGCCACGTCTGGGGCGGCTCCAGGTTAAGCTCCTTCAGGATATCCTTGCGGTAAAAGAGCATCGGGAACGACTGCTGCTCCGGCAGCGCGTAGACGCCTCCGTCATATTCGTAAGGCACCAATCCGCTGTCGCGAAAGCGGGATGCGACTTCGTTATAATCGGCAAATTTCGACAAATCAGCGGCGGCTCCCCGCATGGCATAGTTCACGGGCACGTCTTCGCCGATCTGCATAGCCACATCCGGCCCTTCCCCGGCGAGTGTCGCGGGCAGAAGGATGTTGGCGGGTACGAGCTTCAGATTGACCGAAATGCCTGATTTCGGGGTAAACGAATCATCGATCAGGTTTTTCAACACCTGTGCCTGATCCCGTCCCGTCGTAATCCAAACGGTCGTCGACCGCTTCTGCTTGCCGGTATTGCCGATGCTGTCGTAATCCTCGGTATAAGAAGCGGTAAGCGCCCCGGCTTCATGCTTCACCACCTGCAGAAACGACGCATCCGCTCTCGGCAGCTTATGATCCGGGGAGGAAACGACCAGATAATCCAGCGTAAGCGGCTGTTCCCGGACGGTCAGAATCCAGGTACCCAGGCCGCCGACGTTGGTCTTGAACGCCTCCAAACGGTTCGCAACCGTATCCGGCCGTTTGGCCATCTCTTGGAGCTGCTTGACCATCGTGTGCAAAATGGCCACCTTGTCGCTCTGTTCGCCTGTCGCTTGTTCCAGGTAATCGGCCACGCTCTGGATCGTTTCGGCTTGTTTGCGGAATACCTCCGCCATTTCCGGGATCCGCTTCTCCAATTGGTAGTCCCGGTACGGATCGGGCGAATTGGATGTGATCATCAAAATTTTGCGGTACATTTCGTTCAGCTGCAGCACGCTCGACTCGATCGTCTGGATCAGCGGGGCCAGCTCGCCAAGGGAAACCGTCATGCGAATCCGGTGCTTGCCTTGGGTCAAATGAAACAGGTACGGCTCATCCTCTCCCAAGACGTACATGCTCCAGTCCCTGCTGAATTCAAAAGGGATCCGCTTCATCTCCTTGAACGGAACCTTTCCGTCAATCGTCAGGCTTCGCGTGGCGAAGACGCCGCGCAGCTGATCCTGCTTCTCTTTTAAAGCGATCTGGTACAAGCCGTCCTCCGGCGCTTCGAATTCCCACTCGATCCATTGTCCGGGCAGCTTCCAGTTCAGCCCTCCGATCGTGTTGATCCGAATTTTGGACACATCGTATGGAATAACCGTCGGGCTCGATCTGTCAGAAACCGGATACAAGGTCGGAGAGGACTTATACACCGCATCCTCTGCCTGAATCAGGGTGTATTGGTCTTTGACCGGCTGCAGCCCTTCGGTTGAATAATCGCTCTTGATTTCTGCGTACGTCTTTAATGCTTCTTCCTGGTACAGCTCGATATAATCGATGGCCATAGGCTCACGCAATGCCGTCAAGGTCACGCTTTGGTTGCCTTTGTCAAAATAGAACAAATAGGGTTCGTCATAATAACCGCTGCGGTCGGTGACGGATTCGACCTGCCAGATCGGCTTCTCTACCTGACTCGGACGCAGCTCGTTCCCTCTGTCATCGCGACCGATCTTGTCGTCCCGGTTGCCCCAGACCCGGTCAAACGTAACCAGGTCGGCGCCCTTAAAGGGCAGCTGTTGATTGATTGTCAATCCGCGTTCGATCGCGGAACTTTTGCCTTCAACCGGCAAATACCGGATTCGGATGTTGTACAGGCCCGCCTGTTCGATGGGCACGTTCCAGCTGATGGAACCTGACTCCGGCGTGAGGACGGCGGTTTCCCCTGACGGATGGACGACCTCGAATCCCGGCCCGTCGGTTTGGGTAAAGCTCTCGCCCTCGATCCGGATAACCTGATCCGGGCGCTTAGCAGCCGAATGGGCTTTCACATATGCATCGTAGCCGCCGTCATCCCCGCCCGATCCCGTAACAGCCGCAAAATCGGCCATGGCTTGAACGCTCCGCACTTCGGATGAACCAGAAGGGTAGAATGCCCAAATGGACACCAGTATGGCAAGGACGAGCAGGACAGCGACGTAGCTCTTCTTTCGGTTGTTCACGCTTCTCCCTCCTGAAGCAAGAGACATGTCATGTCAATAACAGTCCCCGTTAGAAAAAATTTCTAATAGGGACTGCTGCTTCAACATGTGAAATTATTTCGATCCGTATACCTCATCAATGGCTGCCTGGAACGGCGCTTTGTACTTTTCCACCACCGTAGACACCGAGGTTCCGCTGGTGATTTCGCCGAGGAAATCGTAGAACTTCAGGTTCGGGAATGTGAAGTGGTCGAGGACAATCAAATTGGCGGCGACTTCCTTCGCATTGTTAATGTCGTTTTCGTCCGTGAACGAGGTTTCATAGTAGGCCTGGTCTGGATAGTCATACATCGAATCGATGTCGTTGATTTTCTCCCAAATATAGAGCAGCTTATCCGGATCCTTCACAGCCTTAGGGATGAACAAAGATTGATAGAGGCCTTCGTAAGAGTGGTACGAGCTTGCACTAGGCCCTTTAGGGAATGGCACAAATCCGATATCCGCGTCAGGCATATCCTTCTTGAAACCGCTAAGTTCGTAGAGCGCTCCCGTGTACATCAACGTGTTGCCTTGGCGGAAAAATTGGCCCGGCTCCGTCCAGTCTCCGCCTTCCGTTGGTCTGGCCACTTTTTCGGTAGCAATCTTGGAAATAAAATTAAGCGCTTCGGTCGTTTTCGGATCTTCCAGGTTTTGCTTGTTGTCCTTCGTCAAGCTCGTTTCGTTGGAAGCGAGCGCAAATTCGAGCGGCGCCGGGTTAGCGAGCCCCCAGGAATCAAGCTTGCCGTCATTGTTCGTATCCTTGTTGGCTTCTTTGGCTACTTGCAAAAACGTATCCCAATTCCAGCTGTCTTCATTGACATAATCTTGAAGCGACTTCAAGCCAAGCTTGCTCATGAGCGTCCGGTTGTAAAAAATACCCATGACATTGTTGCCCTGCCCTTCCGAGAATCCGTAACCCCTTCCGTTATATTGCATGTATTGATTGGTCACACTTTGGTTAAAGGCTACCGGATTTTTCGTATACTCATCGACGGGCCACAACAAGTCCTGTTTCACAAGTGCCGGAATCGTGTAGGTTTTGCCCAATCTGACGATGTCGCCAAGCGGTTCGCCGGCCAGCAGGGAAGCCGTCACTTTTTGCTGGTATTCGCCGTAATCGATCGCGACGTATTCGATTTTGAAATTATGCTTCTTCTCCAACTCCTCCAGATTTTTTTTGCGCTGGATGTTATCCGGGTTATCCTCCGGAATCGTCATATCCCACCACGATACGACCTTGATCGTTCTTCCGCCCATGTCGAAATCCATGTCAGGCGTCTTGTACGTTTGCTCCGCATCCTTCTCTTCCGCACCTTTATTGTCGGTGTTGGTTGCCGCAGTCTCGGTACTCGTCTCCGTACTCGTCTCCGCCGTACCGGCGCTTGACCCGCTTTTGGAGCCGCCGCTGCTGCACGCCGAAAGCACAAGCAACAGTGTGCAGAGCAGCAGCATCATTTTTCCCATACGCATTCCTCTAATCCCCCCGTTAAAGTGGTTTGCATCCCAATTACATTCAAAGTGTAGCGCTTACATTGAAAGGGCAACAACCTGTGGTAAGTTAGATATTCTACCCGTCAAAATATAGGTTGCTTGTAACCCCTTACATTACAAATGGCCAATAAGTAAACAACGGATAGCAATATAAAGAAAAGCACATTGTTTGGGTATCGGGTTCTTTTTCATAATGAGAGATAAGCAGCTTCACCGGAGCCAATGATTTACGAAAAAGAAACAGGGGGGAATATCGTGTATAAGGTGCTGCTTGTTGATCCCGATCATCATGCGAAGGAATGGATAAAGCGTATGCTGGACAGACACCAAGCGGAATTTGAATTGGAGTGCCATGCCGCTGCAGCTGCCGAGGCGATGTCGATGCTATCCGCCCAGGATCATCAGCTGGTGCTGATCAGCATGAGAGCCTCGGAGGAAGAAGGACTTCAGCTCTGCGGCCGTATCCGGGAGAAAAGCCGTGTCCCGATCGTTCTGATCGGCGGGCGCAATGAGTTTCAGCTTGCCCGGAAGGCTTTGTATTATCAGGTGAACGACTACCTGCCCGACCCTGTATCACCGGAGGAATTCGCGGCTAGCCTGAAGACCGTGAAGCGGGAGATGGACGAAGCGCCGTATTCCGGACATCAACCGGTCCCATGGGCAGGAACCGTTCAGGAAGCTGCCTCCGCCATCTCTTCGGCCGGCATCATCGACAAGGTGAAGGCGTATGTGGAAGAGGCCCTGCATCAGAACATCACGCTGAAGGAAATCTCCCATATTTTTCACTTCAACTATTCTTACCTCGGCCAGAAATTTAAAGTTGAAGAGAAGATGACCTTCAAGGAATATCTGCTTCAGCAGCGCATGGAGAAGGCAAAGTTCCTGCTGGAGAATACCGACATGAAGGTGTATGAAATTGCTAATGAAGTCGGTTATACCGAGATGGACTGGTTCTATAAGAAGTTCAAAACGTATACCGGTGTAAGCGCTAACAAATATAGAAAGACCCTGATCATAACGGCGTGATTTAAGCACACTTCGGCGTACATGGCGCACATTCGATGAAGCCTGACCGCCTGATCCCTTAAAACAAAGGCCGCTTCCCGGCTGTTTATCCGGGAGCGGCCTTTATTCGTTCACCCACTCGCTGGGGTTATTCCAAAGTTAACAGTCCGATGTTAGACAGGTTTTGCCACGTTCTGTCCGATGTATCATTCCAGATCGCCACGCTGTCGCGAACCCCGTTGTCGTTCCCGTCATTATTGACCTGTACGTCAAACCCGATGAGGCTGCCCGCCTCAGGAGGCGTTCCGACCCAATCGACAGCGGCCTCAATGATGTAGCCGGTCGGGGTCCGCTTCGCGGCGGATGTCAAATTGGCGCCGAGCGATCCGGGGCTGACCGACGGCTCGTTATCGAAGTTCACACGATACTGCCCGTCGTCGCTGTCATAAGAAGCGGCTCTTGCGTTGTTCTGATCGATGAAGATTTCGACCGAATCCTGCTCCCACGCATTGGCGCTCCGCTTGGTCACCAGAGAGTCGGTCACCTCGGCCAGCACGTACAGACGGTGATCGTCCCAGAGCGTCCGGACCTTGGCCGTTGAACCCGAAGATCCGCTGACCCAGCGGTCGGTTACGATCTGCTCGGCCTTGTTCCAAATGTCATCGATGTCTCCGTCGATGACCGCCGTTCCTTTTACAGCCTTGGCGGTTCGCGGACCTTCCACCATCGTCAATACGCCAAACCCGGACGTATCCGAATCCTGCCTGTGATGAATATCGTTCCAGGACGCCAGCTCTTCCGCTGCACCGGACCGGTCGCGAATACGGACGTCAAAGCCGATTTCCTTTCCGGTTTGCGCACCGTCGACCGGGATTGAGGCTTCGATCCGGTATCCCTTCTCCGTTTTCACCACGTTATACTCGGC
Source organism: Paenibacillus sp. PSB04 (assembly GCF_025809195.1). Classification (NCBI taxonomy): domain Bacteria; kingdom Bacillati; phylum Bacillota; class Bacilli; order Caryophanales; family Paenibacillaceae; genus Paenibacillus; species Paenibacillus sp. PSB04. The sequence continues at coordinate 6,841,749 of NZ_CP081301.1, forward strand.
CGGTTTATGCGGATTCGCGCCGCTGCGCCGAAACGTATACTTTTTGTCGTCCGCTTCATAAGCATTCGTTTTGCCGTTATTGCCGTCAATGTACACTTCGACGGAGTCATTGCCGTTCACCGTGGCATCATCGACATCAACCCATACATACAGATGTCCCGTATCCCACAGCGTCTTATAAGTCGCTGCCGCTTTGCCGCCTGTCTGGATTGGTACCGCCTGCGCCACATTCCATACCGCCTCCGCCTGGCCGTCAATCTTCACGCTGGCCTCCAGGGCTTTCGTGCGCTTCGTTTCAACCGGAACCTTCGCCGGATCGACGAGCGCCCAGTAAGCGTATTTGGCTTGCAGCCTTTCATCAAACAGCAGCGGCCAATTGTTGCGAACGACCGGGAACGTACGCAGCCAGGTGTTCAGGTCATCCTTGCCCCAGAATATGACGGCGCTGAGCTGATCCGAATGCTTCCTGAATACGTCGAAGATCTCCCTGTAGCGGTTCGCCTGCTTGATTTGCAGCTCGGTTGGGAACGTCTCATAAGCCTCCGTGTCATTCGTATAGATGCTCATGTCCAGTTCGGTAATTTGCTGATCGATGTCAAGATCCCGGAACGCCTGAATCATATCATCCAATTCCTGCACACGGGGATATTCGATCCCGATATGCGTCTGGTGGCCGACGCCGTCAACCGGAATCCCCTTGGCCTTCAAACGCTTAATGAGATCATGCAGAAACTGCCGTTTCACGGGATCATTCGTGTTGTAATCGTTGATGAACAGCTTGGCGTCCGGATCGGCCTCATGTGCATAAATGAACGCCTTTTCAATGAATTCCTCGCCTGCAATTTGATACCATAAGCTGTTGCGGAGGCCCCCCGGTTTCTGATCCCCGGGCTCAATGACCTCGTTTACAACGTCCCAAGCGTAAATTTTTCCCTTGTACCGGCCGACGACGGTATCGATATGCTTTTTCATCCGCGCATATAGAAGCTCCTTGCTGGCGAGGTTGCCGTCGCTGTCATAAAACACCCATTTCGGTGTCTGGGAATGCCAGATGAGCGTGTGGCCCCGCATGGCGATCCCGTTATCCATGGAAAAGTTTACAATTTTATCGGCTGCCGTAAAATTGAATTGACCCTCCGTGGGCTCGGTGGCGTCCCATTTCAGCTCGTTGCCGGCCGTCAGACTGTTGAAATGCTTCCGGACCAGCTCCGCATCAGGGCTGTTCGGATTCTGGATTTCATTGACCAGCACCGCCGTCCCCAGCTTGAATTGGCCGGCAAACACGTCCTTCAGGCTTGGAATGTCCTTCTGAATCTCGATCGGAACCGGATCGGGAGCGCGCTCAATCACGACATCGTCCACGTAAAAATCAAGCGTCGGATAATCGAAGGATTCGATATAAACGGCTAGGCTTTCAATCGGGTGTTGCAAGGTATATTCTCCGCTGAGCTTGACCCATCCGCTGTCGCTCGCCTGGACCGATTTGACGAGTTCATAGGCATTGGCGCCATCCGTCGTGCGTTGCACCACAATCGATACCGGCGAGCTTGCCGTTCCGGCAGGCAGCTTGACCCAAGCCGATAAGCGGTACGTCTTTCCCGTTTCCATGATTGGCGTCACGTCAAGCTGCGGGCCGTTCCAGCCCTGGGTTCTACCGGTGACCTGCATGCCGTAAGATCCCGTATGGGCTGCATTCGGGGAAACCGTCAGGACTTCGCTGCCGCCACGCCCGTACCAGCCTTGAAGCGTCCCGTCCTCAAAATCTTTTGAGATGCTTACCGGAACGCCTGCTGCCGCATCGCTCGTTCCGGCTGTTCCCATGCGGCCTTCAGATAGCAGGCCGGCCGGCTCCTGCTCAGCACTGGCCAGACCCGGGCGTGTGCCGAGCGATAAAGGGGCCAGTACGAGAACAAGCGCGAGCATCAGCAGGATGGAACGTTTGATTCGATGCTTTTTCATGAATCCACCTCTCCTCATGTCATCTATTCCATTAAAACGCCGCTTAACGGCGTTCCATGGTCATGTTATGGATCACTTCATTCCATAAATAAAACCAGGTTAAGTTCAGACCGTCTGCCTTTCGTTTGCCGGGTACAGAACGATACGCCCGTCTTCAAGCTCGACACGCACCTTGTTGCTGTCCTTGAAGCTCCCCGTGTCGAGGTAACCGGCAGGAATTTGCAGCCGGCCAGCCTTGTCGAGCACTGCGTACTCGATATGGCTCTCGGCTTCCCGCCGGGCGGTGTCGGCGTCCATTTGCGTCAGCACATCGGAATAAGAGATCCTGCGGATCATCTCGGCCGACGTCTTGCCGTCGCGGATCTGAACAACCCGGTCGACCTTGCGGGCCAGCTCCGGATCATGAGTCACGATCACAATCGTAATGCCGATCGACCGATTCAACGTCCGGAACAAATCGAGAACCTGATTCGATGTGCCCGTATCGAGCGATCCGGTTGGCTCATCGGCCAGCAGCAGCCGCGGTTCGTTCGCCAGCGCGATGGCGATAGCCACCCGCTGCTGCTCACCGCCGGACAATTCGCTGAGCTTGTTCTTCACCCTGTGGCTCAGGCCGACCGCTTCCAGGAGCTCGAGCGCACGGGCCCGGCGTCTTCGGCCCCGCAGGAGGATCGGCAGTTCGACATTTTCGATCGCGGTCAAATAGGGAATCAGGTTGCGCGCGTTATTTTGCCAGACGAACCCGACCGACTCCCGTTTATATTGCACCAGGTCGCGCTCGCTGAACGCGAGCAGGTCCTTGCCGTCTACGAACAGCTTGCCGGCCGAAGGTTTGTCGAGGCCGCCCAGCATGTTGAGCAGCGTCGATTTGCCGCTGCCGGAATTGCCGATGATCGCCATGAATTCACCGTTCTCCACCTGAAGGTCCAGGCCCTGAAGGGCGACGACTTCCAAATCCGCCGTTTTATAGATTTTGACGAGCCCTTCGCATTGAATCATGCTCTATTCCTCCCCGAGCTTCAGCGCCTGTGCGATGCGGATTCGTGTCAGCCGGTACCCCAGAATGAGCAGGCCGACCGCCAGCGTGAATCCGATAATGCCGTACAGCTGCAAATAATCGCTGAGCTGATATGTAATCGTGAATGGAGGGACTTGTTCTTTGGACGCAAACGACATTTCAAACAGGGGCACGAATTTCATGCTCGTGACGTTGCCGATGAACACGCCGATGAGGACCGCGGCCCCCGACGTGAGCAGCTGTTCGCTGACGAGCATGCCGATCATTTGCGGGAAAGAGATGCCCATGGCCCGCAGAACCCCGTATTGAAGCGTCCGGCCGGACAAGGTCAGCACCCAGAACAGCAGGAAACCGATGAAGCTGACCAGCATCGAAATGGAAAAACCGAGCGTCATCACGCCGTTCATCGCCAAACGGAACGGATCATTTCTGGACTGGACCAACTCCTGCGTCGCGTCCCGCAGGCTCGTCACCTGCAGCTTCTTCGCCTTCAGCTCCCTGTAGATTTGTTCGCTGTTCGTGCCGTCCGCCAGCTTCAGCCACACCTCATACGGCTCGACGGCCAGCCTGTTCTGAATCGTGCCCAGATGTCCGACAACGAGATGCGGCTGCTCGGGTTTTCCGCTTCCCTGATCGGATGGCAGCGGGCTCCAGCTGGGCCAATAATCGATGATGCCATACACCGTGAACGTCGCCCCGTCCAAGCTGTCCCAGTAAACCCGGATCGGATCGCCGGGCTTCAGTTTGGCATCCTCTGCGAGCGACCGCGAAATGAGCACGGCCTCCGGATTCGGGGCGATCAGATTCAGGTAGCTGTTGATCGGATACTGCAGCAGCCCCTCCTTCATCCAAGCGGTACTGCCGAAATCCTTCGTGTCGATGCCAAAGAGAGCCGTTTTGCCGGACTTTTCATTACCGACGGCACTGAATCTGGCCTCCTGCTTCTTGAACACCTTTGCTGTCGCTTGCACGCCGTCCAGTTCCTCAAAGGGCTCGAAGGGCGGCTCCGTATACTGAACCCGTTTCTGCACCGTTGTCGTTGCCTGCTCAGACTGAGGCTGCCCTCCCGCCCCGGGGGATACAGGTGGAGGCGCATCGCTTTCCCACTTTGTCGTCAGCGCAATGTCCGTGCCGACGGCATACCGAACCTTGCTGTCCATGTTGTCGTTGATCGTCCTGGCCGCGTTCGCACTGAACAGGCCCGTCGCCACCGTCATGATCAGGAACACCTGAATGGTCAAATACTGCCCGGACGAGCGGCTGATCTGAACGAGCGTATGATACAGCGCAGGCGGCCATCCGTTTCGGCCCAGCCAATAAACGAGCCGGACGAACCAGGGGTATACCCGCAGCACCAGCAGGCCGCCTCCAAGCGCGAAAAGAGCCGGGGTCAGGAACAGGAGCGGATCAACCTGCAGGTCGGCAGATCCCAGCGCAAGCCTCCGCAGATCCTCCTGGCGCTGGTTGAAATTGTACAGCAGGTAAGCTGCCAGGCAGATAAGAACAAGATCCAAACCTGTCCTGTGCCAGATCGACAGCCGGGTGAGGCGCGCCGTCTGCTGCTTGTGGCTTACGATGCTGACCCGCGTTGCGAGGAAGGCCGGAATGAGGATCAGGATGACCGCTCCCGCCACAGCGGCTGCAGCCACTTGATAGGCGCTGCTCGTCATGCTGACCTTCAGCGCGGAGCGCTGCACGAACTCCAGAAACCCATTGGAGGCGCCAAGCAGTTTGGTAAACCATACGCCGAGAAACGGCCCGGCCGCCAGCGCGCTCAGCCCGAGCAGCAGGCTCTCCAGCAGGTAGGCAGCCATGATCTGCAGCCGGCTTGCTCCCCGGCTGCGGAGCACGGAAATTTCCGTTTTTTGCCGGTCAATGATCAGATTGGCGGTCATATATAAATAGAATGCCAGCATCAGCATGACAGGGGTATACAGCGAAAGCGTCACCGTATCGAGCTTCTCCTGTTTGCCCTGGTACGATGCGATGGTCGGGCTCGCCGGAATTTTGATTTCGGCTACCCCAAGCTTGCCTTTGAAATAACGCCGGACCTCCCGGTCCGCCTGGGTGAACGCATCGACCTTGCCCAGCGACAGCTGTTCGTAATTGAGCGCGAGCCGCCATTCCATGTTGGAGACCCTGGCTTTGCCGCCTTGCGTAAATTCTCGCTCGAACTGCTGAAAGGGGATCAGGAATCCGTCCTCGTTCTCCGTGGTCAGAAACGGCAAATACCGGTCCGCCTCCGGATTCGTCTCTACGATGCCGACCGGGATGACCCGAAAGCGGGTACTTCCGCCATCCTGCGGCTCTACAGTCAGTTCTTCACCAAGCTTCCGCTTGGTCGCCAGCTGAAACTTCTGCGTGACCAGCGCCTCGATGATCCCGTCCGAACGATCCGCAGGCATCCGCCCCTCGATCAGCCGGACCCGCTTCTCCAGATCAGACAGCGACATAAAGCTTCCTAACGTCTTTTGCGATTGCTTCTCTTGAGCCGAAGCATCGGCGCCGTATACCTTCATCTTCGGCGTGAACCGCTGCTGATAGAACGACAGTGCTTCCAGCCCCATGCGCTCCGGAATCGTCTTCACGAACCGGTCGGCGCTTCCGATGGCTTCCTTCGTCTTTGCGTCCATGGATGATGCCGAGACCGTCGTGCTTATTCGGAGAAAGCCCGGATACACGCCGTTCCCGGTCTGCACGGACTGCAGCTCCTTCAGTAATGTCCGCTGCAAAATGGCCTGCGAGTAGAGCGGCATGGAGCTGAACAGGGCCACGCATACGGTAAGGCCGATCCACAAATTCAGCTGCAGCCATTTGTTGTTGGCCATCTTGCGCAGGATCATCGTCCACAAAGCCAATACATACACCCCATCCCTAAATGCCCGGTCGGCCCGGGCCATAGCTCATCGGTTAATTGCTCAGAATGACCTTCTGGCCTTCCTCAAGTCCTTTGACAATCTCGACTTCCGTCGGCGTCGTCAATCCGATCTCGATGTCAACCTCCTTGCGGCGTTCTCCTTCGGCGATTTGAACATAGGAACGCCCCATATAGGAGCGGATTGCCGAGCGGGGTACAATGATGGCGTTATCCCGCTTCTGAAGCTCGATCGTCAGCTCGGCGCTGTCGCCGACCTTGACGTCTCCCGGAGCATTGTCCATGCTCATGAAGATCGTAACCCCGTTCTTCTCGGCCTTCGAACTGTCGGCGGCTGCCGGCAAATCCGAAGGGGCTTGAAGGACCTTTCCCTTATAGTCCTTGCCTTTATACTTGAGACTCACAGGCATGCCGGCTTTGACCGGGTTCAGATCCTTGCTGTCCGCTGCAACATAAGTCAGCTGCACTTTGGACGGGTCGGAGACCGTGACGATCGCTTGATAAGCGTTCACGTTGTCTCCCGCATTCAGCTTCTCGACAAACGTCACCGTTCCCGAGACGGGAGCGTACAAGCGTGATTGGCCAAGCTTGGCCTTCATCTCCTGCAGCGACATCCGCTCGCGCTCCAGGTCGATTTCCTTGAGCCGCAGGTCTACGGCGCCTGCGCCGGCATCGCGTGCCTGTTTGTACAGCAGCTGTGCGCGCTCTACATTCAGCTGCTGCAGACGCACCTGAAAATCGAGGTCGCCCGTCTCCAGCTCGGCCAGCAAATCGCCCGCCTTCACCTCCTGGCCCACTGTCACCGGAATCGATTTGAGCCTTCCGCCCATCTCCTTGAAGGACAGCGCTTCGGATTGGGCCGACACAAAATAAGCCGTCCCCTTCAGGAAGGTCTGAATCTTCCCGCGGCTGGCCTGCACAAGGTTAAACTGTTCTTTGGCCGGCTCGACCAAGGGCGGCTGCAGCGTTTCCGGTTCGACCGGAAGGAGCGAACAGCCCGAGAGCAGCATCAGCGCCGTCAGAAGCGCGGCTATTCGCCGCAGACGCCGGTCTATTCTAGATAAGGGGAGATTCGTTCGTTGTCTGCGATACAATATTTCCATCCTCCAATGCGATAACGTGATCGACAAGCTCCATCATCCCGGGGTCATGCGTCGTGAGAACGACCGTCATCCCCGATTCTTTTACCAGCTCGCGAAAAATGCGGACGACCTGCAGCCCCATCCGGCTGTCCAGTTCGGCGGTCGGCTCATCCGCAATCAACAGCTCAGGCTGGTGAACGATTGCGCGGGCAATGGCTACGCGCTGCTGCTCGCCGCCCGACAGTTCGGACGGCCGATGCTTCATCCGCTCCCGCATGCCGACGCGGTCAAGCGCATGTTCCACCACCTCACGGTTACCCTTCAGTCCTGCGATACGCAGCCCGAATTCAACATTTTCGTAAGCCGACATCAGCGGAATCAAGCCATACGACTGGAACACGAGGCCGATCTCCTTGCGCCGGATCTGGCTGCGTTCGGAGCCGGATAAACCGGTGATTTCCCTCCCTTTGAAATACACCTGTCCCTCCGTCGGATCGTCTAATGCGCTGAGAATGTTTAATAGTGTGGTCTTTCCGGAACCCGAGCGCCCTCTCAGAGCCACGATCGTTCCAGGCGGAATGTTCAGATGGATATTTTCCAAAGCGGTAACGGCGGTATTCCCCCTGCCAAAAATCCGTGTGATCCCGCTTGCCTGCAGAATCGGTCCGCCGCCCGTATCCTTCGTCTCCGTTTCCTTACCGGTCATTGCACTCGCCCCTTTGTTCTGACCCGATTCGCCTTCACCAACCTCATTGTAGCGCTTCCATTCAGGGGGAAGTACCCGCCAGTTCCCGTTCGTTTACCTGAGAAAATGTAGATATGTGCAGGCTGCAAGTTCTGCGGCTGCGTGTATTTGCAATAAGAAAAACGTCTATCGACGTACTCTCAAAGGAGACAGACCGCGTTTAGATGTTGTTTTTCTTGCGATATCAGGAAGGTCTCGCTTCGAATTTTATACTTTCTGATATCTTAAAAAAATGCCGCCCGATGAAACGGACGGCATTTCTTACAACGACCTTACTCTCACATATTCATTACCGGCGCATTATCGAAATTGCCAATAGTCGATCTGGAACAGCTCGATATCCGGCTTCCCTTTGAAGATCAGGAACAAATCATGCACGCCCTCCGCACCGCTGACGGGCGCCGCCATTTCGCTCCACTGTCCGCCGGTCGAAGACACTTGAAGCGTACCGATCGATTTGCCTTCAGGGCTGTCCAGGCGGAGCTCGATGACTCCCCCATCATTCGCGCACGATACAGACGCTGAAAACGCTGAGGCCCCGGCGCCGAAATCAACGCCGGACACGGCGGTCCAGTCCCCATGGTGAATGTCCGTTAAAACCATGAGGTCCTCGCCCTGTTCCCGTCCATCCGTCTGAAGCTTACGCACATTCACGCCTGCGCACCAAGCGATCGTCTCCGCTCCAACGCGGTCATATGGATTCAGCGGCTTGATCTGCTCAACGCCGGCCATGTCCGCTTCAATGGATTGGATCGCACCATCCTCGTCCAAGATCACCCGGTTAAGGTGGGTCGACCGATACCCCTTCACCACGCCCATGGCCTTCGACAAGGTCTGGGCGTGATAAGCGATATACCAATCCCCATGAAACTGGAACATGGCATGGTGGTTGTTGCCGCTGACACCGAAAAAATGGCCGGGATTTTTAAGGATCGTCCCCTGGTACGTCCATGGCCCCATTGGGCCGGTGCTGGTCATATAGGCAATCTCCCCTGCCGGAGGACTTCCCTCCGGGCGAACGCCATTGTAGAAGTTGGAGCAATACGAATAGTAATATTGGCCGCCTGCCTTATGAATGCCGGCATCCTCGAACATAAACGGAGCCGGGATCAGCTCGGCTTCGCCGATCACGCTGATCATATCGTCACCCAGCCGCATCATCCGAGCGGTCCCGGGATTCTCATCCTGGCCTTCCGGAACGCCCCCGCCAAAGTAAATGTAGCCTTTGCCGTCATCGTCCACCAGCACGGCCGGATCGAAGAGCCATACGACGCCTGGAACGCCCGGCGTGTCCCTTGCGATAAGCGGCCTGCCGATCGGATCGACCCATGGGCCGGTCGGACTGTCGCTCGTCAGCACACCGATGCCGCTGGCGTTGTTGGCAAAGTACAGGAAGAAGCGGTCTTTGCCGTCTATTCTTTTGTGAGCCGCCGCAGGGGCCCAGGATTGCGTCGCCCATTTGGCTGCTCCATCCGGACCTGCCACCTGAATGGCGCCATGGTCCGTCCAGTTCGCCAGATCATCCGAGGAAATTACCGATATGCGGTTGATGGAGCTATAGCTGTTTTCCTTGACCGCTCCTTGCTCGTCATACTCTAATACATCGTCTGTATTGTAGAGGTATACGCGCCCGTCGAACACCAGTACATAGGGGTCTGCTCCAAATTTATGGGCGACAAGCGGATTTCCGTTTCGCGGCAGCTTGCCGATCGGTGCATGAACGAGTTCATTCATTTTTGTGTCAACTCCCGTATTCAGCATTTTTTGTATAACCAAACTCTCTTAAAAAGAGTAAGGCTTGCGTTCAGCGGTAACAACCTGTCTGATCCGTCCGGATCACCCGCCAAACTCTAGTTTCCAGAGGTTCAATTCAAAGAAAGTGTATCCCGGTATTCCTGTGGCGTGAGCCCCGCTGCTTTTTTGAAAAAACGGGTGAACGAATGGGCCGCCTCGTAACCGACGGATAACCCCACCTCGCGCACTTTCAAATCGTTGTCCCGCAGCATCTCCTTGGCTTTCTTCACCCGGCACTTGTCGATAAAATCGGATAAGTTGATTCCTTTCTCCTGCTTGAAGAACCGCGACAAATACGAGGGATTGAAATAATGGATTTCCGCTAGGCGCACCAGGGACAAATCCTCACTCAAGTGCTCTTCGATGTACTGGCAGATCCGGTCGACAATCAGCGTGGCCCTGTCCCTCTCCTGCGTTTGTTTGCTTAGGAAAATAGATTCCGCCACGCGTTTCAAATAACCGAAGGCCTCCTCCATTGAGGGATGATCGTTCAGCCGCATCAATTTTCCGGTATCGCCGATATGCCCGTGCATTCCCATACGGCCTATGCAGGAATGCAGCATCAGCGCAATCGTATAGTACGTCTCGATCGTTAACTGAACCTTACAGCTCATCTTCAGTGCACTGGCCGTTACCTCCTCAAGCGCTTGGATAAATTCATCGTGTCTCCCCGACTCCAGATAAGCCCTCAGCACCTCCGCTGTCTGACTGTCCGCAAAGCTCGCTTTGCAGTCCATTCCATCGAGCGGCTCGAAGCCGTCGCGTACAATGATGGCTCCCCCGCTGCCGCTCCTTAACTGCTGCAGCTCCCGCAGCCTTTCGTATTGGCGCGTCAAGCTTTCCCACCTGCATGCTTCGCTGCTCAGCGCCAATCCGATGCTCAATCCAAGAAAACCGATGCAGGATTCCTGAACCAGCTCCAAGGTCCCCTCCACGAATCGGATGAAATGGCTGTCGGTCCCGCCCTCGGCCAGTTCAGACGGTTGCAGAAACCAAAAGGCGTCGCCATGCTTGTCGGTGATCCCCATACTCCGGGCCCTGCCCGAAAAATAGGTATCCCATATCCTTCTGACGGACGACAGGATTTCGCCTCTTTCCGTATACGTCCTGCCCTCCGGATACGAGATGCGGCCAAGGACCAGCACGACAGGCTGGGCGGGATCGAGGCCGATGCCCAGCTTGCTGAATTCGCGAGCCAGCATGTCTGTATCCTCATCCAATACACGGCTGTTCTGGAGAAGGTGCCTCATATAGTCACCCTGCGCCATGAATTGGAACGCCAGCAGCTGCTCGCGGGACTGTTCCAGCAGCAGACTGTCGTGATACGCGCGTTCGATATCGTCCAAGACATCCTGCACGGTGTCGGTCACTTTGGCGTACCCTTCCGTCTTCAGCACATAACGGGCATTTGTCATTTGGATCGCGCGGTACGCATATTCGAATTCACTGTGGCCGGTCAAGAACACGACTCTGCATCTGGGCCAGTACTTCCGGATTTCCTCGGATAATTCCAGCCCGCTCATGCCGGGCATGGCTATATCGGTCAAGACGATGTCGATTCTCGTGCGCGACATCCAATCCAGCGCTTCCTTGGCGGAATAGGCTTTGCACACATCGAGCCGCTCCGGCTGATAGCGGTTGAACACTTCATATAGCCCGTCCGTAATGATATCTTCATCGTCAACGATTAGCAGTCTGTACATCCCCGTTCTCCTCCCTGATCTTGATACGAATGGCGGCCTGAAGCCCGCCCAAACTGCTTCTGGACAAGAACAGTCCGCTGCCTTCGCCGTACGTAAGCAGGATCCGCCGATGGATGTTGATCATCCCGGTCATTTCGTGGGATTCGGCAGGACCTGTTACCCGATGCTGGAGGGCTTCGAGCCCGGCATCATCGATGCTGTTCCCGTTATCCTCCACCTTGATGACACATTCGGAGCCGGTTCGTTCAAACGTAACGCGGAGAAACCCTTCGTTCGGCATGCTCTCCAGACTGTGCTCATAGGCGTTCTCGATCAACGGTTGGACGATCAACCTCGGAACCTTGATGCGCTGCATGTCCACAGGCAATTCGTCGAACTGGACACGGATGCGCCGGGAGAAGCGGAGCTGCTGGATTTCCGTGTACATTCTCGCATGCTTGATTTCTTCCGACAGCGTGGCATGGTCCTCGCCGTTGCGGGCGATGAACCGGTAATACTCGCCGAGCATGATCGTAAACAGCTCGATCCGATCCGTATCGCCCGTCTTGGCCAGCGAATTCAGGATAAAGAAGCTGTTATACAGAAAATGCGGTTTGATTTGCGACTGCAGCTGCTTCAGTTCCGCCTTCTGCATCATCAATTTCTGTTTGAAATCTTGATCGATCAACGTCTGCAGCTTGACGAGCATCTGATTAAACCGGTCATACAAATAGCCGAACTCATCCTTCTGCTCATGCTGAATCGGAATATCAAGGGTCCCTCCTTCCATCCTTCGAAAGCTTTGGACGAGCGACAGCAGCGGACGATGAACGTAACGATAAGTGGAATAGGCATATACGATAATGGCAAAAACCGAAGTTACCGCAAACACCCATGCCCACAGGTTGAATTTGATCAGCGGTCTCTTGACCGTCCCCTCCGGTAAGTACGAAACGAGCGAGAGGGCCAGCTTGTCGGAATTGACGATATTGAAATGGTACTCCCTTCTCCCGATATCGAGCAGTATCGTACTGTCATCCAAGCCCTTGGCCGCCTTTATAAAATCCTCCAGCAGCTCTGGCGGCGTGCCGTTGCTGGACAATGTGAATCCAGCTTCCCTCGCGATCAGAATCGAGCCGCTTCCGGGATACACGCTGAGCGGTTTCAATGAGTCCTTCAGCTTGTCGTTATCCAATTCGATTTCAACGAGGTACAGCGGATCCTCCACATTGTTCCCGCCAAACTTCGAGGCGGTGAGCTGAAGCGAATCCCCCTGCCGCATCAGCCGGGCGCCGCTTCGTTCTCCGATGGAGCGTATTGCATCATATCTCTGCTGGTCCAGCGAACGGACAGCATTGCTGGCCGAAATCGTTTTACCGATCGAATGAATATGGACATAAATATCTTTGATGTACGGGCTGCTGTTTTTTATGGAAGTCAGACGGTGGAGCAAGTAATTTACGCTGGACCTTTTCTCGGCGCTGTCCATCATCCCCCAAGTGACGGCAATTTTATGAAGCTCGCTTTCCTGCAAAATGTCGAACTGCTGAATTTCAAGCCATTCGATTTCCCGGTTCAGCCCCTCGAGATAGGATGATAACTGCGCCAGTGAATTTCTTGATATTTCTTCGCTTGCGTTGGTATAGCTCCAATTGTACAGGTATACGCCGAGCAGAATAATCGGGAGGATCACCACCAGATACATCAGAACGAGCCTGGCCAGGATGGTATGACGCAACGAATTCACAGGAATCCTAATCAAAACAACGCCTCCGATGCACTAATCTTTCTGTTTGTTCGAGTACCATTCATTGACTTCGGCTGTCATTTTATCACCGCCCAGACGATGCCATTCCTCGACGAAACGGTCAAATTCATCGATGGGATGACCAAGTATAATGTTAGTGAACGTATCCATCGTCAGAGAGTCCAGAATCGATTGTTTTTCGATCATCGTATCGGTTGGCGCGCCCACAAAACTCTCATACAATAACTGGTTGTTCCTTTTATACCGGTCAAGGATGGAAAACGCTCCCGACGGGCCATAGGTTCGTTCCCAGCCCCAGCCGGACGGATTGCCACGGGTCAGATAAGCCTCGATGTTCTTTTGAATTGATCTTGCCTCATCCTTAAGCACATTAGGGTTTCCGGTTCGGCGTGCCTCTTCAATTTGGTAGTAGGCGTCCAGATTCTTCAGTGCAGGATACGGAGTTACAGGAGAAAGCTGCCAAGCCGGATATGGGGTGCTGTAATAAATTTCGTACTCGGCCGTCGCTCCCCAGTTCTTTTCCAGATGCAAATTGAACAGCTTGACGATGGCCTCGGGATGCTGGAATCCCTTACGGACGGCAAGAAATTGATGGGTAGCGAAGCGGAGCGGCACTTTCGCCGGTTTCCCTGTGGCCGAAACAATGGGAAAAGCCTGCCATCTGGCTTCCGGATCCTGCTCATGATTGCCCTGCACGACAAACGATCCCCACTGTTCGCCGTACATCATCCCGTATTTACCTGCGATAAGGTCTGCTTTGGCCTTGATGCCGTCTTTAAACATAAATTCCTCGTCAATTTCTCCGTTCAGATACATGTCCTGAAGGACTTTCAGCGCAGTTTTGACTTCAGGTTGAACAGCTCCGTATACGAGCTTGCCGGATGGATCGCGAATCCATATATTAGGGAAGGCGTCGTAACCGGCCATAAATGCCGACAAGCCCATCACGGGATCCCACAAATATTGGGTGACCGGGAGCCCCAATGTATCGTTTTTTCCGTTTCGGTCGGGGTCATTTTCTGTAAACGCTTTCGAAATGTTCAGGAGGTCATTCATCGTTTGTGGCGGCTGTAAGCCGAGACGGTCCAGCCAATCCGTCCGGATCCAAATATACTGTGCTCCCTCGATCGATGAGCTTGTCTCGGGAATTCCCATCAATTTGCCGTCTACCGTGGCCGCTTCAAACGGCCCGCTCCCCTCCTGGCTCAAAATTTCCTTCGTGAACGGCGCCGCATATTTCTCATAGGCTTCGGTCAAATCCTGAATCAGGCCTGCATTGCTCAGCTGACGCAGCTGATCTGCATCGACTCTCACGACATCAGGCAGGTTTCCCGAAGCAAGCGCAACGCCCAGCTTCTGGTTATAGAGGGTGCCTTTGGCTGTCCAATCATACTTGATCTGGATGCCCAGAACTTGTTCATACAGGCGGGTCCATCGGTTATCTTCCAGCGTTTCTCCCTGAAACGTTTTGATCAGGTTGTCCAAATCATCGCTCGTCTCCCGCACGAAAGTGAGCTCAATCGGGGGATCATACTTCTCCAGGCCGGGTTCCGAGTAGATGTACTGACCATCGGTCTTCCCTGTTACCTCCTCACCGTCAGACACCCCGACCCGGTCGCACGAAGCCAGCATGGACAAGGGCATCGTGACCGTCAGGACTAGACCAACTACACTCCATTTGGGAATACGCAATGCGCCAACCCCATTTCGATTAGATTCATTAAAGCGTATCAAGACTATTATCTTGATGGCGTACGCAAACACACAACCCGCAACTTTTTACTTGCTCACCCGTTTTTTACTTTTTTGTGAAAGCGTAAACATTTTCTCTATTTATTTTAAATCAGTTTTTATGATCCCTCCTATTCATAAACTAAAGAAATACCCCCAATAAATGTAGGACTTTGCGTCAGTCAATTCCACTTCATTTCCTGCTCGGCCAGCAGTTTCTTAATTGCTTTCGCGGCTACTACGAATAGTTCAGGTTGGCTGAGCCCCGCGAGCTTTCCGGTTGCTTGCAGGTGCGGTTCCAAAGACATAAATCCGGAATATCCCGTCTGTTTCAATTGCTGGAGAAGCAGACGCAGCTGGCCGTCTCCCTCGCCGGCAGGAACCACTGAACCATTGTCCATCCGCGCGTCCTTCACATGAATATAAGAGATGTAGCCGGCGAGCAGCGGGTATGCCTCAGACATGGGGTGTACCCTGCATTGCACAAAATTTGCGGGATCAAAGGCCGCTCTCATGCCGGGCGACGAAACGGCCTCCAAAATGTCCTTGCAGCGTTCTCCGGTATCGCCGTAAATGTGGCTTTCATTCTCATGCAGCAGTACGATTCCGGCATCATTCGCCAGCTGAACGAGCCGCTTCATACGACGGAATACTTCCTCTCGGAATCTTTCATGTTCTCCCTCCGGAATATAAAACGAAAAGATGCGGACAAACTTCGCTTCAAAAAACGCTGCCAATCGTATGGCGTGCTCGGCCTTCGTAAAATGCGGATCAAAGTCCTCGGTGATCTTGATTTTTCCCAGAGGAGAGCCGATTGCAGAGACGCCGAATCCCCGCCGGGTCATCCGTTCTTTAATCTTCACCGTTTCCGCTTCGGTTAAATTCAATACATTTTTCCCCCAGACTCCCCGCAGCTCCAGATACCGAATATTTTCCGAATCGAGGACATCCAGCTGTTCTTCCAAATCCGATGAAATCTCATCCGCGAAACCAGTTAATGTAATCATGACAAAACCCCCTTCATTTGTTGAACTGAAATGAAATACTTCATCATGGATGAGTCATACAATCTCGATTTTCTCTTGAATTTTCTGGAGCGAAATCTATGATTAGCTTAAAGGAGGCGGTGTACTTGGAAATTGAGCATCATCCTCATCTTGTTCCGAATATCTTTCTGTTCATCGACCGTAGATGCTTTCCCGAGTGGACGATCCAGAAAGCGAAAATCGGCTTCCACGATCTAACGTTTGTGGTTGAAGGCATGGCGAATTACTATATTAATGGAGAAAAATTCACAGTAGAAGCAGGTGACATGATCTACGTCCCCGGGGGAAGCATCCGGGAAGCCCATACGTTCAAGGAGTCCCTCATGCACTCGTATCCGTTCAACTTTTTTTGGGCTGAACCGTATAATCATATCCATCTTCCGTTTAAAGGCGTCACCAAGAAAGTGATGACCAAGGAGATTCTGGGGTATATTCGTGAATTCAACCATGTATGGATGAGCAAGCAGCCGTTTTACCACATCCAGGCACGCGCTTTGTTCGAGCTTATCCTCCACCGTCTGCTCACCAACTATTACCGGAAAGCGCCCATGCCGATCGATCCGCGGATCAAGAAATTAACCGAATACATTTCAGAGCATTACTCGGAAAATCTCTCGATCGCCGAATTGGCGGAATGGCTGCATCTGAGCCCCGTCTATTTGGGCAGGTTATTTAAGCAGAATACCGGTACGACACTCAAGGAGTACATCAAACGCATTCGCATCAACAATGCCGAAATGATGCTGTCATCCGGTGACTTTACCGTGAAGAACGCGGCGGAAATGTGCGGGATTGACGATATTTACTATTTCAGCAAGCTGTTCAAGGAAATGAAGGGCTATCCTCCATCCGCTGCAAGGAAGCAGGCAGGGCAGAAGCACCTCCTTGAATAAGGAGTCCCCACTTCGGATATTTTCTTCGTGGGGACGGTACCTATCACCGCTACTTTTTCCAAACCTCATCAATCGAAGCCTGGAACGGCTCTTTGTATTTTCCAATGACCGTGGAAACGGAATTTCCGTCAATAATGTCTCCGACTAGCTCGTAGTAAGGCATGGAAGGATACCCGTCTTTGCCGTCGACGACGTTGATGCTTTCCCCTGCCATTTTTGCATTGTTGATGTCGTCTTCGTTCTTGAATAACGTTTCGAGTGAAGCTTGTTTCGGGTAGTCGTAGATGGACTCGATATCGTTGATTTTTTCATAAATGTAAACCAATTGCTCGGGATGTTCGACCGCCTTCGGGATCGTTAAGTAATTCGGAATCGTAAGATGGGAGTGGTACTCTGTCGCGCTGGGCCCTTTAGGGAAGGGCAGGAAGCCTATGTCCAAATCAGGCATATCCTTTTTAAATCCATCCATCTCATAATCGCTCCCTGCATACATCAGCGTGTTCCCTTGACGGAAAAATTGGCCGGGTTCGGTCCAATCACCGCCTTCGGTCGGTCTGGCGATGTTTTCCGTTGCGAGCTGGGATATGAAGTTTAAGGTTTCTTTCGTTTTCGGATCCTCCAGGTTTTGCTTATCTCCCGACACGATATTTGCGTCGTTGGCCGCCAGAGCCTGAACTAAAATGGAAGCGGAAGCGAGCCCCCAGGTGTCCAGCTTACCGTCATTATTCGTATCTTTGTTCGCCTCTTTGGCTGCCTGGATGAAGGTCTCCCAATTCCAGTCGTCTTCGTTGACGTATTCCTGCAGCGGCTTGAGGCCCAGTTTCTCCATCAAGGTCCGATTATAAAAAATACCTGATGAAGCACCGTTGATGCCTGCCCGGAACCCGTAGCCCCTGCCCTCAAACTGCGAATAATCGTTCGTGTACTGCTGAATAAATACGTTCTGATTTTTTGTGAATTCATCAATCGGGGAGAATAAATCCTGCTTCACGAGCGTTGGAATCATCCAAGGTCTGGCCATCCGGATGATGTCGCCGAGCGGCTCTCCCGCGAGCAGCGATGACGTCACTTTATTCACGTACTCGCCATAGTCGATCGTAACGTATTCCATTTTAAAGTTATGCTTCTTCATGAGTTCGTCCAGGTTCTGCTTCTTTTTAATATTGTCCGGGTTATCTTCCTTGATCGATTCGTCGTACCAAGATACCCATTTGATCGTCCGGCCACCCATGTCGAAATTCATTTCCGAAGTACCGCTCTCTTCTTTTTCGTCCGGCTTCGCGGGTGCATTCGTGCTTTCCTCAGCGGCATTTCCGCCGCTTGAATCCGTGTTGGATGCGCCTCCTCCGGAACCGCTGCTGCAAGAGGCCATCAGGATCAGAATCAAACACCAAACCAGCACCATTGACTTACGCTTCCTCATAAAATACCCCCCCTTTGGATTTCGCCGTCTCATAGGACAGCGCTTTCAAAACATGAGCTTGCACGCGTATGCCTATGCCGGTGGTTCCTGATGAACTGCAAGCACACGGATCATGTTAAATGGATTTCCGGCAAACAACCATAGATAATCTAAATGGCATTTGTAAGTTTTAAACATCATTTTTTAGCCTTCCTGAACCTGACCTGCTTTAACTAAAAAAAAGAAACCTATCCGTAAAGGAAAGGTTTCTTCCTGATCCATGATGCTAAACTCGAAACAGCAGCTGCGAGAAATGGTACAGATCGTTTTTCCAAACCGGCCAATCGTGACCGCCGCTTTCCTCGTACCAGACATGAGGAACGCCGTGCTCTGACAAATGCGAGTGCGTCCGGTCACTGATATGCTTCAGGTCATCCTGGTCTCCGCAGGATAGCCAGAGCAGTCTAAGGAGATTTGCTGCCTCTTCGGGATTCGGTACGAGCAGTTCCGGGACCTTGGTATTCGGGGCCGGAGAAAAGGCTCCTACCCAGGCAAAGCGGTCGAGATGATTCAATCCGATATTCAGCGCCTGCCCTCCGCCCATGGACAAACCGGCGATACTATAATTCTCTCTGCCTGTGAATACCGGGTATTTCGATTCCATAAAAGGAATCAGATCATGAAGCAAATCGGACTCGAAAGTCTCGAAGGCTTTCACCTTGTCGGGATCGAATATGTCTCCTTCCGCCCTGTCGTTCGGCATCGCGCGGCCATTAGGGAGTACGACGATCATGGGCTCGAGCTTGCCGTCGGCGTAAAGATTATCGAGCACGACCTGTATATTGCCGTGATTCTTCCATTCGGCTTCATCCCCGCCTATTCCGTGCAGGAGAAAGAGCACGTTATACTTCTGGTGTTCTGAGTACCCGGGTGGGGTGTATATGAACATATTGCGGTCACAGCCGACTGTTTCTGAATAATATTCCACAAGTTCGATTTGTCCGCGGCTGATATGTTCCCTATATTGGTCAAAGCCCGTTGGCGCTGTTTCTATCAATTTCTTTTCCTCCCCTGTTATGACTCACATGATTAAATAGAACTGTATCAAGTACAAACAAGCTTTACAGCACGTAACCAAACCCCAGAATCGTAAACCGTTTATGTTCGCTTCCCGCCGCCATACGGATCTCGACGGTATGCTGCCCTGATTCCGGCTCATCGTACAAAATAACCGCACTGCAGTGCGTCCAGTTCACTTCATGCGGATCAGCGGTCAGCTTGTGCTTTCCGTCCACCCGAATCTCCGCGGATCCGAAATCGCTGCTTCCCGAGTCTTTAAATACGAGAATGAGACGCTTGCTCCTGATGGTCATTGTAAAATGGCCCTCTCCCGATCCGGCTGTATGCATCCAGTTATGGGAAAATTGGGGCGTGCCATAATCGTGATCGTCCATTTCCGCGAGCTGCAGATCGGTATCGGTCTCCCGAAAACCACCGGTATCGATCTGAGCGATACGGTCACCGTTCTGACGATCCAGCAGCCGGGTGTGAACGTAATCGCTGCCGATCAACGGCGGTTTATCGGTCAGGACATCCTCCTCATCAGGTGCAGACCGTTCCGTGACTTCGAACAGCCAGTCCAGGCAATCCGCCATGATCTGATGGCCGCTATTCGTCGGATGATAGATATCATGGAAGAACTGCCTTTTGGAGATGACGCCTCCTTGGTCCCTGGCCAAACGGAACTGCTCGACGACAGCATCCTTTATGCTGACCATGGGAAGGTCGTAGTGCCACCCGACCGGAGCCAGCCGATCCTGAAGATTCCAGTCGTTCAGGAACACGCTGAACAGCAAGATCACCGCAGGCCGGCTATCGCCGCCAAGCGCCTTGAGCACCAGGCTTTCGTAACAATTGCCCCGCGTCTCATCGCCGGCGTCATTGACGGCAAACTCCACGATCACGATATCGGGATTCTCCGTACCGTCCCGGAGCACATCCCGATCATAACGTACGATTCCCAGCTCTGACGGTGTCCCGCCTACTCCCGCTTTGATCAGACGGATCGGACTGCCTTCGGAGGAGGCGAACCGCTTCCTAAAAAGATCGTACGACCTGTAGGCGTAACAATTTGCGGGAAGCGGGATAGCCCCAGCTCCATGGGTGATGGAGCCGCCGATGTAGGCGATGGTGACCGGCTCCCCTCTCTTCGCTTTTTCGATGGCCGCTTTCAATCTCTTGTTGCTGCCTCGATTCAAAAGAGATTTGGCGATCATATCACGGTAGGACTGCCCATCAAAGTCAACCGGAGGATCGATCATGTCTTCGGCAGCTTGATCATCTTCACGCCGGTTCTCCGGGTCCCGCGGGGCCGCAGGGCCGCGAGCTTCGTTCGTGGATGCAGCTGGATGGTCTGTCATGGGAAATCCCCTTTTCACTGTGATTAGGAATTTGCGTTTCGATTTATCAAACTTCATTATCCCTGCAGCGGACGGATAAACTCAATCCGCATCTCTTTACATACCCACCCGATGTTTACTGCTTACGGGGCAGAAATACCTAACCGATCTCCCGGTTGATGCCATTTTCTGTAAGCTACAGGTTTGAGAGACGTCCGCTTCTCGAATTCTCTTAAAAAATGGTGATAGTGGACATATCCGAGATCCTCTGCGATCACCCGCACCGTTTCTTCGGTGTCGCACAATCTTCTTTTGGCTTCGGCAATCCGCAGATCGTGGATGTATTCCAGAATGCCGACACCATTCTTTTTGATAAACGCCTGCCCTAAATAAACCGGATTGATAAAAAATCGTTCCGCGATCTTCTTGATCGTCAGATTCTGATGGAAATTCTCTTGCAAATAACGCTCGATTTGCACCAAGGGATGCTCGGAGTTCATTTCTTTGTAGTGCTTGACGGTTCCCATGCATAATTCTAAAAACGTGTGCAGCGACTGCTTTAACGCAGTAATGGAACCCGGCTTCGTTTTTAAAAAATGGAACACATCCCGCCATAAATCCGTGGTCCCGCCGAATTCCCTGAGCAGCTCGATACTTTTCATGACGATCTGAATGCTTGCCATATACGCCACTTCAGGAGCAGTCTTGTTATCCTTAAATGTCTCGAACAACTGATGGAGCATATCGCAAACTTTCTGCTCCTGTGATCTCTCGACAGCGATGAGCAATTCATCCAGGACAAGGGACGGAGGAAGAACGTAATTCATTTTAAGCGAGGAATCCGGGTCACCGTCAATCACCCCTCCCTCCTCCGAGCGGAAGAAGTGCTGAAGGGAAGCCTTGGCTGCCCTCATATAAGACTCAGGCAGGTCATGAAGGGTTTGAACCGAAGGACCGACGGATACGGAGCAGTCAAGGCCATGCTCCAGGAGTTCTTCGTGCACGCGTCGCGCGAGCTCTAATGGTTTACGGGCAGTATCTACGATAAGACCGGCTTGGTTGCAGTACATATCTACATATAATGCATGCCCTGACTGGGAAAACGACCGGCAAATTTCCGTTCCCTCGCATGTCAGTCCTTCAATGTGGACATACCGCCAGCCGGTGGCTTGCTGATTCATCTGATCCATCAAATGCGCAATATCCCCGTCGACTTCGGTCAGTTCTCCGCGAAGCATTCGGGAAAGGGCGATGGCCAAGACCTGTTTGGAGGTAGCTTCCTCTTGCTCTCTGGTGCGTGATTTGGCGTCAAGTTCATTAACAATCGTCGCGATCATCGCATCCCACTCAGGCTCAATGACCGGTTTGAGCATATAAAATCTCACCCCGTACCGAAGAGCCGTGCGGGCATATTCAAAGTCGCTGTACCCGCTGAGAACGACAAAGATCGGATCATAATGTTCTATGGAACGGACTCGACGTATCAATTCCAGCCCATCGATCCCCGGCATGCGAATATCGGTGACCACCAAATCTGGCAGCGTGTCCATAATCAGAGACAGGGCATCTTCGCCGTCGTCGCATGCTCCGCAGATTTGAAAACCGAGTCCTTCCCAATCGCTCAACATCTTCAGCCCCTCGAGGGCAATCGCTTCGTCATCCACAAGAAGCACGCTATACATGAATTTCACCTCCCGCTTGTGCTTGAACCTGGTTCAACGGGATTTGGATTACGATCGCCGTACGTACATAGGGATCGCTTTCAATGACAAGCTTGGCTTGACCGTCGTAGTACACTTTCAGACGCTTATACACGTTGCGCAGTCCGATATTTTTTCCGGTGTCATCGTCCGAATGAAGATTGCGGTTGATCCAATCCAGCTTGTCCTTGTTCATGCCGATCCCGTTGTCTTCCACGGTAATGATAAGGTCCTCATAGGACCGGTGGATCCCGATCCGGATCAACCGTGCTCCTTTGACCGACTGGAGTCCATGCTTGCAGGAGTTTTCCACGAGCGCTTGGATGCTCATTTTAGGGATCCGGTACTTCATCAGGCCGGGATCAACGTCCAGCTCATAGGAAAACCGGTCCTGGAACCGGAATTTTTCGATCTGGAGGTACATTTCAATGAACATCACCTCCTCCTCAATCGTCACCAGGTCATCTTTCCAGCTTAACAATCTGCGCAGGATCTGGGCCAGATTGCGAATAATATCGGTCACCTGCTCGTACTTGTATTTTTTGCAGATGACCAGCACCGCATTTAATGTATTAAATAAAAAGTGGGGGTCCACCTGGCTTTGCAAATAGTTTAATTCCGCCCTGACCCGTTCCAGCTCCAGATCCTTCTTCTGGATTTCCAGCTTGTAGACGTCGTTGATCAAATTGCGGATTTTTTCGGTCATCATGTTAAAGCTCCGCAGGAGCCCGCCGATTTCATCTTTTCCTTCGTACATATGAATCGTTTCAAAACGTTCGTAGTTCACAAGTTTCATATGCTTATACAGCTGCTTTACTCTTAGATTGTAGGAACGCAGAATGACTACAAATAAGATGGCCGGGATCAGCGTGGTGATCAGAGCCAAAATCAGGATAAAACGAAGGATATGACGAAGCTCGCCGCTGATATCTTTCCTTTCGGGTGTTCCGACCAGATTCCAGCCCTGTGTATAATTTGCCGGTCCTAATGGCCTGATAATATCCTTTATCGCTCCATCTCCGGAAGCTCCGCTCTCAACAGGGAGGCTCAACAGCTGACTGTCGCCCGCATCATCATGCGACTGATCGGATGCCAGAACGATTCTGTTTTTGTCATCGATCAGCTTTAACGTCATATAATCCCGTTCCTTGGCGAACAATTCCTTCAGACTGTCCAATCGCAGATCGATCCGCAGATACTTTGTATGCTTTAATAGTCCGGGGTAATTGTCCATTTTTCGAATGATGCTGATGTATACCTTCTTTTGATTCGGGTACATCGGGTTCGTATCCAAATACGAAGTGAGCAGCACTTTTTCTTTGCTCCCGGCGATTTTTTGATACCACTCGCTGTTCTTATCGCTGTCTTGCAAGACAAAATAGCTGTTGCCGCTTTGAATGGTCGGATTCGTCGTATATACGCCAAGCCATAAAATATAGGAATGCAGGTTACTGTACTGTCGCAGCCGATCTCTTAATACATTATCGTAATTTTCATAGTACTCATCATAATCCGCATAGTTATAATCCAGCATTTCATTTAACGTCCGGTCCGCAGCTACCGTGTTGCCGATGGCAACGCATTCATTAACCATTTGCATAAAATCATAGCCCGCCCGCTCTACCGAAATTTGCAGATTTTCCTGTTCACGGGTTTCGGCATTTTTGCTGGTCTGCAAATAGAACAGCGTATTAATGCTGATGATCGGAATAAGTACACCGAGCAGGATGATTAAAAACTTGTATCTTAAAGGGATATCGTCCATGAGAGCTGAGGTCTTCCACTTCACGTTCATGCACCTGTCTCCTGCATCATATTTTCAGCCCTTCTTATAAACCGAAGGGGATATGCCGTTGATGGCTTTAAATTTGGCCGTAAACTGATCGGTATCGGCATAACCGACACGAGCCGCAATCTCGCGAATGTTCAAGTCGGTTCGCCGAAGAAGCTTCATAGCTTCTTCAATCCGCACGGCATGATAATATTCGTTAAAGGAAATGCCGAGTTTCTTCTTGAAGCGCTGTCCCAGATAGGCCGCATTGACATGCAGAACCTCAGCGATATCCTGCAGCTTCAGTTTCTCGGGATAATGATCACGGATGAATTCTATCGCTTTCGATATGTTTTGATCCGTCTGAACCCCATCCTCTTCAGCAAACCACTCGGCCGCTTCGCGGAGCTCGGTCAGGGTTTGTTGTTCAAGGTCGCTTTGCATCGTCAACGCCGGTGAGCCAGTAAACCATCTCCTCTCCCAGTCCGCTGTGCTGCCTCCCCTTCTGCCGATTTCATGGAGGAGTTCAACCTTGATATTGGCTGCATAAGCGCTGATCCACGGTTTTGAAGCGTGGTCACCCGAAATGACGGCGAAAAACTCGTGCACACGACCTGGCAGCTCATCCACCCTGCCTTCCACAACCGCCTTTGTGAGCGATTTCATAAACGCAGAGGGAAGAAGGAGCTGCTGTTCCAGATTCTCCTCCTCATAATAGTAAACCTCTTGATGACGGTTATCGAGACGGGAAACCCCAGCGGCAACGGCTTCTTGGAAAACGGTGTTGAGAGAATACGGTCCTCTATGCTCATCGCTCACCGAGAAGGTGACATTCTCCTGATAATCATTTCTAATACATCGGATGAACCGGGTAACAAGAAGGGGAGTTAATTCCGGGCCGTCGGGGCCGGATATCAATACGTAGCCGTGCTTGTCCTGCCCAATCACGAAAGGAAGCACGGTAATATGCTCTATTTGCTGTTCGGCCAGACGGCTCAGCCGATCCAGCAGCTGACAGCCGCGAACATTTCCGTGCTCCAAAGCAGTTCCATACACGAGCATGCAGCGAATCTGCGATTCATCGCCGATGGGGAGCTGCCTAACCGCCTGCTCCAGCTCTTGCGGAGCGTATTCTCTTGTGAGAAGCTGCGAGAGCAGTTCTGTTTTGACATAGGCAGTCTCGGCTCTGCGGTACGCATCCGATTTCCGCTCGGACCGGATCTCCGAAGCTATGTTTTTCACGGCCGATTCCAACTCGCCCTCATCCAGAGGCTTGGTCAGATAGTTGCAAACGCCATATTGAATGGCTGTCTTGGCATATTGAAAATCAGCATATCCGCTTATAATAATAAATTTCGGTTGGAGAGACCCGCCCTGCACCTGCTTAATCAGCTCTAATCCATCAATGACGGGCATACGAACATCCGTAATGACCAAATCGGGATTGAGACTCTGGATTAGCTGCAAGGCGTCATCCCCATCCATAGCCGTACCACAAATCTCAAAGCCCAATTCGGTCCAGTCGACCAAAAAACACAGACCTTCCAGCATCAAGGGTTCGTCGTCGGCAAGTAAGACTTTAAGCATTTGGCATCACCGCTCCACCGATTGAATTTGCTTCATTATACACCCATGGAATAGGAGAAACCGTTCCGGCAGGCTGCCGGAACGGTACTGTTCTCGTCTGAAACGAGCACCCGAAAAATTTTTATTCTTTGACACTTCCCAAGTTCAAGCCTACCACAAAGTACCTTTGCAAAAAAGGATAAACGAATAATATCGGCATCGCGGTCACGATCGTGATTGCAGCCTGAATGGACGCCGGCGTTACCATGGCCTGGGTTTGGTTCGTATTAGCCCCTGCCATCATGGACGGATCGTTATTCGTGCTCATGGTCGATCCAAGCAGCTTCATCATTTCATACTGGAGTGAACTGAGGTTCTGTTCAGAAGAAGCGTACAGGAACGTGTCGAACCAGGAATTCCAGGAGCCTACGGCGATGAACAAGGCAATGGTCGCAAGGACGGGCGTACACAGCGGAAATACGATCCGCCAGAAAATCCGGAAATCACCGGCTCCGTCAATTTTGGCGGATTCTACCAGGCTTCCCGGGAGCGACCTGATGTACGTTCGGATCACGATCAGGTTAAATGCGCTGACCAAACCCGGCAGGATATAGACCCAGAAGCTGTTCCGCAAACCCAGGTCTTTGATTAAAAAATAGTTGGGAATCAAGCCTGCGTTGAAGTACATCGTCAATATAAACAGCATGCTTATTTTTTTGCGGAAAATATAGTGAGGCTGGGCCAATGTATAAGCCAGCATGGTCGTCAGAAAAACGCCGAGCACGGTCGAAATGACGGTACGGGACACAGAAATGAACGCGGCGTGATAGATCGTGCCCGATACGAATACCGCTTTATAATTTTGCAGGGTCCAGGTGTGCGGCCAAACGTACACGCCCCCCTTCAGTGAATCGCTTCCGTCATTAAATGAAATCGCCATCGTATGAAGAAAAGGGTACAGCGTGACAATGACAACAATCAGCATAAACAGGGTATTCAGCGTATGGAAAACGACGGGTTCCAGGCGAAACTGACTCTTGACTTCTGTTTTCATTTCCCCGTCCTCCTCTATACCAATCGTTCTTCGCCAAGACGCTTTGCGATGGAATTCGCAATAAGTACGAGTATGACGCTCACGATCGTTTTAAATATGCCTGCTGCCGTGGCAAGAGAATAATTCCCCATCGATATCCCGTACTTCAGCACGAAAATATCAATCGTTTGCGACCAGTCCACGACCAGGCCGTTTCCCAGCAAATACTGAACCTCAAATCCTGCATCCAGGATATGCCCGATATTCATAATGAGCAGGATGATAAAAGTGGACTTGATCCCGGGGAGCGTTACATACCTCATTTTATGAAACCTGCCTGCACCGTCGATGGAAGCTGCTTCGTAAAGGGACGGATCGATCGAGGTAATGGCAGCCAAATAGATAATCGTATTCCAGCCAACCTCTTTCCAAACGTTCGACAGCCCGACGATTCCCCAAAAATAGTGCCCTTTACTCAGCCACATCACGGGCTGATCAATCAGATGCAGCTTCATGAGCACGGTGTTGACGATGCCGTCATCCACAGATAAGGAAGTCGCAACAATGCCTGCCGCGATGACCCATGACAGAAAATGCGGCAGATAGGATATGGTTTGTACCGTCCTTTTAAAGAACCGCACCTTGATTTCGTTCAGCAGCAGTGCCAAGGCAATCGCCGTTACAAAACCCAAAACCAGGTTGATGAAACTCATGGCAATCGTATTTCGCAGCACCCCAAGGAAGGCATCGTCCTGGAACAGAAAACGGAACTGCTGCAGTCCAACCCAATCCTGCTTCCAGAAGGACAGGGCCGGACGATAGTTTTGAAAAGCCATCAGCCATCCCCAGACGGGGACATATGAAAAGATGATTAAGTAAATGGCAATTGGAACCGACATGAATATCAGCTGTTTTTGGGCTTTCAGGGTTTTCCAGCTCAGGCTGACACCAATTTCCGGGTCCACTCTCTTCTTCTTCTTCTTCTTGCTCTTGACCTCCCCGGTCAGCACGATTTCAGACATCTCGTTGTTCCCCTCCCTTATGTCATTTCCAATACGGGGCGGGGAATGAATTCCCCGCCCCGTTTGGATTTCTACAGCTCTTACTTGCTGCTCCAGTTCTTAATCCGCCATTGAATTTGTTCATTCATGCGGTCTTCGTAAGCCTTAATATCCAGCTTGTGGATCTGATTCACATAATCCTGCCATACACTATCAAATTCCGAAGGGGAAGCCATAATCGCTTTCGGCAAATATTTTACCGACAGGTCGTTTAATTTGGTGCTGGCTAGTTGAGCGGCCGAACCGTCCTCCAGAATGATGGTATAAGCCGGGAAATATACCGGGTTCGGGCCGGGCTCCTTGAAAAATTCCGCCCAGGTTTTATGATTGTATGCTTTCAAGATCTCTTGATCATAAGGCTTCAAGCTATCGTAAAATTCCTGCGGCTGGGTTCCGGGATCCGTCGCGTTGCCGTCACTGTAAGATCCCTGCATTTTAGGCATGTATCCAAAGAACGAATCTGCCTTGTTCGCTAATTTCCAGGTATTGTTGTCCGCATTTTTCCGCTGCTCCGGAGTCCGGTAGAACGTGCCGTCCTCTTTTACCTCATAATCTTCTCCCTTGATTCCCCATTGCAGCGTCTTCTGCCAATCCTCAGTCATCAATGCATCCATAAATTTAATGATCCGGACCGGATCTTTGGCTTTTACGGAAATACCGAATCCGCGATTGAGGTTCAACCCTCCGCGATCACGATAGTATTCCTTTGCACCGGGATACATGAGCGGAAAGCCGACGTAAGTGCTTCCAATTTTCCCTTGGGAAATCAGGGAATTCTCACCATCCTGGAAGTTCCAATGCTGATCGAACATGCCGATCACTCGCCCGCTGGCGATTTTGGCCAGGTACTGGTCATAGTTCTGCACGAAAGCTTCTTTATCCAGCAAGCCCTGCGCGTTCACTTCATTCAGCTTCTTATAGTAGGTTTTCGCGATATCCTTGTCCGCAAAAATTTGCGCCTTGTTGTTGTCCACGATCACGCCGCCGTCATTAGGGTGACCGGATAAATGCTCCGGCGCGTTCTGGAGCGGAAATACCCTCCAGTCAAAATTCAAGGTTTCAAATCCGATCATATCCGGATGCTTGGCCTTATATTTCGCGATAATATCAAAATACTCTTCCAGCGTTTTCGGCGTAGGATAGCCCATTTCTTTCAAAACATCCTTTTGCAAATAGAACCCCGGTCCCTGATAGGTCGTATCGTGAACCGAACCGGTGTACACGCCGTAGCTTGGGAGTACATAAATATGTCCGTCCTTCGGATCCTTCATTTGATTCCATACTTCCGCATAATGCTTCTTCAAATTGGGCGCATACTTCTCAATTAAATCTTCCAGCGGAATATAAGCCCCCGCATTGATCAGTTTGTCATTGCCCGAGATGAGATCCGGGTAGTCGCCGCCTGCGATCATAACGCCCAGCTTCTGCTGCAGATCCCCGACCAAAAATTCCATATTCAGACTGACGCCGGTTTTTTCTTTAATCAATTTATAAATTTTGTTGTCGGCCGTAGGCTGCTGGCCCGGGGCGTCCATAAACACAGACAGGGTAATGGGTTTCGTATCGTCCCCGCTTGATTCAGCCGTCGATCCCCCGCCGCTCGTTTTTCCTGATCCGCTGCAGCCGGATAGCAGCAGTGCCGTAGAAATCATGCCGATACACAAAATGATGAGTGAACGTTTTACCTTTTTGCGCATTTCTTTGTGCCCTCCCCTTTTTCATCTATTGTCACATATTCTCACCTGGTGATAACTAAATTATATCTTTCTAGAAATCGCTTACAATTCACAAACTCAAGATGTTCCCCCTAAAAATATAGTCGCCCAAGGTTTAACACAAACAAGCGCCCCGCGGCGAATTGACGGCAGCCGCGAGGCGCTTGTAAACGGTGGATCATCTCATGACCCGGTCACTGAGCATATTTCCTGATGCTAAGGTAGAACTCATAGGGTTTCGTTCATATTTTCCTTGTTATAGTATAGTAGAAACATCATTCCAAGGAGGGATAAGGATGGCCCGTATTCATTTTGTTGAGTATAACACGACGCACCCAAGCAACTTTGTGATCGATGTTCCCGTGGGTCATCACTGGCTTCTTGTCATCACCAAGACTCCCGCGCAGTTCTGGGTCAATGGTGCGCTGAAGGAATATCCTACGCACAGCGTTATCCTCTACCGCCCGCAGCAGAAAGTGTATTATCGGGCCTGCGCCGATCAATTCATCAATGACTGGATCCGCTTTGAATCTAATGAGCCCTATATTACGGAATCGCCGCTGCCGCTCGGAGTCCCCTTTTCCCTGGATGATCCGGACTACTGCCGCAAGCTGTTTGAACTGTTGACCATCGAACACAACTTTCATCGGGATTACAAGGCTTCGTCCATCGACTGTTTGCTGCGGACGCTGTTCAACAAGCTGTTGGAATCTTATTTTCACGAACCGATTACGCCTCAGTATTATAACTTGTTGAAGCTTCGAACCGCGATCCAGAACGATCCGGGCGATTACTGGACGATTGCGAAAATGGCCGAATATCTCGGAATCAGCCCAGGCTACCTGCAGAGCATCTACAAAAAAACCTTTAAGGTCACCTGCATGGAAGACGTCATCAACAGCCGAATCCGGTTGGCCAAAGAATATTTAATTCACAGCACCCAAAACATTGCTGAAGTCGCCTCCCGATGCGGGTATCAAAATGTGGAGCACTTCTGCAGACAGTTCAAACAGATGACAGGCTATTCGCCAAGAAAATTCCAGGAGCATAAACAAGCTTGATATCCATATCACGCCATGCTAAGCTTCTGGTTGCAGGACGGGTCTGTTCTTCTTGAAATATTGGCGCACCAGAAATTTCATGATCTCGCTCGGCTGCTCTTGGGAAAATTCAGCCTGATCCGCAAAGAGCATTCCATAAGGGGCTTCCGGGGTATAAGGCTCCCATCGCGGCAGTTCCTCTCCCGTTGCATCCAGCCCGTTCGGATCACCGTTACGGATGAAGTTCGCCCAGTAATTGCACATCTGGCGGGCCAAATCGTAATGCTTGCCGACAAACGGCCGCCAGCATTTCGCCAGCGTTTCGAAGAAAAACCAGAGATCTACCGAGTGGAAGGTGCCCGGATCATCCCAGCCGGGAATCTCGGCATCAAAATTGTAATAGTACAATGGCGTACCGGAGCCGGTCTCGGCATTGGCCTGTGCGGCGATGCGGATCGCATATTCGATGCCGCTCACCGCAGCCTTCTGCCGGCTCTCCTCCACGTTGGCCGATGGCGCGCCACACAGTTCCAGGAACGCCTCTGCGTCGTCTCCAAACATGTCTTCGGCCAGCTTCTTGAATTCTTCAGGCGTATGGACATCCGGAGTACTGAAGAACTCGGAGGACGTGTGGCCAAACATGACCGGCACATTCCAGCGCTTGTTCTCAAGGAACAATTCAAACGGATTGCCTACGCTGAACACCTGATCTGCGACGGTGCCCCAGAATCCCTTGTATTGCACAGCCTTGTCGCGGAGAGTGACGGCATCCAGCTGCCGGGCTTCCGCAAGTGAAGATACGCCAAGGTATTCAAAAAATTTCACGCCATCCTGTTCGGCCTCAGCCAAATGACTCCGAAGCGGGGGCACGCGAGTCCCCGGATACAGCTTCGTGTAGATTCCGCTTTGAATGATCGCCTTTTGAAACAGCCCCTCATTCTGAGGCGAAGTCAGCTGTGTCATCACGCTGCCGCCGCCGGCGGACTGACCGCCGATCGTGATGTTGTCCGGGTCGCCGCCGAAAGCCGCAATATTGCGCTTGACCCATCTGGTGGCCGCCTGCTGATCGAGATTGCCGAAGTTAGCCGGCGCTTCGGGCGCTTCCGCCGTAATTTCCGGATGGCATAAAAATCCGAACACATTGAGGCGGTAGTTGATCGTGACGACCACGATCCCTCTTCTGGCGATGCGTTCACCGTCGAACTCCATTTCAGCCGTATGGCCGACCTGAAGACCTCCGCCAAAATACCATACGTAGACCGGCAGCTTCTCATCGGTCCGATTAGCCGGTGTCCATACGTTCAGGTAGAGACAGTCCTCGTCCATGGCAATGTCCGGTTCCACGGCCCATTCCCGGGTATAGATATTGTTTTCGTCGATCTCCTGCCTTACCTGCATCGAGATCGGCGCGAATTCGTACGCCTTAAGCACGCCTTCCCAGTCCTGGGCGGGCTGCGGGGCACGCCACCGATTGTCGCCTACGGGTGGAGCGGCGAATGGGATTCCTTTGAAACTGGTGATTCGGGGGTCGGCTGCCGGTAGTCCCTGCACCACCCCGTTTTCAACTTGTACGATTCGAAGCATGTGTAACGTCTCCCTTCATTGTTGGAATTCAACGGCCTTCACAGCCCCTACTCTCATTTGCCGGCCGATGCCTCGGAACGCATTTGAACGATTTTTTGCGCTTTTGCCGTATCCGCAGCAAGTACATCATTCCAGCCGAGACCTGCCACATCCGTTTTCATCTTTGCCCACAGCTGGTCAAACTCCGCCTGATCCTTCGCAAACACCATTTTCCAGGATGCATTTTTTACATAGTCCGAAATCTGGCTGCGTTTATTTTTAATATCCGACGAGTCAACACCGAAGCTCGTATTAATATTCGGCACGATGTCGATCATCTTATTTTTCTGATAGTAGTCTGTTGCGTTCTTGGCGTCGTAGGTTTTTTGCCAGTCCGTGGTCAAGGCGGTCTTGTTAGCTTCTATAGTGGAACTCCAGTAATTGTTGTTATAGAATTCGCCGGTGTCCGGATCCTTGACAAAATCGCTCATGATCATGCTGTTGATCTTGCTCTGTCCGTCCTGGTATCCGCCACCTCCATATTGATCCGGTACGGGGGTGTTCTTCTGGAAAGCGGTTTGCCCTGTTTCGGTCAGCTTGAACTTGCCGTCATCCGTCTTTTCGTAATTGAACCCTTCAAAGCCGTTCGTGTAGTAGCGCAAGCCCTCGGGAGAAACCGACCAATCCAGGAATTCCATGATCCTTTCGGGATTTTTGGCCTTTGAACCGATGGCAAAAACCCTGCCGTTGCCGTAGTAGGCATCACTGGTCTGAATGATCCGGGAATCCGCGATCGGAACTGAAACGTAGCCGTCGCCGTTTTTACCCCTTTCAATGGAATTGTAGAACCCTCTTTGCCAGGAATACCATAAGAGGAGCACCTGTTTGTTGGTCAGTTTTTCAGAGACTTTGTTCCAATCCTGCGACGCGGAATCCGGATCGATCAGCCCCATCTGATTGGCCGTAAAATAAAATTGCAAAATCTTTTTGTACATGCTGTTATCATCGATGAGCGGAACGATATCGCCTTTCGCATTCAGCTGTAAGGTTGAAGTTCCGTCAGGCTGCTCATAGCCGTACCAGTTGCTCAGCCAGCGTACGTTCTCCATCCCTCCGCCATCCCAATCCTTCCACAGGGTGATCGGAACGATCGGTTTCCCGTCCGGAGTCTTGGGATATTTCTCCTGCATTTTTTTCAGTACATTCAGGAGGTCGGTCAAATTGTTCAGCTTGGGTGCCCCTACCCCCTTGTAATAATCCCAGGGCAAAATGGGGCTGGAATAAGGCTGGTCTTCCGAGAAGGTCGTTGGCGAAGTATCGGCTGTAAACGTCGGTAACGCATAAATTTTGCCGTCCGGATTCACTTTATCGAAAGCTTCGTTGAAAGGTTTAAAGTGATTATCCACATACTGGGACAAGTACTTGGTGTTCTTGACCTTATCCGTCAAGTCCATAATGAGACCGGCCGGGATGAGCTCTTCCAGCTGACTGTTATCGATGATCAGGAGATCCCCCAAATTTCCTGCTGCCGACCTCGTCTTGTATAACTGATCCCCGGCAACCTGCGGAGCAAGGATGTTCAGCGTCAGATTAAACTTGTCTTTAAGCAGCTTGCCATACCATCCGGTCTGCTCGCCCTGGTAATTCGCCGCGTTATCGAACACCGTAATCGTCAGCGGCTTGCTGTGATCGATGGCTGTGTTATTCTCGGAAGTCTTTGTATCGGTACCCGGCTCCTCATTGGATCCGCTTCCACAGCCGGCCAGCCCGACCGAGGCGATGAAGAGGCAAGCGAACAATAGCATGACCGATTTTTTTGCTGCTTTCTTGCTTTTACTCATTGACCATCCTCCTAATCCATTTTTAATCCCATGCGAAAATCACCCTTTGACCGCCCCGATCATAATTCCCTTGACGAAAAACCTCTGGAAGATCGGGTAGACGAGCAATATGGGGGCAACGACGATAATGGTAACGGTCATGCGAATGGAAGTCGTGGTTTGCTCTGTGGCTAGACTGGCTATGGCCGTCGAACCGGCATTTTGCAGGTTAACCATGGTCGATAATGAGCTCGCCTGATTGATATAGTTATAGAGAATAAATTGCAGCGTGTATAATTTGCTGTCCGTAACGAGCAGCAGCGTATCCTGAAAAGAGTTCCACTGATCCACTGCAGTAAATATCGCGACCGTCGCCAGGATCGGCTTGCTTATCGGCAATATGATCCTGAAGAAGATCATCATCGTGCCCGCCCCGTCGATGCTTGCCGCCTGCTGCAATTCCTTCGGCGTCGATTCCACGAAGGTCTTGACCAGAATGATGAAGAACGGGGCTACGATCGTCGGCAGAATGTATGCCAAAAAATTGTTGGTCAGATGCAGGGAACGCATGGTGAGATACCACGGAATAATGCCGGCGTTAAAGAACATGGTGATCACGGTGAACCGGTACCAGAATCTTCTCCCCCACATATCCTCTTGGGAGAACATGAATCCCAAAAAGGCGGAGGCCCCTACGGTCAGCAGAGTTCCGATCACGGTTCTGCCCAGGGAGATCAAAGCCGCATTCCCCAATCCCGGTATTTTAAAAACGTCCAAATAGTTCTGGAAATGGATGTGCCGCGGATAAAAGACGACGTCCCCCCGGGCACTGATATCGTTTGCGCTTATCGTATTAATGATGATGGAGTAAAACGGATAGACGCACACGCAAGCAAACAGGGAAAAAAGGACGTAGATCACTACGGTGATCATTTTGTCGGTCGGGCTTACCTGAACTGCAGCTTTTCTCATACGATACTCTCTCCTCTTAACAATTTGGAGAATCCGTTTACCGAAAAGAGAAGAACAACACTAATCAAACTCTTCAGCATACTGATGGCGACCGATACGGAGTAGCTGCCGCCCCCCATCGCCAAGTTATAAACATACAGGTCCAGAACTTGTATATTTTCCTTGTTGAATGCATTCTGGAATACGAAATATTGCTCCAAGCCATTATTCAGAAAGCTGGCGATCTGCAGCATCAGCAGAACAAAATACGTCGGGAGCATGCTCGGCAGGATGACGTTCCATATCACCTGCATTCTCGTTGCCCCGTCCACATGGGCCGCCTCATAAAGGGAATCATCAATTCCCGTAATCGCCGCTATGTACAAGATGGCGGACCAGCCTAACGTTTTCCAGATCGTCCACAGCCACATGGTGATCCAGACATGATCGGAGTTCTGAAGGAATAAAATCGGGGAATCGATCAGTCCCAGCTGCTTCAACAGGCCGTTGACGATGCCTTCGCTGGAAAACATGGAAAACGCCAAAGAATATACCAGTACCCAGCTGATAAAATTCGGCAGGGTCGTTACCGTCTGCACAAACTTCCGGAACCGCACGGCCTTTATTTCGTTCAGGAATATGGCAAAAATCATGGGGAGCCAGGAGAACAGCAGTCCCAATCCACTCATCCCGAACGTGTTCTTGATGACCTGGAGCAGCTGGTCGATCTTGACCTGGTTTTCGATCAAGGAACGAAACCACTGTAAGCCGACAAACGGAGATTTGGACAACGGAATCGGCGGCGAGTAGTCGAAGAATGCATAGACCCATCCGTATAGCGGATAGTAGGCAAAGACAGCAAGCAAAAGCATGAACGGAAGTATGTAGAGGAATTTCCTGAAAGATATGCCTTTCGTGCTGTACTCTCGTATGCGCATCGTGTCACCTTCCCTAAAGATTCGTAGATTTGACGGGGAACCACAATATCACTCCCAGCCAATCATTCGAAAACGCTTTCAATAATAAGCAAAAAACGCTCTGACCCCATCCATTTCTCCAATCACAATGGTCTCATCTGTTTTTTCGGAACACCTCCATACATTCTCTCAAGATATCATTGTATCTCTATATGACTTGCACTAAATTTAAAAAAATTGTAAATGACTCCCCTGATTTAAACAATGATCTATACCAACATCTAATTGATATATCGTCACATCGGGCAGCCAGGGCCGTACAGAGCTTTATGAATTAGCTCATCTTAACAAAAAGGAAGCCTATCTATAAAAGATAGACTTCCTCTGATCATGTCTGCATCAACAAAAGGGTTGTTATTCCGCTATAAGCCGGAACAAAGAAGCTCCATGCGGCGGAACGGCAGAAGCCAATGTGCCGCCCAGCTCCCTGCGCTCCTCTCCGGTCCACAAATTTCGCGCATGCGCCGAGCCGGAAATGCCCAGCTCAGCCAGCGACACGGAAACTTCGGCAGCCTCCTCGCCGGTATTGAACAGCGCGGCGTAACGCTCGCCATGAGGACCCTCAGCAGCCCATATCACTCGGCCTTCGCTCCGGCTCACCTGGCGGGCGCCGAAGCTGTGCTGATGCATGTCCAGCACGTCCCGGTTTGTCAGCAGCGATAACGTCCACTCGTCGTTGTCGCGCATCTCCCCGCCGAACATAAGCGGCGAGCGGAAGATCGTCCACAGCGTCATCATCGTCAGCTGCTCGTCACGCGTAAAGTTCGTCATCCGGTCGGGATGACTGCACCGGACGCCGATGCGGCCCAGCGGGAGCATGTCGCAATCCGGCCAGCAGCCGGGCTTCGGCCGTCCCTGCCAGGTTTCGCAGCGGTCGAACATATCAAGCAGCAGCGGCCAGCGGTCCCAGAAATCGTCGGTCATCCGCCACATGTTGGCATGGGTTTCAAGGAAATCGGCATGCTTCACAGGTGCGGGTCCCGGCGACAGGCTCAGCACCATCGGCCGGCCCGCATGGTCGATCGCCTTGCGGATCAGCTCTATTTCCGCCAAATGCGGCCCTCCGTGCAGCCAAGAATCCGCAATGTCATCCACCTTGACGTAATCGACGCCCCATTCGGCGTACAGCTCAAACAAGGAATGATAGTATTCCTGAGCCCCTTTCTTGCCCGCGTCGACGCCATACATGTCCGTGTTCCACCCGCAGAAAGAGCAGGTATGGGCGATATCCCGGGCCGTAACGTTCGTGCCCTTGATCGGCGTATTATCATGTACGGCCTGCCGTGGAATGCCGCGCATGATATGGATGCCGAATTTTAGTCCAAGGCTATGTACGTAATCCGCCAGCGGCTTAAAGCCCTGGCCTCCCTCCGCAGACGGAAAGCGGTTCACTGCTGGAATGAGGCGCGAGTAACCGTCGGTTTCCAGCCGGACGAAGGGCCTGTACAGGTCTGAGACCGCTCCCGGCTCGTACCACTGAATATCGACGACAATGTATTCCCAGCCGTAATCCTTTAAATGGCGTGCCATATATTCGGCATTGCCCCGAACTTCCGCTTCCGTAACGGTTGCGCCGTAACAATCCCAGCTGTTCCATCCCATAGGGGGTGTTGGTGCAAACGAATGATGCTGCATGACATTCCTCCCGAATTGATTTCGTATCATAAAATTGCTTTTACGCCTCCTATATTACGTCCGGGAAGAACAACGTTTCCATAGTAATCTTTCTTCTATTACAGCAAAATATTGCGGTTTATTCGCCGACTAATCAGAAAAACGTCTATCGACGTTATAATCTTCAAAAAACATCCGGCTGAACGTCAGCTGCCCCTCTTCGGAGCGGAAGCCCCCGGGTGTCAGCCCGGTCATCTTGCGGAACACCTTGATCAGGTAACTGCCGCCGGAATATCCGACCTGCTCCGCGATCTGTTCAACGCTCATATCCGTCTGCCGGAGCAGCCGCATCGCTTGTTCAATGCGGACCCGGTTTAAATATTCGCTCGGCGTCTGGCCGACCGCAGCCGCAAACGTGCGCAGCAAATGGTATTTGGACCACCCGAGCCGGTCCGACAGCTGATCCAGGCTGATCATCGAACGGTAATTCGCATCCATATACTCGGCGGCCTGGCGCACTTTCTCCGGCCAGTTCCGTCGCTCGTCCTGCGGCGCTACCGCATACCGGCACAGCTCAGAAATGAAAGAGTATACACAGGAAGAGGCTGTGTAAGGGTCGGTAATTCGGCCGTGACCCGCCTGATCCCAAATCTCCAGCAGCGCGCGGACAGGCCGGCTTGTGGGCGGCAAGTAGGGAGCCTCTCCCAACCGCAGCTTTGCTTCCTCCCAATTCGGCAGGATGAGCGATGGCCGCATCAGAATAAACACGAAGGACCAATGTGACCCATCCGCCGGAAAATAGTAGCGGTGATCACCCGGGATTTCGGCCATAATTGCCCGTCCCTGATCGATCTGGTACGTCTCCGTCCCCGACTCGAACATGCCCTCGCCCTCCAGCGTGTACTGGAACAGCAGCAGCGGACCGTCCTTCCGCTCCTCCCCGTCCCATCGGTACGACGGATGCCTAATCTCGTCCCGCCCGACCGCAAACAATTCGCACAACGCCAGGTGCGAAGGCGCCGTGAAACGAAAGCCGTATGTGCCTGTCTCCGTACCGGATGCCATGCGCTTCCCTCCTGTTCAAGCATAATCTTTATATGATATGGCTTAGTTATAACTATAATCCTTCACCGTTCATGCGCATATAGAAAAAGACCGCTGCACTGGAGGCTTCCCCTCCATTTCCAATGCTATATTCTTCAAAAAAATAAATTAGTCAAAAGGTAAAAATATCTAATGTTTCACGCAA
Source organism: Paenibacillus sp. PSB04 (assembly GCF_025809195.1). Classification (NCBI taxonomy): domain Bacteria; kingdom Bacillati; phylum Bacillota; class Bacilli; order Caryophanales; family Paenibacillaceae; genus Paenibacillus; species Paenibacillus sp. PSB04. The sequence continues at coordinate 6,880,203 of NZ_CP081301.1, forward strand.
GGAATCATTTGAAAATCACGATAGATTATCCTAAGATATTAAATATCATTAAATCCTAGTGGTTTACACGGATTTATTCTATTTAATTCATAGGGGAGTGACAAACGGATATGAACAAAATTTATGCACCCATCCTCATTTTTACGGTTATGCTCACACTTCTTCTTTCCGGGTGCGGAGCCGGAAATTCAGCCAGCGATTCGTCCAACGAATCAGGGTCCGCCTCCGGCAATGTCACGCTGACATACGGACTGTGGGATCAAGTCCAACAGCCGGCCATGGAGAAAATTATCGCGAAATTCGAGGAACAGCATCCGGATATCCATGTTGAGATCAAGTTAACCCCATGGAATGAATACTGGACCAAATTGGAAACGGCAGCTACCGGAGGCAACCTTCCCGATGTATTTTGGATTAACGGAGCAAGTTTGCCGAAGTATGCATCCAACAATCAACTGCTGAATCTGGACGACTACGCGAAAGACACAAGCCTCGATTTCGGGAATTATCCTCAGGGCCTCGTCGACATTTATACATACGATGGCAAACATTACGGGGTACCCAAAGACATGGACGCTATCGGTTTATGGTACAACAAAAGTTTATTCGATCAAGCAGGCATCCCTTATCCGGATGAAACATGGGATTGGAACAAGGCCGCCCTGGCCGCTCAGAAATTAACTGATCCGGCCAATGGCATATGGGGGCTTCCCGCTCAGTTCCAGGGACAAACAGGATATTACAATACAATACTTGAGGCCGGGGGTGGATTCTATACGGATGACGGAAAGAAATCCTTGTACGATTCTCCGGAGAGCATTCGCGGCCTCCAGCTTCAGACCGATCTGATTCACAAGTATAAGGTTTCTCCAACGCTTGCCCAAATGACGGATACGTCGCCCAAAGATCTGTTTAAATCCGGAAAAGTAGCCATGCTGATAGATGGATCTTGGAATGTCAAAGATTTTGCCACCAATGAGTATACCAAGAACAATGTCGATGTTGCTCTTCTACCTAAAGATAAGTTGAGAACAAGCGTCATTCATGGGCTGGCTAATGTAGGTGCAGCTAATACGAAGCATCCTAAAGAAGTCATCGAATTCCTTGATTTCCTGGGTTCCAAAGAATCTGCCGATATCCAAGGGGAAGACGGAACCGCACTGCCTGCATTTCATGGCGGACAGGAATTGTGGCTCAAATCGGTACCCCAGTTCCACCTGCAGAACTTGCTGGATATGGCTAACGCTGCAAAAGCATTACCGCGCGGACCGCAAAATGCCAAGCTCGACGGTTTGGAAGAAGAGTACCTGAAAAGTGCTTATACAGGTGAATCCACTCCTGAAGAAGCCGCCAAAGCGTATGCCAAAGCTTTGAACGAAGCCATCGCATCCAATCCATAACGTCATTGCATCGGAGGGAAACTCATGTGATGAATGCAAAACAACTATCCACTATCAACGCCAAGCGTTCAAAGCTGAAGAGGAGGGAATATGGATGGGGATACGCCATGGTATTACCCCTTCTGTTCGGCATGAGCGCGTTGTTCATATGGCCGGTACTGAGGACCATTTATTTATCCTTCACGGAATGGAGCGATTTTGGCAATTATCATTGGACAGGTCTGAGCAATTACACCAGGCTGATCCGTGATACGGCCGTATACCATTCCCTTCTGCACACGCTTCAATACGTAATCATCTATGTGCCTGCGATTGTCATTCTGTCCACCTTGGCGGGTGTTCTGCTGAGCAGCAAAGTTCGCGGCATATCGGTGTATAGGACGATTTTTTTCCTGCCGTCCGTGTTGATGCCGGCTGCCATCGCCATGTCTTGGAAATGGATATTAAATGGCGATTACGGGCTGCTGAACGCCGGCCTGAAGCTGCTTTCGATTCACGGCGTTAGCTGGCTGACGGATTCCCGAACCGTTCTCATCTCCGTCGTAGGCGTAGCTGTATGGGGAGCGGTTGGTCTTCAAGCCGTTATTATCATATCGGGAATTAAGGGAATTTCCCCTATGCTTTATGAAGCGGCTTCCATCGAAGGCGCAGGCCGAGTGTCCCAATTTTTCCGGATCACGCTCCCTTTGATCACGCCGACCCTGTTTTTCGTATCGGTTACTTCGCTCATCGGAGCCATGCAGGTATTCGATCTCATTTATATGATGGTCGGCACAGTAGCCATCGATCATGTCAATACGGTTGTCTACTTGTTCTATCAACAAGCTTTTATTAAAAATGATAAGGGATATGCGTCTTCCATTGCCGTTCTATTATTTATCATGATCCTGATCGTGACGGCGCTCCAATTCAAACTGCAGAAAAAATGGGTGCATTATGATTAAGGAGGGGCCGCAAAGATGACCACAGTCACACATGCAAAACAGAAACGAAGATTCCAGCCTATGATCATCCATATCGTGCTCACGGTCGGGTCGTTCCTTATGGTTGTTCCTGTATTATGGTCACTTCTTACTTCCTTAAAAGCTCCTGATGAAGTGACCCGGATCCCGATCACGATTCTTCCGGGCGAGCTGCATTGGGACAATTTCCAAAAGGTAGCCGACTTGCTTCCTTTTATGACGTTTTATTGGAATACGGTTGTAACGACGCTCGTCAAGGTACTGTTCGGTTTATTAATCAGTTCCCTGGCCGCTTATGCCTTTGCTAGAATTCATTTTCCCGGCAGAACCCTGCTGTTTTTGCTGGTTTTATCGGTTATGATGGTGCCCGGCCAAGTCTTTCTGATTCCCCAATACCTATTAATGAAAGATTTGGGGTGGCTGAACTCCCTGAAAGCCATTACCGTAACCGGTATGTTCAGCGCGTACTCCACTTTTCTGCTTCGTCAGTTTTTTCTTGGGCTTCCTTCGGAACTCGAGGAATCTGCAAGGATCGACGGGTGCAATCCCTTCCGTATCTACTGGAATATCATGCTCCCGTTAGCAAAGCCAGGATTGATTTCCGTGGCGATCATCTCCACCCTATGGTCGTGGAACGACTTCCTCTGGCCGCTTGTGGTCAACGATTCGATGGACAAAATGACGCTGGCCGTCGGACTTGCCTCCCTTCAGGGGCAGTTCACGACAAATTATCCGGTATTGATGGCAGGCATGCTCTTGGCCGTATGGCCCATGATCCTTATTTTTTTTCTGCTGCAAAAGCAGTTTATCGAGGGAATTACCTTGGGCGGATTAAAGGGATAACAATTCAAAACCTAAATGACTGGAGGGTTTCATATGGAAAAGTGGAACGTACTTGTAATCACGGCACATCCCGATGACGAAGTATCCTGCGGCGGCACGCTGGCCAAACTGGCCAAACAAGGCCATTCGGTAACCATCGCCATCGCGACGAACGGGAATCGGGGAACGCAGGATACGTCAGTGAAGCCGGAACAATTAGCCCAGACCCGCGAAAGGGAAATGGCGGATGCCGCCCGCATTCTGGGTGTGAATCGAGTGATCCAGCTCGGATTCGATGACGGAACCTTAAGCGAACAGCCGGACTTGAAGGAACGCATCTTCCGCCTGATCCGGAACGAAAAACCCGATGTGGTGATCACTTTGGACGCCTGGAAAAAATGGGAATTCCATCCCGACCATCGCGCACTCGGCCTAGCCGCTGCCGAAGCCGCCTATTTGGCCGACAGCTACGGTTATTATCCGAAGCATCTGGAAGAAGGCATTCAGCCGTGGAAGCCGCGCGAGGTCTACCTCCTCTGGTCGGATGAACCTAATTATACGGTAGATGTCACTGGCACATGGGAGGCCAAGCTTCAAGCCGCTGATTCGCATGTCAGTCAAGGTTCCGGAGGCAAAACGTTCAAGGAGAACTATTTGAGACATGTCCAGTCCGCTTCGAAAGATGGCGAGCTTCGGAAAACCGAATCCTTTCGCAAAATCTATGGCAGCTCATATCTCATATAAACCAATATAACCGGGGGAGGATAAAGAAATGGATAAGCACAAGAACAATATCTCCCCAAAGGATGGTCTGCCCGATTCATTAAAAACGTTTCAGGGATTCGATGAATTTCAAATATTTACGAATCTAAACGAGGAAGAGTGGCGGATGCCCTTTGAATGGCATGAGCAGTTGGAGGTGTTCTATGTCTTATCGGGACGGGGGCAGTTTTATATCGATAACAAAACCTATGTGTTTGAACCAGGCGACCTGTTCGTCATCGGCAATCAGGAGCTCCATAAAAGCCAGCTGATCAACAACGAACCGTTTGAAGCCAAAGTACTGATGTTCAACCGGCAGCTTGCCGAAACCGATCCGCTGCTGGACGAGGTCAATCTGCTGTCATTGTTCGAAAAACGCGAGCCGGGGTTCTCCCATTGCCTTAGAGTCAATGAACCTTTAAAAAAGAAGCTCGAATTCGGCTTCAGTCAGCTGCAAGAGCATTACGACCATCAAAGCCGTTATTCAAGCCAAAAAATCAAGTCACTCCTGCAATGGATTTTACTGGAGATCAAAGAAGGTTATGAGGACAATTCCCCATATTCTAAGATGGAGAACGCGTCGCATGTGCATTTCAAACCCGTTGTATCCAAAGCCATGGAATACATCGCGCAGTACTATACGGAAGAAATCACTCTGGACCGTATCGCCGATTTTATCGGAGTGAATTCATCCTATCTGAGCCGCGTATTCAAGCAAAATTCAGGCTTTTCCGTCGTGGAGTTCATTACCTTCAAACGCATTTGGCGGGCCAAGGAAATGCTCCTGTATACGAACCAGCGGATTACGGATATCGCTCATTCGATCGGGTTCAACAACGTCACCCATTTTCAATGGACTTTTAAAAAAATGTTCGGCATGAGCCCAGGGCAATACCGCAAATCCCCGCGCAACTATTACCACTTGGAGAAATACTGAGCATCTTCTCTGATTCAAGACTTGTGGTTTGCATAAAAACTACCCGCCCTATAAAAGGGCGAGTAGTTTCTTTTCAAATCGACTACAGCTTTTTCCACAGTGTACGGTACCAATAAAAACAACCATTACACATTTTCGGCCTCAAAAAACAAGTTACGCGTATGAAATTAAATTCCTTCCTAAACATAGATCTCCGTAACCATTCTCACAGCATCTTTAGTGATTATGAACTTATCGCAATTCAGAATGTCATATACATTCAGCGAATCGGCTTCTGTGGTTTGCACACCCGGAATGTTATTTGCGCTTTTAAAGATCATATGATCTTTTTCAGGTAGGACAATGGACGCTTGACCTTTTTATTCAGGCGATAACCATAGTCGCGAGGTTTGGGGCCAAACGCAATCCCTCCATGACGCCAGTGCGGCATACGAATCGAACCCGCTCTGGATCGGTCGATTTTATTTTGTTTATAGGGCTTTCGGCCTCCGCCTCTAACTTCGCCGCGGGTTAAGGTGGAATGCGTCCCGCTGCGCTTATTCGCGAGAACATTGACCACCGCTTCATGTAAAACGGATTCGTTCGGGACAATGCCGAAGATGGATTGTTCGAGCTCCATTTCACCGGTCACTCTACCATCCATATCATATACTGAAATCTTTAACAACCTAACTACCTCCTGATGATCCTCTAGACGTATCGTGCATTATATGCGTAGGTACGATCAGCCTCAAGCAAGCATAAATAGCGATAATTAGTTGTTACCCGTATGATTTATCTTCTTACTTTTATGCTCACTTAAACTACAACCGAAATATTTACGATGGCATTCATGACTTTGACCCCCTCTTCCCTGCCTACATTTATACGTTAACAGATTGGATTTTCCTGATCTATATACCGAATGATGCTGTAGCATTTCGTAGCAACAACGTAAAAACCCCCCTGCAAGTCACACCATGCTTTCCTTTAGCACGATTTGCTTGAGGGGGGGATCCACTTCTACTTCTACTTCTACTTCTACTTCTGATAAATTATTTTTCTGATCGCATAGGTCGATAAATGGAACGATTCCGAAAGCTCCTCGACGGATGCTCCCAGTATATATGCTTTCAGTATTTCATGGTTTCTTTTATTAATCTCTTGTCGGGCGCCGGATAGCTCTCCCCAGCTTCGATGTTGATTTTTTATAGCCGGTATATAGAGGTATTCCCCTTGGACAAATTCCTGTAATTTTTCAACCAATTCCTCCGGCAGGACGGCAGAGGCGTTAATGTATCTCACTGAGACTCACTCCTTGAAAAAATGGTTCAGGCAGCAAAATTTCAAAATCTCACTGTGATCCGTACAGCTGACCGCATGCTGCGTTGATATCGGAACCGAACTGGGTTCTGACGGTAACATGGACTCCTTTGGTCTTTAAGATTTTAAGAAACATGCTGATTCCGCTGTGATCCGATTCTTTATAACTTTGCGGGGTGGCCGTGGTGGCATTGTAAGGGATGAGATTGACGTGATATAAATGTTCCCATGGTCCTCTTCCCCGCAGTAAATCAGCAACCGCTTCAGCGTGCTTGGCCGAGTCATTGATTCCCCTCAAAAGGATATAAGCAATGTATACCTTTCGTTTCGTCGTTTGAATATGCTCATCAAGCACTTTCATCACTTCTTCCAGCGGAAAATGATGATTGATGGGCATGAGCTCGCTTCTCTGATCCGGAAATGGGGAGTGGAGAGAAAACGTTAGATTCATCTGCGGAAAATCCTTCATTAATTTCTTTACTCCAGGCAGGATGCCTATGGTAGACACCGTAATTCTCCGATGCCCCAGGCCAAAAAGCTCAGGATCGGTCAGCACATGTAAGGCATCAAACACATACGGATTTGCAAGGGCTTCGCCCATCCCCATAAAGGACACGCTGTCCAATGGGTAGCCGTTCAAATGGAAATAAAGAAGCTGGTCCGTGATTTCATCCGCTGTGAGATTTCTCTTCAACCCCAACGTTCCCGTAGCGCAAAAGGTACAGCCAAACCCGCAGCCGCACTGGGATGAGATACAATAGGATTCCCACCCGTTTTTATAACTTAACTTTACGGACTCGATGTGCTCGTCGCCAGGGATGGCAAAAAGAATTTTGCTTACTTGCTTGGACTGCTGCACGATTTTGGGCGTAATGCTCAGCACAGGGTTGCCAATCTCCTTGATGAATTCGTTTCTTACGGCTTTAGGCAAGCTGCTCATTTCTTCAAAATGTCCGATTTTCTGCTTGAAAATAGCATCAGTTATTTGCTTGTATCTATAATCCGGTTGTTTCAGGATAGATAGGATCTGACGGATTTTTTCATACTTAGTGATGTGCTTCAACGTTAACGATCTCCTTTTACACGGAGACAACGCAAAGAAAGCACCAGCATACCGGTGCTTTCTTGCGATACATTAACCAAGCTATACACAAACAAGCGACTATTTTAAAAACAAGTCACCTGCGATATTTATGCATAGAAGGATAAAGCTCCGGTATCCGATTTGTGATTTGGTGAACCTTGCCCAGCATTGCTCCCGAAGACAGGTTCACCTGATCATCTACAATCTCAGAAATCGTCATCGCTTTATCCCTCCCTGTTCATTTGATATGGATGAAACTATCACAAAATGCCTCTCCCCGTCAAGCATTTGTCATGCTGCTCTGGAAGAAAAAGCGACGCGGGTTCAGATAACGGACCGGCCTGCTCATGATGCAGCATCGGTCGTTCGTTTTTTATGCGAGTACCCTACGCTATCAGTCCATACCTCTTCCTTCCTTGATCATAGAATACATAGAACTTGATTAAAGGAGGACTTATGATGGCGGAACAAGTAAAGGTTAGCCCGCAGTTCAAAAGACTTTGTACCCAATTCGGAAAAATATTGGGAGGCGAATCGGAAATTGAAGCAGGTCCGGTTTGCTTTGTTACGCGGATGACGAATTTAAGAGAAACCATTCTTGGCAAAAGAACACGTTCCCCTTTGGTTCAAATGCAAATGTTTTCCTTCGAATCTCTTGATAAGTCGGGCCGCGCGCTTTGTTTGGGTGAAACGGCCGTTCACCAAAATCAGGTGAATCGGTTGATGTCGAACCTCCGTAAACGCGGGATTAAAGTAACCGCAGTCCATAACCACTGGCTGAAAGAGCAGCCTCGCTTAATGTATATGCACTGGGAGTCTATTGACAATCCGGTTGCATTCGCCAGAAAAACAAAAGAATCCATTAAATTCCTGGGCTAACACGGTTAAACGGGCAGGCTGTATTATATCATTTCATGGGAGGATGATTTCGGATGGCGCAAGTTAAAGTAAGTCCTCGCTTTAAAAAACTTTGTAACGAATTCTCAGCTATTTTAGGTGGAACCGAGCACGAAATTACGAAAGGTCCGGTTTGTTTTGTCTCCAGAAATCGGGTCATTAGAGCCTCGATTTTAGGAAGACGTACCACTTCTCCTTTGGTCCGCTATCAACTTTTCTCCTTCGAATCCCTGAACAGTTCGGGCAAGGCGCTCTGTTTAGGCGAAACCGCTCTCTTCCAAAGTCAAGTCAACCGCTTGCTGAGCAATCTCCGCAAAAACGGGATTAAAGTAACGGCCGTCCACAATCACTGGTTATTCGAGAATCCGCGCTTGATGTACGTTCACTGGGAGTCAATCGATGATCCCATTGCATTTGCCAGAAAAACCAAAGAATCCATTAAGTTTTTGGGCTGAGGAACAACAAGGAGTAAAGCGCTTCACGCACCAGCTGCGCAGCATATAAAAAAAGTCCCCGGGTTTTCGAGCTCGGGGACTTAGGCGTTATTTATGAATAAGTTGAGTTCATTACTCTTCGTCGCCCTCGGATGGCTGTCTTCTGCCTTTTTTATCCGGTGAGACCAATTGCCTGGCAATCGTATAACCAATAAGGAAAGTAGCGGCGGATGTATTACCGTCCACCGTAAATGGAATGATGGAAGCGTCGGCAAAGATCAAATCCTCTACCCCATGCACGTGGCCCGTTCGATCCACTACCCCTCCCTTTTTTAACGGAGCCATACGAAGGGAGCTTTGCTGGTGATGATTATGGTCGAAATTCTGTTTAATATACTCCTCCAATTGGGCGTCGTCCTCAATCATATCCAGTGTCGGTGAAACAAGCTGGTACGACGGATCGATGGATGCGAGTTCTGCCGCTATATTTTTCACATAGGTTCTAAAAATATTTTTAACGGCTTCCATGTCATCCGGATTGGCGAGAAATCCTTCATCCGCAAGCACGATTTTAAGCGGATCCTTGTTCTGTATCTTAATCGTGCCGCGGCTCTTGGGGCGCAAGTAAAGAACCGCTAAAGTTAACGTACTGTCAGAACCAATGCCAATCAGTTGAACCGCCCGGCGATTGCTGTTTACACCCGTCGGATCGGGCAAAAAGGCTCCCCCTGTATAAAGTGCATCCGGGTCATTCGCAGGCAGGGCAGCATCGTTCGGATTCGTAGTGAACACCGCAGAGTTAAGCGTGTGATTTCTCAAGCTCTTCCCTACGTTCGGGTTATTGAAAACCACAGGGATCCCAGCTTCTTTAAGTAGAGCAGCCGGACCTATTCCGGACAGCATTAATAGCTGAGCGCTATTGATGCCTGCAGAGATGATGACCTTTTTTTGGGCGTAAGCACGAAGGCGTCTTCCTTCTTTCAGGAATTCGACCCCTGTGGCGCGTTTCTTGTCAAAAAGCACGCGCAGAGCCGTCGAATTAAAGAACACTTTAAGTCTCCTGCCGTCTACACCCCGGCCGGAAGGCGTCATGATATCCGAGGAGAGAAAGGCTCTAGAGGAACTTTCTCTTCGACCTTTGGGATTTTGATACAACTGCCAGCGGGTAAATGGGCCCAGGGGAGTTTTAGGATCGTTATAATCGAGGATCTCGGGATATCCTGTAGCCCTCTCAATAGCCGTCGTGAGCTTTTCCGCCATAGATGTGGGATTTACCGGAGCCTGTCTGATATCGATCCTTCCATTGAATCCACGGGCGTTCAGATCATCGGTTTCTCCGTTATACTTCTCCAATTTCTTGAATCGGCGAATGGCCCGTCTAGGTGACCACAGCGGACCTAAGAGCTTTTCCCATTCCCTGAAAACAGCTGATGTAGGACGTACATACTGCTCACCGTTAATCGATGACCCTCCGCCTAAAAGGCGTCCCGTTGTCCATTCAAATGCCCGCTCATCCAGCTCCTCTTGCGGAACCCCTTCCCCCTGCCAAAAATATTGGGGGAAGAACTGTTCTTCCAATTCCAGTGCGAATGTAGAGTCCTTAATGGGGGTGTCTTTATCGTTGTTCCCACCGGCCTCCAGGACAAGAACCGATACTTCTTTATTATCGCTTAATGTTTTGGCGATGACGGCACCAGCAGGACCAGTTCCTACGATAATATAATCAAAGGTTAATTTCCGGCTCATCTAAGCGCTCCTTGTTATATGGTCTAATGTAAGGATATTACATTGACCTGTACCATGTTCCTGAGCGGAGTTATAGGAAAGCTCGAACCTCTATTTACTAAAAAAGGCATCCGAACATATTGATGTAGCGAAACAAAAATAATGCTGCCGCGTCCATACTGCAAAAGGCTACCGCTTGGATATCTTAGCAGCCACCCGGAGTACTATGTCGATATCGAAAAGCTGCCTGCTAATTACGATTTAGCTCAGCTTGCAGCTGCAGGTAAAAGGGAGTTGATTTCGTTCAGTGAAGTATCCGAACATAGCGGAGAGCTTGTCGAGCACCCGCTGGGCTTTGCCGAGCTCTATCTTCAAATGCCTTCCTGTTTCGTCTTCGGAATCCCAAAGGCGAGGAGGCATCGGATTTTGCCGGTCCCGTCCTCGTTTCGTTATCTACGGTTCAGAGCGATTCAAAATGATTACCTGTTACCCGGTAACCTAAAATCAAAAAACCTGATCCATTAAGGATCAGGCAAAGGACATGCATGCTTAGCTACAAATCGTACACGAGCAACGAGAGGGAATCTATCTATCTCCCTATCCCTCTATTGCTATACCCACCTTACTAGCACTTGTTAGGTCGGGTAGTAATGTATACGTATATACGTTAAATCCTTGTTTTGACTGGTGTTATCCATAATATGATATTCGAGAAACGACTGAACCATCCTGCCCGTTAACGTAGATGAAGCTACCGAACTGCACCGGCAGCTTCTTTCAAGAGGTCGTTTATTCAACTATCGTTTCCCGTTAGTTTAACGAAGTCATTCACAGGAATGTCCATGATCATCTATTTTCGTCATCAAATGCTCCTTCTTGCCAAGGATTCGATTATTAGATGTTACCTACAATATTTACCGCATTTCCTTCAGTGTCCTCAAACGAAGCATACACCATACCGATCTCGGTAATTTCGGTTCGTTGCTGTATGATTTTACCGCCAAAATGAATGATTCTTTCAATCATTCCATCAACATCATCCACCCGAATTACAAGGCGCGGTTCCTTTAGTTCTCCGCTACGCCGTACGATTTCGCCATTTATGGCGCCAGTCGTAGTCTTATTTGCGTAGACTTCTTCCTGGCTCCAGCCAAAAATTTGCCCATAAAAATACCATGCTCGTTGCTCATCATCTGCGGGAAGTTGAAACCATGTAACTTTGTTCGAAGGGATCATCGTGGTACCTCCACTCGTTTAATTATTCTCAAACTAATTATAAGGTGGGAATGCTGACAACAATATGTCAGACATTATTGGTAGTTATATTTCGAGTGCCGTATCGTTCATTGAACAACCGATTGCACTATCCTGCCCGTTAGCTTAATGAAAAAAGCAGCCATCAAAAAACCTGCTCTGCCGGTTATACGGCAGTTTTTTTCTCACAGTTGAATGAATAGTTTAAATGAAGCAGACCCCAAATCAAATATTCGATGCCTGCTTGCGAAGAATCAATACGATTGTATAAATCTCTCCTTGATCAAGCAAATTAACCAAAATGGGTAAAGGGCCATAGACTTCAGGAGGTTAAATCTACAAGGATACATTTAATGATGCCGATGACCGGAAAGACTGGGTTAATAAGGATGTTTATGGGGTTCTAAGGAAGGAGATGGAAGTTGATTCTGACGTTAATGAGGACAGCAATCGGGAACAGCAATTGGACGACTCTTTTCAGGATTGGTACCGTAACGGGTATTGGGTTCAGCAAAAAGAAAATATGACCCAGGTGCCAAAGTCAAACGTCTTTGATGACATACCTGAGATGGAAACCGAATAAACGATGAATGTGAATAAGGATGATGATATTAGATGGGATGGCTGCGCTGAGATCCATGTATATTCAATCAAGGACGAAAATCGTGATATCAATAACACCTTCCATACATGTGATTTAAAAGGGATGATCGATGTGTTGCAGTCACTCAACAACGTATGTAAAGATTACTTTGGTAAAGGAAGCTATTGGGAGGATACTGACGATGTTAAATCTGTCTGAACTCGGAAATCTTCACGCCGATATCCAAGCCGTTCACGAGATTGTCCGAACACTAAAGGTTATAATCGATGGTAAAGAAATTGAAATTGATATCCTCAGAAATCAGAACGACCATTATTTTTATGAGCTAAGCCATTACTATAAAAACGCGGACAAAACCGATCCTCACGATCCATCGGAAAATAGATATTCATCTGTTGAAGAAGCGGCACGAGGAGCACTCCGCTACGCTACAATGTTTTACCGGAGTACGGATGAAGGTGGAGCTTGGGTAAGAAAGGAGTCTTTCACTCCGTAGAAAAATATGGCTGCCGAATATCACGAGACACCCTAATAGGTGTCTCATTTACTCATCAGGTACGCAACCAGGCAATGAATTAAGGTTATGCCAAGCTTAATTCATTTGATTCACAAAACAAAGCCGCAACCGGTTTTGAATTGATTCATTCTCCACCGCATGATTCGATTTTTTGCCTAGTTAAAGCCAGGAAAGTTCTGGGCGATTGCTTCCCGATGTTCCAGACTTAACGCTTTGTCATTAAAGGTCCTTGATAGAGTTGGTACAATCTACATAACTCTGCTTTACTTTTTCTCCAATTCGGCAATGAATTGTACTTATTCGACTAGTACCAATGTATTTTTTTCCTTCATCCAAATTGAAAGATCGGCAGGAAAAATAAGACCGGCAGCTTGAGGGTATTTCCCCAAACTGCCGGTTAATCAATCTTCGGATTTACAATGTGCTACAACTCAACTCGCTTTATTTATTTTTTCCATCTCCGTGTATGACCACGCTCTATTTACGAGCACTTGCTATACCCACAGTTGCCGCAAGTTTTGCAGCCCTCGATATTGATCAGCGCCGCAGCCCCGCAGGATGGGCACAGGTCCACCGACGCCTTCGGCGCATCATGGCTGTGCGAGTGGGTTCCGCCATGGTCCGCTGTCTCCGGTGCCAGCGTAGCTGCCACGGGCGCAGGCTCCGGATGGTCATCTTCGATGCCGCTCTGCACATGCGCTTCCAGCGCTTTGGCGACCGCGTCGGCGATCGATTCCACGCGGTTGACGCCAAAGCCGATTGCACCGGACCCGCCGATGCCCTTCAGGTGCTTGATCAGCAGCTCCACCTTGTGGCCATGGTCGCCGTAGCGGAGGAACAGGGAGCAGACGCGGCCCAGCGCTTCCGCCATGGCGAACACATCGGAGCCTGCCTTGCCTACGTTCAGGAAGATCTCGCTCGGAATGCCGTCGAGGTCGTTGATCGTAATGTACGCCATGCCGAACGGCGTGTTGATCTTATAGGTTGCGCCGCGCAGCACCTGCGGCCGGCGCTTGTACTGCTTATCCACTACGGAGCTCTGGCTGCTTGCCACGGCAGCGGCTACCTGGGCACCCGCCTGCTCTGCGGCAGCCGGTACGGCAGCCTCGGAGGCAGCTGTTTCCGCAGTCGGAGCGGCCTTCGCTTCGCTCTTGTCTTCCTTCTTCTCCGTTTGCAGCACCTGCACGTCGCGACTGCCGTCACGGTAGATCGTCACGCCCTTGCATCCAAGGTCGAACGCCAGCTCATACAGCCGCTTCGTTTCTTCGACCGTGAAGTCGGCCGGGCAGTTCGCAGTCTTCGAGATGGAACTGTCCACCCAGCGCTGAATGGCGGCCTGAGCGCGGATATGGTCTTCCGCCGTCAGATCCATCGCCGTCACGAAGTAATCCGGCAGTTCTTCGCCCGGATGGGCGTCCAGCCAGTCCTGCGCGATCGGCACAAATTGCTCGTCGAAGCCGAGGCGGCTCTGACGGAAGTATTTAAACGCGAAGTATGGCTCGATACCGGTCGACGTGCCGACCATCGTTCCCGTGCTGCCGGTCGGCGCCTGGGTGATGACGGTCACGTTGCGCATGCCCTTCTCACGGATGGCCGTGCCGACTTCCGGGAACGCCTCGGTCATATTTTTCATAAATCCGCTCTGCAAATACGGATCCGCGTCAAACGCCAGGAACGAGCCTTTCTCTTCCGCAATGTCAGCCGATGCCAGGTATGCTTCGCGGGCGATAAAACCGTACAGCTTGTCAAGGAACTCGAGTGATTCCGGACTGCCGTACCGGATGTTCAGCTTGATCATCAGCTCCGCCAGACCCATCGAACCGAGGCCGATCCGGCGCTCCTTCTTCTGGTTTTTCTCGTTTTCTTCAAAATGGTACGGCGTCGTGTCGATAACGTTATCCAGGAAACGCACGGAGTAACGCGTCACCGTCGCCAGTTCGTCCCAAGCCACGTCATGCTTCTCTTCATCGTAGAACTTGGAGAGATTCATCGCAGACAGGTTGCAGACGCCCCATGCCGGAAGCCCCTGCTCGCCGCACGGATTCGTGCAGATAATCGGGTTGAAGTACCAGCTGTTGGACATCTGATTATAGTATTCCATAAAGACGACGCCCGGCTCGGCTGATTTCCACGCCGATTCGATAATCGTATGCCAGATTTCGCTCGCCTTCACCGTCCGGTACGGAATGACGGCATGGCCGCCCTGCTTCCATTTCTCAAGGTCGCCGTCCCACAGCTCGTCGTAATCCGGATCCGTCGTATCCGGGAATACCAGCTCCCAGTCCAGGTCCTCCTTGACCGCCTTCATGAAATCATTGCTCACACAGACGGAAAGGTTGGCGTTCGTCACTTGTCCCATCGTCTGCTTGACCGTAATAAAATCGAGCACGTCCGGGTGCCAGTCGTTGATCATGAGCATCAGCGCGCCGCGCCGGCTGCCGCCCTGCTCGATCAGGCCGGTTGTGTAGCTGAACAATCCGCCCCAGGATACCGCACCGCTCGAGGATCCGTTCACGCCCTTAACCACGGATCTGCGCGGACGGAGCGAGGACAGGTTGATGCCGACTCCGCCGCCCCGCGCCATAATTTCGGTCATCTCGGACAGCGTCGCCATGATACCGCCGCGGCTGTCCTTCGGCGAAGGAATGACGTAACAGTTAAACAGCGTCAGCTCGTCACTGGCACCCGCTCCGGCGGCAATCCGCCCGCCCGGAACGAGCTTCCAGTCTTCCAGAATGTAGCGGAACTTCTCTTTCCACTCGGCCTGCAGCTCCGGCGTCGGCTCCGCCGATGCCATGGCCCCGGCCAGCCGGTCCCACATTTCCTCAGGCGTCTTCTCGATATTCAGCGTCAGCTTCTCGACGTCCGTCTCCACCAGCTCGCCGCGGCGTGTTTTTACCGTCGCCCGTTTCCCCTCGCGCGATACGATCTCGCCGACTTCCTTTGTCGGAAACTTCGGATCGTCCTTGGTCAGTACAAGTACGACGTCTCCAACTTTGGCGTGATTCGGGTCCGGGTCCTTCCAAGCATACCGGTCCAAAAAGATTTTTTCGCTTAACCCCTCAAGCTTCTGTTTGCTCTGAACTTGATTCACTGTTACATTCTCCTCCCATGACTGTTCTGCCGAACGTATCGGCTCTTAGTTCCGATCAGCGGATGATGTCGGTCTGCCGACTGCGCTAAAAGTGCCGGTTCACTTCCGGGAAAGGCCTGTATGTAGCCGGGTTCCTTCCATTCAATAAACGAAATATCCCCATTTAAAACGCAAATCCGCTCGTCATGTACCATATATTGTGTGCATTGATGATTATACTATACCACATATTGTTACTCCACGCCTTAATCCTGAAATTTAGACCATGAAAGCTCTTCACTCTGGGACAACCTTTGCTTTTCTCCGCCAATCTCACTTTTTTGCTTCGGTTCCTTTGAAAAAAATTGTGAAAATCAGCGGATGCCTCCATCCATACGGAGGTTATGAACTCTCCGGTTTACGTGCATACTACTCTTACGCGAGATTACGAACCTATTAAGGAGGTACAAGGCTTGAAAACTTCTCATCTCGGTAGCGGGGCGCAGGCCGGGGACCTTCCTGTTCCCCTGAATATTGACCGCAGCTGGCTGGATAACCTCGAATCCCGCCTGGATAAAGGCGGCCCCTGGGGTGACTTCCGGCTGTTTCAGCTGGCCGTTCAGGGCGAAGAGGCGCGGCTTGTGACGAGCTTTGACGAGCTGCAGTGTGTGAAGCATTTGCAGGACCTGTCCCCCCTTCCCCATCAGATCGACACGGCGCGGAGGGTGCTGTTTGAGATGTCCGGCAGAGCCATTCTGGCCGATGAGGTCGGACTGGGCAAGACGATCGAAGCAGGACTCATTTTAAAAGAATACATGGTGCGCGGGCTGGTATCCAAAGTGCTGATTCTGGTACCCGCCTCCCTGGTGCTCCAGTGGGTCCGCGAGCTGAACAGCAAATTCGGCATCCCGGCGGTCGCGCAGAAAAAGGCTTATTCCTGGCATTCCGACGTCGTCGTCGCCTCCATGGATACCGCCAAGCGCGAGCCCCACAAGGACATGCTGATGGAGCAGGAATACGACATGCTCATTATCGACGAGGCGCACAAGCTGAAGAACAAGAAAACGACGAACTATCAATTTATCCAGAAGCTGCGGAAAAAGTACTGCCTGCTGCTGACTGCGACGCCGGTTCAAAACGATATGAGCGAGCTCTTCAACCTTATTACGCTGCTGAAGCCCGGCCAGCTCGGGCGGCAGGGGGATTTTGCGGCCAACTTCGTTGTCGGCAAACGGCAGGCGAAGAACGAGGGTCAGCTCCGGGACGAGCTCGCCAAGGTAATGATCCGCAACCGGCGCGGCGAAGGCCCGGTGCAGTTCACCAAACGGACGGTGCGCAACGTCAGCCTGCAGCTCTCTCCTGAGGAGCAGGCGCTGTACGACGGTGTAACTTCTTTCGTCAAGAACCAGTACAAAGCGTCCGGGGGCAACCTCAGCAGCATGCTGTCCCTGGTCACGCTGCAGCGTGAGGTGTGCAGCAGCCGGGACGCGGTGTTCCTGACCCTCGTGAACCTGTCCAAGAAGATTCCGGACGACTCCCCGCTCACCGCCGAAGTGTGGGAGCTGGTGAACGCAATCCGGAATATCAAAGCGAACACGAAGGCCGAAAAGACGATCGAGCTGATCAAGGACATGAACGAAAAGGTCATCGTGTTTACGGAATACCGGGCGACGCAGGAATACCTGCTGCAGTATTTTCAAAAGCACGGCTTGTCCTGTGTACCGTACCGCGGCGGAATGAACCGGGGCAAAAAGGACTGGATGATGGACCTGTTCCGCGGCCGGGCCCAGGTCATGATCGCCACCGAAGCCGGCGGCGAGGGCATCAACCTGCAGTTCTGCCACCATATGATCAATTTTGACCTGCCATGGAACCCGATGCGGGTGGAGCAGCGGATCGGCCGCGTCCACCGGCTCGGGCAGCAGAACGACGTGAAGATCTACAACCTGTCCACCACCGGAACGATCGAGGAGCATATCCTGAATCTGCTGCACGAAAAAATCAACATGTTTGAGACGGTCATCGGCGGCCTGGATGTCATTCTGGAGCGTTTCGAGAAAAAGGAATCGTTCGAGAAAAGCCTGTACAAGCTGTTCCTCGAGTCGGAGTCGGATGAGGAAATCCGCAGCAAAGTCAGCTCGCTCGGGCAGTCGCTTGACCAGATCAAGCGCGAGATCGAATACGAAGATGCGGAAACCGTCATTGAGGAGGAAGCTTGATGAGCCTGTCCCCGCAGGAAGTTCAGAAGCAAGTGCTAACCTATCTGGAAACGACCGAATGCAGCATTATCGAGAAGTCCCCTTATCACGTGACTGTCAAACTGTCACCGCAGGCGGACAAGCAGCTGACCAACCGCCCCTACTACTGGGGCTTTATTGAACGGACTGGGGCGGAGCCGGAGACTCTCTCCTACACCTTCGTCTTTGATCCGGACCAATATAACGAACAGGCGGCCAAAACCCCGCCCCCTTCAGCGCAGCCTCAGCCGCAGGACAGCATTCTGTCGAGGTATTTCGGGGTGAATCCGGCAGGGCCGCGGATCGGCCCGGGGCGGATTCCCCGCGAAGACGTCACATACGGCAGCAGCCGGCTGCAGCAAATTTGGGCCGTAGCCCGGCAGGAGGGCTCCTGCGTGTACCTGTTTGAGCAGCCGGGCCCTTTGCAGCGGGAGACGCTGTTCTCCGCCCCCTACGAGCCGTGGCTGGGCGTCTGCTTCAAGGTCGAGATGACCTGCGACGTGAAGAAAGAAGCGCTCCACTTCATCGGCATCTCGCTGGTGACCGGGCAGATCGACCAACAGTTTGCCCAGCGTCTGGAGAAGCTTCAACTCGGGCCGCGGCTGCCCGAGAATATCCATATCCAGCCGGGAAGCCTCTCGCTCGCTGGCGCGGCCAATCTGCTGGAGAAGCATATGAAGGATCAGCTGGCGGGCGAGGATTACAGCTGGGCGGAAGCCGCAAGGGAGCGCCTTAGGGATGAGCTTGCGGTGATCGACATGTATTACGAAGACCTCCTCAAGGAAACCGAGGAGGAGAAGCTTACGGCCATCCGGGAGCAATACGACAACCGGCGTAGCGAAATGACATGGCAGTATGAACCTAAGGTGAACCTGTCCGCCATAACCTGCGGTCTGTTTCACTTAAGATCCATCCGTCCATGAGCATTTGACCTCCCTCGCTAAAAGAAGGCAAAAAAAGACCCGTGCCCGCGCCCCAAAGCCCGACACCTTGCAACAGCCTTTTTACGGCTTGTCCGATACAATGATGTCAATAAAGCTCTGAAATCGAGGAGGGTGAATGTGGTGAGGATGGTATCTCTCGCTTTAAAAGTGACGGCATTGACCTGTGCCGTCAGCTGCGCCTGGCCGGCCTGGAGTCCTGCGGTCCCGCAATCGGCCGCAGCGGTCGGCATCGCTGCCGCCAAGGCGGCAAGCCCCGTGCGGACGGCCTTGCTTCGGATCGCATCGGGATCGGACATGCAGGCGGTGCCCGCGCCGCTGGAGAGCTTTGCCGGCACCGTCGTCCGCGAGCTGTCCGCGCAGTCCGAGTTTCAGCAGTGGGACGGCGCCGCCATCGACTATTACCCGCTAGGGCCCGGCACCCACAGCTGGCTTGCGGTCGTTTCAAAGGATAGCAAGCAGTTGGGATATTTAATATTCACCGCCAGGGAGGAAGGCGGATATATGCTCAGCGAGTACGGCAGCGGTCCAGCCATCCCTTACAGCAGCGATGCCCTCCATGACCGGCTGGCTGAGGATGGCCTTATTCCCGATCACCCCGGCCTCCCCACAAACGTTCAAATCCAAGCTCAATATTCGGCAGTGCTGCCGGTTTGGAAAGTGACCCTGCCCGGCAAGCCGGCAATGTACATCAATGCGCTGACCTTGGAGCTTCTGCCAGCAAATGCCGTTTCCGCCAGCACCGCCTCCGTTTCTAAGACGGCAGTCGTTACCAATCAGAACGGTCTCCGGCTCGAGGCATCGTCACCTGCTGCGAAGATAGATAGTAATGATCCTTATGACGACCTGCTCTGGATGACCTCCCCCCGGCTGAACATCCGCCGCGGAGACGATCTGCTGAAAGCCGTCGCATCCAGAGGCAGACTGATCTTCACCGCTCCCGGCCGTAACGCGTCCTATGGGGCGCCGTTTGCGGTAAGCGGGATTCAGACATGGTCCCAGGCCGCAAGCGCTCCTGCGGTCAGCTACGCGGCCACAGGACGTGCCGGAACCCGGTACCTCCCTGTCTCCATGCTGATGGCTGCCGGAGAATTTCATGCCCGCCCCTAGATCTCCTGCATGATTATCTGTTCCTGCCCTTATCGCGTTTCATTCCCAAAAAGAAGCGGACCTCGTGTGGATACGAGGTCCGCTTCTTTCATCTTCGTTCAGTCATGAAGATTCCGCATCTTGATTTTTCGCCGCTTGGGATGGCGTTTATCAGCCGTCCGGCCTCCCCATTGGGACAATCCGAACGGGATCATGCCGAACCATTTGACCGTCCACGGCTCTTTATATTTTTGCTTCTTTCGTTCTTCCTTGGGTGTTTCCATGTAGCTGACGACGCGCTCTGTAATGTATTTTACAAGTTCATCTCCACTGGCCATTTCCATTCCCCCCACAATGCCAAATTACAGCTCTGCTATGCTCTTAGTTTGCACAGAGATACGGTAATCTAAACGGAGGAATGCGGACGGTGCATTATTTACCGTTTATTGCACATTCTAACTTCGACATCAATTATTCGCTCCAATCCCGTTTAACGAAAGGAGGGCCATCCTTTATGCCTATCAAAAGCTTGATCGCCGCCATCCTCCTGATCCCGGCAATGTTGTGCGCAGGCAGCTCGTCCGCTTGGGCCGCTGGCCCCGGTGACCAAAGTACGACCGCCTATCCAGAGCATCCGGCTTTTCCGCATGAAGTGATTATCGTGGATGCAGGACATGGCGGTGTTGACGGAGGGACTTCATTTCAGAACATTCTGGAAAAGGACATTAACCTCGCCATCGCCCAGAAGCTGTTTATGCTGCTGCGCAGCCAGGGGTACGACGCGGTCTTGAACCGGACGGCTGACTACGCCCTCAGCGACGACAATCACTGGCTCCGCAGCTCTTCCCGCCATAAACGCGATCTCGCGCAGCGGAAGGAGTTAAGCCATCAGCTGCCGACCCTGATTGTCGTGAGTCTTCACGTCAATTGGGGCCGCAATCCTTCAAAGAACGGGGCGCTTGTGCTTCACCAGAACGAAGGGCGCAGCGTCCTGCTTGCGGACAGCATTCAGCAGCAGCTTAACCCGCTGTACCAGACGAAGGGAAGCATCCGGCTGGGAAGCCCGTTTTACCTGCTGAACCAGGTCAAAGATCCTGCGGTTATCGTAGAGACCGGATTTCTCAGCAATGCCGCAGACCGGGCGATGCTGTGCAATCGGCGCGGGCAGCTCAAGATCGCGCAGGCCATCGCGAACGGAATCAGCTATTATTTGACGGCAATATAGGCGCCGGCTTCCAATCCCAGATATCCCGGACGAGATCGCTGATTCCTACAAAAGATACGGAATTCTGCATACCGGTGATGCTTTGGCGAATGGCCTCCGCCGTCTTTTTCCCCTGCACGCCGACATGCCCGATCGTTACACAGTTCTGATGTTCGCTCGCCCAGGTTTCAACGGCTTTCATTTGTTTGCTGACATGGCTGACGGTGTGCCGGTCGTCCAGAAATATGTTATTGGCCACCGGAGGCATTCCCATCTGAACGGCCAGCTTGCCGACAACGGAATGGTAGTTGGTCTTGCTGTCCACGAAGAACAACCCGCGTTCGCGGCAGACCTCCAGCACGATGGACATGATCCGTTCGTCTCCGGTAATCTTCGATCCCATATGATTGTTCATGCCGACCGCATACGGCACGTTGTCGATGGCCTCCTCCACCCGTTTGCGAATCTCCTCATTGCTCATATTGGAGGTAATGGCACCGGGACCTAGCCACTTGGGATTGCCCTGCTTGGGCTCCATCGGCATATGGACAATGACGTCATGCCCCTGTTTATGGGCCAGCTCCGCGTCGGTTTTACTGGTAGGAAGAAACGGCATGATGGCCACGGTCAGCTTAATCGGCAGGGACAGCATTTCTTCGGTTCCCCCTTGCCCGTTCCCGAAGTCGTCGATGATGATCGCAACCTTTTTATCCGGCTTCATGTCACTTTGCCGCTGGTCTGCCCCGGGCTCCTCCGCTTGCTCGTTGAAGACCCGCTCCGCCGCCAGTGATCGTTCCCCATCCGCGAGGGCGGTTTGATCAGAAAGCGCAACCGTAAGCGCCAGTCCCGCTGCCGCAATATTCCGCCAGCCGCGATGCAGCTTATTGAAAGATGATGTACTCAAGCAACTTCCTCCTTTACTCGGTATCTCCACGATGTGGTTTCATTGTTTGAGGAAGTTGGAGGAATTATGTATAGCAAAAATCCCCGCTACTCCCCTCTCAGGAAAGATACGGGAAATAACAAATAACACAAAAAGGCGTCCCCGTTGTTCAAAACGGGAACGCCTTATGTATGTATGCGGTCGAGAGGACTCGAACCTCCACGGGGGGTTAGCCCACACGGACCTGAACCGTGCGCGTCTGCCAATTCCGCCACGACCGCAAATCGGTCGGTCACTCTTTGAAAGAATCAATCTTTCGCGGCGACAAGATAGATCATACCATGCTGGACAGGTATAGTCAACACTTTTTCAAAAAAAGTTTAATTTCCTCTTCATTCTAAACAATTTCCAGTTCCTATCTATTGAATAATCCAAGCATTTGCGGGTAAAATAAGAACATAAGTTCGTACAGGTGGTGATATGTATGGCAGCACCCGGCATGACGTCGGAAGAGACATCGCTGATTAAGAGTTATCTGCTCCTGATTTTTATTCATAAAGTTTTCGAACGGGACATTCGGATTATGGAGGAGAGCGGCGTATTCAAGACCCCCCAGTTGTATTCGGAACTGATTGTGAACGGCGACCGGCAGGCCGGCACGCTGCTCGCTGAAGTCAAGCGGGAAATGAGAAGACGCAAGATCCGGATCCTTCGAATCTTACAAGATGATACCGGGGTCAAGGCGGAATATTCCTGCAGAGGCTATACCGACGAAATGAATATCCTATGGCCGGCTTTTCGTAACGAGATGCTCGTTCGGATGAGAGTTTATCTCGGGCTGGATCCTTTCTCTCCCGAAGACCGTTCTCTCCTTCCCGTCTCTTCTTTTACTCCCCATATGGACCATCCCGCTGCTCCCTATTTTCAGGAGGGCTCCAAACCATAAGAGCCGCCTGGAGTCCCCCATATGAACCAAGGGGAACCGAACCAGACGGCTCTGCTATTATTCCAGAGGGCTTTGACGCGGAGCGCTCGCAGGCTGGAACAAGTAGTTCCGGTCCAGCTTGACCACTTTGCGGTTGCGGCGGCGGATCAGCACCTGGCTGCCGTCCCAAGCCACAACAATCCCGGTCACATCATTGCTTTCGATGCCGTCGCGAACCACCCGGACCTGCTCTCCGGATTGGCGGTACGCATCCAATTCCTCATCGCTGATCATCTCCAATCCTCCTTTGCTTTTGAAGCAATCTCTTCATGTAGTGAACATCGATAAGTATATGCTTTTCCCGCATATCTTACAATGGAATCGGTGTGTACCGACCTTTTTTATACACAAGACTGAGCGGGTTCAATGGCATTTTTCGTTAAAGTCATCCGGCATGATTAAGAAAAACGTCTATCGACGTACCTTCAAAGAAGACAGACCGCGTTTAGAGGTAATTTTTCTTGCAATATCAGGAAGCAATGCTCTGGCGTTTATACTTTTCTGATATTATAAGAAAGGACCAGCAGCCAATCGGCCGCTGATCCTGAATGTGTTGGTATAAAGGTGTGTATATTAATCAACTGAACCTCTCGGTGACGCTCAGCAATTAACGTTGTGCGTGTTCTTTACTGTCGTTCTTCTCGTACCAATAATCGAGCACCGTCGACGACATCACTCGTTTTTCCAGATATTCAACTTGATGAGGGGTAAACAATTCCTTCCAGGAGAAGTCTAGCTCATCACACATGCCCACGATGGTCAGCAGTTCTGACCAGGCCACGTAACGTTTATACCAAAAAAACTGAGGATGCTCTATAATATAGGGATAGAGGTCATCGAATTCGGTATGCTTGCAATCAAGCGCTCTTTCAAAGTGATCCTTTGCTTTGGCCAATTTATCAATGAAATACTGTTCGGTTACCGGTTCTTTCCCCATTGTGCTGCCTCCCCTCATGATCATCTAATACATATTATAAGCCAAAAGACGGCCGGTTGAAAGAAATTGTTTCGATTTATCCGCGGAAAATGCGGCGAAACGGGCTTTCATCCCGGGCTTAATCGGCAAAAGTGATGACGCCGCCTTCGAGCGACTGGATACGGACGAGCGGTTCAATACTTATGCCCTGCTCCCGGATGGTCCGGGCCCCTGCCTGAAAGCACTTCTCTATGACGACACCAAGGCCGACCAATTCCGCGCCGGAGCGTTCGATAATTTTGATAAGCCCCCGCGCAGCATCTCCGTTTGCAATGATGTCATCGATAAAGAGCACTTTATCCTGTTCGCTGATATAATGACGCGACAGCATAATATCCGTCACGATCCCTTTGGTAAACGAAGGAACCCGTTCGCAAAGAGCGTCCGGATCGGCCAGCAGCGTCTTCTTGCGGCGGGCGAACACCAGCGGCACGCCAAGCTCGTAAGCCGTCGCAAAGGCCACCGCAATCCCGGACGATTCCACGGTAACGACCCGGGTCACACCGGCTTCGGCAAACCGGGATGCAAACTCTTTTCCCATCTCCATCGTCAACTGCGGATCCACCTGGTGATTAAGCAGACCGTCCAAGTTCAGCACCTGATCCGAAACGATGACGCCTTCTTGTAAAATTCGTTCTTTTAACTTATCCATTTCAATAGCCCCCCACGCCGTTCCTTTGACGTAAAAGTAACATATCTTGGGCTCCCACTTCAAGGGGAAACTCCATACATAACTTCAAATGTCAGCGTTTCTTCCACCGAAGCAAGCCAATGGCCGCTCCGAGTGCAAGAAGAGCCGCAAGCAGCGCGATCCGGATCGTGGTGTGCGTCATCCTCCCGGCAATTTCGTTCCAATGGTATCCAACGGCATGTCCGATCAGCATAAAGATGGTGCACCACAAGGCGGCACCTGCTCCCGCATACACCACATAAGCCCTGACAGGAAGTTTCGTCGTCCCCGCGATATACGAAGATAAATGCCGGAGTCCCGGCACGAAGTAGCCGACGATAATGCTTAGTGATCCATAACGCCTGAACCACTTTTCCGCCCCAGCCAGCCGCTCCGGAGTCATTCTTACCCATTTTCCATACCGGTGAAGCAGAGGTTCCCCGACCAGGCGTCCAAGAGAATAGCTGATCATCATCCCGGTCATGCTTCCCAGAAAAGTGACGGCCAGCGCGCCGGCAAAGTTGAACTCACCCCTCGCAGCCATCCCCCCGAAAGCAACAATCAGCGTTTCGTCAGGCACCGGAATACCCAGAATGCCCAAGGCCAGCAAAAAGTACATGGCCGCATACCCGTAATGGGCAATGTAAAAGGTAATCCCTGCCATTACAAAGCCTCTCTTTCCTATCGGTGTGTCTATTCGTCCATTCGAACGCAGCCGCTCACGGAAAACGCCTGATGGACTGCCTTCATGAGACATGGACAGGTTCCAGTCATGTCCTACCTCTAATCATCATAACCTGTAGTACAGGCAGGACACAAACCGGACTGCCTGGAGCAGGGAGGATAACGATGAAGAACGGGATCAGGGTACTTCAAATTGCTTTTACATATATCGGAACCATTGTGGGTGCAGGCTTTGCGACCGGACAGGAGATCCTGCAGTTTTTTACCCAATACGGCAAATGGGCGACGTTGACGATTCTGCTGTCCACCGCCCTGTTTATTTGGCTTGGGACCAAGATTATGATCATTTCACGGCGGATATCGGCCAGATCCTATGAGGATTTCAACAAGCATTTGTTCGGGGACCGGGCCGGGGGAGTGATCAGCATCGTGATGATGTTCGTGCTCATCTGCGTAAACAGCGTCATGTTAGCGGGAGCCGGCTCCGTTTTCGTCGAGCATTTACACCTTCATTATCAGACAGGCCTGATCATCACTCTGGTCGGATCCTATGTCTTGCTCACCCGGGGAATGAACGCCATCGTGCAGATGAACAGCATTGTTGTCCCTTTGATGCTGACGTTGTCTTTGGCCATTATTTTCAATACGATCCGCATGCCGGGGGCAGACAGCTTCCTGCGGATTACGACCGACCATCATTTTACGGCGGTATGGACATCTCCGCTGCTGTATACAGCCTTCAATCTCGTCATGGCCCAAGCGGTGCTGGTCCCCCTTGGAAGCAAGACGGACAGCCATACGGTAGTTAAATGGGGAGGCATTCTGGGGGGCGTCGGCGTCGGGTTCATGCTGCTGGCCGCGCATGTTGCCATGTCCGCCCACATGCCGGGCATCCGGCAGTACGAAATCCCGATGGGCAGCATCGCCAGCAACTTGGGCACCACGATCCAGCTGATTTATGTGATGCTGATCTTTTTAGAGATTTTCAGCACCTTCGTCGCCGACATCTACGGAGTCACCCTTCAGCTGCAGCAGCATCTTCCTTTGCCGCCAAAGCTTCTGATTGTCTGCGTCATGTTCATCTGCTTTCTGCTGAGCCAGATCGGATTCAGCTCCCTGCTGTCCGTGCTGTACCCGATTATCGGCGCGCTGTGCCTGATATTGGTGCTGAAGCTGATGTTCATATCCAAATGACAGAGCCATGAAATAGAAAAAAAGGCGGGAGCTGAAAATCTCAGCACCTGCCTCTTTGTGTTGAACGGCCAGCACGCTACACCTTTTGATAAGATAAATAAATTTTCTTCAGTTCATTCACCGCATGCGTCAGGGAATATTGGCTCTTCGCCTTATCCCAGGCCGTCCGGGCGAGATCGTAGCGGTACATCGGGTCTGTGATAACCTTCTCAAGCGCTTCGCAGAGCGCGATCGGGTCCTCCGGCGGCACCAGCAGGCCGTTCACTCCGTCTTCGATCTGCTCCGGAATTCCGCCCACGTCGGTTCCTACCAGGGCCAGGCAGCTGAGCGCCGCTTCCGCAAAGACCGAACCAAAGGCTTCCGCTCTGGAAGGGAGCACGAAAATATCAAAAAACGGCATAAACTCTTCCGGATGCAGCGTGTATCCATAGAAAATAGTTTCGTTATAAATGCCAAGCTCTTTGGCAAGGCTCTCCAGCTCCGTGCGGAACGGTCCGTCTCCGATGATGTGCAGCACGTAGTCATGCCCCTTCTTCTTAAGCTCGGCGCAGGCCTTCAGCAAAATATCCAGCCCTTTGGCGGGTACCAGGCGGCAGACCGTAATCAACTGCGGCACCTCGTTCTCATGGGGAACCGGCTTGAACCGCTTTTCGTCAAAACCGTTCGGAATGACCCCAATCTTATCCGGATGGTCCACATAGTCCGACAAATAGCCGGCGAACGACCGGGAAACCGTCAGCATGCGCTGGCTCTTCTGCTCCAGCTCCCGATACAGCGATACGAGGAACCGATGCTCCGGCCCACCGTTCTTAATGCGTCCGTTCAATATTAATTCCCGTTCATAACTGGAGTGAATGGTCTGAATTAACGGCGTATCGGGAAAAACCTGCTTGGCGGCCAGCCCGGCGATGGGATGGTGCGCATGGATCAGGTCATACGGCTTCTGGATCCGCAGACGCGTCCACCACAAGTAATCCTTGTATGTCTGAATATATTTTTGAACGACAGGGGAGTCCTTGAACTCGGTCCAATCGAAGGTGTCAAACACGACCTCCTCATGCCCCTTGTTGCGGATCCGTTTAGGAAGCCAAAACAGCTCCATATCCCATCTCGATGATTGGAATCGCTCCTGCATATACGGAATCATGGAGGATACTCCGCCCGGCTGCTCGGGTGGGAAAAAGAGGGCCTGTAACAATCTCATAATGGGAAAACCACCCCTTTCTGTAGGTCTCTTAGCTTTTCGGCATCTTGTAAATTATGATATATTAGAACATATGTTTCAGTAAAGTAAAACCGCTGATCCAAAGAATATTCAAGAGAGCAGGAGAACGATCCATGCCCTACTCTTCATTCTTATCCCCCATTGTACCGGGGATTGCCGCCGCATCAGGTTTATATATCATACTCATCATGCTGCTGATTTGTCTCACGATGTACAGCAGGCAGCGCAAAAAAGCCTATCTCTACATGGTGGCGGCTTTTCTGTTCATTATGGCATACGAAGGGGTGAACATCCATTTCGCCTTCTCCGGATCGCTGAGGCAAGGGAATTATCCGGAAGGTGCCGATTGGCTCCAGGCCTTCTCCCTCCTCCTCCTCAACTTCGCTGTGTACCAGCTGTACCACCGGATGAACCGCAGGCTGCGGGCGCTCCTGATCGTCATGGCGCTTCTGTATGTCGTTCCGCTCCTGTCTCCCGGGTTTCTGGAAGGGGCCGGAAGCTGGCAGGCGGGTTATATAGACCTGTGCCAATTGGGCACCGTAATGATAGGGCTATTCGGCATGGCGCCGCGGGTCGGCCAGCGCAAGAAATATACCGCCGGATTGGCCGTCTATTTCATCTACATTTCGGTCCATCTGCTGAACAACCTCATCCCCCTGGAAAAGACTTGGATTCCGGCGATCTGGATCTGGCTGCCGCTCTTGTTTTACACGCTCCTCTTTTTTATTTTGTTTACGCGGATCGTGGAGCAAATGCAGTCGATCTACCGCTCATCCATTACCGACGGCTTGACCAATTTATACAACCGCCGCTTCTTTACGAGGCAGCTGAACCGTTACGTGGACCAGGGGCTGAAGGTCTCGCTGATCTTCTGCGACATCGATAATTTCAAGAAGCTGAACGATACCGAAGGCCATGCCAGAGCGGATCAGGTGCTGAAGCAGGTGGCCGCTATTATCGAGGAGGAAGTCGATGAGACGGGCCTGGCCGGGCGGTACGGGGGCGAAGAACTGGTTGCCCTCATCGTGGACAAAAGGGCCAAAGTCAGCCGGATCGCCGAGCAAATCCGGGCCCGGGTCGAAGCCGAAACGATCGTGACCCTGAGCGTCGGATACAGCGTCCTTCGCGCCGGCACGAACGCCGGTACGCTCATTTCGCAGGCGGATCAGGCCATGTACCGCTCGAAGACGACAGGCAAAAATAAAGTGACCGCATACCGGTCTTCAAATCCGCCGGCAGCCGCCGGGACGGCCCCTTCGGCGGAAAGCGCGAATACATAGAAACCGCATCCATGATGATGTTGAATAAAGGAGTATGTAACGAATGGGTAAACAGGAACTCCCCGCAGCTTTTGTCAGACAGATGGAATCGCTGCTGGGAAGCGATACCGAAGCATTTCTTGACAGCTACGAGCAGCCGAGAACGCATGGGCTCAGGTTCAACGGCTTAAAGCTTGCGGGCGTGCCGCAGCTCAAGGAGGCAGTCATCCGGGAGTTTGGCTTGACCCCGGTTCCTTGGTGCAGCACCGGCTACTATTACGGGGAGAACGTCCGGCCCGGCAAGCATCCGTACCACACGGCCGGCTTATATTACATCCAGGAACCGTCCGCTATGTCGGCTGTGGAGCTGCTCGATCCGCAGCCCGGCGAGACGATCCTGGACCTGGCCGCGGCGCCAGGCGGCAAGAGTACCCATATCGCCTCGAAAATGAAGGGCGAAGGGCTGCTCGTCTCGAACGAAATCCACCCGGAACGGGCAAAAATTTTGGCCGAGAACATCGAGCGTATGGGCGTTACTAACGCTGTGGTTACAAGCGCGGCACCGGACGAGCTGTCGCGCCGTTTCCCGCAGGCTTTTGACCGGATCATGCTGGACGCCCCATGTTCGGGCGAAGGCATGTTCCGCAAGGACTCCGGGGCGATCGCGGAATGGACGCCGCAGCTGGTCGAGCTGTGCGCCGCCCGGCAGTGGGATATTCTGCAGGAGGCATACGCCATGCTGAAACCCGGCGGTACGATGGCTTATTCAACCTGCACGTTTAACCGCAGCGAGAATGAAGACATGATGGAGCGCTTTACGGCTCATTATGCCGATATGGAAATCATCGCCATGAAGCGGCTGTGGCCGCATCGCGAGGCGGGGGAAGGGCATTTTGTCGCCCTCCTCCAGAAACGGGGCGAACCCAGCGGTGGCGGGCAGACCCTGGAGGCCTCGCCAAGCGAGCGGCAGCGGCCGCGAAGAAAAGGCCGCAGCGGAAACGGCAAGCCGGGAGCCGGCCTCCAGGACGCCACGTCTGCGCTGAAGGCGTTCCAGGCCTGGGCGGATGAGGAGCTGCCGGACTTCGCGCTGCCGGCGGGTACGCCGATTCTGTTCGGCGAATCGCTGTACCTGCTTCCAGGCGGGGAGCTGCTGCAGGAACAGCAGCTCCAGGGCCTGAAAGTGCCGCGGGCGGGCCTCCACCTGGCCCACCTCAAGAAAAACCG
The DNA here is from genome assembly GCF_025809195.1 of Paenibacillus sp. PSB04. Lineage (NCBI taxonomy): Bacteria > Bacillati > Bacillota > Bacilli > Caryophanales > Paenibacillaceae > Paenibacillus > Paenibacillus sp. PSB04. The sequence goes on from NZ_CP081301.1 coordinate 6,910,547, forward strand.
GATCGAGCCGGCGCATGCGCTCGCCATCGCTCTCTCCCCGCAGCAGGCGGCCAAGCGCATCACGCTGGCCGCAGAGGACCCGCAGGTCTCCGCCTACCTGCGGGGCGAGACCCTTCAGGTCGACGCCTCCCTGAAGGGCTGGGTGCTCGCGGCCGTGGACGGCCTGCCGCTCGGCTGGGGCAAAGCCAGCAGCGGGCAGCTCAAAAACCACCTGCCCAAAGGCCTGCGGCAGCACTAGCCGCCCCGTAATCGGCCATCAACAACAAAGAGCCTCCCTACGCCAGCGTGTACCAAGCTGAAGCCGTAGGAAGGCTCTTTTTTTCATTACGACAAACAGTATTTCAGCAGCGCCGCGTGCACGCCGTCCTCATTGTTCGAAGCCGTCACCTCATTAGCTGCGGCCTTAACCTCCAGCGGCGAGTTATCCATCGCCACGCCAAGGCCGGCGTAGGTGAGCATCGTAATGTCGTTATAATAGTTGCCGATTGCCAGAATCTCCTCCTGCCGGTAGCCGCGCCGCTCAGCGAGATGCTTCAGGGCGTTCCCTTTGGACGCTTCCGGATGCATCAGGTCGACGAAATATTCGCCGCTCCGCAGGATGTTAAATTCCGGCGTCCACGCCGCGATGTCCTGATGTACCTGGTCCATCGTGTCCGGCTGCCCAAACGCGGTGACCTTGACGATCGGATCACTCAGGTCACGCAGCGGCGGCAGAACCGACGGCAGCATCAGATAGTTTTCATACATGCTGCGTACTTCCACGGCCAGTCCCTCAACGTCGTCGACAAACATCTGAAACGCCGTATTAACGTCAAAATGCACGCCTTCCTTCCGGAAGTAATCCAGGTAAGGCACGATCGCCTTGGCGTCCATCGCATATTGGTGAACCACTTCCCGGGTGTCCACCTTCACTGTCGCTGCCCCGTTATGGCTGATGACGTAGCCGGAGAGCCCCATCTGTTCCATAAACGGAATGGAATTTTGCGGTCCTCTCCCGGTGCACAGCACGATTTCAGCGCCTTGACGCGCGGCCTCCTGAATCGTCTTCTGCGTCTGTTCGGTTACTTCATGCTCATCATTAAGCAGTGTGCCGTCGACATCCAATGCAATCAGTTTGTATTTCATGCTCCATCCATCCTTTGCCGTAATATCTCTATCTGTTCTAAAGCGAGCCGGTCTTTGGTCTATTGTAGTATGCCAATGTTATCGGGATATTTCATCCTTCCCGAGCTGCAGCAGCTCATTCTCCGTCAGCTCACGGTAAGTCCCGATGCGCAAGCCTTCATCCAGCTTCAGTTCCCCCATCTGCACGCGCTTGAGGTAGGTGACCTTTTTCCCGACAGCCTGGAACATCCGCTTCACCTGGTGAAATTTCCCCTCATGGATCACAAGGGAGATGTGGGAGACAACTCCTTCCCCCTGCTGCTCTTTGCGCAAAATAGTGAGCTCGCCGGGCAGCGTAACATAACCGTCGTCCAGCGTGACCCCGGAGGCGAACTGCTGTACATCGGCTTCGGTCACGTCGCCGGATACGACGGCCTCGTATGTTTTGGGAACATGCCGCTTGGGCGACAGCAGCTCATGCGCCAGCTTGCCGTCGTTGGTGAGCAGCAGCAGGCCTTCCGTGTCCTTATCCAGCCGCCCGACCGGAAACGGCTCGAATGCCAAATGCTCCGGTTCCAGCAGATCCAGCACGGTCCGGTCCCGTGTATCCTCGGTCGCCGATACGACGCCTGGCGGCTTATGCAGCATGAGATAGATAAATTCCTTATACTGCACCTGTTCCCCGTCAATCCGGATGTCATCCTTATACGGGTCGACATGCATGCCGCTGTCCTTGGCCCGGACTCCATTGACGGTAACCCCCGCCTGTTTGATTTTCTTCTTGATATCGCTCCGGGAGCCATATCCCATATGCGTTAACACCTTGTCCAACCGCAGTGTCGTTCTGCCCTGCTTGCTCATGCGGATGTCCACCTCCAGCCTGCCGGATATTCGTTCTTCAGCATGCCCTCCTGCCACTTGCCCCATCCGGCTGAATAGCCGTCGATGCAAACCAGGGCGTAGCCCTTGGGCGAAGCTTCGCCTCCGCATTCCACGCGTTCCTCGGGAATGCTCAGCGTTTCCCCCTTCAAATAACGCACGGCTTCGCCGCTCCCGGAGTCCAGCCGGATGACCCGGATGAACTCACCGGGATGCAGCGCCGTCGCCAGCGGATGGGCGGGAACGAATCGGCCGTTCTTGGCATCGCCCATGTACCAGCCGGGGCGGACGACCTTCAGCCCGTCGAGAAGGCTTGGCGGCAGCGGCGATTGATAAATATGGGAGCCGTAGACGACCGTATGGCCCCCCGGCACGAAGCCAAGGAGATGTTCGCGGATGAAAGCTTCATACGCGGCCGTTGGTGCGGCTTCGCCCTGATTCCCCGCACCTTTTTTCGGCGGTTTTCCTTTCACGGGCTTGACGTTTCGCGTCGGCCGTTCCTTTCCCTTAGGCCGGTCGGCGGACTCCGCCGGAGCCGTGCTGCTCAGCAGCGTATCTCTGGCCCGTTCCGCTTCGGCGGCAGACTTAGGGTCCACCTCATGCTGAAGGACAGCCAGGAAATGCCCTTCGCCCTCAATCCGGTGCGGCCACAGCCGGGCTGTGCCCCGAACCTGCTCCCAAACCTGATCCGGAATATGCCCGAATCCGGAGCCTTGTTCCTTCAGCCAATCCGTTTCCCCTGCGGCAAAAGAGCCGGTTCCTCCGACCGGAAGCACGCGGAATTCAGGATGACCTGCCACGAATTCCGCAATCATCCCTTCGTTTTCTTCCGGAGAAAACGTACAGGTCGAATACACGATCCGTCCACCGGGTTTGAGCATCGTGGCGGCTGCCCTAAGAATGCCGCGCTGCATGTCCGCATACTTCAGAGGCGAATCCCCATCCCATTCCTTGATCATCGCTTCGTCTTTGCGGAACATCCCCTCTCCAGAGCAAGGGGCGTCGATCAGAATTTTATCGAAAAAGGCCGGAAACTTCTCCGCGATCCGGTCGGGATGCTCATTGAGCACGACCGCGTTGCGGACGCCGTACAGCTCAATATTTTTGGCCAGCGCCTTGGTCCGGTCGGCATTCAAATCATTGGAGACCAGCATGCCTGTCCCCCGCAGCTTGGCCGCAATTTGCGTCGATTTGCCTCCAGGGGCGGCGCACAGGTCCAGTACGGCCTCTCCCGGCGTTACGTCAAGCAGCTCCACCGGAGCCATTGCGCTTGGCTCCTGGATATAATAAAGGCCCGCATGGTAATACGGATGCCTGCCGGGCCGTTCACCCGCTTCGGTATAGAAGCCTGTCCCGCACCAGGGAATCGGCCGCAAATCCCATGGGGCGATAGACAGCAGGTCTTCTGTGGAAATTTTCAGCGTATTGACCCGGATGCCGCTGCGCGGCACACGGTCATACGAATCCATAAAATCGGTATACTCCTCTTTCAGCAAGGAACGCATCCGTTCCTGAAAGGCAGCAGGCAGCTTAAGTGCCATGTGCTTCATCATCCTGTCTTTATTATAAAATCGTTGGCCGGACCCCATTGTATCAACCCTCGTCCATACAAACAACCCGCTGCGCATGATCGGCAGCGGGCTGAATCCGAATGTTATGCCTCATCGGAAGGATCGTTTTTCTTTAGATCATGGCTGTAAGATTTCAGGGATACTGAAACATCCCATGATCGCAAGAAAAATTTCCGCTAATCTCGGTCTGTCTCCTGTGAGAAGACGTCGATAGAATTTTTCTTATAGGCCGCCATCAGTTCCCGCACCTCGTCGAGGAGCTGTCTCATGCTCTCCATGTCATGGGGCTTGCCTGGCTCGGTCTGGGACCAGATTTGATTGAACCGTTCCTGGAACGCCATCGCCTCGTTCACCAGATGATAGAAGTAGAGCTGATGGATCATCGCCAGCACCGTAGAGGTCACGTTGGAATCGTCCTCAAACTGCTTCTGCGCCTCAAGGATATCCTCACGGATGCTCGACATTTCGTTATCCAGCACGGATGCCGCTTCGGCCGCGGTCTGCAGCCGCTTGCGGATGTTCTCCGGAAGGCTCTCCCTGTACTTATAGCTGAGCGAATGCTCGATCGTCGCCCAGAAATTCATCGCCAGCGTGCGGATTTGGATCTCCGCCAGCACCGGTTTTTGACCAAGCGCCGTCTGAACCGGGTACTCCACGATCATATGAAAACTGCGGTAGCCGCTTTCTTTATAATTCGTAATATAATCCTTTTCATACAGCACCGTCAGATCCTTCCGCTTGCGAATATATTCGGCCACGCGGCGGATATCCTCGACGAACTGGCACATGATCCGGATGCCGGCGATATCCTCGATCCCTTGCTCCAATTGATCCATTGGAACGCTAAGCCGCTTCGCCTTGTCCAGAATGCTCGATATTTTCTTGACGCGTCCGGTCACGAACTCGATCGGGGCATATTCCTCTCTCTTCTTCAGTTCCGCACGCATCGTCTTGAATTTGACCTTCAGTTCCTCAACGGTTTGTTCATACGGTAGTAGAAACAATCCCCAATCTCTGCCGTCCATTCACATGCCTCCTGTCTGTCTCCCTCAGTGATGGTCTGCCCCCACAGCCTCGGAGATATGGGCAAAGCCGTCACGACGCAAAAGCTCTCTCAGCCCGGCGTTGATTTTCCGGTTGATTTCGGGTCCTTCATATATAAGGGCAGTATAAATTTCCACCAGGCTAGCACCTGCCCTGATCTTCTCATAAGCATCTTCAGCCGTAAAAATGCCGCCGGAACCGATAATCGGCAGCTTGCCGCCCGTCTGGCGGTATACCCGGGATACGACCTCCGTGGAACGGATACGCAGCGGTTTGCCGCTAAGTCCACCGGTTTCCTTGGCATTCGGATGGCTCAGCCCTTCCCGCCCGATCGTGGTGTTCGTGGCGATAATGCCGGAGATCCCGCTCGGAGCCAGCGCGTCGACCATTTCTTCCAGCTCGCCGTCGCTCACATCAGGCGCAATTTTCACCAGAATATGCTTGGACTCTCCGTGCTTGGCGGCTTGTGCCCGCATCTCTTCCATAATATGCCGGACCAATGTCGAAAGTTCGCTGCCGTACTGCAGATTGCGCAAATCCGGCGTGTTCGGCGAACTGATGTTAACCACAAAAAAATCCCCGTACGGATACAGGGTACGCAGGCATTCCTGATAATCCTTATAGGCTTCCTCGTTCGGAGTTACTTTATTTTTGCCGATGTTCACGGCGACCGGGATTCTGCGGTTCTTGATGGCCGCCAGCCGCTTGGCCATGGCCTCCGCTCCCTCGTTGTTGAATCCCATCCGGTTCACAAGCGCCTCGTCGGGCGGAAGGCGAAACAGGCGGGGCTGCTCGTTGCCCGGCTGTCCCTTCGGCGTCACCGTGCCAACCTCCATAAAACCAAAGCCGATGGAAGAAAAACCGTCGACCGCTGCCGCATTCTTGTCCAATCCTGCTGCAAGTCCAACCGGTGTCGGAAAATGTATGCCGAACAGATCCACTGCGAGGTCTGCCGTCTCGTTCACGCCGTACATGCTTCGCAGTAGGCCCGTTCCTCCCGGAAACGCGCCCGCGGAATGAAGTCCGCCGATGACCAAATGGTGAGCTTTCTCCGGATCCATTTTAAAAAAAATCGGTTTTGCCAAATTTCGGTACAGCACCAGCCAATCTTCCTCTCCATGCACATTGTTGTCTCTATCCTTCAGTTTATCCTTAATCGGTATAAAAATAAAGTTTTTTGCCTGATCGAACCGGCTGGCTCCAAGCCCATCCCCTGCTGGTATTTTACATTGAAAGCCATTACAATGAGGGTAAGATTGAATCTGATTAGGAAAGAAGGTAGAACGTCATGGCAACCAAGCGCAAACCGCCGACGCTTCAGCAGAAGAAGGACGAAGTCAACCGGAGGGCGGTGCTTTCGGTCGGGGTCGGCCTGCTTTTGCTCATTCTGCTCATTTCGGTTCTGATTATTTTCAACGTGTAAATTTTTAATTCTATAATCTAACGCATTATCGTTTGGGACAAGCCTTTCTGCCAGGGCTGCGGTTCACAGCCAGTGATACGTCTGATGGGAGTTCGTCTGATCCTGCCTCGGCTTCGTAAGGAATCTTTCCTTCGGCACGAGCGGCAGATCAGGCAGAACCCCCTTGCTGATGAGAACAGGGGTGCCTAACGGTACGAGATCAAAAAGCTCCTCAATGTCCGCCCTGCTCATGCGGATGCAGCCTTTGGATTCGTCCTTACCGACGCTGTCGGGTTCGTCCGTGCCGTGAATCGCGTAATTGGTGTCCGACAGCTGCATGCCCCTGCTTCCAAATTCGCCGTCATCCCGGCCGTTCGGATTCATCACCTTGATCGAAATTTTGTATTTTCCCTCCGGCGTACGTTCTCCCCCCAGTCCAACCTGATAACTGCGGATGAGCTTATCCCCGCTGACTACGGCCAGACGGTGCGCCGCTTTATCGACGATAATTTCGAGCCGCTCCTGCAAAAAGGGCTCCTGCCCCCATGTCGAAGCAAACGGAGACGACGGCGTATTGGCACCGGATGCCGTTTCACCGCTCCCGCCTTCTTGTCCCTTAGAAGAACTACCGCCGGATTGCATCCATTCGGCCATCGGGGCAAACGCCTCCTGCATGCGCGGCGTCCGTCCCGAAACCCAATTTTCCGGAAACGGCCGCGTCAGATCGTTCACGGACTTCGGCAGGGCTCCGTTCTTGTCCCGGTAGGCAGCCATGGCGCTGTACAGCAAAGCCAGCTCTTCCTGCTCCAGGGTCCATTTCGCGGCGGCGGACTGCAATGCTTCCTGATCCTCAGGTTTGCATGCGCAGTCTTTGGCGTTATAGGACTGATAGGTCATCTTTCCTTTCCCGCCGGAAAGCATCGTATAAGAGACTGGCAGATCGCGCGACCACAGCAGCCATTTTCCCTGCCGTTTCATGGTCAGGACCGCCAAGCGGTTCCTGGATTTCTGCGCGATTGACATTTCATCCGCTAGCAGGTGCGCCTTGCCGTCCCCATCGTCCTCGCCCAGTGCGGTAAACACCGTACCGGATGCAGGCTGTCTGGCTTCTGCCGCAGCCCCCTCGCCTATACCCGTACCCGTTTTCTCCGGCATATCACCTGCTGCTGCAGCCGCCTGCACTTCTTCCCCGGGGTTCGCCGATTCTTCGGCAAGGCTCTGCCGCTGCGGCGACTCCACCGAAGGAATCAGCACCAGAATGAGAATCATCAAGGCAACCGCCGCCCGGCGAATCCGCCGCCGCTTCCGCTCCGCATCCTCGGCCTGCTTCAGCAGCTTCTGTTCGTATTCCAGCCAAATATCCGAAGGCACCCGGCTCGTTTCAAAGGCTTCATAAATTCCGCCCGACTGGTTAAAGCAGTAGTTGGCTTTCCCCTGCTGCCCGCTTTTTTCATATTCCTTCCCCAGCAAATACCATCCCATTTTATTGTCCGGATGCATCTGAACGTATTTTTTGAGATAGAGCGAATTCTTCAACGGTAACCTCCATGCGCAAATGTTCTTTCTATTTATATCGGCACGCGGAAAACAAAAAAACATCCCCCTCGAGGCCTATTCGGCCGGGGGATGTTTTCAGACATAGGCGTATGCAGCGATGCTTCAGCCTTCTTTATGAAAAGGGCAGTCCGCGATCTTAATGGAATCGGTCGGGCAGCCGTCAACGGCATCCTGCAGGTCATCGTACATCTCTTCAGGAATTTCGGTGTTGCCTGTGTTGTCGTCGCCGCCGTACACGACTCCCGCCAGCCCCTCATCGTCGTAATCGTAAATATCCGGAGCGGTTGCGCCGCAGGCGCCGCACGCGATGCAGGTATCTTTCTCAACCCAAGTATATTTGGCCATGGCTCTCCTCTACCTTTCTATTTATCTATATAAATGATCTATCCAAAAAAAACGAAATGTTCTCCACTATAGCAGCAAAACCATATTTCTATGGTAACGCAAATTTCACCGTCTCTTCAATGACAAAAATCACATATTTTCGTTTCGTGACTTTCGCCCTAGCCCCCTACGGAAGATCCTCATCGCGCTTATCGGCAAAATCCATCTGCAGCGACGTTCCCCGTACCCGATGGTTGCGCAGCAGCGCCGACGGATCGTCGCCGAGCATCCCCGCGGTAACGACGGCGTTCTCCCCGAACTTGTTCCGCAGCTCGTCCATGATCTTCGTCAGGTTCTCCTTCTTCGGCTGCTTCTCATAGCTGAACAGATCAAGCTGGATCGCCGATTCCTCCTTCGGCACCAAATGCTGCAGCGTCACGCCGAGCAGCCTGACCGGCTTGTCCCAGCTCCAATGCTCCGCATACAGCTTGCGTGCCGCCTCGTAGATGTCCTCGGCATTTTCGGTCGGGGCAGGCAGCACGCGGGCACGCGTGATCGTCTTCATGTCCGGCGTCCGGATCGTGATCTGCACCCCGCCTGCAACCAGTTCCTTCCTTCTTAAGCGCCGGGCTACCTGATCGCTTAAATTGAGCAGCACCCGGTTGACATCTTCCTTGGCGCTGATGTCGTGAGGCAGCGTCGTGGTATGCCCGACCGATTTGCTCTGCTCCCGATCCTCCACCACCGGAGAATGGTCAATGCCGTTCGCCGCCTGCTTCATCCAGGCTCCCACGACCCCGAACACGCGGATCAGCGCTTCTTCGTCCGTACGCGCCAGCTGGCCGATCGTATGGATGCCGATTTTGCGCAGCTTCTCCGCCGTTTTGCCGCCGATCCCGAACAGCTCGCCGCAGGGCTTGCTCCACAGCACGTTCGGCACATCGCGGATGCGAAGGACCGAGATGCCGTTCGGCTTTTTCATATCGGAGCCCATCTTGGCCAGCAGCTTGTTCGGGGCGATCCCGATAGAGCACGGCAGCCCGAGCTCCTCATAGATCCGCCGCTGGATTTCCTCAGCGATGTGCTGGGGCGTCCCGAACTGCTTCGATCCGGTAATATCGAGATAGCATTCGTCAATCGAAGTCGCCTGCATCAGCGGCGTATAGGAATAGGCGATTTTCATAAACGCCTTGGAGTATTTGCGGTATAAATCAAAATCAGGCTTGATGACGATCAGCTCCGGGCACAGCTTCAGCGCCCGGGTGACCAGCATGCCTGTTGAAATGCCCCGTTTCCGCGCAGCATAGGAACAAGTAACGATAATTCCCTTACGCAGCTCCATGCTCCCTGCAACCGCGGTGGGCATGCCCCGGTATTTCTCCGGCTCCTCCGCCTCATGGACGGAGCAATAAAACGCGTTCATATCGACATGCAGAATGACCCTTCCATTCTGCGGATAATAGGCATCAACGCTTGGCTTGTCCATCTTTCTCACCCTTACCAAATTCATAAATCCAGCATACCCCTCGCCAGAAACGAGGTCAAGAACCCTGGGAACCTACTTGCACGAGGAATTCTTTGTTACATTCCCGCGTAAAAATGATATAATAATGAATTATACAAATGACGTAGTGATCATTCCAAGACTTCCAAAGGAGGACTCCCATGTCTAAGTCCATTTCCATCTTCGATACGACCCTGCGGGACGGCACCCAAGGCGAAGGTGTCAGCTTGTCCGCCGACGATAAACTGAAGATTGCCAAGAAGCTCGATGAGCTTGGCGTACAATATATTGAAGGTGGCATTCCGGGAAGCAACAGCAAGGACATCGAGTTTTTTAAAAGGGTTCAGCAGCTGGGCCTGAGCGCCAAAATCACCGCTTTCGGCAGCACGCGCCGTAAAGACAGCAAAGCTGAGCAGGACGGAAACTTAAAGCGCATTCTAGAATCCGGTGTACAGGCCGCCACGCTCGTCGGCAAATCCTGGGACTTCCATGTCCATACAGCGCTGCAGACCACGCTGGATGAGAACCTGGCCATGATTTACGACTCGATCGCCTTTTTGAAGCAGCAGGGGCTTGAAGTCATTTTTGACGCCGAGCACTTCTTCGACGGCTATAAGAACAATGCGGACTATGCCGTGTCCGTGCTGAAGAAAGCCAAGGAAGCCGGCGCCGATTGGCTGGTGATGTGCGACACGAACGGCGGAACCCTCCCGCACGAAATCCACGGGATCGTCACCAGCCTGACATCGCTTATCCCTCAGGCCCAATTCGGCATCCATACGCATAATGACTGCGAGCTCGCCGTGGCCAACACGCTCAGCGCGGTAGAAGCCGGCGCCCGCCAGGTTCAGGGAACGATCAACGGATACGGCGAACGCTGCGGCAACGCGAATCTCTGCTCTATCATTCCGAACCTGGAGCTCAAGCTCGGTTACGAGTGCATCGGTGAAGATCGCCTGAAGCAGCTGACCAACACCGCCCGCTTCGTCAGCGAAATTGCCAACGTCAACATGCCAGTGAACCAGCCGTATGTCGGTAACGCGGCATTCGCCCACAAAGGCGGGATCCACGTCTCCGCCATTCTTCGCGACTCGCGCACGTACGAGCATATCGTGCCCGAGCTCGTCGGCAACAAGCAGCGCGTGCTGGTGTCGGAGCTGGCCGGCCAGAGCAATATCGTGTCCAAAGCGCAAGATATGGGCCTGGACTTCGATTCCACGAGCGAGCATTCGCGCAAAGTGATCGAGAAGATCAAGGATCTCGAGCACCAGGGCTATCAGTTCGAAGCGGCAGACGCGTCCCTAGAGCTGCTCCTGCGCGAAGCCGGCGGCGAAATGAAGGAACTGTTCACCTTTGAATCCTTCAAAATGCTGGTAGAGAAAACCGCCGGCAGAGCCGTCGTTTCCGAGGCGTTCGTCAAGCTGAACGTCGCCGGCAACAACGTCTATACTGCGGCCGAGGGAAACGGTCCGGTCAATGCGCTTGACAATGCGCTGCGGAAGGCGCTTGTGCAGTACTTCCCGGCGATCAAGGAAATGCACCTGTCCGACTATAAGGTCCGCGTGCTCGATGAGAAGGATGCGACCGCGGCCAAGGTTCGCGTACTGATCGAATCCCGCAACATCAACCAGTCTTGGAACACCGTCGGCGTGTCCGAGAACGTCATCGAGGCGAGCTGGGAGGCGCTGGTCGACAGTATGCGCTACGCCCTGCTGGGACAGATCCTTCAGACATCGGAACCTGAAGCGGCTTCACCGTCGCAAGGGCTGGTCAATCACTAAACCATTCATATCAGCTTAACTGAAGCAGACCGTCCGGGAGCTATCCTGGACGGTCTTTTATGTTCTACAACAAATTCACAAAAAAAAGAAGACCTCCGTTCACGCGGCGGGTCTCCCATTCTCCTTAAACTAGGACTCGATCAGATGCTTGATCTTCTTCTCCAGATCCTTGGACGGCAGAATGCCCAGGATCACATCCTGCACGACGCCATTTTTGTCGATCAGCACGTTCGTCGGGAACACGGCTCCTTTGTACTGGTCGTAAATCGTTCCTTTCAGGTCCAGCATGACCGGAAAATTCACGTCGTATTTCTCGACGAAGCTTTTGGCGTTTTTCTTGTTGTCGTATTTGGTGACATTGATGCCGTAAATATTCAGGTCATCCTTGTATTTCTCCGCCAAGGCATGCAGCTCGGGCGCTTCCTGCTGGCACGGATCGCACCAGGAAGCCCAAAAATTCACCAGAATAGCCTTGTCCTGCGCCCCGCCGACACGGTATTCCTTCCCGTCGAGCCCCGTGGCCGTGAAGGCCGGTGCCAGATATCCCGCTTGCGGCTTCGTTTCGGTCGGCATCGGCTTCTCCTGCTGAAAGGCAGCCTGGATTTTGTCGCCTGCACTTTGGTAAACTACAACACCCGCCAGCACCAAAAAGGCGAGCAGAATATACAAATTACGTTTCATTGATGTCGTCCCTTTTTTTCATAAAGTGGTATCCCTTATATTTTACCCTCTTTTCACGGGAACTTACAAATGAACTGCAAAATTTTTCCCAACGACCTATTTGGCTTGTGCCACAATGCGATTTGCCGAGCACGTCCCTTGCGATTGTACGGGCATCCCGCTACACTTGACATGATATGAACGCACAAAAAAAAGAGCCCCTGCCAAATGCAGAGGCCAAAGTGAGAGGGGAGAATACGGTTGACAGAGCTTCACGTATACGACGAAGAAATATGGCTGGATGCTGCTTGCGCCCACGGATTGGCGGAGCAGCTATTTCTTCATCGGCCTTATGAAGCCTGCGGTGTACTGCGGGGTAATGCTGCAGCGGGCGGCATGCGAATCGAGACGTTGATCCCGATCCGCAACGTAGCGCCTGACCCGCTGCACCGCTTCGTCCTGGATCCCCAGGCGTGGGTCCAGCAGTGTCTGAACCCTTCGGGACTGCTCGGAATCTTTCACACGCATCCACACACCGTTCCCGCTCCGTCCGAGGAGGATTTGCGTCAGCTCCCGCTTTTCGGAGATTTGCTCCGTATCTACTTGATCAGCTCCCCCGACCAATCGGGATCTTCCATCCTGACTCAAGCTTACTTCATTGAACGATCAGCAGCGGGCGATTTTCATCTCCGCCCGGCCCGGTTACGCATGGCTTAGATAGGCGTACAGGTCGCCCAGCGTCTCCACCTGTCTCCTGCGCGATATGTCCCGCAGGTACATAACCCACAGCTTTGCGGTCATCTTGGCATCCTCCAAAGCGTGATGCCTTCCCTCGATCGGAATATTTTTCGCCATCAGCAGGTCGTCCAGCGCAAAGCTCGCGCGCTGCGGCTCCAGCCAGCGGGCAATCATCATCGTGTCGATCACCCGGTGGCTGAGGTTCACCTTCGAGGTTTTCCACAGTGCCGCATTCAAAAAGGATTTGTCATGGGCGCTCGCATGGGCGACCAGCACCCTTCCCCCAACGAAATTCATGAATCCGTGCAGACCGTCCATCAGCGGCGGCGCTTCGTTGATCATCGCCTGCGTAATCCCCGTCAATCCGGTAATGTGGGACGGCACCGGGCGTTTGCATTGAACGAGGCTGTAGAACGACTCATCCTCTTTGATTTCGCCGCCTTTGACCCGGAGCGCCCCGATCGACAAAATTTCATCGCCCTGCTGAACGTTAAATCCCGTCGTCTCCAGATCAAACACGACGGTTTCCAGCTCGCTGAGCGGAGTATGCAGAACCTCCGGCCGCCGTTGTTCTCTCATCAGCGAGCGGATAAACGCCATCTGCTGTGCGGAGGATCCTCCCATCACTGAAGCAATCGCAGAAGGCATGCCTCCCTGCCGAAGCAGGCTCCAGAACCCGCTGTTCCCCCGCTCCGGCGTCTTCATGGTCGTCTCCTCTCCGCGAAACGGAGCTGACGCTGCAGCGCCCGGTGTGTCCGCCTGACGACGGTCAGGCTTTCGCGAAGCTCATACATCAGCGGCCTTTTCTTGAGCTCCTTCTGCGGAATGTATCCGCTGCTCATGAAGATGCCCCTTTCTTCGCGGTGGGGGGCGGTCGACCTCAGCATCAAGGCGGTAAGAAAGGCGCGCTGCACGTTCTCCAGCAGCATGTTGCCCCCGTCCAGCACCATCAGCCTCTCCAGCCGTTTCAGCGTGGATGATTCCTTGACTCCCTGCTGGAGGGCCATATATCGGACGCTGTTGACAATCGGGATGTACACCCCGTATTTCACGTCAAAATCTCCGGCATGTTCTCCAAACCGTTCGGTAACGACCTGGCCGAGCAGATTTAGCGTTGCTTTATGTCTGACCGTATTCCGCAGAATCGCGATCGCCAGTTCCGGCGTCTCATCGAGACATTTTCCGAAAAAAGCCTTCCACGACTCAGAAAGTGTGCGATCACCAGAAATATAGCGCATATCTGTAGCGATAATCAGGTAGCGAACCGGTTCCCAGCTGAAGTCATTGCGCCAGCGGGAGAGCTGCGTTTTCCAACCCTCCAGCGTTTTGCGCCACAGCGGCTCGGAACACATGACTTTCCCCTTGCATTTTTCATAGCCCAAATATTCAAACAGGTCCGACAGCCGTTGACCGAAGATTTGAAAGTAAGCTTCCTTATATGCATCCGGCTCGTCGCTGATAATAAGGCCGTTATCCTGATCGCTCCACAGCGTCGACTCCCTACGGCCCGCACTGCCGAATACGACGAAGGCGTAGGAGACGGGAGGCAGGCCGTAACCGGCCTCCTCCAGTTCCCGCTCGCAGATGTCGACGGCTCTGGCCGCGATCAAATCATGCATTTCATTGACGAGTGCAGACCAGGCCCCGATCGGCATGTCAGCGAACATTTCCTGAAGCTGTTCCTGGCAGTCCAGCCGCCGACTCCGAAGCTCTTCACGCGAGTTCGCATAAGCGATCGTACCGAGGTCCAGGTCACATGATCCCGACTTCAGCGGTTCCATACGGTTCACCCCCTCCATGGTGAATTATATTCATTCATATTTCTTTAGACTTAGGTAAAGGACTCGTTGGTTCCCGCAGATGGCTTAGGAGCCGATGCGGAAGACGCCGATGGTCTGATCTCGGAATCAACGAGCAGTCTCATTTGCTCCGGATAGCCGTAAGTGCCGTGTTCGCTGATGTCCAGACCCATCATTTCTTCCTCTTCGGTAACGCGGATTCCCATCGTTGCTTTCATAATAGCGATGACGATAAAGGAGATCACGAGAACGAATACGAACGCCCCGAGAACACCCAGTACTTGAACGCCCAGCTGCGAGAATCCACCGCCATAGAACAGTCCGGGTTTTCCGACGCCAGTAATCTCAACAAGCTTCGGCGTTGCAAACAACCCTGTGGAAACGGCACCCCAAATCCCGGCAATACCGTGTACGGAAAAAGCGTAAATCGGATCGTCAAGTCCCGCTCTCTCAAACCATTGAGCCGTGAAGAAGGTAATGATACCGGCAACCGCACCGATCACGATCGCTGCCCACGCATCCACGAATGCACAAGAACCGGTGATAGCAACGAGAGCGGCCAAAACGCCGTTCAGCATGCTAGGGATATCGGCTTTGCCGAATATTGCCCAGGAAATCAGCAGGGCGGCAACAGCACCGGCAGCTACAGCCAGGTTGGTGGTCAAGGCCACATATCCGAAAAATCCGTCCATCAGCGGTGTCAGCGCACTGCCAGGGTTAAAACCGAACCAGCCGATCCACAGAATAAACACGCCAAGTACCGATAATACCTGATTGTGACCCGGAATGCTGTTAGGCTTGCCGTCCTTGTTGTATTTGCCAAGGCGCGGCTTCAGCATGTAAGTGATGACCAGGGCTGCGGTCGCACCTGTCAGATGCACGACGGTCGATCCGGCATAGTCCTGCATACCCAATTGCCCCAACCAGCCTCCGCCCCATACCCAGTGGGCAACAACCGGATAAAGTACGATCATGAAGATCGTTCCAAATACGATATATACACTCAATTTAGCGCGTTCCGCCATACCGCCGCAGGCAATGGCCAGCGAAACGGCCGCAAAGGATAGCTGGAACAAAAACTTAACGGTCAGCGACGCATCCGATGCGGATAAGGAATCAAAGGACGCCGCCATGGAATCGCCGGTCAGGAAAAATCCCGTCGTTCCGAATAAACTGTTCCCATTGCCGAACCCTAGGCCAAAACCGACTGCCCAGAAAACGACGATGGCAATTCCGAGTGTCAGTACGGTCTTCCCTGCGATATGACCCGCGTTCTTCATCCGTACCGTACCGGCTTCCAAAAGCGCGAAACCCGCCTGCATAAAAAACACGAGCATAGCAGCCATAAATACGAAGAAGGTGTTCAACCCAGCCTGTAGTTGAACGTTGGTCGCCCCGTCATCGGCTGCAAAAACCGTTACGGGAAACGTCAGCAATGTAAGCATTAATAACATGATTCCTAACCATTTTCTTTTCATGTACCCCATTCCCCCAATGTCAATATTTCTAACACAAAGTGAAATTCTTAATGACATTATAAGCCGATAGTCCTGAAATTGACAAGATATTTTTTGAAAATACTGAAAAAATGTTTCTGATGTAATATTAACTTACAATGTCAGCTTTACAGGAAAAGCATGACGTTTGACTGTACGGTTCGGATTCATGTATCATAATTTAAGTAATATAATATGGAAACGAGCATTCGTTTAATTTCCTGCGAGGTGATATAGGATGGGGATATGATACTGTATCGGATCGGTGAATTAGCTAAGGCTGGTGGTGTCAGCGAGCGTACAATTGATTATTACACCAAGCTGGGATTGATTTTTCCAGAGAAGCGCACGCTTAAGAATTACCGTTTGTACAGCCATGAAACCTTGGTCCGGCTTAAACGTATTAATGAATTGAAACAAGAGAAATATAGTTTGGATGAGATTAAAGAGATGCTTGAGAAGTGGGATTCGGTTCCGGAAGAGAAGCAGGTGTCCGACAAGCTGTCTCACCTCGAGCTTCATATGCAGCAGCTGCAGCGCGAAGTGAAGGAGCTCGAACCGCTGATTAAGCAAATGAAGCCAAGCCATGCGCGGCTGGTGCTGCTGAATCTCCTCCCGCAAGGTGCGGCGTGCATCGAGGCCATTCGCCTCTTCCTTGAACAGCACGGCCCAACCCTCTAGTTTCCCGCAAAATAAAGCAGGAGGTATGGAAATGTATTTCGACGGAATGTATATACTTATCATTATTGCATTTCTGTTTTCGCTCTGGGCACAGTTTCGAGTTCAGGGTACCTTCAAGAAGTGGTCCACGGTTCAGGCGAACAGTGGCATGACCGGATATGACGCGGCCCGGCACATGCTGGATACCCACGGGCTGCATGACGTGCCGATCGAACCGGTACGCGGAGCCCTCTCCGACCACTACGACCCGATTAACCGCGTCGTCCGCCTGTCGGAACCGGTGTATTACGAGAGCTCCATCTCGGCGATTTCCGTTGCTTGTCACGAGATCGGCCACGCCATTCAGCATAAGGAGCACTATCCGATGCTGGTACTGCGCCACCGGATTTTCCCGATCGTCAACTTTGCATCTGGACTTGCTCCGATCCTTCTGATTGCCGGTTTCCTTTTCCAATGGCTTGGACTGATCGGACTCGGCATTATCTTCTTCTCCGTTGCGGTTGCTTTCCAGCTGATCACGCTGCCGGTCGAATTTAACGCAAGTAACCGGGCCCGCGAGATTATGGTTTCGGAAGGATACATCACGAACGAAGAAGAACGGGGCGTGGCCAAGGTGCTGAACTCCGCAGCCCTGACCTATGTTGCAGCGGCGCTGGTTTCCCTGCTCGAACTGCTCCGGTACATTTTGATCTTTACGAACAGCAACAACCGTGACTAATACAAACAAGTATGTAAATATCCGGCTTCAAATATAAAAATACCCCGTGTCGTTTAACCGACCGGGGTATTTTTATTGTTCTGGTGTAAGCCGAAATATTTAAGCAGAAAGGTGCGGAAAGACTGGGCCACCAGAGGAAGCTTATCGTCCGAACGATGAATCAGCCCGATCGTGCGGGTGACTTTCGGCTCCGAAATTTTAACGCGTGCCGGCTGCAGCGGATTGGTCTGGAACAAGGCCAGCTCCGGCAGGATGCTGACACCCATGCCAGCGGCCACCAGTCCGCGGATCGTGTCGGTCTCCTCACCTTCGAAGGCAATCTTCGGCGTAAAGCCCGCCTCGAGGCAAGCATGCCAGACAATCGGCCGCAAAGAATAGCCTTTGCTGAAGAGAACGAACTTCTCATCCTTCAGCTCGACGAGCTTGATGCTCTCCTTCTCGGCCAACGGATGGTTCGGCGGCAGAATCGCATACAGCTCTTCGGTCAGGATCACTTCGCCTTCCACATGTTCATGCTTTTCCGGGAAAGGTGAAATGAAGGCCAAATCGACTTCCGCCGAGATCACATCACGGATCAAGGACGGGAACATCCCCTGCTTGAAACGGAATTTCACGTTCGGATACCGGCGTTTAAATTCGGCCACCACGGAAGGGATCAAATGAATCCCCAGGCTGTGCGGAAATCCGATACGAATTTCTCCCTGCTCCGGATCCAGAAATTCATGAACCTCCATGACCGCCTTATCCAAATCCTTCAGGATACCCTCCACCCGTTTGCAGAACAGCTGCCCTACGGGGGTTAACTGCAGGTTTCTTCCTTTCTGCATGAATAAGTGGACTCCGAGTTCCTCCTCCAGCTGATGAATCTGCCGGCTCACCGCTGACTGGGCGACATGCAGCTCCTCTGCAGCCTGCGTGACATGCTCCTTCTGTGCTACCTTCAAAAAGTATTGCAACTGTCTTAATTCCACTACTTTCGCTCCATTCTGCTTATACGATACCTGTTCATCCGAGCTTGGCTAGCGGCGCCTTCTCAGCACCCTCGCCATCAGTCCATAAATAAAGAAACCGCCGATCAATCCGCCCATATGGGCCACCCAGTTGATGTTGGATTGTGAAACCCAGGTTACGACGACCCCCACGATCAATATGCCGTACACGGTTTTCCGGGAGGCGTCGTCCATCCACTGCCGCTGAAGCAAAGCGATATACAGATAGGCGCCGTAAATGCCGTAAATCGCTCCTGAAGCGCCTATGGAGATCAGAATCTCTCCGGTACGGTTGTAATGAGCCACTGTCATCAAATTGCCCAGAATACCGCTTAACAAGTACAGCAGCCCGTATCGCCAAGAACCAAGCAGCCTCTCCAGTGGCGGGGCAAACACGAGCAGCGCGAAGCTGTTAAACAGCAAATGGGAAAAACCCGCATGCAAAAACATGGAGCTGACATATCTCCACCACTCATTATATTGATCGATGTTCGTCAGTGCTCCAAACCGGATCAGCGTTTCATTGTTGGTGGAGCCCCCGTTAAAGGCCATAATGAGAAACATCACCAGGTTGATGACAAAGAGCAGCGTCGTGATCGGGTAGTACTTCAAATAACTTTTCAGATTCTCATAACGTACAAATAACATGTTATCCTTCCTTCTATAACCGAGTAAACCGCCGACGAAATTGGACAATGCCTTTTTAAAAAGATTATAATGGACTTTGTCACGAATCACCAATTTTTGATAACCAGGAAGGAGATTTCATATGGCACAAGAACGTACCAATGCAGCTACATTCAAAGGCAATCCGATTACCCTCATTGGCCCGGAACTTCATGTGGGCGACGCCGCTCCGGATTTCAAGGTCAGCAAAAATTTGCTTGAAGAGGCTACTCTTAAGGATTATGCCGGTAAAATCAAATTAATTAGTGTCGTTCCTTCTCTTGATACGGGAGTATGTGACGCCCAAACGCGCCGTTTCAACGAAGAAGCCGCCGGCCTTGGCGACGACGTGATCGTGCTGACCATCAGCGCCGACCTTCCATTCGCCCAGGAACGCTGGTGTGCCGCTGCCGGAATCGACCGTGTCGTGACCCTTTCCGACCACAAGGAGATGTCGTTCGGCGACGCGTACGGTGTTCATATTAAGGAATTCCGTCTGGACATGCGCTCCATTTTCGTCGTGGACAAAAACGACAAGATTACATATGTCGAGTACCTGAAGGAAATGGCCGAGCATCCGAACTACGAAAATGCCGTAGCAGCCGTTAAAGAACTGCTGTAATTCGGCTTAAGCCGCCATGTTCCCATAAAAAGCGGGAGAAAGAGCTGATCTTTCTCCCGCTTTTTCCTTACTCATTGTGTTATTTTGTATTTAGCCAGTTTCTTATCCAATATGCCGAACAAGTTTAAAATAATCCGGTAATTATACCCCAGATCCCCCAGCGAGCCCCGGGAGGCGGAATACATATCAACAGCGGTGCGGACTGGACCAACCGATAGCACCGAAATGGTAATATCCACGGTACGGCCAAGCGAGGTTCTCTTCTCCAGCGTGATTTCCCCGACGGAAGACACCTCGTGCAGCACTTTGTAGCCAGGAATTTTTTTAAGTGTCGAGGAGATTTCCTCCCATGCCTTGTCTTTCGATAAATTGTAATAGCGCGTTTTCATTTTAGGATCCTTCGCGCGGTCGCTTGTTCCTTCTTGACTGCGAATGACCCCCACTAGAACTCTCTTTAGCGACAAGACCTTTCCTCCTTTATAGTAAACATCATCAATACTTAACAGTTTATCATTGTTACGGTCAGAACAAAAGAGTAAGTACGGATTGATGCCGGAGATTCAACAAAAAAAACACCCCAATCCGGAAATAGAACCGGCTGGGATGTTCTCTATTCTGCACCATCATGGTCGCAATGGGTTCATCGACAAAATAAAAACCCGCCTATGCCGTCCGGTTAAATTGTCTTCTGAACCTGCTCTAGCAGGTGGGTGATCGCATAAGCGGTTTTGAAGTCCCCATGTCATATAGACAGGGCGTTTCAGCTGCGCTTCATATAGATCTCCCTCAGACATTATCATTGGTTCAAAACAACGATTAACCGTGGCGAACATCGCAGGATGTAGTCTTATTATAGACCGAAATCGTCAGCATGTAAACGAAATGGTAAAAATTTAGAAGAAAATTATCGCTTGCTGGCTTAGTTTCTTTTACCCGGCTCATCGCCATTTGAAACACTTTCTTCGTACCATTCATCTCTCTTGTCCGGATCGCCCTGCAAACTTACGGAATCATCTGCGTCAGCGGCTTCCTGCTGCGCCTCTTCTTCCTTCTGTTTGAGCCGCTCCGCTTGCTCCTGCATCTTCATGTAGGTGCCGTAGAAGTTGAAAAACGCCCACAATGCGATGACGCTACCGCCAAAGAAGAAGATCAGCGCAGGATACTTAGACCCGATAAACAGGACGACCGCACTCCCGAGCACGGTAGCAAGCACCCGGAAAGGCCGGATGATCGTAATCAGAATCGCGTTCTTCAAAATCTGTCCGATGGACATATGGTAATGAACGATCATCGAGAAAAAGTTGAACATCGACAGGAACAGAACGATCAGCAGGATCAGCATCACAATCCCGATCAGCTGCATATTGCGGAACTGGGTCATATAGACCGTATAATCCACCATCATAATAACCAGCAGCAGCACGTAGAAAATGCCGCCGACCATGCTTTGTTTGTAGTTTTCCTTGTACGCTCTGAAATAGGTGCTGAAAATTTTAATATCGGTATCGCCCATCACCCATTTACGTACCACTGCAAACAGCGCCGCCGTTGCAGGGAACAATGTAAACGGTGCCACGATTCCCATAGCCCAGTTCATCTGCAGCGACTCGTTAGCCCCCGTTACCAACAGCTTCGTTACGAGAAAAAAGAAGAACGGGATCGAACACAGCATCCACAAGATATTGCTGTAAGCTATCCGGGTAATCCACTCTGTAATTTTGTAAATTCCACCCATTGCACCTTTGAATTCCAAGTAAAAGTCTCCTCCTCCACTAACATGCCTGTACCTTAATAATACCGCATTAGGGACATACATTGCCAGAGCCTAATTTCCGGCATCTGGGTGTTGGTCTATACATGCGGGCGAAAACCGTCATAAGATACACCGTAATCCAAAAGAGTTCAACTTTTTGAAGGAGGTTATGTTCAATGTCTCACGCTGTAGGCGGAGTTGGTTATGGTTACGGTCATGGCCTTTGGGGTTCCACAGGCGCCATTCTGGTGCTGTTCATCCTGCTCGTTATCATCACTCGCGCATTCATCTGGTAATTTGATGATATGAAAAAAGAGGCGAAGTGCACGCGGCACTTCGCCTCTTTGTTATGTTCTTACTTCTCGTAAGAATCTTCGCGT
This sequence comes from Paenibacillus sp. PSB04, assembly GCF_025809195.1. Lineage (NCBI taxonomy): Bacteria > Bacillati > Bacillota > Bacilli > Caryophanales > Paenibacillaceae > Paenibacillus > Paenibacillus sp. PSB04. Next base: position 6,932,215 of record NZ_CP081301.1, read on the forward strand.
TTCGTAGTACGGCGTCCCTCGCTGCTGCTGGTCCGCGGTTTGCGGTCGCCGCGGTACGAATCCCCGCGTCCGCTGTAGCTCTTGCTGTAACCTCCGCGTCCGTCGCCGCGGTCACGGTTATACCCTCCGCCGCTGCGGCTGCCACTGCTGCCGCCGCGATAGCCGCCGGACGGTTTGCGTCCGCTGCGCAGGTCTGGCTTGCCGCTGTGACGGCGCTTGACGCGGATCGGGTCTTCCGGCGTCAGCTGGATATCCGAATCCTTCTTCTCGCCTGTCAGCATCTTCAATGCCGCAGACAGCAGCTGCACGGAGTCGTACTGCTCCAGCAGTTGGATGGCCAGTCCTTTGTATTCGTTCAATTCGCCCTTCTCCACGGTTTCAAGCAATCTTTCTGCTGTCACGCGCTGTTTGCCTTCGATGGCTTCGGCCAGCGTAGGGAGCGGCTTGCGCGGAATCCGGTGGCGGGTTACGCGTTCGATCAGGTGCAGATGATCCATTTCGCGCGGAGTAACGAAGGTCCACGCGGTTCCTTCTTTCCCGGCACGGCCGGTACGTCCGATCCGGTGCACGTAGCTTTCCGGATCCTGAGGAAGGTCAAAGTTCACGACGTGGGTAACGCCGGATACGTCCAGGCCGCGGGCCGCAACGTCCGTAGCTACCAGCACGTCGATGCTTCCGTCACGGAATTTGCGCATCACGGTGTCGCGCTGGTTCTGGGACAGGTCGCCGTGCAGGCCGTCCGCGGAATATCCGCGCTTCTGCAGGGCTTCGGCCAGCTCGTCGACACGGCGCTTCGTGCGTCCGAAAACGATGGCAAGCTCCGGAGATTCCATATCGATCAAGCGGCTGAGCGCTTCAAACTTCTGGCGTTCCGGCACTTCAATATAAGCCTGGTCGATCAGAGGTGCGCTGACTTGTTTCGGAATAACGGAAACATGCTCCGGATTTTTCAAAAATTGCTGAGCCAGCTTCTGAATGTTCGGCGGCATCGTCGCGGAGAACAGCATCGTTTGGCGTTCTTCCGGCACCAGCTTCAGGATCGTTTGGATGTCTTCCATGAAGCCCATATCCAGCATTTCGTCGGCTTCGTCCAAAATGACGGTTTCGACGTCGTCCAGGCGGATCGTTTTGCGGTTAATGTGGTCAAGCAAACGGCCTGGCGTACCGATAATAATTTGAGGCTTCTTCTTTAGCGCCCGGATCTGGCGTCCGATGTCTTGACCGCCGTAAATCGGCAGCGAGCCAATTCCTTTGAAACGGGTCAATTTTCCGATTTCCTCTGCGACCTGAATCGCAAGCTCACGGGTAGGTGTCATAATGAGGGCGACGATTTTATCCGTATCTTTGGAAATTTTATTAATCAGCGGAATACCAAAGGCAGCGGTTTTGCCTGTACCCGTCTGTGCTTGGCCAATCATGTCCCGTCCGCTCATTGCGATCGGAATGGATTGTGCCTGAATCGGTGTCGCTTCCTCAAATCCAAGCTCCGTAATGGCCTGCAATACCTTTGGTTCGAGGCCTAATTCTGCGAAATTTTTCAAATTTTTCATACTCCTTCTATAAAGTGGACATACCACAATCTTGTCTGTATTCTTAAGTAGCGGTAAACATTATATAGGGTAGCCAAACTTCGATCAAATTTTTCATGGCTTCGATTCTCTATAGCGTTTATCCGGGCAAACAAAACAGCCTACAGAATTTAGTAAACGGTAATTATTCTCCTGAAACAATGCAAAATAATACTATTGTACAACCGTACTCAAGAACATCTAATACATTATATCACAAACCAAATTACAAACACCAGTCAAGCTGAAACAACTTTCAATCGTCTTGCAGAAAATTACATAATGAGGTGATGAGCTTGGAGCTCAAAAATATTTGGAAGTATGTGGTTGTGGTCCTTGGTGCGGCTTTTATTGCCTGCGGGTTCAATTTATTCCTCGTACCGCTTCATTTGCTGAGCGGGGGCGTGTCGGGCCTGTCCATGCTCGTGAATTATTTTACACCGATCAGTCTCAGCGTTCTTTATTTCGTGTTTAACATACCGATGCTTGTCGCCGGCTGGTTCCAGCTCGGCAAACGTTTCATAATTCTGAGTATTCTTTCGGTCGTCGCCACGACGTGGCTGATCGCGGTAGTCCCCGAAACGTCCCTCGTGTCCGATACGCTGCTGGCTGCGGTATTCGGCGGCGTCCTCGTCGGGATCGGGGCAGGCATCTCTTTCCGTGCCGGCGGCTCCTCCGGCGGGTTCGATATTATCGGGTCCATCGTTACGCGTTACCGCGACTTCCCGATCGGAAACATACTGGTGGCCATGAATGGGGTCGTCATCCTCGCAGCCGGTTACTTGCAGGACAATTGGAACCTGGCGCTCGCCTCCATCGTTTCCATTTTCGTCACGGGCAAGGTCGTGGACATGATCCACGTCAGCCATTTCAAGGTCACTGTGTACATCATCACGAATGAGACGGATGCCCTTCTTCAACAGCTGCTGGAACGTCCGCGCGGCGTAACCAAGATCAAGACGCAGGGCGCCTTTTCCAATGTGGAAAAGGATATGCTGATGACCGTTACCACACGGTACGAATTGGCCGAGCTGAAGCGCATCATCAAGCAGACCGACCCGAAGGCGTTCGTCAACATTGTCGAGACCGTCGGGGTGATGGGTTCCTTCCGCAGAAGCTGATTTTTGTATGCGCTGTGTAAAAAAAACACCAAATGTGGTATATTAATAGTGCGCGCTTCCTACAATAGTTCCATGAGATTAGGATAGACCCGAATTTCCCAAAGCACCAAAACGCTTTTCCGATTCGCCTTGCGTTGGATCATCTGACTGTGAAGATTCGAAGGAGGAAAGGGTGATTTTTGTGGAAATGGAAATGGAAACGGTAAAGTTGTCCCAAATCGTCATGAAATGGTTCCCGGATATGATGCCATTCTTGAAGCAAAATGAACTGAATTCCCTCATTGTGCTGCGGGACGGACTTAGCATTCTGGAACAAGAAGATGCCATGGAGATCATCCAGTACAGCATCTGTGAACATCAGAGCTCCGCGCTGCTTCACTGATTTATAGCAAGTAGCAAGTGCTTGAATAACATGCCATTCGCGAATGGCCGCTTTCAGCGGCAGCGCGGGTGGCATTTTTATTTGTCCTGAAGCGGCCACCGGGCACGGGAACTGCAATTTTGTCAAAATGTTGGAAGTCGCTTTTCCCGCAAGTATTTAAGCATCCCGGTGGCAACCCTACGGAAGAGGGAGACCGTTTGATTCCAAGCTGATCCGTTTAAGAAAAGGAAAGGCGCCCCAGATTCCAGCCGCGCAGCCTTCGCCAAATGATTACAAAGCTGTTGCACCAAACAGGAGGTCGTTCCGATATAATTGACATGTAAAGCCATTCAAGGGGAGAGAGTATTATGAATATTATTTGGGCGCTGCTGCTGTTGCTCGGCAGCAGTGCCGGTCATCCGCAGCAGGACAGCCATCATCCGTTAAGCCAATTGTTTCAGGCAACCGTTCATTCCGCAATGATCGCATCCCAACAAGACGTTCCGGTCAGCGCAGACCACCCGCCCGTCAAGGTAGATCCGCAGGTCACCGCCCCCAAAGTCAAAGGGATTTACGTTACCGCATACAGCGCCGGCGGTTCACGCATGAATCAGCTGCTGGATCTCATCGACAAAACCGATTTGAACGCCATGGTGGTCGACATCAAAGACGATGCAGGATACATAACCTATAAGACGGACAATGCCACGTTGAAGCAGATGGGCAAACCGCAGCCGTTCATTCCCGACATCAACCAGCTGATGCAGCGCCTGAACAAGCATAAGGTGTACCCTATTGCCCGGGTGGTCGTATTCAAAGATACGGTCCTTGCCAAGAAGCGGCCGGATCTATCGTTTAAAAATCCGGACGGAACCCTCTGGGAGAACGGCAAAGGCGACAGCTTCGTCAACCCGTACAGCAAGGAAGTATGGGATTACAACATCGCGATTGCCAAGGAAGCGGCCAAGCTTGGCTTTAAAGAAATTCAGTTCGATTATGTACGGTTCCCGGAAGGATTCGAGAAGCGGGCCGATACGCTGAAATACGTTAAGAACGATAAATCCCGCGTGGATACGGTCGCAGAGTTCGTCCAGTATGCCCGCAAGCAGCTGGCCCCTCTCGGCATTCGCGTGTCGGTGGACATCTTCGGTTATGCGGCGTCCGTTCCGGCAGCCGAAGGGATCGGTCAGGATTTCGGCAAAATCTCCGAAAACGTGGACGTCATCAGTCCGATGGTGTATCCGAGCCATTACACGACAGGCTGGTTCGGCGCCCAGGATCCGGACAAGGAGCCTTACAAGACGATCAAGGGCTCTATGGCCGATACGCACAAAAAGCTGGATCCGCTCAAAGACCGCAAGCCGATCATCCGCCCGTGGATTCAGGATTTTACCGCAAGTTGGCTCGGCAGCGGCCATTATGAGAAGTACGGCAAGCAACAGGTACAGGATCAGATTCGCGCCTTGAAAGACGCCGGCGTGGACGAATACTTGCTGTGGAACGCTTCGAACCGGTATTCCCAAGGCGTGGCCTACAAATAAGAGGTACCGTCTAGATCAAACGGCATGATTATAAACGCACTTCTTTATCCCGGCGGCTTTCGCCGGGTTTTATTTATTTGAACAGAGCCCTGTTCAAACCGGTGTGCCATGGTTTACAATAATAGTCTTGTCACCTTTATGTCAGAATTCAAGATATCTGTGAGGCTCATTTTATTATGAAAACAACCATGTCGCTCAAGCAAAAAACGATGCAGTTTCTCGTCATCCTGCTGCCGATTCTGGTCACGCAAATCGCGCTTTCCGCGATCACGTTTTTCGATACCAACATGTCCGGCCGGGCCAGCTCGACCGATCTTGCCGGTGTAGCGATCGGCACAAGTCTGTGGATCCCGCTCCAGACCGGTCTGAGCGGTATCCTGATGGGCATGACCCCGATCGTGTCGCATCTGGTCGGCGGCGGCAGCCGCAATAAAGTAGCGTATCACGTCGTGCAGGGCCTGTATCTCGCCATATTGCTGGCCCTTGTGATCCTTGGAATCGGCTCGCTGCTGCTTCCTGTTATTTTGGACGGGATGAACCTGGAAGGGAATGTCCGGGACATCGCTTTCCGCTTTTTGAGCTACCTGTCCATCGGCATCGTTCCGATGTTCGGTTATACCGTGCTGCGAAGCTATATCGATGCCCTGGGCCAGACCCGGATTTCGATGCTGATCACGCTGATCTCGCTGCCGATTAACGTCGGCTGCAATTACCTGCTGATCTTCGGCAACTGGGGCTTTCCCCGCTTGGGAGGCGCAGGGGCGGGAATCTCATCCGCCATCACTTATTGGTGCGTATTCCTGATCGCGATCCTGTTCATCCACCGGCTTCATCCGTTCACGGATTACGGCATTTTCCGGAAGTTGTACGGTGTATCGCTTTCCGTGTGGAAGGAGCTGCTGAAGATCGGGGTGCCGATCGGCTTCTCCATCTTTTTTGAAACCGGGGTATTCTCCGGCGTCACCCTGCTGATGAGCCGTTTCGACACGGTGACGATCGCAGCCCATCAGGCGGCGATGAATTTTGCGTCCACGCTCTATATGATTCCGCTCAGCATCAGCATGGCGCTCACCATTCTGGTCGGCTACGAAAACGGGGCGGGCCGGCTGCGGGACGCCAGACAATACAGCAGGCTCGGCATTTCCACCGCGGTGGGCCTTTCGCTGATTACCGCCGTCGTCCTGCTCGTAGCCGGACGTTATGTCGCCGGATTTTATTCAGAGGAAAGCCATGTGATTGAACTGATTCAGCATTTTCTGATCTATGCGATTTTCTTCCAAATCTCCGATGCGGTAGCCACCCCCGTTCAGGGCGTACTGCGCGGATATAAAGACGTCAATCCGGCATTCATCATTACGTTTATTTCGTATTGGGTCATCGGCCTGCCCGTGGGCTACCTTCTGGCCGAGTTCACCCCGCTTCAGGCCTATGGCTATTGGGTCGGCCTGATTACGGGACTCGCGGTCGGCGCGGCCCTTCTGCTCGGACGGCTCGTTAAGATCCAGCGGCGGTTCGCTGCCCCAAGCCGAGCGTAGCCGCCCGGGTTCCCCCGAGCGGTTACTGTAACTTGGCTGCGCAAGCGAAACCGGCATACCACTCCCCCACTTTCGGCTCACAACAAAAAGGCGCTGCAGGGTTAAAACCCGCAGCGCCTTGTCTGTGTTACCGTTATGTTTATTGCGAAAGCCGTGAAGCGAGCTCATACAGCTCTCGGTTAAATTCCTTCTTCGTGTTGACGACCTTATCGATGTCCGTCAGCACGAGCTCGCCTTTAATGATCCCGCACGCCTTGTCGGATTCACCCGCGATCAGCATACGCACTGCAAAATCGCCCAGACGGCTCGCCAGATTCCGGTCCGCCGGAGTCGGCGTTCCGCCCCGCTGGATATGTCCAAGAACCGTTACCCGCGGTTCCAGAGTAGGGCAGCGGTCGGTCAGGGCTTTGGCAACCTCTTCCCCGCTTCCCACACCTTCCGCCACGAGCACGATACTGTGCCGTTTGCCATGAGCAAAGTTCTGCTTCATCCGCTCCGTAATTTCATCCATGTCATGCGGCATTTCCGGCACGAGGATCGTCTCCGCACCCGAAGCGAGGCCCGCATGCAAAGCGATATCGCCGCAGTGTCTTCCCATGACTTCCACAATCGAGGACCGCTCGTGCGAGGACATGGTGTCGCGCAGCTTGTTTACCGCATCAACGACGATGCTGACGGCGGTATCGAATCCAATGGTGTAGTCCGTAAACGCGATATCGTTATCGATCGTTCCGGGCAGCGCCATCGTATTGATGCCGAGCTTGCTGAGCTTATTGGCACCCTGGTATGAGCCATCGCCGCCGATGACGACAAGGCCGTCGATTCCGTGCTTGCGGAGGATTTCCGCACCCTTCTGCTGGCCTTCCGGCGTCATAAATTCCTTACAGCGTGCCGATTGGAGAATGGTGCCGCCGCGCTGGATAATATCGCCCACGCTGCGCAGATCCATCGAAAAGATGTCGTCGTTCAGCAGGCCGTGATACCCGCGCTGAATGCCGTAAACCTCAAGTCCGTGATACAAGCCGCTGCGTACGACGGCGCGTACGGCTGCGTTCATCCCTTGCGAATCTCCGCCACTGGTTAATATTGCGATTTTTTTGACTGCCATGTTATTTCCTCCTCTTATCACTCGTACAAATGCTTGCGGATCCACCGGCTGTTGAAGAAGAAGAATAAGCGGGTAAGCGGGCTTCCCTTCATCAAACGTTTGGATACGGAGCGAACTTCCTGCTGCTCGCTGACTTTGGGATCGGATAAATAGATTGCCAGCAGCCCCTCAATGATCATCCGATGGAACGGGGGCACCGGGATGGCTGCAACATCCTTCCGGGCCGATTCCACAATAAAGGCAATCCGGTCCAGCATGACTTCGGGGCTCTCATAATAATTGCAAAAATTGAGGTCTCCGCCAAGCCGATCCTCTTCCTGATCAATCAGGTAATCCAGCATAATATGCAGACAGCAAACATGTGGAAAATATGACGCATGAATGGAGGCGGCGGCAGTGCTGCTCAAATGGCGGTCGCTTGCGGCCAAAAAGAGCATGAACACGCCCAAGGTCGAACCGGTTGCCGCGGCGAACTCGTTCCATTGAAGCTGGGGAGTCCGTTCACGATGAAGCTCCCACCATTCAAGCAGCGCCGGTTCTCTTAACTCCGGTTTGATGTGCTTGTAAACCTGCAGGTCGGTATACAGGCCCGCTAAATCCCGGATAAAGGGCATCGCGGCAGCGTAGCCGGGCAGCTGGCGTATGCAGCTTTGGCAGGTTGTCACCAACCCATGCAAATAACCTCCGTCATTCTGCTCCTGACGAAGTGCATAGTAATTGACAGGTTCAGCCGCCGGGTCGATCGCATCCAGCATCGATTGGTGAAGCAGGCGGAAATCTTCGGCTTCCATGGATGTGCTGCGGTCACACAGGTTATCCAGATAGTCGCTGATCGTCTGATAGGCCACGATGAGCTTGGTAAGTATAAGCCGCTCCGGCAGCGGAACGGCGGCGTAGACGCCTCCGCCCTCACAGTGAAATTGCTTCGTCTCTATACTCGCCAAGGCTTGCTTTCTCAGCTCGGGATCAGGGATGTTCCCTGCCTTCCTCCGCCATCCGTCCAGTTCTTTTCGCACTTCCGGCAATATATGCTTGTACACCCGGCTCATTAAACTGACAGGATTCCGGGGAACTTGATATCGAGTTTGCCTATTTTCATTCAAGACGGTGCCTCCACATTGTTGTCTACTTGTATCGATCCTAATGTCTTTTATTATAATATGGTCCTGGAATTTGCACAAATAAACCGTACATGAATCCTCCCTTTTTTTACAACAATATGTGTCCATTTAAAGGAGTGTGCCCAGATCTCCTCGAAAAGGTAAGCTGAAAGATTCCACCGCAGCAGCATATGCTCATCTATAGTATAGCGGGCGGCATCGTGCTGCAGGGTGACTTTTTGCACAAAAATCACAAAAACATCGGGGTATTTGATCATGAAACTAGAACAATCGACGCCAGACGTCAATTGGCAAAGGGCATTCACTTTTACCATCTATGGGACCAGCGTCCTGGTCGCCTCCTACTTCCAGCTTTACTTCAGCCACTTGGGCTTCAGCAGCTCGCAGGTCGGCTATTTGTACGCCGTCGGGCCCTTCATCTCCATCTTCTCCAATATGTTTTGGAGCATGGCCAGCGACCGCTACCGGACGACCAAGAAGATGATGATCCTGCTGTTTGCCGGACAGCTGGGTATGGGCCTACTCCTGTCGGCCACTTCTTCCTTTTATGCGGTATTCGCGTTGATTACGGTCTTCTACTTTTTCTACTATCCGGTATTTCCGCTATCGGATACGATGTCGATCCAAACCGCCCAGAGGCACGGGAAAAACTTTATCGTCATCCGGGTCTTCGGTTCGATCGGCTATGCCTTCTTCGCCCTATCCATCGGCTATGTCCTTGGCAACGTCGGTATTTCCCGAACGCTGCTTCTGGCCATAATCATTGCTGGAGCCTGCCTCCTGCTCGCCACAAGGCTCAGAGACGGCGTCAAAACGAACGGTCAGAAGATGGAATGGAAAGGCTTGTGGAACGTGCTTCGGCAAAAAGAAGTGCTGTGGTTTTTCGCAGGTGTATTCTGTCTCGCCCTCCCCTACCGGATGAATGAAGCGTTCCTGACCCTGACGCTCAAAAGCATGGGCGCGAGCGAGGGGCTGATCGGCTGGTCCCTGCTCGCGGCAGCCCTCAGCGAAATTCCGGTCTTCTTCCTGCTCAGCCGCTTCGGAGAGCGTTTCAAGGAGCTGCCGCTCCTCGCCCTGGCCGCGCTGATGTTCGCTCTGCGCTTCTTCTTAATGTCGATCGCCGATCACCCCGGAACGGTCATCGCGGTCCAGACTTTACACAGCGTAACCTTCGGCATCTACTATGTGACGGCGGTCCGATACATCACCCGGATCATTCCGGATGAATTCCGGGCGACGGGACTTGCGCTGTTTACGATCGTATGGTCGAGCGCAGCCGGGCTCGTCAGCGGAACGTTCGGCGGCGTGCTGTATGAGCAGACCGGGCGCACAACCTTCTATTTCATCGCCGCAGGGCTGGCTTTGGTCGCCTGCGCCGGTTTTTTGACGAGGCACCTGCTGGGAAATGCCAAGATTCCGGGTGCTTCAATGGACAGCCGCAAGATGTAACCCTTCAAAAAAAAGCCCATTTTCTAACCGCGGAGAACGGAAGAAAACGGGCTTTCCCTTTATACACAAAAATATATGATAACAAAAAGGCACAGTCCCCGCATGAGAACTGTGCGTAATAAGCAATTGTTAACCAAAACTTATAAGAAATCCGTTACCGGAGTCAATCTTATAATTTGATTACGTTAGCAGCTTGAGGGCCACGGTTGCCTTCAGTAATTTCGAATTCAACTTCTTGACCTTCGTCCAAAGTTTTGAAGCCGTCTCCTTGGATTGCGGAGAAATGTACGAATACGTCCTCGCCGCCTTCAACTTGGATAAAGCCATAGCCTTTTTCTGCGTTAAACCATTTAACTGTACCTTTCAAATGAACAACCTCCTAAAAATACCGCCATCTGTGGCGAATAAGTACATTATACTTCATGAACTTTGACAATGCAATCGCTCTTTTTCGTCCGAAGCTTCTTTTTAAGGAATGGCATTTGTAAATCTCATCCAGGCTGCACCATTCCGTTATCGCAAGAAAAACTACCGCTAATTGCGGCCTGTCTTTAATGAATTATGCATGGATGACGTTTTTCTTATTTGCTTTTACACAAGCCTCTGCGGTATCATTTTACCAAAAGACCAAACGGAGAATGCGACATGATCAAAAAACATGAAATATACAAAAAAGACAAATGGAACATGATGACTGTCGAGGTCCAGGGCCGCTACATCGTCCTGCGGGAAATTTCCGATCAATGGGGCGAAGAGACCCACACCTTTATGAGCCGTCCGGCCATGATGCAGTGGGTGAACAACCGCTTTCCGAAGGAAGATTACCAGGGCAACGAGGATGAATGGCGTCAAATCATGAATGCGTTTAAAGAGGTATAATACAGGATGGAATACGGCAGCGTCCTGGTCTTTGTTATTTTGGCCTTCTGTTTAGGCGCAGTCTTGATCATGAGGAAGGATACGATCCCGCCGAAGCTGAAGCGCGGTATGGCCATCTTCGCCCTCATCATGATCCTGGTTGCCTTTTTCCTTATTGTATACAATTTGCTTACCATGGGTTCCAGCCCTAATGGAGGATAAATAATCTTTTTCGGGTAAGGTCATACTAAGGGGTATATTTCTTCAAGACAGACCGTCAGAGGAGGCCCCCTTTCGTGAAATACTCGAAGACCCTGAAGCTTGCCGTCGCCATCAGCATGCTCTCGGTCCTATTTGTTCCTCCTGCGGCTTCTTCACACGGAGCCCGATTCATATTAACCCAACAGTCAAGGAGGATTCCGATGGAACAATTACCGAAACGTTCAGAAGTACCCGCCGAGCACAAATGGAAGATTGAGGACCTGTTCGCCAGCCAGCAAGCTTGGGACGAAACGTATGCCGAGCTTCAGCAGGAAGTGAAAAAGGCCGCCGATTTCCAAGGAAAACTGGATAATGCGGCAGCGGTGAAGGACTGCTTCGCCCTGGAGGATGAAATCTCGCTGAAGACGGAACGTTTATACGTGTACGCTCACCTGCATCACGACGAAGATACAGCCAACCCTACATACCAGGCCCTCTCGGCCAAAGCCAAAAAAATGAGCGTACAGGTGGGCGAAGCCCTCTCCTTCATCACGCCGGAAATTTTGTCGCTGCCGGACAGCAAGCTGGACGAATTTATTGCCGATCCACAGCTTGCCGAATACAAATTTACGCTGACCGAAATGAAGCGTGAGAAAGCGCATGTCCTGTCCAAAGCGGAAGAAGCGCTGCTGGCCCAGGTCGGCAACCTGTCCCAGGCACCGCAGACGATCTACGGCATGCTGAACAACGCCGATCTGAAATTTCCGAAGATCAAGGACGAGAACGGCAAGGAAGTTGAGCTGACTCACGGCAGCTATATTCAGTTCCTGGAGAACCCGAACCGCGAAGTCCGCGAGCGGGCGTTCAAAGCGGTATACGAAACGTACGCCAAGCAAAAGAACACGATCGCGTCCACGCTGAGCGCCAACGTCAACAAGAACATGTTCTACGCCAATGTGCGCAAGTACCCTTCCGTGCTGGAAATGTCCCTCTACGGCGACAATATTCCGAAGGACGTGTATACGAACCTGATCGACACCATCCATGAAAGCCTGCCTCTGCTGCACCGTTACATGAACCTGCGCAAGAAGCTGCTGGGCGTGGATGAGCTGCATATGTACGATCTGTTTGCTCCGCTCGTCGACGAGTACAAAATGGACATTACGTATGAAGAGGCGAAGAAAACCGTATCCGAAGGCTTGAAGCCGCTCGGTAAAGACTATCTGGCGTCCCTGCAGGAAGGCTTTGACAACGGATGGATCGACGTATATGAAAATGAGAACAAGCGCACTGGCGCTTACAGCTGGGGCGCCTACGGCACGCACCCTTATGTGCTGCTGAACCACAAGGAGAACCTGAACAGCATGTTTACCTTGGCGCACGAGATGGGTCATGCGCTGCATTCCTATTATTCGGACAACGCGCTGAAATATCGCGACGCGCAGTATACGATTTTCCTGGCGGAAGTGGCCTCCACGACCAACGAAGCGCTGCTGATGGATTACCTGCTCAAGAAATCGACCGATCCGAAGGAAAAAATGTACCTGCTGACTTATTATGCAGACCAGTTCCGGACAACGGTATTCCGTCAAACGATGTTCGCCGAGTTCGAGAAACTTGTCCACGAACGTGCGGAGCAGGGCGAAGCATTGACGCCTCAGGCACTGTCGGAGATATACTACGACTTGAACGTGAAATACCACGGCAAGGACATGGTCGTCGACAAGGATATCGAGATGGAATGGGCTCGCATTCCCCATTTCTACACCAGCTTCTATGTGTACAAATACGCCACCGGCTTCTCGGCGGCGACCAGCTTCTCGAAGCAGATTCTGGAAGAAGGCCAGCCGGCCGTCGACCGTTACCTCGGCTTCCTGAAGAGCGGAGGCAGCGACTTCTCGATCAACATTCTGAAGAAGGCCGGAGTCGACATGTCTTCGCCGCAGCCGGTCCGCGAAGCAATGAGCGTCTTCGAGAGCGTCATCGAGCAAATGGAACAGCTGACAAAATAAGTTGAACGGCCAGGCTTATGAAAATCCCTTGCCCGCGGGGGCGGGGGATTTTTCTACTGTCTGCCGGAGAGGGTGTTTTCAAAAGTGAAAATGCAGTGGTCACTCATATTCGGGCTTCTGTTTGCGCTGCTCACCGCGATTTTTGCCGTGATCAACGTCGATCCCGTGAAGGTCAACTTTATGTTTGCCGAGGTGAACATTCCGCTGATTCTGCTCATTCTCGGATGTACGCTGATCGGCGGGATTATCGTCGGATCCTACGGAATTTTCAGGCAGTACAAACTTCAGAAAACAGTCAAACATCTGTCGGCCCAACTGGCTCAGGTCCAGGCCGAAACGGGGTATACTTTCCCGGATCCTGCCGCGAACAAGGCGGGCTCTGAGGAAGATGCCGGCGGCTTGAAGCCGTCATAAATGAGGAATGCAATTCTAACGGAGGAGAACCGTGAACATGTCGATACAACCCAATGAACAATACGTTTTAACCTTTTTGAAAAAGCTGCTCGACACACCGAGCCCCACAGGATTTACGGGACACATTATGAAATTCATCGAGGAGGAAGCGGCTAGCCTGGGCATTCCGCTGACCCGGAATCATAAAGGCGGGGCGATTCTGGAGGTGCAGGGCGAGAATACTTCCCGCACGGTCGCACTGAGTGCCCACGTGGATACCCTCGGGGCGATGGTCAGAGCGGTCAAGCCTTCAGGCACGCTGCGGCTGACGTCCGTCGGCGGTTTCATGATGCACAGCATCGAGAACGAATACTGCGTCATCCATACGCGCAGCGGCAAAACCTATACCGGCACGATCCTCAGCACCCATCCGTCGGTGCATGTCTACAGCGACGCACGCGATTTCAAACGCCAGGAGGACCATATGGAGGTCCGCATCGACGAGCTGGTGGAATCCAAGGAAGACGTGCTGAAGCTGGGCATCGGGGTCGGCGACTTCGTCTCCTTCGATGCGAGAGCGACGATTACGGACAGCGGTTATATCAAGTCCCGTCATATCGATGACAAAGCCAGCGTCGCCGCGCTGTTCGGCCTGCTGGAGTCGATGAAACGGGAAAATTGGAAACCGTCCACCAATGTCAAGCTGCTGATCTCCAATTACGAGGAAGTCGGACACGGCACCGCCTATATTCCTTCGGACATTGATGAGATGATCGCCGTGGATATGGGCTGCATCGGCGACGACCTCAGCTGCAAGGAGACTGACGTCTCGATCTGTGCGAAGGATTCTTCCGGTCCGTACGACTATGAGATGACAAGCCGGCTCATCGAGCTGGCCAAAGCCGAAGGCATTCCTTACGCCGTGGACGTGTATCCGCACTACGGCTCGGACGCTTCCGCCGCCCTGTCCGGCGGGAATAACATTCGTGCCGCGCTGATCGGGCCGGGCGTTCACGCTTCCCACGCGATGGAGCGCACCCATAAGCAGGCGGTGCTGAATACGGTCAAGCTGCTTGCGGCTTATATCCGCGGGTAACGCCCCAGCCATTTTCATAAGCCATATGCCGGGCTAACGCCCATCAAAGCCAAACCGGCTGTCCACTCGGACAGCCGGTTTGTTCTGTATGGTGCTGAATCACGATATCAGCAGCGTTTATACATTGATTTCGCACACGCACACTATGCGAAATCTCGATCCGCACGCCAGGCTCACGCCTGTATCAGCGTCCTCCGCCAGAAGGTACGGCTGCCTGCACGGGGCCGGATTCCGCGACCGGGCTATTGCCGGGTGCTGCCTGCTCGGAAGGCGCCGAAGCGCTTCCTGCTTTCTCAGCCGGGACAGCAGCAGCTTGAACACTGACCCGCGCTTGCGTGGAGATTGGTGCTGTCTCGCGAGGGGCCTCCGCCTGCGCCCGTACCGAAGCAGCGTTTTCGCTTGCGCCGGATTGCGCAGTCGCATCGCCGCCCATAGTGGAGCGGGCCGCTTTCGGCGAATAGACCGAAATGTGATCCAGGCGCTTGGTAGCATGCGGCCCGACGAATTTCAGCTCGTAATCGCCCTCTTTATAGGTAAGCACATCATCCGATCCGCTTGTCTTGACGGAGCTTGGTTTGCCTAAGGTATTCTCGATTTCCTGGAAGCTGATTTTGCTTAGATCGGTGCTCTTATCCGTACCCGATCCGAAATAACGGATGTCGTACACCACTTCGCCCTGCCCGATGCCAAAAGCGTAGCTGCCCCGTCCCGCTCCAGGCGAGTAGGAATCATAGGCGTAACGGTCGGTCGGCTGCCATGGCCGGTCCGGCTCACCCCATGCGGTATGCACGTCCTCAATCGTTGTTTTGCCGGATACAAAGTCAGCACCCTTTACTCTGCCCTTCTTGGCTAAAGTGGCGATATCCTTGATCTGCTGCTGGTGTCCGCTTGTTGCACTGCCGGTCCCGGATGTGCCTGGGCCGCCACCCGCAGAACCGGTGCTGTCACCTGTAGTGGAGCCTGTGCCTGCGCCATTGCCGGCATTGTCAGATCCGGAATCCGTCTGGCCGCCCGACTCATTCTGGCCATCCCCGTTGTGGGTCTGCCCATTCGATCCGTTCCCGTCATCCGAGGGAGTCGTGCCCGAATCCGTATTGGTGCTTCCAGTCGGCGGAGACGCCTGATCCTGTGTGGATTTTCCGTCGGTCAAGGCACATCCGCCCAAGGCAAGCACAAGCACCAAACCGATCACCGTCCAGCGGATCGAAGCCGGTTTAAACGTTTTAATCATGAGTATCCTCCTTCTCAGCTGCCTGCGTGAAGCAGATAGTCTTGCGGTTCCCGGAACATAGGCATCCGTCCGGTATTGTTCCAAAAGCGTCAGAATCGTATGCCCATACTGGGTGATTTGGTTCGGATCCATCCGTCTCAATGCCAGCGAATCGGCGGACAGCTCCTGATCCTCCCGCATCCGGTAGAACCCGTACCACAGCAGCGGATTATACCAATGAAAGGCGAGGAGGATCTGCACAACCCAATTCAGCAAAATATCCCATCTTTTCGCATGCGCCAATTCGTGCAAAAAAATATGCTTTTGCTGCGCCTCGTCAAGCTCCGCAATACCCGGCGGCATGATCATCTGCGGACGCAGCACCCCAAACAGCGTAAATATTACACATGTAATCCAAGATGTCAATCCGTTCTTTGCCCGGAAAAATGTCATTTGCTGAAAATGAACAGAAAAAGGGCGTTCCCGTAAACTTTTATGGGAACGCCCTAATATACTAACCTTCAGCTCCTTGAGCCGCTTCAATCTAAGCCTTGCTCTGTTCAATTTTCTCCGCCAGCTCGTTCAGATACGTCCAGCGGTCCATCAAATGCTCCAGCTCCTGCTCGGCTTCCTGCTGCGCCTGCAGCAGCTCCTGCAGTCTCGCCGAATCGCTGAACGCGGCTTCCATCTCCTTCTGTATGCCCTCCAGCTTCTGCTCACAGGCTTCGATCAGGCCGTCGATCTGCTCGTATTCGCGCTGCTCTTTATAGCTGAATTTCAGCTTTTCCCGCGGCGCTTCTTTCGCCTGAGCCGAAGGCTGGGCCGCCTCCTGGGAGGCGCCTGCGGCAGACGGCGCATTCTTGCTCATCCATTCCGCATATTGCGTGTAAGCCCCCACATGGACGCGAATTGCCCCTTCGCCTTCGAAAGCCATAATCTTCTCTACGGTGCGGTCAAGAAAGAAGCGGTCATGGGACACCACGAAGACTACGCCCGGAAAATCGTCCAAATAATCTTCCAGCACGGACAGCGTTTGAATGTCGAGATCGTTCGTCGGCTCGTCGAGCAGAAGGACGTTCGGGGCTGACATCAGCACCCGGAGCAAATACAGGCGGCGCTTCTCTCCGCCGGACAGCTTGGAGATCGGTGTCCACTGCATAGCCGGCGGGAACAAAAAGCGTTCGAGCATTTGGGAAGCAGTGATCTGGCTGCCGTCATCGGTCCGGATCACTTCCGCTCCTTCCTTGATGTACTCGATCACCCGCATATTGCCGTCCATCTCCTGATGCTCCTGGGTGAAGTATCCCAGCTTGACCGTCGGTCCGACCACGATTTCGCCCTCATCGGGCTCCAGCCGCCCGGCAATCAGGTTCAGCAGCGTCGATTTGCCGCTTCCGTTCGGGCCGACGATACCGACGCGGTCGCCGGGCACGGCAATATAGCTCAGATCGCGGATCAGCGTCCGGTCACCGGCTTTTTTGGCCAAATGCTCGATCTCGAGGATTTTCCGGCCCAGCCGGGTCGAAAGCGCGGCCATGTCCACATTCCCGGCACGCTGCGGCCCCTTCTGATCCTTCAGCGCCTCAAAGCGTTCGATGCGTGCCTTCTGCTTCGTCGATCTTGCCTTGGCCCCGCGCCGGATCCAGGCCAGCTCCGTCCGCAGCAGGCTCTGGCGCTTCTGTTCGGAAGCCGCCTCCCGCTCTTCCCGCTGGGCCTTGAGCTCCAGAAAGGCCGAGTAATTGGCCTCATAGCGGTACAGTCTGCCCTGGTCCAGCTCCAGCATGACATTCGCAACACGGTCCAGGAAGTACCGGTCGTGCGTAATCATCAGCAGCGCGCCGCGGCGCTTCTGGAGGTACTGCTCCAGCCAGGCGACCGAGTCGTTGTCGATATGGTTGGTCGGCTCGTCCAGAATGAGCAGCTCGCACGGCTGGATCAAGGCGGACGCCAGCGCGACACGCTTTCGCTGGCCGCCGGACAGCGTCCCCATCAGGGCATCGAAGCTTGAAATGCCCAGCTTGGACAGGATGGTCTTGGCTTCGCTCTCAAGCTGCCACGCCTGAAGGGCGTCCATTTCCTGATTCAGCTTAAGAAGCTTCTGCTGCAGCGATTCGTCCGAAGGATTCAGCTCGACCCGTTCCATCGTCTCCGTATAGTCACGGACGATCTTCATCTGCGGGTCCTGGCCCTGGAACACCTGCTGAAGCACCGTCATGCCCGGGTCAAAATCGGGATTTTGCGCCAGATAACGGACCCGAACGCTATTGCCGATGGAAATCTGGCCTTCGTCCGGAGGCTCAAGTCCGGCGATGACCCGCAAAAAGGTGGATTTGCCGGTGCCGTTGACACCGATGATCCCGATTTTATCCTGATCCGCCATCCCGAAGGACGCGTCCTCAAACAATACCTTCTCTCCGTAGCTTTTGGAGATATGTTCAACTGTCATTATGTTCATAGCTAATTCCCCTACTCATCCAGCGATTTTCTGCTTCCTTATATATTAACACAAAAACCGCCCAAAGGCTGGGCGGCATGGATGCTGTGCTTCTGTCAGATGTTGAGAGCGGGTTGTCCAGGATGAACTCCGCTTCCCCCAGACGGGGGGTAAACGGAGAGCGGGGCTGCCTTAAACGCCTTAAGCCCTTAAACTCCCGAAAAATCATGGAAAAAGCAGCAGCGCGGCCGCGAGGGCTGCTCCCCCACCGATGAAGGAGGAGACGATATTGACGGCGTCGTTGTTCATGAACCGCCATCCGCCCATACGGCGGGTCGGGCTTCCGCAGTGCGTCATGACCTCGACCTCTTTGCCGCACACCGGGCACTGGTACATGATCTGCACGGATGCGCCGAGGATGGAATCGGCGAAAGCTCCGGCCAATCCGCCGACTATGCCCAGCACCAAGTCCAATGCCAGCGAATGGGTGGCCGGCCCGGACAGCCGTTCAAACAGCCAGGCGAAGAGGCCGATCAGCGCTCCTCCTCCCGCGGCGGCGGTGCTGCCGAGCAGCGACACCCCTCCCGACGTTCCGGGAGGGAGCACGCGCCCGTTCAGGACCGAACGGGGCGGCTTGCGGCTGAGGCTGCCGAGCTCCGTAGCCCAGGTATCGGCTGTTACGGCCGCCATGACGCCGATGAAGGCGAACACCCAGCCCTCGTGCGGCCAGAAGGCATTCAGCACGCACAGCAGCATGCCGGCGCCCCCGTTGGCCAGCACTTGTCCGGCGTCCCGGTTGCCTGTTTTGGCGTAGGATTTTTCCAGCTCAGCCTTCCGGCTTGCCTTCACCTTCGAAAGCGTCGAGGAGCTGACAAAAAAGACGAGCAGGGTGCCGAACCACAGCAGATTCCCCGCTCCGAAATAAATCGTTCCCATAACAAAGGCGCAGATCGCTCCGGATATGGTGAGCGACCGCTTCCAGTACGCAGCCCCGGCAACAACGAGCGCGCACAGCGCCCCGATGATCCACATCATGGCGGTTTAGCCGATGCGGCAGCTTCCCAGCTGCTCTTCGCCCCAGCCTAGAGCGAACGTATCGCCTTCGGATGCCGGACCGACGCCAGCCGGCGTACCGGTAAAAATCACGTCACCTTCGCCCAGTCCGTAACGCGCGCCGATATAATCCACGATTTCCTGGAGGGAGAAAATCATATCCCGCGCATTGCCGCGCTGCACTTCCTCATTATTTTTCAAGACGGTAAAATCCTTCTCCGTCACGCTGCCGGTTCCCGGAAAAGGAATGAAGCCCGTAATGGGAGCGGAATTTTTAAACCCTTTGGCCGCTGTCCACGGGTGGCCCTTCTTCTTGATGACCGACTGCACGTCCCTCAGCGTAAAATCGATGCCAAGCGCCATTTGGTCCACCAGATCATCCACCACGGCTCCAGGCTCATAATCACGCGCGATGCGGATGACGATTTCGCCTTCATAATGAACCTCCCCCTGATCCTTCGGGAGGGCGAGAACGGCGTCGTCAAGCGGAACGACCGCATGGGACGGCTTCATAAAGATCATCGGCTCGGTCGGAACCTCGTTGCCGAGCTCGGCGGCATGCAGTTTGTAATTTCGGCCAACACAGTATACGTTACGAATCATCTCGATCATCCTTTGCTAAGATGGATTGGGTGTTGCATCGAGCAAGGCTACAATGGTTGCCGAGTTCGAACATAGCCGTTTTCGGCAGGGTTCAGCCGGGAAAGGTATTCCGCCAAACGTCCGGCCGGTTGGTACAGATCAATATTTCGGGCGACATTGCTGCGATCCTTTTCATGCCTCTGGCGTCATCGATCGTCCAGGCCATGACCTTAATGCCTTCGGAGATCAGCAGCGACGCGAGGCCCGAATCGAGATTAGGGTGACCGATCGATAGGAACGAGCACTGCAGCGCCTTGAGGCGCGATGGCAGATCCTTCGGCCTTCCGTCGAGGATCAGCCCCGTCTTGAACGCCGGGTTGATCTCCTTGACCCGCTGCAGCGCACCGGTGTCAAACGAAGTGATCACCACGTCCTGCTCCATATGATAGCGCGATACGCGTTCGAGCACCGCCTGCTCCAGTCCCGGGTACATATTGCCGGATGTTTTCAGCTCGATGTTCAAACGGACCCTGCCGCAGCTTAGGCGCAGCACTTCGTCCAGCGAGGGAATGCGTTCTCCTTGAAAAGCGCGCCCTTTCCAGCTCCCGGCGTCCAGCCGCTGCAGCTGCTGCCACGTATGGGCCTTGACCTTGCCGCTGCCGCTGGTCGTCCGGTCCAGGCTGAAATCGTGAATAACGACGGGAATGCCGTCGGCGGTCAGCTGCGTGTCGATTTCCATCCACTGGACGTAAGGCTCCGCTATCGCCATCCGAAAAGCCGCCATCGTGTTTTCCGGCGCCTTGCCGGAAAATCCCCGATGGGCCACACACAGGTTGTTCATTCCCTCTCCCTCGCTCTCCTGAGTTATGGTCAACGTGCCGAGCCGGACGTTACGGTTCCGTCGCCGGATACCCGAACGCCCCCAATGGACAGCTGCTGCACTTCCTGCAGCAGCTTCTTCCCTTCTTCGGCGTTCATCGGAACCGGCTGTCCCAGCTCCGTCTTGAACGGGATCAGCTTCATGCCGCATCCGCCCTTCGGACCGCATGACGCCTCAAATACCGCGGTCTTCCAGGTCGCCGGAACGGTTGATTTGGTGAAAATGAAGTTGCCTGTGCTGTAAGCAATCCATTTGCCCTTGTACTGCTCCAGCCCCTGCAGCACATGCGGATGCGCTCCGATGATCAGATCGGCTCCCGCATCAATAAAGGCGTGGGCCAGCGCCTTCTGGTTGGCATCCGGCGTGCTCTGCCGCTCGATGCCCCAGTGCGCCATGACGATGACCAGATCAGCGTTGTTACGGGCTTCGGCAATGGATTTCAGCACTTCGGGAGCCTGCCCGTAAGCACTGGCCACACCCGGTTTATTGGTACCCGCGGCCCAGCTTGATTCCGGGTACACGCGGCTGGCACCGACCAGCGCCACCTTCATGCCTTTGATAGAGAAGTATTCCGGCGCGTAGGCACGGGCTGCGTTCTTCCCTGCACCGACATACTTAATGCCGCTGGCACCCAGGTGAGTGATCGTATCCAGCAGCCCTTCCTCCCCCTGGTCGAGGATGTGGTTGTTGGCGAGCGTGACGGCGTCCATGCCTGCGGCTCGCAGCGCATCGAGCGCCTTAGGGGATGATTTAAACACAAACGTTTTGTTTTTGGCCCCGACGCCGCGGGTGGTGACCGGTGTCTCCAGATTTCCCAGCGTCAGGTCGTCCTTCTTGAACAGATCCCCCAAATATGTAAAGGGGTATGAATAGCCCTTGCTTTCAAGCAGCGTTTCCACTTTGCCCGAAAAAATCATGTCGCCCACAAAATGAATGCGAATCGTTTGGCCGGGTGGCGCATCCGACGTCCCCCCGGAAGCTGTTTTCTCCGGGATTTGATCCTGCTGCGGCTTGGCTTTGCCGGAATCGGGATCCTTTCCCGTCTCCTGCTTTCCTTCTTGCGCGGCCTGCTCCTTCCCGCTTCCAGCAGGCTGGTCCTGCTGCACGCCGGCAGCCTCCTGATCCGGTGTAGTTCCTGCTTGATCCGGCGGAGTTCCCGCTTGATCCAGCGGAGGCGGGTCCGCAGCTTCCTCAGCCGCTTGTTCCGAAGATGTCTCTGGACCGGAACCCCCCGCCTCTTCTCCGCTTCCCGGCACCGTTCCTTTCGGGTCAGCAGGCGGCTGCTCTGCGGTCTGCTGTGCAGGCTTGTGGGACTCCTGCGCAGAGCCGCCCGTATGCGCCTTTTGCGTCAACAAATAATATCCAATAAGTAGTGCAATGACGGCAAGCAGGCAGAGATTCACGTATCCCCACTTCCGTCCCTGCCTTTTTCGCCTGGCTTTTTTTCCAGCCTGGTGTTTCTGTGATCTTGGCGGGTACATGATTCACCCCTCATAGCGATTTTTCTAAAAATGATCCGGCCCTCCCCTGAAAGCCCACTCCATTATATCAGGTTCCCGGGAACAAATAGAACCCCCGGTCCGTGACACGGGGGTTCATCATCGTATATAGAGATGCAGCCGTATTCGAGAGTTTTACTCCGCCTGGGCCATTTCCCACTGCCCGATCACCGCGTCGGACAGCGTCTGCATATAGAGCGGATCGCTGTTCAGAGAATCGATGCGCATCAGGCGCAAATCCAGCTCCTTCGCTACCTGCTGGGCTTCGATGTCCAGATCGTACAGCACTTCGAGATGGTCGGACACGAAACCGATCGGAGCGACCAGCACGTCCTCGACTTCCTCTTTGCTCAAGTTGCGGAGCGTGTCCAGAATGTCCGGTCCGAGCCATGGCTCGGCGGTACGGCCCGCACTCTGCCAGGCAAACTGCCAGGAAGTGACATCGGCCTTTTCCGCTACCGCGCGGGATGTTTCCAAAAGCTGCTCCGGATACGGATCACCCAGCTCCAAAATTTTCTCAGGCAGGCTGTGCGCACTGAAGAGGACGCGCACTTTGCTGCGGTCCGCACCGGCTTCCTCGAACAAAGCCAGCTTTTCGTTCACACGGCGGGTAAAAGCCTCGATCAGCTGCGGATGCATATGGTAGCTCTGCACAAAGGTCATCTCAACCCCGACCTCGTCAGCTTTCGCTTTGGCCCGCTTCATATAGCTTCCGACGCTCATAGTCGAGTAGTGCGGCGCCAGTACGATCCCGACCGCTTTGCTGATACCGTCTTTGGCCATCGCCTCCACGCCGTCCTCGATGAACGGGGAAGCATGCTTCAAGCCTTGATAGCAGACGAATTCCACCTCGGGGTGGCGGCTGTCCCGGTTCAGGGTCTCCTGCAGGCTCGCCACCTGCCGGTTGGTGTTCTCACGAAGCGGGAATACGCCGCCCACGATCGCCTCATAACGGTCGGCCAGCTCTTTGAGCTGCTCCGGCGAAGGGGCATGCCCTCTGCGGATATGCGTGTAATACGCCTCAATGCCTTCCATGCTTTCCGGTGTGCCATAGGACATCACCAGTACGCCTACTTTATTTTTCACGAAACGCTCACCTCTTCTATATATATATCGGTTCTTCTATGAAGAAACAGTCTCCTAGCGGAGAAGGGTTGCCGAATATTCATGAATATATTCCGTCAATTCCTTCAGCTTATCCAATGAAGCTTCGGGGAACAAGCCGTGGCCAAGGTTGAAAATATACCCCGGCTCCTGAACGCCTTGATCGATAATCTCTTTGGCGTACCGCTTGATGACGTCCATCGGCGCCGTCAGCACATAAGGATCCAGATTGCCCTGAACGGCGAATTTCCCGCCGGTCCGCTTCCGTCCCTCGGCAATCGATACTCTCCAGTCGAGCCCGATCACGTTCGCCTGCAGCTCCTTCAGCGTCGGCAGCAGCTCGCCTGAGCTAACGCCAGGGAAATAGATTTTCGGTACATGTAAATCTGAAAGTTCGGCAAAGATACGGGTAATGGTAGGTAGTACGAATTTCTCGAAATCCTGCGGCGCCAGCGCCCCCACCCAGCTGTCAAACAGCTGGAACGCCTTGCCGCCGTTCTTGATATGCGCACGCACATAGGTTATGACCATGTCGCCCAGTTTGTTCATCAGCTGATGCCAAACTTCGGGCTGGCTGTACATCATCGTCTTGGTGAGAATATAGCTTTTCGAAGGACGTCCTTCGATCAGATAGCTGGCAATCGTAAACGGAGCTCCGGCAAATGTAATCAGCGGAACGTCCAGCTCTTTGTCCAGGATGCGGATCGTCTCTATGATGTGGCTGAGATCCTTGTCTACGTCGATCGGACGCAGGCGCTCTACGTCGGCCGCGGTCCGGATCGGATTGTCGATCACAGGCCCGACATTTTTCACGATATCAAAATCGACTCCCAGGGATGCGACCGGATTCATGATATCCGAATACAGAATGGCCGCATCCACGCCAAGCTTGCGCACGGGCATCATCGTTATTTCGGCAGCGAGCTCGGGTTGACGGCAAATTTCCAGGAGCGAATATTTCTCTTTGATCTTGCGGTATTCCGGATCATAGCGACCCGCCTGTCTCATATACCAAACAGGAACATGGCTCACTTCCTGCTTGTAGCTGGCGCGGATCAACGTATCGTTATAGGTCACGAACAGGCCTCCATATCTATAAAATTCTATGCTTTCTATTATGCCCTTTTTAAAAGTAAGTAACAACCGCCGCACCCTGACATCTGATGACAATCGTATGACATCTTTAACATAAGACATTTAGAAATTGTGCTATACTGGTAAAACTGTGTTTTTTTCAATCATTCATTTCAGTCAACTTAGAAAGGAAGTGAAAGCACATTGAAACCGTGGAAGGTCAACCTCATTGTGCTTTGGTTCGGCCAATTTCTGGTCAACTCCGGGATGACGATGATCACGCCGTTCCTGTCCCTGTATCTGGCTAAAGATCTGGGGGTGCAGGGCGAGCATGAAATCGGCCTCTGGGCGGGCTTTATTTTTGCGGCCAACTTCATGACCTCATTTATTTTTCAGCCATTATGGGGCAAGCTGTCGGACCGGTACGGCCGGAAAATCATGCTGCTGCGCTCCGGCTTCGGGATGGCCATCGTCATCGTGCTGATGGGCTTTGCCCGGAATCCGTGGGAGCTGCTGCTGCTGCGCCTGCTGAACGGCACGATCTCCGGCTTCAACCCGGCATCCATCTCGCTCGTATCGAGCACGACCCCGAAGGAACGGATGGGCTTTGCAATGGGGATCATGCAGTCGGGCTCGGTGGCCGGAACGATTCTCGGACCGCTGATCGGCGGCGGCTTGGCCGACCTGATCGGCTTCCGTCCGATCTTTTACATTATCGGCATGCTCATCTTCGCCGCTTCCCTGCTGGCGCTGTTCCTGGTCAAGGAAAACTTCAACCGGGAAAAGGCCGCCCATGCGCCGCAGGTGTCGGTGCTTGAAGGCTTCAAGGAGCTGGCCCGTATCCCGCAGCTTCCCGCGCTGTTTGCGGTAACGTTTCTTCTGCAATTTGCGATGATGAGCCCCATGTCGCTCCTGCCGCTGTACGTGGAGAAGCTGCACCGCTCCTCGGTTGACATCGCCTTCTGGGCAGGCGTGGTCAGCGCCGTGACGGGATTGTCCAATATGATCACCTCCCCGATCCTTGGGCGCTTCAGCGACAAGGTCGGCGCCCACCGCATTCTGACCTACGCTCTGATCGGCGCAGGACTGTGCCTGATCCCGCAGGCGTTCGTGCAGAGCGTATGGCAGCTGATCGTCGTCCGCTTCCTGATGGGCATCTTCATGGGCGGCCTGCTGCCCAGCGTCAATGCCCTCATCCGCTCTTACACGCCGGGAGGCATGGAAAGCCGGGCATTCGGCTTCAACACAAGCACGCTCGCACTCGGCAATATGCTGGGCGCGCTCGTCGGCGGATTCCTGTCGGGATTTATCGGCATCGAAGGACTGTTCATCATTTCCGGCAGCCTGCTGCTGCTGAATATGGTCTGGGTGCGGCTGAAGCTGTACAAGCGCAGCAACACGCCGCAGTACCGCTGAACAGCCGCCGTTGGCGGTAAAGGGACGGCCGCAGAGTCACATTAGTGACCCTGCGGCCGTCTTTTTTTCTTGCCGTATGACCGCAAGGAACAAGCCCCCATCGAAAATGTTCTGAAGCCCTAATCCGGAAAGTAACCTCCCGTGACAAATGACAAACTCCTTCTTATATATTCTGTTCCCCTAACTAAAGCCCCAATTTGAAGATATGTAATGTAATCTAACACAAAATAATATCCACTGAACCATTCCCACTCCATTTCCCAACGTAAATCATGCTCCGATTATTTTATGAAATGTATCAAATCACCAACAAAAATGGCTATTATCTAGCATTTTCTTCGATAATAAACGCTTACACGCCGATCATTTTAATTTGTCATATAACCTAACACAATATATGATCATCTTAGATTTCATTACATAACCATTACATACACATGAGGAGCTGATCGATTGATGGAGAAAAGAAAATTCGGCAAGTGGTCTCTGATTCATGCATCTGCGCTGACGGCACTGTCCCTCTTCGCCGCACCCGCAGGCAGCGTATTCGCCGACGCGGCAGCGGTAACAAGCAGCTCGGTGACAGCGGCGGCAACCGCAACGACAAGTCCCGCTGTAACGACAACCGCACCTGCAACCACAACGACAACCGGCACAACGGCCCCGGTTCGCAACACGGCCATCCCGCCGATCACCGATGCCGACAAGGCCTCCAAGCTGCCTAACGTGCTGGTGATCGCCACAGGCGGCACCATCGCCGGGCAGTCCGTCGACCAGACCAGCTTCCAAAATTACAAGGCGGGCAGCATTCCTATCGCGCAAAT
Source organism: Paenibacillus sp. PSB04 (assembly GCF_025809195.1). Lineage (NCBI taxonomy): Bacteria > Bacillati > Bacillota > Bacilli > Caryophanales > Paenibacillaceae > Paenibacillus > Paenibacillus sp. PSB04. Next base: position 6,958,655 of record NZ_CP081301.1, read on the forward strand.
GGTGAGCGAGCTCCCGGACAAGCAAAAAATCGCCGACGTCGAAACGCTCCAATTCGGCAACTCGGGCTCCTCCGCCTATTCGATGGCCGATCTGTACGACCTCTCCAAGGCCGTGGACGAAGCGCTCAAATCCTACGACGGCGTCGTCGTCACTTCCGGCACCGACACGATGGAGGAAATCGCCTATTTCCTGGATCTGACCGTGCAAAGCGATAAGCCGGTCGTCATTACAGGATCCATGCGGCCGTGGACGGTCGTCGGCTCTGACGCCAAAGCGAACCTCTATAACGCCATCAAGCTGTCGGCAAGCGGCCGGACCGCCTCGTTCGGCACCGTCCTCATGCTGAATGACACGATCAACCTCGCCCGCGGGGTCACGAAAACAAACGATTACCGCGTCGACACTTTCGAGACGCCGATGCTCGGGGCCGTCGGATATATCGATGAAACGACGATCCGCATCTACCGGGCACCGGAGCGGGCCCTCCTTGGGCCGGGCAAAGGCAAGCCGGTCTTCGACCTCGCCAAAATCAAAAAGTCCGATCTGGCGAAAACCGAAATCGCCTATTCCTATCAAGACGCGGGCGGCGAAGCCATCGAAGGGTTTACCGCTGCCGGAGCCAAAGGCATCGTTACCGCAGGCACCGGAGCCGGAGGCATTTCATCCGCGATGAGCAAGGCGCGCAGCAAGGCGGTCGAGCAGGGTGTGGTCTTCGTCACCACGACCCGGACCGGTTCCGGCAGCGTTTACGGCGGCGGCAAGGGCATCATTTCCGGGGACAACTTGAGTCCCCAGCAGGCCCGCATCCTCCTGATGCTCTGCCTGTCCTTCAGCAGCGACTTTGAAACGGTCAAGTCGTGGTTCACGACCTATGGGGTCACGGAAATCGAATAAGCTGTCATTCAGGAAATCATTGCACTCATCATCTTTATTTCATTCCAAAAAAAAGCCCGATCCTGGACTGCATCCGGATCGGGCTTTCGTTTGCTGTTTACTTAACCATGGCCACCGCCAGCCCGTCATAAGCCGGGAGGATGGTTCCGATCAGCCGGTCGTCGGTCGCCATCGCTTCGTTGAAGCGGCGGATCGCCTGCACCGAAGGGCCGTTTTTGTCGGGGTTGAGGGTCCGCCCCCGCAGAAAGGTGTTGTCGCCCGCGATCAGCGCGCCCGGATTGGCCAGTTCGATCGCGTATTCCAGGTAATTCGGATAGTTCTCCTTATCCGCATCGATAAAGAAGAAGTCGAACCTCTGCCCCTCCGCCTTCAGCTGTGCCAGGCTGTCCAGCGCCGGCCCGACCCGGTATTCCACCTGGCCGCCGAACCCGGCTTCGGTCACATTGGCCCGCGCAACGTCCGCGAATTCCTGCTTCAGTTCGAGCGAGGTAAGCGTTCCTTCCGGTGCAAGCCCTCGGGCGAGACAAATGCCGCTGTATCCGCCCAGCGCCCCGATCTCCAGGACACGGGCCGCTCCCGACGCCTTGACCAGCAGCGTCAGCAGCCGTCCGTAGCCCGGCGCGATGGCGATTTCGGGCATGCCTTTCTCGGCGGTCACCTGCTTGACCCGATTCAGGACCTCGTCATTTTCGATAAAATGGTCTGCATATTGTTCTGGATTCACTTTCCTACTTCCCCTTTTTCCTACCGGACCCGGCAATTTTTACGTAACGAACACAAATGTTTGTGATTGACTTTACATTATCCTATAATGTGAGGATGAACAAAGATCCGCACTCGAACACTGCTGCAGGATCTACCATCATTGTATGAATTTTTACGGTGATCTACAAGAATAATGGAGTTGAACACGCACCATGCCAGAGCTGCAGTTGATTGCAACCGCCCCGATGGGCCTTGAAGCCATCGTCGCGCGCGAGTTGAAGGAATTAGGTTATAACGACGTTCAAGTCGAGAACGGAAGGGTCAATTTTACCGGAGATTACAAAGATATTTGCCGCTGCAACCTGTGGCTCCGGACGTCCGACCGCATCCTCGTCAAAATGGGGGAGTTCCCCGCCAAGACGTTTGACGAATTGTTTGAAGGGACCAAAGCGCTGCCCTGGCAGGACTGGATTCCGGCGAACGGGGAGTTCCCCGTGGAAGGCCGCTCCCACCACTCCCAGCTCAGCAGCGTGCCCGCTTGTCAGGGCATCGTCAAGAAAGCGATCGTTGAAAAGCTGAAACAGAGCTATCATACCGAGTGGTTCCAGGAGAACGGTCCGCGTTATGTCATCGAAGTCAATCTGCTCAAGGACGTGGCGCTGCTGACGCTGGATACGACCGGGCCGGCCCTGCACAAGCGGGGATACCGCAAGCTGGTTACCGAAGCCCCGCTAAAGGAGACAATGGCCGCCGCTTTGCTGCAGATAAGCCGCTGGAATCCGTCGCGGCCGCTGTATGATCCATGCTGCGGCTCCGGCACGATCCTGATCGAAGCGGCCCTCCTCGGCTGGAACATTGCGCCGGGTCTGCGCCGGTCCTTCCCTTCGGAGCACTGGCCGGCCATTCCCGAGGAGCTGTGGAGCGAGGCGCGCGAGGAAGCGTTCGATGCGGTGCAGGACGATGAGCCGCTCCAGCTGACCGGCAGCGACATCGATCCGAAGGCGATCGAAGTCGCCAAAGCAGCCGCCAAGAGCGCAGGCCTCGCTGGCGAGATCGATTTTCAGGTGCTCCCTGCCTCCAAAGCCCATCCGCAAGGGGAATACGGCTGCCTGATTACCAATCCGCCTTACGGGGAGCGGCTCAGCGAGAAGACCGAAGTCGAGAAGCTTGTCCGCACGCTGGGGCATACGGCCAATCAGCTGCCGACGTGGTCCTTCTTTGCCTTAAGCCCGACCAAACAGTTCGAGCATTACTTCGGCCGGAAGGCCGACAAGCGGCGGAAGCTGTTCAACGGCCGCATAGAATGCCAATATTATCAATTCCTGGGGCCTCTTCCGCCCCGCCGTTCGTAACAAACGCTGCCGCTTTGTCAGGAGCTGTCCACTTGGACAGCTCCTATATGGTTTTGGGGTATATCTTATCATGACCTATTTACAACGCTATAGCAGGAGGTTGTCCAATTTGAACTACTCATACAGCATGTCCAGTCACGCTTCAAATGGCGGCTTCGGGCGGTTCTTCCGCTCCCGTTACTTCACATACAGCCTATTTTTGCTGTTCATGATATATAAGCTGCTTCTTTTCCATTTTAAACTTCATATCAGCAAAATCGATTTCAACCCGCTGGACTTTTTTATCGGTCTCGGATCCCTGATCCTCGTATCGTTCTGGACCTTATGGCTTCCCCGGCGCGGACAGCGGATCGCACTTATCGTCGTTAACCTATTGCTTACGGCGCTGATGTACACGGACCTGGTGTACTACCGATATTTTCAGGATCTGGTCACCTTTACGGTGATGATGCAGGCAAGTCAGGTGGACTCCCTCGGGGACAGCATTATGACACTGCTTCATTGGAGCGATCTATGGTTTGCCGCGGATTGGCTGCTGCTGACCGTCATCGCGATATGGAAACCGTCAGGATGGCGAAGTCCGGCACGGGGGGCACTGAATTTTACGGTCGGCAAATCACCATCCCGGAGGGCCGGATTCACTCGCCGCTTCTCATCCGGGATCGCCGCCCTGGTGATCGGCTGCGTCGTAACGTTTGCGCCGCTCAAGTTCTATATCGATTATTACGCTGTCGGCCTCTTTACCGGAAATTGGTGGAACCTTTCGCTTTATAACGTAACCGGGCTGCTCGGTTTTCATGTATACGACGCATACCGCTTCGGTAAAGAGCATTTGGGCCCAAAGCCCGTGCTCGCTTCGGGCGAAGTCGACCATGTGCAGGAATGGTTTGATCATAAAGATACAACGCGTTCGGAGAACGACGCCATGTTCGGCAAGTACAAAGGCAGCAACGTCATGGTCATCCAGACCGAGGCATTCATGAATTTCATGATCGGCAAGCAGATCGGCGGACAGGAAATCACGCCGAACTTCAACCGGCTCATGAAGGAAAGCATGTACTTCAGCCATTATTATCATCAAACCGGCCAGGGCAGAACCTCCGATGCGGATTTCTCGTCCCAGACTTCCCTGCATCCGGTTCCGTACGGTTCGGTTTTCATCCGCTACGCTGACCATCAGTTCAACTCGCTCCCGGCGATCCTGAAGGAGCACGGCTACACGCCAAATGCGTTCCATGCTTATGACGGCAGCTTCTGGAACCGGAATGCGATGTACGAAACCTTGGGCTACGACCGGTTTTTCAGCAAAAAGGATTACGAAATCGATGAGCCTCTCGGCTGGTCGCTTGGGGACAAATCCTTTTTCAAACAGTCCATGGATCAAATTGAGCAGCTTCCGCAGCCGTTCTACTCGTTTCTGATTACGCTCTCCTCCCACCATCCGTTCTCGCTGCCGGACGACGTGCAGGAGCTGAATGTCGGCGAGTTCGACGGAACCGTCTTCGGAGATTACCTGCAGGCGATCCACTATGTGGACGCAGCGCTGGGTCAGTTGGTGGAACGGCTGAAGCAGGACGGCCTTTGGGATCATACCATCCTGTATATCTACGGGGATCATGACAATTCGGTGAAGGACAAAGCGGTCTATGAGAAGTTTCTGGGCAAAAGCCTGACCGATTTGGACATGGAGCAGATCATGAACGAGGTGCCGCTCCTCGTGCATCTGCCGGACGGGGAAGGCGCAGGGGTGTATGACAAGCCTGCCGGACAGCTGGACATGGCGCCATCGCTCCTGCACCTGCTGGGCATTTCCGCCAAGTCCCAGTACATGATGGGAAATGATCTGTTTGACGGCCAAGACCGATTCGTGGTCCTGCGCAGCGGAGCTTATACAGACGGCAAACGGTTTTACATTCCCTCCCAAAGCGGCATGTTCGAGGATGGCAGCTGCTATAGTCTGAAGACCGGCAAAACAGTTGATGTCAGCACTTGCCGTGCCGGCTACGACCGGGCGAAAAAGGAGCTGTACACCTCCGATGAAACCTTGCAGTATGACCTGATCCCTGAGCTCAATTAAAAAGAAAAACCCGGAACTCCTTAAGGAGTCCGGGTTTTTGCTGCTTATATGGAAGAGAATGCTAGAACAGAAGCTTGTCCGGATCGCTGCCGACGCGACGGTTCTGATTAAGGCTGTCGATCTTCTTGATTTCGTCGGACGACAGCTCGAAATCAAAGATGTCCGCATTCTCGCGTATCCGGGAAGGAGTAACCGACTTCGGAATCGTGACGATCTTGTTCTGGAGGTTCCAGCGCAGGATAACCTGAGCCGGCGTTTTGCCGTATTTCTGGGCGATGCCCGCCAGCGTCGAATCATCGGTAAGCTTGCCCTGCATCAGCGGGCTCCACGCTTCGAGCTGGATTCCCTGTGCGCCGCAGAAATCCTGCAGCTCCTGCTGGATCAGCCGCGGGTGCAGCTCCACCTGGTTCACGGCAGGAACCGTCCTGCTGTCCTGCAGCAGGTCCTTTAGATGGTGAACGTGAAAGTTGCTGACGCCGATGGCGCGGATTTGTCCTTCCTCATACAGGCGCTCCATCGCTTTCCACGTATCTTTGAATTTGTCTTTGCCAGGCCAATGAATCAGGTACAAATCGATGACCTCGAGGCCAAGCCGCTTCTGGCTGCCTTCGAAGGCCCGGAGTGTGGAATCATAACCCTGGTCATCGTTCCACACTTTGGTCGTGACGAAAAGCTCGCCTCTCGGAATGCCGCTCTCGGCAATCGCGCGGCCCACTTCTTCCTCGTTGCCATAAACCTTTGCAGTGTCGATGCTTCGGTAGCCGATTTCCAGCGCCAGCTTTACCGCCTTATACACATCGTCCCCTTGGGCTTTGAAGGTGCCTAGCCCAAGCCATGGCATCGTAACTCCGTTATTCAGGATGGTGCAATCGGTAATGTGCTTCATACTCTCACAACCTTCCTTATGAAATAATGAGGAGACTAAAGAAGACAATCCTCATTATAGCATAATCAGGGATGGGCCCCAAAAAAGCCCTTTCAGTATAGTCGGGACTCCCGCTGTATGGATATGACCCGAATCCCGAAGGATGACATGCAAAAAAACCCGCAAAGCGCAGTGCGCTTCACGGGTTCAGACAGGAACCTACGAATTCGATTTCCCTTCCTCGGACGTCAGTGACGCCAAACGGCTCTTCTCCTCGGCCAGCATTTCTTCTGCCAATTCGACGGCTTGACGGTTCTCCGCCAGGCCAGCTTGACGTACGGCTTGTTCCGTATGAGCCAGACGGTTGTGCGCCTGCTCGATCATTTGCCCGGTCGGATGGGACAGAGCCGAGGAAACCGCGTTGTGGAGCTTCTCCACCGCGTTTTGAGCCTGGGATACCGAATTTTGTGATTGCAGACTGGAATCGTAACGTGTTGTCATAAACAGTTGCTCTCCCTTCACTACAAAGTTCCTACCCGTCCTTAGAATGGTATGGAAGGAGCGGAACTATGCAGCAATCCGGGAATCCACCATTTTCCATCAGGTCCCTGCACACAGGTTCGAAATAGAGCGCCTTAGTGATCGCCGTGGTTGCCTTGGGATGGATTGGTGATCACAAAGCCTTCCTGCGGAAAATACAAATAGTCGATTTTGACGCCGTCAAGAAGCGGCTCATTCTTGTCCAGAAGCACATCGATTTCCTTATCGGTGCTGACGATTTCATCCGAATCCTTGGGCTTGTCCATATCCAGGCCGTAGTGCGCATGGTCGCCATGGGCGTGGGTCACGAGCACGCGAAGCTTCAGATCGCGGTTTTCTTCCTTCTCGAGTTCCTTTTTAAGCACCTTGGCCGCATTGCGGGTAATTTTGCATTTCATCGGCTACATCTCCTATAGGTAAGGTCAGTTTTACATACAGTATTGATTGAACTCAAGTTTCGAATTGAACCCCTGTTGTAACAGCTTATCCAAGCTCTTCAACATAAATTTCTTGAGTTCATTCTATTTGTAACTATTGATTGTACAGTATCGGATATAGGATGGCAAGAAGCCTCAGCGCACCGGACCCTTAGGCGGATGAATCGTACCGTTGTCCAGCAGGCCGGGGTATTTTTTATCCATCCGGGAGACAAACCATCCCGTCATCAGCATCGTGACTCCTATATCGTCAATCGGGATAAACGGCATAACGTCGGGCAGTACCCAATACAGCACCACCGGAACGAGAAACAGCAGCTTGTCCATGATGGCCACATGAGGCGAAACCAGGTAGCGCCAAATCCGCGAGAACATGTGGGACCAGCGCCGCAGCGACAGCAGTCTTCTCCATTTCATGCCTTTCCCTCCTCTTCTTGTATACGTGGATTACGGATCCATCTGGACCCGGACGAGCTCTTACGCGAAAAAAGGAAACGATCGCCGGTCTCTACTTAAACCTAACACAGCGTCCGCTCCCTTAATCATATCATACGTAATCTTGCAGAAAATGTTTCAATATTTTTTTCACAATGACATGAGTTCAGCCAGAATCAAACCGACGTCCAGGCTGATTTGATCGTAATCCTCAAGCGGAAGCGGGTTTTTGCCCAACCCGACCTCGACAGTAAAGCCGGGACGGCGGAAATGCTGGATAAACCAATCTTTATAGCCGGCGTCGCTGCCTTCCAGCTTTACGGGACGATAGCCGCTGACCTGGCCCAGGCGGCGGGACCATTCCCGGCTCTCCTTGGGCTCATAGTTGCGGTAATTCCAGTAAATCTCCTGCCCCTGGCTGTGCAGAGATACGGCCGCATCAGGCGACGTTTCCAGCGTAAAGGCCGCCAGCGCGGCCGCTTCCGGCTCCGTCAGCGGAGCGGTACCCGGGTAATCCCGGGGGACGGAGACCGTTTGCCCCGCCTTTGCACCTCTTCCTCCCAATGGGCCGGGAACTGATCGCCCAGGTCCACGCCGTGAATATTGGCCTTCCAATGCCGGAAGTCGCGGCGGCAGCCGTTCCACTCCGTCAGCTGCCTGTAATACGGATGGCCGGGATGAATCCCTTCTTGAACCAGCTCCACGCCGTCCGGATTGACCATCGGGACGACCCAGAGCGTGCACTGCTGGTACCACTGCACGGGATCATAGCCGTTCCAGCGCTCCCCGCATTGCAGACTGCGGACGTATTCCTCGATGAAACGCATGACGGACGGCGTCGTTATCCATTCGTTTGCATGGATGGAAGCGTTCACATGTATATGTTTGCCGCCTTCCCCGATTTTTACATACGGAAGCGGTTTTCCGAGTACGCTCTCTCCAATCGATCCGGTTTCGATCTTAGGATAGAACGCCGCCAACTGCCGGATATCCTCCTTCATCTGACGGTAACCGTATTCTCCCAGAAGCTGGACAATACCCGCCCGTTCGGACGGAGGAAGCACCAGGACGCGCCCTTCGGGAAGAACATGCGGCGAAATGCCGGGATTCATCTCCATGATCGCCTCTTCCCGGGTTTGAAAGGCTGCAGCGATGCGGTCCAGCGTATCGCCCGCCTGAACCTCATACCTTCTGCGCGGAGAAGAGGGAAGGTACAGAATCTGCCCCGGAATTAAATAGGGCTGGTCGGAAGCCCATGGGTTGGCATTGATAATATGACTCGCCGATAACCCCTTGCTTGCGGCGATGCGTCTCAGGGTGTCGCCTTTCTTCACGGTATACTGCTGCATGGCATCGTTCCTTTCCGCGGGACTAGACCGCAGTCATCATCACCATTCGTAACATTGTATGCCCCAGTGAGCTTGGCCCATGCGGTAAAAACGATCCCTTATACCGTGCGTCTTTACGAAACTATTAGTTAAAACATTGAAATCGATGATAAGGGTATGTACGTAAAATGTTCCTACGATCACTCTAAGCCAACCTCAAAGAAGCCAGACTCCATTTAAACGGAGTTGTCACACAATAGGAATGCCGCGACTTCCTTTTCCTTATATCCAAAAAATCCGTAAGTCACCCTGAAGGCGGCTTACGGATTTGAGACCATCCAAAATCCTTATTCATCAAATTTGGAGACCTGCCATACGACCGGCGTCCGCCGGATTTGCTCCCCCAGCCACAGCTTTGCGATCCGTTTAAACATTTCGGGGTCGCCGCTGCAAAAAAACTGATGGACCGGGCTCTCCTCCCGGCTCGCGAGCTGCCCTTGATTATACAGAATAGTGCTGATTTCACGGGCCGTCTCGTTCGCCGAGCTGATCAGCTTGACGCTGCTGCCGATCACTTCCTGGATCGTATCCTTCAAAAAAGGATAATGCGTGCATCCCAAAATCAGACAATCGATGTCGGATTGGCGGATTCCCGCGAGCGACCTTTCCACGATCGCCGTCGTTTCTTCCGAGCGGAATAAGCCCTGCTCCACGAGCGGAACCAGATCCGGACAAGCCTGGCTGACCACCTTGACATAAGGCGACAGCTGCTGAAGCGCGGTGGTATAGGCCCCGCTGCGAATCGTACCGACGGTCCCGATGACGCCCACTTGACCCGTTTTGGTCGCGCTGATGGCGGCTCTGGCTCCGGGATGAATCACCCCGATGACCGGAATCGGCACTTTCCCGGAAATATAGTCCAGCGCCGCAGCTGTCGCCGTATTGCAGGCGATCACGATCGTCTTGGGACTGAATTGGATCAGAAAATCGACGATCTGCTCTGTAAATTTTCTCACTTCATCGGACGAACGGGGTCCGTAAGGGGTGCGGGCGGTGTCTCCAAAATAAATGATTTTTTCCCGTGGGAGCTGTCTCATGACCTCTTTGGCCACGGTGAGCCCGCCCACACCCGAGTCTAAAATTGCGATTGCCTGCTGCACGAACACACCGCTTCCTTCTCGTTTTCTTCTCTCTGTAGCTACCATATGAAAACCGTCAACAAAACGTACCTCATATCTTAACCCATTTCGTTTTTTCGGACAACCGCGGCATCGCACCCGAAAATATGGAAAAACAGGCCCTGCTCCCGGGTGACACCAGGAGTGGGCCTGCGTTTTACGATCCTGAATTCATGCCTGCTTCCAAATTAGTCACGCTTCGCTTCGGCGTCGATCAAATCGAAATCTTCGAACTCATCGGGCTCGCCGGCGGCTTCTTCCGAGAAAGAGGAGATCTGGGCCAATTCGCCGGCTTCTTCCCCGTCAGCCTTGGACTTGCGCCAGGACTGGATATCGGCGATGACGTTGCCTGCGGTATCTTTCACCTTGCCGGCCCATTCCTGGGTTTTGCCGCCAACCGTGCGTGCGCCCTCCGCAATATCCTGACGCAGTTCTTTCCCGGATTTCGGCGCGAGCAGCAGCGCGGTTACCGACCCTACAATACTTCCGACCAATGCGCCCCACAGCAGGCTTTTATTCTTTTCCTTCATATCTCATCTCTCCTTTTCGCTTGATGGCACCGTTCCCGGCGGGTAAGCCTCCTGCTTCCAGGAGTGCCATACCGACAGCCCCACATCCAGCCACCGGAACGCTTCCGCGAGCCGAAGCTCATTGTCGCGGTGGGCTTTCTCCAGGCGCTCCATGGCGGAATCGGTGACGAGCTTCGAAATCGAATCCACCCGCTCCAGCGTGCCGGTTAAAGTTTCGCCAGCCAGCCGCAGCGATGAACTGAACGGTTCGATGTCTTCCACCCGCTCATGCAGAAGCGACAGTGTTGAAGATGCCTGAGTCAGCAGCTCCCTGGATTCTGCAGCCAGCTGTGTCATGTCGGCTCCCGCCTTCCCCAGAACGGATTCCGCCCGCAGCAGTACTCTCCTCAGCGTATGTAGAAGGATCATTGCCACAACAGCGAACATAATAAATCCGCAAGCGATGAGTATATAGCCCCATTCCGCCATGATGTTTCACTCCCTTCGCCCAGCCGGGCTAATGCCTAGTTGATGGTGTATTATAAGCAGGGCGGGGTTGTCTTGACACAAAATGGGCGCTATTTTTTAAAAAAAATCTGCAGAAACACAAAAAGACCCGTCCATTCCCATGGACGGGCCAATAACAACCTATGCCGCTGCGGCGGAGAACCGGATTACGCACCCAGCTCCTGCTTCAAATAATCACGCACCTGCACGGAAAACTGTTCGAGAATGTCCGGCAAAACCGGCGTCAGCTTGTGCAGGCTTCTCCGGTCCCATGCGTAATATTCCTGCACCAACGGTTTGCGGAGACTGACGAGTTCCGCCAGCACGGCAAACACTTCATCGTCAAACACGCGCTCCTCATGCGTAATTTCTACGATATCCTCGTAGCTGCTTGCGTCGCGCATAATAAATCCATCAATTAAGTAGCTGCCGACATCGGTTACAACCTCGATGGCCAAATGCAGCGCCCGTTCCTGAACGAAACCGGACACAATCCCGCCATCCCAATTCACGGCAACCTGCTTCAATGCTTCCACGATGTCCGGAATCGCTTCCAGACGCCGCTGAATTTGTTCCTGGTTCACGTAATACACGGCCTTACCTCCATGATGTGGAAATTTATTTGTCCCGTTTTCCGCGGCGCTTCAGCCAGAATAACATGACAAACAAGGCCGCAATAAATACGATGAGCAGGAATAAGGTCTCCATTGGATATTCTAAATCGCTCATGTCCCATTCTTCCTATTCTTTAGAATTCGTAGTCCACACTCACGGATACGTCTTTCACTTCGTTGATGTGGCGGATCACGATCTGGTGCTCAGGATGAACCTGGTAAGCCTGCAGATCTTCCAGCGATGCAAGCTCTGTCACCAGCGCGATATCAAAAGAACGTTCCGAATGGATGACATCGAGTCCAACCTCAATCGATACGAGCTGCGGGATCTTCCCTTCCATATTGCGGAGGACTGCGGCGGTGCGTTCAATACTTTCCGGTGATCTGTCCTTTAATTTAAAGAAGACGATATGCTTAATCATGGTATCATGCTCCTTGTCCCATTCGAAAAGTGTACTGAGAAAAATATACCATATCCTCCCCCTCAGGGAAAGGAAACATGAAGAACCGTCACAGATCGGGACCGTTACCTTTGTCTTTATTTCGCAAAACGGCGATGAGCTGGCGGATTTTATCCGGCAGGGGCAGGCCAAGCCGTCCGTAATTTTCGGTAATCGATATGAGTTCGTTGGACATGTAAAAATAGATCGCCCCCGTCTTGATGACGTCGCTCCCGCTGCCGATCAGCACGTCCATCTGGTGCGCAAGGACGATGACGAGCAGCATCAGCGCTTTCCGGGTAAGACCCCAGAATCCGACCTGGCTGTCCAAGCCGGATCCTTCCTTGATGGAGGCCAGAACCCCCGTTGCATAGTCGATGAGTATGGTAATCAGAAACACGGTAAGCAGCTGATCCCACCCTCCCAATACAACGGTAAGAATTCCGCCAGCGGCCGCACTGATGCCGTTAACAACCAGATGATTCATCTCACAGCCCCTCCTTTCCTACCATCTCTTATATGAGTATGAAAGGAGAGAGGAATCTGCGCAGCCGGATATCTTCCATCACGGGCCTATTTCATAGATTTGCAGGGCGATTAGTCTTACCGTTTGTCGTTCCAGAAGTTGACCGGCGGCGTGCTGTTGGTCAGCGGCTTGAACGTGTAACCTTCGGCTTTCAGCGCTTTGATCAGCTTGTCCAGAATCGACGTGGTTGCCGTCTGGTCATGGAAGAGCACGATCGGGGTAACCCCTCTCTTCTTCATGGCCTTCACATCTCTCAGCACGTTGTTATAAATCGTCTGCGGATTGCTCTTGTAGCGCCAGTCGTCCGAATCAATGTTCCAATCCCACAGATGGTAGCCGTACGAGGCCGTCAAATCCCGGTAGCTCTGAGTAAAATAAGGCTTGCTTCCATAAGGCGGGCGGATCATTTTCGTATAAACGCCAGCGGCGGCGTGCAGCTTGTCGTTATCGGTGTTCATCTCACCCAGCGCGGACGAAGGTGATGCGTAGAACGTATTTTTCTTGTGGCTCATGCCGTGCAGGCCGGCCCCATGCCCTTCCTTCACGATCCTGCGGACCGCGGACGGATGCGAAGCGATGTTATTTCCCAGCATAAAGAAGGTCGCCTTCACCTGATTTCGGTCCAGCACGTCGAGCAGGCGGGTCGTACCTGCATTCGGACCGTCGTCGAACGTAATGTAGATCACTTTGCTGCCCTGCTGCGCCGTCGTGCCGTTCCCCGTGGAAGGCTTCTGGACAGCGGTCTTCTTATGTTCCTTGATATACGTGCTGTATTTCAGTGCCAGCTGATGGTCCGTCAAGGAGGCGGAGCTGTTCACCGCACGGTACAGCGACTGGGCGGCGTTGTAGGAAATTTGGTAGCCGAACTTGTCGGTCAGCTTCCGCAGGGAGACGAGCGTTCTTCCGTTTTTCAGAATGGCGTCCTTCCCGGGAACCGTCAGGACAAGTGCCTGCTTTCCGCGCGAAATGGTCAGCTTGCCTGCGGCGTACTTCGCCGACGCATTCATCTGGGAAACCGTAGAGGCGACGGGTACAAACAGCGTACCGTTATGTATAAGCGGCTGGGGCTGGTCGTAAGTGATCAGTTTGTCATTGACAGCGACAAAGACGGAAGCCTTGACGGAGGACGCCGTGCTGCCCGCGGCTGTAGCCAGCCCTCCTTCTGCCGAAAGTACAGTGCTAAAAACAAGCAGGAATGATAAGAGCCATTTCGAGTAGTGCAACTTCTTTTTCAACATAATCTACCAACCTTTTTCTCTCGGATTTGGCTAAGATGTCGTAGATACGCGAATCTAGTAATCTAGCACCCTTGCATTGTACCCTTCCCGGCTGGCGAGTTCAATTTCAATTCGGTAACAGTTTGATGACTGAATTGGAAGCATTTTGGGGTTGAAGTGAAAAAATAGTTCCTATTATTCACTTGACAACGGGATACCGTAAATTCCCGGGTCATTCGGCTGAAAACCGGGACCTTGCAGAAACAGGCGATAGCACTATTGAAAACGTAGCCGAAACTATTGTAGAATTTTAAGAAAAATCATCGGAGGAAATATGCCTAAACAACAAGAACCGCATTCCATTCAGGCGTGGTCTCTGATCAATCGCAAATACTTAGGAAAAGGAATCCGCGTCAAACGCTTCCGCAAGCCATCCCGCTGCCAAATCCGCAACCGCGTGCTGCTGGCTGTCCTGATGGCCAACGACATCAAGCTGTCCCAGCTGGCTGAGGACATTTCGGTTTCTTCCCGGAGCGTGAGCGCCTGGGTATATGAAGGACGGATCCCGGGAAAAAAGAATTTGGACAAGGTATGCCAATACCTGGGCTATCCGCATCACATTCTGTTTAATCATACCGTTACATCTACAAGCCCGATCATCTGTCAGCCTTCCTCTTCGCGCTTCATGCGCCGGACGCTGACTCGGTCGCCTGTCAGCAACAAAATACTAACGGGGCTGTGCATGGTTCACGACCTGTCCGTCAGCGACGTCAGCGAATGGATGGACATCCATCCCGGAACGTTCCGGAAATGGCTGCACCAAGGGACGCTGCCGTCAGCCAGCTTTCAAGACCGGGCGGAACAATTTTTCCGCATCCCGAAATTCATTTTGTTTGCCGACTGCATATTGCAGGACGAGGAATCATGACACTTTTGGCTTATTCACCGCATTGATCATACAAGGTACGCCCTGCTGTTACGGAGACATTCCGTACGGCAGGGCTTTTTTCATGCTTCGGGAGGCCCGGGCTTCGGTTATATCGCAATAAAGTTCCGCTAAATGCGTCACACTCTTCGAATGTACATCGATAGACGTTTTTCTTTGCCTTCCAGCCTTTTTTCCGCCTCAAGCACGCCGAAAGGCCGAACCGTTCTTTCTCTCAAACCTTTTTCTATATACTTACGAAAAATAACTGAAAACCTGTTGACATGTGTTCCAAGTGAGGTATAATAAGGTCAAAGAAAGTCAAAGTCAGAGCGAAAGATCAAACTTGTACTGCATGAACAACCTCTTTAGGTGTTTGACTTTCGGTGCAGCCGTCTTTGTCCTGACGGAAGTTCTGACTTTTATCCCTTTATTCCGGCGGCCTGCTCCCGTAAGGCGCGGGCAGCCGTTTTCCTGATTAGGGCATCCAGATGAAGTATTCAAAAATTGATTAATCCATTAACTAACGAAAGGGGCATGCCTTCATGCGCTGTCAACATTGTAATCATAACCAGGCAACCGTAGGTCTGAGCCTCACTGTCAACCATAAATCCGAGAAATTGTTTCTTTGCGAAGATTGCTATGCCAAAGTAAACGGCGGCGTGCCGTTTGCGGCCGGCTTTGGTCCTTCGGGCAGCTATTCTTCTCCGTTGGAAGATTTGTTCCGCGGCTTCATGCAATCCGGCCAGCCGGTATCCGGCGCGGCGCAGCAGCCTCCGAGAGCCGCCGCTCAAGAAGGCGGACGGCGCGGCGGCGGGCTGCTGGACCAGCTCGGACGCAATCTGAACGACGCGGCGCGCGGCGGCAAGATCGACAACGTCATCGGCCGCGATGAAGAGATCGACCGCGTCATCGAAATTTTGAACCGCCGGAACAAGAACAATCCAGTGCTGATCGGCGAACCGGGCGTCGGCAAGACGGCCATCGCCGAAGGGCTGGCGCTGCGCATTACGGAGGGCAGCGTACCAGCGAAGCTGCGGAGCAAGGAAGTCTATTCGCTCGACGTCGCCTCCCTCGTAGCCGGAACCGGCATTCGCGGGCAATTCGAAGAAAAGGTCAAGCAGCTGATCGCCGAGCTGGAGCAGCGTAAAAATGTTCTGCTGTTCATCGACGAGATCCATCTGCTGGTCGGCGCAGGCTCCGCGGAGGGCTCCATGGATGCCGGCAACATCCTGAAGCCGGTGCTGGCACGGGGCGAGCTGCAGGTCATCGGCGCCACGACGCTTAAGGAATACCGTCAGATCGAGAAAGACGCCGCGCTGGAGCGCCGCTTCCAGCCGGTAACCGTCGACGAGCCGACCGCCGAGGAAACGATCGAAATTTTGAAAGGGCTGCGTCCGAAATACGAGCAGTTCCACGGCGTACGCTACCCGGACGAAACGCTTGAAGCGTGCGTGCGTCTGTCCAGCCGCTATATCCAGGACCGATTCCTGCCCGATAAAGCGATCGACCTGCTCGACGAATCGGGCGCCAAGCTGAATCTGCGGGCTCCGGTCGGCAGTGCGGACGAGATCCGCGCCCGTCTGGAACAGATCACAATCGAGAAAGACGCGGCCGCCCGCGATGAAAACTACGAGCTCGCCGCCAAGCTGCGCGACGAGGAAGCCGAATTGCAGCAGCGTCTGAACGGGAATGCCGCTGCCGGAGAGGTCCTCGAAGTAACTGTCGAGGATATCCAGAACATCATCGAGCGTAAAACCGGCATCCCGGTCGGCAAGCTGCAGGCGGATGAGCGCGGCAAGATGAAAAATCTGGCCGCCCGCCTCGCAAGCCGCGTCATCGGCCAGGGAGAAGCCGTCGACAAGGTCGCCAAAGCCGTTCGCCGCGGACGCGCCGGACTGCGCAGCGACTCCAAGCCGATTGCGTCCTTCCTGTTCGTCGGGCCGACCGGCGTCGGCAAGACCGAACTGTCCAAGGCGCTGGCCGAAGAACTGTTCGGCAGCACCGATTCGATGATTCGCCTCGACATGAGCGAATACATGGAGCGGCACTCCGTCTCCAAGCTGATCGGTTCGCCACCAGGATACGTCGGTCATGAAGAAGCCGGCCAGCTGACGGAGCGCGTACGCCGCAACCCGTACAGCATTATCCTGCTCGACGAGATCGAGAAGGCGCATCCGGACGTGCAGCATATGTTCCTGCAGGTGCTGGACGACGGCCGTCTGACCGACAGCCAAGGGCGTACGGTAAGCTTCAAGGATACGGTGATCATTATGACTTCTAACGCCGGCACGGCCGCCGATAAGAAAATCATGGTTGGTTTCACCGCCAAATCCGAGCAGACCCGCTCGATTCTTGATTCGCTCGGCAGCTATTTCCGGCCTGAATTCCTGAACCGCTTCGACGGCATCGTACCGTTTGCCTCGCTGAAGGAAGAAGACCTCGTAACGATCGTCGACAATATGCTCAGCGAAGTATCGGCTACCCTGTCGGAGCGCGGCATCTCCCTCGACGTGACCGGCGAAGCGAAACGCAAGCTGGCCGAACTGGGTTACGATCCGGCCTTTGGTGCCCGTCCGCTCCGCCGCGTTATTTCGCAGCATGTGGAAGACGGCATCACCGATTTGCTGCTGGACGACGAAGACGTTAAGGAGATTCGTGTCGAGCTGGTAGCAGACCAAGTTCGTGTCGTTCGCGCTTAACGTCCGCCGAATAGCCAACATTATCAGCCTTAATTTAGAAAGCTGTCCCTCAACCGCTGCGCGGTGTGGGGCAGCTTTTTTTATGTGTACAGACAATCAGGAGTCGCGCACGCGAGTTCGCCACGCTCCCTTCACTGTTCCAGATAACAACTATAAAAGCCCCAGCCCTCTTCTCCCCCTCACCCTCTGAGCAATCCGTGACGCACAGCCACGCCTTTCGACCGTGAAACATAAGGAAATGTTCAACGAAAAAGCCCTTCACCCAGCCACGGACGGACGCCGCACATAAACGGAGAACACCGGGCATACTAAGCCGACAACCGTATTCCGCGATAAATAGGACGTAAGAAATATATTTTCCGTTTCATAAATTTAACGTTGACGTTAACGTTAGTCAGGATTACAATGGGTAATGTTACCCGGGAATCTTTGAGGGAGGAAGGAAATGGATGAATATAAAATCGACGATGTCGCCCGAGAGTGCGGCTTGACGAAGCGAACGATCCGCTATTACGAAGAGATCGGCGTTTTTCCGACCCCTGAACGGAGCGAAGGAGGCACCCGCCTCTATACCCGCGAAGACATCGAGTACTTGAAGAAGATCGTCAATGCCAAAGAAATTCTCGGTTTCAGCCTGCAGGAGCTGGTTTCGTACTTATCCGTATCGGACGCTTACAAGCTGCATCACCAAACTTACCACGACATGACCAGCCGGGCTCATCGGAGGCAGCAATTGACCCATATGAGCGAGATGCTGGAAGAACAGCTTCAAATGCTGCGCACCAAAGTGGAAAAAATGCGCCTTATGCAGCAGGAGCTGGAACAGACGCAGGCGCGGCTGGATGATTTCATCCGCAAATTCGACGAGGAAACCGATTCCCGGGAAAGCTGAAGCCGCTGCACGCGTCTATGCAAGGGCGTCGACAGACGTTTTTTTGTTGTGGAGATTCATGAAAATTTGAAAATACATGATTCATCAAAATGGAGGTAATGTTACTTATGAAAACCAATGCTTCGCAGCCCCTTGAGCTGGAACAGCGCCAAGGCGGGCTGTTGTCCCAGCCGAAGGCGGTATGGGCGATCGCTTTCGCCTGTATCATCTCCTTTATGGGCCTCGGCCTGGTTGACCCGATTCTGCCGGCCATCGCCGAGCAGCTGCACGCATCCAAGAGCCAGGTTTCACTCCTGTTCACGAGCTACAACCTGGTAACCGGCGTAGCGATGCTGATTACCGGCGTCATTTCCAGCCGGATCGGCATCAAGAAGACGCTGCTGACCGGGATGCTGCTCATCGTCATCTTCGCGGCGCTGGGCGGTCTGTCGAACTCCATCGGCGGCATCGTCGGTTTCCGCGGCGGCTGGGGACTCGGCAACGCCCTCTTCATCGCCACCGCACTGTCCGCGATCGTCGGGCTGTCCACGTCCGGCACGGCCAAAGCGATCATTTTGTATGAGGCCGCGCTCGGTCTCGGGATTTCTGTCGGACCGCTGCTGGGCGGCGAGCTGGGCTCCATCTCCTGGCGCGGACCGTTCTTTGGCGTGGCCGTTCTCATGGCCATCGGATTTATTTTCGTTACGTTTATGCTTCCGAACGTGCCCAAGCCGAAAAAAGCCAGCACGCTGGCCGACCCGTTCAAGGCGCTTTCCTATCCGGCGCTGCTGATCCTTGGAATTACAGCATTCCTGTATAACTTCGGCTTCTTCACCCTGATGGCGTACTCGCCGTACGTTATGGACCTGGATGAGCACGGCCTGGGTTATGTCTTCTTCGGGTGGGGCATTCTGCTTGCCTTCACGTCGGTATTTGTCGCTCCGAAGCTGCAGAAGCGCTTCAGCGTCGTGTCGTCCATTGCAGCGGTGCTTACGCTGTTTACGATCGTGCTGCTCATTATGGGCATCGGCACGTATAATCACTCGCCACAAACCGTTATTGTCTGCGTCATCGTGGCCGGGATCTTCCTGGGCATCAACAACACGCTGATCACCACGGCCGTCATGCAGGCCGCTCCGGTGGAGCGCTCCGTCGCTTCCGCGGCATACAGCTTCGTCCGCTTCCTCGGCGGTGCCGTCTCTCCATGGCTCGCCGGCAAGCTGTCCGAGTGGTACCATGCGGAGACTCCGTTCTACTTTGGTGCCGTCATGGTCTTCCTCGGCGTCGTCGCCCTGCTCGTATCCCGCCGCAAGCTTGCCCATGTTGACCGGGCAGAAGGCCATTAAGGAGGTTTACCTATGTACTCACGTATTCTCGTACCCGTCGACGGATCCAAGCATGCCCGGCATGCGCTGGATTCCGCCGTATCGCTTGTGCAGAGCCTGAATACCGCTCCCGAGCTCGTGGTCCTGCACGTCAACCCGACCGTTTCTATCAATGAACCGCCGGTAGGCGTAGATCTGGAGGAGCACATCCGCCAGGAAGGCGAAAAAATACTCGCCCCGGCCACCGAAGAAGCGAGCCGCTCGGGAATCGCCTTCCGCACGGTCAGCAAAACCGGCGATCCGGCCAAGGTCATCTGCCAGACGGCAAAGGAAGAGTCGGCCGACCTGATCGTGATGGGCAGCCGGGGCATGGGCCTTGTCTCGGAAATGCTGATCGGCAGCGTCAGCCACAGCGTCGTCCAGCATGCGCACTGTCCGGTGATGATCGTCCGCTAACCCTCCCCACAAAGTGGAGTGTTTGCTCGATGATAGGGGCAATTACGTAAAAAGTTCCTACGATCGCTCTTGTTCTAACTTATATAATTAAATAAGCCGTCCCCCATTCTTGATGGGGAGACGGCTTTTTGCTGTGCTGCAAACGGCGGCTCATCCAAACCGTCCGGAGATATACTCCTGGGTCATGGCATTGGCCGGGTTGGTGAAAATAATTTCGGTATCGTTATGCTCCATCAGCGTGCCAAGATAGAAATACGCCGTATAGTCGGAAATCCGTGCGGCCTGCTGCATGTTGTGCGTCACGATGACGATGCTCAGCTCTTTCTTGAGCTCAACGATCAGTTCCTCAACCTTCGAGGTTGAAACCGGATCGAGAGCCGACGCCGGCTCATCGAGGAGCAGAATCCCCGGGTTGACCGACAAGGCGCGCGCAATGCACAGGCGCTGCTGCTGGCCGCCCGAAAGCGACAAGGCGGACTGCTTCAGGCGGTCCTTCACTTCGTCCCACAGCGCCGCTTTGCGCAGGCTGGACTCGACGATCTGGTCGAGCTCTTTTTTATTTTTCACGCCATGGTACTTCGGTCCAAAAGCGATATTTTCGTAGATGGATTTATAAAATGGATTCGGCTTCTGCCATACCATTCCGATTTTTTGCCGCAGCTGAATGACGTCGGTGGAAGGATCGTTGATGTCCTCCCCGCCGATCCAGATCTTCCCCTTGATCACGGCCTGGGAAATCTCGTCGTTCATTCGGTTGAGGGACCGCAGAAACGTCGATTTCCCGCAGCCCGACGGGCCGATGAGCGCGGTAACGCTCTTGTCCGGGAAGGTCAGGCTGATGTTCTTCACGGCTTCGTACGCCCCGTAAAACACGCTCAGGTTTTCAGTACGGAATGTAGTCGATGTTTGTTGCATGCTCATTTCTCCTATCCCATTCGTTTGGATGCCGTCATGATCTTGTAGAGCAGGTTGCCGAACCAGCGGGCAAACAGGTTGAAGACAAGCACGAGGATCACGAGCACCGCCGAAGCGCCGGCGGCAATTTCCGCGGCATCGGGCGCAATGCCCTCACTGTTGATTTTCCAAATATGCACGGCCAGCGTTTCCGCCGGACGGAACGGATTGATCGGCGACGTCGGGCTCAGCGGGTTCCAGTTGGTAAAATCAAGGCGCGGCGTGGACATCCCTGCGGTAAACAGGAGCGCTGCCGCTTCCCCGAATACACGTCCTGCCGCCAGAACCGTACCGGTCACGATGCTCGGCAGGGCGACGGGAAACAGCACGGACGTGATGATTTTCCATTTCGATAATCCGAGCGCAAGTCCCGCTTCCTTCTGCTCCTTCGGTACGCTGCGGAACGCCTGCTCCGTGATGCGGACCATGAGCGGCAGATTAAAGATCGTCAGTACCAGCGCGCCGGAGAAGAGCGAAAAGCCAAAGCCGAACGTGTTAACGATCAAGAGCAGACCGAACAAGCCGACGACGATAGACGGAAACGAGGACAGCACCTCGACGACGAGGCGGATTGCTCCAGTGATCTTGCCTGGCTTGGCGTACTCGGCCATATAGATGCCGGCACCCAGGCCCAGCGGAATTGTAATAATAAGCGTCAATACCAGCAGGAATAAGGAGTTGAACAGCTGCGGACCGATGCCGCCGCCCTCCCGGATCGTTTGGGGCACAGAAGTCAGGAAGTGCCAGCTGATGTGGCTGAGTCCCCGGTACAGAATAAATCCGAGCAGTCCGAGCAGAACCGCCACGATGAATAAGGAAAACACCACAATAATGGCTGTTGCAATTTTGTCAGCGGCTTTAGCTTTCAAATCCGATTTCTCCTTTCGAGCAGGCGAACGATAACGACGAAGATAAAGGTCATGAACATGAGTGCGAGCGCCATGCTCCACAGCGCGTTACTGTGCGCGGTGCCCATGACGGTGTTGCCCATATCCAGCGTAATGACGCTGGTCAGCGTTGAGGCGGATTCGAACAGCGACCGCGGAATATGCGGCGCATTCCCGATGACCATCTGTACCGCCAGCGCTTCCCCGAAGGCGCGGGCCATGCCCAGGACCACCCCGGTCAGAATAGAAGGAAGCACGGTTGGCAGAATAACTCTGTAGATGGTTTGCCAGCGCGTTGCGCCGAGTGCGTACGAGGACTCCTTGAGGCCCCGCGGCAGCGAGGACAGGGCGTCGGTACCGATACTCGTAATCGTCGGCAGAATCATGACAGACAGCACGATCGAGCCCGCGGCGATTCCGATCCCCTGACCGGGAAACATGTCGCGCAGGGCCGGAACGATGACCGTCAAGCCGACAAATCCGTATACGACGGACGGAATTCCGGCAAGCAGCTCAATGACCGGCTGCAGCAGCTTTTTGCCCCAGCCCGGTACGATTTCCGTCATGAACAGCGAGGCGCAGATGCTGAGCGGACTGGCGATGACCGCTGCCAGAATCGACGTCGCGAATGAACCGAAAATAAACGGCATGACGCCGAACTGCGGCTCGCCATGGTTGCCGTCCGGATCCCATTTGGAGCCAAACAGAAATTCGCTGAAGCTGACGCCGTCTCTAAAAAAGGTCGCCAGCCCCTTGGAAGCGACAAAATAAACGATGGACAAAATAATGACGATCAGCAGAATCGCACAAATCGTCGTATAGCTGCGTCCCGCGAAATCTTCCATATGATGTTTTTTAAACCGTCCGGGACGGGGGTTGTCAGCGATGCCTACAGGCCTTTCATCTATAGCTTTCATCGTTGTCCTTCTTTCTAAAGTGAAAATAGAGGCAGAAGTTGGTCTCTCCGCCTCTTGTCGTACATATTCAGTGTTTCATGAGAGCTCAAGGAACCTGATGTTATTTCGTGATGTTGCCGTCCTTGTCGCGTTTCACTTCCATTTTGGAAGCCGGAATGTATCCGAGCTCAACCACGTCGCCGTTTTGCACAGCATCCGAAGTCATGTAGTCCAGGAACGCCTTCACTTCCGGAGCAGGCTCACCTTTGGTGTACATGTGCTCGTAAGCCCATACTGGGTATTTACCGGAGGCTACGTTCTCTTCCGTTGCTTCCACACCGTCATATTTCAGAGTTTTCACTTTGTCGTCCAGATAGGACAGAGCAAGGTATCCGATGGCACCTGGCGTTTCGGAAATGATCTTTTTCACCGTACCGGAAGAATCTTCTTGGATCGAACCTTGCAGGTCTTCGGTCTTCGTTCCGAGTGCATATTTTTCAAACGTTGCGCGGGTACCGGAGCTTGCAGGACGGTTGACGATAACGATCTTTTCATCCTTGCCGCCAACGTCTTTCCAGTTCGTCACTTTTCCTGTGAAAATATCAACCAGCTGCTGCTTCGTCAGGCTGTCTACGCCTGCGTCAGGATTCGTTACAGCCGCCATGGCTACAACGGCCACTTGATGGTCAACGAGTTCTTTGGCTTTGTCTGCATCCAGCTTTTCTTCAGCAAATACGTCGGAGTTGCCGATGTTGGCTTGGCCGCCGGAAACTTGAGTCAGGCCGGTGCCGCTGCCGCCGCCTTGCACTTGAACTTGGATTTTAGAGTATTGGGATTCACCCATGAACTTTTGTGCGACTTGCTCTACGAGCGGTTGGAGTGCTGTGGAGCCTACAGCCAGAACGGATCCGCTGAGCGTTTCCTCTGCAGCCGGTTTATCTTCAGTTGCGGTTCCCGAACCCGTAGTGCTGCCGCTATCCGACGCGTTTTTGCTGCCGCAGGCAGCCAGCATAAGAACCAGGACCAACGTACAAAACATAAGTAACGGTTTTTTGAATTTCATAATCTAATGTTTCCCCCCATTTTGGTTTGCCGTGTAACTCTATGAAGTTTACCGACAAGTTCATTGTAGTTCTCTATCATTTTGTAAAATGATGCGTTTTGTAAAAAGAAAGATAAATATCAGAATATAATCTTTATGAGTCCATAGATTAATTCTATAATGAAGAGGAATCGGACGTGACCGAGGGGGAATCATCGTTGAATTTGTTAAAATTGCAAATCCTTGTTTATATTGAAAAATACAAGAAGGTAACCGACGTAGCCAAAGAGCTGGATATGAAACAGCCGACCGTCACCTTTCATATGAAAAGCTTAGAGGAAGAGCTGGGCATCGCCCTCTTCGAGTCCAGGCGGGGCCGCATCCTGCTGACCGACGCCGGCAAGGCGTTGTACCCCTACGCCGTCAAAATGACGGGGCTGGCCGCCGAGGCGCGGAAGGCCGTGCAGGACTACGCCGATTTGGGCAAAGGCATTCTTCATATCGGCGCCGACAGCCTGATGGGGACGATTCACCTGCCCAGGCTCGTCAACCGGTTCTGCCGGCAGTATCCCGGCATCCAGATCGAGCTGACCGTTCAGCCCAGCCGGACCGTTCAGGAACTGCACTACAATCATGAGGTGGACCTTGCCTTTTATTATTCGCAGGACGTTGCGGCTGCCGGCATCAAGGAAGACCTGCTGCTGGAAGATGAGCTTGTCGTCATTTTTGCGCCGGGACACCCTTTCTCCAGCCTGAAATCGCTGAGCGATCAGCTGGTTGCCCAGCATTTCTTCATCCAGCATGCCGAAGGCTCTTTTATGCGGGACTTCACCCGGACCTACGCGATCGAGAGCGGAATCCATTTGTGGGAGCGCATGATCATCAATTCGCCGGAGTCGGTCAAGCACACGGTAGAGGACGGGGATTTCATCTCCTTCTTCCCCTTGTCCGGTATCTCAAGCGAGCTCGCCGCCGGAAGTCTCCAATACTTGCCCGCCCCCGGTCCGGCAGGCAAATCGGTCAAGGCCTATATGGCCTATCATGCCGATCAGCCCTATTCGCCGCTCAGGGAGCAGTTCAAGCAGTTCGCCAAACAGCAAATCACCGAGCAGAATATGAAGCCCTGATTCCACGGAATCGGGGCTTTTTTTGGCTCCGCCCCCTATGATCGCCCCGCATACTAACACTGTTTTGTCCTCGTCTTACCCTACGAAAAACGGACAACCCAGGTAAAAAAACACTTTACAATTCTCCCCATCTGTTTTAGCCTATACTCAATAAAGTTTCCTTAGGTAAAAACTTTTATATATGTGCATTAATTTGTCCCAAGGGAAACTTATGTCAAAGTTTTCATAATCCAAAGGAGGTTTATGCTATGCTCCCCCGTCACCGCGACCCTTCGGTGTCCGTCGACAGCCTATTCGTCTCCTATCACGGCAAGGATGCCCTTCGCGGCGTCAGTTTTACGCTGCTTCCCGGCAGTATGACCGGTATTATCGGACCCAACGGGGCCGGCAAATCCACGCTGATGAAGTCGCTCCTTGAGCTGATTCCGCGGGACCACGGCGAAGTTCGCATCCTCGGCGGCAGCGTCAAGGAAGCCCGGACCCGCATCGCCTATGTTCCGCAGCGCAGCGAAATCGACATGACGTTCCCGATTACAGTGATCGATACCGTCCTGCTCGGCACCTATCCGAAGCTCGGCCTGCTCAAGAGGCCGCGGCGGCAGCATAAAGAGCTGGCCTACCACTGCCTGGAGAAGGTCGGCATGGAGGATTTCGGCTCCCGGCAGATCGGCGAGCTGTCCGGCGGGCAGCAGCAGCGCGTATTTCTCGCCCGGGCACTCGCCCAGGAGGCGGAGCTGTTCTGCCTGGATGAGCCCTTCGTCGGCGTGGACGCCGCCAGCGAGGAGACGATCGTCGCCATTTTGAAAGAGCTCCGGGATCAGAACCGCACGGTGCTCGTGGTCCATCACGATTTGAGCAAGGCGGAAGCGTATTTCGACGGGCTTGTGCTGCTTAACGGCGAGCTGGTGAAGGCAGGTCCGGCCCGCGAAGTCTGCCGTCCGGACATTCTCAGCCAGGCTTATGCGGCGCAGCTGACCTTTCTTGAAAAGAACGGAGTGGGCGTGTAATGGAATTCTTAAGCGGAATCCTGGAATACGGCTTTTTGCAAAAAGCGCTGCTGACCTCGGTCATGGTCGGAATGATCTGCGGCATTATCGGCTGCTTCATCATTCTGCGCGGCATGGCGCTCATGGGCGATGCGATTTCCCATGCGGTCCTGCCTGGCGTCGCCCTGTCCTACATGCTGGGCATCAACTTCTTTTTCGGCGCCGTGGTGACGGGCGTGCTGACAGCGCTCGGCATCGGATACGTCAGCCAAAACAGCCGGATCAAGAACGACTCGGCGATCGGCATCGTGTTTACGTCCTTTTTTGCCGTCGGCATCATCCTGATTACCTTTGCGAAAAGCTCGACCGACCTGTACCACATCCTGTTCGGCAACGTGCTTGCGGTCCGCACCTCCGACATGTGGATCACGCTGATCATCGGCATCGTGATCGCCGCGGTCGTCTACCTGTTCTACAAAGAGCTGCTGGTCAGCTCGTTCGATCCGGTTATGTCTGCGGCATACGGGCTGCCCGGGCGGCTTATCCATTACCTGCTGATGACCCTGCTCACCCTCGTGACCGTCGCCTCCCTGCAGACCGTCGGCATCATCCTCGTCGTCGCCATGCTGATCACCCCCGCCTCCACCGCTTATCTGCTGACCAACCGGCTGTGGGTGATGATTTATCTGGCTGCCGGCTTCGGCGCGTTATCAGCCGTGGTGGGACTGTATTTCAGCGTCAAATACAATCTGGCCTCCGGTGCAGCCATCGTGCTCGCGTCAGCTATCTGGTTCATGCTGGCATTGGCCTTTTCACCAAAACAGGGCGTCCTGTGGCGGCATTTCCGTTCCCGGCGCAAAAAGGCGGCGCTGAAAGGACTTTGACGCCGGCAGCAGTGTTCGCGCCGCAATGATTCTTTTTAAATAGGAGGGAATCTGTATGAAACATAAAAGGAAGGTTTGGCTCGGAGCCGTACTTATGCTGGTCCTGGCACTTGCCGCCGGCTGCTCCGGTCAAACCGAGAATAAAGCCGGCTCTTCCGGGGAGAAGCCGGTCGTGCTGACCACGTATTCGATCCTGTACGATATCGTGAAGCAGGTTGCTGGGGACCGTGTAGAGCTGTATTCGATCGTGCCTGTCGGCACGGACCCCCATGAATATGATCCGCTGCCTGCGGATCTCAAGCATGCCAGCGATGCCGATGTCATTTTCTATAACGGGCTTAATCTGGAGACGGGGAACGGCTGGTTCGCCAAACTGCTGGAGACGTCGGGAAAAGCGGGGGAAGACGCCCCTGTCTATGCACTGAGCGAAGGCGTGGAGCCGATGTACCTGACCTCCGCCGGCAAGGAATCCGAGCAGGATCCGCATGCCTGGCTGAGCATTGAGAACGGGATCCGCTATGCGGAGAACGCCCTTGCGGCGCTGACGAAAGCAGACCCGGCCAACCGTGAATATTATGAGAAGAATGCCGGGAACTATATCGAGGAATTGAAGAAGCTGCACGATGATGCCGTGACACGCTTTGCCGACATCCCGGAGGAACGCCGGGTTCTCGTTACAAGTGAAGGGGCTTTTAAATATTTTTCCGCGGCTTACGGGCTGAAGGCCCAATACATTTGGGAGATCAATACGGAGAACCAAGGCACCCCTGAGCAGATGAAGCGGATTATCGATATCGTGAAGGCGGAGCAGGTGCCTGCGTTGTTTGTGGAGACCAGCGTGGATCCGCGCAGTTTGGAGAGCGTCTCCAAGGAGACCGGGGTTCGGATATTCGGCAAGGTGTTCACCGATTCCACCGGCAAGCCCGGAGAAGAGGGAGACAGCTACCTCGCCATGATGAAATGGAACCTCGATACGATTCATGCCGGATTGACGAAGTAACGGGAACCGCCGCCTTTTTCCACACAGCATCTCCCCTTCTCCCCGATGGAATGATCCTGTCTCTTCCTATATATAATAGAGTGATGACATCCTTCTTCATCAATCATCTGCCCGGTTCGGGAGGCTATGCCCAGCCGGGTCCACCCCCCTCTTTACATCCCGGGCGAATCTTGCAATTCCCTGGGCCCTGTGCTTAAATTGCAATAGTGTAATAGTTACTATTAACTTCATTGTCCCGCGTATGGCCCGGCTTAGCACAGGTGTCCAAGCCTTGTGTTTGCTGTGGCCTGATGGCGTTTTTGATAAGGGGTAATCCATGATGCTGAAGAGGGAACGCGGGCGGCCCGCCGGCAGGACAACCTGCGGATGTCAGACCGTACGCTGCTGATTCCTATACGCCCTTGGATGGGCTTAGCGATCTGTGTGGAAATTACGAAAGGGGCGTCGATTGATTTTGCATAACCGTTTTTCATGGAGAGCGCTGATAGGTAAACCTTTTATCTTCTTCTCCATTGTCATGATTTTAAAAATGCTTTTGGTCTGGACGGTCGTGTTCAGGGAAAATGCCGGAGGCTTCGGCATGATGCTGCTGACGGGCATACCGCCCGTTTGGCTGCTCTTCTGCCTGATCGAAACGCTGGCCTACCGCAAGAAGCTGGTCACCTACCTGATTGTGGACCTGGTTCTGACCATTATTTATTTTGCCGTCATTATGTACTATAAGTATTTCGGAGTTATCGTTACTTATCATGAGCTGCGCCAAGTAAACCAGGTATCCGAGGTCAACAGCAGCGTCTTTTCGCTCATGGATCCGTATTACTTGTTCATTTTTACCGATATCGTCGTGCTGTTCATCCTTATCTGTTCCAGCCGGCGGTTCCGCGCCTTTGGCCGCAGCTTGTCCGTCCGAACGGGCCGACCGTGGTTTGCGGGGGCAGCCGTCCTGGCACTGATCGCCTGTGCCGCGTGCATTTTTCCGTTCCGGAGCGGGATGAACGAATTCCAGCAGGCCCGGGATATGGGGATTCTCAACTATGAAGCGTATGTCGGCTTTGCCCCTTCCAAGAACATTAAGGTCGACGCCAAGTCGGTCACGCCCGAGGCGGTTGCCCAGGTGAAAGGAACGACCGAGCCGGCGCAGCCGGCATACTGGGGTGCCGCCAAGGGCAAAAACGTCATCGTCATTCAGCTCGAAGCGTTCCAGAATTTCCTTGTCAACCTGAAGATCGACGGCAAGGAAATTACCCCGAACATGAACAAGCTGGTCAAAGATCATATGTATTTCCCGCATTTCTTCCAGCAGGTCGGTCAGGGAAACACGGCGGATGCCGAATTCGTCGTGAACACTTCCCTCTACGTTCCTTCCAACGGGGCTGCTTCCGAGGTGTATGCGGACAAGGCGCTGCCGAGCGCCCCCAAAGCGTTTGCCGCGAGCGGCTATCAGACGGCGACGTTCCATACGAACAGCGTCGTGTTCTGGAACCGGGATCAGCTGTATAAAGCGCTTGGATGGGAAAAATATTACGACGACAAGTTTTTCGGCAAAAATGACCTCGTTTCGTTCGGTTCATCGGACGAGCTGCTATATGCCAAGACGGCCGACGAGCTGGCGCGGATGCAGGGAACCGGCAAGCCGTTCTACGTGCAGGTCATTTCCATGTCGGGCCATCACCCGTTCCGCATCCCGGAGCGCAAGTTCAAGATGGAGCTTCCCGACCGTTATAAGGGAACCCTTGTCGGGGATTATATCCAGTCCCAGAACTATGCCGACTACGCCCTCGGCCAGTTCGTGGACGAGCTGAAGAAAAACGGCGTCTGGGACAACAGCGTCATCGTCCTGTACGGTGATCATCAGGGACTTCCGATATATTCACTCAATAACAAAGAGAAAAAGCTGATGCAGGAAATTTACGGACGGGAGTACACCCTCCCCGATATGATGAACATCCCGCTCGTCCTCTCTGTGCCGAACCAAAAAGCCCAGACGCTGGAGCAGGTCGGCGGGCAGTCGGATATTTTCCCGACGCTGGCCAATCTGATCGGCGTCTCGCTGAAGAACCAGGTGCACTTCGGCCAGGATCTGCTCAACCAGAACAGCCCCGTGCTGCCGCAGCGGTATTATCTCCCGTCAGGCTCGTTTATTTCGGCTAAGGGAGCGTTTGTACCGGGCTCCGGTTACGCCGACGGGGTGACCTATCCGCTGAACGGAGGCAAAGTCACCAAGCCGCTGGATTCGAAGGAAACGTACGAGCGGGCGCACAAGCTGATCAGCATGTCGGATGCTTATGTGGCGGCGCTGCCGGAGTGGAAGGATCTGGAGAAGGAGCATGCGAAGACGGATGTGAATACGGATTTGAATACGGATGCAAACACGGGGGCGACTTCTCCTCCGGCCGGATCCGGAGCAGGAACTTCCCCGGCAGATGATCAAACGAGCGGCACGAAACCCGCTGATACCAAGACAGATGGGACCAAACCGGCGGATGCCAAAGCAAGCAGCACTCCAACAGGTACCCAGGCTGGCAATACACCAGCGGGCAGCAAGCCAGGCAATACCACCCCTGCGAATGATTCGGAAAAGCCGTCCAAGCCGGCCGATGCTGCGGGCAAATAAAACTTACCCTTAGAAACCAAACAAGACCGGAAGGAATCTTCGCGATTCCCCCGGTCTTTTCATTTGCTGGCAGCACAGGATCATTTTGCCCAATCATTAAACGAATTGTGAATTTTTCTTTTACCCCCTTTACAAAATGTAAAATCGGAGTAAATTTTATAGTATAAGCTTTCTCTTAACGAGACGTGGCTCAGCTTGGTAGAGCGCTTGCTTCGGGAGCAAGAGGTCGCAGGTTCAAATCCTGTCGTCTCGATCCTTTATACAATCAATAGTTGCGGGGTTGTTGACCGCAGCTTTTTTGTATTTAAGAACGACAGATGTCTACATATCACAATCATAGCAGTAAAAGAGCATCGGCCTCATATTCGTGGTAAGCCTCTCTTCCCTTTTTTCCTTCGTAAAATGTAATCTCCTCAACGAACGATAACCCTATGTTTTCTACTGTACTAAACTCTCCATATCGGGCTGTAATTTGTTCCGCAAAGCATACAGCATGATCGCCCCGACCAGGAACGCGACGGCATCCGCGATGACGAGCGACCAGACTACCCCGTGGAAGCCGTTCATTCGATTGGCAATATAGAGTACAGGAATCAGAGTAACTCCTTGAATAATGGACATAATAAACGCGGCGGTTCCTTGCGCGGTCGCTTGGAAGATCCCCGTAAACAACGTGGTCATGCCTGTAATGAACAAGGATAAGAACGTCACATGCAGGATATAGCTGCCCATTTCAATTAATTGCGGGTCATTCGTAAATAAACCAATCAAGTGGTCGGAAATCAAATAAACGATGATGCCGAACGCGACGGCTAACGCTACAATCGTTTTGATCGTAAATCCGATCGTTTGCTTCATACGCAATTTATTCGCTGTAAAAGAGAAGGCAATCAATGGCACGACTCCCTCACATAAACCCATCAGAATAAACTCGGGAAACTGCAATAAACGCGATGAAATTCCGTAAGCTGCAACGGCCGGATCTCCATATTCTACAAGAAAACGATTAAAGATGAGCGACATGGCCCCCAAAAAGATACTCATAATAAAGACGGGAATTCCAATTTTGATGACATTGCTCAAAATCTCTTTGGACGCCTTAAACCATTTAACGGAAATGGTTAAAAATGAGCTCTTATATCCCATATGGTAGGCGTAGAATACGCTGGCGACCAAGTTGGAAATGACCGTAGCAGACGCAACGCCGATCACGCCCCAATGAAAAGCGAAGATGACCAGCGCATCGAGAATAATATTCACGGCAACACTCAGAATCATACCCATCATCGACGTCATTGCCGCACCCTCCGAGCGTACGATATTTTCCAGTGTGAAAAATAAGATGACGAATGGTGAACCAATAAGCATCATCGTGACATAGTCCTTCGTAAAGCCAAAGGAGTCGTGCGTTGCCCCCAGGCCATGGACAATGGGATCAATCAGCGGGATACCTACGGCCATCACGATAAGACCAATAACTAAACTGCTGTAAAAAGCGAATGAAGACACATGCTTGACATCATCCAATTTTTTCTCTCCCAGCAAACGGGAAATGAAGGTACCGCCCCCGATGCCAATCAAGTTGCCCAGTGCCATGATGATGGCGAACAACGGCAAGGTTAGCGCGAGAGCGGTTAACATCGCCGTATTGTGGAGTGTGCCCAGGAAATAGGCATTCAATATGGAATAGATGACACTCATTGACGTGCCCAGCATCATCGGTACAGCGAAATGAGCTACGGCTTTGGCAACCGGTGCCTTTTCAAAATAATGAAGATTTTCTGTATCCATGCGGGTCCCTGCTTTCTTTATTGTTTTAGGTCAACCGTCTAACAGTGCAGATGTCATCTTACAGTGTTAGTTTGAACCTTACAGTGTTAGATGATATCATGGTCTTATGAACATGTAAAGCATAAACTTACACTGTTAGGTAAAAGGATGGATTCCCGATGAAAAAACAGCAGCCTCAGATTTCGGAGGATCGAATTTTGGAAGCCTCATGGGAGCTTCTTGGCGAAGAAGGTATCGAAAAGTTCAGCATGAGACGATTAGCCGACCGGCTGGGGATTCAGGCTCCCTCGATATACTGGTACTTCAAGAGCAAACAAAATCTCTACCAGCGTCTGGCCAACCAGGTATCGAAAATCATTCTGGAGGAGTATCATGCCGAGGGGGACTGGAAGGAGCAGCTGAAGGGGCTGGCGGTAACGGTGCGAAGCGTGCTCGGCCGGTATCCCTGCTCCACGCAGCTCATGATGTTGACGCTGCCCCACGAACCGGACATCATCCGGTTCACCAACCGGATGCTGCTCTGCGTGGAATCGACGCCGCTCGAGCAGGAGCAGAAAATGCAAGTGGTTCTTACGCTGATGAATTATATTTTTAACTTCGTTCTGGACGATTATGAGCATCAGCGCAATGTCTCCGCGATTGTTAAGGAGCACGGAGAAGGAGCGCTTCCAGGTGAGGAGATGATTCGCCTTCTGGACTCCATGAGCGAGACGGATGCCGGACTGTTCCGGAGGATGTTCAAGAACGGGCTGTTCGAGCTGATGGGGACAGACAAGGCGTTCGAGTTCGGACTGAAGCTGATTCTGCTCGGGATCGAGCAGGTGATCCAGGAGCAGGAGAAATAGAATGCCAAAAACCGCCCATCCGGTTATCGGATGGGCGGTTCACTAGGGTTACCTTTTACATGGCAGAGACGGCTTTCTCAGGAGGGGCTATCCTGAAGGGAGTTATCTCCTTTACTATGAATCACCCTGCCTCTGTACAGGGTAACGATGGCCGAAACAATAGCCAGGATAACAATCAGACCTCCGATCCAGGCATTGGCCGTAACCTCATAACGGCTGATCACCACGCCGCCGATGGCAGATCCCGCAGCTACGCCGAGATGCAGCGAGGAGGTATTTAGGGAGAGCTGGATGTCCGCCGACTTTGGTGCAAGCCGCACCAAATAGCTTTGAATAGCCGGACTTGGAGCCATGTTAAACGCACACCAGACGATGACGACGGGCAGCAAGCGCAGCATGGAGGCAGCTGCCCAGGGCAGAAGCAGGATCGCCATGGCGTGGAGCAGCAGCGTGACGAGCATTGTCCGGGCTGCCCCAAAGCGGTCGGCCGCCCACCCTCCAATCCACCCCCCTGCAATGCCGGCCAGCCCATAAACCAGCAAGACGAAGCTGATTTGACCGGGAGACAGGTTCAACATGGTCTGTAAAAACGGCGTGATATAGGCATAGATCGTAAACTGGCCCGTCATTTGCAGAATGGAGACGAGATGGGCGAACACAATTTTAGAATTTCCCAACGTACGCAGCTGTTCCCGCATCGGAAGCTTAGGCGGAGACGCCGCTTGGGGCAGAAATTTCATGATGCATATCGTCACAATGAACGAAAGTACGCCAATAAAAGCAAAGGTTGCCCGCCAGCCCCAAGCCTCGCCGATCAACGTCCCCAGCGGAACGCCGAGCACGAGGGAGCCGCTGATCCCCATAAAGATCATTCCAATCGCTCGCCCTTTTGCTTCAGGTGTCACAATCCCCGAAGCCAGGGTGATCGACAGAACGACAACGATGGAGCAGCTTGCCGCCAGAATAACCCTGGATAGCAGCAGCATCGTAAAATTCGGACTTAACATAGACATGATATTTCCAGCCGTAAACACCAGCATGGCGATGACCAGCAGCCTTCGGCGCTCAACCTTCGTAGTTAAAGCGATCAAGACGGGGGATCCTAAGGCGAAAACCAGAGAATACACCGAAACCAGTTGGCCTGCCACACCGACGGAAACGCGCAGATCCCGGGCGATCATATCCAAAATCCCGGCAATGACCAGTTCAACGGAGCCTACTGTAAAGGCAGCCAGCGCCAGAATGAAAATGCGCTTATCCATTCCTCTTCCTCTCCTTTCTTTCAACCTGATTATGAACCAGCCGAAAAAAGCAGAGGTAGTCTAAAAATCGCAAATGATTGCCTGATTCTCTCAAAACGATTCATCGCTGGGTCCAACAGGGCTTATAATGGACATAGATAAGGAGGGGAAAACAATTCATGCGGGATTTATCCAACCACGCCAATTCCTTGGTTTCGTATCAGAAGGAATTGTCCCTATTGATGGAAAAACATACGGACGGAGATGGCATTCACGAGACGCTTATTCCTTCCCTTTCCCTGATTCGCAGTTCGAAAACGACGTTCCCTTCGTTTTCGGTCCATGAACCAGAGCTGTGTATCGTCTCCCAAGGTTCGAAGGTGGTCATGCTTGCAGACGAGAGCTTTACGTATGGGCCGTCCAGCTATCTGGTCATCTCCCTGGATTTGCCCGTCTCCGCCCAGATTATTGAAGCAACGCCGGATATGCCTTATTTGTGCTTCAGGCTTAAACTTAACCTAAAAGATGCGTTGGACTTAGTAAACGAGGCGAATCCGGTATCCCGGAAGAAGCTCCGTTCGAAACGGGGGTTATTCGTGGAACAATCGACTGCTCCTCTGCTGGACGCGGCTGTCAGGCTTACACGCCTGCTCGATAACCCGGAGGATATACCAATACTGGCACCGCTCATCGTTCGTGAGATCTTATATCGGGTTTTGCAGGGAGAGCAAGGAAACGTATTAAGGCAAATGGCCTTGAGGGGAAGCAGCTCGAACCGGATTGCCGTAGTGGTAGAGCAGCTGAAGCGGGAGTACATGGAGCCGCTCCGAATCGATGAGCTGGCGGCCGCTGCCCATATGGCCCCCTCCTCCCTGCACCGTCACTTTAAGGAGGTCACGGCCATGAGCCCGCTGCAGTACCAAAAGCAGCTGCGGCTGCAGGAGGCCCGCCGTCTCTTGTTATCCGAATCTGCCGATGCAGCGGATGTTGCTTTTCGAGTCGGTTACGAAAGTCCGTCCCAATTCAGCCGCGAATACGCCCGGCTTTTCGGCCTTCCGCCGATCAGCGACATCACGCGGCTTCGGGAGCAGTTAGGCCGGGTGCCCTGATCCGAGAGCACCCGGCTCCAGTCTGTAATCACAAGCCTGAAGAGCATAAAAAAAACGCCTATCGGCGTAAATAAACATAAAAATAGGATCATGCATTGCCTTTCAGCAATCACATGATCCTATCAACGATGCGGTCGAGAGGACTCGAACCTCCACGGGGGGTTAGCCCACACGGACCTGAACCGTGCGCGTCTGCCAATTCCGCCACGACCGCATATTCAGTTGGTCACGTTCGAAATGTTTTTTTCTTAGCGACAAGATAGATCTTACCATGGATCCATTATCATCGTCAAGCGTTTCGCCAAACTTTTTTTATAAAGTTGAAAAGCGGAGTTCCGGGACGAACCTGCCGGGTGATTCCCTGGTGTCTCTCGTTCCAAAACTCCGCCGTGTTTCGTTACCTTCTGACCGTCTTCCCTGCTTCAAGGGTCAGCTCTTCCCCCTTGTGGCGGATCTGCAGCGGTTCCCCCTCCAGAAGTCCGTATACCGTTCCCTTGGCGTCGACAATCACCTCCAGGAGCCGGCCCCGGTTCATGATCCGGAAGCGGTAGCTGTCCCACTGCCCGGGCAGCGCCGGCGCAAATTCCAGCATGCCGTCTACCAGGCGCATGCCCGCAAACCCGTATACGATGGACATCCAGGACCCGGCCATGGCCGCCGTATGCAGCCCGTCCTTGGCATTCCGGTTGATGTCGTCCAAATCCATGCGCACCGTCCGGTCGAAATAAGCATACGCTTCTTCGAGTTCACCGATCTCGGCCGAGACGATGCTGTGAATGCACGGCGACAGTGAGGAATCATGCGTCGTCAAAGGCTCATAGTAGCGGTAGTTCCGGATTTTCTCCTCCATCGTGAACCGTTCGCCGAGCAGGAACAGCGCCAGCACCAGATCGGCCTGCTTCAGCACCTGGTGGCGGTAGATGACGAGCGGATGAAAATGCAGAAGCAGCGGGTACTTGTCGGCCGGTGTGTTCTGAAAATCCCATTTGGCCTTCGTCAGGAACGTATCGTCCTGCGCATAGATGCCAAGCTCGGCATCATACGGCACGAACATGTTCTCCGCGGCCCTGCCCCAAAACGCGATTTCCTCGTCCGTCAGGCCGATCGCCGTCCGCAGACGCTGATCTTCCGCCGGATGTGATTCCGCCAGCCAGCCGGCCACCTGCACCGCGTAGCGCAGCTGATCCTGCACCATAAGGTTCGTATAGGCGTTATTGTTGACGATGGCCGTATACTCGTCAGGTCCGGTCACGCCGTCGATACAGAACTTTCCGTCGCGGGCCGGATTGAAATGCCCGAGGTCCACCCAGAACCTCGACGTCTCAAACAATATTTCGGCGCCCTCATTCAGCAGGAAATCGGAATCTCCGGTGGCGGACACATACTGCTTGATCCCGTAGGCAATGTCCGCGTTGATGTGGGCCTGGGCCGTCCCGGCGGGATAATAGGACGAGTTCTCTTCCCCGTCGATGGTCCGCCAAGGGAACAAAGCTCCCTTCTGCGACATGACCCGGGCCCGTTCGCGGGCTTTGTCCAGCGTGGCGTAGCGGAAATGCAGCAGCGCCCTGGCAATATCCGGCCGGGTATAGGTGAAGAACGGCAGCATGTACATTTCCGTATCCCAGAAGTAATGGCCCTCATATCCTTCACCTGTGAGACCCTTGGCGCCGATGTTGGTCACGCCGTCCCGGCCGACGGACTGCAGCAGCTGAAATGCATTGAAGCGGATGCCCTGCTGCAGTGCAGGGTCGCCGGCGATTTCCACATCGGCGGTTCTCCAGAACTGTTCGAGAAAAGACTGCTGTTCTTGGGCAAGCACCTCAAACCCCGACTGCCGGGCCATCCGCTGAACCTCTTCAGCACGGACAATCAGCTCCCCTTCGGCATAATCCTTGGACGTATGGTACGTGACGTATTTAGTGAGGGCTGCGCTCTCCCCCTGCCGGAGTGATAAGGTAAATTCAGATACCGCATACTCGTTCTCCGACCACGCCGAAGTCTGGGAGGGCTGATTCGTCTGCAGATCATGGCTCATGGCCGTCAGGAGCATGAATCCCGAATGCCGTGTACGCTGTCTCATCCAGGACAGCTCTCCATCATGGCCCGTATCTTCGAGCAGCAAGCTGGGCTCAGCCTTGGCGGCGCCCAGACGGGGATCGCCGTTGTTGTTCTGCGATGCGATCTTACCGTCCAGCGCGGAGGTCAGGCTGATGGCCCCGCTGAAATTAAGGGCGGTGACTTCATAATGGATAACCGCCAAATGCTTGTGCTGGAGGGCGGCGAACCGGCGGATCCGGATCCGGGCACGCTGGCCGCCGGGTGCTTCCCACTCGATCTCGCGCGTCAGCATCCCCTTTTTCATGTCCAGCTCCCGCCGGTAGTCGTGGACGACGCCGCTGTTCAGATGGAACAGCTGGCCCTCGATCCGCAGCTCCACACGCTGCGCGTTGGTCACGTTCAGCATCGCGTGATTCCGCTCCGGATACCCGTACGCCCCTTCGGGATACACGATCGGCTCGGAGTCATAGAACCCGTTCAGATAGTTGCCGGTGACGGAGGTGCCCAACATGCCGTAAAAGCCTTCCTCGAAATTGCCGCGCATGCCGATATATCCGTTGCCGATGGCAAACAGGCTTTCGCTGCGCTGGTTGTTTGCCTCGTCATACGTTTCCTCGGACAGACTCCATGCCTCGTAAGGGTACAGCGGCTGCGGCCTCACATACGTTTCCATCCTCATCTTCGACTTCAGCTCCTTACGCCGCAAGGGCTTCATTATATATTCATGTTACCCGGAGGTACCGTTAACCTTTCACCGATCCGCCCATCAGTCCTCTGACGAAGTACTTCTGGAGCAGGAAGAAGATCGCAAGCGGCATCAGCATCGAGATGAAGGCGGCGGACGTCAGCAGGTGCCAGTCGTTCCCGCGGGAGCCGACCAGATCGGCGATTTTCATCGACATGACCTGCACTTCCGGCTGGTTGCCGATAAAGATCAGCGAGACGAGATAGTCGTTCCATACCCACAGAAACTGGAAGATGCCGATGGAAGCAAGCGCCGGGACCGACAAGGGCAGGATCAGCCGGCTGAAAATGGTGAAGTGGGTAGCCCCGTCCATAAAGGCCGATTCGAACAAGTCCTTTGGCAGCTGGCTGATGAAGTTGTACATAAAGTACGTAACCAGCGGCAAGCCAAACGCCGTATGCGCCAGCCAGATCCCGAGGTAGCTGCCGTTCAGGCCGAGCGAAGTATAATCCTTCAGCACGGGGATCAGCGCCACCTGAATCGGAATGACCAGCATCGCGATAATGACGACGAACAGCGTCTTGCGTCCCGGGAACCGCAGCCAGGCGAAGGCGTAGGCGGCGAAGGAAGCGATCAGGACCGGAATAACCGTCGCTGGTACCGCAATCGTCAGCGTATTCCAGAACGCCTGGGATAAGCCGGTTCCCTTCTCCTTCGACTCGCTGCCGTCGGCATTTTTGATCGTATATTCCTTGCCTGTGATCACGTTTTTATAGTTATCGAGCGTCAGTTTGGACGAGCCGACCCAGCCCTGATCCTGCACGCTGATTTCGCGTGCGCGGCGGTTTTCCCAGGTCAGCCGCTTCCCGTCCTGCATGACGCCGCTCTTGAGCTGGTCGTCCGTATACGTCTGGCCGTTCACTTCGATCGGCCCGCGCAGGTCGACATCCTTGGACAGCTGGATCGTGTCCTTCGTTTTCCATTCCTGGTGAGGGAACACCTTCCACCATCCGGTCTCCAAAATATCCGCAGCCGGACGGAAGGACGAAATCAGCAGCCCCAGCGTCGGCAGCAGCCATACGAAACAGATGATACCGAGCACGATGTTGACGATCCACTTTTTGCTTCTTCTTTTCTTTTTGCCTGCCATGTCAGAATCCCCCCTGCTTGCGGAACTGGCGCAAATTGATGATGATGACCGGCAGGACGGCGATCAGGAGCACGATGGCCAGCGTTGAGCCGTAGCCGAAGTTCCGGTACATAAAGAACTGCCGGTAGAACTGGGTCGCCACCACTTCTGTGCCGTACTGCCCGCCCGTCATGACCATGACCACATCGAAAATTTTCAGGGTGAACACGATGATCGTCGTCGTGACGGTCAGAATTGTCGTCGAGATAAACGGAATGATGATGCGGAAGAAAATGCGGATTTCGCCGGCACCGTCGACGCGGGAGGCTTCCAGAATATCGTCCGGCACGCCCTTGATGGCCGCCGAGAAGATGACCATGGCGAAGCCCGTCTGCATCCAGATCAGGATGATGATCAGGAAGAAGTTGTTCCACGGCTGGAGCATGCTGACCCAAGCCTGGGGCTCACCGCCGAGCGCCATGACGATGGCGTTCAGGAGGCCGATCTGCTCGTCTCCCGGCTGGTAATAGTACACAAACTTCCAGATGACGCCGGCCGCCACGAAGGAAATGGCCATCGGCATGAAAATGATCGATTTTGCGATCCGCTCATAACTGCTCCGGTCTGCAAGAATGGCAATCAGCAGCCCAAAGGCGACACACGCCAGTGTTCCGACGAAAACCCACAGCAGGTTGTTGCGCAGCGCGGTTGCGAGCAGCCGGTCGCTGAAAATGGCGATATAGTTGCCCAGACCGACGAACTTATCAGAAGACGCATTGAAAAAGCTCAGGTACAGCGTACGCAGCGCTGGCAGCACGAGCAGCCAGCCCAGCACCAGAACCGCCGGTCCGATAAACACATACGGGAGCACGCTGCGGCTGATCCGGTCGGGAAACTTCTCCACCGCCCAGGTAAACGTATAGTAAATCAAGTAAACGCCCAGAACGCCCCATAGAACGGCCAGCACTGCGGTAAGCAGCGGGTTCAGGGACGAATCCCGGAAAAAGACGAAGATCACGCCGTTGACGGCGATATTGGCGATCAGGACGCCCAGAAAGATGAGCAGCGCCTTGATGCTGAATCCCGGTTTCGTTTGCGTATTCATAGGTATCCTCCTAAACAGACGACTTCATGGGTTGATCAAACGCGGGGAGGAAAAAGAGAGGCCGACGGATCGCAAAACCCGATCAGCCTCTTTCGTTGCCCCATCCCTGCCTCTCCGCTGCCAAAAAGCTAAGCGGCTGCGGTTAGTTGTTCCAGCCGGCCTGAATTTGCTTCAGCGCCTCATCCAGCGTCGCGGTGCCGCTGACATAGTCGGTCATGCCCTTCCAGAACGTACCGGCGCCCACTTTGCCCGGCATCAGGTCGGAACCGTCAAAGCGGAGGGTCGTCGCATCCTGGACCAGCTTCGCCATGCGGCGGTCGGACTCGGAGGTGTACCAGTCGAGCGAAGCATCGTTCATCGGAGCGATTACGCCGCCGGACTGCACCCACGACTTGATCGATTCGCCGGTCGTGAAGAACTCCATCACCGCGCGGACTTCCGGACGGTCGTTGAACATGGCATAGATGTCTCCGGCCACAAGCACCGGTTTGCCGTATTTCGAATCGATCGGCGGCAGGTAGAACCAGTCGTAGTCCTGGTCGACCTTAGCCGTTTCAGGGAAGAAGCTGGTAATAAAGTTGCCTGTCAGGTTGAACCAGGCTTTCGGAGGATTCTCGAACATCGGTTTCGGCGCATCGCCGAAAGCAGTCGTCACGATCGATTTGGTGCCGCCATACACATAGTCCTTGTTCATCCAGATTTTGGACATGAGCTCAAACGCGTTTTTCACTTCAGGCGAGGTGAAAGGCAGCTCGCCTTTGACCCATTTGTCGTAGTTTTCAGGTGTTGTCGTGCGCAGCATAATGTTTTCGATCCAGTCGGTACCCGGCCAGCCGGTAGCCGCGCCGCTCTCGATGCCGATCGTCCATGCCGGGTCTCCGTCCTTGGCGATCTGCTCGGTCAGAGCCATCATTTCGTCCCAAGTTTCCGGAACTTTGTAGCCGGCTTCCTCAAACTGCTTTTTCGGATACCAGACCAAGCTCTTCACGTTGCTGCGGTTCCAGATGCCGGCCATAATTTTGCCGTCCTTGCCATCCATCGTCCCCATGTCGAGCCAGCTTTGATTGTAGTTCTTCTTCAGCTTCTCCTGGTCCAGAACTTTGGTCAGATCCACCACTTTGCCGGTCTTGGCGATCGAGGCCAGCAGGCCTGGCTGCGGGAAGTCGGCGATATCCGGCGCGTTGCCGCCGTCCACGCGGACGTTGATGGTCGCCTCGAACTCCTTGGAGCCTTCATATTGAATATCGATGCCCGTTTTATCCTCAAAGTCTTTGATGCTGGATTCGAATTTCTTCTGGTCCGCATCTACAAACGGCCCGAACATCGTCACTTTGGTGCCTTTATATTTGCCCTGAAGCGCCTCCTCCAGCGGCGAACCCGGTGTGGCCGCAGGCTCGGTTGCCGTCGTTGTCGAACCTCCGTTGTTAGACGCTGTACCGGCAGGTTCTGTCGAAGGACCTGCATCCTTGCTGCTTCCGCAGGCGCTCATCACCATGGTAAACGACAGTCCCAGCACCATCAGCAGCGATAGTTTGGGCTTTGATGTTTTTTTCATTTTGGAACATCCCCTTTTCTTCATTTAGAAAACGATTCATGATTCCTGATTCAGGTTACGGATGCCATCACGGGTTCCTAGCTTAGCGGCCGCTCACCCCCTTCACAGAATTGAATTCGGCGCCCTCCTGAAACATCCAGTTCATACACCAATGAACATATTGGTCAAATACAACGCTTACATGAATCCGGGAGTAAATCTCCCTCTGAAAAGCTTTTCAATATCGTGTAAAAAAAGAGCTATCGACGTATCTTCACAGCAGACAGACCGCATTTAGCGGAAGTTTTTCTTGCGAGATCTGGAAGCGGAAGCTCCGAAGCTTTTACTTTCTGATCTCTAAAAAAAAGATCTGCTTATCTCTGGCGGGATGACTCCCTTACGATCAGCTTATGCTTCATCATCTCCTTTGGAACCTTCACACTGCCTGTCGTAAGCAGTTCATGAAGCTTCTCCGCCGCGCGGTATCCGAGCTCGTAAATCGGCTGGGCCACCGTCGTCAGCTTCGGAATGAACATATTCGCCATCCGCAGATTGTCGAACCCGACGACCGACACCTGACCCGGCACGAGAATATTCCGGTCCTTCAGATACGAGATCGTCCCCATGGCGAATTCGTCCGCCACGCAGAATACGGCCGTAATGTCCGGATGGGCGGAAAAAAGCTCGTGCGACGCATGATAAGCCTGCTCGAACCGGTGTTCCGCGTACGCCACCCTTTCGATGTTATGAGTGAGCCCGCCTTCCTTCATGGCCCGGACGAAGCCTTCGTAACGCGGCGGCCCCGATACCGAGTTCACATGATTGAAGCCGATCATACCGATCTCCCGGTGGCCCAGCTCAATGAGGAACTTCACGGCCTCATAGGCGGCCTCCTCGTCGTCGACCTCGACGCTCGGAACCTCGAATTCGTCCGAATGCGAGGACAGCAGCACGAACGGGATGCGGCATGCGGTGAGCTTCTCATAGTACTCCGGATACAGGATATCGCTGGCGAAGACGATGCCGTCCACCTGCTTCTCGCGGAAGGCGTCGATGTACGACAGCAGACGGTCCTTGTCGCGGTCGGTGTTGCAGATCATCAAGCTGTATCCGAGCTTGACGCAGGCGTCCTGCATCCCCCGGATGATCCCGGCAAAGTACATGTTCTCGATATCCGGGATAAGGAGCCCAAGGGTAAAGGACTTTCTGTAAATCAGTCCCCTGGCAAAGGCATTCGGCTGATACTGGAGCTTCTCGATCGCTTCGAGTACGCGTGAGCGCTTGGCCTCCACCACCGATTCGGGCGAGTTCATGACCCGCGAGACCGTACTGATGGAGACACCGGCCATCTTGGCAACATCTCTGATTGTTGGTTTCATGTAGGCAACTTCCTTTTTAAGAAAACCTTTTCAAGGCGATTATAGCAAGGGTATTTCGAGTTGGCAACAACTTTTTTAAGCGCTTACAATTACCTTTTTATGCCGAAACGTTTTTACTCATTTAAGGTGCCTATAGCTGCATAGGGAAAGGTTCTTCGTCCTCCCAGCAAAAAAAGCCCCATCAGGGCTTTTAGGTAATGCGCCAAACGTTCGCGGTTTCTTTCGGGAAGGTCAGCTGTACATTGGTCCCGTCTGGGCTCCGGTACGGATTTATAAAATTGCTACATGGACGAAACCACTAACTTCGCAGTCCCGGTTCAGGACTTCGCCATCCCTGTGTAGACCAGAATTGCGTCCCGCAGAAACTCCGCCGCTCCCGGCTGCTTCGCATCATAGTAAGCCTTGAAGCGCTCGTCGTCCACATACATCTGGGCCAGCCCGGCATGCGCCTCTTTGCTGTAATCGCTCCAGTAGTACGTCAGCCACTGCTTGTGGAGGTCAGCCGTCTTCTGGGCGAGCTCACCGGCAGGATCCCCGGTTTGATAAGCCTGCCCAAGCGTGGACAGCACCTCATCGGCCAGGCGCGACACCTCTTCGTACTGCTCCTTGGTCATGTTTTTCACCTTGGCGTTGGAACGCTCGATGGCCGCATCCCCGTACTTCTCACGGATTTCCTTGCCGTACTTCTGTTCGTTATCGTCAATGAGTTGTTGTTTGAAGCCTTCAAATTTCTGCTGATCCGTCATGTTCATTCTCCCTTCCTGATACTGGATTGTCCGTTCCACGTTGGCAATCAGCCGGTCCAGCTGCCTGCGTTTGTCAAGAAGCTTCTCACGATGTTCCTTCAGAGCTTCGCTGCTGTTAAAAGAAGGTGAGGACATCAGCTCCTTGATGCGGTCCAGGCTTACGTCCAGCTCTCTGAAAAATAAAATTTGCTGCAGCCTGTTCACCTCATCCTCCCCATAAATCCGGTACCCTGACGAATTGATCCTAGCCGGCTTAAGAAGACCGATTTCGTCATAGTACCTCAGGGTCCGGGTGCTGACGCCCGCGAGCCTTCCCAGCTTCTGTACGGTATATTCCATGGGGTCACCTCCTGACGGTTTCACTGTACACCTTTACGCAGCGTCAATGTCAAACCCTATTTTGCACACAACAAAAAGGGCTTACCAGGCCGACCTTCAGATGAAAGCCATGCCTTGCAGCCCTTGAAGTAACATTTGACCTATGGCTATGTTCCATTACTCAGCTGAAGCCGGGTTTCGTCCGCCCC
This sequence comes from Paenibacillus sp. PSB04, assembly GCF_025809195.1. Taxonomy (NCBI): domain Bacteria; kingdom Bacillati; phylum Bacillota; class Bacilli; order Caryophanales; family Paenibacillaceae; genus Paenibacillus; species Paenibacillus sp. PSB04. Next base: position 7,003,098 of record NZ_CP081301.1, read on the forward strand.
ATTTATCCACCCATCGTTCCATTTCCTTTAAGGCGAGCTGAAAATCGGCGCCCTTCTCCGTCAGCGAATATTCGACGGTCACCGGGACCGTGGGGAACACCTCGCGGTTCACAAGTCCCATCCGTTCGAGATGCCGGAGCGTATCCGTCAGCGACTGGGTTTTGATCACGGACGCATTGCGCTGGAGCTGATTAAACCGCTGCGGGCCCTTCAGCAGTTCATCCAGAACGAGGAACGCCCATTTGGTCTTCAGGATTTGCAAAACCTCGCAAATTTTCGAGCCCGACTCTTCGGGATCATATTTCAAAGCATGATCTTCCAAAGTGCTTCACCTCCCTCGTGTTCGAGAAAAAAGTACCGACATTATCCCGCCTGGCCAGCAGGATGCTGCCCTGAATATATAGCTTCAGCATGCCCATGTCAATGAGCGGATGGTACGCTTGCCGGATTTCTACGGCCGATCATAAAGCTCGCCCAGTGCCGCAAAGGAAGCCTTCGTATCCCACGGCATCCCGGGATAGGCCGCCCCTGTCCGCCCGTCTTTGAACGTGCGCACGACACTGTAGCTCGCCGTATCCAAATTTAAGGCCGGCTCTTCGTCATACGGATAGCTTGGCATGGCAAACGTAAACCAAAAGGCTCCATCCACCCCTTCTTCCTGAAAAATATCGAAAAGCTCCCTCATGTACCGGACCTGCACCTGTTCGTTCCTCACGACGGCCTCCCCCAGCCGCTTGGGCGAATGTCCATGATCTACGACGTTCCAGCCAAAACCTCCCCGGTCCTGCGCCCCTTCGTAGGTGCAGCATCCGAATTCCGTGATGACGACCGGTTTCCCGTGCTTGAAATAGGAGCGCAGCTGCTTCCGGTAGTGCTTATCGTTATACGCATCGCGGTAATGATCGGCCGAAACGATGTCAAAGAGATCCCAATTCACATTTTCCCACGTACCGGAAGCATAGGTGACTTGCCCGTGGAAATGCTCCCGGATCACGTTTACGGCTTTGCTGAGAAAAGCGTTCAGACGCTTATGAAAAGATCCCTTTCGAATGGTGTATTTGAGCAGCCGCCAAGGACTCATCAGCACCCCGATTCGGTCGAAGGACGCAGCTCCTTCCAATATCCCTTTCATGAACAGGCTCAGCTCGCAGCCGGCCACAAACACGACGTCCGCTCCTTTTCGCCGCAGCGTCTCCGCCGCGATTGCACATTCCCTGTAGTACTCGAGCATCGCTTGTTCTTCCTCATCGATCAGAGCCGGGGAAAACCACACCTCGAGCCCCTGATGGAGAGCGCATTCCGAAGCCGCCACCAGCCTGTCCACATCCCTGCCCGAAATACGGATACTGGTGCAGTGCAGTTCGCTCTGGATGATCTCCATTTCCTTCCGGACGGTCTCCGGATCAAAAAGTTCTCTCGAGGAGGGCTGATCCGGTCCCCGGGTGTACGTTCCGACATCATAGTTGATTCCCCTCCGGCGAGGACCGCCGCTCCTGCGATTTATTGGATCATTGGCCATGCTGCGGGTCATTAGGGTTCCTCCTCTGTCTCATTTTTAATTAATATTTATTTACTATTACTGTTGATATTTTGCTTTAATACGTGAATAATATAAATAAATATTTACTACCTGTCAAATGGACAGGGATGAAGGAGAACACGCCATGAATTCAGACAACTCCAGGCTTGCCGCAGCTTATATTCAGCTGATCCCGCTGCTTCACCGCGGCTTTGACATGCCTTCTGCGCGGCAAATGTTGCCTGAGCTGACGCATTTGCAGTACCACGTGCTCGAGGCTTTATATCATCAACCGGATAGTTATTCGATGAGCCTTCTGGCCAAACATCTGCATATTTCCAAGCAGCAGCTTACGCCCCTGATCGCCAAGCTTGAAGAGAAGGAGTGTCTCACCAAGCAGCCGGACCCTCAGGATAAGCGTCAGATCGGACTGTCCTTGACCGAGAAAGGCCGACGGATCGTAAGCAGCCGGTGGGAATCCTTCCACCACGAGCTGAGCCAGCAGCTCGATCTTCTCAGCGAGGAGGACCGAAGCGATCTCGGCTTCTGCCTTGAGAAGATGACCCGAATCCTGCGCCGGTTGGATCCGGATACGGCTAAGGCGGATTAGCCCGGCCTGTCCGGCCGGGCTCGATCCGTTACTCGGGCCGGCTTGCGGGAGCGGATTCCCGCTGCCGGTACAGTGGGAGCACGATAAGCAGGCCGATCAGCAGGCACAACCCTGCCAAGCTGTAGATGATTCCGAGCGGTAAGCGGCCGGCGAGCACGCCGGACAGGCTCATCATCAAGAGCATGGCTCCCGTCATAAGCGGCGTGCGGATTCCGCTCACCCGTCCGATGTATTCGGGCTCCGAATGCTGCATGACGAGCGTTTGGTTACCGATGAATATCGCCGGCTGCAGCAGGGCAATAACGAACTGGGCCAGCATCGTGAGCCACAGCATACCGGACCATCCGGTGACGGCAATCCCGGCTGCATTGACGATCAGGCCGAGCATCAGCAGCGTCTGGGGAGCCATGCGGCCGGCCAGCGCAAACGCGGCGATCCCGCCGGCAATCTCCCCGGCGCCATACGGGATGGACAGCCATTTCAGGTGATCGGCGGGAAGACCGAGCTTGTCGGTCACAATGAAGACGCTTAGCGGCGAAATGAGGCCGATCCCCAGACCGACAGCCGCAAAACAGAGACTGAGCCGACCCAGCACGCGGTTCGAAGTGACATAACGGATGCCGTCCCTCATCTCCCGGAATACCGAGGTTCCTTTTTTTCGGCCGCCCCCTTCGGCCTTGGAATCGGCTGGAATCCATCCCAGCACGGCGGCGGACAGCAGAAAAACAGTCCCGGTCAAGCCCATGGAAACGCCGATGCCGAAGGTTTGGTACACCCATGTCCCCAGAACGGGGCCGAGCACCATAAACACGGCAAACATCGTCTGAAACACAGACATCGCCGGCTGGATCAAGTCCGCTGCGGCCCGTTCTTGAAACAGTCTCATTCCTGACGGCTGTGACAATTGGGACAGCACGGCGGATATCAAGGTAGGGAAGAATACGGCTTCCCAGGCACCCGATTTCATGGCCGCGAGGACGATCCAGATGGAGACGGCGGCGAGCGCATCGCACCAGATCAGCGTTCTGCGCGGCGGCCACCGGTCGGCGAACACGCCTCCGATCAAGGCAAATACCAGCATCGGAGCGTACTCGGCAACCGAGATCATAGAGACGGCGAAGGCGTCGCCGCCAGTCTTGTTCACCACATAGAGCAGCACTGCGAAGTTCCGGACCCAAATGCCAGTTTGCATCAGCAGATTGGAAATGAGGACGATGCGAATCCATGGATGATGTAACAGCTTTAACGAAGCGAACATATTCTTCGACTCCCTTCCTGGTTTGGATTTCATCATGTGCGTTTCGGATTCCATGATGCAGCCTCCTCCAAGGGGAGAGTCAATGAATCATTTTTTCGGGTTCCCCGCTTGACTCTGACCTTAGGGGAGGCTATACACTAACCGCGAAAGGAGGAAAGGACCAGGTGTACACCGTGAAAGAAGTATCGGAGCTGTCGAATGTCACCATCAAGACGCTCCATCACTACCACAAGATCGGCCTCCTGATGCCGAGGGAGATTACCGAGGCGGGATATCGGTTATACGGCATGGAAGAACTGGAGCGTCTGCAGCACATTTTGTTCTATAAGGAGCTCGATTTTCCGCTGGAGCAAATCAAGCAGCTGCTGGAGGATCAGCCGGGCAGAGCCGAGATTTTGTCCGGTCAAAGGGAACTTCTCCTAGGCCGGATAAATCGGCTCGAGCGGCTTGTCCATACGCTGGATGAGTCCATTCAACATACACGGGAGGGAAAAGCGATGAATACGAAAGATATGTTCCAAGGATTTCAGAGCGAAGAGGAATGGAAGGAAGCGTTGGCGGAGCAAAGCCGCCATATCCAGGAGAATTACGGATACGACATGCTGGAAGAAAACCGGGTGGATCCGGCCGAGATGAACGAGCAGGCCGCGGAGGCGGTGCGCTTTATGAACGGAATGGCGCAGGGGCTGAAGGATGGCGTCAAATACGACGACGGGCAGATCCGGCAGCTGATCGCATCGCATCTGGAGGCTTTGAAGAAGCATGGACATGACACCGGACCGGACGCATTTGCTGCGCAGGCGCGTTTTTTCCTGCAGGACGACTTTCACCGGAACATGCTGGAGTCCCAGCAAACCGGCCTGTCCTACTATCTGTGCACCGCAGCCGAGGCGTTTGCGCAGAACGCTTAACAGGCGTACCGGAAGCCATCAAGATCCAATGCCATCGGGATCGATGGACGCAAAAAGACGGATCAGCTGCAGCTGGTCCGTCTTTTTTCCTCTTTCCAGGGTTTATTCATGGGAGGGGGCGATTGGAGAATTCACGCTTCCCCCCTTGGTGCCGCTGACGCCGGCCAATTGCGTTTTCTTTAACGCTCCGAACCGGCCGAGCGCATCACCTGCACGTCTGCCATCACATGGCTGCCTTTATAAAAAGCATAAATCGTCGTGCTCCCTGCCCGCTTCCCAACCAGATTTCCTTCTGCATCGATATCCGCGATATCGTGGTTCTCGCTGCGGAACTTCGCCTGCTTGGTTACGTCGGTTTCCTTGCCGGTCAAGTAATCCAGCACAGTCAGACGGATATCGATCTGCGTGCCGGCGGCCAAAGAATACTCGTCCGAATCCAGTTGAAGCCGACCTTTGACCTTATCGAATTCGTCGCTGTCCTTAGGCAGCACCTGGACCTTGATCCTAGCGCTCAGCCCCTGGAATTCCGCAAGCAGATAGGTTTTCCCCCGCGAGACACCGATGACACGCCCGGAAGGGTCCGCCTCGGCAATGGACGCATCTTCGATGCTGTACACCGCCGCTGTGGACAGATCGCTGTGCGATCCATCCTCGTATACCGCCTCAAGCACGGAAGGAACGGTTTCCCCTTCTTTCAGCTTCAGTTCCTTTCCGGAAAAAGCAATGCTTGTCGGCTTGCGGTCATCCGCTGGCCCCTGCTCCTGAAAAGGAGCAACCTTAATGAGCTGGAACTTTGTCGTTTCCTCGCGCAGTACCGTGCCGGGAACGATGACGCCTCCGTCCGGACCGGCGGCACCGATGCCGTAGCGGGATAAAGCAGCCTCCTTGAACAAATGGCGGTTCAGAAGGTTACCGTCCCTGTCCACAGTCAGCACATCGTACTGGATTTTCCGGTTCGAAGGGCTTCCCGAATAGTGGCCCCCCAGCAGAGCGTATCCGTCGCCTAACGGAATCAAATTGTTAAACACCTCATAGTCCGAGCCCTCCGTCTTGAACGTCTTCTCCCACTGCGGCTCCCCGTTCAGATCCGTCTTCGTCAGAATCGTAATGCGCTGCTGGTCTACCACCCGCTGGCTGCCGATCAAATAACCGTCGTCACCCGCGGGGATGACCGCAAAAGCGCCCCGGTCCGTGTGGGGATCGCTGATCTGCTTAGACCAGACCTCCTGCCCATCCGCATTCAATTTGACGATCAGCAGCGCGTCCGGATCCCCTGCCTCATATTCCGGAGTATTCACCGCGCCCACCGCGATCAGCCCGCCGTCGACTGCCGGAATCAAATCGTCAAAATACTGGCTCTCCGCATAACGGTATTTGTTATACCACAGCTCCTGTCCCTGCCCATCGACCTTAAGCGCGTAAGCGGTCTCGTATCCCATCTTGGAGATGCCCTTGCCGCCGATAACGAAGCTTCCATCCTCCAGCTCCACCGCTGCCTTCGGCGTGCTGTAAATATAAGGATCATCCTGGGTCCGGTCCCACTTCAGACCGCCGTCGGCATCCAGTTTGGCCAGGTACATCTGGCTGTACGGCTCACCGGCCTGATTGGTGGATGTTCCGTACACGAGATACCCGCCGTCCCGGGTTTCAATCGCGGACAGCGCTTCATTGGTGCTCGAACCGCCGTAGGCCAACCTTTGCTCCCATTTCACCTCTCCCTCCGGGCTGAGCTTCATGATATACGCTTGTTGCTCATAATCGTCCCACTCCCCCGCAGGCACAACTTCCGTATAGCTGCCCAATGCCAGGTATCCGCCGTCCGAAGTGGGAAGAACGCCTTCACCGGCGGACCAGCTGCCGTATTCCCGGGACCATTCCATATGCGTCTGACTGTCGCTTTCCGCGCGGACCACCCCCGCCTTTCCTCCTGGCAATACAATCAACAATACCAACATCATGCTTGTAAATCGCAGTAAAAACCTGGACATATGCGCACCCCTCACGTCTCGTCTGTTTAAATTCCATAATATTTCAATCTGCTCTAATTATGGGTTCAAATCTTCCAGGTGGGTATCCCCCTAATCTCTTAAATCCCTGTGTCGTATGAACGGTTTTCCGTTCACCGATCAAGGCTATCTGCAACCCTCTGGACCTAGTTCGATGGAATGAGCCCGCATATAGCGCCATTGCATTCGTCATGAAAGTGTGCTAATAATTGTATGAACTATTTTACACGATGTAAACGAAATTCACTGAAGCAGGATCCGTTTACACTTTATATTGGGGAGGCAATCTGGCATGAGATTACAAGGCAAAGTGGCGATCATCACCGGGGCAGCAAACGGAATGGGTGCGGCGGAAGCGAAATTGTTTGCCAAAGAAGGCGCAAAGGTCGTCGCAACCGACTTAAACGAGGCGAAGCTCAATGAAATCGTTGCTGAAATTACCGCAAACGGCGGCGAAGCAGTGGCGCTGAAGCAGAACGTCACCTCGGAAGAGGAATGGAAGGCGATCGTTGCAAGAACGGTTGAGCTCTACGGCAAAGTGGATGTATTGGTGAATAATGCGGGCGTCGCAAGTCCCAAAACGATGGCCGATATGGAGATGGACGAGTGGAACAAGGTCATGGACATCAATCTGAACGGCTGCGTGCTTGGCATGAAATACTGCATCCCTGAAATGAAAAAGGCCGGCGGCGGATCGGTTATTAATATTTCATCCATCGGCGGCATTGTGGGCATGGCAGGCTCTAGCCCCTATACGGCTGCCAAAGGGGCGCTGCGCGCGTTGTCCAAATCCGCTGCCGTCGAGTACGGCAAGGATCGGATCCGCGTCAACTCCGTCCATCCCGGCATCATCGTCACGCCGATGACCGCTCCTTCGATGGCATCCGCCATGCCTTATTATGAGGCGCACACCCAGCTTCCTTACATGGGCGAGCCGGAAGACGTTGCTTATGGCGTCGTATTCCTGGCAAGTGACGAGTCCAGATTTATGACGGGTGCGGAACTCGTCATTGATGGCGGCTGGACGGCGCTGTAACGGGAGCATTTTTTTCTATCGCAAAAAAACAGGGGCTGCTTCTCAAATGGTTCGAACCTTTGAGGCAGTCCCTTTTTTTCCCGGCTATTCGGCATCCTTCTATCGCAAGATAGATCTTCCGCAGATGACGTCTGGCTGCCTTGAATATACGTCGAATGACGTTTTTTATGCTAGTATAGAGTTACCAAAAGATAGGTGTGATGTGGGTGGAAAGAAAAGATCCAAGGCAAGTGCATTCGATGAAAAAAATACAACGGGCTTATTTGTCGCTGATGCTGAAGGAAAACGAAAAGAGCATCACCATTCAGCGCATCTGTCAGGAAGCTCATGTAACGCGGCCTACGTTTTATAAATTGTATAAAGATATCCTGGAATTGCGAATCGACCTGCATAATGCAATTTTAAACGATTTGAGGCAGTCCTTGACCATTACCCATCCCAAAAGGATTGACGAGCTGCGTTCCGAGGACCTTCCGGAAAACATGGTCGCCCTGTTTGAGCATATCATTCAGAACCAGCTTGCCTATGAAGTCATGCTCGTGTATAAACCGGACGACTTATTCATTCAGGAAGTCAAAAACATCATCAGGCATTACGTAGAAGACGGCATTCGCGTCTCCCAAACGTCCGAAGAAGGGCTCCGCATGGAGATGTCCTTCGTCATTGCCTACACAACGGGCGCGTATTTGGAAAGCATCGTCTGGTGGGTTCGCAGCAACTATAAATATTCCGCCGTCACCATGGCGTCCAAGCTGCTCGAAATCTCCTTCCATGGGCCATACAAAAACCCGATTTTATGGAATAAGTAACACTTATTTCACGATGCCAATCATAAACCCGTCGTACCCCTTGCTCCCCACCGTCTGCAGCGCCGTGGCCGAAATATTCGGATGCCCGCTGAGCATATCGTAGAACGTTCGGACACCCTGCACCCGCGGGTCAGTGCTGTGCCGATCGGCAATTTCTCCGTTGCGGATAACGTTGTCCCCGACAATGACCGTTCCCGGCCGGGAAAAATGCAGCGCCCAGCGGAGATAGTTCGGATTGTTCGGCTTATCCGCATCGATAAAAATGAGGTCAAACGGCTCCACCCCCTCTTTCTCCATTTGGGCCAGCTGTTCAAGCGCGTTCCCGGTGCGTACTTCGATCGTCTGTTCCAGCCCCGCCCGGGCGATGTTCTTCTTGGCGACTTCGGCATGATGCGGACTCAGCTCCAGTGTGATGATCCGCCCGCCTTCACTTAAGCCTCTAGCCATCCATATCGTGCTGTAGGCCCCCAGCGTCCCGATTTCCAGGATCCGTTTCGCCCCTTTGATTTGTACGAGCAGCTGCAAAAACTTCCCCTGATTCGCCGTTACATCGATTTCCGGGAGGTCCGCCTTCCGGTTCGCCACGATCACTTCGTCCAGCACCCGGTCATTCGGGCAAAGCCGGTCGACAATATACTCATCTACTTGTTCCCATACAGGATTCATTCCCCGTCACTCCTTATCATTTGGTTTCATTTTTAGGATAGAAGCGCTTCTGGTTCTATTGTAGATCGTCTATAATGATATGAATAATATATCTTTCGCCGATTTTCATACATTAAAGATATGAATAGATGAGGAGTTGATACATCTTGAACCTGCACGCCCTGCGCTTATTTCATGTGATTGCTTCCACCGGGAGCGTGACCCGGGCATCCGAGCTGCTGAAGATCAGCCAGCCTGCGATTACCGCCCAGATCAAGAAATTCGAGAAGGAGCTGTCCCTGATCCTGCTCGAACCGCAAGGAAGGGGCATCCGGCTGACGGATGCGGGGAACAAAATAGCTGCGCTCGCCAAGAGGCTGTTCGCCGTCGAGCAGCAAATCGAGCAGTTGGCGCGGGATTACGGGCAGGGTACGGCCGGCCACATCCGCCTGGCGGCGACCTACCTGCCTGCGCACTTTCTCCTCCCGACCTGGCTGGCAAGGTTCAAGCAGCAGTATGAGCAGGTCGAGATGAGCATCACCACGACCAACTCCAGCGGGGCGCTCCGGCAGCTGCTGAGCGTCGAAGCCGACCTGGCCATCTATGGCGGGCTGCCGGAAGAATATCCGGACACAATTCAGACCGAGGAGCTGTTCCAGGACGAGCTGTGGTTCGTCGTCGCACCGAATCATAAATTTGCGAACCGCCACCTGTCGCTTGCCGAAATGATGAGCGAGCCGTTTGTCATGCGCGAGGAAGGCAGCTCTACGCGGGAGCGGCTGTTCGCGCTATGCCGCACCTACAACGCCCCAGCCCCCAAAGTAGCGCTGCAGTTTAACGGTCTGCACGAGGCGATCACCGCCGTCATTGCCGGATATGGCGCCAACTTTGTCTCCTCGCTGGTCGTACGCGAATATGTGGCGCGGGGAGAGCTGTGCCGGGTCTATGTAGACGACGTCAGTTTGACGAACGTCATCGCCATCTGCACCCGCAAGGATGAGCCCCTGTCTCCGGCGGCCGCAAACCTGGTCGAGCTGATCCGCAGCCGCCCGGTGTAATGCGGCAAGCACTGTCGGCACACTGCATTCCGCCGTATTGCCCGAAGTCCGTTTCAGCCGTGCGACAGGGCCGGATTAATCTTTTTGCAGCAAATAAATGGACGGATGCAGTCCCTTCAACCGGAGATCGGCTACCGTGGTCAAACGGAGGTGGGCTTTTTCGGCAGCCGCCAGCAGAGGCCCTTCCGCATCGGTTAAGCAGACGATCTGACCTCCCGATTTCAGCACCCGCTTCATTTCTCTAAGCACTTCTTCATACAACACGGGAATGCATGCTATGGACGAAATTTGCCTTCCAAAAGGAAGATTGGTCACCACTTTGCCGGCATATCCCGAATCCAGCGGCAGGCGCTGCGCATCCCATAGCTTAAGATGCACACCGGAAGTGTGTCCCACGTTGGCACGGGCAGCTGTGACGGCTTCCTCGGAGAGGTCTCCGCCGTGAATGCCGGCGTGAGGATACGCACAGCGCTCGGACAGCACGGTCCCTGATCCGCAGCAGGGGTCAACAAAGATGTCGTCCACCTCAGGACGGGACACCCACACGAGCGCGTGCGCAACGGTCGGCCGCAGGGCGGCCGGCGCAAATTCCCGCGTCTTTCCCCTATACCTGAACGCCGCATCCGTTATCCTGATGGCAAAGACAGCCTCTTCCTGAACCAGATCGAGCCGAAACTCGAGCTGATGCCCGCCGCTGTGATCTTGTCTAAAATGCCGATAGCGCCGCATGATTCCCAATTCCGCAGCCTCTGCCGCATCAAACCTGCTGTAGGTATGGTTTCCCGCTCGGCTGGCATTGACCTTAAAGCTAATCTTTTCGGAAGAATCCGGGCGGATCATGGATAAATCCAAACGGGAGATTTCTTGTTCAATATCGTGCAAATGCAATTTATGAGGACCCACCGGGAACCGGTGGATAAAACGATACAGATTGTCGGCGGTCCGCAGCGCCAGAAAATGCTCTACTGGCAAGTCAGAGTCAAAATAAACCTTACCTCTGGCCTTGTCCCCAATACGTACCCCGGAAGTTTTAGCCTGCATTTCATCGGCGAGAATTTCTTCCAGCCCAGGCAGTACAGTAAAAAAGTAGCGTGGCATACATCGATCACCTCGTCATTGATGGTAAGCATAGAATGAAGCCCGCAGAACGCGGTTTTTGCTCCGGCGGCCGGTTAAATGTGTTTCGAACATCTGCCCCGGAAACAAAAAAAACGCGAATGAACCAAAGTCCATTCGCGTCTTCTATGCAAAAAGGCACAGGCTGCCCCTAAGGCTGCCTGCAAAAGAACGTGATTAAGGAATTCCGTCTCAAGACCATTCACTGCATCCCCGGAAGCTGCATGTAAAATATACCCAGCCCCTGTTGGGCTTGGATACCTCATGCTTCCGGCATGCTATTCAGTTTAATTCACTGAAAGAATGGTCAAGAAAACGGTCATCATCATCGTTCCAACCTCCATCAATTACGAAATTTTCCCCATTATATTACAGACCCCCGGCTGGGGCAAGAGATCTGCGCCAACAAGCCTATTCCCTTTGCAGCCCCCGAGAAGTTCAGGCTGATGAATCAGCCTTTTGCGACCGGCAGGCTCCATACCTCTTCTCCCCCGTATGCCGCCCCAGTTGGCGTAAAGCCTGCCGACTCGTACAGACGCTTGGCGACTCTGTTGTCCCCATGAACGGTCAGGCGGATTTCCCGGCAGCGGTCCCACCGATCTACGATCCAGCGGATCATCTCCGTCAAGGCGGCCCGGCCGTACCCTTGGCCCTGGTAGCGCTCATCAATCAAAAAGCCGTTAATCCAGTACATATCCGCCGTGTTCTCTTCACATGCGTGCATTATAAAGCCGACCATTCGCGGCCCATCGTATATGGCGAAAGGGATATAGTCGACGTTGTCCCCATCGGGTTTAACGTAGACTTTGGCCAGCGATACAGCAACCGGCGGGGTGAAGCCGGCCTGTTCCTCCGCAACCCTGAGGGAAATGGCTTCCTCCCAATTTTCCCTTATCACCTTTTGAAGCTGAATTTCCATACCGATGCCTCCTGCCAGGTGGCGGGTTTTTATCGTGAACCCCACCTCTTTTAACCCCCATTATACCGAAACCTTATCACTTGCATAAAGGTCATATAATAAGGGGGTAAGCAAAGAAAGTCATCCCATTTTGAAAGGACGGCGGTAATGATGAAAATCAACCATTTGAATTTAACGGTGACCGATGTGGCGGCGTCACGGGCCTTTCTGGAAACTTATTTCGGACTGGAGTGCCGGGCGGCCCGCGGCGACAACTTCGCGGTGCTCTTCGATGATGACGGGTTTGTGCTGACGCTGATGAAGGGCCGTGAGGTGCAGTACCCCAAAACGTTCCACGTCGGCTTTCCCCAGCAGACCGAGGAGCAGGTCGACCGGATCAACCAAAGGCTGCTGGAGGACGGATACGATGTCAAGCCTCCGCAGCATGCGCACGGGTATACGTTCTACGTCGAGGCACCGGGCGGGTTTACGGTCGAGGTCCTCTGCTAAAGCCTGCCTCTGTCCCGATCTATACTGCCAGCCGGCAGGCTGATGCTCTGTCATCGACGGCCCTTTCCTTACTCTGCCAAGGGAAGGGCTGTTTCCTTTTCCTTCGCCCGCTGCTTATTTAGCACCTTCGCCGCTCCGGGTTTCGCAGCCAGCTGCTGAACCCCCGCCATGGCCAGCGTGACGGCCAGCAGCACCGGGATGAGCAGCGTATAGCTGCCGGCAGCGTCGTGGATCACGCCAAGCAGCATCGGCCCCATCGCGCCAATTACGTATCCCACCGATTGGGTCATGGCCGACCAGGCCGTCGCCTGCTGAGCATCGCTTACCGCTTCGATCGGCATCATCAGATTGACCGGGAACAGCACGCCGGGGCCGATGCCGATCAGAATCGCCGCCAGCCACGGCGTCACAGACATCCAGAGCATCAGGAAGCCGGCGGCCATCGACAGTGCGCCCAGCGCCAGCCAGAAGCGTCGGGAAGGCAGACGCCGGAGCAAGTGCGGAAACAGGAGGCCGACGGGGATCTGTGTCAGGGAGAACAGGACAAGCATGTTCGCCGCATAGTCTTTGCCGTATCCCATATGTTCCACGACCGGCGGCAGCCAAGCCGTGACCGAAAAGAACAGAACAGCGAGCAGGCCAAAGGACAGCGTGAGAGCCCATGCTTTGGCGCTGTTCCAGGGAAGTCCGGCCGCCCTTGCCGAGCGCTCCGCACGGGCAGGCCGACGGGTATGACGGAGAACCGACCACCACCATACCGGCAGGGCGACGGCAGCCAGGATAGCCCAAACCGCCAGCGATTCCTGCCACGAATGGGCCCGGACCGATAAAGGCAGGGACAATCCCGATGCGAGCGCGGCTCCGACCGCCATGGATACGGTATAGAGCGAAATCATGACGGGTACCTTGGCGGGAAAATGCTGCTTAATGAACCCGGACAGCAGCGGACCTGCCGCAGCGATCCCGAGCCCGGACAGAACGGTGGTTAGCAGCAGGTATGCTGACGACCCGGTGAACCATCTCAGCACCGTACCGGCGCCGATGACCGCAATCGACCAGCCGATGACGCGCTCCAGCCCGGCACGCTGGCCCAGTTTGACCGCAAAGGCTGGAAATATCCCCATGCACAGCACCGGAATGGACGTAAGCAGACTTGCCGACAACGAGCTCATGCCCAAATCCCGCTGGATGGCTTGCAGCATGGGCGAGATGGAATTCATCGCGGGCCGCAAATTTAAAGAGGCCAAAATGAAGGCGACAGCCATCATAAACAGTGAAGGTTTTCTCATTATTTCTCTCTCCCTCAGATCGATTTGATCACATCTTAATGGGAGAGCAATCATTTATCAATTATATTGAAATTATAATAATAATTTGTTATACAAATGATAAAACCGTGTTTTCACACATTCTAGAATTTACTTCTACTTCGGTGCGCCGCGTTCTATTGTTCATGAACAGGAGGAATTAACATGGAACTGAGACAACTGGAGTATTTCGTGGCCGTTTGCGAGGAGCTGCATTTTACGAGGGCCGCAGATAAGCTCGGCATCTCCCAGCCGAATTTAAGCCTGCAGATTAAGGCATTGGAGGAGGAGGTCGGTATGCCTCTGTTTGACCGGATCGGCAAACGGATCGCGGTGACCGATGCGGGCTCGGTCCTGCTTAAGCAGGCAAGGGGAATTTTTCAAAATTTGCAAAACGCCAAGCTGGAGATCGGCGAACTTCGCCATCACCAGGGCGGTACGCTCGGCGTCGGCGTGCTGCCTTCCGAGCTCGATTTCCGCCTGACCCCGATGTTCATCGATTTCCGCAACCGGTATCCGAACGTCCGGCTCAAGATCGTCTCGGCCGTCGATGTAGCGGACCTCGTCCTTAGTACGGAAATCGATATCGGCATCTCGCTCAAGCCGCTTTACGACAACCGGCTGGTGGTCCGGTCCCTGCCCCGGGAGGAGTACGGCGTGGTGGTATCTGCCGAACACGAGCTGGCCGGCAGGAAGTCGGTCTCCCTGACTGAACTGAACGGCCTGCCGATCATTATGTATCCCAAGGGGTTCTGGGGAAGGGAGCTCGTCGAGCAATACTGCCGGAAGCACGGGTTTAACCTGGACATCGTCGTGGAAACGACGTCCAACCCTTCGCTCTTCCGCTTTGTCAGGGAAAACATGGGGGTTACCGTTCAGACGCCTACGCTCGTCGAAGCCATCGGCGATCCGAAGCTGCGGTTCCTCCCCATACATGATGATCCGCCCTACAGGGAAATGAGCATCATTTACCGGGCGGATAAATATTTGGGCCATGCTGCGCAGGCTTTTATTCATCTTGCCGAGGAGCGCCTCAAATCATAGTGCGAGCTCGAGGCGCGCAGCATGGCCGGCAATCGGCCCAATTTTGACCCTTGGGAAGTTATATGTATCTTTCCTGGATCACGTTATAATGATGGATTTCATGTCCGGTCAGAATATACGCCCAAGCGGCGGCGGTGGATTCATAACCGTTCACGATACCTCTGCGGGTCCAGGCCTCGTCCGGAATGCTCCGCAGCAGCGTCAGCGTGGAGCGGCGAACGGCGGCAAAATCCTCGAGAAGCTCGGCGATGGAGAAACGGTCGAAGGCTGCGCCTTCCATCAGCACTTCCTCGTCATAGCCGGTCAACGGCGTGGTGTCCCCCCTCGCGATGCGGAGCAGTCTGTAGCACATGATGCGCTCATTATCCGTGATATGGCCAAGCACCTCTTTCAAGCTCCATTTGCCTGGCGCATAGCGGTAATTCGCCTTGTCTTCCGTCAGTGCAGAATAAAACGCGTTCGTCCGGTTCAGAGACCCGTTCAGAATCTCCTCGAGGTTCCCCTCAGGTACGAGAGAGACATACTGGGCGAAACCTTCGTTGTAGTCTTCCTTCGTTGGGCGCAGAATCATCGGTATCCATCCTTTCGTTTTGTTAAATGTTCAAGCAATGGGCGTGCCGTTGCCGACAGGCACATCAGGGGCCAGCAGCACCACATCGCCCTCTTCCGGAACTCCGCCGAGAACGAGCACTTCCGATTCATATCCGGCAATCCGCCGCACGGGAAAATTAACGACGGCGGCTACCTGGCGGCCGACCAGTTGCTCCGGGGTATACCTTCTCGTAATCTGGGCCGAGGAACGCTTGACTCCAAGCTCCCCGAAATCAATGCTCAGCTTGATCGCCGGCTTGCGCGCCTCCGGAAAAGGCTCCGCCTTGACCACCGTTCCGATGCGAATGTCCAGCTTCATCAAATCTTCTATGGTTGCCACAACTTTTCCTCCTTTTATGCCATGATGATATCTCTCCATTATATCCCTGCCTGTCAATGGCACAAGCACTTTCACCAACCTAAAAAAGGCTGCACACCGCAGCCCAGATTCCCATAACGTATTTTATCGGTATAGCCGCAAATAACAAATTAGCAATATGCCTAACTTTCAAGTGTGCCTTTTCATTGATTGCAAAAATCAATCGTTCATCCTCAAATACGACAGTTAATGACGCATTACTTTAGTATGATGAAATAAATAACTGCGAAGGAGTAGATGAACTTGAAGAGACTCGCTGGGAAAATCGCTCTCGTAACCGGAGGAAGCCGGGGAGCAGGACGTGGGATTGCCGTTGAGCTTGGGAAAGCCGGAGCAGTAGTTTATGTATCCGGAAGAAGTTTACGAGGGACGACTACACACGGTTTTCCAGGCAGTATCGATGAAACTGTGGAGGAGATTCGAAGTCATGGAGGAGAGGCGTACGCATGTCGTTGCGATCATACCCGTGATGAGGATACACAGGCTTTGATCGAGAGAATCCGACAGGAACAAGGACGGCTCCATATCCTAGTGAATAACGTCTGGGGACTGCATGACTTGGAAGTGAATTTACAATCCAAACCATTCTGGGAATATCCGCTGAACATGTGGGATGCTATGTTTCAGAATGGAGTACGCCCACAAATAGCGACAAACCATTATGCGATCCCGCTTATGCTGGAAGCTGATTCTGGATTGATCGTACATACCACATTTCAGGATCAGGATAAGTATTTAGGAACTTTCTATTACGACCTCGCCAAGAATACCATTAACCGCTCAGTGCTCGGATTAGCTCATGATCTCAAAAGCACTGAAATAACCGTGGTAGCGGTCTCCCCTGGCTGGATGAGAACAGAACTGGTATTAAGGAACTTCGGTACAGATGAAGCTCATTGGAAAGAGGTTGAGGCTCTGAAACACACGGAGTCGCCGTACTACGTAGGGCGAGCGGTGTCAGCCCTAGCTGGGGATGATGAGGTGAAACTGAAAAACGGACTGGTACTACAGGTTGGTGATCTTGCCCAGGAATACGGGTTCACCGATATTGATGGACGGTTCATCCCTCCCTTTTTAATATAATCAGTCTCATTGAAAAAACGAATACTCGCTAGAGCTCAGTTAACCGCCTTCTTATCGGGCGGTTAACTGATTAGCTAATATAGCGAGTAGATCGTTTGGTTAGGGCCAGTGCGATTCAAGATGCGATTTTCTTTCCAGGAGGCAAATCCCATGACCGCGGACTATCCTCCATAGGCTTCCCGGGTCCGGTAAATATGCTGGTCCATCAAAAAGTTCAGCAGCATGCGGTTGAATGCATGGGGCTGGCATAAATGGGTCGGATACATTGCATCCTCGATCGTCGCCAGCTGCACATGCCGGAACAGGGTGGCCGCCCGCTGCATTTGCTTGACGAACCACTCGCTTTGGCTGCCTGCGACGCACAGTACGGGCATCGGCAGCCGCGCCAAATTGGCGGGCATCTCCATACGCAGCAGTTCCATACGCTGCTTGATCGACTCTGTCGGCCGCTTGTGGTACAGCTCCTTGCGCAGGATGCTGTAGACTGGTCTCCACCGGTTATACGTCACCCGCAGCGACCGGAGGAAAAACTCCGCAGGCAAATAATAAGACAGCCAGCTGCACGCCTCGCAAATATTCAGCAAATGGTTCTTTTTCCCGAAGCATCCCGCGAAGTAGCTGTCCACGAGTACCAGGGCGCTGACCCGGTCCGGATGAAGGGCGGCAAACGTCTGGGCGAGCACGCTTCCGCTGGAACAGCCGACAAGCGTCGCCTGCGAAATATGCAGCTTATTGAGCAGCTCGCACAGATCGCTGCATTGGGTTTCCATAATGTGCCCGACCTCCACGTCAAGCTTCCCCGAATTGCCGTAACCCCGGAGGTCCAGTACAATCACCTTTGCCCGCTTGCTGAAATATTCGACCTGGGGCTCAAACATATGATGGGACGACAAATGCCCGTGAATGAACACGATAGGCGTGCCGATGCCGTGAATTTCATAATATAACGTGGTTCCGTTTACTTGTATCTGAGGCACTTCATGTTCTCCTCTCTCCCACATAACCTGTTTTCTCTGTTTGTACAAAATCGCGGGCGCCGCCCGCTTGGGAATCGATGCTTCTCTTTGTTAAAACAACAAAAAAGAAGCACCGGAAAGAGGACACTCTTCCATGCTTCCAAATCCAAGGCCGAATAAGCCTTGCCATCTGCATGAATAACAGCTGCCTCTCTTAACACGCTTGCGTGGTTAGCTGACGGATTCGGGCCCAAGAGTAGCCCTACTCATCACTTTCGAGATTCACCCCATATGGCCGCAGCGGATGCTGCAGACACGACCGGTTCCCCCGCTTTCCGCCCTCCGGCGGAAATTCAGCGAATAGACATATTCCATGTACACGCTTCATTCTTCAAAATGAGCGCACAGAAAAACACAGAGCAGATACCCTGTGTTGATGCGTCAAATCACAGTTTCCTCCGCTCTCAACTACGCTTACGAGGTTAGCTGACGGATTCGGGCCGTGAGAGTAGCCCTACGGAAACAGGCATTATCCTGCCTCCGATTCACCCCTGCAAGCCGCAAGCCCCAGCATAAAGCTCCGTGGGACGAGGACTGCGATTGGTTCCCCCGCTTTTCATCGGAAAATTCAGCGTTCATCAAGTCGCAAATCTTACTCTATTGGATGATGAAATGAATATACGCCTGGGACGGCGAACTGTAAAGCAGGGAAACGATACGATTCCCTGCTTTATTTGGGGATCTGATGGGAAAACGGGTCCTAATCCGTAGGAATCATTGTTTTACGGCCTTTCCTACCGCTTTCCTTAGCTTTGCTGGATAACTGAAGGCGGGAAGCCATTCAAATGGCTGAACCCGCCCATTGGATAGGAATATAATGCCGATATAGGGCTGAAGCCGCTAGGCTGAAAAAAAGCGGCTTTTTGCCGGAATTTTGGACTTTGCGCTGGAAAGATGCAGGTTTTGATCCGAAAAATCCGCCTCGTCTTCTTGCCAAAGATATCCCTTGGACGTATGATGCGGATAGTTTACCAATCGGACACATGTATGGAACCCTACTGGCCGTGACGATCCGGAACAAGACGGCAGGGAGTATCCATGAAATCACGGTCAAGGAGGATGTCACGATGAACCGGGCTTTGATTCCCACCATCGAACTGTTTGAAATCGTTCTTCCAAGATACCAGCACCACAGCCTGGGCTGGCTGGAAAACTGCCGGATCGGCATTTTAAAGCTGCCTTACTCCGGCGAGGAAGGGCTTGCCGAGGGCCTGCTGTGCTCAGGCAAGCAAGCCTTCGATCTGGTACGGTGGGGCTGCCGCCTGCGCTATATTTGCGGCCTGACGCTGGAAGAGGCCATCACCGCGACGGCCATGAACATTCTGAAGCATCCGGACCACAATCAGTACCCGCTCGCGCTGATGGCGCTGCTTGATGTCAGGTCACGCCTGGAGCAGCATACCGCGCGCACAACAGCCGAACAGATGGGAAGATCCCTTGATGTCGGCCTTCTCAAGCTGAACCGTACGGCTTACGCCGAAGGAGCTGCAACATCGCTGCGCATCGGGGGAGGAACGTCGCTTGCGATCTCCGGCCTGACGGCTGACCTTGATACGGAAATCCAGGCGAAAGCTCCCGTCAACCGCCTCCCGCTGCTCGGCCCGGAGTTCCCGACGGATACCCGCGCCTTGATCCGCCGCTCCTCGGCATATCTGTCCCTGTTCGGCGCCGGCACAAAGAACCGCCACCCCGGATAATCCCCGAGTGGCGGTTCTTTTGTGCTGCCTTCGCAGGCGGCTACAGCGCCTGCTCCTCGCTGCGAAGCTGCACCAGCGCTTTTCGCTGCCAGGCCTTGCTCCTCCAGCGGACCCAGAGCAGGATGCCCCGCAGCCATTCGTCGGCGATAAAAGCCGCCCAGATGCCGTACAGGCCGTATCCCCAATAAATGCCGAGCAGGTACGTCAGCGGCACACTGAAGAGCCAGGTCACCGTGATGGACACGATCATGGCGGACCGGGCGTCGCCGGCGGCCTGCAGCGACCGTTCCAGGATGACGTTGAAGTTGCGCCCCGGCTCCAGCAGAAAGCTCAGCAGCAGCAAGGCCGCTCCCATCGCGATAATGTCCGGGTCGGTCGTGAACAGCTTCATCAGCGGCTGCCGGAACAGCGTCAGCACGGCGACGGCCGCCAGCGTGATCAGCTCGCTGCGGATCAGATTCCGGATCACCTGCTTGTAGGCCTCTTCCCTCTGGCCCGCGCCGACCAGCTGCCCGACGATGATCTGCCCGCCCCGGCCCAGCGAGACGGCCAGAATCATGACGAAGAACATGATGTTCTGCGTGTAAATTTTCGTTGCCAGCACGCTGGCCCCAAGCGACGAAATAAAGGCCGTGGTCACAAACTGGTTGGCGGAGTACGACAAGGACACGGCCGAGGACGGCACGCCGACGCGAAGCACCTTCCCGATATGCTCACGGCTCCACACGAACAGGTCGTTCCAGCGGATGTAGACGCCCGCCGCCTTGCGGAGCAGCACTAGATTGACGGCCAGACCGACGCACTGGGCAAAGGCGGTGGATATCGCCACCCCGACGACGCCCAGCTTCGGAAAACCCCCGGGGCCGTAAATAAACAGGTAATTGCCGAAAATATTCAGCACGTTCATCCCGATCGTGACGACCATCGTCTGCCGGGTTAATCCGTGAGACTGGATCATGGCCGTGACAGCGGTCAGCAGCGCCTGAATGACCAGGGCCCCCCGGCGATGAGCAAATACTTCTCCGCCTGCCCGAACAGGGAAGGATCGAGGTCGAAAATCCGCAGCAGCGGCCCGCTGAGCATCATGACGATGACGCTCACGACCAGGCCGAACAGGAAGTTCAGCGCCAGCGAGGACCCGGCAAGCCGGCCGATTTCATGCTGCCTGCGGGCACCCAAATACTGCGAGATGACCACCGCGGAGCCGAGCGCCACGAAATTGAACATCAGCACCGCAAACATGATGATCTGGTTCGCGACACCGACCGCCGCAACCGCGCCGTCGGACACCTTGCTCAGCATGAACGTGTCCGATGTCCTGAGAAACATTTGAAGGGCCGATTCCACAAAAATCGGCCACGTAATCGCAAGCAGCGACAGCTTGCTAACGGGGTTGTCTCCCGCGATGGATCTGGACATTACAGGCTGTAAGCCTCCCGGATCTTGGCGATGCCAAGCTTCGCGGTCTCCAGGGCGGTCAACCCGCCGTAGCTGTCCATAAACAGCTCCAGCGACAGATAGCCCTCATATCCCGCATCCGCCAGCGTTCTGGCGAGCGCTCCGGACGGAGCGATGCCGTCTCCCGGAAATACCCGGTGGGCATCCTGGATCTCGGAGCGGGACGGCGCCGCCGGATAATCGTTCACATGGACGATGCCGATCTGGTTCCCAGCCAAGCCTTCAAGGTCCCGAAGCTCGCTGCCGCCGGTGTACATGTGGAACGGATCGATAAGAATTTTGGCGTCCGCCACCCCGCTGGCTTGAGCTACGTAAATCGCATCCTTTAGGCAGTTCAGCCGGGCCGCTTTTCCCCAGAATTCAAGATAGGGCTCTATGCCGATCCGGCGGGCCGACTCGGCCAGCTTGGCAAAGGAAGCGGCAAATTCGTCCAGCGTGACGTGGTCAACCTGTCCGAAGGGGGGCGCCGCCGCCGCGAGACAGCCCAGCTCCGCCAGCATCTCCATTTCCTTCTCCGCTTGTTCGAAACCGCGCTGTCTCGCTTCAGGATCACGGTCGGCCCAAGCCCAGAAGGCGATGGCGTTCGCCACCTTCAGTCCATGATCTTCGATATACCGTCTAAGCTCCTGCAGCTCGCCGCCCTCTGCAAGGTAAGCTTCAATGTCCCGTACCCACAGCTCGATGCCCTCATAGCCTGCTTCCGCCGCCACGCGGACCTGCTCTTTGACGCCGAGTCCGTAAGGCAGGAGTGTAGATGTATTCAATGACAATTTAAAAGGAAACAAGCTTGATCTCCTTCTTTCCGTAAGTAGTTAAGGGGTAAATGGCACCCTTCTCTGCTCAGCATGGCTCTGCATGCCCAGCTCGATGACACGGATCGCCATCCGGGCCTGCTCGGGCTTTACGCTAAGCTCTGACACACCATGGATAGCCTCAGCCACGTTGCGGTAATAGGCGTCGTAACATCCCGGAATCGTCTTCAGACGCCCCGTAAACTGCAGGCCGTCCCGGCTGGCCACGAGGCTTCCCCACATCTCCTGCGGCTCTTCGCCCCATCCGGGCGATCCCGGCAGCCTGCCGGCCTTCAGCAGATTTTCCTGAGGATCTTCTCCATACTTGACAAACGAACCCTCCGTCCCGTACAACCGGTATCTCGGAGCCGGATCCCGGGCCAGCAGGGTCGATTTTACCGACACCTTCAGCCCATCCGGATACCCCAGCGATACGTCAAAATAGTCCGGGGCCAGCGTCCGCTCCCGCTGCGTCCGCACCTCCGCCTGCACGCTGTCCGGAAGCCCGAACAGCGTCAGCGCCTGGTCGATCAGGTGGACGCCCAGGTCATAGAACGTCCCGGACCCTTCGGCCCCCGCATCCCGCCAGCGGCTCGGATCGGCATTCGGGCTGAACCGGTCCCAGCGGAATTCCGCTTCGGTAATCCGGCCGACCAGACCGCGGCGGACAACCTCCTGCAGCGTCAGGTAATCGCCGTCCCACCGGCGGTTATGGAATACGCTGAGCACCAGCCCTTTACTTTGGGCCAGCGCGATCAGTTCGTCCGCTTCCTCCGTCGTCGCCGTGAACGGCTTCTCTACGACGACATGCTTGCCGGCCAGCAGGGCGTCCTTGACAAACGAGTAGTGCGCCGTGCTCGGCGTCGTAATGACGATCAAGTCGATGCCCGGATCCTCATAGGCTTCCCGGACGTCCTGTACAGCCCGGACGGACGGGTAAGCCTGCAAGCACGAATGGCCGCTGCGCTGGACGATCATCGCCAGCTCCAGCTCCGGTACGGCCGTGATGACCGGGCAGTGAAACGTCCTGGCGGCGAATCCGTAACCGACCACCGCTGTCCTCACCTTCTCCTTCATTCGCATCACTCTCCTCTATAGCCAGGCGAATGTTTAACCTTCGCCGGCCCCGATGTTATACAGAATCCGGTTGACCGGATACAGCGATTCCGACTCCTTGACCGGAACCAAATCCCGGTACATCGGATTGTAATACTTTTTGCGGTACTGGCTGGCGGTGAGTCCCTTCACGGCTTTGAACACCCTGCTGAAGTAATTTTCATCCGAGAATCCGACCGCAAAGGCGACCTCCTTGATGCTGTGCTCCTCGTACAGCAGGAGCTGGCAGGCGCGCTCGATCCGCCGTTGAATGATCGCATCGCGCGGCGTGCGGCCCATATACTGCACAAAAGACCTGGAGAAATGCTCATGCGACCAGCCGATCCGCCTCGCCAGCATTTCCACCGAAATGGCCTCCCCCAAATGCTTGTCGATATAATCTAGCGCCTTGACGATTTGGGGAGGAATCCGGTTGGCCGGCGTCGTCAGCGGCTCGTCGTAGAGGTGGCCGCTGATTTCCGTCAGCAGCGACCATAGAAGCGAGCTCCCGCGGCTCTGCATCCGGTCCGTGTGGGCATGGGCAATATGCATGATTTGCTTCATCATCCCGACCGGAAGCTCCTCGTCCAGCGGAATACAGCTCGGCCCGCCGGGCGCAAGGAGCGGAAGCGCCGCCTCCGTCCCGCCATTTTCCGGAAATCCGAAATGAATGAACAGATGGCGCGCCGGCTGCTGCGGGTCGTATTCATAGGCGTGGTATTCGCCCGGCCTGGTCACGATAAAGCTCGGTTCCTGCAGGACGTATGCTTCTCCCTCCACCCTGTAGACGCTGCGCGTCCCATCCGGAAAATACAGCAGCTCGTAATCGTGAATCCGCCGCGGGCCGAGGGAGGTGCCGGGCTTCTTGACGATGTCCCCGACGATATGGATCCTCGGGAGGTGCACAAGATGCGAGGCCGCCCGGCTGGATTGGCTTTCCGTTGTATTCATGGCAGTTCCCTTCCTCATCCCCACGAAGTGGAGTCTTAGCTTCGGTTCCTTTTCAGGCCCATTCGATGTTCGTTCGTAAGAAAATAATTGATTAAATCAGTCCGAGCCCCTGCAAATTGCGGTAGCTGATCGCCAGGCTCTCCAGCGGATCGCGCCGGCTCTGATCCTGTTCGACGACGAGCCAGCCGGTTCCTACCTCCCGCGCCGTTTGAGCGATGGCCTTGAAATCGAGAATCCCCTCCCCGATTTCAGCGAAAAACTGCTCCTCGCCGGCTTCCACGTCTTTGATATGGAGCAGCGGGCACCGGTTCTGAAGCTTGGCGAGGTACGACACCGGATCTTCACCGCCCCGCTTGACCCAATACGTATCCAGCTCCATCTGAACCAAGGAAGGATCGGTTTCGCGGAGCAAAATATCGAGCGCGTATTCGCCGTCGAATTTGGCGAATTCCCAGTCGTGGTTATGGTACAGCAGCTGAACCCCGCGCCGGCGGAATTTCTCGCCCGCTTCGTTCAGCTTGGCGGCCTTGGCCAGCACCTCGTCCCGGGACGCAAAACGCAGGGACAGCGCCACGAATTTACCGCCGTCCACCTCCTCGAGATAATCCGCGATGTCGTCCGGGTTGAAATCAAACGTATCGAATCCGGCGTGGGTTCCGATGACCTTGAGGCCGATCCGGTCCAGCAGCGCCTTCTGCTCCGCCACGGTGATGCCTTCCGGCGGGCGTCCGAGCTCAATGCCCTGATAGCCGATGGCGGCGATTTTCTCCAGCGTGCCTATGTAATCCTTACTTAATTGTTCGCGAACCGTATATGGCTGTACGGCGACGGGAAATTGGGTCATGATCTATGCATCCTCTCTTGTTTTGAAATGAGATAGAGATTCCGTGCGGTGATTGTTACAGATCCAGCATGTTGTATTTCAGGCCGAGCGGCAGCGGAGCCGGACGTTCCACCGTGGATTCCAGGTGAATGTGGCGTTCCTGCTGAGACGCTTCGAAGATGCCGAGCGAGATGTCCAGCACATGGCGCGCCAGTTCGCCGCTTGCCCGGTTCGGACGTCCCGACTGGATCGCATAAGCCATGTCAGCGACGCCCATGCCGCGTCCTTCCTCGGCATACGGATGGGAATGCGGGATCTCTTTCGTCTGCCCGTTCGGGAACTGGATGGATACGGCGCCTCCGAAGAAGTTCGGATCCGGAACGTACAGAATGCCTTCCGTGCCGTACACTTCCAGCCGCGGCGAATAGCCGAACGCCTCTTTGGCCGCCTGAAGGGTTGCCACCGCGCCGCTGTGGAAGTCCAGCACCGCCGATACGTTCGTCGGCGCTTCCACCGGCACCGTCTGGCCGAATGCCGGCGACTTCGGATTGGCCACGACGACCTCCTGCTGCAGCTGGCGGGCGGATCCCGTTACCCTCTGTACGGGTCCGAGCAGCGCGATCAGCGCCGTCAAATAGTAAGGCCCCATATCCATGATCGGATCGCCGCCCAGCTTCAGGAAGTTGCGGAAGTTCGGATGCATGCCGCCCGCGGCGTTCCCCATGATAATCGTAGCGCTTGCACCGTAAGGCGTGCCGATCCATCCGTCATTGATCAGCTTGACGCAGGTCTGGATGCCGGCGCCGAGGAAGGTGTCCGGCGCGCAGCCGACAAGCAGGTTTTTGGAATCGGCCAGAGCCAGAACCTCATCGGCATCCTCGCGGTTGAGGGCAAACGGCTTCTCCGTGTACACATGCTTCCCGGCCTCAAGTGCCCGCAGGTTCAGCGGGGCATGCGCGGCGGGGGCCGTCAAATTGAGAACGATTTCAATTTCCGGATCGGCCAGCAGCTCCTCCACGGTGTACACGTTCGGAACGCCGAACTCTTCCGCTTTTTTCTGCGCGAGCTCTGGAACCATATCCGCTACGGCTTTGACCTCGACGATATGGTCGAGCATGCCGGTCAAATTTTTCAGATATACGGTGCTGATCATGCCGGTACCGATGACGCCAACCTTGACTTTACGCACGAATACATCAACCTCTCTTCGTTTGGTAGTGATCTTGTGCCCTCATTATCACGCATCGCCCGGTCGAACTCAATGGACTGCAGCGCAAATAAACTGGATTTATTTGATATTATCCATCCCTGTCCGCAGCCAGCCGGTTTGTGTTCAGGAGTAAAAAACCTCCCGGCACCCGGGACATACCCGAAGAGCAAAGAGGCATTCTAAAGCGGTTTTATGATCAATCCCTTAGGGCGTTACTCCACCCTCGGCTTTGCCGGGTCGCAATCAGGACGGGGCACCTCGCCGAATTGGGACAGCTTCTGCAAATAATAGCATTCTTCCCGGAACATATGGTCCGGCACCAGTCTGTTCAGCCTGCTCAGCAGCTCGGCGCTGATGTCCAGCTCCTCGATCTCCAGCAGAAAGTTCATAAACGCCGACATTTCCAGATCTACGTCGCTGTGGAACTTTTTCACCGCCGGATAGGTCGTCCGCAGCGTACGCAAGTATCCGACAAGCTCAAGCGCCTTCAAATAAAATTCGTTGAAATGCTGCTCAAATTCCTTGCTCCTCTGGATCAGCCTCCGCTCCACCCCGTCGAGATCCGAAGCGATTGAT
Organism: Paenibacillus sp. PSB04; assembly: GCF_025809195.1. Taxonomy (NCBI): domain Bacteria; kingdom Bacillati; phylum Bacillota; class Bacilli; order Caryophanales; family Paenibacillaceae; genus Paenibacillus; species Paenibacillus sp. PSB04. The sequence continues at coordinate 7,029,495 of NZ_CP081301.1, forward strand.
GCCGAGTGAAAAGCCGCGTCAGGCAGCCACAGCAGATCGTGATGCAGCGGGTGATAGCGGGGAACCGGGTTTCCCTTCAACAGCTCAGCGAGAATGCGCTCATATTCCTCCAGCTCGTTCACCATATGATTGATAAACGTTGGCGACAACCCGATGACCACTTTGCGCTGCAGCACCCGGTCGAGAAGATCCAGCTTAAACGCCCGCAGTTCATGTACCGCCTGATTCGCCTGTTCGTTCAGCTCCTTCAGCGGCTGTCCCTCAGGAAACGAGCGCGCCTGTCCCAGCAGCCGGTCGAACCATTGGACGAACGAAGCCGCCGTCTGTACGTCCTTGACTTCCTTCGAAGCCAGAGCATTGTAGATAAAACGGGCATGATCCCCCAAAATCTGCAGCCAAAACCTGTGCTCAAAGAGCGCCTCTTCATTCATTGCAGGCGTATCCCTCCCATCGATAACCATCCGTCACTGGACAATATATGAGATGGAGCACCCAACTTATGCGTTACAAAAAGCCACCCCCGCCGCATAAAGCGGCAAGCGTGGCTGCAAAAAAAAAATCATACCTTGGGACTGCGTCCAGGCACTTCATCCATATTTTCCAAATTACGGATCAATCGGAAATCGCCTGATGCAGCGCTTCGATATACTCCAGCGCCAGCTTGGACAGCGCCGCATTCTGATGGCAGATCCAGCCGACATTGATCGTCTCGTCGCAGTCGAGCGGCACAGGAATAATCTCGTTCCCGTTCAGGTCGGCGCTGAGAACACCGGTTGAGATTGTATAACCGTTCAGTCCGATCAGCAGGTTGAACAGCGTGGCACGGTCGTTGACCCGGATGCTTTTCGGATGCGTCAGTGTGCTCAGAATTTCCTCGGAGAAGTGAAAGGAGTTGTACTCCCCCTGCTCAAACGACAGGTAGGGATAATCCTGCAGCTGGTCGATCGTCACGATGGACTGCTTGGCGAGCGGGTTATGGATGCTGATAAAAATATGAGGCCGGGCCGTAAACAGGCTCGTGAATTTCAAATTGGCGTCTTTCAGCAGCCGGTTGATGACCTTGCTGTTGAATTCATTGAGGTACAGAATGCCGATTTCGCTCCGCTGGCTTTTGACATCCTGGATGATTTCATGGGTCTTCGTTTCCCTCAGCGCCAGTTCGTATTCGTCCTGCCCATACTCATTGACCAAATGCACGAACGCATTGACGGCAAACGCATAGTGCTGGGTCGATACGGAAAAATGCTGCGGCGACGGCTTGGCGTTCATATAGCGGCTCTCCAGCAGCTCCGCCTGCTCGGTCACCTGCCGGGCATAGCCGAGAAATTCGGCGCCTTCCTTGGACAGGGTAATTCCTTTGTTCGTCCGTTCAAAAATCGTAATGTTCAGCTCTTCCTCCAGATCCTTGATCGCATTCGACAGGCTTGGCTGCGAAATAAACAGCCGTTTGGCCGCTTCATTCATGGACCCGCGGTTGGCGACTTCGATGACGTATTTTAACTGTTGTAAGGTCAATGCTACAGCCCTCTCTTTGAAACAACGATATGATCTTCATTTATTTCAAAGTATACCCGGGCACCGGTCCCCTCCACAACTGTTCGGGCATAAATTCCCCATTACTGCCGCCGTGTGCTTCGCAGTGCGGTGTACAGCGACAGCAGGATAAGCACGAGGGCCATCACCGGATGCATGGCGCCCAGCGCAGGCACATGCGCCGTCATGTACTGCAAGTCGATCAGAACAAACATGGCCAAACTGAGCCACGCGCTGCCTTTAAAGCATTTTCCCGTAATGGCAAAAATGATCATCAGAAGCGGAGCAAACCCAAAGAAATGAACAAAGTTTTCGTGGAGCCGCCAGTTCACCGGATTCTGGAACACAGCCGACCCTGCGATGTACACCTGAACCGTGATGCAGGCGACCAATATCCAGGACAGCCCCATAAAGATGCCCCGGGAAATCCGTCTGCCCCCTGAAATTTTATCTTTAGATGGATTAAGATCAATGCTTGTCATGTGGTTTTCCTCCCTTATAATCGGACGTCAACGCGGCGATCCCCGCAAACAACGCAGCCATGATCAGCGGAAGATAAGGTGTCCCGGCCGGCCGGTCATGGATCAGATAACCGAGAGCGGCAATAATGGTTGACAGAAAGATGCCGCAGGCAGCGCCGCCGACGGCAGCCAGCAGTACTTTGATCACATGGTGCTGCTTCAGCATCATCACCCCTCCCCCGTTGAACTGCATTCCATTGCATGGACCGCAATGAAGGCAATGGATTGCAAATGGTCTGCGGCGCACCCCGTGTTTTGCCGCCTGGAGTTTATTGTAGCAGCGACTTGTTGTGAACCTGTGAAGTTCTCTTGCTGTTGCGATGAAAATGCATCCGATTTTTTGCGGTCTATTCCCGGGTCCATGCGGGGTTGTCCGGGGTTTTCCTTCAGGAATGTTGCGAACTTGTTGCGGTTTCTTACGGCTTTGGTGAATTGTCCCCGCATCCGCGGGAACCGGTATATAATGAGGGGGATAAAAGCCGGAAAGGCTGCAACGGCCCGAGGCTCTCGAGATAAAGGAGAATGAACACATGACGCATACTCTGCTGCTTGTCGATGATGAAAAGGAAGTGCTGGCCTTTATGGAGCCGTTTCTCCAGCAGGAGGGATACGAGACGATCACAGCTTTATCCGGGCGGGAAGCGCTCCGGATCGCCGGCGAACGGAAGCCGTCCCTGGTCGTCCTCGACTGGATGATGCCGGGAATGAGCGGCATTGACGTGTGCCGGGAGCTGCGGAAGCTGCCGAAGCTGGGAATCATCATGCTGACCGCCAGAGTGGAGGAAACGGATAAAATCATCGGGCTGGAGGTCGGCGCCGACGATTATTTGACGAAGCCCTTCTCCCTCCGGGAGCTGGTCGCGCGAATACGCTCGGTTCTCCGAAGAATCCATGGGGACGAGACTCCGGACGACCGGATCGTGCGGGGAGATTTAACGATATCCGAGGCGCAGTGCCAGGTGTGGAAACGCGGGGAGGAAGTTCTGCTGACCCCGACCGAATTCAAAATGCTCGCCACCCTGGCTTCGCGGCCGGGCATTGTATACAGCCGCCTGCAGCTGCTGGCTGCGGTCGATGACGACCTGCTGAACGACGAGCGGACCGCGGACGCCCATATCAGCCGGATCCGTAAAAAGATCGAGGACGATCCGTCCAACCCGGTGTTTATTAACACCGTGTACGGATTCGGATACCGGTTCGGTGACCGCCGTGAACGTTAGCCGGAAACTGTTTTGGGCCATGGCCGCCTTTATCGTGGTCATGAGCCTGACGTTTATGCTGATCACAAATGCAGTCGTGCGCGGGCTGCTGGGCGAGCTGACACCGTCCTCCGACCAAGAGCAAATCAGTGCCCTGTCGCGTACGCTTACCGAATATTATGATCGGCACGGCGGTTCCTGGAACGGTGTTGAGAAGCTGGCTCCCGGCGACTTACTGGAAGAAGTTCAAGACAGCGGCCTGATCTTGTACGACGTCCACGACAGGAAGCTGGCCATCTTCGGCAGCGTGGCCGAGCCCATGATCAGGGGGCTCGGGGTAGAATACCGCATCGAGACGAATGGACGGGACGTCGGGTCTTTTCGATACTACGACCCGGAGATCAGCGTGATCTCCAAGGTGAAGCTGGGCATATCACATGGCGTCGGCTTTCTGCTGATCGTCAGCGCCGTGGTGTTCATTGTTGATGCCCTTCTGGCTGCCTATTGGATCTCCCGCCGTCTTACTTCCCCGCTTCGCCGGCTGGTTTCTGCGATTGAGCAGATTAAGGAAGGCCGGCATGGGGTGCAGGTTCCGGTCACGACTAAAGATGAATACGGCGAGGTTGCTTCCGCCTTCAACCGGATGTCCCTGCAGCTGGGCCGGGCCGAGGATGCGAGGCGCAATCTCGTGGCCGACGTCGCGCATGAGCTGCGAACTCCCCTCTCCATCATGAGGGGAAAGATGGATATGCTGCAGCAGCAAGGCGAAGCGATCGAACCCGAGCAGCTGCTTCCGCTGCAGGATGAACTGATCCGGCTCACCCGGCTCGTGGACGATCTGCATCAGCTCTCACTGGCCGAGGCAGGCAAGCTGTCGTTTGAGTTCAGCCGGACGGACGTCCGTGCCCTGCTGGAGCAGACGCTCGAGCGGCTTCTGCCCCGCGCACAGGATGCCGGCATTGCCATGACGCTGGTGAGCCAAGCCGGCTCCACGATGATCCCGGTCGACTCCGGCCGGATAACCCAGGTCTTTCTCAACCTGCTGACCAATGCCGTTCGGCATACGCCGCATGGCGGTTCGATCCAAGTGATCCTGTCTGAGGTCCAGGATGCACACGGACGGCCATGGCTGGAGATCGCGGTGAAGGACACCGGCACCGGCATCGCCCCCGAGCATCTCCCGAACCTCTTCGACCGCTTCTACCGGGCCGATGCTTCCCGCTCCCGGCACAGCGGCGGAATGGGGCTTGGGCTCGCCATCGCCAAGGAGTTCGTCGCGGCGCATCAAGGCACCATCGAAGCTGAGAGCTCACCAGGCGAGGGGACCACGTTCCGGGTCCGGCTGCCATACAGCCGGGAGGAGCAGGCCTGAACGCAGCTGACTGCTCTCTGTCTTGCATCAAATCGAAACACCCCCCGACATTGTCGGGGGGTGTTTGTGCTTACGGATAAAGGGATGGCATCAGCTGATCTGTCTCCAAACCCCCGCTCCGCTTTCCTATTCATACAGCCAGCTTAAATCTTTCGTGAACTGCTTCAGCCGTTCCGGCTGCAGCGAATAATAATGCCGTTTTCCCTCCCTGCATTCCTTGATATACCCCTCATCCTTAAGCTCCTTCAAATGGTAGGACAGCTTGGACGGCGATACGTCTCCCAGCTTAAGCTGCAGGTCCGCAGGGCATACGGCCGCAGGCTCAAACGTACAGACAGGAGACTGGTAATCCGGCTGCCTGCCCATTTTAATCATCGTCAAAATTTTCATCCGGATCGGATCGCTGAGTGCTTTGGCCGCTTTGGCCATCTCGGTTTCGTAATGGGATCTCATAGATCATATTATACACCCTCTGTATTGACATTTCAATTTTTGTTGAAATATAATCATTTCAAAACATTTTGAAATGAGGTGCTTTTCGCGTGTCATCACGAGACCCGTTGTCAGCAAGTCCAAGGGGCGAGGTCATTACCGCTGCCCATTCTGCCGCCACACCGGCGATGTCAAAGAAAGCCTTGGGCTGGAGCCTGGCCATCCTCGCTTTCGCCCAGCTGATCTACTCCCTTGATATTAATATCGTGTTTGTTGCGCTCCCCGAAGTGGGCCGTGCACTTGGCTTTTCGGAACAATCCCTTCAGTGGGTCGTCAGCGCCTATACGATTTTCTGCGGCGGCTTCCTCCTTCTTGGCGGACGTGCCGCAGACCAGCTCGGGCAAAAAAGGATGTTCATCTCCGCGCTGCTCCTGTTCGCGCTGGCCTCCTTGCTTGGAGGGCTGGCATGGAGTCCGCTGGTCATCATCCTGGCCAGAGCGCTGCAAGGTATCGGAGCCGCTTTTCTTTTTCCGGCGACCCTATCCCTTATCAACCGGCTGTATGAAGAAGGACCTAAGCGCAACCGGGCCCTCGCAGTCTGGGGCGGAGCGGGAGCCAGCGGATTGACCTTGGGCTCTCTCCTCGGCGGCGTGCTGACGAACGCCATTGGATGGGAAGCCGTCTTCTTCGTCAACGTATTGTTTGCCGGCGGTGCAGCTCTGGCCGCACTCGCTGCCATTCCGCGGGACTCCGTCCAATCCGGAAGGAGCAGCTTTGATCTGCCTGGGGCACTAAGCTTTACTGGCGCTGCAACTTTACTCGTGTATTGCCTCGTTCAGGGGCCTGAGGCAGGATGGGGCTCCCCCGGTATTCTGATATGCGCCCTTCTGTCCCTGTTGTTATTTCTTACTTTTGCCTGGATCGAAAACCGAACCTCCAATCCGCTGATGCCGCCGCGTCTTCTCCGGAGACGGAGCCTGGTCACGGGCATGATCATAACCTTTCTTTACATGGGTACCTTTGGAGCCATCCCCTACTTTCTCACGGTACTGTTCCAGAACGTGCATCAATTCAATGCCCTGCAAACCGGTCTTGCCTTTATCGTGCCATCGCTTTCTATTGCCCTTGGAACCCAATGGGGCGAAAAGCTTGCCACGCGCTACGGCATGCGCAGCACGATTCTGACCGGCAGCATGATCGGCATCGTTGGCACCGCCCTCATCCCGCTGGGGGCGTATGCCGACTCCGGCTATCTGCTTATCGTGCCCGGATTGATCATTTCCGGCCTCGGCCAAGGCGTCGTATGGACCGGCATGTGGATCGCCGCTTCCGCGGGTGTGGCTCCATCGGAGCAGGGCGTGGCCTCGGGTATGGCCTCGACGACGCTGAATATCGGCAACGCCATCGGCATGGCCTTCCTGATCTTCATCGCCAATTCCGGTATCGCCGGTCAAAGCGGCGGCTCGCTTCTGGCCGCGCAGGCAGCAGGCGTCCGCACCGCCATGTATCTGGCGGCCGCCGGAATGATCATTGGGGGAGCCGCGGCCTTGTTCCTTCCACGAAAAAAATAAGGAAGTTTTTATCGATCCGCCGTGCTGCTTACACGAATAATGATCTTCCCCCTGGCTCGCCGGCTTTCGCTGAGCTCATGAGCCAGGGCGGTCTCTTTTAAAGGAAACATCCGGTCGATGACCGCTCGAAGCTGCCCTTCCTCCACTAAGCGGGATATCCATTCCAAATCCGCTGTCGTGACCGGCAGCATCGCAACTTCGTGAACGTCAATCTGCCCGGCGGCCGCCTGATCGGTGTCATAATTCCCCCACGTGACCGGAACCAGCGATCCCCCAGGCGTGATCACCTCCAAAAGCCGGTTTCCTTCGGTTCCGCCGACCGTATCGACCGCAAGCTGGACCGGATCAACGGCCTGCGTCCATGATCCGGAAGAATAATCGGCAAATTGATCAGCCCCAAGCTCACGCAAAAATGCTTCATTCCTGCCGGAGGCTACGCCGGTCACCTCGGCTCCCTTCCATTTGGCGAGCTGCACGGCGAAGTGGCCGACGCCGCCGGATGCACCGTTGATCAGCACCCTTTGGCCGGCCTTCAGGCCACCTTGAACAAACAGCGCGTTCCAGGCCGTACAGGCCGACTGCGGAAGGGCGGCCGCCGCTTCATGGCTGATGCTGCGGGGCTTTCGTGCAAGCTGCGCTGCAGGCAGAGCCGCATATTCCGCACACGCGCCGCTGTTCGCCGTCATGCCAAAAACCTCGTCACCGACCCGCAGAGACGTGACGCCCGATCCGACCTCTTCGACGGTGCCGGAAATATCCCACCCGGGAATATACGGCAGCGGAAAACGGTCTCCCGCCATCCCCGAGCGGATCTGCCAATCTCCCGGATTGATCGATGCCGCATGCACGCGGACCAACACTTCGCGCTCGTTGACTAACGGAACCGGAACATCTTCATACTGCAGCACTTCCGGCCCTCCGTGCCGGTGATACCGGATCGCTTTCATGGTTTCTTTTCGCTGATAACCAGGCATGTTCACCTTACCTCCATGGATTGATTCTTTTCCTGCCACCCCCTACAATAGGGAAAACAGGGGCCGGAAAAAATCGTCAATCGTCCGCGTTTGACTGTTATCCGACATCTGAGCCTCATTGTTGAATATTACATAGGTATAAAGGAGGCGGCACATGCATGGAAAACAGAGGCGTTCCGCAAGACCGGCGAAGCAGGCGCTCGGAGAATCTGCTGAAGCAGTCGTTCGCAGAGCTGATGAAAGAAAAGGGCTTTACCGCCATGACGGTTGGAAATATTGCCGAACGTGCGGATGTCAACAGGGGCACCTTTTATTCGCATTATCCGGACAAATACGCCCTGCTGGAACAATCGATCCGTGATAAGCTCCATACCCGCCTGCAGCAGCATCTGCCCCCGGATGCCGGATGGAACAGCGATCATCTTCAGATGCTGGCCGTGAACCTCCTTGAGCATTTCCGGTCCCTTCACGGTCGCTGCAGTCCGGTGGAAACGATCAATCCTGTCTTTGAACGAACGATGCAGCAGGAAATCAAATCACTGCTCACGGCCTGGCTGCAGCGGCTCAAACCAGAGGATTTCGGCTGGAACGTTCCATTGGATACCGTAGCCCTTGCGGCCAGTTGGACCCTTTACGGCGCCGCCCTCGAATGGAGCAGAGGAACAGCTGCGTGCCCAGCAGAAGAAACGGCCAGTTATATTGTCCAGTTGATCCTTCGAGGAACGGCTTAGCGGTTGCCCACATTAAAAATAAATACAGCAGCATTCCAAAAAATCACTGACCGAGACTGTCAGTGATTTTTGTGTATACTGCTAATAAACCGAACAAAACTTCAAAAAAATGGAGGAATGCATGATGTTTACAAGCATTAAAGATTTTGCAGCGGAATGGACCAACGAAGCGGAAATGACCCAGAAGATCATGAACGCACTGACCGATGAATCGCTCGGGCAGGCCATAACGGACAAGCACCGGACCCTGGGCGGGCTGGCATGGCATCTCGTGGAATCCGTTCATTATATGACATCGCTCGGGCTGGTGTTTGATGCACCCGATAACAGTGACGCAGTTAAAAAATCGGCCGCTGCGCTTGCCGGCCAGTACGAGCGGGTCAGCCGGGCCATTCTCCAAGCGGTCGAGACGCAGTGGACGGACGCCAAGCTTCTGGAGACGCAAACCATCGCCGGCCAGGAGTGGAACAACGGAGGTTCGCTGCGCTTTACCCTCATGCACCAAGCCCATCACCGCGGACAGATGACCGTCCTGATGCGGCAGGCCGGATTGAAGCTGCCGGATTTGTACGGTCCGACTTACGATTCATGGGTGGAACAAGGAATGGAACCGCTCGCCTAGACGCGTTACAATGGAGCTGATACCCGGGATCGTATCCCGGGTAACTCTCTTTTACGAAAGGATTTCTCCGATGTCCAAAGCTGATAACATGCTCTCGATCCTCTGGATGCTCCGATCCGGCAAAAAAATGACGGCACAGCAGCTTGCCGACGAGCTGGAGATCCATGTCCGCACCGTGTACCGGTGCATTGATTCGCTCTGCGCAAGCGGCGTCCCGATCATTGCCGATTCCGGCCCAAACGGCGGATTCCAAATCCTTGGGACCTTTGCCGACTCGCCGCTCATGTTCGATGCGGAGGAGCAGAAAGCCCTCGTCCATGCTTCGGTGTTTGCCCAGGAGGCTGGGTATCCTCACACCGATGCCCTGGGCAGGGCCGTGGACAAACTGAAACGGTATACGAACGAGAAGCAGCTCACGCAAATTGAACGCCACAGCAGCGGGCTGTCCGTCCTTCAACCGCCCATCGATCCGGAGCAAAAAGGGCGGCTGCAATGCCTTGAGGAAGCCGCTGGACAAAGGCAGACCCTCCGGATGGTGTACGGCGGCTCCAATGGAGATTCCGGAACCGGGTCGGTACGGGAGTTCGATCCTTACAGCATCATCCATTGGAAAGGGCAATGGTACACCACCGGATACTGCCATCTCCGCGAGGATTTGCGCAACTTCCGCGTTGACCGGATTGTGAGCCTGGACGTGACGGATCGGCACTTTGAGCGCCCTGAGAACTTTTCGGCCAAGGACGTTCTGCTGGAACAGCTGCTGCCGGACCCGGCTGGCGACCCTTCCCTGGTCACGGTCCGGATTCAGGCTCACGATCATGTCCTGAATGAACTGAAGCAGCACTGGCTGCTCGGACATGCACTGATTGAGCGAAGCCCAGGGGAGGCGGTATACCGGCTTGATTCCACCTCCCTGCATTCATACGTCCCCTACTTTCTTCTTCCCTACGGAAAAGCGCTGACCATCGCCGAGCCGGAATCCCTGGTGCTGCGCATGGCCGAAGTCAGCCGGGGAATCGCGGAACACTACGGATCGATGCTGTCAGGATTGCCTTCAGAGTAACCTCACCATCCTCCTGCATAATTTGATGCCCTAATTGGAATAATTAGGTTCATTCGAAGGCAAAAAGTGTCATGCAAAGGATGATCGACCCGTGGAACCCAGCAAAGGTGCAACGATGCTTCAGGCGCTCCAGCATACGTCCTCTGAATTTCTTCTTTCCCGGCTCCAGGAGGCTTTTCAGCATGCGGCCGACTTCCAGGCCGTCTGCATCGGTGAATCGGACGCCGGCAAGCTGTATTTGCTGTACCTGACGACGCTTGTCGGCTCCGATCATTTCATATTCAATATGAACCGGCAGCCGCAGGATGGTGTCCTGACCACACTGCACAGTTATTACGGCACCAGCTATTCGGCTGGTGATTTTTCCGCTTGCGAAAAAGCGGTATGCGCCGGCAAAACCGTGCTGTGCACTGCGGAGTCTGCCAACGGCCTGATTCTGGCAACGGAAAATCCGCAGCAGCGGGGACTGCAACAGCCGCAGACGGAGAACGTGATTCAGGGCCCGATGTACGGTTTTATCGAAAACTATTCAACCAATATCGCCCTCATACGCCAGCGGATGCAAACCTCCCGTTTGAAAATTTGGGAGGCCCGCGTCGGAGATCTGACCAATACGAAGGTGGGCGTGGTTTACCTGGAAGGGGTGACCGATCCGGGTCTCGTCCAATACACCTGCGGTCAAATCGGCGCCATCCAAGCGGACGGAATCCAAGATTCCGGCGAATTGCTGCGGTTCATGGACCCCGGATCTTCCCGCCTCTTCCCTGCCGCCGTCACGACGGAACGCCCGGACCGGGTAACGGCCTCCCTGTTAAACGGGAAGATTGTCGTCTTGATGGACGGAACGCCGTTTTCGATCATCGCCCCGGGGTCCTTCTTCGATTTCTGGGAATCCCCCGAAGATCAATACCTGACGCCGCTGATCGCATTATTTTTAAGGTGGCTGCGGTTCATCGCACTCATGATCAATCTGTTTCTGCCCGCCCTCTACGTGGCGATCACTTCAGTGAACATTGACCTCAACCGCCTGGAGATCAGTCTGGCCGCCGCCGGCAGCAGGGAAGGGGTCCCTTATCCCGTGTGGCTCGAGTCCCTCATCATGCTGTTTCTTCTGGACTGCATCGTTGAGGCCGGCATACGCCTGCCAAGGTCGATCAGCTCCACCGTTACGATGGTTGGCGGGGTGGTGCTGGGACAGGCGATCATTCAAGCGAATATTGTGAGCAATTTGCTGGTCATCATCGTCGCAACGACGGCGCTGACTAATTTTATCGTCGTGGATTATCAGATGGGCCTGGTTCAGCGGATTTTGAAATATTTCACGCTCGCCGGGGCCAGCGTCATCGGAATTCTCGGCATATTCATCTGCTTTGCCATTCTCGTCATCTGCCTCTCCCGCATCCAATCGTTCGGCGTTTCCTATTTGACTCCGATCGGTCCCGGTGCCCGGATCCGGTCCATGAGTCTTGGGCTGATCGGCGGCTCCCGCAAATTTTCACTCAGCTACTGGATTACCTTCGGAAGAGGGTCGAGACAATGAATCCATCGAACGAGGAACTGAAGATCTCCATGCCCCAATACTTCGTCCTGCAGATGATGGTATTCGGGGCGATCTCCTTTCATGTGTACCCTTGGCTCGTCCTGCAGTCCACCACCCAGAGCTACTGGATCCCGATCCTGATCTGGATGCTGCTCGGACTGCTGGGTGCCTGGCTGTTCAGCCGGGTCCTCGCGCTGCATCAAGGAAAAGACGCCTATACGATTACAAAGCGCGTGCTTGGGTGGCCGGGGGTCATTCTTTTTATCGTCCCGCTGCTCTGGTTTATGTGGAGCGCCATGGTGATCATCGTCCGGGCTCACAGCGAGATCATCTCGATGACGATCCTTCACAGCACGCCGCAGTGGTTTTTGGACGGGATGATCTTTATTGGCGTCTTTCTGGCTTTCGGGGGAATCGGTTCGATTATCCGTGCTTCCGTCCTGTTTCTGCTCGTCAGCTTTCCGCTGTCCGTCGGGCTCGTATTGCTGGGTTTCGGCGATCTCGATTTTAATCTGGGCAAACCATGGCTCTATACCAACGGGGATTTTCTGACCAGCCCGAAGTTTTACACGACATCCTTCATCTGGGCCGGCTATCTTTACTTTGCGGCTTGCGGCAGATACGCCAAACAGCCGAAGAAGCTGTGGCGGCCTTATACCGTGGCTGCGCTCTGTTTTCTGCCTTTACTGGCCGCCGCCGTCTATCAGCCGGCGCTGACGTTTAGTCCGGAAATGTCAAGAATTTTGACGCTTCCTTATATCAGCAAAATGGACTCGGTAAGCTATTACTGGCTGGTGATCGAAAATTTAACCGCCGTATTTATCGTTAGCTCCATCCTCTATTTGTTTTTATTGCTTGCCCTGATCCTGAACTGCATCGTAACGGCAATCAGGGCGGTATTTCCCAGCTGGAACGAAAAGCTGCTGTATGTGCTGGCAGGAGTCACGGCATACGCCGCCATCCGGCTTATTCCTTCATGGGAATGGATCGAAAGAGCCGTGGAGTGGGATACGGTTCTGCGCCTTTACTTAATGTATGGCTTTCCTATGGCTGTGCTGGTCAAGTCCTTCATTTCCAACAAAATGAGGGCCCGCCAATGAGCAGACGCGCAGCCCGATGCCTGGCCATCTTATGCCTGCTTCTCTTCCTCCCCGGCTGCTGGGATGTCAAAGATGTCGACAACCGGCTCCTCGAGACCGCGATCGGTATCGAGCCGGCCGGCGGTGACCGGGTGCGGGTCTGGATGAGGTTCCCACTCCCGCAGTCGCAGAACGGAGCCCATAAGGATTTTTTCGTCACCAAGCAGGAAGGCAGCACCGTGATTGAAGCCATAGACCAGCTCCGGTTAAGGCTGCCCAAAAGTCTGGATATGTCGCAGAACCAGTCAATCTTTCTGGATCAGGCACTGGCGAAAAAAGGATTCATGCCCTATTTGGAATTCACAATCAGGGACCGCACCGTTCCTCTGGATTCGTTAATTGCGATTACGACAGGCGGCATGAAGTCAATATTTGAACGTCCCAACCCGACGGGCGAGCTCTCGGGCATCTACACGAAGCTGTTCTTTGAACGCTACGGCGGCGGAACCTCGCAAAAAAACGTCGTGTCGCTATGGGAAATTTTCAGGGGGTACTATGATCCGCTTGAGGAATGCCTCGTGCCTGTATTGGTGACGGATTCTGAAACGATATTCCGGGTCGCGGGCAATGCATTCTTTAAAAATGACGCCATGGTCGGCATGATCTCTCCGGAGGAAACCCTGATTTACGAAATCGTTACGGGCAAGATGTCCCCCTTCGAAATCGAAACCGCGGATAAAATGAACCTTAAAATTCTGAATTCCAGTGCCGATATCGACACGGATATGAGAAGCGGCAAGCCCGTCATCCGCATTCATGCCAAGCTTTCGATGACCCTCATGGATTCCGCGCGCGGGATCGACATCAAGGCAGAGCATCTGGAAGCTTCCATTAACCGCCTGATTGAGCAGCGGGGAGCCGCTGTATTCCGGATGACGCAGGCGCAGGAATCCGACATTTTCGGACTTGGCAACCGCTTCAGAGGAAAGGTCCCGCCAAGCCAATACGACCGGTGGCCCAAGCTGTACTCGACAGCAAAACTGGAGTTCAAGCTGGATTCCGAGCTGAAAAACACGGGCCTTCAGCTGAGGCGCAGGCCGTTCATTAATCCGTCCAAGGAAAAGTAAGAACCGAAAAAAGGGGCTGCTTCACAATAGAAGCAGCCCCTTTTTCATCATTACCGATCATCCCTGCTCTTCTATGCTTCAATTCCCGTATAGCGAAAATGGGAAAAGTCCGCATAGCTTCCCCCAAAGGACTGCATATCATGGACGGCGATACCGACAAAGTTGCCGGTGAAGCCGCCGCAGAGGAAGCGGATGTCCTGTTCTTCAAACAGCGGGACCCAATCCTGCCCCGGGCTGAACCGGCCATAGAACCGTCCGCGGATGCCATGGACTTCCACGGCCAATTGAACGGTTTCCCCGGCATTCACCGGAATCATGTCCGGAATAACGGTGAACGCGTCGTCCGCGCAGCGCATGAGCCGGATCACCTTGCCCTGCTCTTCGTCCTGCGTCACATAAGCATACAAGTAATTTTCATCGTTCAAATAAAGCATCAGCCCGGCCATCTGCAAATAGCTTGCTGGCTCGAACTCCAGCGACGTCTCGGCCCGGAAATGGATATCCGCCTGCCGGAGGGCCACAATGTGGTGATGAAACAGGCTTTGCGGCGATTCCCCGGAATGCAGGCGGAGATACCCCGGGCGCTCCGACAGCGAGCACCAGGATGGATCCGCCGGTATGCGGAGCGTATTCCAGGCTTTGGCAAGCTCCGGTCCGTCAAAGGTATCCTCAAACAAGGTCCGTTCAGCGGCCGTCTTGGCCTCTGCCGGCGTGATCCCTTTCGGACGCGGGATCTCCATCTGCGGGGAATTTCCCCCGGCGGTCAGGCGAAGCCATCCTTCCTCGTCCCAGTACACCTGCTGCAGCGCTGTTTCCCGGCCAAGGAGCGCATACTGGCCTTCAACCGGACGCGTGCACAAATGGGCCATGTACCATTCCCCTTGCGGCGTCTGGATCAGGCTGCCGTGGCCGGCACACTGCAGCGGGAGCTCCGGGTTGTCCCGGGAGGTCAGCATCGGATTGCGGGGGTCCACTTCGTAAGGGCCCATCAAGCTGCGGGAACGGGCTACCGTCACGGCATGGCCGTTCCCGGTGCCGCCTTCGGCCGTAATCAAGTAGTAATAGCCTTGATGCTTATAAATATGCGGCGCTTCGGTCTTCTTCAGATCCGTCCCGTCAAACAGCTTGAACGGTTTACCAACTAGCTTCTGCTGCTGCGGATCATACTGCTGAATAACGATGCCGCTCGATTTATTCCCTTCCGGAATGCGGTAATCCCAGATTTCGTTCAGAAGCCATTTCCGTCCGTCTTCGTCATGATACAGGCTCGGATCGAATCCGCTGCTGTTCAAATAGACCGGCTCGGACCAGGGCCCGTGAATCGAAGGCGCCGTAATCAAATAATTGTGAACGTCTTTAAATGGGCGCTTGGTGCTTTTCACATCGGTATAAATGAGGTAAAACAACCCGTCATGGTAGCTGAGCTGAGGCGCCCAGATGCTGCAATTCTTCGGGTTTCCCCGCAGGTCGACCTGATCGGTCAGCACGTCGGTGCAGTGCTCCCATACCGCCAAATCCTTGGAGGCATATACCCTTACGCCAGGGAGCCACTCGAAGGAAGACACCGCGATATAATAAGTGTCCTTTGCCCGCACGATGCACGGATCCGGATTAAAGCCCGGCAGCACCGGGTTTCGAATGGTTCCCGTTTGGGTGGATATGGTCATGCTCTTCCCTCTCCTTTTCGTTTCCAAAAGTCCGTTCCGGTAAAAACTTGCTCCTTCTGCGGAGCCCCTTCCAGCGTCTCCTGATAGACCGCCCACCCGGCCCGCTGTCCTCCCGGAGCCGGCGCGGCCGGATCAAAGCGGGTGCCGAATTCCCGGTACCTGGCCGTCAGCCGCCGCCCCGGATCGTTCCAGTCGTCCCAGCCCAGCGGTTCGATATGTCCGCCCATCCGGCAGTCGACGTAGTCAGTGCGTGCATATTCGCGCCACGGCCTTCCCAGATACACGCCCGATACGCCTGGCTCTGCCGTCAAATAACAGAGGTTAAAGACATACCCGTATTCCTGCTCCGCGGGAGTAGAAGCCGCGGCGATATAACCGGCATGCCCGCTCGAATGGCGCAGGCTGCGGATCTCGCAGCGGTCAAAGAAGGCGGCAGCGCCGCCGAATATAAAATCCACCGTCCCTTCGATACGGCAGTATTCGTACACCTGGCGGTACTCTCGGTGATGCTCCCGGAGCGGGATTCCTCCAAACACGCCGCCATGCTTGGGCGCAGGCGGAAGCGGTCCGGTAAACAGCGTGTCCTGGTGCCCTTTAAAGGTGCAGTAGCGAAAAACCGTTTCGTCGCAGTGCGCATAGACCGCCACGGCCTGGCCGATGTCCTCGCCCTGCCCGGCCGAATTGGTCACGACCAAATTCTCGATCAGCAGCCGCCGGCCGCCAAGGAACAGCGTCGGCGTTGCAAAGGTGCCCATCTCATTTCCGTTCTCGTCCAGTTCCTTTGCATACCGGCCCTTCGTGATTTCCACATATCCGATGCCGATCACGGCCAGATCGGACCGATATATCCGTACCGCTTCCTCATAGACACCCGACAGGATGTACAGCGTTTCGGGCCGCTGCGGATCTTGCTTCTCCAACGCATCCACCGCTTCCTGAATCGTCGGATAATCGCAGTGGTCCAGCTTTCCTACAATCATGACCTTCCCCCCTTTCGTTTCGGGCTGCGGCCATCGCTTACAAGTGTTCCGCCAAAAATCCCTGCCAGCGGGCCCGCATTTCAGCCGTCTCCATATGGCCGCCGCCGGTCATGACCGTCTGCCAATGCTCCTCCTGTCCGGCGGCCCGGTATACCTCTCGCAGGCCATCGGCCAGCAGCACGACGCCTTCCTCCGGGGTCAGCCGGTCGGTACGCCCGGTCAGGCTCATCCTTGGCCGCGGGGCGATCATGGCTTGGATTTCCAGCGTCGTGAAGTGCTTCAGCAATCCCGGAACGTAGTAGTAGAACCCGTGGTGATCCAGCCCGCGCTTCTTCATCAAGGTATGGGCATCCACCTGTCCGCAGATGTCCACGGTCACCTTGATCCGCTCGTCCAGCGCCGCCAGCCACCAGGCCATCATCCCGCCCATGGACATGCCTAGGGTCGCGATCCGCGAGGCGTCGATATCTTCCCTGGAGCACATGTAATCCAGCATCCGCCGGTTGTCATACAGCATCATGCCCCACATGACGCGCCCCTGCCATAACATTTCCTTGACGATTTCGCTCTCCGTCTTACCCGACCTCTCATGGAAGCCCCACATGTCGATACAGCAGACGGCATAGCCCATGCCGGTCAGTGTGCTGGCAAAAGACGGCTGCTGCAAATACGAGCTGCCGCTGATCAGCTCCCTGCGTCCGTTTGTGTAATTGCCGCCATGCGAGTGATTGAAAACGACGAGCGGATAGGGTCCCTCTCCGTCTATAGGCAGTGCGACATAAGCGGGCACCTGCTCCAGACCGTTTAAATCCAGCAGCAGCGTCTCGAGCCGGTACCCTTCAGTCTCTTCCTGCTTGAGCAGCTCCGCTTGGATAGGCCGGTCCTCCGGCACATCGCCCAGCAGCTTCTTCAACCGTTCCCTCATCATTGGTTAAACCTCCTCTTCGCTGAGATCCTCCTCCTGCGGAACCACGCTTACCTGTTTTACAAGCTGCTCCGGCACCTTCGTATCCTTTGACCGGCACTGCTGCCATTCCACGTCTTCGCCGTTCTCGACATAGAAAGCCGGCCCTTCATGGCCGCCAACCGTGACCCGGTCAAACCGAATGTCCCTCACATTGCCTAGATAAAAGCCGCGCGCTTTCATATCCTGGATGCCGGACATCATGGCCGGACGCCCCGGAACGGGGTTCTCCGCCATGGAAATATCGATGTCGGCAAACGTTAATTCCGAGATATACCTTTCCGCAAGACCATAAACAAACCCTGCCGCCGCATGTACGTTCCTTGCGGTAATATTCGAAAAGTGAATCCGCCGGAACGTCGGCGTTTCCAGGGTGACCGGATAAGGCCGCTTATCCCAGACGTACTTGTCCTTGCCCCGCGGTCCGCAAAAATAATACAGGTTCAAAATGAAAGGGCAGATGACTTCCTCCATGACGATGCCGCTGACCCGGATATCCTCCACCGTTCCTCCGCGCCCCCGCCGCGATTTCAGCCGGATGCCGCGGTCGGTGTGCTTAAAGATGCAGTTGCTGATCACGACGTTCCGGATGTCCCCGCTCATTTCGCTGCCGAGCACGACGCCGCCGTGGCCGTGGATCATCGTACAGTTCGTGATCGTGATGTTCTCGCACGGAACCCGCTGCGCCGTGTCTTCCGTGCCGGCCTTGATGGCGATGCAGTCGTCGCCGACGTCGATGTGGCAGCCGCTGATCCGCACGTTCTGGCACGACTCCGGGTCGATGCCGTCAGTATTCGGCGAATCCGCGGGATTGTATATCGAGACGTTGTCGATCGTCACGTTGTCGCAGAGAATCGGATTGACCGTCCAGCTCGGGGAGTTGATCAGCGTGACATCGCGGATCGTCACCCGGGTGCAGCGGTCGAGGCTGATCAGCTTCGGCCGGGGGTGGGTCAGCTCCTCCGGGCGGCTGCGCATCTTGTCCCACCAGGGCTGGCCGTTGCCATCCAGCGTGCCGCTGCCGGTAATGAACACGTTCTTCAGCCCGTGTCCGTACACACAGGAGGCGTGCACCTCACGCAGCACCCCTTCCCAGCGGGAGGTCACGACCGGATAATCCGCCGGATCGGTGCTGAAGGACAGGACCGCGCCGGGGTCCAGCCTCAGCTCGATGTTGCTGCGCAGGAGGATGGCCCCGGTCAGGTACGTGCCTGCGGGGACGAACACGGTCCCGCCGCCCGCAGCATCTGCCGCCTCGATCGCCGCAGCGATGGCCCGGGTCGCCGGCTCGGCGCCGCCGGGTACCGCCCCGAACTCGGTGATGCTGTACACGCTCATGGCTGTTCTCCTTTCGCCGCAGCGGCCGGAACCCTGGCCTCGTATTCGCCGCAGGCCTGCAGAAACGCCCCCAGCCCCTTCTGGTCGTTGGTGATGATCGGCTCGCTAATGTAATAGGCGTACGTGCCGTCGCGCCGGTCGGCCCCGCCCAGCCCGGCCACCTGGCAGTTTTTGTTCAGGTTCAGCCAGCCTTCCTTCGTCTCCAGCACAAACTCCTCCAGCAGCCCCCGATACGCTCTGTCCAAGCAGTCCTGCCATTCCTGCGGCGCAAGCACGCCGAGGCGGAGCCCTTTCGCGATAGCATAGGTGATCATGCTGGAAGCCGAGGCCTCCAAGTAATTCCCCTTGCGGCCGCCCTCATTGACCACCTGGTACCAGACGCCGCTGCCCGGATCCTGATAGGATCTCAGCGCACGCAGCGTATCGCTCAAGATGCGCTTCAGCTCCGGATAATCGGAATGGCTTCCCGGCAGCAGCTCCAGGCTGTCCGCCAGCGCCATGACGAACCAGCCAAGGGATCTTCCCCAGAAATTTGGAGATAAGCCGGTGGCCGGGTCGCACCACGGTTGGGCTTTTTTCTCGTCCCAAGCGTGATACAGGAGCCCGGTGGCCTCATCCTTCGTATGGAGCTCGCACAGCTTGAACTGTTTCGTCACGTCGTCCAGTCCCGCCTCGTCTTCAAACGTCAGCAGATATTCAAGATAGAAAGGCGAGCCCATATACAGGCCGTCCAGCCAAATCTGATAAGGATAAATTTCCTTATGCCAGAATGCCCCCTCCGACGTCCGGGGATGGGATGCCAGCTGGGATCTCAGCAGCCCGGCGGCCTGCTTGTATTTTTCCTCCCCCGTCTCGCGGTACAGGGTGAACAGCAGCTTGCCGTTGTTGATATGGTCGATGTTGTATTCTTCGGGGCGGTACCCGCGGATGCTACCGTCTTCCTGAATAAAATGGTCCATGTTGTCCCGGATATACTCCCAATACCGGCGGTCTCCGGTCTGTTTCCAAAGCAGCTCGAAGCCCTTGAGCACCACGCCGTAATCATACGACCACTTGCCTTCATATCCCTTACCCTCGTACAGCTTCGGCGTCCGTGCCATGATGGACTCGGCCATGCGCTGCGCCGCGTTGAATGTCTGCATGCTGATCCTCCTCGGATAAAATTTCCGGCTTTCTCTGATAAAATTTCCATCTCCGCCGGCGATTGCTTTTTTACACCCTGCCGTCTTGGAAAAAACACAGTCCTAACCCCCATGCAGGCGGGATAGGACCTGGTACGTTCTTCTTGCGTCCGGCTCAGCCGTTATTTTTGCTGCGTAGCCTTGTAGGCCGCCTCGTATTCCTCGATAATTTTGCTGCCGCCGGATTTCTTCCAGTTCTCCACCGCAGCTTTGAATTCGTCCAGGTTGATTTTGCCGAGAATGTATTTGTAAGTCGCATCAGTGATGATCTTTTGCAGCTCGGAGCCCTGCGTTGTGTACGTTTCGGATTCCAGGGAATATGCCGGGTTCAGCACCCCGTATTTTGCGTTTTCCTTGATCAGCTTGTCGGCCTCGGCCTTCAGCGGATCGGCGTCATGGATTTTGTAGCCCGTTTCGCTCGGACGGGAAGAGGCAAACGGCTGCACTTCCTGCTGCCACAAATCGGTATTGGTGATCGTAACCGCGTCATTCGCATCCACGGTATAATGGACGCCTTCGATTCCGTATGTCATGAGGGCGTACACATCGTCATCCATCAGGTCGTTGACGAACTTCAGAACGCGCTTCAGCTCGGCTTCATCCTTCACTTCGGATTTCGGGAAAGCCAGCAGTCCGCCGATTCCGTTGTTCGCCGCCCAAATCGCGCGGTCGCTTTCGTTGCCTGTCGATGTAATGTTGTTGACCAAGGCGAGCTGCATGTTATCCTGAACACCCTTGGCCATATTCAAGAGGTTCTTCCCGTCAAACAGGGCGCCGACGTAAATTCCGGCTTTGCCCTGGGCGAATTTTTGCTGCTGGTCGGTTTTGGCGGTCACCGCAAAGTCTTGATTGATATATCCTTTTTCGTACAGTGTCTTCATGTAATCCATCGTTTTGACGTACCCCTCGGTTTCGAATTCGGGAATCATTTTCCCGTCATCCGTCACCTGCCAGTTATTCGGCGTGCCGAAGTAAGAGCCCAGCGTCTTGAAGGCGCCGTAGATCAGATCGCTCCGGTCCATGAAGCCCGTCGTATCCTTCTGCCCGTTGCCGTCCGGGTCCTGCTCGGTGAATGCCTTGGCGACGTTCATCAGCTCATCGGTCGTCTTCGGCACGGACAGTCCGAGCTTATCCAGCCAGTCCTTGCGGATGACGACGCCGTTGCGGGCGAGATCCTTCTGGAAAGGCACACCGTACAGCTTGCCGTCGATCGAAGCCGATCTCCGCGTATCCTGCGAAATTTTCGCCAGGTTCGGGAACTCGTCCAGGAACGATTCTACCTCCCAGAACATGCCGGACTTCAGGGCATTGCGTACGGAGGAATTGTCGAGAATGGTGAGCGTAACGATATCCGCCAGGGAATCGGACGCCAGCGACGTATTGATGCGTTCTTCCTTGGAAGCATCCGGAATCCACGAAAATTTGATATCCGCCCCGGTCTTCTCCTCAATCTTGTTCAGCACCGTATCGGTCGGCGGCGACGCCGTGTGCAAAATGTTCAGCCACGTAATCGTCGTTTTTTCGTCACCTGCCGCAGCGCTTCCTCCCGAGCCCTGGGCCGTTTCCCCCTTGCCGCCTCCCCCGCCGCAGGCCGAGAGCAGCAGCCCGCAGACCAGCGTAAACGCAGCCATCTTGCTTACCATTGGTTTCATGTGCCATTTCCCCTTTTCTATTATCCTTTGGATTGATCCCACATCCGTGGATGGATCCCACACCCGCCGTGCGTTGATTAGTACACGCCGTCCTCGCCGAACTTCTTCGCCAGCCGGTTGGAAGCCATGACCAGCACAAGTCCCACCAAGCCTTTGAACAAGCCTACCGTTGTACTAAAGCTCAGCTGTCCGTTTTTCAGCCCCGCCGTATAGATGTAGGTGTCGAAAATTTCGGCCACCTCGCGGTTCAGCGAATTGAGCAGCAGGTACATATGCTCGAATCCCAGATCAAGCGTGCTGCCGATCTTGAGAATGAGCAGGGTGATGATGACCGGCCGGATCGCCGGCAGCGTCACGTGCCACGTTTTGCGGAACCGTCCGGCTCCGTCCATTTCGGCTGCTTCGTACAGCTGAGTGTCCACCACCGTGATCGCAGACAGATAAATAATGGTGGACCAGCCGAGCTCCTTCCAGATGATTTGCCCGATGTACACAGTGCGCAGCCATTCGGGAGCGGTCAGGAAGCTGATTTTGTGCCCGCCCAGCCTGGCGATCAGCTCGTTCAGCACGCCTCCGTCCACGGTGAGGAATACGTAGGTAATGGAGACGATGATGACCCAGGACATGAAGTGCGGGATGTAGATGATGGTCTGTACCCAGTTTTTGAACAGCCGGTGCCTGACCTCATTCAGCATCAGCGCCAATATAATGGGAAGCGGAAAAAAGATCACGATGTTGAGTGCAAACAGAATCAGCGTATTGCGCAGAAGCATGAAGAACGTCGGTTCTGTAAACAAGCGGACAAAGTGCTTCATTCCGACCCAAGGGCTGCCCGTGATCCCCTTGAAAGGCTGGTAATCCTGAAAGGCAATGACGAGACCGCCCATCGGCAGATACTTAAAGATGATGAAATACAACACGCCGGGCAAAATCATCAGGTACAGCAGCTTGTGACGTTTGATACGGTCCAGCGCGGTGTCCGTCCGTACCTTCCTGGCCGGTTTGACATTCATGTTCATGACGGCCGTGTTCGAGTCCTTCACCAGGTCTACCTCCTTGTAAGCGTTTCCTGTTACGACTCCAGCTTAGGCGGTTTTGGGAATTCCGTACATAATCATTTCATTGACACCGGCCATAAAACCGCATAACGGCGCCATTTTCGCCTTCCGCATCTCAGCTGATGATTACGGATTGAAGCTGATGATTATCCGGGTGACAGCCGCGGATTCCCCGCTCTCCCCCCTGCCGGACAACACCTCAGGAGCTGATTATATACGTAACCTGGTGCGCTTGGTACAGTCTAACTGTAAACGATTACAAGGAGGATACCCGCGTATGACACCATCCACAGCTTTGCGTAGAAAAGAGTCTTTCGGCAGCCGCCTGTTTACCGTCGTAAACAGCCTCCTGCTCATTCTGATTGCCCTCATTTGCCTGCTGCCTTTTGTAAACGTGATTGCGAGCTCCTTCGCTTCCACCCAGGAAGTGGTGGCCAAAAAATTCATTCTGTTTCCGACGACATTCTCCCTCGATGCTTATAAGTACATTTTATCGACGCCTACGATTTTTAAAGGGCTGGGGGTATCGATCGGGATCACCGTAGTAGGCACGATCGTCAGCATGATCCTGACGGCGCTCATGGCCTATGGCCTGTCCAGGAGATATCTCTACGGCCGGGGCTTCGTCAACTTCATCGTCGTATTCTCCATGCTGTTTAGCGGCGGCATGATCCCGACGTTCCTCGTCGTCAAAAGCCTCGGACTGATCGACTCCTACTGGTCGCTCATCCTTCCGGTCGCCATTAACGCGTTTAACCTGATTATAATGAGAAACTTTTTCCAGGCGCTTCCGGACGCGCTCGAGGAATCGGCCAAAATTGACGGCTGCAACGATTTCGGCGTTTTCTTCAAAATTATGCTTCCGCTCGCTTTGCCATCCATTGCTACCATTTCGCTGTTTTATGCGGTAGCTTACTGGAACACCTATATGAATGCGATCCTGTACATGACGGATTCGACCAAGTGGCCGATCCAGGTGCTGCTCCGCCAGATCGTCATCGTCTCCAGCGGCATGCAGGCCGAAGGGACGTCCGTGGATGTCGTTCCGCCGGCGCAGACCATCAAAATGGCGGTGATCGTCATCGCGACCGTACCGATGCTGATCGCGTATCCGTTCGTGCAGAAGCATTTTGTCAAAGGGGCGCTGCTCGGCTCAGTCAAAGGGTAACGAACAGCAAAGTCTTGCATTCCGCTCAAGAAAGCAGCCCGGACGGAAATGCAAGACTTGTGTTTTGATTACTGAGCCTGTTTGACTTTACGGTAATTTCCCGGCGTCACGAGTTCCTTCTTGCGGAAGGACCGGATGAAGTTTTGCGGATTGTGATACTGAAGCCGCTCGGCGATTTCCTTGATCGTCATGTCCGTTTCAATCAGCCATTTCTTGGCCATCTCCAGCCGGTAATTCATCAGGTATTCGCTGAACGTCATACCAAACTCCTTTTTAAAAATGCTGCTTAAATAGTTCGGATTATAATGAAGCCGGTCGCTGATCCATTCCAGGGACAATTCCTGGTCGTACTCCGTGCGGACGATCGTGGCGATCTTCTCGGCCAGGGAACGGAACTGGCGGTTGGTCTTCTCCTTCATGCTGCGCACCATCGGCGAGATGACTTCCTCCACGAGGATCCGCTCGATCTCTTCCGGGTTGCGGATATCGAGCAGGCGGTGGTACAGGGCGTGATTGTCCTGCGTCAGCAGCACCTCCACGCCGAGCAGCTGCTCCAGCTGGATCAGGTTGTTGACGAAACGCACCAGGGCCACTTCAAAATTCATCGAGTTTTTGTTCTTCTTCATCATCTCGGCCAGCAGCGGATACAGCGCCCGGGGGACCTGCTCCTCATCGCCCAGCCGGATCGCGTCGAACAGCTGGGTTTCCAGCTCCGTCGGGTAATGCAGAAGCACCGGTCCCGAGACGACCGTCTCAATATCTTCATAGAAAATGATCGATTCTTTACCCAGATTGAGCCGGTGCCGGAGCGCCTGCTTGCTCATTTCGCAAGCCTCCTTGCTCTCCCACAGATGCCGGTACGTCTTGCTGATGCCGAAGCTGACGGAGCAGTTCAAATAGTCGCGCGCCGTCATCATAATCGTTTTCGAAAAGGAGAGCACCTGCCTGCGTATCTCCTGTTCCTCCTGGTCCGTAAACGTGAGGATGGTCGCCTGCGTGTTGTCGTTTAAAATAATCGGCAGCATGCGCCCTTCCTTCGGCACGACTTCCTCGACCATTTTGTTGATGGCGAGCAGCAGCATATCCCGGTCCGACGCCTCCCGGCCGCCGTAACTGTCCATCTGGATCAGCATCGCGACGAATGACGGCTGCGTCAGTTCCGGATACCCGAACCGCGGCAGCATCCGCTCCAGCTCCTCCGGGGACACCCGGTTCCGGAACAGGTTCAGGATCAGCTGCGTTTCCAGCTGGGGCAATTCGGCTTCCATCATGCTCTCCAGGTTTTTCTTCTCGGTGACGATCGTGTCGATGGAATGAAGGATGCCTTCGATTTCGTTCTTGTACGGCAAATGGGAGCTGCGCGGCAGGCTGCGCTGGATTTGGCGGATCGGCTTCGTGAAATAAACGGAGATGCCGTAAGCCACCACGATGATCAGCAGCGTAATGACGGCCACCATCAGCATGATTCCGTATTTGGTCGTCTTGAGCGCGCCGGAAATTTCCTTCTGGTCCAGCAGCGTTACATAGATCCAATTGTTGTAGCTGGATTTAGCATAAATCGCTTCGGCCGACTGGCGCCCGGATGCCGTCACCTTCAGCCTGCCGGCCCGGTGATCTTCCCCGGCCGACTGGACGATGCGTCCAAGCTGGTCAGCGGACAGCAGCTGCTTGTCGGGATCGGTCTCGTACATCAGCTCGCCCTGTTTGTTTAAAATGATGACCGGCGCATTGTCCTCGGTCTTCAGGATCCGGTCAAGCGTGGACCGTGAAATATCCGAAAGGGCAATCGCCTGCTTTTGCTTGGAAAAGACCGGCAGCGTGTTCACGAAACGGATGCCGTCATCCGTTTTGATCCAGAACAGCCCTTTGTCTTTGTCATCGATGTAGGCCTCGTACAGCTTGCGCCGGTCGGCATCCGTCAAATAGGACAGCTTTCCGCTCGTAATCTGCCAATTCTGTACGAGGCTGATGAGCGAATACTCGGTCCCTTCCAAGCCCATCGTGGCGATATAGTTCAGCTGTGTATTGACGTTCCGGTATTCTTCGAAATCCTGTTCCGTGATCGGCCTTTTTACGACGGCATCAAACGAGCTCGTCGTGCTGTATGTATTAAAGGCGTATTCGATCGTCTGGATTTTCTGCTCAAGCGAATTTTTGGTCTGGGTAATAAAGCTCTGTTTGCTGCCCGCCACCCGGTCGATCACCGAGTGGGTCGTATTGATATAAATGTAGCTGCCAAAACTGACGACGAGTCCGATCCCAAGGACCAGAATGGGAATAAACGTTTTATAAAACATGCGGCCTTTTTTCATTGTGATGCTCCTTTAGCCCGTTCTTGTTTCCAATTATAGCGTTTTCATGATTGGGTTGACAATATGATTCACGTGTGCATTTTTCCGGAATCATATTGACTTGAACCCTGTCTGAACTTAAACTGAAACCGTTAACAAATATTTCTTGTCACGAGGTCATATGATTACGATTAAAGACATCGCGCGCGTTGCGGGGGTATCGCATACGACCGTTTCCAGGGCGCTGAACGGCAACCCGCTCATCAAGAAGGAAACCCGCGACCGCATCGAACGCATCGCCGCCGAACTCAACTACATTCCCAATTACAGCGCCAAGAGCCTGGTCATGAAGAAGTCCTACACGATCGGCCTGTTCTTCTCCAGCATCGACCAGGGAACTTCGGCCAGCTTTCTCGTGGACGCCATCAAGGGCATTCATCAGGTGCTCGACGAGAACTACAGCCTTACGGTCCACGGGATCGACAGCATCCGGCACTATGATGCTATAACGCCAAGGCGTTTCGACGGTGTGCTCGTCATGAGCCAGAGCGAAGCGGACAATGCTTTCATTTATCACCTGAAGCAGACCGGCATCCCCTTCGTCGTCCTGAACCGCCAGCTGGATGACCCCGGCATTCTGAACGTGGTCGCCAATGACCGCGAAGGCGTCCGGGAGGCGCTGGATTACGGCATCGGACTCGGCCACCGGAAGATCGCCATCATCGAAGGCAAGGCCGGCTTCAAGTCGACAACGGAGCGGAAGCAGGGATTCATGGACAGTCTGATCGCCCACCGCCTCCCGCTGATTCCGGACTATTTCACCGCCGGTGACTACGGGGTCGAAAGCGGCTATAACGCCATGATGTCGCTGCTCTCCCTGTCCGATCCCCCGACCCTCGTCTTCTGCTCGAACGACGATATGGCCATCGGCGCGCTGAATGCCTGCTACGCGCGGGGCGTCGCGCTTCCCGGACAGCTGTCGCTGATCGGGTTCGACGATATTTTATTCTCGCAGTATACGTACCCGCCGCTGACAACGATCCGCAAGCCGATTGCCGATATCAGCAAGCTCGGCACTACCAAGCTGATCGAGCGGCTCGAGCAGCCGGACTCGGCGCCGGAACAGCTGTTTGTCCAGACCGAGCTGATCGTGCGGCAAAGCGTTGCGGCTGTCACCTAGAAGGGACAGCTGTAATGCCCTTGATTTTTTTGAAGGCGACAATTCAAACATGATTTTTTTGCATCAAAATGTTAACGTGTGCATAATGTCCATCATCTCTAAAGGAGGCTTGAAAAACGTATGACATCACGTCTTTCCCGCAGCCTGTTTCCCGATCTGCCCGCCCTGCCCGAGCGCATGATCCAGTTTGGCGGCGGCAACTTTATGCGGGCTTTCGTGAACTGGCAGATGCAGCGGATGAATCTGAAGGGATTATTTAACGGAAGCGCCGTCGTCGTGCAGCCGACCGCACACGGCAAGAGCACTTCGCTCATGGAGCAGGACGGCTTGTACACCGTACTGCTTAAAGGGCGGCTTCAAGGGCAGCTGGTCAACTCGAGTGAGGTCATCGCCACCGTCAGCCGGGTCATCAATCCCTATACGGATTATGAGGCCTACTTGAAACTGGCCGAACAGGACGAACTCGAGTTCATCACCTCCAACACGACCGAAGCCGGCATTGTGTATGAGGCCGGCCTGCGCCGGGAGGACGCTCCGCATTCCAGCTTTCCCGCCAAATTGACGGAGCTGCTCTACAGGCGGTTCCAGCTCGGCAAAGCCGGCTTTATCATCCTCCCCTGCGAGCTGATCGAGGACAGCGGCGAGAAGCTGCGCCGCTTCGTGCTGCAGCATGCCGCCGACTGGCAGCTTGGCGATGCGTTTGCCGCCTGGGTCACGGAAGCCAACACGTTCTGCTCCTGCCTGGTGGACCGCATCGTTCCGGGGTACCCGCGGGATCAGGCGGACGACCTGGAGCAGAAGCTCGGCTATGAAGACCCCTTCATGGTCAGTGCCGAGCCCTATCATCTGTGGGTGATCGAAGGGCCGGCGTGGCTGCGGGAGAAGCTTCCCCTTGCCGAAGCCGGGCTGAACGTCATCGTCACGGATGACCTGTCGCCTTACCGCGAGCGCAAGGTTCACCTTCTCAACGGCCCGCATACGGCTATGGTGCCCCTGGGCCTCCTTGCCGGACTTGAAACGGTCGAGGACGTAATGAAGGACAGCGATTTGGGCCGCTTCGTCGAGGAGCTGATGGAAGACGAAATCCTGCCGGTGCTGAAGCTGCCGCGGGCCGAGCTGCTCGAATACGCGGCGGCTATCCGCGAGCGGTTCAACAACCCGCTGATCCGGCATGAGCTGGCATCGATTTCGCTGAACAGCATTTCGAAATTCACGGCGCGCCTGCTGCCGGTGCTGATCCGTTATCAGCAGGTCCAGGGGAAGCTTCCCCGCCTGCTCGTCCTCTCCTTCGCCGCACTCCTCCTGACCTACCGCGGCGACCAGGTCGCCCGCCGCGATGTGCCGGAAGTGCTGGAGGCATTTGATCGGAACTGGATCGACCCTGAATCGTTCGTTACCGGCATCCTGAAGGAAGAACGGCTGTGGGGCACGGATTTAACAGCAGTTCCGGGTCTTGAAACGCTGCTTGGGGAGCATATCGGCCTGCTGGAACGCGATGGCGTCCGGGCTTCGCTCCATCAACTGACCTGAGGAGGATTGACATGAAATCATTGATGAAACTGAACCCGCGGGACAGCGTCGCCGTTGCCCTCCGGCCGATTCAGGCCGGGGAACCGCTGGAAGTGGACGGCGTGAAGCTGGAGTCCGCCCAGGAAATTCCGCAGGGCCACAAAATCGCTCTGACGGCGATTCCCCCGGGCGATATGGTGATCAAATACGGGTATCCGATCGGCCATGCGGTGTCCGCGATCGCTCCTGGCGATTGGGTGCATACGCATAATCTCCGGACCAACCTGGACGGTGAGGAAGAATACGAATACCAGCCGGACCTTCATCCGATTTCCTACCCGAACCGGGGCCTCACCTTTGAAGGATACCGGCGGGCCAATGGCAAGGCAGGGATCCGCAACGACCTGTACATCGTTCCAACCGTCGGCTGCGTGAACGGTGTGGCCGAGCTGATCCTGCAGGAATTCAAAGCCGTCCACCCGGACCTCGGTCCCTTTGACAACGTCACGATCCTGAAGCACCCGTACGGCTGCTCGCAGCTTGGCGACGACCATCGCCAGACCCGCAGCATCCTGCTGGACGCGGTCCATCATCCCAATGCCGGCGGCGTGCTCGTATTCGGTCTCGGGTGCGAGAACAACATCGTCACCGAGTTCCGTGAACTGCTCGGAGACTACGACGAGTCCCGCGTCAAATTCCTCGTGGCGCAGGAGGTTGGCGACGAGGTCGAAGCCGGCATGGCCCTGCTCGAAGAGCTGTTCGAAGCCGCAAGCCTCGACAAGCGCGAGCCGATCCCGCTCAGCGAGCTGAACGTCGGCCTCAAATGCGGCGGCTCCGACGGCTTCTCCGGCATTACGGCCAACCCGCTGCTCGGCGCCTTCTCCGATTTTCTTATCTCACAGGGCGGTTCCACGATCCTGACCGAGGTGCCGGAGATGTTCGGCGCCGAGCGCATGCTGATGGCCCGTGCCGAGAGCCGCGAGGTCTTCGAGAGCATCACCTCGCTGATCAACGATTTCAAGCAGTATTTTATGTCCTACGGGGAGCCGGTTTACGAGAATCCGTCCCCAGGCAATAAGGCCGGCGGCATCAGCACGCTGGAGGACAAATCGCTCGGCTGTACGCAGAAGGCCGGCACCGCCCCGGTCGTCGACGTGCTGCAGTACGGCGAGAAGCTGCGCAAGAAGGGCCTCAGCCTGCTGCAGGCGCCGGGCAACGATCTGGTAGCGTCTTCCGCACTCGCCGCCGCAGACTGCCAGCTCGTGCTGTTCACGACCGGACGGGGCACACCGTTCGGCAGCTTCGTCCCGACCGTCAAAATCGCCACCAACCATGACCTCTACAACAAGAAAAAGCACTGGATGGATTTTAACGCCGGCTCGCTGCTGGACCGTCCGATGCAGGAAGTGCTGGAGGAATTTATCGCCTACCTGATCCAGGTGGCGAGCGGCCAACAAACGCGGAACGAGCAAAACGACGTACGGGAGCTGGCCATTTTTAAAACCGGGGTTACTCTGTGATGTCACTGGACTAATAAATCTATTTCGATTTTTATCCAAAGGAGCTGTGGACCATGTTCTTGAACGACGATTTTCTGCTGACGACCGATACCGCCCGCAAGCTGTTTCATCAGCATGCCAAAGACATGCCGATCATCGACTATCACTGCCACCTCGACCCCAAGGAAATCTATGACAACCAGAACTTCCGCAACCTGACCGAAGCCTGGCTCGCCGGGGACCATTACAAATGGCGGTTAATGCGGGCGAACGGCATCCCGGAATCCCATATTACCGGCGACGCTTCCGATTACGACAAGTTTCTGGCATGGGCCCGGACTGTCCCGAAAACGGTCGGCAATCCCCTGTACAGCTGGACCCATCTGGAGCTGCGCCGCTTCTTTGGCATTACCGCACTGCTGAACGAAGAATCCGCCCCGCGGATTTGGGAACAGGTGAACGCCAAACTGGCGACGGATGACTTCCGGCGGCGGAACATCATCAAGAATTCGGGCGTCAAGGTCGTCTGCACCACCGATGATCCGGCCGATTCGCTGGAATACCACCAGCTGCTGAAAAAAGAGGACACCGGCTTCCGCGTGTTCCCGGCCTTCCGCCCCGATAAGGCGCTGAACATCGACGCTCCCGGTTTTACCGATTGGCTGGAGCGCCTTGCGCAAGCCGCGGGCCAGCAGGTCACGACGTATGCCGAACTGCTGGATGCTCTGAAGCAGCGGATCGACTTTTTCCATGAGCAGGACTGCCGCCTCTCGGACCATGCGATCGACGTGCTGCGTTATCAGGAGGGCAGCGCCGAAGAGCTGGAGCGGATTTTCACGAAAAGAATGGCCGGCGAGACGCTCTCTCTGGAGGAAATCACCGTTTACCGCACGGAGCTGCTGAGCGCGCTGATCGGACTGTATCACAGCAAAAACTGGACGATGCAGCTGCATATCCATGCCTTCCGCAACAACAATACGCCGATGTTCAAGCGTCTGGGGCCTGACACCGGGTATGACGCCCTGAACGACCTGCCGCTGGCCGGCCCGCTGTCCCGGCTGCTCGACCGTGCTGAATGCGGCCAGGGCCTGCCGAAAACGATTCTGTATTCGCTCAACCCGAACGACTATCCCGTCCTGCTGACTCTGATGGGCTGCTATCAAAAGGATACGGCCGGTAAATTCCAGCTCGGTTCCGGATGGTGGTACAACGACACGCGCAGCGGCATGCGTCATCAGCTTACCCTGCTCGCCGACAACAGCCTGCTGGCCAACTTCGTCGGCATGCTGACCGACTCCCGCAGCTTCCTTTCCTATACCCGGCACGAATACTTCCGCCGCGTGCTGTGCGAGCTGATCGGCGAGTGGGCCGAGCGCGGGGAAGCGCCTGACGATGAGGCGCTGCTCGGACAAATCGTGGAAGATATCGCCTACGGCAACGCGGAGCGGTATTTCGGCTTCAAGGAGCTCGGCATTCCCGAAGCGCTTCGTTCCTAAGCATGAGCGTGAGGCAATGCTGAGCGATAACCACCCCAAGCCATGCCAGCAGACCACTTTTGGGTCTCTGGTAAAAGAAAGGGAGGACTCCGTTCTATGACCATGACACTGTATATCGTCGGCGATTCCACGGCCGCCCTGAAGGGCGCCATCGAGAAGCCCATGACCGGCTGGGGCGAATACCTCCAGCAGCACCTGGATCCGGCGATCCGGGTAGACAACCGGGCCATCAACGGGCGCAGCACCCGCTCTTTTATCGCCGAGGGCCGCTGGGCCGCCGTGGAGAACGAGCTTCAGCCTGGCGACTACGTGTTCATCCAGTTCGGCCACAACGATCAGAAGCAGGAAGATCCTTCGCGCTTCGCGGATCCTGCTCCCGGCGGGGAATACCGCGCCAACCTGAAGCGGTTTATCGAATCGGCCCGCTCGCGCGGCGCCATCCCCGTCCTGCTGACTTCCGTCAGCCGCCGCCGGTTCACGGCGGAGGGACTTCCGGATCCCGACGCTGTCGGTCCCTACCCCGAGGCAATGCGTGAAACTGCGCAGGAGGCTGGCGCGCCGCTGCTTGACCTGTTTGCAGCTTCCCAGCAGCTGTATCTCCGGATGGGCCAGGAGGAGTCGAAGCATCTGTTTATGCATCTGCCCGCCGGGTCCCATCCCAATTATCCCGATGGGATCGCCGACGACACACACTTCTCGCACCGGGGTGCGCGGGAAATCGCCGCACTCGCGGCGGAAGCGATCCGGCAGTGCGAAGCGCTGCCCGGACTGCACCCGCTGCTGCGGAACTTTGCCCCGACAAGCTGATGCGGCGAGTGGCTGCCTGCTCATGGAAGGCCGTTGTCTGCCCACAAGCTTAGAGCTGGCGCGGATTCACAGGGACCATGGCCATGACTTGCGGCTTTATTCCGCTAATAGATACAAAAAAATCCTCCGGGCCCATAGGGCTCGGAGGATTTTTCATCATATTCCGGTGTTTATTTATATATCATTCTAACCTGTTTCTGTATTAACGAACCGATCTGGACTCCAGCTCATACTGCGTTTCCCGTGATTTGAAGGACAGCAGGAATCCGAATACCAACACGATGCTCGCGAGAATGTACGGATAATTCACATTCATGTCAAACAGCGCCCCCGCAATGATCGGGCCGATAATGTTGCCAAGGCTCGTAAACGCGGAGTTCAGCCCCGCCACATAACCCTGCTCCTCATTGGCAAACTTGGACATCTGCGTCCCGATGGCCGGGCGCAAAATATCCATCGCCAGAAACAGAACGAAGGTCACGGCGACCATAAGCCAGAACGTATGCACAAGCAGCGTGAAAATAATAAAGAGGATCGATACGAAAATGCTAAGCGTGATGACTCTTTTCTCTCCGAACCGGTTCAGGATCCAGCCGAAGATAGTGATCTGCACCACCGCCCCGCAGACCGAGCCGAACGTAATGATAAAGGCGATATCCTTAGGCGTAAAGCCGAATTTATGATCGACAAACAGCCCAAACACCGTCTCGAAATTGGCGAGCCCGAACGAAGCGACAAACACGACGATCAGACTGATAAAATAAGGGGCCCGGTAGGCACCCGCCAACTGGCGCAGCAATCCGGCCGGTGCCATCTTGGTATCCGATCCGTCGCTGGTCTGCGCGGCCTTCGGCACTTCCCGCAAGAAGAACGCGGTAACCGCCATGGCCAGAAGCCCGCCGACCGCGGCAGCGTAGAAAGGAACCCGAATGCCATATTCGGCAAGATAGCCGCCGATGCCGGGTCCGATGATAAAACCGGTCGTGATGGCAGCGTTGATGAAGCCCATCCCTTTTCCGCGCTCTTCCTCGCTTGTGACGTCAGCTGTATAGGCCATGACGGCCGGCATAACCAGAGCCGCACTCACCCCGCCCAGCATTCTCGCCAGGAACAGAAATGGCAGCGTGCTGGAAGCGCCGAACAACCATTCCGACACGGCGAACAGCAGCAGTCCGGCCAGGATAACCTTTTTGCGGCCGATGGAGTCCGACAGCCTGCCGGCGATCGGCGAAAAGACGAGCTGCGTGATGGAAAAGGCCGCGACCAGCAGGCCCAGCACGCTTCCGTTAATGTGCAGCAGATTCATATAACTCGGCATAATTGGAATGATAAGTCCGATGCCCGTAAAAATAATGAAGTTGTTGAGCATGAGGAGCAGAATGGCTCCCCGGTTTCTAACTAGCAGCGACATAAAAAAGCCTCCGTAAGCAAATTCAGCATGTATACTGAACGTTCGTTATGTATTATGGCGTGAGATAACGAAGACCATTCTCCGCTATCGTTCTTTTGCTTGCTTATCCGTCGCCACTCCGTTCAAAAAAACAGTGACGGCATCCCGGTACAGCAGGGTCGTCTTCTCAGGGTTTAATCTGCGCGACAGCTGATTGGCGCCGAAAAAAATCGCCTCCAGCACGGCCGCGAGCCGCTCGGCATCGCCCGGCATGAATTCGCCGCGGTCGATTCCTTCCTGCAGCAGGTTCTGATTAAACGCCAAATGCTTGACCTTCATCTCGGCCATACGGGATTCCACTTCGGATGTCTTTTCTTCGTTATGAAAAAATTCATCGGCTGCCTTCGTGAGCGGATGGTTCAAGTCGTCAGCCGCCAACTGTTCCGCCACGGCATACAGCTTATCGGTAGTGGTCTTATACAAGTGCTCGTTTTGCTCCCAGTTCAGTTCCCATTCGCGGTCCCACTCTTCGAGCAGGTGAAGGAATAATCCTTCTTTGCTCTTGAAGTGATAGTAGATGTTGCCTTTGCTGCTCCCGGTCGCGGCCACGATATCTTCGATCGAAGTCGCCTTATAACCCTTTTGAACAAACAGCGTGCGGGCGGCATCTGCAATCTTCCTCTTGGTCTGTTCGCTTTGCAGCTGCTTCTGGTTCATGACGCTCACTCCAATACATATATATACCGAACGTTCAGTCAGTATTGTAGCACGGCATTTTTTTCATGGCAAGCCGCAGTTTATTTTTCCTGTGACACGATCTAAAAAAACCGGCCACCGGGGTGTACCCGGCGCCGGTTTATGTAAATGGACTGGCGGCTCAAATGATTGCTGATCCAGCCGTTACATGATGATTAATGTAACCTTGCCATCGATGAAAGAGACAACATCGTAATTGGACCAGCCCCAGGTCTCGATCTTCGTTCCGTTCACGGACTGGATATCTTTGGCGGCGGGATTTCCCCAGGACAGCAGCACCTGCTCCTTGGTCATGCCAAGCGTTACATTGCCCGCCTTGATCTGGCTCCAGACGGAAGATGACCATTTATACTTTGTATAGGGATCATATTTCAAAAAGTACGTCGAGTCGGCAAACAACTGCGTCACTTCCGACGTATTCATGGCGTAGCTCTTCAGCGTTTTTCCAGCAGCCGATTTGAAAACGACGACAAAGCTTCCGGTGTCCGTGGGAAGAACATCCGTCACCGTGACTTTGGAGAACCGTTCCCAGCCATCAAAGTCGTTCACCCAATACGTTTTCCCGATGAATTTGGCCAGACTGCCCTGCATTGCTTTCTTGATCAAGCCCGCAGTGTCTTGGGAGACGATCGTCATCTTGCCCTGACCGAGTGCAACTTCGGCCTGCCGCCATTGGGCATCCCAGGTGACCTTGGCCCCCAGCGTATCGGCAAGCAGGGAGGCAGGGATATACGTTTCGCCTTTGTCGATGATTGGCGATGCTTTTAATGTCAGATGACTGCCGTTAAATTGGGCTGCCTGACTGCCGGCCTTAAATGACAGCTTCGCATCCCCGAGAGCAGCGTTCCAATTTCCACCCGATACCTCAGCCGTACCTCCCATCGCCTTGAACACCGTCTTGGCTGGAAGATATACGGTTCCCTTGATCTGTTTGGCATATTTCAACGGATCGCGGAGGCTGACCGTCACCGTCACGCTGGAGGAGACGCTGCCAGAAGTCACCGTCAGCTTCGTTTCGCCTACGCCGGCCGCTTTCAGCTTGCCGTCAGGCTGCACCTTCAGCAGGTAAGGCTTGTCCATGTCAAGCTGCGCTTCCTTCAGAGGCACCTTCAGCTTGGCCCCGTTGGTATACGTCTCTTGAATATCGACCTGTACCGTATCGCCAACATACGGCTTCTTATCGGAGACGGACATGGACACCGCCTTAACGGCAGGCACCTCCACCGGCTGGACCTCGCCGCCCTTGCTGATGACCCATGTCCCGTCGGCACGCTGCGCGTAAATGCCTTCAGTCAAGTCATCCTTATACGAATCTACCGCCGTCTTGACCACGTTGCTCAGCCCCTGAACCTGTGTGGTCAGCTTCCAGCGGTTCGAGTATTCTCCCGTCTGCCATACGGTTCCATCCTTGCGAGTCACAATCAGCACGTCGGTTGGTTCTGCCGAAACATAAGAAATATGTACCGCATCAGTAGCAACGGTTACCGGGATAACCCGGCCATTGTCGTCAAAGTTCGACATTTGATAGACCACGACTTCTCCACCTGTGTACAGCAGAGCGACGCGGTCATCATGGACGGCCATCGACTTGACCGATCCGGCATTGTTTACGGTTCCGACTTTTTTGTATTGATCGGTCTTGTACGGATCCTTGAACAACAGCTCTCCGCTCTGTGTCAATGCGGCAAAATCCTTCTCCCCGTAGCCAATCAGCGTTATGCCGCTAAGATTCTTCAGCTTGCTGTCACCGGCCCAGACGGTACCATCGGCCTGAAGCCGGTACGGCCCGGACACCTGCTTGATTCCGCTTTTCCCCTCGACCACATGCGGCTTCATGCCGATATCCCATTCAACCAACCGGCCGTCACGCGTAATGCCCAAGCCTTCGTACACGTTCCCCGAAATCTCGTCGACCGAGCCTTTCGTATAGATGGTCCGGTTTCCGTCGACCATAGACCACATCGAGCCGTCACTCATCAGATACGTATTTTTGCCGGCGATGTCTTTAATCTGCAGCTGCTGAGCCCCGTCGGCAAAAGCCGTCTGATGGCCGAAAGCCGGGACGGCACCCATCATCAAGGCGCCCAGCGCAATCGTGGACAGCCTTCTTTTCCATGTTACGTTCAAGTTCATAACCCCTCTTTGTCATATTTAGGCAAATCCTTGTATGATTCGACACCATGGCAAAATATCCCTTCAAATCAAAAAACACGCCACTCATTATTGTGACGTGTTCTTTACAACGAAGGGATTAACAACATTCGCTGACCCACCCAAATACGTTAACGCTCCGCCCGGGTCGAAGCTTTTCGCCGTGCCGGCTTCTTGGCAACCCTTCCGTAGACGACCGGCTTGGGCAGGTTCACGCGGTAATCGATGATGCTGCCGTACTTGTCTGTTCGGATCGTGCAGCAGCTGTTCATCAGCTCCCGCACCATTTCACGGCCCCGCTGGACCCTCGATTTGGCCCCCGAATAGGAAATGCCAAGCCTCTCGCTCAGTTCCTTCTGCGACATCCCTTTCAGTTCGGAGAGCTCAACCGCCTCCCGGTACTTATCCGGCAGGTAAGGAATAACGCCTTTCATCCCGCAGATCGCCTCCTGCGAGAAATCTTCGCTTTCCTCTTCCGCAACGCTGGGCAGCTGCTCCGGAAGTTCATCCAACCGTCTCTCCTTTCGGAAGTGATCCGTCACCGCATTCCGGGCAATCTGATACAGCCAGGCCCGAAGCCGATCCGGGTCCTGCAGTTCCGGCAGGTGCAGGTAAGCCTTCATGAAGACTGTCTGCACGATATCTTCGGTATCGGGGTGGCGATTCGTCCGGCGCGCGACGAAAGCGGAAATCGGTTCGTGATATTGATCCCACAGCATTTCCGGCGTGATCGCCGGCCGGCAGCCATTAGCTTTCCATCCTGCAGCATCCGTGTATCCGGCCTGATCTTCCGTCATCACGGAATGGTTCACGGCTGTGTGTACCTGCTTCGGTTCATATCCCTTTTCCTGTGCTGGTCTATCCTGCATTATGACATCTCCCTCCCCGTAGAACACGGCTTTTTTATATTTATCCTGCGTTTAATATAAATTTTTCAAAAAAATTCCCGCACTTTTGCGTCTTTGATCGGGTTTCCCCGTCTCCATCAATATAACAAAAACATTCATCGACGTACATTCTCAGATGACAGACCGCGTTTAGCGGAACTTTTTCTTGCGAGATCAGGATGTTTGACCACTGAAGCTTACATTCTAATCTCTTAACAAAAACATCTATCGACGTACATCTGAGAAGACAGACCGCGTTTAGCGGAAGTTTTTCTTGCGAGATCAGGATGTTTGACCACTGAAGCTTACATTCTGATCTCTTAAAACAAAACCTGGAGGGATAAAAAATGAAATACAATTTGTTGGGAAATACAGGCGTGCTGGTATCGGAGATCGGGCTGGGAGCCATGACGTTTGGCGGCGGCGGACAATGGGGCGTTTTCGGCGGGCTGGGAGAGCAGGACGCTGCACAGCTTGTGTGGCAGGCGCTCGATGCTGGGGTCAACTTTTTTGATACCTCCAACATTTACGCCGGCGGACGCTCAGAGGAAATTCTCGGCAAAGCGCTTGGAGCGAAGCGGCAGGACGTCATTATCGCCACCAAGGTGAGGGGGCGTACGGGCAGCGGCCCGAACGACCTCGGCTTGTCCAGACTGCATATTATGCGCCAGGTCGAGGAAAGCCTGAAGCGGCTCGGCACGGACTACATCGACCTGTATCAAATCCATAACCCGGACCAGCTGACCGATTGGGAAGAAACGCTGCGGGCGCTGGACGACCTGGTCCGCAGCGGCAAGGTCCGCTACATTGGCTCTTCCAATATGACCGGCTGGGAGCTGATGAAAGCCCGGGGCATTTCCAGGGAACTTGGCCTGCATGCCTTCAAAAGCAGCCAGTCCTACTATTCACTGGCCGGACGCGACATCGAAAGGGAAATTATTTCCGTCCTGAAGGATCAGAACATGGGCCTGCTCGTATGGAGCCCGCTTGCCGGCGGCTTCCTGTCCGGTAAATACGCCCGCACGCGTACCGGAAACAGCGAGGACCGGCACACCAAGTTTGCTTTTCCGCCGGTAGATGTGGATAAAGCCTATTCCATCATCGACGTGCTGGAGGACATCGCGAAAACCCGCGAGTCTACCGTGGCCCGCATCGCCCTCGCCTGGGTGCTGAACCAGCCGGCGGTAACCAGCGTAATCGTCGGCGCCAAGCGGCCGGATCAGCTGCAGGACAACCTTGAAGCCAGCGGGATCGTGCTGACAGATGACGAACTGGCCCGTCTGGACGAGGTGAGCCGGCTGCCGATCGAATATCCGGCGTGGCCCTTTATGGAAGAGGATGATTCGATTATCCGCAAGCACCCTTGAGGCTTTGAGCCGTATGCCATCTAGCTGAGTTTACATGAGTCGGGCACGCGTTCGCGTTCAGCGGGAGACTTTCCTGCAAGCAGAAATGGCTCAGCCTGACTAAGATATTTATTCATTTCTCATGATCTTGGACCGTCTCTAAATATCGCAAAAAGCCGCGGAGCCCTGCGTCTATTAGCTGGGGCATCCGCGGCTTTTGTGCTGTCCGGACCGGGACGAAACTTCCACTACACTTCACCCCAGAACAATTCCGTTTCGTAATCGAAGCTGATCTTCCCGTCCACCTGGGTCTGCTCAAACAGCTCCTGCAGCCCCTGATTCATCCGCTCATGGTTCGGCTCGCCCTCGGCCGGCACATAGGAAGACGACATGGCCCTGCCGATCAGCTCTTCCAGATTAAACAGCTGACGGTTGCCAAATACCGCGGTGTGCATGCCTTCATCCCGGAAAAACGGCTGCAGCTGCGCCCCGGAAATGTTTTTGTGGGTCATTTTCTCATAATCTTTGCTGTACAGACGCAGCAGCTGCTCGTATCCCTCCAGAAAAGGCGTGCCGCTCGTGAGCCGGGAGTTCCAGATCAGGACGGCTTTGCCGCCGGGCTTCAGGATCCGGTGAAACTCCGCCTTCGCGGCCGGACGGTCAAACCAATGAAACGATTGGGCGCACACGATGAAATCGACCGCGTCCGCAGGCAACCCGGTATCTTCCGCAGCGCTGGCGTGCGAGCGGTAATTCGGCGACGCGCCGAGCTCTTGCTCCGCCGCTTCCCGCATGGCTGCATTGGGCTCCACGGCGATAACGTTGCTGCCCCGCTCCAGCAGCAGCTTGGAGAAAATGCCCGTACCCGCACCGATATCGGCAATTACCGAATCGGCCTTCATGCCGACCACGGAGTAAAGGTAGTCCACCGCTTCTGCAGGGTAGCTTGGGCGGTACTTGACGTAGTTCTCCACCCGGTTTGAAAATCTTGCCTTGCTGTCACTGCTCATCATGCTTCACGCTCCTTTAGCATCATTAGATCATGCCCTCGCAACGAACCACGAACCTGCATCCTGCTGTACTTTCTCGATGATATGTTTCATACAATGAAACACAGTTCCATTAATTTCTGTCTTGATTATAGAAAACCCTGCGTATTGTTGCAAGACCTAATTTAGATAAGCGAAGTCATCTCACCTGTCGGCAAATCCCCTCAGGCTCCAAACCGCAGGCATAAAAAAGCCGCCAACCCTGCATCGCAGAGGCTGACGGCTTTCAAGTTTGTCCCCCGGCCCGCAGAGCCCAGCTGTCTATTGGGCTTCAGTCAGTCCAGCGGCACGGCAAGGACCGACCCCGACCTACTGTTTCAGTCCAGCGCTCCGGCCACGACGTTCCCCCGGAACAATGTAGCCACCCGGGGTGATTTGCGGGCGACCGCTTCGGCCGAGCACGACGCGTCGACCAGCGCAAGGCTCGCCTCATCGCCGATCTGCGGCCAAGACTGGCGGCCTTCGGCATCAAGCGGCGTTACTCCGCCCGTGATGTACTGCAGGCCCTGCGCGAGCGCCTGCTCGTTCACCCAGCCGGAGATTTCGGCGAGGCGGCCGGCACGCTCGAGAATGTCGCCGGTGCCAAACGGCGACCATACGTCAAAGACGTTGTCGCAGCCGACCGACACGGATACGCCCCTGCCTTGCAGCAGGCGTACGGGCGGAAACTTGCGGTTCATCGGCACGCTCGTGATAATGCCGATCCCGGCTTCCGCCAGCATGTCTGCGGCTGCTTCAGCCTGCCCGGCGGGAATGTCGCCGAGGCAGAACGCATGGCTGACAGCGACCTTGCCCGCCAGACCGGCATCCCGGGTGAGGCTGGCCAGACGCTTCAGCGTAAACAACCCGAGATGATCCGGGTCGTGCAGATGCAGGTCGATCCCCGCTCCTTCGGAGGCCGCAAGCTCGACCATCGTCCGCAGGGATTGTTCCACATCCCCATCGACCGTTGCCGGATCGACCCCGCCGACGAGCGACGCCCCGCTGCGCAGCGCTTCCCGCACAAGCCCGGCAGACTGCGAGCGCAGGAGCCCCTGCTGCGGAAAAGCGACGATTTCATACGTCAGCTTGCCATCAAACGCCTGCAGCGCCTTCTGCACCTCTTCCATCTGCTTGAGGCCGGCCTCCGGGTAAATGTCCACATGGGTCCGAACATGCGTGACGCCGGA
The DNA here is from genome assembly GCF_025809195.1 of Paenibacillus sp. PSB04. Lineage (NCBI taxonomy): Bacteria > Bacillati > Bacillota > Bacilli > Caryophanales > Paenibacillaceae > Paenibacillus > Paenibacillus sp. PSB04. Next base: position 7,070,797 of record NZ_CP081301.1, read on the forward strand.
TCGCAGTGCCGTCTCCAAATACAGGGAGGCCCGCTCGGCGATGGAAACGGCATGCTCCGCATGCAGGCGTTTTTCCTCGTCCAGCCGGTCAAAAATATGCTTTGCCGGCGTAACCGGCCGCCACTTGGAACCGAGCAGCGTCTTGTCCAGATGGCAGTGCTTCTCGATAAAAGAAGGAAGTGCCAGATTCGACTTGGCGTCAAGCCGCGGCAGATCGTCCGTAATCGCCTGATTCGCCGGAATTTTATCCGCGATCTTGCCGTCCCGGATCAGGAGATGGCACAGCTCTGTTTCCGTGCCGGTCACCACGCCGTTGTCGGTATAGAGTCCGCTCTCCAGGCGGACGTTGGTAAGCCAAAGAGCTGATTGCATCGATATCAACATCCTTTCTATTCTATAGATTGAACTAAAAGTTTCACATTGTATTTAGTTCATTCTATGGGGTAAAAAATTCACAAGAGGCTATGCCCTCATTTCTATTTCACGCCGAAAACGGGCTTGCCCCGATGCAGCAGAGCTTTCCGCGCTGCCCGCCTTGCTACGGCTTCCGCCGAGCAGCTGGCGTCCACAAAGACGGCGCTGGCCTCATCCCCCGGCATCGGCCACACCCGGCGGCCTTCCCCGTCCAGCGGTGTCCGTCCGCCGGTCACAAAGCCGAGGCTGGCGCCAAGCGCCGCCTCACTGCCCCAGCCGAAACGCTCGGCAAGCGTTCCGGCCTTCTCCAGGCTGTCCCCTTTGCCGAACGGGGACCAATGATCGGTGATGCTGTCATGCCCCAGCTCCACCCGAACCCCCTGCTTTGCCAGCATCGGGATCGGAATCGTCCGTCCAAGCGGTACGGACGACGTAACCGAGATGCCAAGGTCCGCCATCCGGGCGGCTACCGCAGCCGCCTCCTCCGGCGGAATGTCCGCCAGCGCCAGCGCGTGGCTGACCGTGACTCTGCCCTGCCATCCGGCCTGCTCGGTCAGATCCGCGAGGCGCTGGATCGTAAACACGCCCAGGTGGCCCGGATCGTGCAGATGCAGGTCGACCCCGGCGTCGGCCTCTACGGCAAGCTCCATCATCGTGTTCAGCGACTTCTCAATGTCGCCGTCCACCGTGGCCGGATCGACACCGCCTGCCAGGGAAGCCCCGCTGCGCAGCGCCTCCCGCACCAGGCCGGCCGCTTGGCTGCGCAGCAGCCCGTGCTGCGGAAACGCCACGATCTCGAAGGTGGCGCGGTCCTTATAGGTCTCGGCCGCACGCAGCGTCGCTTCCAGATTGTTCAGCCCGACAACCGGATCGATGTTGCAGTGGGTGCGAAAATGCGTCGTCCCGGACGCAAGCAGCAGCTCGATAAGCCGCTCCGCTCGATGCTGCGCCGTCGGCAGCAGCTTGGGCAGCAGCTTCTCCTCCTCCTCGATCCGGGAAAAGATGCCTTTGGGCGCAGGTCCCGGTGCTTTCCATGGGCCGCCGTAATACGTTTTGTCCAAATGAATATGCATGTCCCGCATCGCCGGAAGCATCAACGCCCCGCCCATGTCCGTGTGGGGGAAGCCGTCCTCCGGCAGCGTATCCGCCGGCCGGATTTCGGCAATGCTCCCCTCGGAAATGCGGATATGGTACAATGCGGTTTCCGTACCGCTGACGGCGTCTCCTTCGTAACGCCAGCCGGTCTCCAGCCGGACATGGGTCAGCCATAATGATGAATGTTCCATCAAGCCCTTCCTCCTTTGGTGGTCCTGTGATAGAAGCGCAGACTTCCCTGCCTCATATCCCGTATGCTAACATGGGATTTGATATATGAAAAATATTTATAATATTTGAAATGCAAAGGTTTTATATATACATTGAACAGAATTGACTGGAGGGATGACCCATGGATATCAGACAGCTGAGGTATTTTACGATCATCGTAGAGGAAAAGCAGATTTCCGCCGCAGCCCGAAGGCTGCACATGTCACAGCCTCCACTGAGCCAGCAGCTAAAAGCACTGGAGGACGAGCTTGGATCGGCTCTTGTGGAGCGGAGCGGCAAACATCTGGAGCTGACCGAAGCGGGCAAGGCACTGTACAGCTACGCCCTGAAGCTGCTGCAGCTGATGGACGAAGCCAAGACCGAAGTTCAGGAGATCGGCAGCGGCTTTAAAGGGGTACTCCGCATCGGCATCAACACCCTGTCGTCGGTGGATCTCCCCGATACGCTGATGCGGTTCAAGGAGAACTATCCGCAGGTCACCTACAAAATCCAGCAGAACGAATCCGCCCAACTGTGCAGCATGGTCAAGAGCAGGGTGCTTGAGCTCGCGATCATCCGCCTTCCGCTTGCGCTGGACGAGTTCTCGGTGCTTCATTTGAATACAGAGCCCTTTTATCTGATGGCATCCAGGAAGCTTATCCCAGAGCCTCTTGCTCCGGAGATCCCGCTTGAGCAGATTCGAAACTACCCCCTGATCCTTCCAAGCACAGAAGGACTAGGCGTCCACTACACCGTCCTGATGGCCTGCGCGAAGCACCGTTTCGAGCCCAGGATCATCGCCGAATGCTCGGACATTCCCCTGCTGCTATCTTTAGTGTCCAGCGGCTTCGGGGCGGCGGTCGTCCCTGAGACGATCGTAAAGCTTCATACCCGTCATGATGTTCAGGTTGCGAGAATCGCGGACCCGGACTTAACATCGCCGTATGCCTTGATCTGGCTGAAGGAGCACCACCTGTCCCAGGCGGCGCGGCATTTTATCGACATGATCTCCCCTCCTGCATCAAGGGAATGACAGCGTATAAGCAAAGGATTGCAAACGAAAAGGCCCTCCCGCATATCGGAGAGGGCTTTGGCTTGACACTACTTTATGAATAATTGCACGGACTTACCGTAAAAAACGTTGGAACTGCAGCTGCTTCTTTTTTAATCAGTTAAACCCGTCATATGTCACAAACTCCGCCACCGGCTTCCGGTAGCCGCGCGGTCTCTGTCTGCCCGCATCCTCCTTGCCGATCGTAATCAGCATGGCGGGCACATACCGGTCCGGAATGTTCAGCACCTTCCGCAGCGCTTCCGGATCAAATCCGATCATCGGACAGGTGTCCCAGCCCCGGTCCTTGGCGATCAGCATGAACAGCATCGCGGACAAGCTGGCGTTCCGGATGGCCTCATCCCGCTTGAACGTGTCGCCCCTGCTTTCATACATGTCTGTTACGCTGCTGACCGTCTCCTCAAATTCGCGCTGGTCGATAACGCCAAGGCTGAGCAGCCCTTCGTTGATTGGTCCCACATTGTGATAGGCTTCAAGATCGCCCAATACGGCGATGACGGCCGAGCTCGTTAACACTTTGTACTGCTTGAATGCTGCTTCATGCACCTGTTCCTTCTTCGTTTGATCGATGACGGGAACGTAGTGAGCGTGCTGCAGGTTGAAGGCCGACGGTGCAAATTTGACGAGGTTGAACATGTCGTCCAGCTCCTGCGGGCTGATGGTTACGCTCGGGTCGAATTTATTGGCGGATCTTCTTGCTTTGACAAGGTCTGTAAAGGACGTCATGCTGTTCGCCTCCGTATGTATAAATTTCCAACTGGCTATGAAGTTATCATATCACACTAACTGTAAAAAAGTAAGTTACAATTCAAAAAAAGTTCTGACCTCTGACATATCACCCTCTCCAGTCCGTGAAACGATCGGCATCGTCCCACAGATGGCTGAACGCTTGCTCAAACTTGGCGGCAACGGCCGCATCCTTGATAATCAGCACGACGTCGTCATTTTCCTGGGCAGAGGACTCCAAATAATTCATCGATCCGGCCTCCACCCGGCTTTGATCCGCAATCAGCATTTTCAGATGCATCTTCCCTTCATGCGCATTCACCTTGACCGGAACGCCGGCTTCCCGGATCCGCTTCAGCGCTTTCTTCTGTTTCCCTTTTTCTTCGGCATGCGCCCGGTCCGTGATCAGCCGTACCTGAACCCCGCGGTCCGCCGCATCGATGATGGCCGTCACAACCGGCTCGTAGCTGATGCTGTACACGGCAATATCCAGCGAGGATTTGGCCCCCTTGATGAGCTGTACGATCGCTTTCTCCGGACGTTCGCCTTCGCTCGTGAACAGGGCTTGAACGTCAGCGGCAGAGCCTTCTGTTACTGCACCGTTACCAGCAGAGCTTCCTTGCCCTTGTTGTTCATCTGACGCAGCGGAGCAGCCGGTAACGGCAGCACAGAGCAGAATGGCGGACACGGAGCTGTTGATGACTTTCATCGGATGACCTCCTTCAAAACATGGAAATTTTGGCGTACAGGTAGAATAACATTCTTTTCCATCGATTCAAAATTGCTGAGCAAGTGCGGCACGTAGCCTGATTTCATACCGGAACTGCCAAAAAAGAATGCCGTTGATCTCAAAAAGATGATTGACAACGCTTTCAATATTGATATAAATTTTAGATATTACTTAACTGTTTCATATTTCATTAAAATTAAAGAGTTGTATGAATCTCATGTCAAAGGAGCCTGATCAAGAATGGTGAAACGAAGTAAACGAATGGTGATGACGGTGCTGCTGTCTCTCCTGCTTCTCCTCGGTTCAGTTTTTCCTGTAAGCGCTTCAACCTGGAATTTGAAAGGCGACACCAACGTTCACGACCCCGCCTATATCGTTGAAAAGGGGACCGGCACCCATTGGGTGTTCAGTACCGGTTCAGGCCTTCAAGTGCTGTATTCCACGGACGGAACCACCTACAACCGTTCCCTGCCGATTTTTACGGCCAAGCCCGCATGGTGGAGCAGCTATGTACCGAACCAATCGGGGCTGGACGTGTGGGCACCTGATATTTTCTACTATAACGGCACTTACTACCTATATTATGCGATCTCCACGTTCGGCTCGAAAGTGTCCGCCATCGGACTGGTGACGACCACCTCCATCTCCGGCGGCAAATGGACGGATCAGGGAATGGTGATCTCCTCAAACGATTCGTCCAGTTATAACGCCATCGATCCGAACCTCACCCAAGACGAAAAAGGCAATCTGTGGCTGACATTCGGCTCATGGAGCAACGGAATTTATATTACAGCCATCGACAAATCGACCATGAAGCCGTCGGGCAACGCTTACCGCATCGCGACCAAATCCGGCGGCATTGAGGCGCCGAACATCGTGTACAATCCAAACACAGGCTACTATTATTTGTTTGTCTCCATCGGCAAATGCTGTTCCGGACTGGACAGTACGTATCAGGTTGCTGTAGGACGCTCGAAGAGCATCCTCGGTCCTTACGTTGACAAAAGCGGAACCGACATGAAAAACGGCGGCGCGTCGGTCATCGACAGCGGAAACAGCGCTTGGGCCGGTCCCGGCGGACAGGACATCGAAGGCATCAGTATCATCGCACGCCACGCTTACAGCGCAGCCGAGAACGGCGCTCCCAAGCTGCTGATCAGCGATCTGTATTGGGATTCCAGCGGCTGGCCGTATTATAATTGATGCTTTTTCAACCGTATTTTTCGTTTCGGAGCAGTCGATAAAACCTGACATGGGTTGGAAAGTTCGTGAATGGATTCAATTCAAATCATTTATGACATTAATTTATCATCAAAAATCGACAAAACCCGAACGATGGTCTTGCAAAAAACTCTTTTTTTATGTAATATAGACCTATCTGAACTCCTCATCACCAAAATAATCAACCGTTTGTAGGTGACCAATGGTTCATTTAGATTCCAACGAATTCAAGCAGAAGCTGAGTCAGGTATATAATGAAGTTTCCAAGGAGCTGTTCGGCTTTGGTACTTCTTTATTGAAGACAAGCATTCAGCCCGATGCGATTACCTTGTATGCCAGACACCGTCGGTCTCCCCGCTCCACTGTGCTCGAGGGCGAGGTTCCGGCTTTGAAATACGAGGTCGATTTTTACATGTCGATGATTTACAAGAAGAAGCTGAAATCTCGGCTGGAAGAGGAACTGGGACTAAACATCGAGGTTCTCCTTCGGGACTATGATCCCGCCACGCAGTGGGCAGTCACGAACATCATAATGTCACAGCCTGAATGATACGGCCCTTTTCTTTTGATTTATCTTAAGGACTGGCCGAACCGTAACAAGAACGGATGCCGCTATTCTTTGTTTACATTGAAAAGCGCTCTAGTTAGAGATTTTCTTCTATCTAGAGTGCTTTTCTTTTTTAGTTTATAGATTTAGTTATAGAATTTGTTTGATTTTTCTTGTGACATGCCAAAATGTCTATTCAAAAGGGGGATACAACAACCGTCCAGTAGGGAAAAACAATCATATACAGCAGAGAAAAAAATTTCCCGGCGGCGGAAGCCCGGCATACGGCCTGCAGCAGAAAAACAAATAAAAAATAAACCATTACAGGAGTGAATCGATTGTGAAGAAACCATGGATTAAGGGACTCATGACTTGTACGCTGGCAGCGCTGGTACTTGCGGGATGCGGAAACGGAGGCAGCGAAGACAGCAGCTCCGGCGGATCGTCCGGCGGTCAGAAGAAGCTGGTCGTCTCGACCTGGGGATTTGCTGAGGATTTCTACAATAAAGAAGTTTATGCCCCATTCGAAAAAGAGCATAATGTGAAAATCGTCCTGGAGACCGGAAACAACGCCGACCGCCTGAGCAAAATTTTGCAGGGCAGCTCCGACGTCGATGTCGTCTATCTGTCGGATTACTACGCACAGCAGGGTATTGAAGCGGGAGCCTTCGAAAAGATCGACCGCAGCCGGCTGAGCAACCTTGACTCGCTCTATGATATCGCCAAAGCGCCAAACGGCGAAGATTACGGTCCGGCCTACACGATTGGCCAATTGGGTATCGCTTATGACCAGAAGGCAGCCGGAACGACGATATCCTCTTGGGCTGACTTGTGGAAGCCGGAGCTGAAAGGCAAAGTGACGATGCCGAGCATTACGTCCACCAGCGGTCCGATGATGGTCGACGCCGCCTCCAAGGTAGCTGGAAGCACGGAATTCAATGAAGACAAGGCATTTGGCAAACTGGCCGAGCTCAATCCGAGCGTCGTGAAATACTACAGCCAGACGTCCGAGTTCATCAACATGTTCACACAGGGCGAAGCCGCTGCAGGACCGATCATGCAAATGTATCTCGGCGACCTGAAGAAGGCCGACCCGAACGTCGAATTCGTAACGCCGTCGGAAGGCGCGTACGCCATCGTCAATACGCTGAACGTCGTCAAAGGAAGCAAAAACAAAGAACTTGCCGAAGACTTCATCAACTGGCAGCTTAGCCAGGAAGTTCAGGAAAAAGCGGCTAAAGCCAAGGTCGACTCTCCTGCCAACCGCAATGTCAGCCTCAGCGCAGAGGAAGCTGCTGCCGTAACGTACGGCTCCAGCGTCGTTGAGAAACTGCAAAAGCTGGACATGGCGTTCGTCAACAAAAACCTGAAGAGCTGGACGGACCGTTTCAACCGTGAAGTGACGAAGTAACGCCAAGCCTTTTTTGTAAATATAAGCAGCCTTACGGGGTTATGATTCAGCAGGGGCTGCCCGCCCCTGCTTTTTATTCATCGCTGCCTGGATATAAGGCGGAATATCCTTCATTTTGAAAGGGGAATCCATGTGAAGAAAGCCATCCTGGATGTCGATACCGGCATTGACGACGCGCTCGGAATTATGCTGGCTGTCCGCAGCGGCGAGCTGGACGTGCTCGGGATCTCGACAGTCAACGGCAACGTGTCACTGACGACTGCAACCCTGAACACTTGCAAAATATTGGACTTCATCAAGGCGCCGGCGTCCATCTCGGTCTATCCCGGGGCATCCCGGCCGCTCCTGCGGGACCGTCTCTTTGAGCACCGCGTGCACGGCGAGGACGGATTAGGCGGCGCCCTCTTGGACATGCAGCCTGCCGACCGGACCGACCCGGATATGTTCGGGCCCGATTTCATTGTAGAGCAGGCCAAGCGCTATCCCGGCGAAATCACGCTGATCGCTACCGGACCGCTCACGAATGTGGCTCTTGCACTCGCCAAGCATCCGGGCCTGGTCCACGATATCAAGGAACTGGTCGTCATGGGCGGTGCGGTCCGTACGCACGGCAACATTACGCCGACAGCGGAATACAACATCCATGTCGATCCGGAAGCGGCGCGCCTGGTTTTTCAGGCCGGATTCCCGTCCCTGACGCTGGTCGGACTCGACGTGACGCGCAAAGCGCTGCTGACCAGCGCGCACATTGATGCGCTCGGCTCCTCGGAGATCGCGGGTTACGTGCGCCAGAGCACATCGGATTACATGGAGCGCTACTATGAGCGCAACGGGGTCCGGGCCTGCGCCATGCACGACCCTTTGGCGGTCGGCGCCGCCATTTGGCCCGAGCTGGTTCGGACGGAGCGTCTATACGTCGATGTGGAGACCCGGAGCGAGCTGTGCGACGGGCAGACGGTGTGCGATTTCCAAAACCGTTTGCAGCGCCAGCCGAACCTGAACGTATGCCTCGATGCCGATTCAGACGCATTTTTGAACCGCTTTATCGCCGTGCTGCGCGGTGGATCCTACCAATAACAGGAGATTACATTCATGAAAAAGCGATACTTGTACCTGCTGCTCGCACCCGGGCTGCTGTTTCTGACCTTGTTCATGATCGTTCCGCTGATCCTCACGGTCGGCTCGACGCTGTTCAAGGACGGGAGCTTCACGTTCGGCATTTACTTACAATTTTTCAAGGACTCGTATTTCCTTGATATTTTGGGAACGACGCTGCTCGTCAGCGTCGCGACCACCCTGCTGTGCATCCTGATCGGATTCCCGGTCGCCTACTATTTGTCCATGATGCCTCCGCGCAAAAAGGGCATTTTGCTGGCGCTGGCGATTTTCCCGCTGCTCACGAGCTCGGTCGTCCGCTCCTTCAGCTGGATGATCATTCTCGGCAAAAACGGTCTGGTCAACAATGTGCTGATCAAGCTGGGGATCATTCACGATCCGCTCAGCATTCTCTATACACCGACGGCGATGATTATCGGTCTGGTCCATCTGTTCCTTCCCTTGATTCTGATTACGCTGGTCGGGGTGCTCGAGTCCATCGACCACGATCTGGTCCGGGCGGCGCAGAGCCTGGGTGCGTCCAAGCTGACGGCTTTCCGTAAAATCGTCATCCCGCTCAGTATACCGGGATTGATCGTCGGCAGCATTCTCGTGTTCGTGGGCAGCCTGACCGCTTACACCACGCCTGCCCTGCTGGGCGGGAAAAAGCGCGTCGTCGCGACCTTCCTGTACCAGAACGCCATTACGCTGAATGACTGGCAGGCGGCTTCGGCCATTGCCACCATCATGATGATCATTACGTTCATCGTCATCGGGCTGATGAATAAAGCAGCGGCCAAATTCAATCCGAAGGGGTAGAACTATGAAGACCAAAAATCCGGGGCTCGCCCTCTTTTCCTTTATCGTTTACTTGTTCCTGCTCGGGCCGCTCCTGATCATCGCGGTGACGTCCTTCGAGCCGGGAACGGTGCTGAAATTTCCGCCGACCGGTTTTTCGCTGAAATGGTACCAGAATATTTTTGACGTGGAGATGTTCATGTCGACTTTCAAAACGTCGATCATCGTCTCGCTGATCGGCAACGTGATTGCGATTCTGCTCGGCGTTCCGGCCGCTTACGCCTTGAACCGGGTGACGTTCCGGGGCAAAGATACGCTGAATGCGGTGTTCCTGTCCCCCCTGCTCATTCCGGGGATCGTGCTGGGCTTTACGCTGCTCAAGTACGTCGTCATCACGTTCCACTTCCCGATTTATACGTCGCTCCTGATCGGCCATACGATCATTATGCTGCCGTTTATTATCCGGGTCATCGGCTCCAGCCTCGCCAACTTCGATTTCGCGGTCGAGGAAGCGGCGCTCAGCCTCGGATCCAGCCGGCTTGCGACCTTTTTCAAAGTCGTCCTGCCGAACATTAAATCCGGCATCATCGCTTCGGTGCTGCTTGCGTTCCTCGAATCGTTCAACAACGTGGATATTTCGCTGTTTATGACCGGTCCGGGCGTCAGCACGCTGCCGATCCAAATGCTGACCTACGTCGAAAACTATTTTGACCCGACCATCGCAGCCATCTCGGTCCTGCTCATGCTGATCACGGCCGTGTTCATGTTCGTCATCGAAAGGCTGCTCGGACTAACCTATTTCACCAAACAATAACGAAAGGCGTGAGACGATGGCACTACTACAACTTGAAAACGTATCGGTCGCCTATGACCAGCAGTATATTCTGAAAGACTTCAACCTTTCCATTGAGAAAGGCCACCTGATCTCCCTGCTGGGTCCCAGCGGCTGCGGCAAAACGACCACCCTTCGGCTCATCGCCGGCTTCCTCGAAGCGACGGACGGAGCCTTCAAATTCAGCGGCAAGGACTATACGCGCGTGCCGATCAACAAGCGGAATTTCGGCTTCGTTTTCCAGAGCTACGCCTTGTTCCCGCACCTGTCTGTGTTTGACAACGTCGCCTTCGGACTGCGCCAGCGCAAAGTCAAGGAAGACGAGATCAAGAAGCGGGTCATGAACATGCTGGAGATCGTCAACCTCGGCGGATTTGAAAAAAGATTCCCGCAGGCGCTCTCCGGAGGCCAGAAGCAGCGCGTCGCCATCGCACGGGCCCTCGTCATTGAGCCGGATTTGCTCCTGTTCGATGAGCCGCTCTCCAATCTGGACGCCAACCTCAGGGTAAACATGCGCGTGGAAATCCGCCGCATCCAGCAGGAGCTCGGCATCACGACCGTGTACGTATCCCACGACCAGGAGGAGTGCTTCTCCATTTCAGACCGGGTCGCCGTCATGAACAAAGGGATCATCGAGCAGCTGGATCAGCCGTCGGTCATTTTCCAGTATCCGAAATCCGAATTCGTCGCCCGCTTCATCGGCTTCAACAACTTCATCCATTTTGACGAGCGGGACAGTGAAGGCTCCTTCTTCACCCTGCGCAAGGGAGACTACCACTTTCATGCCGCCAAGGCCGATGGCATGCCTGTCACCATGAAGGGCGCCATCCGCCCCGACGACCTCATTGCCGGTACGCTGCAGGAGATCAATTCCGGCGACAACGTACTGACCGGCAAGGTCAAAGTCAGCACGTATCTTGGACGCAGCTACCAATACGTCGTCGATACGCCGCTGGGCGAATTTACGGTCAACCAGGAAATGCAGCAGCCCTATGCGAACGGGCAGGAAATCCGTCTGTTGTTTCCATCGGATAAGCTCGTTCTTGTCGAATAACCATAGGGGGAACAACGTATGCATGCAGATTTGCTATTTCTTCAAGCCAAGGTGTACAACAGTTACTTTAAGCAGTGGTCTACCAACAACGTCGCCGTCAAGGACGGCAAGTTTTTCTATATCGGCCTGAGGGGCGAAGATACGTTCCAGGCCAAGCAGGTCATTAACGCGGAGGGACTCTATATGGTCCCCGGCTTCATCGATATCCATCTGCACATCGAAAGCACGATGGTGACGCCTGAATCCTTCTCGGCGGGTCTCCTGCGAAACGGCGTCACCACGATCGTACCCGAGCCGCATGAGATGGCCAACGTGTTCGGCCTCGACGGCGTTCTTGAGATGATCAAGGCGAGCCGGAACTGTCCGGTGGACATGTTCTACGCCATTCCGAGCTCGGTCCCGTCCACCTCGATGGAAACGACGGGCGGATCGATCGAAATCGAGGACATGGATGCCCTCCTGTCCACAGGGGACGTCATCTGCCTCGGCGAGATCATGAACTACGTCGACATCATTACCGACCCGGACTGCAAAACGAACCGCATCCTGGAGCATATTCGCTCGCATTATCCTGAGCTCGTCATTGAAGGCCACGTGCCGAAGCTGCTGGATCTGGACCTGCAGCGCGTCATTTATGCCGGCGTCAACTCGGACCATACGCATCAGACGCTGCAGGGTCTGGAGGAGCGGATTGCGGCCGGCATGTTCATTGAAATCCAGGAGAAGTCGATGACGCCGGAAGTGATGGACTACCTGATCCGCCACGACGTTTCCGAGCATTTCTGCTTCGTGACCGACGACGTCATGGCGGACTCGTTCCGCGCCCGCGGCCACCTGAACCAGATCGTCCGCAAGGCCATCGGCATGGGGATGTCTCCGGAGCGGGCGATTTACGCCGCGACCTTCTCCCCATCCCGCCGCATGCGGATGTACGATCGGGGCTCCATCGCACCGGGCAAAGTCGCCGACTTCCAGCTGATCTCGGATTTGTCCGAGCTGAAGCTGGAATCAGTGTACAAAAACGGCGCGGAGGTGTACTCCGCCGCCAAAGCCTTTGAGCCGCAGTCGAGCGGCTACCGGTTCCCGGAGCACTTCTACCACAGCGTCCAGCTGGACGAGCTGAGCGCCGCTGATTTTGAAGCGGCGGCCGGCGTGGAGGACGGCATCTACCGGTGCCGGGTGATGACGATCCAGGACGGCTCGACCTTCACCAAGGAGAGCCAGGTGGACGTGCCGGCCGCGAATGGCCGGCTGCTGTGGGAGGACAGCGGCTGCGGCATGATCGCCACATTTGAACGGTACGGCAAAGGACGCCAAAAAGCGTTCGGCTTTATCGCGGGCGATACGATCCAGCGCGGCGCCGTGGCGACGACCTACTCCCACGACAACCACAACCTGCTCGTGATCGGTCACAACGTCGAGGACATGGTCCTCGCCGCCAACACCGTCATCCGCCAGCAGGGCGGCTTCTGCGTCACCCTGGACGGCGAGATTAAAGCCAACATGCACCTGCCGGTCGGCGGCATCCTGACCGAGGATCCGCTCGATCTGGCCGCCGAGTCCGTCCAACAGGTTCGCGAGGCGATGGAAGAGCTCGGGTATAAGCACTACAACCCGATCATGTCGATCGCGACGCATTCGCTGCCGGTAAGCCCGTACCTCAAAATCACCGATCACGGGTTGATCGATGTCAACGCCGGCAAAGTCGTGCCGCTCATTATTGAGCAGGTGTAAGTTACTGGCCAGGTATAACATTTAACCGTTAGGTTTGGCATGCCGTAAGGTTTGACCTTTTATAAATGGCCTTGCCGCATATATCACAAAGGGCTGTCCCCGCCATTTTGGCGTGGGGACAGCCCTTTTTTTGTATGACATAATCGATCAAACACAAGTATACCTATCTTCGCCCTAAAGCCGCTTGATGGGCCAAAATCACATCACTTATTCCAGATTATTTCTATAGGCATATAACGACCTTATGCTATACAATATCCTACGGACTTTAGGCGATATACCGTACAAACATTAGTCTCGGCGTAATCCGCCCGTTTATATATACTGCTACATAGAAGGGAATTGCACATGAAGTGGTGGAAGCTCATACTCGTTGTCCTTATATGGATTGTATCGTTTATGGCGATTAGATCTGGCCTTGCCATTAAACGTGAAAAATCTAAAGGCAGTGTTACGGATGTGATGAATGTATGGCCCCTTGCCGATACGATATCAGGAAATATCGCAGCAATAATCTGCAGCTTTATTGCAGGGTTGATCTATAAGCATTTTCCATGGTGGCTGAGAAAAACAGTCCTCCATTTGATATCAGCTATACTGTTTTGCCTGGGGCTGTATATTCTTATCAATGCATGATCAGCAAACTGCCCGAAACCAATACTCCTCCGTTATCCCCGGCTTTCCCTCGATACCTCTGTGCCCGCTCGCGGCCGCTCTGCTCCCGGCGCTTTCCTTCCGGTCAGCAGCAGCATGACAAAAGACAGCGCGACGATCGCCAGCGTCCACGCCCAGGCCATCGGCATGTTGCCGGCGTCGACCGCCACGTAAATGGCCGTCGGGACCGTCTGCGTCTTGCCGGGAATGTTCCCGGCAACCATGAGCGTAGCGCCGAACTCGCCGAGAGCGCGCGCAAACCCAAGCACGAGCGCGGTCAGCAGCGAGGAATAAGTGAGCGGCAGCGTAATGGAACGGAACACCCTCCACTCGCCTGCCCCGTCGGAGCGGGCCGCCTTTTCCAGATCCGGATCAACGGCGGCAAAGCCGTTCTTCATCGTCTGATAGACGAGCGGGAATGCCACGACGACGGTCGCCACAACAGCGGCCCACCAGGAAAAAATAATTGGCGCATCCCACAGCCATTCGATCAGCTGCCCCACCCAACTGCGGCGGCCAAGCAGCATCAGCAGCAGAAATCCCACCACGGTCGGCGGCAGAACCAGAGGCAGCATAAACAGCGTCTCCAAGACGATTTTTCCCGGGAAATGATGCCTTGCCATCCACCAGGCAGCTCCCGTACCCAGGATGATCACGATCAGACTCGAGAGCAGGGCAACCTGTAAGGACAGTCTGACCGGATCCCAAAATGCCTGCCAGTCCATCATCTGTTAACCCTGCTGCGGCACGGAAAATCCGTACTTTTTAAAAATGTCCAAGGCCGAATCCGTCTGGAGGTACTCGTAAAAATCCACCGCCTCCTGGCTGTGCTTCGTCGCCTTAACGATTCCGACCGGGTAAACGATCGGCGTATAGGCAGACGGGTCGACAGTAAACGCTACTTTGACCTGATCCGAAGTCAATGCATCCGTTTTATACACAAAACCCGCATCTGCATTGCCTGTTTCCACGTACTGCAGTACCTGCCGCACATCCTTGGCCTGCACCAGCTTCGGCTGGAGTGTGTCCCACAACTTGGCGTTCGTCAGTGCTTCCTTGGCGTAGTTCCCTGCCGGAACGCTTTCCGGAATGCCGATGGCGATTTTTTTCAAGCCGTTTCCTTTCAGGTCCTCCATGCCCGAGACTTGGGCCGGTTCTTTGGCGTTCACCACGGCCACAAGCTCATTGGCGAGAAGGTCTTTCTCATGCGAAGAATCGATGAGCTGCTTGTCCTCCAGCGCCTTCATGTTCTTCACGGCAGCCGAGAGGAACAGATCCGCCGGTGCGCCCTGCTCGATCTGCTGCTGCAGCGCCCCCGAAGCGCCAAAGTTAAAGTTCAGTTTGACGTTGGCATGCTCCGCCTCGTACGCTTGTTGAATCTCCTGCAGCGCATCCGTCATGCTGGCCGCAGCGGAGATGGTCAGTTCTACCTGCTGTGCAGCCTCTCTATTAGAAGTTTCCGCAGCGGCTCCTGAGTCGGCCGATTTCGGGTCTGCTGCCGAACCGGAATTCGATCCGCAGCCTGCCAGCATTAGAACGAAGGCGGCGAGGATCAGCCAAACACCTGGTTTCATACCCCTTTTGATCATCCGTAATCTCCAATCCTTAATCGTTATATTTAGTTATAATTAGATATAATTGATTATATCCAGTGGGCCGCGAGGTTGTAAATACGGTTTGCACAATTTTCACATCCGGGTGTGATACAATAGAAGACACTATGTTCACAGGGTTCAGACCTAAGCCATTACAAGAAAAGATAACATATAACGAAACGTTCAGCGAAACATACAACGTACAAGGAGGAAGCTCATGTCCAGCGACATTTCGTATACGACCGAGGAGATTGCCAAGCTCCTGAAAATATCCAAGCTCACCGTCTACGACCTGATCAAAAAAGGCGAGCTGCCTTCATATCGGGTGGGCAAGCAAATGCGCGTCGATGCCGCAGATTTGGAAGCCTACAAGCAAAGGGCTAAAGGACTGCAGGCGGCCGAACACCGCCCGGCTCCAGCGGAGCCGGTTTCCTTTCAACCTGCCGCTGTCGGAGCCGGCGGAACCCGTTCGGTAGTCATTACCGGGCAGGATATCAGCCTTGACATTCTCGTTAAGCATATGGAAAAGCATACGCCTGGCATCCGTCCGCTCCGCGCATATGTCGGGAGTCTGGACAGCCTGATTGCGATGTACCGCGGAGAGTCCGACATCGTGAGCACCCATCTGCTCGACGGCGATACGGGCGAATACAATTTGCCGTACATTAAGCGGATTTTGGTTGGCTTTCCGTATTTGGTCGTCAACCTGCTATCCCGAAAGGCGGGACTCTATGTCCAAAAAGGGAATCCCCTTGGGCTAAAAGACTGGGCCGATCTGTCCCGCACGGGGCTTAGGCTCGTCAACCGCGAAAAAGGGTCGGGTGCCCGCGTCCTGCTCGATGAACAGCTGCGGCTGCACGGGATCCAGCGGGATCAGCTGCAGGGCTACGGGGAGGAGCAAACCAACCATATTGCGGTCGCCGGCACCGTCGCCGCCGGGGAGTCTGATGTCGGGGTTGGCATCGAAAAGGCGGCAGCAATCGTAGGCGGCGTGGACTTTATCCCGCTGATCGAGGAACGCTACGACCTGGTCGTGCTCAAATCGGCGGAAAATATGCCTTGGATCGAGTCGCTGATGGGCATTTTGCGTTCGGAGGAGTTCCGCCGCGAGCTGCAGAGCATCGCAGGGTATGATCTGTCCCGTACCGGGGAGATCCTGCTTGAGACATAGACATATATATAGCGGAACCGGATCCGTATCACCCGGTGCCCTCTCAAATCGAGGTGAGCACCCATTGCCGTTGCCGTACATTAGAGGGTAGAAGTACATATCTTTAAAAAAGAAAAAGGCAGCCGGAATCATTCCGGCTGCCTTTTATGCTGTTTCGAAGTCCTGCGATCCTACGAGCATGAGCCTACGAGCAGATCTTACCGGTTGGTTCCCGAGTTCCCTTCTCCGTTCGCTTCTCCGGCTGCGGATACGTCCGCGATCGCCCGGCGGGCGAGCATCGATGTGACCGTATCGTCCATCGGCGGGTTGTGCAGACCCGCCCGCACGTCGCGGTACATCCGCTCCAGCGGAAGCTGGCGCGACAGGCTGGCCCCGCCCACAATGCGCATCGCCAGATCGACGATGCGCAGGGCCGCATGGGTCGCCGTCGTCTTCACGAGCCCGAGATCGGGCCTCATGCCCGGCCGCAGCTCCGGGTGGCGGTCCCAGCGGTCCGCCACACTGTACATGAGCGTGCGGGCGGTGATCAGCTCGGACTCCATCTCCCCGATCTTCTGCTGAATATGCGGCAGGTCGGCAATGGGCCCCGGCAGGCTGTTTGGCCGGTAATTGGCGGCGTAACGCACCGCAAAATCCCGGGCAGCCCAGGCGATGCCGATATAACATGCCGGGATATGCAGCAGCGCCCCTCCGTGGTCGGACATCTTACCTGCCGGCTGTCCTCCTAAAGGATCCTCACTATCGATCCTTTCCCCGTCCGGCACGAACACTTCTTCCATCACCAGGTCGTGGCTGCCGGTCGCCCGCATGCCCATCGTATTCCACGTTTCGTCAATGCTGACACCCGGACCCTTCCGCACCAAAAACGTTCCGGTCTTGTCTTCTTCCTCCACAAATGCAGTGACCGTAAACTGATCCAGCACCGGGATGAGCGAGCTGAATGTTTTGCGGCCGGTCAGCAACCAGCCCCCATCCGTACGCTCCGCTTTCGTTCCCGGACGGCCGCCCCGGCTCGGACTGCCGGTCGACGGTTCGCTGGCAAACTGGTTGATCATCGCCCCGTCATGGACGATTTGCCTGCAGAAGTCGGCATACAGCTCGCGCGGCCACGACTGGCCGATGCGCATCTGCAGCACCTGGCTCACATGCCAGCCGACCGCGAGCGTCGTCGAGCCGTCCCCTTTTCCCAGCCGTTCCTGGGCAAGGATCATTTCGTACAGCGACGCTTCCTCACCGCCAAACTCCGCCGGCACCGTCAGCTTTAAATAACCCGACTCCTTCAGGTCAGCAAAATTTTCAAACGGGAACGATCCTTCCCGATCATGTTCCGCAGCCCTCTCCGCAAATACCGCCGCAAGCCGCTCGGACCTGGACGCGATTTCGGCCTCCCGATTATTTCGTATAAACGGATCCGTTTGCATGGAATTCATCCTGCACTCTCCCCTCGCCTGTATCTTTTCTCCTAACGAAATCAGTAAGCATCAAAATGGACGCCTGTATACTGACTTCCCGAGAAAACGAACCCGCCAAACGCGGTCCGTCTTCTGTCAGGTTATTTCGAAAGATGTTTTCTTCATTGTATAATGCGGGGGCTGTGTTGTCCAAAGCAGAACCTGTTTCATTTTATAAAGGCTGGACGAATAAGCTTTTTGCGATCATTTTGCTCAACACCGCACCGGATACGGGATGCAGCCAGCACAATATACTTACGCGCTTTACATAGCCGGATAAAGGTGATATGTTATAAACACGACGTAAACGTCATGTTTGGAGGGCAAGATATGAAGGATCGCATGCGCATAGGGGATTTATCGGAACGAGCGGGGGTTACTCAGCGAACGGTTCGATATTACGAAAAAATGGGGCTGATCCCTCCAGGCGAGCGTGAAGGCAATGGGCAGCATTACTATACAGATGAGACCGTTGCCCGGCTGCGCAAAATCGACCAATTAAAGAAGCTTGGGCTCAGCTTGGAGGAAATACGGGACGTGATCGATCTCTATTTCATGGACCCCAGTGGTGTACAGCCTAAACAGAAAGTGCTCGGCATCTTGAAGCAGCACCTCGCAGAGACGGATCAGAAGATCGAGGGGTTACAACAATTCCGGACCGATTTGCTGACCCATATCGAACGCTTTGAGCAATGGCTCAAGGACGCAGAGCAGCATTAATTTTTTTTGTCACAAACATGACGTTAACGTAATGTTTATAACATTCACATTTCCAGGAGGATAAACATGATGAACGAGACAATCGGATTTATCGGACTTGGCAGCCTAGGTCTGCCGCTGGCTAAGAATCTCCTCGATGCAGGGTATCCTTTGGTAGTGCATAACAGGACGGCCAGCAAAGCCGAACCTTTGATTGCCCAAGGCGCCCGGCTGGCATCCAGACCCGATGAGGCCGTAACCGCTGGCGGAATCGTCGTCACCATTTTGTGGGATGATGCGTCCGTGGAGAGCATCGTCATGAGCGATAGCTTTTTAGAGAAGCTTGGTAAAGGGGGGATTCATATCTCGATGAGCACGATATCGCCGGATACATCCAAAAAGCTGGCCGCTGTTCACGCAGAGCATGGCAGCACCCTGGTCGAAGCCCCCATCTTTGGAGTCCCGGAGGCTGCGGCAGCACGTCAGCTCTCCATCCCCATGGCTGGGCCGCAGCAGGCTAAAGAACGCGTCCGCCCGGTTTTGGAGGCTATGGGTGGGCTGAATATTTTCGATTTTGGTGAAAAAGCCGGGGCAGCGAATCAGGTGAAACTGGTTGGAAACTTCATGATTACTTCCGCCGTGTACACCATTCGGGAAGCTCTCTCGATGGTCGAAAAGAGCGGTGGCGATCCCAAGCCCGTGATGGATATGCTGACCCAAACGCTGTTTAACGCCCCGATTTATAAGCGTTACGGCCAGATGGCTGCCGAGAACATGGATCATCTCTTTACTCAAAGCCATATTCCGTTAAAGGACGTGGGCATTTTTAAACAAGCGTCCCAGCGGGCCGGGGCCCCCGCACCTTTGTCGAACCTGTTGTATGACCTGTTAAGCAGCGAGCATAAACAAGCCTAATATCGATAATATCTTATCCAATATACGTTCATAACCATCTCACATGAAATAAAACAGCAGCCCCCGCAGAAGCGCGAACGCCTCCCGGGGGCTGCTTTTCATCCGAATCATACCTGCATTTGAGCCCCGCTCTGGTAGCTCAGCAGTTTGCTGAAGGAACCTTTGCTCTCCTGAGAGAGCTGCAAATAACCGCCCTGCTGAATCACCTTGCCTTGCTCCATCACGATCACATGGTCTGCGTTCCGGATGGTGGACAGCCGGTGGGCGATCACGATCATCGTCATGCTTCCTTTGAGACGTTCCAGCGCCTGCTGGATAAGTAGCTCATTTTCGCTGTCGAGCGCGCTGGTCGCTTCATCCAGGACAAGGATGCTCGGCCGCTTCAAAATCGCGCGGGCCAGCACCAGCCGCTGGCGCTCTCCGCCCGACAAGCGAACGCCCCGGTCCCCGATGACTGTGTCCATTCCCTGAGGCAGCTTGCGGACGAACTCGGCCGAAGCCGAGAACTCCAGCGCCTGCCATAGATCGTCATCCTGCGCATTGGGGTCCACCAGCTGCAAATTGTAGCGGATGCTCTCGTTGAACAGGAACGGATCCTGCGCCACGTATCCGATCGAGCCGCGCAGCGCCAGCAGCTGGCGTTCGCGCTGGAGCGAAACGCCGTCCGCCCGCACTTCTCCCTCTTCCGGATGGATCAGCCCCATCAGCAGGTCGACTAGCGTACTTTTCCCGGCGCCGGACTTGCCGACGATAGCGGTCATGCGGTTAGCCGGAATATGGACATTGATATCGCGCAGCGCGTATTGCGGCTCCTTGGGGTTGTACCGGTAGCTGACATCGGTGCAGCTGATTCCGTCGGCCAAAGCAAGCTTCGAAGCCCCCACTTCTTCCGGGCTGATCAGCTCCTGCTCCGCTTCATATTCCTGCTGCAGCTTCCGCATGTCATGAAACGCCGGCAGATTCGAGCTGAGCTGCTCCATATTCGACTGAATGCCGATAAACCTCGGCCACAGCCGGGTAAAAATGAGCACAACCGTAATCAGCTGCTCCGGCGGAGTATGCAGTACCGCGATCGCCACGTACATAAATGCCGCGATAAGCACGACGGAGGACAGGCGGTAAATCACCTGCGACATGGAGTTCACCCGGCCAAACTCGAGGAAGTTATGCTCCATTTGGTCGGTCAGCTTACGGAACCAATGGATGTGGGACGCCTCCAGCCGGTTGCTTTTGATATCCTTAATGCCGCCGAAATGGTCGCTGATTCCCGCAAAATAATGCTTGGACAGCTCGGTGGTCTCCTCCCCGATCCGCTTGGACCTGCGCACAAACCTCCGTGCGAACAAAGCAAGCAGCCCTCCGCTGACCAGCACCATCACTGTCAATGCCGGCGACAGCCACAGGGCCAAGGCAATTTGAAGCACGGTAAAGATCAGCGACGTCACCATCTGTAAAAATAAAGTCGTTCCGTAATTGACCCGCCCCAGCTCGTTGGACATCACGTGGTTAAAATCCGACCGGCGTTTGCGCAGGTAAAACTCCCACTTGGCCCGCAGCAGCCCTTCATACGTCTCGGTCCGCAGCGTCCGGATAAAGGATTGTATAATCCTTGCGTTCAGGAGGGTCTGGCTTCGCTGCAGCAGCGCTTGTCCACCAAGGATGAGGACATAGACCGCCAGGACCAGCGGCAGGCTGAGCTGCAGGGACCAGGAATAGATCAGCCCGGTAAGCGGGGCCAAAAACGGCAGGCTCCCCGAATCCATTTGCAGCAGGCCGATCATGCCCAGCAGCGGAACGATCAAATACATGCCGATGCCGTCCAACAGGCTGATGAGAAGGGTCATGGACATGTTCAAGTACAGCTTGCCTCCGGCGACCCGCTGGATTTTGCGAATATAGTAGAATAAATCCTTCATTGTACGTAGCTCCTTATCCGGATTGCCGCGTCATGAGCCCGGCCTCTCGGTCGGCTGCCGCTCCGTTGCCGAAAATGCCCACAACCGTATACTTCTCGTGTCCTTCCCTTCCCGTCACGATGTACGACCCGCAGCGCAGCCAGGCGTGAGCCGCCAGCCGCCCCTGCTCGTCCCTGCCGCTTCCCAAATACAGCGTGCTCGACAGGCCGCGGCGCTCCAGCATTTTCATGGCGGCGATCGCCTTGACCAGGCATTGGCTCTCCCACCACGTGTACCGGCTCATCCCGTGAACGGCTTTGGAGACTTGACGGATGGTCAGCAGTTCCTGCCGGCTAAGCTCCTCCTCCGGAGTCTCCTTCATATAGCTCCCCAGGGAAGGGGCGACTTTGGCGAAAGGGAGTGCCTTCAGCACTCTTCCCCATGCCAGGAGCACGTAGGCTTCGGCATACATCATCTTCTGGGCCCATGGAAAGCGAACAAAAGCGCGCAGCTGCCTACTCCAGCTCATGCCCGCTTCTCACCTGGATCAGCCCCTCCGCCGCAAGCTTGTTCAGAAACGGATGCACCTGCTGCTCGCACGCTTCCGGCCCGATATCATACTCTTCGACCAATTGCCCCACCAGATCCGTCAGGCTGGTCGGCGCAGCAATCAGCTCCCAGATCCGCCCGCCGATCTGCCCCAGGTTGTAGTATTTGCCGGTCTCGATACTCAGCATGACTTTCTCCCCATCCATGTCGCTGACGAGATAGCCGGGGGATTGGGAGATGATGTTGGCTGCAGCGATTTCTGTCATACTCATGATTGACCTACCTCTTTCTCATATAATTTGTTGAGAACCCATCGGGATGTTAGATTCATAGCTACGACTATTCGGCTCTTGCCACCAATCTGCGTGCTGGACGTACCATTCCACGGTTTGTTTCAACCCTTCGTCAAACCTGTATTCGGGTCTCCATCCGAGCTCATTCATAATTTTTGCCGGATTGTTGGCATATCGGTAATCCTGCCCCGGCCTGTCCGGGATGAACTCAATGAGGCTTCGGGGCTTTCCGAGCATATCCAGAATAAAATGCGTGACGTCTATCGTCTTCACTTCCTGATGTGAACCGATGTTGTATACCTCTCCACTGCGCCCCAGGTGCAGAACACGGTCGATTGCCGTATTGTTATCGCGGACATAGACCCAATCGCGAATGCTGAGACCCTCGCCGTGGATCGGAATCTTCCTGTCCTGCAAAGCGTTCATGATGACCATAGGAATGAGCTTCTCCGGGTGCTGTGCAGGGCCGTATGTGTTGCCGAACCGGACGATATTGAACGGTAATCCATACGTATTGCTGTAGGAATGAATCAGCATATCGGCTCCAGCTTTACTGGCAGAATACGGATTGTTAGGGGCGATCGGGGAGTTTTCCGTAAAATAGCCCGTGTCATCCAAAGAACCATAAACCTCGTCGGTTGAGATCTGCAGAAACAGCCCAATGTCATAGCGGACTGCGGCATCAAGCAGAGATTGCGTTCCATTGATATTCGTGGCGACGAATGTCACCGGATCCACTATACTCCGGTCCACGTGGGATTCGCCGGCAAAATTGATGATAACATCGATCTGGTGCTCCCTGATGACGGCATCTACCATGTCCCGGTCGCAAATATCGCCTTGAATAAAGGTATAGTGGTCATAGTCTGACAAGGCGGCAATATTTTGTATATTTCCCGAATAGGTCAACTTATCGAGATTAATGAAGCGGTATGAAGGATACTTCGGAAGCATCAGCCTCAGAAAGTTCCCCCCTACGAACCCCGCACCGCCTGTAACCAAAATGGCGGGGTTGTCCTTAAACCGTCGATTCACTTGCATGCCTCTCCTCTTTTCTATCGGTTTTGGGATCAGCCGTTGTTACGGGCTCTTTACTGAATACATAGCGCCAAAACCACAGAAACGGACGAAGGGGAAAATAGAGGAAATGCAGTAATTTAGGCAGTGGCAGCAGCGAAACATCCTTTGTGCTGGGGTAAAGATAATCCATGATCAACGACAGCTTTTCTTTTCTCGACATTAAAGAATGTAAATAGCGCTTGTAGTATGCCAATGTGTCCTTATCACCATTAGGGGATAAGTCAACAGGGTTCTTGATGAAATACAGCGATGCTCTTGCAAGCTCCTCTGCGTACATATTACGGGATAGCTCTTCTAG
Source organism: Paenibacillus sp. PSB04 (assembly GCF_025809195.1). Classification (NCBI taxonomy): domain Bacteria; kingdom Bacillati; phylum Bacillota; class Bacilli; order Caryophanales; family Paenibacillaceae; genus Paenibacillus; species Paenibacillus sp. PSB04. The sequence continues at coordinate 7,094,336 of NZ_CP081301.1, forward strand.
GTCTCCGCCTAGTGGCGTTGACAACAGCCGATTCGTTAAAATGGCAGCCTGTCCTGCCAGATCCCGCTCCTTCCGCTGAAGGTAGTGTTCCATTATCTTTTGTACATTGAATGATTTTTTTTGAATCATCCGGTCAATATCACATAACCAGCGAAGGCGGAACCAGCCATGTCTTGCGCCATGCGACACCAAGTACATAAACAGATCTCCGTCGCTTAAGTAATGAATCGGCCGTCCGGAGAAGGAGACCGTTGTTCGCCGATCCCACAGTGTTCTGAAAGAGGCCCCGGGCAGTTCCGCGCTCATCCGCCAGTGTAATTCCACCTGAGTAAAATAGAGCGGATGCACGTAACTGATATGGTGCTTTTTCCGTTTCCAGGAGCCCAAAGTTTTCTCGTCTTCTGTAACATAGCCTAACTCAGACAAAATCCCTTCTGCTTTTTCCAAGTGTTTGGGGGAAACCAATACATCGAGATCTTTGGAGGTCCGAAGCGACAAGTCTCCGTATAGCTGTTGTGCTAGAACCGGTCCTTTCAGAAAAATCGCCTCAACCTGATGTTCCATCAAAGCAGAGTTGATTTTCTCCATTTCAGAGCTAAGACGCAGCATGCTGATCACATTAGCGGAATATTTGGAATACAGCGAATCCATTATAGAGCGTGGAACACTCTCCCGGCCCCGTTCCTTTAAACGCATGTACAACAACGGATAGACCCGGTGATGATAAGCAAGGCGAATCAATTCTTTCCAGTCTACCCCTTCTAAATCTTCTTCCCCCCATGGTCCGGATCCAATAATTCGGAGAAGCAGCGACAATTCTCTGGAAAAATCACTCGTATTCAGCGAGTTATTCATTCACATTTCTTCCTCTCATCCCTGCATCATAAAGACTGGGCTCTGCTCGCGAATCCCTTTGTTCAGGTTGGGCCGGCCAATGGAGTAATAAGCAAATTGTGTCTTTGCAATCTCTTCTTCCGAGTAAATATTCCGTCCGTCAATGAGGTTCGGAGTTTTCATCCAGGTTTCAAGCTCATAAAGCGAGATCTGCCTAAATTCCTGCCATTCTGTCAGAATGCACAGGGCATCCGTCTCCACAGCTGCCTCTCTCGCTGTTTCGCAATATTTCACGTTAGCGTAGCCGAGTACGCTTCTAAAGTTATTGGTCGCAATTGGATCGTAAGCCTTGACGACTGCCCCTCGATCAATAAGCGATTGGATAATTTCGATAGAAGGCGCATCACGAACATCATCCGTTTCCGGTTTGAAGGCGAGCCCCCAAATGCCAATGGTTTTTCCGGAGAGATCGCCAAGCAGCTGTTCCAGCTTACGGATCACGTTAAAGCGCTGCCCCCGGTTGACCTCAACTACCGATTTCAGCAGCTTGAAGTCGTAATTCATTTGCCCAGCAATCTGAATTAGAGCTTGGGTGTCTTTTGGGAAACAAGAGCCTCCGTATCCGATCCCAGCTTTTAAAAAGGAGGAGCCAATACGATTGTCGTATCCCATGCCTTCCGTCACTTTGGTAATGTCTGCCCCGACCTTCTCGCAGATATTCGCGATTTCGTTGATAAAGGAAATCTTCGTCGCAAGAAAAGCATTGGAAGCATACTTGATCATCTCCGCGCTGCGGATATCGGTCACGAGAATATGTTCGGTCAGCCCCTGGTGAAGTTCCCGCATAATCTTAGCTGCCTGCTCACTCTCCGCACCTATGACAATTCGGTCAGGATGAAGCGTATCCTGAACAGCTGTTCCTTCTCGAAGAAATTCTGGCAGCGAGACACTGTCGAAATGAACCGGCGACTGGCTCTGAATCAAATACCGGATGCGCTCGTTAGTCCCAACGGGAACGGTACTCTTAATGCAAATGATCTTATAACAGTCAATGACCTCTGCGACTTCACGAGCCACTTGCTCAATATAAAAAAGGTTGGCCTCCCCATTCGGTAATGACGGAGTGCCAACAGCAATAATGATAATATCTGAAGCGGCAACTGCCTCTTTTAACTCTGTTTGGAAACGCAGTCGGCCTTCAGCAGAATTTCGAATGACGAGCGGCTGAAGCCCAGGCTCGTAAATGGGAATTTCCCCTTCAGCCAGCTTTCGGATTTTCTCAATGTCCTTGTCCACACAAATGACATCGTGCCCGAGTTCAGCATAGCAAACCCCGGAGACCAGGCCGACATATCCCGTCCCGACGACTGTAATTTTCATTTCATACACCTCACTCTTAATGAATTCTTCGTCAGATAAAACAAAACTGAAGAATTTCCTCCCATCGCATTGCCAGCCTTACGATATCTTCCTCCACCAGCTCTGTTCCCGTTTGCACCTCAATAATCTCCATATCGGTTGCGGCCTTCAGGCTGTGTTTGCTCTGAGCCGGTATGACAATGACATCGCCAGTGGTAATCCGCCGATATTGTCCGTCCAGTATCATTTCACCGGAACCGGCAATGACAGTCCATACTTCCTTCCGCTTGTGATGGTATTGATAGCTCAAATTTTTTCCGGCCTGAATACAAATTCGCTTCGTCAGTACTTCCTGTCCGTCCTCGTATTTCAAAAAGTCTAATACGCGATATCTACCCCAGCGTCGTTCCTCAACCATTGGCCGGAGCTCGTCCGAGTTCACCAGTTCCTTAATTCTTGGGCTTGCCTCTTTATCGGATACAAGAATGCCGTCTGGACTAGCTGCAATGATAAGGTTGGATACGCCGATCGCTGTGACAGGAATGTCCAACTCATTAATAACATGAGTATTTTGGGAATCCGGTGACAGCGTTCCTTTTCCGATCAATGGGGAGGCGATTTCTTCTGTCAGCGTATTCCAAGTTCCTAAGTCCTTCCACTCACCATCATAAGGCATGACCACGATCTGTTCTGTTTTTTCCACCACTTCATAATCAAAGCTCGTCTTCAAGAAACGGCCATATTGCCTAACTGCTTCCTCGTAGTGAATCGGCAGCTTTCTCTCGATTAACATATCGATGATAAATCCGAGCCGGAAAGCAAAAACCCCGCAATTCCAAAGCGCGCCTTGGCGGATCATTTCGGCGGCTTCTTCTTCGCGGGGCTTTTCCCGAAAGCTGTGTACCTGTACATATTCAGAATTGTTGTCTTCTATGTTCTCAGGAACGATATACCCGTATTTTTCGGATGGGTACGTTGGAAGAACTCCAAGTAACGCCAGATCTGCACCCGAGGTTTGTACCACTCTCTCCAGCTTCCGGAGCCGGTTAAAAAAGGGTTGCTCCACGAAGGGGTCCACAGGCATAACGATCATGACTTCATCGAGCGGCATATCCTTCATCGAATATAAGTAAGACGCCGCAAGAGCAATCGCCGGAAACGTATCTCTTTTCTCCGGTTCGATCACGATCTCAGCCTCGCTTCCAATTTGGCTTTGGATCATGTCGACCTGCCCTTTGCTTGTCGCAATGCAGGAGTCCTGTCCCAAACCTTCAGCCGCTAACTGGTCCCATACTCGCTGCAGCATGGAAATTCGCTCCCCGGATCCGGTTTCCAGCACTCTCAAAAACTGCTTCGATCTGGCGTCATTGGACAAGGGCCACAGCCGCTTGCCGCTGCCGCCGGACAACAATACGATTTTCATACTCATTCACCCCTATTTCAAATTGGTTTCATTTCCGTTTCGTTCAAGCATCCGACTTGGCCAGCCGTTTCTGTCTTAAAACTGACAGCTTTCGCATCAGGAGCGTGCGAGCATTCATGATATTCAAGATGACGAACATGGCTGCATATACGACAGCTCCTACGGCGATTTGGCAGATTAAAGCCAGCAGCCCAGACTGTCCCTTGAGCAGGAAAAGGACCAGTCCCATCACGAAGGAAGATCCAATAATTTTCGCGCTTTCCGCAAGGGGGAGCGGTAAATAAAAAACGCTCCTGGCCACAAACCAATTTGCCAGGAACGAACATAAATACGCCGTCAATGAGGATATCGCTGCTCCAGTGAGCCCAAACCGTGGAATGAGCACCATATTCAGGACGACATTAAGTACAATGCCGATCAGTACAGGAATGGCCTGCTTGTAGGTTGTTCTCCCTAACTGGTATGAATTGTCCGTATAGTAGCTTTTTAAGCCTTGAAAAAGCATTGCAAAAGAGATTATGGGCAGAATAATGGCCGCTTCATGCACGTATTCGCTCCCAAAAACAACACTTGTAATATTTCCAGATAGGATCGTTAATCCAAGAACGGCCGGTAAGGAGATTCCGAGCAGCAGCTGGTAGTTTTGCGTGAGCTGTCCCTGCGCGGATTCATATCCCTCCGTCTCCAAACGCCGGATGACCAGCGGAAGCGCGCTTAAGTTTACAATGAGCATTAGCATGCCCACAGTCTGGAGCGCAAAATCGAATGTGACGGAGTAGATCCCGGCAGCGGACTCATCCTCTAACCAGCCGATCATCACCCTGTCAATCGACTGCATGATGTAGGCCATTCCACCGCTAATGATGAGCGGAAGCCCATACTTCACCAGCTCTACCAGAATGGAGCGGTCTACCGACCATCCTGCTCGAATGTTCCATTCCCGGATGAACACTACATTAGCCACAAGGGTCCCAAGTGAAATCCCAATCAGTAGGCCCACTTCGCCGTATCCCATCGCCAAGGCGAGCACTCCAAATCCGAGGCTTGCCGCCGATTTCAACCCGGTCATCATCGTAAAGCGGACCGGTTTTAAATTGGAGCGCTGCACGGCTTGCGACAGCTCAAACCAGGCCGCCGTCCACAGGAAAAACAGCGTCACTGCCATCTGCACAGCGGATTGGATGCCCACGAGCACAAGGACGCCTCCTGCTACAAGAGTGAACAAGCAGCATCCGAGGTAACAAACGATCACAGTACTGAGAAGATTGTTATATTTCCCCTTATCGTTATGGTATCTCGGGATATATCGAATCAGCCCCAGCCGAAACCATTGATACAACAAAGAATTAATCAGGTTCACATAAACGAGGATCAACGCATATCGGCCATACTCATCCGGTACAAGCATACGGGTATAAAGGACAATTGATAAAAACCCAACCGCTCCGGCAAACAGTTTCGCTATAAAGTAAATCAAGCCATGCTTTACCATCTTTTGTCATCTCGACTTTACAATAGAATCTTTACGATGTAACACTGTATTCAAAATCCTTCGTTTGAGTATTTGGACTATAGTTGCGAATGCATGTATTGATGTATTCAGATAACTCTTCCTTAAAGCGTTGATTGCTGAACCTTAATGCATTGTCCCGGCAGTTAGAGAATTGTATACGATTTCCAGAAATTTCAAAACGTTGTACCGCATCAATAATGCTCTCTGTTGTTTGTTCACTAAAAAAGAGTCCCGTTGGATGTGGTGTATCCAGTCCATTAACGGTTTCCAGTGCTCCACCTTTTTCAAATGCGATCACAGGAGTTCCACAGGCTTGGGCTTCAACAGGAGTAATACCAAAGTCTTCCTCGGCAGCAAAAATGAAAGCCTTTGCCCTTTGCATATGCTCCCTCAACACGTTGTTAGGCTGGTAACCTAACAACGTAACGTTTGGTTTTGCTTTTTTCATGATTTTCGGCATTTCTGGACCATCACCAATGACAATCAATTTCTTGTCGGGCATCTCGCCAAATGCCTCCACGATCAGATCCATCTTTTTATACGGGACCATGCGAGACGCAGTGAAGTAATAATCCTCTTTTTCTTCGCTGTATACAAAAGAAGAGATATCAACCGGCGGATAGATCACCTTTGACTCTCTTCGATATACTTTATATATTCGTTTCGCAATAAAGTTGGAGTTCGCGACAAAATAGTCTACCCCGTTGCTTGTGCGGTAATCCCAATGCCTGATGTAATGCAGGAAAAAACGAACCAATGCTCCTTTCATTCCACGTTGAAGACCGGATTCTTTGAGGTATTGGTGTTGCAAGTCCCAGGCATACCTGATTGGAGAATGTACGTAGCTTATATGGAGTTGGCTCGGACCCGTAATAATTCCTTTGGCCACGGCATGAGAGCTTGAAAGGATCATATCATAATCCGATAGGTCAAGCTGTTCGATCGCCAATGGCATTAAAGGCAGCAAATTTCTGTAATGCTTTTTGGCAAAAGGAATATGCTGGAGAAAAGTGGTCACCGGCTCTTTGTACTTGATAAAATGGCGGTCCTTCTCGTCAAGATTATCTATGACACAAAATAGATCCGCATCGGGATACATATCTATCATTTGCTCTAATACTTTTTCGGCACCTGTATATGTAACGAGCCAGTCGTGAACAATCGCTACTTTCATGTAGTCAGCCCCCATTCGAATTATTGGATCAGTAATGAACGGATTTTCTCCATCGTCCTATCGCGACTGATATCCCAGTTGAACTTTTGAGATTGTTCTAAACCTGCTTGGACGAGTTTGTCTCTCAAGCTGCGGTCGTTAACAACCATCATGATTTTTTCCGCGATATCCTTAGGGTCTATCGGATCAAAATACTGAGCCGCATCACCACAAACCTCTGGCAACGAGGCCCGATTTGAGACTAAGACGGGACATCCGCATGCCATTGCTTCGAGCGGGGGGAGACCAAACCCTTCATATACCGAAGGAAAAACGAATGCGGAGGCGTGACTAAAGTACTTTTTCAACTCTTCATCGCTTATATATCCAGTAAATTGTATACGGTCACCCAATGCTTCGGATTGATTGACAATTGCCTGGTCACCAGTGATAAAACCTTCACGTCGGCCAACAATAACTAAATTGTGCGGTATCAGATGCATGACTTTAGAGAAGGCAGTTAGCAGGTTCCCTAAATTTTTATGCGGCTTCACGTTTCCAACATACAGTAGATACGGAGTTTCCGATTGTTCGCGGAAGTCTGCGGGACGGAACCAGCTTGAGTTAACTCCATTATGAATCGTGGTTATCGGACTCTTGGTAGAGCCGGTATATTGGATGAATTGATTTTTCGTAAAATCAGAAACGCAAATAATATGCGATGCTTTCCTGCTCAGCGCGTTGAACATCAGTTTCGCATACATTCTTTTATGAATACCTCCAACATACTCCTTCATAGCCAAATGGAAAACATCATGTACCGTTACTAAAAGCTTTCCAGAGTACAGCAAAGGAATGTTGTAGTGAGGAGACCAAAACAGCTTCGTTTGTTTGGGGATTTTACGGCTCATGCCGACTTGTTCCTGGATCGAATAAATCGGCTCATCGAACTCAATAACGTTAATGTTTGAACGACGAATCCAGGGAAATTGGGATAATTCTTCGTTTCTTCCCAATAAGGTAATTGGCATAAAAGATATAGTTTCAATGACATAAGGCAACAAATTGACAATGTAAGTTCCAATTCCGGATTGCTTGATCATTCGTACATCAATGGTTAACATGTAAGTGCCTACTTCCCGATAATTATCGTTACCTTTTATAAGGATTTATCACTCGAGGAGATATTCCCGGCTTAAAGAAAGTCAATAAAATACACAGCACATAAATTAAATTTACAGGAAAAACAACATCATATGGAATATTTAGCATCCCTATCATATAGGCGATAACAAAAAATAAACCACTATAATATAAATTAACATGGTTATTTCCTTCATATATTCTTATAAGTTTTAGAAATCTCAGAACAGTAATAATCCCTGTTAAAAAATATAAAACAAAATAAATTGCTCCAAAATTTATAAGAATATTTATAAAACCAGACTCCGAGTATTTACCAGCTGGTTGGAGGCTAACTGCTTTAAATATATCTTTTAAGCTAAATTGATTAGCGTAATTTATATGTGCACTAATACTCCCTTGCTTCTCTCTCATAAATTGATTGAAAAAAGCAGAGTCTTTAATGATAAAGATATACACTGCAACCAAGACTATACCTAATAACAATATAATTGCCCATGTTTTGAAAAAAGCAGAAAACTTTTTTTGACTTATATGAGTAAGAAGAGTACCTATAATTATCGCTGCCCCCACAGAAACGATACCTGTGAATGATAAAGTTAGTAATAAAGTTATAATTAGAGATATTGATAATACCAGTTTAATAACATTATTATTTTCTGTTAGCCATATAAAAGAAAGAAGAAATGCTATAATTATTGCGAATCCATTGGGATCATCCCAAAGGGATCCAAACCGTACATTTGTTGAATTGTAATATCCAAGAGCCGGTAAACGATCAAAAAGTTTAAATAACATTACCTGTACCAGCTCAGAAATTACTGCCAAATATATGAAGCAGTATATAACTTTTTTGATTCGTCTGTAGTCAACTCTTAATTCGATAAAGTAAGGAAAAATTAGCAAACAGAAAAACATTCCTGTCTGCATCATATAGTCTGATGAACCTAGCACTGTCCCTACAATCGACATCAAAAAAATATAAACATATCCTACCAACTCTATCATTCTTACTTTAGAAATTAATGGTCTAGCTTTTAAACGAAGTGTGCTTATTAGGGCTAAGTAAAAAATTCCAGAAAAAATAATATATTTCCCTACTTGTAGAATGAGTGGTGTATCCGAATATGTTGGACTTGTACTGGAACTATTAATTTTAAATGGATACCTATAGGCTAAATAATAAAAGGAGAGTAATAACAATGATAAAAAAAACCATGTGCCCAATTTCGTAGTTTTTTTTATTATAGGACTATTATCAGTATCCAAAATGTCACCTTCTCAAATTGAATATTAACTGTTATTTATAATTTTCTTTTTTCTTCGGCAAATCTAACGAGAATTCAAGCAGTTGGGACGCTTTAGATTTCCATGATTGACTCCTGGCACTTAGTTGAATCTCCTCTCTGTTGACCTTGTTCTGATTCACTTCATTTAATAATCTGTTCATTACTGAAATTAAGGACTCAGGGTCCTTATACATGTAAGTGAATTTTTCTTCTCTTCTTTGAAGTTCCGGAGTTTCCTTCACAATAACCGGAAGGCCGCTCGCTGCATACTCATATAGCTTCATTGGACTTCGACCCCGATTTGCTTCATGATCTGATAACGGGAGCAAGGCAATTTGAGAATGATTTAAATAAGAAGGAAGATCGCTATATGGTTTCGGCCCAAGTATATGGATATTGGTGAACTGTTGAGAAAGGCGTTCACATCTACCATCACCAGGGCCGATAACCACTACTTGCAGATTTGTGATATGTTTTGCCAACGATTCTAATGCGGCAAAGTCAAACCTGTCGTCAAGAGCCCCAACATATACGGCCCGAGGGAAAGGTATGTTTTTATACTCCTCGGGCTCTGATCCGGATGTTGCAAAATGCTCAAAATCGACGCCATTTTCAATTAACAAATTAGGCAGCGTACGATTTATTGTCTTCAAATACTCCACAACCGGCTCCGAAGTTCCTACAATACCATCGGCTCCCTTAATGACCTCTTCCTCCACTTTAGAAATCATGGGATCTCCTGTCATTTCTTTATACAGATCAGTAGCGCGGTACACGGTAACTTTGGGTGAGATAAAACTCTCAATACCCAGAAAAGTAGGCTGATCAATAAATAAAATGTCGGGCTGAAGAAAGGATAGCTGCTTCAAATGCTTCCGCATAGAAGGAATTGAGACCGGATTCACCATGAAATTAATGCCGAATTGGCGGTAAAACGTCCTAGCAATTTTCCACGGTAGTAATGAAAATGGTACATAGTTAATCGGGATATTCCCGATTTCAGCTGACGATATCCTTGATACTTCCCGTGAGATTTTTTTCCTGAGGGTGTTAATCTCATTGTTAGAAGAAAGATAGTGAAATGGTGTTATCGGTGTGCTGATATGCAGCACCTCATGTCCCAAATTGGTCATTTCTCGAGCCAAATGGTGGGAACCCACCACAAAAGGCCCTCCGATAAACGTATGACTTGCAAACACAACCTTTAGTTTTTTGTCCATTGTCGTCACCGTATAATATGATCTTTAATAAGCATTCTTTGAACCAGCAAACATCCGGATCGTCATAAAAATAATCTTCCAATCCATCATCACGCCGCGCTGCTCGATATACCGCAAATCCAGCTCCACCATCTCGCTGAAGCTCAGCTCGTTTCGTCCGCTCACCTGCCAGAGGCCGGTGCACCCGGGGATGACCCTCAAGCGCAGCTTATCGTAGCTGCTGTATTCCGCGACCTCCCGCGGAAGGGCCGGCCGGGGGCCGACAAGCGACATGTCACCGCGCACAACGTTCCAGAGCTGCGGCAGCTCGTCGATGCTCGTTTTGCGTATGAAGGCGCCCACCCGGGTGATGCGCGGGTCCTTTTTCATTTTGAACATGGCGCCGCTGATTTCGTTTTGCTCCAGAAGTCCATCCAGCAGCTCCTCGGCATTGGATACCATAGAGCGGAACTTGTACATCCGGAACGGCTTTTCTTCTTTACCGACACGGGTTTGTCCAAAAAAAACGGACCCTTTCGGGTCCTCCAGTTTAATCAGAATCGCAACGATCAGAAACAGCGGTGAGAGCACGACAAGGCCGATCAGCGCAAGGACGATATCCGTCGCTCTTTTAAACGCTTGATAAATGACCCGGGGATTGTCGTTCTCCAGAACATATGGCGAGTACGCCGGCGTACCCTCGAATGCGACATCCGACTCGTTTCTTTGCGGTGTGGGAGAGATCACCACCTATCACCTCACTAGCGATTTATTTTGCCGAGCTGTTCCCGCTCGAGAATATGCTCCATCCCCTGCAGCAGCGGGGTGCGCAGTTCTTCGTACTGCAGCGCAAAATCCAGTGTCGTCATGATGAAGCCCAGCTTCTCGCCGACATCGTAACGCGTGCCTTCGAAATCGTAAGCATAGACACCCTGGCTCTCGTTCAGCTTCTGAATGGCGTCGGTCAGCTGAATTTCCCCGCCGGCTCCCTCTTCCTGCAGCCCCAGGTAGCTGAAAATTTCCGGCGTCAGAACATACCTGCCCATAATGGCCAGGTTCGACGGAGCCTGTCCTGCCGGCGGTTTCTCCACAAAATAGCTCACTTCGTGCAAACGTCCGAACTTCTCCAAAGGCGCAACCACCCCATACCGGTGCGTCTGTTCGCTCGGAACGGTCTGCACGCCGATGACGGACTTTTCAACTTGCTCGTACTGCTCCACCAACTGGCGGATGCAGGGCACCTCGGACTGTACGATGTCATCCCCAAGCAGCACTGCAAAGGGCTCATTGCCAATAAAGTTGCGGGCGCACCACACGGCATGCCCCAGCCCTTTGGCTTCCTTCTGGCGTATGTAGTGAATCTCCACGTTGGAGGACCGGCGGACTTCGTCCAAAAGGTCAAACTTCCCCTTGCTGAACAGATTGTTCTCCAGCTCAAACGCATGATCGAAATGGTCCTCGATGGAGCGCTTGCCTTTGCCGGTCACGATAATAATGTCCTCGATTCCGGACGCCACCGCTTCTTCTACGATGTACTGAATCGTCGGCTTGTCGACGATCGGCAGCATTTCCTTCGGCATCGCTTTGGTCGCGGGTAAGAACCGGGTTCCAAGCCCCGCTGCGGGAATAATCGCTTTTTTCACTTTCCTCATCTCATTCACTACCCATCTTTTATATTTTTCTTTGTACCCCAGATGCATGCTGTGTATGTAGAAAACCTAGCTATATGCTCTTCGCAAACAGGGAAAAGACCATAGCTCCATTTTCTAAAAAACAGGGCATTCAACCCGTCCTCACATCACACCCTCGACAATGAATGTCTAAGGTCCATAGGACCCACAGCGTGACCGAGTGCCTCCAGTGATAAAGGTGCAGTAGGCATTACCTTCTTGAAAAACAAGTCTTTATTGAGCCTGCATACCGTAATGGTCCGCAGCAAATGCCTGCTGGTCGCGGCTGCTCCGGTTAAGCACCAGCCCCAGCATGTTGGCCTTCACATGATCCAGCTGTTCCTTGGCCGCCCTCAGGTGGCTCCGTTTGACCTTGCCTGCGGCAACCACCATGATGACGCCGTCGCATAACGCACTCGTAATGACACCGTCCGACACCGCAAGCACCGGCGGCGTATCGATGAGGATAACGTCGTACTCCTGCCGAAGCTGCACCAGCATGTCCCGCATGGCGGCCGAGTCCATCAGCTCCGCCGGATTGGCTGGCACGGGCCCGGCCGTCAGCAGGGATAAATGGTTGATGCCCGTCTCCTGAACGGCCTGCTGCACCAGCACGTCCCCGGCCAGTACCGTACTCAACCCGTGCCGGTTGGAAAGGGAATAGATGTCATGCAGCGCTGGCTTACGCATGTCCGCGTCAATCAGCAGCACCTTCCGGCCTTCCATTGCGTAGGTCACCGCCAAATTGCTGACCGTTGTCGTTTTGCCTTCGGAAGAACGCGTCGATGTGACCATGATGACCTGATGCGCCGCGTCTTTGGGGGAAAAATGAATTTTGGTCCGGAGCAGCCGGTATGCCTCGGATACCCGGGAGGTTGGATTCCCGGATACGACCAGGGCTTCTTTATTGATTGAGCGTCGCATACTTGCCTTCACCTACTTTTTGATTTGGTATACTCGTGCCGCTTCGGGTTTTCAAATCCGCCCGGTTCATTTCGCTGATGACCGCAAGCACTGGCATGTCCAAAATTTCCGCAGCCTCGGCCTCCGTTCTCACCGTATCGTCCAGATAGTCAAGCAGGAAAACCAGTCCGATGGCGAGCATCAGGGAAACGACAAAGCTGATCAGCATGTTCATGACCGGGTTAATGTTGATCGGTCCAGGGGAGGCCTTGGTGTCGGCTTCGCTAAGAATCGTAATGTTGTCCACGTTCATAATGCGGGGAATCTGTTCCTTAAACACCATGGAGACGGCATTAACGATTTTGGCCGCCCGGGTATAGGACGGGTCCTGATACACCAGGTTCATGACCTGCGAATCATTGGCTGAAGTGACCGAGATCATCGCTGCAAGTTCACCGGGCGATGCTTTCAGATCGGGATATTTTTGCACGACTTTGTTCATAATGGCGGACGACTTGATGATTTCTTTATAGGAGTTAATGAGGAAAATGCTGGTCTGGATCGTTCCGGCATTGAGGCTGGCCCCGCCGTCCGCGGAGGCGGATTGGTTTACGATCAGTTTGGCGTTGGCCTCATAGACCGGCGTCGTGAGGTAGAGGCTTTTGACTCCGGTAGCCGCAACGGCAATAACGACAATCGCCGCGATTAACCACCACTTTTTTACAATGATTCGAAAATACTGTTTAAGCTCCATAAACACGCTACCCCCGCTAATCATTTTTCAACTGCAGTTGTGGGTCACACCTTACCGATACAGTATGTATTATTCATCCTACACTTTAAGATACAAAATGTATCATGTCAAGCAAATGACTCTAATTTTTTTCGAAAAGCGACATGATTATGCAGCGAAAAACCGCTTTCATCCGCATTTCCATGCATATTCAGACAGTTAAAATCCGCATTCCCTTTCCGGGCGTTAAAAAAATTGACGGCCAGCAAACTTGAAATCCGAAAAATGCTGCTATATACTTGCCGAAAAAAGTTACAACTTGTATCGCAAACACGCCTTCTCTCACCTCAGAACGAACACATATATAATGGAAGCGCTTTAAATGAAGGAGGAATTATGCGCATTTTTCTCACCGTGACGTGGGCGGTCTGCCTGTTCGTCTTTACTTGTTCTTTCGATTTCAACGCCCTTCTCCACCATCACCAAGCGGATTTCCGGCTGAACCCCTCACCCGATTGGAGTGAGCTGCTCAAGCTTGATTTACAGTGGTCGAGCGAGGCCTGGATCAACCGAAAAATCGGGCATTTTATCGGTTTCTTTCTATTGGAACTGCTCTTGTCCAATTTGCGCGGCTCGAAGCTTGCCGTCATGACGGCGATCTTGTACGCAGCGTTAACTGAGGTTCTTCAGCTGTATTTTTTTCGAAGCGGACGGATTTACGACATCGTGAACGATACGTTCGGCATCCTCTGCGCCTACCTGTTCTGCCTTATGCTCCAGGCTTATATCAAGCGGACAAACCGTGCCAGAACGGCAGCACGGCCTCCGCGTTCAGCTCTCCCATCCGACAAAAAGCAAACCAGGTAAACTTTCCTCATCCAAATTCACTAAATTTCGCACGTTGAAAAAATATGTTGATACAATATGTATACATGTAGTATGATACAGAAGAACTAGATACATATTGTCGCAAATTGTTTGGACGGTACATAACGGAGGAAGATGTCATGAGCGCAATTGCGGGGATTTACCGGTTTAGCCAAGACCCCTTAGACGTCAGCGCCGGAGCGCCCATTATGGAGTCACTGAAACGGTATCCGGCAGACCGGAGTTCGGTATGGCAGCTGGGCCATGTGTGGTTCGGTTGTCACGCCCAGTGGATCACGCAGCAGTCTGCCCACGAATTGTTGCCCTTCTATTGCGCAGAACGCAGGCTGGCCATTACCGCCGACGCCATCATCGATAACCGGCATGAGCTGATGGATGGGCTGCAGGTCCCTCCCCGTGCAAGACAAGCCATGACGGACGGGGAAATTCTGCTGCTCGCTTACGAAAAATGGGGAGAGTCGATGCCGGAGCGTTTAGTCGGCGACTTTGCTTTTATGATCTGGGACGGGAACAAGCAGATGCTGTTCGGAGCCCGGGATTTCTCCGGCGCGCGAACGCTCTATTATCACCGGAACGGGGAACAACTGGCCTTCTGTACGGCCATTCGCCCGCTGTTATCCCTGCCGTATGTTCACCAGGAGCTGAACGAACCTTGGCTGGCCGAGTTTCTGGCCATCAGCGGGGTTTTTGAGCCGCCGGACTTATCTACAACGGTTTACCGGCATATCGAGCAGCTGCCGCCTTCGCATACGCTCACGGTCCGCAGCCGCCAGGTGTCCGTCTCCAGATACTACAGCTTGACGGAGACCTCCCCCCTGCAGCTTAAGACTTCCGAAGAATATCAGGAAGCTTTCCGCGACGTGTTTAACCGGGCCGTTACCTCAAGGCTGCAGCGGACAAGCCGGATGGTGGGGGCTCATTTAAGCGGGGGACTGGATTCCGGATCGGTTGCCGGTTTTGCGGCCAAAGCGCTGGAGCGTGATCACAGGAAACTGCATACGTTCAGCTACGTTCCCGAAGACGGCTTCGAGGATTGGACGCCCAAGCGGAGACTGGCCGACGAAAGGCCGCTCATCCGTCAGACCGTCCAGCATGCGGGCAACATCGAGGACAGCTACCTCAGCTTTAACGGCCGCAGCCCGTTTACGGATATCGACCACTGGCTGGATATTATGGAGACACCCTACAAATTTTTCGAAAATTCATTCTGGCTTAGAGGAATTTACGAACAGGCGCATGAGCGCGGGGTGGGCATTCTGCTGAATGGTGCAAGAGGAAATTACAGCATCTCCTGGGGCAACGCCTTGGACTATTATGCCAAACTGATGAAGAAAATGGCGTGGGTCCGCCTGCGCGAGGAGATTAACCAATACAGTATGAACATTGGCGTAGGACGCAAACGCATCATAGCCGAGCTCTGCAAGCAGGCTTTTCCGCTTCTGAAACGCAGGCATGCCGCCTCATCCGCCAATGAATTTCCGCAGCTGGTTAACCCGGAATTCGCCAGACAGGCCGGCGTTTACGACAAGCTGACGGACAGGCAGTTCACCGAAATCGGATCGGGCGAAGACCTTCCCTCCGACCCGGTGGAGGCGAGAAAGTATCATTTTGACAGCTATAACGTATGGAGCACGACAGGAACGAGCGTCAGTAAGCTGTCGCTGCAGTATCCCCTCTGGGCGCATGATCCGACCAACGACCTACGCGTCATCCGGTTCTGCCTGTCGGTACCGATGGAGCAGTATGTGCAGAACGGACTCGACCGCGCGTTGATCAGACGCTCTGCCCAAGGCTACCTTCCCGACAACGTCCGGCTGAATCAGCGGCTCAAGGGGATCCAGGCGGCCGACATCCTCCACCGGATGGCTCCGCACTGGGAGCAAATGATCCGGGAGCTGGACCAACTGTGCCGGGATTCCCGCATGCAGCAGGTGCTGAACATTTCTGTCGTACGCGAAGCGCTTGACGAAGCCAGAAACGGGATGCACCCAAGCCAGGCCTACAGCCCGGCCATCAAGGTGCTGATGCGAAGCTTAATCGTGTACCGCTTTCTGGAGCGAAACTTTTGAAAGGAGGTGAAATCGATGAAAAAAGAATGGACTACACCTGAACTGGAAGTATTGGAAGTCAGCATGACGATGGCTGGCCCCGGAAAAGGCAAACCGGACTCTTTCCAACCGGACCCGGATGATCCTGTCTTCTACAGCTAATTCCAATTCATAACCGAGTGATCAGGAGCAGCCCTTGGTCCCAATGATATGGGGTAAGGGCTGTTCTTATATCCACATTCTTCTGACGAAGCGGAGAAAATATATGATCAAACCAGCGATATATACAGCCTTCGGGCTTAGGATAGAAAGTGAAATCCCGCTGCCCGAGCTCCGGCCGGCCTTGCATTTCGGCCAAGATATCCAAGTGCGGATCGGCTTCGCCGACCTTGACGATGCCTGGGCACAGCGGGAAACACCCGTCAACAAATTCGCCGTAAGCGAGCAGCAGGTGATGTTCCGGATTCCGAAGCTGGCCGTGTTCAGCGCAGAGAACGGAACCGACATTTACGTCTCGCCTGAGGCAGAAGCGGACGAGGATCAGATCCGGCTGTATGTCCTCGGTACCTGCATGGGTGCTATTCTGATGCAGAGAAGGATTTTGCCACTGCACGGAAGCGCCGTCGTCATGAACGGCAAGGCTTACGCCCTGGTCGGCCACTCCGGACACGGCAAGTCTACGCTGGCATCCGCCCTGCTGCAGCAGGGATGCCAGCTGCTGACCGACGATGTCATCGCCGTTACGATGGATTCGGAGCAGCTTCCGCTTGTTGCCCCTGCCTATCCACAGCAGAAGCTTTGGCAGGACAGCCTTGACACGTTTGGCATGGACGCGGGCGGTCTCCGTCCTCTGTTCGACCGGGAAACGAAGTATGCGGTCCCCGTTCTCTCCAAGTTTGCATCCGAACCGATTCCGCTGGCCGGCGTGTTCGAATTGGTCAAAACGGACTGCGAGCAGCCCGAGATCCGGGAAATCGGGGGCTTGGAGCGCCTGCCCCTTCTTTACCGCCATACGTACCGCAGCTCTCTCCTCGCGGAGAGCGGTCTAACCCCGTGGCATTTTGAATGCACAACCCGCCTGTCGGGATCCGTGAATATGTATCAGCTGCAGCGTCCCCTGGATCAGCCTACGATCGGCAGATTGACCGAGATGGTTCTGGATGTTATTCGAGGCTGAGCAATCCAAATTCATACCGGGTATCGCCATCGCCGATTCATGACCAAGCCCTTTTTCCCTACTCCCGGGAGCAGGGCTTTTTTGTTGCTGCAGGAATGCAATCATCCCCTCTTTCAACTGATTTGCTGTACCATCCCTGCTGAGGCTCTTCAAATAAATCCTCCATGACCCCATTGACACGTTACTATAAAGTAACATATATTATATGTGACTAATTGGTAACGCATTTGAAAGGAGTGTACTTTATAATGAAACTAAATATGAACATGACTATGGAACACCCATTTTATGATATTGCTGTAATCGGCGGCGGGCTGACCGGTCTGACCGCAGCGATTTATGCAGCTCGGTCCGGGCGATCCGTCATACTGCTTGAAAAAGACAGCCGCCTAGGCGGCCTGGCCCAAACCGCCAGAATCGGTGGAGCCTTGTTTAATTACGGCCCCCGCGCCATGTACGAAGGAAGCGCTGCGCTGCGGATTTTGGAAGAGCTCGGCTGCAAACCTTCCTTGGGCAGCGGGACGAAAAATGCCATGTACGGCATTCTGGACGGGAAACTCATCCATGCCGCCCAGGAGCTAAGTCCCGAGGAGCAGACGGAATGGAGTACGCTCATGGGAAGCCTGAACCGGATCGATCCGGAACCGATCCGCTCGATCAGCATGAAAGAATGGACACTGGGGAATGTCCGTTCCGACCGCGTCCGCCAGTTCTTTTACGCCATGTGCAGACAGTGGGCCTACGATGACGACATGGAGCGGTTAAGCGCAGGCTACGTTTTGGAACAAGGACAGCTCGCCAGCCAAGGCGTCCGGTATGTGCTTGGGGGCTGGCAGACGGTCATCGACAGCCTTCAGCGGGAAGCCGTCCGGGCCGGCGTTGTCATTGCCGCAGGTGCCGAAGCTGCCCAAGTTGTGCATGAGCAGGGAACAGTCACCGGTATCCTTCTGTCCGAAGGGACCCTCCTTAGAACAGGCAGCATCATCGCCGCGGCCGGACCGCATGCGGTCAGCAAATGGCTCAAGGGTTCCGGCTTGCACAGCCGTTCGCTGGAAGTCTGGAAGGAGCAGTCTCACCCGCTGTACGTTTCCTGCCTGGACGTCGCTTTGAAACAGGTGCCCCATCCGGATCGGGCGTTTGTTCTCGGACTGGATGAGCCGTTTTATTATTCGAACCATTCGGCAGCGATCCCACTTACAGACGACGGTTCCCAGGTGATCCATGTGATGACATACCACGGCTCCAGTCCTGCCGGTGATTCCGAGCTGGTCCTGCGGCGCCTGAAGGAAAGGCTTGAGGCCATTCAGCCGGGCTGGGAGCAGGCGACCGCCGCCGTCCGTTTCTCCCCGAATCTGCTTGCCGCTCATACTTCCCGGCCTGCGCTGCGAAGTGGGGATGCTCCCGCACCGGGACCGGCCGTTCCGGAAATTCGCGGGCTGTACGTCGCCGGCGACTGGGTGGGCCGCGAAGGGCGCCTTGCCGATACCGCGATGACGAGCGCCAAGCTCGCCGGTCTGACGGCCGCAGGCATAGATTGACGCGCCATGTAATAGTAAAAAGGACCTCCCCGAAGGAAGGTCCCTTTTATTGTGGTTCATCTATCGTATCGACTGATTAAGAGTTGTCTCTTTGACGGGCCCGGGCCTCTCCGCCCTTGCGGCCGGCTTCCTCACGGCTCATTTTGCCGTCCCTGCCATCGCTATCGCTTCTCGCTTCTCCGCCTTGCCGGCCGATTTCCTGATAAAATTCGCGGTCATGCGAGTCTGATGTCGCCTCGCCGCCCTTACGGCCGATTTCCTCATAGAACTCACGGCCATGGGAATCTGCCGTCGCTTCGCCGCCTTTTCTGCCGATTTCTTGATAAAATTCCTTGTCATGCGTTTTGGCGGTTTGCTCGCCACCCATACGTCCGGCTTCTTCGACGGTCATCTTACGGTTATCTTTGTTATTTGCCATTTCGAATCACTCCTTCTAGGGTTTTGAGTGTTGCGCTTGCATTCATTACTTACCCGTGCCCCTGGATATGAAACATCGTATTTGTGCATAGATGGGTAATAACGATATGTAGCCCCTGCCCAAACCGCCGAGAGGAGAGAACCATGAAAAACCGCAGCATACTGGAGCAAACGAGCCATCGTCCGATACCTATGCCAGACGGGCCTTGGGTCATGAAGCAGGGTTGGAACGACCTGCTTTTCGCCCATTGGCCGGTAGAAGAACACAGCCTGCTTCCCCATATTCCCCCCGGCCTTGAACTTGAGCGATGGGAAGGAAGGCCGTGGATCAGCGTCGCCCCGTTTCTGCTGGATCCGCTCCGCTTGCGGGGTATGCCGCCCGTACCGGGGACCCGGAAGTTCCTGGAGCTGAACGTTAGAACGTACGTGAACTGCAGCGGCAAACCCGGCATTTGGTTTTTGACGCTGGAAGCGTCGAATCCGATTGCGGTCGCGGGGGCCCACATGCTGGCCCGCCTGCCCTACCGCTACGCCCGAATGCAAAAGAGCCACCAAGAGGGATTCATCCATTATGTCAGCGAAAGGGATCGCGGGCATGGAGAGTCCCCGGCGGTATGGAAAAGCCGGTATCGCGCGGTAAACCCGAAGGTCTATCATGCCGAGCCCGGGACCCTCGTCCATTGGCTGACTGAGCGGTATTGTCTGTATTCTGCGGGATCCGACGGTGAGCTCCGAATCGGGGAGATTCACCACCTTCCCTGGCCGCTCCAGGAGGCCGGACTGTGGATCGAGGAAAACAGCCTGACGACCTCGTTCGGCTTGGTCCACGACCCGGAGCCGGCGCTGCTGACGTATACCCCGCGGCTGGAGGTGCTGCTGTGGCCCGTGCTGAAAATATAAATGGCCCTTAACAGTGAGTACGAGAATAGGAGCCAGTAAAAACAAAGAGGCACTCGGACTGACCGCAGCATTGCGATATGAAGAATATCGCAATGCTGTAATGCGCTGTGCCGTAATGCGGAAAACCGTATTGTGCATTACAGTACAGTACATTACTTTAATGTGCATTACCATATTGCGCATTACTATATTTCATATTACTATATTTTACATTACCGTATTGTGCACTATCGTTACCACAATTACTACAATTCAGAAATTACAGCAATATCGCAATCCACCTTGGCGCAAATCCAAAAGGCAGAGAATCCTCTCAGAGAGGACGCTCTGCCTTTTCCTGCAAACTCTAGCGGTCGGATGCTTAAACATTGTGCCTATAGCGTATGCCCGATGGCGCGTCGAAACTCTTCGAGTGCCTGTCGGACCGCATGGGGCGTATCCAGCGTCAGAACGCTGTCGGCCAGCGAGCGGCAGGCTTCCCGGTCGAGAGCCGACAGTTCTTTTTTGATAACGCCCAGCCTGCCAGCCTCCATGCTCCATTCGTCCAAGCCGAGCCCCAGCAGCAGCGGAGCGGCCAGCGGATCGCCGGCCATCCCGCCGCACATGCCGGTCCATTTGCCCGCCCGATGGGAAGCTTCGATGACCTGACGGATCAGCTGCAGCACCGCCGGGTGGAAATAATCGTACAAGTATGCGACCTTATCGTTCATCCGGTCCACAGCCAGCGTGTACTGAACCAGGTCGTTCGTACCGATGCTGAAGAAATCGACCTCACAGGCAAACGCCCCTGCCATGACGGCCGCCGACGGCACCTCGACCATGATTCCCGCCTCGATCCGCTCGTCGAATGCCGCCCCGCTGCGCCTCAGTTCTTCCTTCGCCTCCTCCAGCACGCCCTTGGCTTCCCGCCACTCCTGCAGCCCGGAAATCATCGGGAACATCACCTTGACGTTGCTGAAGGCGCTGGCCCGCAGCACCGCGCGCAGCTGAACCTTCAGGAGATCCTGCCTGCCCAGGCCGATCCGGATCGCCCGATAGCCGAGGAACGGATTGTCCTCCCGCGGCAGATCCAGATACGGCAGCGCCTTATCACCGCCGATGTCCATCGTGCGGATGATCACCGGGCGGCCATCCATGGCGGCCGCCGCCTCCCGGTACGCACGGAACTGCTCCTCCTCGCCCGGCATGGCCGGGGCGTTCATGAACAGAAACTCCGTGCGGAACAGCCCCACGCCGCCGGCGCCCTGCTCGGCGGCGGCTTTCGCTTCGGCGGCCGTCCCGATGTTGGCCGCCAGCTCCACGCGCGTCCCGTCAGCGGTCACCGCCGGACGCGCGGCGTAACGGGCGAGCGCGGCGCGCTCCCGCTCGCCCTCCTCCATCCGGAGGCGGCTCTGCTCCGCCTCCGCCTCGCTGGGCCGGACGATGCAGCGTCCGGCCGCCCCGTCGACGGCGATCAGATCGCCGTCCGCGATGCCGTCGATGGCGCTGCCGGCGCCGACGACGGCGGCAATGCCGAGCGAGCGCGCCAGGATCGCCGTGTGCGACGTCGCACCGCCGGCGCGGGTGATCAGCCCCACCACCCGCTCCGGGTCCAGCTGGATCGTGTCCGACGGCGCCAAGTCGTCCGCCACGAGGATGACCCGCTCCGTGATCGCGGATAACCCGCGGTCCTCTTTTGCCGCCAACGCATCCAGCAGGCGTCCGCCAATGTCGCGGATATCCGCGGCCCGCTCCTTCATATAGTCGCTGCTCATGGCCTCGAACACGCCGGCTACCTGTTCCACGATGCCGGCAACAGCCTGCTCCGCAGGCACGCGCTTCTCCTGCACCCAGGCCTCCATCTTCGGATAGAAGGCCGGGTCATCCAGCAGCCTGCGCTGACCCGTCACGATCCCGGCCTGGTCTTCGCCGAGCGTCTCCGCTGCCTTTGCCGCCAGCTCCTCCAGCTGCCGGGCACACCGGCGCTTCGCCTCTCCCAGCCTGGAGAGCTCAGCCCGAATCGCCTCCGGGCCGCCGGGAAGCTCCGTGGGAGCCGGTGCACCGCCTGCCTCTTTCCGCCGGTAGATGAAGGCCGGCGCGATCCGTACCCCTTCCGACACGCCAATGCCTTGAAGATACAGCGTGTCCATCAGTCCTCACCGAACTTGCCGTCCACGAGCTCCGCCAAAGCGCGGACCGCTTCTTCGTCTCCCGGTCCGGCGGCTTCGATCGTTACGACCGATCCTGCTTCGAGCCCAAGCGTCATCAGCTCCAGCATGCTTTTGCCGTCGGCCCGGCGTCCATCCTCCGTTACGACCGCCACCTGCGCTTCATATTGTCCCGCCCGGTCCGAGAACTGCTGAGCCGGCCGCACATGAAAGCCCTGTTTATTCCGTATGGTCACCGTTTGTGTAATCATGTTGCTCCTCCCCTTTATGAAGCCGGTCACGCCAGCAGCGCGATCCGGCCCTTATAAGCTTCGATCAATGCCTCGTTATGCGCGTCGGCCCCGTCGATGTTGCCGCTCAAAAATACCGGCGGCGTAAGCCCCTTGTCGAACATGATCCCGATCGCCTCCGCGAATACGGCGTTCAGAATCGCCGCGCCGATCACCGTTGAACTGGGCGCAAAGGCGACCTCCATGCCTGGATACCGAAGCACCGCATCCCCTTTAACGGAGAAGTTGTCGATGACCAGATCGACGGCGTCGACCAGATGCCGGCCGCTCTCATGGCGGGATGGTTGGCTCTTGGAATACGCCAGGGAAGTTATGCCGATGGTAAAGGCGCCTTTCTGCCCGGCCATTAACGCAACATCCACCGGTACCGGATTACGCCCGGAGGTAGACAGCACGAATACCACTTCGCCTTCACGGATATCCTGCTCATCCATGAAGTCTGCCGCAAGGCCGTTCTGCCGCTCCAGCTCGGATGAGCGCACTGCGCCTTCGTGCAGCATCAGCTTCTCCACGAAGATGGGGCGGATGGGGGCAAGCCCTCCGGCCCGATAGAACACTTCTTCGGTGAGGATATGCGAATGCCCGCAGCCGAATAAATGGATGATGCCACCCTGCTCTATGCAATCCGCGACCTTGACGGCAGCACTCCGGATCTCCTCTGCCTGCTTCGTCCGTACCTTATGCAGCAGCTCGCCGATAATGTTGAAATACGCGTTCATCAGCATAATTCCTCCCCCTTCGCTTCAAAATCCAGCTTCCTTCTGGCCTGCAGCACCATGTCCGCCATCGCGTCCAGGCTGCGTTCGATGATCTTTTCCCCTTTCGCCCGGCTTGCCCGGGTGGCGTCGCCCAGCACCGCCGAAGACGTCATCTCTTCCCAAGGCGTGGGGGTGCAGTCTGCGTCGGCAGGGATATGCGGTTTCCCGTCGATCGCACGGTCCATGTCCACATGCTCTTCAGCCAAATACAGCATGTAGGACGTTTCGATTTCGTCGGCATGCATGTAGGTGCCATGAGCCGCAGGCGTTTCCCGGACTTCTGCGGTCACTTCCTTCGTTCCGGGATAGAAGAAATAGAATACCTTCAGGTCCGGCACCCGTTCATACAGCACCCTTGCGGCCTCCTTCAGGGCGACGGCATTTCCCAAATGGCCGTTGACCATGGCCAGAATGCGGAAGCCTTGGTTGTGCAGGCTTTCCCCGATATCGGCAAGGAGCCCAATCAGCGCCTCGTTAGACACATTTATGCTCCCCGGAAAATGACGCAGGCTCCACACCTGCCCGTAAGGCAGCGTCGGCAGCACGAATCCGCCGGTGCGCGCAGCCAGTTTGTCCGCGAGCCGTTCGGCAAGCAGATTGTCCGTGCCGAGGGGAAGATGCGGGCCGTGCGCTTCCACGGCGCCAACCGGCAGTATGGCCGTACGGTGCCGGCGGATCTTGTCCATGACGTCAGCCGAGTTTTCATGCTCGAATTTCATGACCCTGCCCCCTTACTTTTTGAATGTAAAGCAGCGGGCCGGGTTGGTGACAAAAAACTTCTCGATCAGCTTTTTGCCGTCAAGCCCTGCATGATCCGCCTCGTCGATGAATCGGGGCACCCATTTGGCAATGATATATTCCAGCCCCAGTCCATGATCGTAATGCTTGTAGTAGGTTTTGCGGGCGGTGTCCCCGCTGATCAGGATTTGGTCTTCGTACCCTTTGCGGACGAGATTCAGAATCAGCGCGATCCGCGTGCTTTCAGGCGCGTATTTGATCTTGCCGATGCCGTCAAAGCTAAGGAATGCGCCGGTTGCGGCGATTTGCTCGTGGTAATACGGATCCGGATTCCGGTCCATGTGTCCAAGGCTCAAATAAGACAGGTTTACGCCTTCGCTTCTCAAGAGCTCAATCTGCTCCAGCGCCATCGTGCCGACTTCCGTATGGGAGTGGACGGGAGCTTTCGTTTCGTGATGCGCCCTTGCCACGGCCCGCAGCGTCTTTTCCTCCAAAGGCGTGATCCGGTTGTAGCCCGTTCCGAACTTGACCTGGCCTGCCTTGAACGGCGTCCCTTCCAGCCCTTCCTCGACCTCGCGAATGACGAAATCGGCCAGCTCGTTGATCGTCTTCGCCTCAATCCACTGGGCGTAAGTATCATAGGGCCCGATAAGGGGCTTCAGCTCTTCCTTGATGCCCGCGTCCCACAAAAAGCTTTTGTTGAATCCGGCCGTCCCGACGATCCGGATGCCCGTCTCGCGGGCAATCTCCTCTACGGCATGAACATCCCGGCCATAGTCGACCGCCGTCGCATCCACGATCGACTGCCCGCCGTACCGTTTGAAATCCAGCACGTCCAGCTTCGACTTCTCCTTGTCGTCCAGCAGCAGATCGTCTTCGCCCCGCTCCTGCCAATAGGCCGGGCGGCATACGATATGCTCATGGGAATACGTAAAACCGAGCTCCCTTGGATCAATATCCCCGTGAAGTGTGCGAATAAAGCCCATAATCGTTCCTCCTCCATTCTTGGTGAGTGGTTGGTGTCGTTGGTAAGATCCGCTGCATACAAGACCCGCTATGGCCCAGGAAAGACGGCGCTCCGACCGCTCGCCGTCTTCCGTTTGGCCGGTTTCAAATATCCATTCTAAAAGAGCAGCTTGGCGATAAAGTGCAAAATCGGACCGATGATGAACATATCCGAGTCAGCGGCCCACATGGCCGTGTCCGGCACGGTTGAAGAGATCAGGAAGCTTACCATGACAAACTGCCCCCAGGCGACAATCGTCGATGTTACGAAGCCCCCGATTACCGCCCCGCGCACGCCGCCCGTCGAGTTGCCGAATACGCCGGCCGTCGCCCCGTGGAAGAACAGCACGATCATCGTCGGTACAAAAATGTAGGACACCGTGCTGCCGAGCACGAGCAGCCAGATGATGGCTCCGGCGAAGGCGCCGAGGAAACCGAGCACAACGGCGTTCGGCGCGTAAGGATACACGACCGGGGCATCCAGCGCCGGTTTGGCTCCGGGCACCAGTTTGGTCGCAATCCCGTTAAAGGCCGGCACGAGCTCGCCGACAAACATCCGCACCCCCATCAGCACGATAGCAATGCCGCCGGCGAACGTAAATGACTGGATAATGGAATAAATGATAAAGTTCTGGTCTCCTGCCTTGGCGATCAGGGCAGCAGCCTCGGGAGTCCCCTTGGTCGACAGAATGATCGCTCCGATCAGGAAGAGCACGCCCATGCTGAGCGCCGTAATCACGTTGGAGTCGCGAAGAAATTCGAATCCCTTCGGCACTTTGATCTTTTCGGAATCGTTCTTTTTGTTACCGAGCACCTTGCCCAGCAGCGCGGCCAGCAGGGCGACGGAGGCTGAGGTATGGCCCAGAGCGATGTTGTCATTCCCGGTAACCTTTCTCAGGAACGGCTGAACCAGGGCCGGCTGGAAAGTCCAGTACAGGCCCAGAATGACGGCGATGACGATCACGAGTTTCCATACCGGAACGCCGGTGCCTGCCGCATGGACGATGACGCCCGCAAAGATCGTCGAGGTCCAGAACATCATGTGTCCGGTCAGGTAAATGTATTTGAACCGGGTAAACCGGGCCAGCGCCACGTTGATCAGGAAGCCGACCAGCATGGCCAGCGTGACGGCGCTGCCGAATTTGGCGTTGAAGGCTTCCTGGCCCATGAAGCTGCCGAGCGAGCTGGTCTTCAGGCCGAACACTTCCTTCCACATCGGTTCGAACACGTTCAGCGCATTCACGATGACGTCCGAACCCGCTCCGATGATGAGGAAGCCGATGATCGCCTTGAACGTCCCGCTCACCAGCTGGCTGGTCGATTTTTTCTGAAGCATAAGGCCGACCAGAACGATGAAGCCGAGCAGTATGGCAGGTGTTCCAAAAATATTGGTTGCGATCCAATAAAGCACGTCCATGGATGGACACCTCCTCGGTTAGGTCAAGATAGGGCTTACAAGGCTTCCTCCAGCTTTTGCTTGATTTCGTCATTGTCGAAGTAGTTATTGACGACGATGATCCGGGCGGAATGGCCCTCCAGGCTTTGCGCCAGCTCTTGGCTAGTGATAATATAGTCGGCCGCCGTACCCGAAGCCGTGGAGACATCCGTATGCTCCACGTCGGCGCTGACGCCCATCGCACTCAGCACATTTTCCACATTCATCCGAAGAATCAGACTCGTTCCTTGTCCCAAACCGCATACGCATAATACTTTCATTGCTCATTCCCCCTAATGATTTGTTGGATAGCTTCCACATCGGCCGCCTGTTTGAACTGTTCCAGATGCGCCGGACTGCTCAGCAGCGTCGTCAGCTGGCGCAGCAGGGCGATATGCTCGCCGCTGTCGGACCCGCCAAGGGCGAATACCAGCTGCACCGGATCGTTGGCGCTGTGGCCGAAGACGACCGGTTCCTTCAGCCGGACAAAAGACACCGCGGCCTCAATCACGCCGTCCTGCGCCCGGGCGTGCGGCAGGGCAATACTCGGGGCAAGGACGAAATACGGGCCCCTCTCCCGGTAGGAATCTACCATTGCGTCGGCGTAGCGTGCTTCCGCAGCACCCGCCTCCGTCAGCAGCGCACCTGCCAGCCGGATTGCCTCCTCGGCGGATGCCGCTTCCGCATCCAGCGCAATGAGCGGAGGTTCAAGAAATTTCATGTTCATCTCTCCCGTTCGGATAGTTTAGCCGGAACTTGAAGCCGTCCCGATCTGCTTCAGAATCTGCTCCTTCGTATGCGCCTCCTTCAGCCGGTTCAGGCCGGCTGCGTCCTTCAGCATGCCCGTCAGCTCGGACAATGCCTTTAGATGCGACTCTCCGTCGATGGCCGCCAGCACCAGAACGACCTTCACCTGGTGGCGCGCTTCCCCGGAAAAAGCCACGGGCCGCTCTAATTGCAGAAGGCTCATCCCCAGCCGCTTCACGCCATCCTCTGGCCGGCCGTGCGCGATGGCGATTCCGGGCGCGACCACAATGTATGGGCCGAGGGACTCCACTTTGCCGATCATGGCGTCGATGTAGCCTTCGTCGATGTATTCTTCCGCCAGCAGCGGCTGGGCTGCCTCCCGGATCGCTTCACGCCAGCTAGTACTCTCCCGCTGCAGGCGGATCATCGGCGCGGGCAGCAGCTCGGCCAGGGAAGGCTTGGGCCGCTCGCCCAGCCATACTTTGCTCCGGCCGCCGGACAGGTAGCGGCCGAGCTCGTCGGCGAGGCCCGCTTCGTCGGTCACGTCGGCGTGCTTACGGACGATATCGAGCAGTGCCTGCACCGAGCTCGCCTGTGTCCTTTGGCCTCTGCCGCCCGCCTTGTTCACCCTGCCGAGCAGATTCTCTTTGTCCTTGTCGCTGAGGATCGAACGGACGACATAAACGGGCACTTTGCTGTCCGGCAGCGGGACTGTTGAGAAAATTAAATCGACCCGCTCCTGGAACTGCTCGTATTCCCGCAGGGAAAGCATCGCGATAATGTCCAGAGTGGAGAAAAGCCCCTCCAGCTGGGCCTTCAGCATTCTCGATGCCGAGATCCCGTTCACGCAGACGATCGCCGCCCTCCGCCGGGCCGCCGGCTCCACTTCCTCCCGGCGCAGCCATCCGCCGAAATGCATGGCCAGATAGCTGATCTCGACGTCGCTCAGCTTCCTGCCGACCAACTCCTCGAAGGCATATGCCGAGCGCCGGGTGAGCTCAAATAAATCGCCGTATTTACTGCGGATGTCCTCCAGAAGAGGATTGACCAGCTCCAAACCGTATATGATCCGATAATACGCCGGCTTCAGGTGAACCAGCAGGTCCTCCTCCACGGCTTCCCTGCCGCCAAGCCAGACGCAGGCGCTGCGCTGGAACGCATCCGTCATCTCCCGGGCCGCATCCCGCAGGCGTCCGATAATTTCATCCGAGCCTGTCAGCTGCTCCATCCGGTTCGCCCTTGCCCCAAGCAGATGCATCGTAAGGTAAGCGTTTTCTTCTTCCGGTACCGGGCTGCCAAACAAGCGGCCAAGGCCGTCCGCAATTCGGGAAGCCGCGTCATATTCGGGCGTCTGCCGCAGCACTTCCCGCTCGTCCTCATCCACGCGGATCACCCGGCCGGACTGGATCCGGCGGATAAACAGCAAAAATCGGGTAGTCAAATGAAAGAGCATCTCGTCGGTGAGCTCGACGTTCAGCATCCGCTCGCTGGCCGCGATCAGCCGGTAGATCTGACGCCGGATGCCTTCGTCCGTATTCTCCGGCATGATGTCCCGCAGCGGATCCTGCTCTCCCCAGTAGCCCGTACGGCTGACCGCCTGCTCCCAGCTGACGCTGCCGGCAAGCTGATCGCAGCAGCGGGTCAGCTCTCTCCTGATCCTCGCCTCTTCGCCGTGCACTTCGTAACCCCGCTTCCGGTCATACACCACCTCGAGGCCGGTCGTCTCCAGCTGCGCGCGGACCGCATTCAAATCCTTCAGCACCGTCCCCCGGCTGACTTGGAGCAGCTCGGTTAGTCGGTGGATAAAGACGGGACTCTCTGCCGTGAGCAGCCGGATCGCGATCCAGGCAAGCCGCTCCCGCTGGGACAAATAATACTGCTGGGCCGCAGAACTCTTTGCCCCTGCCGTGTCCGGGATCCCCCGGCGGCTGGTCTCGGGCAGCGAATAACCGGCCGTGCGCACGTACTCGACAGGGGGCAGCTCCAAAGTCTCCAGCCAGTCATTGATTTTGTTCATATCGTAATACACGGTTCTTCGGGAGATGCCGAGCCTCAGCGTCAGTTCATCCAGCGTCACGTAATCGTCCGTCTGCACCAACAGTTTCAGTATTTCGGTACTGCGTTCATCAAGCATTCCGGCATCCCTCCTGTCATTGACGAAATATGTCGTTCCTTGTGACTCGATTATACCTATGGCCCTGCTGCGAATGACAGTTCAATTCCTGGAAGTCCGGTTTGTGCAAAAATGAATGCTATCGATTTCCAGCTCTGCATTTATCGGCTTTCTTTCGGATCCGTCCAAGACGATGTGGATTTTTCGGATGACATTCTATGTAAAGAATGGCGGCGTCCTCATGTTCCTGGTCGGGCTTACCGAGCTGAAGCAGAACCGCTAAAAGAAGACCCTCTGCCTGTTGGCAGAGGGTCTTAGTCATCTATTCATCAATTAAATTTCAAACAAAGGTAAAGCAGAAAAGCTCATTAGGCCCGCTGTCTTCTGGCCGAACGGTCGTCGCTCAGCAGCCACATGTGGTAGAAGTATTCGAAAATCCCCGCCACGATGGTGATAACCAGCATATCCGTATACGACAAGGACCACAGATTCGATGCACGCACCGCCCAAAGCATGAGAAAAACCAGAACAGCATCGCACAGCGTGGAAACGATATTGTTCTGGGAAGCGCGGAGAATCAGCAGGTCGCCGACCAAATAGGAAATGACGCCGATCGCCAGCGCCGTGGCCAATGCCCCCCAGATCGTTGCCGTTGAGAGTACCAACAGCATCGCCGTGATCACAACCAAATGAGCCACCAATTTAACGGCAAATTTCCCCATATCCCTGACCTCCTTTCCTCATTTGGAATGTTTTTCATGTAAGTAATAAACGGGTTCGGGTGCTTTAAAACGATCAACTGCCTTGCAGAAAATCGTCCTTTTTTATTACCATGCGCCAAAAGTGCAGTTTATATGCGCATGGACTTGCGCATAAGCCGGTTTATGCCATATAATGACCACAGTCATTTATGACCAGGGTCATTTTTTAAAAGTGAGGTGAACGGTTTGCTGAGAGACCAGAAGAAGAAGAGCACCCGGGAAAACATTACCCGCAATGCCATTCAAATGTTTAAGGAAAAGGGCTACGACAACGTCACCGTGGAGGAGATTGCCGCCGCGTGCGGAATCGCGAAAGGAACCTTTTTTAACTATTTCCCCAAAAAAGAGCATGTGCTTCTGTATGTAGCCGATTCGTACGCCGGCCTGATGGACGACATCGTCGCGCGTCATCAGGATGGTCCCTTGAAGCAGCGCATTTTGCGAATCCTGCGCGACCTGCTGCACATCTATATGCAGCACGAGGAGCTTCTGCGGCTGACTTTGATGGAAACGATCAAAGCTGAAATCGTATCAGGCAGCGAATTAACCAACATTTCGAATTTCAAAAATGCACTTCGCCGGGTGATGGTGGATGCCGGAGAACAAGATCCGCAGCAGCGGCTGTCAGACCCCGAGTTAAGCGCAGGAGTGGTGGTCGGACTGTTCTTCCAAACGCTGATAACGCTGTCCTCAAAGATGAATGAAGACGGGATATACGGATCGATTGAACGGCAGCTGGATGCCGTGTGGGAGGGAATCGGAAGGTGAAACGGCTGAAGCGGATCGTACGAAGCAAAACCTTTATGGTTGTGGCACTATTGCTTGTTTTTATTTATCTGAATAACACCTCCCTGCTGGCGAAGCCCCGGGATGGTTCCCCTTTTCTGCTCGCCCATCGCGGATTGGCCCAAACCTTTACGATGGAGGGAATCACGAACGACACCTGTACCGCGGAACGGATTCATCCCCCCGAGCACCCCTATCTGGAAAATACGCTTCCGTCCATGGAAGCCGCATTTCAGGCCGGTGCTGATATGGTGGAACTCGATATCAAGCTGACGAAAGACGATCAGATCGCCGTGTTCCATGACTGGACACTGGACTGCCGTACCAATGTGAAAGGCATGACGACGGATTACACGATGGCCGAGCTGAAAAAGGTTGATATCGGCTACGGTTATACCGCCGACGGCGGACAAACGTATCCGTTCCGTGGAAAAGGCGTCGGACTTATGCCGACGCTGGATGAGGTGCTGAAGCAATTTCCAGACCGGTCTTTTCTGATTCATATGAAAAGCAGTGATCCAAAGGAAGGCACCCGGCTGGCGGATGCGATGTCGGCGCTACCCGAACAGCGGCTGAAGCAGCTCGCCTTCTATGGCGGGGATGAGCCGGTTGCGGCTCTCCAAGCAAAGCTTCCCGAAGCCCGCGTCATGTCCATCGCCACGATGAAGCGCTGCCTGATTCCTTATCTGGCCGCGGGATGGACGGGGTATATGCCTTCAGCCTGCAAGCATACGGAGCTGCATATTCCCGAGAAAATCGCCCCGCTCCTGTGGGGATGGCCAAACCGCTTCTTGAACCGGATGGACAAGGCTGACACGCGGGTCATCGTCGTCGGCGGCGACGGCAGCGATTTCTCATCGGGCTTTGACAGCCCCGAAGACATAAAGCGGCTGCCGGCCCACTACAGCGGCGGCATCTGGACGAACCGCATCGACCGGATCGCGCCTTTATTTAAAGGCAGTTCCGCGGAGGAACCCGCCACTTAGAGTCCTCTTAGA
This sequence comes from Paenibacillus sp. PSB04, assembly GCF_025809195.1. Lineage (NCBI taxonomy): Bacteria > Bacillati > Bacillota > Bacilli > Caryophanales > Paenibacillaceae > Paenibacillus > Paenibacillus sp. PSB04. The sequence continues at coordinate 7,126,301 of NZ_CP081301.1, forward strand.
GCCGGGCCTCTCCCGAAATGATTTCAATGTCCAGCTGCTTCAGGGCGTCGATCCATTCCCTGGAGCAGCCTGCATCGGTGACGACCATCGAGATCTGCGTAAGCGGTGCGATCTGGGCGAAGGTGGTGACCCCGAACTTGGAATGGTCCGCGACGAGAATGGCCTCTTCCGTACGCTCGATCATTTTGCGGGACAGCAGCGCTTCTTCCAGATGATAATCGGTGATCCCGTCAGTCAGCGATATGCCCCCTGCGGAAATAAACGCCTTATTCACCTTGAAACGATCGAGCAGCTCATGGCTGATCATCCCCGTAGCCGCCTGATGCTCCGGATTGATCTCGCCCCCAGCAAACACGATTTTCCCCCGGAACCCCTCAAGGGCAAGGTTTAATATCGGCACGGAGTTGGTGATGACCGTGACTTGGGGGCGCTCCATCACATTCCGCATAATTTCCAGTGTCGTGGTACCGTTGTCCAGCAGCACGGTCTCCCCGTCTTCAATCAGGGACGCCGCCAGTTTGCCGATCTCCTGCTTTTCGCTGCGGTGCATCAGGGAACGGTTCGTAAACGTCGGCTCCGTGAAGCCGGAACGGACCCGGACCGCGCCGCCGTAAACCTTCCGAAGCTTGCCTTCCTTCTCCAGGCGGTCGAGGTCCCTGCGGATCGTCTCTGTCGAAACGCCAAACATCTCCGCCAGCATGTGCACGCGGACTTTCCCTTCCATCCCCAATTGGCCGAGAATGGTCTCCCGCCGTTCCTCATAGGTTAAGGACATATCGAAACCCTCCTTTATACCAAAGGCTTAGTATTGGACACATGTGGTTTTTCATCGCTTACATGTGTTTTGTTGTTGTTTCTTATAAGTGTAGTTGGCGATGGAGAGGAATGTCAAACTTCAAAAAAATCAATTGACAGCAGCCTTCACCAGGACTAAAATCAACTAAAACCACATAAACACACACAATGCAACATTGATATGTGTGGTTTGTTAAATCAACGTAAAATGACGAGGGGGACACGTGAGATGAGCAAGAGCTTGTCTTTTCGAAAGGACGGCACCTTTACGATTGTACAGTTTACCGATTTGCATTGGATGGACGGCAGACCTGAGGACCAGCGCACACGCGAGATCATGGAACGGGTCATGGATGCTGAGAAACCGGATTTGGTCGTTATCACCGGAGACGTCATTTATACCGGACCCGTGTCCCCGGGAAAAAAAGAATGCGAGCATCCCCGGGAAGCCTTCCGGGATGCGGTCGCTGCCTTGGAAGAACGCGGCATCCCGTGGGCGGTCGTCTTCGGCAATCATGATACGGAAAACCGGATCAGCCGGGACGAACTGATGCAGACTGTGCTGGAGCACCGGCACACGGTAACAGAGCCCGGTCCGGCGGATTTGAGCGGGTCGGGCAATTACACACTGGAGCTAGTTGACGCGGAAGGGCGTCCGGCCGCCAACCTGTATTTCCTCGATTCCGGGGATTATTCGAGCCTCGAGCAGGTTCCCGGCTACAACTGGATCCAGCGGGACCAAATCAACTGGCTCGCCGCTGAATCCGCCAGGCTGAATCCGAGCGGGCAGGCGGAGAAGCTGCCTGCGCTGGCATTCTTCCATATCCCGATTCCCGAATATCAGGAAGTATGGGACACCCAAGTCTGCTATGGCCATAAATACGAACGGGTCTGCAGCCCTCCGGTCAACTCCGGACTGTTTGCGGCACTGGTCGAAATGGGCGACGTCATCGGTACGTTCTGCGGACACGATCATATCAACGATTACAGCGGAACGCTGCACGGCATCCGCCTGAGTTACGGGCGGGCCACCGGCTGCAACACATACGGCAAAGAAGGATTTATGCGGGGTGCCCGCGTCATCCGCCTGTCCCTTGGCGAGAAGGACTTCGATACCTGGCTCCGGCTGGAGGACGGGTCCGCCGCTCTGGAACAGCCGATTCATGAACCCGATACCCAAGAAACCAACTAAACAATCAAGGGGCTGACTCATTTTGTTATTACCGATTGTTCTTGTGATTGCTTCCGGCATGGCCCATGCCGTGTGGAGCATGTTCACCAAGCGGAGCCGCAGCAAAAGCGTCTTTCTGTGGTCAATCATGATGGTCGCGACGATTCTGCTGCTTCCGGTGCTGATCACTGAGCTCTGGAAAAATCCGATGAACGCCGCTTCCTACGGCCTGCTCCTGCTGTCGATGCTTCTTCAGGCCGTCTATTCCTGGCTCTTGTCGAAAACCTATGAGCTGGGCGACCTGTCGCAAATCTATCCGATCATGCGGGGCACCAGCACGCTGCTCGTCCCTGTGATCGGCGTCCTTTTTCTGAACGAATCGCTGTCCGTCTTCGGCTGGCTCGGCATCCTCTGCATGCTCGGCGGATTCGCCGTGCTGAGCGGCATCGGCTCCAACAGCCGCAGCGGCGGGCAGCAGGCCCAAGGCTTGAAGCCCGTGCTTATGGCTTTGTGCGTCGGGCTGTGTACCACCTGCTACGTCTTCGTCGACAAGCTGAATCTGGAGCATGTCTCTCCGATCGCGCTGCTGGAGGTGACCAACATCGGATTTGTGCTCGGTCTGACCCCGGCCGTGATCGCCTCTCGAAAAATTGTTGAGGAATGGAAGGCCAACAAAACTACGCTGCTGCTTGGGGCGATTTTAAATCCGGGATCTTATCTGCTATTCCTGTTCGCCATGTCCCAGGCGCCGATGGCCCATATCAGCCCGCTGCGTGAAATCGGCACCATCTTCGCCACTTTCCTCGGCGTCCTCCTTCTGAAGGAGCAGCAGGGATTGCGGCGGATGCTGTGCTCCGTCGTTATTTTTGGCGGCATTGTTCTGATCGGCATGCTGGGCTGACTGTATTACTCTGACATGACTCAGCGTCTCAACAAAATAGCAAGCACCAACATGGTTGCGAATCGGTTGGTTTCCAGAGAAACATCAGAAAAGTGCGCCTGGGGCGCGCTTTTTATTTACGGATGAGCCGGTATACCAAGTCCTCTGAATCTCTTGAGCTTTTTGCGGATCGTCCATGAGTAGAGTCTTGTACTCCAGCATCTTGTTAAGGGTGTCCAGCATTTGATCGTATTCTTCCCTCTTACTTTCGATCTCCTTTTTCTTACCGCGAATCCAATCTATAATCTCTAGATTGGTACTCCTATTGGTGTCGCATTCCTGCAAAGCTTCCTTCAGTTCGGCCAGCGAACAGCCGATGGACTGGAACTTCTTGATGAGCCCCAACCGCTCGACAGCCTCTTCAGAATAGTTTCGGTAATTGTTGCTTTCTCGCCGGACATGTCGATCATCCAACAAGCCTTCCTTTTCATAAAAGCGGATCGTATGGATCGTTAATCCCATCTTGTCCGCCAGTTCCTGAATTCTCATCATCATTTCTCCTTTGGACCGCTTGCCCTAGAGTTCGCTTCATAGTTTATGCTTAACACGATCAAACAGTCAACCTATGAAGGAGGATATCATCATGCATGTTTTTGTTACAGGAGCAACAGGGTTTGTCGGTTCTGCGGTCGTCCGGGAACTGATCGGCGCGGGGCATACCGTAACGGGTCTTTGTCGTTCTGAGGAGAAAGCTGCAGGATTAAAGGCGGCGGGAGCTGAAGCGCTGTACGGCACGCTGGACGATCTCGATACGCTAAGCAGCGCCGCCGCGGCAGCGGACGGTGTGATTCATCTGGCGTTCAGTTCACCCACCAACGATTTTTCCAACTTTGAAGGTGCGCTGGCTCTGGATTTGCGGGCTGTCCAAGCCATTGGAGCGGCGCTCGAAGGCTCCGGGAAGCCGTTCATTACCACTGGTCACCCTCATGAAAATGGACATACCGTGGACGATGCAGTGCTCGCCATGGCAGAGCGGGGTATTCGGGCATCCATCGTCACGCTTGCACCGACCGTGCACGGCGAAGGAGATAGGGCATTCGTGCCGAAGCTGATCAACATCGCCCGGGAGAAGGGGTTCTCCGCCTACATCGGCGATGGAACGAACCGCTGGCCGGCGGTTCATCGCCTGGATGCGGCGGTTCTGTACCGTCTGGCGCTGGAATCCGCCCCGACGGGTTCACAGATGGTTGCAGTCGGCGATGTAGGCATTCCGTTCCGCGAGATCGCCGAGGTCATCGGGCAGCAATTGAACGTGCCGACGGTCAGCATTACACCTGAAGAAGCTGCCGCCCATTTCGGCTTTCTTGGCCCCATTGCGGCATTCGACATCGCAGGCGTGTTCAACACTGCGCAGGCGAGTCAAGCAACACGGGAGCTTCTGGACTGGAAACCGGTGCAGCCCGGACTCATCGCCGATCTCGAAGAAGGGCATTATTTTGCATAAAAAAGGAGGGTGTACCCAAAGTAAAGCTTATGAATTGGCTTCTCGGGGTCCCTATAATGACTTCGACTTCACCGAAATGTTCTGTGGCTGGATGATTAGCGTCATAGCAGAAAAGCGCGCCTTGGGCGCGCTTTTCGCATAACCATTTAGCCGGTTACGCCCTGGCCCGCGATCGGAAACCATCCTGGCGTATTGACGATTTTATGCCATAACGGATCGGCAATCCCCAGTTTTTCTTGATCGTCTAACGTGATCTCCGTTCGGATTTCGTCTTCCCTGCCTTGCGTTACCTTTTCAACCCAATCCGGGTCGATAATCAGCTCACGTCCCAGGGCTATAAGCGGGACTCCCGATTGCAGCGCTCTTAGCGCCTCATCAGGTGTGCGGATCGATCCTACACCGATGACGGGAACTCTTTGCCCGGCGAGCTCATCAATCATCTCCATTCTGGAGCGATTGTCCTCTACTCCACGTCTAGGCTTAGACCAGAAGTCCATCAAAGAAACATGCAAATAATCCAGGTTTTTATTGGCGAGGGCATCCACCAGTTTTAGTGTATCCGCCATCGTAATGCCAGGCGTCATTTCTTCTTCCGGCGAAAGCCGGTATCCTACGAGGAACGGCCGTTTAGCATGTCCAGCCACTGCTCTGTTCACTTCATCCACTACAGCAAGCGGAAACGCCATACGCTTGTCTAGATTTCCTCCCCAACGATCATCGCGCCGGTTGGTGTATGGCGAAAAAAATTGTTGGATCAAAAACCGGTTGGCCCCGTGAATCTCTACCCCGTCGAAACCCGCCTCGATTGCCCTCCGGGTGCTGGCGCCAAATGCCCGGATGATCTCTAAAATTTCCTGCTCTTCAAGCGCCCGGGGGATCACGCTCTGCCCTTCTTTTGCAATCGCGCTTGCGCTTACGATCTCACCGTTTGATACCGCCTCCGGCAGAGCTTCGCGTCCCCCATGAAAGATTTGCAAAATGGCTTTGGCCCCGCGTTTCTTCATCGCTGCAGCCAGGCGCTGCAAGCTTGGGATCCGATCGTCATGGTCCGCCGCGATCTCCCCTCCGAATACCTTTCCGCTCGATGTGACGATCGCGCTTCCCGTGACCGCCATTCCAACACCGTTCGAACGGCTTTCATAATACGCGATGACATCATCCGATATCGTACCGTCTTGCCGGGAATAAGAAATCGTCATGGGCGCAAGAACGACTCTGTTCTTGACTTCGACGCCATTTTTGAAACGATAAGGTTCCATTATAGGCTGATATTTAGGGTTCATGTGCGTCTCCTCCTTCATATGTCAGGGATAGGTCTCCCTGATAGAGCACATTTTAAAAGTTGGAGTCGAATCGAAGTCAAGGCCCCTTATAAAGAGCCGTTGTATGAATAAAAAGTAAGCAGACCCCGTTTGACTTGGAGCCGGCTCCAAGATATATAATGCAATTAAGTTTCCATTACAGGAGGTGCAGGATGATGACCGAGCAAACGTTCACGATCAAGCAAACCGCGGAGCTGACTGGACTTTCCGAGGACACGATCCGTTATTATGAAAAAATCAAGCTGCTCCCTCCGCCGGACAGAAAGGAAAACGGGCATCGCGTCTACCGCCGGAAGGATATTCATATGATCAAATTAATATCCTGCCTGAAAAAAACAGGAATTTCCCTGGAGGCCATGAGGCCGTTCCTGAAGGCATCCGGCAACCCTGATCCCGCCGAATATATTGAGCTGACCCAGACTTTAAAAAACCACCGTGAACAGATCGTCGAGCAAATCTCCTCACTTCAGCAGCTCGTTGATTTCATTGACGTTAGACTGGAAGATGGGTACCCGAGCGGGGAATATTCGGATCAAAACCCGGAGGACGGTGCAAAGCCCATTTCCGTTGAGGAGATGAGCTATTTTCCACAGCTGCGAAAACGGGCAAACCGCCGAATCCGATGAAACAAGCAGCGCTGCTTCATGAAGTGCCGCAAACACGCTTGATTCAAAAAACGGCAGCAGCCCAGGACCTTTTTCTGTCCTAGCTGCCGCCGTTTTTTCGGTCTAAGTCCTGCCACACCGCCATGTTTGTTCCGATTAGCTTACGCTTAGCCGTTTGCCGGTTAAGGCAGACTGCCGGATCGTTTCCAGCAGCCGGTGCAGGCGGGCGGCTTCGTAAAAATCAGGGGCCTGAGACGTCCCTAGACGAATATCTTCTGCCATGACCTGATGTGCCTTCATCACGTGATTCACGATGACTGAAGATTCTTCGGTCTCGTCGTACACCTTTTGAAACGCCTCCTGATCTCCGTAACCCTCAATATGTCCTGACGGATACAGCGCCTGCTCGACCACCAGTCCACCAAACTGGACATGACCTTGGGACTGAGGCTGGGAAATGCGGATGACCCCTTTCTCCCCTTGAATCTCCAATTCAAATTTCGGATAGGTTCCGCCTTGAATATGGATTGATACCGACGCGCCGTTCTCGAGCGTGCCATGAACCATAATCTGGTCGGCTGTATCTTTGGGTACCGTCTCCCCGGTTCCCAATACTTTGGCCTCCGAATAATTGCTGTTCATGGTTGCGTAGACTTCTTTCAGATCCCCCAGCACAAATCCAAACGCGTCGAGCGAGTGTCCCCCGTTAATCGCCAGCAGGGTCGCTCCATACTTCTCCTGAAGCAGATAAATGTTGTTCCGTTCCGTGTACCCTCCCTTACCCGGCGTAGACACCGACATGCTGGCGGATAACACCCGGCCGATGTCTCCTCGAGTGATGCGGTTTTTCGCATCCAGCAGCGCAGGCGACTGTCTGGCCTGGAGGCCAACGGCATGATGAATCCCCTGTTCCGAAGCAAGCTCCGCCAATTCCTCTGCCTCTTCTGGCGTGACGGTAAGCGGCCACTCGCTGTACACGTGTTTCCCCGCGGCGATGGCTTCCTTGATCATTTCGTAATGATGGGGAACCTTCACACTGACGACTACTAAATCCACATTCCCGGACTGCACCAGTTCACGATAGTCGTCGAAAGCATGGGCGACGCCCAGTGCATCCGCGCTTTCCCGGGCGGATGCCATATTCGAGGTGGCAATGGCTGTAATTTCATGACTTGCGCTCCGGGTAAGAGCCGGAATGTGAGTTTTGCTGGCCCACTGATTGTTTAACGAGCCTCCGATGATCCCGGTGCGTATTTTTTCAGAACCCTTTATCTCCATTTCTCTTCTCCTCCTGGCTTTATGAATCTTTACGGTTCCAGTATACTGGAATTGGGATATCATGAATAATGCATGTTATCAATAGAGTCATCATCATTTTTGATACCTTGGAGGCCGATATGGATATCGATAATATGAAAGCCTTTGTCAGCGTTGCCGAGCTTAAAAGCCTGTCGGCCGCTGCCGTCAAGCTGAACCATCTCCAGTCCAACATGACGGCCAAGATTAAAAAAATCGAAGCCCATTACGGACAGCAGCTTTTCATCCGGAGTGCCAAAGGCATGGAGCTGACGTCGGAGGGGCGGAAGCTCTACCGCCAATATAAAAAAATGCTCGTTTTATGGGAAGAAACCGAGCTGGATATGAGCTATAGGGAGATGAAGCTGCGGATCGGCACCATGCAGTCCGTCTTTGGCAAAGAGCTCACGGATGCACTGACCCGTTTATATGAAAATCACGCCGATCTGTCCGTCACGCTAAAGACCGGGACGACGCAGTCGATGGAGCACGAATTGCTCCAAGGAAACATCGATTTGGCCTTTACGATCGGCAGGACCGATTCGCCGCAGTTGAGTTACAAAAAACTGGGTACGGAGGAGATGGTGCTCATCGGCAAAAAGTTCGCCGGCGGACAAAGCCTGGAATGCGCCCTCCACGGGGAGAACTGGATCATTTTGACCCGGGACTGCCTATACGCTGCGATTCTGGAGCGGCTTTACGCCGAGCTTGGCCTGGAAAAAGGAGAAAGCACCGAAGTGGGGATTCTGGACACTCTCCTTCAGCTGACCTCCCTTGGGATGGGCATCTCCTTGATTTCCAAAAACATCGTGATGCAGCACGGATTTTCGGCGTATGCCCAGCTGCCCGAGCAGTTCCGCTATGTGGACAAATATTTGGTGACCCGAGCGGGATATGAGATGTCCCCCCTGGAAAAAAGCTTTGTGGAAACAAGCCATTTTTTATAAAGAAATGCCTATCGGTCTAAACTCATCGCAGACAGACTGCATTATCTAAAAAACCGGATCCCCTCTCATGCAGCTCTAGAGGAGACCCGGCTTTTGTTGTGCCTTTCTAACGTCATTTATTCAGGCAAAGTGATAGGAATCCGGTGCTTATAGCAGTCCCGAACCTTTAACCTGGTTGTAGAATTCCTGGAACTGCGGAATGTTGAACTGCTGGGCCGCGTCGGACAACGCCGTAGCCGGATCCGGATGAACCTCGACCATCACGCCGTCCGCGCCGGCGGCCAGAGCCGCTTTAGCACAAGGAGCCATGATGTCTTTGCGGCCGGTGGAATGGGTCACGTCGACCAGTACCGGCAGATGCGTTTCCTGCTTCAGAATCGGTACGGCCGAAATGTCGAGCGTGTTGCGCGTCGCTTTTTCGTACGTGCGGATGCCCCGCTCAATCAGCATGATCTGCGTGTTGCCCCGGGATAAAATGTACTCGGCCGCGTGCACGAATTCGTCGATGGTCGCTGCCAGCCCGCGCTTGAGCAGAATCGGTGTCCGGACGTCGCCAGCCGCCTTCAGCAGCTCGAAGTTCTGCATGTTTCTCGCCCCGATCTGGATGACGTCGATGTAATCGCACGCCAGCTCGATATGAGCCGGATCCACGATTTCGCTGATCGTCTTCAGCCCGAATTCGCTCGCCACTTCCTTCAGAATTTTCAGGCCTTCGATGCCAAGCCCCTGAAAATCATAAGGCGAGGTTCTCGGCTTGAAGGCGCCGCCGCGCATCACCGTGATGCCCGCTTCCTTCAAAGCGGCCGCCACGGTGCGGACCTGCTCATAGCTCTCAACCGAGCATGGCCCCGCGATCATGACCGGCTTGCCGCCGCCGATCGTCACATCGCCCAGCTGAATGACGGTATCCTCCGCCTTTTTCTTGCGGCTGACGAGCAGGTGCTTCTTATGATCGACCTGCTGCAGTGTCAGCGTCGCTTGAAAAACTTGCTTGAACAGATGCCGAACCGTCTCATGGTCGAACGGTCCTTCGTTGCTGGCCACGAGCTTCTCGAGCATTTCCTTTTCACGGACCGGATCAAACTTCGGCACGCCCTGTTTTTCCTTCTCTACACCAAGCTCCTGTGCGATCCGTGCCCGTTCGGACAGCAGCGACAGCAGCTGAAGATTCACCTCATCCAATTGATTGCGCAGTTCTTCTAAGCGCCCTTGACTCATCTCTCATCTCTCCTCACCTAGTGTTGAAAAATATAAAATCAAACAAAAAAGACCCCTGTCCGCCAAGGGACGAGGAGTCGTGGTACCACCCTTATTAGACATGCACACGTGTTGGCTGCACATCTCACTTGAACCTTTTAACGCAAGGGAAACGGGTATTCCTACGTCCTGCATTCCTCATGCAGGGAATCAAAATACCGGCTCAGGAATGAACTTCGGCGGGCAGTGTCCCTCGGATGCTTCCAGTCTATCGGCATACCGTCCCTGGCAGGAGCTTTCTCCGCTTACTCTTTCCTTCACAGCTTGTGTCCTATGAATTAGCTCGAACTAAAATTTAAAAGCATTGTATTACAATCGGTGGAAGGGATGCAAGATCACAAGGTAACGCGTTAATGAGGTGAATTATTGAAAAATCCATGCCTTTCCTCATTTCAAATGATGCCGAATCCAGCTGAGAAGCTCCTCCTCCTTGGGCTGCCAGCCTAACAAATTCCGGGCATGAACCGAACGCACCCGGCTGTTGGAGGCAATAGCGAACCGCGCCCAGTCTCCCAGCTCCGCTATCGCCTCTTCCGCCGGCCAGCTGATTGTTTTGCCGCCGAAACCTAAAGCGTCACTCACCGCCCGGGCAATATCCCCGTAGGATTCTTCCCCGTCTGAAGCGTAGAAATAGGAGGCAGACGGAGCCTTTTCCAGCGCAAGCACATAGAGCTGCGCCAAATCGCTGATATGCACATTAGACCAACGGTTCACACCCTTGCCGACATGTACGCCCGCTCCCAATTCCCGGGATTTGCGGATGATTTGCGGCAGCTGATCACTTTCGACCGGGAGCCCAAGCGCCTCCCCATAAATCATGGACGGGACGATAACAATGCTTCTTACATCTTCATCTACGCCGGCCCGGCGAACCCGCTTGTTAATGTTCACACGGTCCGCCCGGATGTCCATCGGGACAAAGGGAGTTTCCTCATCGTAAATATAGCTGCTGAGATGATCTCCTCTGGCATCGTCTCCCACCACACTGGAACCGGAGGTGTGAATGAACGCCTTGCCCGTGCCGCGCAAAGACGCGATAAACGTCTCCACCGCAAAATGATGATCCGAGTCGGCCGTATGTACGACCGCATCGCTCGTTTGGGCATAGTCTGTCAGCAGCTGTGCGTCGTCCAGCGTGCCCAGCACCGGTTCAATACCGAGCTGCCGGAGTGGCTCCATCTTGTCCGGATTTCGGACCAAACCGTAGACGGTATGCCCTTGATCTACAAACGCCTTGCTTACGGATCCGCCTATATAACCAGATGCTCCTGTGATAAAAATCTTCATCAACTTTCCCCCATCTCTCTGGATTCCTTTTGCGGACCAGATCCTGCGAACGGCTGAACCCGGGCACGATCACAGTCCAGAATCCCCGTGCTATACGGTTGGTCGAGGATTCTTTATTCCATTGTAAACACGGACTTATCCAGAAAACAAATTATGAATTATCGAATAAATCATAAATTTATTTATTGATAGAAGAGGGAATATCCACTTGAAAGCAGCGCTCAAACAACTCCTTGCAGAAGGGACAGCGTTTCCAGGATGTGAGGCACATGTTTATGCTTTAGCTGGTAAGCCAAGAAAATGTTGTTGCTTACTTTCAATTCTTCCCACAGTATTCGATAGCCCGGTGATTCAGGCTCATGCGTTAGCATATACGTCGGCACCACACTGATTCCTGCTCCACTCGCGACCGCGCTCAGAATCATATGCAGATTGGGGATGACATGAATGGGTCGGATCAGTGGGCGTTTATGAAAATGCTCCCGCCAGATCCGGCGGATGATGGGCAGCTCCAGGCCGTAGCTGAGCCAGGGCTGCGCGGAAAGCCACCGTTCGGCTTCTTCCGGATTCCGCACTTCCGGAACGTCCAAGGCCGCTGGCACAACGATGACAAATTCTTCGACCATGGATTTCGTATATCCAATGCCTGGAATCGGGTATTTTTTTGGCGTGACGACAATATCCAGCTGTTCATCCTTCAACTGGTCCAACAGGACATCGGCTGTCCCGAAACGGGTGACCGTACAGGTAGGGAAATCTTGAAGTCTGGGAAGTATCTTTTCTTTAAAAAATTCATGGGCTGTCCCGATCTTCGTCACCGCCATCGAAGGCAAAGATGCCGATTTAAAATCATGCGTCGTCGATTCCAGCGATTCGATCAAGGGAGCAACCCGGGAATACAACTCCTTCCCCCGCTCCGTCGGCACGATTTTTCTGGACGTCCGAATAAACAATGCTTCGCCCACTTCCGCCTCCAGCGCGGCCAGATGCTGGCTCATCGCCGGCTGTGTCATGATGCGGCTCTTGGCGGCTTCCGACAGCGAAAGATGCTTATAAATCGCGCAGAAGCTGCGGTACCATTCAAAATCCACCAAATCCACAAGCCTCCTTTTGCTCCTTATTATTTGATTTCCGTCCGGCAAAGATTGCAGACGTCTCCTGCTTGCTGGCAAGTACAGCGGCAGTAATTACTTTTCCTAGGCCACGTCTACTCCGCAAAATATGCGGCCACGTGGTCCCTAAATTCGCACGCGGCGGCCGACAAATAGCGCTGCTCGCTCCATACGAGGTAATATTGGCGCCGGCACGCTTGATCGGACACGGGCACTAGAGTGACACCGGGTATTTCTTTATCTCCTTTTTTGCAGCCGGACAGCGCTACCCCGACGCCCGCGCGTACGAGGCTTAGGATCGCCGGCGGTTCGTCGACCCGGCAAATGTACCGGGGAGCCGCTCCGGCCTGCTCAAAGAAGCCGTCATTGATTTGCTGGAAGACAAAGTCCTCCCGATATCCGATAAAGGGCTCCGCCGCCGCTTCTTTCAAAGTAACCTGACGGCGGCCGGCAAGCGGATGCGCCGAGGGCACGGCCAAGTACAATTCCTCGCTCAGCACCGCCTTATAGGCATATCCCGCTTGATCCAGCGGCAGCGGCGTAAAGCCGAGATCGGCCTCACCCGAGGTAAGAAATTCGCTCATCTGCTCAATGGGAGCCTGGGAAATTTGAAAGTTCACTTTCGGATGAGCCGATATAAATTCGGTGATCGGCCCCGTCATCCGCTCCAGCGTCGCCGTGACCAGACGGATGCTGCCGCGCTCCAGCCCGGCAAGATCCGCCACCTCCCGCTTTCCTTCCTCCAGCAGGCGGAGCGCTTCCTCAGCTTTTGTCAGAAACGCCTTCCCATAGGAATTCAGCCGAATTCTACCCGCTTGCCTGTCAAACAGCGGAACGCCAATATCCTCCTCCAGCCGGGAAATCGTCTTGCTGAGCGCCGGCTGGGCGATCCGCAGCTCCTGCGACGCCTTCGTCATATGTTCCAGCCTGGCGACCGTCCTGAAATATTGAAGCTGCAGCAGCTCCATAGCTCTCCCTCCTTCTCCTATATACTTGAATATATAGAGTCATAATTAAATATATATTTCCGTTTATCGCAGCCTGATTATAAAATAACGTGAAAAGGAAATCAATGGGATCTACAATTCAGGATATTCAAGGAGTGAGTCCAATGAAAGCCATAACGTTTAACCGCCTGGGTCCGCCGGACGTGCTGCAGCTGACCGAGCTGCCCGTTCCGTCCGCCGGGCCGGGAACCGTCCGGGTACGCGTCCAAACGGCCGGCGTCATGCCAATCGACGCCAAGGTCCGCAGCGGAAGTGTTCCATACGCGCAGTCCCACCCGTTTCCGATCATCCCCGGCAATGAATTTGCCGGGATCATCGACGAGGTGGGGGACGACGTCAGCGAATTCGTCCGCGGGGACGAAGTAATCGGCTTTACGCTGTTTGGCGGATATGCCGAATATGCCGTCGTCAGCAGCGACCAATTGGTCCGCAAACCGGCGGCCATGCCTTGGGAGACCGCCGGAGGTTTTACCGGCAACGGACAGGGCGCCCATATGGGACTGGAAGCGATCCGGATCCAGCCCGGGGATACCGTGCTGATCCACGGGGCGGCCGGCGGGCTGGGCACCTTTGCCGTACAGCTCGCGCTGGCCTGGGGCGCCGGCAGGGTGATCGGCACGGCCAGCGAGGCCAATCACGATCATCTCCAGCGTTTGGGCGCCATTCCGCTCGGCTACGGGGATGGGCTCGCCGCCCGCGTACGCGCCATCGCTCCCGCGGGAGTGGACGCCGCCTTGCATGCCGGGGGCGGGGATGGGCTCGCCGCCCGTGTACGCGCCATCGCTCCCGCGGGAGTGGACGCCGCCTTGCATGCCGGGGGCGGGGATGACCTCGCCCTGCAGGCATCCGTGGACCTGGTCCAGGACCTCAGCCGAATTGTAGCGATGGTCCCCAGTGTTCGGGCCCAAACGCTCGGCATCCGGCAGCTGACCGGCACGCGCAGCAAAGAACGCCTTGCCGAGCTTGTCCGCATCTACAACGAAGGAAAGGTCGATATCCATATCCGCAAAGTGCTGCCGCTGGATCAGGCCCGGGAAGCCCACCGGGAGATCGAATCCGGCCATGGCCGCGGAAAGATCGTCCTCTCGGTCTAATTTACCTTCGAAATCAAAAAGGGTGCCATCAATCATTGGATTGATGGCACCCTTTTTCGCTGCGGGATGATTGGAAGCATAAATGGTTTGTTTCAATGGACTTTCATCAAGGCATCAAGACACTGTGGGCGACTCCTTTCGGAAGCCGGTCTCGTCCGGCTTGCCCTGCTTCATGTCACGGCGCTTTGCGCCAATGATCCAGCGCGATCCCGGCAGATGCGACAGCGTGTAGCTGATGCCGAGCGAAGCGAGCACAGTCAGGCCGAAGGTCAGGAGCGTAAAAGACACGTGGCTGCCGGCCAGATCCATCGGTCGCGTAAAAAAGGCAATCACGTAAATGATCAGGGCGTGCACAAGATAGCCGCCGAATGAATATCGGCCGATCCAGGTCAGGAGCCGCAGGAAAGCCTGGCTTCGCCCCTGCATCATGACGAGCAGCCCGTACAACAGGAGCATCTGCGCGACGATGATGACAAAGGTCGATGGCCGCAGGTACGTGGATATATTTAAATTCACGACCTCGCCCGACCCCTGCAGCACGTCATAGCCCAGCTTGATGTACATCGCCAGGAACAGGAGTCCGGTCCAAGGCAGCAGCCGGGTGCACCACTTCCGCCAGTTGGAGACGGATGCCGCACATACAGCACCCGCCACAAAATAAAAACCGTACATCACAAACGAATAGCTGCGGTACTGCAGCAAAACGGACCAGGGTCCGCCAAGCCCTTCGGCCCAGCTCCCCATCCGGTAATAGGAGAGATACAGCAGAGCAGTGTAGATCATACAAGAACCGCCCAGGATCGCGGTCAGCACCCCTGCCCGCTTCTTCGCCTCCATAGGACCGATCACGCGCCGCGCCGCCCGGAACGCCCAGGCAAACAGCGGAAACAGCAGGTAGAATTGAAAGATCATCAGGATAAACCACAGCTGGTATCCCGTCTGAGGAACGAACATCTCTTTCAGCAGCGCTCCCCAGTCCTGTCCTCCTTTTTGCCAGAAGGATGGGGTAAATACGTGGACATACAGCCAATAAATCACCGTCCAGCACAGGAAAGGGACATACACATCCCCGAACCGTTTGCGGATAAACGGACCGTACCGAAACCGTTCACCATAGTTGTAGAACAGCAGCACGGCGGACAAAAATACAAAGGTCGGCGTTCCGAAACGGGTCAGGTGGTAGATCATCGTCAGCATGGTGGAATCCGCGGCCACAATGTCGGGCCTGTAGATATACTCGGCAATGGAATGCTGCATCACGATCGCCAGAAAGGCGAGGCCACGCAGCTGCGTCCATTCTTCGATTCGCGGTTTGCCCATGAGCATGAGGTCCTCCTTCTTCTTGGTCAGGGCCAGTATACCCGGTCAATATTAAATGAACCTTAAAGCAGGCGGAATTAACAGATTTTATTTCATCCAAAAGGTCATTCTTTTTGCCCCGTACAAATTCATGATTCCCCAGGTTCTAATAACCTCCCAATACATATAAAAAAACCGGGAAGTCCATCTTCTGGACGTTCCCGGCACGAAGCGCCGTGTATAACGAAAAATGCCTATCAAATGGCAGTCCATCCATTAAGTGGCCCCTTGATCTAAAGGCTCACCCCACGGCCATATCGATATCTTTCTAACTTTTCCCGCTGCTTGCTCACAGCACCGATCATGCACCTTTGACGGCCGCACGCTCGGCAGCGGCGCTGTCGCGGCTGGCGGACAAGGATCGGGTCGCTGCGCTGACGATCAGGGAAACCACGATGTTGGCGAGCAGCGCCACAATCCCCACGTTCAAATCCTGGAACCAGCTCGGGGCCGCAGGGAAAAAGGTGCCCATGGTGGCGCCGATCAGGTTGATATAAGCGACGATCAGCACGCCGACCGTCACTCCGGCAAACACGCCGTACTTGTTCAATGGATTCCGTTTCATAAAGCTTGTGACCACCGCCGGCGTCAGCTGCGACACAAAACCGTAACCGCTCAGCATCAGCAGCAGGATCGCCGAGCCGCTGTTGAACGTGAAGATGAGCGCGACCGCGGCCACCACCGGCACCAACCAGCGCGCCAAACTCATGACCGTTCGGTCGTCCGTCCGCGGACGAAGCGCTTTGACGACGTTGTTAGCGATCAGCGCTGCCGTCGTCATCAGCAGCATCGATCCCGGAACGATCGCCGTCAGCAGCCCGGCAGCGCCAAGGAGACCGACGACCCAGGGGCTGAACGTCTGCTTCACGATGGCAAAAATGGCGATGTCGTTGTTGCTGACGCCATCCACCTGCAGTACCGCCGACGTCCCGATAAACAGGACGAACAGCGTAAACAGCATGTACAGCGGGAGCATGAGCGTATTTTTGCGGATGGAGCGCGCATTTTTGCCGGAATAGGTGGCGATGAAGCCGTGCGGCCACATGTAATATCCGAAGGACAGCAGAATCAGGCTGGATACGTACCAGGACGTGCTGTACCCCTTGTCCTCCAGGCCGAGAAAACCGGGCTTGGCGTCCTCCACCGCCCGGAACATATCCCCAATGCCGCCATAATAGTGAATCGGTAGGTACAAACCGAGAAACACGACAACCACCACGATGAGGATGTCCTTGATGACGGCGGTCCACGCCGAGCCGTGAATGCCCGAAATCATCACATAGACCGTGACGGCGATCACGCCGATCCAAATGGCGGCGGTCGGGGAGATGGCGCCGTACGACGCCTCGGAAATGATCAGCCCCAGCCCCTTCAGCTGGATGATCAGATAAGGAATCATGGAAATGAAGCCGACGACCGCCACGAAAATGCCCAGAGCCGGACTGTTGTATTTTTTGATAAAGAAGTCGGATTGGGAGATCAGATTATGCTCCTTCCCATACTTCCAAATCTTCGGCAGCAGCCAGTATCCGATGATGAAATTGAGCATCGTGATGTTATAGAACGCAGCCCCGCCGCGCCCGAAAGCCCAGCCGCTGATGCCCATCAGGGCGTTGACCGTATACAGCTCGCCCGCCATCAGAAGAAAAATAAAAGCCGTCCCGAATCCGCGCCCACCGACGGACCATTCTTCGAGACTCATTTTTTTACCTTTCGACGCCCGGATGCCGAGATACAGCGCCAGAACTAGAAAAATGCCGATAATCGAGATGGAAATAGCCTGATGTGACATTATTCCGTCGCCTCCTTCTCTTCTTCCAGGTTGTCCGGATTGAGCCTATGAACCAGCAGCATGATGCCAACCCCAAGGAGGATCCACAGCACCATCCAGAACAGCAATAGAGGCATGCCGAGCACGAACACATGGCGTTCCTCGTAAATCCGATTCATCCAGATGACGCCGAGCGGCATCCCCAGGTATGCAATAAGAGACAGCAGATATAATGGAACCTTGCTCTTCATCCTTCGATCCTCCGGTTCGTTGATTTTCAAGCTTCGGTCTGTTACATTAATAATCTGATCATTTTCCGGAGTGGTGGTTCATTGGGTTGAACCCCCTCCTTTTTTTATATGAAAAATAGCTCTCCCGGTTCTACCGCCGTTATTCGATCTCGACGATGATCTCCACCTCGACCGGCGTATCAAACGGCAGCTCGTTCGTCCCGATCGCGGAGCGCGCATGCTTGCCCTTCTCCCCGAACACCTCAATCAGCAGATCCGACGCCCCGTTCAGCACGTAAGGCTGATCTTTAAATCCCGGAGCGCTTTGGATGAAGCCGAGCATTTTCACCACTTTCTTCACCCGGTCCAAGCTGCCCAGATGGGCCTGCAGCGACGATAAAATGTTCACGATGCACCGGCGCGCCGCCTCTTGCCCCTGTTCGATCGTCAGCTCTTCTCCAAGCTTGCCTTTTAAAATCAGCTCCCCGTTCTTGCGGCAATCATGACCCGAAGTGTACAGCAGATTTCCTACCTGGTTTACGGGAACGTACGAGAACTTCGGCTCGCCAACCGGCTCCAGC
The DNA here is from genome assembly GCF_025809195.1 of Paenibacillus sp. PSB04. Taxonomy (NCBI): domain Bacteria; kingdom Bacillati; phylum Bacillota; class Bacilli; order Caryophanales; family Paenibacillaceae; genus Paenibacillus; species Paenibacillus sp. PSB04. The sequence continues at coordinate 7,144,519 of NZ_CP081301.1, forward strand.
TCGATGTTCAGTTCTTTCAATCTCTCTTGAATGCTCATCATCATTCCTCCTGTAATGGTTGTTGTTGAAGCAGCCGCATGGCGAGCTGCATGTACACCTTGGCTGCGTCCGTGATCTGACGGACAGGAACCCGCTCATCCTTCACATGGGCTTGGTCCAGCGATCCGGGTCCGAATATAACCGTCGGTATGCCCAAGTCAACGGACAGAAACGGCGCCTCGCAGGTCGCTTCAAAAATGCCGATGGCGGACGGGTTCCCGAGAACATCGCCGGTGACCTCCACCAGTGCCTGCACAAGCTGATGGTCCTGCGGAATGGTCGACGCCGGTATAAACAAGTAGTCGTCCACTTCGTAGGTGACTTCACCAGTTCCGGCACTTAAGCCTGCGCTTGAGCTTGTGCCTGCAGCTGTATTTAGCGCCTCTTTCAGCTGCTCCAGCACCTGCGCCGCCGTCTCGCCGGGGATAACCCGGCGGTCGACCTCGATCTCGCAGTGCTGCGGCACGATGTTCGGCGCCGTCCCGCCCTTGATCTGCGTGACGTTCAGCGTCGCGTATCCGAGGAGCGGATCGGCGCTCTCTTTGAGGCGGCTTCGAAGCGGCTCCAGCGCCGAGATGAGCGCCGCCATCTTCGGAATGGCGTTGTCGGGCTCCAGCACCTTTGCCGCATGGCCAGCGACGCCCGCCGTGCGGATCCGGTAGCGGCCGACGCCTTTATGGGCGGTGCAGATGCCGAGATCGGTCGGCTCGCCGATGACGGCGAAATCGGCGTGTACGCCGCTGCGCATAAAGTGGCGCATGCCGACATTCTCCCGCTCTTCGTCCACGTTGAAGAGCAGGATCAGCTCCCCGGCGAACGGGCAGCCGCGCCGGTGCAGCAGGATGGCCGCGTACAGCATGGCCGCGACGCCCGACTTCATATCGGCCGCACCCCGGCCGATCAGCTCACCGCCCCGGACGACGGCGGCAAATGGGTCCTCGCTCCAGCCTTCCCCGGCCGGGACAACGTCGAGATGGCCGTTGTACAGGAGCGCCGGCCCTTCGGCCGTGCCCTTCAACCGGGCGACCACATTCGGCCGCTGCGGCGCGGCCCACTGCAGCTCGGCTTCGATCCCCTCGTCCCGGAGGAGCTGCAGGACGTACCGGGCGGCCGCCTCTTCGCGTCCCGGCGGATTTTCGCTCGGGATGCGGATCAGTCCGCAGACGATATCCAGCAGCTCCAGCTCGTGAAATGAATCAAGGTCCTTTCCCATGAATCCCAGCCTCCTCCCTGTAGCGCTTAGCTGTTCTTGCCCCTTGCATCGATCCGAATTTTCTCGACCGGCACTCCTCCGCGGAAGCCGACGATTTCATCGCACAGATTCGGAAGGACGCAGGCATGGTTCGGGATAATCGTCAGGTGCTGGCCGATGTGAAGCGATACGGAAGCCGGATCATAGCTGAGGAACCCGTGCTCTTCATTCAGCTTGAAAATTTCGATGTCGGGATGCTCCACGATGTAGCCGAAACCTTTAGAGAACGGCATCGTATCCGTGGTGAGCGTTTTGGATCCCGCGTCGATGATCGCCCGGCCAGGAGCCGGTACGCTGACGACCGTCGTGATCACCCGCAGCGCGCAATCGTCCACCGTGATCATACCCATCGACAATTGGCCCACGTCGTGGAATATGTAATTTCCGGCGCGGATCTCAGTTACCCCCTCCAGTTCCCCTGCGAACTTGGACGACAGCGACGAACCGCCGCTGACGACCGGAACGTCGATCCCCGCTTCCCTCAGCAGATCGGCGGTATTCTTCAGGGTAGCCGCCTCTTGGCGTGCCGTGCTGCGAATCTCTTCCCGGCTCTCTTCGCCGTAAATCTGCCCCGCGTAGGACAGCAGTCCGGTGATTTCGATCCCCGGCAGGCTTTGGATCCGCCGCGCAAATTGCAGCGTGTCCTCCCCCGGCTGGCGGCCGCAGCGCCCGATCCCCCCGTCCACTTCAATGTAGAGCGGTATGCGGCGGCCGAGACGCTCGCCCACCTCCGACACCGCCGTGGCGCCTTCCACGCTGTCGGCGACCGTCGTTACTTTCACCTTTTGCGCCAGCTGATACAGCCGCTCTTGCTTGTCTTCGCCAATGATGGGAAAAGCGATCAAAATATCGTCGATCCCCGCTTCAGCCATCACTTCCGCTTCCCCCAGCTTGGCGCAGGTGATGCCGGTGCTTCCGGCCTCCAGCTGCTTGCGGGCAAAATAAACCGACTTGTGGGATTTGATGTGGGGACGGTGCCGGATTCCGGCCTTTCTCGCTTCCTCCGCCATGCTGTGGATGTTGCGTTCGGCAATGTCCAAATCGACGATGACGGCAGGCGTTGATACGGTTTGAACCATCTTGCTCCCTCCTTAAATGACACAGATCTGGGTCATGGGTATGCCCTTGTGATAGGCTCGCTGAGACAATCAAACTCCAAACCAACAAAAAAATAATTAGGTCAAAAAAATATTTTTTTGATTGTTCACATTATGAATCCCTTCGCTGCGCATTGTCAATATAATTTCTATGATTCAGCACAAGTTTGAATACGCTTTCAAATCATGACAAAGAAAAGCCCGAAATAAAGGCCTACTCTTATGCAGCACCGTTTCCACTTATGTTCATGCAAATGCGTGGACTCCTTCTGCCCTTGTCTGTCACTTCGCTATTCAAAATCCATCCAGCCCTATACCCTGTTTTTCGGCATGCCTTTGTCCTGGTTTGCCCGAATTTCGTCGAGATAGTTATACAGCGTAAACTTGGAAATATCGAGGAACTGGCATACTTTATCTCCCGCCTTTTTCACAAGAAAAGCGCCGCGCATATCCAGAAACTGCACCGCCTTCACCTTGTCATCCTTGCTCATATGCGAGACCGGCTTGCCGATTTCCTTCTGGCATTCCTGCAGCAGGTAATCAAGCAGATCGTTCACGTCGTTGACGAATACCTCTTTCACTTCCTGATCGAGGCTGTGCATCGTCAGCGAGCGGATCGTATTCTCCGCCACGAGCAGATCGGATATATCCAGGTTCATGCAGAGCGCTCCGATCGTCTCACCCTTGCTGTTCTTGAAGTAGGTTGAGGAGGAACGCAATATTTTGCCGTCCTTCGTCTGGGTGATATAGTTGTAGCGGTCTCCCTCCGTCACGGTTCCGCGCAGCACCTCCAGCCCGAGATTACTGCCGCAGTCCCCGATCTTCCGCCCGGTAATGTGGCCGTTCTCGATCGCCACGATCGTGCTTTCGTACCCTTGCGTCAAATCGTGAAGCACCACTTCACATTTCTCCCCAAACTGGGCGGCGATGGCCCGGATAACAGGCAGCAGCACATTCAGCTCTTCCTTGATATGTTCCATAGATCCCACTCTCTTCAATCTGTCATCTAAAAATAATTTTGAACATCAAAAAAACTTTCATATACATCTAGTTTCTTCAAAATCGTTCCTTTTGTCAAGGCATGACGGCAGATCCGCCGCAAGACTATACGAAAAATGATAAAAACAGAAGAAGCAGCACATCCTGCTGCCTCTTCTGGATTCGGATCTTAAATGCGGAGCCCGAACTGGTTCCCAACCGCATAAAATACGTTCGTCTCCGGCTGTACTCATAACCTCGGCCCCATACCTTATTGAATGGTCATTACCTGTCCGGCTGTCATTGCAGTTAGCTCCTCCGGGGTGCAAGAAAATACCGCCTTCGGATGACCGGCCGCCGCCCAAATCGTGCCGAATTTCAACAAGTCTTCATCAATAATCGTCGTGATTCTCTCCGGGTGACCAATCGGCGCTACACCACCGATGACAAAGCCGGTGTGTACCCGCACGAAATCTGCGTCCGCCTTCTTCAGCTTGACGTTAAGCGAGGAGGAAACAAGCTTTTCATTGACGCGGTTTACGCCGCTTGTTACAACAAGCACAGGTTCATTGGAACCGCTCTGACGGAAAATAATGGACTTCGCAATTTGTGCCACTTCGCAGCCAATCGCCGCCGCGGCTTCTTCCGCCGTGCGAGTGCTGTCCGGCAGTTCCACCACCCGATGGTCGTAGCCCATGTCACGGAGACGGCCCTGCACCCGCTCGGCACTCTCTTTTAAAGCCATGATATATGCCTCCTTTTACTCGCTTGCGCCCTGCACAGCTGCCTGCGGCTCGCCCGGTGCGTCCAGTACGGCGGCGTTGATGCCGTTGAGGAACGCCAGCGCGCTCGCCTTGATAATGTCGGTATCCATCGCCCGTCCCGAATAAGTTTTGCCCTGATATTCCAGCCGGATGTTGACGCGGCCGATCGCCTCTTTGCCCCGGGACAGGCTGTTGATTTTATAATCCCTCAGCTGCACGTCAAGTCCGACCAAGGCCTTGATCGCGCTGTACAGCGCATCGATCGGTCCGTCCCCGACTTTGCTGTCGGTATAGCTTTCGCCGCCTTTTTTCAGCTGGACGGTCGCCGTCGGCACGAGGTCGTTGGTCACGACCTGGAAGGATTCCAGCTCATACAGATGGCTGGTGCCCTGATCGATCTTGCGGTGCTCGGTCACCAGGTAGAATACGTCATGGTCGTACACTTCCTTTTTGGCATCGGCCAGCTGCAGAAATTTCGCAAACAGCTCCTCAAAATCGTTTGGATTGCTCGTGTCAAAGCCGATCTTTTCTACCGCATTTCTGAACGCATGCCGTCCGGAACGCGCGGTCAGGATCAATTCCATGCTCTCAGCCCCGACTTCCTCCGGCGACATGATTTCGTACACGTTTTTATCTTTCAGCAGTCCATCCTGATGAATGCCGGACGAGTGGGCAAACGCGTTTTCGCCCGTAATCGCCTTGTTGACCTGCACATCCAGGCCTGTCAAATGCGTCAGCAGCCGGGAGGTGCGCAGTATTTCCTTCAGCTGGATCTGGGTATGGCAGTTAAAATAATTCTCCCGCACCTTCAGCCCCATCACCACTTCCTCAAGTGAGGTGTTGCCGGCGCGTTCGCCAAGCCCGTTGATGGTGCACTCCACCTTCTCGGCGCCGTTCTTGATGGCGGCCAGCGTGTTTGCCGTGGCCAGCCCCAGATCGTTATGGCAGTGCACACTCAGGACGACCTTGTCGTTCAGATTTTTCAGCCGGTCGTTGATTTTGCGGATCAGCTCACCGAACTCTTCCGGAACGGCATAGCCTACCGTGTCTGGAACGTTGATGATCGTCGCGCCGGCTTTGACCACCGCTTCGATCGTCTGCCACAGGTACTCGAATTCCGACCGGGAAGCATCCTCCGTGGAATATTGCACTTCTGGCAGCAGCGTCTTCGCAAATTTGACCGCATCCACACCCATCTGCATGACGGCGTCCTTCGAGCGGCTGAACTTTTTCTCCACATGGATGTTGGACGTGCCCAGCACGATATGGATAAACGGATTTTGTGCCAGCTTGATGCTTTCATACACGCTTTCGATGTCGCTCTTCACTGCGCGGGCGAGCGCGGTCACAGAGACGCTGTCCCCCACGGTTCTGACGATTTCCTGCACGGCTTGAAAATCCCCCGCCGACGACGCAGGGAAGCCCGCCTCGATGATATCTACATTGAGGCGCTTCAGCTGCTGCGCGAATTCAACCTTCTGCTGCGTGTTGAGCTTGGCGCCAGGCACCTGCTCTCCGTCGCGTAACGTCGTGTCCAATACGATAATTTTGCGGTTCATCTGCTATTCCTCCCAAATGAGTGTAGTTCATATATATTTAAAAGGGGTGCCGGCCAAACCCGGAATTTGGCCAACAAAAAAACCCCGTCTCTACGCTAGAGACGAGGTTTAACCCGCGGTACCACTCTAATTCATTTTCAGCAATGCAAAAATGATCTTCTTCGATGGCAATCACCATCTATCCCTGTAACGGTGGAACTCCGGCAGACCCTACATTGTCAGGTGGCGGTTCATAGACGAGTTCGAAATGATCGACCATACCGCTTCGCACCACCCAGCGGCTCTCTGAAAAGTCACTTCACTTCTACTATTTCTAATCGAAACCTTTATGAGGTATGAAATTGTTAATTATATTATGGCATCCATTTGCTTTTGTCAACCCTGGATTTTCCATAAAGTTGAAGCCGGGAGGTCAAGCAGAACGGAGATGTTCCATCAGCTTCCGGAGCCAGTTGGCGTCATTCGACAGGGCGTGGTAGGCATGCTCGCTAATAAAAAGGGCCGAATCCCGGTACCTGTCCGGAACCTCGGAAAAGCCGGGCCGCTCCTCGATCAGCCGGATTTTTTTCTCCAGCCGGGCGATGGACTCTTCGATGATGTAAGCCAGCTTATGCTTATCCACTTTATCCAGAAACAACAGGGATGAATACAGGCTCGTGATGCTCGTGAAATTTTGAAATACCGCGTAAATTTCCTCTTCCAGCGCCTTGCGGCCCTCTTCGGTAATGCCATATGTCGTTTTCTCCGGACGGTTTTCGGATTGGACGACTTTGATTTTGCGGATGTAGCCCTTTTTCAGCAGGACCTCAAAATTGTAATACAGCGTCCCGTCGTTAATTGTGATCGTATTTTCCAGAGGCTTGAACACCTGTTTCTTGATGTCGTACGGATGGTGCTCCCCCTCGCTGAGCAAGCCGAGAATAAAGATCTGAAGCGACATTGCGATCCTCCTCATCATATGAAAAAAGGGCCGACAGGACCTTTTCCTGTCAGCCCATCCGATCTTATTTTACATGAATTGCGGTTCCGCTGCAGGCTCCTTTCCCGCCTTGGCCGATTTGACCGGCTTAAACTGGTGAATGAACAGGTTGATGACGAGCGCTCCTGCACCCACCAGGGCCAAACCGAGGACGTATTCCGCCGTTTTCCCGCCTCCAAAAAGCAGGTTGTAATCCAGATGAATGGTGTAGAACATCGGCGAAATGTGGCTGAATGCCTTGAAGAATCCCGGCATCATCTCCGGCGGCAGCACAGCTCCGCCCGCAATCGTCTGCGACAGCAGCAGCGGCAGATTCAGCATCATGCCGGCCTGGCCGAGCAGCAGCACGCAAATGCTGGTGAACTCGATGGCGACGAGCATTTCCAGGGAGTGCACCATCCACATCTTCAGGAACGTCTCCACTCCGTAGTTGTGGAAGCCGAAGTAGATAGCCAAACCGACCAGCGGCGCGATCACGGACAGCACCACATGGACGCCCTGCAGAGACAGGAACGCTCTCCATTTGCCAACTTTGGCTTTCAGCTGGTTCAGGGCGCCCGAGCTGATCATCGAATAAATCATCGCACCTACGTAGGACGCCATCGTCAGGAACATCGGTGCCATCTGATTATGCATGCCGGCAGGCGGTGTGTTCGTGGACACGATATTCGGCGTCACCTTCGACATCACGCCTTCAACCATCTGCTTGGATTGATCAGCGGGCACCTTCATGCCCTGCAGCATGGCCTCAAAGCTCTGCGTCTGAATCTGCGTGCTGATCTTGGAGGAAACCTGTGTCGCAATGCTCTGCATCGTGCTGTTGACCGACGCCGGATTCGATTCGTTGATGAAAAAGTCCAGCTTCACCTGTTCGCCCTGGGCGGCCAGCTTCTGCGTAAAATCCTGCGGGATATGCATGATGAACTGAATGTCGCGATTATCCAAGTCCTTCTGCGCCTGCTCAAGCGATTCGTCCGTGACGACATGCAGCGGCAGCTGCTTCTGCAGCTGCTCTACAAATTGTGCGCCCGACTGCTGGTCTTCATTCACGATCGCCATCGTCAAGCGGTCCACGTTTTTCGGAAGCGCGCTGTAACCGGACATGAAGATTCCGATCATGATGATTTGATAAAAAATCATCATGAAAATGCCGCCGATGACGGCTTTATTTTTAAAATATGCTTTCAAACTCCACTCCACCTTTTTTACTTTGTTTTATATACTTTAATTAGAGTAATAAATTTAAAGGTGGTTGTCAAATCGAGGCGCGGGTGACTGGAGCTAAGGGGCTAAACGCCTGTTATCTTCACCCTTGAACCGCATCCGTATGGTAGAATATGTAATCATATTACTTATGGGTCAGGTGAAAAGAATGAATGCGGATATTAAGGTAAGGTTGGCATCAGAATCCGATGCAGAGGAACTCTCGAGGTTAAATCAAGCATTTAACGGAGGTGACAAGCGGCCTCCCCATCAAATCATGGAGAGCTTGAAGATCAACAACGAATTGATTGCCGTGGCGGAAATAAGGGGCAGACTCGTTGGTTTTGGTTGTGCCCAAAGTTTTCATTCATTTTGTTACGAAGAGCCGCAGGGAGAAATTACGGAACTGTATGTTGAAGAAGCCGCACGAAGGAGAGGAATTGCGGGTGCAATCATTTCATGTCTGGAAGACAATCTTAGGAAACGCGGCGTAAAAAGCGTAAAATTGTTGACTGGCAAAAGGAATGACGCTGCCATTAAAACGTATGAACACTGCAATTATGTTAGAGACGATGAGCTGCTGTTGACGAAAAAAATAGGAGACTGACGATGTATTCAACAAAGACCGCCCTGGAAAAGGCGATCTTTTATCTAAGCCTGTGGAGGACGCCCCTCCACGGCTTAGCCAAAGAACAGGTCGAGAATATTCGATCCCGTCGACGACTGCTTATTGTAAAATTCGGAATAACCGCAATTTTCGCAATAGACGACGACAAATTGGTTGTGCTGGATATCAAACATTTTGGACAGGCCTGTGCCGGTCATGGCCACCTCTTTCGTTTTGGCGTTGCGGCTGCCGCATTTCACGCATCCCTGTTGTTCATTCATCTCTTATTACCTCCATATTCGCGTTCGCGTTTTGTATCCTAATACGGTTCGTGTATCGCATGGTTGCAAACCGTTACTCTTCCGAATACTTCCCCAGCCCTTATATTGGTATAATTCCTCCAAGGCGACGTTGTAATTCAGCGCTTTGTAAAAGCACCACCTCCTATACTGCCCAAATATTTTTTTATAGGATGATATAAAAACCGAACCTTTTTTCCATCGAGCGACAATATAGGGTGTAAGCTGCTTACCCAGGAGGGCCCTCTGAATGCAAAACGAATCCATGTACCACGTGCTCACAAAAATGATCGAAGGAGATCAGCAGGCGTTTCATACCTTGTATGATGCCACCTATCGGGACGTCTACCGGACCGTCTCTTTTCTGGTGGATCATCCGCAGGATCGCGAAGATATCATGAATGAGATTTACATGCAAATGTGGACCTCGCTTCCCAATTATGATCCGGATCGTCCTTTCCACTTCTGGCTGCACGGCTTGGTCATCCGCCAAGTGCAGAGATTCCGGATGAAAAGCTGGAGGAGATTCCGAATATTCGAACGCGTCCGTGTCTTTTCCCGGGAAGAGCATCACTGGGATCAGCCCGCGGTGACGACGGATGGGACAGACCCCGAGATATCAAAAGCCATGCACAAGCTGACCGATAAACAGCGAACGGTGATCATTCTCCGCTTTTACCACGACTATACGCTGGAGGAGATTGCAACATTACTCGATATTCCGCTGGGAACCGTCAAGTCCAGATATCATGCGGGCCTGCAGTCGCTTCGAAAACACTTGGGAAACCTCCCCCTGGAAAGGATGGAAAAGAACAATGCCTATTGAAAGCCAAATCCGCGAATACCTGACCCGAGAGGCAGAGACCATGGAATGCCCCCCGGCTGTTTCCAAACGAATCGAGCAATCCTATTCTCAATACGTCCAACGACAAAGGAGCAAAAAAACGATGAAAAAAAGATGGATCGGCGGCATCGTTGCTGCCGCAATTATGATTCCAACCGCGGCATTCGCGGCCCCTCCCCTGATTGAAATGGCGACGAGAACACCGATGACGGCTGAACAAGTCAAGGTGGATGTGGTTGGCCAGGCAGCGCTTGACAAGCTGTATCGCTCTTACCCGGAAACCAAGTCGTTTGAAATTGTCGACGCCAGCCAGCTTGGAGGAAATCCCGCGAATGCAAGTCAGGGGAAAGCTATCCAAACCAGTATCGTGCTGCAGGAAAAGGGAGATCACGGCAAAAAGATCCGGCTTGATCTGAACGGGATTACGGGTGAAATCGAACATGTAAACCAAGAAAACTGGCAGCCTCAAGACAAGCCGGTCATCTCCTTAACCGATCAAGAAATCAAGTCGAAGGTCGATGATCTCATTAACAAACTGTACGGCAGCACCGGTAAGTACGAATACAGTATGGAGCCGATGCAGAATTCGGACTCAAAAACGTTGATATTGAACTATACGGAAAAGGGATCGACAACGCCGTTCTATCAGGCATTGGTTCAAGGGAATACGATCAGCGTTTCGCTGATCGGAGGGGGCCCTGCCGCAACCGTGGAAGGCTTCTTCACTACAAACGGCAAGCCTGACTATACTGCGGATGCCTTTTTAAACGATGAAAAGCTCTTTGCTTTACTTCACATGAGCCCAGCAGAATTGAAACAAGAATTGGCAAAAGGTGCATCTGTCGCCGAGATCGCAGCATCCAAAAAGATCTCCAAGCAACAAGTAATAGACGTCATCGCAAGTACTCAGGCTAAAAAACAATTCCAGGCCGATTCGCATGGAGGAGCTTCCGATGACGAGCGTGCGCTGGAACAATTGAAACAAATGGTTGAACCCAAAGTATCGCAAGTGATTGAACATAAAACGGAAACGCCTTGGTAGAAAGATCAGTACAGGCGCCAGAAATGGCGCCTGTTTTTATTTAGGGTACCCCCATAGAACTGATCGTCTCAAAAAGAGAACCATCCATTTTCTTAAAAACCTAAAATTTTGAGGAAAAGACCTATAAATCTTGTAGGTTTTTGACCCGGTTTGTTTGTTAAAATGGAAAGGAGCACCTATTGCAGCATCCATCCAACCACTGATTAAGGAGGAAACGAGATGACTCAGCCTGTGACGCAGCGCGAGCCTTTGGTCACCCACATTTATACCGCCGACCCTTCGGCTCACGTGTTTGAAGGCAAATTGTATATTTACCCTTCCCACGACCTGGACCATGAGCACACGTCCAACGATAACGGGGACCAGTACGACATGGAGGACTACCACATCCTGTCCATGGACGATGCGAACTCCCCATGCCAGGACCACGGCGAGGCGCTGCATCTCCGCGATATCCCTTGGGCCAAGCAGCAGCTCTGGGCACCGGATGCGGCTTATAAGAACAACACGTACTACCTCTTCTTTCCGGCACGGGATCACGACAACATTTTCCGGATCGGCGTAGCTACCAGCTCCTCTCCCGCGGGACCGTTCACTCCGCAGCCGGAATATATTCCGGGCAGCTTCAGCATTGACCCGGCCGTTCTTATGGATGATGACGGAAGCGCTTTTATATACTTCGGCGGGTTGTGGGGCGGCCAGCTGGAAAAATGGCAGACGGGCACCTTTGATCCGAACGCAGAAGGCCCGGCGGCCGACGAGCCGGCGCTGGGGCCAAGAGTGGCTGAGCTGAGCGACGACCTGCTCACCTTCAAGGACGCGCCACGCGAAATCTCCATTCTTGATGAGAACGGCCAGCCGATTTTGGCAGGGGACGAGGAACGGAGATATTTTGAAGGACCGTGGGTACATAAGCATAACGGACTGTATTATCTGTCCTACTCGACCGGCACGACCCATAACATCGTATACGCTGTGAGCGAGAACCCGCAGGGACCTTTTACGTACAAAGGAAAAATCCTGACGCCGGTCATCGGCTGGACGACTCACCACTCGATCGTGCAGTTCCAGGATAAATGGTACTTGTTCTATCACGACAGCTCCCTCTCGGGCGGCGCGGACAACAAACGCTGCGTCAAATTCACCGAGCTGACGATCCACGAGGACGGTACGATTGAAACGATCGATCCGTACGGGAAGTAATTGCATGTGACACGCTCGAGGCAAAATGAAAAGGCTTACCTCCACCAAATGGAGATAAGCCTTTTTTGGTTTGCAGCGCCGTACAGGGCAGCTCCACATATGGCGCTCCCAAAAGGTTAACAAAGGTCCAAGTAACGTGAAAGCAAACATTTTAACCCTTTCAATTCCTCATAGAATGCGGAAGGGCAATGCTTAAGTTTGTGGGCACAAAAAAACCGGCTCCCTTGGGAATCGGTCAACATTCTTATTTACGCTTCATTGCACTATGCTTGAATGAAGTAATCACATAACGCTCGCCGTTATCCAGTACTTTGTAAGATACGATATATCGGTCGACGATTCAGTAATACGTATTTGGGTATTCACGCGAAGGCATTATAACTCCCATTTTGACGACTTGTTCTTCCACTCGTCTGATAAGGCTTATTTTATATTCCCTTGTTTCTTGCTCGGTGAAATGCTCACTCTTATTTTGCCGTAGCCGATTAGCTGCCGTTTCCGTCCATTGGACAATCAACTACAGCTCACCACGCTTCACCGATTCGATTAATTCTTCTGTGGAGTACAATTTGCCCTCCACCAGATCCGTCTCCGATGCTTCGATCATATGGCGGATTTCAGGATCAGAATCCAGCTCATCTACAGGACTGTGGACCTCATATTCCAGGCCATCTATACGAATAAATTCTTTGTGATCTTTCAAATACGATTCAATGACCGTACCGTCAGGAGCTTTTAGACTAAAATTCATCCTTCCAACCTCCTTTTGCCTTTCCTGATCTGAAACAACCTTACCCTGAAATTATAACATATCTCCTATCCCTGACTCATTAACAAAAAAATAACCTAAACTTACTTTCTTGGTAGTTTACTAGCAGTAGCTTCTGCTTCTTATTCGAATACAGCAAATAACAGATTATGATGATCGATAAGCTGAACAAAATGGTCATTTAGCTTAGCTTCACTTCTTTAGCAACCATCTTTGCCAATCATTATGCGTTTCAATCTGCAGACTCTTGCCCTTGGCTAACGGTAGGCCCACCATTTCCGTTCGGGACTTACACCCTATATATAACGCCTTTGTTTGGCACTCATTGAAAAGGCTTACCTCCACCAATTGGAGATAAGCCTTTTGGTCTGCTGTACCGTCAGGGTCTACGCTGTCCCTTCGGCAAAATTCCGGATCGCGTCCATATAGGACGAGGCCGGGTATTCTTGTTTCGCGTGTTCGTATCCCGGGTTGCCTTCGGACCACGCACAAGTGAGCTCCAGCTTGGTCTGGTCCCCCACCGGCGTCAATTGATAAGTCATATCACAAAATACAGATTCATGCTGTTCATTGTATGCCGGAGCGGGATGCTGTTCATACGAAAATACGCGGTTCGGCTCGTACTGCTTCACGAATCCGTACACATGAAGTGTCCGGTCCCCATCCGGCCCCGGTCCCCGGAATTCGACACGGGCTCCCGGCTCAAAGGTCGATTCGATGCTGGACCCGAACAACGTGGCACGTGTACCTTCCGATGTGGCAATGGCCGCCCACACCCGCTCGGGCGGAGCTGCGATCAAGACTTCGTACGTCAAGCTGCTGCTTGATGGATTGACTGCCATTTCATTCACCTTCCATTGCTTGATAGGAACTGGTGTTGCTGGATCGTTTCATCCATTTTTTCACTTTAGCATGCAGGCTCGTTGAAGCCAATCTATATTTTGCTTAAACCAACCGTAACATCCATCTTAAGCAGCAGCTTCCCGCGCGTGGACCCGGTCTCCAGAAGACGAAGCGCTTCATTGGCTTCATGTACCGGGTAAATCCCGGAGATGTCGGCATGGACTTCTCCCTTGGCCAGCATTTGCAATGCTTCATTGGCCCTTTGGCCTGCCCTCTCGGGGTTAGCATCGCTGTATGTACCAAGCTGAAATCCGGCGACGGACAGATTTTTAAACCACAGCTCTTGGGTCGATTGCAGTGTATCCGGCTCCCCACCAGCGTTGCCAAGCACAACGAGCTGACCAAAGGGCTTCATCACTTCAAGACTCGCCCTTCTCATGGCTCCACCTACGGGATCCAGTACGGCATCAACGCCTTGGCCGCCGGTAGCCCTCATCGTCTCTTCGACGAATGCGGAGCGCACAAATAATTCATCGTACCCAAGCGAGGAGGCCAGGCTCTTTTTACTTTCCGATCCAACCGTGCCCAACACCAAGCCGGCACCCAGCCGGCGGGCGACCTGGCCAAGGAAACTTCCCAGCCCTCCGGCGGCGGCATGGACCAGCAGGCTTCCGCCTGTCTGCAAGCGAATCACGTCTTTCATCACGATCAGAGCCGTAGTCAAATTGACGATGGAAGCGGCAGCCACTGCCAGATCCAGGGTGGAATCGAGCTCTGCAAGCCTTACGGTCAGTTCGGGTCTGACGGATACCACCGTAGCAAATCCCCCAATCTCAGACAGCGTCATCGCCGCAACCGGCTCGCCTACACGGAAGCCCTTGACGCCTTCGCCTATTTCCCGCACATAGCCGGCAACCTCTAAACCGGGAATATATGGCGGCTGAACGTGGTCAAATTCCCCTCTGGCCAGCATCACATCCACGAAGCCTACACCGGCATACGCGACGTCGATGGTCAATCTGCCCGGTGCTGCAGACAGAGTCTTTACTTCTTTCAGGCGAAGGGCTTGCGCCTCCCCCGGTTGTTCTACGATTAGAGCTTTCATCAGAATTACTCTCCTTTCTAATTTTCTACTGGAATCGCCTGCTGCTGTTTTCGATGAATCTTTCTGCGCCTCGTTTCCAGCAGGATCATGAAGACGATCAGCGTCAATCCCAATAGCGTAACCCCTCCGGAAAAAAGGGGTACTGCTCGTAGCCCAAACCGGCTGTCGATGACCATTCCTCCCAGCCAGGCCCCCACGGCGTTGCTGATATGCAGCGCAGATACGTTCATGGTGGTGGCCAGATTTGGCGCTTCCTTTGCCTTGCTCATTACGAGGACCGTAAGACAGGGAAGAATGCCGAAGCTGAACACCCCCAGAAGAAAAATATCCGCCACGGCAAAAATCTTGCTTTCCAGCGTCACGGTAAAGGCAAAGAGGCATACTGCTAGCCCCGCGGTGATTCCGATCAGCGCAGGTCTCAAGCGCCAATCGGCCAACCTCCCTCCCGCTATATTGCCAAGAGTTACGCCAATGCCGAACAAAACCAGAATCCACGAAACGGAGCGGCCGTCAAACATGGCCAGCTGCTCCAGCAGCGGAGCTACGTACGTAAAGGTCATAAACACGCCGCCAAAACATAAAGCGCTCACCAGCAGCGCGAGTAGTACTTCCGGTTTGCCCAGAACGCCGATCTCCCGTTTCAGCGGTTCAGTCCGGGTGCTCAGATGGCCGGGAAGCAGCCGGAAGAGTCCCGCCACCGCCGCGGCCCCGATGACGGCAATCGCCGCAAACGTATAACGCCAGCCAAGGGCATGGCCAACCCACGTACCAAAGGGAACGCCGGCGATGTTCGCTATGGAAGAGCCGCTGACGAGAACGGATATCGCCCAGGCCCTCTTATCGGCGGTCACCATCTCAGCCGCCATGACCGTGGCCACGCCGAAAAACGAGCCGTGCGTCAAGGACATCAAGATCCTCGCTGTCATCAGCACGGAGAAGTCTTGAGCGGATACGGCCAAAACGTTGCTGATGACAAACAGCAGCATAAGGAGGAGAAGCAGCGTTTTCCGGGGCAAACGTCCCGTCAATATCATGATCAGCGGAGCAGTAACGGCAACGCCAAGCGAATAGCCTGAAATGAGCAGCCCGGCATCCGATATCGTGACCTGCAGGTTCGAAGCGATGTCGGGCAGTATGCCCATGATGACGAATTCAGCCATGCCGATGGCAAATGCGCACAAGGAAAGCACCAATAGAGGGCGTAACGGAGAAGATAAAGGCCGGGGAACTTCAGGTAATGGTTTCATACAGACGCCTCCTTTCGGTAAATCACATTACGTTAAGGAGGCAGAGGGAACCAGATCAAATTTTTAACTAGTATAAAAACTAACAGGAACATTCAGGGCAAAAAAAACCCGCACTTCGGCGAAAAAATTCGCTTACATGCGGGCAGCGGGGCGAGTCTTCAACCATGCCTCCAGCTTTTCTGGCGTACGTGTCTCCGGCAGGGGCATATAGATGCAGCACATCAGATTTTCAAGATCATTGATTTGGGTAAACGTAATGATTTCAAAGTGCAGGTGTCCCATTGCCGGGTGCTTCACTTCGATTCGCAGGCCGTTCTTTTCGGCTACTTCATGAAGAGGCCACCATTCGGCAAATTCTTTGCTGCTAATGGTCAGTTCCTCAATGAGCCGGGTATACCAAGGCTGACTTGCCGAGCGGTCGTACAGCTTCCTGTAGAAGGAAAGCGCGATTTTGGTCGAGTGCTCCCAATTAATAATTTTGGTCCGAAATGCAGGATGCATAAAAGTAAGGCGGAGCATCTGCATGTCCTCGGGAGGTATCGCTGAAAAATCCGTCAAAATTTCGCAGGCGAGCTCGTTCCAGGCGATGAGGCGATTTTCCGGTCCGATGACGAAAAAGGGATACGGCGTGCTCGTCACCAAATTCATAAAGGCGGGCGACAGCTTGTATGCCGACATATCCCTGGATGGTACCGGATACCTCCCAGCAAGAAGATACAAATATTCACGCTCCGTAGGGCTCAGCTGGAGCGCAGAGGACAGGCGATCCAGTACCTCGGGCGATGCGGATACTTCCCGGCCCTGCTCTAACCACGTGTACCAAGTAATGCTTAAGTCGGCCAGCTGCGCCACTTCCTCCCGGCGGAGTCCTGGCGTTCTGCGGCGCGTATGTCCCTGCGGCAGTCCAAACTGCTCTGGTGTCAGCTGCGCTCGTCTAGCTTTCAGGAAATCTCCGATCGCTTTTCGGTTCAAACCGGCTTCCATCGGTCGAGTCCACTCCTATCCAGGTAGTTTTTATGCTAGTTACGTTGGCTACTGCCTTCAGTATAAACGGCATGTTAATCTCGCTTCAAGCCATGATGTCCCCTAACCAAATATCAGGAAAGAAGGAACGAATTCTATGACACTGCATGCACAAGCCAAAAAATTCATACAGGATACGGCATCCCTGCCGCCCTCCCACACACTGGATCCTGTGGAGCTGCGCAAAATAGCCGCAGGAACCGTCATTTCAGATACGTTCGAGCTCGCATCGGTTCAAGATAGGAGCATCGAGGGGCCTTACGGTGATCTGCCGCTGCGGATCTACCGGCCAGAGCGGGAAGGCGCGCTGCCCGTTATCGTATTCTATCACGGTGGAGGCTTCGTCATCTGCGATGTGCAGAAGTATGACCCGATGTGCCGCATGCTGGCCGCAGTAACCCGTTGTGCCGTCGTATCGGTGGATTACAGGCTGGCTCCCGAACATCCTTTTCCCGTCGCTCCGACAGAGGCCATCTTCGCCGCCAAGTGGGTGGCGGAACATGCCGGGGAACTCGGATTTGACCCCTCCAAGCTGACCCTAGCGGGGGACAGCGCCGGTGGCAATCTGGCCGCCGTGGTTGCCCAACAGCTGCGCAATTTGGGACAAGTCGATGTTGCTGGGCAAATATTAATTTGCCCCCTCACGGATTATTCGCAAAGCTATGAATCGGAAGATCGATTTGCCGAAGGTTATTTTCTAAACCGTAACGTGCTGGATTACTTCAGGAAGCATTACTTAAAGAACGGCACCGACCTTTCGAACCCGCTCGCATCACCGATGCTCGGCCGCCTTGACGGCCTGCCGCAGACACTAATCATCACGGCCGAGTATGATCCGGTCCGCGACGAAGGGGAAGCGTATGGCAGACGGCTTGCGGAGGCGGGGGGCTTAGTCACATTCAGGCGTTATCCCGGCATGATCCACGGCTTTTACGCCATGACCGACTTGTTCGACGACGGCCGCCTCGTTTACGAGGATATCCACAGATTTCTGCAAACCCTGGTATAATCAGCGGCTTTCTCATTTCTCCTTCCCTGCCGACATATATTGCTATCAATGGTCAACAAACGGAGGGAAGCGGCAAAATGAGCAATAGGCTAAGTACGGTAGATGAGGAGATCGGGCGTTTGACGGCTTATCTCCTAAAGACGCAGCAGCCTGACGGCTCCTGGCGTTTTTGCTTTGAAAACGGAATCGGCATCGACGCCTTCGTGATCATCCTCTTTCGTATTTTGGAGGCGGATCCGGAAGGTATCATCCGGCAGCTTCACGACCGAATCTGCAAAGAGCAGCAGCCTGACGGATGCTGGAGACTGTATCCCGATGAGGAAGAGGGCAGCTTATCGGCTTCGGTGGAGGCTTACTATGCCCTACTTTGCTCCGGTTACAGCCGGCCGGAGGAGGAGCATATGCAGCGCGCCAAGCGGTATATCCTTTCGCGTGGAGGAATCGGTAAGGTCGACAGCATTTTGACCAAGGCGATCCTGGCAGCGACGGGCCAGCGCCCCTGGCCCCGGTCGATCTCCATGATCCCGCTGGAGGTGCTGCTGTTCCCCTCGTATTTTCCGATCAACTTTTTCGAATTTTCGGGCTATTCCAGAGTCCATCTCACGCCGCTGCTGATCATGGCGGACCGGAAGTTTTCGGTTTCTCCGCCGGACGCTCCCGACCTCTCCGACCTTGCCTCTCCGCGCCTGGATGCCGACGAAGATGATCCGCTGCCGCGGGAGTACGAGAACCTGCAGGCGGAACTCCGCCGGGGAATGAACAGGCTGATCGGCACGCCGCGTTTCATCCATGAAGCCGCCGTGGAACGGGCCGAGCGGTTTATGCTGGATCGAATTGAGCCGGACGGCACCCTGTACAGCTACGCAAGCAGCACGATTCTGATGGTTCTGGCGCTGCTTGCCTTGGGCTATGAGCGGGAGCATCCCGTCATTAGCGATGCCGTCAGAGGGCTGACTGCCTTGCAGTGTCAGGCGGACGGGACGACTACGATCCAGAATTCGCCCTCCACCGTCTGGGACACCGCCCTGATCGCCGATGCCCTGCAGGAGGCCGGGGTTGCGGAGAATCATCCGGCCATCCGTCAGGCCGCCTCCTACCTGCTGTCCCGGCAGCAGGACAAACCGGCCGATTGGAGCTTCCATAACCCGGATACGGCTCCCGGCGGCTGGGGATTCTCCGAGTCGAACACGATCAACCCGGATGTGGATGACACCACGGCGGCGCTGCGTGCGATATCCCGTCTAACGGAAACAGACGCGCAGTACCGGGAAGCATGGAACCGCGGGCTGAATTGGGTGCTGTCGATGCAGAATCGGGACGGAGGCTGGCCGGCGTTCGAAAAGGATACCGACAAGCACATCCTGACCTGGCTTGCAATCGAAGGGGCCAAGTCCGCGGCCATCGATCCCTCCGAGGCGGATCTGACGGGCCGGACGCTGGAGTACCTCGGCCATTTTGCGGGTTTGACGCAGCGGCATGAGTTCATCCGGCGGGGCGCAAACTGGCTGATCCGGCACCAGGAAAAGGACGGCTCGTGGTACGGGCGCTGGGGAGTATGCTACATCTACGGCACCTGGGCGGCATTAACAGGACTGGCGGCAGCCGGTGTACCGGCCAGTCATGATGCGATCCAAAAAGGCGTCCGTTGGCTTGAGCAGATCCAAAACCCGGACGGCGGATGGGGCGAATCCTGCCGGAGCGACCGAACCATGCGCTATGTCCCCCTCGGAGCGAGCACGCCGTCGCAAACGGCCTGGGCTTTGGACGCGCTCATCGCTGTGCAGGAGCAGCCGTCGTCTTCCGTGGACCGGGGCGTCCAAAGGCTGACTTCCCTGCTGCAGCAGGACGGCGGCATGACGGCCTATCCGACGGGGGCCGGCCTTCCCGGTACCTTCTACTCCCGGTACCACAGCTACCGGTACATTTGGCCGCTTCTGGCGCTGAGCCATTACAAGCGCAAATACGGCCATGCCGCCCCGGAAACACCAAAGCCGCTGGATCTCTGACAAAGAGTCCGGCGGCTTTTTTAGCAAACCACTTATTTTTAAAAATGAAGTATTGTTCTTATTCCATGGAAGACGATCCCTGTATCCGCTCCAGCTCATCGCGTTTCTGCCGGAGAAGGTTCTCGATCCGCTCAAGCTCTTCCCGCGCCCGGTTTGAAGCGCTCTCGGCTTGCTGGATCTGCTGTTCATATTCCATCCGCCGGCGCATGGGCATCAGCATGCAATCGTAGACCCATTCGCCATCCCGTTCCACGGCCGAAGCGTTAAGTAGCACGGGAAGGGGTTCGCCGCTGCTCGTTTTAAACGTCAAATACATTTCCTCGACGCCCCGGTTCAGCTTCATGAGCGGAAGAAAATAGATTTGAAAAAAAATCCGGCTGGAACGGGTCAACAGCGATTCGAAGCTGCTTCCGCACATTCCCCGTTTCTCATATCCCAGCATGCGGCACAGCGTGGCGTTGACGTCCTGGATAACGCGATTATCGGCCATGGACACATATCCGCAAGGCGCCTGATCCAATCGTTCGTCCATACTACCGTGTGGACTCGCTTGACTGACCGGCTCTGGCAGACGCCAAGTAGGCTTGAATCAGCTGAATCGTTTCATCGGGATGGCTCATGTGCGGACAATGGCCGGTAGCATCCATGAGCTGAAATTCGCTATCCGGCATGTGGGTATGGATATAAGCCCCTGCTTCCAGAGGCGCGATCACGTCCTCGGCGCATTGGAGTATCAAGGAAGGCACGGTTACCTTTCCAAGCGCATCCCGGTAATCCGAGAGAAACGTCGCTTCGGCAAACCGCCGGGCGACCTTCGGATCGGTTGCGCAGAAGCTCTGCTCGAGCTCGCCGGACAACTCGGGACGCCCCGGATTGCCCATGATGACGGGGGCCAGATAACTTGCCCAACCCTGATAGTTTTTGTCCATCATATCCATTAGAGCGAGCAAATCCTCGCGTTCAAAGCCTCCGATATAATCGGGAAGGTCGTTTAAATACCGTGCGGAAGGGCCTATCAGAATCAGCCGTTCAAAATATTCGGGTCTGCGGATGGAAGCGAGAATGCCGATCATGGCACCTACGGAATGACCTACGAAAATCGCGTCCCTTGCCCCCAGTGCCTCGCATATATCCAGCACATCCTGGGCATAGCCGTCCAGATCGCTGTAGCGGACCGGATTATACGCCCGAATGTCTGACCTGCCGGATCCGACAAAATCAAACAAGACCACTTTGTAATGATCTTCGAAAGCAGGTGCGACAAAACGCCACATGTTTTGGTCGCAGCCGAACCCATGGGCAAAAATCAAATACTGCGTGCCGCTCCCGGTGACTTGAACGTTGTTACGGACGAGAATCTGTTGATGGTCCATGTTGCTTCCTCCCGTATACACAGAGTTATTTTCAATTAAATTTGAAAGATGATCGTTCGACACTAAACTTCATTATACTACTAAACTCATCCCTCAGGACAAGAGATTAACCATTCCTTTTGAAAAATGGAATCAAAATCCAGGACCACAAGGGTGAACCCTCACCTATACGCTCGAATCATTCCGGCCAGTCGGATCAATCCCCGCTCCAGGTCGTGAAGGGATGCATACGCATACGATAAGCGCAGATGCTGCCGGTCATGCCGGTCATAAATTTGCCCCGGGTTTAAGAGGATCCCCTCTTTCAGCGCCTGTTCGAACAGCTGGTGAACCGGGATGGGAACATGCAGCCGCAGCCAAATGTAAAACCCGCCTCCGGGTATCTCCCACGTTGCCATATCTTGAAAATATTGCTGAAGGATCGAGAGGGCAAAATCTCTGCGCAGCTTCAGCTTCTGCCGGATATCGGCAAGATGCGGCTCGTACCGGCCTGTGCTCAGCCACTCCGCCACGGCATATTGGGACAGCGAGCTGGCGCCGTAGTCTGTTTGCATTTTGATGTCGGCCAGCCGGTCGATGACCGGTTCCGGTCCTGCCACCCAGCCGATCCGCAGTCCCGGGCCAAGCGTTTTGGACATGCTCCCCATATAGAGGACAAGTCCCTGCGGATCGGCCGACTTGAGCGGCGCGGGCGGCGGCGCGTCCAGCCACAAATCTCCGTATACGTCATCTTCGATTACCGGCAGCCGCTCCAAGGCCGCAGCCTTCATCAGCTCTTCCCGGCGCTTCCCTGACATGACCCGTCCGGTTGGGTTATGGAAGCTCGGGATCGTATACAGCAGCCCCGCCTGATGCTGACGTTTGGCCGGTCCCACCGCATCCGGACGAATCCCTTCCAGGTCCATCGGAACGCCGGCGAGCCGGATCCCTGCCGACTGAAACACGTGGATCGAGTTCAGATAGGACGGAGTTTCCGTCAGAACGGTCGAACCGGGCTGGAGCAGACCGACCGATATCAGTTGCAATCCTTGCAGCGCACCCGACACGATCAGAATCGACGACGGGGAAGCGAAGATTCCCTTGGACCGTAAATATTCGCTGAGTGTCTCCCGGAGAAACCGGCTTCCTTTGGGCTCGGAATATCCCAGCGACAAATGCCCGCCGCTCCCCTTCCCGATGATTTCCTGCATACTAGCTGAAGGGAGAAGCTCAGGCGACAGCTCCCCCGTTCCAAGCCGGATGATGTCCGCCCTGGCCTCGGCCTGGTTAATTCGCTGAATCAGCTGAATGTTGGGCGGATAAGCTCCCGCCCGGACGTAGCGGTTCCAGTCGGGAGCGGGACCAGCCGCAAGCAGATTCCACGTGTTGTTGACCACCACGGTTCCTTGTCCAACCTTGGATTCGATGAGCCCATTGGCCGCAAGTTCTCCGAGCGCATAGACCACCGTGCTGCGGTTCACTTGAAACCGGGCGGCCAGTTCCCGCTGTGGAGGGATTCTCGTGCCGACGGGCCATTCCCCGTTCATGATTTTCCCCTGCATATATTCGTAAATCTGCCGGTGAAGCGGCACCGGAGACGACTTGTCCAAATGCCATTCCTCGTAACGCATAGACCCTCTTCCTATCATGGTTGATTTCGTTTATTCTAACAGATTGGTTGGGTCCTTAACCAACCAATTGGATGGAGACCTAGAGTGGCGCCTTCGATAAAATAGGGACATTACAGGAGGAATGATATGATACACGCCTTATTTCACGGATTTATATTGGCCCTTGGGCTGATTTTGCCGCTCGGCGTTCAAAATCTGTTTATGTTCGGTCAAGGCGCCGCCCATACCCGCTTGAGCCGGGCACTGCCGGCTGTCATTGCCGCCTCCCTTTGCGATACGCTGCTGATATCCCTGGCGATCATGGGCGTTTCCGTCGTCGTGCTTGAATATGCCTGGATCAGAACGGTCCTATTGGGGCTGGGGATTCCTTTCCTGCTGTACATGGGCTACGTCACGTTAACGAGCAAACCGCTCGCCCATAACGGGGAAGACGCCCGGTCTTTATCGACTCGAAAGCAAATCGCTTTTGCCGTATCGGTATCCCTGCTCAATCCCCATGCGATTCTGGACACCGTCGGCGTGGTAGGCACAAGCTCCTTAAACTATGCCGGCTGGGAAAAGCTGGCGTTCGGCGCGGCATGCGTCCTCGTCTCCTGGGTATGGTTCGCCGGGCTCGCCGCGGCGGGACGGGCCGCCAGAAACCTCGATTCGACAGGCAGGCTCAGATCGTGGCTGAACCTGCTGTCCGCCATCATTATGTGGGTTACGGCCGCTTATTTGGCTTACAGCCTGTTTAGGGGATGATGACGAGGAGTGAAGGATCCGGAGGGTCCAATGAGGTCAACGCAGGTTAGTTCAAAGCAGGCCCAAACAAGATCAAGTAACACGAGATTCACTTAGTATACTTTTTTTCAGTGCTTACCAGAAACCGAAAGAAGAATTATAATGTTACCGAATCCACCAGGAAAAGGAGGAAATTGAAACGTGAAGTATACCTATTTGGGAAAAACAGGATTAAAGGTCAGTCGTCTCTGCCTCGGTACGATGAATTTTGGTCCAAGCACCGAGGAGAAGGAAGCCTTCAAGATTATGGATGCAGCCCTCGACGCAGGTGTCAATTTCTTCGATACGGCCAACGTCTACGGCGGTAATGAGCACCGCGGATGGACTGAGGAAATCATCGGCCGCTGGTTCGCCCAAGGCGGCGGAAGACGGGAAAAAGTCGTGCTCGCTACGAAAGTATACGGCAACATGGAACATCCTATCGTGGATCCCAATGAGCAAGGGGGACTTTCTGCGTACAAGATCCGCCGCCACCTGGAAGGCTCACTCCGCAGGCTGCAGACGGACCATATCGAACTCTATCAAATGCACCATGTGGACCGGAACGTGTCCTGGGATGAGCTCTGGAACGCTTTTCAAACTCATCAGAACCAGGGAAAAATCGGATACGTCGGCGCCAGCAACTTTGCCGGTCGCGACCTGGTGAAGGCCCAGTACGAAGCGGAGAAGCGCGGCCTGCTCGGCCTGGTGTCCGAGCAGCACAAATACAGCCTGCTCTGCCGGCTGCCGGAGCTTGAAGTGCTCCCTGCCGCGGAAGAGCATGGCATCGGTGTCATCGCCTGGAGCCCGCTGGACGGCGGAGTGCTTGGCGGCAACCTGAACCCGAAGGAAGGATCGCGGACTGCGCGCCAGACCGAGCGGCTTGAGAAGCTGCGCCCGCAGCTGGAGCAGTTCTCGAAGCTGTGCAAGGAGCTGGGCGAATCCGAAGCGACGGTAGCGCTCGCCTGGACGCTCGTGCATCCGGCGATGACGGCCCCGATCATCGGACCGCGGACGCTGGAGCAGTTCGAGCAGACGCTCCGGGTTGTTGAGGTCGAGCTGAGCGAAGACGTGCTGGCGCGCCTGGACGAAATTTTCCCGGGTCCCGGCGGAGAAGCCCCTCGGGCTTATGCTTGGTAACCCGCAGTAAAAGAAAGCTTGCTTGATCGAATTCATCCTATTCAGATGAGCTGATGGCCTTCCGGACATGTTCCGAGTGCTAAAAATCAGCGCCAGTCTAACTAGAAAAGGCTTATATTCTCTTATACCTTCAATAAAGAACACACCTTGAAGCTTCAAGGTGTGTTCTTGCTGTTTATTGATTAGTCTCTGAACTGCCGGAAAAAGGAGCGCAGATCTTCGGCAAGCTGATCCGGTACCTCCATGGCGGCGAAATGGCCGCCCCGGTCAAACTCCGACCAATGCACGACCATATACGGGCGCTCGGCAATCCGGCGGACCGGCTGAACCCCACTTTTTGGTTATATCAACAAAAAAATTCCGCTAGGAGCCGCGGAATCTTTTCGCTTAACTGTATGACCTCAACCCGGCATAGAAGAAAGCCGGTCCATATGGCGATGCAGCCTATCCACCAGGTTCGCATCGTCCCCCTGCTCCAGCCATTCTTCGATGGAGACGCGCAGAGCCGCCATATAGACGGCCACCAGAAACCGGACTTCATCACGGTCCGCCCCGGTTTCGAGCCTCGAGCACAGCGCATCGCAGAGATCCGGCTCCGTCTCCATCAGCGTGTACAAAAATAAAGACGCGATAGAGGGCGTCTGCCCGGCTATGCGGTACCGGAGCACAAGACCCGGGCGCTGCTTCTCGTATTGGCTGGCCAGGTAACTGAAGACCGATTGCAGGGCGGCATGGGGTGATGCCGGAGGCTCCGCTTCCAGCAGGTGTCGGACCCCATCCAGCTGCGTGCTGCGGATCGGTCCCGACAGCACTTCCTCCTTGGACGCATAATACCGGAAGAACGTGCGCGACGACATCGTGACCGCATCGGCAATGTCCTGAATCGAGGTCTGCTCATAGCCCTTCTGCTGAAAAAGCCGCAGCGCCGCTTCCTCAATCGCCGCCTGGGCCAGACGTTTCTTTCGCTCCCTTAAACCTGCCGGCGCTTCTATGGGATGTATGTTTTCTTTAGGATTCATCTCGAATTCTTCCTTCATTGACTTTTGTCACTCAGTGACATTATATTAAATTTAAGCGCAATCCACAATGCAAAATACGGACACAGCAGCGCGAAGACGTAGGCCCAAGCTTTTCGGGACGGGCCATTTCTAAGATTCCACCTGTTATCACAGCTTATTTCAATCATTCGATCATCCCTACAGACAGCTCCGTCCTGCTAAGGCAAGGCCAAAATACTCTGCTTATGAAAGGATGGTTTGATGATGAATCCGTCAGATCCCATTGCCCCGGAAGCGCTGAATCTGTTCAGCGGTGCCAGCGGGGACAATCCGTTCCCTGTATTCGCCCAAATGAGAGAATTGAACGCTGTCATTCCGATCCCGTTTCCGATGGGCGGGCCGGATCGTCAAGCGTGGATGGTCACCCGGATGGAGGAAGCGATGCAGGTGCTCAAAGACCATGCCCATTTCACGGTGGACCCCGCTTCGATCGACGGGAATGAAGATTTCAGAAAGAGCTTGGCCGGCGGTTCGGATGCGTCCGCACCTCCCACCTTTTTCACCGGACACTCCATGCTCACGGTCGATGACCCGGACCACCGGCGGCTGCGGAGCCTCGTATCCAAGGCGTTCTCGCCGCGATACATGGAGAGCCTTCGTCCCCGCGTGCAGGAAATCGCCGACGAACTGCTCGACCATGTCCAGGCGCAATGCGAGATGGACCTCGTCAAGGACTACGCCTATCCGCTCCCGATCAACGTCATTTCCGAAATGCTGGGCGTTCCCCAGGAAGACCGGGAGCAGATACATACCTGGTCGGCCGCTCTCGCCCATGGGCTGGGACTGGGAAGACGCGAGCCGGGCGTTGAAGAGAATATGCGCGCCTTCGGCGAGTACACCGCCCGGCTGGTAGCTTCCAAACGGCGGCAGCCTGCGGACGACCTCATCAGCCAGCTGATCGCGATCGAAGAGGCAGGAGACCGGCTCTCGGAAACTGAACTCGTGTCGATGATCACCCTGCTCATCTTTGCCGGCCACGAAACGACCTCGAACCTGATCGCCACCGGCAGCCTGATGCTGCTGGATCATCCAGAGCAGCTGGAGAAGCTCAAGGCCGAGCCGAGCCTGGTGCCTTCTGCCGTTGAGGAGCTGCTGCGCTTCAACGGGCCGGCCACCATTGCCGGACCCCGCTTTGCCACGGAGGACATCGTGCTCGCCGGGCAGTCCATCAAGAAAGGCGATGCCGTGATCCCCGTGCTGAAATCGGCCAATCGGGACGAGCGCCAGTTCGACCAGTCCGAACAGCTGGACATAACGCGCCAGATCAACCGGCATCTCGCCTTTGGCCACGGCATCCATATGTGCCTGGGAGCGCCGCTGGCCCGCATCGAAGGGGACATCGCCTTTACTACGCTGCTGAAGCGCATGCCGAACCTGCGGCTGAGCATTCCCCGGGATGAGGTCCCTTGGAACTTTACGCTCAGCTCCCAAGGGCTCGCTGCCCTGCCTGTGGCCTTTTAAATCCATATTCAGTGGAGCCCTTGGGACCCAAGGGCTTTTTCATATGCGGGATGAAGCCGTGGTACTCCGATTGGTTCGTAACGTATAAAAAAGAAAACCACGGACAAAGGAAGGGTATCTCATCCTTTATCCGTGGTTTTTATCGTGATATGAGTTCATTTCGAATGGTTTACTAAGCTGTAGGGAGGACTTAGACGATCCCCTGAGCGATCATAGCGTCCGCTACTTTCCGGAATCCGGCAGCATTGGCGCCTACGACGAGATTGCCATGATATCCGTATTCATCGGCTGCCTGAACGCAGCTCGCATAAATATTTTTCATGATATCATTCAGCTTTGCGTCAACCTCTTCAAAGCTCCAGGACATTCTCATACTGTTTTGGGCCATTTCCAGCGCGGATACGGCAACGCCGCCCGCGTTCGCTGCTTTGGCCGGTGCAAACAGGACACCGTTCTTCTGGAAAATTTCGATCGCCTGAAGGGTGGACGGCATGTTTGCGCCCTCACCGATCGCCTTCACGCCATTCTTAACGAGCAGAGCGGCCGATTCCTCGTCGATTTCGTTTTGCGTGGCGCAAGGCAGCGCGATATCGCATGGAACGGTCCAAATGTCACGGCAGCCCTCGACATAAACGGCATCCGGATGTTCATTGATGTAATCTTTAATCCGTTTCCGCTCCACTTCTTTCAGGCGCTGAACCGTATCGATGTCCAGTCCCTTTTCGTCATAGATATAGCCGTTGGAATCGCTGCACGCGACAACCGTAGCGCCGAGTTCTTTCGCTTTGCGCATAGCATAAATGGATACGTTTCCGGAACCGGATACGACGACTTTGCTTCCCTCAAAGGACAGATCGTTGTCTTTCAGCATTTCATCCACGAAATACACGCATCCGTAGCCGGTCGCTTCCGTACGCGCCAGACTTCCGCCGTATCCGATGCCCTTGCCCGTAAGCACGCCGGCTTCGTTGCCGCCCCGGATCCGCTTATACTGCCCGAACATGTACCCGATCTCCCGGGCTCCTACGCCGATGTCGCCAGCAGGGACGTCCGCATCGGGTCCGATATACTTATACAGCTCCGTCATGAAGCTTTGGGTAAACCGCATGATTTCCCGGTCCGACTTGCCCTTTGGATCAAAATCGGAGCCGCCCTTGCCTCCGCCGATCGGCTGGCCGGTCAATGCGTTTTTCAAGATTTGCTCAAAACCCAAAAACTTGATGATGCTTGCATTGACGGACGGATGGAACCGGAGTCCTCCCTTATATGGACCGAGTGCACTGTTAAATTGTACCCGAAATCCCCGGTTGACCTGAATCTTGTTGTTATCGTCCACCCAAGGCACGCGGAATGTGATGAGACGCTCAGGTTCGACCATGCGTTCTAAAATGCCTTCTTCCATGTACTCCGGATGTTTTGCAAGAACAGGTACCAGCGAGTCAAAAATTTCCTTAACGGCCTGGTGGAACTCATCCTCGGAAGGATTCCGGGAAACGACTAAATTATACACATCGTTAACATACTTTTCGGCTGTATTTAAACCCTTCGTATCCATTACACTATTCATAACCCAACCCCTTTTGCACAATTCGCACATTTTTTTGCACTATAACGCTTTGCTTCACTAAATTCTAATGCAGGTTTAGGGGTTTTTTCCAATAAAAAATATTTTTTTAGTCGATTAAATGCATTTATCGGTGCAAAATTACAGCAATTGCTGGCGCAGCTCCGCATCGCTTTTCGCGGATAGATAACCGAGCGGGATATCAAATACCGTTTTGGCGCCAACGGCTCCTTCTTTGGCCAACCGGACGGCCGCTCTGGCATAAGCGGTCAATACGCTTGCGGTGAATTCCGGGTTGCTCTCCAGCTTCAGGCTGAATTCGACGATTTGCTTCGTTCCTTGGCCGGTCACTCCGCTGCGGATCACAAATCCGCCGTGCGGCATCCCGCTGTGCTCGGATTTCAGCTCTTCTTCCGTAATGAAATGAACTGTTGTGTCATAGTCTGCAAAATAGTTAGGCATCTCCACGATCGTCTTTTCAATCTCGGCACGGTCCGCACCCTCTTCAGCAACGACATAGCAAATCCGTTCGTGCTTCTCGCGGGTTGCCAGTTCTGGCGTTTCGCCGCTGCGGATTTGTTCGATGACGCTTTCTACCGGGACGGTATACTGCACTCCTGCTTTGACGCCCGGAACGCGGCGGATGGCATCCGAGTGGCCCTGGCTGACGCCTTTACCCCAGAATGTGTATTCCTTACCCTGCGGGAGAATCGACTCAGCGAGCAGTCTGTTCATGGAGAACAGGCCCGGATCCCAGCCGGTCGAAATGACGCTGACAGTTTGTCCGTTTTTAGCCGCTGCATCCACGCTTGCAAAAAACTCAGGAATCTTGGCATGCGTATCAAAGCTGTCCACTGTGTTAAACAGGGCGGCAATGGCCGGTGTTTGCTCGGGAAGATCGGTTGCGGATCCTCCGCACAGAATCATGACATCGATCGATCCTTTATATTGTTCCACCGTCGATACATGCTCAAATTTGACGCCCGCTTCCGCAGGCATCTGCGACGGGTCACGCCGTGTGAATACCGCCACCAATTCCATATCTTCGTTCTGCGCGATGGATGCCTGGACGCCTCGTCCAAGGTTACCATAGCCTACAATTCCAATTCTGATTTTCGATGCCATTTTATGTCCCTCCACTTATTCTGATTATCCTTTTGATTATATGACATGAGATGTCATATGCAAAGCAAAAATACGAAAGAACAAGAAAAAGCCCTTGATCTCTCAAGGGCTTTTGCCGATATATAGAAGTATTTACCACGGAAGCTTGTCATCCATGTAGAAAAATCCGCCGGTTGGTCCATCCTCAGGTATCGTTGCCAGCCGAACAGCCGTCACCGCGCCTTCTTCGGCCGTTAGCTCAGCCTTGTCACCGCCCATGCGGGTCTTAACCAACCCCGGATGCACCGCGTTAACTTTCAGGTTCGTCCCGCTGGTCTTTTGCGCCCAATAGGCCGTCAGCATATTCAGCGCCGCTTTCGAGGCTGAATAGGCGGGGGTCGCAATACGCTGCGCCAGCTCGTTCGTCAGAATAAATTGCATCGAGCCGAGCGCGCTGCTTTGGTTCACGATCCGCCCTGCCTCACTTTTCAGCAGCAATGGCATCAGTGCCTCCGTAATAAAATAAGGCGCAAACGTGTTCACTTCAAACGTATCTCTGAAAGCGTCGCCTTCATATCCGGATTTTTCCAGGTGGACGCCTGCATTGTTGACCAGAATATCGAGCCGGCCGTATTCCGTTTCAATCCACTTCGCAAGCTCCGTGATATGGGCTTCATTCGTCACCTCCAGCTGAACGCCGACCGCTTCGATCCCCTGCTGACGCAGCTCCGACGCCGCCTGATCCGCCGCTTCTTTCGTCCGTGCTGCTGTTAATACCGTAATGCCCTGCTGCCCCAATTGTTTGGCCACCTCAAATCCGATTCCTTTGCTGGCTCCCGTCACAAGTGCAATTTTGCTGTTATTCATCTTCATTTCCTCCCTGTTATTGTTTTGATGAAAATGGTCATCGTTATGAAATGATCAAAGAATTTCAAGTGCTTCGTATCGCACGGGCTGCGCCTCAACCAAGTGCTTGACATACGCGGCCTGGCTGTCGGCGATCTGCTCATCCGTCACATGATGCGCGTTATGCAGTGCAAAGGGCGGGAGATAGCGGGCGCTAACATAGTTAGCCAGCGCTTCCACCGGCTTCGCGATATCCCTGATCGTAAACAGGTTGTATCCTCCCGGTTGATACGAAGCCGCGGTGCCTGAAGTCGAGATGGCAATACCGATTTCTTTCCCTTTCAAGCGGTCCCCTCCAGGACCGAAAGCCCAGCCGTAGGTGAGAACCTCATCAAACCACTGTTTGAGGAGCGGCGGCGTGCTGTACCAGTACAGCGGGTATTGAAAAATAATCCGGTCATGGCTCTCCAGCAAACTTTGCTCCCGTGCGACGTCGATCTTTTTGTCCGGATAGGCTTCATACAGCAGGTGTACGGTCGTCTCTGCTTGCTTTTGTGCCGCTTCGGTCCAGGCCCGGTTGATCCGGGAGGCTTGTAAATCGGGATGTGCAGCAATAATTAACGTCTTCATAATGATGGTCTCCTTTTTTGAGAATGATCGTTCTATTAACAATGCGTCATGCTATGCTCATTAAAAAGATTAAGCACTGTTATTTTGAGAACGATCATTCTATAATTATGAAAAAAAATATGTTTTTATTTTTTGACGAAGCGTATCGATACGTCTGCGATCCGCTCCAGTTTTTCTTGGGGAATGGACGTCCGTTTCATCACTCGAATTCCCACCAGCGCGTTATGAAGGTACTCCGCCAATTCTTCCGCTTCGTATTCCCTTGTAAACTCTCCGTTCTGCTGCCCCCAAAACACGATTTCCCTCACCAGCTGCTCGGCTTTGGCAAATGCCTCCGTCGCCTTTGCGTCCACCTCTTCATCACGGATCCCCAGTTCCACGGCCGAGTTCACAACCATGCAGCCTGGCGGTACGTCTTCATCCCCATGAATCATGTATTGGAAAACAAACTTCAGCGCTTGTTCGGCCGTTTCCGACTGCTTAACCCCTGCGGACATTCTGGCGTTGAACCGTTCCCCAAAGCGGTCGATCGCTTTCAGGAACAACGTATGCTTATCGGTGAACGTATCATACAGGCTTCTGCGGTGAATGCCCATATGCTCGACAAGGTCGTTCATGGATGTCTTCTCGTAGCCCTGTTCCCAGAACAGCTTCATCGCTTTCTCGAGAACGGCACTTTCCTCAAATTCTTTGCTTCTGGCCACCCCGTACACCTCCTTCCGTTATATTATCATTTCGGGAATCATCGGTATAGAAAATCTGTCCTTTCCGCTTCCCTTTCCTTTCGCTTATCTTAGAACAGTATTGCCTATTTTGAGAATGTACATTCTACTTCGAACGCTGTGAACCCTTTTCTTTACGAATTCAGCATAACATATAGGGAACGATCGGTAAAGTATTATTTTTGTACATCGGAACACGAACATCTATAATTTGAAGGGTAAACGCTTTAATTTTTAGAGTGCCCCTTATGTTACGATAAGCTTAAACTAACAGCTGGAGGTTGATTATGGCTCTAACGATGCAAGGAGCGTTTTATACCGGCCAATATCGGAATGTATTCCTGGAAGCGGGTTATTCGCCAGAGGAGATCGACGCAAGGCTCGAACAGGCGTGGAATGACCTGTTTGACGGTGCACCTGAGGTTCGGATCTACTTTCCTCTTGGCGAGGATAAAGGATATGTTCTGGATACAGGCAATTCGGACGTCCGCACCGAAGGCATGTCATACGGCATGATGATGGCCGTTCAGATGGATAAGAAAGACATCTTCGACCGGCTCTGGAATTTTTCCAAATCGTATATGCAGCATAAGGAAGGACGCTACAAGGATTATTTCGCCTGGCACTGCAAGCCGGACGGCACCCGCTTGTCTCCTGGACCTGCTCCTGACGGGGAGGAATATTTTGCAATGGCCCTGTTCTTTGCTTCAAGCCGGTGGGGCGACGGACTGCCGCCGTACGATTACTCCGAGCAGGCGAAGACGATTCTTCGCGCTTGCGTTCATAAAGGCCGGGACCAGGAAGGAGATCCGATGTGGGACCCTGCAACCAAGCTCATCAAGTTCATTCCGGAGTCTCCCTTCAGCGATCCATCCTATCACCTTCCCCATTTCTATGAGCTGTTCGCCGAGCGTGCCGACGAACGGGATCGAACTTTTTGGAAAGAAGCTGCCGTCGCCAGCCGGGCTTATCTGCATCTGGCCTGTCACCCCCAAACAGGACTGTCTCCGGAGTATGCGAATTATGACGGCACGCCGGCTGAACCGCAGCCCCATGGCGATTACCGCCATTTCTTCAGCGATGCGTACCGGGTGGCGGCCAACATTGCCCTCGACTGGGAATGGTTCCGCCAGGACCCATGGCAGGTCGGGCAGTCCAACCGGATTCAGCGGTTTTTCCGGGAGATCGAGCCTTCCGAATACCGGAGATACCGCATCGACGGGAGCCCTTTCGAAGAGCCTGCCCTGCACCCCATCGGGCTGTTGGCTACCAATGCGATGGCATCGCTGGCCGCCGACGGTGAAGATGCGCTCCCCTTTGTTCACAAGTTCTGGAGCACACCGCTTAGAACCGGCATTCGCCGATATTACGACAACTGCCTTTATTTCTTTAGCCTCCTCGCGCTAAGCGGAAAATATCGTATTTATTAAACATACTGAGAGAAACTAGAAAACCCTTGATAAACAAACAAGGGTTTTCTTTCTGCTTAATTGCAGTTCCTCCGTTGCTGATCTTTAAGCCTCCTTCACATTGCGTAAAACCGCCCTTTTCGTGGATTGGGTCGAAATAGACGCCATAATGTGACTATGCAGAGTAAATAAGTCTTGATCGGCAAATCATCTTAATATAATGTTTATCTTAACGAGAAAAGACATAAGTCGCATACGCGGAGGAATCAAGATGTCAAAAGAAAAGGACCGCGTGTCACCTGAACTCGCTTCCTTACAGCAGGAAATGGTGCACGAGCTGCGCCAGAACAGCACCCGTGCCGTAATGTTCCATCAGCTCATTTCGGAACGATTGGGGTTGAACGCCACCGATCACAAATGCCTGGATTACTTGAATCAAGCCGGACCTGTCACGGCCGGCCAGCTGGCCCAGTTAACCGGGCTTACAACCGGTGCTGTGACCAGTGTCATCGACCGGCTCGAACAAGCGGGTTATGTCATCCGGGATAAGGATCCGAACGATCGCAGACGTGTCGTCGTCAAACCGGTGCCGGAAGGCTCGGCATCCATCTCTCCCTTGTTCCAATCGATTATGCAGTCGACGCTCGAGATCGTCTCGCAGTATACGGAGCAGGAACTGCAGCTGATTTTGAACTTCATCCGGCAGTGCAATGAGATGACTTTAACCGAGATGAACAAGATGAAGAATGAGAAAGACAGGATGAGCTGAGTATGAATCGCCGTCATGAAAGCCGTTTGCTCTCGCAAATGGCTTTTCTTTTGGGCAAAAGGCCACATTTATTTCGCCATTCTCATTATTTATTTTACAATCCTCATTTTTCTCACCGCGTTCTCGGCCGCGTCCATAATGACTTCCCCTAACGTAGGATGGGGATGAATTGTCATCGCCAAATCCTCTACGGTCGCTCCCATTTCGATCGCCAAGACCAGCTCCGATATGAGGGTTGACGCCTCTATGCCCACGATTTGCGCTCCTTTAACGATCCCCGACGCTTGATCCGCAATGATCTTCACAAATCCTGGCTCTTCTTTCAGCGCCAAAGCTCTGCCATTAATACTAAAGGAGGATTTGCCTGCGATAACCGGGATCCCTTGCTCCTTGCATGCTGTCTCTGTCAGACCAGCGCTGGCCAATTCAGGTTCGGAAAACACAACAAGCGGAATAGCTCTGTAATCCACAATAGAAGGTTTGCCGGCGATAGCTTCTGCCGCAACTTTAGCTTCGTAGGAAGCTTTATGGGCCAGAGCCGGACCTTCCGTAATGTCACCGATCGCAAATATATGCGGAACTGCCGTTCTGCACTGAGCGTCCGTTTCGATCAGCCCCCTGACCGTTGTCTGCAAGCCGATGTTCTCGAGCCCTAATTCGCCGTCCGTATTCGGTCTTCTTCCAACAGTCACCAGCGCATATTCTGCTCTTACAGTACGCTGCTCATCTTGACACATATAGCTGAGCGTCAGCCCGTCTGCATCCTGTTCCGCATGGACGGCTATAGCCTCCGTAATGATAGTTACACCGTCTTCGTTTAACTGCCGTACAACCGGAGCCACAAGGTCCGCCTCAAATCCGGGCAGCACCTGTCCTCCTCCCTCCAGAATCGTAACTTTTGTTCCGAATTTGGCATACATTTGCCCCAGTTCAACGCCGATATAACCGCCGCCGATTACGACCAGGCTCGATGGAATTTGTGAAAGGGACAACGCTTCAGTGGAAGACATAATACGTCCGCCGTAGGGCAAAGCCGCAAGCTCAATTGGACGAGAACCGGTTGCTAAGATGGCGTGTTTAAAAGAAATCCTTTGTTCGGCTCCCGCTTGTTGAATGGAAGCGGTGTGCTCGTCGATCAAGCGTGCCTCTCCTTCAAGAACCGATACTCCGGCCGTCTTTAATAAATATTGAACTCCACGGGCTTGCTTATTTACGACGGCTTGTTTAAAGCCCTGAGCATCCTCAAAGGAAGCAGCAGCAGCAACTGCCTGATTCCATTGCTTATGCTGCTTGAAGCGATGTGCTTCCCCAATCAACGCTTTGGAAGGAATGCAACCTATATTGGTGCACACGCCACCGACCCGGCCGCGCTCAACGACAGCCGTTGTCATTCCAAGCTGTGCTGACCGAAGCGCCGCCACATAACCTCCCGGACCCGATCCTATTACCAGGGTATCTACCGATTTAAGGTCGATCATAATTTTGCACCTCCGAAATAAAATATGATGAACATAATATATTATAGTCATCATATTTTATAACAGTCAATATCCCTGCTTGTTTGCCATAAGATCCAAACGACTGGACCGAGGAAATTGACAGGTTTTATTATGATGCCTATAATATTTTAAAATGCGTTTTTTCCTAGTAGGAGTGATTGTTTTGCCATATCCGGAAGGTCACAAATTAAAGGTTCGCGGCCGGATTATTGAAAGTGCAGCCAAAGCCATTCGGGCCAGCGGAGTACAGGGCATCAGCGTTCCCTTTATTATGAAGGGTGCCGGTCTGACGCACGGGGGGTTCTATTCCCACTTTGACAATAAAGAGCAATTGGTCGCTGAAACTTGCCGCTTTGCGATCAGCGAGACCATTGCCCTGCTGCAGAAGGCGGCGGACCAGGAAAAGGAAGCACCCAAAATCCACGCAGTCATTCATTATTATTTGAGTCCGCAGCATCGCGACCAGACCGAGGTGGGCTGCATTCTTCCCGCCCTTTCCGGGGAAGTATCCCGAATGTCCGATGAGGTGCGCGAAGTCTTTACCGAGGAGCTGCAGCGCATGATTGATTTTATCTCTGATCTGGCAGAAGTCGATCCGTTGACTGGCCAAGCTTTGCTGAGCCTTATGGTCGGCACGATTGTACTGGCGCGTTCCGTTAGTGATGCCGAGCTGAGTGACAGTTTATTATCGACAGGCAGGCAGCATGCCAAAGATCTTATCAAGACAAGCGTGCAGAGCTAAATTGAGATTGAGATGGTCACAGCCTTTTTGTCCTCAGACCAACCAATATGATTTTCAAGCCCCGTTATTCGGGGCTTTTTTGATTCTCACAGGTGTTTTCAACCGCAGAGAGTTATTTTTATTGCACTTACAACATAATTCATCCTATAATTTGAATAACGATCATTGAATACATCATGAAAGGGACGAAAACGATTGAAAACCCAAAGAATTAATCTACCTGAAGAGTTAGAGGCTGCATTTGCTATCCGGAGGAACGTATTTGTTGAGGAACAGGGCGTGCCGCTGAATGATGAATTCGACGAGTTTGATACTTTGGGTGGACCATGTGAGCACATCATCGCCTATTATGATGGTCAGCCCGTAGGAACGGGAAGGATACGAATTCATGAAGGATCCGGAAAGCTGGAGCGGATTTGCATCCTGCAGCCTTACCGCAAATTTGGAATCGGGAGAAGGATCATTGCATCGTTAGAAGAAATCGCTAAAGACAAAGGGATACAGCAGGTTAAACTGCACGGGCAAAGTCAGGCGGAAGGGTTCTATAAGAAACTTGGGTATCGAACTTCCTCGGAGGAATTTATGGAAGATGGCATACCTCATATCCTCATGGTCAAACAACTGACAAATCAACCTAAATAACGAATAAGGGAGGGTTGTATGATATATACGAGACCCTCCCCAGCTTATTTTTAACAGATGCAATATTAAGCAGCTGCTCCATGAACTTCATGGCCTGGTCATGCAATCAGCTGCCGCCGCGGGTTACGTCCATCGCCATTTCCTGCGCTTTCAAACACAATTCCGCCGCCATAAACGCATGCTCCTGCGTCATGGCATTTTCGGTCCGGTTCAGACAGTCAAGAATGAGTTCTCCAAAGAACGGATATCCAACCTGTCCGTCAACATGAAAATGGTATTCCCCTTCCTGATTGACCAGGTAGACATGATTGCCGGTCCGATCGCGGGAGATATCGATATATTTTCTCAGCTCAATATAACCTTCGGTTCCCAATATCAGCGTGCGTCCGTCTCCCCATGAACCTAAGCCGTCCGGCGTAAACCAGTCCACCCGGAAATATTGCGTGGCCCCGTTGTCCCCCAGCAGGGTGGCATCGCCAAAATCCTCAAGCTCCGGATATTCAGGGTTGTTGTAGTTTGCCACTTTACTGTGCAGCACCTCCGCTTGTTTACAACCCGCATAAAAAAGAAACTGCTCGACCTGGTGGCTGCCAATATCGCATAGAATTCCTCCGTATTGCTTCTTTTGAAAAAACCACTCCGGCCGGGACGAAGCGTTTAACCGATGCGGTCCGAATCCCGTCACCTGCAGCACCCGCCCGATCGCGCCCTGCTCAATGAGCTGCCCGGCATAAACCGCCGATTCGACATGCAGCCTTTCGCTGTAATAAACCATATACTTTCTTCCGGTTTCACGCACTTTGGCTCGGGCCGACTCCAGCTGCTCAAGCGTGGTAAAGGGAGCTTTATCCGTAAAATAATCTTTGCCTGCGTCCATCACCCGGAGACCGAGCGCACATCGTTCCGAAGTAACGGCTGCTCCTGAAACAAGCTGAACCTGCGGATCTGAAAATATCTCTTCCTCGGAGGCTGCAATCGTTACTTGAGGATAGGTTCGTGCGAATGCTTCCGCTTTGGCCCGGTCACGGTCATAAACCCACTTTAATGTAGCGCCTGCCTCGATCAGTCCGTTGACCATCCCATAGATGTGCCCATGATCGAGCGCTACCGCGGCAATCACAAATTCACCCGGCTTGACCACCGGATTGGGTTTCCCTTTCGGGGCATAATTCATCCCGTCGTTCTTCTGCATCTCCTTCATCCCTTTCGCGTTTAAGGTTGTCCATCCCGATGATTGGGATTTACTGTTCGCCTGACGTTTGTCCGTTCGTTACACTGCCGTAACGGCTTCCTGTCGTTATTTTCAGATCCGCAAAATTTTCAACGCTGCTGCCCTTTTCGTAAAAATGTGGTGCATTCTTCATCAGGCCCTCCCGCGTATAAAAAGGATCGTCCTGCTGCAGGGGAAGTTTGACCTTTTCTCCGGTGCTTGCGGATTTGTAAATGCTCATAATGAGTTCCAACGTATTCCGCCCGCTGATTCCGTCAATCATGACCGGCGCCCCCGTTTCGATGGCATTCAGCACATTATCGATCTGTGCCGTATGGCCTTCGTATGGCAGATCCGGCAGCTCGTTGTAATATTGCTGGATTTTCTCCTCGAGAGAGGGTTCCCGCTCCGGGAAGCCGTTCGGCAGTGACCTGGACGCCGTGACCCGCCACGGCGCCGAGATCCGGGCATGCTCACCCTGGAAAATAAACTGCTGTTCTTCACCATGATGAACGACGGAGCTTGTAATTTGCCCTAAGCTGCCGTTCGGATATTTCAAAATCGCGATGGACAAATCCTCCACTTCCGCA
Source organism: Paenibacillus sp. PSB04 (assembly GCF_025809195.1). Lineage (NCBI taxonomy): Bacteria > Bacillati > Bacillota > Bacilli > Caryophanales > Paenibacillaceae > Paenibacillus > Paenibacillus sp. PSB04. The sequence goes on from NZ_CP081301.1 coordinate 7,183,518, forward strand.
TTGTCATGCGCGACGTTGCTCATATATGCCTGAAGCTCGCTGGGCTGACCCAGCATCCAGAGCAAGGCGTCGATATGATGAACCGCATGGTTCAGCGTCGGACCGCCTCCCTCCTTCTCCCACGTGCCGCGCCACCATAAATCGTAATAGCAATGGCCCCGCCACCAGAACGAATCTACCTGGGCATGAAGAATTCTGCCGGCCAATCCGCTGTCCACAACGTGCTTCAGCTTCATAATCGGATTTCTGAAACGATTTTGGGCAATGACGGACAATACTTTCCCGTTTTGTTCCGCAGCTTTGATCATGGCATCGCATTCTTCAAGAGAGGAAGCCATCGGTTTTTCCACGATCACATGACTGCCTGCATTCAGAAAATCAATAGTAACGGGCGCATGAACAAACGGAGGCAGACAAACGGAAACCAGGTCGATCTCCTGATCAAGCAGTTCCTTGTAATCTTTAACTATGACAGCATCCAAACCGTATTGCTCCCGCTTGCTTTCGGCCTTCTCGGGATAAAGATCGCATAAAGCAACAATGCTGCAGCGGTCTTTCAACTGCAGATAACCTTCGATATGAGCGGACGAAATCGCCCCGGTCCCAATAATCGCAACCTTGATCATTTCGGTTAACCTCCCCTGAGCTTTCTTCATTGGCATATAAGGATATTAACTGAAGCTGCGAGAACATTGTGCTTCGCTGTGGGGGAAAAAATAACACTAGATTGCGGTTCTGCGATAGAATAGATTCGAAAGCGAGTACATACGGGGGAAGAAGGAGGCAGCGGCCATGTCTTTTGTAGCGGGTAACTATAGCGAGGTGCCCCTGCATTTTGCCTATAAACGAAAAAGCGTCAACGATGAGCATAAGGAAACCTTCCACTCCCATCTCGGGGTGGAAATATTGTTGATCCATCAAGGGAAAGGGACGATGATCGTCAATAACAACCGCTACGACATCAAACCGGGCATGCTCTGCATTTTTCAGCCTTATCAGCTTCATCATCTCAAGCTCGAATACGACGAAGGCCAATGCTTCGAACGCTCTCTCGTGACCTTTGAACCGACGATGTTTGAGTCTTATTTTGAAAAATGGCCTTCGCTTCATACCTTTTATCGATTCTTGTATTTAGGGGAACTCTCAGTTCCGTGCTTGTATGACACCGGGGATGAGCTCCACATCCTGGACGCTGTCTACAAAAGCTTGGATAATCAATTACCCGCGCTTTCAGATGCAGAAAGATATGAGGAATTTTCTTTATTTCTCGTCATGCTGTACCGTTCGATCCAACACGTATGGGATCAGCGGACGGAAGCCGGGCTGCCGAAACCGGCCCTTCGCCAAAATCATCAGGTGGAGCACATATTGACATGGATCGAGGCCAACTATACGTTACCGTTTCGGCTGGACGACATGGCCAAGTCGCTGCATTTATCTCCCTATCATGTTTCGCATCTCTTCAAAGAGGCGACAGGCATCAGCATCTCCGAATACATCATGGCCCGCCGGGTCCATCAATCCGTTCTGCTGTTAACGACCACGAAAAAACCAATCTCGCTCATTGCTGAGGAGATTGGTTTAGCGAACAGCTCTTATTTTTGTAAATTGTTCAAACTGCGCATGGGCATTACCCCACACCAGTATCGGAAGAAGTGGGCCAGGGCTTAAAATTAAAAAAGACAAACAAAAAAACCCTTGATTCCCAAGGGTTTTCTTCTATGGAGCCTAGGGGGATCGAACCCCTGACCTCATCGCTGCCAGCGATGCGCTCTCCCAGCTGAGCTAAGGCCCCTTAATATTTTCTACTGATTTATTATGTATCAGCGACTCTTATAATTTATCAAAGATTTATGCATGTGTCAACAAAAAAATTCAAAAAAAAGATTTGGAGCTCATGCAAGTGTTCAGCCTCATGCTCTCATGCCATGACCACCGCCAAAAGCAAAAGAGGCCTTGTAAGGCCCTTTTGCTCTTTAAGATGGTTGCATCCTCTGTAACGGATCGGCAAAGCAGCATACCCCTTAACGGTTAGTCCTCCACCGTATTTTTGGACAGCAGCCCCTTCAGCTCTTTCATGAACATGTTGATATCTTTAAATTGGCGGTAAACCGACGCAAAGCGGACATAAGCCACCTCATCCACCGGATACAGCTGCTCCATCACCAGCTCGCCGATCTGGCGGCTCTCCACCTCCGCCACGGCGGTGTTGCGCAGTGATTTCTCCACCTCGGAGACGATCATGTCGAGCTGCTCGACAGATACCGGGCGCTTCTCGCAGGCGCGAATCAGGCCGCGGAGGATTTTATCCCGGCTGAACTCTTCCCGGCTTCCATCCTTCTTGATGACCATCAGCGGCGTTTCCTCCACCATCTCAAACGTGGTAAAGCGCCGGCTGCACTTCTCGCACTCACGCCTGCGGCGGATCGATTTATTTTCGTTAGCGGGCCGTGAGTCCAGCACTTTCGTGCCGGCATAATCACAGTACGGACATTTCATGGTAAACTCCCTTCCTTTGCAAATCACGGTGTATATAGAACAAAATCACGAACATTCACAGGGTCCGAATACCGCGAACCCTTATCCCATCAGGGATTAGCTTGCCGCCTCACCGAAATGTATTAAATTTCCAACAAAAACTTTTCAAAAAGAGTAATGAACTTTTGAGCTTCGAGACATAATACATTTACAAACAGCGAGGAGGTGAACAACAATGGCTTCCAACAACAACAGCTCCAACAACCTGGTAGTACCTAAAGCTACCGCAGCCCTGAACCAATTGAAATATGAAGTCGCTCAAGAACTGGGTATCAGCATCCCACAAGACGGATACCAAGGCAACATGACTGCATATGAGAACGGTTCGATCGGGGGACTTATCACTAAACGTTTGGTGACCCTGGCTGAACAACAACTGGCTGGTCAATTCTAATTCGGTTTGATACCCGAAGAAGTGTTGGAGACGCTAACCTAGCTTCTCCAATGCTTCTTTTGTTATGTTTAGCGACAGAACAGTACTCCCTTTAAAACTCGCTGTATATCCGCGTGTACTGATTGTAGTAATAAATGACCCGCTGGACGTAGTGCCGGGTTTCCCCGATGGGAATATTTTTGACCGAGTCGTAGGTCCCGTCCCATACGCCCCTTTTCAGCCAACCGTCCACTTTACCAGGCCCCGCGTTGTATGCGGCGATCACGGCAATCCGGTTTCCTTTAAACTGCTCCGACAGCGTTTTGAGATACCAGGTGCCGATTTCGATGCTGGCCTCCGGCTCATGCTTAATATGGTCCAGCGTCACCTCCGGAAGCTTGGCCTTTTCCATCGCCCAATTGGCCGTATCCGGCATTAACTGCATCAGGCCGAGAGCCCCCTTCTTGGACTCCTTGCCCAGCTTGTAATTGGATTCCACCCGGATAATTGAAGCCACCAGAAACGGGTCGACGTCATAACGCTCAGCCTGCTCGCGAATGTTCTCTTTATAATGAATCGGGTAAAACCACGACATCCAGTTCGTATTAAAAAACAGGATGACGACAAATCCTAAGAACAACAGAAGAAGCACTCTTTTTTTGCGTAAAAACTTCATAGCAGGCCCTTCCGGTTCCAAAATTCATCCACTTGGCGCTCCGTCTCGGAAGGTTGTCCACTGTTGTCGATCACAACGTCGGCCCGCTTCTTCTTCTCTTCGATATCCATTTGGGAACGAATCCGCGCGACCGCTTCATCCTTCGTCAGCCGATTCCTCTCCATCAGGCGTTCCACCTGAACCTCAAACGGGGCATAGACCAGCAGGACCTGCTCAAACATCGCTTCCAGACCCGATTCAAACAGGAGCGGGATGTCCACCACTACCAGGCGGTCCGGGTGCTCCTGTTCAAAGGTGTGCATCTGCTCCCGGATCTCCTGACGGATCGCAGGATGCGTAATATCGTTCAGAGCTTTGCGCTCGCCCGGATCGTGAAACACGATATCCCCCAGGCGTCTGCGGTCCAGCGTTCCGTCCGGAAGGAGGATGGCTTGTCCAAAATGCTCGACGGCCGCCGCCAAAACCGGATGACCCGGGAGCATGACTTCCCGGGCGATGACGTCGGCGTCAACAAGCAGCGCCCCCTTGCTGACTAAGAGGGCGGATACGGTACTTTTTCCTGTCGCTATTCCTCCGGTTAACCCGATGTTCATATCCTTAACTCACCTCATAACAGCTTCATTATTCCCATTACAATTAATAATATTGCCGGCAGCACCGTAAACCGGCGCATCCACGTTCGGGACGCAAAGCGCAGACCCGTCTTCATTCCGACGACCAAAAAGGTGCCGCTGAAGAGAGCGATCACGAAGGCGGTCAGCAGCGGCGAAAAGCCGAGCAATGCCGCACCTAGACCCGCGCCGAACGCATCCAGGGACAAGGCGATGCCAAGCCACATGGCCTCCCATCCGGAGATGCTGCCCGACTTATCCATATCCGCAGAAGACGGCGTCCGCAAAATGCGGATCACGACGCCCAGCTTCCGGATTTCCAGTGAAAACACCGTCTGTTCTGGTGCTTCATGCTGGGCAGGGTCCAGTGTACCTTCTCCGCCGGAGCTTTGCAAGCCTAGCCCCTCCATCCCGCTGGTTTGGGCGTCTTTAGCCTGCTTGGCGAGCTCTGCGTCTTTGGCTTCCAAGACTTCTTTGCCTTCCCCGCTTTTCTCCTTCTGGATCCACATCTGTACCAGCGACCACGAGCCCATAATAATCAGGATGACGGCTCCAATGATGGAGGCGATCGAAGGGGATACGAATTGGGCCAGCAGCACGCCCACCTGCATGGACACATAGATGATGACCCCGGAGCACAAAGAAATAATCGCTATCGATAACGGCGAAATCCTCATTTGACGAAGGCCGTATGTAATGCCGACACCAAAACTGTCCAAACTTAATGCTAACGCAAGCAGCAGCAGTGCAAGAACATGACTGAGCACCCCGTTCCCTCCCTGTGACAGAAGCGGTGCCCCGAAAAAGCCTGCAGTATGGATCAGGCATTCGGAAGCCCCGCTTCATAAGATATCTCTACCTCAGTATATGGAGGGTACAAAAAAGGGGTGCACGCCCAGTTCGAATTGTTACGATTTCAAGGTTTGGCAGGACGGGCAGAAATGGGTTCCGCGCCCGCCAACGACCGTTTTCTCCACGGCGGTGCCGCAATTTACACACGGCTGGTTCTGCCGGCCGTAAATCTTCAGCTGGTGCTGGAACATGCCCATCTCACCTTGTCCATTGACATAAGACTTGATGGACGATCCCCCCACCTCAACCGACTCGGCAAGCGTGGCTACAATCGCCTGATGGAGCGCTTTAAGTTGTCCATCCGTCAGCGTATCGGCCGGCTGCTCGGGGTGAATGCCCGCCCGAAACAGCGACTCATCCACATAAATATTCCCGATGCCGACGATATATGCCTGGTTGAGCAAGACAGCCTTGATTTTGGTCTTTTTCCCCTTCAGCGTCTCTTTGAGACGCTCCAGCGTAAACGCCGAATCCAGCGGTTCCAATCCCAGCTTGGAGAGCGGGGGGAGCTGGAATTCCTCTCCGGGCTGGAACAAATGCATCGTTCCGAACTGCCGCACATCCTTGTACCGCAGCTCGGTGCCGTCGGTAAAGTGGAAAATGACATGCGTATGCTTTTCCACCGGATCGCTGCTCTGGTATACCCCGTATCGTCCCTCCATCCGCAAATGGGAGACGAGCACAAGCCCGTCCAGCAGGATCCGCAAAAATTTGCCGCGCCGCTCCACGCCTTCAATGGTGTGTCCGGCCAGCATCCACGCAAACTGATCTATATCATCTGGGCGCTGAATGATCCGCGCCAAATGGACACTAACGCGGTCAATCGTCTTTCCCTTCACGAGCTGATTGAGTGTTCTTTTGACTGTTTCGACTTCCGGCAATTCCGGCATGATGACTTCACCTCAACCTCTATTATAGCGTAAGACAACCCCACAAAGTGGCGCTTTTCTTCGAAGCCTGCTCCGAGTACTTCGCGGAGCTCCCGTAAAAATCTGAATTACGGGCGCTTACGGAGCCCTTTATTTCGCCTCGTACCAATTGACTCCGTAGCTCACTTCGGCCTTGAGCGGTACGGACAGGGCCAGCGCATGCTCCATCGTCTCCGGCACCAATTTTTTCATGAGCTCCAGCTCTTCCTCAGGGACTTCGAATACCAATTCGTCATGCACCTGAAGCAGCATGCGGCTCTTCAGCTTCTCTTTGGCCAGCGCCGCATCCATCTGAACCATAGCCAGTTTGATGATATCGGCGGCAGTGCCCTGGATCGGCGTGTTCATCGCCGTCCGCTCGGCGAAGGAACGCAGATTGAAGTTGCTCGCATTGATTTCCGGCAAATAACGTCTGCGCTCCAGCAGCGTGGTGACATAACCGTCGCGCTTGGCGTCTCTGACGATATCGTCCATATATTTGCGAACGCCCTGGAAGGCGTCGAAGTATTGATCGATAAATTGGGCCGCTTCCTTCCGGGTAATGTTCAGGTTCTGGGACAGGCCATAGTCGCTGATGCCGTACACGATGCCGAAGTTAACCGCTTTGGCGGACCGGCGCATATTGGCGTCAACGTCTTCGGCTTTAACACCGAACACGTCCATGGCCGTCTTCGTATGGATGTCCATATCGTGCAGGAAGGCTTCCTTCAGGCCTTCATCCCCCGAGATATGGGCCAGCACCCGCAGCTCGATCTGCGAGTAGTCGGCGGCCAGAATGTACCAGCCCGGTTCGGATGGCACGAACACCTTGCGGATTTTCCGTCCTTCTTCCAGGCGGATCGGAATGTTCTGCAGGTTCGGGAACTGGCTGCTGAGACGACCTGTAGCCGCAATCGTCTGGCGGTAATACGTATGCACCTTGCCCGTTTCCTCCGAAATTTCCTTCAGCAGGCCTTCCACATACGTCGACTGAAGCTTGGCGATGGTCCGGTACTGCAAAATCAGGCGTACGACATCGTGATACGGTGCCAATTTCTCCAGCACTTCGGCGTCGGTGGAATAGCCGGTTTTGGTCTTTTTCACGACAGGCAGACCCAGTTTGACGAACAGAATCTCTCCCAGCTGCTTCGGCGAGTTGAGGTTGAACTCGGTGCCTGCAATTTCATAAATCTGCTCGACCAGCGACTTGATCTGGGACTCGAATTCCGTTCCGAGCGCCTTCAAATCATCCTTGTTGACCGCGATGCCCTGCTTCTCCATGTCCGCCAAAATCCGCGACAGCGGCATCTCCAGGTCATGGAACAGCGAGCTCATCTCATTGTCCGCAAGCTCCTTCTCCTGAAGCGGAATGATCTCCAGCAGCGCGGCGCTCTTCCGGGCCAGATGCCCGCTCAGCACGTCCAACTCCGGCACCTTGTATTTCGCGCCCTTGCCGAATACGTCCTCATCCGCCGCCAGCACCGGCAGGCCGTATTTGGATGCAAGCGCGTTGACATTCTGGTTGGCTTCCGTCGGATCGAGCAAATACGCGGCCAGCTGCACGTCAAACGACGCCCCGGCAAACGCGATTCCCTTCCAGTGAAGCGCCAGATCCGTGCGGTGCAGGTCATATCCCCGTTTCGGAACATCCGGGTTCCCCAGCCACGTCCGCAGCGGCTCCGCCCAAGACTCGTTCATTCGCTCGAACGGAACGTAGTAATGCTTCGGCTCGGCGGAGAACATGACCCCGATCACGTCGGCGTGATGCGGGTTCTCTCCGCTGGTCTCGACATGAATAAGCTGCACGGCGTCCAGTGCACCGATCAGCTCGTCCGCATTTTCGCCGTCAACGATGGTGACCTCGATCTCCCGTTCGGCAGCCTTGGCCTGCTCCTCATCCGAGTGCGTGTTACCGTCCGCATGGAAGGACAACCGCTCCAGCAGCGATTTGAATTCCAGCTTGGCGAGGGCAGGCCCTGCCGTTTCTTCCTTCAGGCCCGGGAATACCATCTCGTTAAACGACTTGTCCAGCGGCACCTCGCGGTAAATAGTCGCCAGCTTCTTGCTGAGAACCGCGTCATCGGAATGGGTTTCAATCTTTTCCTTCATCTTCCCCTTCAGCTCGGCCGTATTGGCCAGCACTTCCTCGACCGATCCAAATTGGTGCAGCAGCTTAAGCGCTGTCTTCTCGCCGACGCCCGGAATTCCCGGGATGTTATCCGACGGGTCCCCCATGAGGCCCTTCAGGTCAATGATTTGAAGCGGGGTCAATCCGTACCGCTCCTTGATTTGCTCAGGTGCGTAGGTTTCGATTTCCGTTACCCCTTTGCGTGTCAGGCCCACCTGAACATGGTCCGAAGCCAGCTGCAGCATATCCTTGTCCCCGGTCACGACGAGAATTTGCTGCCCTTCCTCCTCGGCGATGCGGGAGACGGTCCCGATGATATCGTCCGCCTCATAACCGCTCAGCTCATATTGGGCGATGCCAAAGCTCTGCAGCAGCTCCTTGAGCAGCGGGAACTGTTCCGACAGCTCCGGCGGCGTCTTTTCCCTTCCGCCCTTGTATTCCTGGTAGCCTTCGTGGCGGAACGTCGTTTTTCCGGCGTCAAACGCAACCATCATGTGCGTCGGCTTATGGTCTTCGATCAAACGCAGAAGCATATTCGTAAATCCGTACACAGCATTCGTATGCAGACCCTTGGTGTTCGTCAGCGGGGGCATTGCGAAAAATGCGCGGTAAATAATACTGTTTCCATCTATCAAAATCAGCTTGTTCATTGGGCACCTTCCCTTTATCAAACGTCCTTCATTTATGATACCATACACGCCCCTTTTCGAGAAAAAATTAGGCCGTTTTGCCCCAAATCTCCTAAGCGTAATTTCTGTCAATTCCTTGACGACAAAAAAGGAGCTTCCCGCCTGTGCGGGTCAGCTCCTTGATCTCATGTATGATGATGTTATTGATTCAAATCAGGACGCCGGCCGGTGACGAGATACACCGTGCTCTCCCCGATATTCGTGGCGTGATCGGCGATCCGCTCGATGTACCGGGCAACCAGTGTGAGCAGCATCGCTTGCGACAGCGTTTCGGGATTCGAGGCGATATAGCCGTACAATTCTGTGATGATCCGGCTGTAGAATTGGTCCACCTGATCGTCGTCCTTGGCCATTTTATAAGCAAGGTCGGTATTTTCGTCCAAGTAAGACGTAATGGACTCCTCGATCATCACTTGCACCAGATCAGCCATTTGCGGAATGTCGATCAGCGGCTTGATCAGCTCCTGCCCCTGCAGCCGCAGCGTCACCTTGGCAACGTCCAGGGCAAGGTCTCCCATGCGCTCCAGGTCGCTCGAAATTTTAAAGGCTACGAGAATTCTCCGCAAATCCTTGGCTACCGGCTGCTGGGTGACGATCAGTCGAGAGCCGATGTCCATGATTTCCTCTTCCATCGCGTTCAGCTTGGCGTCATCCTTGACGATTTGCTGTGCCTTCACCGCATCGAGCGTTTTCAGGCTGATAACCGCCTCTTCCAAAGCATGAACCACATGCGCGCCCATCTGGCGAAGCAACGAGCGCAGTACCTCTAAATCCTGATCCAACTCTTTTCTCCGAATCATCGCTGCCCTGTTCCCCCTAGGATATATTTAATGCTCATCTTGCTACCGGTTACCCGAAACGCCCGGAAATATAATCTTCGGTACGGGAGTCCCGCGGGTTGGTGAACAACTCCTTGGTATCGTCGGCTTCGACGACTTCCCCGTTCAGGAAAAATACCGTGCGGCCGGAAATCCGGGCAGCTTGATGCATATTGTGAGTCACCATAACGATGGTATAGGTCTCCTTGAGCTCCTGTACCAATTCCTCAATCTTTAGTGTCGAAATCGGATCGAGCGCAGAGGTCGCCTCATCCATCAGAAGAATGTCCGGCTGAACCGCCAATGCTCTGGCAATGCACAAGCGCTGCTGCTGTCCGCCCGAGAGGCTGAGGGCCGAACGCTTCAAGTAATCCTTAACTTCTTCCCACAGCGCAGCCTGGCGCAGGCTCTGCTCCACAATTTCGTCGAGCACCTTCTTATCGCGCGTGCCGTGCAGACGGGGGCCGTAGGCAATATTGTCGTAAATCGATTTGGGGAACGGATTCGGCTGCTGGAACACCATGCCCACCTGCTTGCGAAGAGCTTCCACGTGCACGTCATTGCCGTAAATATCTTTGCCGCCGATCTTGACGGAGCCTTCGATATGCGTGCCTGTGATCATGTCATTCATCCGGTTCAGCGTCCGCAGCAGGGTCGACTTGCCGCATCCGGAAGGGCCGATAAAGGCAGTAATCGTTTTCTCGGGAATGTCCAGGTCTATATTTTTAAGCGCGTGAAACTGCTCGTAGTACAAGTTCAACTGCTCAATATCGATAATATCTTCCATTTACAATCGCTTCTCCTTTTTTCAAAAAGGGTCTATGAAGTTCAGTTCATCTATATGGCACCTATCTATAGTAATGCCGTTATGTAAATGCTGTGTCCCACAATTGTAAACGCAGTGTAAAATGTGTAAACTAGCAGATCCAATATTAAGCAAAAGAACTTCCCTTTTCCAGTTCCTGCCTGATGACGGCGGCCCGCATGGTCGTATCTCCCGCCAACCGGTTGACGGTTTCACCGGTCCCCTCCACGTGCTCGACCGCCTTTTCCAGCTCACCGAACATTCGGCTTCCTTCGCCTAACAGCTCCGCGCTTGCCGTGATTTCGCCCACTCCGGCCGTGGTTAAAGCCCCCGTTTCCTTCGCCAGCCGGCTGATGCTTCCGAGCAGTCCGGAAATATCCGCCGCCAGCTGACGCGTCTGTCCTGCGAGCGATCTGACTTCAGCAGCGACGACCTGAAAGCCGCGTCCGTGCTCACCGGCATGCGCCGCCTCGATTGATGCGTTCATGGCCAGCAGGTTGCTTTTATCTGCCAGCTCCGAAATGGTCCGGGTTAATGCCGAGATCGTGTCGACATCCTGGATCAGCCGGGCCACCTGCTGCTGATTCTCGTTCATCCGTTCCACCACATTAGAATAGGACTGGCTGACCTCATCCAGCTTGCTGCGTCCGTTCAGCGACCATTCTTTCATCCGGCGGCATTCTATCAGCGTGGCGTTTGCCGCCTCCGCTACCTGCTGCAGCGATTCCTCCATCCCGGTGACATGCCTGAAGCTCTCCGCTACCGTCTGCCTGCGCCGCTGCTCAGCCCCCGTCTGAAGCAGGCCCGACATGATCATCAAATCCAGGACCGTCAATACGCCTGCGAGCTGCCCGTGATCCGTCAAAATGACGCAGTCATAAAATTGGGATTCGGGACGGTCCAGCGCCTGCTGAATCAGCAGTCCGGGATCGGCTCCAATGTCGGCAATCAAGGGCTGCATATCTGCAAATCTCTCCACCGGACGGGCAAAATACAGATCGGCACCGAACCGGCCGGTCAGCTTCCGGTAAAAGGTGTCCCGCATGACCAGCCCATACGGCTCGCCCTCTTTTCCTCCGATGACCACGCAGGGAAGATCCGGCTGCTCCTTGATCAGCTCCAGAACTTCACGGCAGCTCGTCTGAGCGTCCAGCAGCGGAACCATCCGGCAGTATTCCGCCGGTGTGGGGCGATCCCCGGAATCTCTTCCCCCTTGCGTGCTTGCTTCAGTATGGCCTTGTGCGGAGGCGTTACCTTCTTGAGCTCGGTTTCCATTTGCACGAATGCTTTGTTCCAGATCGGCGTACAGTGTGGACAATATGGCCCTCCCCCTCTTCGGCTCTCTAGTCTTTAGCCGCATCATACCTCCCGAGCGTTAAGAGAATATGCGGACAATGTAAATTGTATGTAAACCTATGATCAAAGAACTAGTCCCTTAGGTCTAATGCATGCAAAAAAAGAAGCTCTCTCCTTTTATTCCACAGGATGAGAGCTTCTTTTTTTATTGACGACCAGCTTATAGCCAACGCCGCGGATGGAATCGATATGAACGGATTCGGGGTCGAGTTCCAGCTTCTTGCGCAGGGAACTGACATGCACATCCACCGTCCGCTGACCCCCGATGTAATCAAAGCCCCACACCGCGTTCATCAAATCATCCCGGGTCAGGACAACGCCTGGTTTGCGGGCTAGGTACAGCAGCACTTCAAATTCCTTCGGCCGCAGATTAATGCTGGTACTGCCCAGCATCACCTCGTATTTCTCCGGATAAATTTCCAGCTGTCCGAGCGTGATGGCCGAGGTAGGCGATTCCGGAACGGCCGCCGCTTCCTCTCCTGGACCAGACACTCTGCGAAGCACGGTGCTTACGCGCGCCAGCAGCTCCGAGACCCCGAACGGTTTCGTAATGTAGTCGTCGGCGCCCAGCTTAAGGCCCTGCACGACCTCTTCCTCCGCATTTTTGGCCGTCAAAATAATCACCGGCGTCTCCATTCCCTTGCTGCGGAGTTTGCTCAAAATGTCAAATCCATTCATTCCCGGCAGCATCAAATCCAAAATAATGAGGTCGTAAGGCTCATGGGCGGCCCGCTCGTACCCGGACGTGCCGTGGTCTTCAATCGTGACATCGTAGCCTTCCTGCGTCAAGTTGTACGAAAGCAATCTGGCGAGCGTCGGCTCATCCTCGATTACCAACAATCGTTGAGTCATATTCACCGGTCCCCCTGTTTCTTGTATCAAATGAATGAATGCTGACAAGCAACATCTTATCATCTGATTGTTAACGCTGTGTAAAAGAATACATGATGTTTACCTTTTTCAAAAAGATAAGCCTATTGTCTCTAACGAAAAGGGGGAATATTCCAATTCCCCCGTTTACACACCGTCCTGCTCCTGAAGCATCGGAAGCTTAACGGTAAACGTGGTGCCGATGCCGAGCTCGCTTTCCACAGAAATCGCTCCGTGGTGGAGTTCAACGAGATGCTTCACGATCGAAAGCCCCAGCCCGGTTCCTCCCGAGCTTCTCGATCTTGCCTTATCCACCCGGTAAAAGCGTTCGAAGATCCGCGGCAGGTCCTTCTTCGGAATGCCGATGCCGGTATCGGAAACGGCGAATACGACTTGTTCGTTCCCGTCGGCGTCCTGCTGATCGCGCACGGACAGCTCGACTCTGCCGCCATCCTGGGTATAGCTGATCGCGTTCGAGAGCAGATTGATAAAAATCTGCCGCAGCTTGTCCTCATCTGCTTCGATAAACAATTCATCCGGAATGTCCGTCTGCAGCGTGATCCTTTTTTTCCTGGCGACCGTGCCGAGCGTCTCCATCATCGTCCCAAAGAACGTGGACACGTCGACGGGAGCGTAATCCATCGGCGACTGCTTGGATTCGATTTTGGACAAATCCAATATATCGCTGATCAGACGGTTCAGCCGCTCGCTCTCATCGAAAATGATCTGCAGAAACGACTTGGCCGTTTTCTCGTCATGGACGCCGCCGTTCAGCAGGGTTTCGGCAAAGCCCTTGACCGCCGCCACCGGCGTCTTGAGCTCATGGGACACATTGGCCACAAACTCGCTGCGCATATTCTCCAGCCTGCGGATCGCGGTAACGTCCTGCAGCAGAAACAGCATGCCGCTGAACTCTTTGCTGTTTTGTTCCCGGAACATCGGAACCCCGTCCATGCGGAGGATCGTTTCCTGCGGAATGTAGACCTTCCGCTCTTCGTGGATTTCGATGCGCTCGGAGATCCCTTCCTTGATCAGCTTCGTCAGTTCGTAGTACTGCTTCAGTTCATCATAAGAGCGGCCGGTAATGTGTTGGGCACTCACGCTCAGCATGTTCTCGGCGGCCGGATTCACCAGCGCGATCTTCCCTTCGGCATCCACAAGCAGAATGCCTCCGGTCATATTGTCGAGCACGCTCTGCAGCAAATCCTCATTGTCCTGGATCGTTTTCAGCTGTGTCTGCAGGCTGTCGGCCATCCCGTTGATCGCCTTGCCCAGAAGGCCGATTTCGTCCTTTCTGCGCAGGTCCACGCGGGCATCGTAATCCTGCTGCGAAATGCGTCTGGCCACCCGGGTGATCTTCTCCAGCGGCGACGTCATCCCGGATGCGATACGGTAGCTGATCAAGGCTGCCACGGCAAACAAGATAATAAGGCCGACGGCCATGACCATCCAGCCGTTCCGGACACCCTCATCGACGGATTTCAGGCTGACCGACAGCCGGATGAAGCCGTCGAAATTCGCGCCGGAAGTCACCGGCACCGCCACATACAGCATATTCTGACGGAGCGTATCACTGTACCGGATGGCGTGCCCCACCCCTTCTTTCGAAGCCGTCACAATCTCCTCCCGCTTGCTGTGGTTGTCCATCTCCAGCGGATTGCTCTCCGAATCGCCGACCACGGTGCCGTCCCTTTTAATAAAGGTCACCCGCGCTTCCGTCAGCTTGCCGAGCTTCCCGGCTTCGCCGGTATAATAGCTGACCGCATCCGCCCCCTGCATCGGTATAAAGTCAAACGTGGTGCTGAGCAGCTTTATTTCGCGGACCATATTCTCTTCAAGTCCTGTAATATGCGATTTCTTGAACACCTGGGCCATCGTAATGCCTGCCCCAAGCATGGATACGCCGATCATCACCATAAGAATCAGCGTCAATCTGATCCGAAAAGGTTTCATGGGTCCCTTCCTTTATCCTCAAGTTTCCTCTTTTTCTATTCCTAATCCTAACGTGAATCCGGACCTTTGACCAGTGGAAAATGGACAGCCCTATTCCGGGGTGCCTCTTCCCGGATATAATAATATCTATCCAGATAGATTGAACAAAAGAAATGAAGTTAAAGTCCTCTGATGGTCCGTTAACAGGAATTTCAGCGCTAAACTTTAGGTTCAATCTATCCAGATAGATTGAACAAAAGAAAATGAAGTTAAAGTCCTCTGCTGCACCGTTAACAGGAATTTCAGCGCTAAACTTTAGGTTCAATCTATCCAGCTTCGAAAGGAGAACCGAACGTTGAACTATCATTTTTCCGCTTATATGTACCGTCTGCAGTATATCCAGCGCTGGAGCCTGATGCGCAGCACCTCGCCGGAAAACGTGGCGGAGCACTCCTATCATGTCGCTCTGCTCGCACATATGCTCTGCCATATCGGCAACGTCTTCTTCGGGCGCCGGCTCAACGCGGACCGTGCCGCGTCCCTCGCCTTATTTCACGACGCGGCGGAGGTGTTCACCGGCGACATCGCCACGCCGGTGAAGCATAACAACCCGCGGCTCCTCGGAAGCTTCCGCGAGATGGAGCAGATCGCCGCGGAGCGCCTCGCCGGCATGGTGCCTCCGGAACTGCAGGCGGTCTACGGCCCCCTCCTTCATCCGGATACGGTGGATGAACAGGAGTCCGAGCTGCTGCGCTATGTCAAAGCCGCCGACCGGCTGGACGCGTACCTGAAGTGCACGCGCGAGGTTGCCGCAGGCAACCGGGAATTCGCCGCCGCCAAGGAGCAGACACTGGCGAAGATCCGCCAGATGAAGCTCGCCGAGGCGGATTATTTCCTGGAAAATATGGCGCCGAGCTTCGAAATGTCGCTGGATGAGCTGTCCGCCGACGATGAAGGCGGCAGTAATCCAGCCGACACTGCCGACGATGGAAATCACGGTAGCAGTCCGGAATGAAGCGGCCCTCTGACGCCACCACCAAAAAAGGTTGTACCCGGAGTTTCTTTTTCCGGGTACAACCTTTTGTTCAAGGAATGCTAGAATTCAATCCCTTTGGATAACAACCGATCCAAATACTGGCTGCGGATGCCAGACGTTACAAGGCATCGCTGCCCCTTTTTTTACGTTCCGTTCGGCTTAGCCGTTTACGACTTCGCCGCCGTTCACGTGGATCACCTGTCCGCTGACATAAGACGAGTCATCCGACGCCAGATAGACATAGGCCGGCGCCAGCTCTTCCGGCTGACCCGGACGCTTCATCGGCTGCGATGCGCCAAACTGGCTCACCTGCTGGGCGTCGAACGTGGACGGAATGAGCGGGGTCCAGATCGGCCCCGGAGCGACCGCGTTCACGCGGATGCCCTTCTCCACTACGTTCATGGACAGCGCGCGCGTGAAGCTGACGATTGCGCCCTTCGTCGAGGAGTAATCGATCAGCGTCGGGTTGCCTTTATAGGCCGTTATAGAGGCCGTGTTGACGATCGCGCTGCCATTCTTCAGATACGGCATCGCCATCTTGGTCATAAAGAACATGCCGAAAATGTTCGTACGGAACGTCTTTTCGAGCTGCTCCTTCGTAATGTCCTCAATTTTCTGCTGCGGATGCTGCTCCGCCGCGTTGTTAATTAGAATATCCAGTCCGCCCAGCTCCTGTACCGACTGGTTGACGGCGTTTTTGCAGAAAGACTCGTCTCCGATATCGCCAGGGATCAGCAGGCATTTGCGTCCTTCCTGCTCGATCTGGCGCTTCGTTTCTTCGGCGTCCCCGTGCTCATTCAGGTATACGATCGCGATATCGGCACCTTCTTTAGCGAAAGCTACGGCCACCGCACGGCCGATCCCGCTGTCGCCGCCGGTGATGATCGCCTTTTTGCCCTGCAGCTTGCCCGCGGCTTTGTAATCCTTGGGCTCGTATTTCGGTAGAGGGTTCATTTCCGATTCCGTCCCCGGCTGATGATTCTGATGCTGAGGAGGCAAAGTCTGTTTAGATTGCGATTGCGAATTTCCTGACATCATTCATTCTCCTTTCACGGATGGGTTTCATCGGTGCACATGCCATCACATTCCGTATTAGGATGGCATATGACGGATGGATTATTCTCTACCGTTGATACTTACCACATCGCTCCCGGAGTTAAACAGTAGAAGACCCCTCCCCATTCAAGAAAAAGCAGTCCATGGATCATTTTTGTCAAAAAAAAGATGACCCCGCGATGCGGAGTCATCTTCAAACGTTAGAACCTATTACTTAAATAATGTGGTTGTAGACCATGAAGAAGGTCATGATCAACAGGCAGATCGCCAGCAGGGCGCTGAGCGTACGGATTTTTCCCATTTCTACGGAAATATCCCTTTTTTCCTGAATGCCCTTGATCGCCAGCCGGAGCGGCTTGCCCATGATTCCGCTGATTGCGCCGAGCGCCAGCAGCAGGATGACAATAATGATCATCCACGGCACGGAATAGTCGCCTTGGCTCATCAGATAGCCGCCTGTCAGCAGCTGGATAACAAGGCCTACTTGAGCAAACGTATTGAGGCTGCGGATGGCTGCCGCGCTGCCTTCCTGAGCAGGGAGTGACAAACCGGCCACTTTACCTACAACGAATGGCAGAACCAGATAGAATCCGAGAGCCAACGCTCCCAAAATATGTACGAAAAACATCACAGTGGTCATTCCATTTCCTCCCCGCGTGCTTGTGTTTCCATAACATCCATTATACTTATAAACCTTTGAAAAGAAAAGAAAACCTCCATGGTTGTCACACATTAGAGGTTTTCTTGTTCAAAGTTTGGACACGAATGGTCCCGCTTATACATTCACTACAGCGATGACATTGCGGACCGAATCGGCCGATTGATCCAGCGCCGCTTTTTCTTCGGCCGTCAGCTCCAGCTCGAAAACTTTCTCGATGCCGCTGCCGCCTAGAATCGTCGGTACGCCTAGGAAAATGTCATGGTAGCCGTATTCGCCGTCAAGGCGCGCGATGACCGGAATAATCCGTTTCTTGTCCTTGATGATGGCTTCCGCCATTTGCACCAATGAGGCTGCCGGGGCGTAATACGCACTGCCGTTGCCGAGCAGGTTGACGATTTCGCCGCCGCCGACGCGGGTGCGCTGCACAATCTCCTGAATGCGCTCCGGCGATATCAGCGTGTCGATCGGAATACCGCCGACGCTGGAATACCGCACGAGAGGCACCATGTCGTCGCCATGACCGCCAAGCACAAAGCCGCGCACATCCTCGACGGAGACGTTCAGCTCCTGCGCGATGAACGTGCAGTAGCGGGCTGTGTCAAGAACGCCGGATTGGCCGATCACACGGTTTTTAGGGAAACCGAGTGTCTTATAAGCGACATGCGTCATGGCGTCCACCGGATTGCTCAAGATGATCACGATAGATTCCGGCGCGACGCGTTTTACGTTGTCGCAGACCGATTTAACGATGCCTGCATTGGTGTTCACGAGGTCGTCACGGCTCATGCCCGGTTTGCGGGCAACGCCGGCCGTAATGATCACGATGTCGGAGCCAGCCGCATCATCGTAATTCGAGGTACCGATGATCTGACTGTCAAAGCCTTGAACAGGACTCGCTTCCAGCATGTCCAGCGCCTTGCCCTTGGTTGGGTTCTCCAGTTGAGGAATATCGAGCAGCACCACGTTGCCAAGTTCCTTTTGCGCGAGCATCAGCGCCGTCGTGGCACCGGTAAAACCGGCACCCACAACGGTAATCTTTTTACGAGTCAAGGCCATGATCGGATCTCTCCCCTACATGTTTTTGATAACTTCGTCAGCAAACTCGGAGCATTTAACTTCCGTAGCGCCTTCCATCAGACGAGCGAAATCGTAAGTTACCGTCTTATTGTTAATCGACGTTTCCATGCCTTTGTAGATCAGATCAGCCGCTTCCTGCCATCCCAGGTGCTCAAGCAGCATAACGCCGGACAGGATAACCGAACCCGGGTTCACGACGTCTTTGTCCGCGTATTTCGGAGCTGTTCCGTGCGTTGCTTCAAAGATCGCGTGTCCTGTCACGTAGTTGATGTTCGCTCCTGGCGCGATACCGATACCGCCGATTTGGGCAGCAAGGGCGTCGGACAGATAGTCACCGTTCAGGTTCAGGGTTGCAATCACGTCGAAGTCCGTCGGACGAGTCAGCACCTGCTGGAGAGCGATGTCGGCAATCGCATCCTTGATGATGATTTTGCCTTCAGCTTCAGCGGCTTTTTGAGCGGCATTCGCAGCGTCTACGCCGTCTTTTTCCTTGATGATGTCATATTGTGCCCAAGTGAACACTTTATCGCCAAACTCCTGTTCAGCCACTTCGTAACCCCAGTTTTTGAAGGCGCCTTCGGTGAATTTCATGATGTTGCCTTTGTGAACGAGCGTCACGCTCTTACGGCCGTGCTTGATGGCGTATTCTACTGCAGCGCGAACGAGACGCTTGGAGCCTTCGGAAGATACCGGCTTGATTCCGATACCGGAAGTTTCAGGGAAACGGATTTTGTTAACGCCCATTTCTTCCTGGAGGAATTTGATGACCTTCTTCACTTCCTCCGAGCCTTCCTTGTACTCGATACCAGCATAGATGTCTTCCGTATTCTCGCGGAAGATGACCATGTCAACCAGCTCAGGATGCTTAACCGGAGATGGCACGCCGTTGAAGTAGCGCACAGGACGCAGGCAGACGTACAGGTCGAGCTCTTGGCGCAGGGCCACGTTCAGGGAGCGGATACCGCCGCCGATCGGCGTAGTCAAAGGTCCCTTGATTGCTACAATGTACTCGCGGATAGCTTCGAGCGTATCGTTCGGCAGCCACTCCCCGTATGTATTGTAGGCTTTTTCACCGGCAAATACTTCATACCAGGCGATTTTTTTCTCGCCGTTGTAAGCTTTCTCAACAGCCGCATCCAAAACGCGCTTGGAAGCTCTCCAAATGTCGCGGCCGGTGCCGTCGCCTTCGATGAACGGAATAACTGGATTGTTCGGAACCTGCAGCTTGCCGTTCGTTATTTCAATCTTTTCACCTTCGGTAGGGAGTGCAAATTTCTCGAGTTTCATGAATAAATTCCTCCTTATAGTTTTCGTCGGGCATCAGATTTCTGCCGGGACAAGCACAAAGCCAGAGGGAACCGCCCGTGCCCGGGTTGATCGTTCACGGTGTTCCCCCTTTTTCTATTATACCTTAAGAACGCTGCTCAATCGGAACATATTTTTGATCCGTTTGGCCGACATATTCGGCACGCGGACGGATGATGCGGTTGTTTTCATATTGTTCCAGAATGTGCGCCGTCCATCCCGACACGCGGCTGATCGCAAAGATCGGCGTGAAGAGCTCCTGCTCGATGCCAAGCTGAGTATATACGGAAGCGGAGTAGAAGTCCACATTTGGCTTCAGTCCCTTCTGGCCAGTCACGATGTCCTCCACTTTGACGGACATTTCGTACAGGCTTGTATCCCCTTTCATTTCACCCAGCTCGCGGGACATCTTCTGCAGATGCTTGGCGCGGGGATCCCCGTTTTTGTAAACGCGATGGCCGAAGCCCATAATTTTGTCTTTATTGTCGAGCTTCTCTTGAATGTAAGGCTCGACTTTGTCGATGCTTCCGATTTCGTTCAGCATCTTCATGACCGCTTCGTTGGCACCGCCGTGCAGTGGGCCTTTCAATGCGCCGATCGCTGATGTAACGCCGGAGTAGATATCCGAAAGCGTCGCCACGGTTACGCGCGCAGCAAACGTCGAAGCGTTCAGCTCATGGTCGGCATGCAGCACGAGCGCCTGGTCGAGAGCCTTCACCGAAGTCTCTTCAGGCGTTTCACCTCTGAGCATATACAGGAAGTTTTCGGCAACCGACAAGCCTGCTTTCGGTGCGACAGGCTCCTGGCCTTTGCGGAGGCGGGCCATGGCCGCAATAATCGTAGGGAGCTGCGCCTGAAGACGGATCGCCTTGCGCTCATTGGCTTCACGGCTCATATCGTCGGCTTCCGCATCGTACAGCGCCAAGGCCGATACGGCGGAACGGAGAGCTGCCATCGTGCTCATATCTTTAGGGTACAATTTCATTTGTTCGATCAAAGCATCCGGAATTGCGGCATAGTCGCTGAGGTCCTGCTGAAGACGACTCAATTCGTCCTGATTCGGCAGTTTTCCGAACCAGAGCAGGAAAGCCACTTCTTCGAAGCTCGCGTTCGCTGCCAGGTCATCAATGTTATAACCGCGGTATGTGAGCACACCGTCGACAATCGAGCTGATGGAAGAAGCTGCGGCAACAATTCCTTCCAGACCTTTGGTAGCTGTCATCGTACATCTCTCCTTCGTATAACGGAATTTTAACAACATGCATGAACCGTGAAAACAGTTACATTTTACTGAAAAGAAAAACGTCCATCGACGCAATCCACAGCAGACAGGCCGTGCCATAATGCCGTTAACGCGGAACCGGGCGGGCTGTACTCTCCTGTTCGGATCCCGCAAAACCGTTGTCCGCTAATCTACCTGACACCAATCGCCAAGTAATGGAACCATATATTATCATAAAGTATTTTGACGTCTATGTGAACAATTACAAGGTGACAGAAAACATCAAATTGTTTTATCAGCCAAATAAACAATTTTTTATCAGGTATGCTCTTCCTGCCGCTAACGGCGGTAAATCTTAATGTTTCCGTCTTTCATCTTCCGCTCGATCCACTTCAAAATGACATAGCGGTACAAGGGCCGAGTCAGCGGAAATACCATCGTAAACCCGATCAGGTCCGTTACAAAGCCAGGGAGGACAAGCAGCATCCCTCCGATAAACACGCATAAGCCATCCACCATGCTCCGGCCGGGAACCTGGCCCGAATTCATTTTGGCCCGCGAATCCTCCAGCACCTTGCGCCCCTCAAAGCGCATCATCAGCATGCCGATTCCGGAGGTGACGATGGTCAGCAGCAGCGTATTGGCCGCTCCTACCCGGGTAGCCACCCATTCGAAGCCGAATATTTCGACCACCGGAACGATAATGATCAGGGCCAGCAGCCATTTTCTGAACGCGGTCATGCTTCTCCTCCTGTAATCGACTTGGACAGGGCCGTATACAGCGCAGGCGAGTGCTTGTCGAGCCTTACGGGCTGCCAGTCCCGGTTCAGCCACACATGCTGCGTCGAACCCGTGACAAGCACTTCTCCAGGCAGTTCTTCGCCAATCTTATACCCGCTGCCGGCAAACGTCGCCTGCTCCTGTTCGGATCGTCTTCGGATTTCATAGATATAGTCAATCCGCAGTTTGGTGAACCGCGTCATTCTCGTAAAAATCGTAATCATGTCGTCATAGCGCGCCGGCTGCACAAACTTCATGTCAAGCTCCGTGACGGGCAGAAACAAGCCCTCATCCTCCATACTGCGGTAAGTAATGCCCAATTCGCGGATCATTTCGGTCCGGCCGATTTCAAACCAGTTTAAATAATTCGCATGGTAGACGACAGCCATTTTGTCGCTTTCCTGATAGCGTACCCGAAGTGACGTCGTAAACCAGCGGCTGAGCTGAATGCCGTTATCTTTTCCCATCCTCCACTGTTCCCTTTCTTGCTGTAATTAATGTCCTTCAGTTTAGTATAACATAAGGGATGCCTGCTTCTGAAATTTGCCCGGTATCAGCAAAAAAGCCTGCCAGGAGTGAATCCTGACAGGCTTTTCTATGAAATGGATCTATCGGTAGGCTAGCGGCGGTCTGCGCCGCAGTCCTCTTATGCGTTTGGAATTTGGCTGACTTTCACCAGGTTCGTCGAACCGGATTGTCCCAGCGGAACCCCTGCCGTAATAACAACCAGATCGCCCGGTTTTACGAGACCGGACTCCAGGCCGCCCTTCAAGGAGTTCTCGAACATTTCATCCGTCGATGTAGCAGTCTTGCCTGGGACCGGCGTAACGCCCCAAGTCAGAGCCAGACGACGCAGCGTGCGCTCCTGCGTAGTCACTGCGATGATCGGTGCTTCCGGACGGTACTTGGATACCATGCGTGCCGTATGGCCGGATTCCGTCGAAGAAATGATCGCCTTGGCGTTCAGATCCAGTGCGGAAATCGCCACCGATTGGCTGATCGCTTCGGTAATTGTCGTTTCCTGGGCAATCCGCTGCTTCAGGAAAATCTCGCGGTAGTTCAGTGCGGATTCAGCCTTCTCGGCGATGCGGGACATCGTCAGAACGGATTCCACCGGATATTTACCGGCAGCCGTTTCCCCGGACAGCATGATTGCATCCGTGCCGTCGAAGATCGCGTTCGCTACGTCACTCGCTTCGGCGCGTGTTGGACGCGGGTTGCGCTGCATGGAATCCAGCATTTGCGTCGCCGTAATGACCGGTTTGCCGGCAACATTACATTTTTCGATCATGCGCTTTTGTACCAGCGGTACTTCTTCGGCCGGAATTTCCACGCCGAGGTCGCCGCGGGCAACCATTAGACCGTCGGACGCTTCCAAAATTTCATCGAGGTTGTCCACGCCTTGCTGGTTCTCGATCTTGGAAATGATCTGGATGTGCTCTGCGTTGTGCTTAGCGAGCAGCTCGCGGATTTCTTGAACGTCACTTGCTTTGCGTACGAAGGAAGCTGCGATAAAATCGATGCCCTGTTCGATCCCGAATACGATATCGTTCGCGTCTTTCTCTGTGATGCCCGGCAGAGAAATCGCCACACCCGGTACGTTCACGCCTTTTTTGCTCTTGATCGTACCGCCATTGACAATACGGCATTTAATTTCAGTGCCCTCGACTTCCACAACCGTCAGGCCGATCAATCCGTCGTCGATCAGGATCGTCGAACCCGGCTGCACATCACTAGGAAGATCTTTGTACGTGATCGAAATCCGGTCTTTGTCGCCCAGAATTTCTTCGGTCGTCAGCGTGATGTACTCATCCTGCACCAGCTCGATTGGCTCCACGGCAAGCTTGCCTGTGCGGATTTCCGGTCCTTTGGTGTCAAGCAGGATGGCAACGGTTTTGCCAAGCTCGCGGCAGGCTTCGCGGATGTTCTTGATCCGGCGGCCATGCTCCTCGAAATCGCCGTGCGAGAAGTTCAAACGGGCAACGTTCATGCCGGCCATAATCAATTTTTTGGTGTTTTCCAACGATTCACTGGAAGGACCGATGGTACATACGATTTTTGTTTTACGCATTTGGGTTTCCTCCGTTTTATTCTTTAAAGTCTCTCTACCCTACATATCTTTATCCAAAGATTAAATTTACTACAAAACGAAAGTTTTGTATAGGAAGTTTGAAAGTTTGTCATAATACATCATTGCCCAGATCGAACTAATCTATCACACCGACATGCGAAGATTGTTCATAGGCAAACTTGCCGATCTTGCGGAACTTCTGATACCGGTCTTCCTTCAAGGCGGCGCTGTCAAGTCCCGACAGTTCGCCCAGATGGCGTACCAGGCTGTCCTTAATAGCAGCGGCCGTCGCCTCATAGTCCCGGTGCGCTCCGCCTTTCGGTTCCGGCACGATCTCTTCGATCACTTCGAATTCAAGCAGGTCTTTGGCCGTAATCTTCATGGCCTCGGCCGCCTGATCCGCTTTGGACGCATCCTTCCAGAGGATTGAAGCCGCTCCGTTCGGCGAAATCGCCGAGTAGATCGCATGCTCCAGCATCAGCACACGGTTGCCGACGGCCATCGCAAGAGCACCGCCGCTTCCACCTTCGCCGATGACCACACAAATAACAGGAACACCCAGAGCGGCCATCTCCCGTAAATTGCGGGCGATTGCCTCGGATTGTCCCCTCTCTTCTGCTGTATTACCCGGATAAGCACCTTTTGTATCAATAAAAGTGATAATCGGGCGTTTAAATTTGTCCGCCTGATGCATCAGCCGCAGCGCTTTGCGGAAGCCTTCCGGATGCGCACTGCCAAAGAAACGGGCAATGTTGTCCTTCGTATCCTTCCCGCGCTGTTGACCGATCACGGTGACCGGAGTCCCGTTCAGCTTGGCCAGCCCGCCAATGACCGCGAGGTCATCACCAAATAGACGGTCCCCGTGCAGCTCGATGAAATCGCTGAAAATCAGCTGGATCAAATCGAGCGAAGTGGGACGCTGATGATGCCGGGCCAGATGCATTTTCTGGGCGGCCGTAATATTTGAATACACCTCTTCTTCCAACTGGGCGTATCTTTCTTCCAATCTCGCAATCTCGTCGCTAAAATCAATACCCTTGTCCGCTCCGAACTGCTTCAGCTCATTGATCTTCTGCCGCATTTCCACAAGGGGCTTTTCAAAAGGCAATTCTCCTGCCACTTAATATCCCCCTTTCACGGTATGCATCTCGATCAGCTTGTACAGCATTTGGCGCAGCTCTTTCCGGTGGACGACCAAATCCAGCTGTCCGTGCGCCAAATTGAACTCCGCCGTCTGGAAATCATCCGGGAGCTTCTGGCGGATGGTCTGCTCGATAACGATCCGTCCAGCAAAGCCGAACACAGCCCCCGGCTCCGCGATGTTAATATCGCCGAGCGTGGCAAAGCTGGCCGAAACTCCGCCTGTCGTCGGATCGGTAATGACCGAAATGTAAAGGCCGCCTTTTTCGTTAAAACGAGACAAAGCAGCGCTTGTCTTCGCCATTTGCATCAAACTTAGAATACTTTCCTGCATACGCGCTCCGCCGGAGGTCGAGAAAATAATGAGTGGGAGATCCCTTTCGTTCGCAATTTCGATCGCCCGGGTAATTTTCTCACCGACGACCGAACCCATGCTTCCCGTAAAGAAATCGAAGCTCATGACGGCCACGACAACCGGGAGTCCTTCAATGGTGCCTTGTCCGGTAACAACCGCTTCGCGCAGACCCGACTTGAGCGCCTGCTGCTCCAGCTTGTTGGCATATCCCGGAAATTGGAGCGGATCGACCGATACCATACCGCTGTCGAACTCTTCAAATCCTGCATCATCCAGCGTCATTTGGATCCGTTCCAACGCATTCAGACGCATGTGGTGTCCGCAGTTGGGGCAAACCTTCAGATTTTTCTCCAGCTCTTTGCTGTATTGAATGCTGCCGCATTTTGGACATTTATTCATCAAGCCTTCGGGAATTTCCCGGCGCGGTCTTTCTTCACCCGGCTCGCTGCCTCTTCCTACACGTTCTGAAGGAATGGTCGCGTACTTTCTTTTTTTCTGGAACAAGTCTTTAAACACAACTACACCTCTCAGCCGTTAATTTGCCCAGCCGCTCTTCACTCTGCCTCTATAAACGTCACTTTGTTTCCTTAAAATTAAGGATGCAAAATGGAATTAAGCACTTCCTGGACTTCCTCCAGCTCACCAGAGGGAACCAAAATCTCGAACTGCTGCTTGGATAAATTGATCGGACGGCTTTTAACCAAAAATCCCTCTTCCGTTAATTTGGTCGTGATCATTTCCGCTACCTTGGCGGTAGGTGCGATATAGATGACCGTCCACATTCCTTGCAGAACCCCCTAATCTCATGTTCTGAGCACGTATAATAGAGTAATGATAACATAACTCCGTTTTTTCCCGCAACAAAGTGATGGGACGCGGGCAGGCCGATCAGAGGGTTCGTTCAAGGCCTTCGGGCGTTACAACCCGGAATTTCCGGAAGCGGACGGATACTGCTTGGCTCCCTTGTACCGGTGGGCGATCCTCGCGGATGCCGCGGCGGCGAGCCCGGCGACCAGATCATCGAGAAAAACGTGGATCTCGTCCTTTTTATTGTTCAGGGTATCGATAATACCGATTTTTTCTTTATCCAAAAAACCAAAACTTGTCAGTCCGATCATGCCGTACACGCTCGTAATGCCGAGCGCCAACGTCTCGTCCACTCCGTACAGCGGTTCGTCCGCCTCCATGATCGCCTGCAAAGGCTCGGGAAGAAGCTTCTTCTCCGCCAGCTCGTCAAGCGCCATCCCGGTCACCAGCGTGTACTGCACTTCCCTTTTGCCGAGGACGGCGTTCACGCTCTCCACGCATTCGTCGATCTCCAGTTCCGGATGGTACGGGATTTGCAGTTTATACACGATATCGGCAATGTCCCCGACTTTGACTCCCCTGCGGCTCAGCATGGCAATCGCTGCATCATATGACATGTTTATTCCTCCCGCACGGCACGCCCGCCCCCGGGTCCTTCGAAAAGATGCGTCTGCCCAAGGCAGCCGGGCGGCACATGATAATGTTGTCCCTAGGTGTTCCTAAGTGTATGCGGGAGGCTCTGGAAACGTTCGTAAAATCTGTGTCATTTCCGCAGAAGCCCGGAGGGTCAATGAACTATTGAACTATTGAGCTGTTGCCGGCGGTTGTGCCAGCCGCCCTTTGATCCGTGCTTCTATTTAATCCGGACCGTCCCTTTGCCGAGCATGTTTTCGATCATTTCGAAAAATTCGGGCGACGGTTTGATCCGATAGTTGTCGCTGAGCGCAAGGAGCTTTTGGCTTTGCTCGTAAAAGAGCACCGTGGCCACCGGACCCGGATGCTCCTGAAGCAGCTGCTTCAGCCTGGCAAGCAGGTCCGGGTTCTCCGCTTCCGGCGTTATCTTAACGAAGACGCGCTGCTCCGCCGTTGTGGGGCGGCGCGCTTGTTCCTTCGCCGGGGCGGGTGCGCCGCCGCCCTGCTCCTTGCGCGCCGGGGCGTCGGCCGGCGCGGCAGCATCGCCGGCCGCTGCCTGCGGAGCGGGGCGGCCCGCAGGCGCGCCCTGCCGCCGCGAGGGCCCCGGCCCCGCGGCGAAGGATCTGCCGCCGGCTGGCGCCTGGTTCCGCTTGACCATCTGGGCAAGCGGGGCCCCGGCTAGCGGCAGCACTTCCTCGGCGAGGAGCTTGAAGCCCTCGTCCTGCTGCTGCACCTTGGCGCGCAGTGCCAGCAGCTCGCCCTTGCCGACATAGCTCGAGCTGCGCTTCCAAACTTCAGGGAACAGCACCACTTCGCAGCGTTCGATCTGGTCTTCCAGCTCCATGAAGGCCATCGCTTTGCCCTGCTTGGTCGTGATCGACTTCACCGACACGACCATGCCGGCGACGACCACCTTCGTCTCATCCGGAGCTTCGGCCAGGTTCATCAGCCGCTCCACGCCCGGTTCGTCCAATACTTCATCAAAGTCGTCCAGGGGGTGGCCGGACAGATACAGACCGAGCAGCTCGCGCTCGTGCTCCAGCTGCTGGGAAACGGAAAACGGCGGAATGTCAGGATATTCGATCTCCCAATTCGTCGTTTCGACAAAATCAAACAGCTGGATCTGCAGATCCTCGCGTTCCTTACGCCATTTGACGGCGGCATCGACGGTCTCGTCCAGCATGGCGAGCAGCTGCGCGCGGTGGCCCGGCAGCGAATCGAAGGCGCCCGCCTGGATCAGCGACTCGATCACCCGTTTGTTGCAGACGCGCAGATCGATCCGGCGGCAGAAGTCGAGCAGGCTTTCGAACGGCTTCTCTTCCCGGACGCGCATCATGTTTTCCACGGCCTGGGTACCCACGTTTTTGATAGCCCCCAGCCCGAAACGGATATGCCCCGGCCCTTCGGCCGGCTGCCCGTTCTCCGCGCTTACCGCCACCGGTGTAAACAGCACGCCGCTCTCGTTGACGTCGGGCGGCAGCACCTTGATGTTCATCCGGCGGCACTCCACCACGTATTCCGCGACCTTCCGGTGGCTGCCCATGACGGCCGTCAGCATCGAGGCCATGAACTGCACCGGATAGTGCGCCTTGAGATAAGCGGTCTGGAATGCCAGAACAGCGTACGCTGCCGCGTGGGCTCTTGGGAAACCGTAATCGGCAAAGCGCACGATCATGTCGTATACCTTGTTCGCATCCACTTCGGTATATCCCTGCTTCAGGCTGCCCTCCACGAAGTGGCTGCGCTCACGGTCGAGCACTTCCCGCTTCTTCTTGGACACGGCACGCCGCAGCAGATCGGCTTCCCCGAGTGAGAAGCCCGCCATCAGCGAGGCGATTTTCATGATCTGCTCCTGGTACACAATGATACCGTAGGTATCGGCCAGGATCGGCTTCAAATCGTCATGCGGGTAGTCGACCTGGATGGTACCATGCTTCGCCTGAATGAAATTCGGGATAAACTCCATCGGACCCGGGCGGTACAGCGCCACGACCGAGATGACGTCCTCGAATACGCTTGGCTTCAGCTCTTTGAGCACCCGCCGCATGCCGGCGGACTCCAGCTGGAACACGCCGGTCGTATCTCCGCTCCCCAGCATCTCATAGGTCAGCGGGTCATTGTCCGGAACCTGCGCGAAGTCCGGCGCGCTGCCGGTCATTTCCCCGATCCAGCGCATGGACCGCTCGATGATCGACAGGGTGCGCAGACCGAGAAAGTCCATTTTGAGCAGGCCGATGCTTTCCAGCTGCTCCATCGGATATTGGGTCAGCGCGGTTCGCTCGCTGCCTTCCTGCAGCGGGACCGCATCGGTCAGCGGGTCGCGCGATATGACCACGCCCGCGGCGTGGGTCGACGCGTGCCGCGGCATGCCTTCGACCTTCATGGCCATATCGAGCATCTCGCGGGTTTTAGGGCTCTGCTCGTACAGCTTCTTCAGCTCGTCGCTGATTTCCATCGCCCGGCGGATGTTGATGCCGTGTGCATTCGGGATGAGCTTGGCCGCCTTGTCCACCTCGCCGTACGATACGTTCAAGGCGCGTCCCACGTCGCGTACCGCCGCGCGGGCGGCCATCGTCCCGAAGGTGATGATCTGCGCGACGTGTTCGCTTCCGTATTTATCGGCCACGTACTCGATTACTTCGTCGCGGCGTTCGTCGCTGAAGTCGATATCGATATCCGGCATGGTCACCCGCTCCGGGTTCAGGAAGCGTTCGAACAGCAGGTTGTACTTGATCGGATCAACGTTCGTGATACGGAGCACGTAAGCGACGAGACTGCCCGCGGATGAGCCCCGTCCGGGACCGGTCACGATTCCCTGCCGGTGCGCATACGCGATAAAATCCCAAACGATGAGGAAGTAATCGCTGAACCCCATGCTGCCGATGACGCCGAGCTCGTAGTCGAGGCGCTGGAGAAGCTCTCTTTTTCCTTCTTCGGTGTCCCACAGGCCGGTCGTGCTGTAGCGGCTCTCCAGTCCTTCCAGACACAGGGTCCGCAAGTATTCGGCAGCCGTCTGCCCCTGGGGAAGCGGGCGGTATTCCGGCAGAATAGACCGGCCGAATTCGAGCTCCAGGCTGCATTTGTCCGCAATGAGGAGCGTATTGTCCAGAGCTTCCCGGACATGCGGGAACAAGCGGGCCATTTCCTCTCCGCTCTTCAGATACAGCTGGTCCGTCTGAATCTGCAGCCGGTCCTCGTCCTCTACCGTTTTCCCCGTACCGATACAGATCAGCACGTCCTGCATGGAGGCATCTTCACGGACGAGATAGTGGACGTCGTTGGTCGCCACGAGCGGAACGTCCAGCTCCCGGGCAAGCTCGATCAGCTGCGGATTAACCCGCTTCTGTTCGGGCAGCCCATGGTCCTGCAGCTCCAGGTAAAAATCTTCGCCGAAAATGTCACGGTACCGCAGCGCCGCCCGGCGCGCCTCCTCAGTCCGGCCGTGCAGCAGATGCTGAGGCACTTCCCCGCCGAGGCAGGCGCTCAGGCAGATGATGCCCTCATGATGTTTCGCGAGCGCATCCATGTCGATGCGCGGTTTATAGTGAAAACCTTCCAAATGCCCGATGGAGCACAGCTTCATCAGATTGCGGTAACCCGTCTCGTTCTTGGCCAGCAGGATCAGGTGATAGATCGGCTGATCCTTGCGGCTGCCGCGCTCTTTGCGGGAACCGGCCGTCAGGTAGGCCTCGCAGCCGATGATCGGCTTGATGCCTTCCGCCACACAGGCTTTATAAAATGGCACCGCGCCGTACATGACCCCATGGTCAGTCAGCGCCAGCGCCTTCATTCCGTTCTCCGCGGCTCGCCGGACAAGGTCCGAGATCCGTGCCGCTCCATCCAGAAGGCTGTATTCGCTATGCACGTGAAGATGCACAAATGAACTCATGTCTCGTCTCCTTTTCGCCGCAGTGATCACTGGTTTTTAACGTTTCATGTACTATTTATTATTTTATCATAATCCGCCTAGGACCGCCCATAGAATGGAATAAGGAAACCGCTGGACAAGGCGTTTCCGACCTCCTTGGGAAAGGACTGGGAATCATGAGCGTGTTTTTATCCAAAGCCATACTGGATTTCTTTATCGCTTTCGGCATCGTGCTGGGCGGTGCGATGGTCGGCGGGATCGGTGCAGTCATCTCGCTGCAATCACCGACACACACCATGCTCGAGGTGGCCGATCGGATTAAAATATGGGCCATGGCGGCGGCGATCGGCGGCACGATCGATCCGATGCGGGTCATCGAGAGCAATTTTATGGGGGGCAATCTTTCCCCCGCCATCAAGCAGGTTCTGTTTCTCCTCTTCGCTTTCCTCGGCGCTCACATGGGCAGCGAGCTGGTCAAATGGGTTTGCGGCGGCAGGGAGTAGCCGATGCGAATTCCTCCGTTCAGCCGATACCGCCATTTCTCCCAGCTGACCGCCGTCTTCGTCTTGGGCGCCGTTATCGGAAGCGTCGTGTATAATTCGGTGTTCCACTCCAGCTTTGACATGCTTTGGGCGTCCAATCAGGACCTGGAGCTTCGGATCCAGCAATACGAGGACGACATCAAAACGCTGAAAAAATACAACAATCAGCAGACCGTGATCAAGGAAATCAAAATCCGTGCGGAGCAGCAGGACCCGCCTCTCGATCCGGTCATCGTCAAGGAAGTGATCCGCAAACTCGGCGAGGATCTGGAGGTGCTGCGGGGCCGAAACATTTTCGATATCGACGAGGACAGCAAAATCGCCCGGAACCTCCTCAATCGTAAAATTTACAGGGTGCGCGATAAGGAATATTCCATCGAAATCAAGACGATGCTGGTGGCGGAGGGCGTGCTCCAGATCTGGATCGACATCGAGCCTCAAAGTGTCGCTTCGGTCGGCAAATCGTGATACAATGAGGAA
Source organism: Paenibacillus sp. PSB04 (assembly GCF_025809195.1). NCBI lineage: Bacteria > Bacillati > Bacillota > Bacilli > Caryophanales > Paenibacillaceae > Paenibacillus > Paenibacillus sp. PSB04. The sequence goes on from NZ_CP081301.1 coordinate 7,215,107, forward strand.
TATTGAAGTTATTGACAGTAAAGGAGCTGCAGCATTCGATGATTTCCGTCATCCGCTATTGCCTATTTGCGCTGCTGGTGATTACCTGTTTATGTTCCGCTTACTACAGCTACCGCGCCCGGCGTTCCGCCGATGTCCGTGACCGGGGCTTGTACGGCTCGAATATGAATATCTGCCTTGGAATAATGCTGATCGTGCTTGCGCTGATCTGCATGTTTATTTTCCATGGATCGACCGCCGCGGTCGTTATCGAGGGGCTGTTCCTCGTCCTCGGGGCGTTCAATATTTTCGCGGGTATCCGCAATCGGGGCCATTTCAGCCGCATGAAATCCTCAGATACGAAAGCTTGAATCTGGTGCTGCAATTGCGCAGTGTAATCTGAATCTTCCAAGCGTGGACAAGACCCAAACTTTAACGTGGCGGGAGATAATCGGGGCCACACACAACAAATAACCGGCCGTATCTTTGATCAAAGATGCTGCCGGTTATATTTATGTCTGGCTAAGACCATGGCCAATTCGGCCATGCCCGTTACCTGTTATCCATGCTCGATAGAATGAAGCGTCAGCACGGCTTTGGCTACCAGGCTGTCGTCATGCAGCATTTCGATCTCGATCTTGCACGTCCGCCGGCTCGCCTCCAGCAGCCGCGGCATGACGGTCACCGGATCCTCGATCTGCACCGGGCGGACGAAGTATGTCGACATGTTATCCAGGACAAAGTCATTCCCCGTCATATCCTTCGCCGCCCGCAGCGCCGCCTGTGTCATCACCGTGGTCAGGATGCCTTCCGAAATCGTACCGAGATCCGTCGCCATCTGCGGCGTAATAAAGCCGTGGAAAAAGAGCCGCCCCTCCTCATCCCGCTCATCCGCAAATCCGTTCCAGATCAAATGGTCGAACGTCTCACCGAGCTGCGGCTGCTTGCGGGCGTCGCGCATGGCCTGAAGCACTTCCTTCCGCGACACGGTCGCCACCAGCTTGCGGTTGCGGTCGACGATCGGCAGAAAGTCCACGCCTTCCCACATCATGAGCTGCGCTGCAGACGCGAGCGAGGTTTGCAGTCCGGCCGTGACCGGATTGCGGACCAGCAGCTTCTCGATGCTCTGCCCATCGGGCAGGTCCTTCATATCGCTCCGGTTCACGATACCGAGCACCCGGTTCCACTCATCGATGACCGGCAGCCGCAGCTGTCCGGTCTGATCCGCCAGCGCTTTGCAATCCGCCACGGTGCTCGACAGCTTGAGGGCGTGGATTTTGGCCCGGGTGTTGACGATGTCCTCCACGATCATAATTTTCTTCTTGATCAGGCGGTCGAAAATGGCCCGGTTGATCAGCGATGCCACCGTAAACGTGTCGTGGCGCGATGAAAAAATCGGCAGGTCGAGCGTGTCGGCCAGCTCCTTGACCTCCCGGCTCGTTCCGAATCCGCCGGTAATGAGCACGCCCGCTCCCTGCTCCAGCGCCAGCGAATGCGCGTCAGCCCGGTTGCCGACGATGAGCAGGCTGCCCGCGTCGATGTAACGGGCCATGGCGTCCACTTCCATGGCGCCGATGACGTATTTATGCAGATGTTTATTCAGTCCATCGGCTCCGCCGATCATGTGGCCTTCCACGATCTCGACCACGTCGGCGAAGGTGAGCTGCTCGGAAATATTCCGCGGCTTCTTCTCGACCCGGACGGTGCCGATCCTTTCCTTGGTCACGACGATGCCCAGGTTTTCGGCGTCCTTAACCGCCCGATAAGCGGTCCCTTCGCTAACGGACATTTCCTTCGCCAGCTTGCGGACCGAAATCTTGGTGCCAATTTTCAGCCCTTCGATATGCTGCAGCAGCTGCTCATGTTTCGTAATCGTTTCATCGCGGCCCTCCAACTGTTACACCCCCACGTTTCTATCTGTACCATACTGTACTATTATAGCATGGTTGAGGCCGGAAAATAACAACGCAAAAAAAGCCGCCTCCACGCAATAACTTGCGCAAGACAGCTTTTGATCGCATTTATACATTTTCCTGGCGCTGCTGTGTTTCCTCCGGCCATTTCAGCTGCCACTGCTGCAGCTTGGCCTTACGAATGCGCTCCAGCGCTCTTTGTTTCTCTTCGTCCACCCCAAGCAAATAATGCAGGTGCGAGCCGATTATCAGAAAGGCAAACACGGCCCAGGCCGCTCCGAACCCGGAAGCCCAGGTCCATCCGCCGCTGAAGTTGATCCGGGGCAGAGCGTACACCAGCATCGCCAGAGCGAGAAGTAGGTAAATGGAATGCTTCAGTTTGCTTCTTTTTTTCATCTCATCGCAGCTCCTTCATTTGGTAACTCTATATTTCTACTCTATGAAGGGGTCTGCGAAAATATGAGAAAAGTTTTGTCCAACCTACAGGCTTTGTCCCCCGTACAGATGCTGGAGGCTGTCCGAAATGATTTTGTTCACGTCCTCGATGATCGTGCTGAGGCGGCGCTCCGCTTCAAACAACCGGCGGATGTTCAGGTTCAGGCTGAGCACGTCGAAGAGCTTCTCCATCTTCTCCATCTCCTCCTGGGATGGCATATCCCCGGACATCATCCGCTGCTGAATTTCCATCTGCCGCTGGCGGAAATCCTCAAGCATTTGTTTGCTCTCCGGATCCGCTTCAATCAGACTCATCGCCGAGCTGATTTCCTGGACCTCCGAGCTTTCCTTTAGGGCTTTGGCCAAATCGTGCGCTTTGTCATAAATGTTCATAGGTTGTCATTTCCTCCTTAAATTTGGGCAGTTACCAATCGGCGTGTTTTATGGGAGACGGACCGCTGACTCCCGCGGAAGTGAATCCTGCGATCATTGCAAGCTTTGGCTTTGCTCACAGCTTATCAATCCGCCCGTCTCCGAAAAAATGAAGGGCTGAAATCCCGGTTTTTATAAAAGTGGGTCAATCACCAAGGGATATATGTCCTCATATGATGCATTACATGCAATATTGCAGATGCTCCTTATCTGCCCTGTAGACATCAAGTTGTTGTTGGAAGGAGATCCACGATGTCCAAAAAAAAGCTACCGGTCCAAACGTTCAGCCCGGGCATTGTGAAAGAAAACACCGTCATGCTCGGCGAGAGACTGATCAAACAGTGGAAGATTCCCACCGACCGGCCTCTGCAGCTGTCCTTTGGTTCCTTTAGACAAGAGATCACCGTTATTTCCGCAGCAAAATATTCCGGCCTGCGCATCAGCGAGCCACTGGCCCGCAAAATGGGCTTAGCGTCCCGTCCCGTGCTCCGAGTGGCATACAGCCCATCCAGCAAAACGCTCAGGCTGGGTCCGCTCATCAGTGTCCTGATCAGCCGGGATTATCCTGACACGCCGGAAAAGCCGTTCGGTTCCATTTCCATGTTCTGCAGGGAACTCGTCAACGCCTGCCGCAAGCAGGGTGCATACGTATACTTCTTCACTCCGAATCACATCACCGAGAGTGCAAGCAGCATACAGGGCTGGATCTATGACGGCGGATGGCGCCAGACAACGATGCCTATCGCAGATGTCATCAATAACCGCCTGACGACACGCAAAATGGAGAATAAACCTAGCGTACAGCATTTTATGAAAGAAGTAAAATCCCGCTACGGGAGCCACATATTCAACGAAAAGTTTTTGGACAAAAATGAAGTGTTCGACACGCTGAAGCAGGACTCCTCCTTATCCCGGCTGATGCCGGAATCGCACCTGCTGACCGGCTATTCCATCCTGAAGAAGATGTGCAGCCAGTATCCGGTCGTGTTTCTGAAACCGGTGCGGGGCAGCCTCGGCAAAGGGATCATCCGGATCTCCAGGCAGTCTGACGGCACCTACCAAACTTTGGCGACATCGGTGGGCGGGCCCAAAAAACAAAGTTATCCAAACCTTAACAAACTGTTTACCAACGTCTCCGGAAAGATGAAGAGCACCCGCTACCAGATTCAGCAGGGCTTGACGCTCATCGACCACAGCAAACGGCCCATCGATTTCCGTGCGCTCGTCCAAAAGAACGGTCTCGGCAAATGGAGCGTGACTTCGGTCGTAGCCCGGATCGCGGGCGGGAACCATTTTGTCTCGAACCTCGCCAGAGGCGGAACCCTCAGCACCGTAAAGGAAGCTGTGAACCGCTGCGCCCTCCCGCCGGCCGTGAAAAGCACTGCACACGCCAAGCTGCAGCGGGCTTCGCTGGACATCGCCAAAGGCCTGGATGCGCTGCTGCCCGCCCATTTCGGCGAACTCGGCATCGACCTGGCTATGGATACCTCCGGTAAAATATGGCTGCTCGAGGTTAATTCCAAGCCTTCCAAAAACGACAATACGCCGCTCCATGAACAGAAAATAAGGCCTTCCGTCAAACGCCTGCTGGAATACTGCGCCTTCTTGTCAGGGTTTTAGGAGGTGCCGCGATGAAAAGAACCACAATCGGAACCATTGGAATCTTAAGTTCCTCCACACCGGGCTCCCCTCCCTTTTCGGGAGAAGGATACGCCCGCCGATTGGCTGTGGCCGGCAGGAAATACGGTATTCAGGTCGTCGTTTTTTGCCCTGAGGGCGTGCCGGAGGGACAGAGAAGCATCCATGGATATATCTTCAGCGATGGGGCGTGGCACGCTGCCACGGTCCCCTTTCCGGATATCGTCTACGACCGCTGTTTTCCGCAGCGAGGCAGCGAATACCGGGCAGCGGCGAGGTTACTTGCGGACGCCCCTACTGGGAAGAGGTGGATCCTGTGGTCCCGCGGACTTCCCGGGAAAGGGCATGTGGACCAAGTACTTCGTAAGGAGCCCGGCCTGCTGCCGTTTCTTCCCCCGACTGCCGTCTATCGTGGGAGCAGCCAATTGCTGCGCACCTTGGAGAAATATGACGGCGAGCTGTTCATGAAGCCGATGAGCGGATCCCAGGGAAAAAATACGCTTCGCGTCACGCGCCATGCCGCAGACGGATCTCTGACGATCCGGGGAAGAAGCGCAAGCAACCTGCCGTTTGTGAAGCATTTCGACGATACGAGTTCAGGCCTAACATGGATCCGGCGGTTTACCGGGGACCGTTCGTACCTGATTCAGCCCTTCCTGCATTTGTACAACGCAGACGGCGCCCCTTTTGACGTAAGAGTGCTGATGCAAAAAAATGAAACGGGTTCGTGGATGCATACCGGCATGGCGCTGCGCCTGGGCAACCCGGACAGCATTACCTCAAACCTTCACGGCGGAGGAAAACCTCTGTCTGTCCTGCCTTTTCTGACCGAACAATTCGGGGCTGACCGGGCAGAACACATAAGGGATCGTCTTCATAATCTGTCGGAGAAGATTCCGCCGATTCTGGAAAGCCGTTATGGCCGGCTCGGAGAACTGGGTATCGATCTTGGCATTGATACGAAAGGGAGAATCTGGCTGCTTGAAGTCAATTCCAAACCGGGGCGCACCTCCTTCCGGCACATTGGGGAACCAGGCAGCGATGTTCTCGCTACGGAAAATCCGCTCCGTTATGCCCGCTATTTATTGCTTCGACAACTTAGGAGGGTAAATTGATGAGTTTGACATTTTGTAATGTTCATTTTTCGCAGCAGCCCGAGAAAGTCGTCTACATTTCGAATTCGCTGATGAAAAGCCTCAAGCTGTCCGGCAAAAAGAATATTCAGCTCCGTCTGGGAAAAGACATGGTTAACGCAACCATTAAGCCCATAAAAAAGACGGGTAAGCATCTGTTCCTCAGCTCCGGTGTCCGAAGCGGCATCCACGTTCCAAACGCCGGCGGGGTCATGCTGAGAAATCTCCAGGAGGACGAAGTCCAGCTCGGTCCTCTGATCGGCGTGCTCTCGGATGGACCCAGCACGTCGCCATCGCAGCCGTTCGCTTCCCGGACGAATTTTATCAAACAGCTTCTCCGCGAGGGGAAAAGGAAGTCGTATATTTTCGCCTTTACGCCCAAGGACATCAACTGGCAGCAGGAGACGGTCCGGGGCTATTTTCTGAACGACAACGGCACCTTTTACCGTAAAACCGTTCCGCTGCCCGATGTCGTCTACAACCGCCTCCCAAGCCGGAAAGCGGAAACCTCCTCTTCCATCAATCAGCTCAGAGAGCGGCTGACCCGCAAGAGAATCCCGTTTTTTAACTGGAGCTTCTTCAACAAATCCGACATCTACCGCCTGCTTGAAGACGACAACACGGTGAACCGGTACGTGCCCGAATCCCATATCAACCCTTCCCCGGAACGGATCAAGGATATGCTTGAAAGGCATCAGTTTCTGTACTATAAGCCTTCCGCAGGAAGCTTGGGTAAAGGCATCTATCGTTTGACTTACCTCCCGAAAAGGGGATATTTCGCCCGTTACCGCAAGGGAGGCGGCAACGTCCTGCTCCGTTTCAGCAACTTCAACAGCTTGATGCGGATGCTTAAATCCAGACATGGCCGGACCCTGGAAACGTATGTCATTCAGCAGGGAATCCGGCTGGTCGAAATCGACAACTGCCCGATTGACTTCCGCTTCCATATGCATAAGAACGGCAGCAACAAATGGGTTGTTGTCGGAGTCGGCGCCAAAAAGGCCGGCCGCGGCAGCGTAACGACCCACCTGAAGAATGGCGGCTCCCTCCTTACTCCTGAACAGGCATTGAGCCGGACCTTTGGCGACAGATCCGACGAGGTGCTGCAAAACGCCAAAAAAGTCGCGATTACCCTGGCCGAAGCGATTGAGTTTCATCACCAGCATCTCCTTGGAGAAATCGGTTTTGACCTGGGTATCGACCAAGACGAGAAAGTGTGGATGTTTGAAGCGAACGCCAAGCCGGGCCGTTCCATTTTCAGCCATCCTTCCCTCAAAGCGGAAGGCAAGGCATCCGTTGAGCATATTCTTGAACACTGCCTGTATTTGAGCAAGTTCCGCAGGAGGGATGTGGAGTGAACATCCGGAGTCATACCGACAACAAACCCGTAGTGGCCATCCTGACCATGTCGGATTCCCACGGTTATTTCCGGGGAAATCAACAGAATTTTGAAGATATTGTCAAGACAGGACAGAAAATGGGATTTCCTGTCTATGTAGTCACAGCTAAAGATCTGAAGCTGACGGAGGATCGGATCAAAGGATTTACACTGAATGACGAGGAGACCTGGGAACAGCAGTATTTTCCGCTGCCCCAGGTCATCTATAACCGGATTCCGCAGCGTGAAGACGAACTCCGGCCCGCTGTGCGCCAGAAAATCAAGGAATGCATGAAACATCCATCCATTTCGCTGTTCAATCCGCACTTTTTCAACAAATGGCATCTGTTCGAGTGGCTCAGAAGCTCCAAAGCGACGGAGCATCTGGTACCGAAAACCAAACGCTTCACAAGCGTGAGCACGCTGCAGAAAATGCTTGAGCGTTATCCCTGCCTTTACCTCAAACCCGAAAGCGGAAAAGCCGGAAAAGGCATTATGATGCTGAGATACCAGAGAGACAAACTGCTTCCCTACCGCCTCAAAGTTCAGCACCACCGATCCAGCACCACGTACAAAACGCGGAATCTGTACCGCCTCTGGGCACGGATCAAAAGCGAAACCGGCAGCGCACGCTACATTATTCAGCAGGGCATCGAACTCGCATCCGTCAACAACCGGCACTTTGACCTAAGGGCGCTGCTGCAAAAAAACAACAAAGGCTTATGGAGTGTTACCGGTGTCGGAGCCAGAATGGCGGGTTCTAAGAGCATTACGACCCATGTACCGAGAGGCGGCACGATCGAGGATCCCAGCAAGCTCCTGTCCGATGTATTCGGATCCGAGATGTCGGCCGTGATTTTGAACCGCGTCCGAACGACGGCAATCATCATCGCCCGCCAGATTGAGAAGGCTTCCGGCTACGAACATGGAGAGATGTCGATGGACCTCGGGATTGACGAGTTAGGAAATATCTGGTTCTTTGAGGCAAACGCCAAGCCGATGAAATTCGATGAACCGCATATCCGGAAGCGGTCTCTCAAGCGAATTTTCCAATACAGCGAATATCTCTCCAATCAACCTAAAATGTAATTGCAAGGGAAGTGATTGACAGGTGCAGATCTTAACGATAACCCCGACCCGTGAAGATTGGCTGCGCCAGCACGCCAAAATTCTCAAATTTGTGTTTGAACACGGCGGAAATCAGGCGGCGCGCGCGGAGTTCATTCTTCTTGCCCGATTGACGGCGGAGCAGCTCGCTGCGCCGGGAACCTCGCTTATGGCCGCAACCGTCCGGTGCGAAGACGGGGAACGTCTGGCCGGTGTCAGCTTTGTATCGGGCTACGGGACCGAGGGGTGTCTCGTCGTCGTCCATCCGCTGTACCGCGGAAGAGGGATCGGCACCTCCCTTCTGGCCTCGCAGCTTCGGCAGTTAGGCACCATGCGATGCGAGGCTCTTCTGAGCCGGCTTCCTTTTGTTAAAATGTGCTTTCGCGCCGGACTTCACGCCGTCGCCGTCCACCAGGGGGCTGCCGGAGAGCCCGCCCTGGTCATGGAGGGGCCGTGTGGAGATCCGGATGGTGCATCCATTACTCTGACCCAAGAAGGTGATCCCCTGTGCCGCTACCCGTGTTAGGCATCTTGACGCTGTATCTGAACGAGCATAAGCATTTGGAGGAAAAACCGATCTATCAGAAAATGATCGTTGAAGGCGGCAAGCTGGGACTTGACGTATTTGTGTTTACCCCGATGGACGTCAGCGACAGCAAGAAAAAAATCTTTGCCATGGAATACGACGCAAAGCAAAAGAAGTGGACGCGGCGATGGAGAAACTTCCCGGATATGATTTATGACCGGTGCCGCATCCAGAAGAGCCCCCGCTTTGCCCAGCTTCTGCAGTTCCGGAGCCGGTACAGCAAGATGCTGTTTCTGAACAAACCGCTCCGCAACAAATGGACCATTCACGAGGTGCTGTCCAAAAAGGCGGAATTCCGGAAGTTTCTGCCGGAAACGCGCCTGTATCACGGACTGACAGACGTCCACCAAATGCTGAAGAACAGGTCTGTCGTGTTTTTAAAACCGATCAACGGAACCGGCGGGCGGGGTATTTTACGGATTGAAAAATTGAAGGCTGCTTCCCAGTACTACATTCAAGGACGGAATCAGCAGCGGAAAATCATCTCTCCGCAAAAAATCCACGCTTCCCGGCTCGGCGCCATTCTGAGCGGCTGGAATATGAAGGACCGGTATTTGATCCAGGAAGGCATCGCCGTGGAGCTTCCCGACGGCCGGGTTCATGACTACCGCATGCTGGTGCAGAAAAACAAGGAGGGGCATTGGCAGCTGACCGGCATTGCCGGCCGGGTGGGGGCGCCGCGGAGCGTCACCTCCAACCTGCACGGCGGCGGAAGAGCCGTGCCCGCTCATCAAATGCTGTCTTCTTGGATCACGAATGAGGAGCAGCGGCAGGAAGTGATCTCGACGGCAGGCAAGATGGGCGTGGACATCGCCGCCTATCTGGAGCACCAGTACGGACCGCTGTGCGAGCTGGCGCTAGACCTCGCCATCAACCGGAAAGGCCGGATTTACCTGCTCGAAGTCAATCCCAAGCCCGCGAGGGAAGTCTTCTCCCAGATCGGCGAACCCGAACTGTACCGCACGGCCATCACCAGACCGTTGGAGTACGCCCTGTGGGTTTACAAGCAGAAGACGGAAACCGCCGACACTAAAGAAAACAAACCGCAGCTCTAGCGCGGTTTGTTTTTCTTTATATGCAGCTATGATTCCCTTCAAAGGCGGCTCATCGCCGATTTACACCGATGAGGCATACAGCCCCAGAAGTTCGTCGAACGAGCTGATGAGGACGTCGGACCCTGCCAGTTCATCCGGGTTTCCAAACCCGGCATATTGGCATCCGATGACGGCGAGGCCGTTCTTCCGGCCGGCTTCCACATCCGAAGATCGGTCGCCTACCATCCAGGCGCTGCTTACACCTTCGCGCTGAAGCAGTAATTCCACCAGATGCACCTTTGATTTGGTTCCGTGCTCCCCGGCACTGTACAGGCCGTCAAAAAGGTCCAGAATGCCGTGGGCCTCCGCGATCCCCTTTACGTAATGCTCCAGCCCGTTGCTTGCTACATACAGGCGCACACTCTGCTCCTTCAACCGTGCCAGCGTTTCCTTCACGCCGGGATAGAGCTCGGTGTTCCCTGCCTTGAGCCCCTCCAATTCCAGCTGGAGAAGGAGCTCGTTAGCACGCGCATGGGCACGTTCGCTGCCGTCCGGCATGACCACTTTCCAAATGTCTTCCAGCAGCATCCCGAGACTGCCCATCATCCGTTCCGCCGGAGGCGTCGGTGCAGTATACAGCCCCTCCTCCCGCAGCTTGTCGAATAACCGCTGATGGGCCGGCAGCAGCAGCGATTCGGTTTTGAACAGCGTGCCGTCCATGTCGAATAATATCGCCTGCGGCTTGTTCAATGTCTTCTCTTTGTCCATCGGTTATCTTCCCTTTCATTGCCTGCTTTAATGCGTAATACTCAGTATCACCCAATTACATGCCTATGATAAGGGAAGTGCCAAGCCTTGTAAACTTCGGTCGTTCATAAAAAAGGTTAACCTTTAGAAGAACCGTTTTTTACCCCGGTCATCTTTAATGATCTCCACGGCTTCCCGGAACCGGGTCGAATGGACGATTTCCCGCTCCCGAAGGAACTTCAGTCCGTCCTGCAGGTCCACGTCATCCGTCATGTCAATCAGCCACTGGTATGTAGCCCTGGCCTTTTCTTCTGCGGCGATGTCCTCATATAAATCGGCGAGCGGATCGCCTTTGGCCTGAATGTACGCCGCCGTCCATGGGACCCCGGCTGCATTTTGGTAGTACAATGCTTTGTCATGATTGACATAGTGGTCTGCGAGTCCGGCTGCCTTCAGCTGATCCGGCGTCGCATCTTTTGTCAATTTATAAACCATGGTGGCAATCATTTCCAAATGGGCAAATTCCTCCGTGCCGATGTCGTTGAGAATGCCGATGACCTTATCCGGGATGGTGTACCGTTGATTCAAATATCTCAAGGCAGCGGCCAATTCCCCGTCGGCACCGCCGTACTGCTCCAGCAGCAACCGGGCCATATATGGATCACACTTGCCGACCCTGACCGGATACTGCAGCTTTTTTTCATATATCCACATGCGGGACATTCGCCTCCTTTAGATTCTTTGCCGGTTACACCTGCCATGGCCACGGGGCCTGCGGCCATTCAAACGGGAACTTCGAATAGGCATGGCCGAAATGCATCAACGGTCCATAGGATTCCTGAAACTCCCGGACGATCGGGATCCGCTCCTGGGCGAGCCGGTTGTACTGCTCGATGCTTTTTAAATCGTCCGGATGCGTATCCAGGAACAGATTCAGCTCGACCAAGGCGAAATCGATCATCTGCAGCTTTTCAAGCAGCTCGTAATAGCGCTGATCCACCGCCGGTTTAGACTGGTTCTCCATCACTCCCCACCTCCTCCACTCTTTTGCCTTTAGATTCATAAGGGCTGTAAAGGTTCGGCCAAAGCGTTCCCAGCTTCAGCGCCTCGGCGAGGCTGAATTGCGGCCAGTCCAGAGGCTGGAACACGATATACTGGTTGGGCGGGACGACGTACGTCCTGTAAGGCAGCGGCGGGCACGGATCAAACGGGCCAATGAAAGGCTTATACACTCGTACCTGTGAGTTCACCACTTGCTCCTCCTTTTGTTGTCCATACTAAAGTCGCTGATTTCCCTTGAGAAGGCGAAAAATCAGACACTCTTCGTAATTAAACATATGACCCATCCGCGGAATCTGAACAAAAAAGTTCATGGGACAACAAAAAGACCCCTGATTTGCGGTCGATTTACCGCCAAGGGGTCAGTGTAAAGGACCCAGCAGCTTCTGTCGAAGCGCTGGATGAAGCGCGAGCCTTCAATGAGATGATGAACTTTTAAAATCTGATCTTGATCTGGAACAGTCCCGCTTTCCGGACCGCCGAATAAATAATGACCACCAGCGGGCCGATAAATACGCCGATCACGCCGACGAGCTTGAAGCCGATATACATGCTCACCAGAGCCGACAGGGCTCCGATGCCGACCGAATCGCCGATGATCTTAGGCTCGACCACCCGGCGGGCAATCGTAATGACCCCAAACAGCAGCATCAGCCCAAAGCCGGTATAAGAGTCGCCCACGATAAACAAGTATACCGCCCAGGGAATCAGCACCGAGCCGACCCCCAGAATCGGCAAAATATCGACGACCATGATCAGCAGGGCGATCGCCAGCGGGTAATGAATGTCGAGGATGAGCAGCCCCGTTAGCGTCAATACATAGGTAAAAGCGCTCAGGATCATCTGGGCCTGAATAAAGCCGAAGATGGACCGTTTTAGGCTGTGCAGCACCTCGTTGATCTGGTCTTGGGTCTCCTCCTCGAACAGGGATAGAATCCCTGCCTTGATCGTCTCCAGTCCAAAGCTGAACAGATAGACAGCTACAAAGAAAACCACCAAAAACACGAACGTGCCCGGGATGCCCTTGGCAAAAGATAAAAAGGTTGACGACAACGAGTTGATGAGCGACTCGGCGTATGACGTCAGATTGGTCAGCATTTCCCTCAGGCTCTCGGCCAGCTCCGGCTGAAACCGGTCAAACAGCCCTCTCGCCTGGATCAGCGTCGTCTGCACAAAATCGTCGGCCGACGCAAAGTATGCCGGCGCATTCTTCCAGTATTCCAGCAGCTGGGCGAAAACCTGAAAACCCAGCATGTACACCAAAAGAAGAATCATGAGCATAAACAACGTACATGTAAGCGAAGCGGCAGCGACACGGTTCCATTTCAGCCTCCCGATCAGCATCCGGTTGATCGGCTCCAGCGAAACGGCCACGAGCGCAGCCAGTACAAAAGGGGCGCCTGCCGTAAACAGCAAATACAGCAGGAGCAGTCCCACACCGACGAACACCAGCTGTTTGCCAGTCATGCTTCACTCCTTAATCCCCGTTATCCGTCCCTTCCTGTTCCTCCTCGTCGATGACTTCCGTATCGGCAACGCGGTGAATGTTAACCCGGGTAATCCGGAGCTTGGTCGATTCCTCGACCTCAAACACGAAATTGCTCACCTGGACCTTTTTGCCTTTTACCGGATTGCCTTCCAGCTCCTTGAACAGCCAGCCGCCGATCGAATCAACCTCATCATCCTCAATGATGACGCCGGTCAGATCGTTGACATCCTCGATCAGCATCCGCCCGTCAACCGAGATGACATCCTCCTGGATTTCGACATCGGGACGCTCGTCCTCAAATTCGTCATAGAGCTCCCCGACGATTTCTTCGAGGATCTCTTCGGCCGTCAGCATGCCGGCCGTGCCGCCGTATTCGTCGACCACCAGCGTCAGCTGGGCATGCTTCTTCTGCATAAGGCGCAGCACATGGCTGATTTCCATCGACTCCGGCACGTTCAGAATCGGACGGACCAGCGAGGTCAGCTCCTTCTGATGCTCGGCGTCGGCCAGGAGAAAATCGGTAATATGCACAAATCCGATAATCTGGTCCTTGTCCTCCACGGCGACAGGATAACGGGAATGCTTCGTATCACTGATGATCTGCAGGTTCTCTTCCAGCGTATTCGTCGTGTACAGGCAGTCCATATCCGTCCGTGGGAGCATAATTTCGCGCGCCAGCAGGTCGGAGAACTCGAAGATGTTGTCCATCAGCTTCATCTCGTCCTTATCGATGACCCCGCTTTTGGCGCTCTGATTCATTAATATGCGGATCTCCTCTTCAGAATGCGCAGCTTCTGCTTCGCTGGCCGGATGAACGCCGAACAAGCGCAGCAATCCGTTGGCGGAAGCGTTGAGCAGCCAAATGAAAGGAAAAAATATTTTATAAAAGGCCATCAGCGGTGCGGACAGCAGCAGTGCGGCCCCTTCCGTCTTCTGAATGGCAAGCGACTTGGGGGCCAGTTCCCCAAGCACGATATGTAAGAAAGTAATGACACAGAACCCGAGCACCACGGATACGGTGGCGATGAGCGTTCTGTCGGTAACGCCCATTTTATACATCAAAGGCTCTACCAGTAGTTCCGAAATGGCCGGCTCCCCGATCCAGCCGAGACCGAGGGATGCCAGCGTAATGCCGAATTGGGTAGCGGACAAATAAGCGTCCAGTTTGTTGTTCACCCGGAGCGCATAGCCGGCCAGCCGGTTGCCTTCGCTGACCAGCTGCGTCAGCCGGGACTGCCTCATTTTTACAAGCGAAAATTCGGCGGCCACAAACACGCCGTTAAAAAATACCAGCAGCAGAACAAAAAAGAGGTTTAAAAGCAGTTTGCCTATTTCTAACTCCCCGTCCAATGACAACGCCCCATTTCTATAATAAGTTCGCTTTTTTCACGGTAAAATCGGTATCTTTATAATACATGTCCTTCACGAGCAGATTCGGTCCGCAGCAGCCCACAGCGTCGCAGTGGCAGTTCACCGTCTTGTTCAGCGGATGCCCGGTCTGCCACGCATTAAAGATGTCGTCGAGGCGGCCGGTTTGAATATTGCCGAACGCCGGAATATCGGAAAAGTCGGTGACGTAGACGTCGCCCGAGAACAAATTGACGTTGACGCGGTTGCGGCCGTCAGGATCGTTGCGCACGGTGACGTTCGGCGCATCCGCAAGCCTGCGGATCAGCTTCAGATCCTCGTGAATATCGCTGCACGCGAAGAACGGGAGCGTTCCGAACAGCATCCACATTTGCGGATCGCGAACATCCAGCAAGCTGTGGATCGCCTTGCGCGTCTCATCCAAAGAAAGCATCGGAAGCTCCGTGGCAAAATTGGAGGCATACATCGGATGCACTTCATGGCGGCGGCAGCCCATTTCCCCTATTAGTTTGTGAATTCCTGCAAGCTTTGTATGCGTCCGGTAATTAATCATGGACTCCGCCGAAATGAACATGCCCGCTTCGCTCAGCTTCAGGGCGTTCTCCATCATTTTGTCATACATGCGGTAGGCGGTTTCCTTCGGAACCGGATGGTTGCTGTTGGCGAAGCCCACCTCATGGAAATCGTCTCCGTTCAAATAGTTGAACGAAATATGCATCACGTCAAGGTACGGCAGCATCGCCTCATATCTGCTGATATCCAGCGTCAAATTGGAGTTAATCTGCGTGCGGACTCCCCGGTCCTGAGCATATTTGAGCAGAGGGACGATGACCTCTTTCACCGTCTTCTCCCGGAAGGAGGGCTCGCCTCCGGTCAGGCTGATCGTCTGCAGATGCTCGACCTCGTCCAGACGCCGCAGCATCAAATCCAGCGGAAGAAATTCTGCCTCTTTCATAACGAGCATATCGCCGACCGCACAGTGCTCGCAGCGCATATTGCACAAATGCGTTACCGTCATTTCGACACTGGTCAGCACATGCCGGCCATATGTACGAAGGGATTCAATCGGATCCCATGGATCATTGCTCGGAGATAAGGGGGCAAGTGCTCCCCGGGTATTTACAGTATTCATTATTTACTCACCTTATTTCTTTATTTAACCCAAAACACGGTTTTTGTGTAACCTTTATTTTCCAGACCCAGCGCAGTCCGGTTGTCTCAGGATGAATATGTCATTCCTTCTATCATACCATGAAGAGCGAAAAATCTCTCTGTCTGAATAGGTATGCCGGGACAAGAAGAAAAAAGACCCCTAAACCGGCGGCTCCTGCGGGCAGCAGGGGAATCGAATTTCCACCGCATCCATTACCGCCCGATACCGCTCGTTTTATGGGTCTTCCGGTCATGACACATCCTAATTCCTGCTCTCGCTAATCCCCGAGAACGCCGTCAATAATAACGGAGAGCGACTGGGACAGATCCACCTCGTAAGGTGCCAGCAGCGGCACCCCTTCCGGATCCTGCAAGATGCGGACCACGGGACGATGGGGCATATGGGCGTGAATTTTCGACACCACTCCCGTCTCCCCGGTACTGAGCTTGACCGACAAGCCAGGTGGATAGATCGCCACTTTATCCCGGAATAGCTCCAGCTTCTTTTGGTCGTACAAGGTACCTGCCCCGCCGTACAGCACTTCAGCAGCCTGATGCGGAAGCATCGCAGGCCGGTACACCCTGTGCGAGGTCATCGCATCGTAGGAGTCGGCGAGCGCCACCCACTGGGCATATTCGTGAATATCATCACCCTTGATGCCGCGCGGATAACCTGATCCATTAATCCGTTCATGATGCTGAAAGGCGCAGTGCGCGGCCAGGAGCGGAATATTCGGCTCGTCCTTCAGGATTTTAAAGCCGATTTGGGCATGCGCCTGCATGAGACGGAATTCCTCATCATCCAGCTTTTGCGGCTTGAACAGCACTTTTTGGGGAATTTGGGTTTTTCCGATGTCATGCAGCAGCGAACCCAGCCCCAGCACCATCAGCTGGTCCTGCGTATAACCGCTCGCAATCCCCAGCACAAGTGAATATACGCACACATTTAAGGAATGCTTATATAAGTAATGATCTGCGGTGTTCATGTCCATCAGCATGATCATGCAGTCCTCTTGGGAACTGACATCTTCAAGGATGGACTCCATCACCTTGGAGAACTGCTTTCCGAGATGGTGATACCCTCCAGTAATCGGGGAGGCTTCAGATAACCGCTGAAAATTGACGCGAATCTTCTGAAGAGCCTGACGCCTCGTTTCCTCCCGGAGCATTTCGGGAATATCGATGCCTTCCGTCAGATGATCTTCCACATAAATATAACCGATGTCCAGCTTTTGCAGGCGGCTGATCAGCAAGGAGGTGAGCTCCACGCCTTCCGCGAGAAGCACAACACCTTCGTCGCTGTATATCTTTTTGCCGATTTTCATTCCCTGCTGCAGCATCGGAACGGGTACCAAACGCAACACGATCCACTCCTGCCTAAAATCACGGCCGCCCGGTTATTGCTTCCCAGGTCCGTTTACCTAGTTTCCCCATGCCATCCTATGTAGCCCATTCACGCTATGCGGAATTAGTCCATCACATTACGGTTCTTGAATCAGCGCATAACGAACAGCCAGAACACGGCGGCAAGCACAAACCGGTAAATGGCGAAATGGGTCAGACGAATTTTTTGAATCAATTTCATAAAAGCAAGCACAACGACATAGGCCACCACAAAAGCTACGATAAATCCGATAACGAACATGCCGATCGTATCCTTGGTCATATACTTGTACGAATCCAGCATTTCATAGCCGGAAGCGGCGCACATGATCGGAATCGCGATCAGAAACGAGAAATCGGCCGACGCCTTGTAGCTTGCCCCGCTCAGCATCCCTCCGGAAATCGTGGATCCCGAACGCGAAAATCCCGGCCATACGACAGATAAAATTTGATAAAGCCCGATCAACAGCACCTGCTTGTACGACAGGTCATCCATCGTTTCGGCGGTGATTCTGGCTTTGGACTTGTTAAACCACTCGGCAAAAATCATGAAGATCCCGCCTACGATCAGCGCCCAGATTACGGTATTTGCGCTGAACAGGCTCTTGATAAAGTCCCTGGCAAAAAAGGCCACGATGAGTGCAGGGGCTATCCCGATGATAACATGCAGCAGATTCAGCTTCTTGCCGGACCGCAGGCTTCCGGATTCGGGCATGGTCCGTTTGATGCCCAGCAGATCCAGAATCCGTCTCCAATAGACGAGGGCGATCGCCAGAATGGCCCCCAGCTGAATGACGATTTCAAAGGTTTTCATAATGGGGTCCTGCTCATCATAGCCCAAGAGCTTGGACGTCAATATCATGTGCCCCGTTGAAGAGACCGGAATAAATTCCGTAACCCCCTCCACAATCCCCAAGATTATTGCAGTAATGGTATCCATTTCTTCCTCCTCTGGTCCTTCTTAAACAACCTCGATCCAACGGTGCTTGCCGCAGGTATCCAGACTTCCGGGACGCTGGAGCTCAAGTCTCAGCAGGTCCCGCAAAAACTCGGGAAGCAAGTATTTCGGATCTTCCCCCCGAGAAATCTGCTCGTATCCCGTCCCGAATGTAAACATGTCCAACGTTCCAACAGTGTACATCCGGTCGTCCCGCAGCGGCTCCCCCTGAAGCGAAATTTGAACAATCCTATCATAAGGGATGCGGCTTGGATCGTACAAGACTTCAATTCCGTCCACCGCGATATTGCCGAGAACATTGCCGCGGAACCCGAATCCCCGGATTTCCTTGCTCCAATATTCCGGCAGGAGGCTCTCCTCCAGGCTTCGCCGGATATGCTCCCCTTTGAGGCTGATCACGCAGGGATTAATCGGAGATGGGCAGAGCTCGTGAAGGAGTCCCGCCGTAATTTCCCCTTCCGGCAGATCGCCCAGCAGCTGCCCCGTGTTGACGAGCGACAGCTCCGCGCCGGTAAACTGGCGGACCGACTGCGCCAGCAAATTGCCGAACGGCGATTCTCCCGTATGCGTCAGGGGCAGCGGCCGGTCCGTAACCGCCACAGGCTCTTTCAGGGCTTCTTCGGCCCGCTCGCGATGAATTCCAAGGGCGCGGGACACCGTTTCATCTAAAAGGTTGGTATCAATTGGCTGGCATCCTCCCTCGATGACACGGAAACGGCCGTCATCCTGTTGAGTCATGACGACCTTACCGACGTATTGACCGTACTTTCCCGCTGCGCACAGCACCGTATCACCAATCCGCAGCGGCTCTTCCAGCAGATGGTGGGTATGCCCGCCGAGAATCAGATCGATACCCGGAATCCGTTCTGCCATCAGCCGGTCGGTAGACAGCCCGAGGTGGGATAAAACGATCACGATATCGGCCTCCGGACGCAGCGCCTCCACCTGCTCCTGCAACGCTTGCAGCGGCTCCAGGGCATCCCAGCCGAGCAGTTTGTAGAAGTCGGCGAACGGAGCCGTAGCTCCCGTCAGCCCGATCCGGATTCCGTCCTTGTCCAGAATGACGCGTTTCTTCATCCATGCGGGCGGCGCCGAGCTGAGCTGCTCATGGATGTTGCAGCAAATAACCGGGGACTGCAGGCCCGCATAAAGGCGTTCCAGCACGTCCGGGGTAAATGTCAGCCCCTCATTGTTCCCGATCGTTACCGCCTCATATCCCGTTAAATTCAATATGTCGATGTTCGTCTGGCCCATCGTCCCCTCGGTTTCGACGGCCGTCCGGTCCATATGATCTCCTATATCCACCAGTAAAAGAGGACTCTCCGCCGCCTGAGCGCGTTCGGCGGCAGCCAGGGCTGCAATGGAACTAACCGTTTCAAAGTGGCTGTGTATATCATTCGTATGCAGGATTGTAATCGATTTTGCCTGGTTCTGCAGCATCATTGGGTAACCTCCCCTTTCACTGTTCTCGCCTTGTTAGGCCCAAATGCTCCTAGGGATAAGCATAACATTTTCAAGGTGGATATGGTATATTGAAGACATGAACTACCACGCCCGAGGAGAGAAAGAAATGCAGCTTGATATTCGATTGTTTGCCGGTCTTGCAGAACGGCTCCAAACCTCTGTTTTACCTTTGTCCGTCGAAGGGGAATCCATCACAGCCGACGGCTTGAAACAAAAGCTGACCGAATTATACCCGGAGGCTGCCGCGCAGATCTCCGTTTCTTTTGTTGCCGTTAATCAGAATTATGCGCCGGGTGACGCGCTTATTACGGAAGGTGACGAAGTCGCCCTGATTCCGCCCGTATCGGGCGGAGACGGAAGTAGCTCAGTACAGGAAGCATCAGCAGACGGCTTATACTGTATTACCGATCAGCCGCTGTCCGTTGATGAAGTGACGTCCAAGGTGCTGGACGACAACCATGGCGCCACGCTGTCTTTTGTCGGGACAACCCGGGAAATGACGGGTGAGCAGCGCACCGTTCACTTGGAATACGATGCGTATATCCCGATGGCACTGGCGCAGCTTGAATTGATCGGCCGTGAAATCGCCGAACGTTGGCCGGGCACGCGCTGTGCGATTTCGCACCGGATCGGTACAGTCGACGTGAAAGAGATCAGCGTCATCATCGCGGTATCGACCGGGCACCGGGAGGCTTGTTATGAAGCGAGCCGGTATGCGATTGAGAAGCTCAAACAGTCCGTGCCCATTTGGAAGAAGGAAATTTGGGAGGACGGGTCGGAATGGAAGGGACATCAAAAGGGGCCGTGGGACCCGACGCTCCCTCCTTCCGTCTAAGAAGAGTTCGTTGATAATCCATATTTTTCTTGCTAATATAGATTTCAAAACAATAGGTTCCAATCTGAACAATGAGGTGACGATCAGTTTTGAGAGTTCATGTCACGGAATTACGGCCCGGTGATCGGCTTCAAGCCGATACGTTTAACGATATCGGGCTTCATGTGCTCCACAAAGGGAAGGAACTGAAGCTTGAAGAGATCAGCAAGCTGATTCAGCATGGCATCGCTTATGTGGAGGTTGACCCCTCCCGGCCGGATGAGCCGACCGCTTCATCACCGTTCCTTTCCGGTCAACCTGCTTCCAAGGTGGAAGAACAGGTTGGACAAGCGGTGGAAGGGTTTGAGTCGCTGTATCTGGAAGCCCTTTCGACAGGCCGGATCAACACGACCGTCGTCAATGACATTATGGAGCCGCTGGTGGACCGGCTCAGCACCCATACCGACGTGGTCTCCCTCCTCTTGTCCATCAATCCGGAAGACGAATATACATACCAACATTCCGTTCAGGTCGGCATTCTTTCCTACTACATATCTACCTGGCTCGGGTATGCTCCCGAGGAGGCCTACGCAGCCGGAAAAGCGGGTTTTTTGCATGACATCGGCAAATGCCTCGTCCCCGCCGAGCTGCTGTACAAACCCGGCAAGCTTACGCCGGAAGAATTTGAAGAAATGAAGCGTCATACCGTCTACGGTTACGATATCATCCGAAGCTCCACCAACGATGAAATTCCCGCGCTGGTCGCGCTGCAGCATCATGAACGTGACGACGGGAGCGGGTATCCCCACCAGTGCGGCGAACTTGAAGTCCATCCTTTTTCGCGGATTACCGCGGTGGCCGACGTGTTTAGTGCGATGACAACGAACCGTGTGTATCAGACGAAGCAGGAACTGCTGACCGTGCTCCGCGAGCTGTACAGCCTCAGCTTCGGTAAGCTGAGCCCCCGGGCAACCCAGGCATTTATCAGCCATATGCTCCCGAACTTTATCGGCAAACGGGTCACCCTGACTTCCGGGGAAACCGGCACCATTATCATGACCAATCCGGCGGATTTCTTCCGTCCGCTTGTGAAGACCAAGGACCGGTTCATTGATCTGTCCTCTGACCGGAATATTGCCATCGATCAAATTTATATGTAACCCGTTCAATGCAAAAGAAGCCCTCGGTTGAGGGCTTCTTTTTAATGATGGCCAGAAAAAACCGTCTATCGACGTACTTTCATAGAAGACAGGCCGCTTTTATCCGAAGCTTTTCTTGCGATATAAAGGATGCCGAGTCTCCGAAGTTTATACTCTCTTATTCTAATAAAAAAGCGTGTCCCGCGAAGCCGCCGTAACGGCTGCACAGAACACGCTTTGTCTGCTTACTATTAACCGATGGAGCCTTCCATCTCGAACTTGATTAGGCGGTTCATTTCGACCGCGTATTCCATTGGGAGCTCCTTCGTGAACGGCTCAATGAAGCCCATAACGATCATTTGCGTCGCCTCTGCTTCGGTGAGACCACGGCTCATCAAGTAGAAGAGCTGATCTTCCGATACCTTGGATACCGTCGCTTCGTGCTCCAGAACGATGTTGTCGTTCTTGATCTCGTTGTACGGAATCGTATCCGAAGTGGACTCGTTATCCAGGATCAGCGTATCGCACTTGATGTTGGCTTTCGCGCCTTCCGCGTTGCGGCCGAAGGAAGCGAGACCACGGTAGGTGACCTTGCCGCCGTGCTTACTGATCGACTTCGATACGATCGTGGACGTCGTATCCGGAGCCAAGTGAATCATCTTAGCGCCTGCATCCTGATGCTGGCCTTTGCCTGCAACCGCAATGGACAGCACCATGCCTTTCGCGCCGCGTCCTTTCAGCAGCACTGCCGGATATTTCATCGTCAGCTTGGAGCCGATGTTGCCGTCTACCCATTCCATCGTGGCGTTCTCTTCAGCTACCGCCCGTTTGGTAACAAGGTTGTAGATGTTCGGCGCCCAGTTTTGGATCGTCGTATAACGCACGCGTGCGTTTTTCTTACAGATGATCTCAACGACCGCACTGTGCAGCGAGTTCGTGCTGTAGATTGGAGCGGTACAGCCTTCGACATAATGCACGAAGCTGTCTTCGTCCGCAATGATCAGCGTACGTTCGAATTGGCCCATGTTCTCGGAATTAATCCGGAAGTAAGCCTGCAGCGGGATTTCACATTTAACGCCTTTTGGAACGTAAATGAAGCTTCCGCCGGACCATACCGCACTGTTCAGCGCAGCAAATTTGTTATCGGTAGGAGGAACGACAGTCGCAAAGTGCTCTCTGAAAATTTCAGGATGCTCTTTCAGCGCTGTGTCGGTATCCATGAAGATAACCCCTTGGTCTTCCAGGTCTTTCTGCATGTTGTGATACACAACTTCGGATTCATACTGGGCGGATACACCGGCCAGGAATTTCTGCTCGGCTTCCGGAATACCCAGCTTGTCAAAGGTTTCTTTGATCTCAGCCGGTACTTCTTCCCACGTCTTTCCTTGCTTCTCGGAAGGTCTTACGTAGTACTGGATATCGTTGAAGTCCAGTTCATCCAGGTCGCCGCCCCAGCGAGGCATTGGCATTTTCTCGAACTGCTCCAATGATTTCAGACGGAATTCAAGCATCCATTCCGGCTCGTTTTTGATTTTGGAAATTTCGGTAACAATCTCACGGGTAAGTCCTTTACCGGTTTGGAATACCGCTTTATGTTCGTCGCGGAATCCGTATTTATACTCTTCTATTTCAGGCGCTTTTTTGGCCATGAGTATTCAGCCTCCCTATCGTTAGTGGTTAATGCGTTCCTCGTCAATACCTTTCCGCAGTGCATTCCAAGCGAGCGTTGCGCATTTAATGCGGGCCGGGAACTTGTTAACTCCGGACAGGGCTTCGATATCTTCGTAATCGTCAAAATGAACGTCCTCACCCTGCATCAGCGACGAAAAGCGTGAAGCCATTTCCTTCGCTTCCTCAAGCGTCTTGCCTTTGACCGCTTCGGTCATCATCGAGGCGGAGGACATGCTGATGGAGCAGCCCTCGCCTGTGTATCTGGCATCTTTGACAATGCCGTTATCGACAATAAGCTGAAGCGAAATTTTGTCGCCGCAGGTCGGGTTGTTCAGATCCACCGTCACGGCTTCATTTTCAAATTTGCCCCGATTGCGGGGGTTTTTATAATGATCCATTATGACACGCCGGTACAAGTCGTCAAGTTCCATCATCCAAAATACTCCTTTGTCTGGATTAAGGCGCTGATCAGACGATCTACATCTTGTTCGGTATTGTATAGATAAAAGCTTGCACGGGCGGTGGCACTGGCCTCAAGCCAACGCATGAGCGGCTGGCAGCAGTGATGGCCTGCGCGGATCGCAACCCCGCTGGCATCCAGAACCGTAGCCACATCATGCGGATGCACATCTCCCAAATTGAAGGTGACCAAGCCCACTTTACGTACACGCGGACCATAAAGCTTCAGGCCTTCAATTTCCGATAACCGCTCGATCGCATACTTCGCGAGCTTCTGCTCATGCTCCTCGATTTGATCCATGCCGATTTCCTCGAGAAAATCGATGGCTGCAGCAAGCCCAACCGCTCCGGCGATAATCGGGGTGCCCCCTTCAAACTTCCAGGGCAGCTCCTTCCAGGAAGAATCGTATAGTCCGACATCGTCAATCATTTCACCGCCGAATTCCACCGGTTCCATGGATTCGAGCAGCGCCTTTTTGCCGTACAGTACACCGATGCCGGTAGGACCGCACATCTTATGGCCGGAGAAGGCGTAGAAGTCGCAATCCAGATCCTGAACATCGATCTTCATGTGAGGCGTGCTTTGGGCGCCGTCCACGACCATATACGCGCCATGGCGGTGCGCCAGCTCGGCAACTTCCTTCACCGGGTTAACCACGCCCATGACGTTGGACACATAGCCCATCGCGATGATCTTGGTTTTCTCGGTGACGACTTTCTCGACTTCGGCCAAGGTGACTGAACCGTCTTCTTGTAGTTTAACATATTTCAACGTGGCGCCGGTGGCTTTTGCCACCTGCTGCCAAGGAATTAGATTACTGTGGTGTTCCAGCGGGGTCAGGACGATTTCATCGCCTTCCTGGCAAATCGAGCGCCCGAACGATGAAGCCACCAGATTCAGGGCTGTCGTCGTTCCACGCGTAAAAATAATTTCCTTCGTGCTCTTGGCGTTAATGAACTTAGCTACCTTCTCGCGCGCGCCTTCATAAGCATCCGTTGCACGGCTTCCAAGCGTATGCACCCCGCGGTGCACGTTGGCGTTGTCATGCTCGTAATAGCGTTTGACAGCCTCGATCACAGCGAGCGGTTTCTGGGAAGTCGCCGCATTATCAAGATATACCAGCGGGTGGCCGTTTATTTCCTGATTCAGGATGGGAAACTGCTCGAGAATGTCGCGGTTCATTGTCCCAACTTCCCTTCGATGACCGATTGAAGCTGCGTACGCAGGCCTTCAAGCGGAATCTGAGATACGACCGGTGCCAGGAATCCATAGATGATCAGGGATTCCGCAACTTCGCGGGAAATCCCGCGGGACATCAGGTAGTAAATTTGTTCAGGGTTGACCTGGCCGACGGATGCAGCATGACCTGCCTTAACATCGTCCTCGTCGATCAGCAGGATCGGGTTGGCGTCACCGCGTGCTTTCGGACTCAGCATCAGCACTTTCTCCGTTTGCTGTCCGTCGGATTTGGTCGCGCCCTTCTCGATCTTGGTGATGCCGTTGATG
The DNA here is from genome assembly GCF_025809195.1 of Paenibacillus sp. PSB04. Taxonomy (NCBI): domain Bacteria; kingdom Bacillati; phylum Bacillota; class Bacilli; order Caryophanales; family Paenibacillaceae; genus Paenibacillus; species Paenibacillus sp. PSB04. The sequence goes on from NZ_CP081301.1 coordinate 7,239,952, forward strand.
ATGGCCAGTGCTTCTTCACGCATAACCGCACGGGTAATCATTTGGCTCTCGGAGCTCTTGCCGAAGTGGTTCGCACGAGTCGTGTAGTTCAGCTTCTGCGAACCGGAGCCGACGGCGATGATCTTGGAATCGGACGTCGATCCGTTTCCTTTCAGAATCGAGTAAGTATCGCTGGCGGTATCGCCGCTGTTCATTTCGCCGACAATCCATTCCATGGACGCGTCGTTCTCGATCACGGCACGGCGGTAGCTGATGTCCGTCACGTTCGTGCCCATTTGATGAATTGTCGCAAACCGGACTTTCGCTCCCGATTTGGCGAATACCTCAACGGCGCCGTTATGAGTGACCGGTTTACCGGATGTACCGGATACATAGTTATCTACATAGGTTACAGAACTGTTCGTATCGGCAATGACCAGAATATGAGGAGCAAAGGTCGCTTCCTCGTCGTCTGTCAGCAGAACGGCCTGCAGCGGTACGGATACCTCCACATTTTTTGGAACATACAGGAACACCCCGCCGTTCCACAATGCGGCATGCAGTGCGGCTACGGAGCTCTCATCCGCTGTAACAGCCGTATGAAGGTGAGCCTTAACGAGATCCTCGTGGTCCTTCACGGCCGTCGCCAGATCGGTGAAAATGACGCCTTGAGCAGCCAGCTCAGGAGACAGCTTCGTATACACAGTTCCGGAATTGCGCTGGATAATCAGGTTGCCCGCTTCCTGGTCCTTGATCAGTTCCCGAATCGATTCAGGAGCTTCAGCCAGCGATGCAATCGGGCTTACCGATTTGAAGCTTCCGTAATTTTGAATATCCCAGCGTTCGATTCTCGTTTTTTCGAGTTTCGGCAGCTCGAGGGTTGCCGCGAGTTCCAATGCTTTCAGACGATTTTCCGTGAGCCAGGCCGGCTCGTTGCTGCCCTTCGACAGCGCGCTCAGGCCTTCAGCGTTAACCGGAAGAATGGTTTGTGTTGTCATCTTCGTTCTCCTCCTTCCGTTATCTTTACGCTTCTTGACCTACAGTTTCGTCTTCGATACCGAGTTCTTCCTTCACCCAATCGTAACCTTCTGCTTCCAGGCGCTCCGCCAGTTCAGGACCACCGGATTTCACGATGCGGCCCTGCATCATAACATGTACAAAATCAGGCTTCACGTAGTTAAGCAGGCGCTGATAGTGGGTAATAATCAAGAAACCGCGGTCGTCGCTGCGCATCGCGTTTACACCGCTGGCAACAATTTTCAAAGCGTCGATATCCAGACCGGAGTCGATTTCGTCCAGGATGACAATGCTAGGTTCGATCATCATCATTTGCAAAATTTCGTTCCGCTTCTTCTCACCGCCGGAGAAACCTTCGTTCAAATAACGATGGGCAAACTCAGGGTTCATATCCAGTTCTTTCATCTTCGCTTCCATTTGACGGATGAAACGAATCAGCGAAATTTCATTGCCTTCTTCACGGCGTGCATTGATGGCACTGCGAAGGAAGTCGGAATTGGTCACGCCCGTAATTTCGCTCGGGTACTGCATAGCAAGGAACAGGCCGGCGCGCGCACGCTCGTCAACGCCCATTTCCAGAACGTCTTCGCCGTTCAGGGTTACGCTGCCGTCCGTTACTTCATATTTAGGATGTCCCATCAAAGCGGAAGCAAGTGTACTTTTACCGGTACCGTTAGGTCCCATGATGGCGTGGATTTCTCCGCCCTTCATTTCCAGGTTGATGCCTTTCAGGATTTCCTTGCCCTCGATTGTCGCTTTAAGTCCTTCAATGGTGAAATTAGTAGCCATATTCGTTTTTCCCTCCGTTAAATGTTTTGCCGAAATCAGAAAGTCTATTTCAACAGGGACGCGCTCCCCGATTTCAATCAATCATTATTATCAATTTGTAATGAGTCTAAATTGATTCTCAATGATTATCACAATTTTATAATAAATGGCGAATCATATCAACCGCCCGTCGGAGTAAACCTGGTGTTTCATTACAGAAACAGGCTTCGCCGCGGTTGCAGCCAAGCCTGTTTCCTTACAATATCAAATTTTTCCATGGATGCTGTTCATGACGAACGGATTTCGCGGAAGTTCTGCAGCATCCGGCAACGGAGCCATCGTTCTCATCACCGGCTGGCGTTTCGTGAACATTCTACGATATGTTATGGATTGCATTCCCACATCCAAGGAACAGCAGCATGGAGGATCCTGACAACCGCGCAGACGCTCGGAATCATTATCGGGAACAGCCGCCAGAGACCGGATCCCATTTCTCAATTTCCCGTACGTCCGATTCATGTCTGATTCATCAAAAAGGCAACGCGGTCTTATACGTTATGCCGTCAAAGGTTGATCCGGGACACAAAAAGTGCGCTGGCGGCCAGCGCACTTCCGGGCTTTCGCGAAAGAAGCATCCCTTATCCCAGGTAAGAACGGAGCATCCACATATGCTTTTCGAGATCGCTCTTGATCTTGATAAACATGTCGGCCGTCGGATGGTCGCCGGCTTCCTCCGCCAGGCTGATTCCTTCGCTCATTTCCTCGGCAACGGTGGCAAAGTCCTCGATCAGGGTCTGCACCATTTTGCGCTGGTCTTCATTGCCGGAAGCTTCCTGAATGGTTGCGATGTCCAGGTACTCCTTCATCGTCGCAGCAGGGCTTCCTTTAATCGTAAGCAGCCGTTCAGCCACTTCGTCCATTTTCAGCGTAATATCGTCGTACAGTTCTTCAAATTTTACGTGGAGGGTAAAGAAATGCTCACCCTTTACATACCAATGGTAGTTATGGATTTTGACATACAGGACGTTCAGGTTCGCAACTTGTTGGTTTAGGATTTGCTCCAAAGTGGATGTTTTCGATTTGGATGACGTTTTTGCCATGAATATCCCTTCCTTTTTTAAGTATATGGCCTTCCCTCTCCAATGCCGCATACAACGGCAGCTTCGGGGTCCGGCTGGAGTTTTCGTATAAGTATGGGGAGGCTCTTCCGAGAGTAATCTGGGCTGCGTGCCTCCCTGCCCTTATCTTACCCTTCAACCTGCTGCACGAAACAATTGCCCATAAATGGCAGGGTCTTTCGTTTTCAAACGCTCTCACTGAAAAAAAGATTCAAAAGAGGTCGGCAATCCTATATACTGTTTTATAACCAAGTGAACAAGTTGGCTTTATTCGCGTTTCCTTATTATACGGAGGTGACTTCCATGTCCACATATCACCCGCTCACCGTCCAAGACGCCATTTCTCTCGTCCGCGGCATTCCGGGGCACTTCACGCCCGATGCGCAGCTGGAATGCAAAGAAATCGGTGACGGCAACCTGAACTTAGTGTTCCATATTACGGACCGGAACAGCGATAAAAGTATCATTGTCAAACAAGCCCTTCCTTATGCGAAGGTGGTCGGGGAATCCTGGCCGTTGTCCCTGGATCGGGCGCGCATTGAACGCGAGGCGCTTCAAGTGCAGTACCGCCTGTGCCCCGGACTGGCACCGCAGGTGTTCTCCTACGACGATGACCTGGCGATAACCGTCATGGAAGACCTGAGCGACCACACGATTATGCGCAAAGGGCTGATCGAAGGACAAGCCTATCCGTTGTTTGCCCGCCATATCGGCGAATTTACGGCCAGGACGCTGTTCTATACCTCGGATCTGTACCTGAACCCGCAGGAAAAGAAAGAACAGGTACGTAAATTCATCAATCCGGATCTGTGCAAAATTACCGAGGATTTGATCTTTGACGATCCATACCGGTTTTCCGATAACAACAACTACCCGGACTACCTGGAGGATGAGGCGAAGGAGCTGCGGGAGAACGGCAAGCTCCATCTGGAAGTCGCCCTGCTCCGGGAAGCCTTCCTGACCCGGACCGAAGCGCTGGTTCACGGCGATCTGCATACCGGCAGCATTTTTGTCACACCGGAATCGACCAAAGTGATTGATCCCGAGTTTGCTTACTACGGGCCGATGGGCTTTGACCTCGGCGCCATCATCGGCAACCTGCTGCTGAACTACGCTTCCCGGCCAGGCTGGGATGCCGCGGAGTCGGAGGTTCTCGGCAATCAAGAGCGTCTTCTGCGCATGGTTTCGGACGTCTGGTCCGAATTTGAAATCCGCTTCCGCAAGCTGTGGGATGAGGATGCCAGAGACCCGCTTGCGAAAGCACCCGGCTACCAGGACGCCTACGTGGCCAAAGTACTGCGGGATGCCTGCGGATTCGCCGGCTGCAAAATGATCCGGCGCATCGTCGGCTTGTCCCATGTGGCCGACATCGACACGATCGCGGACGTAAAGCTCCGGGAGAAGGCGCAGCGTACGGCGCTGGCTATCGGCAAACAGCTCGTTCTATTCAACCGGACCATCCAGTCCGGCGAAGACATCGTCCGGCTGGTGAAGGAAGCCGAGCCGCTTAAAGGAGCCGTAAAATGAGTAATGACAACCAAGAACAAACACAACGACGCAGCGAACCGTTAACTTCCGTCCAATGGGGCGGCGACAAGCTGATCCTGCTGGATCAGCGCCTGCTTCCGGACGCCATCGTCTATCTGGATTTGTTCACACCCGAAGAAGTGTGGGAATCGATCCATGCGATGAAAGTCCGGGGCGCGCCAGCCATCGGCATCGCCGCCGCTTACGGCGTAGTGCTCGGGGCGCGCCAGTATGGAGGCGTCGATGCCGCCGCCTGGGACGACCATGTCGTCAAGGTCAGCGCCTATCTGGCCACCTCGCGGCCGACGGCGGTCAATCTGTTCTGGGCGCTGGACCGGATGAAAGGGAAAGCGCATGAGCTGGCCGGCCGGGGAGGCAGCGTTGCCGACCTGAACGAGGCCCTGCTCGCCGAGGCCAACGCGATTCAAGCGGAGGACGAGGAAGTGTGCCGCCGCATCGGGGAGAATGCACTGCCCCTGTTCCGGGACGGCATGGGCGTGCTCACCCACTGCAATGCAGGCGGGCTGGCTACGGCCAAATACGGAACGGCGACCGCGCCGATGTATTTGGCCCAGGAACAGGGCATACAGCTGAAAGTGTATGCCGATGAGACGCGCCCTGTGCTGCAGGGCGCGCGGCTGACGGCCTTCGAGCTGCAGCAGGCCGGAATTGACGTGACGCTGCTCTGCGATAACATGGCAGGCATGGTCATGTCCAAGGGGTGGGTGCAGGCGGTGATCGTCGGCACCGACCGGGTGGCCGCCAACGGCGACGTCGCCAACAAGATCGGCACGTACAGCCTGGCCGTGCTGGCCAAGGCCCATGGCATTCCGTTCTACGTCGCCTGCCCGTTGTCGACGATCGATCTGAACACCCCTACAGGGGACAACATCCCGATTGAAGAGCGGCCGGCTGAGGAAGTCACCGAGGGCTTCGGGAAGAGAACCGCTCCTGAAGGCATCAAGGTCTACAACCCGGCGTTTGATGTCACGCCTCACGAATATGTAACAGCCATCATCACGGAAAAGGGGATCGTCAAAGCGCCGTTCGCCGAGAACCTCGCCGCCCTTTTCCAAGCTTAATGAACTTGGCCAATGTGGATCTTTCGGGCTAGTGTCTCTAATCGCCGAAATGCCACCGGCTCAGCCAGCCCTGCCAGGGCTGGCTTTTTATTGCTTTCCAGTCGGCGGCCTTGAGGCCATTACACCATTTTTAACAGAGCTTCATGCCCTGGCATGCCCGGAACGATTCCGAGCGCCTCGGCCTCGGTCGTCACCGACTCCAGCGGCGCTTCAAGCAATTCCTGCAGCGTTTTGACGCCGACAGCCCGGCCCGCAATGATTTTTCGCTCCGCCAGTCTCGTGTTAAGCAGGCCTACGTCCAGCGCCCCGCACATAATGTACCCTTTCGGCGAGTTGATCGTGAGCAGCGTCGTCTTGGGCAGCTTAACCTCTACCCCAACAAAGCTGTGCCCCCCGACGGTAATCGGCACCATGGTCACCATTCAGCTGTACACCTCCCCAGGCGTGATATCCATCCAGCATCATTGTATTCGCCCGGGGGAAGGGGTGACTGTGCGGACGTCCATAACCAAAATGCGCCGAAATAAATAGGAAGAAAGTTGCTATCCACTCCGACATTAGGACTATGATTCTATTCACATTCATGATATTATTTAGTCACTTTCATATCTAATTTGAACGTATAGTTTGGGGGATCCATGGACAACAATCAATCCAATGACGAATCGGGTTTTTTATTCAACGTCGACATCTTAGTGAAAAGTCCCTCTAATGCCCTGGCGCTTCAAGAACTCCTCGGCATGCTGAACGGCAACGGGCATATTGCGGATTTTCGCATCAAATCGGGAATTGAACTGGGGCGATTGATTGAATCGATGCTTCAGGACAAGCGCAAATCTCTCCTTTCCAAAGAAGAGCCTTCCCGCCCGTCCGTTCCCCCTGCTCCGATCAAGGAAGCGGAACTGCGTACAGCGGCCGTGGGGAAAAATGCAAAAAGCCAGCCGCCCCGAAACCCGGTGCATGGCGGTTCGGACATTTATGATTGGATTCAGGTATACATCCGTGACAACCGGCTGATCCGGCTGACGGCCAACCGGAGCGGGCAGCACATTCATATGCCGTGCCGGATCCTGAATTATGATGAGGAACACCAGATGCTGAACGTATATCACGTGGATGAGAAACAGGTTTATACCTTTAAGCTGAACGAAGTGGACGAGGTCATCTAATAGGATAAGGCTCCGTTTCTCCGAAGCTTATAACACTAAAACAAGCCCGTCCCGGCTCACTAAGCCGAAGACGGGCTTTCTTCTGTTCTCCTCCGATATGGACGGGTCAGGCTCGTCTGCGCGAGGCGGCTTCCGCAATCAGGCAGATCCAGCCGATGATGAAGGCAACGCCTCCAAGCGGCGTAATGGCGCCAAGCACTTTGATCCCGGTGATGGCGAGCACATACAGACTTCCGGAAAACAGAATGATTCCGGCCAGCAGCAGCCATCCCGCCCAGGCCAGCTTGCGCGAATCTCCCCATAACCCCGCAACGACCCCAATCAGTATGATCCCCAAGGCGTGCGCCATATGATATTGAACCCCAGTTTCATAAACCTTCATCGCCGACTCTCCGACAATAGGTTCCAGCATGTGGGCTCCGAATGCTCCGATCACCACGGACAGCATCGCCATCAGGGCGCCGGTCAATATAAATTTACGCTGCACATCGACAACTCCTTTGGATGTTCCTAATCTACTAACAAACTGTTAACTATTTTAACCGATCGGACGCCGCCTTTTCCACCACCATGGCTCAAGACTGCCCAAATCAGCTTGATTTTTACGGGATCTTATGGAAAAGTAAGAAGCATATCTATCGATTCGAAGGAGAGAGTGATTTCATGGATTCAAACCAGCCTCCGCACCAGCCGGACGGATTCCAGCAGAACCCGGGGCCCCATTCGCCCCATGCTCAGTTCGTTCCCCCTGCTGCGCTGAAGCATTCCGGGCCAGGCATCGCATCCTTTGTCATGGGCCTGGTCAGTTTGCTGGGTTATATCATCAGTGCCGCGGCAGCAGGCGCCATTATGGCTCCTTATCTCGAAGAAGGTATGCTGGACGGTCCGAATTCCAATGCAATTCTTGGCCTCGGCGTCGTCGGTCTGCTGATGATCGCACTGGTTGTCATCAACGTGGTCGGAACGATTCTGGGCATTGTGGGGACGGCCATCAGGAACCGCAAAAAGATCTTTGCCATCATCGGGCTTATTGTGAATGCCGTCATCGTGCTCAGTATCGGCTTGTTCTTTATATACTTCATGGCCTCCGCCGCAGTCTAGCGGACTTTACCCGCAGTCCAGCAGTCTATTAGAAGAAAAAGGTGATCTTATGTCTCAAGTCAAAATATTTGCCGACAGCACATGCGACCTTCCTCACGATTGGATCAAAGCCCATGACATCGGCATTATTCCGCTGTACGTTACGTTCGGGGACCAGAATTACAGGGACGGCGTCGACTTAACGACACCCGAATTGTATGCCAAGGTGGAGCAGACGGGCAGCCTTCCCAAGACGGCCGCTCCGTCTCCGTCCGATTTTATCGCGGCATTCACCCCGTTTGTGGAAGAAGGACGGGATATCGTTTATATCAGCCTGTCGTCCGAGCTATCCTCGACTTATCAGAACGCGCTGATTGCAGGTGAGGAGTTTCCGGAGGGACGAATCACGGTCGTGGATTCACGGAATCTGACCACCGGCATCGGCCTGCTGGTCATGAAAGCGGTGGCCGCGGCAGAACAGGGGAAAAGCGCCCGTGAAATCGCCGGCATCGTGGAGACCGTTAAGCCGCTCGTAGAGACCGAATTCGTCATTGATTCGCTAGAATATCTGTACAAGGGCGGACGCTGCTCAGGCATGCAGAACCTCATGAGCAGCCTGCTCAAGATCCGGCCGGTCATCAAGGTGATCGACGGTAAGATGACTCCGGCCTACAAGGTCCGCGGCAAGCGGGAAAAGGCTCTGGAGCAGATGGTCAACAATACGCTGGACAAGAAGGACGAGATGGACAACGATCTCATCTTCGTCACCCATTCCATGGCGGCTGAAGATGCGGAAGCGATCAAAAGGCTGCTGGAACAAAAAACCGGCGCCCGCGAGGTTGCCCTCTCGGATGCCGGCTGTGTCATTAGCTCCCACTGCGGTGCCAAAACGATCGGAATCATTTATTCCAAAAAAGCCTGATTTTCAGGCTTTTTTTTCTTGTATATATAAACAATTCTTACTTCTTCGAAGGGTCGATGTCCCTCGGATTGAGGCCCGCCCATATATTCGGGATGTCCGCCTGCTCTGGGTGTTCAAACACCAGAAACGCGGTAGGCAAATACCGTTCCCCGTATTCCGATGACGGTTTGTTCACAATTTCATTATCTTTGACGAGGACGGTGGAGGATCCTCCGTCCAGATTGGCAGCGATCACCGCTCCGTGCTTCAGCATGATCTGCTGGACATCGTATAAATTGGCTCCGACGCTGTACGTCGGCTGTCTTCCGTCAATAACAACAAACAGGATGGCCCCGTCCTCACGCTGGCCCATGGCGGTCCGCGGCGCGATGCCCCAGCCTTCGGCGGCATTCTTGATGAGCCCTTTGCCGTTGACGATGATCCGCGGCTGAAACGTCACCGCTTCCTGAACCCCCATCCGGTCCAATTCCTTTAGCGAATAGTTGCCGGCGATCATTTTGCCGTCCCGGTCAATGCCTACCACCTGGGTGGTCGCATTTTTTCCCAATCCGTTGTAATACAGCTTCCCCTGCGATATGACGATGCCGATCGGCTTAAAGCCGTTCCCTTTCCAGTTCGGGTCGGCGAATCCGCCTCCGTTCACGCCGGCGATCGCGCCGTAGCGCTTGACCATGCTGGAGACCTTCTCGCCTTTGCCGCGCTTTGCGGGAACGCCCAGACGGATTTTTGTCGGATCGTGAACGGTCATTACATACCCCCGTGATACCCTTTACCCGAAACTTCCTCAATCTCCACAAGGGGCGGCTTCTCCATCTCCTTGCCGGCTTCGGCGGAAGCCGTTTGGGTTTGCACCGGCAGCTTGATTTGGTGCGTATCTTTTTCGACGCCCATGGCTTCAAACCGCTTGTTGTATTCCGCTACGCGCTTGTTCAGCTCGTCCTGTCCAATAATATATTTCGCCAAATAGCGATGCTGTGTCGTTATGAGCGTATCCGCTATCAGGTAACGAAAATGATTGCCGGATACCGTCAGGAACAACCACGCGGCTGCCGCGGCACCGACCAGAACCAGGCTCCAGAACAAGCGTATACTGAATCGCAGGAAACCTCCCTTTTTCTTTTTCCTTTTCTTTGTCCCTTTTGGAGCGGACCGTTGGTTTCTTACGCTTGAACGTTTGGGCAGCGATGCTTGCTCCATGGTTACTTCCCCCATCTCATGAACTCGGGTCCTAAGTCCCACGTAGAATAGACGCGAAATCAGGGAGGAAGGTTTCATATATTCGGGCATTATCAACAATAGGATACAAATATTTTCCATTAACGCTGCCGTAAAAGCACAAAAAAAACACCAAGCCACATTGGCCTGGCGTCTTCCTATTCGGATTAGTAAGTTGGCCGCTTCAGTTGGTCCAAGCTTTTGAACTCATAGCCCTGCTTACGGGCATCGTCGATGATCCGGGCCAGCGCCTCCGTGTTATCCTTCGAAATGGAGTGCAGCAGAATGACCGCCCCCGGATGCAACTGCGCCATCACTTGACGGTAGGCATAGTCAGCCCCCTTCTGATCGTTCACGTCCCAGTCCTTGTACGCTACGGACCAGAATACCGTCGTATAACCTTCAGCGCGTGATGCCGCAAGCGTGCGGTCGCTGAAAATCCCCCGGGGAGGACGCACGTATGCCATCTCCTTCTGGCGGGTCGTCCCGGTTACGCTCTGCTTGACCTTATCCAGCTCTTCCTTGAGCTGCGCGTTGGAAATCTGGGTCATATCCGGATGCGTCCAGGAATGATTGCCCACCAGATGGCCCTCGGTGACCATCCGGGTTACGAGCTCCGGCTTGTCCTTTACATAATGTCCCGTCAGAAAAAAAATAGCCGGCACTTTCTTTTCTTTCAAAACATCCAGGATTCTAGGCGTGAACCCGTTTTCATACCCGTTGTCAAACGTCAAATACAGCTCTTTCTGGGTTGTATCCCCCAGGAAGATCGCACCATTCTTCTGCAGAATGTCTTTAAAGCCTTCTTCATTGATGGAAGGAAGCTGACCGTTCCTGCTTTTCTTAAAGCCAAAATGATAAGGGCTGTCCGCAGCCGCTGTCTCCTGGAAAAATCCGCAGCACAGTAACAGTGCGGCAACCGCAGCAAACGCAAAACGCTTCATCTTGAAATTTCCCCCTGCGTTGGATTATAGGCACTAAAAGCTATAACGTAATATGCCACATCCGATGCAAAGTTATGTGATATTTTCAAAATGGCAGCCGCCGGAGAATAGAATCGATCACCTGAATAAAGTGCTTAATGTAGAATGGCTTCGTAATGTATTCGATAAAACCTGCCTGTCTCCCCTTGGCGATATCCGACGCCATCGCATAAGAGCTGACGGCCACCACCGGGATTGCCCTTGTCTTTTCATTGGCCTGGAGGCAGGCTAGAGCATCATATCCACTCATTCCGGGCAGCTGGATGTCCATGATGATCAGATCGGGGCATCTGGCCGTGGCGATCTCTACCGCTTCCTCCCCTGTACAGGCCTCCCACATGGTGGCGTTAGGAATTTTTTTGAAAATATGCCGCATGAGAGACATATTAATTCCGTCGTCCTCCACACATAAAATGTCATAATTGCTCTTCATTTTTAAACCTCCTACCATGAAAAAAAGCCAAAGAAAGAGCGCTCCAGCTCCTTCTTTGGCTTATGTTCAGCTCATGTTCCAATCATGTCTGACCCATTACCGCCTGGTGACCGCCTAATCCTGGAATGTGCAGGCAATCACGCTTTTATCTCTATCAAAATCCCAGTCCACGTAAAAATCGGCCAGGGTCCGGCCCAAAATCCCCCCCAGCTGGGTTTCTTCCTCAAAATACCGCTTCTCAAGCTTTCTCTTCGTTGTCCGCAAAACTTCATCAAAACCGGTATTGATTAATTCCTTCTCGATCAGAATCAGAAGTCCTTCCCGGACGACAATTAAAGTTTTGGGGTTCATCCACCAGGAGTACACCTTCCGGGGAACCTTCTGGACGATACCGGTGACCCGGTTAACTTCATTATGTAGCGCATCACGGCCCGCATAATCCTCGGCTTCGATGATCTGGTCTGCCTTAAGCCCGACAATGATCCCCGAAGCGTTATGTAATCCCCAGTCGTAGTAAACCTCTTCCAGGCGGATGTCCATTTCCTTCTCCAGATACGCCTTCAATTCAGGAAGCAGAGACTCCATCAGCAGCTCGCGGGTATATCGAAATGCTTTTTCTTCTTCCTTGTTCAAAAGAAACCGCTCGACAGGTCCAATAAAATTGCGGATATGGAGTGCGATCCCGTAGTTTCCGACGGATACATGCACCGACTCCGGACCTTTGCCAAACCTGTCCCTCAGCAGCTTGCCGGTAAATGCCGCGATTTGGTTGGTGTGATTGGCTGTATACAACATGACAGCTCTCTCCTTCTCATCATAGTGCAACGCATACGTTAAATCAATTGATTTCATCTTGCGTCATTATTAAGAGGTATATACCCAAAAAGATACCGGGCGCAATCAGGTGCGTCCGGCTCTTTTCTTCCATCCATGGGATGGCCTTATTTATGGGGGTCAGCATCGGGGTCAGAGTCGGGATCGGGTTGCTTGGGAGCTTGCTCGATTCGTTCCGCCCGTGTAGGATCCGATTCTTCCTGCTGCTGTTCTATAGGACCGTCTGTAGGACCGGCAGGTCTATGGCGCTCCTCTTTCCATGTCTTCCTCCGCGCGGCGGCTTCAGCCCGCTGCTGCTTCCGGCCTTTGCGGACGATCCAGACGATCAGAAGCACGATCGCAGCAAGAATCAGAACAGGAACGGCTCCCGACAGGATGACGATGATCCACTGGACAATCTGCGTCAGCACGTCCATGCTTCCCTGCAGCGCATCGCCCGCACGCTGGCCAAGGGGGGCCTGCTGGCGATCAGGCTCGGCTTTGGGCAGCGTTTTCTCCGGCTGGTAAATGCGCAGCTCCACCGTGGAATAAGACACATTCTGATCGATATAGCGCATGCGGCCCTTGATCTGCTCGATTTCTTCCTGAACCCTCTCCAGCTCTTTGGCAAACGCCACGAGGTCGCTAGTCTTTGTCGCCTTTTTCATAAAAGCGATATACTGCTCCTCCATCACCTGCTTAGCCTTCAATCTCGCCTGCAAATCCACGTATTCCTCGGACACGTCCTGGCCCTCAATACTTCGCTGAAGGGAATCGTGCTTGATCTGCTCGAGCCGATTCAAAAAGGACGAGAAGCCCGATGCAGGAACCTTGAGGATAAAGGTACCGCCCCGCTCGCTGGCTGAATCCGTTTCGGAAAAATTGACGATATAGCCGCCCGACAGCGTTACCATATTTCTGACTTCGGTCTGTGCCTTGGCATAGTCCTGAATCTCCATTACCAAATTTGCCTTATAGATGAGCTTCTTGTTTAACCCGCCGGCCAGGTCATGGGCGGTGAACCCGGCTTCCGGCGCAGTGTCCGCCTCCAAAGCCTTTACCGTATCGGCCTGCTTCGGGTCGGCCGAATCCGCCGATGTCTGCACAGATGTCGATGCTGCCGTGGATTTTTGGTCCTGAACCGCTGCGGTGTTCGCCGCATGGTCTGAAGCCGCGGAGCTTTCGACGGTTCCGCCGGCGCTGCTGGCGCTGTCCTTTGAACTCCCGGACGAGCAGCCGGTTACCAACAGAATGACTAACATGAATGCGGCAAGCCATGACCCCCAAGTGCGCATACTTCATTCCTCCTCAGAAATGGAAAATATTTTATATTTTCCTATCTAACGTCAAGAGGACTCCGAAGGTTGCGGGCAAAAAAAGAAAAAAGCCCTCGGGTATACCCCGGAAGGCTATTTATGCTTCATCCAAGCGTATGGATTGCCGAATAAAAATCAGGTCGCGGATACGCCGCCGTCGATGGCCAGCTCGGCTCCGGTAATAAAAGAGGATTCGTCGGATGCCAGGAACAGCACGCCGGCCGCAATGTTCTCCGGTTTGCCCAAGCGAGGCAGCGGCGTTTTGGAGCGGAACCAGCCCGTCATCTGGTCGTTGGCAAACAATCCTTCGGTCATCGGTGTTTCAATGTAACCCGGATGGATCGAATTACAACGGATATTGTCCTTGCCGTAATCCACAGCCACCGCCTTCGTCAGCATCCGGACAGCGCCCTTGCTTGCGGTGTAAGGCCCTGCTCCGTTGCTCCCCGTGAGACCGGCAATCGAAGAAATGTTGATGATGGAGCCTCCGCCACCGCGCTGCATCACCGGTACCACGTATTTCAAACCGAGAAAGCTGCCTGTCAGGTTGATGGACATGACCTTGTCCCAATCCTGCATGGACGTGTCTACGAGCGATTTGGCCAGTGAGATGCCGGCATTATTGACGAGAACGTCGATTGTGCCGAACGCTTTGACCGTTTCGTCCACGATATGCTGCCACTCCTCCTCGGAGGTAACGTTATGACGGAAGCCAATAGCCTCTCCGCCCTGCTGTTTGATCTCATCCACAACAGCCTGGATTTTGTCCTCCTGAATGTCGGTGACGACCACCTTGGCGCCTTCCTGCGCCAACAGAACGGCGTCCGCCTTGCCCATGCCTCCGGCTGCGCCGGTGACGATCGCTACTTTCCCCTGTACTCTGCCCATATTGTTAAGACTCCCTTCCCCTATTTGCTCCAAGATGATTACGAACGAGGCAACATTCAGCCCATATTGGGCGTGCATGACCTTGCAAAAACAAAGGTCGTGATAGCATCACTATCATGACAAAACCAATTATATCACCGTTTGTTTTTCCCTTCAATCTTTCCAAAGGACATCCCTTTGTTTTCCTGGTACCCTGCACCTAGACAACGTTGACTTCTCCGGGTGGTTTTGATAGCATTTTTTACGATTTTATCTTTTCACCCGGAAGGCGAGTTGACTCACAATTATGGATCCGAAGACTAGATGGGAACAGGAACGGCTGGAAGGTAAAAAAGCGAGAGAGAGCAGCATTATCGAGGCAGCGGAGCGGGTTTTTAACCGCAAAGGGATCGACAAAGCGACGATGCGGGATATCGCCGCGGAAGATAATGTGGGGATCGCCACGGTGTTCCGGTATTTTCCCAAGAAGGACAAGCTGATCGTGGCGGTCGCCACGCATTTGATCAGTCTGGAGGAAGAGGCGTTCCGGGCAATTGCCGCCACACCGGTGACAGGCATCGAGAAGCTTGAAGCGCTGCTGGATCATTTCCTGAATCTCCAACTGCCGGAATTGAGCAGCAGGAGCCGGTACCTTGAGGCGTTTGAGAGCTATGCCGCCCAGCAGGCCGAGCCGCTGGAGGATATCCAGCAGTACAACGACGTCCACCGCAAGGTATCCGATGCGTTCGCCGAAATCATTGACAGCTGCACCCAGGACGGTTCAGTCCGCTCCGATCTCCCCATAGAGGAAACCCTGTCGACCGTGGTCAATGCATTCGGCATATTTTCGAAAAAGCTGTCACTGCAGCGCAGCATCGTGATGTTCGAGTCCATCGTCAGCGCGGACGTCCAGCTGGACCTGCTGAAACGGATGTTTCTCGACTATTTGCGGAACCCGGAATCCGCCGCTTCAGATTTATAACATCCCATGAATTTAAAAAGCCTGCTTTCCCGGCTCCCCGGGCCCTAAGCAGGCTTGTTTCATTTATTTTGTGAATGGCTTTGGCGTTTAAAAGTCCCCCGCCCGGCCGGCGCAGCCGCACAGCTGCATTTTCTCAATGACGGCTGCTTTCAGCGCCTTCTTGGCAGGAACCATGTATTTCCGCGGGTCGTTCTCATCCGGGTTCTCGGCAAAGACATGCTTGATGGCGTCGGAGAACAGGATGCGCAGTTCGGTAGCCACATTCATCTTGGCCATGCCGAGACTGACCGCCCGCTTCACCTGCTCCTCCGGAATGCCGGAGCCTCCATGCAGGACGAGCGGAACATCAACGGCTTCGGCGATGCGTCCGATCCGGTCGAAATCAATATTCGGCGTCCCTTTGTAGATGCCGTGGGCGGTGCCGATCGCAGGGGCAAGCGTATGCACGCCGGTGCGCTCCACGAATTCGGCGCATTCTTTCGGATCGGCGAGCAAGGCATCGCGTTCGTCGACGACGATGTCGTCCTCGACGCCGCCGACCTTGCCGAGCTCCGCCTCCACGTTGATGCCAACGGCGTTGGCGGCTTCGACCACCTTCTGGGTCATGGCCACATTTTCCTCAAATGGGGAATGAGACGCATCGATCATGACGGACGTATAACCCGCCCGGATACAGCTGATAATGACGGAAAATTCGTTGCAATGATCCAAATGAAGTGCGATGGGCACGCTGGCCCGGTCCGCAGCCACCCGGGCGGCAGCAGCGATATAATCGGCCCCCAGATGCTTGACGGTCCCCACCGTAGACTGAATAATGAGCGGCGACTGTGCTTCTTCGGCCGCCTCGACCACAGCCTGCAGCATTTCCAGTGTATGCACGTTAAAGGCCCCAATGGCGTAATGTTTGGCCCTTGCTTCTTGCAGTAAAGACGTAGACGAAACGAGTGACATGGTGTTTTCCCCTTCCCGTTTGTTATGCCTTGCTGTCCTGTATTGATCCGCTCAATGCGGTATATTTATGCTTTGCGTACATGGCGCTCCCGGTCACGCCCGCATCGTCGTTATGCATGGCAGGAACGA
This sequence comes from Paenibacillus sp. PSB04, assembly GCF_025809195.1. Taxonomy (NCBI): domain Bacteria; kingdom Bacillati; phylum Bacillota; class Bacilli; order Caryophanales; family Paenibacillaceae; genus Paenibacillus; species Paenibacillus sp. PSB04. The sequence continues at coordinate 7,256,303 of NZ_CP081301.1, forward strand.
TCTTGAGCCGATCGCGGTAATCAGGCAGGATCCGGCTCATCAGCTCCTGCTCCAGCGGCTTCAAAATGCGGTCCCCCGCCAGCGCCCCGCCGCCACCGATAATGATCATCTCCGGGCTGTTCAGCGAAACGGCGTAGGACAGTGCCCGGCCGAGCAGCGAACCCGCCCGCTCCAGAATGGAAACGGCCAGCGTATCACCCTGATCGTACGCCCGCGACAAATCCGCCGCCGTCAGCTCCGCGAGGCGTTCGCCCGGAAACCAGCTGCGGAGCACCGTCGGCTCACCGGACTCTATCGCTTTCCGGGCCTGCCGCACCATACCGGAGGCGGAGGCGTAAGTCTCCAGGCAGCCCGTCAAGCCGCATGGACACGGATCGCTGAGCCCCTCCATGACGATATGCCCCAGCTCCCCGGACATATGGCGGAAGCCGTAGAACAGGCTCCCCTCATTCACCATGGCCGAGGCGATTCCTGTGCCGATCGTCACGCCGATGACGTGGCCGGTGCCTGCACCGGCTCCATACAGCGCCTCGCCAAACACATACGTTCTGACATCGTTATCGATAAATACCGGCAGCTGCAGCCTGGCCTTCAGACGGCTGGCGGCCGGAAGGTCACGCCAGCCGAGGTTGCCGGCAAACTTGGCGATGCCTTCCTCGGGATCGACCAGCCCCGGCAGTCCGATTCCCGCTGCCGCGAGCGTTACAGGCTGTCCGTCTTCCCCGCGGTACGAGGCGACCGCTTCCTCGATCATTGCGGCGATTCTCTCCAGTACCGCATCCGGACCGCGTCCGGCTTCCGTCGGCCGCTTCAGCTTATGAACCACTTGTCCGGCGGAAGATACCAGACCGCATACGATATTCGTTCCACCGACATCGACTCCCGCAAACACTTCCATGCTGAGCACCTGCCCTTATTTCACAGAATGTTATTGCGCGACATGCACCTGCACCCCGGATTCTTTCAACCGGCTGCGGAGCTCCTCCCCGGGATCCGCATCCGTAATGATTCCGTGCAGGGCCGCCACGGGCGCCACCTGGAACAGGGAATTGCGGCCGTTCTTCGTATGGTCAAATACGGCGATGGTGCGGTTGGTGCGCTTCATCATGATCATCGCCGTATTCGCTTCAAGCTCGGAATAAGTGCTGGCCCCCTGTTCCGCCGAAAAACCGTCGATCCCCATAAACATCGTGTGAATGTTGATCGCCTCCAGCGTCCGCTCGGCAAGCGGTCCGCACAGCTCGAAGTTTTTGCTGCGCAGCATGCCGCCGGTCAGCACGACCTGAAGGTCTTCGTTCTCCGACAGCTCCATCGCAATATTGACAGCATTGGTCACCACCGTAATATTGCGGCGGTTCTTGAGTGCCCTCGCAATGAGATACGTCGTGGTCCCGCCCGTCAGGCCGACCACATCCCCCTCTTGCACGAGGGAAGCCGCCATGGCGGCGATTTTTTCCTTTTCCTGGTACAGCTTGTTCTGCTTCTCGTGAAATGGAATTTCCCTTCCGGCGGTGATACCCGCGGATTTGGCGCCTCCGCCCATCGTGCGGATGACCCGTCCCGATTTCTCAAGCGCTTCCAGATCCCGGCGTGCCGTAGCCTCAGAGCATTTGAAGCGGGCCGTCACCTCCTGAAGGGAAATAGAGCCGTGCTGCAGGATGTAGTCCAATATCTGTTCCCGGCGTTCTTCTTTCGATCCATTTCGTTCACTCAAAGCGATTCTCTCCTTATGGTTTAAATTTTGACCACCTGGGTCAAATTCCGCGGGCTGTCCGGATTTCTCCCCTCCCGCAGTGCGGTGTAATACCCGATATATTGAACCAGCGGCATGTACAGCACCGCTCTCGCCTCATCGGACAGCGCCCGGCCACCGGTCTCGAACACGAGATCGGCAAAGCCGGTGTCTCCGCCCTTGTCCGCGGTAATGATAACAACATGCGCGCCGTATTCTTTCATCTCCTGGGCTACCTTGATCTCATAGTCCCTTGCGGTTTCCGACAGCAGCAGGCAGACCATCGTTCCCGGCTCGACGACCGATTTCGGTCCGTGCCGGAATTCCATCGTGCCGAAGCTTTCCGTCCAGACGCAGGACATTTCCTTAATCTTCAGGCAGGCTTCCTGCGCCAGCCCGTAATAGGATCCCATGCCCAAATATATGAATTTGTTCAGCTCCGGATGTCCGGAAATCAGTTCCTTGGCGGCTTCGTCCGCCTTGGCTACCACACCTGCGCTGAGCTCCACAGCTTCCTGAAGCTCCTTCAGCTGCTCCGTCTTGCCGGCAGCGCGAGCCATCGCCGCTTGGAGCATAAAAGTCATGCTGCTAAAAGACTTCGTCATGACGGTGCTTTTCTCCTTGCCGAGCGGTGACAGTAAGTATGGAGCGAGCTTCGCCATTGTGCTTTCCTCATCGCAGGTGATGCTGCAGATCGTCCAATCCGGCAAATCCTTCACCGATTCCAGTGCGAGAATAACCTCCGTCGATTCTCCCGAACGGGAAATCCCGACGAGCAGCACACGTTTTCCGGGCGGAACCGCCTGCTCCCGGAACAAAAAGATTTCGGATGACGGATAGGCCGCACCGCTGCGCCCCGTCCATTTGCGGAACGTGGATGCGGCGGTCTGCGCCAAATAATAGGAAGTCCCCGACCCGATAAAAATCACTTCATCAAACGAAGAATTGCCGATAAACTGGGAGATCCAATCCTGCTGCGCCTCTAGCTGCTTCCAGGCAGCCGCCAGCGCATCGGATTGTCCGCCGATCTCTGGATACGTCAGTACGCCTTGAGTCTGTGCCAATGAATATCCACCCCGATCTCATCATATTGGTAGTATTGCGGTTGTTTCTATTGGCATTATATTGCAATACATTGAAATATTCAATCATTAAATTGATATAAAATTGCAAAATAAGCTCCCGATTAGGATCGACGCACCCTCTTCAAAACTCAGCAGCTCCAACAAAAAAAGGGCAAATCCATAACATGTATGGATTTGCCCTTTCCTTTTAACTCATATCAATGCTGCCTCTTTAAAATGCACGCATAATGCATAAGATGGCGGCTAATTTTTCAGCCGTCTATTCCACAAACAGGGCTGCAGCCCCGATAATGCCCACATCGTCTTTGAGTTCAGCGGGTTTGATGGCGTAAGTGCCCCGATAAGGCTCCATGACCAGCTCCCCGGTCTTCCCGCGGAGCGGCTCGAAGAAGGCAGCCCCGGCGCGGCTGACGCCGCCGCCAATGACGATGCAATCCGGATTGAAGCTGTGAATGATGTTCATGAGTCCAAGGCCCGTGTAATGTATAACCTGCTCCAGCGTCTCTTGGGCCAGCTTGTCGTTCATCGCCGCGGCTTGAAACACATGCTTGGCGCTCAGCGGCACGCCTTCCGCTTCGGCCAGCACGGTCATCTGCGTCATGCCTTCCGCAGCCGCCGCAGCCGCCTCGGACGCCTGGCGGGCGATGGCCGTCCCCGAAGCGTAGGTCTCCCAGCAGCCCCGCTGGCCGCAGCCGCACAGCGCCCCGTTCGGGTCGACCACCGTATGACCGAGCTCGCCCGCGAAGGAGCTTGTCCCCAGGTACAGCTTCCCGTCAAGAACCAGGCCCGAGCCGATGCCGGTGCTCAGGGTGACGTAAACCATGCTCTGTGCCCCGCGTCCAGCACCGTACACGTATTCTCCCCATGCCGCCGCGTTCGCGTCATTGATCAGCTTGGCCGGCACCTGCAGCCGCTTCTCCAGCTCCGCCTGCAGCGAAATGCCGTTCCATCCGGGCAGGTTCACCCCGTTGCGGATGATTCCCCGGCGGGTGTCGACCGCCCCCGGGGAGGCCAAGCCGACACCGGCGATTTCGTGTTCTCCACTCACTTCCGTTATCGTATCTACGATCGCCTGAATGACCTCTTCCGAGCTTTTCAGCCCTGCGGTCGCCTTCTGGCTCCGGGCCAGCATCCGTCCGCCGGCGTCCAAAAGCCCTGTTGCGATTTTCGTTCCGCCGAGATCCACCCCGACGATCATCTTAGGTTGTTTGTCCAATGATTTCACCACAGTAATCGAGTATTTTGTTGTTACCCTGCTGACTTTGCGATGGATTTCACCGTCTGCGCCGCCGCCTTCACCCGCTCGGAATCGAGCGGCAGCAGGTAATTCCCTTCCGCTCTCAGCGCCGAGCCGAAATGGACCTCAGTCACGCCCGTCTTCTGGACGAACTCCGATAACCCAGGTACGGTCAAACCGTATCCAGCCAAGATACGGATGCCGGTTCCGGCTGATGCCTCGACCAGTGCTTGGATGCGGTCCGTCGACTCCGGCGCGGGCCGCGGCCCTCCGGAAGTCAGAATCCGGTTAATCTGCGGATATGCCGATAACGTCTGGAGCGCGCCGAGCTGATCGTCGATTTCGTCGAAGGCCCGGTGAAACGTCACGTTCAGACCGTCGGCCTCCTTCAGCAGCATTTCCAGCGCTTCGGTATCCACCGTGCGGTCCGGTTTTAGCGTTCCAAGCACGATTCCCGCCGCTCCGCACTCTTTGATAAAAGCGATATCCTCACGCATCGTCAGCAAGTCGTATTGGTCGTAGACGAACGACTGGCTGTGCGGCCGGACCATGACATGGACCGGAATGCTCATCAAGCCGACGACCTTGCGGATCATGCCCGGACCCGGCGTCAATCCGCCTTCCATAATGCCCGTCACCAGCTCCAGGCGGTCCGCACCCGCGTTCTCGGCGACGAGCGCGTCGTACAAATTGGTTGCGATCACTTCCAGCTTCACTCCGCAGTGCCTCCATTTCCAGAATTGGCCTGTTCCGTCACAAAATCGGCCAGCAGCCGGACTCCGTAACCGGTAGCCCCGGCAGCTTTATACCCCCGGTCCGCCGGGACCTGGGACGTATTGGCCATGTCGATATGGCACCAGCGCGCCTTAGAGGGCACAAACCGCCGCAGGAACAAGGCCGCCATATTGGCTCCCCCATAAGGGCTGGAGGCCAGGTTGGCCAGGTCGGCGTACGGGCTGCCCAGGAGCTCCTCGTCCTCATCGACGAGCGGCAGGCGCCAGATCGGGTCGCCGTTCTTGCTGCCGATCCGCATCAGCTGCTCGGCAAACCCGGCGTCGCCCCAGATGCCGGCCACCCGCAGCCCCAGTGCGTGTCCCACCGCACCGGTCAGCGTCGCAATATCGATGATCCGCTCGGCTCCGTTCCGGGCGGCGTGCAGGATGGCGTCGGCCAGGATCAGCCGTCCTTCGGCATCCGTGTTGACCACCTGCACGGACAATCCGTTCGGATAGCGGATCACATGCGACGGCAGGATGGCGTCCCCATCCGGCACATTTTCCGCGATCGGAATGAGCGCCGTGATTCTCGCCTTCACTTCCAGCCGGGTGAGCAGGTCCATCGCGCCGATGACAGCCGCGGCCCCGCCCATGTCAAAGCGGGCGTCGCTCAGATCCCGGGCGACCTTCAGGTTCATGCCGCCCATGTCAAACGTGATCCCCTTGCCGATCAGCGCAAGATGCGGGGCGTTAGAATCGCCGAAGTATTCGATCTCCACCATGGCCGGCGGATGCTTGCTTCCGCTGCCGACAGCCAGCAGGCCGTTCATCTGCCGCTGCTTCAGCTCCTCGCCCTGGTACACGTGAAGCTTCACGTTCCGGCCGGCGAAGACCGTCTTGATCCGCTGCACGAAGCTGGCCGGATGAAGATCATTCGGGGCCTCGTTGCACAGGTCCCGGGCCAAGGCGACCGCTTCGGCCCGCGCACGTCCGAGCCAGGCCGCCTCCGCATAGCTGCGCTCGGCATCGGACTCGATCCGAATCCAATCCACCTGCCCCTTCTTGTGGCGCGATGTATATTTATCGAACACATATGTGCCCAGAAGCCATCCTTCGGCCCAGGCGACGGCCGCCTGCTCGGGCCATTCGCCTTCCCCGAAAATGTCACGGAGGGCCGTACCGTCGATCGACGCGGTTCTCAAGGACGCCTTGCGGATTTCGCGGCCCGCCCCGCCGGCGGCTTCCCGCAGCGCCTCCATGCCGAATTTGTCCCGGCTGCCCAGACCGACGACGAGAATATCCTGCTCCCCGTGCCGTCCGTAAAACCAATGGACGGCGCCGCGGCCGCCCATCCCTTCGCGAAGGGTGAGCCCGGCGGGTTCGCCTTCGCTGTCCTCAAACACCGGATAGATCGTTACATCCGCCGGTTGCCCTGTTCCTGATATCAATTCCATCAGCTGTACATTCCTTTACAAGAATTTTGGTTAAGCCGCAGATTATAGGTTCAGATTGGCCAGCTCATGCATCGCCCGGGCATAGATTGCCGTCGAGCGAATCAGTGCGTCGATGTCGATATGTTCATTCCTTTGATGTGCCGAATTGGCCATGCCCGGAAATACCGGGCCGAAAGCGACGCCGTTTGCGATATACGCCGCATAAGTTCCGCCGCCGGTGGACAGCAGCTCGGCCGGCTGCCCCGTCTCCGCCTCGTATACCCGCTGCAGCGCTTCGATCATCGGATGATCGTCCGGCACACAGTGCGGATGTTTCAAGCTCGGCGGTTCGATCTCAAGGCCGCAGGCTGAGGCCCGGACCGCGATGTTCTCCAGAATATCCGCTTGATTGCCGCAAACCGGATATCTCAGGTTGATGTGAAAATACGATTCTCCTTCCGGATCATACTGCAGCAGCCCTGTGTTGACCGTCAGCGGTCCGGTGATCTGGTCTTCCATCGCAATGCCGAAGGCACGCCCGTGGATATCGCCATACATCAGCGCATCGACCGTATGGAGATAATGCTCCGCACCCGAAGGGAACGAGAACTCCTTCAGAAAATGGATCAGCTTGAGGCCCGCATTAATGCCGAGCTGCGGCTCCATGCCATGGGCCGTCTTACCGGTTAGCGACAGGCTCGCCGTCTGCCCGTCCGCATCGATCTCAAAGCTTCCCTTCAGCCCTTCCGACGCGCAGTAGTCCTCATAAGCCTTCTGCATCGCACCCAGGCTGCCTGCATCTCCCGCTACCTCGGCGCGCGCCCCTTCAGGCACGCTGTTGGCCACCTCGCCGGCCGTGAACAACTGCAGCCGGTACTCGGAGCCGGACGAATCGCTCTCCTCGATCGGCTTAAAGAGCAGCCGGGTATTGATCTGCCCCTTCTCTGCCCGAACGATCGGAAAATCGGCATCCGGCGTAAATCCGCAAACCGGTGCCGGCTCCAGCTCGTTATATTTCTGCATGCACTTCCCTGTCCGCTCCTCGTCCGTTCCAAAAATAAGGCGGATCCGGTGCTTCAGCGGAAGCCCCATGTCTTTGACAATTTTGAGTCCGTAAAACGCAGCCATTGCCGGGCCTTTATCGTCCTCAGCGCCGCGCGCAAAAATTTTGCCGCCCCGGACGGACGGCTCGAACGGAGGGGTCGTCCACTTCCCGGATGCCGGAACGACATCCAGATGGCTCAGAACGGCCACATAGTTCTCGGCCGATTCCGGGCCGAATTCGGCGTAGCCAACATATCCGTCCAGGTTCCGGACCCGGAAGCCTTCGGCCGCGCACAGGTCCAGCATATATTGCAATGCCTCCGCAACACCTTGGCCCATCGGCTGCCCGGGGCCGCTGGTGTCCGGATCATAAACACTGTCGATTCTCAGAAGTCCGGACAGATCTTCAATCAAGGCCTCTTCCCGCTCTTCGGCCATCTCGTACCAGCTCATGCGCCGGCTCCCTCCTTATTTACAGTCATCTTTTTACTTGGATCATACAGATGGCAGGCTACCCAGTGCCCTTTTTCCGCTTCCTGCCATACCGGCGTTTCCGCAGCGCACAGCTCTGTAGCAAACGGGCAGCGCGTCCGGAATCGGCATCCGCTCGGCGGGTTGATCGGGCTTGGCAGGTCTCCCTGCAGCACCATTCGTTCCCGGCCGCGCTCCAGCTTCGGATCAGGAATCGGAATCGCCGAAAGCAGCGTTTTGGTGTATGGATGCAGCGGATTCTCAAACAGCTCGTCGCTGCTCGTAAGCTCCACCATGCCCCCGAGGTACATCACCCCGATGCGGTCGCTGATATGCTTCACCATCGACAGGTCATGGGCGATGAACAAATACGTTAATCCCAGCTCCTGCTGCAGCTTCTTCATCAGGTTCACGACCTGTGCCTGGATCGAAACGTCCAGCGCCGAAATCGGCTCATCGGCGATCACGAACCGCGGATGAACCGCAAGCGCCCGGGCGATGCCGATCCGCTGGCGCTGGCCGCCAGAGAATTCGTGCGGGAACCGCTCAGCGTGGCTGCGGTTCAGTCCGACCGTCTCCAGCAGGTCGTAGACCATCTGCTGGCGCTCCTTGCGGTTCTTGGCGATGCCGTGGGCATCAATGCCTTCGGCGATGATGTCGGTCACCGTCATCCGCTGGTTCAGCGACGCATACGGATCCTGGAAGATCATCTGGATGCTCCGGCTCAGCTTCTTCCGCTCGGCATTGGATTTACGGCCGTGCACCGCCTCGCCGTCAAAGCTGACCGTCCCCTCCGTCGCTTCATAGAGACGGATCAGCGTGCGGCCCAGGGTCGACTTGCCGCAGCCGGACTCGCCGACAAGACCGAAAGTCTCCCCCGGATAAATGTCGAACGAGACGTCGTCCACCGCTTTCAGAATCTGTCCGCGGCCCACGTCAAAATGCTTCTTCAAATGCTTGACCTCGACCAGCGGTTTTGTCCCCTTCTCATGCTTCATGGCCGATCACCTCCCGCAAGCGGACTCTGCACTTTCGGCGCCCGGCTGTCCTGCAGCCAGCAGGCCGCGCGGTGCGTCTCCGAGTGTTCTGTATATTCTGGCATATATTCGTGGCAAATTTCCATGGCGTAAGGACAGCGTGCCGCAAACGGGCATCCCTTGGGCGGGTCGCTGAGGTCCGGCGGCGTGCCGGGAATAGCCGTCAGCTCCTCCGATTTCTCATGCAGCTTCGGCATGGAAGCGAGCAGCCCCCAAGTATACGGATGCTTGCCTTCATAAAAGATCTCGTCTACCGTACCGGTTTCCACGATTTTACCGGCGTACATGACCGCTACGCGTGACGCCATATTCGCGACTACGCCCAGATCGTGCGTGATCAGCACGATGGACGTGTCCAGCTCCTGCTGCAGCTTCTTCATCAGCTCCAGAATTTGCGCCTGGATCGTCACGTCAAGCGCAGTCGTCGGCTCGTCGGCGATCAGCACCTTCGGGTTGCACGCCAGCGCAATCGCGATGACCACGCGCTGGCGCATGCCTCCGGACAGCTGGTGCGGATACTGCTTCAGCCGCTTGTCCGGATTCGGGATGCCAACCTGGTTCAGAAGCTCCACCGCCCGCCGGTTGGCTTCCGCACCGCCGAGCTTGCGGTGCTTCTTCAGCACCTCGGTGATCTGCTTGCCGATCGTCATCGTCGGGTTTAGCGACGTCATCGGGTCCTGAAAGATCATCGAGATGTCCCGGCCCCGGATATCCTGCATCTGCTTTTCAGGCAGCGACGCGATGTCCTTGCCTTCAAAACGGATCGAGCCGTGTTTAATTTTTGCGGACTTCGCCAGCAGCCTCATGATGCTTTTGGAAGTCACCGATTTGCCGGAGCCGGATTCCCCCACGATCGCCAGCGTCTCGCCCCGGCCCAGGGAAAAGCCTACGCCGCGCACGGCCTGCACTTCGCCCGCATATGTGAAAAAGCTGACCTGCAAATCCTGCACTTCGAGCAAGTTGTCCATTCTCTCTTCCCCCTATTTCCGCATTCTCGGATCCAGCGCATCCCGCAGCCCGTCACCCAGAATATTGAACGTTACCATGATGAGGACGATGACAATCGAAGGGTATAGCAGCAGGTATGCCTGCGTATTCAAGGATGCGAAGCCGTCGTTGATCAGCACCCCGAGCGAAGACATCGGCGACTGAAGTCCAAGGCCGATAAAGCTCAGGAACGCTTCGGTAAAGATCGCCGACGGAATCGTGAACATCGTGTTGATGACGATGATGCCGATCGTATTCGGAATCAAATGCTTTGTAATGATGCGCCCGGTGGGCGTGCCCAGCGTACGGGCCGCCAGGACGAATTCCTGCGACTTCAGCTTCATAATGTGTGCCCGGACCAGCCGGGCCATGTTGACCCAGCCCGTAATGGACATCGCGACCATGATGGTCACAATCCCCGGCTTCATCACCATCATCAGCAGAATAATAATGATCAGGCTCGGAATCCCGGTCAAAATTTCGACGATCCGCTGCATCACGTTATCGACTCTTCCTCCAAACAGGGCGGAAATGGCGCCGTAGGCAACCCCGATGACGAGGTCGAGCGCGGCGGCGAGCACGGCGATCAGGAGCGATACGCGCGTTCCCTGCCATACGCGGGCCCATTGATCCCGGCCGAATTTATCAGTGCCGAACCAATGATCGGCGTTCGGTTTTTGATAGACGGCATTATAATCGGTAGAGTAATAGTCGTGATGTCCGATCCACGGACCGACGATCGCCAGCAGCAGCATGATGACCAGGATGACCAAGCTGACGATCGCCGCTTTGTTTTGTCTCAGCCGTCTCCAGCTGTCCTGAAAAGCCGTCAAGGATTTGCCCGAAATCTTCTCCCGTTCGTCCGGCTTTGCGGCGGCCGGCTTAAACAGCGCATCCACGTTATCCATTTGCGTCATGTCCTCACTCCTTTCCCGATGCCAGACGGATCCGCGGATCCACCAGGCCGTACAGCAGATCCACGATCAGCATGACGAATACATAGAAGGCGCTGTAAAAAATCGTGATCCCCATAATCGTGGAATAATCGTTCATTTTGATCGAGTCGACGAACAGGCTCCCGATCCCCGGAATCCCAAAAATATTCTCAATGACGAGCGAACCTGTCAGCAAATTGACTACGATCGGACCAAGAATCGTAATGACCGAAATGAGCGAGTTGCGGATCACGTGCTGGAACATGATGCGCGCGAACCCAAGCCCTTTTGCCTTAGCCGTCGTGACATAATCCTGCTCAAGCACCTCCAGCATCTCTGTCCGTACAAACCGGGCGATCAAGGCGATGACGCCGACGCAGAGCGCAATGGACGGCAGGATGGAGCTGGGATAGCTCTCCCAGAATGCGACCGGCAGAAGCCCCCATTTGAGCCCGACAAAATACTGCAGCAGCGCCGCAAGCACGAAATTCGGCACCGACACGCCGAGAACGGCGATAATCATGGTGGCGTAATCCCAGCCGGAGTTATGGCGGTAAGCGGCGATGATCCCGAGGATCATGCCGATGGCCAGTCCCAGCAGAACCGCTTGCAGACCGATCAAGGCCGAAGGTCCGATCCGGCTCATGATGATGTCCTTTACAGGTTGACCGGTGTAGAAAAACGACGTTCCCAAATCGCCTTTGACAATATTTTTTAAATAGTTCACGTACTGCACGCCAACCGGCTTGTCCAAGCCGTAGCTGGCATAAATCATCTGTCTTTGTTCCTGCGGCAGCTGCTGAAGCTTCTCTTCATCGAACGGAGTGCCAGGCAGTGCTTTCATCAGGAAAAAGGTGGCGGTCGTAATAATAAACAACGTCAGCAGTAAGTATACGATCCGGATGCCGATATACCGTTTCAATGTTGCACCTCCCAATACGCGGGGCCTTCAAAATTTTCATTACGTCCCGGAGCTTGATCCAGGAAAGGGAAAGAGAGAAGCCGCGCTTCTCTCCTCTCCCGATACATGCCCATGTGAAGCGGCATTACTTGATGCTTGCATATTTAAAGTCAACCGGGTTGCCGTATGGATGGTAGTCCAGTCCTTCGACTTTATCGCTCAGCAGGTAGGAGTATCCGCCGAAGTAGATCGGAACGACCACGACGTCTTCTGCCGTCAGAATTTTTTCGGCAGCCAGCAGCATGTCGATCCGTCTTGCTTCGTCCGTTTCTTTCTTGGCGTCAGTGATCAGCTTGTCGTACTTCGGATTTTCATAGTTTCCGCGGTACGGCGTGTGGTTTGCCCACAGATCCAGATACGTCATGGCATCATCATAATCGGCGCCCCATGCGGTAATCGCCATTTGATACTGGCTGTTGTCCATCAGCTGTCCGCGGGCTTTCGCCGTTTTGGTGTCGATGGCCACGTCGATGCCGAGGTTTTTCTTGAACTCGCTCTGCATAAAGGTAGCGACGTCCTTCGTTTCGGAGGTGTCCGCTACGAGCATCGTAATTTTAGGCGCTTTACCCAGCTCTTTAACCCCTTGCTCCCAATAGGATTTGGCCTTTGCCGCATCCGGCGTGATCAGGTCGCCCTGCATTTCGCGGAAGCTTTTGCCTCCCGTTGCGCTCATTTGGTCCGGAATCAGTCCTGTAGCGGCCTTGGAACCGTTGTTCAGCACCTGGTCTGCCAGCAGTTTGGAGTCGAAGCCGTATTCCAGCGCTTTGCGGATGTTGATGTTGCTCACGCCGTCCGCCTTCAGGTTGAACTGCAGGTACGTCGTTCTGAAGTTGATGCCTGTTCCGAATCCAGGGTCGGACTTGGATGCATTGACATCGGAAGACTGCAGCAGCACACGGTCAAGCTGTCCGGCTTTATAAGCGTTCAGCGCCGTGCTCTTTTCCTTGATGACTTTCACGTCCACTTTGTCCACCTTGACGTTCGCAGCGTCCCAATAGCCGGCATTCTTCTCGAGCACCGCACCGCTGGCGGCATCGACCGAAGTCAGCGTGTAAGGACCATTGAACAGCATGTTTTGCGGGCTCAGCGCATAGCTTTCGCCCTGGGACTTCACGAATTCCTCTTTCATCGGGAAGTACGGAGCCAGCGAAGTCAGTCTCAGGAAGTAAGGCGTCGGCTGCTTCAAATGAACGACCAGCGTCTTGTCATCCTTCGCTTCGATGCCGACTTTGTCCGCCGAACCGCCTTCTGCGTACTCGGCTGCACCAACAATGTAGTCCGTCATAATAAAGGAATAGCCGTTGGTTCCGGTTTTCGGATCCATTTCACGCAGCCAGGCGAACTTGAAATCGGCTGCCGTTACCGGCGATCCGTCGCTCCATTTGGCGTCAGCGCGCAGCTTGAACGTATACGTCAGCTTGTCTTCGGACAGCTCCGAGCTTTCTGCCATGGCCGGCTGGGGCTCGTTCTTCGGATCGAGGCGGTACAGCCCTTCTCCGATATTGTTCAGCACCGTAAACGATACGTCGTCGGATGCCGCCCATTGATTCAGGTCTTTAATTTCGCTTTCTACAGACAGTCTCAGCTCTTTGGACGCCGTCTGTGCGGCATTGCCCGTGTCCCCCGTCGTGCCCGAGCTCGCGCCTTTACTGTCGCCGCCGGTGAACGAGCATCCTGTGAAAATGGCCGATACGACAAGCAGCGTCGCCAGCAAGCTTACCTTTTTCCTTTTCATTGCATGTCCCACTCCTTTATGTCCCCTTTGTGAATGTATGATTGCACCGCCGTTTCCGAAGGAAGCCGCGGGTGAATCCGAATCTCTTGTGCTCATTCATGCTGAAGAACTTCCGGTACTGCGTGTCAATGGCAATCAGGTGCTTGGTCTCTCCTGCTTCCTCTATTCGTTACTGCCGAAATGCTAGTTTCGTAGATCGAACAATTTTTCGAAAAGGAGAGTATTACTTTATTTAGAAGCTTGCGTTTACTTACCTGCCAGGGTAAAAGCGGCTCTGCGCTCGCCGACTACAATGTGGTTGTCGTTCTTGATTTCCTTTGAAACGACCGTATACAGACGGTCAATCGTGGCCTGGTTGCTGTATCCGATTTGCTCGAGGATCGAAGCAACGGCGATCGGCCACGGTGTCTCCGAGCCGTCGATCACTTTCAGCGCAAAAGCGACGCGTTCCCGAATTAAAGAGAAGCAGTAGACACCTTTGGCTCCACCCTTGGCGACGATGTTGTCGTCCCGCAGCAGCTCCGAGCAGATAAACTGATGGCTCGCGATGCTGTCCGGCGCAGCGTGCATATAGCGGACCATACGCTGCACGGCTTCCCGCGTCCCGGCATCACGGATCAGCTCTGGGCAGGCCAGCTTCAGGTATGCCGTGGCGATCGATTTCAGCGGCAGCGCAAAGATCGGAAATCCGCAGCCGTCAACGCCTACTTTAATCTGATCGACCGGATATTCGGCCATGTCCGCGAGCGTGTGAAGGATGTCCTGCTGCAGCGGATGCGATGGCTGCCAGTAAGTCTCGGTCGGCAAGCCCATCTCCCTCGCCGCAGCCAGAATGCCGAGATGCTTGCCGGAGCAGTTATGATACAGCTTGCGCGGCGGTTTATTTTCCCGCATGAGGGCGAACTTCGGCTCATCGTTCAACGGATAGGTCGGGCAGCACAGCAGCTGCTCTTCTTTGAGGCCGGTTTTGGCCATAATCGATTCCAATGCTTCGATATGATACGTTTCGCCCCGGTGGGAGGCGGCGAACATGGCGGCTTCCGCATCCGTCAGCCCGTACTTTTCGGCGATGTTCTGCTTCATGACCGGGATCGCCTGGAACGGCTTGGCCGCCGAACGCAGGAAGGTCATATGCTCCGCATCGCCCACCTCATAGATGACTTCTCCTTGATCCGATACGCCGCACAGCACGCCGAGATGCACGTTCTCCAGCACGCCGCCGCGGTATTCCTCCACCAACGGTTCCAATTTCATACGTCAACACCCGCTTCGTTAAATTTAGTCTGCCTGCTCCATCTGTCTGTCGATGTCCAGGAACAGGTTTTGGGCCAGTATGCCCGATCCGATCACCACGCCGTCACTCTCCAGAGCCGAGTAGACGATCTGGAACGTTCCGCGCAGCGGCTCCCACACAAATTGATCCATGCATTTGTCCGAAATGAAGTCCCGGACTTCAGGGAAGCTTTCCACCAGCTTGCCGGTCAGAATCACCGTATCCGGGTTGTATACGCAGGCGATGTTGCTGACCGTGACCGCTACGAAAGTCATGGCCCGGTCTACAATGCTCGCCGCCCAATACTCTCCGTCCTTCTTCGCCTGAAACAATTCCTCCAGCGATCCGATCGGTTTGATTTTGTTGGCCTGCTCAACAAGCGACGCTTCAGCGATATAGGTCTGCAGGCAGCCGACCTTGCCGCACTCGCACAGAAGGCCTCCCGGGTCTACTACCGTATGCCCGATTTCCCCGGCACTGTTCGTCTCCCCGCGATAGATTTCCCCATCGATGATCAGGGAGGAGCCGACCCCGCTGCCGAAGCCGATCAGCACCGAGCGGCTCGATCCTCTCGCCGAGCCATATTGGTGCTCGGCCAGCGCACGGACTTTCAGCTCGTTATCCACGGCAACCTCAAATCCGGTCAGCCGCCGGAGCTCCCCGGCGATGTCAGTCTGCTTCCAGCCAAGCTGCGCGGACAGTACCACGCTGCCCCCGGCGTAATCGACAATGCCTGGCAGTCCGACGCCGATGCCGACCACCTTGCGGCGGTCGATGTCCTCCGCCAGGATCAGCTCCTCGATGGCCGAGGCGATACGCTCCAGCGTTGCCTCCGGCGTTTCGCGGGAATCGCGCGTCACCTGCGTACTGTGAACCACTTTGCCATCCAGGTCCACAATGCCGATCCGGATGCCGCTGCGGTCGATTTCAACGCCCACGGAGAGCACCGAGCCGGGATTCACATGCAGCATCACAGCTTTCCGTCCGACGCCGGTCGTCGTCTGCTCGATCTCATGCATAAAGTCCTGCTGGAACAGCTCGGAAACGATCCGGCTGACCGTCGTAGGACTCATTCCTGTCAGTCTGGCGATCTCGGCACGGGACAGGGGCGAGTGTTTACGGATCAGTTCAAACACCGTACTTCTGTTTTTCCTCCGGATATAATCCTGATCGTGCTTCTGCATCGGAGACGGTCCTCCATTTTAATTAATTTCACCTATGGAGAAAATCTTGGTAGGAAAAAGGAACACAGCGGATTCAAACTCGGCATTTAGGGATAATTACCCGAATTAGCGTCCGACTTTGGTCTTATAATTTCTCCAGTGATGTTATTAATTGAACTTTAATAGAATTGAGATTTCGTGTCAATATATATGTCATGTTTTTGTCGAAATTCGTCTGAATTTCCGTTTTTGAGGAAATTCCATCGAATGAAATGCAAATTTTCAGATTTAGGTTTTCAATGAAAATCCCAATTAAACCGCTTACTATAACACTTTGTGTCAACTTTTTATTTCAAAGATTAGAATGTTTCGGCCCTTTACAAGCCCCCTATCTAACCAGTAACCGTGAAACTTTTTCTGAAAATCCCCTGTTTTCCTGTTACTATGGAGAAAGAACATGATCCGGACGGCGACGGTCTGGTTACAGAAAGGTTGAAGCTGCAGCATGAATTCTACTTCTACTCCAGATTTGCATCCCCGTACGACGGCAAAAGGCAAGGAACCCTTTCCTGTCTCCCTTCTGTCGCTGACGGTGGGCGCCTTTGCGATCGGCATGACCGAATTCGTGATCATGGGCATTCTGCCAAATGTAGCCGATGATCTGAACGTAAGCATCTCCACAGCCGGGCAGCTGATCACAAGCTACGCGCTGGGTGTAGCGGTCGGCGCCCCGATCCTGACCATCTTAACTCACCGGCTTCCGCAGAAGCTGCTGCTCTGCCTGCTGATGGCGCTGTTCATTCTCGGCAACGGCATTGCCGTCATCGCACCGAACTATACCGTGCTGATGGCAGCCCGCCTCATAACGGCGTTGTGCCACGGCACCTTCTTCGGCGTCGGCGCCGTCATCGCTTCCGGCCTTGTCAAGCCGCATAAGCGGGCCGGAGCAGTATCCATCATGATGGCGGGCCTGACGATCGCCAACATTATCGGCGTGCCGGTGGGCACCTTTGTCGGCCAGCACCTGGGCTGGCGCGCCTCCTTCGGCGCGATCATGGTGATGGGGATCGTGGCCCTGATCGGCATCGTCCTGTTCATCCCGCGGATCCGCCGCGATGAGTCGGCCAGCCTGGGCAAGCAGTTCAGGGCGGTAGCCCAGCCCAAGCTAATGATCATCCTCCTGGCCTGCGCCGTTGGCAACTCAAGCTTGTTCGCCGTCTTTACGTATATCGCCCCGCTGCTGGAGCAGGTGACCGGATTCCATGAAAGCAGCGTCACCTGGATTCTCGTCCTGTTCGGCATCGGGGTCACGGTCGGCAACATGCTGGGCGGCAAGCTCGCCGACTGGAGGCTGATGCCCGCGATCCTGGGCATCTTCCTCTCCATCTGTGTGCTGCTGACGATTTTCACTTTTACCGTCAAAAGCCCCGTTGGCGCAGTCGTTACGATCTTCCTGTGGGGAGCCGCTTCGTTTGCGGTCATGCCAGGCATTCAGGTGAAAATTATGAACCTGGCGCAGGAGGCACCCGCGCTCGCCTCGACTTCCAATCACTCCGCCGGGAATCTCGGCAACGCGTTCGGCGCCTTCTTCGGCGGATGGGTCATCGACGAGATGGGGCTCACCTCCCTGCCTTGGATCGGCGCCCTGCTCGTCGGGCTCGCCTTCCTGATCGTGCTGGCCGTCTATATGCAGGAGCGCAGACGGCAGACGGTTCCGGTGGCGGGGACGGTTAGCAAGTAAGACCGGACTTGAGCATATGCCTGAGATTAGAGTGATAAGCCAAAGAACACCTCCCTTGAAAGGGAGGTGTTCTCTTTTTGTTACATATCATTCCCGATTAACGAGCCGGCGGGCCGAAATCATCATCCTGTCTCACCGTTTAGTTTGCACCGTTTAATGCGCCAATTCACCTACGAAGGTTGTCACGCTCTGGGCAGGAAGTTGGGCCGTAAAAGAACCGCCCTTGATTTTAATCGAAGATCCGGCTGCCATATTTCTGCTGGCGTCCGTTACCCATGGGGTGACCTTCGACGCCTTGCCGTTTTGCAAGGTGAAGGTTTGGCTTACCGCTGAGGTGCCTTTGTTAATGGCCACAATCACGACCTTGTTGTTGCCTTTATATGCAGAGGTGTAGACGTTGGTATCGGGGTTCTTCGTTGCATCGACCCTGACATAACCGGGGCGGACAAACTTGGAGAAATGAGCCATATTATACCCGCGCTTGCTTATCGTACCGTCCTCTTTCATAGGACCATACTGCCTGCGGATATACCACCATACGTAAGCCTCGAAATCTCCCTCTACCATCGCATGATGAATATGATAGGACACGTCAAGCGCCTCGGGCCACCGATCTGCAGAGTTGGCATCGCTGTTCGGATAATATACTTCCGTCATCCACAGTTCTTTGCCCGCTCCCTTCTGCTTGAAGAGAGGATACGCGAAATCGCCGATCTGGGTCCCGTACAGGTGGGTACCCAAAATGTCCATATTGGCCAGGGCCTGCGGATCGTTCAGAATAGGGTCGGACATGTTTTTCAGGTATTGGAACGATTCCGGCGCGATAACCCGGCAGTTAATGGAGCCTGCATTTTCCTTCATAAAGCGAAGCATCTCTTCAGGGGTCCACCACGTCCAGGTATGGGCATAATCAGGCTCATTCTGGACGGATATCGCATATAGATCCACACCGTTGTTCTTCATGAACGTAACGAAATCGTTAAGATACTGGGCATAGTCGGCATACTTGTCGTATCTTAGCCGTTTGGCCGACGTATCTCCATTCCGGTTGAACGTCTCTGTCATATCGCTTGGCGGATTCCAAGGGGATGCAAACACAATAGCTCCGTGTGCAATCGCACTCTTGGCCGTTTCGACTTCCTTGCTCCAATTGTTCCGATCTTCATCTACATGAATTCTGAGGATGGAAAAGCCGAGCTGGTTGTCCCCATTGCCAAAAGCCGTTTCTCTTTGGGCTTCCGTCAAATCCCCGATCCAGACGGGGTGGTTGATTCCCCCAAAACCGCGAATGACCTGTTTTTCCGCCGATAAGTTGACGGTGGCGTTACTTGAAGCCGACACCTGAGCCGGCCCCGGCACGGCCAGTACGATCGACAGGGCCGTTACACCGGCTAACCATCCGCAAACCGATTTTTTCAAACGTGACCACGTTGCATGCATTTCCATCAATACCTCCATTCTCTTGATAGAATCGTTTAGCTATATAGATTGAACAAAAGTGTTGCACTGAACTTCCTGTTATAACCGCCCAAATACGGCCGATAACATTCTTTTTTAGTTCATTCTATATTGCCGGATTAAAATTCGGTTTCCTCTCACCCCCCTGTTTAAGTCTCGACTTCCCCTTCATCTCAGATTCGGATAACCATCGATGGGCGAGACCCCAATCCCTCGCTCAGCCAGCCGCTCTTTGATATCAACGCTTCCCTGTCGGTAAGACGCATGACGTTTCTGCCCGAACCCCATCGAAGTTTCCATGTAACGAATGTATTCCGATTTAGAACATTTCCAATTGGTAAAGGAATGAGCCGTCCCCCGTAGATCATAGGAGAACGGCATCATCTAATACCAGGCGCTTGCTTGCTGCAAGCTGCAAGAATCCGCTTCTTCGCTATTTTGCGTTTTCGCCTACTCCGCAAACAACGCGGCGATCCGGTCATAAGCCGGCTTCGGACGGTGCTGCGCATCGAACAGCATCGGCCAGTTTTTGCGGCCGCGCACCGGGAAATCGTCCAGCCACGTATAGTCGTCGGCCGCCCCCCAGAACGTCACCCCGCTGATGACGTCGCTGTACTCCTTCAGCAGACCGAACACGCCCTCGTACAGCTCTGCCTGACGCTCGAGCATGCCCGGCTCCGGCGAAGTCAGATCGGCCCGCCTGTCATCGAAGCGGAAGACCGACACGTCCAGCTCGGTGAGCTGCAGCTGCAGGCCGAGCGAAGCATACTTCTCGATCGCCGCGCGGATATCGTCCAGGGACGGATCGAACAGGTTCCAGTGCGCCTGCAGGCCGATGCCGTGGATCGGCGCGCCTTGCTCCAGCAAGGACTTCACCAGCGCATAGATTTTATCCCGCTTGGCGGGATGTGATTCGTTGTAGTCGTTGTAGAAGAGCAGAGCTTCCGGATCGGCGTCATGGGCGTATTCGAACGCCCTGGCGATAAACTCCGGCCCGGCGATGCCCAGCCACTTCGACGGACGCAGAAGCGCGTCGCCTTCGTCGGCGATAACCTCGTTGACCACATCCCAGGCATAAAGCCGGCCCTTGTACCGCCCCACCACCGTATTGATATGCGAGCGCAGCCGCTCAAGCAATAAGGCCTTGCCTGCCGGCCGTCCCTGGCTGTCCTCGAACAGCCAGTCCGGGGTTTGATTATGCCAGACAAGCGTGTGCCCGCGCATCGCCATTTGGTGCCTGCCGGCGAAATCGGCCAGCAGATCCGCATCCTCAAACGTATACACGTCTTCCTCCGGATGAACGCTGACGAACTTCATTTCGTTTTCCGCGGTAATGCTGTTAAAATGGTGCGCCAGCAGCTGCTCCTGCGACCGGATCGTCCGCGGATTGACCGCCGCCCCGATCCGGAAATGCTGCGCGAAGAGATCCTTCAGCGCCTGCTCGGTATGCGTGCCCGTTGAATTCATGACAGACTCCCTCCTGCCTATGGGTGTTAATTTGGACTTTAGTGAAATCCGGCGGCCGCCACGATGACCTCTTGGGAGGCCACTAAAAGGCCCCTATGCGGTTCGGTTCTCTTAGGGTTCGAAAAATCGCCATCCACTGCTCTTTTCCGTTTTTTGACTCGGTTACTCTTTCACGCTGCCGACATTCAGTCCGACCACAAAATACTTTTGCAGAAACGGATAGACCACCAGAATCGGAACGGAGGCAACAATCGTTATAGCTGCGCGGATCGAGAGCGGCGTCACCATCGATACCGCGGTTTCCTGGTTCACGCCGACGCCTGCCGCCACGTTCGGATTGCTGTTGGAGTTCATACTCGACGAGAGCAGCTTCATCAGCTCATACTGCAGTGTACTGAGCTCCTGTCTGGAAGACGTGTACAGGAATGCGTCAAACCAGGAGTTCCATGCGCCTACGGCCACAAACAGTGCGATGGTGGCCAGCACCGGTGTACACAGCGGGAAAATGATCCGCAGGAAAATTTTGAAATCGCCGGCGCCGTCGATCTTGGCCGATTCGACCAGGCTGTCCGGAATCGTTCCGATATAGGTGCGGATAACGATCATGTTGAACGCGCTGATCATGGACGGGAAAATATACACCCAGAAGCTGTTCAGCAGGTGCAGGTCCTTGATCAGGAAGTATCCCGGGATCAGGCCGGCGCTGAAGTACATCGTCAGCACGAAAATGACGGTGATCGGCTTGCGTAAGACGTATTCCTTCCGGCTCAGCGTATACGACAGCATCGTTGTCAGGAAGATGTTCAGCACCGTGGACAGCACGGTCCGTGCCACAGAGATCCAGAATGCGTCATAAATCGTGCCCGATGCGAACACCGCCTTGTAGTTCTGCAGCGTCCATTGCCGTGGCCATAAATAAATGCCTCCGCGGATCGTATCGTTACCCGCATTCAGCGACACGGCGATCGTGTTCAAAAACGGATACAGCGTGACAACCACCAAAAAGATCATAAAAATCGCATTAAACGTATTGAACAGCACCGGCTCAACCTTGCTCGAGCGCATGCTTTTTCTTATCGTAACACCAGCCGCTCCCTGCGGGCTGATTTGATGATTTTCCATACTCATAACAGCCTCTCTTCCCCAAGCCGCTTTGCGGTCCAGTTGGCCACCAGTAACAGGGCGACGCTCACGACCGTTTTAAAGATCCCGCCGGCTGTGGCAAGTGAATAGTTTCCTTGAGCAATCCCGTATTTCAAGACAAAGATATCGATCGTTTCGGCCCAGTCCACGACAAGCCCGTTGCCGAGCAGGTACTGAACCTCAAAGCCAGCGTCCAAAATATGGCCGATGGACATGATCAGCAGAATCACGATCGTGGATTTGATCCCCGGCAGAGTTACATGAAACATCTTCCGGTAGCGGTTGGCTCCGTCCATCTCCGCCGCTTCGTACAGCGCGGGATCGATCGACGCCATGGCGGCCAGATAGATGATCGTGTTCCAGCCCACTTCTTTCCACACATGGGAAGCACCGACGATGCCCCAGAAATACTTTCCTTCGCTAAGCCATAAAATCGGTTCCTTGATCAGATGCAGCTTCATCAAAATATCGTTGACAATGCCGTCGGAAGCCAGCGAAGTGGCTACGATCCCGGTCACGATAACCCAGGACAAAAAGTGCGGAAGGTAAGAAATCGTTTGTACCGTCCTTTTCCAAATGACCTTTCGAATTTCGTTGAGCAGCAGCGCGAGCACGATTGCCGTTACGAAACCAAGCACGAGATTGATAATGCTCATCCCGAGCGTATTGCGCAGCACCCGCATAAAATCGTCATCGGTAAACAAAAATTTAAACTGCTTGAATCCGACCCAGTCCTGTTGGCTGAAGGAACGCGCCGGTTTGTAGTTCTGAAATGCCATCGTCCAGCCCCAGACCGGAACGTAGGCAAATAAAATGATATACAACGTCAAGGGCACGGACATCCAGATCAACTGCTGCTGGCTCTTCAGCACAGCCCAGGTCAGCTTCCGTTTCTTCTCTGGTTTCCGGACAGCTTTCTTATTGGTTACAGTCACAGCCATACGTTTGCTCTCCTCACCATATTCAAATTCCGGAGCGGGTATCTATAAAGCGGAAGGCGCTCATTAGCGCCTCCCACTTTCTGTGAACCCTTATTTGCTCCAATTATCGATTCTCCACTTGATTTGCTCGTTGATCTTGTCTTCGTACGCCTTGACATCGACCTTGTGAATTTGTGAAGTGTACTCATTCCATACCGAATCAAAATCGGACGGGTTCGCCAAAACTGCTTTCGGCAAATACTTGGTGGATAGATCGTTCAGCTTCGTGTTCGCTACTTTGGCTGGCGATCCTTCGACCAGATCGATGGACCAGGCCGGGTAGTAAATCGGATTCTCCGGCGGCTCGCTGAAGAAATCGACGTAGCTGTCAAAGCCGTAAGCTTCCAGGAATTTTTTGTCGTAATCGTTCAGGCCCGCTTTGTATTCTTCCGGCTGTGCAGCGGCGTCGGTGGAGTTGCCGTCGCTGAAGCTTCCCTCGATTTTCGGCAAGTTTCCGAAAAGGGCGTCAGCTTTGTTCGCCAGCTTCCATGTTCCGTCCGACTGCTTATCGCGCTGCTCCTGGGTTCTCATAAACCGGCCCTGGTCGTTGACGATGTAGTCCTCACCTTCAATGCCCCATGAGAACACTTTTTGCCAATCTTCCGTGATCAAGGTGTCGAGCAGCTTGATGATCTTCACAGGATCCTTTGCATTGACGCTGATTCCGAAGCCGTTGTTCAGGTTAAGCACAGCCCGGTCGCGATAATAGTCCTTCGTGCTTGTGTCATATACGAGCGGAAGTCCCACATACGTCCGGTTAAACTTCTTCTGGGTGATCAGCGAGTTCTCGGCATTCTGGAAGTTCCAGTGCTGGTCGAACATGCCGAGCACCGTGCCGCTGGACAGTTTGGCCAGGTACTGGTCAAAGTTCTGTACGAACGTCTCTTTGTCGATCAGCCCCTGCTCGTTCATTTGATTCAGCTTCTGGTAGTATTGCTTGGCATAATCCTTATCGGCAAAAATTTCGGCTACGCCGTTGTTCACAACAACGCCACCGTCGTTCGGATGACCAATCAGATGCTGAGGCGGGTTAAAGAGACCCCAGTTTTTCCAGTCATAGTTCAAAATCTCAAAACCGATCGTCGGGCTGCCGTCGATGGTCGGATGCTTCGCCTTATACTTGGCGATCAGGTCGAAGTACTCGTCCAGCGTCTTCACTTTCGGATAGCCGGCCTCAGCCAGCACGTCCTTCTGGACCCAGAACGCCGGCCCGGAATACCAGGTGCTGTTCAGCTTGCCGTTGTATACTCCATAGTTCGGCAGAATATAAATGTGCCCGTCGTTCGGGTCCTTCATCATGTTCCAGTATTTTTCATAATGCTTCTTCAAATTTGGCGCGTACTTCTCGATCAAATCCTCCAGCGGAATATAGGCTCCAGCCGCTGTCAGCTTCGTGTTGCCGGTCATCAGATCCGGGTAGTCGGAGCCGGCAATCATGACGCCCAGCTTCTGGTTAATGTCGCCTGCCAAAAACTCAAAATTAAACGTGGCTCCCGTCTCATCCTTGATTTTTTTGTAAATCTTGTTGTCCGGAGTGGGCTGCTGCCCGGCTTCCCCGATGAAAACGCTCACGTTGAACGGCTCCACCTTTCCGTCGCTGCTGCTTCCGGTTGCTGTCTGCCCTGTAGAGCTGCTGCCGTTGTCTGCGCTGTTGTCTTTGCTGCCGCCGCAGCCGGACAGGACTACGCTGAACGTCATCGCCATGAGTATGCCAAGACGAAACAGCGGTTTAAATCTTCCCCCCATGTAAAGCACCTCCGTCAAATTTTAGCCACACCAAGCTTTTTATTGTAAGCCTTTTCATGTAACTGCCTTTATTGTAAAAGCGCTGCCATAGCCGAAACTATATCGGAATTAAAGGAGTCACCTTCAAAACTTTAGAACATCCTTTTTTTGTATTCATTGGGGGACATCGCATGCCTCGCTTCGAACTGCTTGAGGAATTGGCCGTAATGGCCGTAACCGACGCGCTCCGCAATTTCACTGTTCTTCAAACTGCTGTTTTCCAGCAGGCGTACAGCCTCTTCAATCCGCAGGTTATGCAGCATTTCGTTAAAGCCGATGCCGTTCTTCTTCAGCAGCAGCTGGCCGAGATAAACGGGATGCAGGTAGAAGACCTCGGCCAGCTTGCGGATCGTCAGCGGCTCCCGGTAGTGCTCGCGGACGTAGTCGATAATTTCCTGGGCAATGCCCTGGGACTGCCGCTGCTGTTCCCGTATAAAAAAGTCGATGCAGCCCTCGGCGCAGGACAGCAAATCGCCCATCACGTCGCCAAGCGTCATCACGGTGCCGGATATCCGGGGAATATCGTGCTTTTCGATCCAGGGCTCCGCTGCCGGGCCGGCTGCTTCTCGCATATGGCTCATGATTTGATACATGACATGGATGGCGAGTTTTTTGACGAAGTCCGGATTCGGCATGGACTCCCGCAGGCTGGAATCCGCTAACTGTACCGTTTTTCGCAAAGCCGGCTTGTCCAGCAGCGATACGGCCTGGGGCATTTCTTTAAATAGATCCAACCGCTCGAAATGATCCTCAAACTGGAGATGTTCTACCTGCTCGTAAAGGATCAAGCCCGGGGCATGATCAAGGTAAAAGGCATATTGTATGGCCTTCTTCGCCGCCTTGCAGCAGCAGCCGATCCGGTGCAGGCTGTTCTCCGCCTGCCCTGACGCCATAAACACCCGTTGTCCGTCCGCGCTTTCCGACAGCAGCTCCTCCGCCATCGCGTAAGCTGCCTTATCGTTATCCTCTGCCGAGTTCCAACCGTACACAATCCCGAAGCTGCTCGGCTCCAGATCGACCAGGTATATGTATTCCCCCGCCTCTGCCATTGCGGCAGCCTTCGCCCTCAGCCTGGCAAGAGCATCCGGCGCCGCCTGCACCAGGCACATATTCCATGCCGGCATGGCATCCGACAGGCGGGTGACCTCCTTCTCCCTGCCGTCCAAGGCGTTCGCACCGCCATTCAGCAGATCTTTAATCATCGAAACCGCCTCTTCGTAAGAAGCCATCCTCGTCAGGCTCTGTTCCTCCCGCTCCCGCACCAGCTCCCGCCGAATGTCCCGGATCTGCTCAGCCGCCTCCTCCGGAATGACCGGTTTGAGCAGGTACGCATTGACGCCGTATCGCAGCGCCTTCTGGGCGTATTTAAATTCACCATATCCGCTGACAATGGCGAATTTGACCGGCGCTGTTCCCTCCAGGCTCCACGCCTCGATCATTTCCAGCCCGTCCATCAGCGGCATCCGGACGTCGGTGATGACCAGGTCCGGCGCCAGCTCCCGGATGAAATGCAGCCCTTCCTTTCCGTTGCTTGCACGGCCGCATACCTCAAAGCCCAGTTCCTCCCAGTCGATCCACAGCTCCAGCCCCTCCAGGGCAGCGGGTTCGTCATCGATCAACAACACTTTAAATGTCATGGTTCCCCTCCTGTATTACGGATCGATCAGCCTGCCATACCGCTTAGAAACTTGATCGGAATTTCAAAAAATACGGTCGTGCCCTGCTGCGGGCTGCTTACGATATCAAAGCGCACCTGATCGTGATAGTACAGCTCAAGTCTCCGGTACACGTTGCGGATGCCGATATTGGCGCCGGACTCGTCTTCGGTCTGTACCGCCTTTTTAATTTCCTTGAGCCGCTCCAGCTCCATGCCTTTACCATTGTCCGCAATAACGATGCGCAGACGCTCGTCGGCAACGTACGCACTGACTGTCACGATGCCCTGTCCGTCGATCGCCTGAAGCCCGTGTTTGCAGGCATTTTCCACAAGCGGCTGAATGCTCATTTTCGGGATTTTGTACTGCAGCGCGTCCGGATCGATATCGAAGCGGTATTCGAATTTGTCACGGAACCGGAACTTCTCGATTTTGAGATACATGTCGATAAACACCATTTCTTCCTCCAGCGTCACGATGTCTTCCTTCCAGCTGAGGAGCCGCCGCAGCAGCTTGGACAGGCTTTTGACGATGTCGGTTACGTCCGTGTAGTGGTTTTTCGTACAGACGACGAGGATCGCATTCAGCGTATTGAACAGAAAATGGGGATTCATCTGGCTCTGCAAAAAGTTCAGTTCGGCCCGCACCCGCTCCATTTCCAGGTTTTTCTGCTGGATTTCCAGCTTGTAGACGTTGTTGATCAGGAACTTGATCCGGCCGGTCATCTTGTTGAAATTGCGGATGAGTCCGCCGATTTCATCACGCCCCTCGTCGATCTGGATCAGGTCGAACTTCTCATTCGTCACCTTCTGCATATGCCGTGCCAGCCGCTTCACGCGGTAATTGTAGGATCTCAGCATAATGAAAATAAATCCCGTCGTGAACAGGGTAATCCCCGCTGCGACGATACCGACATACAATCTCATTTCGTTCATCGCATTGGTGATGCGCACACCCTTGGTGATCCCGATCAGCCGCCATCCCTTGACGTATTTGGCGGTGCCGATGTTGACCGAATGAACGTCCTGTTCCTTGTCCTCAGCAGACAGTTTGAATACCGGGTACGCGTCCGTCGTGCCGGTCTGATATCCGCTCTGGGCCGACATAATGATTTGGTCCCGCTCATTGACCAGGTAAAGATCCAGGTAATCTTTTTCCCGGACAATCACGTCATAAATTTTGTTCAGGTCGATGTCGATTCGCAGCAGCTTCTGATAGTGATCGTAGTTATCAAAATAATCCATCCGCTCGATCACGCTCAAATAAGGAGCCGTAAACACGCTGCTGCTGGCTTGGTTGGCCCGGTACGCTGCGACGAACACCGGATTCTGCGAGTCCTTCCACAATTTATACCAGTCGCTCGCCCGGACCTCGTCATCGATGACGTGGTAGTTCCCTCCGTCGACGATCGTCGGATTATCCGTGAAAATACTGATGCGCTCGATTTGGTTGTTCACCGGAATGTAGCTGGTCACCCGGTTGCGCAGCTGCTCGTCAAAGGCGTCATAAAAATCGATCTGGCTCGCGTATTTCCGGTCGAGTATTTCATACAACATCTTATCGCTGCTTAAGGCATGGCTTACCGCTACTCCGCCGTCGATGAAATCATGAATATCCTTTCTCGCCCGCTCGATCGAGATATCAAGGTTCTGCTCCTCCCGTGCTTTGATCAGGTCCGACAGGCGGTCCGTCACCACCAGGTTGATGACGATCACTGGGAGCAGCACGCCGACGATAAAGATGAGCAGAAATTTATAATTCAGCGGAATATCGTTGACGATCTTCCGGAGCTTGAATTTGCGCGTGGACATCATTTCATCGCTCCCCCATCGGTCCATCCGGCGAATTTCCGGCATCCTGCTTGTAGGCCGAAGGCAGCATGCCGGTTTTCAGCTTGAATTTGTTAATAAAATAGTCCGTGTTCGGGTAGCCCACCTGAAGCGCCACGTCGGAGATTTTGAGCGGGGAGCGCTTGAGCAGCCTTTTCGCCTCTTCGATCCGCTTGTCATTGAGGTATTCGTTAAACGGCTTCCCCGTCGTTTTCTTGAACAGCTGGCCCAAGTAAGTCGCGTTCATATGAAAATGCCGGACCAAATCCTGCAGCTGCAGCCTTCCGCGGAACTCGCGGTCGACGTATTGCACGACCTGGTAAATGGTGTTGCTCTCGCTGCTCAGCTTCAGCTCGGACAGAAGGGCCCCCGCCTGAAGGCAGAAACGCTCCACATAAGCCTGAAGCGCCCGGTAATCCCTGATTTCGCCAAGCGTGCCAAGCTGCCTTTCCTGTGCCTTCATCAAAGCGGCCGGGTCGCCGTTCAGGTCCTTGATCAGGCCGCAGACGGACCATTCCATATCCGCCACATGGCTCTTCACCCATTCCAGCTCCACAGGAACCGCGGCAATCCATCCGAAGGATTCCCTGACACAAGCGGTGATACCTTCCGGATCCCCTTCCTGCAGCGTTTCCAGAAGCGTTTTGAATGTTTGCAGGAGCAGCTCCCGGTTTACCGGACGGATGCACTCCTGGTAGAAAAACACTCCGCTTTTCCCCAGACAGCGCTTCCGCTCCACGACTTCCACCGTTTGGGCATACAACTCCCGGATCGAGCGCAGACTGCGTTTCGGCTCGCTGACGGCGATAATGACCGGCCCGTCCAGCCGTTCAGTCAGCTCCCGGTGAATCTGGATTGCGGCATCCTGCAGACGGCCCGAAACTGAGGCGCCGGACTGCACGACAAATCCCATTCTTCCGCTTCCGTCCTGAAAAAGACAACCTGTTTCTCCCTCAAATCCTCGAGTCAGCAGCGGACTTACCTCAGCGGAATCGAATACGTTTTCTATCCATACCAGCAAGCATTGCAACTCTGAAGTGCCCTCCAGCTTCAGAGAACGCTTGATCTGCTCCTCCATGGCTTCGCCGTACTCTCCCTGTATCAGCCTGTTCATCATATGGCTGACGGCCAACAGCTCCTTTTTCGCCTGATGATGCTCTGCTTCAATTTCATCGCCGATCTTCCGGCTGAGCTTGACGAGCAGTTCCCCTATCTCATCGTCATCCACCGGTTTAAGCAGGTATTCAGCCACCCGCTGCCGCATCGCCGCCTGGGCGTACGAAAAGTCGTCATAGCCGCTCAGCACAACGAATTTGGGTGGTTTGGCCAGCAGCTGATTCGACTGCTCGATCAATTCAATGCCGTTCAGCACCGGCATATTGATGTCGGTGACCACCAGCTCCGGACGATGCTCCTGAATGAACCGCAGCGCATCCGGTCCGCTCTGTGCCTCCCCGCAAACCTGAAAACCGTATTTGTTCCAGTCGATCATCGTCCGGAGGCCCTCAAGAACCCACGGCTCATCGTCCACTAAAAGTACGTTCAACATCATCCTCGCTCCTTACTCATTGACCCACCTGTTGTAAGCGCATTCACAAAGATGTGTATGGCAGGTTCCCCTCTATTACCTTCTAAGTTAGCCTGATTTTAGCAAAAGAGTCGTAAAAAAGAAACCGTTCTCTTTCTGCATCTTTACGCCATACCCGCCTGAAAAAGGATAATGACAGAAACCGCTGACTTAGGTTACATTTCAACTATGTCATTCCTCTTCCATACCACTCTCCGTTCAGAAAGGTTGACCCTGATGCGAACGAAACTGAACCGGTTCAACACGCTCCGGAACCAAATGCTCTTCGGCTTTCTGTTTGTGATGCTCATTATTTTGTCGGTCGTGGGAATCGTGAACTTCGATACCGTCTCCAGACTGCTGAAAAACAACGCGGAGAAGCACATTCAACAAACGGCCATTCAGGCGAGCGGAAGGCTTGAGGCCGTTCTGAACCAAATCGATTCCCTGACCACTCAGGTCGCCACCAATACCTACGTTCAGCAGGTGCTGCTGAACGAGTCGGCAGGCAGGCACGCCACGTTCTCGGAACGCCAGTCCTTGCTGAACAGCATCAAAATCGTTCAGACCTATGCCGACGGCGTCAACTCGGTCGAGCTGTACAGCGGCAGCAAACGCAGGCTGTTCCCGCTGGATGAAGGCCATCTGAACAGCAGGATCAGCCAGAAGTGGATCGATAACGCCCGCGAAGAAAAGGGGCGCATCGTCTGGATCGGGATCGATCCGCTGGATCCGAATTCCGTGCTGGCGATCCGAAGCGTCAGTCTGATGGACCAATGGTTCAGGCCGGGCGGGTATCTCCTCATCCGGATGAACCGTGAGATTTTTCAAATCGACGAGGCGCTGAACGAGGATGGCGGCCGCGAAACGATGCTGCTTGCCGACCGGAACTACAGCCTCATCGCTGTGAACGACGACCAGGTCACGCCCTGGCGCATCAAGTCCCTGGTGGATACGAACGACGCGGTCGTCGCCATCGACGGACAAAAGTACATGCTCGTCAAGCAGCAGTCCGCCTTGACCGGATGGACACTGCTGATCCTGACGCCAATCAGCGCGATCACAAGCGGCATTTCGGTACTGCGCACCGCGATCCTGGTCTCCGCGGGCATCGGCAGCATCCTGTTCATCCTGCTGTCCTTCCTGCTGTCGACCCTGATCACGCGGCCGGTCTTCCGCCTGATCAAGACGATGCGCAGCGCCCGGCTCAGCGGCCTCAAGCCGACGGTGCAAATTTCGTCCACCATCGAAATCAACGAGCTGAATCACTCCTACAACCAAATGGTTGAGCATATGAACGAGCTGATCGGGCTCGTTTACGAGAAGGAGATTTTGCAGAGCCGCACGGAATTGAAAGCGCTGCAGGCCCAAATCCATCCACATTTTCTGTTTAACACGCTTGAAGCGCTGTACTGGTCTCTCATGGAAAAAGACGAAGACGAGCTGGCCGAATATGTCGTGGCGATGGCCGATCTGTTCCGCTATACGATCACCGGGCCGGGCAAGGAGGAATGGGTCCGGCTCGAAGATGAGCTCGAGCATATCGAGCGCTACCTGCTTATCATGAAAATGCGGCTCGGCGACCGGCTGTCCTGGTCGATCTCGTCGCCGCCGGCCTTGGCATCGGTGCCGATGCCAAAGCTCCTGATCCAGCCCTTGGTGGAGAACGCCATCCTGCACGGCATCGAGGGCCGGATCGGCCCCGGCAAGGTGTCGGTCGGCGTCTCCCTGTCCGCGGATCAGATGCATCTGGTCGTCACGGTGACCGACGACGGAAAAGGCATCGATGAGGACAACCTCCGCCGGATCGTCACGGCGCTCCAGACCGGAATGACGCCGCCCTTCAAAGGCTCCGGCATGGGGATTTTTAACGTCCAGCAGCGGATCAAGCTCTACTACGGCGGGGACCGGCCGGATGAATCCGGGCTGGCGATCGACAGCCAAATCCACCGGGGTACCCGGGTAAGCTTAACCATTCCGATCCAGACAGGGATCCAGACAGGAGAGATGTAACGATGGTTAAATCGAAAACGATTTTAGTCGTAGATGACGAACCCCGAACGAGGCAAGGATTGACCCGCATGCTGGAAACCTGGGGGAACGGCGCATGCAGCGTCATTTCGGCGGACAACGGCCGCGACGCCCTGGACCTGCTGGAGCGCGAGGCGGTCGATCTGCTTATTACCGATATCCGCATGCCGGAGATCAGCGGACTGAATCTGGTGCAGCAGCTGGAATCCGGATCACCGGCCGCCCAGCCGGCCATTATTCTGATTTCCGGCTACGCCGAATTCGAGTATGCGCAGCAAGCGATCCAGCTGGGCGTCGTCAATTATTTGCTCAAGCCGATCCGCAAGGACAAGCTGTTCGATGCTGTAGAGAAGGCGCTCCAGGTTCAGGAGGAACGCTCGCGGATGAGCAAAATCCAGCGCATGGTCGACAGCAAGCTCCTTGACGCCACCGGGGACGTGAGCACGCTGGCAGAGCCGGTCCAGGAAGCGCTTCAATACGTGTCGCAGCATTTGGATCAAGGCTTCGGTCTGCGGGAAGTGGCCGATCACGTCCATTTAAACCCCAGCTATTTCAGCGTCCTTTTTAAGGAGCAGATGGATATGACCTTTATCGAATATGTCACCCGGCTCCGAATCCAGAAAGCCAAGGAGCTTCTCCTGCAGACAAAGCTGCCGGTCTCGGAAATCGCCGAACGCGTCGGCTATCAGACAACCAAGTATTTTAACAAGGTCTTCAAGGACTACGAAGGCGCAAGCCCTGGCGCCTACCGCAAAGGCGGTCAGGCAGCACCCAAATAAAGTGGAACTATACCCAAACGCTGTGCCCTTATGTCCTCCTAACACGGGATGCTACACTTGGCTTCAGAGGGAAAGCGCATACATCTCTCGCGATGATACGAAGGGGGAAACGGGCATTTATGAAAAAGAAATGGTTATCCGCATCCATGCTGCTGCTGGCATTGACACTCGTGCTGTCGGCCTGCGGCGGAAGTAAAAACAGTTCGGACGACGGCAAGACGGCCGCCGGCGGCGGGAGTTCATCCGGTGGGTCCGGTGATAAAGTCACGATCAAAATGATGCACCTGTGGCCGGACGGCAGCAACTCCGCCCAGAACAAGCTGGCGAAGCAAATCATCAGCGAATACGAGCAGGCCAACCCGAACGTCAAAATCGAAACGGAAGTGCTTGAGAACGAGCAGTATAAAAATAAACTGAAGGTCCTCTCCGCCTCCAACAGCCTGCCGGACGTCGGCTTTACATGGGCTGCCGGATTTTTGGAGCCGTACGTTAAAGGCAACATGTTTGCCCCGCTGGACGACCTGCTTCAAGGCGACCTGAAAGACAAATTTGTAGCGGGAACGACCGAAGCCTACGCCGTGGACGGTAAAACATACGCGCTGCCTGTCGAGCTGAACATCGTGCCTGTTTATTACAACAAAGAGATTTTTGCCAAATACAATCTGCAGCCGCCGAAAACCTATGAAGAATTCAAAAATATCATCAAAACGCTGAACGATAACAAAGTTACCCCGATCGCGCTAGGATCGAAAGACGCCTGGACCGGCTCCTTCTGGTACATGTACCTGGCTGAGCGGCTCGGTGGTCCGGACATGCTGGATCAGGCGGTAGCCAGCAGCACATTCAGCGATTCAAGCCTGATCCAGGCCGCCAAGGAAGCCCAGGATTTGGTGAAGAGCAATGCCTTTGTAAAAGGTTTTAACGGGCTGTCCAACGACGAGGCCAAATCCGAATTTATGAACGAGAAAGCGGCCATGTACGCTATGGGAACGTGGGAAGTGCCAAACTATACGACCAATCCGGATATCCCGCAGGAATTCAAGGACAAGATCGGCTTCTTCAAATTCCCGACGATCGAAGGCGGCAAGGGGAACATTAACGACTGGGTCGGCGGCGTCGGCGTCGGCATGTTCGTCTCCGAAAACTCCAAGGTCAAAGAGGATGCCAAGAAGTTCGTCAACTACTTCGTCAAAAGATGGGGTGAGCTGTCCGTGGTTGACGCAGGCATTATCCCGGGAACAAAGGTCGACACCTCCAGTGTCAAGCTGCCGCAAATGTTCATTGACGTCTTGAACGAACTGAATAACGCCAGCAAAGTCATTCTCTATCTGGACGTACAAATGAAACCGGGTGCTGCAGAAGAACATTACAACCTGATTCAGGCACTGCTCGGCAATGCCATCACACCGGAGGAATTCGCCAAAAAGCAGGAAGAGGCGTTAAAGACCGGCAAGTAACCGTTATGGTAGGGGATGAAAGGACGAACCGGCGAGCTCCGACGGGGCGTCCTTTTCTCTAAGATATAAGAAAGTATAAGCTTCGGAGACTCGGCTTCCTTATATCGCAAGAAAAACTTCCTCTAATGGCGGTCTGTCTTCTGTGAATTTACATCGATAGACGTTTTTCTTCTCCGACTAGCATCGTAAGGAGGCTTCCTAGTTATGGACAAAGTGATGTCGAACAAAAAGATCATCGCCCTATACGTGCTGCCGTCCCTGCTTCTGATTATGGCTATCATTTATATTCCCATCGTTCTTACCGGATACTACGGCCTGATGAAATGGGATGGCGTCAGCAGCATGAGTTTTATCGGGATGGAGAACTACGCCAGCCTGATGAAGGACAGCGCATTCTGGAACAGCGTGTACCATTCATTACTATTCGCCGTCCTATCGACGGTGAGCCTGGCCGTTTATATGATCGTTGCACTGATCCTGGCTGGGAACATTAAAGGGGCAGGACTTCTCCGGAAAATCTATTTGATTCCGATGCTGCTCTCTTCGGTAGCCATTGCCCAGCTGTGGCTGAAAATCTACCATCCGACAAACGGCATCCTCAATACGTTTCTCGTGTCGCTTGGCGTGGAGGATCCCCCTGCGTGGCTGTCGGATCCGAAGCTCGTGCTGTACGCACTGTTCATTCCGATTCTATGGCAGTACGCCGGTTTCTACATTCTGATCTACTACGCCGCCCTGAAAAACATTCCGGCATCGCTCATTGAAGCAGCCCGGATCGACGGAGCTAATCCGTGGCAGATTGCCCTCCGAATCAAGCTGCCGCTCGTTTCCGAGGTCGTCAAAGTCACGATTGTGCTGGCCGTCGTCGGCTCGCTGAAATACTTCGATTTGATCTACGTCATGACAGACGGCGGGCCGAACGGGGCCAGCGAAGTGATGGCGTCCTATATGTATCAAAAGGCGTTCCGCGGATTCGATTTCGGCTACGGCAGTGCGATCGGCTTCTTCCTGCTGATCATCTGCATGGTCGCCACCTGGGCGATCCGCAAGGCAACCGCCTCCAAAGACACGATTCAATATTCCTGATAAGAGGAGGTGCTTATGATGAGAACCGCGAGTCCGGCCGTATCCGTTCCCGTGATGCGGTCTTCCCGGCCTGTTGGCGCCAGAATCGGCACCGGCCTGCTCTATGTCGTGCTGATTGCGGGAGCGGTCCTGCAAATTTTGCCGCTGGTATGGCTGCTTTTGTTTTCCTTGAAAAATAACCAGGAGGTATTCAATCTTCCTCCTTTCGCCCTCCCCAGCCATCCCAAATGGGAGAACTATGAAAACGTATGGCAGCAGGGAAATATCGGCCGTTATTTTATAAACAGCGTCCTGATCACCGTCATTGCGGTCGTGCTGACGATTCTGCTCGCCAGCTTCGTGACCTTTGCGATCACCCGGATGCGCTGGAAGCTCAGCTCGCTCGTCCTCGGCCTGTTCATGGTGGGCATGATGATCCCGGTGCATTCGACCCTGATTCCCTTGTTCATCCTGTTTCAAAAAGTGGGGCTGACGGACAACCAGCTCAGCATCATCCTGTCCTACACCGCCTTTAACCTGCCGATTACGATCATGATCCTGCTCGGCTTCTATTACGCGCTGCCGCGGGAAGTGGAAGAGGCCGCCATTATGGACGGCTGCTCCGTGAATCGCATGTTCTTCCGGATCGTCATGCCGATGACGTTCTCGGTTATTGCCACGGCTGCGATCATCAACATGATTTATAACTGGAACGAGTTTATTTTCGTCAACACCTTCATCAGCTCGGACAACCTGAAGACCTTGACGGTCGGCGTCCAGAACTTCGTCGGACAGTATACGACCGACTGGGGCGCCATCGGGGCGACGCTGATGATCAGCATCCTGCCGATTCTCGTCATCTTCCTGGTGCTCAGCAACCGGATCGTGGAGGGCATCGCCGCCGGGTCGGTTAAAGGCTGATACATACATTTAGCACAAAAAAGGGCTGTCCCCAAGGTCACAAACGGACCTACGGGCAGCCCTTTTTTACTGATTTCCCGTTAATGCGGCACCTGGCTGCTGAAGTCATCCCTGCTGGATTGATCGGTCTGGTAAAAGACGACGTCGCCGTCTTTTAGCGCAAACCGGTTCCCGTAGGCATCCTGGATGTTCCGGTTAAAGCCCTCCATCTGCCACTGATTCATCAGCGGGGCGTAAATGTACTGCAAATGCGGATTTTTCAAGTCGCCCTCCTGAATGGACTCGATATTGAAGTTCACGACGATGTAGCCGTTCTTCAGAAAAATCGGGGACTTGTCGTCCAGCCCGCCGTGCGTGCGCCCGTATTCCGCCACATTCGTGCCCGCTTCGACCACATAGGGATCGGCCGGCAGGCTGTACTCGCCGTACCATTTCTGGATCGATACGTCCGCCCGTTCGCGGTTCACCGATTCGGGTACGGGATCCTTCAGGCTGAGAAACGTCCGCAGCTGCTCAGGCAGTATCAGCAGGCTGTAGCTTCCGACCGGCGTCTTTTGCTTCGTATACTTGTTCAAATAGCTGCTGATGTATTCGTTCCGGTTCAGCCCCCCGGCTGCGCCGCCATGATTAAACTTGTAGCCTGCCGTATCCCGCAGTTCCTGAGCGGGCACGTTCCGCAGCCGGTCATTTAAGATGACGTAACGCTGCACCTGATCCGCGGACGATCCGATTTTCACAAAATGCTTCGAGCTGGTGCTGTAGTACAGATCCACCGGAATTCGCGTATCCCCGCGGCCGTTGACGGCCTTCCCGTCTTTTCTGACATAATAGAAGGTTGGCGTGATGCGGATGCCGTCCAGCGGGCCGAACATATTCCCTTTCGTTTTAAAATCAAACTTGAAGTGGTACCCGGTCTTGACGGACACGTTCTTGAAACCCTGCAGCGGGCTGCTTCCCGGGCGGACCGGCAGCGTAAAGACGGCTGCATTGCCCCGCGGATCGCCATCGATCCCTTTCTGACCAACCCAATAGGAGACGCCCGTCTGGATCGCGCTGCCCTTCTGGGACCGGAACACGGTCTCCCAATTGTAGTCGGAGATATCGGTCACATGAAAATCGTACAGCCGTCCAATGACATCAACCGCCACCTCATCATATGCGGCATGATGCACCAGGCTCGTATTGGCGTCATTTTGCTGCGTATAGTCGGCCGGGGCATTTTCGGCAATATTGCGAAACGCGATCTGGTATGGACCTTCGTCCACCCATACCGGCAAATAAAAGTTCGTGTCCAGCTGGCCGACCGGAATGTCCACCCATGTATTTTTCGGAATAAAGGTGGTCCGGTTCCCATCATAGACGTCAAAAGGGAACTTGACCTGCTTGGTGCGGAAATACTTGGCGTAATCCCGGTTGCCGTAACCTGGATAGCTGACATGCTGCCCGCTCGTCGGAATCCGGACCGTGAACGGACGTTCCAGAATCAGGGCGGATCGGCCGGCGTCCGGATTCGTTTTCTGGTTGTGCGCCGCATCGTCCGACACGGAGGAATAGTTGACCACAGGCGTATGGACCGTCACGGTGTTGATGCCGTAGATCGGAAACTCCTGGTTCTGCCCGCCGTTGATATTTCCCGGCATCAGGTCATATTCGATTTTACCCGCGCTCGGCGTATCCTTTTTATTGGTTTTGCTGCGATCGATCAGATTTCCCGGACTGTACAGCACGTTATCGCCAATCTGGGGCGGCTCGGGAATTTGCGACGGTGTCGGGCCGGATTCTTCAACCTTCTGGTTGTTCATCATCGTCTGCCCGTTAAAGACCAGCGAGTCATTCGTCACCTGGATTTTGCCGACGGCTTTCTCCGCTTCCCCTTTTAGGGCGCCTTCGTCATTCGGCACCGACGGCTTGGACTTGCCCCCGGTCAGTGTCTGTCCGGCAGCCGTAAGCTCTCCGGGCGGGTCCGGCGGATCGTAATTTCCAGTCGTCGCAGCGGCATAATACGGTGGACTGTACCCACTCGGCTGGATCGCAATCCGGCCGCCCGGTAGGGCGTAATTGTCGAGAATCGCCTCGCGGATTTGGTAGACTTCCAGGTTATCGATTTTCCAGAAAGCATACCGCCGCTCAATTTGGTAGGTATACGTTTTGCTTTCGGTCTCGCTCTGCGGGTCCGGCTCGATATGCGTTCCTTTGCCGTCAGCGTTCGGCACTTCCTTGCCCGGATCCCACTTCAGCGTGTACTCCTTGGTTACGTTAACCGTATATGTGCACGTCCCGGTCATCTGTACGAACTTGTCCTGGTACAGGTGATTCCGAGCGAGCACATTGCCGTATAAGCTCTCGGAGGTCGGAATGCCCTGAAGCACGTCAAACCGCTCGCTGCCGCGGGCATCAGCTTTGATTTTGGCTGTGACGACGGGATCCATGTATTTGCCGGTCATCGATTGACCCAGCGCCGGCTCGGTGCAGCTTACCCCGGGATCCGGGGGATCGACCGGCGGCGGTCCGTCCCCGCCTCCATCGCCGACAGTCACGGTGGCTGTGCCGTACAGGTAGTAGAGACCGCTTTTCCATACGGCCGTGATTTTGGCCGTGCCTTTGCCTACGGCAGTCACTCTGCCGTTCGCATCGACTGTCGCTACTGCTTTGTTATCCGAACTCCATGTGGTTTCTGACCTCGCTGAAACATCAACGAAGTCGCCAAAACTGGTATCTCCTTTCACTTCGAAAGGCTTTGTATGCACTTCTGCTTTAAAGGTTTTATCCTCTCCTTGTTTCATCGATGCGCTACTAGGTGTTACTCGCATTTCTTTGATTTCTTTGGCCTTACCGGTCCATGATAGATTTACTGTGACATCATACCTGACTTGAAATTTTGGATAGCCATTCGGTCTATGTTTAATATCAAGTTCCTTTCGTTCTGTGAACGGTATGCTCCCGCCCGTCTTCACCCAAAGCATCAAACTTATATTATCGCTTAATGTTTCTATGTTTGGATTATGGCTAGTTCCTGGCTTGAAATTTCCGAAAAGAGTAAATTCAGTATTCTCTTTAACAATCTTTACATCTTCGACAGCTGCCTTTGGAACTGGACTGCCAGCCGAGTCGATGAAATTCCCTGGAGAGTAGTCAAGAGAATTTATTTTAACCCCGGTTTCCTTTTCTGCCGGATAAGGAGCAGCGTCAGTTCCAGCCATAGGTGAATCGTCCGTTATACCATTATCATTTCTATCCGCTCTAAAGGACCCATCATCTAATTGGTACCAATAAACCCCCGGTTTACCTGGTGCAGTGGCAGTTACATTTTTAGTAACGACTTGTCTATTTGTTGGACCTTGCGGTGTAATAGTGCTGTCAGGAGGATAACTAGCGCCACTTTCTGCTTTAACTTGTTTCGTTGTAACAGGGAAAAAACTAATAATTATTAAAGAACTAAGGATAAGCAGGAAATAAGGTCTGATTATCTTTTGTTTTTTCTCACTCATATATCCTCCTTAATCACTTTTTCAGGACTATAATTCCCATGGAACCATCATCTGCCCCAATATCTCTAATAACACTATCCCCGTGGGTTACATATCTTGGAACTACAGAATAGCTCCAAAACCTTGTCTCCTTGCCTTTCACAAAGAACTTTGATCCATCATTAGGTAATGTTTTATAGCCAAACTTTGTTGGGCCTTGTCCATAAACCCTAATTCCACCTTGTAGAAAGGACGTCATCCCGTTCGAGTAATGTGCCAAACTAAAGGAGTCGGTTAATGGAGAAACTGATGAATCTATAAATACAAGATAAGAGTCATCTAAAAATAAAGTTTCCTTATCGGCAAACATACGCCCATAGATACTGCCTGGTTGTTTTGCACTTGTTCCACCCAAAAAGATATAGTGATGGATTTTAATCTTACCTGCCCCATTACGCAAACTAGTGTTCTTATTTAAAATTGATTGTAGAGTGTGTTCATTTGGCGGATCAACATATGAAGTTACACTCAAATGATTCGTCCCCGTCGTCCCCACTTCCCGCAGCTCATTCAACCCTTTAAAAGCGCTTGGCGCCTTCGTCTGCGTCGTCTCGTAACGCTGAATAATCACCGCCACCTCCGCGCGCGTGGTCGTTTTGCCGCCGCCGAAGCTGTCATCCGGGTACCCGGACATCAGTCCCGTTCCCAGCATGACCGACACATACGGATAGTCGGCCTTGTTCAAGCCACCTTTGTAATACTCCGTCACCGGAACGATGGTGTCCTTCGTGTCCTCGATCGCCTGCTTGTACTCTCCGTCGCGGGCCGCCAGCCCCGAGGCCATCCACTTCGCCATTTCCACCCGCGTCAGCGGAGTGCCCGGCTTAAAGCCGTTTGTGTAATCGGCCGGACTGAAAAAGCCTTTCCCCGCCGCCTCGCTCACTTCCTTTTCGCTCCAGTGCCCGGCCAAATCGGAAAATGCCGCAGCTCCGCCAGCGTTTTCGTTCGTCGACACCCTGGCCAAAATCGCCGCAAATTCAGCCCGTGTAACCGGGTCGTTTGGTCTGAATTTTCCGCTGCCGTCACCTTTGAGATAACCTTTGGATACCGCATCGTTAATGGCCTTATACGCCCAGTGGGACACAGACACGTCCTTAAAAGCCGCCGCCGCGGCGGCCGGCACTGGCTGCTCGATTGCTCCTGCCGTTCCAAAAATCATCGCCCCAGCAAAAATGGTCATCAACATCGCTTTGAACATACTTCTTCCGCTCCTGTTCTCCTAAAATATGATGCTTTGCATTTACTAAATCTCTTAACTTCTCTGATCCCTTCTAACTTTCTGACTGTTTCCGATACCCAGGTACCATCTAACTTACTGACTACCAGGTACCCTCCTGACTTCCTGGCTGTTCCAGACAACCTGATACCAACTGAATTCCTGCTTCTTTTGTTGCTCTAAACTCTCTTGCTAAAAAATATGCTTTCTTAACCGACGGGACTGCTTGCCCACGCGTGGCCCTAAGCAGCCACACCTCCTTATGTATTCCTGTGAAACTTCTTTCCTATTTAGCATAGGACTACTTGCAGTATACTACAGGATTTTTGCAAAATTTGTCATTAATTGTCACTATACATCATCACTTCAATTATATGGGTTTAATGGATATATAAGATGCACGAGCTTCAAATAGCTTTTGCGACGCCCGACACAAAAAAACAAAGCAGGAATGCATTCCTGCTTTGCCATGTGCCTCATGCCAAACGAATAACTTTATATTGTCCGTACTTTTATCAGCTAGAACAAGTAATGTTTAACGTCGTCAATCCTTTATTTCCCCGAAAAAGCGCCCGCCTGCACCTCACCGAACCGGTTTGGCCGGAACGCTCCACACCACTCCGGCAGCGGCTTGCCCTCCACGCTATCGGCGATCAGCGCGGCCGTGACCGGGCTGAGCAGGATGCCGTTGCGGTAATGTCCCGCGGCCACAAAAATATGGCCGGCATCGTTCAGCCGCCCGATCAGCGGCCGGCCGTCCAGCACCGCCGGGCGCAGTCCCGCCCAGCGGTGAAACGGCTGCACCTCACCAAGAACAGGCAGCACTTGCTTGTTCCACTCCGTCAGCCGCCGGATCCCTTTGTCCGTGACGGATGTATTGAACCCGGCGATATCCTCCGAGGCTCCGCACACGAGCGTTCCGTTTGCTTTTTGGACCAGGTACCCCTGGCTGGTGAACACCAGGTGCCGAAGCGGCTCGCGCCCCTCGTTCCAAGCGTAGGCGCAAATTTGTCCCCGGATCGGATGTACAGGAATCCGGATGCCGAGGGGTTCCGACATCTCCTGTACCCACGCACCGGTGCTGATCAGCAGCCGGTCCGCTTCAAACCGCTCGCCATTTTGCGCCCTCAGCGCAACCCGCTCCCGCCATTCAGCCAGCTCGATCCGGCCAAGATGCTCATGAATCTGCACGCCGGAGGCCAGGCAGGCCCGTTTGACCGCTTCCGCCAAATCCGGGGCATACACATGGCTCTCCACCGGAGTCCACAGGGCGGCTACTGCTTCGCGGGTCAGTCCCGGCTCGGCATCGAACAGCGCGCTTCCCGTTAATATTTCGCCACCGGAGCCCCAGCTCCGCTGCCATTCCAGCCGGCTCTCCAGCGCCAGCAGATCCGCCTCATGCCTCACCACGTATAGGCTGCCGGTTTCGGCATATTCAAAAGGAACGCCGGAGATGTCCTTCACCGCCTGTTGCCACTGCGGATACAGCGACAAGCTCTCACGGCACAACCGGAAGAATTCGTCCGGCGACTCCACGTTCTCCGAATACGGAGCGAGCATCCCTGCCGCCGCGCCGGAGGCCTGCCCGCCGCAGGGTCCCTTTTCAAGCAGCGTGACGTTCAGGCCGCGGCGGCGCAGCTCCAGCGCGCTGGATAATCCGATAATGCCGCCCCCCATGACAATGATGTCTCCGCTCATTGTTACAGCCCCCTGTCCATCCTTTTTTATTCGATGACCAGCGATTCCAGGCCGCTGCTGGCCGAAGCATATTTCTTCTTCGGAATCCGCCCGGACAAGTAGGCCAAACGCCCCGCCTCAATCGCCAGCCTCATCGACCGGGCCATCATCACGGGGTCTTTGGCTTTGGCCACCGGGGTATTCATCAGAATGCCGGAGACTCCCAGCTCCATCGCGAGCGCCACGTCGCTGGCTGTCCCCAGCCCCGCATCTACGATGACAGGGACCGACAGCTCCTCCACGATCAATCCGAGATGGTACGGATTCAGAATGCCGAGGCCGGTCCCGATGGGCGCTGCGCCAGGCATCACCGCGGCTGCCCCTGCCTCCTCCAGCTTTTTGCAGATCACCGGATCGTCGGAGATATACGGCAGTACCGTAAAGCCTTCCTTGACCAATATTTCCGTCGCATTTAACGTTTCAATCGGATCGGGCAGGAGCGTGCGCTTATTGGCGCTAATCTCCACCTTGATCCAGTCGCTGAGTCCCGAAGCCCGCGCCAGCCGGGCTATCCGGACCGCCTCTTCGGCCGTTGTCGCCCCGGACGTGTTGGGAAGGTAGATGTATTTCTGAGGCTCCACATGCTGCAGAATCGAATCATCCTCCACCGAATCGAGATGGATCCGGCGGATAGCGAACGTCAGCACCTCGGTTCCCGAAGCTTTGATCGCCTCCATCTGCACATAAGGATCGGGGAACAGCCCGGTCCCCAAAAACAACCTCGACGACAGTTCCTGTCCGCCAACCTGCCAATTATCTCTGCTCATTTTTCCCTTCAACCTCCCGCTACGAAATGGACCAGCTCCAGCTTCATTCCAGGTACAACCGGAGTCGTCTCCCACTGCTCGATCTTCAGCACCTGTCCGTCCGCTTCCACCATGACCGGCCTGCCGGACAGCCCCAGCAGGCGGAGGACATCGGCTACCGTCTCGGCCGCCAGCTCCCGCTTTATTCCGTTAATGACCAGTTCCATCCGCCGCTCCTCCTCTACCTTCAAGCTTGTGAATGAACGCCCGGCATACCGCTTCCGGGTCAGGGCTGCCGACGATTTCGCTCACCGCGCAGACGCGGCTCGCACCGGCCCGGATCACTTCGTCCACGTTGCCCAGCT
The DNA here is from genome assembly GCF_025809195.1 of Paenibacillus sp. PSB04. Classification (NCBI taxonomy): domain Bacteria; kingdom Bacillati; phylum Bacillota; class Bacilli; order Caryophanales; family Paenibacillaceae; genus Paenibacillus; species Paenibacillus sp. PSB04. The sequence continues at coordinate 7,299,581 of NZ_CP081301.1, forward strand.
TGATGCCGCCAATCGCCACAAACGGGATCTTGATGATCCCGGCGACTTCCCGAACGTACGAAAGACCGACCGGATCAACCACATCGGCTTTCGTAGCCGTCGCATAGATTGGCCCGACGCCGATATAATCCGCCCCTTCCGCTTCGGCGAGCTGCGCTTCCGAAATCGCATGGGTGGATATGCCGATGATCTTGTTGCCGACAAGCTTTCTGGCTTCCGCGATCGGCATATCGCCTTGACCGAGGTGAATCCCGTCCGCATCCACCTCCATCGCGATATCAACGTGATCGTTCACGATAAAAGGAACGCCGTAGCGGCGGGTCAGCTCCCGCAGCTCCGCCGCCTTGCGCAGCAGTTCTTCCCTGCCGCTTGTTTTGTCGCGGAATTGAACGATGTCCGCGCCTCCCCGAATGGCTTGCTCCATCACGTCCACCAGCCGGCGTCCCGGATGGAACGTCTCCCCGGTAATCGCATACAGACGAAAATCGACCATGACTGCTTCTCCTCTCTTCCCTTTGCCTTTCCCTCCATTTCATGCCGGCTTCTATCATCGCGAAGGGTAAGCCCTCGCCCTTGCGAAAGCGCCCTCTTACCCGGTTAACACAAAAAAACCATTCGAGAAATACACGAATGGCACCGCAATTCGAATGATATTCTCTACGCCAGCATTACCTGGATCAGATTAACGGTCCGCAGCATAAGGCTGCCATCTCAGCCGGACTTCATCCAGCACCCGCATTCCTATTTAATTTCACAACCACTATAGCCCAAACTGCTGACTTTTGGCAATAGCCAGAGTGAGATCATCGGCATCGGAACGCCTATCTCATCCATAGCAGCGATTCTCGCAAAATTTCATATATTTGGGTGCGGCAAACTTCTTATTTTATCTCTTGCGTCATCACATATCGTCCCCGCCCGTGAATATAAATGTTTAACAAGCCAAAGTTTGTGCTGAGTATGGGAACATGGGAGGTGCCTGAACATGCCATCAGACGATCATTCGCTGTTTGTGGTGTCCAAGGAGGACTGGTCACTGCACCGGAAAGGGTACCAGGATCAGGTCCGCCATCAGGAGAAGGTTAAGGAAATCATCAAGCAGAACCTGCCCGACCTGATCACAGAAGAAAACATCGTGATGTCGGACGGTAAGCAAATCATCAAGGTACCCATCCGGAGCCTCGATGAATACCGTTTCATTTATAACTACCAGAAGCAAAAGCATGTCGGCCAGGGAGACGGCGACAGCCAGGTGGGAGACGTGCTGGGCAGGGATCCGGTGCAAAAGCCGGGTCAAGGCGAAAAAGCCGGCGACCAGCCAGGCCAGGACATTATGGAAGCCGAGATCAGCCTCGAAGACTTGGAGAACATGCTGTTCGATCAGCTGGAGCTGCCGAATATGAAGCCGAAAGAGCAGCAGGAAGTCGAAACCGAATCGATCACGTTCAACGACATCCGCAAAAAAGGCATGCAGTCTAACATCGACAAGAAGCGGACGATCCTAGAAAATCTGCGGCGCAACGCCACCAGCGGCAAGCCGGGAATTCATCATATCAGCCCCGACGATCTGCGTTACAAAACGTGGGAGGACGTCGTCGTTCCCCATTCCAGCGCGGTCATCATTGCGATGATGGATACGTCCGGGTCGATGGGCACGTTTGAGAAATACTGTGCACGCAGCTTCTTCTTCTGGATGACCCGCTTCCTGCGCCGTCAATACGAAAAGGTCGACATCGTCTTTGTGGCCCACCATACGGAGGCCAAAGAAGTCACCGAAGAGGATTTCTTTACCCGGGGCGAAAGCGGGGGCACGATCTGCTCGTCCGCCTACCAGAAAGCGCTGGAAATCATCGACCGGCGCTACCCGCCCGCCAAGTACAATATTTATCCGTTCCATTTCTCGGACGGCGACAACTTGACTTCCGATAACGAACGCTGCGTGCGGCTGATCGGCGAGCTGCTCAAAGTCAGCAACATGTTCGGCTACGGGGAAGTCAACCAGTACAACCGGAGCAGCACGCTGATGTCCGCGTACCGGAATATCAAGCTCGATCAGTTCATGTATTACGTCATCAAAGAAAAGGGCGAAGTCTATCAGGCGCTGCGTACGTTCTTTAAAAAGCAGGAAGGCGCACTGACTTAAGCCGAAGGACCGTCTCCTGGAACGCAAAATTATGGCATATAAAAAAGGTCGTTGTCCCGTTACGCTGAGTAACCGACAACGACCTTTTTGCATGGCCGGGTGACCTCTATATAGCATGACCCTCGATTTGCAGCCTTTTCCCACAGTTGACTGATCCTGACTCCTGCCAGGCTCCTCACTGACGGCATGTCCCACATTGCCAGCGTGCTCCTCATTGCCAGCGTGCTGCTTACTGCTGCCAAGTTCTTCACTCCCGCTAGGCACCGCACGCACGACGTGCATGTTTCGGACTTCCGCTAGGCTTCTTCCGCCTGCAGACGGTCCCGAACCTCCATCAAGGCAAAACCAAGCAGGTTCTTCCCTTTCCACAGCAGCGGGTTCAGGACCGCCTCGTCGTCCGCGGCCAACCCCACGCCCCAGATCGAATCCACGGGACTTGCCTCTACCAGCACCCGCTGCCCGGTGCCCAGCAGAAATTGCTTCAAATCGTCGTTTTGGGAAAACTTCGCTTCGTTTCCCCGGACCACAATGGAATACCCTTCCCGGTCCCATACGGCCGGATCGAATCCTCTCACCTTCCGCCCCAGATCTTTGGCCTGCTTCGGGTGCTTGGCTGCGAGAATCTGTTCCCTGATCTCTTCGTCACCGAACAGTCTGGCTTTCTCGGCCATCATATAATGTTCGGCACTTGCATATTCCACGCCGTCCACGGTAAACTTCGCTTCCCACCACTGGCTGAAGCAGCTCTTCGTAATAGATCCATCCGCCGCGGGCTGGTGCCCCCAGAAAAAAACATATTTCAGCTTGGTTCCTTTCCGGAATGCCTTCCGGAGTTCTTCCAAGGTATACATCCAATTTCCCCCTATAAGAGCATCCTGCGTACTTAAGCCCTACAATCTAAAGGCCCTGTGACCTGCATGCCCGTTGATCACCGCCTCAGGCATCCAGGCTGGCCGACCCCTTGCGGTGCGCTGCTTGTTCGCCTCCCGGCTCAAGCGGAATATCCCATGGCGCCTTCCGGGAAGCAAAGGTACCCATCCCCAGCAGCGTTTGCCCGCGGGTCATGATGTGGACCATATTCCGAAACTGCTCCTCCGGTTTCCAAAAGCGGCTGGCGGCCATAAATGCGATCAAATACTCTTCCCAGCTGCCGTAATGCTGCTGCACATACCTGGCCGCTTCCAATTTAATGGCCCAAGCCTCTTCCTTCGTCAAATATCCGTAAGCGAGCCCAACCCGGCTCAAGAAAATCGCCCAGCCGCCCCCGAAGGCGGCTATTTCTCCGGCGGGCAGCTGCAACAAAAACGTCTGAACCACACTCATCCGGGCATATTCCGGATAGTCCTTGGATGCCTCCATCCAGTTTTGCCGTGCCTGTTCCGGCAGCGCCAACAGTTCGGCGTGCAGGGCCTTATAATCGTCACGGTTCCCGTCCTCCAGCAGCCAGCGAATCCGGGTCTTTAAAGACTCGGCATCCTTGATGTCCCAGAGCCGCAGCCCCTTTTTCAAAACCCGGTTCCCGAGGTAACGCTCAAATTTCAAAAACTCGTACGGCACATAATAATAAGCCAGCATGCTGTCGATGCATACGCTGGAGAGACTGCGGAAGTACAGCTCCAGCTGTTTGATTTGCTTCTTCTTGTAATCGCTGCGCATGTCGTCCTCCAATCTAGGTTGATAGCACCCGGTGTGCTCTTAACATTCTGTATAAATACCACAGCAGAATGGCCACGAACACCCCCGTGACGATAACGGGCAGGTCAAAAAACAACTGCAGCACGATATACACAAAAATATAAAGCCAAGTTAACCGAAGAAATAAAAAACCGTAGAATATAATATTGTTTTTGACCACCCTGCGGTGCTCGGCCGGGTCGATCTTCCCCTGATCGTGGTGATGCTTATTCGCGGTAGACGACCAGTACATCAGGGTGCTCATATGCTGATTGTTTATGTCAAAAGAACGCTTCATCCGTTCCTTGGCCTCCGATATCCGTCCCATCGCGGTGAGGCACCGTCCAACCAAACAGAGCGCATCCTGATCTTCCGGATGGGCAGCCAATATGCGCTCGCAATCCGAAAGCGCCTCTTCATACCGCTGATCATCGTATCGAAGCTGTGCCGCGTAACGATAAGCCTCCAGATCATCCGGCTGCAGCAGGATCGCATGGCCGAAACATTTCAGCGCTTCCTGCCGGTTGCCCACGGCCAGGTTATATTTTCCCCATAGCAGCTGCAGATCCAGATCGTCGGCAAACCACGCCGAAGCTTCGGACAAGCACGCTTCCGCTTCTTCCAGATCGCCTTCCATCAGCATATCCAGCGCAGACTCCCGCAGATCCAAAAATCTCTCAATGTCCGCGGCATCCCCTACGGGAGCGTTAGCGAGCGAGTCATAACGCAGCTCCCGTGATCCGTCCAGCTGCTGCAGGATGTATTCGGCAAAATACGTCGGATACCGCTCCCGCAGTTCTTCGGAATCTTCCGTAAAGTAAAACGTGCCGTCCAGCAGCTGCCAAACATCTCGCGGGAGATGCCTGCAGGACATCAGAAAGGACACGAACGCATGCTGCAGCTCCGGCCCGCGTTCGACGTCCCATACGATATCCTCGTTCAGCAGCCGCTCCCACGACTTCACCCGAATCCGTGCCGGAAAGTCGTCGTACAGTTCCTCGGCCTGATGAATCCACAGGCTGACCGGGTCTGCGCTTGCCGTGGATTGGAATATTCCATTTGAATATGTGGTTTGTGCGTTAAGCTCGCTTGGTTGATCAACTTCCCCTTTGGTATCCTCCGGCGGGTAGATCGGCATGGAAAGCTCATCCTCAGCCTCAGCCGGCTCACGTACCGTTGTACTGGCCTCTTTGGCGAACTTGGATGCCGCCTCATAAGCTTCCCGAAGCTGCTGATAACCCTCGGGATCGTCCTCGGGATGATGCTGCTTCAGCTTGGCGGCATAAGCCTTCTTGATGATGCGCAGCTCCGTCGTCCGCTCGATCCCCAGCCTTTCCCAGATGTTCATGTGAAGCTCATCCACCTTTCCAGCTGTTCCAATCGATCCTTGAAGACCTCGGCAGCTTTTTTGATTTCGCGGTCATCCTGGGTGTGCAGTGCCTTTTCGAACTGCCCGATATACGCAGCGATCACTTCCCGGCTCTCGCCCAAAGCCTCTTCGTACAGCCGCTCGCCCCTGGCCAGCAGCAGCCGGTTTTCCGCCCGGTCTCTCGGGTGAATTTTGATATCCTGAAGCTCCAGCAGCCGCGCCTCGATATCTTCCTTCGTCATGCTGCCGGCGTTCTTCTCGATGACGGCGCGCTTCTTCTCGCCGGTTGCAACGCTGGTCACCTCGACCTCCAAAATCCCGTTAATGTCATAGGTATAACGGACGTCAATCTTCTGTTCGCCGGCAGGGGCCGGCGGCACCTTAATGTGGATCTCGCCGAGCTTGATGTTGTTCTCGACACGCCGGCTCTCGCCTTGATAAATATCAACGGTTAACCGCCGCTGATTGTCGTTTATCGTGCAGAGCCGTTCAATCCGGCTGACCGGGATCGGCGTGTTGCGCTCGATGATCGGGAAGAAATGCCCTGATGAGAATCCCCCTTTGCCCAGTTCCTGCACAATGCTGGTACCCAGGGTATACGGGCACACGTCGGTAAGGATCATCTCGTTCAGCGCCTCATTCCGCTCCTTCAGCGCCGACTGGATGGCTGCACCAACGGCAACCGTCTCATCCGGATTGATGTCGCTGTACGGCATGCGCCCGAACATGCGGCCGATGACGCTTTTAATAAGCGTCATTCGGGTGGCTCCTCCGATCAGGATCACCGCATCCAGATCGGACGGGGACAAGGACGCGTCTCGCAGCGCCCGCTCGATCGGCTGGCGCAGCCTCAGGAGCAGCGGATGGGCCAGTTTTTCAAATTCGTTACGGTCAAGCCGCACTTCATACCGGGTTCCATCGATCGTCAAAGCCATTTCAGCCGATGCCTCCCGTCCCAGGGCAAGCTTGCAGTTCTCCGCCTGTTTATGTATAGCCGATCTTGTTTTCGGGTCCAGCGCCTCCCACTCCATTTGGTGCGTCTCCAGAAAATGCGTCACAAGCAGCTCCGTAAAGTCCTCACCGCCAAGGAAATTGTCCCCTGCGATAGACTTCACCTCCATGACTCCCTCGAACAGTTCCAGGATGGAGACGTCGAACGTTCCCCCGCCCAGGTCGAACACGAGAAACTGGGTTTCCGGCTGCTCCTGGTGCAGGCCGTAGGCTACCGCTGCCGCGGTCGGCTCGCTGATCAGCCGCTCGACACGCAGTCCGGCGATTTCGGCGGCATGCTTCGTCGCTTTGCGCTGGGCATCGTTGAAGTATGCCGGAACGCTGATTACCGCCTCCGTCACGGGTTCCCTCAGATAACTCTCGGCATCCTCTTTCAAGGCTTTTAATATAAAGGACGACAGTTCCTCCGGTGTAAAGGAGTGAGGGCCAAGCTCGTACTTCTTCTCTGTTCCCATAAACCGTTTAAAAGTGGCAGCCGTCCGCTCCGGATGGGTAATCAAGCGCTCTTGGGCAATCCGGCCGACCACAATTTCGCCGTTTTCGTCCACGCTGACGATGGACGGTGTCAAATGTTCTCCGAGCACGTTGGGAATGACCACCGCACGGTCCTGGGCCCAGCAGGTCACCAGGCTGTTAGTCGTTCCCAGATCGATTCCGATCACAGCCAATGAAATCCCCTCTTTCCTGTTGAATGTTGCCTATTCATTAGCGGGCCCGGGCCTTAGGCTCCAGGCCAATCTAGCAATCCGTTCTCTATTCTACCAGCAGCCCCCTCTTTAATCCAATAAATGGGCTGGCTTAAACAAGGCTTCCAAAATAGTTGCTGTACGGAACAAACGCCTTCAGCACCTCCTCGACCCGCTTGATCCGCTCCTCCAGCGATCCCCTTAATGGGATGTAAGGAATCCGGCGCTCCTTCAAATCGGCGATAATCTGCTTGTGGAATACATGCCGCTTCTGGTCCCCGCTGCGGTCCCACGTATCGTCATATGGGATATCGTCCTCGCACAGGAAAAAGAGATCGTATCTGCCGGCGTTCTCCAGCGCCAGCCGGGTCAGCAGCTCCGGAGCCCGGCCGTGATAATCCAGCGCGAACATATACGTCGTGATGGCGTTCGTGTCCACGAACAGATACCGGTTCGCCTCCAGCAGCGCCTTCTCTTCGCGCTCGATATGCCCCGCCGCAATCTCGTCAAAAGCCTCGAAGCTGATCCGCCGGTCCACCTGATGCTCCGTCCAATAATCCCGGCCGTACTCGCTGGCATAAGTTGTGTTGTATTTGCCGGCCAGCGCCTCCGTCAGCGTTGACTTGCCGGTCGACATCGCCCCGACGAAGACCACCTTCGTAATGAGATCACGGTATACGATGTCACTTACAAATTGACGATGCTTATACGGGTCCTCCCGGATCATCGTCGCCGAAATCGGCACCACGCCCCTCGCCTCATCGACGCGGCGGTCTACGGCGCCGAGCGCCTTGCTCATGTGCTCGCCGTAAAACTCGCTCGAATAAAAATGCGTAACCTGCTCACCGTCAAGCAGCCCCAAAATATACTGCTCCTCCCGGATTTCATGCTCCCGGTCATTCGAATAGCCGTCCGGACCGTCCCACGCTTCGATCACCCTGACGCCCGGATACAGCTTCCGGATCCAGCCGGCGCGGATATGCAGCGGAATGGTCGTGACCGTCGTATCGTAAATGACCACGATCAATTCATCCACTTCCTTCAGCGCCGTCTCCACCATGTATTGATGCCCTTTATGAAAAGGGGCGAATTTACCCAACGTCAGTCCCAGCTTTTTCATCGGTAAGCCTCCTTTGCCCCTTTGTTCCAAGTGTAATAACCGTATGCCGCATTGATGAGATACGCGCTCCACATGACGATCATGAGCAGCCCGTCAGGACTGCCGTCCAGGGTACGCAGCACCCACAGCAGCACGGTAAAAGCATTCAGCACGATATACACCAGCCATTGTTCCTTATAACGCCATACCATCAGGAAGGTTGCGACAACCGACAGCACGTTGGTGATCGCATCGATGTACGGCGAGTTCTGCGTCGGTATCAGCGACAGGAAAAAACCGATCATCACGCTGCCCAGCACGCAGGCCGCTCCGGTCCACAGAATCCCTCGAAGGTTCATGCGGCGCATCTCAAGCTTGCCGCCGTCCTGATGCTTCCGCCACAGGAAAAAGCCGACCACGTTCATCGGAACGAAGAACAGCAGATTCAGCAGCATCTCCCCGTAAATCCCGTTCGTATAAGCCAGGTACGCATACCCGAACGTGTTGTACATCCCGAATACATAACTCATCAGGTTGCCCTTCGCCGCCAGCACCACGCACAGCACGCCGGTCAGAAACACGGTAAACCCGAACAGGCTATCCTTCATGATCGCCGTAAGTCCGACCGCAATTCCGCAAAATACGCCGAGCCATACCAGCTCGTAGGCGCTCCATCCTTTAAACCATTTTCCCATGTCCGTTCCCTCCAGCTGCTCCATTACGCCTTCACAGATCACCGTGACCGATGAGGGTAATGATGAGATATCAATAATATCAATTTGATATTATCAATTTGTTGTTTACATCTTAGCAGGATGTTCTCCCGGAAGCAATGGTTTTTTGAAAAAAAAACAAAAAAAGGGCCCCGGATACATCCCGGGACCCTTCCTCTGATCAGACCGGCTTATTGAGCGCTTCCGCCCCAGAGCTCGACTCTTTCCTTGATCAGTTCCGTATATTGTTTTTCGATTTCTTTAGCACCTGCAGCATCCAGCTCTTTCAGCATATTGTCATAAATGCTGTCGAACTGTTCCGGCTTCGCCAGGATGGCCTCCGGAATCCGCTTGCGGATAATATCCTGCGTTTTTTGATAGATAACATTATAATTGCCGTCCTGAGGAGTGGCCATGTTGTAGGCTGCGCCCCAAGGTTTGACAGGGAAGTCCTTTTCAGACGGGAACAGGTCTTTCCAGGTTGTTGCGCCATACGCTTTCAAGGTTTCTTTCTCCGGCTGCGTATAAGAAGCTACGATTTGATCCGGGAAGTTCGTCGTGTAGTAGTTGCCGGATGGATCTTTCACGCCGTCGCCGTAGTGAGCGGAGAAGGTGGTGTACAGACCGATGCCGGACGTTTTCGTAAAGTTGGCGTTATCGTTGACTTTCTTGTCCTGTACGTCATCAGGAATAACGCGCTTGCCGTCCACCATGTTGTAGTGCTTGCCTTCGATCCCCCAGTTGAGCAGCACTTGGCCTTCGTCGGATGCAAGGAAGTCCAGGAACTTGATCAAGCGGACCGGATCCTTACATGCCGTTGTAATGCCTACGCCCCAACCAGCTACGAATCCGGTATCCTGGAAGGAATGGTCTTTGTATTCATCCGACAGCGTTACAGGGAAGTGAGCATAAGTGCGCTCCGCTTTGCCCGCGGTCTTGAGTGCATTCTCGGCGTCGGAATAGCCCCACTCTTGATCGATCAGACCCAGGACGCGGCCGCTGGCGATTTTGGATTTATATTGGTCGCTCTTTTGCACAAACGTATCCTTATCCAGCAGACCCACATTGTACATATGGTTCAGCCAGCGGAAGTATTCTTTCTCTTCCGGACGCTTGTAGTGCAGCTGAGCTTCGTTGGTTTCAGGGTTAATGAAGTATTCGCCGTCATCCGGAGCGCCTGTCGTCAAGAAGGCCGGGTTCGTTACGGTGATCATGATTCTCCAGTCATCCGCGTCCAGTGTCAGCGGAATCGTCGGCTTGCCGTCGATCGTCGGATGTTTGTCTTTATACTGCTGGAGAACGTTTTCAAAATCCTTAACGGTTTTTACTTCCGGATAACCAAGCTCCTTCAGCACGGCATTCTGGATTTCAAATCCGCCGCCGGCGTCAAAATACTGCTGATCCACCGCCCCGTTCGTCGGAAGCACATAGATGGCTTTATCATCGTTGCTGTACGGCAGACGGTTCATGTACTTGCCGTATACCTTCTTGAGGTTCGGGCCGTACTTGTCGATCAAATCGGTCAGGTCGATCATCGCGCCGGCTTCCACCAGCTTGTCGACATCGCCTTTGGCAAAGATAAAGTCAGGATATTCTCCGCTCGCAGCCATCAGGGATATTTTATCGGTGCCGGCGCCGGATACGGCATATTCCGCATTGATGGTCACGCCAGTTCTCTTCGTAATTTCTTTACCGATCTCATCCTGCATCTTGTTCCAGTTCGGGCTGGCGTCAGCGCCAAAGAACGAGAACGTGATCGGGCTCGTATCGTCAGCCTTCTCCTCCTGCGCCGCATTGGAAGACGAGCTGCCGGATTCGGCCGATTTGTCGCCCCCTGAGCTGCTGCAGCCTGCGGAAACGAGCAGCATACTGGCGAGGAGCAGCATTCCAAACTTCTTCTTTGTGTTTCCCTTCATGTGAATCATATCCCCCTTCATTACTAATGGAATTACTTCGTGCTGCATTCAAGAGCCGGCATTGCATCAACGTCGTACGGACGCTGGGCACTGCCGAATGTTGTGCCGAAACCTAGATGAATTGAATACGTTTACAAAACACAGATAACTAAACTTCCTCACTTCACATCTCTGGTTTCTTGTTCGACTCCACCTCTTTGTTTAAAACGTTTTCGAAAACAACCTGCAGGGAAAAAGTGTAATGAAAGTGCTTTCATATTTGAATCATAAAAGATTTAAAAACGACTGTCAAGTCATTTTAATACATATTTTTAAATTAAATTTTTGATGCGTTTACGATCAATAAATACCAAAAAAAACGTTGATACAACAGTAAATAAACATCTTTATATTATATGAGGCATGATGTTGAGTGAAGTCACAAAAATCCATCACAAATAGGACCTACTGCTATGAGCAGGCCCTACCTGATGAACTTATTGCTCTTTTTTAAAAATTCGGATTACTTCGCTTCGGTCGTTCCGCCCCACAACTCGACACGGTCCTTCACCAGCTCGGTGTATTGCTGTTCCATTTTTTCCGCACCGGCGGCATTCAGTTCCTTGATCATGTTGTCATAAACTGCGTCGAATTTGTCCGGCGTCGTCAGGATCGCTTCCGGAATACGCTTGCGGATAATGTCCTGCGTTTTCTGGTACGTTACGGTGTAATCAGAACCTTCTTCAACCGAAATGTTGTATGCTGCTCCCCAAGGCTTAACCGGGAAATCCTTTTCCGATGGGAACAGGTCTTTCCAGGTCGTAGCGCCGTAAGCTTTCAGCGTTTCTTTCTCGGCTGGCGTGTAGCTGGCTACGATTTGATCCGGGAAGTTCGTCGTATAGTAGTTGCCGGATGGATCCTTCACGCCGTCACCATAGTGAGCGGAGAAGATCGTGTACAGGCCGATGCCCGATGTTTTCGTAAAGTTGGAAGCGTCGTTGATTTTCTTATCTTGAATTTCTTGAGGAATGACGCGCTTGCCGTCCTCGACATTGTAGTGCTTGCCTTCGATACCCCAGTTGATCAATACTTGCCCTTCGTCGGAAGCGAGCCAATCCATGAATTTAATCGCCCGGACCGGATCTTTACAGTTGTTCGTGATGCCGATGCCCCATCCGGATGTAAAGCCTGTATCCTGGAAGGAGTGATCCTTATATTCTTCCGACAAGGTTACCGGCAGGTGAGCGTAAGTTCTTTCATCCTTGCCCGCAGATTTCAGTGCGTTCTCTGCGTCGGAATAACCCCATTCCTGGTCGATCAGGCCAAGCACGCGTCCGCTCGAAATTTTGGACTTGTACTGGTCGCTCTTCTGTACAAACGTTTCCTTATCCAGCAGGCCTTCGTTGTACATATGGTTCAGCCAGCGGAAGTACTCTTTTTCCTCCGGACGCTTGTAGTGCAGCTGAGCCTCATAGGTTTGCGGATTGATAAAATATTCGCCGTCGTCCGGTGCTCCTGTTGCGAGGAACGCAGGGTTGGTAACGGTGATCATGATTCTCCAGTCGTCCGCATCCAGCGTCAACGGAATGGTTGGCTGGCCGTCAATCGTCGGATGCTTCTCTTTATAAGCCTTCAGCACGTTCTCAAAATCCTTGACGGTTTTTACTTCCGGATAGCCCAGCTCTTTCAGCACGGCATTCTGGATTTCAAATCCGCCGCCGGCGTCAAAATACTGCTGGTTCACCGCCGCATTGGTCGGCAGCACATAGATGGCTTGGTCATCATTGCTGTACTTCAGACGGTCCATGTAGTCGCCATATACCTTCTTCAGGTTCGGCGCGTACTTGTCAATCAGATCGGTCAGGTCGAGCATTGCGCCGGCATCCACCAGCTTGTTAACGTCACCTTTAGCGAAAATAAGATCCGGATAGTCGCCGCTTGCGGCCATCAGGGAAATCTTATCCTGCCCTCCGCCGGATACAGCGAACTCCGCATTGATCGTAACGCCTGTCTTCGCAGTGATTTCCTTGCCGACTTCATCCTGCATTTTGTTCCAGTTTGGACTCGCATCCGCACCGAAAAAACTGAAGGTGATCGGCGATGTCGTGTCGCCTGTATCTTTGGCCGCGGTATCCTCCTTGCCTCCGCCGCAGCCCGCAACCGCTAGCATTGATGCGATGATCAGAGAAATCGCGGTTACCTTGAACGCTTTCTTTGGCATTGCGTAAACCCTCCCCATGATGTCTAATCTTTTTCTTTATCTATTTTGTATAACAGGCTAGCCTGCTGATACCTCTATATAGGAATGTAACTTCTGAAAAAGCGGTATTTTACGATTTCACCGCGCCCAGCGTCATGCCGCTGACAAAATATTTCTGCAGGAACGGATAGACGATCAGGATCGGCACGGTCACGACGATGGTAATGGCCATCTTGATCGATTCCGGCGAAATCTGGGCCATTTGCTTGGCCATATCGTTCGCGTTGATCGCTCCGCCGCCCTGCTGCGTGCTCTGCAGCACCTTCATCAGCTCGTACTGCAGGGTAGTCCAGGTTGCGTTGCTGCCGTTATACAGGTACGTATCGAACCAGGAGTTCCACTGACCTACGGCAAGGAACAGCGCGATCGTCGCAAGAACCGGTTTACAGAGCGGCAGGATAATGCGCCAGTATACCGTAAAATCGTTGGCTCCGTCCAGCTTGGCCGATTCCTGAAGGGCATAAGGCAAGCCGTCGATAAAGGAACGGACGATAAAAACGTTGAATGCACTGACGAGACCCGGCAGAACATATACCCAGAACGTGCCGATCAGGTTCAGGTCGCGCATCAGGATGTATCCCGGGATCAGGCCGCCGGAGAAGTACATCGTCATCGCCAGGAATGTCGATACGAACTTCCGGGCCTGAAAATCAGGCCGGCTGAGCGTATACGCCAGCATTGATGCGCTGAGCAGTCCCAGAACAGCACCGACGATCGTACGCAAAATGGAAATTTTCAAGCCTTGAAGCAAAGTGTCATAAGCAAATATCGTCTTATAGTTTTCAAATGTGAACGCACGCGGCCAGATGGTGATGCCTCCGCGCACCGTATCGATGGAATCGTTCAGCGATATGGCGAGCACGTTCAGAAACGGATACAGCGTAACGATCAGCACGATCGCCATGAAGATGATGTTGCATATATCGAAGATCTTATCGGATCTGGTCGCATTAAACGCTTTGTTTGGCATCTCGATTTCTCGCCTCCTACATAATGCTTTCTTTCGTAACCTTTTTGAAAATGCCGTTAGCCGTAAACAACAGGATGATGCTGACTACGGAGTTGAATATGCCGATGGCGGTACCGTATGAGAACCTGCCCATATTCAGACCGTAATTCAGTGCGTACAGATCGAGAACCTCCGAGTAATCCGTCACCAGGTTGTTGCCGAGCAGGAACTGTTTCTCGAAGCCGATGCTGATCAAGTGGCCAATCGACATAATCAGGAGAACCGAGATCGTCGAGCGGATGCCCGGCAGCGTAATGTGCCACATCTGTCTCCAGCGGCTCGCACCGTCGACGCGGGATGCTTCGTACAGCTCCGGGTCAATCCCTGTGATTGCTGCCAAATAGATGATCGTATTCCAGCCTGTTTCCTTCCAGACATCGGAACCGGTTACAATGTACCAGAACCAGTTGCCCTTCGCCATGAACTGTATAGGTTCGTCCGTGAGGTGGAGCGCCATCAAAATCTGGTTGACCGCACCGCCGTCAATTGAAAGCATTTTCGTAATAATGCCTGCCACAACGACCCAGGATACAAAGTGCGGCAGGTAAGAAACCGTCTGCACGAACCGCTTGAAGAACATGCCCCGCAGCTCATTAAGGAGAATCGCGAAGAAGATCGGAACCACGAATCCCAGAATGAGGCCCATGAAGCTCATCGCCAGCGTGTTCCGCAGCACCAGATAAAACCGGTCGTCTTGGAACAGCTCTTGAAAATATTTAAATCCTACCCATTTTTGCTCGGAAAATGACCTTGCCGGTTTGTAGTTTTGAAAGGCCATCGTCCAGCCCCAAAGCGGCAGGTAACTGAACACGAACACCCAAATGACAAAAGGGAGCGACATTAAATATAAATATTTTTGCTGGAGCACCGTACTCCAGAAGCCACCCTTTCGTTTACGCTTTGGTGCTTTAGCAGTATCTTGACCGCTGCGGGGAATGGTGTTAGGTGTGAGCGCTTCCATTCAATAACCCCTCCTCTAATTGATACCTTCATCTTACTAAATGAAGCGCTTATAAAAATACCCATCGGATTTCACCTAAAATCATATAAAAATTAGATATAACGCTTTCATAGTCGAAATTTGACATGACTTTACACAAAAATCCCCCCAAAAATCTAATTTTCAGGGGGAATTTTCGCCTCGAAAACGTTTTTGAAAGACGGTATAGCCAAAATCATCCCGCAGGATCAGCGAAAGTCAAGAGACTACTCGGAAGGCTCCTTTTTCCGGAATGACGACGGGGATGCCCCGACGTATTTTTTGAATTTGCTGTGAAAATAGTCCACGTTTGCATACCCGACACAGGCCGCCACTTGATGTACCTTAAGTCCCTGGGATAACAGCTCCTTCGCGTGCTCAATCCGCACGTTGTCCAGGAACGCGTTGAAGTTCTCACCCGTATAGTTTTTGAACATTTTCCCCAGGTAAGCGCTGTTGTAATTAAACACCTGGGCCAGAAGCTCCAGCTTCAGGTTCTCCTTGTAGTTCCGGTGAATAAAATCGATCATCTGCTTCAGCACGGCATCCTTGCTCCCGCCGCCGATCCTCTCGATCAGGCTGCTCAAATGGGCGGCCGCTACCGCTTTCAGCTGCTCCCATGTCGGCTGGCGGAACGCCTCCGTAATGAAGAGCGGCGCATCCTGCAGCAGCGGATACAATGCCTGGTTCTGTCCCGACAGCTTGTTGATGGCCATGGTCAATATATGGGCCACCGCCGACTTTACCGCCTGCTCGGCCTGCCCGAAACCGACAACCCGCTCCTCCAGCTCGTCAAAAAAGCGGCCGACCGCTTCCATGCTCCGGATGTCCAGCGCATAATACAGCATATCCGACAGTTCGATTTCTCCGGTTGGATCGAGCGGCGCCTTCTCCGGGTATGACTCTGCCATCAGGGCCAAATCCCCGGGCAGCATCAAACGCTCTTCATGGAACAGAAAACGATGGTGCAGCAGCTCGGCGGCCTCCGCATACGATTGTCCAATGAGCGAAATATCGGTGACCGCTCCCCCGCCGGCGGCAAACCATCCCTTGTTATCCGGCAGCAGCGCACCCCATTCCGCGTAATAGCGGGCAGCATCGTCTTCCCGGGACATGCCCCGGTCCCACAGCACGGCCGCAAACGGTCCCGCCGAAAACACAATGACACGCTCCGCACCTTCAAAATGGACCGACAGCTTCCGTCTTAAGGCGGCTAAAGGGGCATCGTCCGCCGATCCATGGATTTCGAGCAGGACGATCTGATACCTCGGCCAGTCCAGCCCCAGCTGCATGACCGTCGCCGGATCCCGAAGCGCTTCTTCCTGCAGTAGAAAGGATTCAAGCAGGTGCTCACGGAAGACATGGTCCTCTTCCGCGGAACGATGCGATTGCTTCTCCCGGGTCAGAATCGCCCCGATCCGCTGCAGTTCCTCCCCGAGCTCCTCCTCATCCAGCGGCTTCAGCAGGTATCCGTTTACGCCGTAACCGATCGCCCGCTTGGCATAATCAAAATCGGCATATCCGCTCAAAATTAGAAAATGCGTCGAGATCATGGCGGCCCGGGCCTCTTCAATGACGTCGAGACCGGTCATGCCCGGCATGCGGATATCGATGATAGTCAGATCGGGCTTCAGCTCTTTGATTTTATCCAGCCCATCCCGGCCGTTGGCCGCCGTATCCACCACCGTAAACCCGAAGCTCTCCCAGTCGATGATCGTCTTGAGGCCTTCGCGGATCATCGGTTCGTCATCCACAATCAAAACGTTAAACATGCATTTCTCCCCCTGTTGGTATCATGAATTCCATCTTGGTTCCCTGTCCCGGGATACTCGTAATATGCAGGCCGAAGTCGTCTCCATATGTCAGCTTAATTCGCTGATGGATGTTCCGCAAGCCGATGCGGTTGCCTTCCTCCTCTTCCGCATCCAGCGTCGCCAGAACGAATTGCCTGCGTTCCTTCGACATGCCGGCCCCGTTATCGATAACCTCGACATGCAGCATATCTTCTTTCATCGAGCAGCGGACACGCAGCATCCCGTCCACTTCTTTGCCTTCCAGGCCATGGATAATCGCATTCTCCACCAGCGGCTGAATGATCAGCGGCGGCAGCAGCACCCGTTCGGTCTCCGGCTCGACAATCAGCTCGTAGTTCAATCGATCCTCATACCGGAATTTCTGGATTTCCAAGTACGCGCGGACAATGTCCATTTCCTCTTTCAGCGTTTTTTTCACACTGCCGACTTCGAGGTTTTTGCGCATCAGCTTGCCCAGCAGCCGCACGATGTTGGCGATTTCCTTCTCCCCGTTCAGATGAGCCTTCATCCGGATCGATTCCAGGGCATTGAACAAAAAGTGCGGGTTGATCTGGCTGGCCATCATTTTGAGCTTGATTTCTTTTTGCGCAACCTCAAGCTTGGTGTTCTTCTCATTGCTCTCATACACCTGGTTCAGCAGGTCGTTGATGCTTCGGACCATATAGTTGAACTGGCGGGAGAGCTGCCCGATTTCGTCGTTGCCGTCCAGAAAGGAAATCGTATCGAAGTTCCCCCGGGCCACCTTGTTCAGCTGTCTGCTCAAATGCAGAAGCCGGTTGGTCGTCAGCTTGGATACGACGAATATTAGCGTAAGCGCCAGGATCAGCACGCCGATCACCAGCGCCATGCCGATCCATCCGACCTTTTTGGCGTCCTGGACAATGCCCTGGGTCGAAAAGACCGACACGACGCTGAGGCCGTTCAAGCTCGTCTGCGGCGTCAGCTTGTCCACGATAATGTTGGAGGAGACCCCGTTGACGCGCCGGCTGATCGTCTGTTCCTGTCCTTGATGCATATCGATGTTCAAATCCAGCTGTTTCAGGGTTTTGCCGACGTTCTGCGGATTTTTGGCGGCCACAATGTATCCGCTGTCATCCGCAATGAGCGTGTTGAACGTTTCCTTGCTCAGGATCGAGTTCAGCATGCTCTGGTTGAGCGTAATGACCAGCACTCCCGGGGTTCGGTAATCCTTGAACTTGATCCGGCGCACCAGGCTCAGCTTCTTTTCGGTGCCGATGTCGCTTCCCTCCATAAAAAACCAACCGATCCGCGGGTTGTTCATGGCCGTTTGGAACCATTCTTCCCCCTCAATCTTGGCGGTAACGTTAATAAACTGGGTGTTGTTGATCATCGTCCTGTTGTAATGGTAGAAGCGGACGTTGCTGATTTCGTTATAGAGCCGCGGAAGCTCTTCAAAATCGTTGTATTTCGAATAGGCCTGCACCATTTGCAGAATGGTCGTGTAATTTGTATTGACCAGGTCCTTCAGGTTATCGTCCAAGTACAGCTTGTTGGAAATCGAGATCGGCACGGACAGCATGGTGGACAGCTGGCTTTTGATTTTATCCACATCGTTGGCTGTCTGCTCTATCGCATTGTCCAATGCATCCTGTCTGAAATAGGCGGTAATGATGCCCCCCACGATCAGCACGGGGATCATGACGACGAACAGGTAGGAAAAGATCAATTTATTCCGGATCCTCATGTTGTTGGTTGCTTGCACAAAGTACTTCCACATGGTAACGCAGTCACCGCCCGCAAAAATATAAAACGCTTTCGTAAATAGGAAACCTTAGACTCATGCTTTTATATTCTAACATAAATCGACATGAAGACTGCATTAATTTCCGGGCTGCTGGGATTTGCCAACAACCTGATCCGGGACAGAATCCGGACTTTCGGCCGGCCATGTCAGTTCATACTTGAGGTGCTGCTGAATATATTGAAATATAGTCCCGATATCATATTTTATTCTTCCGCAGAAGGAAGGAGCAATGAACGAATGAGCGACGAGATCAAACAGCTGGAATACGCCATTAGTGAAATTATGGAGATCGCTGACGGCTTCGGCCTGGATTATTATCCGATGCGTTACGAAATTTGTCCGGCGGACATTATTTACACCTTCGGTGCTTACGGGATGCCTACCCGTTTTTCACACTGGAGCTTCGGCAAGACGTTCAACAAAATGAAAATGCAGTACGACTTCGGCCTGAGCAAAATCTATGAGCTGGTCATCAACTCCAATCCGTGCTACGCCTTTCTGCTCGACGGCAACTCCCTGATCCAGAACAAGCTCATCGTGGCCCACGTCCTGGCGCACTGCGACTTTTTCAAAAACAACTACCGCTTCTCCGCCACCAACCGCAACATGGTCGAGAGCATGTCGGCCACCGCGGAGCGGATCAGCCAATACGAACTCGAGCACGGCACCGAAGTCGTGGAGCGCTTTATCGATGCCGTGCTGGCCGTCCAGGAGCATGTCGACCCGCAGCTGATCAAGCCGCAGCACTGGATAAGCAGCGCTATATGGAAATGAAGCTGAAAGCGCAAAAAGAGTCCGGCAAAATCCAGACCCAGCCCGGCGAATACGACGACTTGTGGAACCTCGATCACAAGCCGGAGCCTGAGTCCCAGGAAAGTGCGGCCAACCGCAAATTCCCGCCTGAACCGGAAAAGGACATCGTCTGGTTCATCCAGGAATTTTCCGAAGTGCTGGAGGACTGGCAGCGCGACATTATGACGATGCTCCGCGACGAAATGCTCTATTTCTGGCCGCAGATGGAGACCAAAATCATGAACGAAGGCTGGGCTTCGTACTGGCATCAGCGGATCATCCGCGAGCTGGACCTGACGAGCGACGAGACGATCGAATTCGCCAAGCTCAACTCTTCCGTCGTGCAGCCGTCCCGGCACAGCCTGAATCCCTACTATTTAGGGCTGAAAATCTTCGAGGACATCGAGCGCCGCTGGGACCATCCGACCAAGGAGGAAATCGAATTCGGCGGCCGCAAACCCGGGCAGGGCCGTGAGAAAATTTTCGAGGTGCGCGAATTCGATTCGGACATTTCCTTTATCCGCAACTACATGACGAAGCAGTTGACCGAGGATCTGGACCTGTACGTCTTTGAGAAGAAGGGTCCCGAGTGGAAAATCACCGATAAAAGCTGGGAAAACATCCGCGACCAGCTCGTCTTCGCCCGAGTCAACGGCGGCAGCCCTTACCTCGTCGTCGAGGACGGCGATTACCTGCGGACCGGCGAGATGGTGATCAAGCATATGTACGAGGGCATCGAGCTCGACCTGAAGTACATGGAGCGCACGCTGCCTTACGTATACCAGCTGTGGGGCCGCGCCGTACATCTGGAAACCATCGTCGAGGACAAAAAGGTAATGTTCTCTTACGACGGCAAGAAGCTGCATCGGCGGTTCGTGTGAGGGAGGTTCTAAGCCGATCATTGGAGAAGATCATGTAAATGTTGAGCTTCGATGACCGCTCCGATGCCGGATCGTTCTTCCGATCGCTGTTGCCCCCAGATTTCCCGGACCGGTAACATGCCTAGGTGGAAATCCGGGGACAAAGGCGACCGCTGCCCGCTTCTCCAGAACGATTCCGTCCTCTCCGCTGGCCACTGTATCTCTAAGCCGCTCTTAGGAGCAGATCGCGTAAATGCATACGTTGAGCCTTGAAGCCCCTCATTGGAGCAGATCATGTAAATGTTGGAGCTTCGATGACCGCTACGATGCCGGTTCATTCTTCCGATTGCAGGTTGCCCCCAGATTTCCCGATCGGTAACATGCCAAGGTGGAAAATCCGGGGACAAAGGCGACCGCTGCCCGCTTCTCCAGAACGATTCCGTCCTCTCCGCTGGTGCGTGCAAATCCGATACGTGTAATTAACATCAAATACCTCTGGACCAAAAGAAATCTTTACGCAAAAACCTCCCGAGCTGCATGGTTAACCTATGCACGCTTGAGAGGTTTTTTGGTTTGGTAAGGAAAAGCCCGAACAACCGACAACTCAATCACTATATCGTCCGCTACATAAAATCCATGCTTCCTAGATGAGCTATGCAACATGCAGACGCCTAGCTCTCTGCCACCAAGTATAACTCCCTCCCACTGATGACCTTCATTCCTCCCTATCAAAATGTAGCTTCTGACCTCCCAGCTTTTTTAGGCTTCATCCTGATACCCAAAAATGATAAAGGCCACATAAATGACGATTGCAAACCGAGTCAATTAACGTATCCATAAGGGACGAAGCGTCTTGAAATGCGGTTACGCCAAGAATGACCATCAGCCGTACGCTCAGAAGCGACACGATCATCCAAGCGGCAAAACCGGACCTTTGATCGATCGCTTTGGAATGACATCCAAATAAACATGACCCCGAAAACCAGATTTTCCGCCGTGATGATGTGCCAAACATACATGAATACCGTCCGTGTCCCCGCACCTACCTGGAGCTCCGGAAGAACAGCGGATTGCCCGTTCCATGCGTGCGTAACGGCAAACAGTACTGCAAAAATGCTGCGATCAGGTAATAAAAATTGCTAACCTTGATGATCATCACATCCCTCCTCGAAAATTCCCTTTTCCTTCTTACGGATACCCTGATAAATTTCGCGCACGATCTCCGCCAGCCGCTGGTCTTTTTCTGGATTGAAGTCTCTTAATGTATCGGCAGCTACGTCGAGCAGCTGACTGACCTTCTGAAGATGATCAATCTTTTTTCGTGTCTCGGCATTCTTGGCATCGAGGAAAGCAGCAACCTCATGGCAGTAAGCAGGGTCTACCTTCTCCATCCTGTGAAACCCAAACTTCCCCTTGATTTCGTCGAGAGAAAAGTCCGCATACTGCATAATTTGAATGTTCATCAAATCGATGAGGTCGTTCTTCGAGTACCTGCGGTACCGATTGTTTTCCCGCGTCGGCGAGACAATTCCGAGACGGTCATAATAGCGGAGTGTATCCTTCGGGATCCCAAGCATTCGTGAAGCTTCTTGTATAGAATATAGTTTTTCCATGAATTCACAATAACATTGGAGCAGACTCCAAGGTCAAGTCGGTTTTTACATTTTTTTCTTATAAAAATATCAAGTGATGCCTCGTACCCATAAAAAAAAAATCACCACTCAAGGTGGTGATTTGCTCTAAATGTAACCCATCGACCCGAAAATGAAGATTGATCAGCAGTGTTTCCAGATCCTCCTGCTAACGTGCCTGCATCGGAGCAGCGCCCGCTTCTGCTCCCGTCCTTGCGGTGCTGCACAGCCACCGCAAGGACCTTACTCCCCCACTCGCCGCAGGCAGCAGCGGAGCGGGCGGAATCATGCCGGAGAAGCGGCAGTGGTCGCCTTTGTCCCCGAATTTTTACCTTCGATTCCATTCCTCAAAAATTCGGGGGCAACAGCGATCGGAGGCATGATCCGCACGCGGAGCGGGCTTCCCCGCACACATGCGCTCATCCGTCGAGCGCTCAGAACGCGCAACCTGCAGCGCCAACGCTCTGCTTCGAAGCACAGCCCGCACGAAGCCTGCTCAGCAGCACGCACAGCACGCGCCAGCCGAACGCTTTGCATCGAAGCACAGCCCGCTCCCGCTCCCACTCCCGTCCTTGCGGTGCTGCACAGCCACCGCAAGGACCTTACTCCCCCACTCGCCGCTGGCAGCAGCGGAGCGGGCGGAATCATGCCGGAGAAACGGCAGCGGTCGCCATTGTCCCCGAATTTTTACCTTCGATTCCATCCCCAAAAAATTCGGGGGCAACAGCGATCGGAGGCATGATCGGCACGCGGAGCGGGCTTCCCCGCACACATGCGCTCATCCGTCGAACGCTCTATTCGCGCAACCAGCAGCGCCAACGCTCTGCATCGAAGCACAAGCACGCGCTCACCGTCGCCCGCACGAAGCCTGCCTAGCAGCACGCACAGCACGCGCCCCGCCGAACGCTTTGCATCGAAGCACAGCCCGCTCCCACTCCCGTCATTGCGGTGCTGCACAGCCACCGCAAGGACCTTACTCCCCCACTCGCCGCTGGCAGCAGCGGAGCGGGCGGAATCATGCCGGAGAAGCGGCAGCGGTCGCCTTTGTCCCCGAATTTTTACCTTCGATTCCATTCCCGAAAAATTCGGGGCAACAGCGATCGGAGGCATGATCCGCACGCGGAGCGGGCTTCCCCGCACACATGCGCTCATCCGTCGAGCGCTCAGAACGCGCAACCTGCAGCGCCAACGCTCTGCATCGAAGCATTAGCCCGCGCTCACCGTCGCCCGCACGAAGCCTGCCTAGCAGCACGCACAGCACGCACTCGCTCCGCCGCTGACCGCGGCGATCACTTCAGATGGACCACATACGTCACATTGTTCGACTTCTCGCCTTCATACACGGTCTGGTACACCATCAGCGACTTGCCGTCCGGGCTCCAGACGGCCGGGGAGTCATAGGCCTGGATCTCCGTGGACAGCGGCGTCGTTTTGCCGCTCGCCTTGTCGAACACGTACATGCCTTTCATGCCCTGCTCACCCTCAGTATACACCGAGAAGGCGATCTTGCTGCCGTCCGGCGACCAGCTCGGCCGGCCGAGAAGCGTTCCTTTGGCCACGGTTCCCAGCTTCTTGCCGCTGGCATCGATGAGCTGAAGCTCGGCGTCCTTGGTCGTGTTCCACTCGCGTTTCTCCAGGGCGATCGCGCTGCCGTCCGGCGACAGGCTGAATGTGACGACGCCTTCCTGGATCGTCTTGGCCTCAGGCGCCGATGCCGTAAACGTCTTCAGCACGGTGTAGCCTTCGTGTACGCCCAAATAGTAATAACGGTCGCCCGCTTTGCTCGCCATGCGCGGCACGTTGTCGGACAGCTCCGGATCCGAGAATTGGACCGGGGTCCGTTTGCCCTGCAGGTCGATCAATTGAAGCTTGCTGTCATCCGTGCTCACGAGGATATGCTGTGGATCGGCCCAGAACATATCGGACAGCATGGAGAATGCGCCCGTTTTCGTTACGGTTCCGGAAGCCCGCATCCAGGAGATAGCCCCCGATATCATACTTGTCTTTCGGGTTGCCCCCCGTAAAAAAGACATGCTCCCCGTCCGGCGACGCGGCAGCCAGATATTGACCGGCCGTGGCCGGATTTTCCGTCAGCTTGCGTTCGATATTGGAGGCAAATCATGGATCATCAGCACATGATTTCGTTCCACGATGGCTTCGTGGTCCGACAGCCAGGTCCGGCCGTACACGTCTTTAAGCTTTTCGATTTGCTCCACCTGGATTTCTCCGGTATTTTTCCGGCCTTCGGCGGCCGTATCTATAACGGTGATCTGCTTGCCCGGCTTGTCGATGACCTCCCGGCTTGCATTGCTCTGCGGCGAACCGCAGCCCGCCAAAAGCGCACCTGCCATCATCACGCCGATCACTGGAGGAAGTAGTTTATGTCGTTTCATCATGAGCTTCATCCCTTCCTGATTTCTTACCCCCATCCTACACGCCAATGATATCCGGCATACGTCGAAATGTTTCCAAGTTGTAAAC